>NZ_JAFIDJ010000009.1 GCF_017051705.1 Algoriphagus lutimaris | reverse complement strand
GTGGCCAATGCTCAAGATCCGGAGGGAGAAATCAAAAGTGTGGAGTTTTATAGCAATGGACAGCTGATTTCCACAGTAGCTACTGCTCCTTATACCTATGATTGGTCTACCATTACTGCTGGAAGCTACGAGGTATATGCCAAAGTAATTGATATGGGAGGTTTAAGTGCCACTTCAGAAATCATCAAGTTTTCTGTAGAAGCAGCTAATCAAGCTCCAACAGTTTCTTTGACTCAACCCAGCAATAATCAGGTATTTACTTTAGGAAAGGATGCGGTGCAATTGGTGGCCAATGCTCAAGATCCGGAGGGAGAAATCAAAAGTGTGGAGTTTTATAGCAATGGACAGCTGATTTCCACAGTAGCTACTGCTCCTTATACCTATGATTGGTCTACCATTACTGCTGGAAGCTACGAGGTATATGCCAAAGTAATTGATATGGGAGGTTTAAGTGCCACTTCAGAAATCATCAAGTTTTCTGTAGATGCAGCTAATCAAGTTCCAACAGTTTCTTTGACTCAACCAAGCAATAATCAGGTATTTACTTTAGGAAAGGATGCGGTGCAATT
>NZ_JAFIDJ010000008.1 GCF_017051705.1 Algoriphagus lutimaris | reverse complement strand
TATCTAGGGAAAGCTGGAGCCAATCCACCGTCCACATTGATCATGTTTCCAGTTGATTTATTGAGCATTCCGGAAACGAAAGCAAAAGCTGCATCCGCGATGTCTGAGGTTTTTACGGCTTCTTTTAGTAAGGTTCTGTTTGCATAATAAGCAGGAAGGTCCTTCACTTCAATTCCATAGGCTTTGGCCCTGTTTTCGGCCCATCCACCTTCCCAGATGTTGGAGTTTTCGATGACTGCATCCGGGTTGACCACATTGACTCGGATCTTGTCCTCACCGAGTTCGGCCGCCATCAACCTGGACATGTGTAGCTGTGCTGCCTTGGCTGTGCCATAAGCCACATTTTTAGGCCCTGCCACCAAAGCGTTTTTGCTGACGATATTGATGATATCCCCTCCGAGACCCTGCTGCTTGAGGATTTTCACTCCCTGTTGTGACACTTCAAACTGTCCTTTGACCAGGATGTCCAGCAGTTTGTTCCAGTCCTCTTCGGTATGCTCCTCCAAAGGTTTGGAGATGGAGATTCCAGCATTGTTGACGATGATGTCCAGTCCGCCGAATTTCAGGCAGATTT
>NZ_JAFIDJ010000007.1 GCF_017051705.1 Algoriphagus lutimaris | reverse complement strand
ATGCCGGACAGGGCGTGCGCGTTGAAGGCTCCAGCCCGTCCCTGTTTGTCCGGACTGATGAGGTGCGGCAGCTGCGGCGTGGAGACACGCTGACCATCGGTGAGGAAAATTTCTGGGTAGATCGGGTTTCGCCGGATGATGGCGGAAGTTGTCATCTCTGGCTTGGACGGGGCGTACCGCCTGCCGTTAACCGTCGCCGCTGAAAGGGGGATGTATGGCCATAAAAGGTCTTGAGCAGGCCGTTGAAAACCTCAGCCGTATCAGCAAAACGGCGGTGCCTGGTGCCGCCGCAATGGCCATTAACCGCGTTGCTTCATCCGCGATATCGCAGTCGGCGTCACAGGTTGCCCGTGAGACAAAGGTACGCCAGATGAGTTCGTGTCCGTACAACTGGCGTAATCATGGCCCTTCGGGGCCATTGTTTCTCTGTGGAGGAGTCCATGACGAAAGATGAACTGATTGCCCGTCTCCGCTCGCTGGGTGAACAACTGAACCGTGATGTCAGCCTGACGGGGACGAAAGAAGAACTGGCGCTCCGTGTGGCAGAGCTGAAAGAGGAGCTTGATGACACGGATGAAACTGCCGGTCAGGACACCCCTCTCAGCCGGGAAAATGTGCTGACCGGACATGAAAATGAGGTGGGATCAGCGCAGCCGGATACCGTGATTCTGGATACGTCTGAACTGGTCACGGTCGTGGCACTGGTGAAGCTGCATACTGATGCACTTCACGCCACGCGGGATGAACCTGTGGCATTTGTGCTGCCGGGAACGGCGTTTCGTGTCTCTGCCGGTGTGGCAGCCGAAATGACAGAGCGCGGCCTGGCCAGAATGCAATAACGGGAGGCGCTGTGGCTGATTTCGATAACCTGTTCGATGCTGCCATTGCCCGCGCCGATGAAACGATACGCGGGTACATGGGAACGTCAGCCACCATTACATCCGGTGAGCAGTCAGGTGCGGTGATACGTGGTGTTTTTGATGACCCTGAAAATATCAGCTATGC
>NZ_JAFIDJ010000061.1 GCF_017051705.1 Algoriphagus lutimaris | reverse complement strand
ATGGATTTGTAGGAACTGAAGCCGAATGGCTCGCATCTCTTGAAGGTGCTGATGGAGCCGATGGATTAGATGGTGCCCCAGGTGCAGACGGTGCTGATGGCGACTCCGCATATGAAGTCGCAGTAGCCAATGGATTTGTAGGAACTGAAGCCGAATGGCTCGCATCTCTTGAAGGTGCTGATGGAGCCGATGGATTAGATGGTGCCCCAGGTGCAGACGGTGCTGATGGCGACTCCGCATATGAAGTCG
>NZ_JAFIDJ010000060.1 GCF_017051705.1 Algoriphagus lutimaris | reverse complement strand
CGACTTCATATGCGGAGTCGCCATCAGCACCGTCTGCACCTGGGGCACCATCTAATCCATTGGCTCCATCAGCACCTTCAAGAGATGCGAGCCATTCGGCTTCAGTTCCTACAAATCCATTGGCTACTGCGACTTCATATGCGGAGTCGCCATCAGCACCGTCTGCACCGTCTGCACCGTCCGCTCCATCTGTTCCTTCAAGAGATGCGAGCCATTCGGCTTCAGTTCCTACAAACCCATTAGCTACTGCGACTT
>NZ_JAFIDJ010000059.1 GCF_017051705.1 Algoriphagus lutimaris | reverse complement strand
CCCCCCCCCCCCCCCCCCCCCCCCCCCCCCCCCCCCCCCCCCCCCCCCCCCCCCCCCCCCCCCCCCCCCCCCCCCCCCCCCCCCCCCCCCCCCCCCCCCCCCCCCCCCCCCCCCCCCCCCCCCCCCCACCCCCCCCCCCCCCCCCCCCCCCCCCCCCCCCCCCCCCCCCCCCCCCCCCCCCCCCCCCCCCCCCCCCCCCCCCCCCCCCCCCCCCCCCCCCCCCCCCCCCCCCCCCCCCCCCCCCCCCCCCCCCCC
>NZ_JAFIDJ010000058.1 GCF_017051705.1 Algoriphagus lutimaris | reverse complement strand
TGTCCTTTGACCAGGATGTCCAGCAGTTTGTTCCAGTCCTCTTCGGTATGCTCCTCCAAAGGTTTGGAGATGGAGATTCCAGCATTGTTGACGATGATGTCCAGTCCGCCGAATTTCAGGCAGATTTTCTGTATGGCTTTTTTGAGGCTTTCGGTATCGGTGACATCCAGGGTTACTCCCAGGAATACATCCTTTCCGTATTTTTTCTGCATTTCCGCTTCTGTCTGCGCAAGTCTTTCCGCATTGATGTCGGTG
>NZ_JAFIDJ010000057.1 GCF_017051705.1 Algoriphagus lutimaris | reverse complement strand
AAGATGAAATGGTGGGGCTTTTCAACCACTGTATCTACGACCTGGACTCCAAAGCACCTTCCATCGACACCCCTTTGCATGCTTTTTTACCTTTCAAACACATTGATCACCTCCATCCTGATGCTGCCATTGCCATAGCCGCTTCCAAGGAAGGTGAGAAGATCACGCAGGAACTTTGGAACGGTCAGATCGCCTGGGTGCCTTGGCAGAAACCAGGATTCGATCTGGGACTCCAGTTGCAGCAGACACTGGCGG
>NZ_JAFIDJ010000056.1 GCF_017051705.1 Algoriphagus lutimaris | reverse complement strand
AAGGAGAAAAGACCTACACCCGGCCAAAGGATGATGACCGGATTGGGGTCACGCATGGCAGGGGAATTGGGATGCTTGTGTTTTTCATAGTAATCGGCATACATCTCCCGGTACTTCTGGAATTCCATTTCCAGTTCAGCCTTCAGTGAGGAAGGATGGGAAAGGTCTACATCAGCCGGGATGTCGAGCACCAAAGGGGATATTTTGGTACGCAGGAAGTGATCTGGACAGGAGGTGCCCATGGGGGCAAGTTTG
>NZ_JAFIDJ010000006.1:0-3173 GCF_017051705.1 Algoriphagus lutimaris | reverse complement strand
TAAGGTAACAAGTTCATTGACATGTTGAGCAGAAATTGTAACAGAAGTACTTTTAAAGTACAAAAGTAGAGTAAGTGAATAAGGGCGCACGGGGGATGCCTAGGCTCTCAGAGGCGAGGAAGGACGTGATAAGCTGCGAAAAGCTACGGGGATTGGCCAATGCGAGTTGATCCGTAGATATCCGAATGGGGCAACCCAGTCTTAAAGACTATCCTGAAAAGGAAGCGAACGTGGGGAACTGAAACATCTAAGTACCCATAGGAGGAGAAAATAATAATGATTCCGTAAGTAGTGGCGAGCGAACGCGGAAGAGCCCAAACCGTTCATGTTACGGCATGGACGGGGTTGTAGGACCTGTATAATCAATGACAACGAGACGCGAACGGCATGGGAAGGCCGACCATAGAGGGTGAGAGTCCCGTATTGGAATTGTTGTTTGCGAGACGGGTATCCTGAGTAGGTCGGGACCGGAGGAATCCCGATTGAAACTGCCAGCACCATCTGGTAAGGCTAAATACTCCTGAGAGACCGATAGTGAACTAGTACCGTGAGGGAAAGGTGAAAAGTACTCCGAATAGGAGGGTGAAATAGAACCTGAAACCGTGCGCTTACAAGCGGTCGGAGCCACGCGATGTGGTGACGGCGTGCCTTTTGCATAATGAGCCTACGAGTTACTCCTCATCGGCAAGGGTAAGGTATTCAGTACCGTACCCGGAGCGAAAGCGAGTCTGAAAGGGCGATTGAGTCGGTGGGGGTAGACGCGAAACTTAGTGATCTACCCATGGCCAGGTTGAAGTTGTGGTAACACACAATGGAGGACCGAACCGATAAACGTTGAAAAGTTTCCGGATGAGCTGTGGGTAGGGGTGAAAGGCTAATCAAACTGAGAAATAGCTCGTACTCCCCGAAATGTTTTTAGGAACAGCGTCGGGAATTGTATGACGGAGGTAGAGCTACCGATAGGACTAGGGGGAGTCAAATCCTACCAAATCCTGACGAACTCCGAATGCCGTCATATAGAACCGGCAGTGAGGGCTGGGGTGCTAAGGTCCCAGTCCGAGAGGGAAAGAACCCAGACCTTCCGCTAAGGTCCCCAAATCTATGTTAAGTTGAACAAAGGTGGTCCAGTTGCAGAGACAGCCAGGAGGTTAGCTTGGAAGCAGCTATTCCTTTAAAGAGTGCGTAACAGCTCACTGGTCGAGCGACAGGGCGTCGATAATAATCGGGCATCAAACATAGTACCGAAGCGAAGGATTGATATTTATATCAGTGGTAGGGGAGCATTCCAACGACGGCGAAGCTACAGCGTCAGCTGTGGTGGAGTTTTTGGAAAAGCAAATGTAGGCATAAGTAACGATAATGCGGGCGAGAAACCCGCACACCGTAAGACCCAGGTTTCCTGATCAACGCTAATCGGATCAGGGTTAGTCGGGACCTAAGGCGAACCCGAAGGGGGTA
The DNA here is from genome assembly GCF_017051705.1 of Algoriphagus lutimaris. Taxonomy (GTDB): domain Bacteria; phylum Bacteroidota; class Bacteroidia; order Cytophagales; family Cyclobacteriaceae; genus Algoriphagus; species Algoriphagus lutimaris. The sequence continues at coordinate 1,715 of NZ_JAFIDJ010000006.1, read as the reverse complement.
GTCGATGGCAAATGGGTTAATATTCCCATACTAATTATACAGGTGATGGAGCGACGGAGTGATGAAAGATCCGCGCGGTGACGGAATACCGCGTTAAAGGTAGTAGGTATTGGACCCATAGTTAAATGCGTGGGTTTAGCCGAAGCTGATAGTACCGAGCGTTTACGGACAATCGGATAGTGATCCTAAGGGCTTCCAAGAAAAACTTCTAGCGTTAAGCGTATAATTACCCGTACCGCAAACCGACACAGGTGGTCGAGGAGAGTATCCTAAGGTGCTCGAGTGAATCATGGCTAAGGAACTCGGCAAAATAGCCCTGTAACTTCGGGAGAAGGGGCGCCTCTGGTGACAGAGGCCGCAGTGAAGAGGCCCAGGCGACTGTTTAACAAAAACACATGGCTTTGCAAAGTTTAACGACTAAGTATAAGGCCTGACACCTGCCCGGTGCTGGAAGGTTAAGAGGGGGAGTTATCGCAAGAGAAGCTCTGAATCGAAGCCCCAGTAAACGGCGGCCGTAACTATAACGGTCCTAAGGTAGCGAAATTCCTTGTCGGGTAAGTTCCGACCTGCACGAATGGTGTAACGATCTGGGCACTGTCTCAGCCATGAGCTCGGTGAAATTGTAGTCGCGGTGAAGATGCCGCGTACCCGCAACGGGACGGAAAGACCCCATGCACCTTTACTGCAGCTTAGCATTGGTACTGGACAAATGATGTGTAGGATAGGTGGGAGACTATGAAGCGGGTTCGCCAGGATTCGTGGAGTCACTGTTGAAATACCACCCTTTGTTTGTTTGGTATCTAACCCCGAATGGGGGACATTGCTTGGTGGGTAGTTTGACTGGGGTGGTCGCCTCCAAAAGGATAACGGAGGCTTCCAAAGGTTCCCTCAGTACGCTTGGTAACCGTACGAGGAGTGCAATAGCATAAGGGAGCTTGACTGTAAGGCCGACAAGCCGAGCAGGGTGGAAACACGGGTATAGTGATCCGGCGGTTCTGAATGGAAGGGCCGTCGCTCAAAGGATAAAAGGTACGCTGGGGATAACAGGCTGATCTCCCCCAAGAGCTCATATCGACGGGGAGGTTTGGCACCTCGATGTCGGCTCGTCACATCCTGGGGCTGGAGAAGGTCCCAAGGGTTGGGCTGTTCGCCCATTAAAGTGGCACGCGAGCTGGGTTCAGAACGTCGTGAGACAGTTCGGTCCCTATCTGTTGCGGGCGTGGGAAGTTTGCGAGGACCTGACCTTAGTACGAGAGGACCGGGTTGGACTGACCGCTGGTGTACCGGTTGTGATGCCAATTGCATTGCCGGGTAGCTACGTCGGGAAGAGATAAGCGCTGAAAGCATCTAAGTGCGAAACTCCCCTCAAGATGAGACTTCCAAATAGGGCCGTCAGAGACGATGACGTTGATAGGCTACAGGTGTAAAGGCAGTAATGTCATAGCTGAGTAGTACTAATTGCCCAAAAGCTTACCGCTGTTTTGTTACAGTTTCTGCGAATACATGTTAAACTTAAGATATTAAGTGGAGAGATCCACAAAGATTTAGGCGGCCTAGCGCAGGGGTCCCACCTCTTCCCATCCCGAACAGAGAAGTTAAGCCCTGCAGCGCCGATGGTACTGGGGTTACACCCGGGAGAGTAGGTCGCCGCCACATTATTCAAGCCCTTTGGATCCGTCCATAGGGCTTTTGTGTTTTCAGCCCCACAGGGAGCA
>NZ_JAFIDJ010000055.1 GCF_017051705.1 Algoriphagus lutimaris | reverse complement strand
CACCGACATCAATGCGGAAAGACTTGCGCAGACAGAAGCGGAAATGCAGAAAAAATACGGAAAGGATGTATTCCTGGGAGTAACCCTGGATGTCACCGATACCGAAAGCCTCAAAAAAGCCATACAGGAAATCTGCCTGAAATTCGGCGGACTGGACATCATCGTCAACAATGCTGGAATCTCCATCTCCAAACCTTTGGAGGAGCATACCGAAGAGGACTGGAACAAACTGCTGGACATCCTGGTCAAAGGACA
>NZ_JAFIDJ010000054.1 GCF_017051705.1 Algoriphagus lutimaris | reverse complement strand
GTTTTGAGAGATCGACAGAGGCCACAGATGAGTGGCATCAAGTTCTTTGAAGTGATGTAAGGCGAAAAAATAATATAACCTGAGAAAGACGAGGGAAGGTTTATGTGGTTTGCTGAACAGGCGGTCACATAGACAGTGTATATAATGATAATTTACAATGGAGAGTTTGATCCTGGCTCAGGATGAACGCTAGCGGCAGGCCTAATACATGCAAGTCGAACGGTAGATTACTTTCGGGTAATTGAGAGTGGCGCA
>NZ_JAFIDJ010000053.1 GCF_017051705.1 Algoriphagus lutimaris | reverse complement strand
TGCTCGGTGGACACGGTCTCTTCACTTGGGGAGACACGTCTTTTGAATGTTATATCAACAGCCTGGAAGTCATCGAAACCGCTTCCGCTTACCTGGAGGCCAATTACGGTAAAGACAGGCCTGTATTTGGCGGACAGAAAGTAACATCGCTTCCTGCAGAGCAACGTGCCTCACAGGCTGCCTTGCTGGCTCCCGTGCTGCGCGGACTGGCTTCATCCGAAAAGAAAATGGTCGGTACCTTCTCCGACACAGAGGTGGTACTGGAGTTCA
>NZ_JAFIDJ010000052.1 GCF_017051705.1 Algoriphagus lutimaris | reverse complement strand
TGCGCCACTCTCAATTACCCGAAAGTAATCTACCGTTCGACTTGCATGTATTAGGCCTGCCGCTAGCGTTCATCCTGAGCCAGGATCAAACTCTCCATTGTAAATTATCATTATATACACTGTCTATATGACCGCCTGTTCAGCAAACCACATAAACCTTCCCTCGTCTTTCTCAGGTTATATTATTTTTTCGCCTTACATCACTTCAAAGAACTTGATGCCACTCATCTGTGGCCTCTGTCGATCTCTCAAAACTCACGTTTCAAGAACCA
>NZ_JAFIDJ010000051.1 GCF_017051705.1 Algoriphagus lutimaris | reverse complement strand
AGGAGCTGTTTAGGGTAGAACCGGTAACTGGGGCTAAGTCGTAACAAGGTAGCCGTACCGGAAGGTGCGGCTGGAACACCTCCTTTCTGGAAAAGACCCTGTCACTCAGGAGCCTTACATACTTCAAACATGTACTACATACGCGTAGTAACAAGTTCATTGACATGTTGAGCAGAAATTGTAACAGAAGTACTTTTAAAGTACAAAAGTAGAGTAAGTGAATAAGGGCGCACGGGGGATGCCTAGGCTCTCAGAGGCGAGGAAGGACGTGATA
>NZ_JAFIDJ010000050.1 GCF_017051705.1 Algoriphagus lutimaris | reverse complement strand
CCAAGCACAGATTAAAGTCTATGTATGTTCATTTTTTAGGCATTTTTCATGACTTACATTACATTTCCTAGGATTTTGTTGTAATTTTGGGTCAATAAATGTAAAATTGTTCATTTTTAGGGGTTTTTAGGCCCCAGAATGGTGTTTTTTTTGCCCAAATTATAGCCTAATTGAGCCTTTCGGTGGCCATTTGGGGGACTTTCTGCTATTTTTCTGTTAATAGTTGACTGTTATGTTTGTTTTATTTGACTTTTTGGTTTTTTTGCTGAATAAGTGTGAC
>NZ_JAFIDJ010000049.1 GCF_017051705.1 Algoriphagus lutimaris | reverse complement strand
CATAAGATGAGGGACTAAAATCTTTCATAACATACATTAATGAATATAGTTGGTTACCAGCAAGATCTAGTTGCCTAGAGGTCCATCAATACCTCTAGAGGCTCCTTTTACGTTCAAAATGTAAAGAATCGGCTAGATTCTAATGAGTAGTCTCTCGATAACGAAGATTAGTCTTAGAAAAAGACCAACGCTTTCGAGATCAATAGTCGAACACGCAACATGAGCTAAGAACGTGCGACTGCCTAGTAATTTAAGTAGAAGCAGTTCTTCACAAACAACG
>NZ_JAFIDJ010000048.1 GCF_017051705.1 Algoriphagus lutimaris | reverse complement strand
AGAAGATGTTGAGCAAACTTATCGCTTATCTGCTTCTCATAGAGTCTTGCAGACAAACTGCGCAACTCGTGAAAGGTAGGCGGATCCCCTTCGAAGGAAAGACCTGATGCTTTTCGTGCGCGCATAAAATACCTTGATACTGTGCCGGATGAAAGCGGTTCGCGACGAGTAGATGCAATTATGGTTTCTCCGCCAAGAATCTCTTTGCATTTATCAAGTGTTTCCTTCATTGATATTCCGAGAGCATCAATATGCAATGCTGTTGGGATGGCAATTTTTA
>NZ_JAFIDJ010000047.1 GCF_017051705.1 Algoriphagus lutimaris | reverse complement strand
GGGGATGTCAAACGCTTCCATTCGAGGGACGTAGCATCGTGGCCGTGCGCATCGCGCTCTGCCAGACGAACACCGGCGAGGATCCCGAGGCCAACTTCCTGCAGGTCACGGCCCTTCTCGAGGAGGCCGCGGCGGCGGGGGTGGACCTCGCCGCGTTGCCCGAAGTGTGGCCGCGGCAGGGCTCGGCGCCCCAGATGCGCGAGGCGGCCGAGCCCCTGGACGGCCCCCACGTGACCCGGCTGGCCGAGGTGGCCCGGCGGCACGGGATGTGGGTGCACGGGG
>NZ_JAFIDJ010000046.1 GCF_017051705.1 Algoriphagus lutimaris | reverse complement strand
GATAGCGTCTGAAACCCCTCAGATTATCCATGCCTCCGAGGATTTGCCCTTGGAAGAACTCAAAATCCCCCCAGTTTTTACCTGCACCAAATCGGGAAGCCCAAACCACTCGAGAAGGATATTTAAATGACCAGTACAAAGCCAATTCGGTATCAAAGCGAGTGAAATTTCCTGAAGCAGGATTCAATCCCCAACTTCTTTTCAAGTGATTTTGAAAATGAAATCCTCTGGTTGGAATATTTGGATTGTCTCGTTTATCAAAATCCAAGTTTGCCGAGATTC
>NZ_JAFIDJ010000005.1 GCF_017051705.1 Algoriphagus lutimaris | reverse complement strand
GTATTGCCCCCGCCGTAGTTGGTGATACGGAGGTCTGCACCCAGGATATTGGATCTATAGATTAATAGGTCAACTTCGTTTCCTTCCAAAGCAGCAACCTTTTTATCATCCCATAAAAAGCTGACATGCTTGAATTCTTTTGTATTCGTAGTCATTTACAATTTCAATTTTAATAGGTTGAATATGGGGTAACCCAGACTTTTTGGTGTCCTGTGCTGTCTTGAAATGGGTCGTTTTTGTTACTTCAAGCCAATTTTAGCCCATTATCCTAAAGTTAATTTTCAAGGTACAATTTAAGGAAATGAGGATGGAAGGGAAACTGCTTTTGGCTTTTATTCTATCTTTTATCAAATTTCAAGGATGCAACAGGATAGTTGACAGGTTAATTTTGGATTTTTTACCTGCTGATATGAGTGATCAAAAATTATTTAAAAAAATAGTTAATCAAGTTAACGAATACGAGCGAACCCCTGTTCCAACAAGTGAACTGAAATCTGGTAAGAGCTTTCTTGGAATGTACGCAGGAGAGCACACAGCAGGTACGGAATTTGTCATAGGTCCCTTATTTGTTGCACATGGAGTCACGGCTACTGATCTTATCGTAGGTTTGTTTATTGGGAATCTTTTGGCAGTCCTGAGCTGGGGATTAATGACTGGTCCAATTGCTGCCTCGAAAAGACTTACACTTTATTACCAATTAGAAAGGATCACTGGTAAATCTGTTGTTTCACTGTATAATTTCATCAATGCATTGATGTTTTGTTTTTTGGCAGGATCCATGATAGCGGTGTCTGCCACTGCGGTGGGAATTCCTTTTGGTTTAGAAATGCCAACCTTGACAGACTGGTATCCAAAAACTCCTGGTTGGATAGTGGCGGTGATGATTATGGGGGCAGTAATCACAATGGTTGCGATTAGAGGTTATAATCAAGTAGCCAAGTTTGCAAATGTCATGGCTCCCTGGATGATTTTGATTTTCATTTCTGCCGCATTTGCAGCCTTACCTCAATTAGGAGTTCATTCATTTGATGAGTTTGTGGTAGCAGCGAAAGAGGTGATTTGGACTGGAGTTCCTCTTCCTGGGATTTCAAAATTCACCGTCTGGCATGTGATATTTTTCAGTTGGTTCTGTAATATGGCCATGCATATAGGGATGTCTGATCTAACAATTTTGCGTTATGCCAGATCTTGGAAATATGGATTTTTATCCTTTGCTGGAATGTACATAGGTCATTTTGTTGCATGGATTGCCTCTGGAATATTGTATGCTGTCTTCCTCCAAACCAATGTCAATTCTCAGGAATTTGCCCCAGGGCCTATTGCTTTTCAAGCAGCAGGAGTGGCGGGAGCAGTGTGCGTAGTGGTGGCAGGTTGGACGACTGCAAATCCTACTATTTATAGAGCGGGATTGGCTTTGCAAGGAATTTTCCCTAAAACCAAAACCTGGAAAATCACCGCAATTGTGGGAGGTATTACCAGTGTAGCTGCTTGCTTCCCTGCTTTGGTTATGAAATTGTTGGATTTTGTGGCGTTATATGGTTTGGTATTGATGCCGATGGGAGCTGTCATTTTTGCAGATTTTTACTTCGCTGAGAAATTTGGCTTTCAGCCAGAACAGGCTCTGAATAACAAAAAGGCATTTACTTGGCCAGCTTTAGCTGCTTGGTTGATTACACTAATTAGTTGCTGGCTTTTAAATTACTTCTATGGACTTGAAATTTTCTTTTTAGGGCTTCCTGGTTGGTTTATAGCAGTCAGCCTATTTGTTGTGTTTTCCAAAATCCAGTTTCCAGCACTTCGAACAAAATTTGCATGAAAACTTCACTTAAAATCGCATCATACATAGCCCTTGTGCTGACCATAGTGCCGCCTTTGATGTACTTTAAATCAATAATTTCCCTTGATTCCAGCCATCTTTACATGACTATAGGAATGTTCCTTTGGTTTGGGACAGCACCCTTTTGGATCAATAAAAAGAAGGAAGATCAACCTGAAGAGCTATGAAATTAAGTTTCGAGCAATTACAAGAATATAATCAATCCGTGTATTCTACCCATCGGGATGAGTTAGGTTTTATAGATAACCAACTCTCTAAAGGAGGGAATGATGTCAATGCATTAGTTGAAAAAATCAAAGCATTTCAAATTGCTATACCCAGTTGGGCCTTAGGAGCAGGTGGTACTAGGTTTGGTCGCTTTGGTATTGGAGGTGAACCAAGAGATTTGGAAGAGAAACTTGAGGATATTGGCCTATTGAAGACTTTGACCCAAAAAACAAATAGCGTTTCATTGCATATTCCTTGGGATATTCCAAGTGACTATACGGCTATTCAATCGAAAGCAGAATCCTTAGGAATCAGCTTTGATGCCATGAATAGCAACACTTTTCAAGATTATGGGCAGCTAGAAAGTTATAAACTCGGATCACTTGGGAATGCGAAAAAATCGGTGAGAGACCAAGCTGTCGCACATAATATTGAAGTGATTGAAATTGGGAAGAAACTAGGGAGTAAAGGCCTGACTGTATGGTTAGCAGATGGAAGTAATTTTCCAGGACAAGCAAGTTTGAGAAATTCATTGCAATGGACGCAAGAATCCTTGTCTGAAATCTATCAGGCTATGCCAGAAGATTGGAAGTTGCTATTGGAATACAAGCCCTATGAGCCTAATTTTTACCATACCATTATTCCAGACTGGGGAACCTCCTCCTTGCTATGTAAATCAGTAGGAGACCGAGCTAAGGTGTTGGTGGATTTAGGACACCATTTGCCTAATACCAATATTGAACAAATTGTGGCTACCTTGATGTATCAAGACATGTTAGCAGGTTTCCATTTCAACGATAGTAAATATGGAGATGATGACTTAACTACTGGGAGTATTAAGCCTTATCAATTGTTCTTGATTTTTTGTGAGCTGATCTCAGGTTCTGAAGATGGAGCCCAGGTATGGGAAAGTATTTCTTGGATGATTGATGCAAGCCATAATACCAAGGATCCATTGGAAGATTTGATGCAGGCCCTTGAAATGATCAGCATCAGTTATACCAAAGCATTATTGGTCAATAGGAAAAAAATGACCAATTGTCAGATGGAGGGTGATGTGGTAGGAGCACAGGAATGCTTGCAAGATGCATTTCAAAGGGATGTTCGCCCTCTGGTAAGAGAGGCTAGGATTCAATTGGGAGGAGCTGCAGATCCCATTGGGTTCTACCGCAAAATGGATGTTCGAAAAAACTTGATTCAGAAAAGAGGGGCAGAGTCCAGATCGACTGGCTTATAATCGTTTTTCATGATTCTTCCTTAGAAAGTCTTATAAGGACAAATCAAAAGGATTTAATAAATTGGAGATTAGAATTTTAGAAATCCAACCATGAAAAAGTCTCTTCCCATTATTTTTTTCTCCCTATTTGTATTGGCTTGTAACTCACCTGAAAAGAAGATGGATTCCGAAAGAATGAATTCTTTGGTGTCAAATTTTGAAACGATAGGTTCCATCGAAAGATTAAGTGGGGCTATGGATGTGTTAATCCCTGTTGATTCTAAAATCGAGGTAATTGCTTCAGGATTTGACTGGTCTGAAGGACCTTTATGGCTAGAAGATCAGCAAGCATTAATCTTTACTGATGTGCCTGAAAATAAGATTTGGAAATGGACAGCATCAGATAGCCTAGAGGTTTACTTGGAACCATCTGGATATTTTGGAAGTGAAACAAACAAAAGAGAGCCAGGGGCGAATGGGCTGATTTTGGATGTAGATGGAAAGTTAATGCTATGCCAACATGGGGCAAGGCAAGTTGCCAAAATGGTGAGCGATATTTCAGAACCTAGTCCTGTTTTTGAGGTGTTGGCGGATACATACGAAGGGAAGAAGTTTAATAGCCCTAATGATTTGGTAAAAAGTGAAAATAGAAATTTGTTTTTCACAGACCCTCCATATGGATTGGATGAATGGGACACCAAGGAGCTGGAATTTCAGGGTGTTTATCAGATTGATTTTATGGGGAATTTGACTTTGCAGATAGATTCTCTCTCCCGTCCAAATGGAATCGGGTTAAGTCCTGATGGAAAAAAACTATATGTAGCGCAATCTGATCCACTCAAAGCAAGATATTATGCTTTTGACTTGGATGAGAATGAAAATGTGAGTTCAGGGAAAATGATTTTGGACGTGAGTGATTTGGTAGGAGATGCTAATCCTGGACTTCCCGATGGAATGGCTGTTCATAGTAGTGGGAATTTGTTTGCGAGTGGGCCTGGAGGAATCTTAATCATCAGTCCCAATGGAGATCATTTGGGCACGATCAAAACAGAAAGAGCTACCTCCAACTGTACTTTTGACACCAATGAAGATTATTTGTACATCACTGCTGATGGAGAATTGATGAGAGTGAAATTGAAATAGGATTAATTTTTACCCCAATCCCAAACTACAATCGCCCAGGTTTCATATTCATCCTTGAAGGTATGGATCACTTTAAATCCTACCTTTTGATGTGCTTTTAAGGATCTGGTGTTTGAAATGGAAATTTCTGTTATCGCAAAATCATAGTCCTTTTCAAAGGCATTCCGAAAGGCTTCATAACAATTAAAAAACAATCCTTGTCCTCGGTATTTTTTGCCGACACAAACTTGGCCTACGGCCATATAATTGTATTCACTTACTTTCTTTCCTTGGTGATAAAGTTCGTCAAATTGCTCAAACATGGGGACCAACATAGGTACATCATTTCTGGACATTTTGGTCATCGCAAGAAAATAGGCTGCCACATGATCCCCATCTTTTGCGATGATATGAGATTCGATGGAGTTCAGTGATTTCAACAATTCTAAATGATGCTGAACTCTGACAAACCCTTGTTCATTTTTCTCTGATTCTGAAATATTTTGTACTAGGTTTTCTTCTTGAAGGTCTAAAATCCCTTGGAGATCAGCTTCAGTTACTGCTTGGAAAATGGTTACCATAAAACGGAATTAGCTATAGGTTGAGTCTTCTGGTTCTTCCCCTCTGTCTGATGGTTTAAATTCCATGTTCTCAGGGTTAGATGGAAGTGGGGTATTAGGGGCTTTTGGAGGAGTTTCCTCAGGGATGTATTTTGGAGGGATTGTTAAATCGTTTCCTTCTCTGTTTGCCCGATAATGTGGAGACATAATTTCTACGCCAGCTTCTGTAAAAGCATCCTGAATACTGGCATGTAAATCGGAGTAGCTTTTAGCAGCTTTTTTAGTCTCGATGGTGTAGGCATTGATTTGATAGCTCACATAAAAATCATCCAAACTTGTCTGTAGAACAAACGGTTTAGGCTCTTTGATAATCGTGTCCACTTTCAATGCAGCTCCGATCAAGAGCTCATGAACTTTCCGCCATGGTACATCATACCCTATGGTTACTGTGCTATGTAAAATTAAACCTGAGCTATTTTCTTCCACCGTATAATTGATGGTATTCCCATTCAAAATAGCAGAGTTTGGGATGGTGACTTCTTCATTTTTGATGGTTCGAAGGCGAGTGACCAGCATAGTTTTTTCTATAACATCTCCAGTAGTATCTCCGATTTTTACCCGATCTCCGATTTTAAATGCCCTCATATAAATGATGACCAAGCCGGCAATAATATTGCTGATTGCTGAGGAGGAGCCTAAAGAGATTAGCAAGCCTAAGAACACACTGACCCCTTGAAAGGCGGGAGAATCTGAGCCAGGTAAATAAGGGAAAATCACTATGAATGCGAAGGCATAAATAATGATTTTTACCAAATTGAAAGTGGGCTTTGCCCATTCTGGATAAAAACCTGGAATACTTAAATTACCCCTCCCTATTTCACCCGATATGAAATTCACAAATTGCCCTATGTAATAAGTGATAATCACCACCACGATGATCATAAACATGTAGGGAATATATTGCAGGAGGGAGTTGAAAATGGATTTCAAAGGATTAGTAATATAACCCAGTAAGAGTCCTGCAAGATTTTTGGTAGCAGGGAAAATGCTGAATACAATTGGGAGAGTGAGGTACAACAAAATGATAATGAGGATAATTTTGACGATCCTCATCAATGATTTCAGGAGGCTTTCTTCACGTTCTGCAGAGAGTAATTCAAAGTCTTTAATTTTAATTCCTTTGAAATATTTATGCCATTTGGAAAGAATAAAATCAATAGTACGATTGATGCCTTTATTAATTAAATACACCAATAAGACTACCACTAAAATCACCCCGAAAAGCATTCCTGTTCGAGTGATAATTTGTATGAGGGAACGATCTTTATGATTTCTTCTATAAGAATCTTTGATCGCTTCTAGATATTCTTGAGCAAGCTTGCTTTGGTCTTTTTTAAAATAGGAGGCATCCTCTTGTGTTACGCTTCCTAAAATTATTTCTCCATGCCAAATTTCGATGGCAATGTCATCTTGAGTAGTACCTAAAAGTGTAGTATCAAACGCATCTGTCTCTAGAAGAAGATCTAGTTTGCTGCTAAAGTTTTGGGCTCTTTCAGAGGGAGAGAATGGGCCTATTTTATTGGCAATGAAGAATAAAGTGTCATTAAAAAATATTACTGGTTTTTGAATGCTATCAGGATAGTTAATCGAAGTAGAGTCTTGATCTTGGGCAAAAACTAATCCCCAGTTCAATAGTAATAAAACAAGAATAGAAATTCTCTTAAAAATCAACATCATAAGTAGGTAATAATTGTAGGTATATCCTTGCTTAATTATTTCTATACCATTCACAGGATTAAATTAAATAAAATTCATCGTTTTCAGTAGATTTGATCAAAAACCATTTTATCATGACTTTTAATAAAGTGTATTATGGACTTTGGGTAGTCCTTTTCGCCTTATTTGCCTTTTGGCAATTCAATGACCCAGACCCTGAAATCTGGGTGAGTATTTATGTGGTAGCAATTATTTTCTGCTTAATGGGTTTTAGGGGTATATTTCCTAAAATACCTTTGACAGTGGTAGTGACTGCCTGTATTATCGGTGCGGCATATTATTGGCAAGGCCATGTAGGGGATTGGGTTTCTCAGGAGGTAGAACAGCACAATCTCAGCATGAAAAATGACTTCATGGAAGAATCCAGAGAGTCATTTGGTCTTATGATCATTGCATTGGTGATGATCCCTGGTTTGATTAAAGCCTGGAAAAAATAATCCTTTATCTTAAACTTTTACATTCTTACCAATGAACCCATGAAAAAAATATCGTTATTGACTCTTTTAGGAGTACTTTTTAGCTTGTGTGCATTTTGCCAGCAAGCAGCAAATATTAAGTCTAATTATTTCGAAATCAGGAAATACTACGCCAATCCAGGTAAGTTGCCTGATTTGATCAAAAGATTTCAGGACCATACAGTGGCTTTATTTGAAAAGAGCGGGATGGAAAACGTGGCTTATTTTGTGCCGGTAGAAAATCATGATAATTCTTTGACCTATATCTTGGGGTATCCGGATGAAGAAGCAAGAGATAGAATGTGGAATCAGTTTATGAATGATCCGGAATGGAAAAAGGCTTACCAAGAGTCCATTGTAGATGGAGCATTGGTTTCCAAAATAGATCAAACCTTTATGACTTTGGCCCCTGGATTAAATGAAATGCCTATGCCTAGCAAAAGTGGTGTTTTTCAATTGAGGGTTTATACCTGTTTTGATGGGAAAATTGATAATCTTCTCGCTAGGTTCAAAGACCATACGCAAGAGCTTTTTGAACGTCAAGGTTTAAAGAATTATCCTTATTGGATTACTTCTGAAAAGGAGGGGAAACAGCCGAAACTTGTTTATTTATTAGGTCATCAAGACAAAGCTAAATTTGAAGCTGCATTTCAGAATTTTTTAAAAGACCCAGATTGGGTTGCAGCTAGAGATGCTTCTGAGGAAAACGGTAAAATAGTGGAGAAAGTAGATGTAAGCTTTTTTACTACTCTTCCTTTTTCTCCTATGAAATAAAAGATCAATAAAATTAGAGCAAAAAAAGGCATACATTTTTTTGTATGCCTTTTTTGATTTTCATAGTGGGGACTTTCTGATTATCTAGGGAAAGCTGGAGCCAATCCACCGTCCACATTGATCATGTTTCCAGTTGATTTATTGAGCATTCCGGAAACGAAAGCAAAAGCTGCATCCGCGATGTCTGAGGTTTTTACGGCTTCTTTTA
>NZ_JAFIDJ010000045.1 GCF_017051705.1 Algoriphagus lutimaris | reverse complement strand
CCTAACGCTGAAACACCAAAGATGGATGAGTTAAACTTCATCATCATTACTTCAGAAAATGCAGAAGAGGTTTTTGCTAAGATGAAAGAAAGCGGAAAGGATCCAGTCCTTTTTGGTTTGAGTGATGACGATTACGAAGTATTAGCTAAGAATTTTGCCCACATAAGAGCATACATAATCAAACAGAACGCAACACTTGATGAGTATAGAAAATATTATGAGGGCGAAAAAGATGAGTAAATGGGACAGGTGGTTATCTAATCAGAATGAGGTAACACAAAT
>NZ_JAFIDJ010000044.1 GCF_017051705.1 Algoriphagus lutimaris | reverse complement strand
CGACTGCTTCGTTTATGCGCTGGCGGCGCTGCGCATCAGTATTTCCCGCTGGCAGCTGGATCTCAGTGCGCTGCTGGCGAGCCTGCAGGAAGAGGATGGTGCAGCAACCAACAAGAAAACACTGGCAGATTACGCCCGTGCCTTATCCGGAGAGGATGAATGACGCGACAGGAAGAACTTGCCGCTGCCCGTGCGGCACTGCATGACCTGATGACAGGTAAACGGGTGGCAACAGTACAGAAAGACGGACGAAGGGTGGAGTTTACGGCCACTTCCGTGTCT
>NZ_JAFIDJ010000043.1 GCF_017051705.1 Algoriphagus lutimaris | reverse complement strand
CGGGTCAGCCGCCGCATCCCGCTGCCGTCGAGCCGCACGGCGCCGATCTCCGGGGGTGAGTCGAGGCCGTGGTGCTGGAAGACCACCTCGCCGCCGGGCGTGACCTCGGCCCCGCTGGTCGTCCCTCCGCGCAGGATCTCGCGCGGCGTTCCGCCGGAGGCCGGGAGCGCGTACAGGTTCGTGCGCCCGCGCGCCTCGGCGTGGAACACGATCGTCTGGCCGTCCGGCGACCAGGTCCAGCCGGCGGCCGAGTGGTCGAACGGCTCCGTCAGCACCGTGGTC
>NZ_JAFIDJ010000042.1 GCF_017051705.1 Algoriphagus lutimaris | reverse complement strand
CGACTTCATATGCGGAGTCGCCATCAGCACCGTCTGCACCTGGGGCACCATCTAATCCATCGGCTCCATCAGCACCTTCAAGAGATGCGAGCCATTCGGCTTCAGTTCCTACAAATCCATTGGCTACCGCGACTTCATATGCGGAGTCGCCATCAGCACCGTCTGCACCGTCCGCTCCATCTGTTCCTTCAAGAGATGCGAGCCATTCGGCTTCAGTTCCTACAAACCCATTAGCTACTGCGACTTCATATGCGGAGTCGCCATCAGCACCGTCTGCACCTG
>NZ_JAFIDJ010000041.1 GCF_017051705.1 Algoriphagus lutimaris | reverse complement strand
AGCCTCTAGTCATATACGGGTTGGAACTTTTCAATATATTGCAGCTACTCAAAATGCTGATGATCTTAAAACTTTGTTTAACTACACAATTGATCGTCATTATCCTGAAATCAAAGATTCTAAAACAAAAGCATTAGATTTATTGAATTTATTAATGAAAAAACAATGTGAGTTAGTGATCAATTGGATGCGTGTTGGCTTTATTCACGGCGTAATGAATACAGACAATATGACAGTCAGTGGTGAAACGATTGATTATGGTCCTTGTGCATTTATGGATCAT
>NZ_JAFIDJ010000040.1 GCF_017051705.1 Algoriphagus lutimaris | reverse complement strand
ACGACGAGGATCAGGTCGGCCATCATCGCCCAAGCATGGCACAACGCTTCCCGAAGCTCACGCCAGAACAGATGAACGCCGCGCAGCGCGCAGTCGCCGCCGAGATTACCGCCGGCCCGCGTGGCGAGGTACGCGGCCCGTTCATCGCGCTCATCCATAACCCCGAGCTGGCGAGCCGGGTGCAGAAGCTCGGCGAGTTCCTGCGCTGGCAGGGCAAGCTCCCGCCCAAGCTAAAAGAGCTCGCCGTGCTCGTCACCGCGCGGCGCTGGACTTGCCAGCACGAG
>NZ_JAFIDJ010000039.1 GCF_017051705.1 Algoriphagus lutimaris | reverse complement strand
ATTGAGCATGATGACAAATTCGTTTTCCAGTTTATAGACGTATATATCCGGATTGATATATTGAGGTGTTTCATCGCTGAATTGCCGGCCGGGCTTGGGTTCCATGATCTTGATGATGTTAATGGCGGCAACCACCTCATCCATGCTTTTTTTGAGGGATTTGCAAATGACCTTGTAATTTTTCTTTTCCAGATCCGGCAGATGATCACCGATGATATTGGTGATGATCGTATCGTCAATACCCAGGTGCGTTGCCTGGATTAACAAGCATTCCCGCAAGTCACG
>NZ_JAFIDJ010000038.1 GCF_017051705.1 Algoriphagus lutimaris | reverse complement strand
TAGCGCTGCATGAAGACTTCGCCCTTGCTGTTGCGTAATTGAGCCCCCTCTCCGCGCATCGCTTCTGACAGCAGAAAGGGCGGGCTCGAAGGCAGGTACAGGGCCGTGGGGTGGAATTGGACGAACTCCATGTCCTGCAGGACGGCCCCGGCACGAAGCGCCATCGCGACGCCGTCGCCGGTCGCATTCGCCGGATTGGTCGTCCGGGCATAGATTTGTCCGGCTCCGCCGGTCGTGAGAACGACGGCCCGGGCCGGCAGGAGAGACCTCCGTCCCGAGTGCTCG
>NZ_JAFIDJ010000037.1 GCF_017051705.1 Algoriphagus lutimaris | reverse complement strand
AGATGACATCGCCCTCCGACGCAGAGCTCATCGAGGCGTGGCGAGGGGGCGACGAAGCGGCAGCCGCCGAGCTCGTGCGGAGGCATGCGCAGGCGGTGGCGAGGTACTTGGCCGCTGCGGGTGCGGGCGACGACGTGGACGACCTGGTCCAGGACACGTTCTTCCGCGCGTTCCGAAAGATTGCCGGGTTCCGCGGCGGGGCGAGCTTTCGTACCTGGGTCATTTCTATCGGATCCAATGCGCTCAAGGACGCGCGACGTCGCTTCCGGCGGCGGCCCGAGGACC
>NZ_JAFIDJ010000036.1 GCF_017051705.1 Algoriphagus lutimaris | reverse complement strand
GACGGCGTCGCTTCGAAGCAGCTTGTTCCTCTCGGCATCCCAGTCGGCGCGCAGCTTCGGCACGTCCACCCACTCCCACCGGCCCTTGAGCCGGGAAGCCATGCCTTCGATGAAGCTCGCGGTCGAGCCCACGACCGCCTGCGCGACGGGGAAGACCACGCCGATGTCGGTGCCCACCGCGCTCTGGTGGATGAGCTGGGCGTCGCGGCCGATCAGGCCGTGGCGGAATTGCGTGGAGAAAAGGTCGAGGTGCGCGCCGAGCGCGATCACCACGTCGGCCTGCGGC
>NZ_JAFIDJ010000004.1 GCF_017051705.1 Algoriphagus lutimaris | reverse complement strand
GCTTTTGTGTTTTCAGCCCCACAGGGAGCAAAACCCATCCCTTCCCTTTTACCTAGCCAGCTATCCAGCTGGCTTTTTTTGTTGTTACTCTTCTCTTCTAGTCCTCAGGATTCTCATGTCTCGAACCTTGTATAGCTAGCTTCTAACTAAATACGGGTAGTGACTCCGCTCAACGCAGAAGTTTTTGTTTAATACAATTCAATTTCTATTTTTCATTTTTAGAATATTGTTGCAGTTTTGTAGCAAAGAAAAAAGTTCATGTCAATTCTATTTCAAGGATTAAAATTGATAACTCCTTCAGGAGTTCAAAAAGCCCAGGATTTTATTTTTCACGACGGTGAACTCCTTCCCGCATCAGATCAAAATAACATACAACCCACAGAAGTAATAGATGCTTCTGCAATGATGGTGTCCCAAGGTTGGGTAGATCTAAGATGTATGGTAGGAGATCCAGGTTTTGAATACAAAGAAACGGTGGAATCTCTTTGTGAGACGTTGATGAGCAGTGGGTTTTCTTCTGCCGTGTTGTTACCTAATACCAATCCTGTAATTCAAAGTAAAAATGAAGTAGATTTTGTACTAAACAAGGCAAAAAAATATCCATTGAATATTTTGGTGCAAGGAGCAGTGACGAAGAATAATGAAGGAGAAGATCTGACCGAAATATTAGACATGTATCATCAATCTGGTGTGACCATATTTGGTGAAGGTACCAAAACACTGGCTAATGGTGATCGATACATGAAAATCCTTCAGTATCTACAGAAATTTAACGGAGTTCTTTTTGACCATGCGTATGATCCTTTATTGGCTATTTTTGGTCAAATGCATGAGGGTGAAAACTCTACCATGCTGGGGATGAAAGGAATCCCAAGCTTAGCAGAAGACGTTGCCATTCAAAGAAATTTGGAAATATTGAATTACACTGGAGGGAAGGTTCACTTCCAGACTGTCAGTACAGCTAAGGGTGTGGACTTAATTAGAAAAGGCAAGGCTCAGGGATTAAACATTTCCTGTGATGTATCCATATACCAATTGCTCTTTACAGATAAAGACCTGATGACTTTTGATGCTAATTACAAAGTTAGACCTCCTTTTAGAGGTGAATCAGATAGACAAGCATTAATAGAAGGTTTAAAAGATGGAACCATTGACGCACTGGTTTCTAATCACCGTCCTCAAGATTTCGATTCCAAGTTTATGGAATTTGACTTGGCATCTTTTGGGATGGTGGGCCTACAAACATTTTTACCTGCGTTGGTGAAACTACAAGACGAACTGACATGGCCATTATTGATTGAAAAAATGACAACTGGTCCACTTTCTATCATTGATGAAGAGAATAAAGCATGGACGATCTTTGATCCAAATGAAAAATGGTTGTTTGATAGGAAATCCAATAAATCCAATTCTTTTAATTCCCCGTGGTTCGGTAAAGAGCTTACAGGAAAAGTTAAATATGTGATTCAGAAAGGAGAGTTAATCAAAGTCGATGAATAGGTATTTCAAATCTGCTTACCTATTTGGTGTGCTAGGAGGGGTTTTAGGTGTTATTTCCTTTATTACTCTTTCCTTTTTCAATGAAGATCCCACTACCTTAAATTTAATTTTTGGGTATGTAATTGTGCCTATTTCTATTTATTTGGCTTTACGGTATTTTAAGGATTACTCCAACCATGGTTATATATCTTTTGCAGAAGGAATGAGCGTAGGCTTTGTTGCGTATATGATTATCGCAATTCTTTCTTTTATTGGGATTTACCTGATTTTATCTTTCGACCCTACTCTTTTTGAGCTAATAAAGTCTTCTAAAATTGATACTTTAGTAACAAGTAAAGAAACGATCGTTTCTCAGGTAGGAGATAATTCCTACAAAGCAACACTTGAAAGCGTAAAGGCAATGAAGATTTCTGATGTCGCTCTAAATGATGCTATTTGGAAAATCGTACCGGGTCTTTTTTTTACTATTATTATTTCAATTATTTTGAGAAAAAACCCTAATTAGAAAATTATGGAAGAGCAACAATCTCCTTTTAAAGCGGCTATTCAACCAGGATTAACGATTGGCTTGATATCGCTTGCATTGACTTTTATTGCTTACTTTATTGATGCCACGTTATTAGGTTCCGCTTGGTTTGGTTTAATCGCTTTGGTAGTCTTTTTTGGATTGATCATCTATTTTGGTAGACAGTACAGGACTGAAATTGGTGGTTTTATGACTTTTGGGACTGCCTTTAATTTTAGCTTTATAGCCATTCTTATTTCCGGTATCATAAGTCTTATTGGACAGATTTTGCTTTTTCATGTAATAGACCCATCCTTACCAGGCGTTTTGGGTGACCTTGCATTTGAAAATAGTTTAAAAATGATGGAGAATTTTGGAGCTTCTCCTGACTCACTTCCTCCAGGTCAACTGGAAGAAATAAGAGAAAATACTACCAATCAATTTACCCTTAAAGGTCAATTGACCAGTTTTGGGATAGGGATTATTATCTACGCTATTATTGCATTAATTTTAGCTGCTATTCTCAAAAAAAGAGATAAGTCTCTGGATTATTAAAATATGCCTCAAATTTCCATAGTCGTTCCTGTATTTAACGAAGAGGAATCTCTCAATGAATTAACTCAATGGATTAGCCGTGTGATGGATGACCACGGCTTTTCTTATGAGATACTCTTTATCAACGATGGAAGTACGGATGACTCTTGGTCTGTCATTAATCGATTATCTGAAAAGAATGAATTTGTAAAGGGCTTAAATTTCACTAGGAATTATGGTAAGTCCGCGGCCTTGGATGCAGGATTTCAAAAAGTGTCCGGTGAGGTGGTAATTACAATGGATGCGGACCTGCAAGATAGTCCAGATGAAATCCCAGGATTATATACCTTGATCAAAGAAGGTGGTTTTGATGTAGTTTCCGGCTGGAAAAAAGAAAGGCATGATCCGATTACCAAAACGATACCTTCTAGGTTTTTTAATGCTGTCACAAGATGGATATCAGGAATTAAATTGCATGACTTTAATTGTGGGCTTAAAGCCTATCGACTAAAGGTCGTGAAGAATATTCATATCTATGGTGAAATGCATCGATACATTCCTCTGCTCGCAAAATGGAATGGCTATCCCAAGATCGGAGAAAAGATTGTTCAACACCAGGCTAGAAAATATGGGTATTCCAAGTTTGGTATTGAGCGCTTTCTCAATGGGTTTCTAGATTTAATTTCAGTTTCTTTTGTACATCGATACAAAAAGAAGCCCATGCACTTTTTTGGGTTATTAGGCTCTTTATCATTTTTCTCAGGCTTTGTAATTACCTGCTGGCTTATATTTCAAAAGGTCTATGGACTAAGTAAAGGGTTTGAGGTACGTGAAATTACCGAACAACCCCTGTTTTTCTTAGCATTGGTTGCATTAATTATAGGAGTTCAATTGTTTGTGACTGGATTTATTGCAGAGTTGATGACTTCTAATCAGTCCAAAGAAGCCGAATATAAAATAGACGAAGAGCTTAATTTTGATTACTGATGTTTTTCTCGGTTGTCATACCGGTGTATAACCGTCCTGAAGAACTTGCCGATCTATTATCAAGTTTAGTTCAACAGACAGAACAGGAATTTGAAGTGATTGTCATGGAAGATGGTTCTTCTATTACTTCAAAAAGTGTAATCGATCAGTACCAGAATAAACTTGATATCCATTATCATTTTGGAGAAAATCGAGGGCAAGGATTTGCCAGAAATGACGGGATGCGTTTGGCGAAAGGAGATTTTTTTGTGATTCTGGATTCTGATGTCCTATTGCCAAAAAACTACTTAGAGTTACTCAAAAAGGCGATTCAAGTTAGGGGTTTAGATGCTTTTGGAGGTCCTGATGCAGCTGATAGGGATTTCAATTCCTTACAGAAAGCAATGGATTTTGCTATGACCTCTTTTTGGACTACCGGAGGAATCAGAGGAAAATTAAAGGACCCTACAAAGTATCAAGCGAGAGGATTTAACATGGGGGTATCTCGTACTGTTTTCGAATCTACCAAGGGTTTTTTGGATCCAAATCAAGGAGAGGATATAGAATGGAGTATCCGAATTAAAAAGGAAGGGTTTCGATTGGAATTGGTGGAAGAGGCTTTTGTATACCATAAAAGGAAAAACACCTTAGTTTCCTTTTCTAAACAAGCATTTTCATTTGGCCGAAATAGAGTGAACGTCTCAAGGTTTCACCCAGATGCTATCAAATTGGTTCATTGGCTACCGAGTCTTTTTTTAATTTTTTTGACCAGTATGGTATTCACTGGGCTGTTCGAATTACCTGTTTTTCATATTCAATTGCTGTTGCTGGTCGGATGGTCCTTAGCTGTACTGATAGAATCAAGTATTCGTTATAAGTCCTTCTCAGTAGGTGGGCTTAGTTTAATTACCTCGATTATTCAATTATGTTCCTATGGTGCAGGCCTACTAGTTGAATGGGTTAAAAAACGAATTAAGGGTTAGTGGCCTTTTTTACAGACGAAAATGATCTCTTTTTCCGGCAACGCATTTTTTTTGATAATTCCTTCGGAGAGCTCTTTTACATAGTTGTTTTCTTCAATAACTAATCCTGATTTTCTTAGTCTTATTGCATAATCATTCCCATATTTTCTGACATGGTCCCGCTGACCAAAAACACGTTCTCTTTCAGCAGGGTCAGTGATACCGGCATCTTCGATAGTTTCAGGTAAATCGTAAACTGGGGATTGAATGATTCCCCATCCCTCATTTTTCAGTACTCTATTAATTTCGGAACAAGCCTTTATGTCATCTTTCACATGTTCCATCACATGATTACAAAATACCACATCAATGGAGTTGTCCTCAAAAGGAATTTGATGAACGTCCATTTTGACTTTTGCAAGTGGAGATTCAATATCGCCAGTAATATATTCCAGGTTTGGCAAAGCTTCGAATCGATTAATGAAACAATGTTCGGGCGCAATATGAAGGACTTTCAAAGGAGCAGAAAAGAAATTTGTCTTGTTTTGAAGGAATAACCACATCAAGCGGTGTCTTTCTAAAGCTAAGCAGTTAGGGCATAAAGCATTTTCCCTGGCCACTCTTCCATAAGGCAAGAATTTTTTATAGCTATGATTACATACAGGACAATTAACATCCGTTCCCTTATTGAGTTGGGTGAAAAACTTCATGACCAAAGGACTTACTTTTTGTAAAATAGGTCTTGGGATATACCGGATGACAAAACTGATGATGGGCTTCATTCTATTCGTATTAAGGCCGCAAGTTACTCAATGTTGTGGTAGTAGCCCAGATCTAACTTTTCTTTTAACTCTTTAGGAAGTTTTAGCATTTGAACCCAAAATGTCTTTTGCTTCCCATCAAACTATCATTATTTTAGTTGAGCGCTCTTAAAACCTGATTCTTTAAAACTTAGCTATGGACTTTCCCTTTTCCTCAAAATTAATCGTCTTTACTTTTTCTGCATTGACCTTCTTAATCTCCATTCCATCCAATGCTCAGGATTCAATTTCTTATTCATTGGAGGAAATGGTCCAAAGGGCCAAAGATCAGTCACCTGCTTCTTTAAGGGCTAAAACTAGGAGAGAAAACAGGTATTGGGGATATAGATATTTTAAGTCAAATTATAATCCACAACTTAGGCTTAATGGAAATATCCCTTCTTATTCTCAAGCTTTTAACAATGTGGAGCAACCTGATGGGTCCATCCAGTTTAGAGAGGTAAATCAAAACTTTATTGATGTTGGTTTAGGTTTACAACAAGTAATTGGGCCTACAGGAGGAACTGTCTCGGTGAATACTTCTACCAATCGATTTGATAACTTTTTAGCAGGAGACAATGAGGTTCAAACGAGTTGGTCTGGGATTCCTTTAAATGTAAATTTATCGCAGCCAATTTTCGCTTATAATCCTTATAAGTGGGATAAAAAGATTCAACCTTTATTATTTGAAGAAAGTAAGAGAGAATTCGTAGAAGAGGCTGAAAGGATTTCGATGATGGTCACGGAATTGTTTTTTGATTATTTAATCGCTCAAGTGAATTTTGATATTGCATCTAAAAATCTGTCCAACACCGAAAACATATATTCCATCGAGAAAAAGCGGTATGAAATAGGAGCCACTTTCGAGGATAAATTATTGCAAGTTGAGTTACAAACCTTACAAGCGAAACAGGATTTGGCTCAGGCTCAATTAGACCTAGAGCGATCTTCATTGGCAGTGAATTCTTACATAGGATTGAATCAAAATGCAAAGATTAAGTTGCTTTCTCCCAATGAGATCCCGGATTTTAATGTAGATATTGATGAGGCGATCAATTATGCTTTTCAGCATCGGTCTGAAGCCTTGGGGTTTGAAAGGAGAATGCTTGAATCGGAGGCGGATGTTGCCAATGCCAAAGGTCAAAGATTGGGTATGAATTTGAATGCGAGTTACGGATACAATAATGCGGCATTGACTTGGGGAGGGATTTACGAAAATCCCAATACGCAGGCATTGGTCAATTTAGGGATTTCAGTTCCTATATTGGATTGGGGTAGAAATAAGGCAAGGATGTCACAAGCATTGGCAAATCAACAATTGACCGAATATGAAGTGGAGCAGGAGAGGATTAATTTTGAACAAGAGATTTTCACAAAAGTCAGGAATTTTTTGATGATTCGAGATCGGATTGAAGTAACCAAAAAATCAGATGAAGTAGCCGAAAAAAGATACCAAATTGCCTTAAATAGGTATCAAACGGGGAATGTGACTATATCTGATTTGAATATTGCCCAAAATGAAAAAGACACCAATAAAAGGGCGTTCTTCAGTTCTTTGAAGGATTTTTGGATAGCCTATTATGAACTTCGAGCCTTAACCTTATATGACTTTGAAAATGAACAACTGCTTTACCAGCCAGAGCTTTAGTCTACTCTTTATCTTTGGGTAGACGCCCCGCTTTTTTTAAAGCCTCTCGGATAATCCATTCAAGTTGGCCATTGGTACTTCTGAACTCATCGGTAGCCCATTTTTCTACAGCTTTCATCATGTTTTCATCTAAGCGTAAGGCAAATGGTTTTTTCTTAGGCATGTTCTCCCTCCCTCCAGTTTTCTAGAAATACCTCCAGTTCTTTCCGTTTGGAGGTTCCAAGTAATATCTTTTTGCTCTCACCAGCATCGATTAATAGTCCTTCGTCTCCGAGGATATTATAGAGTTTAGTGGACTTATTTCCTTTTATTCCCCAACCGCCATAATCAAAAAGTGGGTTGAATGTGATGACCTTGACGGAAGAAATCTGATTTTTTGGGATTGACCTCCATTGTTGGATAAAAGGAAAATATCTATAATGTATTCCTGTATGATCAATTCTGGTTTCTAAAGATATATTGAGCAATAAGGCAAAACTGAGTGCGATTACTATAAATACCACAGCAAGTGCTATCCCTGCTTCCTGACGATCCTCTGAAGTGAAGAAAAGTACCAACATTAAAATTAATGTAGGTACTTCTGTAAGGAGGATCAAATACATGACCCAACTTCCTCTATAGGATTGTGTCTCTTTGAAAATCTGGTAACTCATGGTTATTGATTCAAGGTGCCAACATTTAGGACTGGGCTAGCGCTCTTATCGGAGCAAAGTACTACCATCAAATTGGAAACCATTACAGCCTTTTTCTCCTCATCAAATTCAATGATGTCTTTGATTTTTAAATCTTCCAATGCCATTTCAACCATTCCTACTGCACCTTCTACTATTTTTTGTCTAGCAGCTACAATGGCAGTGGCTTGTTGTCTTTGAAGCATGGCTGAGGCAATTTCGGAGGAATACGCCAAATGGGATATTCTGGCTTCAATCACTTTTATTCCTGCATGGTTCAACCGTTCTATGATTTCAGCTTCCAGCGAATGATTTACCTCTTCTACTCCAGAGCGCAACGTAACCTCAGCTTCTTCATCCTCAAAATTATCATAGGGGTAAAGACCTGCCATCTTTCTGACAGCAGCATCTGTTTGAAGGTGAACAAAATTCTCATAGTCGTCCACATCAAATGTAGCCTTAAAGGTGTCTTCCACTTGCCATACTACGATCGTTCCGATCATAACAGGATTACCAATCTTGTCATTTACCTTGAGGGGCTTGTTTTCAAAGTTTCGTACTCTCAAAGAAATTTTCTTTTTAGTCATGAATGGGTTGACCCAGAAAAATCCATTTGCTTTGACAGTTCCCTTGTACTCTCCAAATAGGAGTAAAACCATAGCTTTATTTGGTTCCACGATGAAATACCCAGGTATGATCATAATGGCAAGAAAAGTTGCGATCACTCCCGGGATTGGAAGGTAATTGATAAAAGATATTATTGAGCCTGCAATTAAGGCCAGATCCAATAGGATAAATATATATCCAGACGAAGGTTTTTTAGTTATTTCCATTTCATTATGATGTTAAAATGATATCATATTAAATTACGATAAAATTATTAAAATGGTTATAGTTGGAACAAAAAAAACCTCAGATAGTTCTGAGGTTGAATGAGATAAGGATGGGGATGCTATTTTTTTGTAAAGAGTGAATCGACAAATTCTTTTCTGTTGAACAATTGTAAATCGGTCATTTTTTCTCCTACTCCGATGTATTTTACTGGGATTTTAAATTGGTCAGAAATACCAATTACGACTCCTCCTTTTGCGGTACCATCCAGTTTTGTGACCGCCAGGGAAGTAATCTCAGTAACTTTGGTGAATTCTTTAGCTTGAATAAAGGCATTTTGTCCGGTGGAGCCATCCAATACCAATAAAATCTCGTGAGGTGCATCCGGAATAAACTTTTGCATTACACGCTTAATCTTTCCCAATTCATTCATCAAATTGACTTTGGTATGTAGTCTGCCAGCGGTGTCAATAATTACTACATCTGCTTGACTGTCTACTCCTTTTTTTACTGCATCAAAAGCTACTGAGGCAGGATCTGTATTCATTCCATGTGAAATGACAGGTACACCCACTCGTTCACCCCATAACATCAATTGATCAACTGCTGCAGCTCTAAAAGTATCTGCGGCACCAAGAACCACGGATTTCCCAGCTGATTTAAAAAGGTTGGCGAGCTTACCAATGGTTGTGGTCTTTCCGACTCCATTGACTCCAACTACCATGATCACATAGGGTTTCTTTCCTTCAGGAATTTCGAAATCCAATAAATCTTGCGTGTTGTTTTCTTCTAGCAGGCCAGAAATTTCTTCCTTAAGAATCTTATCGAGTTCCTCTGTATTGACGTATTTATCCCTAGCTACTCGCTCTTCAATTCTTCGAATAACTTTGATAGTGGTGTCGACTCCGACATCAGAGGTAATGAGGATTTCTTCCAATTCATCTAAAATCTCCTCATCTACTTTTGACTTTCCAACTACTGCTTTGCTGAGTTTGGAAAAGATGTTTTCGCTAGATTTCTGTAAGCCTTGATCCAGGCTTTCTTTCTTGTCTTTAGAAAAGAAACCAAAAATTCCCATAGTGATTGTTTTAAAAACGGAATATAACGAAAAAGTCCCTGCTGACCTTTGACCAGAGGGACTTAAATGCATGAAGATGCACTAGGCAATTATTTGCTTAAAGTTTCCTGTACCGAGGTGGAAGGAACCATTTCTTCTCTGAATGTATAAGCACCAGTCTTATCAGACTTTACAGCTCTGATGACCTTAGCGTATGTTACACCGTCTTTTTTCTTCAGGGTTGCTACTACTTTCTTAGCCATATCTTTTTCGTTTTACAGGAATAATCCTGAGCTGATTTACTTAATTTCTTTATGAACAGTAACCTTCTTCAGAATTGGGTTGAATTTTTTCAACTCCAATCTTTCAGTAGTATTCTTTCTGTTCTTGGTAGTGATGTATCTTGAAGTACCTGGCATGCCTGAAGTCTTATGCTCCGTGCATTCCAAAATCACTTGTACTCTGTTTCCTTTCTTAGCCATCTTCGTGTTAATTTTAAGGTCGTGACTTTGATTATCTGATTACGATCATGCCAGAATCCTGAGCTTCTTTCAAAACTGCAGAGATACCTTTTTTGTTGATAGTCTTCAATGCCTTAGTGCACACTTTAAGTGTGATCCATGCGTCTTCTTCTGGAACGTAGAAAGTCTTCTTGTGAAGATTTGGATAAAATCTACGCTTCGTTTTGTTGTTTGCATGGGACACGTTGTTTCCTACGCGAGGTCTTTTTCCGGTAATGTCACAAACTTTTGCCATGATATAGTATCGTAATTTGTATGCGTTTCTGTAATGAGTCTGCAAATATCGGAACTTTTTGGGAATTAACAACAAAGGGATTTAAAATTATTCCCTTTTAATTCAACCTTTTGTATAAGGGCAGTGTTTACACCCATTTCCGCAGCAGTATCCTCTTTTCAAGTGATAGTGTTTTGTGAATACCATCAAGCCTTCTTCATTGAAATAATAATCTTTTGAAGTTAAAGTAGGGGTGTTTTGAGTGTTCTTTTCTGGTTTCATGCCTAGAGGTACAGCCAATTATCCTATTTTTGCTGATAAGAGTTCACAATTCAGAATACAAAAATAAGAAAAACATGCAGACAATCACATCTAGCTCTCAGGCAATTGAATTAGAAGAGAAATATGGTGCTCATAATTATCATCCATTACCTGTTGTTTTGGCCAAAGGCGAAGGTGTTTTCCTTTGGGATGTGGAAGGAAAAAAATATTATGATTTTCTTTCTGCTTATTCAGCCGTTAACCAAGGGCATTGTCATCCAAGAATTAAAAATGCGATGATTGAACAAGCAGGGATTTTGACTCTTACTTCCAGGGCATTTCATAATGATGTCTTGGGTCCATTTGAAAAATACCTTACGGAGTTTTTTGGGTATGACAAGGTGTTACCGATGAACACGGGAGCAGAAGGAGTGGAGACTGCCATTAAAATCGCTAGAAAATGGGGTTATGAGCGCAAAGGGGTGAATGAGCAGCAAGCTAAAATCATTGTGGCAGAGAATAACTTTCATGGTAGAACGACCACGATTATTTCATTTTCAAACGATGAAACGGCAAGAAAAAACTTTGGGCCATACACTCCAGGTTTTATTAAAGTCCCTTATGATGATATTGATGCATTAAAAGCAGCACTTCAGGATCCTGATGTGGTTGCTTTTTTAGTGGAGCCAATTCAAGGAGAGGCCGGGGTATACGTGCCTTCTGCTGGATACCTGAGAAACGCCAAAGATGCTTGTGCGGATAAGCAGGTTTTATTTATAGCAGATGAAATTCAAACTGGAGTTGCAAGAACAGGTAAGATGCTGGCTGTAGATCATGAAAATGTTCGTCCCGACATGGTTATTTTAGGGAAAGCGATTTCTGGTGGATTTTATCCTGTTTCGGCAGTATTGGCCGATGATGAAGTCATGAATGTCATCAAGCCGGGGCAGCACGGCTCCACCTATGGAGGCAATCCTTTAGGAACTAAAGTGGCTATGGCGGCTTTAGATGTGGTGAAAGATGAAAGGTTGGCTGAAAATGCGGAGAAACTCGGTATAGTTTTCCGTAATAGAATGCAAAAACTGGTTGAAAAATCAGATTTAGTGAAACTTGTTAGAGGAAAGGGTTTGTTGAATGCGGTAGTAATCAATGATACTGAAGAAAGCTCTACTGCATGGGATATTTGCATTGCACTAAAGAATAATGGACTATTGGCAAAACCTACTCATGGAAATATTATTCGTTTTGCACCTCCATTAGTAATGACGGAAGAGCAGATTCATGAATGTTGTGACATCATCGAGAAAACAATTACCGATTTCAAGAAATAACTATGCTTAAAGCAGTGATATTCGATATGGATGGAGTCATTTGTCATACCAATCCATATCATTCTGTCGCTTTTCAGCAATTCTTCGCCAAGAGAAATTTGAATCCTTCTGAGGAAGAATATCAAGAGCATATGTATGGGAAAAATAATGGTTACATATTGAGCCATTTCTTAGGTAGAAAGATTGATGGGGAAGAGTTGGCCATTTTAGAAGATGAAAAGGAGAGTTTGTTCTGGGAGATCTACAAAACAGAAGTAGATCCGATTCCCGGCTTTATGCCATTCTTCCAAAATTTAAAAAAATCAAGTTTGCCTACTGCGGTAGCCACTTCAGCTCCTAGAGCGAATCTAGAATTAATTATTAATACCCTGGAAATTTCAAATTTAATGAATTCTCAATTGGCTTCAGAAGATGTTATAAAACATAAGCCTGACCCAGAAGTGTATTTGAAGTCCGCTGATAATTTAGGTATTACTCCTTCAGAATGTTTGGTATTTGAGGACTCCTTCTCGGGAGCAAGTGCTGGATTAAATGCCGGAATGAAAGTAGTAGGTGTGTTGTCAAGCCATTCTAAAGAGGAGCTTCCAGCATGTCACTATTATATAGAGAATTATTTGGGGCTGGATTTAGCACATTTAAAGGAATTATTTAAATAATATGCAAAGAAGACCAAGAAGAAATAGAAAATCAGAGGTGGTTCGAAGTTTAGTTGAAGAAACCTCTGTTTCAGTTAAGGATTTGATCCTTCCTTTGTTTCTTGTTTCCGGAACAGGGAAAAGAGTGGCAGTGGATTCCATGCCAGGGATTTACAGGTTCTCCATAGATACCATGCTTTCAGAGATCGAATCTTGTTTAAATCTTGGAATAACATCCTTTGATGTTTTTCCGGCTTACCCTGAAGAGTTGAAAGATGCAAAGGCTACTGAAAGTTTCAATCCCGAAACTTTTTATTTGAAGGCTTTGAAGGAAATTAAAAAGCAGTTTCCTGAAGTTTGCTTGATGTCTGATGTAGCTATGGATCCATATAGTAGTGATGGACATGATGGAATAGTTAAGGATGGGAAAGTACTGAATGACGAGACTTTAGAAGTGCTGGGGAGAATGTCTTTGGCACAAGCTGATGCCGGGGTGGATATTTTGGGTCCTTCCGACATGATGGATGGTAGAGTAGGGTATATAAGGGATCTTTTAGACGGACATGGTTACACAGATACTTCTATCATGTCTTATACCGCTAAATACGCCAGTGCATTTTACGGGCCTTTTAGAGATGCTCTTGATTCCGCTCCCAAATTCGGAGATAAAAAGACCTACCAAATGGATTGTGCCAATTCTAAAGAGGCTTTGATTGAAGCAGATTTGGATATGGAGGAAGGAGCGGACTTTTTAATGGTAAAACCCGCGCTGTCCTATTTGGATATCATTAAGCTATTAAGTGATAATTACCCATTGCCTATAGCCGCCTATAATGTTTCTGGTGAGTATAGTATGGTGAAAGCTGCGGCCGAGAGGGGATGGCTAGATGGGGAAAGGGCTATGTTAGAGATTTTGACCAGTATTAAAAGGTCAGGAGCTAAGATCATTTTAACCTATTTTGCAAAAGAATATGCACAACTCGGGCGATAAAATAACTTGCAGTTTCAAATTTTAGTATAAACCGGATTTTTTCCGGTTTTTTTGTGAAATAGAGTCTTTATTTTACTCTATTCTTGAAAGAAACGGTAGTTTTTGTGGTTGATCGGTTAAAAAAAAATGTAGAAAGTGAATTTTTATATTTTTTGTAAAACGAGATAAAAATACTAAAATCTTGTTTTTTTTATTTTTTTAAAATAAAATACTGTTTTAGATGCTTTAAAATTAATTTTATTCTAAAAGCCTGTTTTAGAAATCGTTTCCGAAGAATAAAGAGGATTTTTACCAAATATTATTCTTTCTATATGTTGGGTATAAAAATCATTGAAATCATGGTATTTTTTGCAAAATCGTTAAAAAATGGCTTAAAAAATAACCAACTATCTTAGTAAATATGTGATTTTTTGAAAATGCCTATTTGTTTTATTGGTAATAAACTATTTACATTCGATTTGAGAATTCTCTTCAAACCTATATTAAATTCTGAAAATCAATTCAAAATTTCTATAAAACCTATGATGTATTTCGCACCCCTGTTGGCCCAAGATGCGGCCGCGACAATGGATGTTTCTGCGGCATTGACGCAAAACATCCTCACCACCAACAATGTTTGGATGATGCTTTCTACAGCGCTCGTGTTTATTATGCACTTGGGCTTCGCAGGCGTTGAAGCTGGTTTTGGTCAAGCCAAAAACACAGTAAACATTCTTTTCAAGAACACGATTACTCCGATTCTTGGAATTTTAACCTATGCAATAGCTGGGTTCTATTTAATGTATCCAGGATTTGAAACTCCAGGATGGTTTGGGTTTGATGCCTCTGGCTGGAGCATGTTTTGGTTCTCTCCAGGTGATGCTGATGTAACTGCAGACTATGCTGATGCCGGCTATACTTACTGGACGGATTTTTTATTCCAAGCAATGTTTGCTGCTACAGCGGCTACCATTGTATCTGGAGCTATTGCTGAGCGTGTGAAGCTTTGGTCTTATTTGATTTTCACCTTATTCTTTGTGGGAATTGTTTATCCGATCATCGGAAGTTGGAAATGGGGTGGAGGAGCTCTTGATGCAATGGGTTTCTATGATTTTGCAGGTAGTACTTTGGTTCACTCCGTTGGAGGCTGGGGTGCTTTGGCAGGTGTAATCCTTGTTGGACCAAGAATCGGTAAATATGTAAATGGAAAAACAGTAGATAAGCCTGGAGCTTCTGTTCCATTGGCAGTAATTGGTGTTTTTCTTCTTTGGTTAGGATGGTTTGGATTTAATGGCGGTTCCGTCCTTTCTGCAGACCCTGCTTTAGTTTCCTTTGTACTGGTAACTACTAGTCTCGCCGCTTGTGCTGGTGGAATGGGTGGTTTCTTGGCTGGATACTTTGTTTTCAAAAGATTGGATCTCGGAATGGTGTTGAATGGAGTGCTTGCCGGTCTAGTCGGCATAACTGCAGGAGCTGATGTAATCAACCCTGGTTCTGCGGTTATTGTAGGGTTTATCGCGGGGATTTTGGTAGTACTTTCTGCTGTATTGTTAGATAGCCTTAAACTCGATGATGTGGTTGGTGCAGTGTCTGTTCACTTGACTTGCGGTGTATGGGGTACTTTAGCAGTAGGCATTTTTTCTACAAATCCAGAGCATTCATTTATTACTCAATTGATGGGTGTATTGATTTGCGGTGCAACTGCATTTATTTCTGCTTTCATCATCTTCTACGTACTAAAAGTGACCGTAGGTATCAGAGTTTCTGAAGAGCATGAGAAAAGTGGTCTTGATTCTCATGAGCATGGTATCCGTGGATATACTATTGTATACGACGAATAAAAAAAAGCCTTCGATCGGAAAAAAACGCGACTCTCTTTCCGGTTTCGAAGGCTTAAATGGTCAACTATCTATTTATTAACCAACATTTAAAATTAAAATGAAAAATATTAATCTACTAATATTCGTAGGGATGTTCTTTGTCTCTACAATAAGTTTTGGACAAGAGGCAATTATTGTGGAAGAAGAAAAGGAACCATCCAAATTTACTTTTTCAGGTTCCGTGGATGCTTATTTCAGATCGAATTTTGGTGCACCGAATAAGGGTGAAAATTATCAAGCTCCTGCTAGTTCTTTTGGTAACTTACCTGGATTTTCTCTAGGTATGGCCAATATTATTGCGACGTACGAGGGAGAAAAAGTAGGGGCGGTTGCTGATTTGGTATTTGGACCTAGGGGAGAAGACGCGGTTTTTGGTTCTCCTTTATATGCTGGAGGAATGGCTGGAAGTTCTCAAATCATAAATCAATTATATGTGTATTGGAATGTGACCGACGCAGTCACCTTGACTTTTGGTAACTTCAATACATTCTTAGGGTATGAGGTGATTTCTCCAACAGGGAATTTCAACTATTCTACTTCTTACATGTTCTCTTATGGTCCATTTTCTCATACTGGTTTGAAAGCTGATTTCGCTATATCTGAAAAGTGGTCTTTAATGGCTTCAGTGATGAACCCGACGGATATTACAGAGTTTAATCCTTTTGGTACTTATACTTTTGGAGCTCAACTAGGTTATAGCACAGGCTCGGGAAGTACCTTTCTGAATTTTGTCTATGGAGATAATGATGGTAAATTAATCAACAATGGAGATCTTATCCCAGGTCAAGTTTCCTATGGAAATACTTTTCAGGTGGATCTCACAACAGGTTTTGATTTATCAGACGTTTGGTATCTTGGAGTAAATACTACCTATAACTCCACGAGTGGTGGGGAAGAGTTTGATGGGGCAGATATATTTTCACTAGAAGATAATAATGCAGGGTTCTACGGTTTTGCAGGATATCTGCAAGCTTCCACTTCAGAGAATTTTGCAATAGGTCTTAGAGGTGAGTATTTTAGTGTCTTTAATAGTGGTTTAGAGGGAGTTGTAGGAACTGGTCCAAATGGAGATGGGAATGTATTTGCATTTACGCTTTCAGGTAATGCGAAGATTGGAAATAACTTAACCTTGATCCCGGAAATTAGATTGGATACGATGAGCGAGGAAGATTATTTCCTTAATAAAGATCTAGCAGGAAGTAAGAGTTTGTCTTCATTTCTCTTGGCAGCAGTATTTGCTTTCTAAAAAATAAACAGGGTCTATTGTCAATAAAGCCGGGGTGATTTTCACTCCGGTTTTTTTATTTTGGAGATAAAGTAGCAGTGATATAGGGTAAAATAATGCCTTCATGTATAAGGTATTTCTTCAAAAGATTAAAAGTTCGTTATTTTTAAAACGAAATATAATAAAAGAGTCTAACGATATTGGTATCAGGTATTAAAATATAATTTCTGATTTTTACCAATTTCATTGAATATATATTGTTTTATTGAAACAAAAAGATTGGTTTTGAGTATATTATTCAAAATCAACCAAAGTAGATCGATGAAAAGACCGTTTATAATTATAGCGGCCATGTTTATTGCTGTTGCATCTTATTCACAGAGTGTTACTGGCCCTAAAGCAAAAAATGCGAAAGTATCAGATAGGACCAAAAATGCAATACAAGTAGCGTACTATGAGCAACCAGAAACTTTAAAAGGTCCGGCTGCCAAAAATGCTAAAGTTTGGGAAAGGTCTGGAACTCAATCGATGATTTATACCAGAAGTAATGTTGAAAATCCGAAGGGTTTAAAAGCTAAAAACAGAAAAGTATGGGAAGATCCAGAATTATCTGTTACAGGTTCGAAAGCAAGTTACATTTTACCAAAATCCATGCGGCCTAAAAAGTTTTGGTGGCATTAATAAAAATAAAAGCCCGGTTTTGCCGGGCTTTTTTTATAGTTCTTGCTCTCTTTCTAGCATTAGAATTGAACTTTGGGGGACTACATGATATTTTTCACCTCCATAAATCACCTCAAAAGATCCATTTAATAGGAAAATTGCTAAATCCCCCTCCTTTGCTTGAAGCGGAACATACTTAATTGGTTCTTCTTTATCCATCCACGGTTCAGGATCTTCTGTGGGCATAGGGATAGGGTATCCTGGGCCTGTTTTGATGATGTATCCTTGTTGGACTTTTTCTTTTTCCTGAACACCGGGAGGAAGATATAAGCCTGAACCGGTTTTTTCATTTGGCTTCTTTAGCTTTATCAAAACTCTGTCCCCAACGACGATCAGGTTTTTTAATTTATTGTCAGCTGTCAGTTCCATTTCTTAAAATCTAGAATAAACAAATAACGGCACCTGTTAGCTATAACAGATGCCGCATTTAGTTGGTTTAGACGAAAATTATTTTTTGTCTTCGCTAACTTCTTCGTAATCTACATCAGAAACTCCATCTCCAGAAGTTCCTTCATCTGCACCCGATGTTGCATCAGGACCTGCTTGAGCGCCTTCCGCACCGGCAGCATTATACATTTCTTGTGAAGCAGCTTCCCATGCTTTATTCAACCCTTCCATAGCAGGCTCTAGACCCTCTACGTTTTGAGACTGATGAGCAGTCTTCAATGTTTCAAGTGCTGAATTAATTGCAGTTTTGTTTCCTTCAGAAAGCTTGTCACCGTATTCTTTCAATTGCTTTTCA
The DNA here is from genome assembly GCF_017051705.1 of Algoriphagus lutimaris. Lineage (GTDB taxonomy): Bacteria > Bacteroidota > Bacteroidia > Cytophagales > Cyclobacteriaceae > Algoriphagus > Algoriphagus lutimaris. Next base: position 207,432 of record NZ_JAFIDJ010000004.1, on the reverse strand, counting down.
GTCTGGAAGATTAAGCTATCAGCTTGATTTAATTTTTCTATCTTCTCTTTTTCAGCTTTATCCGCAGCAGCATTTGCTTCAGCTTCATTTTTCATTCTGTCGATTTCCTCTTGAGAAAGTCCTGAAGATGCTTCAATCTTAATTTTTTGCTCTTTACCAGTTCCTTTATCTTTTGCAGATACATTTAGAATACCATTGGCATCAATATCAAAGGTTACTTCGATTTGTGGAACACCTCTTTGAGCTGGCGGAATATCAGTAAGTTGGAATCTACCAATTGTTCTGTTGTCTTTCGCCATTGGCCTTTCACCTTGAAGGACGTGGATATCTACCGCAGGCTGGTTATCAGCAGCTGTAGAGAATACCTCTGATTTCTTTGTTGGAATTGTGGTGTTAGATTCAATCAATTTGGTGAATACTCCACCCATTGTTTCGATACCTAGAGAAAGAGGAGTCACATCAAGTAGTAACACATCTTTTACTTCACCAGTCAATACACCACCTTGGATTGCAGCTCCAATTGCTACTACCTCATCAGGGTTTACTCCTTTAGATGGCTTCTTGCCAAAGAACTTCTCAACTTCTTCTTGGATTTTAGGGATTCTGGTAGATCCACCAACCAAGATTACTTCATCAATGTCGGAAGGACTTAATCCAGCATCATCCAATGCTTTTTTACAAGGCTCCATTGATCTTCTTACAAGATCTTCTGAAAGTTGCTCAAACTTTGCTCTGCTAAGAGTTCTTACCAAGTGCTTTGGACCGGTTTGAGTTGCTGTGATGTATGGTAAGTTAATCTCTGTAGAAGAAGAACTTGAAAGTTCGATTTTAGCTTTTTCAGCAGCTTCTTTCAATCTCTGAAGGGCCATTGGATCTTGTCTTAGATCAATTTGCTCTTCGCTTTTAAATTCATCTGCTAACCAGTTGATAATTACTTGGTCGAAGTCGTCTCCTCCTAAATGAACGTCACCGTTGGTAGACTTCACTTCGAAAACACCGTCACCAAGTTCCAAGACTGAAATATCAAATGTACCACCACCTAGGTCATACACTGCAATTTTCATGTCCTGATTCTTTTTATCCATACCATAAGCCAATGCCGCAGCAGTAGGCTCATTGATAATTCTTTTAACTTCAAGGCCTGCGATCTGTCCAGCTTCTTTCGTAGCTTGACGCTCAGAGTCATTAAAGTAAGCAGGAACAGTAATAACTGCTTCTGTTACTTCTTGTCCCAAAAAGTCCTCTGCAGTGGTCTTCATTTTTTGAAGAATCATTGCGGAAAGCTCCTGAGGAGTATAAGATCTGTCACCGATTTTAACTACAATGGTGTCATTTGATCCCTTTTCTACTTTATAAGAGGCATGTTTTTTCTCTTCAGAGACTTCAGAGAACTTTTTACCCATAAATCTTTTTACTGATGAAATCGTATTTGCAGGGTTGGTGATTGCTTGACGTTTTGCAGGATCACCTACTTTGCGTTCTCCATTTCCATTGTCAAGAAAAGCCACTATTGAAGGAGTGGTTCTTCTCCCTTCGCTGTTTTGGATGACTACAGGCTCATTACCCTCCATTACGGCTACGCAGGAGTTGGTGGTACCCAAGTCAATGCCGATAATTTTTCCCATAATTATATCTATTTAAGTTTTTTCAAATGATTACAAGCACCTTTCTTCAAGGGATGTGCCATTGCAAAAAACTAAGGTATTTGTGTCAGTTTGTCAGAAATGTTGGCAGTGCCCATTCTGATTTTTTACAGAAGTGTCACTCTGAATGGGGAAATCTTCCAATTATGACAGATTCTTGATTTTTATGAATTCCTTTTGCAACCTTCTTCTTTCATTCTGCATCTACCTAGTTAGAATGAAGGACTTTTTTAAAGGAAATAGCGAGCGATTTAAATGGATCTTGGTGTTTTTGATTGGGACAGGATTCATTCAATTGAATGCCCAGTTTGATATCATACTCATTTGCTGGGAGTTTTTTAAGTCCAATATTTCTGTCTATTCTATTGGAAAATATTTGGGATAAACTGTTCTTTCCTAGAGAACTCCCTTATTTTTAAGGATGCAATTAAATCTCGCAATTCAGGATATTTATATTTATCCAATTAAATCCTTGGGAGGGGTTCGTGTAGAAGAAGCATGGGTAGAGGAAAGAGGTTTTCTTCATGATAGAAGGTGGATGCTCGTAGACCAAGATGGAACCTTTGTTACTCAAAGAGAGCACCCCCAATTAGCCCTACTCCAGGTAGTATTGGCAAAAGAGGCTTTACTGGTTTTCGATAAAAATGACAGGGGAAGCCAGATTAGAATCCCTTTCGATAAAACCACTTCCCAACAAATCGAAGTAACAGTCTGGGATGACGTCATGTTTGCCGAAAGAGTAGGGACTGAATTTGATAAATGGTTTCAGAAGAAATTAGGGATGAAGGTGTTTTTGGTGAAAATGCCTCACACTACCCAAAGAAAAGTAGACCCTAAGTATGCCAAAAATGGAGAAATTGTCAGCTTTGCAGACGGGATGCCTTACTTGCTGATTGGTCAGTCTTCTTTACAGGAACTGAATTCCAAATTAGCTGATCCTGTACCCATGGATCGATTCAGGCCCAATATTGTTTTTTCTGGGGGAAGGGCTTTTTCCGAAGATGAAATGAATTCTATCCGGATCGGAGAGGTGGAGTTTGGGATTGTCAAGCCTTGCGCTAGATGTGTGCTGACTACTGTGGACCAGGAGACTGGGAAAAAAGGGAAGGAACCACTAGCTACTTTAGCAAGCTTTCGTACAAAAAACAATAAAGTGTTGTTTGGTCAAAATATGGTGGCGCTTAGTTTGGGCAAAGTAAAAGTGGGAGATTCTCTTATTGTAATTGAATAACATGAAAAAGCCCAACTCATTTTTTGAATTGGGCTTTCATTAGTTAGATCTGTTTATTTAAAATCTTTTACAGCCTGGATAAAGACTTTGACCATTTCTGGGTCTATATCCGGATATACTCCATGTCCTAAATTAGCAATGTGTCTCGATCCACGGAACTGTTCCATCATATCCAAAGTAGCAGCTCTTACTTGCTCCGGGTTTCCATATAAAGCGGCAGGGTCTAGGTTGCCTTGAAGGGTTTTATTCTCTCCTATTAATTTTCTAGACTCCTCAATCCCCATATTCCAGTCGAGACCAATCGTCTCGCAATTTAAGTTACCCATTTCTTCCCTTGCGAAGAATGCGCCTTTCGCAAATACGGTAACTGGAACCTCAGTAATGGCATCGCAAATCTGAGAGATGTAGCGATGGGAAAATTCTGCATATTGTTTAGGCCCTAAGATTCCGGCCCAACTGTCAAACACTTGAATTAAATCTGCTCCTGCTTTTACTTGAGCTTGAAGATAATTGATGGTGCTGTCCGTAATCATTTGCAAAAGTTCATGCGAAAATGAAGGTTGGGTATAGAGCATTTGTCTTGCTTTAGAAAATGTCTTGCTACCACTACCTTCGACCATATAGGCAAAAATAGTCCATGGAGCTCCTGCAAATCCAATCAAAGGAACTCGGCCATTGAGGTTTTTCTTGGTGATTTCAATTGCTTTGATCACGTAACTCAAATCATTGGCGCCATCTGCAATCCTTAATTTCTTTAGATCTGCGCTGCTATTGACCGTGTTGGGAAACCAAGGACCTCGTTTTTCCACCATTTCATAAGGAAGCCCCATTGCTTCAGGGATCACTAAGATATCTGAAAAAATAATGGCAGCATCTACCCCTAAATGGTCCACGGGCTGAATGGTCACTTCAGCAGCCAATTCAGGTGTTTGTGCTAATTCAATAAACCCGCTGACACTTTCTCTGACAGCTCTATATTCCGGTAGTATTCTACCCGCCTGGCGCATCAACCAAACGGGTGTTCTTTCAACTGGTTCCCCTTTGGCAGCGCGTAGCAAAAGATCATTTTGTAATTGCATGTCGCAAAGATAACAGCCAATTTAAATTTGGCATCGAAAAATGTTGACATAAAAAAACAGGATCTCTGTAAAACATAAATCCTGTCTGTGGTAATCTGTTGGTTTAGTATATTTTAATGCTTGTTTTTCAATTCAATTCTTTTGAAATCCTCGTCTGTCAATCCTAAATATTTGGTTACGGCTTCATAGTCAGTAAGGTCCACTCGGGCAGAAGCAAATTCTCCTGGAACTACCACAACTCTGAATAACTGATCTCTAGTCCATTCAGGTCCTAATAAACTGTAATCAAGCGGGCCATCAAGAAATAGACTAAAATCACTACTGGTAAAGTCATAATTGTACATCAATACACCATCTTCAAAGAAAACAGTTTGAGGTAATGCTCTCCAGATCGGAGTACCGTTGTCTGACTCCCATTGGATAAATGAAAGAACCACATCGCTATCAAAAATAGGAGGGTCAAAAGTGAAAATCTCTTGATAGTTATTGTTTTCAGTAAAATCAACTTCAACTTCAAAAACTTCAGACACAATGTTCACACCATCTTGTCCATCCAAACCATCTAATCCAGGAGGTCCTTGAGGACCTTCACACGCTTGAAATATTATTAGACCAATTAGTCCAAATAGGGCGGTAATTTTTCTCATATTAGCTTGGTTTAATTTTGACATAGTTCTTTTCACGGCAATAACTGTGCTTGGGTTGGTATAATTTTTCAACTGCCTTTGTTAAAAAAACCTAATTAGTTGATTCCCTGGATGGGAGCCAGTACCTGAACTTCTGATTTCGAAACGATTTTATCAATGAAAATCCCTGTTAATTGAATGTCATGTTGCAGGGCATATTCTTTCAGTTTTTCCTGTACCGTAGTGGGGTTGGGCATCACCCATTTGTTGCTTTTAATAGAGGCCAGCAAGAAACTAGTTTCTTTGAAATCCATTACCTTAAAGTCTTCAATGGGTAATTTTTGATCAATCCCAATAAACACTTCCATGGTATCTAGCTTTCCTGCAGGTTCACTGTAATAGATGGTATGCAAAGAGCTTCCCGGATGCAAACCTTTTTGGGCTTCTACACTTTTAAAAGCTCTTTCCAACACAGGATCCTGTGGAGTTCCACGGTAATGAATACCCACTAAAGTTGGAGGATGGTTTTCAATCACAACAATTTCGATAGGAGTATTCCCTCCTAATTGATCAAAACCCCAATAGCCTGCAATAATAATAGTAATTAATGCAATGGCTCCTATGCCAATTTTCTTGATCATGTTTAGAATAGGTAACGGACTCCGATCCCGCCTTGCGCTTTCATATGTCCAACTCTGTCTAATAACTCCAGAAAAAGCCCAAATTCCGCAAAGACATTCATGGGTAGGTCTGAGAAATAATATTCAGACCCAATAAATGCTTCCGGTCCAAAGTCTACATTGGTTCGGTTTTCAGTTCTAAGATTTCCATTGGAAACCTGATTGACCTCATAGCTGTAATTCACCTTGGTGGTTCTCAGTTGAATTCCAGCACCACCATAGGCCAATAAATAGCCCTGAGTGATCCCAAAACTGTCTGTGAAATCCTCATGATAGGCAGATCTTACATTGAAAGAAACGCCTTTCGAAACGGAATGGCCGATGTAAAATGCATTGGATGCAGGAGGGTTACTTTCAAAATCCTTTTGATAATAACTGGCTCCGTTGACTCCAGCGCTACCTATCATTCCTTCAATGGAAATGTAATCGCTGATAAAGTCTTTATAGGTGATGGATAAAGGTTCTCCAAGTCGAATTCCTACTCCTCTTTCCTGAGCAAAACTGAAGAATGGGATAAATAGAATGAGTGCTAAAACTTTTAATTTCACAGGGTAATCTTTTTATTGGTTTAGTGTTCGGCTTAAATAGCCATTGTTTTCAATTGCATCTGGTGAAGCTGTGTATAGTGGCCTCCCAGTTCAAGTAATTCTGTATGGGTGCCAGTTTCTACGATTTCGCCTTTGTTTAAGACAATAATTTTATCGGCTTTTTGAATAGTGGAAAGGCGGTGGGCGATGACTATAGAAGTTCTTCCTTTCATCATCTTGTCGATCGACTCCTGAATCAATTCCTCCGTTTCGGTGTCTACAGAGGAAGTAGCTTCATCAAGAATGATGATTTCTGGGTTATATACCATTGCACGGACAAAGGATATTAATTGTCTTTGCCCTACTGATAAAGTGGCTCCTCTTTCCATTACATTGTAATCTAATCCACCAGGAAGTCGCTCAATGAATTTTCGTGCGCCCACTTGCTCTGCCGCATCTAAGACTTGTTCTCTAGAAATGGAAGGGTTACCTAAGGTGATATTATAATAGATGGTGTCAGAAAACAGAAATACATCTTGTAATACCACTCCGATGTGCTTTCGTAAAATCCCTAAGTCAAAGTCACGGATATCCATCCCATCAATGGAAATAACTCCTTCATTGATTTCATAAAAACGAGAAATCAGGTTAATTATTGAGGATTTGCCAGCTCCAGTTGCACCAACCAATGCAACTGTTTGCCCACTTTTAACTTCAAAATTGATGTCTTTTAAAACATACTCATCATTGTTGTAGGCAAACCATACATGCTCCAGACTGATATTTCCTTTTACCGACTCGGGTTTAAATTCTCCTTCATTCGCAATATGTTCATCACTCTCCAATAATTTGAAAATCCTGGAAGAACTTACCACGCCCATTTGAAGGGTATTAAAACGGTCAGCGATCATTCGAATGGGGCGGAAAAAAAGTTGCAAGTACATAATGAAGGAAATTAAAATCCCCACTTGTAAATCCATTCCTAGAACGCCCACTGCTCCATACCAAACAACCAATCCAATTCCTATTGCCTGAATAATTTCTGCTACAGGGAAATAGATGGAATAATAAAGGACCGATTTGATGTGTGCAGTCCGATGCTCTTTGTTGATTTCCTTGAATTTTTCAAACTCATGATCTTCCCTATTAAAGATCTGAACGATATTCATTCCTGTGATGTGTTCCTGCAGAAAGGAATTGAGGTTGGAAACTGCATTACGTACATCATTGAATGTGACTTTGATTTTCTCCTTAAATATATAGGTGGAGATAATCATCAATGGAAGTGTACATAAACTGACCAGGGTCAACTTCCAGTCAATATAAAACATCACGCCAAGTATGGTCACGAGTTGAAGTAGGTCACCAATAATTGCTGCCAAGCCTTCGCTAAAAACATCTGCTAAGGTTTCTATATCCGAAACATTTCGTGTTACCAATCTTCCAATGGGAGTATTATCAAAAAACTTTAGGCGTAATTTCAATAAATGCTTATAGAGATTGATCCGAATGTCTTTGATAATCACTTGGCCTATCCATCCCGAATAAAAAGTGTGAGCCCATTGGACCAACGCCTGAAGGATCATTAATCCTACCAAAATATAGATGATCTTCAATAAACCAGGAGCGTCTCCTTTGGCCACGTAATCATCGATAGCAACCTGAATGAAATAAGGTCTGGTCGGTGCTAAGGCCGCCATAGCAATGGTCAAAAACACCAGGAAATAAAATTGGGCTCGATACGGCTTGACATGACTGTAAAGCTGCTTGAGTACTTGGGTGTCTACAATTTCACCGGATGATTGCTTTTCTTTTTCTAGGCTCAAAATTTCTTAGTCTAAATAAATTAGTTCTGGGTATTTAATCCGGCTTAAAAAAAGCCCTTTTGCAGGAGCTGATTTCCCCGCTTTCGTTCGGTCTTTTGACAAAATAATTTTTTCCATGTCCTCTGGACTTCTTTTACCAAGTCCAATTTCCATTAAAGTACCGACAATTGCTCTCACCATTCCACGTAAAAAACGGTTTGCGGTTATATGAAATACCAATTCATTGTCGTTTTGTTCCCAATGGGCAGAAAATATTTTGCATCGGAAATGGTTTACTTCGGTATTTACTTTGCTGAAACACTCGAAATCCTCCTGAATTAACAAAGCTTCTATGGCTTGGTTCATTTTTGATACATCAGGTTGGAAATAACTTAGCCAAGCTAAATCTTCCAGGAATGGATCCTTTCGGAATATGATTCTGTAGAAATAAGACCTCTCGTCCGCATCAAAACGGGCATGGGCTTCTTTTTTTACTTCACGGATTCTATGAATCGCTATTTCCTTTGGTAAAATACCATTGATTGCTTTCAAGAATCTGAATTGATCAATTTCCTGCTCCCAATCAAAATGACATACCTGCATGGAGGCATGTACGCCAGTATCAGTTCTGCCGCTACCCATAATAGAAATTTCACTTCTGAAGTAGGTGGAAAGAGCTGATTCAAGGCATTCCTGAACGGTAAAAGCATTATTTTGCTTTTGCCAGCCATGAAAGGGAGTCCCTTTATAGCTTAATTCAAGAAAATATCGTTTGGTTTGGTTCATCGGGTGCAAAGATACTATTCCAACTCAAAAGAGGTAGAGAAACCTTCAATCCTTGTGATTGATCTGATAAGCCTGTTAATTTGCAAAAAATTTCAAATCTAATGATTCAACGAGTTCAAACAATATTCCTGTTTTTAGTGGCAGTCGCTATGGGGATAACCTTAAGTATGGAAATTTGGCATCAAGTGATTCCGGATTCTGGAGAAAGTTTTTCTTTAACAGCGCTCTTTTTGGAAAAATATGATTCTTCGGGGGAAGAACTGCTTTCAGAATCAAAGTGGTATATCGCTGCATTGGCCTCATTTGTAGGGTTTTTGGCAATTATTTCGATTTTCCAATTTAGAAATAGAGGTAGGCAAATGATGTTGAATATGGTCAATTCATTGGTCATGGTAGGCTTGGTTGCTACCATTTTCATTACTACTAATGGAATTAATTCTGAACTTTCTTTATCTCAAAGCGGGGATTACAAGATAGGTTTTTGGGTCGTTCTTGCTGCCATGGTTTGTAATATGCTTGCCAACCGATTCATTAGAAAAGATGAAGCTTTGGTGAGATCAGTAGATAGAATCAGGTAAATCCTTCTGATAAAATTGAAAAAGCCAGCATCAGCTGGCTTTTTTTTGTTACCAAAACCTAATTCCAACGGTAGGATAATAAATCTTGAAGTTTTCTGTACTGATCACCTCTACTTGAATAGAAATATTTTTGTTGAGTTTTCGATTGAAAAATGCCTGCATGGTGATTACAGAAAATATCTGTTTGTTTTCTCAAATAGCCTTACTTAAAGTTTAAAGGATTCTCTTTAAAGTAAGGATATTTGATTTGGGTCTTTAGCAAAGGCAGAGTATTAGAAACTTCTGGTTTACAGAAAATCATGATCTTTACAGACGGAATAGATATTGGTGTAAAGCTTCTTCCTTTCTGGGGATAATTCTGCTAATTTCCATTTCTGATTACCAAGACATAAATAATCAAGAATATGAGATTTGAAACAATAGCAATTCATGGAGGGAATTTCGTCATGGATTCTGAAAAACCAGTAATCCAGCCGATCACTTTGAGTACTACTTTTATTCATCAGGAAAACTCCATGATCTATTCTCGGGCCAACAACCCCAATAGAGCTTCATTGGAAAAGCTACTAGCAAGTTTGGAGAGAGGAGAAGATGCAGCTGCCTTTAGTTCAGGGAATGCTGCTGGAATCGCTGTTTTTCAAGCTTTGGAGCCTGGTTCCCATATTATTGCACCAGATGATATGTACCATGGGTTGAAAAAAGGAATTTTGACTTTATTTGATGGAGTACTGGAAGCTTCATTTGTGGATATGACCGATTTAACCCAAGTGGAGACAGCTTTTCAGGAAAATACTAAATTGGTCTGGGTGGAAACTCCTTCTAATCCATTGTTGAAAATTTCCGATGTGGAGGCTATTTCAAAATTGGCTAGATCGAAAGGTGTTCTACTTGCCTGTGATAATACGTTTGCTACTCCTGTTTTTCAAAATCCTTTATTATTAGGTGCTGATATAGTCATGCATTCCAGTACCAAATATTTTGGTGGACATTCTGATATTTTAGGTGGGGCCTTGGTAACAAAAGAAAAAAATGAATTCTGGGATAAAATAAAAAATGTACAGACCACTGGAGGAGCAGTTCCTTCCCCAATGGATTGTTACTATCTATGTAGAAGTATTAAAACACTTCCTTATAGAATGAAAGGGCATGCCGAACATGCAATGGTATTGGCGAATTATTTATCTCAACATCCTAATATTGAAAAAGTGTATTATCCTGGCTTAAAGGGGCATCCAGGTCATGAAATTGCTTCTGGCCAGATGACAGGTTTTGGAGGAATACTTTCTTTTCAGGTAAAAGGTGATGCCTCAGCAGCAGATTTGCTGATTTCAAAGTTAAAGTATTATACAAATGCCACGAGCCTAGGAGGGGTGGAAAGCTTAATAGAAAGAAGGGCAGCTTCCGAGGGACCGGATACTAAAACTCCAGAAAATTTAATTAGACTCTCAGTGGGCTTAGAGCATTTAGATGATTTATTGGAGGATTTAGATAGGGCATTAAGCTAAAAAAAGGCCGCAAAAAATGCAGCCTCATTTCTTAAGGGAACTTAAGGTGGTGATTCAATCAACTTTTACTCATTTGATTTGATATTAAATTAAATACTTTTTTTTGAATATGAACTACGTTTTAAGAAATGTTTTTATTTTTTTCTGGAAAAATAGAATGATTTAAAGAAAATAGGCAGGTAGGAACTTAAAATCACTTTTCAATGGTCTTCTATTTATTACTTTTTTGATGTGCAGTATAATTTTTCAATCTTATTAATTTAAATGATCCTAAGTAAAGTCATATGGATTTTAAAGTCTTTTCAAATTTGACTGAGTTAAATCCCCAATCGTGTTACCTGTATTTAAGGTGGTAGCAGGTTCAAATAAAAGAACAGAGACTTCTTGTGAAGCGACAGGCCTGTGCTCAACTCCTTTTGGGACAATTAAGAAATCGTTTTTGATTAAATGAATCGTTTTATCTCTGAATTCCATATCAAACTCTCCCTCAAGGACTAAGAAAAGCTCATCTTCATGTACATGGTGGTGCCAAATGAACTCCCCTTTAAATTTAACCAGTTTTACATGTTGCTGATTTAGTTCGCCCACTATTCGAGGATTCCAATAATCTGAAAATTGAGCTAGTTTAGATGGGATAGAGACCTTATCTATGTTCATTTTTAATTTTGTTTTAGAACGTAATCTTGTCTTTTCATAGCTTATGTCCTTTTAATGACAATAAGTTTGAGCAAAAAAAATAGGCAAGATTAATTGCCTATTTTTTTAGTTTCTTGGATACCAGTTTTTAAGTCTTACTTCAACTTCAGGCGCTTGGGTATTGACCAAAGATTTGAATTTCTCAACATCAGCAAGGCCATCAGTACCCCTATAGTGATAAGGATAGACGATAGAAGGTTTAAATTCTGCAACAGCATCTGCAGCTTGATCTACATCCATTGTGTAAGGTAAGTTCATGCACACAAATGCTACGTCGATTTCTTTTAAATTTCGCATTTCAGGAATGTCTTCTGTATCTCCAGATAAGTAAATTTTTTTACCCCCCATACTTAATATATAGCCATTTCCTCTTCCTTTGGGATGCCTGCTATCATCTGTTTCTGGTAGATTGTACATAGGGATAGCGGAGATAAGAATTTCCGATACTTTTTGGCTTTGGCCATTACCCATCACTAATATTGACTTTGATTTGGATCCATCTAACTGGTCAGCCACTGCCTTTGGAGCTACTATAGTTGCTTTGCTCAAGTCCAGTCCACCCAAGGTCTCTTGGTTAAGATGGTCCCCATGAATATCGGTGATCAACACAATATCTGGAGTGTTTTGGCCATCAAATGCAGAAGCTCCTCCATAAGGATCTACATAGATTGTTTTTCCTTGATATTCTAAAACAAGGGTTCCATGTAAAATTGGAGTGATTTTGATGTCTCCCGAATTGGTAGAGATCAAATCTTGTCCAAATAATGTGATCGGTAAAAAGATTAGTGAAAATAAAATGTGTTTCATACTAAGTGGTTTTAATGCTTATTTTAAGTTACATAACTTGTTGAAAATTTGAAATTTATCCAGATGAATCCGCTCTGGAAAACTGATCCTACATAACTGTTTCCCAGGGGTTTTGTTATCAGTGCCCTGATTCGGAAAACAGATTTGGATTATTGACAAGTTGTGCAGGTATTTTTATAAAATAATTGCTATATTCTATCACTTTTCGCATTTTAACTAAATCATAAGATCAGTGCAACCAATAGAAATGATTTTAGGTAGGCAATTTGCAGATAGCATGAGCATGCCGGTATTTTTAGTTGACACAGAAGGGACACTTGTTTTTTATAACGAACCTGCTGAAGCTATTCTTGGGTTAAGGTTTGGTGAAACCGGAAGTATGCCTGTAGAGGAATGGTCTACGGTTTTTACCCCTACGGATATGGATGGGAACCCCTTACCACCAGAAGGACTTCCATTGGTTCAGACTTTAACGAATCGAAGACCGGCTCACGGTTCATTTTATATTAAAAATTTAAAAGGAGAGCGCCATCTTATTACGGTGACCTCAATTCCACTGGAAGGGAGGCCTAATAGGTTTTTAGGAGCTATAGCATTATTCTGGAATTCTAATTTCTCATGATTATAAAAGTTTGGGGCTGTAGGGGATCTTTACCGTCTCCGGGGCCTGAAAATATTATTTATGGAGGGAATACCTCTTGTGTTCAGGTGTTGTATAAGGATACCTGTGTGATCTTGGATGGAGGCTCTGGAATTCAAAGGCTGGGGAAGTTTTTAAACCCTAATTTTAAAGAAGTCCACATTCTTTTGACTCATTTGCACATAGATCATACCATGGGGTTGGGCTTTTTTCAACCTTTATACCACCCTGACATAACAGTCCATATTTGGGGGCCTTCTACCACAGTCGAACCGTTATTGCATAGACTCAGAAGGTATTTTTCTCCACCCTTATTTCCTGTAAGGATGAATGAACTTCCGAACCATCCAGTGATTCATGAGATTGATAATTCTGAATTTATGATTGGGGAACTTAAAATCAAGTCTGAATATATTTGTCACCCTGGCCCAACTTTAGGATTTAGGATTGATGATGGGGAATGTGTATTTACTTATTTGCCAGACCACGAACCATTTTTGGGCTCGGCTAATTTTCCTTATGACCCCGAGTGGACAAGTGGGTTTGAGTTGGCTAGAAATGCGGATTTATTGCTGCATGATGGAGAATACACCGAAGAAGAATATAAAAGTAAAATTGGATGGGGGCATAGCTCAATTGATGGAGCCATCGACTTTGGTCGGCTTTGTGGTGTTCGAAAAATGGGGATTTTTCATCATGACCCTTTAAATTCAGATGAGAAATTGGAAGAAATTTTTAAACAAAGTATGGAGTTTAAAAATCCTCAATTTATTGTCGAGCTCTGTAAGGAAGGCAGTGTTTATAATTTAGGTGGTGGAGAATAAATTAACCAGCCCATCCCTCTCGATCCAGACTTCTATATTGTATGGCTTCGGCGATATGTTCCACCTTTATTTGTTCAGATTCAGAAATATCAGCTATGGTTCTAGCTACTTTTAAAATTCTGTCATAAGCTCTCGCTGAAAGTCCAAGTCTTTCCATCGCTGTTTTCAAAAGAACTTTGCCTGCATCATTGATTGCACAGACTTCTTTCACCTGATGGGAGGGCATCATGGCATTGCAAAATACTTCTGGATTATCTTTAAAACGTTCTTTTTGACGCTCTCGACCTGTGATGACCCGTTCTCGAATTTTTTGACTTGACTCGCTTTTGCGGGTAGAAGTCATTTCTTCAAACTTTACAGGAGTGACTTCTACATGTAAATCAATTCGATCCAGAAGTGGGCCTGAAACTTTGTTTAAGTACCGCTGGACTATTCCTGGACCACATACGCATTCTTTATCCGGGTGATTATAATAACCACAGGGGCAGGGGTTCATGCTGGCGATCAACATGAAATTTGCAGGGTAATCCACTGATACCTTTGCTCTTGAAATAGTCACTTTACGTTCTTCCAAAGGCTGTCGCATTACCTCCAACACCGTTCTTTTGAATTCAGGTAGTTCATCTAAAAACAAAACCCCATTATGAGCAAGCGAAATCTCTCCTGGTTGAGGATTTCCGCCACCACCTACGAGCGCTACATCTGAGATCGTATGATGAGGACTTCGAAATGGTCTTTGTGCAAGCAAACTTCCATTCTTGTCTAATTTTCCCGCTACAGAATGTATTTTAGTGGATTCCAATGCTTCCTGTAAGGTCAAAGGAGGTAAAATGGATGGAAGTCTTTTGGCCAACATGGTTTTTCCTGCTCCAGGAGGGCCAATCATGATCACATTATGACCACCTGCAGCTGCTATCTCCATGGCGCGTTTGATATTTTCCTGCCCTTGAACATCGGCAAAATCAAATTCGCTTTCATTTAAAGAGTGGTAGAAAATATCCCTGGTATCAGTAATCAAGGGATCTATTTTTAAATCACCTTGTAAAAATTGCGACGCTTCTTCCAGAGTTTTGACTGGAATGATATCCAGATTATTGACAATGGATGCCTCTTGTGCATTTTCTGAGGGGAGTATAAATCCCTTAAATCCCTTTTTACGAGCTTCTATAGCAATCGGCAATACTCCCTTGATCGGCCTCAGCTTACCGTCCAGTGCTAATTCTCCCATGATGATGTACTGCTCTAGTTCGGGAAACTCTACTTGCTCTGATGCTTGTAGAATCCCCATCGCAATGGGCAAATCATAGGAAGAGCCCTCTTTTCTAATGTCTGCTGGAGCTAAATTAATGACTACCTTTTGTCGGGGCATTCTGTATCCAAAATATTTAAGAGCAGATTCTACACGTTGCTGGGATTCTTTGACTGCAGAATCAGGTAACCCTACCATGTAAAAACTGGTCCCTTGTCCCACATTTACTTCGATCGTAATCAGGTTTGCATCTACGCCTGAGACTGCACTTCCAAAAGTTTTTGCTACCATAATTAAAAAAGAAAAGGTTCTTTTATTTAATATACATCTTTAGTTGAATTAAATCCTTGTTTTTACAGGAATTTCACTGATTTAGGTTTAAGCAGAACTAGGGTTGCGTTTAATCCATGGATACCAAAGACGCTTAGTTCTCAGTGATGCCTCTAAATATCTTGAATAATAGAATGGTTTCATTTTCAATCTCGAAAAAACAAAAAATTTAGATTTTGCGAGCTTGATCAAATGCAGGCAGATGTTAGGATTAGGGGAAAATCTTGTCCAATTTTCAACTTAAATTCAAACGCAATTTTCTAGTTGGAAAACAGCAAGTTTGACTTACTAAGAAATATGGACTGTCACAAAAAAAGGAAACCTAATTGGCTTCCTTTATTTTATGATTTTTTATGAGAGCTGCGTACTACTCTGTGAAATTTTGTCTTGGTTTAATTCCTGAGCTATCAGGATCCGTTGGTTTTGGTTCTTTACCTTTAGTAGTACTCGGAGTGTCCGGATGTTCTAAGTCATAAAGCTTTGCTTTCAGCTTGTTCATTTCCACTTCCTTTTTTGAAAGCTGATCAGACAGACTTTTCAGTGCGAAATAAGCTCCCGCCCAGGCTAGAAGCACCAATACTAACCCTGCTAGAAATATTTTGACAAGGCCATCAGAAGTGATCTCATCCATTCCAAACATGCCCCCTAGGGTATTGAATGCCATAAAAAAGATGATGTATGCCACGAAAAAGATCAGCAGTATTATTTGGGCAATTTGATGGAATTTTTTCATTTCAACTAATATTTTTTACGAATATACTAAACCGACTGTATACTGGAAAGTTTCTGGTAAAGCCCTTCTTTCTCAATAAGTTCAAGGTGAGTTCCTCTTTGGACAATTTCCCCTTTTTCAATCACCAGAATTTCGTCCGCATGTTGAATGGTGCTGAGTCGATGGGCAATTACCAATGTCGTTCTGTTAGACATTAATTTGGTAAGTGCCTCCTGTACTAATAACTCCGACTCCGAGTCCAAAGCAGAAGTGGCCTCATCCAAAATCAAGATCGGAGGATTCTTCAATACGGCTCTTGCAATGCTGACGCGTTGACGTTGACCTCCTGAAAGCTTGGATCCTCGTTCCCCAATCGAAGTCTGATAGCCTTTTTCCAATTGGGAAATAAACTGATGGGCGTTGGCAATTTTTGCAGCATTTATTACTTGCTCTTCAGTGGTATTTTCAATCCCAAACGCAATGTTATTGTAAACGGTGTCATTGAAGAGAATAGATTCCTGCGTGACGATTCCCATCAAAGCCCGGAGGTCTTCTAGCTTAAACTTTTTAAGATCATTGCCATCTAATAATATTTGTCCTTCGCTTGGATCATAAAATCGCGGCACCAGATCTGCAATTGTTGATTTTCCTCCTCCTGATGGACCTACTAGGGCAATGGTTTTTCCCCTTTCTAAATTGAAATTAATATTCTTGAGAACCAATTGATCTTGGTAGGCAAAGCTTACCTTCTGGAAAGAAATTTCTTTTTCAAAGGAGTTTAAAGTCAGGGCTGGATCGGCAGAATTTATCTGAGGAGGGGTATCCACTACTTCAAAAATTCTTTCGGCAGAAGCAATACCTCTTTGAATACTGCTGACTGCTCTGGAAATTTCTTTGGCAGGATTGAGCACTTGGGTGAAAATGATGATATATGTAATAAAATCACTGGCTCCCAATTGAGAATCCCCACTCAAAACCAAGCTTCCTCCATACACCAAAATGCCGGCAACTACTGTGACACCTAAGAATTGAGAAATAGGAGAGGCCAATTCATTTTTACGGGCCATGTTTACATTGACAACAGAGTAGTATTCTGTTTCTCGGTCAAATTTCCTTTCCATGAAGTTCTCCGCATTAAATGCTTTGATCACTCGCATGCCACCTAGTGACTCGTCCAAAATATTGACCAGTCTACCTAATGATTGTTGACTTTCTACAGCTTTCTTTTTTAACCTCCTTGTGATTCCTCCAATTATGGCCCCGGTAATCGGAATGATTAAAATGGTAAAAAAGGTAAGCTTGGCAGACATGAAAAACAGGACGCCGAAGTACAGAATGATGGTCACTGGTTCTCTAAATACCACTCTTAATGACTGGACAATGGTGTTCTCCACCTCTTGGACATCATTGGTCATCTTGGACATCAAATCTCCTTTACGCTCGTTAGAGAAATACCCGATATGTAATTGACCTACGTGGTTGAATATATCCATTCTCATCTTTTTAATCACGATGGCTCTTACTTTAGCAAGCACTACTCCTGATAAATAAGTAAAGAGATTGGATAAGAATACCGATACTACAATAATGATACAGACATAAAAGAGTGTGCCCAGTTTCCCAAACTCCTCGGCTACCTGCAAGAAGTTGTAGTTGAATAAATGGGTGAAATATTCAATTGAAAAACTGAAATCCGGCTTTTGTTGATAAGCAGATAACACTTCTGGATCCACCTGTTCAAAGATTACATCAAACAGAGGCTTTAGTAGCGTGAAATTGAGTAATCCAAAAACAATGGATAGAAATGCGTAGATAATATAAATCGGAACAAACCTTCCATAAGGCTTGGCATAGGCCAATATCCGCAGGTATGTTTTCATGTATGTAAATCCTGAAAATAAGCTCGCAAGTTACGGAATTTCCTCCGGCATACTTTAGTAATTATAATCCGGTCTAATGAAGTTCCATCGAAATGCTAATTGAAGGTAGTTATGGGTAGCTGGCGCATCCAAATCTTGAGCAGTCCTTCTTCTCCAAGTATGAGAAGCATCGATAAAGAAGTTATGCTTCAACATGTAGGAGGCATTCAGATGAGTTTGCACCACTTTATTTTCAATTCCTTGGCCAATTATATTCCCAAATAATCCCGTTGGGCTACCTTCTAACCTGTTTTTCAGCACATCTCCACCCCAATTGGTTTCTTCATCGGGATCGGCTCCATACAATTGGTACATGCTTTGAAAAGTAAGACTTAATTTAGGAAGGGGTTGGTAACGGATGATTCCAAGCATTTCTCGAAAATTGGCTCCACGTGGATGCGTCAACGGAGTCCGCCAATTACTGTAGGACTGATAATCGTTTTTCTCTTGGAAAGTGTAAGGTCTAGCAGAGTTGAATTCCAATTGAAGGTCTAAGTTTGAAATTTTCAGTAAGTCATAATATTTCAAACCTGCCTGAATTCCATATTTATTTCGTTTGGAACCCTTTCCATCTTGTCCAAAAAACTCTGAGAAAACGAATTCATCCAAAGCAAATTGACCATACAGCTGCATGCCTGGATAGAAATTCCATTTTCCATCCAAACCTAACATGACTTTGTCTGGAGTGCCTAGCGACTGTTCTACCCAACGGTAAAAGATAATTGGATTGAAATAATTGAAATCAGCTTGGTCGGTCATCACGGATTCAAAAAAACCTAGATTGGCATTTTTGCCGATGTTGAATCCTAGTCGGTGGAATGAAAACCATTTTTGGGGATATCTTCCGTCTGTAGGTCTACCTCTATCATAATCCACATCAGCGGTCATTTGCGTCCAGATATTCGTCAACTGAAATTTCCATATTCTGGTATTGAACTTGACAAACATATAGGGATTGGAAAAGTCCGAGAGTAGAAAGGATCGATAGCCTTCTCCTATAAAGTTGCGATCATGGCCGACTTCTATTTCAATATGCTTGGTAATATTGAAACTGACATGGCCTAATGCTGAGAAGTAGCTATAGCCATTGGTATTGTATTGTTTCCAAAAACCTTCACCCGGCACGGCTCCATTGTGAAGGGCATATCCTTTGACCCAAGTAGGGAAAAATGCTTCTGAAGAAGTGAAATAAGTATAGAACCCTACCTTTTTGTCAATAGATCCTCTTAATACCACTCCTCTGGAAAGACGGTTCGGATTTTGATCGTTGTCAGGCTCGAATCCTCCATTTAAGTAAATCACTGGGCTGACATGAATGTCAAAGTCTTCACTATAATAATGTGCAAAGTCTCCAGGCCTTCTATAAAGACTTTTCAGAAAAGGCTTTTTTGACTCTGGGGTTTCCCGATCTACAAATTCCCAATTATCCTGACTTAGGTAGGCCAAATTAAATTTATCTGATCTGGATTGAATGACCTCCGAATCTGCAATGCTATCCAAATATTTAGCAACATCATCCCTTCGGTAGGGTTTGGTAGCTGTGTGAAAGAATGCATTATTTTTGCCTTGAAGGATTTGATACCGATCTATCAGATGATAATAATCTCGATCAAATGGGATGTAAGACCCTTGGGCAGATGCCAAAAAAGGAGATGAAATCAGACAAATCAGGATAATCCAATGGAGTCCAGTCGATCTAAGTAGTTTTTTTTGCATTGGTATAAAGCTAAAAAAAGCGGATGATTCTTAAATAAAGAGAGTATTTTTGAATTTCGAAGCCAAAGATCCTAGTTTTTAATAATTCATTTAGAAATACTTGAGAAAGATTTTGTGGAATTTCTGAAAAAGGGTAACTTTGTGCCTCATTTGAAAAAGGTACAATAAAACTAACGATACAATGAAAGCCGATATTCATCCAAACTACAGAGACGTGGTTTTCTACGACACTTCTAGCGAGTTCAAGTTTTTGACCAAGTCAACTATCGAAACTAACGAAACCATCGTTTGGGAAGATGGTAATGAATACCCTGTATATAAAATTGAAGTGAGTTCTCAGTCTCATCCTTTCTATACTGGTAAGAAAATGATGCTTGATACAGCTGGTAGAGTTGAGAAATTCAACAGAAGATACGCTCAGAAGAAGTAATTCTCCTGCGAAACATTCTAAAAAGTCTTCCGGAGCATGGATTCCGGGAGACTTTTTTATTTTTGCCCCATGGATAACTTGTTATTATTTGATGATCCGGCGATTCGGGGATCACTACTCCCTTTTACTTTTACCAGGCCGGTGGCAGATATCCGAGTGGGGATATTAAAAATCTCAGAAAAATGGAGTATCTATTTAGATGCTGAGATATCTTACCTTACCCAGAAATACCTTAAAGACAGGTTTCAAAGAAAGCCAGGAGCGAAACTTGCCATTAATGGAGCTTGGCTCCCTAATGAGCAAGCGATAACTTGTTTGAAACAATTGAAAGAAAATCAGGCGTTGTACTTTGGGAAAACTCTATTGGCGTCTTATATCGGTGAAACTGAGAAGAACCTAGACTCAGCCAAGGGGAAAGAGGGGGTCCAGCTGGATTTTGATCCTGTCCTGATTCAGAAGAGCAGTAATATCTTTCAGTTGAATGGGGCAGAAATTGTCTCGGATTTTAAGCTAATTACCAAAGGGAGGGAATCAGCTTTGATTACTGACCCTCATACTAAAGTGTATGCTCCTGAAAATATATTTATTGAACCTGGTGCAGTAATAAGAGCTGCAGTTTTAAATGCAGAAAATGGTCCGATTTATATTGGTAAAAACACAGAGATCCAGGAAGGTTCTTTGATTCGTGGTCCGTTTGCTCTTTGCGAAGGTTCCACAATAAATATGGGGGCAAAATTGAGAGGAGATACTACCGTGGGTCCCTTTTCTAAGGTAGGAGGTGAAATCTCTAATTCTGTGATCTTTGGCTACAGTAATAAAGGTCATGAAGGGTTTTTAGGTAATTCTGTTATTGGAGAATGGTGTAATTTAGGAGCAGATACCAATACCAGTAACCTAAAAAATAATTATGCATCAGTCAAGATTTGGGATTATACCAAAGGTAGCTTCTCCGATACAGGTTTGCAGTTTTGTGGGCTGATGATGGGGGATCATTCCAAATCTGGGATTAACACCATGTTTAACACAGGAACTGTAGTAGGGGTTGGAGCCAATGTTTTCGGTGGAGGGTATCCCAGAAACTTTATCCCTTCCTTTTCATGGGGAGGAAGAGAGGGCATGTCTACTTACCAGTTCCATAAATTTAAAGAGACTACGATTGCTGTGATGGCAAGAAGAAAGGTAGAATGGACAAAAAAAGATGAAGAAATTCTCCATTGGATTTTTGAATTAACCAAAACCTATAGAATTTGGGAGACTTCTTCCTGAATAAATTAAACCATGCTATTTGCTGATATTCCGGGTTTACCCGAGACCAAAGAAAATCTGATCAATGCTGTCAAAAATAATCATTTGGCACATGCATTACTTTTTCATGGGCCTGAAGGCTCTGCAAGCTTGACCATGGCATTGGCGCTATCTACTTATTTATTTTGTCAGAATCCAGGTGAAAAAGATTCCTGTGGGGAATGCTCATTTTGCAAAAGAATGGAAAAATTAATTGTTCCGGACTTAAACTTTGCTTTTCCTTCTATTTCCAAAGATAAAGAAGGAGAGGAGGATGAGAAAAACAATGAGCTGGCTAATTGGAGAACTTTTGCTTTGGAACAGCCTTATGGCAACATGCATGACTTTATTTACTTCAATGGCTTTGAGAAGAAACAATTAAATATATCGAAAGGAGCAGCTAGAAAGATCATTCAGTCTTTGTCTTTGATGTCTTTTGAAGGAGGATATAAAGTGATGTTAATCTGGGGAGTAGAGTATTTACACCCTTCAGCTGCCAATTCCTTATTGAAAATTATAGAGGAACCGCCTGCTAAAACTGTGTTTATGCTGGTTACTTCTCAACCAGACCAATTGCTGACCACGATCCTTTCCAGAACTCAAAAAGTTATGGTAAGAGCCTTTTCTGACGAAGAAGTAAAAAATCATTTAGTGGAATCCGGGCAATGTGAAAGTAAATTGGCAGAGCAAATTTCTATGTTGGCCGACGGTGACTTACGGGCTGCCTACCGACTGGTTAATGAGGTGGAGGATGAACAGGTAAGTAAAATAAGAGAGTGGTTTTTATTATGCTACAGTAAGAAGCTAAAGGACTTGTTTGACTTGGCGGACAACTTCCATAAAATTGACAAAGAAGCTCAGAAATCCATGATCCTGACTGGACTGAATGTGCTAAGAGAAATTATGCTCAAGAACTTTAGTTTGGAGGAACTGTTGAGAACAACAGGAGAAGATCGTGGTTTTATTGAAAAAATTTCCGGAAGAGTACTTAAGGAAACCCATGTGATGGAGTTGTACGAATCTTTCAATGAAGCCCACTATCATTTAGAGCGAAATGGGAATGCCAAAATGATCTTTACTGATCTTTCCATGAAAGTTTTGCTTTCAATGGCAAAAACCAATTAAGATGGAAAAGAAAGTTATTGGTAGAAAAGAGAAAGTTTCCATACCGGAGTTTGATCTTTATTTGGTTTGGGCGAAAGTAGATACAGGGGCTTATACCAGCAGTATCCATGCTGAAAATATTCAGGTAAAAGAAGAGGATGGGAAAAAGGTACTTACCTTTCAGGTGTTGATGCCCGGACATAAATCGTATACTGGTAAAGAAATAAAAGTGGATCGGTTTCGGGAGAAAAGTGTGAAAAATTCATTTGGACAAGCAGAGACCAGGTATTTAATCCAAGTGACTTTTCAACTTGCAGGGGAAGAATATCCTGCTGAATTTACGCTTTCGGATCGATCCAAAATGAGGAATCCTATATTGCTGGGGAGAAAGATCTTAAAAGATAAGTTCCTAGTAGACGTATCGGACTATAATCTAGCCAAAGTTTACCGCCAAAAAACAGAAAGAAAATAGACTGTTTCTTTTTGAAAACATGAAAATCATGAAAACCATGAAAATTGCAATCCTTTCGAGGAACCCAAATTTATATTCCACCAAGAGGCTTTTGGAAGCGATTCATGCTGCAGGACACGAAGGTATGGTGATTAATCATAGTATTTGTGATATCATCATTGAGCAGGAAGGACCTTCCATTATCTATAAAGGAGAAAAAATTACTGACGTAGATGCCATTATTCCGAGGATTGGGGCTTCAGTTACTTTTTACGGAACAGCAGTAGTTAGACAATTTGAATTAATGGGTGCTTTTTCTGTAGTGAATTCCCAGGCGATTGTGAGAAGTAGGGATAAACTGAGAAGCTTGCAGATTTTGTCAACAGCAGGTTTGGGCATGCCTAAGACTGCCTTTACTAATTTTTCTAAAGGTGGAGAGAAGCAATTGATCGAGCAGGTAGGTGGAGCTCCACTGATCATCAAGTTATTGGAAGGAACCCAAGGATTAGGAGTGGTTTTGGCCGAAACAAAAAAAGCAGGACAATCAGTAATTGAAGCCTTTCATGGATTAAAGGCAAGAATAATTGTCCAAGAATTTATAAAAGAGGCAAAAGGAGCCGATATTCGCGCTTTCGTTGTCAATGGGAAGGTAGTAGGGGCCATGAAACGACAAGGTGCTGAAGGCGAATTCAGGTCTAATCTCCACCGCGGAGGAATGGCTACAGTCATAAAACTTTCGAGAGCTGAGAAAGCTGCTGCTTTAGGGGCAGCAAAGGCCTTAGGTTTGGATGTTGCTGGTGTTGATATGTTGCAGTCGGCGAGAGGCCCCTTAATTCTCGAAGTAAACAGTTCACCAGGACTGGAGGGAATCGAAAAAGCTACTGGCATAGACATCGCAGGTGAAATTATCAAATTTATTGAAGGCGGAGTCAAGAGAAAAAGAAGCTCCAGTAGAGTCACTAATCAATGAGTAGATTGATCAAAATAGGAACAAGAGGAAGTAAACTAGCCTTGTGGCAAGCCTACCATGTAGAGCAACTTCTTCAAAAGTCCGGGTTAGCAACCAAAATTGTCATCATTGATACAAAGGGAGACCAAGTCTTGGATGTATCCATTTCCAAAATTGGCAGCAAAGGTGTTTTTACCCAAGAACTGGAAGACCAATTACTGGATGGTAGAATTGACATAGCGGTTCACAGTGCCAAGGATATGCAGTCTAACCTTCCGGAAGGTTTTGAAATTATTGCATTTACAGAGAGGGAAACTGAAAATGATGTGATTGCCTCTCATAAAAAAGGAATCTCTCTTTCTGATAGCTCCCAACCCTTGGTATTGGGTACTTCTTCCACCAGAAGAGTAGCAACCCTCAAACATTTTTACCCACATGTCAAAACGGTGGAGGTAAGAGGGAACTTACAAACCAGAATTCGAAAAATGGAGGAGGGACTTTGTGATGCGCTTTTGCTTGCTTACGCAGGAGTGCATAGAATGGGCTATGATGAGATGATTGTAGAAAAATTGAGCTTGGAGGAATTTACTCCAGCTGTAGGACAAGGGTCAGTTGCCATTGAGGTTTCCCATACTTTAGATTCTACTGTAAAAGAACTCATCATTTCAGCATGTAATCACCGTGAAACAGAAATCAAATTGAGGGCGGAGCGAGGTTACTTGAGAGTCTTGGAAGGAGGGTGTAGTATTCCGGTCTTTGCTTTGGCCCATATTCAAGGAGATGCCATTACTCTGAAAGGTGGAATAGTCAGTTTAGATGGGAAGGAAAGAATTAGTGTTTCTGTAAGCGGAAATGCAGATCAACCGGAAGCATTGGGGGAGAAATTGGCAGAGGAAGTTTTTGCACGAGGAGGGAAAAAGATTTTAGATCAGATAAAAACAACATTGAACAAGTGAAGAACCCAATTAAATTAGTCCTTTGGGCTGTTCTATTGATCAGCTCTTTTGCTTGTGGAGGGGATCAGGATTATGTGGCTACGATTCATACTGAGTATGGAGAGATAGTAGCTGTATTTTTTGAAGATACCCCAGTTCATAAATCCAATTTTATTTCCCTTGCAGAAGATGGGAGATTTGATTCCACAGAATTTCACCGTGTGATGAAAGGTTTCATGGCCCAAGGAGGGGATGTCTTCACAAAAGAAGGATTGGATCCAACCACCTGGCCTACTTTACCAGCCGAAATCACCCCGAATCATTTTCATCAACGTGGGATGATTGCCGCAGCACGCCAACCTGATAGAATTAATCCAGAAAAACGATCTAATGGATCCCAGTTTTATATTGTGTTGGGTAAAGTATATTCTGAAGATGAGTTAATGGTGGATTTGAGTTTACTACAGCCAGCATTTATGAAATACATTCAATTGGGAAGTCAGGAGGAGTTGAAAAATGAATATGTAAGGTTATATGAGGCTCAGGAATTTGACAGTTTGACTTCATTGCTAATATCTAAGAGCAAGGAAATCGAAGAGTCGCTGAATATTAACGTGACGAAAAACTTTTCTCCTGCCCAAATTGAAGCCTATACTACGGTAGGAGGAACTCCTCATTTGGATGGAGAGTACACTGTTTTTGGTCAAGTGGTTCAGGGAATGGATGTGGTAGATAGGATTGCAGAGGAACCAACAGATTTTCGAGATAAACCTACCAGCCCAGTGTGGATGTCTGTGACTGTGGAAAAAATGTCAAAGGATAAAATTGAAAAAGAATATGGGTTCGTCTACCCAAAAAATAAATAAGCAGAAAATAGCGATCACTGGGGTAAATGGATTGCTTGGTCAAAAGCTAGTAAGCCAATTAATCGATCGGGGAACCTTCGAAGTAATTGGTTTTGGAAAAGGGGTATGCCGAATTCCTAATCAGGAATTTGAATATGTATCTCTTGACATTACTGAAGAATCAAAAGTTCAGTCAGAGATTGAAAGGATTCATCCAGATATCATTATTCATGGGGCGGCAATGACCAATGTGGATGAATGTGAACTTCACCAAGAGGTAGCTTATGAGGTCAATGTGAAGGCCACAGAATATTTGTTGCGGGCTGCAGAAAGTGTGGGAGCACACTTTATTTTTGTTTCCACTGATTTTATTTTTTCGGGAGAAGAGGGCCCTTTAGATGAAGCGGCAGTTCCTTCTCCGGTTAATTATTATGGGGAGACAAAGTTAGAGGCAGAGCAATTGGTGCAAGCTTCCGCAACTAAATGGGCAATTGCTAGAACCGTGTTGGTATTTGGAATTGCACATGACATGAGTCGCAGCAACATTATCCTCTGGGTGAAATCCTCTTTGGAATCTGGAAAAAATATTCAAGTAGTCGATGATCAATATAGAACGCCTACCCTTGCGGAAGATCTTGCGGAAGGATGTATTTTAATCGCTGAGAAAGGGGCAGAAGGAATATTTAATATTTCAGGGCCTGATTTTCTTACCCCATATGAGATGGCTATTACTACGGCTGACTATTTTGGGCTAGATAAATCCCTCATCGCTAGAGTTGATTCAAAAACATTTACTCAGCCGGCAAAAAGACCCCTCAAAACAGGATTTTCTATTGAAAAAGCCAGAAAAGTCCTTGATTTTGAGCCTAAAACTTTCCGAACGGCAATTGCTATTTTATCAAAACAAATTATCTTAGCCAGCTCGTAAAACAGCTAGTCTTACCCAATATTTAACTTTAGTATCACTCAAATTTAATTAAGTAATAATTTATGGCAGCAAGTCCAAACACCGAAGAAAGAGGTCAGTGGGGGTCAAGCCTCGGATTTATCATGGCCGCAGCTGGTTCGGCTGTGGGTCTGGGGAATATTTGGAGATTCCCCTATCTAGTAGGTGAAAACGGAGGAGGCGCTTTTGTTTTTGTATACATTATTTGTGTACTCCTAATCGCTTTACCTCTATTGTTCAATGAAATTGCTTTAGGTAGAAAATCAGGTAAAAACCCAATTGGAGCCATTCGCGAAACAGGAGGGAATAAATTTTGGCAACTAGCAGGCGTACTTTGTGTGATGGTCTGCTTTTTTGTTTTTAGCTACTATTCAGTAATCGCTGGATGGACCGTAGGGTATATCTTTACCGAAATCATCAATATTCCTATTGATTTTGAGGTGTTTGTAGAAACTCCAATGTATGTGATTCCATTGACTTTCATTTTCATCATGATGACTATCTTGATTGTATTGGGAGGCGTAAGCGGAGGAATTGAAAAAGCATCTAAGTTTTTGATGCCTGTATTATTCATTATCATCATTTTTATTGCTGGAAGATCAGTTACTCTAGAAGGTGCTGAGGCTGGAATTGAGTATTACTTGACTCCAGATTTCTCAAAGATTAATGCAACTGTGATCCTACAGGCGCTTGGTCAAGCATTCTTCTCCATGTCTGTGGGATGGGGCTTGATGATTACTTTTGGCTCTTATTTGCCTAAAAGTGCTAATATCATCCAGTCTTCTGGTTGGATTGCAGGTATGGATACTTCTGTAGCCCTTCTGGGTGGTTTAATGGTATTCCCGGCGCTTTTTGCATTATTACCAGGCAAGGATCCTGCTGCAGGGCCAGCATTGGTTTTTGATGTACTTCCAAAGGTGTTTGATGCCATGCCAGGTGGTAATATTATAGGGGGATTGTTTTTTATCTTATTGATGGTGGCAGCTTTGACCTCTACAATTTCTATGTTGGAAGTTCCAGTCGCTTATTTGATTGATGACAAAAAGTGGGGAAGAAAAAGAGCAACTTGGACAGTAGGTATCGCAGCGATGTTACTATCTGTGCCTTCTGCTTTGTCCCAGATTCCTGGTAACTTTTTCCATTCTTTCCATTTGAATTTCTTCGGTAACCAACTAGAAGGGTTCTTCGGAATCATGGATTTTGTATTCGGAACATTCGCGGTGATTGTGATTTGTCTGATGTTAAGTTTATATACAGGTTGGGGGCAAAAGATCTCAGACTATGCAGATGAATTGGCTTCAGGAGCTCCAGGATTCAAAGGTTTATTTAGAACTGGATGGATGTTCTTCATCAAATGGGTTTGTCCTATTGTTATCATCTTATTGATATTAAACATGGTTGGAGTATTTGGGGACCCTCAAGCGGCATAAAACCAATACCACATCATTAATCAAGGGGGCTTTTTTTAAGCTCCCTTTTTTTGTTTTGAATAAATATCTTTTTGGAATTGATGCTGATATGGGATGAATTTCATATACTTATAAAAGTATTTTGTGAAATGACTTACCAGTTATGCGTGTATTAGTAGTCGACGATGATGAGATTCACTTATTGATTCTTCGAAAGATTTTCGAAAGGTCACATGACTTGGTGGTCACTGCGCATAATGGTTTGGAAGCCTTGAAAGTTTTGGAAACCGATCATGGTTTTCATGTAATCCTTACCGATATAGTCATGCCAGAAATGGATGGAATTGAATTTTTAATGAATTTCAAAAAACAGAATTTTTCTAAAACAATTCCTGTTATCGGTTTTACTGCAGGAGATGTGGAATATTACAGGAAAAAGAGTTCTGTAGCCTTCGATTCGCTGGTTTCTAAACCTTTGGATTTTAATGATTTGTACACTTTAGCCAAACTAAAAGTGGACGCTCAGCTCAATTGATTGTTGGCTTGGCAAGAACATTGCTAAATTTTTTTTACAAACCTTCGTTATTAGGTGACTAAACCAATTTAGCAGCCATGAAAAAACTTCTTTTTACGTTCGCCTTTTTGAGCTTTGCTTTATCAGCATTCTCTCAGGATTTTACCATCGGACCCAAAGTGGGAATCAGTCAATCCAAATTAGATCTTTCAAAAGAGTATTTAAAATCCGGGAATGCCAAGTTTGGATATCATGTAGGGTTATTTGCAAGAGTGGGGTTAGGTGGTTTCTTTGTCCAACCCGAATTACTATATACCCAAACCAAAGCAAGATTCTCCTTTGAGGAGATGGGGTCTCAGTCAAGTAATGAATATGAGTCTAGCTACAATAGACTGGATGTACCGGTCATGGTAGGGTTCAAGTTATTTAAGGTGCTTAGACTTCAAGCTGGACCGATTGCAAGCTTTAATATCAACTCGGAATTAAAAAATGCGGGAGAAGATGTGCGGGATGTAGACTTTAAAAAATCCACCCTAGGTTACCAGGCCGGACTTGGTCTAGATATAGGAAACCTGATTATCGATGCCAAATACGAAAGCTCATTGGGGAATATCTCCGACACGGTGGGAGGATATGAAACAGACCATCGACTGAATCAATGGATTCTATCTTTGGGATTCCGATTGTTTTAAGCTGAAAAAGAGATTGAATAGCCTTTTGAAAAAAAATTCAAAAGGCTATTTTTATTTCTGTACAATCCGTGTTTTGTAAATGACAGAATAGTCGTTTTCTACTTCTGAAAAATTCAGATTGAACCAGATTTCATCTTTGGATACAAATTTCGCCATATTGGATAGTAGCTCATTTTTCTTGATGAGGCTACTTACCATCTGTCCATCAAAAATCACATAACCCGTCGTATTAACTTTATCTGCATTTTCAAAAATTTGATTGAAATCATCGGTAACATCAGACATTGCCTCATTGGCTTCCTCGTCTGTCAATCCTGAAGTATAAAAGATCAAATACTCACCTTTCTCTATTTTTTTTAGGCCATTAATTGATCCTAGTAATAAATCCCTGATGTTGAATCCTCCGTTTTCTAATCCTTTACTACTGTTGCGCTCTATGAATTCCTCAAATGGAATCTTCTTGGTGTAAGCAGAGCTATCTAAATTTGATAAGGAATAGACATAAAGATTGGGCTCATTTCTAAATATGAAATACAAAGAATCCTGATCCACGTCAAAAACAGGATAATAATCAAAGCCAGCAAAAGTAACTTCTGGATTTGCAAACTTAGAAGACTTAGGAGTTGGAATAATTGGCTGGTATTCTCCAGTATTCATATTTACCTTTTCTAAATTTCTACTGTTAACCAGATCATTTTGATTTGGATATCTGCCTTGAATTTTAAAGAAATAGTTTTCGCCTTGTTTGGCTACCGAATTTGAAGAAGAAACGATCAGATTGGCACTGCCAGAAAATTCTGGTTTAAAGGTTTTGAGAAGTTCTCCAGATAGGTTGTATTGGACAAGGTTCATCATGGTTGGGATGAGGTATTCCTCATTGTTGATGAATAAGGCTTTTCCACTTTTGTTTTTATAGGAATTGGGGCCATCTTCTGAGTTGTTGTATTGGTAAAGGATTCCTCCTTGGGCATTGGTAACTATAATATCATTGGAGCCTTGGTCTTGTAAAAGAAAGGTGCTTCCATCAGGACTGATGTCCATTAAAGTCAAATTACCTAAATGAGCCACTACTAGTGAATCATATATTTCAAATTCTAAATCCTGAGAAGAGAGAGGAGTAGAGGGCTGTTCAGCCGCTTTTTCTTCCGAACAAGAAATTGAGAAAATAGCTAAAGAGACTATCAATAAGTTGGATTTGAATTTCATTTTTCTAGAATCTTTACTTTGTATACTCTCAAAAAATCTTCCTCTTGTTCTTTATTTGCTACTTTTTCCATCCAGAGAAATCCATTTGCAGAAGTAAATCCAGTTTTATTAAAGTTGTCTGGAAGTGGGATAATTCCTTCAAGTTTTAAAGATTTTTGATCAATAACCAAAAGTCCTTGGTTTAGTTCTGCTTCTAGTTTTTCATATAATTCTCCAGCTTCTTCTTGTTTGCCTTGTTCCCAAAGGAGTTCTGCTTCTTTCAACTCTTGAGGATCTATACCTGGGTAGTAATGCAATAAAATTTTGTTGTCAATAATATGGATATTCCGAATGGAAGGGGTGCTTCCACTGATTGTAATAGTACCCTCAGAAAACTCCGATAGATCTTTGGGTTCTAATGTTTCAAAGCCAGGAATAGAAAAGGAGATAGTAGTATCAAGTGAGGCTCCTTTAGGGGAAATGCTGTAAACATGAAGTTTTTGTTCTGCTCCAAGACCCACATATAGTCTTCCATCTTTTACTTCAAAAGCTGGAGCATAGTCGCTTTCATAATAACCTGTGCCGTTTAAAAACATACTTCCCACTTCAAACGGAACCATTTCAGTGAAACTTTCAGATTCGGGATTGATTAATTCCAATGCCTTGTAAGTATTATAGAATTTCATTTCGCCATTAAAACTATCCCTTGACCTGACAGACTTTGTGATTAAATAGTCATTCCCATTGATCTTAGTGGATTCGGTATGCTTCCCTGGTAATGCCATAAAACCTGCACCGCCTAGAGATTCAGGATGATCCATTTTCTGAATCAAATTACCCTCATAGTCATAAAGAAAAATGCCCTTCATTCCCACAACAGCAATTTGATTTGGGCCAAAAAAACCGGGAACTTCCATCATGAAACCGTAAGCATCAGGGGTATCCTCGGTCTTTGAGAATTTACTCTGAATCTCACCTTCGGAATTCGTGACGATTAGTTCTGAGCTCGCAAAATCATAAAAAAGAAATTTCGATCCATCAGATTTGACATCAGCGATTAAAGGATCTCCTAGGATAGTTAGGTCTAATGAGTCCAATATTTCCAAAGTATAAATGGTGGGTTCGATGATTGACTCTGATTTCTCGGAGCAAGATAAAGCAGAAAAAATCAAAAGATAGAGGTAGATTTTAAGTGAGGATTTCATGTGGTTTAGTTTCTTGAAAAATACTAATTAGTATTTTGTTGAAAAAATTTGAAAGAAAAAAGCCCCTGAAAATTTAGTTTTCAGGGGCTTTAAGTCTAAAGTTTAACCGATTAGATTTCCTTCGTCATCCCATTGGGCTACCGTACCACGGTCTTCCGGTTTGAGATAAATCGGTACATATTTTTCAGGTAAGGTAAAGCCATGTTTATCCATCACTTCTTGAGGTACCCCATCCCAAACATTAGGTTGATTTCCTCTGTAATCAATGTATTTCCATCCCGCTTCGGTAGAGAAATAACCTGAACAAGTAAGATTTCTAAGTAAGTTAAACCATTTGACAGCTCCTTCATATTCAGGAGTTGCCTTATCTGGCCATGCCACCAATTCCACGATTTCAATTACTTGTTCATGGCTTAGCTCCAAGAATGGCTTTCCGAATTTCTCATCAGCTTCAAAGTCCAGCCACATCAATCCACCTCTCATTGGGGTTTGATTATAGGGCATGTCCTTCATGATGAATTCCATGAATTCTGGAACTTTTACTTCCGTGGCAGAAGGAGATTCAGCATCCTTTGGGATGATAATATCCACCAAGATATTGAGTTTCTTCATTTCATCTTCTGTAAAGAAGTTTTCTGAAAGAAGTTCTTGATCTCTTAATTTCTCTTCTTCGGTTCTTCCTCCTATGGTTCCTCCAGAAAGTAGGGCTTGTTTAGGAAGTGCCTGCTCCTCAGGAGAACATCCTGCTAATAATAAGCCTGTTCCTACCGAACCGGTAAAGAGTAATTTTAGGTTTTCTCTTCTGTTCATGGCTTAGATATTTTTTTGTTTCAGTTGATCCACAATATATTCTGAAGTTCTCCAGCTTAGGGCTAAAATGGTCCAAGTTGGATTCTTATCTGCTTGAGATACAAAAGGCCCTGCATCTACCACGAACAAATTATCACAATCATGTGCCTGGCAATTTGAGTTGACCACAGAACCTTTAGGGCTATTTCCCATTCTGGTAGTGCCTACTTCGTGGATGATTCTACCTGGAGCATGCAATCCATACTGAGATTCTGGCCCTGGCTTTTCACCCAATAGGATCGCTCCCGCATTGGTTAATATTTCCTCAAAGGTATCGTGCATGTGCTTGGCTTGCTTCAACTCCTGATCAGTCCAGTTGTAATTGAACTTCAATACAGGGATACCATATTTATCTACAGTGTTTGGATCGATTTCGCAGTAGTTTTCATAACGAGGAATACTTTCTCCTCTTCCTGACATGCCGAGGGTGGATCCGTAGATTCTCCTCACGTCTTTTTTCAATCCTTCTCCATATCCTCCATTAGGGCTTGGGTTACCAAACTCATCTTTGATGAATTTACGCATGGTATCCATGCCACCGCCAGCTCCATAGGAAGGTTGGCCCATTCCACCCCAATACTCAATGTGGTATCCTCTGGCAAAGTCTAGTTTTTTGTTGTCCAACCACCAAGGAGTATACATGTGCATCCCGCCTACACCGTCCTCATTGTATCTATCTCTGTCAATCAGATCAGGGAGAATTCCCATTCTATCTGCACCGGTAGAGTCATGAAGGTAACGTCCCAAGGCTCCAGAATCACCACCTATACCATTCGGATGGGTTTTGGATTTGGAGTTCATCATGATACGAGCTGACTCACAAGCGGAAGCACCAAGTACTACCACTCTGGATTTTAGCTTGTATTCTTTCATGTCGACTTTGCTTACAAAAGACACCCCAGATGCTTTACCGGTATCATCCGTGGTCACTTTCCTTACCATGGAGTGTGTGTACAAGTCAACTTTGCCCTTTTTCATAGCCGGATGTACCAAACAGGTACCAGCAGAGAAATCGGCATATACTTGACAAGCTCTATTACACTGGCTACAGAAGAAGCAAACACCTCTTTCATTATTGATCGGACGGGTCAACATGGAAAGTCTTCCCGGGATCATCGGCATTCCTGCTTTATCAGCTCCTTTTTTCAAGAAAAGTTCGTGTAATCTTGGCTTTGGAGGAGGAAGGAAAAATCCATCTGGTTCATTATAAATACCTTCTTTTGAACCAAATACACCGATTAACTTATCTACTTTATCGTAATATGGTTTCAGATCGTCATAACCAATAGGCCAATCATCACCCAATCCGTCAATACTTGCTCTTTTAAAATCATTTGGTCCGAATCTTAGTGAAATTCTTCCCCAGTGATTGGTACGTCCGCCCACCATTCTTGATCTGAACCAATCAAATTTAGTTCCATTGGCTCGGGTATATGGCTCTCCTTCTATATCCCAGCCACCTATAGCTGCATCAAAATCAC
Source organism: Algoriphagus lutimaris (assembly GCF_017051705.1). GTDB lineage: Bacteria > Bacteroidota > Bacteroidia > Cytophagales > Cyclobacteriaceae > Algoriphagus > Algoriphagus lutimaris. The sequence continues at coordinate 173,800 of NZ_JAFIDJ010000004.1, read as the reverse complement.
CAAATGGGCGAATTCTTGTACCTGCGCCTCTTCTTGGTGATTCCCATGGTGGACGAAGCTGAGTTCTATCTTCGTCTTTTGCTGGGTCAAAATCACCACCAGCTTCTACTACTGCAACTGACAACCCGGCCTCAGAAAGGATTTTTGAGGCCATCCCGCCTCCAGCTCCAGATCCCACAATGATTACATCATAGCTGTCTCCGGATGATTTTATCTGAAAACTCATTTTTGAAAATTTTTAATGAAGTTTAAAAATTACTTCAATTTTTTCGAAAATGAAATTAACAATAGCTCTGAGTAGGTATATTTTCAATAAATGGCGGAAAAGTTAGAATTTTTGGAGAATCTGATCGACTAAATTTCTTCCTTCAGGTATTCCCATACATTTTCAAACACTAGCTTATGACCTTCTTCGGTGGGATGGATTCCGTCTGGTAAGTTGAGTTCTTTAATACCTCCGACATTTTGTAATAAAAATGGAATGAGGGTTACACCCTTTTCTTTTGCTACTTCAGGGTAGATAGATTGGAATTCTTGGGAGTATTCGGGTCCCATATTAGGTGGAATCTGCATTCCTGCCAAAATGATTTTTGTTTCGGGATATTTGGTTTGAACCTTATCAATGATCGTTAAAAGGTTCTTTTTTGTTTCACTTAATTGGATTCCTCTCAAGCCATCATTGCCACCAAGTTCTAAGACAAATATGGCAGGTTCATCTTCCAGAAACCAGTCGATTCTTCCCACGCCTCCAGCAGTAGTTTCTCCGCTTAGGCCACCATTGATTACTTTATAGTTTTCTCCCAAACTGTCTAACCGTGCTTGGACTAAACCCGGGAACGCGAGATCCTGCTCAATCCCATATCCAGCAGTAAGGCTATTGCCAAAAAACAAAATGATCTTCTCGTTACTTTTTTCTTCTATAACTTCTTCTTTGGTCTGATTTTGAATAACCTCCTCTTTTTTCTCTGAGCAAGAGACAAGGGAAAGACTAAGAGCAAGGCTAAGAAGGAATATTGGAAGAAGTTTGAATTGAAGGTTCATAGAGTTCATTAGTTTAACATGTAAAACTATATACCCAAAAGGAATTTCGTGCCAAAAGGTTCGATTATTCTGATTAGTCTTGTGAAAAATGGGACTATGGAGTTGAAATTGAACCCTTTTTCCTAGTGGATCTGGTCTAATTTGTTGGTTTATGGCTTGATTACTATCTTCCACAAACTAAATTGAAGGTTTATCGTTAAGTCATAGCCAAACCTTTTACCTACTTCTTTTACCACCCCATGAATATTTTATCAGTATCTGACCTAAGCAAGGTCTATCAAAGTGGCAGTAGAAAACTTACTGTGCTGGATGAAGTGTCATTTGATATCGAGTCTGGAGAGATTATATCCATTGTAGGTCCTTCAGGTAGCGGGAAAACCACTCTTTTGGGACTTTGTGCCGGATTGGACTCCGCTTCCAAAGGAAGTGTGAGCCTAAATGGAGAAAATCTTCAGACTATGAATGAAGATCAACGCGCAGCGGTAAGAAATCAGCATGTTGGGTTCATCTTCCAAAATTTTCAGCTTTTACCTACTTTGACTGCCTTGGAAAATGTCATGGTTCCTTTGGAACTGAAAAAAAGGAAAGATGCCCGCGTGAAGGCGCAGGAATTGTTAGAAAAGGTAGGACTAGGAGATAGGGCGACTCATTACCCAACACAACTTTCAGGAGGGGAACAGCAGCGGGTTTCCATTGCAAGGGCATTTGCAAATGAGCCTAAGATTTTATTTGCAGATGAACCTACAGGTAACCTAGATACGGAAACAGGAGAAATGATTGAAAAGTTGATCTTCGATCTAAATAAAGAGCAAGGAACCACCTTGGTTTTGGTGACTCATGATTTGGATTTAGCAGCAAAGACCCAGCGTATTATTCATATCAAAGGTGGTAAAATACAGGAGGATGCCCATGCCTGATTTTAGATGGATTATGAAGATGGCTTTTCGGGATTTCCGAAAAAACATCTCTAGACTTTTATTATTTGTCAGCTCCATTGTAGTAGGAATAGCTGCTTTGGTCGCGATTAGTAGTTTTGGTGAAAATCTGACAAAAGATATTGACAACCAGGCCAAAGAGCTTTTGGGGGCAGATTTGAGATTGGAAAACAATCAACCTTTAGGGGATCAGTCTGTAGATTCTTTAGCTATTGAAACTGCAGCTGAAGTTAATTTTGCCTCCATGGTAGCCTATCCTCGGACTGGAGCCAGTAGACTTACACAAGTTCGAGCGTTGGAGGGAGCTTTCCCTTTTTATGGTGTTTTAGAAACTATTCCTGTTACAGGGGAAGCCGATTTTAGAGCAGGAGGGAAAAAGGCCTTAGTAGAAAAGACTTTGATGGCTCAATTTGGTGCTGAAGTAGGAGATGTGATCAAGGTAGGGAATGTGGAATTTGTAGTTTCTGGAGAGTTACAATCGGTCCCAGGTCAAACAGGGATCACTGCGACAGTAGCTCCTGCGGTTTATATTCCCATGGAATACCTAGAGGAAACCGGGCTGGTTCAATATGGAAGCCGGGTAAATTACAATCGGTATTATTTGTTCGAGCCCGGAACCAATGTAGATGAGCTGATTCAACCTTATGATGAGCAATGGGAAATTGACCGTGTGGATGCAGATACTGTAGAAGATCAAAAGCGATCCACAGGAAGGTCATTCTCCAATATGTCTAACTTTCTAAGTTTGGTGGCATTTATCGCCCTACTATTAGGCTGTGTTGGCGTGGCAAGTGCGGTGAATGTATTTGTGAAAGAAAAGCTTGCCTCTGTGGCAGTTCTAAGATGCTTGGGAGTCTCTTCAAGAGATGTTCTTTTGATCTATTTGGCAGAAATCAAGATCATGGGCTTAGTGGGAGCACTATTAGGAGCCTTTTTAGGCACCTTGTTGCAATTTGTACTCCCAGCGGTCTTCGCAGATTTCTTACCTGTGGAGGTGAGTTTTGGCGTTTCTTGGCTTTCTGTTGGTTTTGGAATCATCACCGGTCTCTTTGTTTCAGTATTGTTTGCTTTATTGCCATTGTTGAAGGTTCGAAATGTGTCGCCAATGGCCACATTAAGACCTGAAACGGCTGATACTACCTTGTTGAAAGATCCACTTCGATGGATGGTAATTGCAGGGATATTATTGTTTATATGGGCATTTAGTTTTTACCTACTGGATCGGGTGGATTTTGCCTTTGGTTTTACTGCTTTCGTGGTTTTTGCATTTGGGATTCTATGGGGTATAGCGCAGTCCATCATTTGGGCAGTCAGAAAATTTCTACCCATCTCTTTTTCCTATCCCTTAAGGCAGTCTTTAGCCAACTTGTACCGTCCAAACAACCAAACAGTTTCACTGATTGCGACCATTGGATTAGGTACGGCGATGATTTCGACCCTCTTTTTCTTACAAAATCAACTGTTGGAAGAAGCGCGGTTTGCGGATAAAGAAGATCAGCCCAATATGCTGATGTTTGATATCCAAACAGCCCAATTACAGGAGGTAAAGGATAAAATAAAATCTTACGATTTGCCTATCATGCAAGAAGTACCCATCGTAACCATGCAACTGGATGCGATCAATGGGATTGATAAGCAGGCAAATGAAGAACTGCCAGAAGAGGAAGATTATTCCCGCTGGATTTATAATCGGGAATTTAGGGTTACTTATCGGGATACCCTGATCTCCTCAGAGACCTTGACTTCGGGAGAGTTAATTCCTGTTGGTGCTCGTGGGGATAGTATTTTTGTCAGTTTTGAAAAAGGATTTGCGGAAGGGAATCGCTTAAAAATAGGAGATGAGATTGAGTTTAATGTGCAGGGACGTCCAATCAAAACCTATATTGGGAGTTTCCGCGATGTGAAGTTTAATCAAGTTTCTACCAATTTTCTGGTTCTATTTCCTAATGGAGTATTAGAGCAAGCACCTAAGTTTCATGTGCTGATTACCAAAACTAAGAATGATCGAGAGGCAGGTTCGGTGCAGGCGGATATCGTAAGACAATTCCCTAATATTTCCATTATTAATCTGGGGACGATTGTGGCGACTTTGGAGGAAATTTTGAGTAAAATCAGCTTTGTGATTCAGTTTATGGCCTTCTTTAGTATTGCGACAGGGATTTTGGTGTTGATCAGTTCCTTGATTATTTCCAAGTATCAGCGGATGCGTGAAAGTATTTTGTTGAGAACCTTAGGGGCCAATTCTGGCATAGTGAGTAAAATCAACACTTTGGAATATTTCTTTTTAGGAAGTTTAGCCTCATTGTCAGGAATCATATTGTCCTTTGGAGCTACCTGGTTACTGAGTGAATTTGTATTCAATATCCAATTCCGTGGAGCTTGGGGTTCGGCATTGATCCTTTATTTAGGGATAACTGCTTTGACCATCGTCTTGGGATGGTTGAATGGAAGGAAAATCATCAATCAGCCTCCAATGGAAATATTGAGAGGGAATTAAACTCTGAAATAAGAATTTTGAAGTATAAAAGGCCTGCAAGAATGCATGCCTTTGTTTTTGAGGTTTATTATTGGATCTAAAAAGAAAAAGCCCGCTTTTCAGCGAGCTTTTGTACCCAGGGCCGGAGTCGAACCGGCACGCCCGAAGGCATTGGTGTTTGAGACCAACGCGTCTACCAATTCCGCCACCTGGGCTTTTGGTAAATTCTGATTTCTCAGAATCTCTGTCCGTTGCTTTCGTAACGGGATGCAAATATGAGTAAAGAATTTTTTTTCTACAAACTCATTTTTCCACTTTCTGTAATTTTTTTGAACTGAAAGCTTGGGGTTTTTCTGAAAACAAGGTCTTCGTATAAGCCCAGACGTTTTTAAATAGCTCAGAATCACGATATTGATTCAGGTCTTCTTCGCTTTCCCAATGGCTATATGTCATGAAAATATTTTTTTCATTTTCATCCTGCCAAAGCTCTAAATGATGGCAACCAGGAAAATTCCGGATGGATTTCTTATGAATCTCAAAATTCTCTAAAAAAGCAGCCACTTTTTCTTCATGAAATGTCATACGTACAATCCGAATCAACATGGCTTTAAGGGTTGAAATTCACGAAGACAACACTATCATATTTCAAGCCCAACAGATCTGCCCCATGTCCATGGTTAATACCGATTTCCAATAAATTCAAGCTGTTGAAAAAAGCAAAGCAATCCCCTGGTTCCACTTGATCATAACCTTTATCCAGTCGGGTAACTTCCTCTCTTCCGAATGCTATGGTAAATTTTCCGGGGTTTAGTTTCTCAAAGACCTCTTTCTGGATGTTGGTAATCAAATTACCATATCGATCCACACGGACTACATGGCCGAGAATTTGTTCACGGGTAGCCTTGGCTTGCCGGCCCATCAATTTCCGGAAATTGGTCAATGGTCCTCCAAAATCATGGATGGCGGCACCACTAGCTACTTTTGCCGCGATGGGAGCTAAAATATCTTTGGCTGGAAAGGAAGTGTCTTTCAAATGGATGTCTGCAAACTGAACCATGATGCCGGGGTCATGATCTGCCAATAAACTCAAAATACCATTGTTGGGACCCAAGAAAATGTGTTCTTCCAGTTTGATCCCTATGTAACCATGCGTATAGGATCCAGTGCTATTGATGGCCACCAGATGCACGGTACCCTTCGGGAAATCACGAAAAGTAGAACGTAAGACAAACGCCGCGTGAGCTAAGTCAAACGTGTCTATAGAATGTGAAATATCTATAATGTTCAATTGTGGGTTCACTGCAAGCATTTTGGCTTTTACTGCAGGAACGTAATAATCTTTGTCCCCAAAATCTGAGAGGAATGTCACCAAAGCCATAGGAGCATGTCAATTAAAATTGTGTACTTTTGTTAGAGGAGCTGCGGACAAAAATAGAAATTTATTTGTTCGCCTAAGGATAATCTAATCAAAGAAAACAGATTGGTAGAAAAAGTAATCACTTTAGAAAACGTGCCTTTGGCCGAATTTTTAGGTCAGGCCAATGAAAATATCAAGCAAATCGCACTTGCTTTCCCTCAGAGTAAGATTATATCCAGGGGAAATGAAATCCGAATCAAGGGTGGAGCGCCAGAGATTTTGCGAATAAATGATGTGCTCAATTTATTGTTGGAACATTTGGAGCGCTTTGGTCATCTCACACCAGAAAATGTCAAGGATTATTTAGATGTGGAAGGAGTCCCTTTCGAAGAAGCAAGTAGAGATCAAGTAATCGTTTTTGGTAATAAAGGTTTGGTGATCAAGCCTAAATCTCCAAACCAAAGAAAATTGGTCGAATCTGCGATGAATAATGATTTGGTTTTTGCATTAGGTCCAGCTGGTACAGGGAAGACTTATATCGCAGTGGCGCTGGCAGTGAGAGCCCTTAAGAACCGTGAGGTGAAACGAATCATCATTACCCGTCCAGCTGTGGAGGCAGGAGAAAATCTTGGATTTCTTCCTGGAGATCTTCAGGAGAAATTAGATCCCTATTTAAGGCCGATCTATGATGCCCTTTCTGACATGGTTCCTTCTGAAAAGTTGAAGTTTTATCAAGAGACAAGAGTCATAGAAATCGCACCTTTGGCATATATGAGAGGTAGAACACTACATGATGCCTTTGTATTATTGGATGAGGCCCAGAACACGACCAACGAACAGATAAAAATGTTCCTTACTCGTATGGGGCCAAATTCCAAGGTGATTATCACGGGGGACCAAACCCAGGTAGATTTACCTGTTCGTCAGAAATCTGGTCTTTCTGAAGCATTGAAAATCCTTAAAAATGTGAAAGGAATCGGAGTGGTGAATTTGAGTGGAAAAGATGTGATCCGACATAAACTAGTCAAATCTATCATAGAGGCTTACGAAAAAGATCAAGCTGAAAAAGACCGAATGAAAAATGAAATTGGTAGTAGAAAAAGTAGCAGCTGATGACCAAGAGCGGTTGAAGAAGGTCTATGCTATACGGAAACAGGTTTTCGTGGTCGAACAAAAAGTGCCAGCAGAAGCAGAATACGATGAATTTGAGGAAAATTCTACCCACTTTTTGGCTACCTTAGATGGCGAACCGGTTGGTGCAGCAAGATGGAGGTTTACAGAAAAGGGAGTCAAATTAGAGCGTTTTGCAGTTTTAAAAGAAGCCAGGGGACAAGGAGTTGGTCAAAGTATGGTAAAAGCGGTTTTGCTTGATATTCAGTCAGATCCAAAGTCAAAAGGCAAGGTAAAATATTTAAATGCGCAATTGGATGCGGTGCCTTTATATACCAAATTTAAGTTTGAGAAGGTAGGAGATGTTTTTGAGGAATGTAATATTCTTCACTATAAAATGCAGTTGGCGTAAGAATTGTAATTCTATTTAAAAAAATAAAATATGAGAAAATCCATTGTAACCATTGCATTGATCTTCGGAGTGATTGGATCATTAGCTGCACAGGAAGTCGTTTCTAGTAGCACAGGAAGTAATTATTATGGAGATTTCAACAATGAAATAAAAGTTAACTTTCTCACCCTAATCATGTTTGGATCGTTTGAAGTAGCGTACGAACGTTATTTGAGTGAAGACCATTCCCTTGAGTTCAAAGGGTTTTTTAATGACCGATTTGGATTTAATAATGAAAAGAAAGGGAAGAAATATAAGACCAATTCCCTACAAGCTGCTATGAATTTTTATCTGAATAGTAATGGAAGTGGTCGTTTTTATCTCTTTCCCTTGGCAAAAATCAGGTTTGGAGACTTTGAAGAACCTTCCGAATCCGGTGGCATAGAAACGACTGATATGACAGCCTTTATTTTAGGGGCAGGAGCCGGATATAAATGGGAAGTTTCTGAGCACTTTGCTTTTGGTCCTTATGCCAGCATTGGGAGAAATTTTAGTGACGATGTAATAGATCGATTTACAGGAATTGAATTTAATGCAGGATTTAACCTAGGCTATCGTTTTTAATAATCCTATCAATAAACTGAAGAGCTCTTGATTAGGGCTCTTTTTTTTGTCCGAAAATCATTAACTTAATAATTAATTCAATTAAAAAATGCGGTTTTCGGATTTTCCATTTTTGAGATACCTCCCATTTTTTATCGCTGGGATTTTTACGGGAAAAGCTTGGGCCAATGATCCAACTGTAATCCTGATTGCTTTAATCGGTACTTGGATCCTCTATGCAGGCTTATTGATATACTCTCCGCATCAATTCAGGAAGTTAAAAAATGCAGTGTTGGCATATTCGATGTTATTCCTTTTTGGAAATTGGATATCTCAAAATGGAATCAATTCCTCCGAGAAGATAAACTGGAATGGGGTGGATGGATATTTGGCCGAAGTGATTAATTATGATGAGGAGAAACCTAATTCATTTGAAAATGTCTTAAAAATCAAGTCCATTCTTAAGGGTGGAATCTGGGAAAATAAGTCGGGACAAGTAGTGATTTATCATCAGTCGAAGATTCCTTTACTGCCGGGAAATATGGTTTGGATCCCGTCCAATCCTGAAACCATTCCATCTCCTTCTAATCCTTATGAGTTTAATTACTCCGGCTATTTGGAAAGAAGAGGGATTTTATATCGACAATTTCTGAAGAAGGAAGTTGTTGTTATAAATAATAGCTCCCCCTACTTTAGCCTCTATTTTTTTAAACATCTTAGAAATAGGCTAAGTAAATTCTTGGAATCCAAAATCCCAGACAGAGCTTCCAATCAAATTGCACAAGCAATTTTGCTGGGGCAAAAACAATTTTTAGAAAAGGACCTTAAGCAGGCATATAGTCAGACAGGAGTCATGCATTTATTAGCAGTGTCTGGGTTACATGTAGGGATTATTTATGCATTATTGATGGTAGTCATCAAACCATTCGGATTAAAGAAAGTAGCACTAAAAACATATTTATGGTGGGTGATTGTGTTGATTTGGGTTTATGCGGTGTTAACAGGGATGTCTCCTTCCGTGGTAAGGGCGGCGATTATGTTTTCTTTGCTAACTATGGGACAAATGCGGGAAAGAAAGCCTTCCATTTTTAATGTGCTGGCCTTTTCAGCCATGCTGATGATTACCTTTAATCCCCAAGTGATTTTTGAAGTGGGGTTTCAATTGTCCTATCTGGCTGTAGCAGGAATTGCTTTGTTACAACCTAAACTTCTCAGATTATGGCAGCCTGATCATCAATGGCAAGAATACTTATGGCAACTATTGACAGTCAGTATGGCAGCTCAGCTTGCTACTTTCCCATTGACTATTTCTTATTTTCATTCCTTTCCTACTTATTTCCTGATCGGAAATTTATTAATCATCCCGATTACCTTTTTGATTTTACAAATTGGGGTGCCGCTTTTGTTTTTTGGTTGGATTCCATTACTAGGCGATATGATGGGGTATTTGGTCGGTAAATTAGTTACGATTCAAAACTTTTTAGTAGTTTCCATTCAAGGGTTGCCCTTTTCAAATTTTGCAAGATTGACCATTTCTTTATACACCTTGCTTGGGGTTTGGTTGGCTCTCTTGATTTGGGTATCCTGGGATTATTACCCTAAACGAAAGCTGGTTTGGCTATCCTTGATATTGTGTTTTTCTTGGGCAGGGTTTGAGGTGTATTCCTATTTCAAAAGTCCCCAGGAGGAGCTTATAATCTATCATACCACGCAAGGGATGATGCTTGATTACGCTTATTCAGGGAAGGTGCAAAGCTGGAATGAAGGCATAAATCCTCAAGATATTAGCTACCAGATTGATCCCTATCGAGTACAAAAAAACTGGGATGTTATCCCTGATTCTTTGTTTTTCATAAAGGAAATAGGAGGTGTTCTAAGGTTTCCTTCAAATAAATTCAAGATTGACTCTCAAGAAAAAAAGCTCTATTTAAATGATCCCCTTTCCATAGCCATTCAAAAGTGGGAGAATGATAAATGGGTAGAATTGCCTTCATCCAATCAGATTTCCTTCGAAGGTGCTGCATTTCGGGTTCTTTTCTAGACCTTATTTTTGGGAAAGACTATTTATGAAAGTAAATTGATTACTCCTAAATCAAGTTGCTACATGACCCATGCTGTATTAACCCGAGTCGAGAATCGGATCGGTTTTATAAAACTTAATAGACCCGAAAAGCGGAATGCATTAAGCCCTGAATTGATTTCTGGCTTGCATCAGGCCTTTGTGGAGATGGATCAGCGGGAAGATGTCAAAGTAATAATTCTGGAAGCAGAGGGGAAAGCATTCTGCGCTGGAGCTGATTTAGCCTATCTTCAGGATTTGCAAAGCTATTCCTATGCGAAAAACTTGGAGGATAGCAATCATTTAAAGGAACTACTGACCTTGATTTATACCATGCCAAAAATTGTTATCGCCAATATCCAAGGGCATGCATTGGCAGGTGGTTGTGGATTGGTGACCGTATGTGATTTTGCTTTTTCCGTTCCCAATGCACTTTTTGGTTATACAGAGGTAAGAATAGGCTTCGTTCCTGCTTTGGTTTCGGTATTTCTTGCTGAACAGATTGGCATGGCTAAAACCCAGGAGCTCTTGCTTTCCGGCGAACTTATTTCGGCTGCAAAAGCAGCTGAATTGGGTTTAATTACGGAAGTTTGTCATGATGAATTTTTGCAAAAAGGAGTGATGGATTTTGCCAACAAACTCATTGACCAAAATTCGGGCTTTTCCATGGCTGCAACCAAAACCTTACTCCGATCCATCAATCGGGATAAGCGAGAGAAAGCCTTGTTAAACGCCTCCGAAGTCAATGCAAAAGCAAGATCCCATGAGGATTGCATCAAAGGGATTTCATCCTTTTTGAATAAGAACAACCCAGACTGGTAATTGGAAAAACGTAGCAAGGAAATACTTCACAAGATCTTTGGATTCGAAGATTTTCGACCCGTTCAGAAGGACGTTATCAATTCAGTGTTGTCCCAACATGATACTTTGGCTTTACTGCCAACTGGGGGAGGTAAATCCCTGTGTTATCAAATACCTGGCTTAGTAAATGAAGGGATTTGTCTGGTGATCAGTCCTCTGATTGCTTTGATGAAAGATCAGGTAGATGCCTTGAAAGCCAAAGGTGTCAAAGCAGCAGCAATATTTTCGGGTATGAGTTACCGAGAGATTGACACTACTTTGGATAACTGCATTTATGGGGATTATAAATTTTTATATGTTTCTCCGGAACGGCTCAAGGTGGATTTATTTATTGAGCGGTTCAAGCAAATGCCAGTCAATCTTATTGCCGTAGATGAGGCGCACTGTATATCTCAATGGGGCTATGATTTCAGACCCCAGTACCTGGAAATTGGAGAAATAAGGAAATATCATCCTGAGGTTCCGATTTTAGCCTTGACGGCATCGGCAACGCCCAAAGTGTGTGAGGATATCAAGGACAAATTATTGATGAAAAACGAGCAGGAATTTCATCAAAGTTTTGCTCGTGAAAATCTAAGTTTTAGCGTTCGCCTTGTTGAAAATAAATTTGAAAAAGGGGTTGAAGTCCTCCAACGAGTAGCAGGATCGGCGATTTGGTATGTTAGAAATAGGCAGGCCACACATCAGATATCCAATTCATTATTAAAAATGGGCATTTCCGCATCACCCTATCATGCTGGGATGACCATGGCTGATCGTAATGCTGTACAAGCTTCTTGGATGGCAGACAAGACACGGGTGATGGTAAGTACAAATGCCTTTGGGATGGGAATTGATAAACCTAATGTTCGAGTGGTAATTCATACTGACCTCCCTGAAAATATTGAGAATTATTATCAGGAAGCAGGCAGAGCTGGAAGGGATGGAGAAAAATCTTTTGCAGTATTGGTAAGTAATGAGCAGGATTTTGAAACACTTATGGATAGAGCGGCTTTAGTCTATCCTCCCATAGATTTTATTAAAAGGGTTTACCAATGTCTGGCAAATTATTACAAGCTGGCGGTAGGGAGCAATATGTTCAGCAGTTTTGATTTCGTTTACCATGAATTTGCCCAAAATTATGATTTGGGTGTTTTAGAGACATTTTATGCACTCAAAGTATTAGAGGAGGAAGGCTTGATTTCCCTGAATGAAAGTTTTTATGCCCCTTCCAGAATCCATTTCATGGTAGATCCGGCCAGGCTTTATGAAGTTCAAATAGCATATGCAAATTTGGATCCGGTAGTAAAGGTGCTACTCAGAACTTATGGGGGGAATCTATTTTCGGAATACCTGTCTATTCAGGAGACAAAACTGGCTAAAACGCTTGAAATACGGGAAATTGATGTCATCAGTCGCTTAAGGAAATTGGCTGAATTGGAGGTGATGGATTATGATCAGCGAAAGGACAAACCTCAACTGACTTTTTTGACTCCTAGGTACGATGCTGGAAAGTTACCGCTAAACATCAAACGTATTGAAGATAGAAGAGCGTTGACCTTGAATCATGCACAACAGATCATTGCCTATGCCCACCAAGAGACGCTTTGTAGAAGCCAGTTTATACAGGAGTATTTTGGAGAGCACACAGATCGGGAATGCGGAATCTGCGATTGGTGTATCAAAAATCGAAAATCAAAAGATTTAGCCTCTAATGAAGAGAAACTAGAAAGAAAGGTCATTGAAACTATTATAGAGTCCGGAGGGTTAAGTGAGAGTCAGTTATTGGCTAAGCTTCAGCTTCCTGCTTCCAAAGAATTGTTTTCAATCATTCGAAAATTAGAAGATTCAGGAAAGATCTCTTCAACTTCCTCAGGTAAATACGTAATTTCAAACTATGGGTAATTTCTTCGACGATTTGTTAAAAAAGGTTTTTCAGTCTTCTGAAGAAATGCCGGTTAACCATAAAGAGAATTTCAGCATAAAGGAAAATGAACTTCAAGAAGCTTTAGAATGGTCTCAGCGTGAGGATGGGAAGAAGTTCATGGAGTTAATCAATAAGAATTACCATTTTAAAAAGGCTCAGATTAATAAGAATCCTCAAGTTCATATATTGGAGTCACCTTATGCAAATGGAATTGCTGTGAGCTATGATTTGCCTTTTGATACAAAATCTTTTTCGCTGCTTTTCTTGGCTTTTAGCCAACGTGTTTTAGCTTTGGGTTACCGGCGGGTGAGTTTAGACCGGAAATTTGAAGAAATAAAAGACCAAGTGAAGATCACAGAGAAGTTTTATTTCAAACCACCTTTAAAATCATCGGATGATGGAGAGTTAATCTCTCAGTTATTTGGTAACATTACCCTAGAAAAAATAAGTATCGACAATACACCAAGTTTCATTAAGCTCTTGGTGACCATTTATTCAGATCGACTTTACAAAAACCCAAAACCTTTTGATCAATTTCTGGATTTACTATTTGAGGTAGACTACAATGGATAGAACGTTATTAAAAAGTCAGCTGGAAAAGTATAGAACTCCTTATGAGGAGGAATCGGCATTCATCAATTCATTTATTGAATTGACCGAGGATCCTTTGGCCTATAAGAGAGAAAGGTTGGAAGGGCATTTCACAGCCTCTGCTTGGGTGGTCAATAGAAGAAGAACGCATACCTTGTTGACTTTGCATCGAAAACTGGGAAGATGGCTCCAATTGGGAGGTCATGCAGACGGAGATGAAAATTTAATAGAAGTAGCCTTAAAAGAAGCTAAAGAAGAAAGTGGATTGAAATCCCTGGAGCTTGTTGATTCTACTATTTTTGATTTGGATAAGCATATCATTCCCGAGCGTCCCCATGTTCCTGAACATTTCCATTATGATGTTCGGTATATTTTGGAGGCAGATATCAATGAACCTCTACAGATCAGTGATGAAAGTATCTCCCTTGCATGGATTACGTTTGATTCTGTAGTTGATATGATTGGGTACAACCCTTCTATCCTCAGAATGTTGGAAAAAACCAGTAAATCTGAAATTGTACTTTAATGTCTAAAGTAGAAGTTTCAGACATTATTGGGGAATTTCATTTCTCCATTCCTATTCAAATTCGTTTCTCTGATATTGATGGGTATCAGCATGTAAATAATGGGGTTTATTTCAATTACTTTGAACATTCCAGAGCTGCTTTTTTGATGGATTCCTGCGGTTGGAATATCATGGAGGTAGGAACTGTAGTCGCCCATGTGGGGATTGATTACTTTCGTCCTATCCATTTGAGTGATCAAATCAGAGCCTATGTGAAGTGTGTCAAAATTGGCAATACTTCCTTTGATTTAGTGCAATATTTAATTGGGATGACTTCGGATAATCAAGAGGTGGTGTTTTCCAAATGTAAGTGCACCCTTGTGTCAGTGGATATGAAAACGATGAAACCGGTGCCAATCCCGTCCTTCTACCGAAGTAAACTTGAAAGCTAGGCAGCTTTCCACCCAGAGATTTCCTATCTTTGCCGAAAAATTTACCCGTGAAAAGAATTTTAAGTATTTGCCTTTTGGCATTTGGAATAGCTAGTTGTAGTCCTAGTGAAGAAGAATTGTTTCAAGCTGGTATTCAGAAAATGGACCAACAAGCTTGGGGAGAAGCGATTGAATATTTTGACCGAACCTTAGAGCAAAATCCTAAAAATGCATCGGCTTTGAATGCAAAAGGTGTGGCTCTTTTTCAGCAAGGCAAATACGAAGAGTCTATCCCTGTATTTACAGCTTCCATTGAAGCAGATAGTTCCCTGTACAAACCTTGGTTCAACCGTGCTAATGCCAGTTTCGAACTAGGTAAATTTAAAGAGTCTTTGGCTGATTATAACATGGCTAATGGCTTAGACCAATCCCAAACAGATATCTATTATAACCGAGGTCTTGCCTTATTAGGTTTAGAGCAATATGAAGATGCTTTGCTGGATTTTGACGCAGCATTGCAAGTGAATCCAAACCAGCCTTTGGTGTATTTCAACCGAGCAAAAGCCCAAATTGGTAATAACGATCCTGCCGGGGCTATGGAGTCTTTGACAAATACAGTGAACCTGGATCCAAGAAATGGAGCAGCATTTTATCTGTTGGGTGTAACTCGTATGAGTGCCACCGGTGAAAAAGAAGAAGGTTGTGCCGATTTGAAAATGGCTTTAAGCCTTGGATATACTGAGGCTAAAACCTGGATTGACGATTTTTGCGAGTAAAATGGCAATCATTGGTCAGAACATAGCTAAAGCAAAAAGCTTCCTTGAAAAAGGGGAGTTGGTTGCCATACCTACAGAAACAGTGTATGGTCTGGCGGGTAATGCGTTGAATGCTTCAGCGGTAGCTTTGATTTTTGAAACGAAAAACCGTCCAAGTTTTGATCCTCTGATTATCCACACCTCTTCTTTGGAAAGAGTAAGTGATTTCGTGGAGTCTATTCCTAAGCCACTTTATCAATTGGCTCAAACTTTCTGGCCGGGACCGCTGACCTTATTGCTTCCGAGAAAACCACTGATTCCCGATCTGGTTACTTCTGGTATGGAAAGAGTGGCAGTGAGAGTGCCTCTGCATCCCTTGACTCAAGAATTGTTGGCGTCATTAGATTTTCCCTTGGCTGCACCTAGCGCCAATCCTTTTGGATACATTTCACCTACTTCTGCCATGCATGTGGAGGCTCAATTAGGAGCAAAGATTCCGTATATATTGGATGGTGGAAATTGTTACGTAGGTTTAGAAAGTACCATTGTCGGGATGGAAGGAGATCAGGTAACCGTGTACCGTTTGGGAGGCTTGGACGTGGCCGAAATTGAGGAAGTGGTAGGTCCAGTATCTATCAAAAGTCATAGTACCTCCAATCCTCAAGCTCCTGGACTTTTAGAAAGCCATTATTCCCCAAGAAAACCTTTTATTTTAGGTGACTTGACTTCTTTAGTGCCACACTATAAAGCCAAAAATGTCGAATTTGCTGTGCTGAGTTTGTCTCAAGAAATTGAGCAATTAAGGCCTGAGCACCAGATTCAATTGAGTGAGTCGGGAGATTTAAAAGAAGCTGCCCAGTGCCTGTTTGCCAGTATGAGAAAGTTAGATGAGTTGGATGTGGAACTGATCTTGGCTGAGGAAATGCCAGCTAAGGGACTTGGAAATGCGATTAACGATCGTCTAAAAAGAGCTGCTGCAAAGGGTTGATTATTACTTTTTCTTTATCAAATTAAATTCAAATGCCCTGAAAGGCGGTATTTGATCTAATCTTTAATAAATTCACTTTCTTTTTGAAGATAATAGATTATTTAAAATCAAGATACCTATATATACCTACTTATGAATCCTAGAATCAAAAATGTAGATAACCTTAGCTTTAAAGGAAAAAAAGCACTTGTTCGAGTTGATTTTAATGTGCCATTGGATGATCATTTTCATGTGTCTGATGATACCAGAATTCAAGCGGCACTACCTACCATCGAAAAGATTTTGAACGATGGAGGATCTGCTATTCTAATGTCCCACTTAGGAAGACCAAAGTCTGGTCCTGAGGATAGATTTTCTTTGAAACACATTGTACTCACCTTGGAAAAGGCCTTGGGTAGACCCGTGAAATTTGCGGTAGATTGTATAGGTCAGGAAGCAGAATTACTTTCTGAGTCTTTGAAACCTGGAGAGGTCCTTCTTTTGGAGAATTTGAGATTCTATAAAGAGGAAGAAAAAGGCGATCCGGATTTTGCTAAAAAATTGGCTAGACTTGGAGATATCTATGTAAATGATGCTTTTGGAACAGCCCATAGAGCGCATGCATCTACTTCTATCATTGCGCAGTTTTTTACTGATAAGGTATGTGGATACTTGATGCTTTCTGAGTTGAAGAACGCGGATAAAGTATTGGGTAACCCTGAAAGACCTTATACTGCGATCATGGGAGGAGCCAAAATTGCAGATAAGATTTTGATCATTGAGCAGCTTTTAGAAAAAGTAAATAACCTGATTATTGGTGGAGGCATGTCCTATACTTTTGCGAAAGCGCAAGGTGGTTCTATCGGTGATTCCTTACAGGAGCCTGATAAAATGGATTTTGTTCTTGAATTGATGGATAAAGCCAAAGCTAAAGGCGTGAATCTTTACCTGCCTGTGGATACGGTAATTTCCAAAGCATTTGCAAATGATGCAGAGCAAGGTTTAGCAGTAAGTGGAGAAATACCTGATGGATGGATGGGCTTGGATATTGGTCCAAAAACCAGAGAATTATTTGCAGAGGTGATTATGGGTTCCAAAACTATTTTATGGAATGGTCCTATGGGCGTATTCGAAATGGACTCATTCGATAAAGGTACCAAAGCAATTGCTGAAGCCGTGGTAGAAGCTACTAAAGCAGGTGCCTATTCTCTGATTGGTGGAGGTGACTCTGCTGCTGCCGTCAATAAATTCGGCTATGGAGACGAGGTGTCTTTTGTGTCAACAGGAGGAGGAGCTTTACTTGAGCATATGGAAGGAAAGATTCTTCCTGGAGTTGCTGCGTTAGAACCGTAATAGATACTACTAGAAAGATAAAGGGCTGTTTACTCAAGTAAGCGGCCCTTTTTTATTTTTAGGTAATACCTTATTCCTTAAAATTCCACTTCAACTAGTACCGGGAAATGGTCTGAAGGATATTTTTTGCCATAATTATCTGATAAAATACCATGTCTAAGAACCGTGAGATTACCTTTAACAAAAATATGATCGATAATTCCTTCTGGCATTTTCTCCCAATCAAATCCAGTGAATGTCCCTGCTGGGCCGTAGGAAGGAATCTTTGAAATTAATCGCGCATCTTTCCAGCCTTCTTTATTGGTGATGGTAGTATAGGCAGCATTTTCTGGAGTTACATTAAAATCGCCCATTAAAATCACTGGAAGATTTTCAGTATTCATTTTTTCCACCATGGAAACCACCAGTTTACTACTTTCTTCTCTAGCCTGCTGCCCTATATGGTCATAATGGATGTTGAAAATGTAGAATTCTTTTCCGGTTTCGTCTTCAAATTTTCCCCAGGTACAAATTCGGTTGAGTGCCGCATCCCAACCTTTGCTTGGTTTTTCTGGAGTGGGAGACAACCAAAATGTACCATTTTCTAACAGTTTGAATTTTTCAGGGTTATACAAAATAGCTGCATATTCACCTTTTTCGGTTCCATCATCCCTGCCTACTCCTATGTATGAAAAAGCTAGACTTTCTACCAAATCTGTAACTTGATGATGTAACCCTTCTTGGATTCCTACAAGTCCGATTTGATGGAATTGGATGAGACTTTTGATAGGAGGTAATCGGTCCGACCAAAGATTTCCAAAATCATTTTGATTGGCATATCTGATATTAAACGTGGCAAAATTATGAGTTTGTGCCTGGCTTGTAGTTTGAATCAAAAAGGAGCAGTTGACCAGTACTAAGGCAAATAATGTAAATTTAAACAGGGTTGATTTCATGAAAGGTGAACTTAATCTTTAGAAAAATATTTAAGTTTTAAAATTGCGTTCTAATTTAAGAATATGAAAACCATCTATCCCAATGACCTCGCACCTGTGGAATTTCATGCACTTCTTCAAGGAAGTATAGCTCCCAGGCCGATTGCTTTTGTAAGTACTGTAGATTTAAAAGGAAATGTAAACTTAAGTCCCT
The DNA here is from genome assembly GCF_017051705.1 of Algoriphagus lutimaris. Lineage (GTDB taxonomy): Bacteria > Bacteroidota > Bacteroidia > Cytophagales > Cyclobacteriaceae > Algoriphagus > Algoriphagus lutimaris. The sequence goes on along the minus strand of NZ_JAFIDJ010000004.1, from coordinate 155,331 downwards.
TTAGTTTCTTTAACCTATTTAGCACCAATCCTCCCATTTTGATTTTTTCCCCTTCAAGAAGGGTAAGGGATAATACAACCAAACATACACTGGAGAATGTAAAGGAGGTGCCAGAAGTAGTCATTCATGTGGTGGGGTTTAATTTAGTGGAGCAAATGTCTCTAGCCAGTACAGAGTATGAAAAGGGTGTGAATGAATTTGTGAAGGCTGGTTTGACCGAGATGCCTTCTGCCAAGGTAAGGCCACCTCGGGTAAAAGAGGCTCCAATTGCCTTTGAATGTAAAGTCAATGAGGTGAAGCCATTGGGAGAAGTAGGGGGATCGGGGAACCTGGTAATCTGTGAAGTGATGGTCGCTCATATTTCAGAGGATATCCTGGATGAGTCAGGAAGAATTGATCCTCATAAATTAGATGCTGTGGCGAGATTAGGAGGGAACTGGTATTCCAGAGCAAGCGGGGATTCCTTATTTCAGATTCCAAAACCATTGAGAACTAAAGGAATTGGGATAGATCAAATCCCTGATGAAATAAAAAATAGTTCTATCCTCACAGGAAATAACCTAGGTAGATTAGGGAATGTTGAGCACTTACCATCCCAAGAAGAGGTGGAAGCCTATTCTTATCGTCCTGAAATCCAGGAAATCCGGGTTAGGTTTGTCAATGATGAAGAATCATGGCTAGACCATATCCATTTATTGGCTCAGGAAAAGTTGAGGCTAGGGGAAATGGAGGAAGCTTGGAAAATATTACTTCAGAAGAGATAAAGAAAGCGGCTTGAAAAAGCCGCTTTCTTTATTTGATGATGTATTCCAAAGGCATCCTTACCTGAATCCCTTGGTAATTTTTCAGTTTTTGAGCTTGCTGATACAAGGTAAAGTTTTCACCCAACTCGGACTTTAGCATTTTTAGCTTCACGTTATCTCCAAAATCACTCATCAATTGCTCAAACCAAGGTTTCTTTTGAGGATAATAGACCACTCGGTAATCATCACCTGCATTGATCCGCTGTGCAGCTAATTCGATGGTGTCATCTAAGCCTCCTAAGACATCCACCAACCCTCTTTCGATGGCTTGGTTTCCTGTCCAAACTCTTCCCGAAGCGACTTCCTTTACGTCTTCTGCACTCATTCCTCTGCCTTCGGCAACTTTAGAAATAAAAGTCTCATATCCTTTTTCTACACTTGTTTGAACAATTTTCCGCTCTACTTCAGTCAGATCACGAGTAGGGTTCATAAAGTCAGAAAGCTCCCCGGTTTCAACCACATCGGTAGTGATTCCAAGCTTGTCATTTAGCAGCTCCTTGGTGTTGAACCATAAACCAAAAATACCAATCGAACCAGTGATGGTGTTAGGTTGAGCCACAATGGTATCGGCAGGAGCCGAAATGTAATAGCCTCCTGAGGCAGCTACCTCACCCATAGAAACATAGACAGGTTTCACTCTTTTTGCCTCTACCATTTCTCTCCAAATTACCTCCGAAGCCAGCACAGAACCTCCAGGTGAGTTTACTCTCAGTACGATGGCTTTGATATTGTCATCTTTCCTTGCCTTTCGGATTTCCTTGGCAAATTTATCTGAGCTGATCACTCCTTCTGCATCTCCGCTGACAATCTCGCCTTCTGCTAGGATCACCGCAATTCTATTTCTGGAAGTGATATTTTTAGATTTTACAGTGGTGTTTAATTTGGTGGCGTTGATGGTGGAAATATTATCATCCTCAGACAAACCAAGCTTCTCTTTTAATTTGGTATGGATTTCATCTTCATATGCCAAATCAGTGACCAAGTTATAAGTAACGGCGTCCTCTGGCTCACGAACGAGCATGAGGTTGTTTGTTTTGGTCAAAGAATCCAAATTGATACCTCGAGATTCTGCAATTCCTTTTAATGCATTCGCATTGATGTCGGACAAAAATGCCTGAGTTTGGAGCCTGTTTTCATCGGACATTTTCTTCAATATGAAAGGTTCCACAGCACTCTTGAATTCACCCACTCTAAATACTTCAGGCTTAATCCCTACTTTTTCAAATAAGCCCGTAAAAAATAAAACATCAGAGGAATAGCCATTAAAATCAATTTCTCCCATAGGGTTTAGGTAAATTTCATCTGCTACAGATGCCAGGTAATATCCTCCCTCTGTATATACCTCGTCATAAGCTAAAATGAATTTACCTGAAGTTTTAAAATCTTCAAATGCTTCTCGAAGTTCTAATAGGTTGGCTTGACCTGCCAGCACAAATCCCGTATTGAGGTAAATTCCTTTAATGTTTGGATTGGTTTTAGCTTCTTCAATTGCCTTTTTTAGGTTGATCAGACCTGCCGTATTAGGTTGGCCAAAAACAGATCCAAAAATCGGAAAATCTAAATCGTCTTCACTGGTACGCTCTACAATGGTCCTGCCGTTGAGATTAAGATGGAGAATGGTGTTTTCTTTCACTGTCACCTCGTCATTTCCTGAGGCGGCAATCATGCCGATAATCCCGAAACAAACAAGAATGCTTAATACACTGAATATAATTAGACCCACAATTACTGCGAGTACATTACCTAAGAATCTCATATTTAGATTAAGTTAAGATGCGAAAATAACCTATTTTGGCGAATGATAATAAGTAGAATCGTACGAATGACATGAAGTCAAAGGTTACTTTAATTTTAGGAGGAAACAGAGGGGATCGGGAGTTATTGTTAAATGAAGCAGTAAAATTTATAACGGAGAGGAATACACTTTTGTTGAAGTCTTCTGTTTATGAAACGGAAGCATGGGGAGGAATTGCCGAAGGTCCCTTTCTGAATCAGGTGATTCAGGTTAGATCCTCCTTTGATCCCATGACTTTTTTAGGCTTCATTCAGAAAATTGAGACTGATTTAGGAAGAAGGAGAGCCGAACATTGGGGAGACCGCACCATGGATATTGATGTGTTATTTTGGAACGACCGGATCATAGACACTCCGGAACTTAAAATACCTCATCCTTTTATGTCCCAAAGGAAGTTCGTGTTGGTGCCACTGGCTGAAATTCTACCAGAATTTGTCCATCCGATTTGGAAAAAAACATCGAGGGAATTATTGAGTCTTTGTGAAGATGATTCAATAGTTTACTTATATAAAAAATAACCCCGCCTGAGCGGGGTTTATTATTAGAGACCGGAAACCTCAGCTTCTGCATGAATTTTCTTGACCAATCCTTGGAGTACTTTTCCTGGGCCACATTCCACAAATTCGGTAGCTCCATCTTTCACCATATTTTGTACAGATTGAGTCCATTTAACAGGTGCAGTAAGTTGAGCAATTAGATTTGCTTTGATGTCTGCAACATCACTGACTGCTGTAGTACATACATTTTGGTATACAGGGCAGATCGGCGTATTGAATTGAGTTGCTTCAATTGCCTTTTTCAATTTTTCACTAGCTGGCTCCATCAATGGAGAATGGAAAGCTCCACCAACCGGTAGTGGTAATGCTCGTTTTGCTCCCGCCTCTTTCATTTTCTCACAAGCGATTTCAATCCCTTTGTTGGAACCAGAAATCACTAATTGACCAGGACAGTTATAGTTGGCAGGCACCACGATTTCATCCGTAATTCCTGCACAGATTTCTTCTACTTTTTCGTCAGCCAAGCCCAAAATCGCAGCCATGGTAGATGGATTGATCTCGCAGGCTTCCTGCATCGCCAATGCTCTTTGATACACCAATTTCAAGCCATCTTCAAATGCTAAGGTCCCATTTGCAACCAAGGCAGAAAACTCTCCTAAGGAATGTCCAGCTACCATATCCGGAGCAAAATCAGGAGTGGTTTTGGCCAGTACTACTGAGTGAAGAAAAATAGCGGGTTGGGTGACTTTTGTTTGCTTGAGCTCTTCAGCTGTTCCGTTAAACATGATGTCTGTTATTCTAAAGCCTAATATTTCATTGGCTTGCTCAAACAATGCTTTTGCTTGTGAATTTTCCTCGTAAAGGGCTTTTCCCATTCCGGGAAATTGGGCGCCTTGGCCCGGAAAAACAAATGCTTTCATTCAATTGGATTTTGTTGTTCGGCAAATATAAGGCTTTTCGACCAGCAGATGGTCTAGACTTTTGCAGAGAGATAGTCAGGAAGATTTTCTTCTGTTAAGAATTTCTGTCGTTCCTTTTCGGTGGGAAGTCTACAGGTAGATTTTTTTCCAAACCACTTGTATCTGTTTTTACCAATCCAGTCATAAAAGAAATCTCTAAAACTTTCTGGAAGTATGATCAGAGGGTGTAAAAGAGGCCATAGTCCTGAAAGATTTTTTGCGATTTTTAGGGCGGCAGTACTTTTATAATAGATTTGATTTGATTCGAGAAGTAAAATAGAGTCTAGGTAGTTTTTATCTACCTCGAACTCCTCAAGAACCTTTTTACTGGTTTCATCTTGCAAAGCTCCCACTAAGAAATGATCCTTTTTGTCTCTTTGGATTACAAAATCAATAGAAGTATTACACAAGTTGCATACCCCATCAAAGAATATGATGGATCGCTTTTGACTCATCGTATTAGTTGTATTGTTCCTTTTAAACTTTCAGATTGTTGGCTAGGGTCTAATACATCATAAGTAACTGTACCAGAATAATAGTAAGTACCCGCTGGAAGTTCATTTCCATTCTTGTCTCTTCCGTCCCATCTGATGAAAATGTCATTTTCATTCGATTCAAGGCTGTTGTAAGAGAATACCTCTGCACCCCATCTGTTGACAATGAATATTTCCACTCCAATCACGAATCGTGGACACTCTGAGAATGGATTATCAAATGCCATGAAGGTCTCATTCAGACCATCTCCATTCGGAGTAAATGCATTTGGAAGATTATAAGAAGGACAATTTTCTACGCATACGATATTACTTGGCTCACTTTCATTTCCAGATCGATCCACCGCTGTAATGTAATAACAACCTCTGTAGGTAGTCAACTGGCTGATTCGAGTTTGTAATTCCAGTGCCGAAATTTCTTTAATTAGGGTAAATTCGCTGTCCTCTCCATCTGAGGTGTAATACAATCTAAATCCACTCAACTCGTCGTCGCATTCTCCACCGAAGTCAGGCTCCCAACTCAAATCGTGGTAGAAAGTGGACGTGTTACATGGTTGCTCCGCCAAGTACTCCTCACAGAGAGGTCCCTCAAAAGTCAATACTGGTGGACATGGCAATCTGTTGTCATCAGGTTTTGCACAAACGATTTGAGACTTGTTTTCTAATGGATATACCAAACCATCTACATTATAAGAACCTTTAGTAATGACATAGTAGCAATACTCAATTTCTCTTTCCAGTGGAATGCCGTTAAAGCTGCCATCATCCAAGTAGGTAAAACCATCCTGAGTGACATCTACTTCTGCTATTTTCACAAAGGTGTCCTCATCTTGAGAAGCCGCGTCCGTTCTATTTCTATACACTTCATGCGTGTATTGCTGCACTGCATTATTCCATGGAACTTTGAATTCCCAGTTCAATTCAATAGCCTGATTAATGATGGTCGGCTGCAACCAAACAGAAGATGCTTTAGAGGAGGTGTCAATTTTGGTGTCACGGTCTAATAGGATTACCTCGTAGTTATAGACCAAGTTTTCAGTATTCAATCCTGTGTCAGTAAACAAGGTATCGGAAGTGACTCCAAGAGAAATTTGATCTTGGTCGCCGTCAAACCCTGTGTTTCTGAGTAATTCATAGGTGAATGGTCCTGGATAGACAGTTCGGTCTATGTCATATGGCGGTGTCCATTTTACAAAGATTTCTCCATCGGAAGGATCGGTATTTTCTACACTGACATTGGTGATGATGGGTACATCCACATCCACCGTGATACAGATTTCTTCCGACACTACACTTTCTCCCGATCTAGGAGATGGGAATGCAGCAACCAATCTGTAACAATAGGTATTGCCCGGATCTAACCCTTCAGAACCATTAAGATCCGTGAAGCTGAAGGTAGACATATCAGTAATTCCTACCAATTCATAGCCTGGACGTATGCCCGTTTCACAGCTGTCTGGTTCGTATGGATCAGAATTAATTCTTCTCCAAACCTGCATTTCACTGGCAGAATTTGAGCAAGTATAAGGATCCCAAGTAAGTTCGGCGGTCCTGCCTGCTTGTTGTTCAATGTCGTCAAATACAGGAGGTGGACCGATCACTTTGATTCTCCAGGTCTGGATATCTACCAAACTAGGCCCTGAAGCAGGCTGATCCGAAATGCGGACACGTACATCATATTCCCTTGCTCTTACATGATTGCAGACTGTCTGCCAACTGAAGTTTACAATGCCCGGGCTAGGTTGGTAATCGCCATCATCTGGAGAATAGGTAGCTGGTGAGGTCGTAATTTCTATAGGTTCTCCATATACATCAATTCTGATTGGGTCCCCATCCGGATCGGAACCTTGAATAATTTCTTCAATGAGAGTTCCGGCTTCCACACAGATATCTGGAGGTAATATTAATTCAGGTCTTCGGTTATCCGAATTCTCGATAATGATCTGCATATCGCGGATCACATAGCCAATCTGCACCCATTCTCCATCAAGTTTCCGAAATTCCTTGATTTTAAAAGCCACATTAAACTGCCCCGCTGTTCCCGGGGCATCCCATATTAAATCTCCAAAAATGGGGTCTAAAGTTAAGAAAGCTGGAGTGCTTCCATCTTGCTGATTAAAGCTAAATTCTGAAGAAGCTGGGCTTCTATAGTTATTTACTGGTCGTTGAAAAGCCTGTTTTGGGATATCCATTTCATAGGCCAAACTGTCCCCATCCGGGTCATATGCACCAGGATTATGGATATATCTGGAATTGATGGCTCCATTATCTACAGGTGGGATGGTCAAAACCGGTGAATTGTTGACTCCGATAAATGGGTCAATGGTAATTTGAGTTTCTACATAAAAAGGAGTGTCGACCGAATTGTCCATATTTAGAGTACGGTCATTTCTATTAAATTCCTGAAAACGAATATTATAAACTCCAGGGCCTTGGTAGGTGTGGGTGATGACAAACGTGTTTTTTTCAATTTGATCACCTAAACTTTCCACCAAAGAAAAATCACTTTCAGTATTAAGTTGTTCGTCGCGTCCATCTCCAAAATTGATGTTACCAGGACCGAAAACTACACTGGATCGGGTATCTGTATACCCAACAACAATAATCCTGTAGGTAAGAGTTTGGACGGAAATTCTTTCAGCAATGATTTCACCTGCTCTGATGTGTGTTGCCCAAGCATTGGACAAACCGAAGAGAAAGAATAGTAAAAAAAATCCTAAGGAAAGTTTCAGTTTCATGTTGGTCAATTTGATCGGGTCAATTTGAGATACGTTTTTCTAGAAAACGTGGTTTGTTGGTAATTCAAAACTATGATTTTCTACCTATACGAAATAAACGGAAGAAAGTAGAAAATCCAGTTAAAATCAAACAATAAAATTTAACAAAGTGTTGCAGTACCAAATCAAATACTAAAATAGCATAAATGAATTTAGTTATTTAGAAACGATTAAAATAAGCAATCCTTATTTACTTGGATTGTTTACTAAGTCATCCAAATGTAAATTTGGCTCCAATAATTATAAGAATTCGTTCTAATCTAATCGCACTAACTGTATGAGCTGGGTTACCAAAACCTTAAGTAGCACACTAGGCAGGAAATTGATCATGGCATTGACCGGACTTTTCCTCATCCTGTTTTTGACAGGGCACGTTTCCGGAAACTTACTTTTATTTAAAAGTGACGGAGGCGAAGCATTTAATATTTACGCTAAGTTTATGACTACCAATCCTGCGGTAAAGTTGTTGTCATATTTGACTTACATCTCTATCATAGGACATGTCATTTATTCGATTATGCTTTCTAGCAAGAATAAAGCGGCAAGGCCTGTTGGTTATGCTGTTTCTAAGGCGTCTACCAATTCAAGCGCTGCTTCCAGAAACATGGGGGTATTAGGAACTATCATCCTATTATTTATTGTGGTGCATATGCAGAGCTTTTGGGCTCAGATGCATTGGGGTTCAATCCCAACTGTCACTTATGGTGGTGAAGAGTACAAGGATTTATACACCATTGTGAAGGCTGCATTCCAGATTGAATGGATGGTTGCACTTTATGTCATCGCGATGATCTTTTTGGGTATTCACCTTTCCCATGGATTCGCCAGTGCCTTCCAGACGTTGGGTTTGAACCATAAAAAATACACGCCAGCCATCGAAGGCTTAGGCAAACTTTATTGCATTGTGGTACCTGCGCTTTTCGCAAGTATGCCGCTGTACATCTATTTTACACAGAGCTAATCCATAGTCCCGTATGATACTAGATTCAAAATCACCTGCAGGCCCTTTAGCTGAAAAGTGGACCAAACATAAGTTTACCAGCAAATTGGTAAACCCTGCAAACAAAAGAAAATACGAAGTAATTGTAGTTGGTACCGGATTAGCTGGTGCATCCGCAGCCGCCTCTTTGGCGGAACTTGGATACAACGTGAAAGCATTTTGTTTTCAAGATAGTCCGAGAAGAGCACACTCCATTGCTGCGCAAGGAGGGATCAATGCTGCCAAGAATTACCAGAATGACGGTGACTCCGTTTTTAGATTGTTTTATGACACCATCAAAGGTGGTGACTATAGAGCAAGAGAGTCCAATGTTTACAGACTAGCCGAAGTTTCTGTCAATATTATTGACCAATGCGTGGCGCAAGGGGTTCCTTTTGCCCGTGAATATGGTGGATTGCTTGCCAACCGATCTTTTGGTGGTGCGCAGGTTTCCAGAACCTTCTATGCACGGGGCCAAACTGGACAGCAGTTATTGTTAGGTGCCTATTCTGCCTTGAGCCGTCAGGTTGCTAATGGTAAAGTAAAGCTGTATCCAAGAACGGAAATGATGGATTTGGTGACCATTGATGGGGAAGCTAGAGGAATTGTGACCAGAAACTTAATCACTGGAGCGATCGAAACGCATGCAGCTCACGCTGTATTGCTTTGTACGGGCGGATATGGTAACGTATTCTTCCTTTCTACCAATGCCATGGGGTCCAATGTGACTGCCGCTTGGAGAGCACATAAGAAAGGAGCGTATTTTGCGAATCCTTGCTATACTCAGATTCACCCAACTTGTATCCCTGTTTCCGGAGATCATCAGTCTAAATTGACTTTGATGTCTGAGTCCCTTAGAAATGACGGAAGAGTATGGGTGCCAAAGACAGTGGAAATGGCTGAAAAATTGAGAAAAGGCCAGATCAAACCATCTGAAATCAAAGATGAGGACAGAGATTATTACTTAGAAAGAAAATATCCAAGTTTCGGTAACCTCGTTCCTCGTGACGTGGCGTCCAGAAATGCGAAATATGTGTGTGATGAAGGAAGAGGTGTCAATGAAACCGGTGAAGCGGTATTCTTGGATTTCAGAGATGCCATTATAAGAGATGGAGAAGATGCCATCCGAGCTAGATATGGTAACTTGTTTGATATGTATCAGCAGATCACCGGAGAAAATCCATATCAAACTCCGATGATGATTTATCCTGCTGTTCACTACACCATGGGTGGACTTTGGGTAGATTATAATTTGATGACTACAGTACCAGGGTTGTATGCCTTGGGAGAAGCGAACTTCTCAGATCACGGTGCCAACAGACTAGGGGCTTCTGCCTTGATGCAAGGATTGGCAGATGGTTATTTTGTCATCCCTTATACATTAGGAGACTATCTAGCACAAAATCTAGCTAAGAAAGTAGATACGAGCCATCCTGAGTTTGCCAAAGCTGAAGCAGAGGTAAAAGCCAAAATCCAGAAATTACTTTCTATTAATGGGAGCAAGACCGTAGATTATTTCCATAAGAAGCTGGGAAAAATCATGTGGAATGAATGTGGAATGGCCAGAACTGCTGAAGGATTGACTAAAGCAAAAGCTGAAATCAAGCAATTGAGAGCTGAATTCTGGAAGGACGTGAAAGTGTTGGGAGCCAATGAAGAATTGAACCAGTCATTGGAAAAAGCGCATCGTGTAGCAGATTTCTTGGAATTAGGAGAATTGATGGTGGATGATGCATTGAATAGAAATGAATCTTGTGGAGGACACTTCAGAGAGGAATACCAAACTCCGGAAGGAGAGGCTTTGCGTGACGATGAAAACTTTGCTTACGTGGCCGCTTGGAAATACATGGGTGATGAGGAAGAAGAGGAGCTTAACAAAGAGCCTCTTGTGTTTGAGAACGTGAAGTTGACCCAGAGATCTTACAAATAATCGCTAGACTAAAATTCATAGCTATATGAAATTGACATTGAAAGTATGGAGACAAAAGAACGCTTCTGATCAAGGAGGTTTTGTCAATTATCCATTGGATGGAATTTCCAAGGATATGTCCTTTTTAGAAATGTTGGATGTACTGAATGAGGAACTTTCCGAAAAAGGAGAAGACCCGGTACACTTTGACCACGATTGCCGTGAAGGTATTTGCGGGATGTGTTCCTTGTACATCAATGGAAAGCCTCATGGACCTCAGCAGACTACTACTTGTCAGCTACACATGAGATCTTTCTCAGATGGAGATACCATTACCATTGAACCTTGGAGAGCGAAAGCATTTCCAGTGGTAAAAGATTTGGTGGTAGACAGATCAGCATTCGATAGAATTATCCAGGCTGGAGGGTACGTTTCCGTCAACACAGGTGGTGTTCCAGATGCAAATGAGATTCCAATTCCCAAGGTCATTGCAGATGAAGCATTTGACGCAGCGACTTGTATTGGATGTGGAGCTTGTGTAGCGGCGTGTAAGAATGCTTCTGCGATGCTATTTACTTCCGCCAAAATCTCTCAGTTGGCTTTGTTGCCACAGGGTCAGGTAGAGAAAAAAACCAGAGCAGAAAAAATGATCGCTCAAATGGATGCGGAAGGTTTTGGAGCATGTACTAATACCGGAGCTTGTGCGGCAGAATGTCCAAAAGAAATCAGTTTGACAAACATTGCGAGAATGAATAGAGAGTATTTCTCTGCAGTCATCAGTAGCGATAATGTTTAAATAACAACTTAATCATTGAGAAAAGCCGACATTAGTCGGCTTTTTTTGGTTTTGGGTAGATTGTATTAGATGAAGTAAGAGTTGCGTATATATTCATTTTTTGGGATATATGCGCAACTCTTGGTTTTTTGGAGGGTGTGAGTTAGTATTTAAGTATTTTTCAGGGGATTAGGTTCGGAGCAGGGATAGGTGTGATTTTTTGAGAAGATTATTTCCTGTTTTGAAAGACTGAATGAGTTAGTTGATAAGTAGATAAAATTAGATTACAGAAAAAAGAAGACTATTTTCAGATCTGTCAAAATTATAAACTTTGAGTATGCAAGAAAAAAAGGAAATCATCCTATTCTCCACATTTGCTTTAGGCTTAAGTTCATTAATTTGTTATATCTCTTACGAAACAAATAATTCCAACTTATCCATATTATCTGTTTTTACACCATCAATTCTTGCTCTTGTATATACAGCGATCAATAAAGGAAAGAAAGGTGTTTATGAATTATTTGTTAAACAAACAATTAAGAAAACGAGAATCAAATGGCTTATTCTTTCCTTGATAGGAATTCCTCTGGTTGGTTCTTTAGCGATGCTCACATTCTTGAATTTTGATGTTTCAAAGTTTAGCTTAAGAACTTATCAACTGATGCCTCAAATTGTTGTTATCATATTAATAGCACTTGGAGAGGAATATGGCTGGAGAGGATTTTTACTTCCAAGATTGATGAATAAATTCAATCTGTTCTATTCAAGTATAATACTTGGTCTAATATGGGGTTTCTGGCATTTTCCGGCATATCTGATTGGAGCAGGGGTTCCATTACAAATGAACTTTATGGTTTTTTTATTATGGGTTATTCTGGGGACACTTTTTATTAGTTGGATTTATTACTACACAAAAAGCGTACTAACATCTATACTGGCTCATATCGGTGCCAATGCAGCTTTTAATTACCTCCTTATTTTACCGGAGTTTACTGGAAGCATGATTACCTTTTGGATTTTTATACTCTATATGTCAATTATGATGATGATTGTTTTTTATGTCAGAAGAAAAGATTTAGTAAAAGGCTATAACAAAGTAATTAAAAAATAGCGGTGTAAATGGTAATCCAAAAAAGTATAAACACAAAAAAATAAAGGTCAATGTGAAACTGAAAAGTTGGTAGTTTAAATCCTCTACTTTTCATATACAAGATCGTTAGCGGAAATCCGGAAGCAACCTTTAGCAGCTAAACAGCATCTACCTAGGAAACACTACTATTTAATCATGAAGCTTCTCCCCTCTTTTAGTAATTTACTTATAGGCTTGATTCTATTGCTTTTTTCATCATGCACTGATCAACAAACTCCAAAAGATTCACAATTGAAACTACCATCTGAGTTCTTTCCCAAGAGTAAAACTCAAGTCTTGGTTGTTGGGACTTTCCACTTTGACTATCCAGGTCTTGATGTGTTGAAAACGGAAGACAAGTTAAAGATTGATGTTTTGATTGAGCCCAAAAAATCTGAAGTCACAGAATTGGTGGAGTACATAAAAAGATTTAAACCTAACAAGGTTGCAATTGAAGCATCGGATAAATGGAAGGCTACAGACAAACTTCGTAGATATAAAAATGGTGAATTTCGTGAGGAACGTAGTGAAAGTTTTCAGTTAGGAATTCGCCTAGCTACTGAGCTTGATCTTGACACAATCTATGCAATAAATGCTTGGAGCTATGCAGATGATATGGAGAAAAAGGATTCTATTTCTTACAAAGAGTTATTCAAAGATTATGATTTTCAAAGTAATGATCCATACGATGAATATATGAGAGATTGGTATGAAGAAGAAAAGAAACTTATTTCAACTACGAATCTCCTAGATGTATTTAAATGGATGAACTCTCGTGAATCTCACAATTATGGATATGGTGCTTATTTGGTTGGTGATTTTAAACTTGATGATTATAGAGGCGCTGATATTGTTTCAATGTGGTGGTATAACAGAAATATGCGAATTTTTCGAAATATTCAGAAAATAACAGAAAGTAAAAATGATCGTATCCTTGTCATTTTTGGTAATGGTCATGTGCCAATTTTACGACAACTTTTGGAGGCTTCCCCTGAATATGATTTTGTAGAGTTTGACAGCTTTGAATGATCGTGTATGATTACAAAAAAAATCTTTAGATAAACCATAGACCTCCAATCTAAAAAGAAATAGAATGGCGCTAATTAAATAGATAGCATTGTTTTATTTTATAAATAGTATAAAGAGAATTAAAGACTTCATTGAATTTTTAGCGCTCCTTGCCCATAAGGAATTAGTTGGGGAACATAAAGTAATAGACTTCAACCATTTTTTCAGGAATAAAAAGCCAATTTTCTTGAAAGCTTAAAAATTAAACTATTCCAATAATTAATTATACTAATAATAAAAAATCAATATTAAAAAGCTCAAAATTCGATTAATTGAGCATAAAAGCATAACTTTGAAAAGTTATAATTTAGAATGAATTTATTACAAATCAAAATAGGGTATGAGTTGGATAGATCTGGGGATCTTTTTGGCCTACATGCTGGCAATGCTAGGTGTGGGATTTTTTTACATGAAGAAAAACACAGATCAGGAGGATTATTACGTAGGGGGGAGGAATATAGGTAGCTGGCATATTGGACTTTCCGTCGTAGCTACTGATGTAGGAGGAGGATTTTCAATAGGTTTGGGCGGATTGGGTTTTGCCATGGGGATTTCAGGCTCCTGGATGCTTTTCACCGGATTATTGGGGGCTTGGTTAGCAGCCGTCTTATTGATACCAAGAGTTAAATCAGATCCTGCTTTTTCAAATTTTTTTACATTTCCACAGATTATAGGGCATCTCTATAATTCCAATGCAGCAAGAGTCGCTGCAATCATCTGTTTTTTGGGCTACTTGGGATTTACTTCTTCACAATTGTTGGCAGGAGCGAAATTGGCTTCAGGGACATTTGAAGCATTAGACTTACATTATGCCTTACTCATTATGGGTGGTATTGCAGTTGTATATACCGTGATGGGCGGATTAAAAGCAGTGATCTATACCGACACCATTCAATGGATCATTTTGATGCTAGGGTTGATGTTTATCGGCGTACCAATGGCTTATCATTTTGTAGGTGGATGGGAAGGAATTTCAAGCACACTTCCAGCATCTTTCTTTTCCTTTTCAAACCTAAGTTGGCAAGATTTAGCCAATTGGGGAATTACTATTGTCCCAATTTGGTTTGTAGGTATGACGCTCTATCAACGGATCTTTGCAGCGAGGGACGTGCGATCCGCAAAAAAGGCCTGGTTTATTGCAGGCTTATTTGAATGGCCGATCATGGCTTTCCTTGGAGTTTCATTAGGTCTACTTTCCAGAGTGGCGGTAGAGCAGGGAGTATTGGAAGGCTTTGGTTTGGGGATGGACCCAGAGATGGGATTACCTGTCTTATTGAGCCAGATCTTACCGGCAGGGATTTTAGGATTAATGATGTCCGCTTATTTCTCAGCGGTGCTTTCTACTGCAGATTCCTGTTTGATGGCCGCATCGGGTAATCTTACCACAGATTTATTGGGTAGATTTATGAAAGGGAAGACACACAAGCAAGAAATTCGTTTGAGTCAAATCCTTACCTTAATCATTGGTGGAGTAGCTATTCTAATTGCATGGCAAATGACAGAAGTGCTTAGCCTGATGTTATATAGTTATGCATTTATGGTTTCGGGCCTGTTAATCCCGGTCATTGGAGGATTGTTTTTTAATCAAAACAATGGGACTGCTGCAGTAGTTTCTATGATTGCAGGTGGGTCGGTTACAGCTGGCCTGACGATTGCAGAAGTAGCTCTACCTTTCGATTTGGATGCCAATTTATTTGGCCTCCTAATCTCATTGCTGGCATTTTTGTCAGTAACTTATTTTCAAAAACTAAATAGTTCAAAGTTAAAATCTATATGATCAAGCTAGAAACACTTTCAGCGATTGATTCCGCTACTTTCCTGCAAAAAAATGAAATTGCAGATTTCCTATTCCATCATCTGGATAAGTATGGAGATCCAAAAGATGATATCATGAAATGCCTTGACTATGCTTTAGATCAAGGGCTCCATGCAGGTGGATTTGTCGTAATGGCGAGAGAAAAAGGGAAAATTTTAGGGGCTCTAGTAATGAACAAAACTGGAATGTCTGGATATATTCCCGAGAATATATTAGTTTATATAGCTGTAGACGAGTCCCAAAGAGGAAAAGGTATTGGGGGGAAATTGATGGAAATGGCAATTAAAATGGCCAATGGAGCCATTGCCCTCCACGTTGAACCTGATAATCCAGCTAAAAAGCTGTATGAAAGACTAGGCTTTACCAACAAATATCTCGAAATGAGATTAACAAAATAAATGGCTTATCTGACTTTAAATAAGACCAAGCTCAAGACAAATTTTGAGTTTCTCAAAAAACTTTTTGATGAGAAATCCATTTCCTGGGGAGTGGTTTCCAAACTTCTTTGTGGAAACAGAACTTTTCTTGAGGAACTAATCAATCTGGGCGTACGAGAAATTCACGATAGCAGGATTAGCAATTTAGCCATGGTTAAAACTATTAATCCTGATGTTCAAACCGTATACATTAAACCTGTTTCCAAAAGGAATGTGGGAAAGATGGTGGAATTTGCTGATGTGAGTTTGAACAGTGAGCTAGATACGATTCACTGGATCAGTGAAGAAGCAGTGCTTCAAAAAAAGAAGCACAAAATTATCATCATGGTTGAGACCGGAGACCTTCGTGAAGGAGTAATGGGTGAACAATTAGTGGAATTTTATTCCCAGATTTTTCAATTGCCCAACATTGAAGTGATCGGGTTAGGCACCAATTTAAATTGCTTAAATGGGGTCATGCCTTCTACTGATAAGTTGATCCAACTTTCGCTTTACAAGCAAATCATCGAATTAAAATTCAATAAGAAAATCCCTTGGGTTTCTGCAGGGACTTCTGTGACTATTCCCTTGATTTTAAACCATCAATTACCATTGGGGATTAATCATTTCAGAGTTGGAGAAACCCTTTATTTTGGCTTGGACTTATTCGAGGAAAAACTAATTGAGGGGATGAAAGCAGATGTGTTTGAACTGCATGCAGAGATTATTGAAATGCAGGAAAAGCCCTTGTTACCCGTTGGGAATCTGGCAGCTAACCCTCAGGGAGAGGTGGCGGAGATTGATACTGAACTCTATGGGAAAAGCTCTTTCCGAGCAATCTTGGATATTGGGCTTTTGGATGTGGATCCAAAATACCTGATCCCAAAAGACCAGAGCTTTGAAATCTTAGGTGCAAGTTCGGATATGATCATCATCAACCTGGGAGAAAACCCTGCAGAATATAAAGTAGGGGACACCTTGAATTTTGAATTGAAGTACATGGGAGCACTAGGTTTGTTGAACTCCGATTATGTAGATAAAAAAGTCATCAGCTAATAGCGTTTTATCTGTATTTCCACTTTGGCATAACTCTGGGATAATAGAAGGGAAACCAACTATTAAAACAAATGAAAAAGTTATTGCTAGTAATTGCCTTCGGATTTATTGGGATTTCAGCCACTCAAGCCCAAACAAAAAACTTGGGAGGTTTTGGAATTAGAGGGGGTGCCAATCTATTCAATTTTGGTGGTTCGGATGGAGAAGAAAATGACTATACCAACCGAGTAGGATTTCATGCTGGTATTTATACGATGATGTTTGCCACCGATCGTTTTGCCATAGAGCCAGGGATCTATTACTCTGTAAAAGGAACCCAAAATAATGATGCAGTGGATAGTCGAGCCATCTTCAATTATGTGGATGTGCCTGTATTGTTCAGGCTTTATCCTTCCAAAGGATTGAATGTCTTTGCTGGTCCACAGATTTCGTTTCTAGCCAGCTCGAAATATGAAGGAGATTTCTTTGGCTCTACCATTTACTTTGAAGGAGATAATGCCAAAGAAACTGATTTGGGCCTAGTCTTTGGAGTGGGCTATAATCTTCCGCAAGGCTTCAATGTACAGGGGTCTTACGATTATGGAATGACTCCGATCTTTAAAAACAGTGATGCGGATGTGTATAATCGAGGATTTAAAGTTTCCCTAGGGTATACCTTTTAATTATAAAATAAGAAAGAGGGGACCGAATCACCGAACCCCTCTTTTTCTATTTATCCATAGAGTTAATCCATTCCCGGATCAATGCCACTCCTTCCTGATGGATGGTCGTCCTTCCCAATTCAGGCATAGCTATCCCAACTTCCGTGGAATTCATTCGGTAGGTAATAATTGATTCATCAGCTTTTCCTGGCACTATGTCATAATCAAAAGCACCTGCTCCATTTCCAGCAGCTACAGGGGTTTTCATGACACCAAGTTTCATAGGATCTTTTTGATCAAATTGTAAAAACAGTCCAGAAGTGCTAGCAGGACCTTCGGATTGATGGCAGTGTGAGCAATTGATATCCAAGTAAGCCATAGCTCGATCCGATAGGGCTTGCGTCTCATCTGCGTAATTTACCAAGGAAGGATGGTTGTCAGGGCCATCGAATCCTTCAAGAACTCCCTTCTCCTTCCAATAGGTCAATTGGTTTTGAATTTTTTGACCTATTTTCATTTCATGATTCAGGTGTTTGATTTTTACTCCAATTGGGGCTAATTGCTCTGAACTGTTATGGCAGGTTTTGCATTGGTTTTTGTTTGGGATCAAATAATTAATCACTTGCTCTTCACCATTTTCATGAATGAATTTTACCTCTTTTTCTCCCCCAACGACTTTCAAAACTGCATCCGTCTGTTCCTCATTCCAGATATATGGGAAAGCTTCCCACCCTTTTTCTGAATGGATCAATAACCGGGTTTCAATAATCTTCTTATTCTCTTCTGGCTTATTAAAATCAGTAGGATAGTAAAAGTTTTTGATAAGAATTGTACCTGTTGGAAACAGGAAGTCTCCTTCTTGAATCTTCACTTTTTCGGAGGCAGGAATAGCAATAAATCTGCTTTTTAGGGCATAATCCGTAAAAAGGGAGGATGCGGGTTCATAAGGCAAAATAGAAGATGATGGTTGGAGCTCTTTCATTTCTCCTTCGAAGAACCCATAGGTAGATAATCTTTGATAAGGATAATCTCCATCTGCAAGCTCTTCTTTAAGAGGTTCTTGTGGGAGTGGCTGAACTTCCTTCGTAGACTCTTTGCAAGAAATTAACAAGCAGATACCTACCAGTCCAATTATTCTAGAAGTATTTTTTAGCATGATTAAAGAGAGGCCAAGTTGGATACGTCTGTAGATACATTCACATTGCATCCTTGAAATGGGTCGTAATCTTTGAAAGATTTAATATTGTCTTCTCCATCCATTAGATAAAACATGGTAAAGTGGAGTTTATCCATTCCCTCTTCCTGCAAGCAAATCCGCATGGGGTTGGTTTCTATATTATCGCTTATTTCTGTATCCCAGATTCCATCATATATGATATCTTGGGTTTTTGCTTTTCCATGGGCATTATACACCGAAATCAATTGTCCTAGTTCCCGGGTCAAATCAGGGATTTTAAGCGTGCGCTTATAGCTATTGTCGTGAATATAAATATCATGGGAATAAGGAGACCAATTTGGAGCTTCTGATGGAAAGCCAGTAATCTGATAGCTGGCAATAGCCAGACCAGTAGTTTTATTTCTGTGGATCTTATTGTTGAAAATCTCTACTTCTTTTGCAGCCAATAAGATGATACCCGAACCTGGAGGGATCATGGTGACGGTATTTCCATTGGGACCATCTCCAAGGGGAGTAGCAAAGTTTTCATGGTTGTTGTCAATGATTTCATTATTGTAAATTTTGGTTCCCCTGCCATCCGATTTTGGAAGTCCAGGAAGGTTGAAAACCAATATACCGCCGGAATTATCTCTGGCTACATTGTCAAATACCTCGGCATTGTCACAATTTTCTATCTCTATACCAGCAACATTCCCAAAGGCAAGTGAATTTTTGACTATAATATTTTCAGATTGCCCCACATAAATTCCAGCATCTTTGGAATGAGAGGCGATGCAGCCATCAATCACTACATTTTTACATTGTACTGGATAAATGGCATATGTCCCATTTTTTGATTTGTCACCGTTCGTCCAGGTGACATTCAATTTCCGAAAGGTAATTCCATCGGTGTGTTGGGATTTTATACCATCTCCAGGAGCATCTTCGACACTGAAGTTTTCCAACAAAATGTTCTCCCCTACAATTTTGACCCCTTCCCCTCCGGTTTTCAAATTCCTGAATGAAAGGACAGATTGATCCATTCCTGCTCCAATGATTTTGATATTCTTTTTATTATCTAAAATCAACTGGGTTTTCAGATCGTAAAAAAGAGGTTCTATAGTAATGGTGCCACCATCTTCCACCAAAATGAAATCTTCCACCAATTTTTCCACTTGTGTTTCTGTGGCTCTAGGTAATTTAGAAGAGTCGAATGTCTGCTCATTGGATCGGCTACTACAAGCTGCCAGGATCAAAAAAAGTGCAAGGATTGGAAGTTGAATAGAATGATTCATGGCGTTTTGGTTGAAATAAATATACTTCTGCAAAGATTGACATGCTTTGCAAAAAATACTATTGACAAAAATCAATTAATTAGATTTTACTTCTGATCCTACTCAGGGTTTCAATACTCATGTCCAAATAGGATGCGATATGCCCAACAGAAGCTTTCTGAATTACTTTGGGGCGATACTCCATGAGTTCTAAATATCTTTCTTTTGCTGTCTTGAATTTGGAAAATATTTGCCGCTCCTCCAGTACGATGTAATATTCCTCTAAAATCAACCGATAAGCCCGTTCTGTTTCAGGGTAATTCACAAACATGTTCTCAAGCGTATCATGTGAAATTCGATAAGCCTTACTTTTTTCTAAGGTTTCGATGTTTTCATACGAAGGCTTTCTAGTGATAAAGGAATGCATCGCAGTCACAAACTCACCAGCCAGAGTGAAAGAAACAGTAATGTCTCTATTGTTTCTACTGTAATAACTTCTGGCAGCTCCTTCTGAAAAGTAATACAAGTATTGGCTCACTTCGCCTTCTTTAGCAAGCAAATCCCCCTTGTTGAACTCTACCTCCTCGAGATTGCTCAAAAAACCTGTCTTTGCGCTGTCGCTCAAAAATGGGAATTTGTCAAAAATGCCAAGAATCTTTTCCATGTATTCTGTAGAAAAAGTCTAATCGATTGATTTTAAAATGAAAAGCTTCTGCTAGTTTTAGGAAGTAAATTAAATAATCTAGATTAGATGAGCGATTTTTCTTTGGAAAACATTTAAAAATACTCTCTTCTTCATTAATAAAATTGTTTAAAAAGACATTTAATCAACGACTTATGAGGGTTCTTTTTCTACTCCTTTTATCTTTTGGTCTAATAGGTCTAGTACATGGACAGGCAGGAGTTAGAGCAGGGTTAAGTTCCAGCAATATTACCAATTCCAATGTCAATGCCAGGCTTGGCGCACATGGAGGGGTGTATTACCGTCTTGAATTGGGCTTTTTTGCTATTGAGCCCGGTGTTCAATTTTCCCAAAAAGGCTTTCGGGGAAATGATAGAAATACAGGAAAAATTATCTACGAGCGATTCAATTATGTGGATGCCCCTTTGTTAATAAGAATCAACTTTTTTCCAGACATACATTTGTTCCTAGGGCCTCAGATGTCCTGGTTGATGTCTAGAAAATATGAGCTGGAGGGAGTCGTGGATACAAATATGGATACATTTCCAAAGACTGAATTTGGTGGAGTTGGAGGTATAGGAATTCATTTGCCATATGGATTGAATGTTCAAGCCAGCTTTGATATTGCAAAAAATGACCTAGGAGAATATTATCCAAATAGAAAAAATAAAGGGTTGAAGCTTTCTTTAGGCTTTGATTTCTTTTAATTGATTGAGGTAAGAAGTCTATTAAGTTTTGATCTCAACATCCTTGGTCAAATATTTGTAGAATCTAACCTTTAGTAAACAGAAAAATTTCCAATAATTATTTAATTGATCAAATGAAAAAAATCTTGTTTTTAATATTGACCATAGGGTTTATTGGTGCCGCACAGGCTCAATTTGGATTAAGAGCGGGGTTAAGTTCCGCTAACTTCTCAAATACAAACTATGATGCCAAGATTGCTTTCCATGTTGGAGGGTATTATAAATTTGATTTAGGGGTATTTGCAGTGGAGCCGGGTATTCAGTATTCCCAAAAAGGATATGAAGGCGTAGAAAGTTCATCAGGTAATAAGATCAATGAAAAATTAAATTACATCGATGTTCCGGTCTTAGTAAGGTTTGATTTTCTTCCAATCGTCAATGTATTTGCTGGACCTCAGGCTTCTATCTTAGCTTCCCGAAAATATTCCTTAGGAGGAAATACCTCTACTAGTACGGATGTGATTAGAGGATATGACATAGGAGGTGTAGTAGGCGTAGGAGTCAATCTGCCTTTAGGATTTAATGTTCAGGCGAGTTATGATTTTGGATTGACCAGTTTGAATTATTTTGATACTAACGTCAAGAACAGACTGCTCAAGTTGTCTCTTGGAATTGACCTTTGACAATAAAATTGAAACCCGGTTTGGCCGGGTTTATTTTTTTACTCGATTTGGGTTTTCCTCAATAAAGGATTTCCAACCTTGACTTCTGCCTCTGGTTTGCGTCCTCCCCTCATGGAAATGATGACATAAAGCCACTGCTAATGCATCGGTTGCATCTAGCATTTTGGGGATTTCTGTCAATTTGAAAAGTGTCTGTAGCATAGCTGCTACTTGTTCCTTGGAGGCATTTCCATTTCCGGTTACAGACTGCTTCACTTTTTTGGGAGAATACTCCGTGATTGGAATTTCCCTTGCCAGTGCGGCAGCCATGGCCACTCCTTGAGCTCTGCCTAATTTCAACATAGATTGTACATTAACTCCATAAAATGGGGCTTCCAGTGCAACACTATCCGGTAAATACTCCTCAATGATCCCTGTGATTCTTTCAAAAATTTTCTTGAGTTTTAATTCGTGAGAATTGTATTTCTTCAAATGGATGACTCCATATTGAAGCAATTCATATTTCTTGCCCTCCGTTTTGATCAATCCATAACCCATGACCGTAGTCCCTGGATCTATGCCTAAAATGATTTTTTCCTTAGCCGTATTTTTCACTTCTTTACTCACCCTCGCAAGTTAGCCCAAAAGATGCTAAGTTTTTACCTGATTTGTAATCTCTTCTACTTCTTCCTGCTTTGGAGAATGAGCTTGACATGGCCAAAGGAAAGAGGAGAAGTGAAACATCCTAACCAGCTATTACCTGCTACTTTGGTGATTGCTTTAAGGAATGAAGCGAGGAATTTACCTTCTTTGATTTTGTCGATTAAAAGGAGTTTATCTTCCTTGAAAGAGGTGATTTTGGTAGACGATCATAGTGAGGATGGGACTTTCTTGAAACTTGAGCAACAGTTTTTTAATTCTGAGCTTGTGAAGGTGGTCGCTAGCCCGAGAATTGGGAAGAAAGCAGCAATTAACCATGCCATATCGTTAGCTAGTGGAGAGATAGTCCTTACCTCCGATGCTGATTGTGTATGGGAGAAAACATGGCCTGAGGTAATCTTAACTTCCTTTGAAAACCCACAAATTCAATTGGTGACTGGGCCGATTTTACCCCAGAACCGATCAGGTTTTTTGACAGGATTTCAATTAATGGAGTGGGTGAGTACCTTGCTGGTGACCAATTATAGTTTTGCAATAGGAAAAGCCTTGACATGTAGTGCTGCTAATATGGCGTTTAGGAAGTCTGCATTCCATCAGGTACATGGTTTTGAAGGGAATGAAATTAATCCATCTGGAGATGATGAGTTCTTGCTTAAAAAGATAAAAAGGGAATATGGGGAAACTGCAGTAAAATACCTGCCTATTAAGGAAACCCTTATTCAGACAGTTCCTGAATCCAGTTGGAGTGCATTGATCCATCAAAAAATTAGATGGGCGGGAAAGTGGAAAAGTCACTCTTCTCTATTACATTCCTTGGTAGCAGCTATTCCAGCACTGTTCCAAGTAATTTGGCTTTCAAGTCTGGTAATGCTTTTTTGGGGGAAGATCGAATTTTTGGGCTTTTGTTCAATTTGGATCTTCAAAATCCTAGCGGAAATCGTAGCCTTTGTAAGAATTTTAAGAAGTTTGGGAAAACCTTTCAAATTGCCCGTTTTGATGGGGACTTCCTTCATCCATCCTTTTTATGTTATTTTGGTTGTGTTGGGAGTGATTCGAGGGAAATACGTTTGGAAGGACCGGGTAACCAAAAGATCTGATTAATTTAGCTATTTAATAAGTTATGAGTGAGGAAGAATTTGATGTAATGGATGAACTGTATTTCGTCCAGTCATTTGAATACTTAAAAGAGACACTTGATTTAGGGACTAAAGAAATATTGACCGCCTTGGACTCTTTATACAAACAAGGTTTTATCAAATGTTTGACTGCTCCTGATGAAGAGTGTTTTTATATTGTGAATGTTTTGGAGGAGGGTGAGAAATTATTTTTCCTTGCTACCAAAAAAGGTCTAATGGCCCATAATACGATTTAGCATTGACTACAGAGACAATAAAATATCAACGTAAAGAATTAGAGCTAAAAGCATTGCTCGAAATCACTCAGGCGATCAATGAAAATCAGTCTGAGGTGGTTCTAGCAAATATCTTCAAGTTTACTTGCTTGGTGCATTTAAACATCAAAGCAATGGTATTGTATGTGGCTAAAGAAGGAGCATTTGAAAAAATCATTGCACATGGAGTTAAATCAAAAGTGCCCCAACTGATTCCTTTAGATGATATTATCTCTGAAAAAGATTCTGATCAACTCAGGATAGAACTTCCAGATGGGTATTCGTTTCAGGATTTGGAGACTTATTTGCCGGTTTATCATAAGGATAAAATGCTTGCGATTTTATTCCTCAAAAGGAAAGACCTGTCTCAGGATTTAGACCTGGATTTCACGCAGGCCTTGACCAACATTTTGGTAGTAGCCCTGGAAAATAAACGTTTTGCTAGGAAACAATTGCAGCAGGAGGTGTTGAACAGGGAAATTGCCATCGCGAGTCAGGTTCAGCAAATGTTGTTTCCTGCGGAATTGCCTTTTACTGATAAGCTGAAAGCTAAGGTGACTTATTTCCCACATAGCATGGTAGGGGGAGATTATTATGATCTGATTCAGCGGTCGAAAGATGAAGTGTTCTTTTGTATTGCGGATGTTTCAGGCAAAGGCTTTGCGGCAGCGTTACTAATGTCAAATTTTCAGGCAACCCTTCGCACTTTATTAAGGAGTGATGCGGATCTGAAAATGATTGTGAACCAGCTGAATTTTACACTTTTTGAAAACACAAAAGGAGAGCGATTCATTACTTTTTTTCTGGGTTACTATAATTTTAAAACAAATAAGTTTCATTATGTAAATGCTGGACATAATGCGCCCATCTTGTGCGGGAATATTCCAGGGAAGATCGAATTGTTAAATGCAGGGACCACCATATTAGGGGCTTTTGAAAAACTTCCTTTTTTGGAAATTGATGAAAAAGAGAATCTGAAGGACTTTACAATCCATCTCTATACAGATGGGGTAACTGAAGCAACCAATGAAGAGGGGGAAGAATACGGTGAAGATAGATTGGAAGATTTTGTATTAAAGCACTTATGTGTAGATCCTGATGATTTTCACAGAGAATTTTTTAAGGAAATGAATGATTTTTCTAAGGATATTCCTTTGAGAGATGATTTGACATTATTGAGTCTTAGGTTCCGTTAATCATGGTATTTCATACCGTTCCATTCTTTATTCAGAGATTGTTCCCGAAAAGAATTTGGTCAAAAAATTCAGAAGGAAACCAAGTCTTTTTGACCTTTGATGATGGTCCAGTACCAGGAGTGACCGACTTTGTCCTTCAGGAACTTTCTAAACGAACTATGAAAGCTACGTTTTTCATGGTAGGGGATAATGTTCGGAAGCACAGTTCTTTAGCCAAAGAGGTGCTTTCTCAAGGACACCAATTAGCTAACCATACCTTTCATCATCTTAATGGCTGGAAAACCAATAGAGAAAAATACCTCCAAGACTTTCTGGCTTGTAATCAAATAATAGAGGATCAGCTGGGCGTTCAGACAAAATTATTTCGTCCTCCTTATGGACTGATGACTTCAGCTGAAGCCAGGGAAATTTCGAAAACGCATTCCATTGTAATGTGGAATATGTTGAGTGGAGATTATGACCTAAAACTAGATCACAAAGAGGTACTGAGAAAGTCTGTTGAAAATACAGGACCAGGATCAATCGTGCTATTTCATGATCAACAAAAGACCAGTTCAGTTTTACCCAGAATTTTACCAACTTACTTAGATAAACTTCAAGACAAAGGTTGGACAACGGCAACACTATAATTTTAAATTTGGCATTTTTTGCAGTAAGCATTCTGCTTGTTCAATACCTTGTTCTCATCTTTCGGGCAATATTCTCTTGGATGGATTTTTGCAAACCGAACCCAAATTACTTTCCCAAAGTGTCTGTTTTGGTAGCTTCTAGAAATGAGGAAAAAGATCTTCCTTACTTACTGGCTTCACTTCATGGGTTGGACTATCCTTCTGAGCAACTTGAATTTTTAATGGCGGACGACCAAAGTGAAGATGATACCCTCAGAATATTGAAAGAATGGAAGGAAAGAACTACTAATTGCAAGATTTTTCCTATTAAAGGACAGCAACTGAGGAAGTACCCAATCAATGGAAAAGCAAATGCCTTAGCCATCATGGCTAAAGAGGCAAATGGAGAATTTTTATTTTTTACGGATGCAGATTGTGTGGTGGGTGAAAACTGGGTAAAAGAGGGAGTTAACAGCTTTTCGGAAAAAATAGGTCTTTTGAATGGCGTAACTGAGTTAGAATCTCATACTCTTTTCGCAGAATTTCAAAAAATAGATTGGTGGAATATTTTAGCGATCACCAAAATCGTCTCAGATATGGGAGCTCATACCACTGGGTTGGGAAATAATATGGTGATTTCAAGGAAAGCTTATCTGGAGTCAGGTGGGTTTGAAAATACGGAATTTTCCTGGACCGAAGATTTAGAGATTTCCAGATCCATAAATCGTCTAGGTTTTCAGATACATCAACAAGTCAGTCCTGGCATGCTATTAAAGACCAAAGCGGAAAGAAGCTGGTCGGAATTGTTGAAACAACGAAAACGGTGGCTCAAAGGGGTTGTTTCTTTGCCTTGGAAATGGAAGGTGTCCTTAGGTTTTCACCTGCTCTTTTTCCCGGCTATAGCTTGGATTTTAGCAAGTAATGTAAGCCTAGGATTTGGAATTTGGGGGTTAAAAATCCTTTTACAATCCTATTTTTTAATAGTGGTTTCCAACAAAGCGGGCAGAAAACTTTCTTGGATGATACTGGCAATCTATGATTTTTATTACCTGCTTGCCTCCTCCCTTACTATTCTTTATTATTTTTGGCCTTCCAAAATCACTTGGAAGTCTAGAAATTACTTATGAACCTGATTGAAACCCACGCACATATTTACTCTTCCAAATTCGATTCTGACCGAGACGAGGTAATGGATCAAATCCGTGAAGCCGGAATTGAGCGTGTATACATGCCCAATGTTGATGTTGAAACCATTGATGCCATGTTGGCCTGCGAGGAGAAATACCCTGATCTTTGCATTCCGATGATGGGGCTACATCCTTGTGATGTGAAGGAGGATTTTCAGACACAACTTTATGTGATGGAAGAATGGTTGGAAAAGAGACCATTTGCAGCGGTTGGAGAAATAGGGTTGGACTTGTACTGGGATAAGACTTTTTTCGAGCAACAAAAAGAAGCTTTGAAAATCCAGGTAGATTGGGCGAAGAAAAAGAAACTGCCTGTAGTGATCCACTGTAGAGAATCCATGGATGAAACGATCGAACTCATCAGGCACGAGCAAGATGGTAGCTTGACAGGTGTTTTTCATTGTTTTACGGGTACTTTGCAACAAGCACAAGATATTATTGAGTTGGGATTTTTCTTGGGAATAGGTGGGGTTTCCACTTTTAAAAACGGAGGTTTGGATCAAGTAATTCCACATTTAGATTTAGGGAATTTGGTTTTAGAGACTGATTCGCCTTATCTAGCGCCTGTTCCTTATCGAGGTAAAAGGAATTCTCCAGTTTATTTACCTATAATAGCAGAGAGAATTGGAGACTTTTTAGCAATTTCTAAAGAGGAGGTTGCTAAGAAAACCAAAGAGAATGCATTGAACCTATTCAGGGAGTTTGAGCTATGAATTATAAAATAGTAAGACTAAATACAGGCCTACGTACCAGTAAGACATCATCAGTGTTGATTATATATACTGGTGGAACCTTGGGTATGGCTTACGATGATTCAGGGTCTTTAGTACCATTTAATTTTGGAAAGATTCTGGAAAAGATTCCTATTCTCTCCAATATGAATATTGCGATCACGGTAATTTCATTTCCAGAGCCCATTGACTCTTCTAATGTTTCTATGAAGCATTGGACTGATATGGCATATATTATTTATGAGAACTATGATAGTTACGATGGTTTTGTTGTGCTTCATGGGACTGATACGATGGCCTATTCTGCTTCCATGATGAGTTATATGCTTCAAGGGCTCAATAAACCCGTGATTTTTACGGGAGCACAATTGCCTATTTCGGCGATGCGTTCAGATGCACGGGAGAATTTGATGACTTCATTGGAAATTGCGACCGCGAAAATCAATGGGAATCCAATTGTGCCAGAAGTCTGTATATTTTTTAATCATGTGTTATTGAGAGGAAACCGTTCCAAAAAGGTACAGTCTGTCCACTTTGACGCATTTGAATCAGAGAATTATCCATCCTTGGCGGAAGCTGGGATTGTAATTGATTATAATACGGCTTCCATTAGACCTTATGAACCCAAGAAGGAGCTGGTTTATAAAAATCTGTTGGACAATCGAGTCATGATATTAAAACTATTCCCTGGGATCACCTCCCAAATCATGGATGCTTGTTTTGATATCCCAGGTTTACGAGGAGTGGTTTTAGAAACCTATGGTTCTGGAAACTCTCCAAGTGAAATATGGTTTATGAATTCCTTGGCAAGGGCGGTAAAAAAGGGATTAATCCTCTTAAACGTGTCTCAGTGCAATGGGGGTAGAGTAATTCAGGGAAGGTATGAGACTAGTAAAGAACTTTTGAATGTAGGGGTCATTAGTGGGGCAGATATTACCACAGAAGCTGCAGTTACAAAATTAATGTTCTTGTTAGGACAGTATTCTTCAGCTGAGGAAGTGAAGAAACAGTTGATGGTTCCACTCGCTGGAGAGATGACTACCTAGAGAAATTCAGGATATTTTAGAGTTTGATTTGGAAAGCGGAGGAATAATATTTTTCTTTGCACTCCGATTTGCAATAGCAAGTCAAAATTCAATCTAGAGAGGTGTCCGAGTGGTTGAAGGAGCACGCCTGGAAAGCGTGTATACCCCTAAAGGGTATCGAGGGTTCGAATCCCTTCCTCTCTGCAAAGCCAAGCTAGCAATAGTTTGGCTTTTTTTATTTCCATGAAAAGTAGCAATAGATTATAAAGAAGGGATGAGAGCCCTCGATAAATTAAAAGACCGGGTTCGAAATCGACTGCAAGGAGATTGGCGAGGGGAGGTGCGGCATGGCTTCGGGTATGAGCAATCCCTTCCTCTCTGCAAAGCCAAGCTAGCAATAGTTTGGCTTTTTTTATTTCCATGAAAAGTAGCAAAAGATTATAAAGAAGGGATGAGAGCCCTCGATAAATTAAAAGACCGGGTTCGAAATCGACTGCAAGGAGATTGGCGAGGGGAGGTGCGGCATGGCTTCGGGTATGAGCAATCCCTTCCTCTCTGCAAAGCCAAGCTAGCAATAGTTTGGCTTTTTTTATTTCCATGAAAAGTAGCAAAAGATTATAAAGAAGGGATGAGAGCCCTCGATAAATTAAAAGACCGGGTTCGAAATCGACTGCAAGGAGATTGGCGAAGGGAGGTGCGGCATGGCTTCGGGTATGAGCAATCCCTTTGGCTCTGCAAAGCCAAGCTAGCAATAGTTTGGCTTTTTTTATTTCCATGAAAATTAGCAATAGATTATAAAGAAGGGATGAGAGCCCTCGATAAATTAAAAAACCGGGTTCGAAATCGACTGCAAGGAGATTGGCGAGGGGAACTGGGGCTTGGTGTAATTAAGAAATAATCAAACGAGCTAATTAGCAAAGCCATTCTGATCGTAAACAAAAATGAAATTGATTTTTCTAGAGCCATGGATTGAAGTCTATTTATCTGAGAATCTCAAAAATTCCTGATTCAATAGTTAATTGCTTTGAAAAGGCTATTAGTCTAATTTTTCGACGGGATTGTTACAGAGATGGCAATGAAAAGTTTTATTCCTTGGTTTATTTTAAAAATATTTAACGTTAAAAGATTTAGGAAAGTCTGATAATGGGAAGGATAGAATTGCATTTTTTGTAACTTAGTTGCGAAATCAGTTAAGTTATGTCGGAAAGGGAAAAATATTCAAAGAAATTTTTCTTTGTCTATCTGACTGACGCAAAGGGCTTAAGAGATTGTTTTGGAATGAATTAACACTTGAAAATGGACTATTCTGACCTTTAAATGGCGAATTAGAAGCCTATGACAGTTCAAAGGAATATTTTCCGCTCGTGTAATAATTGCCCCAATTCCGCTTTAAAAGCAGGATTTTTCCAAAAAATCTAAAAGAGTCCATTGTTTTTTGAAATTAAAAAATGATAACTTTAAAACTCGATTTTAGTGTAGAAACCATTTAACCTTTATCAAAAGTCTATTTAAAAATCAAATTATGAGAAAGTTAATCGCTTTGTTCATGCTTGCAGGTATCATGTTTGTTCCTGTTTTCGCAAACGCACAAGAAGCAGCAGCTGATTCTGCAGCTCAAGAAGAAATGGCTCCTGTAGCAGAAGAACCTGCTGCATCACCAACAATCATTGATGACGAGATCATCGTTGAGGAGCAAAGCTTCCACCAAGTAGTTAAAGACAAGTTTATCGAAGGTGATCCTTTGTATATGACTCCAGTATTGATCTGTTTGATCTTAGGTCTTGCTGTAGCTATCGAAAGAATCATTACTTTGAACCTTTCTACGACCAACACCAAGAAATTGTTGGCAAAAGTTGAAGATGCTTTGTCTTCAGGTGGAGTTGAAGCAGCTAAGGATGTTACTAGAAACACCAAAGGCCCTGTAGCTTCAATCTTTACTCAAGGACTTATGAGATACTCTGAGGGTATCGAAATGGTTGAGAAGTCCATCATTGCTTATGGATCCGTTGAAATGGGTAGATTGGAAAAAGGTCTAGTTTGGATCTCTCTTTTCATCTCTCTTGCTCCAATGTTGGGTTTCATGGGTACTGTAATTGGTATGATCGGTGCATTCGACTCTATCGAGGCAGCTGGTGATATCTCTCCATCTCTTGTGGCAGGTGGTATTAAAATTGCCCTTTTGACTACAGTAGCGGGTTTGATCGTAGCGATTATCCTTCAGTTGTTCTACAACTACTGTGTCGCTAAAATTGACTCTTTGGTTAACGATATGGAAGATGCTTCTATCACTTTGGTGGACATCTTGGTGAAGCACAAATTGACTGGTAAGTAAGCCGTCAAAATTTGAGTTTCAATTATTTAAGTTAACCCCGAAGAAAGCTACATTATGGATACTTATGACATTTTATTATACGGTAGTTACTTGCTAATTGCGATTGGAGCTTTCGCTTCTATTGTAATGCCTTTAATCAACTCTTTGAATGATCCTAAGAGTTTGTTGAAGACAATAGTGGGTATCGTTGGCATCTTGGTGTTGTTCTTCATCGCTTACTCTGTTTCTAGCGACGAAGTACTTCCAAAATTTGAAGCAGAACCTTTCAACTTAACCGCAGATGGATCTAAGTTAGTGGGAGGAATGCTTATCACTACGTACATACTTGCGATCTCAGCATTAGCTGGAATCGTAGTAACTGAACTAAACAAAGCGATAAAGTAATATGGCTAGAAAGAAAAATAGAATGGCTCAGGAGGTCAATGCAGGTTCTATGGCTGACATAGCTTTCTTGCTCCTGATCTTCTTTCTCGTCACTACTACTATTGCATCGGATAAGGGTATCTTGAATGTACTCCCTCCAAAAGTGGATCCTAACGTTCCGCCACCAGACATTCAAAAGAATGAGCGTAACATCTACACCATTCTTGTCAACGCGAACGATGATCTTCTTGTAGAAGGAGAATACAGAGAAAGTGCCGATGGTCTTGATAAGGATGTTAAAGCATTTGTATTGAATTTCGGCGCGCCGGATGAAGAAGCAGTTGCTCTTTACAATTCTTTGCCAGCTTCTCTTCAAGCAGAGGCAGCTAGAAATCCTGAATCTTCTGACTATCCAAGTGAAGCTGTTGTTTCCATCAAAACAAATAGAGGTACTAGCTACGAAAAGTATCTTGAAGTATTGGATTTGGTGAAAAAGGCTTACTTCGATATCTATGCAACTAGAGCAAACTTGTCAACTGACGAGTATAGAGCTCTTAGTGGTAAAGATGACGCAGAACAAGCGCTTATAGACAAAGGAAAAGAAGGCATTGCAATGCAAATTTCCATCGCAGAACCAGATAAACTAGGAAGCAATTAATATGGGAAAGTTCGGTAAGAAAAATAAAGTCTCTGAGAATATCCCAACCTCGGCGTTGCCGGATATTATCTTCATGCTTCTTTTCTTCTTCATGGTAACTACCGTGTTAAGAGATCAGGAGATATTGGTTGAGCAAAAAATTCCTCAAGCTACTCAGCTTCAGAAATTGCAAAAGAAAACATTGATTTCTTACATCTTCATTGGTAAGCCTAAGAATACATCATTGTACGGAACTGAACCAAGAGTTCAAGCTAACGATGCCTTGATGTCAACTGACGAAATTGTTCAGTGGGTGAACCAAGAAAGAGATGCATTGCCTGAAGCGGACCGTGGAGGGATTACAATTTCAATGAAAGTGGATAAGGATGTTAAAATGGGTCCTATCTCTGACGTTCAAACAGAACTTAGAGAAGCGGATGCTAGAAGAGTTCTTTACGCTTCTGTTGGTAAAGTTGTAAAAGACTAAATAGAAACAATTCAGTATATTTAAAGCTATCCCGATGCCGGGATAGCTTTTTTTGTTTACCCCATGCTAGCAACACTACAAAATAAAAAGAAGGTCCAAAACGGTTGGGCCATGTATGACTGGGCAAATTCTGTTTATAGCCTGGTAATCACTTCTACCATATTTCCGGTTTATTACAATAATGTCACCAAAGCAATCGATGGTAGTGACAAAGTGAATTTCTTTGGTTTTGAAATGATCAATACAGTTCTGTATTCTTATTCCATTTCCTTTTCCTTCCTAATCATTGCCTTGATCTCCCCATTATTGTCAGGGATAGCTGATTCCACTGGAAAGAAATTAAGCTTTATGAAATTCTTTGCCTACTTAGGGGCTATCTCTTGCGTAGGGCTTTTCTTCTTTGATGGGAGTAACCTTGAATTTGGAATCATATGTAGTGTGCTTGCTAGTATAGGATATGCTGGGAGTATTGTGTTTTATAATGCCTACTTACCGGAAATTTCCGAGGAGAAAGAATATGACTTTTTGAGTGCAAAAGGCTTTGCATTGGGATACATAGGGTCGGTGATTTTACTGATTCTTAATTTATTGATGATTCAGTTTCCTGAAGCCTTTATGATTCCTGATGGTGGAATTGCTGCCCGACTATCCTTTTTGATTACTGGAGTCTGGTGGGCTGGATTTGCTCAGATTACTTTTAATGTGTTGCCTAAAAACCCTTTTGGGAAAAATGTTACAAGAGAGATTTTATCAAAGGGGTATAAAGAAATCCGTAAAGTGTTTTTTGAGGTGAGGAAAATTGGAGTCATGAATAAGTTTCTCGCTTCTTTCTTCTTTTATTCGATGGGAGTACAAACGGTAATGTATTTGGCAGCGAGTTTTGGGGATAAGGAATTAGGGCTTCCTGGAGATCAATTGATCTTAACCATTTTGATTATTCAGTTTGTGGCTATTATCGGAAGTTATTTCTTTGCCTTTTTATCCAAGAAGTATGGAAATAAATCCAGTTTGGTGATCATGGTCATCATTTGGATCTTTATCTGTGGTGCAGCATATTATGTGTATACAGTTTATGAGTTTTTTGCTTTGGCTTTTGTCGTAGGATTGGTAATGGGAGGAATTCAATCTTTATCAAGGTCTACCTTTTCCAAATTGATTCCAGAATCTACCACGGACCACGCCTCTTATTTCAGCTTTTATGATGTTACCGAGAAAATGGCTATTGTATTAGGGACATTTTCTTATGGCGTGATCGAACAGCTTACCGGAAGTATGCGAAACAGTTCCTTGACCTTAGGGATCTTTTTCCTCGTAGGTTTAGGTTTCTTACTATTAGTTACAATTCCTAAAAGTCAATTAAACGCTTCTTAATCTCTGTTCCCATGAAAAAGATCCTTCAAGGTGCTCAAGTAAAAGAGTTAGATGCTAAACATATTTCAATATCCGGGCAGTCTAGCCAAGAATTAATGGAAGTGGCTGCCTTGGGGTTTGTGGATTGGTATGTAGCACAAGATCAATTCAAAGAGTTTGGGGTGTTGATTTTTGTGGGAGCTGGAAATAATGGAGGAGACGGACTTGCAATCGCTAGGATTTTGACAAATCAAGGTGTTCAAGTGTCTGTGGTTCTTTGTTTTACTGATCCAAGTAAATTATCACCCGACGCGTCAGTCAATTGGGAATTGCTTCCTAAATCCATTCAAATAATCGATTTCAAGGAATTAAAGTATAAAGGTGATTTAGTTCTGATTGATTGTTATTTTGGAGTCGGACTTACAGGGTCTTTAAGGGAATCAAGTATTCCATTCATTGATTACATAAATGAGTTCTCGGGCCCTGTTGTTTCGGTAGATCTCCCAAGTGGTCTTCCCTCTGAAACCATCCACCAGGGTTTAGCTGTAAGAGCAGACTTTACCGTTACTTTTGCTTTTCCAAAATTGTCTTTACTACTTCCTGAAAATGCTGAGTACGTAGGAGAGTTGGTATTAGTGGATATTGGGATTGAGGAAGGGACCTCTAAAGGCTTTGATTCAAACTTCTATTATTTAGAGAGAAAGGATATTCCTGCACTTCACAAATCTTTCCATCGGTTTTCCTATAAAGGTGACTATGGGAAAATTTTAATTGCCGGTGGTAGTCCTGGAAAAATGGGAGCATTGATTTTATGTGCAAAAAGCGCTTTGAGAACAGGTACTGGCCTTGTTACCTGCCATATCGAAGATTCAGAAAGAGATATCATCCAAACAGCAGTTCCTGAAGCCATGGCTTCTTGGGGCTTGATTGCAAATCTGGAATATTACGATTCGGTTGGGATAGGACCAGGTTGGGGGCAAGATGGAAGAGTTCATTTATTGACTCAGATTTTGAAGGAATTTAAAAGTCCGGTAGTGATAGATGCGGATGGCTTGAATATTTTAGCAAGAAGTAAGGAGTTGCTTGAACTTGTTCCTAAGAAATCAATTTTAACACCACATATAGGTGAATTTTCCCGACTAGTAGGTCCTGCAAAGGATCATTTGGAGCGACTGGAAATGGCTAAAGAGTTTTCGGTTACCCACCAGTTAATTCTCGTTCTTAAAGGAGCTAATACGGTCATTTCTTTGCCAGACGGTAGACAGATTTTTAATTCTTCCGGCACCAAATATATGGCAACTGGTGGTTCTGGAGATGTGTTGACAGGAATGATTACTTCCTACTTGGGGCAGGGATATGAACCTGAAAATGCTGCTATTTGTGGGGTGTATCATCATGGGTTGGCAGGTGAAATTACTGGAGTCAAGAAGAGGAAGGGACTAATTGCCTCTGACTTGATTGAGGCAATTCCTGAGACCTATGCCCAACTAAATATCTCTTAGAATAAGACGCTTTCTGTGTCTATATAATTTACCTCATGCATCCCTTTTATGAAGAATGAAAAGTTTCTTCTTTGGACTTTAGCATTAATCAATTTTATCCATATCGTGGATTTTATGATTTTGATGCCATTAGGTCCACAGTTAATGAGAATATTTGAAATCAGTCCAAGAGAATTTGGTCTGTTGGTTTCTTCTTACACATTCAGTGCAGGAATTTCAAGTTTTTTTGGAGCGTTTTTTCTCGATCGATTCGATAGAAAGAAGATCTTATTATGGGTGTATATGGGCTTTACCTTGGCCACATTAGCTTGTGCATTATCTCCAAGTTATTCTATATTATTAGTTGCAAGAGTTTTATCAGGACTCTTCGGTGGACTTACTTCCGCCTTGATTTTAGCAATTATAGGAGATGTTATTCCTGATCAAAGAAGAGGGAGAGCCATGGGATTGGTTATGGCTGCATTTTCTGTAGCATCAGTATTAGGTGTTCCACTTGGTTTGTTTTTGGCAAGTCTATCCAATTGGCATACTCCATTTTTTATTCTTACTGGTACTTCTTTGTTGAGCCTGGTGATGGTTTTTAAGTATATTCCATCGATCAGAGATCATTTAGATCAAGGATATTTGAGACCCAACCCCATGTTGGTAATTTCCCGGGTTATAGGAGATTCCAATCAAATGAGGGCAATTTCCTTGTCCGTGATGATGATGTTTGGTCAGTTTATGATTATCCCTTTCTTAAGTCCCTATACTGTATCAAATATTGGCTTTACCGAGATGCAATTGACCTACATTTATATGGCTGGGGGAGCCTTTACTATTTTCACTTCTCCTTGGGTGGGTAAACTTTCAGATAAATATGGAAAACTAAAGATTTTTACCATTTTCATGTCCTTGAATGTAATTCCAATAGCAATTATTACCCATTTGGGAGTTACTCCAATCTTTTTTGTTTTAATGGTTTCCACACTATTTTTTGTGACCTCCAATGGTCGTTTTGTTCCTGCAGCAGCTTTGATTACGGGAACTGCGAAACCTGAGAATAGGGGTAGCTTTTTGAGTTTTAATTCTGCAGTCCAACAAATGGCAACTGGGTTAGCGTCGCTAATTGCAGGGGTAATTATAGGGGAGAACGCAGCTGGGGAACTCACCAACTTCAATATAGTGGGGTATGTAGCAATCTTCTTTAGTTTACTCTGTATTCCTTTGGCCAGAAGGATAAAAGTGGTGAGTTGAGCTAAGTTTTGAGGAATTTGAATTAATAGAATAATTCAGAGGATTACCCAATAAAGGGATTGTCGAATAAAAGAATTGAAAAAAACACTTTACGTTTTGCAAGATGCAATACAGAATTGAAAGGTGCTATATGGAGAAGTGTCCTGTTAGGGTTGTTTATCATCCCGAGTTTTATCATTCACAGGTACATTTTGTTTTGGGTGACCTTCTAGATGGTCACTTAAGGAATCAAAAAAATCCCCGACATATATGCCGGGGAGTGATGATTAAAATTCTGCGTTTCCAGGAGTTCTAGGGAATGCAATCACATCGCGGATATTGCTCATACCTGTTACGAACAAGACCATTCGCTCAAATCCAAGTCCAAAGCCTGCATGAGGGGTAGTACCAAATCTTCTGGTGTCTAAATACCACCACATTTCATCCTGTGGAATATTCATTTCCTCCATTCTTTGAGTTAGTACATCCAGTCTTTCTTCTCTTTGAGAACCTCCAACAATTTCACCAATTCCAGGGAATAGGATATCCATAGCTGCTACAGTTTTACCGTCCTCATTTTGACGCATGTAGAAGGATTTGATTTCCTTTGGATAATCCGTCAATATTACTGGCTTCTTAAAGTGCTTTTCCACTAAATAGCGTTCGTGCTCTGATTGTAAATCTGCGCCCCACTCATCAATAAGGTAAGCGAATTTCTTTTTCTTGTTGGGCTTGGAGTTTCTAAGGATATTAATTGCCTCTGTGTAAGTAAGTCTTTCAAAGTCATTTTCGACCACGAATTTCAACTTATCAAGTAATCCCAATTCACTTCTTTGGTCTTGAGGCTTTCCTTTTTCTTCTTCAGCAACTCGTTGATCCAAGAATTTGAGATCTTCCGCACAATGATCCAAAGCATATTGGATGACATACTTTAAGAAGTCTTCTGCGAGATCTTGGTTGTCTTCTGCGTCATAGAATGCCATTTCAGGCTCGATCATCCAAAATTCAGCCAGGTGTCTGGCAGTATTCGAATTTTCAGCTCTAAAAGTAGGTCCAAAGGTATAAATCTCAGATAGAGCAAGAGCAGCTAATTCACCTTCCAATTGACCGGAAACAGTCAAGTTGGTCTCTCTTTCAAAGAAATCTTCCGAGTAGTCGACCGCTCCTTCTTCGTTTAAAGGAGGGTTCTTGAGATCCAGTGTAGTTACTTTAAAAGTTTCCCCGGCACCTTCAGCATCCGAAGCGGTGATGATTGGTGTATGGATATAGAAGAATCCTTTATCGTTGAAATATTTATGTACCGCAAAAGCCAAGGCATGTCTTACTCTGAAAACAGCGCCAAAGGTATTGGTTCTCATTCTCAGATGTGCAATCTCTCTCAAAAACTCAAGAGAATGTTTTTTAGGCTGAAGAGGGTATTTTTCAGGATCTGCCTTACCCAATATTTCAATTGAACTAGCATTCAATTCAGAAGCCTGTCCAGCTCCCATGGACTCCACTACCTTGCCGGTAACTTTAAGACAAGCTCCTGTAGCACAGTTTTTCAAGATGTCTTCTGAGATCACATTTGGGTCTGCGACTATTTGGTAATTCGTAATGGTAGATCCATCATTAAGAGCGATGAATGAAACATTCTTGTTACTTCTTTTAGTGCGTACCCAGCCCATCAGTGTCACTTCTGAACCTATCGGACTTTCATCCAGGATGGTCTTGATTTTGACCCGTTTGTTAAATGCCATTAGGAGAATTTATTTAAGGAAAATATCTATTTCCGATGATAGTAAAGTGGAATGCAAAAAAACGATTAAATAAGCTTTTTATCAAAAAATTGTTTGTTTTTCCTAACTTTGGGTATGAGGCTTTTTCACTTGAAAAGGCCTTTTTTGAACCCAAATATTGGTTTTATCTGATTTCTAATGCAAAAGCTAAACCTTAGCCAGTCACTTTCACAGAAACTTTCTCCTCAACAGATCCAATTTATCAAATTGTTGCAGGTGCCAACTGCAGAATTGGAGACTAGAATTGAGGAAGAGTTGGAGATTAATCCTGCTCTGGAAGAAGGGAAGGATGAAGATTCAGATAGTACTCAAGACGATTTTGAAGATAGTTACGAGGAAGATTCTGTGCAGGATGATAGAGATGTTAACATTGACGATTACCTCGATGATGAATATGGAGGTTATAAGATGCAAGGCGATGGGAATTATAGCCCTGATGAAGAAGATCGGGAAATCCCGATTTCCAGTCAGTCATCCTTGCATGAGCAATTAGTTTCTCAGCTTAATTTTCTAAAGTTGGATGATCGACAAAGAATCATCGGGCAACAATTGATTGGCAGTATTGAAAACGATGGCTACATACGTAGAGACTTAGATGCGATAATTAATGACTTGGCATTTAGCCAAAATATTGAAACAGATATCGATGAACTGGAGGAGATTTTAAGAAAAATTCAAGGGTTTGACCCTGCTGGAATCGCTTCAAGAAATCTTCAGGAATGTCTGACTCTTCAGCTTGAAAGGAAAGAACATCCAGAAGATCCTACTGTAATTCATGCTCTTCGTATTATTCATGACTGCTTTGATGAGTTTACAAAAAAGCACTACTCCAAAATTCAAAAGAAGTGTGATTTAACTGAGGAGGAGACGAAAGAAGCTGTAAATCTTATTACGAAACTAAACCCAAAGCCAGGAGGAGTGGCGGATGGATTGGTTCGTACCCAATACATAATTCCTGATTTCATTCTGACAAATAATGGCGGCAAAATGGAAATTAGTCTAAATTCCAGAAATGCACCCGAGCTTAGAATTTCAAGGTCTTATTCTGAAATGTTTGATGCGTATGACAAGAGTGATAAGAAGGATAAGAAGCTCAAAGAGACTGTTTCTTTTGTCAAGCAGAAATTAGACGCAGCAAAATGGTTTATTGATGCCATCAAGCAACGACAAAACACTTTGCTAAGGACCATGGAAGCGATACTTACTTATCAAAAGGAATTTTTTATCGATGGAGATGAGACTAACCTTCGTCCTATGATTCTAAAAGATATTGCAGAGAGAATAGATATGGATATTTCCACCGTATCTCGTGTAGCAAACAGTAAGGCTATTCAGACAGAATTTGGAGTATATCCTTTAAAATATTTCTTTTCGGAAGGAATTTCCACAGATAGCGGGGAAGATGTAAGTAATCGTGAAGTGAAATCTGTGTTGCAGGCTATGGTGGATCAGGAGGATAAGAAGAAGCCGTTATCCGATGATAAGCTTGTGAAGATGCTCAATAAAAAGGGGTATAATATTGCGAGAAGGACCGTGGCAAAATATAGGGAACAACTTCAAATACCGGTTGCAAGACTAAGAAAAGAACTCTAGTGCCTAGATTTATTGCTTTATTTGTATCTGTAGTTTTTCAGCCTTTGCTAGTCCCCACTTTGGTGTTTGGATTGATCTTGTACTTAGTGCCGGAGGCAAGCAGTATTCCAGATGTTTTTAAAAACAGAATCTTCCTTTTAATTGTCTTATCTACCCTAGCCATACCGATGGTGACTATTTTTGGTTTAAGACTGAGTGGTACTTTAAAAAGTATCCATATGGTCGATATAAAGGACCGTATTGTGCCATTTATTGTGACTACCATCTATTTTTTATTGACTACTTATTTTCTACATGATAAGAATGAATTGGATCCGATTCTTTGGCAGGTATTAGGCATCATATCTGTCTCAATTGTAGGTTTGACGCTGGTGACATTTTTTTGGAAAATGTCTGCGCATATGACTGGACTGGGGGGCTTAGTGGCGACAGTTATTGTGCTAAACTTGAAATTTGCCAACTTTGATGCATTATATCCATTATTGGGAGTTATTGTGCTCTCCGGCTTAGTAGCTACTTGTAGACTGTATTTAAATGCACACAAACCACTGGAAATTTATTTAGGCTTTTTGTACGGCTTTATCATTTGTTTTTTAGGGTTTGAGTTGATTTACCCCTGATTTTTAAAGAGGTCCTTCTCGAAAAAAATAGCATAAAAAAAGCCGGATTTAGTTTCCGGCTTTTTTTGATATGATTAATTGGATTAGAAGACATTGACTGCAACCCCAAAGTTAAGTTGTGTTGCTCCCGTTCCAATCGGCCCCATTCCTTCTTGGAATGTTTTATTCAATCCGTAGTACATCCAGGCATAAAAACCGGGCGATCCTGCTTTTAAGGTCAATCCATATCTAAATTTCTCAAGTCCATAGTTCTGTGAATCCTTGATTTTTCTTTCTAAACCATCGGAATCAGTGAATTTAATTTTAGAATGTGCTTCATAAAGCAAACCTAACTTTGCTCCAATCGAAACTCTGAACCCTTTGTAATGATTGGTTTTATTGAAGTGATATGTTAAATCCAATGGAAAGTCAATATAGTTTGCCGCAAAGGTGTTTTTATCCAGACGGATATTCTCTCCATATACTTCTGTTACTTCAATTAGATCACTGGATTCAGGTCCTTTCGTTTCATCGTTAAACAGGTTTTTCCCATCTTTGAAAGCATATTTGTCTGTCCCAAAGCCAATACCTGGATCGAATGTAAATCCAGAAGTTTCACCAAATATTTTAAACGGGTGCTGGAAATAAACATTGAAAGTCCTGGAACCAAAGAAGTTCAGGCTCATGTCCTCAGGTCGGTTGTTTAATTGGTTAAATCCGAACTCAAAAGATAAGTTGCTTGGAATATTTGGTCTTCCTCCAATTGGAGTTTTTGGTTTTTCCTGAGCAAAAGCGGTTTGGAATAAAACCAAAGCGAACAAAATAGTGTATAATTTTTTCATTAAATAAGGATTGAATTTCAAATTCATCGCGGGCAAAAATATGAATTCCTTTAGGAATTACCCTGTTTTTAGTCTTAATTATTCTTAAGTGGTGATCAAGTTTAAATTTACAAAAAGATCTTTTTCTACCTTGTACTTGTTTGGAATAAAAAGAAAAATAAATACCTTTGCATTCCATTTCGGCTTCGTAGCTCAACTGAATAGAGCACCTGATTACGGCTCAGGAGGTTTCAGGTTTGAATCCTGACGAGGTCACAAAGCTCATCCATATCGGTTGAGCTTTTTTTGTTTCCAATAAAACTGTTAAAGGAGGTTTCAGTCCGCGATGGTAATCGTGGTGAATCCTGGTAAATTCATTTTAATTACTAAAAGAAAATCCTTGAATCAGTGGAAGGAGGAGTTAATGTATTTCCCAAATTGAAATCAGTTTTTATAAGAACTATTTTTTGATCATTTTAGCTTTGCATTTCTGTAGGAATAAATGAAAAAAGTTATCCCATTATTATTTCTTTTCATGGGTTGTAGCCTGTTTGAAGACACTAAATTAGTAGATATTCAAAAATTTGATGGTCCTTGTGTGATCACATTGAAAGATGGATCTACGATTGAGACCATAGGAGGTATAGAAGTGTCAAAAAGGTATGAAGGTATTACTTATCGAGATGAGGAGGGGAAGATTTGGTCTCTTTTTAAAGAAGAATATACTTCCTATTCATGCGGAAACCAATAAAGCAAAAAAAAGCAGCCCGAAGGCTGCTTTAAATTTTAGTGTGCTACTGCGGTAACTGGTTTAGATCCTTTTTGCCAGAAATAGAAAATGGTGAATAATACAATTAATATCGCAGGGAATAACATTATGTTTTGAAGAGTAGCTTGGCCTGCTGCTAATTCTAAGGCTTCACCAGATAGTCCTTCAGCTGATTTTTCAGCAAGTGATCCATCAATCCAGGATCCAATTACTGGTTGCCATATTGCAGTAGAAAACATGCCTATACCTCC
This sequence comes from Algoriphagus lutimaris, assembly GCF_017051705.1. GTDB lineage: Bacteria > Bacteroidota > Bacteroidia > Cytophagales > Cyclobacteriaceae > Algoriphagus > Algoriphagus lutimaris. Next base: position 113,263 of record NZ_JAFIDJ010000004.1, on the reverse strand, counting down.
AATGATTGACATCCCTAAAGCACCGCTTAAAGGAACTCTTTGAGCTACTGAGCCTACCATTACTGGCCAGAAATAGCCTACTCCTAAAGCAAATATAACAGCTGCAGCATAGGCTAAAGGCCCTGTAACTGTACTAAATAAATAAATACCAAGAGTAGCTAATATAGATCCTGCAAGTAATACTCCTGTTTGGCCTAATTTGCTGACTACTGGTCCTGCAAAGAATCTGGCGACAGCCATTACCCCTGTGGTTAAAGCCAGTATCAACATAGGACTAGCTCCACTAGCTCCCATAATTAATCCTACCCATTGCTGTGGTCCAAACTCTGAAATTGCAGTTAGAGACATTGCAATGAATAAGAAGATAAATACTGGTGAAAACATTGCCTTTAGATTCTGAGTAATAGACATAGCTTCATCTTCATGTGGCTTAGGGAAGGTTTTGCCGAAGAAAAGTACTGCATAGATGATAGTAGGTATCATGAGTATCCACATTTGCATTTGCCAACTGGCACCGAAATCTGTCATAAACTTTGAAATCAAACTTCCCACTACGATTCCACCTGGAAACCACATATGAAATCTATTGAGCATTTTATTCATTTTGACTCCGGTATACATATCTGCAATCATTGGATTACAAGCAGCTTCAGTACATCCATTTCCAAAACCAATAAATAGTGTCGATAACAATAAAGTTGTGTATCCGCCTGCGAAAATTGTAAGAATAATCCCCAAAGTGTGCATTACAAATGCGATCCGCATAATATTAGCGGGTCCAACAACGTGGTAGAATAATCCTCCAAGTATCATTGAAATAGGGAACCCAAGGAACCACATAGAGTTGATGAATCCCAATTGTTCTCCATTTAGGCCGAATTGTTCTCCTAACTGGGGTAAAATTCCTGCCCTAATAGCAAATGTAAAGGCAGTTGTGATTAGTGCGAAGCAACTTGCATTGAAGAGTGCACTTTTGTTGATGGTTTGAGTCATAAGCTAGGTATTTTGGTTACTGGGTCATTAAAAGAAAATTTGAAATGGCTTTGAAAATAGGAAAAATATCGGATTAAGGCTTTTCCGATTATATAAAAATTTTAAAGAATCTGGATATTATTTACTCTATAACTAACAGTGAGCTAGTTACCTTATCCTCAAAACCAAATTCATTATTTCGTAACAACAAAATGACCACATAAGTCCCGCTTGGAATATTTTTTCCGTTGACTGTTCCGTCCCACTGTAAAACAGGTGTCTCCACCGGGATTTCACTGGTCAAATCATGATGGATTAAGGTTCCTTGCCTGTTTAAAATGAATAGCTCCGCCTCAGAAACCCCTTCACTTAACAAAACTCTAAAATCTTTATCAGGTTGATTTAAGATCATAGCGTTGGGATATACTACTTGGAAATTACAAGCATCATAGGTGTTGAATTCTGCAGTAAATTCACAACCATCTTCTGTGGTTACAACTAAGACATAATCACCAATTTCTTTTGGCTTATAGGTGGGAGAGGTAGATACCAATTGATCTCCAAAGAACCAATTATAAGTTGCAAAATCCCCTGGATCTATAGCAGGAATCGTATTATTCTCAATGGAGCAAAATGCATAAGAATCCTCTACTTGTGGAAGAGTCGTAAAAGTGCTTTCTTCAACTTCTATTTGGTTTCTACCCAATTCACAGCCCAACTCACTGTAGACAACTACTTCATAGGTTCCTACTTCCACTGCTGGAATCTCCATCCAATCGTCCAATGCGGTTAGATTCTCTCGATTTCCATTTAAGTCAAAAAAGATCCATTCAATGTGATCTACGACCTCTTCATCAGTAGTCAAAGTAATGGTTCCTTCATAAGGTTGTGGACAAATCTTGGTAGCTTCGAGTTCAGTATCAACTCTAAAAACCGGTTCAACTACCTCGAAATAAATCTTTTCAACAGGGCAATAGCCACTTCCTAATGGTTGCACTATCAAAGAATAGGTGCCATAAGCTGTTGGGTAGAAAAAAGGACTTCTTCCTACTATTTCTCCATCTGAATTTTGCCATCGAATACTAGCATTTTCAGGTTCTATCCCTTCAATAGTGGCCTCAAACACTTTGTTTCCAAAACAGTCCTGTTCGATTAATTGATAATTAAATGAAATTGATTGTGAGATGGAGGCGGTGAATTGTCTTCTCTTCGGACATAGTCCCAAACTCGCATCATCAGAGATTCCTAATATTTCATAATCTCCTGGTTCTGTCAATGAAAAGGCACCATTTGACCCTATTTGTTCCTCATGTCCATCTGGGAAAGTTAGGGTAAATGTTAAGTCCCCTTCAGTTTCTGGGATCAAATCAAAGGTTTCACAAATATTGATGGATTCAGGAACAGAATATTCCACCTGCTTTTCAGTTTCAATTATTACTTCTTCCATAGGGTAAGTACACCCTCCCATGATAAACTCCAGCACGTATTTTCCCCCTAATAAATCGACAGTTTTGCTGGTCTCATTGACCATTTCCCCATAGGTGATTTCTCCCTCGGTTTCTTGCAAGACCCTAAAGGAACCTGTGACAGGCTCATCAAATTCAAAAGCCAATTTTCCTCGAGATACTCCGGTAGGACTACAGGTTTCAGGTTCTTTTGTGATATTTACATTTACCTGAGAAGGAGGGGAATTTGTCAGAGGTGGATCCATGGCTTCCAGCTTTATCAATTCTGTTACTTCACACCCGTTTTTATAGGCTTTAACGGTATATACCTTAGGTTTAAGATTAGAATAGGAAAGCGTTTGACCAATAGAAACACCTAGTTCAGTTAAACCAAGCTCTGGAATAAATAGGTAGTCAATGTCGGATTGTGCAGTTACCTGAAAGCCTCCAGATGGGTCAGAACAGTCTTCAGGCTGATTTGTCATGCTTAGTTGTATTTTTGGGACTTCATTTACAAAAAAGAATTTTCTTCTCTCGGATCTACAATTAGGGAATTCCTCATTTACTGCACTGAAGTATACTTCAAAATATCCTGTACCGTCGATATCCTCAGGTTGAATAACCTTTTCATATCCTTCACCAATGCTTATTTTGGTGGTCTCAGTATCTTTTCTAATGAACCATTCACCAGAAAGAGGAGTATCCAATGAGAAAGTGATGTTCTCTCCTTCGCAGATTTGCTCTGAACTTCGGATTATTTTAAAATCTATAGGAGGGCCTACGAAAGTTGAACCAGTAATTAGACAATCTTGTCCACCTTCAGAATTGGTTAAAAAGATTTCTACTTTATAATAACCTTCATAATAAGCTTGAATGGTATTGCCAGAAGCAATTTCATTATCCAAAACGTCTTTCCAGGTAATAGTGTATTCACTTATGTTTGGAGTTTTGTCGGGATTGATCGCTGTAAGTTCGGCATACCCCCCATTACAAAGTAGGTAATCTGGTTCTAATGCTAATTCAGGGCCTTTTTGAACAGTAACTTCCATAGTTTTTTCATAGAAATCACTTTCATTATTTCTCCTTACATTCAGCTTGACTTGGTATTTACCAGTTTCATTAAAGGAAATTTTAACCGTCTCATACTGGACTCCTCCACCGGATTGGTTGAATATGACTTCCCCGTTTTGGTCGGTGACTACCCATGTGTAGACATCTGTGTCGGGATCACCCCCGCCGCTAAAGGTTCCTATAACTCCTCCAAAAACAATACATAAGTATTCTGGACCAATTAGTTCCAGTACTCCAAAATCGTCAGTGAGCATTCTGTGAATATCTTTTACGGCGCTTCTGGAGGTTAAAGGGGATGAAACAGTCAACAAACTGATCAAGGCATATATGATTCCAATCTTCCAGCTAGGAAATTGGTCTTTAGCTCGCAAAATTTTTACTTATTTAAGTGTCTGTAAATTTACATGATCTGATTCAGAAAGAATTGAACTTTCTAATCACATGCCAAAAAATATCAAATTCTATTCCACTTAAATACTTGGTATTTTACTCTTAGTTGATTACTAATATTGACCCAATTTGATACTCATTTAATCCTCTTTCGAGGTTTACATAATTGAGTCGGATGGAGTAGGTTCCATTCGGAATTTTTTTGCCATTGTAGGTTCCATCCCAAAAGCAAGTTGATTCTTCCTTGATCAGGTCCGTTTGTTTACAATTAAAAATCATCTGGCCCCATTGATTAAAAATAAAGACCTCTAATTCATCAATGAGGTAATTGGTATATACCAAAAATCCTTTGTCTGGATTATCAAGCTCAATGGCATTTGGGTAGGTTACCCGGAGTTCACATTCCTCGATGGTTTCAAAAGTAGTAGTATAGACACAACCTTCTTCACTATAAACTACAAGTTCAAAACTCCCTACCAACAAAGGTTTATAAGTTGGGCTGGTGGAAACTAAATTTCCTTCGTGGTACCATTCGTATGAAGCAAAATTTCCAGGGTTGATCACGGGTGCAATTTCATATCTAGGACAGATTTGATATCGCTCATCTACCTCAGGTCTTACCTGATCCATGCTTCTAGTAAGTAATACTAAATCTGATCCTAACAGGCAGGGGACATTATTGTAAAGCCTTGCCTCATAGGTGCCTTCTTCAGAAGCTAATATTTCAGTCCTATTCCTTAGACTAGTCAATTCGGTCTGGTTTCCATTTAAGTCCGTAAACCACCATTCTATTGAATTGACTAAATCCAAATCTGCTTCAATTGAAATTGCTGCTTCCGTGGCATCTGGACAGAGGGGAGCCGCCAACAAAGACACTTCAAGAGTCAAAACAGATTCCTTTACCTCAAATGGGATAGGCTCGAGATCACAAGGCTCACTATTTCTAGGCTGGACCTCTAAGTAGTAGTTTCCAAATTCTGAATTGCCAATGCTAAAAAATTCTTCAGTACTTAAAAGGTTATTGTCCTTATCAAACCAAAATATCAGTACATCCTCTACTGACGCGCCAGATAACTTCGCTTGATATGTTTTTTCACCATTACAGTCCTCGCTAAATAGTATTGGCTCAAATGGAATTGGTTGATTGACTTTTACAAAGAAATCCTTAATCACAGGGCAATCAGGGGAGCTTATTTCAGGATGGAAGCCATAAAGGCTATAATTTCCTTCTTGAGTTATTTCAAATGAATTGTTCGCATCTTTTTCAATGGTGCTTCCGTCTGGAAGAGTCAAAATGAATTGTAATGGTTGATCAGTTTCTGGAATAAGTTCATAAGATTCACAAATAGATAATGAATTGGGGACTGAAAATTCTACCTTTTCTGTATTAAATGTCAAGTCAATTGAATTTCTGCCCAGCTCACAATCTTTTTCTATTGAGGGGATAATACTGTACACAGAAGCTTCATAGGTCCCATCTTGAAAAACTGTGATTTCGGTTTGGTCCTTAAATTGATCGAGCTCCTCTATTACCCCAGCTGAAGTATATCTTCTCCATAATATGTCTGTTACCTCATTAGGAAATGTTGTTTCAATTGAAATTGTAGCTCCAGGACCAAGCTCACAAAGTTTGGTGGTTTCCATGATCACATCCACCTCTAAAATGGGTTCCTCAATCAAAAAAGTCTTAGGGGGAATTGGACAAGCTGCACTGTTGGAAGGTTGAACATCCAATTTGAATTCTCCAAAAGAAGTTGGGAACATAGTTTGACCTGTCCCTACAAGAATATCATTTTCATTGTACCAGGAGAAAATTACTGAAGAAGGATCTACACCTGAAATATCAGCGAAGTAGGTTCTATTCCCAAAACAATCTTGTTTGATTAAAACAGGCGTAAAGTCTACCGGGTCTACTAGGGTAACCTCAAATTCCAAGGTTGATGGACAGATTTCTGATTGATTAGGAAGCAAACCTGTAATTTTGTAAGGTCCTGCTTGGGTGATGATAAAAGACTCTCCATTGCTTTTATATTCTGAGGTACCGTCAGGTAGTTGAAGTTGATAATCCAAAAGCTGATTTGATTCTGGAATGAGTTCGAAAGACTGGCAAACTGTTAATATTTCCGGAACAGTGAAATCGGTTTTTACTAGTCCTGGTACATCTATTAAATCTGCTCTAGGAATTCTACATTCGTCTTCTCCATAAAATTCAAAATAGTACTGACCTCCAGGAATACTGATTTTCAGATTGGTTTGATCCTTGACCTCATTTTCTCTGATCAAAGTTCCTTTTTCATTAATCAATAGGTAAGAGCCACTGACTGGACCATTAGGAAAAAGGATGTCAATTGAGCCATTTATTTTTCCTTCAACTGTACATGCCTCTCCTGTGACATTCTGAATTTCATACTTATAACTCTCAGGTTCGAAAGCAAGAGAGACAACCGAACCTAAATAATTCAAGCAGCCTCCTAGGATACCGGTGAGGGTATATGCTCCAGATTTAAGATTAGTAAATTCATAAATTTCTCCAGTGTTTAATGGAGGGGATGTTTCCCCACTTTCCTCCAAAAAGACTTTATCCAAAGGAGTGAGGGCTCGTATGGTAATACTTCCATCAGGAATCAAACAGTCGGATGAGCTTTGACTATTTATTACCTCATAGTCTGGTGAGGGGTAATAGGTTAATGGATAGGATTTTTCAATTAAGCAGTTGTTTCCACTGATAGGGTTTGGTTTGAAAATGATTTCGTATTCTCCGGGCATGTCAAGATCAAGGATCGGAGTGATCACAATGGTTTTAGCCTGATCTAGAAATACCTCACCAGTATTAGGGAGTTTTCTAAAATACCAAGATCCATTCAAATCCTCAGAGGTAGTTAGTGTAACAGTATTGTCGGGGCAAATGAATGGGGTGGAACTTTCTATTTCATATCCGGTATACAAACTGATTTCTGTGAATAGACTTGTTTCACAGGCTTGGTTTCCATCTTCATCCTCGAAGAAAAATGTTACTGTGTACTGGTCTGGATCCACTACTGTGATGGAATTGGCGTCCCCAATAATGTTTCCTTCTCCGTCTTCCCAAATAAATTTATATTCTGAGAAACCAGAACTATTTTCATCAATGGCTGAGATGCTGATCCCATTTGTATCACAAATCTCATAAGTAGGAAGCAAACTAATCGTGGGACCTTTGATCAGCTCTACTTCTTGGGATTGGTTAAAATCCGGAAACCCTGGTCGCTTTACAATTAATTCTACCCGATGGACTCCGATTTGGTCAAAAGTATAACTGATGGTTTGAAAACTTTCCCCTCCAGATCTTTCAAAAACCAATTGACCCGATGGATTAAATATTTTCCAGAAATACAAATCGGTAAAGGGATTTCCAGCTCCAAAAAAGTCTCCTATTACGCTTCCGTATACGTTACAAAGTTTATCTGGGCCTATTAATTCGGGATCTTGATTTTTAGGTTTCTCCAAATTAGTTGAGTTGAGGTTTTCCCCAAAAAAATCTGATACGGCAATAGAAACCGAACCACTGACCAGAGTCAGTAGTAAGGTGAATAATAGTTGTCTTTTTACGTATGCTAACTTCAAAATTTTGAGGAAAACCGATGGAAATCAGACCTCTAAGCTACCATATTTATTAGGTCAAAAAAAATCCAGCTTTTAAATTGAATGCTGGATTTTTTAAGCAAAAGTCTTTATCTGACGAATATCCAATCACTTGAAGTGCTTAGATTTTCTGAATATTCATATCGGTCTTGATTGAATTTTTTGAGTTCCTCAGGATCCATTATTCTGTTTTTGATCGCATAATTAGTCATCATTCCTCTAGCTTGTTTTGCAAAAAAACCAACTACTTGATAGCTATCATTTTTGAATTCTTTAAAGTGAATAGTTATCACTGGGGACTTTAGCGTTTTTTGGTCTACAGCTTTGAAATATTCTTGTGATGCAAGGTTGATAATTGGGGCTCCTTGGGCCACTTTATTAATTGCTTTTGCAATTTTTTTATCCCAAAATTCATATAGGTTTTTACCCTTATTATTCTCCAATTTGGTTCCCATTTCCAATCTGTAGGGTTGAATTAAATCCAGAGGTTTTAATAAACCATACAACCCAGAAAGAATTCTTAAATGATTCTGTGCAAAATTAAAGTCCTCCTCATTATATTCCTCTACTTCAATCTTGGTATATACATCTCCTTTAAATGCCAATAATGCTTGCTTGGAGTTTTCAAAACTGAATTCTTTTTGGAAGGTTTTGAACCGTTCCTCGTTTAGATTAGCTAAGGAATCAGAGATGTGCATCAAACCGGAAATTTCTTCAGCAGATTTTTTCTTCATGATTCTTACCAATGCCTGTGTGTCGGATTGGAATTCCGGTAAGGTATGGGATTTGAAATCGGGTAAACTGTAGTCTAAGGTTTTGGCGGGGGATATTAAAATTAACATGTTATTGAATGACTGTAATTGCTTTGGTGATTTTTTGGGTAATATTTTGGTCTTCACTAGTCAACTTCACAACGACCGCATATGTTCCATTTGGAACATATTTTCCATTCAATTGCCCATCCCAAGGACAAAATGGCTGGCCAGATTCTAAGTTTTCATGCTCACAATAGAAAATTAATTCTCCCCATCTATTATAAATGTAAACCTCCACAAAGTCAATGTACTCATTTGCGAAAAGAATAAAATTCCTGTTAGGGTCATCTAATACTACTCCATTAGGGAAAGATATTTTAAGTGAGCAGTCTTCGATAACTTCCATCGTGGCAATGTATTCACAGCCCACGTTATCGGAAACTGTTAAGGTATAAGTACCCGGTAAAGTAGGTGTAAATTCTGAATCTTGAGAAACTTCCTCCCCTTCTAATATCCATGAGTAATTGTCATAGTCTCCAGGGGCAATACTTTCTGTGACTCCTTCGGCAGCACAAATCGTGATGGACTCAGGTAATACTGGGGGGATAATCGTGGATTTTACGACCACTCCTGAAGCTCTTCCCAAATCGCACCCAGAAGCATTTCTCAATAATGCTTCATAGGTTCCTTCCTGTGAAACTTCAATAATAGGAAGATTATCAAAAGCTGGTAATCTGGTTCTAATGGTTCCCTGCACAGAGTACCATTCAATTTCAGTCACTGTACTTAAGTCAGCTATCACTGTGATGGTCGTACTGCTTTGATCAATGCAAAAAGGTACCACATCCAATTCCACTTCAAGATTTTGATCCACCAATTCCACTTCAAAAGGCTTTTTGTCTACCGGGCAAAGTCCACCGGAAATAGGTTGTACTTCCAAGGTATAATTTCCTTCTCTATTAGGGGCAAAGTTTTGAGATCTTCCTACAATGATTCCACCCTCATCTTTCCAAAGGAATATCACATCGGTAGGGTCAGCGTTATTCAGGATAGCTTCATATATAGTCCCTACTTGACAATCTATAATTGGCTCACTTACTTCAAAATCGATAGGCTGAGTAATATTGGCTACCATTTCAATTTCTCTTGGACAATTAATGCCATTTGGATCCTCTCCTAAGATAGTATAGGTGTCTTTTGAGTCTATGGTAAAACTTCCATCTGAATTAGGGGGGATAATTGTCCCAGTACTGGATGTCAAGGTATAGCTAAACGAATCTGAAGCATCTGGGGTAAAGGTGAAGCTTTCACAAGCTGTGAAATCAGTAGGGACTGAGAATACCACTTGCAATTTTTGCTCAATCGGATAAAGCATATCATCCGGAACGGAACAGTTGGTAGCATCAAAAACCTCAACGGCATATTCGCCATAAGGGACATTCACTAAAACTTGATTGGTATTGGTGAAATTCCCCGTAAATTCCTGTCCATCACCTTGCCTGGTAATTACATAACTTCCGTTTTGTGGGGAGCTTGTGAAATCAATAGTCAGAACCCCATTTTCCACTCCATTACTGCTACATAGTTCATCAGTTGGTGTGACGGTATATTCAAAATCCACTGGAGGATTGCTGTTTACAACTGTAACGGTTGCGGTATACATACACCCAAAGCTATTTTGTGCTTCAATCGTATAAACACCTGGTAACAGGTCAATGACAGGAATCGAATTGCCTTCAGATACATTGTTATATACTTCACCAGTTTCTAAAATAGTAACTGATTCAGCATCACTTTGCATGTTGATTTCAAATGACCCATCTGCTGTGTTACAATCAGTGGCTGGGTTTGTCTGGTTGGCTATAAATAGTGGTAATTCATTAACTATTAAATCCACTTTCTTTTCTACGGTACAGCCTTCCAAAATCGGGTCTTGGGTTACAAAAATTATTTCATATTGACCTGGACCAGGAAGATTAGGGATGAATAATTCCAACTCAAAGAAACTTCCTAAAGAAGTTCTGCTAGGATCTCCATCCAACGTATAGAACCATTCTCCGGTGATCGGGGTGTCTGGCGCAAAGGTGACTGTCGTCTCCTCATAACATACCTCCTCCGAAGTTTGAGTTAATTCAAATTCAAAGGCAGGACCAACAAATACTTCCACAGTAGATGGACATGTTTCATAAAGTAAGGCTTCATCATCTGAAAGTCCATCAGGTAATCTATAGCTTACAGTTACAGTGTAAATGCTTTCCTCGTCAACAGTAATTTCATTGGAATCTTCATCGCCAAATACCTGGCCTGCTGCATTGGTCCATTGGAAATCATACAATCCTTCTGCTGGATCATAACCGTCAATAGCAGTTAAAGTGACAGGAGCTCCGGAGCATAAGGTGACATCATCTTCCAAAGTCAAAACTGGTGGCGCATCAACCTGAACTTCTAAGCTGGCTTCATAATAGGTAGGGTCTCCACATCGGTCTACTCTTAAATCAACAGTATATAATCCTGGCTCCGTAAAATTATGTTCGTAGCTCTGGAATTCATCTCCGGGACCTCCAAAATTATCTAATACTACTACTCCGTTCTCATCGGTAATCGTATAAAAATAACTGTCAATATCAGGTTCTCCAGCTCCTTCAAACATCGCCCCACCACCTTCATCAGGGTCCAAACATATTCTTGGAGGACCAGAAAGGGATGGTTCAGGGATAGAACTTCCTGAATTTTGTACAAATGAAGGTAGACCTAAATTTGAGGTGCCGGGCATAGGTTCAACACCATCCATCGTGAATGTACTGGAAGAATTACAACCTGACCCAACATTGATTTGGCCAATTCGGTTATCGCCAACAACGGCTACATAAACTTGTCCATTTGGACCGATTTGAAGTGCGCCGAGATCAAGTCCCGAGGTTTGGCTAATGCCATTTTTGGTATCTATAATACAGGCTTCAATTTCAGCTCTGGTACTGGCATTTTCAAAACAAGTAGGGCAAACCGCAGCATCTGGATCGTCATTTTCCACAGGTTTAATGTTGAATTCCTCGATTCCAGGTCCTCCGTTTCTGTAAGAGACCAACACCCGGTCGCCATCTTCAGAAAACTCCAATCCATATACATCTCCTTCACATCCAAGATCAATTCTGGCATATTCGGTCATTTCTCCCGTATCCTGGTCAAAGTCAAATATTTCCAGTTTGTTACACCCTCCCTCGGAAATAGTGACTGCTACTTTATCTCCGTCCGAGTTGAATTTCATTGCACCTACTCCAGAATTAAATCCATGATTACTTCCCACTGAGCTTAGTACCGGTGGTCCAATACCCAATGACGATACTGGATAGGCCCTAAAAGTATTGTTTCCCAATTCATGGAACATCATCCAAGTGGTATCTCCCGCATTTAAGGCAGCCGTATGTTCTGTAGATGGGCTAAATAGGAAGTTATCTTTGGATACTACATTTCCAATTCCTGATTCATTTTCGGCCTTGATATCCACCAAAGAATAGCTCACTTGATTGGAACCATTCGCGGATTGTTGGGTGGTAAATAAATAGAACAAGGTTTGTTCCTCAGGAACAGGGACTGCCAAAACGGATTGACTAGCAGAATTGTCTCCTCCGATAAAATCCCCGTTTTCCATTAAGTCGCCATTGAGATCCCATACAGATGCACCATCGGTATAAAACAGAACCTGGCCTGTTTGATCGGATATTGTTGTAGTCCCTGCAGGAATATCCTGAGGGTGTCGACTTTCAATGGGCCTAGGAGTGGGGGCGTCTGGATCATCAGGATCTGGGTTAAAATCTAACCCTGCTCCATCTCCAAAATACCAGATGTTGTTACTTTGGTCATCTAAATCCCAGATTTTTACTCGGATTTCAGCATAAGCATAACAAGAAGAACCTTCTTCTTTTACCAAAGCCCAATATAATCCTGGTTGACATACTTCATTTTCCTGTCTGGTTCCCCAGCCTTCATCCCGGTAATTGGACCAGAAATATTGATAATTGGAACCACCTCCTGTATCAGGAGCTTCTCCATCTTGACCTGCAGCCTGGGCTTGCAATAGCGGTCCAATGTCAATACAGGTATTACAGATCGTGGTGTCAGATGGATTGAAGTTAGCCTCTAGGTTGTTTTCGGTCAAAGGAATAGAATGCGTGGAGGATTGGGTTTCTCCGTCCTCATACTCTACTGTCAAGGTAACCGTAATGTCAGTGCCTTGAGCAGCGTCAGCAGGGATTAAAAAATGTTCCTGATTGTAATCAGCCTCTATTGGATTACCGTCCGAATCAGTCAATGGAGGAGAAAATTCCCAGGTATAAGTCGCAGGATTGTAGTTTTCTGGAGTAATCGTGCTGGTTAGCTGAACAGGATTATTGGAACAGGGCATTTCAGGGTCCCATGTGAAATCTACTGAAGGTGAAATGTCTGCGTTGGGGGCAAAAACTGGGAATATTCTTCCGCAAAAATCCGCACCCATAAATGGATCTTCATCCAGTGTCAATAAGGTAAGATCTGGTTCATTTGGATTTTCAACCTTACCGATTAATTGTGGACCTCCTACGGTTTCCTCATAGATGTAATAAAGGCTTCCATCAGGCCCTACTTTAACATCATAAATCGCATTTAAAGGATTTGCTAGCAGAATGGTTTCTGGAGTTGCAGAAAGGTCATTTGATGGAACTCTTACCAACTGATCTCCCAAAGAATAATAAATAAAGCTTCCATCTGGAGAAAAATCTGCCCCTCCATAATTTCCAGAGCCTGGAATCGATGAAATTGGAGTGGGATTGCCAAATGTTCCACTTCCAGTATCGAAATCAAGAACTTGAATTGGATCAGAGCTCGTCTCAGGAAGTAAAATCAATTGACCAGACTCATCATTGAAAATGATCCGTTCTGGTGTGAATGGTAGATTTTGATTATCAGTAGTACTGAAATTTCCTTCCCCATTATCTAATCTTTGGGAAATCAAGTTTCCTCCGTCAAAACTGATTAAATAGGAGGGAGAAGAGGAACTTTTTACGACAAGGATTGCTCCTGAAGCATTCCCCATACTGTTGTCTTTGGAAACAACTTCACCCAGAGGTCTCTCATTCCCGATAGCTTGACCAGGTGCATTCATGTCGACCAAGGAATATTGGAGTTCCCCGGATAGGGAAATGTAAAAAATGTAAAATAATTTATTTCCCTCCGGATCGTATTCCAAAAAACCTGTAGCTACTTGCTGAGTACCATCTACGTTGCCGTTTAATCCAGGAGCTGAACCCTCAATAGGAGATTGACTGAAATCGTAAACCAATTCACCATTTGTTTGAAAAAGTGGTTGTCCCGTAATTGGATCAATGGCGATCGCACTGTTGTTTTTGCCAAGTAGCACGGTATTTGGTAATGTTTGTACCGTAGGAGAATTGCCTTTACCAAATGATAAGTAATTGCTTTCTCCCGTGTCGCAACTTCCAAAAATCCACTCGTTTTCATTAAATCCCTGAGATAGGACTTTTGATTCTATCGCAAATAGGGCAAATAGAAGCGAAAAGGTAAAAATATACTTGATCCTTATGGAATTAGGGTTGCTTTTCATAATTTTCGAACCGCTTTTAAAACAACCAAACTAGTAAAACGTTTTAAAAGCCAACTGAATAATCAAATAAACGAACAAATCCTTGTTACGGTCTCTGTCTCTTATTGTTTTTTTTTCAATCTGTTGTCTAGGACTACAGATTAATGCCTTTGGTCAGGACCCCCAATATAGCCAATATTATGCAGCGCCCCTTTACCTAAACCCTGCAATGACCGGGGGAGAGTTAACGGGACGAATAGGATTCAACTATCGCAACCAGTGGCCAAGCATTGATGCTCAGTTTACTACCTTCTCAGCATACTATGATACCTACCTGCCAAATTATAATTCAGGAATTGGTGTAATGGTGATGCAAGATACCGAGGGAGCTTCAAAATTAAGATCCACTACGATTTCTGCGCTTTATTCTTACGAATTAAAAATTAGTGATAACGCTTATTTTCGTCCTGGATTTCAGGCATCATATATTCGACGAGAAATAGGTTTTTACGAAAATCTAGTCTTTGCCAACCAAATAAATCCCAATGATCCTTTTGGACCAATATTGCCTGGGACTGACTTGCCAGGCTTGGGAGATCCTGTAAGTATGTTATCTCTATCCTTAGGGGGAATGTTCTTTACAGAGGATTTTTGGATAGGTGTTTCGGCGCACCATGTGAATCAACCTAACCAATCTTTTCTGGACGGAGTTAGTAAGTTGCCGGCCAAAATCTCTTTACATGGTGGTTACCGCTTTAATCTTGGGGAAGGAGGGATGAGACAAGATTTTACTCATATGCGCCGTCAACGCTATTTAACTCCAACCATTAATTATAAACGCCAAGGACCATTTGAACAGCTGGATGTAGGAGCCTATTTCTATGTAGAGCCTATTGTTTTCGGACTTTGGTACCGAGGATTACCCTACAAGCCGGTAGAGAATCAAAGCAATCGGGATGCGATCGTGATGATGGTAGGTGTAAATCTACTCAGTGGATTGAATATTGGATATAGTTTCGACTATACAGTTTCTCAGTTGGGAATTCAATCTGGAGGTGCACATGAATTGAGTTTGTCATGGACATTGCCTAATAAATATGAGGGTAAACCTAATCGAAGGGATACCATATTACCTTGTCCGAAATTCTAAGCAGGCTTTAGATTAGTTATAAAAAAAAGCTGAAAGTAGACCTTTCAGCTTTTTCATTTTTAATCGAATGGAATTTTATAGGGTATAAAACTCTTCCCATCCTTTTCTTGGGGCTTCCCCAGTCAATAATTGATTGGCAAGTGGATTATTGGTGATTCGATGTGTTTCTCTGTCAAAAATTAACTTGGTATTCAGCTGCTGGGCCAAAACACCTAAACAGAAAACTTGGCTTAATGGGCCTGCAACAGAAAAAGGAGATCTGGTTTCTTCTTCACCTTTTGAAGCTTTCAAGAAATTTGCAAAGTGGTTGGATGGGCTTTCTGGAACTTCCGGAAGTTTACTTGCCATTTCTTTGGCTTTGTCTTCTCCAATAATAGATAAAGTACTTCCATGCGAACCTCCTTTAAAGGTCAAATCTTTTCCATAAATGATTTTACCTGGATTAAGTTTAGCAGGTTGGATCTGACCATTACTCGCTGCAGGAATATCCGCATTCAGTTCTGAAACACCGTAATTTTCAGGTACGGGCGGAATATTGTCTACTCCATCATACCATGTCAACGTACAGGCAGGCATTCCATTTCTTTCAGGAAACTTAAATTCCAAGGTAGACGACATAGGGAAGAAGAAATTATTGTGTCCTTTCAACATCACTGGATCTACTTCATAAGGAAGACCTAACTCCAAAAATTCGTGAGCAGTATCCATGGTATGTGCTCCCCAGTCGCCTAGAGCTCCCATTCCAAAGTCATACCAACAACGCCATTGTCCATTGATGAAGTCCTTATTATAATCGTGTTGACTTCTCGCCATTAGCCAATTGTCCCAGTCCAAGGTGGAAGGGATAGGTTCAGCTTTTGGAAAGCTTTGCATATTCACATCCCATCCATGCCATCTTCTAGGGCTATTCATATGGGCAGTAACTGCGGTGACGTCTTTAATGATACCTGCTTCTTTCCATGCTTTAAACTGAAAATAGTTTCCTTCGGAATGACCTTGATTCCCCATTTGGGTCACTACATTATGTCTATTTGCACAATCCATCATCAACGTAATTTCATTGAATGTTCTTGCCATTGGTTTTTCTACATAGACATGCTTCCCTTCTGACATAGCCAACATAGTGATAGGGAAATGAGAAAAATCCGGTGTACCCACCGTGATGGCTTCAAAGCCATGGCCAAATTGATCAAATAGCTCCCTAAAATCCTGAAAACGTTTTGCATTTGGAAACTTGTTCATAATTTCCAAAGTATGGGGTGCCCCCATATCCACATCGCAAAGAGCTACGATGTTACAAAGGCCTGTGTCATGAAGGGCTTTGATGATTTGAGCTCCTCTATTTCCAATTCCACAACAAGCTAGGTCTACTTTATCACTAGGGGCAATATGACCTAATGATTTTCCAAATACTGAGGATGGAAGAAAACTAATTCCTGCCATTCCAAGAGCACTGGTTTTTATAAAATCTCTTCTTTTATTTTTCATATCAGGATATTTATGGATTATCGGATCAATTAGACTGAAAAAATAAGAAAATCTTTCCTAAGTATTTTTTAGAAAGAGGCTTCTAAAGCGAAAACTAACGGAATGGATTTCGTGATCATGCGGGAAGTAAGAGTTAAAATCAGGTGAGCATATTTTCAATTTATTTCAAAAAACATTCGACTTTTTATCTCAAATAAATCCTATTAAGGAAAGAGTTTTTTGGGTGAGATATTGAAGTGTCTAGTTGTTTGAATTTTTATTTAAAAGGTTTTTTTAGTTATATGAATGTTGTTTTAAAAGTGATTAAACGTTTTAGTTATTTTATGAAATACCTATAAAATCAATCTTTTTATAAATTAGTTATCCTGATCTATCCTGTTGTATTTCAATGATTTATATCAGGACTCCGCAGGATACTAAGTCTTTGTTCTTCAGATACTTTGGGTTAGTTACTAAAATAATAAACCCCTTAATGTATGCTGAAAATTTTTACAACCCCCTGGAAATCTATCGTTCTGGGAGTGTTTTTCTCATTCTTTTTCCTAAGTCACCTTGCCCTAAGCCAAACTTCTTTGATCAAAGGAGTTGTGACTTCCGGGGAGCAGGAAGAACCAGTTCCTGGAGCACTGGTGGTAGTTAAAGGAACCCAGAGAGGAACAGTTTCTGAAAATGATGGAAGCTTCTCCATAGAAGCAAGTGTAAATGAAACTTTAGTTATTAGTTTCATTGGATTTACTACAAAGGAAGTAGTGATAACTGACCCTTCTCAAGAAATAATGGTAAATCTGGAGATGGATGAATCTGAGTTGGACGAAGTGGTCGTGATTGGATATGGTACTCAGAAGAAATCAGATTTAACAGGCTCTGTTGGATCTGTAGGTGAAGATGATTTAAAAGAAAGGCCCGCAGCTTCTTTATCCAATGCACTTTCAGGAAAAATTCAAGGAGTAAATGTGTCAATTAACTCTGGTCGTCCTGGAGGTAGAGCAAATATCCGTATACGTGGAAATACCTCAGTGAGTATAGCCAATGATCCACTGTATGTGATCGATGGGGTAATTATGCATGCAGCAGGATTGGCAAATGGGAGTACACCCATAGACTATATCAACCCCAATGATATTTCCTCAGTAGAAGTTTTAAAGGATGCATCCGCAACCGCTATTTATGGAGCAAGGGGAGCCAATGGTGTGATTCTGGTTACTACGAAACGTGGTAGTCAATCTGGAGGAATTATTTCTTATGAAGGAAACTATAGTATAGGTGTTCTTCCGAAGAAAATCCCATTACTTAATTCAGCAGAATTTTTAGCCACTGAAGATTTAGCTTATCAAAATGCTCAAAAATACGACCCGAATGGATGGGCTAATGGAATTTACAAGGACCCGGCCTTAAAACGTACTGATCCTAACTTATTTGATGCAAATGGCAATCCACTATATGATACAGATTGGCAGGAAGAATCTTTTAAACCTGCATTTACTCAAAACCATCAGTTAAACTTTACTTCTGGAAATGTCGATGACAATTTTGGAGTTTACTTGGGTTATCGAGATGAAGATGGCTTGATGGCAAACTCGTGGATGAAAAGGTATTCTTCCCGTTTTGTTTTTGATAGTAAGCTTAAAAACTGGATCAAGGTTGGAGGTGTCCTGAGCTACAATGATCAAAAAGAAAGTCAAGTAGACCCATTAGGTAATGGTGGAATTGTAGCTATGAGGCAAGTATTGGAAGCACTTCCGATAATTCCTGTGAGGTATCCAGATGGAAGTTGGGCTGGAAATGCTGATTATCCAGGAATGGAAGGAGGAAATAATCCCTTACAAGTCTCCAAAGAAAGAGTGTATTTAGTCAATACACAGACTATCATCGGTAATGTTTATGCTAATATTTATCTGGCTGAAGGTCTAGAGCTTAGGTCTAATATTTCTGCGAATATTGTAAATCAACGGGTTGATTACTATGGAGGCAGAGAGCTGAATTACATTGCTAAAAATCAGGGAGGAGATGCCTCTATATTTAATGACCGATTAAACTCTTGGCAGTTTGAAAACTATTTGACCTACCTAAAGGAATTTAATGATCTTCATAGATTAAATGCGATGGTTGGACTTTCTTGGCAGCATGTAGATCGTTTTAACGCGATGGCCAGATCACAGAATTTCCAGGATGACTATTTTATGTTTAATAATCTAGGAGCTGGAGCCAATGCAGTTCAACCTCAATCTGGAAGTGTAGCCTATGGTTTAAATTCCTATTTCAGTAGAATTAATTATACTCTTAACGATAAATACCTGTTTACCTTCACTGGAAGGGTGGATGGTTCTTCCAAATTTGGTTCCTCAAATCAATTTGCATTTTTCCCTTCTGCAGCATTTGCGTGGAGGGCATCGGACGAGGAATTCTTGAGAAATAGCGCTACAATTTCTGATTTGAAATTAAGAGCCAGCTACGGTCAAACTGGTAACTCAGAAATCACTGCTTATCAGTCTTTGGCAGGTATGGGGAATTACTCTGTGGTTTTCAATAACCAAAGAGAAATCGGAATAGGTATTAGCAGGCTGGCCAATCCAGATTTAAGATGGGAGAAAACGAGCCAGGTAGATTTTGGAGCGGAAATAGGATTTGCTCAAAACAGAGTCATGTTTGAAGTCGACTTATATAGAAAGATTACCGATGATATGCTGTTGAGTGCTCCGGTTCCTTCCAGTAGCGGATATACTGTAGTCAGTAAGAATGTAGGAAGTATGGAAAATAAAGGAATAGAAATTGGTTTGAATACAGTCAATATTGAGCGGGCTAATTTCTCATGGAATACCAACTTTAACTTCTCCTACAACAAAAACACGGTCAAAGAATTAACCGGGGGAGCTGATATTTTCTTAGGATCAACCATTGTGAGGGAAGGGGAGTCAGTAGGTTCGTTCTTCGGGTTTGTACACCAAGGTACTTGGAATACAGATGAAGAATCTCTTGCAGCAACATATAATAAAAGACCTGGAGACATCAAATATCAAGATGTCAATGAAGATGGAGTCATTAATGATGCAGATCGAGTAATTATTGGAAAAGGGATACCTGATGGATTTGGGACCTTTGCCAACACCTTCCGGTTCAAGAATTTTGAATTGTTAGTAGATATTCAGTTTAGCTATGGCAATGATGTTTTGTTTAGAAGCAAGCATTCGGCCGAAGATCGTACAGGGATTGCCAACAGCTTTAAAACTGTCTTGAATGCCTGGACCCCAGAAAATCAGGACACCAATATAGCACAGATTAGACCTTTGACTGCAGGGTATAATACCAACAATGATTCTGACAGGGTTCAGGATGGATCTTTTGTAAGAGGAAGAAACCTGATGTTGTCCTATAATTTTGCCCCCGAATTATTGGAGAGAATTAAAGTGAGAAATCTAAGGACCTTCTTCTCAGTTCAAAACTTTTTCCTTTCTACAAAATATGGAGGTTACGATCCTGAGGTATCTACTTCCGGAGCCGCATTTGATCAAGGAGTTGATTTATATGCCTACCCAAAACCAAGAGTTTTTATGCTTGGTCTAAGCGTCAGTTTGTAATCTAAAACCCTGAAAATTATGAAAAGTATAAAAACATATATAAGTAAAGTCCTTGTTCTTGCAGCTGTCTTTTTCGCAACATCCTGTGCGGACTTTCTAGATGAAACCGACAAATCAAATTTTACCCTTGACAACTACTTTACAAAACCGGAGCATGCTGTCAGTGTGGTGAATTCCATTTATCAAAGTATGCAGCCAATTATGAGTAGTGGGTTTAATGGTGGACCTTGGATGATGTTGGAATTTGCTACGGGTTTGGCAGATACGGAATTGGGACAAGCTCAGTACAGCTTGTTCGTTAAAGACCTGGTGAATAATTCAGACAATGGCTATGGTCAAACCTTTTGGACCAATTATTATAGAGGGATAGCCAATGCCAATTTGGCAATTGCCAATATTCCTGAGATGAATATGGATGAAACTCAAAAGCAACAACTTCTAGGAGAAGCCAGGTTTTTGAGAGCATATTATTACTTCAACCTCGTTAGGATTTTTGGAAATATTCCCTTGATAATCAATCCTGTAGACTTGACTTCCGAAGAATTATATCCAAATCCTGCAGATCCTTCTGCGGTTTATGATCAGATTGTCATGGATTTGACTGAAGCAGAAGACTCTGGATTGCCTATGAGAGATGCAACAGGGCGAGTGTCAATGGGGGCTATCAAATCCTTACTGTCTTCTGTCTACCTGACCATGGCAGGATATCCATTACAGAAAGGAAATGAATATTATAGCTTAGCAGCTGCGAAAGCGAAGGAAGTGATTGACTCCAAAGAATTTTCACTGTTTGATTCTTATGATGCACTTCATGATCCTAGTATGAAAAACCTAGGGGAGAATATTTTTATGGCGCAATTTGCTGCTTACATCCAGCCATCTAGCTGGCAAGTTTCGATTATTCCTTATAACCGTGGAATTTCAAATTATAGTGCAGAGACAGGAGGGATTTTTGCCCAGGAGGAATTTGTGAAATCCTACGAATCTGGTGATAAGCGAGCCGATGAAAAGGAGTTTTATTATACCAGCTACTCACTTAGGGATGATAGAAGTCAGATTTTGGAATTGGGAGATTATTATATCTATAAACATTTTGATGAATTGGCTCAAACTAGTACCACTAGCAGTGATATGAACTGGCCGATTATCCGGTATGCAGAAGTTTTGTTGATTTATGCAGAAGCATCCAATGAGGCGAATGGCCCCACAAATGAGGCCTATCAAGCGGTAAATTTGATAAGAGAAAGAGCCGAATTGGATCCACTGACGGGAATGTCACAAACGGAGTTAAGGGAAGCGATATGGAAAGAAAAATTCTTTGAGCTTTCATTTGAGAACAAAACCTGGTTTGATATGGTGAGGATCAGGAAAGGGTTCAATGTGACTACCCGTCAGTTTGAAGAGTATGTGGGACACCAATTTATATATGGTCCTACTTTAAAAGAAAGAGAATTGCTATTTCCTATCCCTACTGCGGAGATAAGAAACAATTCAAACCTTGTTCAGAACGCAGGTTACTAATATTGGTTTGGGTGCCAATAAGGGGGCGGTTAATTACTTTTTTTAATAGTTCTTGATCAAAAATGTATGTTTCCTCCTAAGAAGGTTTTGTCTTAACTGACAAAGCCTTCTTGAATTTTCAGGGCAAATCAGTTGAATAAACCTATTTGAAGTGCAATGTATTTCAATAATTATGCGAAAAATCAGAAAGTAATGACAGATCAAAATCAGGATTTTGTTAACTTCCATGTCAACTTAACGCACCCAAAAATGAGAGATCTATCGGATTATTCTCATCCAATTACGGACCTTTTCGAACAGCCCAAAACAGAAGCTGAATGGGAGAAATATCGACTAAGCCAAGATCAGGTTGACTTCTTCCATGAAAATGGGTATTTGGCAGGAATCAAATTATTGGATGAAGATCAGATTCGTGTTTTAAAAGAAGCATTGGAAAAGGTATCCAATCCAAAGCATCCCATGCACCACTTATTCCATGAGTTTCACAGCAACGAGTCTTCTGACCCCAATCAGGTATTGTTTCATTCATTAGGGCATTGGAGGATACACCCGGCTTTTCATGATGTAATTTGGAATCCAGCTTTCTTGATGGCTTCCAGTCAGTTGCTTGGTAATAAATCAGTGAGATTTTGGCATGATCAGCTTTTCTGTAAACCCGCTAAGCATGGAGGAAATGTGGCCTGGCATCAGGATTACTCTTATTGGACCCGGACTGTTGCTATGCAACACCTGACCTGCTGGTGTGGATTGGATGATGCTACTGAGGCAAATGGATGCCTGAATTATATTCCCGGAAGTCATCGTTGGGGATTGCTGGACAAACCTGCTTTAGCAGGAGAAATGGATGGATTAAAGGCCATGCTCAATGAGGAGCAGTTGAAAGAATTTAAACCGGTAGCTGCTCCCTTGAAAGCTGGATATGCTACTTTTCACCATCCCTTGATGGTACATGGAAGTTTTGCGAATTATTCCGAGAATGCCAGAAGAGCATTTGTATTGAATGTATTTGCTGATGGTACAGTTTCTGATACCAATGAACCATTATTGCAGGGTGTACCTATTATTCCGAAAGGGGAAAAAATGGAAGGTAAATTTTTCCCTAAAATTTTTGAAATAAAATAACCGTAAAACATAATCTGTTTGGTGGGAGGGAAATATTTTTATTTCTTCCCATTTCAACCCAAAAAATCTATGAAAAACCTCTTTAATGGTAAATGGGCAACTGTTTTTGCTCTGGTACTTTCTTTTTCAATTTCTGTGGCTTGCGCCCAAAATGGTAAAACTTTTCTTCAATTTGAAGGGAAAACTGGACCTGGGAAAGGTAAACACGTGGTGCTGATTTCAGGCGATGATGAATATCGATCTGAAGAATCCATGCCCATGATGGCCAAAATTCTTTCCGAGACCTATGGTTTCAATACCACTGTGCTGTTCCCAATTGATCCAGAGACAGGAGATATTGTACCTAGCTATCAAAAAAATATTCCGGGAATGGACCATCTTCAGGATGCTGATCTGGTGATTATGTTAATTCGATTTAGAGATCTTCCAATGGATCAAATGAAACAGTTGGAGGATTATTTTAAATCGGGTAAGCCTTTTATTGCTCTGAGAACTTCCACACACCCTTTTGCGATAAAGGATCAAAACTCTCCTTATTTCAAATGGAATTGGAATAGCAAAATCCCTGGATGGGAAGGAGGATTTGGACAGCAGATCGTTGGTGAAACTTGGGTAGCACATCATGGAATCCATAAATCCGAAGGTACAAGAGCCTTGGCCGATGGAGTAGACCGGGATGCTGATCATCCGATTCTTCGTGGAGTAGATGATATTTGGGCACCTACCGATGTATATTCCATAAAAAACCTTCCCGCTTCTGCCAATGTACTGCTTTATGGGCAGTCAACTGCAGGAATGACTCCAGATGCTCCTTTGATGTGGGATAAATCCATCATGCCTATTGCTTGGACCAAAGAGTACAAAATGGAAGGTGGGAAAACTGGTAAAGTATTGGGAAGTACTTTGGGATCCTCTTTGGATTTCCAAGTGGAGGATATGCGAAGACTTATTGTCAACGCATCCTTCTGGCTTTTAGATATGCCTGAAGTGATCACTCCTGAATTAAATGTAGCGATTGTCGGGTCCTATAAACCTACCATGTTTGGTTTTGATAGCTTCCGAAAAGGAATGAAAGTAGAGGATTTTAAATAAGATTTGGTCAACAGTCCACTGAACGCAGTCCACCTATGTGCGGCTGTCGACCGTAGACTGCGGTCTATTGACAAGATTAAAGCGATGAACAAAATAGGATTTAATGTACTGGCATGGTCTGCGGAGATGTCAGAGAACTTATTGCCCGTATTAGATCGATTAAAAAAAATCGGGTACGATGGGGCAGAATTTTTTATTGGAGGATCTCCGGAAGAATCCTTCAAAATGATCGGTAAACATTGTGCAGATATCGGTTTGGAAGTAACTGCTGTGACCGTAATGGGGCCAGAACAAAATCCGATTTCTCCAGATGCCAAAATCCGTGCTGCTGCCAGCGAACAGTTAAAGTGGGTGATAGATCGGGCAGTCGATTTGAATGCACAGGTATTATGTGGTCCATACCATTCTGCATTTACAGTTTTTGCTTCGAGGGAACCCATAGAGGATGAATACAACTGGTCTGCTGAAGTGCTACATGGAGTTGGGGATTATGCCAAAGATGCTGGAGTATTATTGACGCCGGAAGCCTTGAATCGATTTGAATGTTATCTGTGTAATACGATGGGTCAACTTTCTCATTTGTTGAAGAAAGTCGATCATCCGAATGTGCAGGCCATGTTTGATACACACCATGCGAATATTGAGGAAAAGAAATTGGGAGATGCGATCAAGTTTATTGCTCCTCAATTGTGCCACTTCCATATTTCTGAAAATGACAGAGGAACCCCAGGGTCGGGTCATGTCAATTTCGATGAAACTTTTCAAGCATTGGCTGAGGTGAAATATAAGGGATGGTTGACTATCGAAGGATTTACCCGAAATGATCCTGCTTTTGCGAATTCTATCGGGGTGTGGAGGAATTTCTCCGAACCTTGGGATATGGCAGAGAATGGATACAAGATGATTCGGGAAATGGGAGAGAAATACGGATTGTAAATTCCTAGCCCATGGTTTAAACCATGGGCTATTTTATGTTTGTGGAGATACAAATAGGGACGGGAAATTGTTTTAAGGTCATTTCGACTGAAAGGAGAAATCTCAGCAGCTATGTAGAAAATCTAAGGCATGGTCTGTAACTTCAAGATCATTTATTACAATATCGACTCTCCATTTTGGTCAGTTGTAAGCACTTCGCTCATGTAATCAAAAAATGGTCGCATAGCCAAAAATGTCAGAAGCACCTCTTTCTGGAAATCCCCATCTAAAACCTCCTGATCAGTAAATCTTCTTCTTACCACAAATTGCTTTTTCTTAATCAAATCAATTGCGGGATGTGTTTTGTCAAAGCCTTTTGGAGCATTTTTAACCCCATCCTCCCCTTCAAGCTTTCCAAAGTATTTCAAGAAATTTTTGTCTGAAGTGATCTGCTGGATTTCCTCTGGATTCATTTCGAATTCTTTTCGAATACGGAATAAATCGTCCTTATTTGGAGCCCAGAAACCTCCTCCTACAAAACTGCTATCTAGGCCTACCTGGAGATAATAGCCACCTCTCAACAAAGGTTTGACTCGAGAGAATCCTGCTCCGAAATTGGTTTTGAAAGGTCTTTTATCTTTTGAAAAGCGGATATCTCTGTAGATTCTAGAGATATGGATTTTATTTAAACTGTCATGTTTTTGGAGTTCTGAATAGATCTGGTTGAAAAACTTTGTATTCTCTTCCTTAATCAAATCATATTCAGGTTTATGCTCTTTAAACCATTCACGATTGTTGTTTTCCTGGAGCAGTTTGATAAATTCAAAACCTCTTTTCATGATAAGATACTAGCGATGCGATGAACTGATGGATAATTTATTTGACTGTCTTATTTCCTGTATCAGCAAAAGTTAATTTCTTGGACTTTGGTGCTCCAATTCTAATCCTACGGTAGTTCTAGGCTTAAAGCCAGGCCATTCCTTCTCTTTAGAATCAGGATCTAACTGAAAATAAGCTTTATAGTCCTCCTTATTTTTCAAATAATATCCCAAAAATGCCGAGACAAAATGCTGGTTGATATTATTCATTCTTCTTGAATCCCAAACTGAATCAGCATATCTCAAGTATTCGTCAATATTCAAACCTGGATTTAAAGATTCTTTAGGGGCCGGATTAGGGGCAGTATTATGCCGGGCTTCCTTAAAAGTCAGTAAATATCTCTCAGAGTTTACCGCACCTTCATAAATCGCTTTTGTACCATCTTCATATCCGGAGATATCATCTTTGCTTCCAGCAATAAAGAATGATGGAATTTTGATACCTGCCAACCCTTCTGCATTCCAAACTCCTCTTTGCATTCCCCAGGGAGCAAAAGCTACGATGACTTTTATTCTTGGATCAATGGATGCCTCAAATTCGGGATTGCCTACTGTCCTCTTCAATAGAGCATTGCTTCCCCCTGTCATTCCTCCAAAGAGTTGAGCTGCCTGAGGGCTGTACCCGCCTCCTGCTACATTCACTGCGCCATAGCCTCCCATGGAGTAGCCAATCAAAGCAGTATTGTTTGCGTCCACTAAACCATTTAGAAATGAACTTTGATCTTGTCCTAATCTGGCCATTTCATTCAAAACAAACAAGTCGTCCAAGGACCGGTTTAGTAGCGTGCTTTGAAAGCCTCCTGCATCTCTAAAAGTTGCTTCGGTATGATCTATAGCTACCACTACATACCCTTTGGATGCTAGATTTTCGGTCAGATAAGTCATTAAATAACGAGACCCAGTATAACCATGCGATACGATCACCAGTGGAAATGGAGAGTCAGAATAGGTAGGTTTTGCATCTCTTGTAGCTCTTCCCAAAAAAGTAAAAGGAATGATTGGCCTCGAGGGAGACCCGTTCTGTCCCATGACTTCTTCATAAGAGATAATTTCATTGGATCCCTCCTTAGATTCCGATGGATACCAAATTTCGACTTTCAAAGGTCGATTGTATAATGAATCTCCGCCTTTCCCATAGTTGAGGATGTCCAGTTGATTTTCATGGATCAAATCCAGTGTCTGTACGCCTACAGCATAGTTTCCTCTTGCAGCCAATACTGGGGCATCAGGAAGTAAGTCTCCGTAGATAAATTGGTTAGAATCTTTTTGGGCAAAGTTGGGTGT
The DNA here is from genome assembly GCF_017051705.1 of Algoriphagus lutimaris. Lineage (GTDB taxonomy): Bacteria > Bacteroidota > Bacteroidia > Cytophagales > Cyclobacteriaceae > Algoriphagus > Algoriphagus lutimaris. The sequence continues at coordinate 86,409 of NZ_JAFIDJ010000004.1, read as the reverse complement.
TACATTCCCTAGCAAAACGATAAAAATAAGCAGGGACAAAAATTTGGGTTTATTAAACATAGATACTTTGAAAGGTTACCTCCCAAGATATCTTCAAATCTTCAGATTAAAAAACACAGGGTGATAAGTGTCAGAATGAAGAAATTAGATTTTTTAAAGGGTATTGTAGTCTCAATTTTGGACGGCTGTATGGCAATAATTAGTTGGTTAAACCGAATGGTTTCTCCAAGATCCTGCTTGAAACTATTCAGCAAGATTAATGATGTTCAGTAGTCAAATTTATCTTAGCTGTTTTTTGATGGAGCATTTTTGTGAGAATTATCATTACAAACAGGAACACTCCCAGAAATGGTAATAAAAATGAATACCCGGTAAAGGTGGATAATTCGCCGAAAACAAATGGCATCAGAGTAATACCAACATAGGCGCTGGCCATTTGCATTCCCATGATTTTTTGAGAATGTTTTTTACCAAAATTCACAGGAGTTTCATGAAGTAAACTTGGGAAAATGGGGGCACATCCAAAGCCTATGAGCAGAAAGCCAGGTAATAAAACTGATTCGAAAGGAAGCAGTAATAAAATGATCCCTATCCCTATAATACCCTGGCCAGCAAAGACTAATTGGCGGTTGGTGAAATAGTGGGTTAAGAATCCGGAAAGAAATCTTCCTGCCGCAATTCCGATATAATAAAGTGAGACCAATCTCGCTGCTTTCTCGACTGGAAAGCCTTTTTCAAAAACTAAAAAACTAGCTCCCCATAATCCAAAACTTGCCTCAATGGTACAATAGCAAAAGAAGATCAGCAATGCTTGCTTCAATCCCGGTATGGCTTTAAGCAAACTGAAAAGGCTTTTTGAATCCTTTTTTTCTTCAGAAGTATCCTCTTTCGAACGAACCCATAATGGCAAGGAAAGCAGTAAAATGATGACCAAGCCAATTTGAATCCAGGCAATTGTATGGTAACCTTGTGTCCAAAGACCTCCTTTTGCAAAATAACTTGCCATGATCATTGGTCCTATCGCAGCACCAACCCCCCAAAAGCTGTGTAGCCAGTTCATATGCTTTGCTTGGTAATGCAGGGCTACATAATTGTTAAGCGCGGCATCTACACTTCCTGCCCCCAAACCTAAAGGGATTGCCAACAAACAGAGGAACATAAAATGGTGGGAATAGGCAAAGCCCATCAAGGCAAGTGCTGTAAGGAAAACACTGAAAGTAGTGACTTTTGCCTCCCCGAATTTCTGAATCAAATGGCCACTAAACAGACTGGAAATAACAGTTCCGCCAGCTACGATCATGGAAATTATTCCTGCATATGAGACAGGTACTTTTAAGTACTCAAACATCGCTGGCCAAGCAGAGCCTAACAGGGCATCCGGTAAACCAAGGCTGATAAATGCCAGATAGATGATCAGTAAAAGGATCCGGTTTTTCAAATTCAGTTGGCGATAAAAAAGACTCTTTTCTATAGTACCCGAAGCAAGTAATCTTTTGAAAGTGTAGAAAAGTAGCTGAAAATTTTTGATTCCAGCAAGTTGAAAAAGAAAAAAATAGCCCATGGTTTTAACCATGGGCTATAAATATTAACAACATCCTGAACTTGGCTCACAACAAGAACCGGATTGCAACTCTGAAAGCTTAAACTTGGGTTTAGAGGATTTAGCTCCAGCCTTTTCTGCATATACTGAAATACTAAAAATTCCTGTTGCTCCTTTGTTGAATTCATTCACCTCTTCCTCAGATAGGTATTTGCTTAAAATATCATCTGGAATCACAATTGGTTTTTCCTTCTGGATCGTGATGTTTTGGAATCCTTGTTCTTGAATGAACTGTAAGTATTCGGATTTTTGAATCGCTCCTGCCACACATCCTGCATACATTTCCGCATCTTCTCTCAATGCTTCAGGTAAATCACCTACCAACACAATATCAGAAATACTAAAGTGTCCACCTGGTTTTAGAACTCTGTGGATTTCAGAAATTACCTTTTGCTTATTTGGAACTAGATTCAAAACACAGTTGCTAACAATTACGTCGGCTACGGCATCGTTGACAGGCATATTATCAATATCTCCTTCTCTAAATTCCACATTGTTGTAGCCCAGTTTCTCTGCATTGGCTCTGGCTTTTTGGATCATGATAGGCGTAAAATCAATTCCGATCACTTTACCTTCCACACCTGCCTCATGCCTCGCTACAAAGCAGTCATTTCCTGCACCTGAACCTAAATCAATCACGGTGTCTCCTTTTTGAATCTTGGCAAACTGTGTCGGTAAGCCACAGCCCAAGCCTAAATCCGCATCTTCTAAATACCCTTCGGTTTCAGAGTAATCATCCATCATGATATTGTAAATCTTATTGGATGGGGTGGTAGCACCACAGCAGGAAGCCGCATTTTCAGCTTTTCCTTGCTCTGCTATTTTTGCATATCGCTCTTTGACGATGTTTTTTAATTCTTGTTCCTTGTTCATGATATATAATGCTTAAAGGGTTCTTAACAACAAGTGGAATTACGAAGGTCTAGATTCAAAAACTCTGAGAGTAGTCCTTTCATTTTTGACCATTTCTCTTTGTCAATACAATAGCAAACGCTGGTGCCTTCTACATTTCCTTTGATGAGTCCGATTTGTTTTAATTCTTTCAGATGTTGGGAAATGGTAGCCTGCGCCAATCCTATTTCCTCTACTAAATCCCCGCAAACACAAGCGTTGATTTTAAATAGATGTTGCAGAATGGCGATTCTGGCGGGGTGGCCTAGTGCTTTGGCCAATGAAGCGATTTCATTTTGTTGCTGGTTGAATATTTCAGTTTTTGCGAGTCCCATGGTTCAAAACTAATTAATCGTGATAATACGATCAAGTTTAGAACTTGAATTTCGGTTGGAAAGTTCTGTTTTAGTGAAAAAAGATGCTTGAAAGAGAAAGTTTTTTTAATTGTTGCCTTGATACCCTGGTCCTTTCACCACCTGGCCTGGAAAAGCTCCTGTATGCTCCCCGTCTTTTAACACGTGGTTTCCATTGACGAATACGTGTACCATCCCCGTTGCATACTGCATAGGTTCCTCGAAAGTCGCATGATCCTGGATTTCATTTGGGTCAAAAATTGCCAGATCAGCAAAGAATCCCTCTTTTAATGCGCCCCTTTTTTTGATTTTTAAATTATTGGCAGGCAAAGTGGTCAATTTGTGAATGGCTTCTTCCAAAGGAATTACTTGCTCCTCTCTTACATACTTACCTAGTAATCTGGAGAAATTACCAAAAGCCCTTGGATGATAGCTGGACTTCAGAAATATTCCTTCGATGGAGTAGGATCCTGCATCCGAACCAAAACTCATGTAAGGAAGGGCGATCTGCTTTTTAACATTTTCTTCCGACATCAAGAAATAGATTGTACCCACTCGGCTACCATCCTGAACTACCAAATCCATGGCGGTTTCTTCCGGAGAAAGATTTCGCATGGCCGCTACTTCTGCCAGGGTTTTTCCAGTCAGGTATTTTAGACTATCGTTCTTAAAACCCACTAAAATGATTTTATCAGGCCCTTCCACCGCCTGCATCAGGCTTTCCCATTCATTGGTTGGAGTGGTCATTTCTTTCAATACGCGTTTTCGAATGGCAGGGTCTTGGAGACGTTCCGCCCATTTATCATAGCCTCCTTCCTGAACCCAGGGGGGCATGGAAGCATCCAATCCTGTGGCTCCCGCCACGTAGTTGTACATGTCGGTGGTGATTTCCAACCCAGCTGCTCTAGCAGAATCAATCTTGGCTACTACTGCATCAAATTTGTTCCAATTATCTTGACCACTCATTTTGAGGTGGTATACTTCTGCCCGGATATCCGCCTCGTCAGCAATCTGGATCAATTCATCCAAGCTTTCCAGCAATCTTCCCCCTTCACTACGCATATGGGAAATGTACATGCCATCGTATTCTGAAGCCACTTTGCATAATTCAATGAGTTCTTCCGTACTGGCATAAAATGCCGGGGCATAAATCAACGAAGATCCTACTCCCATAGCGCCTTCTTCCATAGCTTGTCGAACCAATTTTTTCATGGCCTCTAATTCTTCCTGATTTGGAGCACGGTCCTGATAGTCCAGTTCATGGATTCTAACCGTCGTAGCACCGATAAAAGATGCCACGTTGGTGGAAACGCCTTTTTCCACCAAAAAATCCAGGTATTCACTGAGAGTCGTCCAACTGATAGGGAACTTGATATCTCCTTGGGCCTTCAGTTCTTCTTCCTTCATAGTTTCATTCAAAGGGCCCATGGAGTTTCCTTCCCCAAAGACCTCTAGCGTGACCCCTTGTTTGATGCCACTGATAGACCTCCCATCTTCGATCAGGGATTCCACCGCCCAACTCAGCATATTGATAAAACCAGGAGCGACCACTAGACCAGTTGCATCGATTTCCAAGACTCCTTTGGCTCCTTTGAGATCTCCTATGGCAGCAATGGTATCGGCATTGATTCCTACATCTCCTATATAGGATGAACTGCCGGAGCCATCCATGATTTGTCCGTTTTTAATTAAGACGTCATAGGTTTGAGGAGAAGAACATGCAGAAAAAAATATAATTCCTGCCAATAAACTGAGGATAGTTTTCATGGTTTAAGGTTGAGTGGAAAGGTGAATTTTAAGTTAGCAAAACATCTTTGATTTTAAATACTAGGAGTGTAGCTGCTTTTTAAAACCTGCGACAATTCTATCGCACATCCCCAAGCCACCGTATATCCTGCTCCTCCATGTCCATAATTATGAAAAACGTGAAGGTGATCTGCGTCAAACTCAAACCGAACGGCTGTTCTTTTGGGTCTTAAACCCACCAACTCATCGAGGATTTTAGGGGCTTCTGATATTCCAGAATCTTTTAACCTGTTAAGAATTAAAGTGGTATCCTCCGGGTCTACTTCTGGGTTCCAATCATGCTCATAATCTGTTCCTCCTATGATGGTATCCGAACTCCGATTGATGACATAGCGCAAAGCACCTTTCTTGGTTGGGTCTGCAAAAGAAATGGCATTTAGTTTTTCGCAACGAAGAATCTGCCCACGAATCGGGTAGAGCTCCTTATCGTGACATAGTTCTCTAGCTCCCAATCCTGTACAATTCACAACGAGTTGACCTAATTCCGCTAGTTCCTTCAAGGAAGAAATCTTCTTTAATTCAAACTGCCCTCCATTCGCAAGGAATTGATTGAAAAGATAGGGTAAATAGATTCCGGGTTCTACCAAAGGTACTTCCGCATGCAAAGCTTGAGCTATTCCATTGGGTAATTCCTCTTTTTTTGCTTCCCGCACAATTCCCTTTGGTAATTGTTCTTTCCAGTCTGTATTGGAACCTTCGGTGTATGCATTGATAAATGGAATCATCGAAACGCCTGACGGAAAGGGCAGGTCTTGCAAATACCGGGTATAGGAGTTCGTAGCCCAGGCATTCGTTTTTTCTTTGGGAGCAATTTCAAAAGGAAACCAGATCGCACCTACCTTATGTGAAAGGCTTTTCTGAAAAGGTTCTTTCGCGATGATTTTCACCTGAAATTCTGCTTCCTGCAAGGCGATGGCCGAAGTCAATCCAATAATACCTGAACCTATGACGGTGACCGATTTCATGTGAGTTCCTAATGATTTTATGATTGACTTTTTAGTTAGAGGGAGATTTTTTATTTGCCTTTCAGTTCTTTTCCTCTTCAACAATTATCCAATATTCCTTTTTTTCTTTTTCAGTGAGTTGTCGGATTTGACATTCTGGGCTTTGAAGCCAATCATAAATCCCTGAAGCTGTTTTCATGAAAATAGCGGTCCTATCTCCACTTCCGGTAAGGACAGCTGTTCCGTCAGAGGTAAATGAGATAAAGGAAACCGAGTCAGCATGTTCCTGAAGGGTCTGGCTTTGCTTTCCATTCAGATTCCAAAGGATTTCTGTATTTTCATCATTTCCGGCGAGTAAAGATTTTCCATCTGAAGAGAAGGCTAAGAAGATGTCCCCTGTATTTTGATTAAATTTTAAAATCTGAGATAGGTAGTTAGAGAAAAAAGATGCAAGTAAAAAATTTGAAAGAACCTCCTTTATCTCAGGATTAGCTTGAAGAGCAGAAGCATAGGCTGCCTCTGCTACTCTTAATGCCTCAGTATTTTTACTCTTTGCCATTAAATTTATCGCTGTTGATTTTAGAAGTAAAGCTTTGTAATTGGCAAATTGTCTTCTAGTTTCAGTAATTACTGAATCTGCAAGCATTTTTTGGGTAATTGCTATTTCCCTATTTAAATCTGCCCTCTGCTTGATTCGGATTGCCTCTTCTCTGGAAGCTTCGGCTATTTCTTTCTGTTTTTCCGCTTCAATTCTTTGAGTTTCCGCTTCAATTCTTTGTGCATTAGCTAAATTACTTGCGGAAAAAGCTTGATACCCTAAAAATACAGCTAAGACAAGACCGGAAATAGAAATTACTAATAAAGCCTTAATTATACGGTTGCTTCTAATTTTTGCTTTTTCAAATCTTTCAATTTCAGCTTGTTTTCTAGCTTCTTCTTCCCTTCTTATCTTTGCAGTTTTCTGAATAGGATCGACTAAAGTATCATGACTTAATTCAAAGCTGGTTCCTCCCACCGTATTGGGTTCTGATCGAAGCAATCGCTTATCGACCAAGGTCTTTAATAGCTCTTCTGGGATTTGGTACTCGGTAATAATCACAGATTCTGGAAGCGGAACCCGATTGCCTCCTATGATTAATTTGTCTTCAATCAGAATTCGGGCTTTATGTTGGGATTCTTCAGGAAGACTGCCAATGATTGTATTATAATGTTCCTCGAAAAGATCTTCTGGTTTACCCAGCTCCTCAGCAGTCAATTCAAGATGGGTGGAATTTGGATGGTCCTTTTGTTTCTGAATTATTTTTTCCTCCGCATGCTGACAGATGAGTTGAAGTTGAAAGGTCTCGATTCGTTTTTTTTCTTTGTCTATCAGGCTATTTAGAATACGGTCTTGGGCATCCTTAGAAAAGTAGAATTGGGGCGAGGCATAATCCCCTGCTTTTCCTGCCGGTTCCAAGAGTGCTTCTCTAGCTTGAGCTTCATTTAGTGACTGAAGTTCATAAGTTTTCTTAAAAACAGCCGGTATGGAATCTTTCAGTTGATTAAGAAGACTGATTCGATCGCTTCGAAGGGAAAAAACCACTTTCAGATTGAGGGGCTCCAGTAAAAGATCAGTTTCCTCTTTGGTAAAGTAGTCACGGGAGGCAGCGATTTTTTGTTTGAATAAGCTTCGGATAGAAACAAGAAGATTTGGGTTGAGCAATGTGGCCAGCTCGCTGGCAAAGTCTTTTACCTGAGAGGGAGAATAATTAAAAAGTTCCTCAAATTGATCGAAAATCAGGACCATTGGTATAGAATCTCTTTGGGCTATTTGGATAGACTTTGCGTAGTACCAGAGTTTCGCCGAAATGTCATCCGGCAGCTCATCCAGAATATTGAATTTTGAATCCAGAAAGGTGTTTTGCCCTTTTTTGTTTTCAAGATGGAAACTCAGTAATTCTACAGGATTTCGTTCTGGATCATTGAATCTTATGTTTAAGGTTTGAAAATTTTCTACTTCTTTCAGCCTTGGAATTACCCCTGCATTGAGCAAAGAGGATTTTCCAAAACCTGATTTGCTGAAAAGCACGACCATCTTTTCGAGCACAATAAGTTCTGTCAGTTTTTTTATATCCTCATTTCGACCGAAAAATAAATTGCGGTCATCTTCTTGGAAAGGTCTGGTACCTGGGTATCTGTAATGCTTTTCCATTTGATTAATTAGGCTGTACCTTTTCCTTGAGTGTTTTTATTATTCCGGCGAATTCGGATTTAAGATGCTCTTCAGTAGAAAGTGAGTTGATATCTTTTAGAATTGTCATCAGATCCCCCCAGTTGTCTACCACCCGTTTGAATAACTTGTATTCCTCTCCAATTACAGCGATTGCATCACCACCGTTTTCTTTTATTTTTTGATCTAATTTATTCTTCTCTTCAATCCAAAATTCCTGATAGGCCAAAAGGGAATCAGTTTCGTATATCTTAGAATCAGAAAGAACGATTGGGATTATTCTCGATTCGAAGTCTTTGTTTTGATAGATTTCCAGGAGTTCGTACATGCAATAGGGGGACTTTAAATACTTTTCGCTGATCACCACCACAATTCCCTTTCCTTTTCCTATTTGATCCATAAAAAAACTGATTCGTTCCTGATAGGCTAGATCGCGTTTATCTCTGGTAAGTTTTAGATTATTATTTTGAAGAACGGTATCCAATTTATCGACAATCTCTTCGCTTTCTCCTCCCCAGGCATAGGATACAAATATTTCTGGTTTTGCAATGATTAGCCCTTTTTCTAAAGCCTGATTGTGGATTTCGATGATAATTTCCTCTGCGGAATTACTTCCAAAAAATGTGACCTTAAACTCCTCTGAATAAAAATTCTTACTATTCTCTTGATGTATGTCATGGGAGTGGAGCAACTTATTTTCATTGATTTTGATCAGCCGAAGCAATAATTTGAAATACCATTTATCAAAATCAAATCCTATAAAAAGGACGGAAGTTGCTCTTCGTAACTCACTTTTGATATTCAGTTCAAAATCCCCCATAATACTAAAGAGGTAGTCAAACAGATCGTCAAAAGTCAATATGAGGGAATTGATGTCTGAGTAATCTCCAAAAATATTATAGATCAGTGTTTTGTTAGTTCTTTCATATTCCTTTTGCGCTTCACCTTTACGATAATAATCATAATCAAATGGGATATTTTTAGCTTCAAAGGCTTTGTTTAGTGTTTTATCCGGAGCAGTGTTGATGATGGTGGCAAAGGGGATATCTGCAATTTTTTTATAGAGTTCATTGGGCTCTAATTGATTATAAAAATCCTGAATATCATCTTCAATCACTACAATGGGAAGTGAGTTGTCAAACTTAAACATCTCATCGTCGGGATAATACTTTACCTGATCTCCATGGGTAGAATGAAGCTCTTTTCCCAGCTTACTATTGGTGCTCTCGCCGTTTTCATAGAGTAGCTCAGGTCCTAAAATAACCAGGCATTTTTCTTCAGCAATTTTCTTGACTATACGGGATATATATTCTTTATCCATCTAAAATTTTTATTAATTGAAGATACGCTACTGAAAAAGTCATTGGGAGAAAAAGTCTCTCAATTACAAAAATGAATTCAAATAAATCTTGAGGAATTAAATATTACTTATTGGGTAAACTTATTTTAATCCTATTTTCTTCAATATAAGCCAATTTGATGAAGCGGGCAATAGTCAGAAGGTAGGTTTTTAAAGAGAATAAAATCAGAAGATTAATGTTAGGTTCAAACATTTCCTTTTCGAGTGTCTTTCCGGTGAAAAGTACTTTTTTCATTTTAAATGCTACTTTTAGCTAAACTGTAAAAAATTGTAATGAATGAAAATCAAGGCAAACCTATAGAAGGTACCAGTAAGACTGCTTCCATTACGGAGCAGAATTTTTTTGGCCATCCCAAAGGGCTTTTCTACTTGGCTTTCACGGAAGCTTGGGAACGATTTTCATTTTATGGAATGACGGCTTTGTTGGTGCTTTACATGGTCAACCAATTACTTTTACCTGGTCATGTCGAGCATATCGCTGGTTTTGAAGGATTTAGAAATCTTATTGAGTCCATAACTGGGCCACTTTCAACTCTTGCAATATCTTCTCTGATCTTTGGATTGTATTCTGGCTTTGTTTATTTCACGCCGGTTTTTGGAGGACTGATCGCGGATCGCTGGACAGGTCAAAGAAATGCAGTGGTGATTGGGGCTCTATTAATGACTGCAGGTCATATCGTCATGGCTTTTGATCAGACCTTTCTTCTAGCCTTATTACTTTTGATTATCGGATCTGGTTTTCTCAAAGGAAACATCGCAGCACAGGTAGGTGCTTTATATCCTGCTGGTGATGAAGTTCGGCGAACTCGAGGCTTTGTCATTTTCAGCACAGCTATAAATATTGGTGCGATCTTCGGCCCATTATTATGCGGCTATCTTGCCCAAGCCTATGGTTGGCATTATGGCTTTGGAATCGCTGGGGTATTTATGGTAATTGGTTTGTTGACATATCTTTATGGCTATCGATACCTTCCTGCCAAAGTTTCTCATTCTAATCTGGATAAATCCAGTTTGGCTCCTGAAGAAAAACGAAAGGTGATAGCATCCCTTGTGGTTATTATCATTACCATTTTCCAATCGGCAAGCTATTATCAACTTTTTAATGTTTTTAAAATTTGGATTCAGGAAAACGTTGATTTGAGCGTAGGAGGTTTTAATATTCCCGTTCCATGGTTTCAGTCAGTAGATTCTATTGCTTCTGTACTAGCCGTCCCACTGCTTTTTATAATTTGGAAATGGCAGGCTTCTCGAGGCAGCGAACCTAATGAATTACAAAAAATTGGAACTGGGGCATGGATCGCGGTGGCCAGTCATTCCGCACTTTTGCTTGGTATTTTCTTCGCAGGGGATGGACAGGTTCATCTGATCTGGCCAGTCCTTTGCGCATTTGGTATGGGTGTAGGTTTTATGTATCAGTTGCCAACCTTATTGGCAATTGTTTCTAGGGGAGCTCCAGCTCGGTTCAACTCCACCATGATGGGAATTATATATATATCAGTTTTTGTCGCAAATCTTGTGGTAGGATGGCTTGGAGGAATTTATGAAAGCATGAGTCCGGCAGAGTTCTGGTTAATGCATGCTGCGATTGCGGCTGTAGGAGGCGTTTTAATCTTGCTTTTTAGTAAAAAGCTGGATGCTATACTTTCAGCCAAAACCATTCTGACCTAACTTGAGATTAGTGACTTTTTTAGAAGTCTTTTCTCTCCCGATTCAAACTATCGTAAACCACAGCAACTTTCCCAGTTTCATCCAAAATCCCTTCCATTTTTAAGGTGGTAATGACTGGTTCTTTATCCATTCTCACCAAGGTTACTTCGTCAAAAGCCATGGAGTCTCTGGGGTTTTGGGAACCTCCTGTAGTTCCTAGCATAATGTAATCCCTGCCTAATCTTTTACGATGTGAATAAGAATGAAAATGCCCGTTGAATACCGTGTAGGGTCTATCTACCAATAAAGCTTCCAATCTCTCCAAACCTTTATCATCCTCATGCATCCAGAGCGGTTTGTGCATTAAGAGAAAAGTCCATTTAACATCCGGGTATTTTTCAAGCACAGCTTTATGGTATTCAAACTGATCATTACTCATTCCTCCCAGACTTCGCTCAGACATCTTATAGTAATCGGATTCCTCATAGACTCCCTCGATTTCTCCATTGATGATCTGAAGTGCTTTTGCCCTGGCTTCATAGATTTCTATCATTCGCTGTTCCTCATAGTCTTCAGAATCGAGCATTAGAAACAGCACGTTTTCATACACAAAATGATAGTATCTCCGCCCAAATCGATTTTCCCAAAACTTCCGCATGACAGGATTGGTGAGGTCATGATTTCCTCCCAAATGGAAAAAAGGCATATTCAGATTGGAGGTTCTTCCATCAAAGGAATCCCTCTCTTTTTGGAGCTGCAGGGTGTCCTCTGTGCCTCCTTCTATTAGATCACCGACACTCAATACGAAGGTTGGATCTAGCCGATTTAACTGTCCCACTGCAGTTCCATAGATATTTGGACGCTCTCCGCCGGTAAGATCTGAAATGATTGCAAAGGTGAAATCCTCTTCTTCCAGTTCGAAGGAATCGCTGGTCCATGGAGTGGGTCCACTTGAGATGTCATGCTCAAACTGGGGTTTGATTTCAGGAGGTGAAGAGCAGGCTAAAGCGAAAAGTAAAAGTGGGAGAGACCGAAGCTTAAGTTTCATGATAGCATAGGGGTATGGTATTTTCAATTCAATTTCTTGAATCAACAATCTCTAATTTAGTCTAAAAAATCATTTTTAAAGTTTCGGAATATGAATTTAAGATTTTGATCGAAAGTGAATTTCAAACTTGAAATTATTCAAGGAATTGTACAATCATGAGTTTTTAAAATAAAATAGTACATTTAAATACAAGGGGTTCTACTCAAAAATTATTGCTGTATTTTATGAATACTTCTAGTGAGCAAAATTCAATAAAGGCAAAACACAAACCATGGGTTAAAACCTCCCATTGGATAATTACCTTAAGTTTTTTGATTTTGGTATTTACTGGTGTTGAAATCCTGATGGTTCATCCCAGATTGTATTGGGGAGAAGTGGGAAATGATTTGACTCCAGCTTTTCTGGAACTTCCCATCAGCAGAAACTACCAATGGTCGGATTGGGAAGAATCGATACCTTTTTTTGATGTCCAAGACTCTCCCATCAGCGCAGGAAGACTAGGAGAAGAAAGATTGTTTAACCAAAATGGATGGGGAAGAAGCCTTCATTTCCTGGCGGCTTGGTTCTTGGTTTTAACGGGGCTTTTTTACCTGATAATTGGCTTGTTTAGTGGACACTTTCAAAAGTATATTTGGCCTAAACTGAAGGAGTTGACTCCAACACAGTTCTTTAGGGATTTGAAAGATCACTTCCGATTGAAAATTTCACCTCCCACCGGTGGTCCACATTATGGCCTCTTACAGAAGCTTTCGTACATGGGCATCATTTTCATTGGTTTACCCATGGCAATCATTACTGGCTTTACCATGTCGCCCGCTATTACGGCGGCCTATCCGTTTTTGCTGGATATTTTCGGAGGATATCAATCTGCTCGAACGATCCATTTTTTTTCCTCTTTGTCTTTAGAGGTATTTCTGATCGTTCATGTGCTGATGATTATTTTATCAGGTTTTAAAGCCCAATTGAGATATATGACTTTAGGTAAATAGCTATGAAGAAGAGGCAACAAATCATTACGAGACGAGCAGCCCTTACAACCGGGGTGGCAGCATTGGGCGCATTATTGATTCCTGGATGCAAGCAACCCATGCCTCCCAACTATGGGAATATCCTTCGAATGGGCGACAATTTTACCTATGCTGCCCATCGGGCCTTGCTTTCCAAGAAATCCTTAGCCAAAGAATATAACTTCAGTGATATTTCTTCCATGCCTGCTACAGGCACTATCAACCCTGCCGACACTTCCAAGGAATATTTTAGTGAAAGTTACGATAAGCACTTACGAACTGGCTTTGAGAACTGGCAGTTGCCGGTGGAAGGATTAGTTGCACGTCCCGGGAATTATTCCTTGAATCAACTCAAGCGATTTTCGCCTCGTACACAGATTACTCGGCATACCTGTGAGGAAGGATGGACCGCCATTGCAGAATGGACTGGAGTGCCACTTCGCATGGTATTGGAACATGCCGGGATCATGCCTAAAGCAAGATGGGTGAATTTTTATTCCTATGATGGTTGGTTGGATAGCATTGACTTAATTGATGCATTTCATCCGCAGACGATTTTGGCCTATGGGATGAATGGGAAAAATCTGTCCATTCCCCATGGTGCTCCTGTTCGTTTGAGATTGGAAAGACAGATTGGATTTAAGAGTATGAAGTACTTGGAGAAGATCGTGGTTTCCGAAGAATACATTGACCCCGGAGATATTGGATGGGCTTGGTATAATGGGTTTTAATATTCCAAAGCCCGATCTGAATAGACCGGGCTTTGTGTTGAATTGGGGCTGATAATTGATTTTTATCCTTGCAAGAATTATTCGATTAAGTATTGGAGGGGGTATAACTTTTAAACACCAATAATGCGGCAGCTAAATCTTCAATTGCTAACCCTGCGGATTTGAAAAGTGTGATTTCCTCCTTGGAAATTCTCCCGGGATGGGTACCATTGACCAGCTCTACGATGTCTGCTTTTACATCATTTTTGGTGATAATACCATTGGCGATGGGGATGGCGAGTTCACCCGATTCATGTAAGGCACCAGCCCTTGAGTCCACGAAAATGGAGCTTTTCTGGATGGCATCATCATCCGTTTCGCGGGTGTCCGGTTTGTAAGAGCCGATTAGATCCAAATGCGTACCTGGTTTTACCCACTCACCTTTAATGATGGGAGTTTTTGCAGGTGTGGCGCATGAAATCAGATCTGCTTGGCGAGCAGCTTCTTCCAAGTTGGTCACGCCTTCAGCAAGGATTCCTTGTTGGTTAAGACTCGCTACAAATGCTTCCATTTTAGCTGGGTTTCGCATCCAAATGCTAACTTTCTTAAAATCCCGTACCGCTGAATGGGATTGAACCAGATGCTGGGCTACTTTACCTCCGCCTACTATCAGTAAATGTTCCGCATCCTTTCTACACAAGAAAGAGGCAGCCAAAGCGGATGTGCAAGCGGTTCTTCGTGCCGTCAACTCTGTGGCATTCATCATCGCTAGGGGCCGGCCAGTTTTGGCATCGCTCAAGATGTACTGGGCATAGATGGAAGGCATGTTTTTGGAAGCATTCGCTGGAGCAACGGTGACCTGCTTCATACCTAGGTAATTCTGGTTCCAGACAGGCATTAGGATCAAGGTGTTTTCATCCTCTTCTGTAGTTTGGTAGAAATGATGATGCCGAACAGGCATGGTATATTCAGACTGAAAAATTTCTCGTAGTGCTTCGATCAGTTTTTTGTAATCCAGCAATTGAATGATTTCCGCATCAGGAATGATAAGCATGATAGTGATCTAGGTTAGTCGAATGGATAAAGTTCGAGGATTTCTTGAGAAATGCTATAAGGATTGAAATAGGTTAATGAGGCGGGAATAATCAGACTTTAAATTAAACTGGTTAGACTGGGAAAAGTATTCGATAAACAAGTTTGTATGTTACTTTAATTGACTATCAATAAGCGCAATCAGTTCATCAATATCTTCTTTGATTTGATAAAATAGTTCAATTGTTAAACTGCCCTCCGAAGGAAAATATCTACATACTCTAAAAAGATAATCCTTTTTTAGAAATAACTATTCTTTCGAAAAGTGCGAGAGCATAAATTTATCAAGCTGACAATAACTCTGATTTAGTTTCCAAGAATTGCGAAAAGGAATAGCCTAAAAAATCTATTCCTTTTCTATCTCATTAAAACCAAGCACTTCCAAACACTATGTAAAAAGCAAAATCTTCTCCATTACCCCAGGCAAAATCAGCTCCCATATTTACCCCTAGAAGTCGAGCTATCTTGTATCTGAAACCAGTTCCAAAAGTATAAGCCCAATCTGACTCAGCAAAATCGCTGAACTCAGAAAAAGCTTTACCTCCTCCAACAAATCCTATGAGAGACCACCTTTTGTAGACATTGTAGGTCCACTCTGTTTCTGTTAGCATGACATTATCCCCTTGGTATCTCATGGCTGGTATGCCTCGCAGATCCAAAAAAGGATAGGCATAAAAGGGCGCATCCCCTAGGAGATAGCTTCCCTCAAATCTCCAGGCAGAATTAAAGCGAGAAGAAATAGGAAGATATCCGTAAAAGTTGGTGTGCATTGTACTGAAGCTATCAGAGGATCCTAGCCATTCTGCGCTAAAATTTGCCGCTACTTCACCTTTTATTCCTTTTGTAGGGGTAAAAGCA
The DNA here is from genome assembly GCF_017051705.1 of Algoriphagus lutimaris. Classification (GTDB taxonomy): domain Bacteria; phylum Bacteroidota; class Bacteroidia; order Cytophagales; family Cyclobacteriaceae; genus Algoriphagus; species Algoriphagus lutimaris. The sequence goes on along the minus strand of NZ_JAFIDJ010000004.1, from coordinate 70,884 downwards.
TTGTTTCGACTGTCATAGGTCAAGTGCGGCTTTATCGAACTTACCGTCGAATTTATATTCAGTCTTTTAATTATTTCATTCAAAATAGGTCTGCCGGGAATGGTATCAAAAGAAACATCTGTTTTAAAATAAGTATAGGATGCTCCTGCATAAAACTTTGATTTACCTAGTCTTAACTCGGCCTTTTGAAAGATAACCCATGAGTCCAAATTGATTCCAATCGGGTTTTTTGAGAGAAATTCACTTCCATTTCCATAATATTTGATCCGGACATCTGGTTTAAATAAAGCGGTTATTGTTCTCACTCTATTTTCTCCAAAAATATGACTATGAAATGCTCCTGCTCCCCATGTTTTATTTTGAGTATATAGCCCCATTACACCAGAGACATTTGGGGGAACATAGGTTGAATACTGTTTTTTCCGTTTATGAAAGTACAATATCGCGGCGCCACCACCATATCCAACTGCGGGTTCGGTAATTGGGATAATTACCGGTAATACCCCATTTGCTTCCAAAAGAAACTGACTCAAGTCCAGAGCTCCATCTTCTGGGTCTTTAAAACTAAGTTTCTTCTTTGTTTTGGTACTATCTGATTGGGCATTTGAATAGCCCGTTATCATCATTAAACAAAGGAATAGACACAAATAGGAAGATCGTAAGAAAAACATCGATTGGGTAAGTATGTAGAATAAAATGGATTTTTTCGTTTAGAATATGTACTTGGCCATAAACTGTAAACGAGTTCCAACGCCAGATGAACCGTCTCCATTTTCTCGATAGAGCATCATGAATTCCCCACCCGTGTTTAATGATTTTAATGGTGACCAGATCAAATTTAGATGCCCAGATCCACCGAGTTTTATTTTTTCTTCAGATCGGTATTCGGATGGATTCAGGCCAAACCAATTGGTATTGAAATTTGAAACTAAAACAGGCGATAAATTAAGAGCGACTCCTGTACCAAGGTTCCATGCCGGCATCGCTTCTATTTCTCCTTGAGGATTTAGAACTGCTGAAGCAGTAGAACCAAGTGTTGCTACAATATTACTACCCCAACCATTTCCATATGAGGCCATCCAGCGGAAATAGTGTCGTTTGCTGGAAAAATATTCTCGACCGCTAAAGCTTGCTCCCCAACCCAAAGTAGAAGTATTAGGACCGGTAGACTGACGATCATATCTCAACTGGAATGCAGAAAGGCCAAAAAATAGACGCCCTTTTTTGGAAGTCAATTTTGTTAATCTGCCGACAGCTAACGGAAGACTGAGACTTGCTTTTCCTGGAAAATTATTCCCATCAATTCCAGGGTATTCAAGCATTTCCAAGGCAAATGCATAATTGATTTTCTCACTTATTTTGTCTTCAAATCGAATTTGAGCTCTACGTGTTCCTGTCAAAGCATCACCAGCTGCAAAATCAATAGTAGAAGGAACAGCAAAAAGATCGGAATGTGTTCCCCATGTCCTACCAATAAGCAGTCTGCCAATCACACCATAAATATGACGTAATCTCGGTGTTTGATTAAATTCAGGGTCAGTGATATTATAAAAGTCTAATTCTATAAAAATCCGTAAAGGCATACCGCTCTCTGTAATGCTTCTAATGTCAAAATTAAATCTTGATTCCCTAGCATGAAGGTTCATATAACCACTCTGCGGGACTCTTCCATCACCAGAGACAGGTACATTTTGAATTTCGTATTGGTATCGGTCATAGCCTCCACTAAAATCTTGGATATAATCTAGTTTCACATAGCCGCCTATTGCCATTCTTGCCTTGCTTCCGAAAAGAGGCCAAGATTTTGGGAAATTGGCATCAATGAGATCTTGACCAGTCCAGTCAATCATATTTTCCCGAAAATCACTGATTCGGTCTGCCTCAGGCACTGTTGTTTTCAACGTGTCGCCTGCATGCCAATCTTGAGCCTTCAAAGCAATTGGGGTCAATAGCAAGGCAATTAAAGTGAATAATAGAGTTTGTTTCATAGGGTTATTAATAATCGAGTATAAATCTATCGGATTTTTATCACAGCTATTACCATGGTAAAGGTACTACAGGAGATATAATAAAACGTAATTGGTGTTGAGGACCAAAAGCTTCAGGAGTCGCAGCATAATACCAATATTGCATACTCAATTTTAGAGGTAATTTGCCAATATGTGTTACTTTATTTATACCAGTCCCGATAGGAAATGTTAATTTATTTCCTTTTGAGGCTTTGTGATTATAAGACCAGGTTGGAGACCCCGCGATTTGCCATGCGTTTGGTAAAGTCACTACATAAAAATATTGACCGGCAGTAATACTAGCAGATTCTCCCCCTTCCGAAACTATCCATATATCGTCACCTAAACTAGAAAAGCGGTCATTAGAAGCTGGGTCAATTTTATTTACATTCCATGAGTGATTTACCATGGCTCCAAGAACACCCCAATTAAAAATCTGCCCCACGGCTAATTCAGGACCAATTAAAGTATAGGGAGATTTTAAGGCGTCGTCTGTTGCCGTTCTGAAACTGGCAAATCCACCAAGTACAACTATAGTTTTAGATGGAAATGTTTTTCCTACCGCTACATCAGCACTAATATTTCCTAGGTTGGCCCCTGCATTTTCGAAACCATTCGGCCCATAAACAGGCTGTGAAAAATAAACAGGAATATTTGGTCTTACAAAAAGATTAGTAGTCTTGTTTAAAGGAATGGGAAGGCTAGGTTGAAAACTCATCGAAAAGCTGTTTTGGCTTCTCGCATTAGGCAAAGTGCCATTATAATGCATATAATCAAAGTTAAAGTTCATGGTGCCCAGGACGGTGTTGGGATTCGCCAATTCTTTAGCGATTTCTGCCGAATTTTGCTCAGTTTCCTCTTGTGCAAACGTCAATGAAGATGCCAATGACAATACGGTTGCAAGAATTATTTTAGGATAGTTAAGTTTCAAAATTGTATGTTTTGTGAATCAAGAATTTTATTAATTTTTAATTATAATTAGTCGAGAATAAAAACTTGAGAGCGGTAAAAGATCAATTTGTATAGTCATAAAAGAAGGGTTTAGACTGTGATATTTTGAACTATTTGAAATTAAGTTTACCATTCTGAATAATTAGACATTGCACTATAGACCTTCTTCTGGTTGTATTATCGTATAGCCAATCATAATTCCAGCTACCACAGTCATCGCCACTAAGAACATTTGAAAGAATTGTTGCGTACCGAGCGCCAAATCTCCTACCGCAATAGAGGCAAGACCTCTAAAACCAATAGTACCACTTACTAGCATCACAATGGCTGGAATCAATACAATGGAGGTGGGGCGACTAGTTTTTCTTGCCCATAGATTAGCTAGCACCACTGCGACTATTGTGCCTAACAAATTCCCCAAATTCCCATCCAAAAGTGAACTTCCAAACATTACTCCCAGGTAAGCCAAGGCAGAAACTAAAATAACCCAGGGGAAATCTCTTTTTGAGGTTTGAAATGCTAAAGCCAATCCTACAAGAAGAAGGGGAAATAGTGATAATGTCCAAAATTGACTTAAAGGGCTTTGCTCTCCGGCCATTCTTACAGAAACAAAAAGACTCGCAAAAGCACCTCCTAACACTGCTCCTGCAATCTGCATGAAAAGAACAATTAACCCTCTCATGAGATTAGAAATCCCCGACAATACTTTTTGCGCTACTAGTTCCCCAGCACCAAGACTGATGGAATATCCAGGAAGTATAATTGCAACGCCGGATATAATCACTAATAAGATATTTAGATCTGTTATCCATAACTTTAGAAGTGTAGCCAAAAAACTAACAATTAGTGCCGTAGTAAGGGGTACCCATGCCGCCAAAGCTCCTCCTATACGTACAGAAAATGAAACCACACCATAAACTAAAGCACTAAATAGTGCTGCGGCAATGGTATCTATCATTCCAGCGCCCAAAAGTGGAGCAAGGCCTACTCCAGTAAATATGTATCCTAACAAAGTCGGAAACTTTCCCCATGGCAAAGGAGCTTCATCAATAGCAGCCATTCGATTATTGGCATCTGCTAATGATAAATCACCGGATGTAACCTCCTTTAGGACGTCACCCAATCTTGCCAACTTATCCAATGCAATATCCGGAGCTGGTACAGACAAAATTTCAATCCTCTGGGGAGAATCCTGAGATTTTTTCATTGCAAATGTTAATTCTACTGGTGTAGATTTGAATACACCCTGATAGCCCATTTTTTTTGACAGGCTCGTCAGCAAAGATTCTAATCTGCCTGACGTAGCGCCATATTTATGAGCGGCAACGCCCACCTTTACGATGAAATGCCATGCATCGTCAAAAGAAACCTTCGAACCATTGTTGAAACTTGTTTCTGTCATACGTTGTCTCTTATTGTTTATTGAATTTTACTTCTTTTTATTCCCTGTTAAGCATTTTTGCAGCAGAAGGTTGAAATGAATCATTCTTGAGTTTATTTCTATTTTGACATACTTGCCTCCATGTTTAGCATGTTGTGGGCTCTATTTTGTTTACTCAAAATTTACTGAATCTCTTTTTTTTGGCTTATTATTAAAGATTTTAATATATAGTAAGAATACAATTAGCTGGTTTATAAGTGAATATATGAAATCAAAAAACCAATAAACTCATACTAAAGTCGCATTTATAGGTATTAAAGTCGTATTTTAAATAAAAATCAGGTCATAACTTGTGAAAGCTCGTTTTAATTAAAATTCATACTTAGGCACAAATTGAATTCGATTTAATAAATCAAAAGGGTAGTTAGTCGCCTCTTGGAATTCAAGCATATATTCTACACCGCAGGAAAAGTATTGTTAGTTTGTAGATTAAGTTAAGATGGCCTATTATTCAATGTTTTAACGATAAATCGGGCTTGGATAAGGAAGGTTGAACTATTCAATGGTAAAAAAGAGGAGAAGATATTTTTTCTATTTATTTCCAAAGAAAAAAATGTGAATTTTTTTTTATTAAGTCTCTTATTGAATCGATTGCTGTGTTGACATTTATTTCTACAAAAACTATTTTATTGCAGTTAAATATATTTTATATAAGCAGATGGATCTTTGTATTCTTCTATTATATAGGTTCTTATACTTAAGAAGACTTTGGATAAATGTTTCTTTTTTTAATAATATCTTATAGGTGTAGCGTTTTATTATTTTTCTCCTTAAGAGGTAATGATGATTAGGGTTTATTCATGATTTGTCTCTTTATATTCCTTTAATTAAAGTAACTTAATAAAAAATGCCTAAGACCTTGGTTGAAACGAATGGCGCTTTTGACCATCGTTGCAATTAGATCTCAGGCATGAAGAAGGTTGATCGTTTAATTACTTTAAATAATAAAAGTCATATAACGTCCGGGTAACTTCGGCTATAGCTCTATCCCTATCTGCCTCGGAAGTCGTACTACTCTTAGTGAATACTACAATCGCAAAACGTCTGCCATCGGGTAGTGTGATATAGCCGACGTCGTTGGCCACTCCCCCTATGGTTCCGGTCTTGTTCGCTACGGGCGTTCCCTTGGGCAGCAGCCCCTTGAGCCGGCCAGAGCCCGTGCGCGTGCGCGACATGACATTAATCAGGAAGTCGCGGCTCTCGGAGCTCGTCGCTTTGCCACCGTCAATGGCAAGCAGGAGCTGCAGCATCGCAAGGGGCGTTGCTTGGTCACGTGGATCTGCCTCGAAGTCCAGATTGCGGTCACCCTGGATCTTCAAGAGCTCCGGCCGGGCCTTGAAGACCTCTGTGGCAAGTTTATGCGTGGCCGGTCCCGGCAAACCATAGAACTCCCCGATGATCTCGCCTGTCGACCGATCGACCCTGAAATCGCTGATCCCAATCCTGCGCAGATATTTGGTCACTGCCGCGGGGCCACCGGCCAGCCCCATCGAGATGTCGGTCGCCGTGTTGTCGCTCTCCGTGATCATCACTTCAATCAGGTTCGCGATCGACAACTGGAGCCCAGGGTGAACGAATCTGCCATTAAGCGCAGCGTCCCCGATCATCATCATATCGAGTGTGACATCGACCATCTGGTCGAGCCGCAGCTCCCCCCTGTCCACACGATCCAGCACGGCAGCAGCAATTGCAACCTTGTAGGTACTCGCCATCACAAACTGTTCATCGCCGTTTATGGTGATTGTCTCCTTAGAGCCAATTTCCTGTGCGGCCACTCCGATGCGACCTGCTAACTTCTCTGTGAGTTTCTCGATCTTCTGAGAAATAACTTCACCATTTTGTTTTTGAGGAAATGCCGGTTGAACTGCAACAAATGCCGAGACTATTAAAATTGAAAATATGGTTTTGATATGTTTCATTTTTCTTTTGTTTTAAGTATTAATCGTTGCGTTTAATCGATTTGTATTAATTTCCCATACTAAAAGTTGCGTTTTCGTCTAGGGGGTAGATAGGATACTTGAGCTGGGTATGCTCGAAAAGCGTAATATCACGGCTAGTGGTTCCAGGGACATCAGCAAGCAGTAACTTATCGGTGAAGTTTTCATAGAATGCTCTAAAGTGCATCCCGCTTTTGACACCTATCACATCATATTCCTGAATGATAATACCATGTGGCCGTCCCTGCGTATCATCATAGGTCTGGCATAAGCCGGAAATAACGATGACATCCACCGTATTCTCCGCTTCGATGACCAGCCTGACGGTAGGGCCGAGCTGGAATGGGCCGTTGAAAGCGGTTCCCCCGCGAACGGTCTCATTCCCATCCGAAATGGATTTAACATAGGCTTTGGTCTTAATCGGTTCGCCCGCCAATGTCTCAAATTTGCCACCGAGGCTCACATCGATTGTCGCTCCGACACCGGCAGCGACTGCTGCCTTTGCAGTTTCCGGATCGTGTATGGACATGAAAGCGACTTTCCCCAAGCCTTTGGTCTCCATAAGAGCCTTTAGTAGGTGGGTTCCCCCACCCCCAGCTCCCCCACCCGGATTATCCGCGGCGTCCCCGATCACGATCGGGGTATGGTCGATGATATCGCCTTTCGTTGGTAGTTTACGAACATAGTAGCCGTCCTTTTCGAGCATGGCCAGCACAGTGCTCATCGTTTTGTCCAAAGTTTCTAATGGGAGGATGGACTCCTTCCGGTGATCCCATATCCACTGCGCCAGTTCGTCCACCAGTTCTTCTGCCAGCTTGCGGTTTTTTTCGGTAGTGACCATTGGGTACACGCCACAAAAATTGCTGTCTTGATATGGGAAACCATGCATAACAGAGCAGTTCAGAACACCGGGCCGCTTTTCTATTTCAATGCACTTTTCTTTCAATCGATTGGCAAAAGTTCCCTCCTCTTCGGTATTACTCATGCCCATCATCAGGGGCACTTTGCGATAGGCAGGCGTAGGACGCGATTCTCCTGCCAGTATGGCTGCACCACGATACATTGCATCACGTGCGCAGGCATTCATATCCATATGAGGATATTCTTTGCAGGCACTGAAGAAATTCATGTTATCCTTCATTTTATCTGTGATCTTGCCATGTAGGTCACCACTCCAGACAATCATCGTATTCTTTCCGACTAATTTTCTAACTGACTCCGCCAAGTCTCCTTCAAGATCATTCGTACTATTCACCATGCCGGCACCGTGAACACCAAGGTAAACGATGTCCATCGGCATCTGTGATTTCAACGTGTCCATGATCTCCTTTTTTGCATCTTTCCAAGCCTGATCGCTCACCGTGCTAAAGCACCAGTCTATATAGTACATAATACCCGGCAGCAAGTCCCAGCCTTCTTCTTCGCACACATCCACTGCCCCACCAATGGCAGTTCCTTTCATCATATTTTTGATCTGATCGCCCCGGAACGTGCGCATTCTGTCGAGCGTGGTTTCGCCCATGCCCTCGGTGAGGTAGGTGTTGGTTTCATGGAAAAAGCCAACATAGGAAACTCTTAATTTTTTATTTTTTTTCAATTTATTTTCCTCTTTCAAAGTAAAGGAAACTAGAGGTGCTGATGCTATAGCAGCACTGGCGGCTGTAGATAGAAAAACGAATTTTCTTCTCTTCATTTCTTTCGATTTCTATTAAAAACATGATTTAGTTTAAAGTTTTTTTATAAATCTTCCCGTCCTTCATGATGATGGCGAAGTTTTTATCGGGATCGGCAACCAGATCTATGTTTTCTAGGGGATTTCCATTAACTAAAAGCATATCTGCATAGGCACCTTCCTTGATAACCCCAATAGGATGTGGGTAGGGGTCGCGAGGGCCGCAGAGTTTCACCAATTCGGCATTGTCGGAAGTGGCCATTTTCAGGATTTCGTAGGGAGTGTACCATCTTTTCAGTTTAGAGAGTAATTTCCCTTGCTTTTCTCCCAACTTGGCATCGAAGAGAATGTCAGTACCGAATGCGGTTTTCACTTTATATTTTTTGGCTAAAGCAATCGCATTGTCCAGACCATCAGTTACTTCAACAAATTTTGCTGTGCTTATCGGGTCTTCAAATCGAATGGCATCTTCATCGTTTATGATGGGCTGCATGCTAAACCATGCACCTTTCTCGGCCATGAGTTTAGCGGTTTCTTCGGTGATCAGAAAAGCATGTTCGACGGATTTTGCGCCAGCTCTTACCCACATTTGAATTGCATCATCGGTATTGGCATGGATGGCGACATAAGTGTTCCAACTTGCGGCGACCTCAACCATAGCCTCGGCCTCAGCCTTGGTATATTGGGTAACATCCAGCGGGTCGTACAAAGAAGATACTCCACCGCCAGCCATCACTTTGATTTGGGTAGCACCCATTCTAAGTGCCTCACGGGTTCTTTTTGTCACTTCCGGCACTCCATCCGCAATGATTGTATGGCCTGTTCTCTGAATGTAATCTAATGCTTGATCCGGGTTAGAAGGAACTGCATTGGGCGCCAGAAAATCGCCATGCCCCGAAGTTTGGCTAATCGTGGGTCCTGAAGGGTATATCCTGGGACCAAAAATGGTGCCCTCATCTATAGCCTTTTTTACACCAAAAGAGTTGCCCCCAACATCTCTCACCGTAGTAAACCCTCTTAACAGGGTTTTTCCTGAATGGTGGCCTGCATTGATGCCGAGGTGCGCTAAATCTGTATTTAATAGTTTGCTTACCGGCCAGAAATTAAATACCGTATGCCAATGGTTGTCGATGAGACCAGGCATAAGGGTCATGCCCTGCCCATCGATAATGCTAACATTGTCGGTTTGCACAACCATCAATGGTTCTTTTGATATTTGCTTAATGAGGTTTCCCTCAACCAATACATCTGCCTTGATCAGTTGATCTGATGTTCCGTCAAAGACTTGTACATTTGTAAACAAGGTGATTTGCTTTGGTTGTTCCTGAGCAAAAAGGCCAAGCCTAATCATGTAAATTATGGCGAATGCAAGTGACCATTTAATATTCATAATCTATTTATTTAATTAATTTTTTCATTATATGTATTATTAATTAAGTAGGTCATTTAAATCAATGATTTTAGCTTGGCCAGGATTGCTATATTCCCAATGCACGGGATTTACAAACAAGAGACTGCTTCAAGAACATGAAATTCTTTCAGGCGTGAATTGATATATCCTCTGCCGAACAGGTTATTTGTCGAATACTGACCCGGAGAGATCGAACTCGTCGACCGCCCCTTCGCCCCGAATGAAGATCCGGTGGTTGAATCGCACGTAGTTGAGTTCTCCAGACGGATCTTTGAGCAATTCGCCAAGGGCTCCCTCGTTCGGGCCTTCGGTGATGATAAAATAGCCCTCGGCCGTGTTGGCCACATTGGCAGGCGCTGGATCCGCTCCTTGGGTCAATGCGGAGAACTGGACAAACACATATTTGTCGCCCTCTTTCCGGATCTCGATGTTTTGGGAATTGCCCTTGAAGACGCCAACGAAGGGGTCGAGCACAGACGGATCAACGCCCGCTGCAACCGGCGACTTGGCCTCGATTTTCGTGAAGGCTTTGACCATTGCGTTCGCAATTTTTTTGTAGGCCTCAGCTCCGCGATCGCTGTGGACCAAAACCACCACGGCAAAGTCGTGATCCGGGATTAGCTGCAGAAAAGAACGTGTGCCGGGCCAATTTCCCCCGTGGCTGGGGCTGGTGACCCCGTCGTAGTCGTGGACGAACCATGTCAGCCCGGTAAAGTCGCCGGTCTCAGCCTCGACTGCAGGAGCGTGGACATAGTCCAGTGCTTCTTTAGACATTAGTTGGTTCCCTGAAGCATCCTTTCCATCTAACTGGAAACGGGCGTACTTCAGCATGTCGGTAACTGTAGACCGGATTCCGCCGGAGGCTGCGGACTCTCTTATCATTGGAATGTAGTACGGCTTTAGATCACTGATGCTGCCTTCCCCGTAGATTGGCGGATGACCCCATGCGTAGTTTTCAGCCGGAGGGGTAGTGTCGTAATTAAAGGATGACGAATCCATGCCGAGCGGGTCGAGCAAGTGCTCTTCGATCAGGGTCTCGATCGGCTTTCCGCCGACATGCGACACCACATGGGTAGCGAAGGTGATACTGGTGTTGTTGTACATCCAGGTTTGATCGAACGGATAGATCTGCTGGACGTAAGCCGCTTGGAGCATAACCTTCTCGCTGATTGACCCACCTGGAGGAACAGGAAGGAACCCATGGTCGCCATACCAGCCAGCGCGATGGTGGAACAGGTCAACGACCCGCGCTTTCGAGGTTGCCTCGGGATCCGCGACCCTCCACCACGGCAGAATGTCGACGACACGCGCGTTCAAATCCAGTTTGCCCTGTTCGGACAACTGCATGGCTACCGTAGAAAGGAAGGTTTTTGTCACAGAGCCAATTTGAAATTGCGTATTGGGGGTAACGGGTTCTCCGGTAGTTACGTTCGTGACACCGAGTCCGGCGCTGTAGGTGTTAGGCCCATGGATGACCCCGACAGCAAGCCCCGGGATTTTCATTTCCTTGATCAGTTCAGCAGTTTCGGCGAGAACCGCATCAAAGGTCTTCTGGCCCTTCTTCTCTGTCATTGTTTTTTTAGACGGTTGCTTTTTCTGGGCATGTGACGGTTGAACTGCAAGTAATGAAGCTATTACTACAGTAAATAGTAGTTTCATATTTTGTTTCATATTTTTTTTTTCAAATTATAAAAAAAATAGTCATCCTCTCAAAAAGAGGATGACTAAATTATCGAGCATGGGATCCACAAACCAGGGAAATCTTCAAGAGCATGGACTTCTTTCAGGCGTGAATTGATAGATCCTAAGCCGAACAGGTTATTTGTCGAATACCGATCCGGCAAGTGAGAATTCGTCGACCGCTCCTTCTCCACGAATAAAGATCCGGTGGTTGAATCGCACGTAGTTGAGTGCGCCAGACGGATCTTCGAGCAATTCGCCAACGGCTCCCTCGTTCGGGCCCTCGGTGATGATGAACCAGCCCTCTGCCGTATTGGCCACATTAGCAGGCGCGGGATCCTTTCCCTTGGTCAATGCGGAGAACTGGACAAACACATATTTGTCGCCCTCTTTCCGTATCTCGATATTCTGGGAATTGCCCTTGAAAACGCCTACGAAGGGGTCTAGCACAGACGGATCAACACCCGTTGCGACCGGATGCTTGGCCTCGAGTTTCGTGAAGGCTTTGACCATTACGTCCGCAACTTTATTGTAGGCCTCGGCTCCGCGATCGCTGTTGACCAAAATCACCAGGGCAAAGTCGTGATCGGGGATCAGCTGCAGATAGGAACGCGTGCCGACCCAGGTCCCACCGTGGTTAGGGCTGATTACCCCGTCGTAGTCGTGGACGAACCATGTTAGTCCGGTAAAGTCGCCGGCCATAGCTTCGACTGCAGGAGCATGGGCATAGTCCAGTGCCTTTTTGGACAAAAGTTGGTTCCCGGAAGCGTCCTTTCCATCTAACTGGAAACGGGCGTACTTCAACATGTCAGTAACCGTAGATCGTATACCGCCTGATGCTCCGGATGTAATTGGGAACGGCATAAAGATCGGCTTAAGATCATTGATGTTGCCTTCCCCGTAGATCGGCGGATGACCCCATGCGTAGTTTTCAGCCGGGGGGGTGGTGTCATAGTTGTAAGATGATGAATCCATTCCCAGCGGTTTCAGCAGATGCTCTTCTACTAAGTTCTCAATCGGTTTTCCGCCGACATGCGACACCACATGGCCAGCGAAAGTGATGGCGGAGTTATTGTACATCCAGGTTTGACCGAAGGGATAGATCTGCTTGAGGTAAGCCCCTTGGAGCGTGACCTTCTCGCTGATTGACCCACCCGGAGGAACAGGAAGGAACCCATGGTCACCATCCCAGCCAGCGCGATGGTGAAATAGGTCAACGACCCGTGCTTTTGACGTTGCATCGGCATCTGCGACCCTCCACCACGGCAGGATTTCGACTACGCGTGCATTTAAATCCAGAAGACCTTGTTCGGACTGCTGCATGGCCACCGTCGAAAGGAAGGTTTTTGACACAGAACACATCTGGAAAAGCGTATCTGGGGTAACGGCCTCTTTTGTGCCTACCTTGGTAATTCCAATACCTGTACTAAAAGAGTTGCTTCCATGAATGACGCCAAGAGCCATTCCCGGAACGTGCATTTCTTCCATGATTTTCTTCGCCTCAGCGACAACCCTATCGAAGGTCGCTTTGCCCTCTTCTTTTGTCATTTTGATTTGTTGACTTTTATTCATGATTTTTCGCTTTTTACTATTAATAATTGCATTTGACTTAAGACTTTAAATAATAAAATTAAGACTTTAAATAATAAAAGTCATACAAAGAACGGGCTACTTCAGCAATAGCTCTTTCTCGATCAGCTTCGGATGTTGTACTGCTATTGGTGAATACCGCAATAGCAAAGCGTCTTCCATCAGGTAATGTAATAAAGCCCACGTCATTAGCCACACCGCCAATGGTTCCTGTTTTGTCTGCAACCGGGGTTCCTTTTGGTAAAAGGCCATGTAGTCTTTTCACACCTGTAGTGGTGCGGGACATAACACTTAAAAGGAATTCTCGACTTTTTTCACTTAAGGCCGTTCCATTGTCGATAGCCAGAAGCAATTGCAACATAGCATTTGGTGTGGTGTGGTCACGCGGGTCCTTTTCATAATCAAGGTTTACATCTGCGAGCTTTGATAAGACTTCTGGGTGTTTGGCATATGCTACTTCAGCAAAAGGTTGGAAGAGCCTCTCTTCTAAACCATAAAAGTCCCTTAAGATTTCGGATACATAGCGATCAACACGAAAATCTGTGATTCCTAGACTGCGCAACATCTGTGTTACAACTTCAGGACCTCCAACTAATTCAAGTAAAAAATCTGTTGCTGAATTGTCGCTATCCGTTATCATCGGCTCAATTAGATTTGCTACAGATAACTTAACCCCGGGATGAAATAAATAAGTAACGAGCGGATTAGGTCCTGCAACCATCTTTTCTGCTGGGCAATCAATTAAATCCGTCAGTTTAAGCTTTCCTTCATCAACTTGGCGAAGTACGGTGACTGCAATGGCCACTTTATAGGTACTTGCCATTACAAACGTTTCATCGCCATTTAAGGTGACCCTAAGCCCTGAGTCAAGATCCTGTGCGGCCACACCAATGCGACCAACTAGTCCTTGTGAAATTCTTTCAATTTTTTCAGAAATGCTTTTGTCTGCAAATACTGCTTGTGTTTCTTTCATGGTTTTTTGGTTTTAATTGAAAATTTAATTTTTTGGTCTTCCAAGATTTTCGTTTATTTTTTATTATTCTCCGTTAAGCATTTTTGCAGCAGCACGTTGAAATGCACCAGCCTTGAACTCACCGTAGCCATCTACAAATGGAGTCATTGAGAAGAATACACTTGCAAAATCACGCTTTGGATCTACATAAATCATTTGACATAGGTTACCACTTTTGGCCATCGCACCATCTTCCCAGACGTAATCCCATTGTAAGGTATTTCCTGTTGCTGCTTCGTTGAAGTCTATTCTTGATGTTTCAATTTTAGCACCTTTGGCATAACGATCTTTATCTATATTATCATAGAAAACTTTCAATAGATCTTCATCAACTATGCGTTCAGAAGAAACGGCATTCCAGCTTGGTGTAAACATCGTGGCAAATCGCGTATAATCTTCCAGGGTAACAGCAACAAAGCCAAGTGGCAGCGCGAATCCGGTTGGACTCAATGGAAACAATACAGATCTTCTTGCATGTACTTTTGACCAAACACGCTCTTCAAAAATCAATCCCCAAGTCTTGTTTTCTACGTTTTCAGCCAACTTAGTTAGTATAGCAGTATTGATAGATGCATAACGCATGACTTCGCCTTGCTTTTCATTACCCGGTAATTTTTGTTGATCCTGAGCCACCTCTAGCCAGGTTTCCAGTTTTCCGGTTGTGGCCCTTGGGGTACCTGCACAGGCAGCAAGAAAACGTGTAACCGCTGAGTCAGGCTGTAGAATATGCTCGATGGTTTCTTCGTTGTCCAGAGCTGTACACATGTTTGCCACACTATAAACAGTAACTCCATCCCAAGCCGTATTTTTTAATTCAGGAATATAATCAGCAATATTTTTATTGACATCGATCTTACCTTCTTTGATCATTTGCGCTATTACAAGTCCACAGGTAATCTTTCCCGTAGAGGAAGTTAAGTGGCGGTCTGTTGGACGCATACCCGGATAGCTTTCATAAACCACCTTTCCTTTGTGGATCATCATCATACCCTGTGCACGATATAGGGGATCATTCATGTACTCTTCCAAAGTAATATTACCCTTGCTCGTTTGCTGTCTAACATTGCGGATTTCCGGTCTGATATTTCGCTCAAGAGGTCTATACTCCATACTTGGAGCAGATTCAGATGCATACATGAATTCCTGCAAGTGCATGGCGTAGTATAAAGCATGATCTCCGCCCATTTGGAAGTGAAAATTATTCCAGCTTTTACGTGCTTTGTCTACGTATTCCGGTGTAAAAACTTCTTTTGTTATTGCTGCACTAACGGGTAGTGTTACTCTTGCTCCATCAACTTTTAAAGCATCTTCTATTACTTTTGGATTTTTCATATTCTCCTATTTTTAAATCAAACATTTAAGCATTATTCGCCTGCTAATAATTTAGCAGCTGTTCTCATAAAGCCAGGTGCATAATCTGTTCCCGATGTATTGGCAGCAACACCAAAACCTATGGCGCAGAAATCACGTTTTGGATCTACATAAATCCCTTGACCATTGTTTCCGTGTTTAAACATGGCACCATCATCAAATACATTATCCCACTGAATTCCATTTTTTGGTGGCGCTTCTCCATACCATTGGGTTGCCATATGTTGTTCTTCCGTATCTTTATAAACTTCATTCTTTCCGGTTTCGTGGAAAACCTTCCACATGTCCTCGGTAATAATTTGCTCTTTAGCTACTTTGTTCCAACTTGGCGTGTATAACATGGCAAACTTCAGCATGTCTTCTGCCGTAGAGCTAAACATACCATAACCTACCCCTGTGCCATCTGGGGCAAGACATAAGAAGGCTGGCATACGGAAACCAACTTTTGACCAAACACGCTCTTGCAGTATAGTGCCAAATGGTTTGTTTTCTACTTGCTCGCAGATGTATTGAAGCACTAAAGTATCTGCTGATGAATAGCGCATCGTACTTGGCCCCCCAGGTTTTTCACCATTTGGTAGTTTTTTAGCCGTTTGCAATTGTTTCATATAAGGAACATTGTACAGGCCTAAAAATGTGCTATGAAAATTATTGATCCACGATCCTGGCATTAATATGGACTTGAATGTTTCTTCAATATCCAGTCCCACACACATGGTGGCTGCTGTCCACACCGGAATTTCATCCCATACGGTATCCTGAAGTTCGGGTACATATTTGCTGCACATTTCCTGCATATCAACTTTTCCTTCAGCAACAATTTGTGTAAACACCAGAGATAGGGGAGTCTTACCTGCGGACATCCAAATGTGTAAATCGTTGGGATTCATACCTGGGAAAGATTCAAAAACCACTTTCCCCTTATGCATCATCATGATGGCTTGTTTTCTGGACTTACCAAACAAAAAGTCTTTTAGTTTCTCCGTCTGATTACCTTCAGCTGTTTTAAACGTAAGGTTTTCAATCCTGGGATCGATATTTCGCTCCAGTTTAGCAACATCGTCAGCAGGCATAATAACTTGCTGATTCATGAATTGTGGCATGTGCAGGTAATAATAAGCTGCATCATCACCTGCTAGTTGCATGGGCCAAAAACCAAAACGCTGACTTACTTTGTAATAGTCGTCCTTTGAAAGTGGTTGTTTTAATTTTGAAATAGGTGTTGAAGCTTCTGAAACAAAAGAACCAGGCTGTTTACTTAATACAGCCATATCCGCTTGGGCTTTTGCCCATTTTTCATCGTCTGTCAGTTTCTTATTTTCCATTTTTTATTGAATTTTAATTACCCGCTAACAATTTTGCTGCTGTTCTTAAATACCCTGGTGAATGATCCACTCCGGAAATGGATTCGTCATTGGTAGCTAATCCAAAATAACATCCACAAAAATCACGGGCCGGATCTACATAGATACCCTGCCCCATATTGCCGTGTTTGAACATAGCCCCATCTTTAAAGGCGTGATCCCACTGGGCGGTATTGGTATAAGGTGTTTCTCCAAACCATCCTTTGCCCATAGTTTCCTCTCCGCAGCCTACATACGCCTTAGGGTTTCCAAAATCCTGAATGAATTTCAACATCTTGTCCGAAATCACTTGTTCCTTAGCCACTTTGTTCCAGCTTGGCGTGTACAGCAGGGCGTAGCGAAGCATATCTTCAATAGTAGTTATATTTAGTCCTGCAGCTCCAGGTGTTCCATCTGGTGCAAGGGCAACACTAAATTGATTTCTAGCACCTATTTTAGACCATACTAGCTGACCCCAGTACTCATGCCATGGCATTTGAGCGATATTTTCAACCATTACTACTAAAATGAGTGTAATGCATGAAGAATATCTAAATCGATCTCCCGGTTTTTCTCCTGGTATTGGTTGAGCCGATTTAGCCCAATCACGCCAGCTGGTATGTCCACTTTCAAAAGACCGTGTCATAAAACCGGCAATAAATGATTTAGGGTTCGTTAAACTTTCAAAAGTTTCTTCAATATCTAATCCTGAAGACATATTCAGGGCGTTCTTCACTGAAACGGCATCCCATGCAGTACCTTTAAGATCAGGGACATAATGCGTAATTGGTTTTTCAACATCCAATTTTCCTTCTTCCCATAGCATAGTAGCAGTTAAACTTACCGTTGTTTTGGAGGCAGACATCCATACGTGTGGTGCACCTTCTCTCATTCCTGGTGATGTTTCAAAAACAATTTTTCCTTTGTGTGCCATTATCATGGCCTGCACCTGTTTTGGCCCATGAAGATACTCCTCCAGGGTTGGATTTTTACTCCCATCCAGATTGTCAAAGGTGATGTCCAATAGTTCAGGATGATAGTCCCTTTCCAGTATGCTGGTTTCAGCCGGAGGCATAACGACATGGGTTTTGAAAAATGCCGGAAGATTTAAGTTATAATATATCGAATCGTCGTTGCCTGTTTGCCAGTTCACAAAGCTGTAACGACTCGTTGCAGCGTATACAAAGTCGAGTGGTTGCGGTTGTTTCCATTTTGACATGCGGGTCTCCATGTTCAGCATGTCGTTAATTCTGTCTTGTTTGCTCATTCTGTTCTGATTTTTAATTTGTATCCAAACACTTATCAAGAGCTTTTTTAATGCCTTCGATATTACAAGTTCCTTTTCGTGCAATAAAAACGAGTCGAGTCGCAGGGGTAATTTCCCCCCAGTTTCTTTCTTCAGAAAGAACGGTACGCCTTCCTACCATTTGCAGCAACAATCGCTTTGTAGGATTCTCCTTCGCATAGATGAAGCCTTTAGCTCTGAAAAGTTCAGGAGGAAGATGAGTCAATAATTGATTAAAAAGTGAAAGTTTAAAGGGACTAGTACTTTCGTAACTCCAGGATTCAAATGTAACTTCATGATTATGATCATGTGATAACTTTTCCGTTTGGTTAACTCTATGTAAAGCTTTTCCTGCTTCAACACCTAACAACACATCTATGGGTAACTTGCATTTTTCAGCACGAAGAATTTGTGCACGTTTATTAAGGGAACCAATCCAGTTTTCTACTTCGGATAGCTTTTCTTTATTGACTAAATCAATTTTATTAAGAATAATTAAATCTGCTCCACCAATTTGTAGTTTAGCGAGTTTCATTTCTTGCTCAGGAATATTCAGTACTTGTTCAGCATCTACCACCGTTAAAACCCCATCAACCAACACATCATTTCTTATCTCACGCTGTAGAAAGGATCTATAAATACCCTCAGGGTCCGCCACCCCACTGGATTCAATAATAATCTGATCAGGCCTCTCTTCTAAATCCGATAATTTTAATACTGCAGTGATCAGATCAGCACGTATGGCACAGCAAACGCACCCATTGGCCAAACTAATAACCCCATCGGTAACATCGGTAACCAAGTCCGCATCTATGTTGATAGCACCAAAATCATTCACTATCACTGCTACTCTTCTGCCATGTTCTTCGGTAAGAATATGGTTTAAAAGTGTGGTTTTGCCCGCACCCAAAAACCCGGCTAAAATGGTGACCGGGATTGGAGTTTTGGTATTCATATTTTTGGAGGCTATCATTAAAGAGTTTACTTAAGCAGTTATTTTAGCACGTATAGGCCTACCAGGTAAAGCATTGGTATCTAACTCTTCATCTCTAATTAAAAATGTACCATTAATAATCACATGATGCATCCCTTTAGATAACCTTGCAGGATTACGGAAATCAGCCTGTTCAGAAACAGTTTCAGGATCAAAAACCAAGATATCGGCATCGGCACCAACTTGTATTCTTGCCTTATTTTTCATTTCTGGTATAGAATCTTCAAGAATCTTGGCAGCGTTCAAAGACGTATATCGCATGGCATCCATCCAGCTGATTACGCCACGTTCACGCACCCATTTCCTTAAAAAGCGGCAATAGTTTCCTGCAGCCCTTGGGTGGTTGCTTAAACCTTCTGGTAACGGCCATTCATCAGAATGGAAGAATTTTCCATCCGTAGTAGTGTACGGCAGACCATCTGTAACCACTGCACCGCCTGGAAATAGAACCGACATATCAAGTAAAGAAGCGTCATGTGCATTGTCATCTTCTCTCAAATAATGAATTATCGTAGATAAGTTAGGGTCTTCTTTTCTGGCTTTAACGACTTCTTCTTTTGTTTGGAAGTCTTTCATGGTTTTAACAGCAGTAAGATCACTCCAATCAATTTCAAGTCGCTCTTGAACATCTTCCGGATCAAATTCGTGAGCTCCTATTGGACCGTTTCCAGCTCCATAAGAATAGGCCTCAGTAGTAATTGGTATTCCGGCAGATTGTGCTGTTTTTATCAATTGACTAATGGAAGGAATATCTCGTAAACTCACACTATTAAGGTGACAAATGTGTGTTTTAGCACCGGTACTTGCCGCAAGACCTATCATTTCCACAATATTTTTTGTGCCACTATTAGGATCAACCATCGAAAGGTTTTGGATATGCGTATAGGTAGGCACATTATATTTCTTGGCAAGTTTCCAAATTCCTAATAGTTCTTTCATCCCTGCACCTGGCGCATAACCCCATGGCACACCAACGCCAATACCTCCTTCTTTCAGGCCTTCTTCCGTCATGTCAAGGATCTTTTGTAGGGTTTCGCCTTCAGCAACTGCCATAACCCATTCGGTGGCATCAAAAGATTCTAAAAACCATTCGACTGAAGGAACGGGCTTTCCGTTGACAGCTTTTTGTGGGCTAAAAGTTACAATTCGTGCTCCACCCCAAGCGGAAGAAGCTCCATAGTTTATGGGTCGCCCTTCTTTAGCGCATTTATCGTAAAATTCGCTTACTGGTAATACACCAGACTCTAAGTCCAATGCTGTAGTCAAACCATCAAAGGCTTGAATACGATTGCTGCCAATATTTTGAGAATGTGCATGTAGATCAATAAAACCGGGACATACTATTTTCCCAGTCGCATCCACAACCTCCTTGCCCTTCAATGGCTCAGTCGAAATTGCCGCAATTTTGTCACCGATTACTCCAACATTAAATATACCGTCGGTATAGGTTTCGGCATCGATTACCCGACCATTAGTTAAGACAACATCATAAACCACATCTGTAGCTTTTGTTTTCCTTGCATTTGATTCTTCCATTTGATTTCTTTTTTAATTCTTAATTCTTAATTCTAATTTTTAGGTTACCGATGTCACTCAGACAGAAGTCTCATTTAATGGGTATTTTCTGAATGCCAGCTCTTGAATTCGTTATTGAAGCGTGTTCTTGTAAAACTTTCCGTCTTTCATGATCATTTTGATGTTATCAGTATTGGTTACAGCACCAAGATCTTCAAGTGGATTTCCCTCGACCAAAAGAAGATCAGCGTACCCACCCTCTGAAACCGTTCCCAGAGTGCCCTCTTGATAAGGATTTCGCATTTCTCCGCTCAACGCAAATAATTCTCCAGCAGTACTTGTGGCCATGCGAAGGATTTCCACCGGCTTAAACCAAGCCGAGAGACGTTCCATCTGCTGTATTTGCTTGGCTGCTTCCTCTCGAGGAAGAAAGAACATATCTGTTCCATAAGTAACTTTAAGAGTAGGTATATCTTTAATCATTTTATAAACGCGCTCTGTACCTTCACAGACTATGGCAAGTTTGGCATTTGAAAAATCATCCAATTGTGGTTCGTTACAGACCGTAAAAGGCTGAGTGCTCAGGAATACGCCTTCTTTAGCCATACGCTCCAAGGTTGCCTTATCAAGAAGTTGTCCATGACCAACATCTTTAATCCCCGCATCAATAGCACGATTGATGGCAGAAGGGTGATAGGAATGAACAGTTACATAGGTTCCCCAATCTCCTGCGGTTTGTACAGCTGCCTTAATTTCATCGAATGTATATTGATTACCCAATAATGGGTCTGCTGGCGAAGCATAGCCACCTCCTGCTGCTATTTTGATTTGAGAAGCACCCCTTTTTAGGTTTTCACGAACCGCTGTGAGCACTTGATCTACGCCATCTGCCAGATAAGCATGACCTTGATATTGCCAATCTGGAAGCCCGCCGCCATACAGCATTGGATTCTCGTTGCCAAAACGGAAGTCAAAGTGTCCGGCAGTTTGAGAAATCAATGCACCGGATGGGTAAATTCTCGGACCCGGAATAAGACCTTCATCAATAGCTCTCTTTAGGCCAAAAACGCTGCCCCCCATATCTCTGACGCTAGTGACCCCACGCATGAGCATATCTTCAGCATCTACTGTTGCACGCACATAACCATAACTAGCATGCCCCGTTATCATGCTCATTTGATCTATAGTGGTGTAAGAAAGATGTACGTGCGTATCGGTAAGTCCCGGCATTAGCGTGCGTCCACCGCCATCAATAATGGTTACATTATCGGTTTGCATCACCATCAACGGCCCTTTAGATATTTGTTTGATCAGGTTACCTTCTACCAAAACATCCGCTTTGAGTAGTTGATCTGATCTTCCGTCAAAGACTTGAACATTGGTAAACAAGGTGATTTGCTTGGCTTGTTCCTGAGCAAAAAGCCCTAGGCTAAGCATGTAAATAATGGCGAAAACGAATGATCTTTTCATGTAGTTGATCTGCTGTTTTAATTTCATAGAACTTGCTATTTAAAAGATTTTAGCTTTACCCGGATGGCGATATTCACCATGCCGCGATTGCGAAACCGATACCTATCCAAGTGGTGATTGCAAGTATTCCAATATGCGGATTGTTGGTAATGAAGTAGCCAGTAATTTTTGATAAGCAATGTGTTATATTATTTAACTGTCTGTTAGTCAGTATCTAAAATTCGAACTGATAGTATTTCGTAACGAATTTCATTCAGAGCATTAAGAAGTCCCAGAAGAGCTGATTGATCCGGAAAGCAACCGATAAGATTAATTTCATCTTTTCCAGGTTGTCGTTGAATTTGTATATCATCAACAATGGCTAAAAGTGTCGATGTGACCTTACCTGAAATCTTGATTTGATAAACAGAGGATTTATCAGGCAAAATATTCCAAAAATCAAGTATTTCGTCCCTTATCATTCATTCAATTTACAAAGTGATGTTTTGACTATTCCTACAACTTAAGTCGCAAAAAGGTAGGATTACATTGATTATACCCATGAAAACAATGCTGTTTCGTGTATTGAATAGTAAAAAATAGGCTTGAATGATTTTCCTTAAGAAAATGTTTAGCTCTACTTTTCAAAATCAAGTGTTATCATTGAAAAATGAAGAAGGGTAACCTAATTCTTTAAACTCAGATTTTATAAATAGATGATCTGAGATTTTTTAGCTAAAAAATTCTGGATTAACTATTCAAATCACCCTAGATGTTTTATTCGATGAGTGACTTTTTTAACTATAGGGGTGAAAATGACTACATCTATTTCCAGCTTTGTTCCAGATGACGATCCGTCGAAAGTTCCATTATAGGTGTTTTCGGGAATTAAATTATGGTGCCTAATTGTTTAATGAATTTTTTAAAAAAATATTTAAAAATAATGGCAAAACACGATCCCTTTAGCTGGGATAACTGAGATGTAATCATTAGAGTATTGAATTTTTACTCCAAGTTAAGCCTGAATTGATTCTTGGGTTATAGAAGATACTATTTATTGATTTTGAATTATTCGAAGCATTGAGGTTCGATTATAGACGTCAAGCTTTCGATAAATATTAGTCAAGTGACTTTTCACGGTTACCGTAGAAATATGTAGTTGGTCTGCTATCTCTTTATTTCTGAGTCCAATAGCGATTAGCTTCACGATTTCTTGTTCACGTATTGTCAATTCTTTTAAATTCAAATTTTCTGGATTATACTTTGCTGTGGATTTTATTAAGCCTAATCGTACAAGTGCATGGTAGGATTTGCTTGAAGTATTGACGAGATTAAATAATTCAGGCATAACTTGGTACACTTCAAATATGGGTCTTGATATTTCAGCGCTTTCTGCAAGTAATAAGGCTTTTTCCAAAAACTTTTCTGCAGACTCCGCATTACCTATACGATACTCTGCTATCGCTTTCAATAGCGTTATGTCAACAATGTGGTACTTGTTATAAATTTCATTTAGCGAGGTTTCAAGAGTTTCAATTACCTCAATTGCTTCTGTTACCAATTGAATGGATCCGTGACTTACTATGATTCGAAGTTTTGTTAGTTCAGGAACATCTATTAAAAATAAATAATTACCTGTGCGTACTTTTACCCAATCTTGCAATGCCCAGTCTAACTCTTTTTCCCCTTGACCATGATGCCAGCTTAATCTAGCTTTTACGGAATCGAAGTAGTATTGAAACTTAGGATCAATCATGTTAATGGCCATTTGGCTCATTTCCAATAAAAATGACTCAGTAGCCTTTTCGTTCCCTTTCAGAGAGCTTAAGATAATTAAGCCCGCCAGTGCATCAAAATAGGTCCTCAAATTAAATAAACCCTTAAATTTTACAGCTCCTTTTAATTCGCTCATAGCTTCAGGCTCATTGTAACATTGAAAAGCAACATTGCCTTGAAAATAAAAACTCCAACCTTCTAGTGATCGTAAACCGGTATCTTGAACAAGAAACTGCAACCTTTTTGCTTCATTAATTGCTGACTCAAAATTTCCAGAAAGTATGTGAATAAACACTTTACCATGTACAGCGCGAATATGTGTTTTTGAGAAAGGCTCTGATTTTCCTTGAAAATCTTCAAGAGACTTCAATGCCAAGATAGTTAAGCCTTGCATCTGTTTACTACAGGCCAATATCAATTCACTGCGTCCGCTTAACATGTAACTTTCATCATGGCACAATGAAATAGATCGTTCGAGCGATTCTGCTGCTTTTTTTGGATTTGGGCTGACAAAGGTGAAATAGTAACCCAAATGATGAAGATATTGTGAAAGATTCTTCGGATTTGAATTCTCAATCCCAAGTGCATCTAACACTTCCAGAATAGAAGAAAAGTCAACAAGGTTCCATGTTTCCTCACATATAATTAATTCGGTGAGCAAGATATCAATATGGGCATTGCGAATTTGCCGGGGGATGTTTTTTATCCAGCGTTGTAAAACCCACCATTCTCCTTTTTCCAAAAAGACTTCCCTATGGGTTTTAATCAGTTTGCAGGTTAATGTATAGTTTTTAGCCTGGATTGAGTATTGAATTGCTTCATCCGCAAAACCATTATCTGAAAACCATACACTCATGTCATTGTAAATTGAGTTGACTAAAGCAGGTTCAGTCCCTTCCAACTGTCTTTTTAAAATATTGCCAATCAAATGATGGAATCTGAATTTTTCATGTGCACCTCTTATGGGGATTAAGAAAAAGTTCAATTCGATCAGTTTGGAAAGGAAGGTTTCAGCTGAACAGGAATCAGGATAAGCACACCTACAAACTGCGTTGATCAGCTCTTTGTCAAATTGATCAAAGAGCGAACAAAGTTGCATTGTCTTAAAAAATTTCTGGTCAATATTTTCACTAATATGAAACATTAAGCGATCTAGATCCTGATTTAATAGTTCCTTTTCATTATTAGAATTGGAAAAGGATTTTGCCATTAAATACATTCTGATCGCCAAGATCCAACCCTCAGTATTTTCTAAAAATAAATCAATCTCAGAATCACTAAATCTAATGTCTTTAGCGGAAGATAAGAACTGATAAATCTCAGATTTCTCAAATCTGAGTTCTCGCATCCTGAGCTCCAACATTCTATTATATAATCTTAGTTCTTTCAACTGAAATGGAGGATCCCAGCGGGTGATAATAACTACCTGTAAATTATCTAAATTCTCTTTGATTAACGCTTTTACTAACTGGTGGATTTCTAGATTTTTGATCAGGTGATAATCATCCAGAACTAACCTTAAATTTTCCTGAATTTCGTTAACTGAATTGATGATTCTGTTAATGATTGCATCCCAAGTTAGGAAGTAAATTTCTTGTTTATTTTTAAAAATCTTTTGAATCTTTTTTGAATCTCCAGACCGCTCTAAAGTATCAATCAAATAGGAAATGAAAATAGAAGTATCATTCATGCTTTCATCCAAAGAAAGCCAGGAATAATCTTTTTGGTAGTAATTGAGCCATTGACTTACCAGCACGCTTTTTCCATAACCAGCCGGAGCAGATAGTAGGATCAGAGGCAAATGACTACTTTTTTCTAACTTTTCTACTAAATATGTTCTATGTAAAAGATCATTAGATAAAGTTGGTCTATTCAGTTTAGTGTTAAGCATGAATCAATACACAATTATTGAATTTCAATTTAAAATAAATTAAAAGAAAACATCAAACTTTTGAACAATGAAAAAGTGTCAGAAGTAAGGTTTAATGGAATAATTCAAATTTTAATGGCGAAAATATGATTTTAAAGAGACGTTGTTTTAAAATTAGGGTCTAAACCAACACTGCTTTTGGAGTGGGGGTGAATTTAGAACTTAAATTCTAACTATCGATTCATCATTTTGTTTAAAATCTAAGTTTTTCTGGAAAAAAATAGATTTACGCTGAACTAAAAAAAAGACTGGGAGTCATCTCCCAGTCTTTTTTTCAAATTTTACTTTATTCTTTAAAGGTTACTGTAAATACCTAAGTAATCAAGACAGTGCATATAATAAAAGAATAATCCACACACGACTCATGAATAGGACTCCTTTAATTATTGAAGGTGCATCATTTTAAGCCAGCCCCACTGAAATCAGCAGGCGAGGCATAGAAAGCTTTTTCCCAATTTTCGACAGATAAGGGTTCAAAATGTCCTTTTTCTTCAACCTCAAAACGAATGGGTTGACCCGCATCAAAGCGTTTTATAGGTTCTGAATCTCTCATTACAATGATGCCATTTACTATTACATGGGGGATCCCTGTTGATGGAAGGGTACCTTTGGCATAAGTAGAGTTATCAGTTACGGTCTCAGGATTAAAAATGGTAATATCAGCTACCATACCCTCTTGTAATCTTCCTCTCACTTGCATGGCTTTAAGACCCATTTTGCCTAAAGGATTTGCGTAGTTATAACTGGTCATGGAAACAGCCTGCATCAAAGGAATATTATTTTCTCTTGCTAATCGTAAAACTTTGGCGAAAGAACCAGCTTGCCTTGGATGAGTATTAGGAAAGTCTTCGTAGGGAGTTTCCCAAGTAAGTCCATCATCTGGTATGAAAGGCATACCATCGCTACCAATTGCCACTCCTTTCATTTTCATCCAATTCACTATCCATTCTTCTTTGCTTTTATAAACAAGGACTAAACGGGTTGGCTCTTTCTTTAACATTTCTTCTCGTGATTCTTGAGTGTAAAATTCTCCAGTTTCAACATCCTGTAGCGTTTCTTCATATTTATTGCCAAGTGTTTTTACCCAAACCTCTGGCTCCAAGAAGACTGCATTTAAGGCTGTTGAGCCTGCAGCATACGGATATATTTCTCCCCATACATTTTCGCCCTTTTCTTGCATTCTAAGCAAT
This sequence comes from Algoriphagus lutimaris, assembly GCF_017051705.1. Classification (GTDB taxonomy): domain Bacteria; phylum Bacteroidota; class Bacteroidia; order Cytophagales; family Cyclobacteriaceae; genus Algoriphagus; species Algoriphagus lutimaris. The sequence goes on along the minus strand of NZ_JAFIDJ010000004.1, from coordinate 44,328 downwards.
AGTTCATATACCAAGTTATAACCAGGATTATTAAAATGAAGTGCAATGGCCGGGGTGCCTAATGCCGAAGCATTAGCGAGCATTTCCTGAATACCCAAGGTTTCTTGTACATCTGATCCGGGTGTCAATCTAAAATGCATACCTATTTGACGACCGTAGGCTCCGGCAAGTTTTTGAAGCTCAAAAATTTCTCTGGAGGAAACCCCTTCTCGCATATACCCAACGGTTGAACCTATTCCTAAGCCTCCTTTACGCAATCCTTCATCCATTATTTTGAGAATTTCATTGGCTTGCTCCAGATTTGGACGGGTCTTTGACCATCCTTCTTTTCCGGATCGTACACCAGCTGCATCCAAAGTGTAATATCGTTTCCAATCTTTGAATTCATCTAGCACGGCACCACGAGCCAATTCATGGGCAACGGCTACTCCGTAATTGACCGGAGCGTTGCCTTCTCTTTGTTCATAAAATTTGTCAATTTCTGGACCGAATCCTCCAACCTCTAAATCTAAAAGAGTTGTACGCCCATCACGCAACATGATACGATAGATATAGGGCTCAATAGTATGCTGATGACCATCGATAAATCCAGGTGCTACCACATGGTCTTTGGCATCAATGGTTTCTTTACCTTTAATTTCATCTTCGGTAATTAATGAGATTATACCGTCTTTGATACCCACATTTCGTACGGCATCAAAATTAGTTTCAGGATCCATGACGCGGCCATTAAGGATGACTATGTCAAATTCCTGATTGGGGTCAGCCCCTTTTTCAGTGCTTGTCTCATTACAACTGCTGAAAATAAGTGCAGAAATAAAGAGGGTTAAAAGTGTTTTTTTCATATTAACAAATATATTACTTGGATTGATTTGGATCAAACACCCTTGGTTCAATTTCTATTTCATCTAGTTTCCCTTTTTCTTGAACAGGGAATCGAATTGGCTTTCCTGGAAAAACCTTTAGGACTTCAGAATCTTTAACAACTATTACCCCATTTACCAAAACATAGGGAATGCCTGTCGAAGGAATGGCCCCCATTCCAACCTCATAAGTGGAATTATCTCTAACTGTTTCAGGATTGAAAACTACAATATCTGCATCCATACCCTCTTGAATACGACCTTTATATTTAAAATGAGGAATACCTGCCAACTCTTCAAAATACTTGGCATGTAAATAACTCATTTTAGAAATAGCTTCCATCAACGGCATAATTTTATCTTCACGAACCATTCTAAGTACTTTTGCTCTTGTACCGGCGCTCCGAGGGTGAACAGATTTTCCTTCATAAGGCTCCTCCCAATCATAATATTCCAGATTCTCATCTTGAATAGCCATACCATCAGAAACGATTACAATACCAGGTTGAGCAATCCATTTAGCAATATCTTCAATAGGGTTATTGTAAATAACAATAGCTCTTCCAGGGTCATTTTTTCTCACATCTTCATACATTGCTTTATCCCAACGAGAACCATCAAGGTTAGAAACACTCGAATAGGTAATCCCCATTTGCGCCATACTAGCTTCAGTTAGAAGATCTGCAGAAGCAATAGTAGAACCTGCAGCATACGGATACACCTCACCCCATACCTTGGCACCTCTATTTTCTCTTGCATCATTAATCATTGGAATAGTGTATTCCCAGTCCATATTGCTGTTAAGGTGTGAAGCCATGAAAGGTGCGTCCAAAACCAACGCATTGGCCAGCATTTCCTGAACACCCAACTGCCCTTCTGTTGGCGGCCTCACACCCGCAAAGCGCACATGTCCATTGGTTACACGACCATATTTTGCAGCTAATTCTTGATATTTATACAATTCATATTGGGTGACACCTTTAGTCATATATCCAACAGGAACGCCTATGCCTAAAGCCCCTTGACGAAGACCCTCATCGACATAAGCCATTATTTTTGTCATTTCTTCCTTATTAGGAAGCGTAGATGACCACCCTGGTTTACGACCCTCTTGTTGTGCTTTTACCGCTGCTGCTCGAACGGTGTGAGAGAATAAGCCTCCCATATCATTGCCTAAAGCCGCTATTTCAGGACCATCTAAAACGGCTACACGACCTAGAGTAGCCAAAACTACCATCCCGTAATTACTTTGAGTTTTTCCCTCGGCGTCTGCATACCATTTTTGAATATCTCCCGCTCCAGATTCAAAATCCATCTGGGTGGTCAAGCCATCACGTAAATTGACCTTACGGCTAAATTGATCTGTTGCGTGTTGATGGCCTTCAATAAAACCAGGCGCCACCACATGATTGGTAGCATCAATGGTTTCTTTACCTTTTAGGTCACTTTCGGTAATGATGGCTATTTTACCATCTTTGATACCCACATTTCTAATACCGTCAAAATTGGTTTCTGGATCCATGACGCGCCCATTTAAAATAACTACGTCAAATTCCTGATTGGGGTCAGCCCCTTTTTCAGTGCTTGTCTGATTACAGCTGCTGAAAATAAGTGCCGAAATAAAGAGGGCTAAAAGTGTTTTTTTCATTTTATAAGTCTCGTTTTAGTTTTTTTTCTTCAGCGTTTTTCCAGCACCAGAGTCATCATCTAAATGCATCTCCACAAGCTCTGGATTTAAACCAATCGTATGCTGATTTAGCCATTTTTCTTGAACAATTGGAACAAATCTTCCTTTAGCTTCTACAGGGAAACGAATTTCCTGTCCTGGCTTTACAGGCAATACTTCACTGTTTTTTACGACGATAACACCATTTACAATTACATAAGGAATACCTGTAGTAGGTGTTCCATGTTCACCTACTTTGAAGCTTGAATTATCAGTAATAGAAAAAGGATCAAAAATGGTGATATCTGCAATTTTTCCAACCTGAATGCGACCACGCTCCTTCATGGCTTCAAGCCCCGCATCTCCTAAATGTTTGGCCGACCAATAACTCGCTTGCGCAATAGTGAACATCAATGGTACACCCTGTTCACGGGCCATTCGGAATGCAGCACCGCGTGAGCCAGAAGTTCTGGGATGTCCTCTATATTCAGACCAATCCGCATCCCATGGCAATAAAGTACCGTCTGCGCCAACGCCTGCCATCGCATCACTCGCTATAGTCATGTGAGGAATTGCCAACCAGTGATTCATCCAGGCTTTTCGATAAGGAAATTCAACCACAACCGATCTTCCGGGATCTTTTTTCATCAGTGCGGCATACGTTTCGTTGGTAAGGTATTGATCATCAACAGGGTCGTAAATGGTTTCTTCGTATTTATAACCACGCTTTTTTACCCATTCAGAAGGGCTTAGGAAAGCTGCTGTGATCGCTGTTGATCCGGCCGCATAGGGATAATATTCGGACCACATATTCATTCCTTTTTCTCTTGCCAATTGCAATTTTTCTTCAATTTCCCACCAGCCATAATCATTGTTATGGGCCATCAATAGGGGAGCGTCTAACAACATTGCATTGGTAAACACCTCGTCGAAGGCTATAGGAGCTTCGGTAGGTGTTTCTGATATAAGATGATACCTGGTATGAACGGATGTAAGACGGCCATAGTTAGCACCGGCCCGTTGTGCTGCAAAAAGTTCGTAGCTGGTCATTCCCTTGGCCATATATGCTCCGGGCACAGCAACACCAATGGCTCCTTGTCGCAGATCTTCATCCATTAAAGCCATCACTTTATTCATTTCCTCGATAGTGGAATTGGTTTCTGCCCAGCCTTGGACACCATCTTTCATAGCTTTCGCTGCGTAGGTAGGAATTACAGAAAAATCTACCGGTTCACTAAGTTCCGCATCAGGATCATGAACAGCCATTCTGTTAAATAATAAACTTGCAGAAGTACCATAGTTTACTTGCCATCCAGTTTTTTCTTTCTCGGCGTACCAATCCTTTACATTAAACGAACCCGCTTCAAGGTCCATACCGGTAGTGACACCATCTCTGAGTGCCATCTTGCTTGCAAAGAGGTCTGTGGCATGATAGTGGGTATCTATAAAACCGGGTGCTACCACATGCCCTTTGGCATCAATGGTCTCTTTTCCTTCTATTGGGGATTTGGTGATGGTGATGATTTTCCCTTCCTTAATTCCCACATTGGCGACATCGTCAAACATGGTTTCAGGATCCATGACCCGGCCATTTAGAATGACAAGGTCATATTCTATACGAGTACTTTGTGTTTGGGCATTAATTTTATGTTGAAAGCTGCTGATTAAAAATGCAATAAAGAGTATTGCAAGAATGGAGCTTTTACTTATAAATTTCTTCATATTTCAAGTGTTTTAATAATTATTCCAAAAATTGGAACTGATAGAATATTCTAGCCAAATCTCCATAGACCAGTAAGTTTTTGTTTGGAATTGGTGTTAATTACTTGAAAAGGAGATGATTTGATTTCGCTTTGATAGTTTTAAGAATTATTTGTTGATAGTTTTTTTTAAAAGTAAACCTTTGTTTTTTGTTAAAATATCCATTCGTCGTTTAGCAAAATTATCTTTTTAAGGATAGATTATTCTTCTAAATTTACTTAAGATTACTTAGCTTTTTCCCCGACTTTAGTAGCAAAAAGGTAGGGGGAAGTGGCCTATAATTGCGTATGAGTTTTTTTTGACCGTTTCTCCAGCGTATAAAAGGAGATTTTGTGCCTAGTGCAAATTTATGTAGAGTTAGACCTTTGACGCTAAAAACTAAACTAGGTTGAGTTAAAAATTTCTTCTACACATGCCATTGAAATGATTAAATCCAGACTGGATAGGGGTCATTTTTCTGTATTATTCTAATGGATTAGCATTCTTCAGGGAGTTTTTAATTTTCTCTCGATCCTGTTGATTAATTCATCAGTGTTTCGCTTTAGGTCTTTCCAATAGGTTTCGTTGACAGAAGTGTAGGAATAAAATTCAGCCATCCGCTTTTTGTTGTCTTTATTTTCCTTGAGATATTCAATAAAATCTGGGTCATACGTGCCAATTGCCCAGTTTTCAAACCAATCGTATTGCTTATATTCTTGAATGTTTCTTTTGGAGACCTCCACGGTAACTTTGTTGTATTCTGGAAGAACAGTTCCCAACTGTGAATAATAGCTGATGATGTCATTGGTTAATGAGTCATTAACCAAATCCCTATTATTTAGCAGTTTGAGTAAATCGTATCCTTTGGTGTTCGGGAGAAAAGCTACAAAGTCAGTACATAAACTCCGGATGGGTCTGATTTTGGGGTCATCATATGTAATTGCATCGATGCTGGCATAAAAGGAATCTGGAATTTTATTTCCCAGCATATCGAGAATAAATCGATTGGTAGTTTCGATATTCTCAATATCAAGTACCAGCTTTACCCGGTCATTTTGAAGATCCTTGTGGATTTGCTCGAATACACTTTTGGTGTATTGGTCTTTTAGAAAATCCTCACGGCTGGTATTGATATAAAGTGCTATCAATATTCCGATGACGACCAGCAAAATTTCTCCGATAGCATAGATCAAATACTTAACAAATTTATCGGGCTGAAAGGTGGAAACGTTTTCAGATAATATTTTTTGACGGAGTTTTCTAAAGAAGTTGATCATGGTTTGGTGCTTCACTCGTTGATTTCTTGTAACTCTAATTCAATCAGCATCGTCAACTCACTGATATCTTTGTCTAAATTCACTCGGTAGTCCAATACATCTTGAGTCATATTCAATTTAATGCCTAAAAGGTTTCTGATGCGCTGATCGGAGAGGATTTCCTTGTAATCATTTTGGGTTTCATTTGTAATATTGATTGAAGGAATGGCTGATTTGATAAGAGGAATAAAATTGATCTCATTTTCAGCAATATCATCTATACGAATCTGTTGCACATTTAATCGGTCTTCCAGCATACCTCTCAGTTCATTTAAATTTACTTCCAAGCTGGTGAATTTTTCTTTGATCTTTTGATTCTTGATAAGTCCCAGTTTATTGGTGTTTTTTAGGTCGGTATAGGTATTGATGACTGGAATGTCATTTTCTAAATTCCAAAAGGCATCTTTGAAAATCTCATCTGTAATCGTAAGATTATCCAGATTTGAATGGATAGAATCCAGCCCTAAAACCACTAACAGAACGCTCTTTGAATCACTTTCAGCAGAAACTAAGGCTTCGGATTGTTTTTTAGCCAGAATTAAATTTTTATCCAGACTTTCAAGAATGGCGATTTCTTCCAGTGTGTTTTTTCGCTCCTCATTCCAATTATTGATGGATAATGCAATTAAAATACCAATCACCACCAGGATAATTTCCCCAAATGCATAGAGTAGATATTTTGTGAACTTGTTTTCAGCCAACATATGTTGACGAATTTTTCTGAAAAAATTGATCATGGGTAAATATCTGGCTGATTTACAATTAGTTTGTCGGAACTTTGTTCCCTAATATACTTGTCCTTTTTGGTAGAATTGATAGAATTTTCCATTCATTCAGGGTTTGAATGATCCCAAATGCCCAATTTTATCAAGTTCTCCTAATCAGTTTACAGTTTTTGAAAGCTCAACAGCCGCAGAAATTGTTAAAATGATTATGGATTAGGTAGCATTAGCGCCTCGTTTAATACCTCCAATTCTAGGTTTAATGGAGATATAAAAAGATTCTCCTTAGACCCTAATAGATCCTTCTGAGATTCAAATCCTATCTCGTGAGACCCAAAAAGAATCAAACGACACTCAAAAAGAATGTCGAGAAATACGAAAAGAATCTCTTTTGAACCAAAAAGGCCCTCGCGAGATACTCAAAGAGTCTCGTTTGATATTAAAAGGACCTCCGGAGATTCAAAAAGGTTCTCGCTTGAACCTAAAAGAATCTCGCGAGATTCTTTTTACACCCCATGGGGGGTATATAGACCGGGGGGAGGGGGTATGAATAGGGGTACATTTACCAAAATCCTAAATGATCTAGCAATGTTGAAAAGCAAGAAGATTACCTTATTCCAAACACTAGGAATCCAGCCACGGCAGGCAGGTATTCGGGATTAAAGGGGGGGATTGAGCGTGATTATTGGAAAATTGCATGGTTAAACCAATTGCATCCCAAAAGCTGTATGGGATGGGAAGGACTGTAAAGCGTAGTCTGCGACAATTGTCGGGACAAACTATGCTTAGATACAGTAACGTCCATCAACCAGACAGGGTTAATAAAAGAGTTCTACGTAGGTAGTTGCAAAGTTTTGCCAGAAGTTACTGTCTTTGATTTGCCAAAGCACAGAACCCAGCAGTAAAAGCAAGAATACCACGAGATAAGGTTTGTAGTTATTTTTCTTGGCCAAGTCAACACCCAGCAAAACACCTACAATTACCAGATCGAGTGCATCAGTAATAGTCAAAGCAGCAAAAGGGGAAAAATCAAAACTTGACATTAGTCCACGGCCTACACCTGGCCCTATAGCCAAAATACCGGTAGCGATCATATAGCGCATATGGGCAGATGGAGTTTTACGGTAACCCATTGCCAAAGCCCAGAAAATGGCGAACGTGAATAGTCCACGAATATCAAGTGCCATAAAACCTAAGTTTTCAGTTTCAGGAAAAACATCCACGCCGCGCCAGTAGGAACCTTTTCCTACCAAGAACATCGAGATGATAATCAAAGGTCCTAATAGGTAGGAGACTTTGCCTAAGCTTCGATGCAGTTTTACCTTTTTGAAGTAAATCAGCATAGGTTGTACTACCAATAACCCCAACCAGGCCATTAATAGGGCGCCGTGAATATGTATGACGTTAGTGGAGTTTTCGAAATTAGGAAACTCGCTGGTATAAGACTCATAAAAGCCCCATTGCACCCCAATGATGATAATGATTATAAACAGAGCGGTAAGGGGATAGGTGTTTTTTGCCTGGAGAGTTTGCATCGCTGAGATTCGTTTATCCAGACTAATCTATCGAATTTATTTTGATATATACAAAATAATAATATATAATTTGGTTTAATTTTTAATACACCGAAAAACATTTGTATTGAAAGTATTCCTTTCGTATGAAAAAAATAGAATGATGGATTGCTGAAAATTAAAATCGGTTTAATTTCATTAAAGTCGCTTTTGATAAGCATTCTAAATTGTTTTCGTACTAGGTGTAGTCTGCGACAACTGACGGGAGTAACTATACTTTTCTATCTTAAAGAGTGCTCAACTATTTTATTCCAAGGCAATACCCAATACAGGGCTTATTTTATAAAAAGCCTTATCCGTGGAGATAAGTTTATCTAATCATATCCTAATTCGAAAAAGAAAGAAATTCTCTTTTTATTAACAACCAATTACAAATTGATTAACATATTAAAGTAGGGCAAGGGGGTAAAAAGCAATCAAGAGAATTGTTTTAGCCTTGAGCCGGCCTGTAAAGGATGTAAACTACGCTTAGAAGAAGTTTTCAATTGAAATTAATATGCAATTGAAAGCATGGCTGTGCATAAGATTAATTTAGTGGTTTTGTCTAGGCCAGGTTTCAACCAAATTGCATTTTCTGAGTCATAGGTGACAGCACCTAAAGAAATACCATTTTCTATAAATTCGTAAAAAAGAGTATTAGTAAGACCTTCACTATTTTCATTAATTTTTCTTAAAGGATCTAATGTTGTTTGAATTACATAGATGGTGCGATCACCAGTTGTAAGTATACCTACTTCTAAATTTGAAATAAAATCTTGTTCGACAGTTGTTAAAATAAAATCCCAAGGCTTTGGGTCATTGGTGTCAGTTGAGATTTTACCCAGATATGTTTTTGGAAAAATATCCATTCTAAGGATCTCTTCTGATTCAATCCCTAAATCCAAGATTCTATTGAAAATGGGATCTGATTTTATTACAAATTCATCTTTTTGAACTGTTCTTGCCTCTAGATAGCAGGATTTATTATCGGAACCCTTTAAAATAATTGAGATTTTTTGTTTTGTTTCAGAATAGGAAACACCCTTCTTTCTGGTTGTTTCTGTTGAGCTTATGCCTTCTTTTATTGTGGCTTCACCAAAATTTCCGACTGTGATTTTTGATTTGGAAAACCAGTAAATTTTTGGGAGAATTAATTCCAGTTTTTCTGAATCGCTGGGCAATCCTTCATAAACAGTAACATTTCCTTGAGCAAATGAAAATGTTGAAATCAAAAGAAATAGAACAAGACAATTTGTCTTTAATAATCCAAAAAATTCCAGGTATCGATTGGTCATTTTCCAAATATTCAGAAGTATACTAAGTTACTCAAAACTCTATTCTAAAGATATTTTTTATAAGCCATTCAAAGGGGAAATAGCATTGAATTTTAGTCTAAATCAAATCGTGCAATTAATTCGCTAGGTTTTGTTTAGGACAATTACTGATAGTTATTAAACCAGTATGGGTTTTGGTAAGAAAACCTTGAACTAGAATTGAATCATTAAAAATCAAGGACTACTTACATGTTAAACTTCTATTGATTCGCCGTCTTTTGGGATACTTATTTTGTTGTCTAAATCTTTGGCTTTCAATTCTTCAAATAGGATTTCCCGCGTTACAAAACAATGGTTAATGGTGTCCATGTGAACTGCGATGATCTTTGTGTCTGGAAGTTTTTCATGAACTTTTACAATGTCACTGGAAGTCATAGTAATGGGATCACCAGTTAAGAACTTTGCTCCTCCTGCATTTAGAATTGTGACTTTCGGACGATGATTCGTAAGTGTATTTTCCACCTCCTCACACCAAACGGTATCTCCTGCTAAATAGATGGAATCTTTTTGGTGCTTGAATACAAATCCTGAAACGGGGCCCATACTTTTGCCAATATCACCTGTACCATGTTGTCCACTAGTCCTATGAATTTCTATTCCTTGCCAGCTGAAATTATTCTCAATGTTTTGGACATTTTCGAAGCCTTGATTTCTTAAGTTTTCTTCATCGTTAGGGGAACAAAAAATAAGTTTGTTATTAGGGATTAAATTTTTTGCAGGGGCGTCCCAATGGTCTCGATGTAAGTGGGTGATAACGATCGCATCCATTTCAGAAATCATGGTGTTTATCTCTGATCTTGGAATAGGCAACTCGACCATAGGAATTCTAATGTCATTCCCACAATTCCTGATTGGATCCATGGCATCCTTTTCTGAAAGCATGGGGTCTATCAGTAATTTTTTTCCATTCATCTCCAAAATCAGTGTAGCATGCCTCAAAAGCCTGATACTTGATGAGCTCTTCAAAGGAGTGTTTTTTGCTCTCAGCAAAGAGGGGAATGTCCCCAAGAAAAGTAAACTTTTAATGAAAGTTTTTCGGTTCATAAAGCATCTCCTTGTTTAAATATTTTTGATGTTGACTTCGGGAAATTTAACCAATAAACCAATATGAATAGCCACTCGTCAAAGGAAAGGAATCTAACGGTGATCTGACCAAGTCCAGATGGTGATTGAAATCATTAATTAAAAAGGCTGAACTCTTTAGAATTCAGCCTTTGTAGATGTAAGATTAGTTCGAAATCTATTCTTTGGTCGTTTCAATAACGCCCCGAAAATATCCTAGGGATTCGGCAATCCCCATAAATGGATTATCCATATTCCGCTCATGTTCCAGACTACATACTCCGGTGTAGCCTACTTTTCTGATCATTTTGACCATTGCCGGGAAGTCAATGATGCCACGGCCAACTTCGAGCGAATAACCCTGTTTTGACGGTCCTGTCACGTCCTTAATGTGCATGTCAAACACGCGGGTGTGATATTTTTCCATATCCGCTACAGGGTCTTTCCCGTTGCGCGTGTCATGTCCAATGTCCAGGCACATTCCAATTCTCGGATCGAGATCTTTGGTATGGTTCCAAACATCATCGGCATCCTGATAAATATTGATATCTGGTCCGTGCAAATGAATGGCAAATTTAAAATCATACTCCTTCACTTTTTTGTCTACATAGGGAAGCAATTCCACATTGGGAACGCCCACGATCAGCTTTACCCCAACTCGTTTTGCATACTCAAATGCCTTATCTATTTGCTCTTCTGATTTCATATAGATAGGACCGACGGCATATCCTGTGACGTCGTGGGCTTTTAGTTTTTCATGAAAAGCTGCAATTTCAGCATCAGTGCTAGTCATCGGCAAATGAAAATCTTTGATGCATAGGTAATGTACATCCAATGCTTTCAATGTTTCCAGTGTCTTATCGAGGTCAAATCTCACGAAGGTAAAGCCCGCAATTCCTACTTTAAATGTTTCACCAGTTTCCGGAGGAAGCTGTGGTCCTGGTCTGTTTTCCTGCGCATTGCAAACCATCAGGGAGATTGCAAACAAAAGAGTTAATAAGGATAATTTCATAGTGTTATTTTAGGAGTTATAATGAGCCAATTTAACAAATGCAAAGCAAAGAGAGGTCCTGAGGTTTACCAAGACTACGGAATCGTTTGCTTTTTTAGAACGGATGAGTTTAGGGCTTCTCATTTCGGGCTGAAATTGAAGGAAAACCAGAACATTAATACCCCCTGTGGCAAGAAATATCTGACTACACCCAGAGGGGGCAAAAATGATCTGACAAAACCTAGGTGGGTATCTTCATTCCAAGGAAAGTATCTCGGACAATTAATAGATTTTTACTGTATCTTCATCAGGTTCAATTTGCCAAACAATTTGAATCGCAGACCTTAATTCCTTTTTTATGAAAAACATTTTGCGTTATTCTATTGTCTTCTTTTTCATTTCTACAACGACTTCCTATTCACAGCATGTTCCTCTTGGTCAGGAAAAACTTGTCGCTCTACTAGATCAGGAATTATCTGGCGAATCTGCCAAACGAAACCTGGAATACATCAGCAGATTGCATCGAATGAGAGGCTCGGATGACTATAACAAAGCGATTGCTTTTATTTTATCCAAACTATCTGAGTATAATCTAGAAGGGATCGAAATCATCAAAATCCCTGCTAATGGACAATTGATGTATGGGACAGAAAAATCAAGGCCTGCCTGGAATGCGTCATTTGCAGAGTTATGGGAGCAAAAACCCGAAAACGGACAGTGGGTTAATCATGAAAAAATAGCTGATTGGGAGTCCATCCCAATGGTTCTCGCACAGGATAGTAAAAGCGGTGAAGTATCGACAGAATTAGTGGATATTGGAGCTGGAACTTCGGAATCTGTTTATCAATACAAAGATGTAAAAGGCAAATTAGTCCTTACCTCCTCCCAACCAGGGGCTGTTGCTCCATTAGCTATAGAAAAATACGGAGCAGCAGGAGTAATCAGTTATGCCCAAAATCAACCTTCAGCTTGGCATGGAGAGAATGAAAATTTAATCCGCTGGGGGCATTTTGAATATTTCGATAACACCAATTCCTTTGGATTTATGGTATCGCTGAAACAAGCGCGAGCATTCCAAAAAAGACTCGCAGCCGGAGAAAAGATTCAGCTTTACGCAAAAGTAATTGCAGATACCGAGGCCACAGATTGGCAGTTACTCACAGCTGTGATCGAAGGAAGTGATCCTAGTCTCTCGGGAGAAGAAATCCTATATACCTGCCATTTAGATCACCCGAGGCCAGGTGCGAATGACAATGCGAGTGGTTGTGTGGCTATCTTGGAAGTTGCCCGAACGATCAAAAAATTAATCGATGAAGGAAAGCTGGAGCGTCCAAAACGTACTCTTCGCTTTTTATGGTCTCCAGAAATCGAAGGCACCAATTCCCTATTAGGCTTCAAGCCTGAACTTGCAGCAAAGACAAAATTCAATATCCACATGGATATGGTTGGCGGTGGACTGGAAACAAAAGGAATCTATCAGATTTCAAGAGGGCCTAAAAGTTTGCCGAGTTTCATCAACGATATCGGAGAAGCATTTGGAGAGTTTTTAAACCAAAGCAGTATTGCTTATACCAGTGGAGATGCTGTCAATTATCCTATGGTTTCCCAAGAAGGTGGAAAAGAGCCCTTTCATGCCATTTTGGGGAACTTCCATATGGGAAGCGATTTTGAAGTTTTCACAGAGGGCACCTATCGGATTCCTTCCATTTACTTGCATCAATATCCTGACAGATACATTCACACCAATTATGATCTCCCTGCTTTTATTGACCCTACAGTATTAAAAAGATCAAGTTTTATCGGTGCGGTTTCAGGTGTTTATTTGGCAGATTTCGGTTCGGAAAACCTCGAATTCCTTACTTCCTTAATGAAGAAACAGGTCTTAAGCAGGTCCTATCAGATGTTGCAGTTTGCAGATGCTCTTCCAGTGGAAGAGGCGGAAAATGTTAAATATTATTTCTGGCTACAGGAAATGGAGGCTTTTCAATCCCTAGAACCTTATGTTTCTTTGAGTGAAAGCCAGATGGAAGATTATCGAAGCTATTTAGAACAGCTAAAAGGAGTAGTTGGAGCAGGCACTCCAGTTGAAACTACAGAACCAAACGCTAGTTTGATTTATTATCGAAATCCAGAAATCAAGGGTGGAATGTTTGCCTTTGGATACGATTATTTTACGGATAATTTTGGCAAGGAAAAACCAAGGCCTCAATTATTTACTTACAAAGGAATCCGGGGAACTGGCAGTGAATACACCTATGAAACTTTGAATCTGGTCAATGGTAAAAACAGCATCTCAGACATCCGAAACATTCTTTCAGCAGAATTTGGTCCAGTTCCACTTTCTCTGGTTCAATCTTATTTGGAAGCTTTGGAAAGCATCAAAGTTATTTTCAAGAATCCTGTCAAAATCGAGAAAAAATAAAGTAGAAATCCTATACCCCAAAATTCCGAAGTACTTGTAAAAAAGGACCTTCTTATTGAAGGCTGGAAATCAAGCAATAATTTCATTCAGATTTTTCTGAGTTCCAATTTTCTTATGACAGGCAATATGCTTGATGCTTTGGATAAAGGGAAAAGGCAGGCAAACTACGCTTAGACGAATGATCTGAATACACTCAATCAGTGGAAAAAAGACCAATCTTGACTTTTGATATCCGGCGTTTTAATCCATAAGTTTAGGTAAGAAATAGCCCAAAACCATTTTTGCTTTACGATCTATGAAACGAAGAGAGTTTGTCCAATATGGTTCGGTAGCTTTTTGTGCCGCTCCGATGTTAACTTCGATGGTTTTTCGCTCCCGTACAAAAAATGAAACCAAGCCTGACTGGCTGCAAAGATTAATCAAAGCCAATGATAATCAGCTTGATCGGCAACGCGGATACCGTGTTTCTGATAGTAAAAGTTCGGCTTACGGAGGCTTCCTAGACGGCGCGGAAATCCCCAATGCGCATTCTACGGTAGCATATATCCGAACGGCGGGCTGCGCTCTAGCGAGTTCTGAGAGCAGATACTATCGCTCCGAAACCGTAGCCAAAGAACTTGAAGAGGCAATAAACTATCTTCTCAAAATTCAGCATTCCGATGGTACCATCGACCTACTTTCTACCAATTTTCACTCTACGCCCGACACGGGATTTATAGTCAAATGGCTGGTCCCAGTGTACAACATTGTCTTGAGGGAAGACGACAGTAGATACGCCACTCAGTTGGAACTCCTAAAAACCTTTTTGCAAAGGGCTGGTGAATGCCTGATCGTTGGGGGTATTCATACGCCCAATCACCGCTGGGTGGTATCGGGTGCATTGACTAAGCTGAATGAGGTGTGGCCCAATCCGCGCTACGTAGCTCGCATCGAGGAATGGCTGGGCGAGCATATCGACATGGATCCCGACGGGCAGTACAACGAGAAAAGTACCCTCATCTATTCGCCCCTTACTGATCGAGTACTTATTACCATCGCCAAGGGCGCAAAAAAGCCGGAACTGTACGAGTTTGTGCGTAGAAATCTGATGATGACTACCTACTATATCCATCCCAACGGGGAGATAGCCACTGATGCTTCGGGCCGACAGGATAAGGCCGCCGTAGGTACGATGGAGGGCTATTACTATCCCTACCGTTTTATGGCCTTAAAGGATCAGAATGGCATTTTTTCGGCAATCTGCAAAGAAATCGAGGCTACAGTACTAGAGAAATCCGTCTCCCAATTATCTTATTTTCTGGAAGATATATCCCTATGGCGGGAATTACCCAAGCCCAATTCTTTGCCGACGAGCTACGCCAAAGCATTTCCGTACTCGGGTCTGGTTCGCATCCGGAGGGGTAATTGGGATGCCACTGTTATTTCCCAAAATCCAACTTTCCTGACTTTTCATTCCGGTAATGCTGTGTTGCAGGGTATTCGCTTTTCAGCTTCCTTTTTTGGAAAAGGACAATTTCAAGGTGGCGAGATCCGGCAAGAAGGCAAGGATTATGTCATGGAACAGAAACTTGCTGGATCCTATTATCAACCCTACCCCAAAGACTCCATCGACCCTGGTGGCGATTGGGAAAAAATGCCCCAAAGTAATCGAGAACAAAGTGAAATACAGTACCTCACCTCGACAGCTCGAATTCGGGAAAACAACGACGGAGTAGAATGTGACATCGAAATCGTGGGTACCGATAACGTTCCGGTTTCGATAGAACTTATTTTCCGAGAAGGAGGGGAATTCAAAAATGTGGTGATTTTAAATGCTGAAAATGACTCCTATCTCCTTAACACAGACGAAGTAGGAACTTATACGCAAAAAGGCGACACGCTGACCTTCGGCCCAGGACTGGCAGAACACAAAGGTGTCCAACTACGTGGAGGCTTGCCTCGGATGTCTGCGCCTACGGTTTACCTGACGGGTTTCACGCCTTTTAAGCATACGATCAGGATTTCTTGAGGGGTAGTTGGAATTACAAATCCTTAACAATATTAATTCAGGACAAGCCGAAAACAATCCAGTGATATTTTTTTCCTTGAGCCTGTACACGACAATTGTTGGGAGTAGGGCAAAAAACTTAATTGGCGATCTGACTACACCCAAATGGGGGTTAATTATTTGTGATTGGCTCTGTTAAACCAATGGCATCCCGACAGCTGTACGGGATGGTAGGGATATTTGGGTGTAGTTACAAACTACACCCAGTCCCAAGACCGATCTGACTACACCCAGACGGGGAGCAAACCCTTAGACGAACTATATGACTACACTCAGACGAGTAGGCTGATTTGGCTTCTGATTCGCTCTATTAAAAGGCTCATGATTCTTTTATTGTACAGGTTGGTATCTGCGCTGTAGACGGCTAATTCTTCAATAGTGAGCATGCCAAGGGTAACTCCGATCAATTTGTTCTTTAACACGATGTTTTTCTGTAAACTGTTTTCTATAAAGAGAACCTTGTTTTCAGGTGATAAAGAATAATACATGACCTTAGATTCAGTAATGTGATTTTTGAAAAGCCCAAGAAAAAGGTCATTTTGAAGTTTTAGAATAGGGCGCAGGGTGATAGTCTGAAATTTTTCTTCATCTGTGCTTTTCTCGAACTCTTTTGTTTTAATAATTGGTCTTAAATCTAATCTACTTGTCATGGGTTGCTTTTTTGCTTGAGTAAAACGGTTTATGTGTTGGCTGAAGAACTAAACCACAGACCAAACACCTGATGCGCCTTAAATGTTAAAGAAAGTATCCTGAAGGCCTTTGTAGATGAGCTCCTGTTAGGTCTGGAATTATAGAAAAGCCGGAAGACTTTCTATATTCCAATGCTAGGAATCCCGCCACGGCGGGCAGGTACTCAGGAATGAAAGGTTTGATTGATGTAGACTATTGGTAGTTAGCTCTGATAAACCAATTGCATCCCGACAGCTGTACGGGATGGTAAGGATATTAAAGCAGGACAAGGCGTTAAAAAACAATTCAGTGAATTGTTTTAGCATTGGGCCAGTCCACGACAATTGTCGGGAGTAGGGCAGGCAAACTACGCTTAGAAAACGATCTGACTACACCCAGAGGGGGCATTACTTTTTTAATAGCGGCAAAATAGCCCTAAGAATTTTTTCAAATCCAACAATAGAAACTTCTTCTTCCTTACAATCAGTACCGTTGTTTATATGGTTGTTTCCAAAATATTTATCGACAAGTTTTTCTTTAATAATCTGCTTTTTATCCTCAGCTAAAATTTCAATAAATGGATTAATAGAAGCAAGTTCTAATTCCGCTGTTCTATTTATTGTTTCAAGTTTTCTGTGTTTGCTTGATTCTCTAGCTGCATAAGTAGCTGGGTTGCATGAACTTTATGATTATACTAAAACGAAGACTATTCCAAAAAAAAATCTATCCAAATAAACTAGTGAAGGAGTTGAAATTTTGGATAAAATAGAGAATACGACTGGATTTTAGAAGTAGGAGTCCTCTGTATTAAAGTCTCAATTTCTAAATTCTAAAACATATTATCAGAACCATATTTTAATTAGTTGAGGAGAATTTCCGAACGGGGCGAACAAAGCCTCTACGATAATTGATTCCATATGTACTTGTTCTTATTTTAGTCATTGCTAAATAAGTAACCCATGCATTCCCCTCATATCCTTTTTCCAGCGTAGAGCTCCAATAAAACTCATCTGACCAGTCTGAAGATTCATGAAAGTTACCGACCTCTTCTTTTTTTGTGTAGAGCTCTTCTAAAATTTCTTTTGAAGGGAGAAACCAGTCATCATACGTCTTGCCATCAATTGTAATAGAATATTTTTCACATGCTTCAACTGCACTTTTCCAATCAAATTCACCCTCCAAATCTTCCTTTGCTGCGATATATCCATTCTTTCTTTCTGCATCTACGCTGAATATTATTCCTCCTTCAAATTCCTTTCCGATACCTTTACTTACAAATTCTTTAAGTTCTTCGAGCGATTTTTCTTTTTCGTTCTTTTCTTTTTCTGCTTCTAGAGTTTTTAGTTTCGCTATTTCGGTTTGTTTTTCTGCTTCTTTCCGTTTTTCATTTGCAAATATTGCAAGTCCGACTGCTGTAATAAGTATTATTCCAAGAAAGCTCAAGAAACTGTTTCTAACCAAAATCCATTTTCTATGCAAACTTACCTCTTCACTTGCAAGGTCATTAGGAGCTTTCCCATGAAGTTTTGCAGCAAGTTTTAAAATTTCTTTTTGAAAA
The DNA here is from genome assembly GCF_017051705.1 of Algoriphagus lutimaris. Taxonomy (GTDB): domain Bacteria; phylum Bacteroidota; class Bacteroidia; order Cytophagales; family Cyclobacteriaceae; genus Algoriphagus; species Algoriphagus lutimaris. Next base: position 26,385 of record NZ_JAFIDJ010000004.1, on the reverse strand, counting down.
ATAGGGTTATCCAGAGAAAGGTCTTTTTCAGTTTTTGACTGCCGTAGATCTATATAAAAGGGCTCATTTTCAAATTTATCATCTAGGACAGGTGGAAGGGAATTATTATCAGGATCTGAAAAACTATTTTTATGGTTGTCCCACAACATTTCTCCACCAGTAAGTGCAATTAAAATAGTGTCAATACTTTTATGCTCTATCCAATAACTGACCTCTTTATTCACCCACTTTGAGTTTTCAGATAGTGGGGATGCTAAGAGAATAAAGTATTCAGATTGGTCTAAGGCTTTTTTGATATTTTCCCAAAGATGTGGGGAGGCAGAAAGACTGGATTCATCTCTAAAAATTTCAAGGTTACGCTTTTTGTACCAAGGCTTTGCAAATTTATGCAATGCATCTTGAAGTGCTGGTGCAAACTTGTCGTCTGAGGAATGGGAGTAAGAAATAAATGCATTAAACATGTAAGCCTCCTTCTGAATAGACTTCCTTAAAAAAACAGAAACTAAAAATTAACTGATCATATATTTAATATACTCAATTTCAGTAAAAATCATCAGTCAACAATACCCACTACTGGGTATATTTTCTGAAAAATCTATCTAATCAACTCAAAATCCCTTTTACCACTTCCCCTTCCACATCCGTCAGTCGGTATCTTCTACCCAGGTGCTTGAAGGTGAGTCGCTCGTGGTCGATCCCGAAAAGGTGTAGCATAGTGGCTTGTAAATCGTGCACGCTTACCGGGTCTTTGACCACATTATAGCCGAAATCATCGGTTTCCCCATAACTAAAACCAGGTTTGACTCCAGCTCCTGCCATCCATTTGGTAAAGCATCTCGGATGATGGTCCCGACCATAATTATCCGGTGAGAGGGTGCCCTGAGAGTACACGGTTCTGCCGAATTCTCCGCCCCATATCACCAAGGTATCTTCGAGCAAGCCTCGTTGTTTGAGGTCTTTGATCAAAGCAGCGGTGGCCTGATCTGTTTTTTGGCATTGGTTTCTGATTCCATTCGGCAGGCTGCCATGATGATCCCATCCCTGATGATAGAGTTGCACGAATTTCACATCGTTCTCGATCAGTTTTCTAGCCATCAGACAGTTGGCCGCATAAGTGCCCGGATCTCGGCTTTCTTCTCCGTATAGCTCATACACCCAGTCCGGTTCCTTGGATAGATCGGTCACCTCGGGCACGGAAGTTTGCATGCGGAAAGCCATCTCATACTGTGCGATGCGGGCATTGATTTCCGGATCTCCATAGGTGTCAAGCTGTACTTCATTGAGGGATTTGAGGTAATCGAGCATTTCCCTGCGGTCGTTTCCATCGTAGTTTTCAGGATTTCCCAGATAGAGCACGGGGTCTTTCCCGGAGCGGAACTGAATTCCCTGGTGCTGGGAAGGAAGAAAACCATTGCCCCAAAGCTTGGCATACAGGGGTTGATCCCGCACGGCATCTTTGGAAATCATCACGATAAATGCGGGGAGGTTTTGATTATCCGAACCCAAGCCATAGCTCAGCCAGGAACCCATGGAAGGCCTGCCGGGAAGTTGGTGCCCCGTCTGGAAAAAAGTAATGGCAGGATCGTGATTGATCTGGCTGGTTTGCATGCTTTTGATAAAGCAAAGCTCATCCACCACCTCGGCCGTGTGTGGCATCAGCTCACTCACCCAAGCCCGGCTTTCTCCGTATTGCTTAAAATTAAATGCGGAGGAAGTCATGGGAAAGGAACTTTGATCGGCACTCATGCCTGTGAGGCGCTGACCATCACGCACCGAATCGGGAAGTTCCTGACCATGCAGGTCCCGAAGTTTTGGTTTGTAATCGTATAAATCCAGTTGCGAGGGGCCGCCGGCTTGAAAGAGATAAATCACCCGCTTGGCTTTGGGTACAAAATGCGGTAAATGTCCCAGTCCCATGGAAGGATTGGTTGCTAGCGGAATAGGAGGGGTGTTTTGCCCGAAGATTTTCTCCATTCCCATCAGGGAACCCAAAGCCATGGAGCCTATTCCCAAAGAAGTCTTCGTCAGAAATCTCCTTCTGTCCATCTTCTTTTCTATTTCCTGAAGATCTGCATTGGTCGATCGTAAAGGCGCGTCGTGGTGGTGTAGACTCATGGTTATCGTTTGGTTATAGCAGCATCTGAATTGATAATTACCGAGGCGACCACTGCGTTGGCAGCGACCTGTGTTGGATCCAGTTTGGGGTTGATTTCATATTCTCCGGCACTCAGCCAGCCTTTTAGTTTTTGGTTGTCTTCGGTGAATTTTTGAAACTCGCTTTCCCGTAATTCCAGCAGGATTTCCAGTTCAGCAGGCAGGGGTTTTCTTCCGGTGAGCTTTTGAAAAGTTTCCTGAATGGCTTCTGAAATCCCTGAATACTCGGCCATCTGTTCTCCTAAGACTTTTGAGGCCTCCAGAAATGTTGGGTCATTGAGCAAAGCCAGTGCTTGCAGGGGCGTATTGGTTTCCTGTCGTTTGCTGATGGACTCGCTATGATCCGGTGCATCAAACATGGATAGGGTAGGGTTGTGCACCGATCGCTTCCAGATGGTATACAAACTTCTGCGGTAGAGGTTTTCTCCTTTGTCCTGCACGTAAGTGGCAGAATTTACTCGCCACAATCCCTCTGGCTGATATGGAAAGACGCTTTTTCCTCCGATTTTTGGATTTAATAAACCCGAGGCAAAAAGTGCATTGTCACGGATCAATTCGCCGGGCAGTCGAACTGCAGGACCTCTCGCCAATAAGACATTGTCTGGATCTTTCTCCTCCAATTCCTTGCTCATTAGGGAGGCTTGACGGTAGGTAGCAGAAGTGACGATCAGGCGTTGCATGGCTTTCACATCCCATCCCGATTCCAGAAACTTATTTGCCAGCCAATCCAACAATTCCGGATGCGAGGGCAATTGTCCCTGATTCCCAAAATCCGCTGAGGTGGCAACTAGCCCCCTTCCGAAGTAATTCTGCCAAAAGCGATTCACTGCCACCCGAGCCGTAAGCGGATTCTCTGGCGAAGTGGTCCATTGCGCCAAACCCAATCTGTTTTTGGGCAAGTTCTCCGGCATAGGAAGAACGCTTTCCGGGGTATTTGGAAAAACCTCCTCCCCATGATTATTGTATTCTCCTCGAGTCAAAATGTAGGTAGGTCTTGGCTCTTCCATATCCTGCATGATCATCATTTCAGGAATGTTTTCTACCGAATCTGCATAGGCTTTTCTGGAAGCAATCAAGGATTTCAGCTTTTTCTGATAGGGAATAGAATGGTTGTTGAGATAAAAGGATTTGAGTTGAACCTTTTCATCGGAACTCAAATTTTCCGGAGCCTTACTAAGCAAAGCTTTGTATTGATCTTGATTGTAGATCTGAAGAATTTCAGGTTGGGAAAGTTCCTGATCATAAATACTGACTTCATCTGCAATCGCCCCTTTAATGCCTTTCCCTCTCCATACGGCTCCTACTTGCAAACCCGGCTGGTTTCCTGCAAGAAGAATATCCTTGTAGAGATTGTCGTGTGTAGTGATGGTAGAGAAAGGTTTTCCATTCAGGAAAACATTCAGGCCTTTTGCCTTGGCCGAACCATCGTATGTGAGGGTCAGATTGATCCATTGATCTCTGGGAATATCGCTTTCGCTGAGCTTAGTGATGGCATTGTAAGGAGCAGAGTGCGCCATCAAGACTTCCAGTTTGTTGTCTTTTAGGCTGAGATGATATCCCCGCCAGTTGTAAAGCACCGCTCCCGAACCGCTATGAAAAATCGCCCCTGTGGTCAGAGTTTTGGGAATATTCACCCAGATACTGACAGAATAAGGTTCTGATTTCGAAAATGCGCCGGGACCTCCGAGTTCCAGCCACATATCCCCATTCAGTTTAACTCCTTTTCCCCGAACTCCATCCACATAGTTGGGAGGTTGGTTTTTTACCTCACTGCTCTCCATAGAGCCTTTCTGGGCAGGGTTGAGCTTATTTTGAATCGATGATTCAAAGGTATAATAAGCGATTTGACTGGCTGGAAATTCCAGATTTGCGTCTCGCTGATAAGCTTTGGAATTCAACCAATCTGTGAAGGCTTTTTCCTCGGCTTCAATTACTTTCTCAAGCGATTCTTCTTCTTTGTTTTGCAGGGAAAGTAGGTAATCCAGCATCTGATCTTTTTTGTCATCCGTCAGCAGCATGGTGGGAACAGGCATGGCATTGTCCCAGGAAATCTGACCTGCTTCTTCAACCCGGTTGAAAAAGCTGCTGAGTTCGTAGAAGTTTTTCTGAGTGATGGGATCGTATTTATGATCATGACATCTTGCGCAACCCACAGTCAAAGCCAGAAAAGCGGTTGCCATGGTGCTGGTTCGATCTACTACATATTCCACCCGAAATTCCTCCTCGACGATTCCTCCCTCCATATTTTGGGGATGAATGCGGTTGAAAGCCGTAGCAATCAATTGGTCCTTGGTAGGATTGGGCAGCAGGTCCCCCGCCAGTTGATCGGTGATAAATTGATCGTAGGGAAGGTTGGAATTGAAAGCATTGATCACCCAATCCCGGTAAGGGGAAGCATCTCGATAGCGATCCACCGTGTAGCCATGCGTATCTGCAAATCGGGCGATGTCCATCCAATGCATGGCCATTTTCTCCCCGTAATGATCGGAGTTGAGCAGACGATCCACCTGCTTTTCGTAGGCATTTTCAGACTTGTCAGCGAGGAAGGATGCTATTTCCTTGCTACTTGGAGGCAATCCAATTAGGTCCAGACTTAGTCTTCGAAGCAGAGTTTCCTTGTCGGCTTCCTGGGAAGGAGTGAGTACTTCCTCTTCCAGTTTGCTCAGCACAAATAAGTCAATGGGATTTTTGGCCCAGGATTCATTTTTGACTGTTGGAGGGGCGTATTTTTCAGGTTTGATAAATGCCCAATGTTCCTTGTATTCTGCGCCATCTTCGATCCACTTGATCAGGATTGCTTTTTCCTTTGCAGACAAAGTTAGATTGGATTCCAGCGATGGCATTTTAAAGTCATCTTCCTCAGAAATAATCCGGTGAAAGAGTTCGCTCTTTCGGAGACTTCCGGGAGTAATCGCCTTTTTCCCCGGAGAATTGGGCAAGTCTACAAAAGCCATTTCTGGGGAATGAAGACTTAAACCAGCTTTTTGAGCGGCTAGATCCGGGCCATGACAGGCAAAGCATTTATCAGATAAGATGGGTTTTACGTGGATATTAAAATCTAACGCTTCCGGCAATTCCTCATAAGCTGTTTGCACCTCCTCTGGTAGATCAGGAGTGCAGGAATAAAAAATTAGTAGAATAGATAAAAGATTAAGAAACTTTGAATTCATTACTGGAATAATCTATCTCTTAAACTACTGGAATTTGGGGATTATAGGAAATGGTTTTTTATGAATTGAACTATAGTCCGTCATTGCGATCCGACACAGGCGGAGTGGCAATCTCGTTTTATTAAGTTAGAAACGTTGTAGTGGTTGTCGGTTCTCGCACTTCGTCAATCGTCCTTCTTATTTCAAACTTCTTATTTATCCCCCAAATAGTCCCTTAACTCATCCTCTATCCCGATAGGGAATCCCTTTTTCTCTTCTACGCCCACATAGATCAAGCAACTGGAAGGTGTATGCTCAAAAATCCCGTCAAACTTTGCCAACCATAATTCAAGATGTGATTTTAGCTCTTTCAGTCTCGGAATTTCCTTAATGAGTTCACGATGCTTTTTGATCAGGTCTAAGGCGGATTGGTTGTATTCTTTGAGTACATTTTTGGTATAGGAACGGATAGTTTGATGAAGAATCAATTCATCTTTTGTCATCTCATCAAAGTATTCATGAAAAAATTCCTCGTATTGAAGGCGCTTGCTGCTAGGAATCCTATCCTTGATTTTTTGGGCTAGCTTATTTCGAATTTTTGCCTGGGCTTGAAATGTAGTCCAAGCGGTATCCAGGATTTCAAGTAATCTTTCAGCAGTATCTTTATTTGAAAGACTGGGAGAAAGTAATTCCTCTTGGTAAGAGGAACTTCCCGGAAAAGCAGCTTTGCTTAAATCAAAAGGGTTTTCTTTTGCCACTGCATCCAAAATCAATTGTTTGCAGGTTTCTCGATCCTTTCCTACCAAATCCACAAAAACTAGTGCCTTTACTAATTTAGGGGGCTCACATGGCTTTACTTTGATAGGAATGAAAATGCGCTTTTCGCCAGTTGGATCAGATTGGAAGGCTGCGGCCCACTCAGGTATTGTAAAAATGGAAGCGAAATAGTTAGTAGAATAAACAGCAATAGTTTTATTGGCCTCAGCAGCTTTGAGCATTTCAAACACAAAGTTAGATCCTGGACGAAAGTCTTTGGCTTGCAAAACAGTACTATAGTTTGCCTCCTCCAGGATTTTACTGATCCAAATGGCCCAATCGGCATCTTTTCGAGTATAGCTAATAAAAAAGTCCTTCATTTGCTGGATTTACTTTATAGGTCAATTTGTGTTGAATTAAGTTAGCCAATTGGATGATTGCGAACAAGAGAGATATTTATTTGTCTCCAGGAATAGGTTCGAGCAGGATAGTTAAAAATAAAATGTCCTTTTCTTGCAGATAAACCCATCAAATTCTTTCTATGAAAAAGTACTTTTCACTTCTCTTTATTGTTTTGCTTTTTGCTTTGCCACTCTTTGCCCAACAAGACAAACCTAACATCATTTTCATTCTCACGGATGATCAGCGATGGGATGCCTTGGGGTTTGCCGGAAATGAAATTATCCAAACTCCGGAAATGGATCGACTGGCAGCGGAGGGAGTATATTTTGAAAATGCATTTGTCACTACCCCGATTTGTGCGGCAAGTCGGGCAAGCCTCTTGACAGGGCTTTATGAAAGAACTCATGGGTATACCTTTGGGCAAGGAGATATCAAGCAGCCGTACATGGACCAATCTTATCCTGTCAAATTAAGAGAAGCTGGATATCACACTGGTTTTTATGGAAAGTTTGGTGTGAGTTACCCTGGTTTTTCAACCTTATTTGACAAAGGAGAAAGTTATGATCGAAATGGGAATTTCAAAGATCGAAGAGGCTATTTTTATAAAACCATCGGACAGGATACGGTTCACTTGACTCGATACACCAGTCAGCAAGCCATTGATTTTATTCAGGAAGCTCCTGCTGATCAGCCCTTTATGCTTTCTTTGAGCTTCTCTGCTCCCCATGCTCATGATCCCGCTCCATTGCAATATTTCTGGTCTGAAGAATTCGATACCATGTACCAAAACATCACAATTCCAGATCCTGAACTTGGTGGTGATAAGTATTTTCTTGAGCAACCAGAATATGTTCGAAGTGGCGAAAACCGAACTCGCTGGTATTGGAGATATGATACACCGGAAAAATACCAACATTCGGTCAAAGGGTATTTTCGTATGATCTCTCAGGTCGATTCGGAAATCGGAAAAATCAGAAAAACGCTGGAGGAAAAAGGATTGGCTGAAAATACTGTGATTATCCTGATGGGAGACAATGGTTATTTTCTAGGAGAAAGGCAGCTTGCAGGTAAATGGCTTATGTATGATAATTCTCTTCGGGTACCATTGATTGTATTTGACCCAAGAGAAGAAGGGGGTATTCGGAAATCTGAATATGCGTTGAATATTGATGTTCCCGCGACAATTTTGGATTATGCCGGAATTAAAGCTCCTAAATTATGGCAAGGGGTAAGCCTGAGATCTACACAATTGAAAGGAAGAAAAGACTTCCTTTTTGAGCATCTATGGCAAGTGGCCATCATCGCTCCGAGTGAAGCGATCCGTACCGACCGTTGGAAATATTTCCGATATCTCAATGATCCAGCGCACGAAGAATTATATGATCTTTCGGTGGACCCGATGGAGATAAATAATCTCGCCGCCGACCCTGTTCATCAGCGAACTCTGAAGAAAATGAGGAAACAATTGGAAAAGAAATCAAGTGCTTATGTCAAAGCCAAAATAGATTAGTTTCGAAAGTCAACAGAGCCTAAGGGTTTATCGAATGTTCTCGTATTTATCCAAAGCTTTGTTGAGTGTTTTAAATGCTTTCTTTCCTTCTTTGTCCAGATCTTTATAGATCAGCGGAGTCTCTTCTAGCCAATCCTCTTGGAGGTTGTAAAACTCCCCTGTTCCGTAAAGTTTGAATTCTTTGTCGAAGGCAAATTCTTTGAGGTTTTCTATATCTCCATTTCGGCTATACCAACTATAAACCCAATCTCTCGATTTACCCTTTTTCCCCAATAATTGAGGTAAGAAGCTGACACCGTCTACTGGAATTTCTTTTGGAATCTTGATTCCAGCAACCTCCATTAGGGTTGGAAGAAAATCACTAAAGTCGATTAAGTCATCACTTTGGGTTCCCGGTTTGATATGATTGTTCCATTTGACAACTAAAGGAACATGAGTCCCATTTTCGGTGGTGTATTTTTTGCCACCAGGATATTCCTTTCCTCTATACATGGAAACTACGGGTTGGTCCGTTCCGTTGTCTCCTGTGAAAATGATGATGGTGTCTTCACTAAGTCCCAATTCATCTACTTTGGTAATGATTTTACCTACGATTTTATCCATATATGCCACCATGTCTCCAAAATATTGAGGATCTCCTTTATAAGTTGGAGAGCCGGGACTAGTAGGGTCCCAATCTTTGGAATCTGGAGTAGGCACAAAAGGACAATGGGTAATGATCATGGGATAATAAGCGAAAAAGGGCTGATCCTGATTCTTTTCGATAAAGTCAATCAGGAAGTCACTAGTGATGTCTGTGGAAAATTGACCTCCATCAAAGTGTTTGGGTACTCCATTGATTTCCAAAACAGGGTTGGAGTAACGCGTGTCATACCCGTCCTTGTTGGTTGCTCCCAGCATATGCTGCCAAAGACATGATTCGTCAAAACCAAAATGCTGAGGAGAATCCTGCTCTTTTCCCAACTGCCATTTTCCTGCGATCGCAGTTTTATATCCTGCTTCTTTCAACAAATTGGCAAAAGTGGTCTGACTTCGGTCGAGTTGACCAAAGACTGTATAGTTTCTGACATTGTATTGACCAGTCATCAATTGGACTCTAGAAGGAGTGCATAATGGCTGGGCAAAGGCATATTCGAATTTTGCTCCTTGCGCCGCCATGGCATCGATAAAGGGAGTGGAGTAGGAGGTTCCTCCGTAAGAATTAATGGTTTCTACTCCCAGATCATCTGCCATGATCAGGATGATATTTGGCTTTTTGTCTTGCGAAAAGGCCGATAGAATGACTAAAATATAACAAAAAAAGAAAATAGAAATCCTTGAAATAAGAGTTGATGAATTCATGGAATAAAACTATGAAAAATAGGTTGATCCCGCCATTATTTTTGATGGCTGTGTAAAATCTAAACCAAAATTTGATTGGATTCTATCGATACTTGTCATTTAAGCCTTTGCCTTCCATGATCATAGGGATGATCTTTTCCAAACGATTCATTTTTGTAGCTTCCCTTTTAGCTTCCGTGATATACTCGATATACTCTTTTTGTTTAAAGGGAGTCAGCCTTTCAAATGATGCTTTTAAGTCCACATTAGACTGAAGTTTTTCTTTCAAAAGTACAGGGATCTCTACTTCATCACCTTTTTCGGCTTTCCAAGACGTTCCTTCTTTTTCATTTTGAATCGCCTCCTGCAGGTATTCCAGGATTTTAGGTTCATCAATTTCTTCTATGGATTCAAACCGCCATTGACGCATGGCTTTGGTTTTACCTTCCTGGGCATTGATCAAAACTTGATAGGGATCTGAAAGAAAAACACCATTATAAAACCAAAGTCCAAAGTGAGTTTTAAAACCAGTATAACCAACCACATTTTTACCATTGATAGTAAATACAGGCATACCCCATTTGACGGTTTCTAACAACTCAGTCTTGGCAATTATTTCATTGAGTAAGCTAAAGGCTTCTTTCCATTGATTATTTTTAGTCATAGGGAAATCCTTTTAAGAGCTAAGTTAAAAAATACCCCTTCTGATTACAAAGAATTAGTAGGGGTGAGTATAGCGCCTAAAATTTGTTCAAAGCCTATCCTGAAGAAAACTATATCCTAATACTAGACACAGTTTACCTAAATGGATTTTTTGTGTCTTTGGGAAAAAAACTCAACTGATGAAACTGACTTTGAAAACTTAGGGTTTTATAGATCAATTTTGATTTTTCATTTTGTATAAATTTTAGAGATATGATTTCATTAAAAGGTAAAACAGCCATCATCACGGGAGGAAGTCGTGGACTAGGTAAAGCCATAGCCTTGCAATTGGCACAGGAAGGAGTAAATATTGGCATTACTGGCCGAAATGAGGGGAAATTAAAAACTGTTGCAGAAGAGGTGAAGGCTTTTGGAGTTAAAGCTGCTTTTGCTGCTTTTGATGTGTCCAGTGAAGCTGAAGTAAAGAAAGGAATCGATGCCTTGGTAACTGAGCTAGGTGGGGTGGATATTTTGATCAACAATGCCGGGATCGGTAAAATCGGAACCTTGGAAGAAATGTCCTCAGAGGACTGGCAACAGGTAATCCAGACAAATTTGTTTGGAGTATATTATGCAGCAATGGCCGTATATCCATACCTAAAAGAAAAAGAGGAGGGGGATATTGTCAATGTTGCCTCTACTGCAGGGCTGAAAGGTGGAGCGCATATGTCTGCTTATGCGGCTTCAAAAGCGGCTGTGATTTCTCTTTCGCAATCCATGATGGCTGAGTGGAGAAAACAAAATATCCGAGTAATTACATTGACTCCAAGTACTATTGCTTCGGATATGAGTATTCAAGCTGGATTGACCGATGGGAATCCGGATAAAGTACTTCAGCCGGAAGATTTTGCGGAGTGGGTAAGAGATATTCTAAAAATGAACCGTCGTGCTTTAATTGCCAACGGTTCGATTTTCTCTACCAACCCTTGATTCAACAGATAGCAAGTGCAATTTATTTACAATTGCGCTTGCTATTTTATTTCAACCAACTCCACCGCTCCGCCCAATCGGAAAGAACTTCATTTCTTCCTTTAAATATTGTATCCCCGGCATAATAATAGATCTTAGATACGCTGGTTCTGCAAACCCTTGTTTATGTTTTTTCAATTGAGGTAAGTCTCTTTGATCACGATTGATCATCCTAATGATTTCTTTAGTACTCCCATTTCTTTAAGAAGGAGAAGAGTCCAATCCTTTCAGGTAAAAAGATCTGAATACATCAGGAGATGTGTCAAGCTCTGATTGTCATCTGGTTCGGTGTCACCAACGTCGGTACTGGTTAATACTTGTGGTTTTGAAACAGAAGTAGTTTGGCCAAGGAGCTGGACAGAGAAAAGGTAAATAATAGAAAGTAGGCTTATATGGATCATCTTAAGAATGCTGAAAAGTTTGAATATGTAATCATCTGATCAAAAAAGTGTCCTTTGGTTAGGGTATAAAAAAAGGTACAGAAAAGTCTGCACCTTTTTTTAATTACTTCCAATTGAAATGGATCAGTTTATTTGATTTGGAAATTACCTTCTTTAATATCTACTGGAGTTCCCCAGCCATAGCCAAATAGATCTTGGCAGGTAAAGTTATTTGCAATAACATCCTGGGCATCTTCAATGGTGTCAAAAGCTCCTGGATAATACCAAATGGTGTTGTAATGTTGGTCTGGAGTAGCACCGTTTCCTTCTCCATTATCGGTAAGACGGAACCATACGACCGTGTTATCTTGGTACCATGCATTTAAGTCTTCTTTTGAGTCAGTTATGAACATAGCCACTACTACTTCGTTGCCTTCAGCATAGGTGCATAACACTGTACCATGGACATCACCCCAGAAATTGGATTTGATTTCTACCTGGCCTTTTCCGGAAGTGGCGTTACCAGAGGCATTTAATGATTTTTTCCAGGTGTTTTCTGAATCATTTGCAAAATACTCCATATGTCCATTGACCATCACCTCAGCTCTTCTGGATTGTATGCCAGATGCTTTTTTACTTTGAGAGGTAGGTTGAATCGGAACCTGTTTGATGTTTCCATCAAAATCAACGGTGTTTAAAATGTTGGTACTCTTCATCATCGTAGGGTCAGACGTAAGGCCTTCCTCATTGGACATTTCACACCCTGAAACGATTAAAAGAAATAAGCAAGAGAAAATTATTGAAAAATTTTTCATAGTTAAAAATGTTTAAGTGTTAAAAGAATAAATATCAATATAACAAAAATAAATTTAAATATTTTAAGTTATTGTATTTATTAATCTAGATTAACTATGATTTTTTATGATGTTTAATATTAGTTTTATAATATTTTAAATTAGTTTGAAGGCGAGGTTAATTGAGACTTTATTGAATGACTGGGTTTGAATTTTCTCCTTAATTTTTCCCATTTCCCAAATTATGGAATACCACCAATCCATCTTTTCCCGCCACAGCAATATCCTTCCAGCCATCCTTATTGAGGTCTGCTACTGAAAAATACAGGCCACTTCCTTTGCCTTCACCTGCTGGTCCATAGCTTATGATGGTTTTGCTGAAAGACTCTCCGTTCCATTTGAAATAGTATAATCCCACATAATCCTTGCCTCCTGGGTCTTTGCCATTATGTGCTCGATGACGTTTTCCTGTGACTAGTTCATTTTGTCCATCATTATCTATGTCTACCCATTCCATGGTATGGTATTGGGACTGAAATGGATCGATTTGATGCTTGACAAAATTGAGGGTATTTCCTGTATTTTGTTGCTCCAACCAAAACAAGCCAAAGGTATGCGCTTGTCCTACGATGATATCTTGTAATCCATCTCCATTCACATCAGCAATGATCATAGGAATACTTGCATCTCCTAAATTGAAGTCTTCATGTAAAATCCATTCTCCAGATTTGAGATCCCTTGGGGCTTCCAACCATCCTTCTGAAATCACCAAATCTTTCCTTCCATCTCCATTGATGTCTCCTAGGCCCAATCCATGACCGTGCATGTCCGTAACAGGATATTTTTCAAATTGATCAGGACCGGTTTTCTTAAAAAAAGCGAGCGGTTTTCTGGGCGTATTTGGGAAGATTTCCAACACACCATCTCCATCGATATCCCAACCCCTTGTGGTTTCGATATTACCGGTTTTGGCAATTTCATGAACAGGCCATTCAGACCCATTTCCAGGATTTTCTTTCCAGATCAAAGTTCCTTCAAACCATCCTCCCGTTACAAAATCCATTTTCCCATCCTCATTGACATCCATGGGAATCGTGGAAAAATCCTCATAATATTCCCCGTAGCGTTTCACCTGCCCGATCAGGGATCGATCGATAAATTCAGGGCCTTTGTACCAAAAGCTACCTGATACTAAATCCAAAACCCCATCATTATTTACATCAAATACACCCACCGATTCCGTGCTTTCAAAGGCAATTACCTGCTTTTGAAATTTGACTGTCATTTCTTGAGCCCCAACAGTCATTGGAATTGTTGCTAACAGCATGAAAAGCGTATGTTTGATTGGGTTCATTAGTTATGGGGTTAGTAAAGTCCACAGACGACCGATAACAGCCGACCGGGAACTAGTATAAATATCGAGATTGCCGCGGCTTCCTTCCTAACTTCGCTTTGACGACTTATTTTTTTGCTACAAGTATCAGTCCGAGTGGGGCGAAGTACCTTTCCACTCCCTGCCTACCATCAGGCAGGAGCTCAGGGCGACAGATATCATTTAAAACTCAACTGATCACTGTTCCCGAAAACTTTCGGGACTGAACACTGACTTCTGGATTACTTTTCCAAAGGATGCATTTGCAATAATTCTGAAGGCTTATAGAAACCTTCATAATCCTTGATTTCTTCTCTTACCTTTTTGACTAATTCAGGAGATATGGGAGAAGCTTGGTTGCCAAAGGAATTTCTTACATAGGTCAGAACTGCAGCCACTTCTGAATCATCCAACATGCCTTCAAAAGGGGTCATCGGAACCTGTCCAGGATAATCTTTACCCAGTACGGTGATTGGACCCAGCAGTCCTTTTAAGACAATTTTGATTAATCTTTCCTCATTTCCAGTAACCCATGGCGTTCCTGCCAAAGGAGGGAATTGGGATGCGGATAAACCCCTGCCGTTTTCTTGGTGACAAGTTTGACAGAATCCTTCCCTTGCATATATTTCTTTACCCAAGACGAATAATTCCCTGTCAGATCCGGTAAGAGATGATTTGATGTCCTCTTCTTTTTTCTCAGATACTGATAGCCCATTTATATGTGCGATGGCAGTTTCCAAGGTTCTAGGAATCCAAGTATTATCTTTTTCTTGTTTCTCTGCCTCGGCTAAAACCGGAACACCAATTTCTTTTGGTAGCCAGGAAGCAGCCGCGATGGCTTCCATTCTTACTCTACCATGGGGATCTTTGACTGCGGCCATTAATAATTCCGGCTGGTCTTTTACCTGGTGTCCTGTATATCTTAATGCTCTTACCGAGGCAGCCCTTACTCGGTAATCATCAGATTTTAAGAGTTGTCTTAATAAGTCTTGGTTGATTTTATTAATTCCCCAGGTTACCCAAAGTGCTTCTAGTCTATGGTGTTCATATCTTGGATCGGAAGGGTCCAGTTCAGCAAGCCACTTACTTACTGCTTCATATACTTCATCCACATCTCTTCCTCTCAACTCTCTTCTGGTTCTATATCGAGTCCTGTATTCTGGAAGCTTTAAATTTTCTAATAATTCAGGAATGCTAGCTCCATCGATTTTTGCTGGTTCTACTAAAGGTCGGGAAGGGTAGGTTACTCTGTAAACTCTTCCATGTACATGGTCACGGAATGGATCCCTTGCATTGTGCTGCATATGACCAATTAGGATATTGTGCCAATCTACCACATACAATGAGCCATCAGGTGCAATTTCCATATCTACAGGCCTAAAGTTTCCGTCTGTAGAGGTGATTAAATCCTGTGCCCAATTGGTAGTAAACCCTACCGTGTCTTCATGTACTTTATGTTGCTTGGTCCCCAAGAAACCAATGGTGTTATTGATAATCAAGTCTCCTTGCATTTCTTCTGGGAAATGTCGGCTATAAATGAACTCCAATCCTGAAGTAGGACGAACCATGTGTTTCTGCTCAATCAAATTTGGGCCTTTGAAATTGGCGTTTCCATAACGTGGATACACGGAGCCAGGAAGCATCCAGTTAACATTTGGTCCTGAGGTTTCCGCGTAGAAGTTCTGTCCCCATTCATCAAAAGCAATCCCCCAAGGGTTTGGAATACTCACTTGGTTTACTCGCTCCAACTTATGTCGTTTGGGCTCATACCGATAAAATCCTCCATTCGTTCCTCTTACAGGCCCATAGGAAGTTTCTACGTTGGTATGTAAGAATACACCTTCTGCCATATGAATGGCCCCACTTTCGTCGGTTGTAAATGCAGAGATCGCATGGTGGGTATCGTGGTCATCAAATCCGCTTAGAAGGATTTCCTTTGCATCTGCTTTATCGTCTCCATCTGTATCTTTCAATAAAACCAAATTTGGTGCTTGAGAAACATATACTCCTTCAGGTGCTATTTCAAAACCAACAGGAATAGATAATCCGTCTGCAAAAACTTTCACTTCATCTGCTTTACCGTCTTTGTCCGTATCTTCAAATATCAGCAGTTTATCATTTGGTTTAGAGTCACCTGGCTTGTAATGAGGGTAACTTGGCATTACGGCTACCCAAAGTCTTCCCTTATTGTCAAAAGACATTTGCACGGGATTGGCCAATTCAGGGAATTCTTCTTCTGAGGCAAATAATTCGATTTTATACCCATTAGGAACTGAAATCGTTTTTAGCGCATCTTCTCCGTATTTGTATTCCAAGTCTCCATTAGCATCAGGGTTGTAATTTGTTTTCACCTCTGGAAGTGATCTGGTCAATGCATCCGCTGCTGCCAAATCTTTCTTTTCCCCTTTGGTAGCCATCCAAATGGCTGTATCCCGAATTGCTGTCATTTGACGGATTTTTTCCAATTCAAATGGGTAATTGTCAGGTCCGAATGGATCATATCTACGACCGAAAACATGTACTCCGTTTGGAATTTTATAATCATTGTGCCAGATCCAATTTTTCTCCATGACAGCTTCATGGATCAACTCTTCATGCTCCGGAACTTTTGGGTTTCCACCGAAAATTTCATCGGCTAAAAATTCAGAAAACAAGCGGTAACCTTTGTCGTTCAATTGAGAGCCATCAATAGTCAGAGGGTCATTTTCCAAGGCATACCACTTCTCACTGGGTCCAAAAGCATCCACGAATATCACGTTTTCATGCTTTGCTACCACTTCTTCCATGGCTTCGGAATAAAGCGATAAATTTTTATTTTCTTCTTTTCCATCAGGGACATCTAATTGGTCAGATAAGTCCTCGAAAGCAATTGGGGAGACGATCGCCAATTGTGGAGCCGTACTGTCATTATATGTTTGTGCAAGGGTATGGCGAATAAAAGCGTCCAGTTCTGCTTTGTAATTCTCTAAGCCAGCCTCTCCATGGAAGCTTTCATTGTAACCAAAAAAACCGATGATTACATCTGCTTTTAGTCGGGTCAGCCATTCATCAGGTTTCTCAAAAAAGCCTATACTTCCTGATGGCGTGGCATATTCATCTTGAAAATCTTCAGCTCCTGGGAAAGCCCAAGGATCATTAGTGGCGGATCTGGGTCTGAATCCAGGGGTATCGCCTGGGTCTGACATATTCCGAATGATGAGTTGATTGTCAGGGAACCTTTTATAAAGTTCTGTTTCGAAATAGCCAAAATTCATCATTCTAGAGCCGAGGTTATTTCCGACCATCATGATGTGACTATCCTTTTTTACTTCAATTTTTTGATCAGGTGTACAGCTAAAAGCTAAAAGTCCAATTGCTGTTGCCAGCACTGGAGCTAAAGAATTAATTTTTCTCATTATTGTGTATTCATCCATTATAAGTTTAGCCAGAATTCAGAGGTTAAACAAGCTAAAAATGTCAATTGGGTACTTTTTAGGTTTTAAAGGAAATTGTATTGCTAGGTAGTTAATCTACGAGAAATCCTGTCCTGTACTAGGGGGTATCTATTTCAAATATACCTTGAATTTCAGTGGTGAAAATTCAATAGGACAAAAAAAAGTAGCAATTAAGGCTACTAGGAAATAGAAATTTAATCTTCGGAGCTTCTTGGGGCAGATCAAGGTCAGAATGAAAAATTGGGGCATCGTTCCCAAGCGATCACTAATTAAAAAAGAAAAGACCTTTGAGGCTTAAGCCTCAAAGGTCAAGAAAGCTTTTTGAAATTAAAAAACCCCTTTAAAGCCCTCTATTTTTTGGTCTACTTGGGTGTCTACAGGGAAGGCAAACATGGTTTGATCCCAAACAAAATGAATGCTTGCTACTTTATTGTCCTCCGCAGAAATCATAAACATCATTCTTTCATGAGGCATAGGAGTAGTCATGGTTTTAACCTTTAAAGCAACTGCATCATCAGCAGCTACTGCCGCTTCATCAATTTTGCCATCCTTCATATAGGCGAACACCGCATTTGCTTTTGGATTCAAATGAACTGTCCATTCTCCAGATTCCATAGGAGTAATAAATAATGAATATTTTCCAGCGTTTAGGGTTTTTCCTCCCACACTGACCGGAGTGCTAAACTCGATAATGGTAGGGCCATTGGCACCAGCTCTCCAGGTAACTCCGAATTTTTCTAAGTCTCCAAAAACTTTTCTCCCTTTGACTGCAGGGGAGGAGTATTCAATACTGATCTTTGTAAACCCTACAACTTGGGAAACATGGGCTGCAGGACTTGGAGCCGGGGCTTGTAATTGAGCGAAAGACTGGGTGGTAAATGCTAGGCAAAGAAATAAGATCATTGCTAAGAAATAGGACTTGTTGTTCATGTTATTGATTTTGGATTTAAAATTGATGTATAATTAATGATGAAAATTAACCTTGCTTTTGATGGATTGTTTCAATCTTCGTTTTTTAAGTATTTCTGGTTTGGACATCCCATCTGTTTATTTTTCTAATTGTGATTTAATAAAAGCAATACTCAAAGGGATCTGACTCACCGACCTGCTGCTTTCATCCTCGATCGTCAGATATTCGGTGCCCTGTTTCTTGGCCTCTTTAATGATTCCGGCTATATCTACATCCCCTGTTCCAAGCACCACATTGGTTTCTACATCTCCATGACCATCATTAGATCCAGGAGTTCCTATTTTACGGTCTTTCAAATGTAGCATGGGGAATTTTCCTTTGTAATTTTTCATGATTTTCAATGGATCTCCTCCTCCCATTTTCACCCAATAAACATCCATGTTGAAGTCAAAATTTTTCGCATTTTTCAACATATAATCCATTATGACTCCTTTTCCTTCTGGGTTGGGCACAAATTCATAACCATGTGGGTGGTATAAAAATACCAGTCCTTCTTTTTTCAATTCTTTACCCGTCTGGTTAAAAAGTGCAGTAGCCACTTTAATTTCGTCCAAGGTGATCGGTCCTTCTGCATGAGGGATCCAGTAGCAAGTCACGTATTTTGCTCCAAATCTTTTAGCTTCCTGTATAATTGGTGTTAAAGATTTAGTTAGTTGGTTATAGTCTGCACCTACCCCAATGAACTTTAAATTATTGTCCTCCAATAATTTCTCATATTCCAAGTCTGTCATTCCATAATTGCCACCACCTTCAAGGTTTTCAATCCCCCATTCAGAGATTAATTGATGGTATTTGACCGGGTCTTCCTTCATCTCGTTTCGAAGGGAGTAGAGTTGAATGGCTATTTCCTGAGAATAGCTTGATGAAAGCGGTAAGAAACCAAAAAATATCAAGGCAATAGAGTAAATAAGCTTTTTCATATGGGTTTAATGTATTGATTCTCGTAAATTACGAAGAATGTTCGGCTTTATGCGGATTCTAATTAATAAACAATAATCTAAAACTATGAAAACAAGTCGAAGAGACTTTGTCAAACAAACCTCCCTTGCGGGACTGGCCATGGGTATTGCCCCTTCATTTTCTTTCGGATTCAATACAGATGAAATTATCGGACATGGTGATTTTCAATATAAAGTAGATGCAAAATGGGGCATGTTAGACCCCTCTAAAGTGCCTGTGGTGAATTGCCACGAGATGGTCATGGACCGAAAAGGTAGAATGATCATGTTGACTGATGAAGCAAAAAATAATGTGATCATTTATGATCAAACCGGCAAGCTTTTAAAAACTTGGACCTTGGGCTTAGATCGGGCTCATGGATTGACTTTAGTGGATGAGGGAGATGCAGAATATTTATGGATTTGTGACAATGGAGGGAGAGTGGTCAAAACCACTTTGGATGGAACGGTGGTCAGTGAGATTGTCTCCCCAGTGAAAGAAGAGATTTATACCGAAAAGATGTCTTGGGTGCCTACGGAAACGACCATCGGCCCCAATGGAGATCTGTACATTGCAGATGGCTATGGCTCCCAATATTTTCTTCAATACGATAAGGATGGGATTTTTAAAAGAAAATTTGGTGGCCCAGGTTCTGGAGATTCTCAGTTCAGTACTGCCCACGGAATAACAGTTGACCAACGCGGAGGGAAGACGCCTACACTTCTTTGTACTTCAAGAGGTCATAATTCATTTAAGAGATTCAGTCTAGATGGAGAATACCTAGAGACTATTTTTTTGCCTGGGGCCTTTGTTTGTAGACCTGTGATACATGGCGATAATCTCTATGCTGGTGTGTGTTGGTCAAGGTTGAGGTATTTGGAGCAAACTCCAGATTCAGGTTTTGTGACCATTCTCAATAAAAATAATCAGGTTGTTTCAAATCCAGGAGGTACCGCACCTGAATACCGGGATGGTAAATTACAATTGATGGTTCAGTCTCAACCCATTTTCAAGCATTGTCATGATGTATGCATTGATCAGGATGAAAATATCTATGTATGCCAATGGAATGCTGGTAAGACCTATCCTATTAAATTGACAAGAGTGTAAGATATCTTTAATTCTAGATCCAATTCCTATGAAAAATGTAACTGTTGGTTGGTTTGAAATACCTGTTGCAGATATGGATAGAGCCATTTCATTTTATGAAAAAGTTTTTGATTGTAAGTTGAATAAGCAAGTCATGGGCGATTTTCAAATGGCCTGGTTTCCATGGGAGGATATGGAAAAAGGAGCTGGTGGCAGTTTGGTGTTTCATAAGGAGTTTTACGCCATTAGCGATTTAGCTGGTCCACTGATTTATTTTTCCTCAGAGGATTGTGATATCGAATTAGGAAAAGTAGAGGCAGCTGGAGGAAAGGTTCAGATACCAAAAAGAATGATCGCTCCAGACATTGGCTACATGGGAGTATTTAGTGATTCTGAAGGTAATAGGATTGCAATACATTCTAGAAATTAAAAATTGAAAAACCCCTGATTTTTTAAAGTCAGGGGTTTTATTTTGCCCGTAAGAAAATAAGGTAAGTTCAATTGATAGAATAATGAGTTTGTTTGATTTAGATTTTGATCCAACTAAGAATCTTCTTCCAGAAGGAGGTACGGTCAATTATTATGGGAAGTTATTGAATAAACAAGAGGCAGATCGGTGTTTTCAGACTTTACTAAATGAGATTGAATGGAGGAATGACGAGGCTATCATCTTTGGTAAGAAGATCATTACAAAAAGAAAAGTAGCCTGGTATGCAGAAAATCCATTCGAATACACCTACTCCAATAGTACCAAGACCGCTTTGCCTTGGACAAAAGAATTATTGGAATTGAAAAATAAAGTGGAGGAGGAAACAGGAGAGACTTTCAATTCCTGTCTGTTAAATCTCTATCATAACGGAGCAGAAGGAATGGCTTGGCACAGTGATGGAGAAAAGGATTTAAAAAGAAATGGAGCGATCGGTTCACTGAGTTTGGGGGCAGAAAGAAAGTTTGCCTTCAAACACAAAGATACCAAGCAAAAGGTAGAGATGATGCTGGAGCATGGCAGCCTATTGGTGATGAAAGGTGAAACGCAGAGCAATTGGCTTCATCGTTTGCCACCTACCAAAAAGATATCTCAAGCAAGAATAAATCTGACTTTTCGAACCATTGTAGAAAACTCCTAATCTAGACCAAAACGACCCTTAGGCTTTTTGCTCCATGTGCACCGATTACCAGCGATTGTTCAATATCAGCAGTTTTGGAAGGCCCCGCGATAAATACTCCGAAACCTGAGTAGTGTGATCCAATGAGAGAGTAGGCCTCATGCATGTTTCCCACCAATTTAGATTTTTCCAATACGATGACTAAGTGCTGGGTGATAAATGGAACCGCTCTCAATCCTAAGTTTTCATCTTCCAGCCAAATTGCTGCATTTTCAGCAACGCCCAGTTGGCCATCAATAATTGCAAGATCCAAATCATTTAAATCTGTACCTTTTTCAGGTAGCTCAAAAGTTTTTAAATCAGGTATTAATCTAGAGCCTGAATAGACTTTTGGATAGGCTCCTGAATTAACTAAATCCACCAATTCCAACTCGGAGATGATGGTCCCTTTGTTGTTTTTTACGGATTGCTGAAAAGTCTCTAACGTATTTTCTGATTCATCAAATGAAGGGACAGCAGGAAGTGGCTGCTCTTCTTGCGAAAGTTTTTTAATGCTGGATAGTATCAATTCTTTGCTGCTCATGATCTGTTTTTTTGATACCATTCTTTAAAAGATTCCTTTGGGACTGCAGGTAAATCCCTGTTTTTACCCCAAGTATTCAGGGGATTATAAATCACCGAATTTGGAAGTGTTTTCAAAGTTGATCGAAGGAGTTTTCCTGATATTTTATAAGCCAATGGGCTTTTGAATATGCCATTGGCCATCTTCATGGACATCCCTTTGGCAGTCCAACCCTGTGCTTTGGTGATCTCTTGCCTCCATTCATACAATTGCTCATGAATGTTGATTTTCACTGGGCAGACATCCGAACAGCTACCACATAAGGTGGAGGCAAAGGGTAATGTACTGTATTTTTTCACATCAATTCCCGGTGAAAGAATGGAACCTATCGGACCGGGTACAGTACTGCCGTAACTATACCCCCCACTTCTTCTATAAATAGGGCAGGTATTCATACAGGCACCGCAACGGATGCATTTTAAGGAGTTTTTAAATTTCTCTCTGGCTAATTGATTGGTTCTACCATTATCCACTAAGATCAAATGGATTTCCTTGCCTGGGGCCGGGCTTCTAAAGTGAGAATTATAATTGGTGATCGATTGTCCAGTAGCAGATCTGGCTAATAATCTCAAGAAAATACCTAAATCGGCCCTTCGTGGAATGATTTTTTCGATGCCCATACAGGCAATATGCACATCTGCTAAATGCACTCCCATGTCTGCATTTCCTTCATTGGTACAGACTACAAACTCGCCAGTTTCAGGAATGGCAAAATTAACTCCGGTGACAGCCACTTTAGCGGCCATAAACTTGTCTCTTAAATGTTGCCTGGCTGCATGAGTTAAATATACAGGATCCTCATTTCCTTTCTGTGTATGGAGTTTTTCATGGAAAATTTCAGAGATATCCCCCTTTTTTAAGTGAATGGCCGGGAGTACAATATGGCTTGGAGGTTGATTTAAAAACTGAACAATCCGTTCTCCAAGGTCGGTATCCACCACTTCTACTCCATGCTGTTCCAAGAAGGGGTTGAGGTGGCATTCCTCGGTTAATATGGATTTACTTTTGACGATTGCCTTGCATTTTTTTTCCTTCAAAATGCTCAAAACAATCTCATTGTGTTCTTTAGCGTCTTTAGCCCAATGAACTTTGATGCCATTGGCAGTAGCTTTTTCTTCCAGTTCTTCCAAATAGACATCTAACTTGGACAAAACATGGTTTTTGATCCCGGAAGCAAGGTTTCTAAGCTCCTCCCATTCAGGGATATTTTTGCTTGCGAGATCTCTTTTCTCACGGACAAACCAAAGAGTTTCATCATGCCAATGGGCTCTTTTTTCGTCCTTCAAGAAATTTGCGGCTTGACTTGGATGGCTCATGAGATGGCTTGATTTAAAATTTCTGCCAAGTGCATAAACTTGACAGGTTTATTGGTTCTTTCTGCGATTCCTTGTAAATGCATCAAACAAGAAGTGTCTCCTCCGCAGATGATTTCTACTTGATGCTCCAAATGATCCGAAAGCCTGTCTTTTCCCATTTGAACGGACAATGCTTCTTCGGAGACGGCAAAAGTTCCTCCAAAACCACAGCATTCATCTTTTCTGGTAAGATTGACTACTTCCAGATCTTCAATTCCTGCAAATAGGTCCATTGCTTTGCTAAATGGAGTTTCATTCAATTCTGAGGAGGAACTTAACCTTAATCCTCTTTGCCCATGGCAAGAGGAATGAAAACCTATTCGGTGGGGGAAAGATCCTTTGATGGTACCAACTTTCAATACATCCGTGAGAAACTCACTTAATTCAAAAATTTTGGATTGAACCTCCTTTTGAACTTCACTTAAGTCATCCATTTTTGGTTGGTGTTCTTTGATATGTAGCACACAGCTTCCAGAAGGGGCCACGATGTAATCAAATCCTTTAAAGGTCTCTAAAAACTGCCTCGTTGTACCTTCGGTATCCCTCTCAAATCCAGAGTTGGCCATAGGCTGCCCGCAACAAGTTTGATCCATAGGGTAGGTGACATTGCATCCTAATTTCTCCAATAGCTCTAAAGTAGCCTTTCCTACATGGGGATAAAACTGGTCAATGTAACAAGGTATAAAAAGGGCAACTTCCATGGATTTTATTAATAGATTCAAACAATTTTGGAATTTAAGAATCGTAAAGAATGAAGTTAGGAGTATTTTTAAGGTTTGGGAAGAATTAAATTACCGGTGGTTTGAAATCTGGCTGAACAAGTAAAGCTGCTCCTAAGGCGGTGCCAAGTGCAAAGTCACTGGTCAGGATTTCCAATTCAGGTAATTTTTTTCTTAACATTCCTACGAATATTTCATTGGCATTAAATCCTCCATCTATAAACATTCTTGAGACAGATGAATTAGCCCATACTAATTTAAGTGCTGCAATCTGGAGGTCCGTCAACTCGTGAATAAAGCTATAATAAGCGTCTTCAAAATCCTCGAATTCCTCAAAATTCATGGATTCGGCCTGAGTTAATCCATAGGTCTCTGGCTTTAAGTAGTGAAACCGAACCCGATTGGGTTTAAGTTTAACCTGATTAAATCGTTCTTCTTCAAAAGGCAATTTTTTATACGTTCCCATTGGTTTTTGAAAGAACTCATACATCTTTTCGACCTGGTATTTATGCTCTTCACCGATAAATAATCGACTGATTTTGATAGGATCACCTGTAATCCCAATGAACTGAAGACAATCTTTCAATAATTCCGATTCAGTCAATGGGCTTTTGTTGAATGGGTTAATGCTAATCGCCCAAGTTCCTGTAGATAAAAGCATAAATGGCTCATTTTCCCTTTTCAAATAGGGTAGAAGTGCTGAGGAAGAATCATGAACTCCTATGCCAGAGGGAATTTCTCCAAATTCTGGTAATGTTTTGAAAATAGAGGAGCTATTCATTGCAGGTAGCAACAAATCCAAAACCCCATTTTCTGTCAACCATTTATGATACGCTTGTTTTTTAAAATCCCAAAGACCCGTATGACATCCAATGCTGGTAAAATCTGAAACAAATTTCCCTGTAAAGATGGAGCTCAGGTACTGAGGTAAATGAAACGTATGTTTGATTTTTTTGAATTGTTCAGGCTTTTCATTCTTGAGGAAATAAAGCTGGAGACCTGAATTCAGCATGGCCAAAGGAGGGGAGGCGGTGGTAGTACAAAATTCCATTTTGCCTCCTTGTTCTCTGTAAAACCGATCTAGTAGTTCCTCGGGGAATGGTTTTAAATAATCATATAAAGGAGTTACAGGCTGCCCATTTTCATTCGTATGAACTAGGGTAGCTCCATAACTTGTGAAATTAATTCGTGTAATTTCAAAATCTTCCATTTGTCGAGCTTTGTTGAATGTATCAATCATCCAGCTTTTCAGCTCGTCTAATGGTTCAGACTGGAAACCATCTTCGTCTACCCCTGGCTCCAGTCGGTGGTAAGTTTGATAAACTACTTCTAAGTCTTGATCAAATAGAAAGAATTTTTTATTGGTTTTCCCAATATCGAAAATAGCGGTTACTAAAATTTTATTCATGAATGTTCAAGACCCATTAAATTGAATAATTGTTAGAGTGATTTTCTGACGATAAGTCTAAAAGGATTTTTGATAGGTATTCGATCTTCTGTACCTAAAATTTGGTTGGCGATAGACCTTCCCATATGGATGAAATCAGTAGATATCGTTGATATTCCTTTGTCTAAAATTTCTTTCAAAGGAGTTTCGTTGTATGAAATCAAACCAACATCCTGTCCCAGATTCAAACCTTGTTCTCTGGACTTCTTGATTATATTCACCAAATCTGACTCTGCCAAAACCAAGAATAGATCACCCTCATAAAGTGGCTCATCATCAATCCCGTCCAAGATCAGGTTTTCAAAATCATGGAAGAAGCAAAAACGCTTAAAGCCATCCACAATTTCTACTGGATACATATCCCCTTTTGGAAACACCAAGATCATTCTTTTATACTTCCTTAAATGGCTTAGCCCAGATTCTAGTGCAGCGAAAATGTCTTTTGCAAAATCCTGAAAAATCCCTGGGAATTCGTTTTCATGACCTTTTACAGCTCTATCCATGATCAACATCTTATCCTTTGGGATTTTCTTTAAAAGCTCGTATCCAGTCACAGGGTGTGTTTCTTTGTCAAAGAAATGGGGGGCTACAACATAATAATTGTATTTCCCCATGCTTTGATGCAGCAAATCTTCCAGCAGGTTCACATTATAATGGTGAATATGCATATCAACCGTAGCATTATCTCCTAGAGTCTCTATGATGGAATAGTAGATGATTTTCTTGTAAGAGCTTAATTTGTTGAACAAAAGGAGCACTTTTAGTTTGTTCTCAACATTCGTTGAACTGACATAGAAGCCCTTGCCTCTCACCGATGTGATGATACCGCGGTCCTTTAGCTCATTATAAGCTTTCTCTACAGTATCTCGGGAGAGTAAGAAGTCAAAACTAGTTTCATTAATAGAAGGAATTCGATCCCCGATGTTTAGTTTTCCTTTTTCAATTTCATCGAGGATCAAATTCACTACTTGTAAATACTTAGGGGTCCTTGAATCCGTAAGGATTCTTTCCGATTTGTCGACAAGCATAGTGTTCTGGGTTATGTTGGGTTTGGGTACTCATTGTTCTCTATCTAGGGAAAGCTGGAGCCAATCCACCGTCCACATTGATCATGTTTCCAGTTGATTTATTGAGCATTCCGGAAACGAAAGCAAAAGCTGCATCCGCGATGTCTGAGGTTTTTACGGCTTCTTTTA
>NZ_JAFIDJ010000035.1 GCF_017051705.1 Algoriphagus lutimaris | reverse complement strand
CATGTCTTTATGCCGACAACTACGGTCTGGGAATGGTCGATCTTCCGACGGCCCTGGAAAAGGCTGTGGAGTTCGCGCAGAAAGGGATCAGCCTCGATCCGACCAACCGCCGCGCCAGAGCGATACTGGCTTACGTCCGGCTTTTGGAAAACAAACTTTCGGAGGCACGAGACCAGGCTGAAAAAGCGTTTGACCTTTATTCATGCTCGCTGATGTATCTAGATGTGATCGGCTACTTGATGAGCCTGGCAGGAGAATGGGAGCGAGGTGAAAACTACATAAAAAA
>NZ_JAFIDJ010000034.1 GCF_017051705.1 Algoriphagus lutimaris | reverse complement strand
CGATCATCGCTTGGAACTTCTCGCGTTAGTCGCGGATCGCCCGCCAGCGCAACCAGTGGTCGGCAAGCACTAGCGCGACCATTGCTTCGCCCATCGGAATGAACCGCGGCAACAAACACGGATCGTGACGGCCCGTCGTTCGGATCGTAGTCGCGTCGCCGCTGGACGTGACTGTGTCTTGGCTGCGTGGAAGGCTGCTTGTGGGTTTCACCGCGGCGCGGAGCACGATCGGCATCCCGCTCGAAATCCCGCCCAACATCCCGCCATGACGATTGGAGCGCGTGACA
>NZ_JAFIDJ010000033.1 GCF_017051705.1 Algoriphagus lutimaris | reverse complement strand
GACCCAGGCCGCTGGCTCCGGCAGGCGGGTCGCGGTGTTCAGGGAGCCCAGACCACCAGCCCAGGTCCTTACCGAGCTCGTCGAGGTCTTCGCCGGGATGGTCCTCGACGAACCAGCCCCAGCAGGATGGGCACTTGCACCACTTGCGCGGCGTCTCGGTCTCGGGCTGCTGCTGCACCCCATCGGCCTCGCGGCGCAGCAGCCGCACGACCGCGTCCCGGCCCGCATCCCACGCGTCACCGAGCTGGCTGTGATGCCGGTAGCGGTCGTCGATGGGGAGCCGCCCG
>NZ_JAFIDJ010000032.1 GCF_017051705.1 Algoriphagus lutimaris | reverse complement strand
TCCTGTTTAGCCTCTGGACCGTAGCTGGACATATGCTCGGCGGAGTAATTCAGCCCGCCAATAAAGGCTATACGCGCGTCGATCACCACAATTTTGCGATGCATCCGGCGAAACACATTGGTGCGCATACCAAAAAGGCGAGGGCGGGGATCGTAGTAGCGGAACACTACGCCAGCTGCCGTCAGTTCATTGACAAACTCATCGCTGAGATCCGGCGAACCGTAGCCATCCAGCAAGACTTCCGCTTTAACCCCGCGTTGCGCTGCTGCCAGTAGTGCCGCATGCAG
>NZ_JAFIDJ010000031.1 GCF_017051705.1 Algoriphagus lutimaris | reverse complement strand
GGTCGACACGGTTCAGCTCGAAGTTGAGCCCTCAGTGGAGGTTCCGAGGGCCCGCGCCTACCTCACCTCGAGCTCCTGCGGTATCTGCAGTGCCGAAGTCATCGAGGCCACGCCGAAGCCGCGAGTCGCCCTGCAAAGCGAGGGCTGGCAGCTCACTCCGCAGCAGGCCCATCAGTGGGTGGCTGCCATGCGCGAAGAGCAAAAAATGTTTGAGCTCACGGGCTCTTTACACGCTGCGGCGATCATCGCGCCGGGTGGTAGTTTGCAGGTGGTACGCGAGGATGTAGG
>NZ_JAFIDJ010000030.1 GCF_017051705.1 Algoriphagus lutimaris | reverse complement strand
GCCGTGACGCTCGCTGCACCGCAAGATGGCGGCGCGAGCGATTCGGCGCGTGCGTGCTTCACATCACGGGCATCGTTCGCGCCGCGCGCGGCCCGCCGGGCTTGCGGGCAATGCGCGATAAAAACGCCACGCGATCTTGAAGTTTCTTGTCTGCACCGCAAGCGGGTGTGAGCAAGGCAACCCACTGAACCGGGGGGAAGCACCTGTCAGCGCCGCGAGCGGCGGCACGTTGAGCAATCAACGTGCACGCATCCGCGCCGGTCGGACGCTGGGCGACTGCGGGGCGGC
>NZ_JAFIDJ010000029.1 GCF_017051705.1 Algoriphagus lutimaris | reverse complement strand
CCGTTACCCCATTGATGTGGTGAAAATCCCGATGGCGGTGCCGCTGACCACGGCGTTTAAACAAAATATTGAGCGGATACGGCGTGAACGTCTTCCGAAAGAGCTGGGCTATGCGCTGCAGCATCAACTGAGGATGGTAATAAAGCGATGAAACATACTGAACTCCGTGCAGCCGTACTGGATGCACTGGAGAAGCATGACACCGGGGCGACGTTTTTTGATGGTCGCCCCGCTGTTTTTGATGAGGCGGATTTTCCGGCAGTTGCCGTTTATCTCACCGGCGCTGAA
>NZ_JAFIDJ010000028.1 GCF_017051705.1 Algoriphagus lutimaris | reverse complement strand
CATGACTGGTATTATTGCCCAGGAGATGGGGGAGGTTGAGTTTGGGAGCATTCATTACCGGGCACTTTTCATGGTGGGAATCGCACTATTTTTAATTTCCCTACTGGTAAACTATTTATCCCAAAGTATCGCTGGGCGATACAAGGCAAACTATTGATCCGATGAAGCCAAATCAGGATAATCCATTTAAAGCCAGGCTTTCCCGCGAAAAGTTTACTGAAAATCTGGTATTCGGATTACTTCGTGGAGTTACCTTCTTTGTCCTTTTTTGTGCGGCTTTTTTGTTCT
>NZ_JAFIDJ010000027.1 GCF_017051705.1 Algoriphagus lutimaris | reverse complement strand
ACCGACGATGTCGCCCATCCCGAGGATCCGGCTCGCGAGGCCTTCGGGGCGGAACTCTTCCAGGCGATCCACCGTCTCGCCGGTTCCCAGGAACTTGATGGGAACACCGGTCACGGCCTTCACGGCGAGAGCGGCGCCACCCCGGGCGTCGCCGTCGAGCTTCGTGAGGACGACACCGTCGAGCGGCAGCCGCTCGCTGAACGCCTGGGCCACGTTGACGGCGTCGCGGCCCATCAGCGAGTCGCAGACCAGCAGCGTGTTGGCGGGAGACACGTTTCCCGTGATCGC
>NZ_JAFIDJ010000026.1 GCF_017051705.1 Algoriphagus lutimaris | reverse complement strand
GTCCACCTTAGACCTCAGATCAAGTTTTTGGCAAGTAGAATTACACCCTAATTGCAGAAAATATACCGCTTTCCTCTGTTTTGGTAATTGTTACCAATTTCGTAAGCTACCCTTTGGTCTTAATATCTCCTCATCTGCCTTCATTCGCGCATTAAATGCGACACTTCCTGATCATTTAAAGGAACAAATTACGACGTATGTTGATGACATTCTCATTGCCCAAGACTCATGGCAGAAACACAATAGTGTTCTGAAATCTTTACTAAAAGTATTCGATACATCGGGAATT
>NZ_JAFIDJ010000003.1 GCF_017051705.1 Algoriphagus lutimaris | reverse complement strand
AAGGAGAAAAGACCTACACCCGGCCAAAGGATGATGACCGGATTGGGGTCACGCATGGCAGGGGAATTGGGATGCTTGTGTTTTTCATAGTAATCGGCATACATCTCCCGGTACTTCTGGAATTCCACTTCCAGTTCAGCCTTCAGTGAGGAAGGATGGGAAAGGTCTACATCAGCCGGGATGTCGAGCACCAAAGGGGATATTTTGGTACGCAGGAAGTGATCTGGACAGGAGGTGCCCATGGGGGCAAGTTTGTTCAGGTCGTTGGAATTGATGAACTCCAGTACCACCTCTGTGTCGGAGAAGGTACCGACCATTTTCTTTTCGGATGAAGCCAGTCCGCGCAGCACGGGAGCCAGCAAGGCAGCCTGTGAGGCACGTTGCTCTGCAGGAAGCGATGTGACTTTCTGTCCGCCGAATACAGGCCTGTCTTTACCGTAATTGGCCTCCAGGTAAGCGGAAGCGGTTTCGATGACTTCCAGGCTGTTGATATAACATTCAAAAGACGTGTCTCCCCAAGTGAAGAGACCGTGTCCACCGAGCATGATTCCCCGGATTCCTGGATTGTCCGCCAGTGTCTGCTGCAACTGGAGTCCCAGATCGAATCCTGGTTTCTGCCAAGGCACCCAGGCGATCTGACCGTTCCAAAGTTCCTGCGTGATCTTCTCACCTTCCTTGGAAGCGGCTATGGCAATTGCAGCATCAGGATGGAGGTGATCAATGTGTTTGAAAGGTAAAAAAGCATGCAAAGGGGTGTCGATGGAAGGTGCTTTGGAGTCCAGGTCGTAGATACAGTGGTTGAAAAGCCCCACCATTTCATCTTCAAACTCAATACCCCTGTAGATACCCTGCAATGCTCGGAGTTTATCGACATAAAGGCCTGCCAGTCCGGCCTTGGTGAGGGTTCCGATATCCCCACCGGATCCTTTGACCCACATGATTTCCACGGACTCCTTGGTCAGCGGATCTTTTTCAAAAGTTTTGCAGCTGGTATTGCCCCCGCCGTAGTTGGTGATACGGAGGTCTGCACCCAGGATATTGGATCTATAGATTAATAGGTCAACTTCGTTTCCTTCCAAAGCAGCAACCTTTTTATCATCCCATAAAAAGCTGACATACTTAAATGATTTTTTTTTTGTTGCCATGTATTTTGGGTTTTGTCAATAATGTAACATGCAAAACAATTTAATATGGTATATATCGTATGCTGTCCTGTTCTATACTGTATTTAGAGGGGTAAAAAAATATTATATAAGGTATTTTTATTTTATAAAAGGCTTAAACCTGTCTTATTTGGGTTTAGAAGTGGGATAATGTGTTTAAAATTAATTTATAAACTATCTAAAAATTTAAGAAATAAAATTTATGTGCTGAAAAACAGGAGGTTGTAAAGTTTTTAATTCCTTAAATTGAAGATTGTTTATAATATTTTTATTGAATAGTTTGGTTTATTATTAAATACAAAATGTTAAAAATTAATTAATAATAAAATTGTTTTTATTTCATTTCTGTCCTGTGCTGTCCTGTCTTTATTTTATTGTAATAAATTATTTTAATCAGGATGCGACAGGATAGGTTTGGGTGTTAATAGAAGTTAATTAGTAGAAATTACCGCTTGTTAACATAAAACCCAATATCTATGAAAAACAATTATTTATTAATAAAGAAGCGATTTTTACTGCTTCTTTTTATTATTCTTTCAACCAGCATTTCAGCCTATTCGCAGGCTACAAATGTGACCGGTACCGTGAAAGATGAAACAGGTGAAGTCGTGCCTGGAGCTACCGTTATGATCAAAGGTACTCAAGTCGGAACAGTCACGGACTTAAATGGAAATTTTAGTATTTCGGCAGCTACTGGGAATGTTTTAGTAATCAGCTTTATTGGTTATACACCAGAAGAAGTAACTGTTCAGTCCGGACGGACAAACTATGATATCACTATAAATACCTCCATGTCTGACCTTTCAGAAGTGGTGGTAGTGGGTTATGGTAGTCAGATCAAGAAAGAGGTGACTGGAGCTATTCAAACTATCAGTGAAGATGAATTGAAAGATATGCCGGTTACAACTACGGCACAGAAGTTACAAGGTAAATTAGCAGGGGTCCAAATCAACCAGACAACTGGTAAGCCTGGCCAAGGGATGAACGTAAGGATCCGTGGTCAGCTTTCTGTGTCAGGTGGTAGCGATCCATTATATGTAGTGGATGGATTTCCAATTACAGGTGATATTAACACCCTTAACCCTGATGAAATCCAGGATATTACCATCTTGAAAGATGCGGCTTCAACCTCGTTATATGGATCTAGAGCAGCAAATGGGGTGGTATTGATAACTACTAAAAGAGGAAAAATAGGGCAAACCAATGTAAACCTAAATGTTTATACAGGTTTCCAGAAAGTCCCTGAAAATGGCAGGCTTGAAATGTTAAATGCTGAAGAGTTTGCTCAGTTCAAAAAGGAATACTACGAAGATGCAGGTCAACCTGTACCGGCTATTTTCCAAAACCCATCTAATTTCAGAGGTAAAACTAATGATTGGTACGGAGCCATGTTGGAAACTGCTCCAATTACTAATTACAATTTAACTATTACCTCTAATAAAGAACGAGTGAATACTGCAATTGTAGCAGGGGTGTTCGATCAAAAAGGAGTAGTAAGAAATACAGATTACGAAAGATATTCCTTAAGAATGAATACGGATTATACTGTTTCTGATAAGGTTTCCATAGGGTTGAATGTGGCTCCAAGCTATATCGTAGATAATACGCCTCAAACAGATGGTTCCAGAGGTACTGGTATTTTGTTTAATGCCTTGCATACTTGGCCAGTGATGGATATTTATGATGAGAATGGAGATTTGACCTTCTTCAATAGATTCCCTTCCGAAACAGGAAATATCTTTGCTTATCCTAACTGGTTACGTTCTGCGGATGAGATTACCAATCAGACAAAGAGGGTAAATATCTTGGCAAATACTTATGCAGAATGGAGGCCGATTAAAGGACTTTCCTTGAAGTCTACTTTCAATACTGAAATTAGAAATTCAAATTATTTCTTCTTTAATCCTTCCACTGCGACGAATAGAATCAACGTTTCTATTCCAACTGTTGCAGTTTCTATCAGGGATAATTTCCGTGATTTTTCATGGTTGAATGAAAACATTGCGACCTATGCTAATAACATTGGAGATCATAATTTTGAGATTTTGGCTGGTTTTTCTAACCAACAGTTCAGAAGAGACAGAACAAGAATACAAGCAGATACCTATGCCGATGATCGACTTCCTACGATTCAAGGTGCCATCAATATCAACAGAGGTGGAACAATTTCTGATGTGGACGAATGGACGTTGACCTCTATTTTCTCAAGATTGACCTATAATTT
Source organism: Algoriphagus lutimaris (assembly GCF_017051705.1). Lineage (GTDB taxonomy): Bacteria > Bacteroidota > Bacteroidia > Cytophagales > Cyclobacteriaceae > Algoriphagus > Algoriphagus lutimaris. The sequence goes on along the minus strand of NZ_JAFIDJ010000003.1, from coordinate 285,738 downwards.
TAAAGGTAAGTACCTGTTTACTGCAGCAGTAAGAGGTGATGGTTCTTCAAGATTCGGGGCTGATAATCGTTGGGGTATATTCCCATCCACTTCGGTTGGTTGGGTGATTTCTGACGAAGAGTTTTTAAACACAAGTTCATCCGTCTCTTTTCTGAAATTGAGAGCAAGTTATGGGGTAACAGGTAATAATAATATTGGTAATTATACCCAGTATGCCTTGGTGAATAATACCATTAATGCTGCTTTTGGTAGTAATGTAGTCCCTGGTGCGGCCGTTACATCGCTAAGCAATACCAATTTGGGATGGGAAACTACTTCTCAATTAGATATTGGATTTGATTTAGGTTTATGGGATGACCGAGTGACTTTTGGATATGATTATTATACCAAGAATACTACAAATCTATTGTATGCAGTTCAGGTGCCTCAAGAATCTGGCTTCAGAAACTTCAACGATAATATTGGAGAAATTAAATTCTGGGGACATGAATTTACAGTGAACGCAGTTATTGCCCCAGGAACATTCAGATGGAGTGTTAATGCGAACTTATCCGTTAATAGAAATGAGGTGTTGGAATTAGCTGATGGAATTGACCGAGTTTATGGTTTTGCACATATCACCCAAGTGGGACAGCCATTTGGACAGTTTTATGGATTAAATAAACTAGGTAATTATGCCAACGCAGAGGACTTAGCAAATTCACCAGTAATCCCAGGAAGATCAACGGTTGGTAGTATTAAACTGGAAGATATCAATGGGGATGGTGTAATTACGTTTGGAGGTGATAACGATGATCGAACTATTATCGGTAATCCTTTCCCTGATTTTGTGTATGGTTTCACCAACAATTTCAAGTGGAAAAATTGGGATGCTAGCATCGTAGCTTCGGGTTCTCAGGGTAATCAGTTGTACATGAGACACCTTTATTCTACAGCCAATTTGGATGGGGTATTTAATATGGTTGCTAAAGTTGCAGATCGTTTCAGATCTCCAGAAAATCCAGGTGAAGGAATTTTTGGAACTACTGTCGGTGGTGGTAACGTAACAGGAATCGAGAGAGACTGGCCAAACAGTAATTTCGTTTGGGATGCTTCTTACTTTACCATTAGAAACATCACAGTAGGATATAACTTCACAAATCTACCTAAGTCAATAAAGGCGGCACGTGTTTATGCTTCCGGGCAAAATATGTGGGTTTTTACCAAGTATTGGGGAGGGTCTAACCCAGAGGTTAGTATGCAGAACAATGGTCAAGGAGATGGTGGAAACCTAAGTCCAGGAGTAGACTTAGCAGGTTACCCTGTTCCACGTACAATCACATTTGGTGTAAACATCACCTTTTGATTGATCTCATCTCATTAGTAAAAATCAAACTGTAGAAAAAATGAAAAAACATATATTAGGCTTTGCAGTAGCATGTATTTTATTGACCGGCTGCGAAGATTTTCTAACGGTAGTGCCTGAAACAGAATTGAGTTCGGCTACCTTTTTTAAGAATCAAACTGATTTTGAGCAGGCTATTAATGCAGCTTATGTACCGCTAAGAACCATCACTAATGATCGAGCTTGGCTTTTAGGGGAGATGCACTCTGATAACACGTATTATGCAAGAAACATATTGTTTGGAGCAACGGATAATCAGGAGGATATTGCGGATTTCTCTATCCCTGAATCAAATGGGACTTCGGCAAATACCCATGTATTGAACCAATGGAGACAGGATTATCTGATCATTGCAAGAACAAACCAAATTCTTGCCTTAATAGATGAGGTCGAATTTAACCAAGCTGCCAAGGACAATGTGAAGGGACAAGCGCTGTTTCTAAGAGCATATGCTTATTTTGAATTGGCTAGGTATTTTGGAAGTGTTCCATTACACCTAACTCCAGTAGCTACTAGAGAGGAAGCAGCTTTGGATCTTTCCCCAGAAGCAGCTGTTTATGCACAGATAGAGCAAGATTTACAAGCTGCAGTTCCATTGTTACCTAAGAAATCTGCGCAAGAGCCAGGAAGAGCAACAGAAGGTGCTGCTAGAACTTTGTTGGCCAATGTATATATCAACCAAAAGAAATGGTCTGAGGCAGAGCAAATCCTGACTCCTGTGGTAACAAGTGGTGAATACACTTTAATGGCTGATTATGAGATGGCATTCCCTGGGAATTCATCAAATAAAAACAATTCGGAATCTGTATTTGAAGTCCAATTTATGGAAGGAGCTGCAGGTTTGAACGGTAACTTTATTTACCAGTTTATGCCTAGACCTATTAGTGCGGCAGAATTGCAGCCGATCATGGGAACAAGCAATCCTCAGAATATCGATGGTGAGGGAAACAATATTCCAACTCCAGATATCATTGCTGCCTATGAAGAGGGTGATTTGAGAGAAGATGCATCTATTGGTTATGTATTTTTATCTGGAAGTTTTAGAGATGACAAAACATATCCTTATATCAAAAAGCACGCTAAGCAGCATTCACAACATAATAATACTGGAACCAACTGGGTAGTGTATCGCTATGCGGAGGTCTTATTGTTTATGGCTGAAATTCTCAACGAACAAGGTAAGCCAGGAGAAGCTAAAATTTACCTTGATCAAATAAGAGATAGAGCAGGGTTAGATCCAAGCACGGCTTCTGGCCAAGCTGAAATGCGAGAAGCTATCTTCAAAGAAAGAAGAGTGGAATTGGCTTTTGAAAATAAAAGATGGTTTGATATCCAGCGGACAGACAGAATTGAAGAGATTATTAGACCATATGGACAGCGAATAATAAATAATCCATTGGATTATTATTACCCACCAATTGAAGGAGCTGTACCTAGATCCAATGCCTTTACTAATTTGAGTAAATTCTACGCTTATCCAGCTGCAGAATCTGACTTGAGTCCTTATTTCTAAAAAAAAAATATAATATTGAAATATTGCCCGCATGAAGCAGTTTATTTTGCTTTGTGCGGGCTATAATTAAAATCTAGCCGCTCTTGTATTTATTCGTGCAAAATACTTAGGAATTGTGTTCATTGTTTAGTTCAGTAAACATCAGTAATCAAAAATATTCCCTTATATCCTATGAATCACAAAAAACATGTATTTCGCATTTTGATCTTTTCCCTGATTGTTTTTGGGACAATATCTTGTGCGAAAAAAGAAGAAAAAAAGCCCGTTCACCCAAAGGTCGCAAAATTAAAGCTACCAGCAGGGTTTGTAGCGGAACATATTTATAGCCCTGGAGAAAATGATCAAGGATCTTGGGTAGCAATGACCTTTGATGATAAAGGTAGAATGATTACGGCGGATCAATATGGTGCACTTTATCGGCTTGAAATCCCAGCAATAGGCTCAGACTCTCTTGCACCCAAAATTGAAAAATTGGTAGTTGGAGATCAAACGGATCAAAAACTGGGAATGGGGTATGCTCAAGGTTTGCTATACGCCTTTAACTCTGTCTATGTGATGGTAAATCACCGAGGTAATGATGAGTTCGAAAGGACTACTGGTATGTATAGAATTCAGGACCTAGATGGAGATGACCGCTATGAAACAGTTTCCTTAATTAAGCTTATGGAAGGATCACCAGGAGAGCATGGTCCTCATAGTATGATATTGTCCCCTGATGGAAAGTCCATCTATATTTCAGCAGGTAACCATGTGGATGTTCCTGAAATGGACTCTTACCGCTTACCCAAAGCTTGGGATAGAGATAATTTATTTCCTGAAATCAAAGACCCAAGAGGACATGCCAATGATAGAATGGCTCCAGGAGGATGGATTGCCAAAACAGATCCAGAAGGTAAATCCTGGGAGTTGGTTGCAGCCGGATTCAGAAATGAGTTTGATATAGCTTTCAACGAAAATGGTGATTTGTTTACCTATGATTCAGACATGGAATGGGATTTTGGAATGCCTTGGTATAGACCTACCAGAATCTGTTATGTTCCTAGTGGATCAGAGTTTGGGTGGAGAACCGGAAACCAAAAATGGTCTCCAAACTATCCGGATAATTTACCAGCTGCTTTGAATATTGGACAAGGATCTCCAACCAATGTCATGTTTGGTACCAATTCCAATTTCCCTGATAAATACAAAAAAGCATTATATACTTTTGATTGGAGTTTTGGTATCATCTATGCGACTACTTTGACTCCTGAAGGGGCTTCTTATGCTGCAACAGGGGAAGAATTTATTTCTGGATCTCCACTTCCGCTTACTGATGGAGAATTTGGTCCAGATGGTGCGATGTATTTTTTGACAGGTGGTAGAAGGTTAGAGTCCGATCTGTACAGAGTGTATTATAATGGAGATGAAGCTCCAGGATCTTCAACCAAGCAGACCTTAACTGAAGAGCACGAGATTAGAAGAAAACTTGAAACCTATCATGCTGGTGGTCCTAAAGCTGGAGCTGTAGATGAGGCATGGCCTTATTTAGCTCATGAAGATCGGTTCATTCAATATGCAGCAAGAATCGCAGTGGAACATCAACCCGTTTCAGAATGGCAATCCATGGTATTTGCAGAAGAAAATCCAACTATCGCTACTCAGGCGGCGATCGCTTTGGCGAGGCACGGAAATCCAAGTGTGGCCACTCCATTATTGGATAAACTAACCAGTATCAATTACTCAGATTTGTCGGAAACTGGGAAACAGAATTTGTTAAGAGCCATTGAGCTTACACTTTTTAGATTTGAAAATTCTTCCAAAGCTTCTTTTCCTAAGGTGATTGCTTATTTAGATCCGCACTATCCATCAGGAAATAATAATTTGGACCGGGAGCTTGCCAAGCTTTTGACGTATACTGGGGCAGAGGATGCTGTAAGTAAGACCTTGGCGGTTTTAGAGACTGCTAAGGATGATGAAAATTTTCAGAAGACATTAACTTCTTCTTCTGATTTGATCATGAGAAACCCTCAATATGGTATGGATATCGCAAATATGCTTGCCAATGTACCACCTGCTCAACAAACGTATTTGGCGGTAGTACTTGGAGGAGCAGAGAAAGGCTGGACTCCTGAATTACGCGACAAATATTTTACCTGGATCAGAAATGCCTTTAACTACAAAGGTGGTAGAAGCTATGTTGGTTTCATCGATCGAGCTAGAAAAATGGCACTTTCCCATGTCGCTTCTTCCGAAAAAGCGAAATATGATGAAATGTCTGGAGCTGCTTTATTGACTGGAAGTGGAAATGATATTGTTCAGTCTGATGTTCAACCAGAAGGTCCAGGTAGAAGATGGACTTTGGAGGAAGCAGAACCTTTGGTAGAAAATTTATCCGGAAGAGATTATGTAAGAGGGAAAGCCATGTATGCTGCTACTCTATGTCAATCTTGTCATACCATGCAGGGAGAAGGAGGAATTATTGGTCCTGATCTTACCCAGCTTGGTACTCGATTCTCTCCTAAGGATATATTGAACTCAACCATTAATCCTAGTGATGTGATTTCCGATCAATATGCAGCAACTGTATTAGTTCTGAATGATGGAAACTCTGTAGTAGGAAGGGTGACAAATGAAGACGAGAACAATTACTATGTTTCTCAAAATCCATTTGCTCCTGAAAGCATTCGAACTGTACCTAAATCCACTGTGGTAGAGACCAAACTTTCTGAGGTATCTATTATGCTTCCAGGTATGATCAATAGATTAAATGAAGAGGAGTTGAAGGATCTGATGGCTTATTTGATCTCTGGAGGTAATCCTGATCATGAGGTCTTTAAAGGGTCTGAAACCGCGTCAAATACTGATTAATCATGAAAAAGAAACATTATCTAGTGATGGGAATATTACCAGCAGTGGCCTTAGGGCTACTGTTGAGTATGATTCCTGCAGATAAATTAGAACCAATCTCTTCTGAGTCTCAAAGTGAGTTTAAGTCAATTTTTGATGGAAAAACCTTAAATGGATGGGATGGTGACCCGACTTACTGGAAGGTGGAAGATGGGGCCATTACGGGGGTAATTACTCCCGAAACCTTACTTAAGGCTAATACATTTTTGATTTGGAAAGATGGTCAGCCGGGAGACTTTGAGTTGAAAGCTAAATTTAAAATTTCTGAAACAGGTAATTCGGGCATCAATTACAGAAGTGATATGGTTCCTGATGTTCCTTATGCTTTAAAAGGTTATCAAGCCGATATTGATGGAAAGATTAATTACACTGGTCAGAATTATGAAGAGAGAAAAAGAACCACTTTAGCTTATCGTGGACAAAAGACTAAAATTACTCCTCAAGAAAATCCAACAGGAAATCTTAGAGATTATGTGGAAAGAAATGCATGGAAAGGATTAAATGTGATAGAGGAAATTGGGGATAGAGATGAGTTAAAGACCAAAATCAAAGCGAATGACTGGAATGATATTCATATTGTTGCGAAAGGCAATGTGTTGAAGCATTATGTCAATGGTGTGCTGATGAGTGAGGTACATGATGAGGATCCTGCCAATTTTTCTGCGAAAGGATACTTGGGAGTACAAGTTCATGTAGGGCCACCGATGAAAGTCCAGTACAAAGATTTGATGATAAAAATGAATTAATAGGGTTGGGAATAGATTAATTGTTAATGTTAAAAGCACCGATTGGAAATACAGCGTCCGATCGGTGCCTTTTTTTTAACTAAGTATTTGACCATTAATCAATCCCTTCTTGGTATACCTGAAGGATACGATTAACTTTTAAAACCTGACACTACAGGATGGAAAACAGGCCTTTGAAATGGAAATTATGGTGTTAAATAATCCTATGAACTCACCCGAAATAGCTCAAATAGATAACTGGAAGCGGAAAATTTCTAATTCTCAGCAACTTGGAGGAATTGAAACTTCTGTGTTGGACAATGGTTCTGGAAGGGGAGTGAGAATTGCATGGATTAATACAGGTTCAGGACTCCGGTATAAGGTTGTCCTAGATCGAGGGTTGGATATTTTAGACTGCTTTTTTAATGAGAGTAGTTTGGCCTGGATAAGTCATTCAGGACATGTTTCGCCACAACCCTTTTCCAATAAGGGAATTGATTGGCTTCGGACTTTTGGTGGAGGATTATTGACGACATGTGGATTGTCTAATGCAGGGCCTCCCAACTCAGATGAAACTGGTGAAAGAGGCTTACATGGAAACTTCAGTAACATTCCTGCTGAGTTGATTTCCATTAAACAACCAGATTTGTATAGAAATGATCTTTCTTTTGAGATAGTCGGAAAAATTACAGAAACCAGCACTTTTGGTCCCAGTTTGGAATTGACCAGGACTATCTCAGGTGAGTTGGGCTCAGCCGCGATACGGATCAGCGATACAGTGCTAAATAAAGGAAATACTCCGGCCCCACATATGGTATTATATCATATTAATTGTGGATGGCCTTTGATCGATGATGGAACGAGGATTGTTTGGCAAGGAGAAATAATCCCAAAAGCCAGCGACGAAAATAATACTGACTTTAATAAAAAGTATCAATTTACTAGATGTGCCCCACCTTTAAAGGAACATGATGGCTTTGGAGAAGATGTAGCTTTTATTAATCCTTCCAATGGAGAATCAGATCAGGTAGTATGCGGATATGCAAATGATGCCCTTCAATTGGGGTTGAAAATATCGTTTTCAAAAAAGCAATTGCCTTGGTTAATCCATTGGCAACATTGGGGAGAAAATGAATATGTTACAGCTTTGGAACCTGCTACCAATCCCCCTATAGGTCAAGCTGAAGCAAAGAAAAATCAAACATTGATTATGTTGCAGCCTGGAGAATATAAGTCTTATGATTTGATCTTGGAGGCAATTACAGGAAAGGATGTAAACGATTTTAAATAGGAGATTAAAATAGGGGTAGTACCCTATTTTTAACATATAATTACTCAATAACCCGTTAACCAATTATAAAAATGAGTTTAGCAAAGAAAGCGCTCGAACAAGGAGAAGGAATATTAAGATTGACTCCCACTTGGGTTCCCAGATCATTTTGTGTGCCTGGTAGAAGAATCAAATTGCACCCAGATGATTATTATGCCTTAGGTGGAGCCAGAGGGGGTATAGACGAGCGTTGGTTTTCGTCTACTACTCCAGCAGAGAATGGACCGTTGACAAGCAAAAATGAAGGGTTGAGTCATATTGCTTTTGAAGAAAATGGAAAAACAGAATTGTTTTTGCTTAAAGATGCCATCAATGAATTAGGAGGTCAGATCATAGGAGAAAGACTTTGGGATAAGTACAAGTCTTGGCCTATGTATTCCAAGTTTTTTGATAATATGGGGCCTTTACCGCACCATATACACCCGAGTGATGAGTTTGGGAAATTGACTGGACAAAATGGTAAGCCAGAAGCTTATTATTTTCCTCCCCAAGTCAATAACCATGGGGGTGATTTTCCTTATACATTTTTCGGTATTGCTCCAGGAACTTCCAAAGAGACCATTTTAGAATGTCTGAAGAACTTCAATAAAGGAGATAATAAAATCACGAATTACTCTCAGGCTTTTAAGTTAGAGCCGGGAACTGGATGGAATGTTCCTCCTGGAATGCTTCATGCACCTGGAAGTTTATGTACCTACGAACCTCAAAAAGCTTCGGATATTTTTGCGATGTACCAATCACTGGTAAATGAAGCCATTATACCCGATGAGTTGTTATGGAATGCCACTCCAAAAGATAGATGGGGCGATTATGACCTCTTAGTGGAGATGATCGATTGGGATTTGAATGTCAATCCTAATTTGATGGATAACCATTACATGGAGCCTATACCTGTGAAGGACCGTGCCACTATGAATGCCGAAGGCTACGATGATAAATGGATTTGTTACCGCTCTCATGATTATTCAGCAAAAGAATTAACCATTTTCCCCGGACAAACTGTGACCATTAAAGACTCAGCGGCTTATGGAATGATCATGATGCAAGGATATGGTAAGATGAATAATTGGGATATTGAGACTCCGGCATTGATTCGATTTGGGCAGTTGACCCATGATGAGTATTTTGTTTCAGAAAAGGCAGCTCAAGAAGGAGTGAAAATTACGAACCATTCCAAGACTGATCCGATCGTCATGCTAAAACATTTTGGACCAGATAATCCTGACCTTAAAGTAGTGGAGTAATCCTAACTTATAGGTCGAGTTTAATAAACAAGTGCAATAACATAAAACCCACTTTTAACTATGAATAATTTCCCGAAATTACATAATGCAACGTGGCCTGGATTAGTAGGAAAGGGCCCAGACTCCGAACCTGTAATTCCTTTTGATTCGCTTTTGGAGATGACAGCTGCTGCTGAAGTCAATGGGGTGAAATTTGACGGAGTAGATATTGGTTTACTTGAGCCACATATCAATTTAGATGCTCCTGATGAGGCAAAGAAAGTTGCAGATAAAGTATCAAAATATAATTTGAATATAGGTTCGATGGTGGCGCCGATTTGGGCTGGAGCAGCTATGGGGACAGAAGAACAGCGAAAAACATTTTTAGAAATGGTTCGCAAATCCTGCGAATTCGGAAAAGAGCTCAATGACTTGGGGGTCAGAAAGTATGGGGTGATCCGAATAGATTCAGCTTCTTCTGTGGAGGCTTGGGCTAAAGACCCTGCAGGAAATACTAAGCAAATTGCAGATACTTTTAGAGAAGCATGTGATATTGCTGCTGGGTTTGGTGAGAAGCTTGCTGCAGAAGGAGAGATTTGTTGGGGAGCCATGCACAGCTGGAAACATATGGTAGAATTGATGGAAATGGTGGATAGACCAAATATTGGTTTCCAGGCTGATATGTCCCATACCTTCCTTTACACGTTGGGGTATAATGCTCCAGAACATAGGATTTTACCAAAGGATGTAGATTTGAAAGATAGAGGTGCTATTGAGACAGCTCTGAAAACAGTGACCGATGCGTTAAGACCTTGGACAATTGATTTCCATGTGGCTCAAAATGATGGAAGTGTTTTCGGTTCTGGATCACATGATAAAACAGGACGCCACTGCCAAGCTACAGATCCAAATGGTTTGTTGGATATTACCCATGATGCAGGATATTGGTTGAGAGATGAAAATGGAAATTTAACGAAAGCCTTTAAGCATATCTGTTGGGATGGCTGTATGTTCCCGAATTCAGTAATGGAAAATCAACAGACATGGAATGATATTTTGGCGGCGATGATCAAAGTGAGAGAGGCTCACGGATGGTCAGAATAAATTATTAAGCCAATAATCAAGAGGTGTAGTTCACCCTCTTTTTCAATTTTCAATAATAGATTTAAAAACAATGAGCGAAAAAAAATATATACGAATAGGATTAATCGGAACAGGTTTGATGGGTCGAATCCATACCAACGGCTATAAACGATTGGCAGACTTCTTCCCAGAATATGAGCATAGACCAGTTTTGCAGGCTGCTTGTTCCAGAAGAAAGGAAAAGGTGGAAGCATTTGCAGAACAGTGGGGCTATAAGTCGGTAGAAACCGATTGGAGAAAATTATTGGAAAGAGACGATATCGATGCAGTGGATATTTGTACTCCTAATGATATGCATGCCGAAATCGCCATTGCAGCTGCTAAAGCAGGAAAAATGATTCTTTGTGAAAAGCCGTTGGCAAGAACAGTGGAAGAAGCAAAGAAAATGGTAGATGCTATAGAAGAAGCTGGAGTTCAAAATACGGTTTGGTATAATTACAGAAGAATTCCTGCAGTTACCCTAGCAAAGCAGATTGTTGCTTCAGGGAAGCTTGGAAAAATTTTCCATTACAGAGCAAACTTTCTTCAGGATTGGACTATCAGCCCTGATTTACCACAGGGAGGAGATGCATTATGGAGACTAGATGCAGAAGCTGCAGGTTCGGGTGTGACCGGTGATCTATTGGCACACTGTGTTGATACAGCTATGTGGATCAATGGTGGAATCAAAGATGTCTCTGCCATGACAGAAACCTTTATCAAAGAGCGGGTACATCAAGGTACAGGTGAGAAGAAAGAAGTAACCATTGATGATGCTTGTATTTTCCACTGCCATTTTGATAATGGATCTTTGGGACTTTTTGAAGCTACTCGATATGCAAGAGGTCACAAGGCGCTTTATACTTTTGAAATCAATGGAGAGCATGCTTCCATCAGATGGGATCTTCATGATCTGACAAGATTGGAGTATTTTGATCACGATGATGAAGGACAAGTAAGAGGATGGAGGTCAATTCACGTGACGGATGGAGATCATCCTTACATGGATAGATGGTGGATTCCAGGAACTTCCATTGGGTACGAGCATTCGTTTATTCATCAAGTAGCTGACTTCTTTAAAAGCTTAGATGAGGGTACAGAATGCCACCCTACTTTTAAAGATGCTTTTGAGACTCAAAAAGTATGTGAGGCAGTGATAAACTCTGCGAATGAGAAAGCATGGAAAGACACAGGTGTTGAATGGACTGAAAAATAATTTTCTTAAATTCGATTCAAATCTATTGGCTCAATCAAGTTATCCTTGGTTGAGCTTTTTTATAGAAAATTAAATAACCCGTACATGACAAAGAAACTCTTTTTCACCACCAAATTTGCTTTTTTTTTACCGATTGCTTCCCTACTTTTTTTCGGATGCGAGTCTCCAACGAATAAGGATGAAGCAGTAGCTAAAAAAAAGACCAATATCATTTTTATCCTTGCTGATGATTTAGGTTATGGAGACTTGGGGTTCTTGGGGCAACAATACATTGAAACCCCTAATATTGACCGGCTGGCAAAAGAAGGAATGTTCTTTACTGATTTTTATTCAGGTTCCACAGTTTGTGCTCCTTCGAGATCTTCTTTTTTGACTGGTTTGCATACAGGACATACCCCCATTAGAGGTAATTCAGAGGTGCAGCCTGAAGGTCAGTTTCCAATGCCCGATTCTGTAATGACGGTTGGTAAAGCCATGCAACAAGCAGGTTATGTCACTGGTGCTTTTGGAAAATGGGGCTTAGGATTTATAGGATCGACAGGAGAGCCAGTGAACCAAGGGTTTGATGAGTTTTTTGGGTACAATTGCCAACGATATGCGCACCGTTATTACCCTGCTTATTTATGGCATAATGATCAAAAAATTGATTTGCCAGGTAATGATTGGACTACTACTGGGGATTACGCACCGGATATTATTCAGGAGAAGACTCTGGAGTTTATAGATCAAAATGCGGAGAAACCGTTTTTTCTTTTTATGCCTATTGTAACTCCTCATGCAGAACTCGCTGCCCCTGATGACGAGTTAATGGCTAAATACAAAAAGATGTTTCCAAATGAAGAACCTTATGTAGGGGGTAAAGGTGCTGATTATGGTCCTGATATGCGTATTCCAGGGTACCAGTCTCAACCTTATCCTCATGCAACTTTTGCAGCAATGGTAGAAAGGATTGATCGTTATGTGGGTGAGGTCATAGATAAGTTGGAAGAGAATGGTCTTTCAGATAATACGCTAATTATTTTCAGTTCAGATAATGGTGCGCATCGAGAGGGAGGAGCGGATCCTGAGTTTTTTGATAGTAATGGACAATTCAGAGGTTTTAAGAGAGATTTATATGAAGGGGGAGTTCGGGCTCCAATGATTGCCTGGTGGCCGAACAAGATCAAAGCAGGAACTACCACTGGCCATGTGGCTGCATTTTGGGATTTGCTTCCCACTTTTGCTGAGGTAGCGGGGGCGAAGATATCTTCGGTAATCGATGGGATTTCATTCTATCCTACCTTGGTGGGAGAAGGAGAGCAGCAAGAACATGAGTATTTGTACTGGGAATTTCATGAGCAGGGAGGAAAACAAGCAGTTAGACAAGGCAACTGGAAAGCTGTGAAACTAGAAGTATTTAAAAGTGATCAGCCTATTTTGGAATTATATGATTTAAGTAAGGATCCTGGAGAAACTAATAACATCGCAAATGAGTTTCCCGAAAAAGCTCAGGAGTTACAAAGCTTGATGAGTTCATCCCATATCCAAAACCCTATATTTTCTTTTTACAGAAGTGAGAAGGAGTCTTCTGAGGAATGATGAATTATTTTGTAAAGGATCTAGTTTTTATATCGTTGAAAAGTATATAAAAGAGGAGGTGATGCAATTGAAAAATGTGGCTTTAAGAAATATGATTTTTCTCATTTTCCCTTGAAAAACAGCCCTTTTTTGACCGCTGGTGTTATTCCTTCCTCAAAAAATTAGAATATTGCCTTACCTTTAATGACCTCGATTAACCGTTCGAAATATACCATTCGATATGTCTATCTCAAATCAAGTAAACCCAATTGCCACGATCATACTTTCGGCTCTAAGTGACCAAGTTGCTGAGAAATCGATTGTTTGGTTAGCTCAAAAAAGAGAGAAAATTCTATTGTCCGAAAAGGAAATGGATTTTTTTATGGCCTTTAGTCAGGCTTCTAGATATTTTAAAAGTATTCCTTTTAAACTTAGCGTGGATCAGTTTCACGAATCCCAAGCTTTATGTGCGGGCCTAAGGATGGATTTATGGAGCCAACTTCAGGCGTCAAGAGTTTATTTACTACTTCAATATCCAGCAGCTGATTCAGCTTCTTGGAAGAGTACCCTTCAAAAGCTATTTGAAACAGGAGATATGCTTGAAATTGAGGCCTTGTACTCGGCATTGCCGATTATGCCTTTTGCAGAAGAAATGATTGGTAGAGCCAGGGAAGGTTTGAGGACCAATATCACTTCCGTGTTTGATGCAGTGGCATTAAATAATCCTTATCCATCTACCTACTTCGATGAGAGCGCCTGGAATCAAATGGTTGTGAAAGCCATTTTTATGCAACGCCCTCTGTTCAAAATCCAGCATGCAGAAGCACGAGCTAACCAAGAGCTGGCTGATATTATCATCGATTTTGCTCATGAAAGATGGTCTGCAGGGAGAAATGTAATTCCTGAATTGTGGAGGTTTGTAGGTCCTTTTATTAATTCAAAAAATATTGAGGACCTTAAGAAAGTGGTAGAAGAAGGCAGCGAATTAGAAAAAAGGGCGGCTTTATTGGCATGTAGTATGTCGGATTTTCCTGAGGCTAAAAGCCTTTTGGAAAAGAATGGCGAAATTGAAAACGAAATAGAATCAGGAAAGCTTAATTGGGATTGGATAGGCGAAGAAGCAATGGCTTTAGCTTAAATCTTTTAAGAAGCATAAAAAATTAGTAGAGAACCCCAAATTTACCAGACATGGAAATGTTTATTGATCCACATATACACGTTACGTCCAGAACAACTGATGACTACGAAGCAATGCGAAAAGCAGGCATTGTGGCGATCATAGAGCCTGCCTTTTGGTTAGGTCAACCCCGCACCGAAGCTGCTAGTTTTAAAGATTATTTCAGCAGTTTAGTTGGGTGGGAACGTTTCAGAGCCAAGCAATTTGGAATTGTACATTACTGTACGATTGGTTTAAATTCAAAAGAGGCCAATAACGAGCCTTTGGCAGAACAGGTGATGGAACTACTTCCACTATATGCAGGCAAGCAAGGGGTAGTAGCAATTGGAGAGATCGGTTATGATGATCAAACTGCAGCAGAAGATAAGTTTTATAGACTGCAATTAGAACTAGCCAAAGAAATGGATCTTCCAGTGATGATTCATACTCCACACCGTGACAAGAAAAAAGGAACCACAAAAAGCATGGATGTCAGTGAGGAACATGGTTTGGCTCCAAATATGGTGATTGTGGATCATAATAATGAAGAGACCGTAAAAGAAGTATTAGATCGTGGCTATTGGGCTGCATTTACCATTTACCCACACACCAAAATGGGAAGCGAGCGAATGGTGGACATTGTAAAACAATATGGGCCAGAACGGATTATTGTAGATTCTGCCGCTGACTGGGGAATATCAGATCCATTGGCAGTTCCAAAAACTGCTGCATTGATGCGTAAAATGGGAGTACCGGAAGAACACATTCGATTGACCTGTTATCAAAATGCTTTGACAGCATATTCCCAGAGTGGTCAAATGGATGAATTGGATTGGTTGAATGCTGAACCAATAGACCAGACCAAGAAAATGTCAGGAAATTCAGTGTTGAGAGGAGGCCAAGTTCCCCGAGTAGATGGGCCTGCCGATCGTGTGGAGAATTAATTCATGAATACATCGAAGGTATTTGCTCATTTGCAGCTTACCAGGCCAGCCAATGTGGTCACTGCCATAGCAGATATTTTGGCGGGTTTTGCTATTGCTGGAATGGGCGTTTATTTAACTTCTTTTTCTAATGAAAGTGGTCATTTAATAGAATTAGCTTGGTTGGTGTTGTCTACCATTGGACTTTATGCAGGAGGGGTAGCTTTTAACGACGTTTTTGATGCCGATCTAGATGCAGTAGAAAGACCAGAGCGCCCCATCCCTAGTGGAAGAGCCTCTATAAGAAGTGCTGCTACCATGGCATTTTTGCTTCTTGTGATAGGAGTACTAGCCGCTGCAATGGTCAGTATGACTTCAGCAATCATTGCATTTGCTGTTGCCTTGTGTGCCGTGTTATATGATTATTGGGGTAAGCATCAGCATTTTTTTGGTCCTATCAATATGGGGCTGTGCCGAGCAGGAAACTTGTTATTAGGTATCAGCGTGATTCCAGAACTAGTTTCTGAATATGCCTTTATAGGATTGATTCCATTGATATTTGTATCGGCTATCACCATGATCAGTAGAGGAGAAGTTCATGGGAAAAATAAAAAAGCCTTATTTGGGGGCTTATTTATGTATATCGCGATAGTAGCGGGTATCCTTCTGTTGGCTCATAGCTTTGGAGGGAAGCTTATGGAAGTGATTCCTTTCGTGGTTCTATTTGTTTTTATGGTGTTTCCACCCTTGGTAAAGGCCATTCAAAAACAGGATCCAAAATTGATTGGGAAAGCAGTCAAAGCCGCGGTGATTTCATTGATAATAGTAAATGCGTCACTGTCTGCAGCATTTGCAGGATGGTTATATGGTTTAATGGTATTAATCTTATTGCCAATTTCTCTTTGGCTGGCCAGAAAATTTGCAGTGACCTAAGCTAAAAAATATGCTTAAAGCAATAAATTGCAGGCCGAAAGAACCTTTTGCCCCTGTTTTAGATTGAGTAATTGATGAAAAGAATAATAGAACAATCATTTGCGGTACCTTATACCTATCCGGTGATTTTCTCTCAAAACATATTTGATGAGGGAGATGATACCTTGGCTGGTTTGCTAGACAATGGCAAAGGAGGGAAAGCCTATTTTGTGGTTGATAGTGGAGTAGCTAAAGCTCATCCTAGCTTAGTGGATCAAATCAAGGAATATGCCGATGCACATACTGCTCAGTTTAAATTATGTGCCGAACCACTGATTGTTCCAGGGGGTGAAGCTTCCAAAAATGACCTTCAGTACTATGAAAAAATAGTAGAGGCTACCCATTTATATGGTATTGACCGACATTCTTACATCGTTGCGATAGGGGGAGGGGCAGTATTGGATATGGTTGGTTTTGCTGCGGCCATCTCTCATAGAGGCATTAGGTTAATCCGAATCCCTACTACCGTCCTTTCACAGAATGACTCTGCAGTGGGGGTTAAAAATGGAATTAATTCATTTGGTAAAAAGAATTACTTGGGCACTTTTGCACCTCCTTTTGCCGTGTTAAACGATTTCAATTTCTTAGAAACATTGGATGAAAGAGATTGGAGATCCGGAATTTCCGAAGCGATCAAAGTAGCATTGATTAAGGATTTGGATTTTTTTGAATGGATAGAGGATCACGCAATTTCTCTAGCGAATAGAGAAATAGAACCCATGCAAGAATTGATTGTGAGATGTGCCCAAATGCATTTAGATCATATTGCGGGAAAAGATCCTTTTGAAATGGGTTCTTCCAGACCATTGGATTTTGGCCACTGGGCCGCCCATAAAATGGAGCACCTTTCGGGTTATGAAATCCGACATGGAGAGGCTGTAGCGATGGGGATCGCATTGGATTCTACCTATTCCTTCTTAAAGGGGATGATTACTGAAGAAGAACTTCAAAGGATTGTCTCGGTACTTTCAAGATTAGGGTTCCATCTATACAATGAAGTACTTTCTGGTGATATGTTGTTGAAGGGATTGGAAGAGTTTAGAGAGCATTTAGGTGGAGAATTAACCATTATGTTATTGTCCAAGCTTGGTCGAGGAGAAGAGGTTCATGAAATGGATCAAACGCTAATTATTGCGGCTGTGGAAAAATTGAAAGCCTTTCAAGCGGACCGGTTGATTACTAATTGATTTTGCATTTTATTTCAGAAAACTCTTAAAAATAATGATTGTAAAAGAAGGAACTCACCTGACTTATTGTACCAATATTCACCCTGGAGAAAGCTGGAAAGAAACCTTCGAAAATCTTAAAAAATACATCCCCAATATTAAGGAAGAACTTTCTTCCGCTCAACCTTTTGGGATTGGATTAAGGCTCTCCAATGAAGCTAGTTTGGTTTTACAAAGACAAGAAGAACTACATCAGTTTAAATCTTGGTTGGAAGAAAATGACTGCTATGTTTTTACCATGAATGGGTTTCCCTACGGTGGCTTTCATGGACAAGTGGTAAAAGACAAGGTCCATTATCCGGATTGGACTACCAAAGAAAGAAGAGATTATACCATTCGACTTTTTGAAATACTCGCAGAATTACTTCCTGATCAAATGGAGGGAGGTATTTCTACTTCTCCTTTGTCTTATCGATTTTGGTTTAATACCCAACATGATTTAGATCGAGCGATTACAAAGTCCACCACCCATTTGGTTCAGGTAGTAACTAAATTGATTGAGATTAAGCAGAAGACCGGAAAAGTCTTTCATTTGGATATTGAGCCAGAACCGGATGGTATTTTAGAAAATACAGCAGAAATGCTCGCCTATTTTCAAGATTGGTTGATCCCAATGGGGACCAGAGATTTGATGGACTCCCTTCAAATGAGCAAACAAGATGCGGAATCGGCAATTAGAGAGCATATTAGATTATGTTATGATGTTTGTCATTTTGCCTTGGTTTATGAAAAGCCTGCTGATGTTTTCAAGGCAATGGAAGCAGCGGGAATTAAGATTGGAAAGATTCAAGTCTCAGCAGCATTGAAAATCAATATCCCGGATTCAGAATCTGGAAGATCCTTGATCAAAGAAACGCTGTCGCCATTTGCTGAGTCCACTTATTTACATCAGGTAATTGGAAGAGATCATAACGGACATATCGAATCCCATAGAGATTTAGATCAAGCGTTGAATTTACTTTCCGAAACCACTCAAAATGAATGGAGGATTCACTTCCATGTCCCTGTTTTTTTATCGGATTATGGACAGGTATCATCTACTCAATCTGATATTTTGGAAGTACTGGAATTGGTTCAGGAAAAAGATGTTTCAAAGCATCTCGAGGTGGAAACCTATACATGGGATGTATTACCTGAGGGGATAAACATAGATATTCAAAGTTCTATCATTCGAGAACTTCTCTGGGTGACTGAAAATATCAAGAAGAAATGAAAAAAACGGTTGTCATAGATGTGGTGGCCTTGTCCAAAAGGTTGATAGGTGAACATACCCCATTCTTAAAAAAGTGGACTTCAGATAAACTTCAAGCTTCTATTGATCCAGTTCTTCCGGCAGTTACCACCTCTGCTCAAACTACCTACTTAACCGGGAAGTGGCCTACCGAACATGGGATTGTAGGTAATGGATGGTATTTCCAAGACGAGTGTGAGATCAAATTTTGGAGACAATCCAATAAGCTGGTTCAAGCAAAAAACATATGGGATATTGCTAAGGGGAAAGATCCTAATTTCACCGTTTCCAATATGTTTTGGTGGTATAATATGTATTCTACCGCTGATTACCAGGTAACTCCAAGGCCATTGTACCCCTCTGATGGTAGAAAAATACCTGACTGCCATTCTCACCCTATGGATTTAAGAGATAGGCTTCAAGAAGAGTTGGGGCAATTTCCTTTATTTTCTTTTTGGGGTCCTAACGCCAATATAGAGTCTACCCAATGGATTGCGAATGCTTCCAAGAAAGTAGATGAATGGAAAAATCCTACCCTCACCTTAATCTACCTTCCACATTTGGATTATGGGCTTCAGAAATATGGAATAGATTTCTCCAAGATCTCTAAAGATTTAAGGGAGATAGATGCAGTTTGTGAAGACTTGATTACTTACTATGAAAATCAAGGAGCTGAAGTGATTTTACTTTCTGAATATGGAATCACCTCGGTTTCGAATCCTGTCCACCTCAACCGGGTTTTTAGAAAAGCGGGACTTATCCAGGTCAAAAATGAATTGGGTTTGGAAACATTAGATGCTGGTACAAGCCGTGCATTTGCCGTGGTGGATCACCAATTGGCGCATATTCATGTCAAAGATAAGGCTGACCTTCCTTTAGTTAAAAAGCTCTTGGAGGAGACTCCAGGTGTAGATCTGATTTTAGATGAAGAAGGAAAGAAGAAGTATCATTTAGATCATGAGCGTTCCGGAGATTTGGTAGTTGTCGCGGATAAAGACTCTTGGTTCACTTATTACTTCTGGTTGGATGATTCAAAAGCACCTGATTATGCCAGATGTGTAGCGATTCATCAAAAACCAGGGTACGACCCAGTGGAATTATTTATAAATCCTGAATTCTCCCTACCTATGGTCAAAGTGGGATTGAAAGTTTTGAAGAAGAAATTGGGCTTCCGGTATTTGATGGATGTGATTCCTTTGGATGCTACTTTGGTAAAGGGTGCACATGGTAGAATTCCAGAGGATAGTTTAGATCACCCAGTGTTTTTTACAACGGATGAATCCTTAATTGAGGATAACCATATTTCTCCTGTAGATATTCAGGGCTTGATTATGAAAAAGATTTTTGAGTAAACAAAATTAGCTATTTCACACATCTGATATGTAAATAATACATTCAAAGAAAAGAAAAAGCCATCCCCATTTGGGGATGGCTTTTTAGTTGATTATAAGGTTGGTTTATTTGGCATTGAAGGTCATTCCTGATACTACAAAAGTACCGGATCCTCCATCATTTTTAGGTTTGGTAACTACAAATAGCTTATGAAGCTGTCCATCTGCATTTCCTGTAATTGGGATAGTAAATGGACCAAAGTTTGGAGCTCCTTCAGGCCCGCTGGATGGTTTTTGAACAAATGTAGAAGACCCAACCAATTCGCCAGTTGGAGAATCTAATCTAAGTTCGAAATCAAACTCATCTCCAAGGCTTCCCATCGTTACAGCGATTGCAGTTACGGAACCCACCCCTGTCAAATCAATTCCATCCATAGAGAACGAAGCCTCAGTTTTTGGGACCATTAATAGGTTATTTCCATCATAGCTCATACTGCTATACCCACCAGCATAATCTCCTGTATTCCCCATGTCTACAGTGTTGCTTTTTAGCAATCGTGTGGTAGAGCCTGTTAAAGGTTTTACATTTTCCCCTCCTTGATCTGTATAGGATGCATTGAGCATTAATACACCATTAGGGCTCGGGGTTTTTCCAGCTGTCGCATCAACTGTTCCCGATGCTGGTAAAGATGGAGTGGTTACTTGATCCAAAGAAAGAATATAGGCTACTAAGGCATTTAGGTCAGAATCCTTTAAATCCGGGTTTGCAGGCATTGCTGTTTCTCCCCAGACTCCTCCGCCACCATTTTTAATTTTGTTTTTTAGGTAATCTATATCCCTTTGGCCATATTTCTTGGCTACATCCACATAAGATGGTCCTACTGAAGCTTCAGCTTCTTTGTGACAGGTTTTACAAGTCAAAGTGGTAAATAAGGATTTACCCATCATGGCTTCAGTCATCACTTTGTGTCCCATATCAGACTCTGCCTGATCCAGACCTTCGATATAGTCAGCAGAAACATAAAGGGTACTCATATCTGTGGCTGATTCAGGGTTATCTGGATCTTCTACAGATACGCTGTATGATACTTTCTTTCCAGGGAAGTAGAAAGACTGATTTCCATCTATTGAAATGGTTACAATAGGAGCGATATTTCCAGAGTAAACACTTTCTATTCCACTGGTTCCAGTTAACCCATCAGGATCCTTAGCAGTAACTTTTACCTCATATTCGCCTATGGTATTGAATGTATGGGTAAGGGTAGGGACATCAGTTGTTTTGGTTTCGCCGTTTCCTAGATCCCAAGTATAAGTCAAAGGATCATTTTCAGGATCAGAAGAAGCAGCAGTGAATGTAACGGTCAGTGGATTGGTGCCGGAAGTTTTATCTGCAGAAATATCGGTAACTACAGGCGCTCTATTGCCACCATTGAAATCTATTCTAGAAAGTCCTGAATCTGGGTTCTTGGAGAACCATCCATTTCCATATTCCAAAATATAAATTCTGCCATCAGGTCCCATTTCCATGTCTATCAAGGCATTGAATTTAGTGCTTGGCATAAACGGTTCCATCTTATCGAAGTCGCCGTTTTCTTTCATGGTTACCACTTTGACCCACCCTCTAATCCAATCGTAGATAAAGACCTTTCCATCGAAATAATCCGGGAATTTAGTGTCTGCGGTATACATATCGGAATAATACACAGGACCTGCCATGGCATTTCTGCCTCCTGATCCCACTTGAGGAAATTCTTTGGATTCACCATATGGATACCAAATGAATGCCGGGGCAAGTTCTGGTAATTCAGTGATTCCGGTATTGTTTACAGAAGTGTTTTTCGGTCCATTAGGATCAAATGCTGGTCCTGACTCTCCGGTTTCATAATTATATTCATGATAAGGATAATTGTTGCCTACTGCAAACGGCCATCCGAAGTTCCCCGCTTTTCTGGCTTGGTTTACTTCATCATATCCTCGAGGTCCTCGGGTCGCCATGCTGTCTGCATTGGAATCTGGTCCCACTTCTCCCCAATACAAGAAACCATTTTTCTGGTCTACTGAAATTCTATAAGGGTTTCTATTCCCTTGCACATAGATTTCAGGTCTAGTGCCCTCAGTTCCTACTGGGTATAGGTTCCCCTCAGGAATGTCATAAGACCCGTCTTCATTCACTTTAATTCTAAGGATTTTCCCTCTTAAATCATTGGCATTTCCAGAAGATCTTCTAGCGTCATATTGTTCATATCCAGGCCTTTGGTCTAATGGAGCGAAACCATTGTTTCTATATTTTGAATCAGCCTGATTGAATGGAGTAGAATTATCACCCAATGATAGGAATAGATTTCCGTCTTTGTCAAAAGCAATGGAACCTCCAGTATGGCAGCAAATGTCTCTATCAGAATGAATATCCAAAATCACTACTTCGGAGCTCATGTCCCAAGTATTATTCTTGAAAGTAAATCTGGAAAGCCTGTTGATCTCCTCATCACCTGCAGGAGAGTAGTAAACGAATACGTGTCCATTTTCAGCATAATTCGGATCTTTTTGGATTCCCATCAACCCTTCTTCTGCATTGACTCCTTTAACCTCAGTTTTCCAATAAACATCCAGTTTAGCTACCTCTTTCAGTTCTTCTGTTTCATTGTCGAAGAAGAGTATTTCACCTCTTCTTTGTGCTACAAGAATATCCAAATTTGGCAGGATGGTCATCTCTGTAGGCTCGGTAAAGACTCCATAAGCCAAAGGAGTTTTAGTAAACCTGTTTTCTTCTGGTACTCTCTTACTTGTTGTTTTGGAATAATCCAATTCAAGATTGTCTCCAATCGCATACTTAATTCCTTCTAAAAGGTGTTTTAAGTATAATTCTTCAGTGTAAGACTCATTGGTATGTCCGCCTCCAGTGTAGAAAGCTCTTCCTCCATCATAATTATGATACCAGGCAATGGGATGCTCTCCCATATCAAATCCACCTTTGTAGGAGTTTTCGTCTAATTCTAAAAGTACATTCACCTCGGGGTTCATGTTTTTATAGCTATACCATTCGTCTGTTCTTGCCCAAGGACTTGGTAAAAATGAAGTAGCAGGGTTATTAGCATCTACTACGGTGATTTCTCCAGGTTGAACGTTAGGATTAGGATCGTTTATTCCTGGGTGATCAGTAAAATATCCACCTACCAATCGACCGTACCAGCCCCAACCATATTCGGTGTCTGCAGCAGCGTGTACACCCACATATCCTCCGCCTGCCTGAATATATCTTTCAAAGTCAGCTTCCTGGTAACTATTTAATACATCACCAGTTGTGCTCAAAAATATGACAGCGGAATATTGAGCTAAATTTTCTTCGTTGAATTTTTCTGACTGAGTAGTAGTGTCTACTTCAAAGCCATTTTCGGAACCAAGCTTTTGTATGGCTGCAATTCCATTGGGAATAGATTCGTGATAATAACCTGCTGTCTTGCTGAATACGAGCACTTTTGGAGAACCGGAGCGTTTGTTTTTACAACTCCATGTACCCAAACTTACAAGCACCGCTAAGACTAGAATGGTACGTAGGTTTTTTGGGAAATTCATAATATCAATTTTTCTGTAATTAGAGGATTTGCAATAAATCGGGATTAAATAACCGAAAATCAAATGACAAATCGGGCTGAATTACAAATTATTTCTTTTTGAAACAATAGAATTCTTACCATTGGCAGAGATTTTTAATTATTTAACTATTCTAGCTCCATCTGAAGGTTTTACCTCAATAAACTCGGGTTCAATGTTGAAAGCATCAAAGTAACTTTTAGCGATAGATTCCTTGAATTCAGGGATGTATTCATTTTCCAGTAAGTTGATAGTACAACCTCCAAAACCTCCTCCCATCATTCTGGAACCCAGTACATAACTTTTTTTCCAGGATTCTTCTGCCAAGAAATCAAGCTCTTTGCAGCTCACCTCATAATCTTTGCTTAGACTTTCATGAGATGCTTTCATTAATTTTCCAAACTTTACCAATTCTCCCCTTCTTAAACTTTCACCTGCCTGATGAACTCGGACGTCTTCCAAAATCACATGCTTTGCTTTTGAGAAAAGCTCGATAGATAAGATGGATTTTACCTTTGGAAGATCTGTTTCAGAAATATCTCTTAAGGTTTTAATGTCAGGAAATGTATGAGATAAAATTTCAACACTTTCCTCACAAGCAGATCTTCTTTTGTTATAAGCAGAATCGGCTAGTTTATGTTTTACTTTTGTATTGACTAATAGCAAACAATATGGCCCAAGTGAAATTGGGACTTCTTCATGTGAATTGCTTCTACAGTCCAGCAGCAAGGCGTGATCTGCTTTACCGAATGCAGATGCATACGGGTCCATGATTCCACAATTCAACCCTTCGAATAGCTGCTCTGACTTTTGAGCGTATAAGGCTAGAGATTTTTTGGGGATGTTGAAATCGAATAAACCGGAAATTGCAGTTCCAACTCCAACAGAAAGAGCTGCTGAAGAGGATAAACCCGAGCCAACTGGAATATTTCCTCCAAAAACCATATCAAATCCTGCAACTTCATATCCTGCTTGTTTGAATTGGGAGACCATACCCATGATATAATTCGCCCAATGACCTTTTTTTGGAGAAAAAGATTTGACGTCAAATACGAAATCTTCATTAAAATCAAGGGAATGTATTCTCGCAGATTTACTATTGTTTTTTTGAATGGCGAAATGGATTCCTTGGGCTACAGCAGCAGGGAAAACAAAGCCTTCTTGATAATCTGTATGTTCACCGATTAGGTTAATTCTACCAGGGGCAAAGGCAAGAAGAGGCTCTTGAGAGAAAATCTCAACAAAGGAGTTGGCTATAATTTCGCGCATTTATTTACTGATTTGCGTGGATTGCCTTGGGATAAGAGTGGTTTCCAATACGATTGAAATGGGGTCATCTGAGGCTATCCCATCCAATTGATCCAAAAGGTGACTTACAGCCAATTTACCCATTTCGTAACCTGGTTGAGAAACGGTGGTCAATGGGGGTTCAATTACTGCCGAAGTTGGGTTGTTTGTGAATCCTGCCAATGCGATGTCTTGGGGAATTTTTATTCCGTTGCTTTTCCAATGGATTAATACTTCCACTGCTACAGGATCAATCATGCAAAAGACTCCATCAGGTCTTTCCTCCATTTGTAGGATTTCTTCTGCTACAGCTATATTGCCTTCAGAGGTCAAGTCAGTAACTTTGATCAAACTTGGATCTTCTGCAACACCAAATTCGGTCAAGGCTTTCAAATATCCTTCTTTTCTTTTTTTACTAATGTATAAATCTTCAGGGCCAGAAATGTACATGACCCGTTTACATCCCATTTCCAATAAATGTTTGGTTACTTGATAAGCCCCTCCCACATCGTTAAATGTGACTTTGGAGACAGGAATATCTTCTTGTACTCTGTCAAAAAGCACAAATGGAATCTCTCGATTATAGAGTTCAAAAAGGTGTTCGTAATGGTTGGTTTCCCTGCTCAATGAGATCAAAAGGGCATCGACCTGGCTGGCTACTAAAGTTTTGATATTGGCAATTTCCAACTCAAGATGTTCATTGGACTGACAAATCATTACGTTGTATCCCCGTACATTTGCTTGATCTTGAATACCACTGATACAGGATGCAAAGAAGTGGGAAGTAATTTCAGGTACTATTACACCAAGAGTCTTAGTTCTGCTAATCCTTAAACTTTGGGCCAAAAGATTGGGTTGGTAATTCATCTCTTTCGCCATTTCCACAATCTTTCTCTTGGTCTCCGGATGTAATTCTGGAGAGTCTTTTAGCGCACGGGAAATGGTGGAAACAGAAACTCCCAATTTCTTGGCAATTTCCTTCATGGTGACCTGATGCCCTTTTTTCATGATTAAATTTAGGTTAGCATGAATGCAACTAGATGCATTTCAGACAAAGATTAATTTGAAAGATACCATTTTACTCTTGGTAAACCGTAAATAAAACGGTTTCTCCCACCGCTTGCAAGGTTCTGCGGTCAATCAATTCCATATTATCGCTATGGGTATGGTGATAATGTCCAAAGCCATAATCAGGAGAAAAGTCCAAAATATCGATCATAGGAATTCCTGCTTTGGTGTTGACAAAGACGTGATCATCCAAGATCTCAGCAGCATCTCTGTTAACAAAGAAATCCCCATGTCCTATTTTGGCGGCATTTTCCCAAACTTTTCTCAGGATTCCAGCTGCAAATTTTCTGCTATAGCCTTCTCTATAAAAATGTGCTCCTTTGGCACCTACCATGTCTAATAAAATACCATAATAAGCGGTATAATTTGGGATATGCTTGTTTCCAGACCAATACTGAGAACCTAAACACCACCAAAAATCTTGGGAAGGATTGCGGTAAGTGGTTTGATCCGGCTCTCCATCATCTTCACCATCAAAAAGGATAAAGTCAATTCCAACATCCGGTTTCAAATCTTGAGAATGGATGCTTCTGGCGATTTCCAGCAACACACCAACTCCACTCGCCCCATCATTTGCTCCATCAATAGGTTGATCCATATTCTGTGAATCCTTGTCTGCAATTCTTCTACTATCCCAATGTGCAGATAGCATAATTCTTTTGGTTGCAGCTGGATTATAGGAGGCAATGATATTACTAAGATTCCAAGTAAGATTGTCGTAAGTCTTTGCTTCAAAATCCTGAGTTTGAACGCTCATTCCATAACTTTCAAATTTTGAAATGATCCATTCTTTGGTTTCTCGGTGGCCAGAGGTCATTGGAACCCTAGGGCCAAAATCTACTTGCTTCTTGATAAATGCATAGGCAGAGTCCGATGAAAAGCCTGGGTAGGGTTTTACAAGGACCTCAGCTACGTTTTCGGTTTTCTTTTCCGGAGAACTACAGGACCAAGCTAAAATTAATAGGGCTATGAGCCACAATTTATTCTTCATATGCCCAGTCAATTTTATTTTTCATGTCCTTTACCACAAAACCTATTTCTTTTAATCCCGCTCTTATTTCATCTACTTTTGCATAATCACGGGCAGTTTTTGCTTCCGTATACAAGTTGAGAAGCAAAGAAATCATCTGTTGTTGGGTGTCAGATTTTTCTTCAAGCAATCCTAAAATATCTTCCACGAAGGTGATAAATATTTGAATCAATTGATTGAATACCTCCTCACCCAAAGCAGCCGGTTTCAACTGGCCAGTATACATGGAATTAATCTTCTTCAATAAATTGAATAAATGACCAATGGCCTGTGCTGTATTAAAGTCATCATCCATCGCTCTGTAAGCACTACTAATGCTGCTTTCAATTTGCCCCACCTGCTTTTCATCGATGGAGGTATCCTCTGCAAATTGGTATTCTAACATTTTCGCTATCCTCAAGCCATTGATTAGCTTTTTATAACCCTTCTGCGCCGCCTTTAGGGCTTCGTTAGAAAAGTCCAAGGTGGATCTATAATGTGCAGTCAGAATAAAATAGCGAATGGTCATTGGGCTGTAAGCCTGCTCTAATAAGTCATGGTCTCCGTTGAATAGTTCTTGAAGAGTGATGAAGTTTCCAAGAGATTTACCCATTTTTTGACCATTGATGGTGATCATGTTGTTATGCATCCAATAATTTACCGGATCCTTATGATTGCAGGCATTTCCTTGAGCGATCTCACATTCATGGTGAGGGAACATCAAGTCCATGCCACCGCCATGGATATCGAAAGTTGTTCCTAGGTATTTTGAACTCATGGCTGTACACTCCAAGTGCCAACCTGGAAAGCCCACTCCCCAAGGAGAATCCCATTTCATCAGATGTTCAGGAGCTGCATTTTTCCATAAAGCAAAATCTACAGGGTTTCTCTTTTCACTTTGCCCGTCCAGTTGACGGCTCCCACTCATTAATTCATCGATTACTCTTCCTGAAAGTCGTCCATAAGGAGTTTTTTCATTGTATTTCAAGGTGTCAAAATAGACGGAGCCATTGACTTCATAAGCTAATCCTTCCTTCAAAATTGCTTCCACTAAGGCAATTTGCTCTGGAATATGTCCTGTCGCTCTGGGTTCAATATTAGGTTTCCATGTATTCAATAAAGCCATGTCTCTGTGATAGGAATCCGTGTATTGCTGCGCAATTTCCATGGGCTCCAATTGCTCGAGTTTGGCTTTTTTTGCGATTTTATCCTCTCCTTCGTCTGCATCCCCTTGTAAGTGCCCTACGTCCGTGATGTTTCTGACATATCGTACCCGATACCCTAAATGAGTTAAATAGCGATTGACTGTATCAAAGGTGATCGCTGGACGTGCATGACCCAAATGTGCGTCTCCGTAGACGGTCGGTCCGCAGACATAGAGGCCTACAAATGGAGGGTTAATTGCTTGGAAGTTCTCTTTCTTGCGGGAAAGAGTGTTGTATAGCTTTAATTGATGCGATTTCATAAGTCTTCAAAAGTACGAATTTGAATCCGATAATTACTGGGTAACGTGATCCGTTTGATACGGTTCGGAATCGGGCTGCAAAATAGAATATTAGGATCGGAAATAAAGTATTTTTTAAAATAGATAAGTCCTGGATTTACTCAAATCATTTGAAATTTTTGAACTCGATTAAAGAATCATGTAAGAATAAAAAGACCTCCCGATTAATTCTAATCAGGAGGTCTAGATACTTATAATTATTTAATTAGTTGATGCTTTTTAGTGCTTAAAGTGCCTAACTCCTGTCATGACCATCGCCATTCCATGTTCGTTACAGTAATCAATACTCAACTGATCCTTAATGGACCCACCTGGCTGAACTACCGCTGTGATTCCAGCTTTTCCTGCAATCTCCACGCAATCTGGGAATGGGAAGAAAGCATCAGATGCCATGACAGCTCCTTTCAATTCAAAACCAAATTCATGCGCTTTGGTGATAGCTTGCTTTAATGCATCCACACGTGAGGTTTGTCCAACTCCTGAAGAAAACATTTGATTGTCGTTGCTCAAGATAATGGTGTTGGATTTGGTGTGTTTACAGATTTTAGCTGCAAATACCATTGCATCCATTTCCTTTTCAGTTGGAACTTCCTGCGTGACTACTTTAAAATCTTCCTTAGTTTCAGTAGCAAGATCTTTATCCTGTTCAATCACTCCGTTCAGAAGTGTTTTTATCATTTTTGTACCTGGAAGGTCGATTTTCTGACGAAGTAAAATTCTGTTTTTCTTTGAAATCAATACTTCCAATGCTTCCTCAGTAAATTCAGGAGCAATCAATACTTCGAAGAATAATGAATGCATTTCTTCAGCTGCTTCTTTGTCTACAGTTTGATTCGTAACCAAAACACCCCCAAAAGCTGAAATAGTATCTGCTTGGAAAGCTTTTTGGTAGGCTTCTTTCACAGTTGGTGCCAAAGCAACTCCGCAAGCATTGGTATGTTTTAAGATCGCAAAAGCAGTTTCTCCTTTAAATTCAGCAATCAAATTCACTGCTGCATCCACGTCCACCAAATTGTTATAAGAAAGTTCTTTTCCATTCAATTGGTCAAAAAGTGCCTCCATGTCTCCATAGAAATGAGCAGCTTGATGAGGGTTTTCCCCATAACGAAGCGCTTTTGCTTTGTTTTCAGATACTTTCAAAGCTGGGATGTTTTCAGCTCTGTTGAAGTAATTAAAGATATGTGTATCGTAATTGGAAGAAACTTGGAAAGCCTGGGCAGCAAAATAACGACGGTCTTCTAAGGTGGTTGCCCCATCTTGATCTGTTAATCTTTGCTCCAACTCTTGGTATTGATCTTTGGAGGCTATTATGGTTACATCCTTAAAGTTTTTGGCCGCTGCACGGATCAAGGAAATACCACCAATGTCAATCTTTTCAATGATGTCAGCCTCAGAAGCACCAGATGCTACAGTTTCTTCAAAAGGATATAAATCAACAATCACCAAATCTATGGCAGGAATATCGTATTCTGCGGCTTGGGAAAGATCTCCTTCATTATCTCTTCTATATAGAATACCACCAAAGATTTTTGGGTGAAGGGTTTTTACTCTTCCGCCGAAGATAGATGGATAGCTGGTCAATTCTTCAACAGGAACAACTGCTGCGCCTTGCTCTTCAATAAACTTTTGGGTGCCACCAGTGGAATAGATGGTTACACCGTGTTTTTTTAATAGGGCAATGATAGGTTCGAGATTGTCTTTATAGAAGACAGAGATGAGGGCAGATTGAATTTTCTTTGTTGCCATTTGGGAATGGATTTGTTTGATTTCTAAAGGATAACCTTGTCCGCCAAAGCGGAATGCAAAGGTAGGAAAAAAGACCTAAAGGAGGAGTAAATAAAATATAATTTGGAGCAAACTCGAAAAAGGAAAAAGGATGGAGTTTTTCTATTGAAAAAAAAATATTCAAGTTGGGGAGTAGCCGATATAGAGTATTCTAATACATCCTTTACGTGACTCTAATCCATGGTTTCTCATTTTTCTTAGCTTGCCAAATGAAATATATTTTTGAATAATGATTGCTCTATAGGTTAGAAAGATGACCATCATTTAAAAAATCTGTGTTAGCAACGAAAAAAAGGTGCAGTTTCCAACGTGTTGGAAGCTGCACCTTTTCGATTTTTAATCGGCGCAAATTTAATCGTTGGCAGATTTATAAATTGCATCTAGTAAGCTTCCTGCTTCTTTGGTGTCATTTCCAAGTTCCCAGAACATAATGCCACCCAGTCCCTTTTCCATGGTATATTCAGTTTTTAAGGCAACAGAAACCGTGTCGTCATAGGAAACAAACAAGCTATCCTCATCATTATACATGTATGGGGCTTTGGCTTTTTCATCCCAATAGCGTTTGAATTTTCCATCGGGTTCATATTTTTCCCTGATTTGATGATAAGCCATCCAACCTATTTGTAAGCCACCGCTCAACTGATAAAGCCCATTGTTTACTGGTGGAACACCTTTCCAAACTCTTCCATAAAATGCACTTCCAATAACAATCTGTTTAGGATTCACACCTTCTTCAATAAGGAAGTCCACTATTTTTTCAGCTGATCTAGGGTCAGGATCAAGCTTGTTGCCATTTTCATATAAACTGTCCAAGTGTGTCTGAAAAGGAGTTCCTTCAATATCTCCCTTTTTTACATCACCAAGAGGAGTATGGTGTCCCGTATAAATTGATACTCCTGAAACCTGATCATAAGTCATGACATTGGTGTAGTCTGCATATTTCATGACTTCATTTACTTCAATGAAGTCGAAATAGCGTTTCCACCCTGCGGATGCAAATGTTAAAATTTTCGGGGTTTCGAATTGATCCAGCATTTCCCTCAATCCTTTCATCAAGGCTGTGAAATTCTTTGTATCCTCTGGTCTAGCCATGGTTCCCGCACCTGATATTCCCGGGTATTCCCAGTCCATGTCCATTCCATCAAGATTGTATTTTGCAATAAATTCTGAGGCACTCTTGATGAATTTAGTTCGGCTTTCTTCAGTCAAGGCCATATCAGAGAATCCATCAGCTCCCCAGCCTCCGCATGCAATCATGACTTTCAGATTAGGATTGCGCGCTTTTTGTTTGACCAATGCTTCTAATTTAGGTCCTGCTGCTTCTTCATTTCTAAATTTCATTTCACCATCTATGACATTGGTAAATGAATAAATGATATGGGTCAGCTTTTCAACAGGAATTTTTTCAGGTTGATAATTACGTTCTGCGACATAATAGGCCATAATTACAGGATCAGAAGTAAGTGTCGCTGCGTTTTGTGATGTTTCCTGTTCATTTTCGGTGGGCGCTGAACAACTCAAGATAAGTGTCAAGAGAAAAATAAAAGAGAAGTAAGTGGTTTTCAATGTGGTCAAGTTTTATACTTAATTAATAATTTTTATTAAGTAGCAATTACTTAAATTAAATTCTTTTTTAATAATGAAGTGGGAAAAAGATGTCAGTATTGGCTAGAATTTATTGTTTCAGAAAGTTAATTGAGCATAGGTGCCTTATGCTGAGAGGGTTTGAAAGGACCTGTTTCTCTATCTAATTCATAAGACTAGATCCAGATAGGGGTTAAAAGAAATCTTGAATAGGAATCTAGCGTATTCATTTAATTAGCTGATTAATATCATGAATTGACCCCTTTTGCATCATGAACCCATGGCCTTAAAATGGGTAAATTGTATCATTCATTTGGTTTAGATAACGTGGATTATGAATGATTTAGTGATTTCTTTTGAAACAATAGGGATTGGAGATATTTCTAAAGTAGGAGGGAAAAATGCTTCTCTTGGTGAGATGTATCAAAAGCTTACTCCATTAGGAATTCGTATCCCCAATGGATTTGCAGTGACAGCGGTGGGATATAGACTTTTTTTAAAAGAAAATAAGCTCAATCAATCCATTCAGGAAAAGCTTTCCAAATTGGATCTAGATAATTTTTCCAATCTCCGTGAAGTTTCAGAGGAAATAAAGTCCTTGATTTTGCAAGGGAAGATTCCAGATAGTCTAGCTAAAGAAATTGTTCACTCTTACCAAAATATAGGAGGACCAAATCGTACAGATCCAGATGTAGCTGTGAGAAGTAGTGCGACTGCGGAAGATCTTCCTGGAGCTAGTTTTGCAGGATTACACGAGTCTTTTTTGAATATCAATGGGAAGCAGGAATTATTGAAAGCGGTCCGTTCCTGTTTTGCTTCTTTATATAATGGCAGGGCTATCAAGTATCGGCATGACAAAGGGTTTGATCATCTGGAAATTGCGCTCTCTGTGGGAGTTCAATTGATGGTCCGAGCCGATAAGGCCAGTAGTGGAGTTTGTTTTTCCATAGATCCTGAATCAGGCTTCACCCAGTCGGTTTTGATTACGGGTTGTTGGGGGTTAGGGGAAAATATCGTACAAGGAGCAGTCATTCCTGATGAGTTTTTGGTATTTAAGCCAAGTCTTGAAAAAGGTAAAAGAGCTATTCTTTCCAAGAAGGTAGGTTCAAAGACCAAAACCATGATTTATTCTGAGGATGGAGGAGTAGTCAATTTGGATACCAGTAAGGAAAAGCAAAAAGCTTTTGTATTGAATGATGAGGAAGTTGAAATATTAGGTCAATGGGCGATCAAGATTGAAAATCATTACGGGATGCCTATGGATATTGAATGGGCGAAGGATGGTTTTTCGGGTGACTTATTTATTGTACAAGCTAGACCGGAAACAGTGCATGCTGAAAAAGATCCTTATCTGCTGAAGGAATATTCTCTTGTAGAAAAAGGGGAATTGCTTTGTTCGGGATATGCAATTGGAGGAGGTATTACCTCGGGCAAAGTAAAAATCATTCTTTCGCCTACTGAGGCTGAGAAATTGGAGGAAGGTGACATTTTAGTCACTGAAATCACCAACCCAGATTGGGACCCTGTTATGAAAAAAGCAGGAGCAATCATAACAACAAAAGGGGGGAGGACCAGTCATGCCGCGATTGTGGCCAGAGAAGTGGGGGCTTTGGCAATTGTTGGAGCTGAAGGAGCTATGGAAACGCTTAGTAATGGTGATATGGTAACCTTGGATAATTCATCTGGGAAAATCGGGAAAGTGTATGAAGGAAAATTGAAATGGAAGACTACAGAACATGACTTTCATGGATTGACTCTCCCAAAAACAAAACCCATGTTTATTTTAGCTGATCCTGATAAAGCATTTAATCTTTCTTTTTTCCCAAACCAAGGAGTAGGCCTAATGCGAATGGAATTTGTAGTAAATAATAGCATTCGGATCCATCCAATGGCATTGGTGAATTTTGATCAATTGAAGGATAAAAAAGAGCAAGCACTGATTGAGGAATTGTGTGAAGGATACACTGATAAAAAAGAATATTTCATTGATAAACTATCCCAAGCTATTGGGACTATTTCCGCTGCATTTTATCCAAAAGATGTGATTTTAAGAATGAGCGATTTTAAGTCAAATGAATATGCCAATTTAATAGGGGGACACCAATTTGAATTTGATGAGGAGAACCCAATGATTGGATTTCGGGGAGCTTCCCGATATTACCATGAGCGCTACCGGGAGGGGTTTGCATTGGAATGTGCTGCGGTAAAAAGGGTGAGGGACAAGATGGGTTTAGAAAATTTAAAAGTGATGATCCCTTTTTGCAGAACTCCAGAGGAAGGGAGAAAAGTGGTCCAAATACTTCAAGAAGAGGGGATCAGGCAGGGAGAAAATGGATTGGAAGTTTATGTGATGGCGGAGATCCCTTCTAATGTGATTTTGGCACATGAATTTGCGGAGATTTTTGATGGATTTTCTATTGGATCCAATGATTTAACGCAACTCACTTTGGGAGTGGATAGGGATTCAGAGGTATTGAGTGAACTTTTTGAAGAGCAGAACCCAGCTGTCAAATGGATGATTTCAGAAGTAATTCGTGTGGCAAGAGCGGAAGGAAAAAAAATTGGATTATGTGGACAGGCTCCTAGCGACAATCCAGCTTTTGCACAATTTTTAATAGCTCAAGGAATAGATAGTATTTCTTTTAATCCCGATGCATTACTGAAAGGCATTGAGAATATGATTCAAGCAGAAACCCAAAATAAAACTCATAAAAATGAAAAAGTTGGAAAATAAAACGGCGGTTGTCACAGGAGCAGCTTCTGGAATGGGAAAAGCAATTGCTAGACTTTTTGCCTTAAATGGAGCAAAAGTAGTGGTGGTGGACTTAAATCCTGATGATGCTATGGATACTGCAGAAATGATCCGGATGGAAGGTGGTCATGCCATTGGATTAAAATGTGATGTATCCAATGAAAGTCAGGTCAAAAAAATGATTCATGCAGCCCAGTTGGAATTTGGTTCCATTGATATTCTTGTCAATAATGCAGGAATTATGGATGATTTTACCCCATTGGATAAGGTGACAAATGAACGCTGGGAGAAAGTAATGGGAGTCAATATCAACGGCCCTTTTTATGTTGCTAGGGAAGTAATCAATCCCATGCTAAAACAGGGAAAAGGGCTGATGATCCATATTTCCTCAATAGGTGGAACCCATGGGGCAAGAGCTGGTTTAGCTTATACAACTTCGAAGCATGCCCTTATTGGAATGAGCAGAAATATTGGGTTTATGTATGCAAAAAAAGGCATTAGAAGCAACGTCATAGCGCCCGGAGGAGTCAATACCAATATCATGCAGGATGCTTCACCCGATGAGGAAGGGGCCAAGCTTTGCAGTTCGGGAGCTGGCTCCATGCCAAGAATGGGAGAACCCGAGGAGATAGCTAAAATTGCCTTATTTCTAGCTACTGAGGATTCATCCTTTGTAAATGGAGAAGTCTTGACTGCAGATGGTGGATGGACTGCCTATTAAATGGACTGTCTATTTAGATTATCCTTTAATAATGGTAGTCAAGAATGATTGTATTGCTTCTGACCTACCTAGTGGTTCTAATAAGCAAATAATAAGGTTGATAGATACTGCCAAATAGGTAGCGGGATGCTTTAGTTTGTTAAACTTCCAGGCCGCAAGTAACAAAATACCTATAATGATTGCTTGTGTCAGATATATGGATGGCATTATTGGAATGTTTGGCCAATCATCAATCATAATTCCTATATGTAAATTTTGAATTCCACGTCCTAGCGCAGGCATCATGATTAAAAATACGGTAGAAGTTAGCCACCAAGCATGATCTTCCAAGGATTTTCGAGTGAGGATACTTTTTATGACAGCATAAATAAACGCCAGGATCATGATGATTTCAACAGATGCCACGCCAAAGAAAAACCAAGGTTCAAAAGGTCCAAACCTCTCTGGTTCTGCCATGGATAATTGAGTAGTTCTAATGTCTCTATACATCATGCTAAAGGCAGTAATCCCTACCCCACCTGCTAGGAACATTCCAATAATGCCATTGGTGCGGTGTTTTTCCAGCATGCCATGGGTTGCGTAGTAGGGTTGGATGATGAGGTAGATATACCAAATGGTTCCAGTGATGTAATGAATATGGACAGACCATGCGTTTTCAGTAAAATCTCCCCAATAGTCTCTGAAAATCCCCAACTGCATTAATACCAAAGGGATAATCATCCACTTATGCAAACTTTTATATTTTTCCATTCTCACAAAATATTTTGGTGACTAAACTGAATAGGAATTGAGACACGTTCTCCTCATAACTCACCAGAGGATCATTTTAAGTTTACTTGTAATGTGCAGATTCCTAATTGATTAAGCAGTTATTTGAAAAGGTGGTTAGTTTTCGGTATTGGGAAAAAGATTGCTTAATCAATAAATTTTGATTTTTTAAAATAAGTAGAAAATATAATTATTCAAACAATGAATTGTAATTAAAAGATTAATTATATACTTAATTTATTGGATGATTTTGGGTTTTTGAGCTTCGTTTTACTTGGGCTATTAATTCAAAGTAACCCTTCAATCACTTTTGGAAAATATTTATGTTCCAATTCATGTACTTTGGCAGCAATACTGTCGGGAGTGTCCAATTCATCAATAGCGGTGTGGGCCTGAAAAATTATTTTCCCTTCGTCATAATTTTCATTAACCAAATGTATGGTAATGCCGGTTTCTTTCTCTCCAGCTGCTTTTACAGCCTCATGAACATGAGCACCGTACATGCCTTTTCCTCCAAATTTTGGAAGTAATGCCGGGTGAATGTTAACCATGTGATTAGGGAATGCACGGGTAAGAGCATCTGGAATTTTTAGTAGGAATCCTGCCAAAATCACCCACTCAATTTGTTCTTCTTCCAGTTTTTTCAACAATACTCCCTCCTCCATTTCTTTTTTTGTAAAGGTGAAAGTGGGGACCTGAAACTTTTTTGCGCGCTCTAACACATATGCATCGGCCTTGTTGGATGCAACCAAAACTACTTTTGCTTTATCAGAGTTTTGAAAATGCTCCATGATTTTTTCGGCATTGCTACCACTTCCTGATGCTAATATGGCAAGACGTTTCAAGGGCTTTTGGTTTTAATCGAATACTGCGAAAATAATGGAATTCTCTCGGAAAGGAGCGAAGGGGCCAGGTGTTTTTTTAAAGAAATGGAATGATGATGAAAAATCTTCTGATGGCGATTAACTATAAATAAATATTGTATCTATTTAGTTTCCAGTCTGAATTTTCATACTTTTTAGTGCTTGATTCTTCGGTCTACTACAAACAAAATTGAAAGGTGACAGACTGTAAGCTGTTCATTGATAACTCCAAACTAATCCCTCACTTGTCCATTACCACGGATGACCCATTTATAGCTACAAAGTTCTTTTAAAGCCATTGGCCCTCTAGCATGTAGTTTTTGGGTGCTGATGCCAATCTCAGCTCCTAAGCCAAATTGAGCTCCATCTGTAAATGCAGTGGAGGTGTTTTCATAAACGGCTGCGGCATCTACTTCCAAAAGGAAACGATCGATGTTTTCTTGAGTATTCGATACGATGGCTTCCGAATGTTTGGAAGAATAAGTTGCGATATGGTCCAAGGCCTCATCTAAATTCGACACTGTTTTAATTGCTATTTTTAAACTGAGAAACTCCGTTCCAAAATGGGACTCTTCTGCTAAAGAAATGAGTTCATTTTTATTTAGTGCCTCCAAGGATTTTGGATCTGCAAATACTTGAACTCCTTTTTGAAGAAGAGGCGCTATCAAATCATTGAGATTTGGAAGAATAGACTCATGGACAATCAGGCAATCCAACGAATTACAAACACTTGGCCTTCTGGTTTTACTGTTTAGAATGATTGCCGCAGCTTTGTCTAAATCCGCTGATTCGTCGACATAAGTGTGAACAATTCCTGCCCCAGTTTCTATGACGGGTACTTTTGCATTTTCTCTAACAAAATTGATCAGACCCTGAGATCCTCTAGGTATAATGACGTCCACAAAGTCTATTGCTTCCAATAAGGCCTTGGTAGAAGCTCTTTCCGGCGGCAAAAGCTGAAATGCAGATACAGGCAAACCATGATTTTCAAGTACCTGATGAATAAGGCTCATAATTGCCCTGTTGGAATGATCCGCATCAGAACCTCCTTTTAATACTAAACCATTTCCAGATTTGAGGGCCAACGAAAAAACATCAAAGGTCACATTGGGTCTGGCCTCATAAATGATTCCTATCACACCAAGTGGAACTGTTATTTTCTGTAAGTCCAATCCATTTTCAAGGGTTTTGCTTTCCAACACCTGATGCAATGGACTAGGTAATGCGCTGACTTGTACCAGTTCACCTGCAATCCCTGCGATACGTTCTTCTGTCAACAACAGACGATCATACATGGGGTTTTCGGGGTCCATTCTTTGAAGATCTTTCTCGTTTTCTTCTAAAAGAAAAGGAGCATTTTCCACTGCTAGAACAGCTAAATTATGAAGTACAAAATTGACTTGATCATTCGTGATGCCAGTCAGTTTTCTTGCTCCCATTTTGACTTCTTCAAAGATGTGTTGGTACTCAGTCATAATCGAAAATATAGAGGTAATCGTAATGTATCAATGCTTTTTGATTTTTTTGGCCTATTCTTTCCAACGCTAATTTGCTGGAATATTCGGCTCTTCCCAGCCCTATTTTTCCCCCTTTTTCATCTTTGATCACTAAGATGTCACCTTTGGAAAATTCTCCTATTACTTGGGTGATCCCTATGGGCAGTAGGCTTCGAATCACTTCCGAATGGAGTGAGTTTTTGGCCCCTTCATTCACTATAAGTTCTCCTTTGTAATATTCAGTTCCATGTGCCAACCACTTTTTTACTCCTTGTTTAGCTCTCTTTGGTTCGAACCAAGTACAACGGAGTTTTTGGGAGGCAAATTCGTCTAACACCCCGTCTTTTTTGCCATTCGCAATGATTACCTGAATTCCCAAATTGGCAGATTTTTTTGCCATGGCGTATTTGGTGAGCATACCACCCCTCCCAAAAGAGGATTTGGTTGCGGAAATATACTTACTTACTTCCGGTAAGGTGGAAGAGACTTTTTCAATAAGTTTAGAGGATGGGTCTGAAGGGTTTCCTGTAAATATGCCGTCTACATTGGTTAACAGTAGCAGTGAATCGGCATTGATCATAGCTGCTGCTAAGCTTGCCAGTTCATCATTATCAGTAAACATCAATTCTGTGATGGTTACGGTGTCATTTTCGTTGATAATGGGGAGAATCCCTTGAGAGAGCAATGCCTGAATACAGTTTTTCATATTTAGAAAATGCTTCCTGTCCCGGAAATCCTCTTTTGTTACGAGGATCTGTGCCACCTCTTGACCATGTTTTTCGAACAGATTCTGGTATTGATTGATCAGTCTTACCTGACCAGTGGAAGACCAAATTTGTTTTTTAAAAACCGGGTTTAATTTTTTGGAAAGTGGGATGGCCTGTCTTCCAAACGCTACTGCACCGGAACTCACCAGTACTACCTTTTTGCCAGATTTGATGAGTCGATGAATTTGATTCACCAATTCCTCCATCCGTATCAAATCAGGAAGTCCGTTTTCCTGAGTTAATACATTAGAGCCTATTTTGATTACCAGAAGTTTGCTGTTCAGCATAATCTAAAAATTTGCCCGAAAATAGGGAAGTTGAAAGGGAATTGCTAAAAATTAATGAATGGAGATTTTTTGAATTGTAGTATTAGAAGGAAGTATTTGAATTAAAAACCATATAAAATGATTGGGATGAGTGCAATAAGCCGCAAAATAATCTAGAGCACTTTGACTGACTAAAGCAATCCCATACTTAAGGTTCCGACTAGCATCAGGACTTTTGCAAATGCACTGAGCTGGGTAAATTGGGATTTTCTGTCTGCATGATAAATGCGATACATAAATAAACCAAAGAACATTCCCATCACTCCAAAGTAATAGAATAAGTTTGGCGAGTTGATTTTAATGGCTACGACTAGGATGGAGATGACAAAAGACAAAGCAATGGCAAAAATCACTTTTTTGGTATTATGAAAGCCAATGACAATGGGTAAAGTCCTGCAGCCATGTTTTCGATCTCCTGGTCGATCTTCAATATCTTTAAGGATTTCCCTAATCAAGTTTAAAAAGAAGGCAAAAATCGCATAGGTTAAAATGAGCAATTCCGATTTTTGATAGTAGATGGCAATCATATAAATCGTGACTCCAGTCAAGAAAGCAACTGAAAGATTCCCAATAAAAGGTTCTCTTTTCAATCTGTTACTATAAAGCCAAAGTAGAAATGCTGCAAAGAAATTCACCAAGCCAATGGAAGGGGAGACTAAAAACCCTAATCCGATTCCTGTAAAGTTAAGAATGGTGTGTAGGAATATTACCACCCTTCTTTTAATACCTTTTCCCACAACCACTTCATTTGGGCGGTTGACATAGTCAATTTTCACATCATAATAATCATTGATCATGTACCCAGCAGCTGCAATAATAACCGTAGAAAATACCATTAAATATAAATGGTAATCCCTCAGTACCGGGAGACCTGAATGGGAAGTATTTACCAAAAAATAGGCCGTCATAATTTGGGCAAAAGCAACCATGAGCAGGTTGATAGGCCTGCTTATTCGAAATAAACCTCCGAATGAAATGGTCCGGTCCATGCTTATTGCATCCATACTCCAAAAATAGTTTAATTCAGTTCATTAACTCACTATTTACTAGAGGAATACTAAGAAAACGGTTCCGAAATTTTTAAGGTTTTTAAATTTCAGATTTATTGTCAGTTAAGTTTCTATGTATGAGGCTTTAAGCTCAGTCTTTTCTCAGACAAGGGTTGAGGATAAGGAGGCTATTCCTTCTTGTAATTGACTGAACTCTGTCTTTTCCTATTTACTTCTAATTGTAAAACATCAGGTCTGGAATAGTGTCCAACCGGATCAAAGTTTTGTCTTTCTTCCAATACTCGGTTAAAGTCCAATGTTTCAATCAAGAGGCCTTCTTGAAGGGGAACCGGTTCAAGTATCCATTTCCCATCTGGACCTGCAATACAAGAACCTCCGTCTGCCAAGATTTCTGGGGAATTTTCTAATATGGTTTCCAGGTGTGGGGTTTCTTTTGGAAAGTCTGTTGATCTCATCAAGCTGGATACTGAAATAACAAAAGATCTACTTTCCTGGGCGATCATTCTGGTAATATTTTCTGTATTTCTTACAGCCCCCGGCCAAACTGCAATGTGAAGGTTTTCTCCCAATCCGTAAAGTGCTGTTCTAGCTAAAGGCATCCAGTTTTCCCAGCAATTAAGTCCTCCCACTGTAAACTCTTTTAAAGAGTGTACCTGAAGACCATTGCCATCTCCTGGAGCCCAAGTCAATCTTTCTTCATAGGTGGGTTGAAGTTTTCGGTGTACCGATTTGATTTCACCGTATTGGTCGATATAAACCAAACTACAATAGATACTGTGTCCTCCGCGGTCGGTTGGTCTTTCGATAATTCCTAGATAGACAGCTATTCCATATGTTTTTGCAAGTTCTTGGATCTCAATAAGGTCTCCTGATTCTATCTGAACTGCATTTCGCAAGTAATGAGCATGAATTTCTTTTTGGGTTTGGTTATCCCAAGCTGATCCGTTGGTGATGGATAACCAAAATGGATATCCTGGAACAAGTCCCTCTCCAAAAATGACTAATTCACATTTATTCTCTGCAGCTTCTAGGATTGCTGACTTTACTTTTTCTAAGGTTTTATGTTTATCCAACCAAACAGGGGCAATTTGTGCCAAGGCTACTGTCAAAGAATTTTTCATGTGAAAGTGTTTGCATGAAATTAATAGAATAGCAATTTAAATACATTGAAATTGATCAAAACAAAAAAAGCGACCCATTTTTGGGCCGCATTTTTATCTATCTAAACCAACTTATTAACTAACTATTTACCACTTCAGGCTCTACATCTACTAGTGCAACAGCACCATGAATGGCTGTTTCGTCTAGTTCTGAAAGAAGAATCTGTAAATTTTCAAGTACAGTAGGGTACAAGAATGTGGATAATGTTTTATATAAAGAATCCTTAAACAAAGGATATGATTTTCTGATTGATCCGCCAAGTACGATGGCTTCAGGGGCTAATGCATATAATATATGCTTGATGAGCTCTCCTAAATGATGTCCATATTCTTCAAAGGCTTTGATGGCGTTCTTGTCTCCTGCCATGGCTAGCTTTGCAAGGGCTTTGGGTTTCTGGTGATAGAAATTATGAAAGAATTTGCCACTGCAAT
This sequence comes from Algoriphagus lutimaris, assembly GCF_017051705.1. Classification (GTDB taxonomy): domain Bacteria; phylum Bacteroidota; class Bacteroidia; order Cytophagales; family Cyclobacteriaceae; genus Algoriphagus; species Algoriphagus lutimaris. Next base: position 243,820 of record NZ_JAFIDJ010000003.1, on the reverse strand, counting down.
AAAATTCATAATTATTATCTAAGTAAGGAGCGCTGCACCATTCCCCAGCAGCAGAAGTGACTCCACTGTAAAGTTGTCCGTTGATCACGATACCTCCACCTACGCCTGTACCTAGTGTAATGCCAACCAGATTTTTAAACTTCTTTCCAACACCATACTTATGAACTCCCAGGGCAAAGCAATTTGCGTCATTATTTATGAAAACAGGTTTTCCGAATTTTTGGAAAACAAATTTTCTCAATTCTACATGCTGAAATGCCGGGATGTTTGCAAGACCGAGTACAATTCCTTCATCAACATTTACCAAACCAGGGATTCCTATGCCAATACCTTCAATATCATGATGTAAATAGGATTCGATAAACATGGCAATGGTTTCTAATATATGATCTTTATCTTGATCAGCAGGGGTTGGTATTGACCGAATATCTTCTAGATGTCCTTTGATCAATACACCACCTTTTATGCCTGTGCCTCCGATGTCCAATCCCAAAATGGCCTTTTCCATTCGATTTGGTTTACTGTTTTGGTTTAAGGTTTGATAAAAGGAATGTTATTGATGCATCAGTAACATTCCTTATGGCTTTAAGTTTAAAGGCAGGGCTAATTAAAGCATGCCTTCGATTGATTTTTCAAGCTCTCTTGCAGTTGCAAGGAATTCTTCTACGTTCATGTCTCTAAAGAAAATCAAACCATGACTAGATCTAACTTTAGCTCTTTCATGCTGATAGAAGTAATTTTTACCCAATAGCAACTGTATGTCATTCAGTTGGTTAACCCAGGTTCTTTTGGCGACTGTACTGAATTTCCCATTGTGAGAATAGCTTGGGAACGAAGCGTTTACTTGGCTTAAGTAACAGTTTGCAAAGGAATCTTCCATGACGGACATGTCTCCAAGTGAAACTGGTACGATTACATTAGCCTCATGAGGTTCAAATTTAAACCAAACGTTTCTGTAACCAATAATCCTCAAGTTACTGATATCTTTTTCTTCTCCCCATTGGCGAACAGCTTCTGCAGTCGCTTGTAATACTTTATAGTGGGTGTCAGGACCAGAACCTTCAGGATCGAGTGTTAAACTAATCTTTGTTGGATTGATTTTTCGGAACATTTCCACGATCGGTTCTACGTCTCGCTTTTTGTCCGGTTGTTCTGTGAAAATATCCCCAGTGTAGAATCCAAGTCTTAAGTGATGCACATTTTTAACTTGAACCCCAAAGTGGGCCCATACTAATTCCTCTTCAAACTCACGGATCATTCCTTTTAGCTTTTGAATCTTAGATGGGTTTTTCTCTCCATCATAGCTGTTTTTCAAAATGCTAATTACTTCATTGATGGTTTCTCTTAACTGCGTGGTGTTTTTTACTCCAAATACAATCACCAATGCTCTAACCACTCTGTGGCATAGACCTCGTACTCTTTCATCAGCTCTTTCTGATGCCACATTGGTTAAGAAATGATAGACATCTTTATCTGTTTTTAGACTATACCCAATTTCAAAGAAGTCTTCGAAATTAACCATCTGGATCCTATTTTCATCCAATAATTTTTTGGTTTGCTGTAAGGTGTCTATTACAAAGGTGTTGGTTACAGCAGTAAAACCTGAAGTCAATACTGAGAAATGGGCTTCATTAGTCGGCTCATGAAGCTGATTCGTGATATGTGGTAAGATCCCTAATGAGATATCGTCATGGTGAGGACCGGTATGAAGTAATACTTCGTCTGTCTCTTGTTCCAGACCTTTGGCTAACTTCGCCTCCGTACTTTTCATGACCTGGTTTACTGTATCTTCAGAAAGTTCAGGGATCATTCGAGTGTATTTGTCAGCTTTCAGGTCAGAAAGCTTCACTCGATGTCCGTATTTTCCAATTTTCTTACATAGGTCAATTACCGCTCTTTCAGTCTTCTCCCAAGTCCATTCTCCTTTTTCATAATAAGCATCTACGGAGTCAGTTAATTTGACGGCAGCTCCTTTGGTTAGATAGAACCTTCCGTTTTTAAGCTTTTGAAGAACTGTTCCAGGGAAAACGTTGTCCAATGGGGTTTCTAGTGAATCTTTTACAATTCCTGCTTTTGCTTCACCTGCAGCAATAATAATCGCCACTGCTTCTGGGTTGTACACAATGGTGTCCAAACCAATGGTGATAACCAGTCTGTTAGCAGATATTTCGATACCTCCCAAGTCGCCCGCAGCTACTGCCTGAGTTTCAAAGTTGGTTTCTGTCAATCTAGTGACAGAGAAAATATGGGAACCTCTGGTATTAAAAGCAATGTGTCCATCAGGACCAATTCCTCCTAGGAAGAAACCTATACCTCCTTTATCTCTGATTTTTTGCTCATAATCTCCACACCATTTATCGATTAAATAGATCGATTCTTGTTGAAGTTTTTCTAGATCATTTTCTGGATCTCTGAATCTAAGAGATAAATCTACTTTCAAGTCTGGGAATACCTCTTTATAGGTTAATCCTTTCGCCAAAGGAATCTCATCAGAGTTGATCAATATTGCGTTTTCTTTTGCTAAACCGAATCCCTCTATGTAAAATTTATTTACATAGTGATAGAAACTATTTTGTTGCTCAGAAGAGATTGGATAAAACTCATCAATTTGGACAAATGTCAAATCCTTTAAAACTGGCTTTTTGCAGTTTCCTAATCCATACTTCTCTCGAACATCTTTACCTTTTTTGTTATCCCAATTGTCCAATAAGAATTGAGTCCATTTGATAAAGAATTCTGGTGATTTACCAGTGGGTAAGCTGATAACTCCTTTTGGGTTTTCAGAAACCCATTCTAGAAAACGGCATGCAGTTAGCAAACCAAGTTTCGGGAAATTATCAACGGTTAAATAGGGAATAAGAGTGCTGATTTTCTCAATCCCGGATTCCTTTAGAAAACTTTTTTCTACTTCTGAAAGTGGGTACTTACTTAGCATGCTATTAGAACAGGTTAGGTATAGTTGGGAATAATAAAATTATATTCATTTAAATCCAAATAATATTCAGTTAAACGTAAGTGTGAATCGTGATAACTTTGATTTGACTTATTATTTAAAAATAAAATTTGGTGTGTAGTAGATTGGATTATTCAATCTCTTACTAAACAAATTTAAAAAAAGTTTTTGAATAAAAAGCACTTTAATAAAAATTTTATAAAAGTATTCGTGTTTCTCTACAAAGACCTAGTAAAAGCCAATTTGATTCTGGCTTGGAATTCTTCGATTACCTTAAAAATTTCCAAAAGAGTGACGGACTGAACTTTTGTGATTTGATCGATAATTAAAAAGTTTTTTGGTTTTTCCTTCTTTTCTAGGATCAAGTGAGATTGATTTTCTAATCGAAGTGCCATCAAATAATCAAATGCATGAATTAATTCTTGGGCCTCTTTATCTGAGAAAACTCCTTTATCTCTAAGGAGCTCAATCCTTCGATTGGTGTTTGTTTCAAAAACTCGATATTTTAAGGCATAGACTCTAGCCAAGTCTACTATAGGGCGCATGATCTGTTTTAAATTTACCTGCCTTTCTCCATCAATGGTTTCGGTTTTAATTTTTCTGAAAAAAGTAATGGGAGGTTCGTATTGGAGAGCATTGTACCCTAAGTTGATGTAAAATTTCTCAGGGGCTTGTTGAAGTTGGAAATCCATGTATTCTTTGAGGTTTTCCAGCAATGAATTTTCTCCATAGATCGCTCTGCAATCAAAAAAAGTAGCGTAATTCATCGCTGTTTCTTGGGAGGCATCCTGAATCCAACTTTCATAATTTCTTTTCCAATGGGAGAGGGAGTGTGTCCATTTAGGATTCATGGCCATCAGTTCTCCTTCACAGAAGACGATTCCGATTTCATTCAATGCCGTAGAAACCCGGGTAGCAAAATCCAAAAAATATGTCCTGACCTCTTCCCGGTGTTCGTTGGCTTTATCTTCATATATAATCGCATTATCCTGATCGGTCTTCAAAGTCAATTCTCCTCGACCTTCACTGCCCAAAACAAAGAACACGAATTTTGCTGGAGCAGGACCAATTTCCTTAAATACCCGCTCAATAACTCTCTGGGCAATGGTGTCTACTACCGTAGTGATGATTTGATTGACGATCCCTGCTTTCATTCCTCTGGACAAAAGGAGGTGAATAATTTCAGGCATTCGGTTCCATTTTTCTGCAAGTTCCGGAATTTGTCTTGCCTCTTTTACAGATTGGATAAACATGAAAGGACCTTGGGATTGTTCGGTCAGTATTTTTGTTCTACTGATCCAACCCACATAATTCCCCTTCTCTTCCACCAATAAATAGCGGGACTTGGTTCGGAACATCAACATCAAGGCTTCTACCAAATATTCCTTTGGGCTGATCGTTACCATATCAGACTCCATAATTTCTGAAACAGGAATGGTTGCGGACAGTTGCTTTGCAAGTAATTGGTCTCTTAATGTAATATCTGTAACATATCCTACGATCTGGTCTGGGGATGTTCCTATAAACAAGCAACTCACTTTTTCCTTGGCCATTTTGGCTGCACATTCAAAAACAGGAGTTTCTGGTGAGGCCAACCTTAAGTTTCGAAAGTGAAGATCACTTACTTTTTTTGAGTAAAAATGGTCAGTGACAACAGGAGCGGAAAAATCCATTTTGTAAAAATTTTGAAGGTTTGAAAATAATTAATTTTCCTAACTTGGGTTTATGCTAATTATCGTTACAGGAGTTTCAGGTACAGGTAAAACTACCATTGGAAAAGGCCTTTCAAATCATTTCAATTTACCATTTTTTGATGCAGATCACTTCCATCCTCTTGAGAATATAGAAAAAATGAGTAATGGCTTTCCTCTGGATGATGAGGACCGATTACCTTGGCTTCAAGCTTTGGCAAATCAATTAGAAGAATCTGAAAAATCTGGAGGAGCTGTTTTGGCTTGCTCTGCTTTGAAGCAATCCTACCGGGATATTTTACAGGTGAATGATCAGGTAAAATGGATACATCTGGAAGGGGATAGGGATTTGATTTGGGAACGGATGTTGGCCAGGAAAAACCATTACATGAAAGCAAGTATGCTAGATTCTCAGATTGCTACCTGGGAAGAACCAGATTTTGGGCTCAAATTGTCCATTGCCAATACCCCAGAAAAAATGATTGAAGAAGCAATCGCTTACATTCATGATTAGAAAAGCCGTTGGTCTCAATGGAATAAAAAGAGTTGCATACAATTTTTGAATACACGAACTTAATTGTGAATCCAATCTAACCTGCTATGAAACATCTTGCTTTATTTCTTGCAATCTGTCTTTTACCCCTTACGTACACCACCGCTCAAGTTCAGGTCATTCAAAATGTCCATGTGCTTAGGATGGAAGATGATTCCATCTTGGAAAATCAGGCGATTCTAGTAGAGAATGGGAAAATTGTGGATGTTATTCCTATGATTGAAGTGTCTAAACGTCCCATTGAAAAAGTAATTGAAGGAAATGGAGCATACGTATATCCAGGACTTGCAGAGTTTCATTCCCATATTCCAGTGGCTCAAAATGGAAATACGCAATTACAAGAGGAAGCTATGTGGCTTTATCTGGCAAATGGGGTATTAAGAGTTCGAGGAATGATCGGGCATGCTTCACACTTGCCTTTAAAGGCTAGGATTGAAGAAGGAACTTTACCAGGCCCTCGATTATTTCTTTCAGGCCCCTCATTTAGCGGAGGTTCTGTTTCATCTCCGGAACAAGCTGCACAAATGGTCAGAGATGAAAAAGCAGCAGGATATGATCATCTGAAACTCCATCCAGGATTAGAGATGGATGAATTTTTGGCCATCGCAAAAACTGCGAAGGAATTGGATATTCCATTTGGAGGGCATGTTTCCTTAGATGTTGGGCTTAAAGCCAGTTTGGAAAATGGATATAAATCCATTGAGCATATGGATGGGTATGTGGAAGCCTTATTGCCTGACTATTCTAAAGTTTTTGATTCTAAGAAGGCTGGTCCTTTTACCATGCTGTTGGTAGGAGAAGCTGATATGGGTAAACTTCCTGAACTTGTTCAATTGAGCTTGGACCATAAGGTTTGGATAGCACCTACTTTGACCTTATTTGATCGGTATTTTGGATCAAAGCCCGCGGAAGAATACAGAAATATTCCTGAAATGAAATACATGTCTGCCGCCCAAGTGCAGAACTGGATCAATGCAAAAATTCCCTATGAGGAAGCTGGAATTTTGACTAAGGAAAATGTGCAACCTTATCTGGATTTTCGAAACAAATTATTGATGATTTTGCATCAAGCTGGAGTTCCAATTTTAATGACTTCAGATTCCCCACAGGTTTTCAATGTCCCTGGATTTTCCATACATCATGAAATCGAGTTGATGTCAAAAGCAGGCATGTCAAATTATGAAATTCTAAAATCTGGCTCCGTCAATCCTGCATTGTATTTCGAGGAGGAAGGCCAATGGGGAGTGATCAAAAAAGGAGCCTCAGCAGATTTTGTGATGGTAAAGGGGAACCCATTGGAAGATTTAGAAACCTTGAAAATGCCCATCGGGGTGATGATGAAAGGAGCGTATTATGATAGAAACAGGTTAGATCAGGAGTTGGCCAAAATCGAGTCTAACCATCAACGATAAATTCAAATAGTTCCTATTTACCCAAACCCAACAAAATCCATGCATCGAATAATAAATAAATTCTACTGGCTGGTAGTATTTGTATTGATAATTGCCTGTCACAATAAACCCACAGACCAAACTGAAATGGAGGAGGCTAAAAATATAAACTTTGAAATGAAAGTGGAAAAAGTTGGGGAATGGGAAGGCAAGGGTGTTTTCAAGTACGATTTGGATAATGGATTCATGCAGGTTCAAATGACCAATTTTGGAGGAATTATCTCAAGGATACTTGTTCCTGATAAGGATGGGAATTTAGAAAATATAGTATTGGCATTGGATAGCATTCCGCAATATTTTACAGGAAATGGGCCTTATTTAGGTGCGGCAGTCGGACGTTATGCCAATAGAATCGGAGGGGCCTCATTTGATCTGGATGGAGTGACTTATGAGATCACCAAAAACCTTGGAGAAAATCATTTGCATGGCGGAAGAAAAGGTTTTGGGGTACAAGTATGGGATGCTGAATCCTATGATACCGATCAATCGATTGGTGTCAAGATGTATTATCTAAGCAAAGATGGAGAAGAAGGTTATCCCGGAAATCTAGATACTTGGTTGTACATGGAATTGACCGCTGATAATGAATTAAAAGTCAGGTTTGAGTCTACTACCGATCAAAAAACAGTCGTGAATTTGACCAATCATAGTTATTTCAATCTAGGAGGGATCACAAGGGACGTGAGGGATCATGAAATACAGATTTTTGCACAATCTTATACAGAGACAGATGATCAATTGATTCCTACAGGAAATTTACTGAATGTGGAAAATACTCCTTTGGATTTTCAAACCCCAAAAAATCTAGGGGACCAAATGGAATTGAATGGAGGTGGATATGATCATAATTTTGTGACCAAAAAAGAAAACTCTTCGGATTTGATAGGAATTGCAAAAGTAAAGCATCCGGAGACCGGTCGAGTGATGGAAGTATTTAGCACGGCACCTGGTGTTCAATTTTATACGGCCAATGGAATGCGGGATTTTAAGGGGGCTGATGGAAAAGTGTATCAACCATTTTGGGCATTTTGCCTAGAGCCACAAACTTGGCCTGACAGCCCTAATAAACCCAGCTTTCCTACTGCTTCCTTGGCTCCTGGGGAAAAGTATGTTCACGAAATTGTGTACCGGTTTGAAGTCAAAGAGCAAGCAAAAAATTAGTTGATGGTTTAGAGGTTTTTAGTAAGTTTAATGGGTAAAACAATACCCCATTTAAAAACAAGCGAACACTACTAGCATTTGTCATGGATGCTATTTTTTTACCTCTATCCGGATTAGCCCAAAAAAATCCAATTAAAAAAAGTTGCTGATTTGGAAATTGAGATCCTGGTACCTGTTGGTATTCGAGATTATGATCCTGTCAAAGATGTTTGTCTTGGCTATGTCGATAAAGGCTCCGATGGTGTGGGGTTGGCAATTTTTGATGCCCAGGGTAAAATTATTATCAGTAAAGTCAGAAGAGGAGAAGGATCCAATGATTATTCTTCCTCTGCTTTGACGATGGGACTCGGAGCAGATGGGAATATTTGAGGTCAGACTTATTTGCTGCTTCTGAAAAATGACCGGGAATTTAATTTGATCAAGAGAATTCTATATAAGCCAAAAGTTACCACAGTGGTTTACTCCGGGCCAAATGAACGGTTTATCCCTTTGTTAGAAAGAGGAGTGTTTCAAGGGAAAGTTGAAAAGAAATCGCCTTCAGTTATAATTCAAATTGCTTAGCCAAACAATAGAATTTTGGTCAAAGTAAGTGAAGGAGAAGAGGAACTGGATGATATTGCTTTTGAGATTTGGGAAATCATGGAGGGCTGAGTTGGAGAAATGGATGAATAGCGCAATTGTTTCTACATTATGAACAATTAATACCCATGACAAAAATTGATTATCGCCTGTAAATGGCAATTAGGGGTTAGGTATAGGTATTGTAAGTAGAATGGGTAACAAATAACCAACTATACTAACTATGAAAATCAATTTTCAAAAAACTACAGTGAACAGGCTAAGAGTGTCAGGAGCCGTATTGATGGCCGCATTTACTATTGGAGGATTGTCATCCTGCAATAATGAGGATGATGAACCAATTGTGGATACCGTCAGTCAGCAGGATATGAACTTTGCTATTTCAGCATCTCAGCAGGCTAATGCACAAATCAGTTTTGGGCAATTGGCCTTGGAAAATGGGGAAGATGATTCTGTATTGGAATATGCTCAACTGATTGCAGATTCGAATACAAATAGTAAAGCAGAGTTGGAAGCCTTAGCAGATGGCAAGAAAGTGGAAATTTCAGATGGAATTACTTCTGAAATGCAAGCAAGATATGACGAATTGGCTGCGCTCCAAGGAGAGGAATTTGATAAGGAGTTTATCAATTTTCAAATCGATTTATTAAATAACTCCATGTCCATGTATAAAAATCAAATTGATAATGGAGAGAATTTCACCATTTCAGGTTATGCCGAAAAAAACCTGGCAATAGTCAAAGATCATAAAGCGGAAGCCATTTTGGTAAAAGCTGAAATTGGTCTGGAAGGATTGTAAAATTAGCTTCCTTAACAATTAAAAAAGGTCCTCAGAAAGTTTTTGAGGACCTTTATTCTTCTTTACAATTAGATTTTGTTAAAGGTCTACACTGAGTCTTCCGATTGCTTTCCATTCTCCCATTAAATGCTTTACCGCGACTCGTTGGGTGGCATCGAAGGATTGGTAGGCTAGGATTACGCTTGAGTAGATAGATAGATCTCCAAATTGCCGTAATGCCAAGGGGTTTCCAAAGAGGTACAAAATACTCGGTTTTTCATGTGCCAATTGCTGAATTTCCTCCAGATCATTTTTATCCAGCCCAAAATGGTTCATTGGTTTAGCAGATGGAACAAAAACAGGGATAATCAAGAGCTCAGATTTTTTATCGGAGATTTCCGCAAGATTTCTGCCGAAAGCTTCATGTAATAAAGTTTCAAAAGTCGTAGTAGGACCAGATGGGAAGGAACGAAGCCCTAAATTACCTGATTCCCCCAAATCTCTGATTTTAATGGGGTTGATTTCTCCTTCTAGTTGACAAAGGAATTCTTTTGAAAGCTTCTCCATGAACTTGTCATGATTTTCCCAATTGAAATTGGGAACCTCAATGGTTTTTCGTTCCAACACTCCCAATTGCTGTTTCAGGTCCTGGATTTTTTGATAGGCACTTTCAATATCTTCTTTTTTGCCTCTTTCTAAAATAAATTGAATTCCTTCTTTGACATGATCAGAAAAGCATAAAATATCGTTTCCTGCCTGAAAAGCTTCCCATTCTAATTGACCTGGATTGGGGAAAAGATTGGCTACTGCCTTCATGTTTAATGCATCAGAGATTACCAATCCCTTAAATCCCATTTCGTTTTTCAGCAGATCAGTAATAATATCCCGACTGATGCTAGCTGAAATTTCAATATTTCCACTTAGTGCTGGAACTGCCAGATGTCCTACCATAATCATTTCCACATCATGGTCGATTCCATATTGAAAGGGGTATAATTCTTCGGCTACTAATTCCTGTTTCGTTTTATTTACCACAGGCAATCCTAAATGAGAATCCACATGGGTGTCACCGTGACCTGGAAAGTGTTTTAAGCAAGCCCCGATACCTGCTTTTTTCAATCCTTTGTAAGCAGCTAAGGCAAGTCGAGCTACGGAATTAGGGTCAGAACCAAAAGACCTATAGCCTATGACAGGGTTGGAAGGATTGGTGTTGACATCTGCGCAGGGAGCTAAATTAAGATGAATACCTGCGCTTTTTAGATCAAGCCCCATTTTGTAATGGACCTCTTCTACTTGCTTTTCCCCCTCTTGACTAATTCCGCCCAAGGAGATGGCAAATGGGTATGCAGGCGTCTGTTCGATCCGCATTGCCAAACCAAATTCACCATCAATGGATATGATTAAAGGGATGTTGGAAGCCTCCTGATATCGGTTGATGAGCTCTACCAATTTTTCTAAAGTACCTGAAACGTTTAAAACTTCCTGTCTTTTCTCAAAGTTGGCAGCAGCTGAAATACGACTATGAAAAAAGGTCAATCCACCTATTTCTTCCTTTCGGATCAGATTCTCCAAGGCTTGGTGATTTTCTTCCGTATCATGAATAAATGCCGCAGGGAAGAAAATCTGGGCTATTTTTTGCCTATTGGTTAGCGTGGGGTTCATTCGTCAATTTCAGGTTTATGTGCTTTTTTTACTCGATAGCCGCTTATTTCAAATCTACCGGTTTTAGTTGAAAGTTTGGGAGAAAGTTTTATTCCGTTTTCTTCCCAAACTCTTTAGGGTATTTTACGGATTTTGCCATGATTATGGCCGGAATCATCGCAATTCCAACCCAAATAAAGAATCCTGTGTATCCTAACCATTCCTGAATATATCCTGAAACCATACCAGGAAACATCATTCCCATTGCCATAAATCCAGTGGCTAAAGCGTAATGAGAAGTTTTAAAAAGCCCCTCCGCCAAATAAATCAAAAAGATCATATAAGCCGCAAAGCCAAATCCATATCCAAATTGTTCTATGACGACGACTGTTCCAGCAAATACGATGTTTTCTGGTTGAAAGTGGGCCAAAGCGATGTAAAGTAAATTGGGAAGGTTTAGAGACAGTGCCATAGGGATCATCCATTTTCCCAATCCATTTTTCGAAATAGCAATACCTCCTAAGATCCCTCCTAATAATAATGCAATCACCCCGATGGTTCCATAAAGAAAACCTACCTCGGAAGTGCTTAATCCCAATCCACCTGTTTGTCGACCTTCCAATAAAAATGGGGAGGCCATTTTTACCAATTGAGATTCTCCCAACCGATACAGCAAGACAAAGGCTAATGAAATTCCAATATTCTTTTTTGTAAAAAACGTACTGAAAACCATGGCAAAACTCGCTTCTTTTTTAATCTTATCCTTGGATTCCTCTTCTACTCTTGGAGTAGTTAAAAAATTAACGGCGGTAAGTAGCAACATTAATCCCCCGACTATAATCATGGTGTAGGACCAAGCCTTACTATTATCCCCCAAACTTGTCTCCAGATACCCAGCAATAATGACGATCAAGCCTTGTCCGGTGATCATACCTATTCTATAGAATGTCCCTCTCAGTCCCACAAAGAAGCTTTGTTGATCGGGTTTAAGGGCAATCAAATACATCCCATCTGAAGCGATATCATTAGTGGCGGATGCGAATGCCCCCATCCAGAAAAAAGCAAGAGAGATGAAGAAAAACGAAGTACCAGATGTATTGAGCCCTACCCCGATGAACACCAAGGCCAATACCAATTGCATGTATAAAAACCATTTTCTTTTGGTACCTATTAAATCAATGATAGGGCTCCAAATGGGCTTGATTACCCAAGGTAAATACAATAGACTGGTGTACAACCCGATGTCACTATTGGAAACCCCAAGCTTTTTATACATAATCACGGAGACTACAATGATCACAATGTAGGGTATCCCTTCGGTCATATAAAGGGAAGGAATCCAAAGCCATGGGTTTTTGGGTTTATTTTGTGTCATTATTGCGAATCAAATTTTCATATACACTGATTTCTGAACCATCTATTACTTTGGCTCCCACCGTTTTTTGGTAAAAATCTTCAGGCCCTACTCCTCCAATTATTCCATAGATGTACCCCATTTCCCGAAGAGACTCTAAAGATTTGATCAAAAGTATTTTGCCTATTCCTTTTCCTCTTTCTGATTCTTTGGTACCTGTTGGGCCAAAAAAGTTTTTTGCTGTAGCCTCATAACAGGCAAAGCCCAGGATTTCATTTTCTCTTTGGGCTAGATAACAACTCACTGGTTGCCTGGAAAATGAAACCTCTACTTCTGACTTCCAATAGGCTTTAAAATGATCTAAAACCCAAGAAGTGACAAAATGCTTTTCCGGAGCGATGGCTCTACGAAAGACAATGTTTTCCTTTTTGGCAAGTTGTTTTTCTAAATCGGAACAATCCGGTAATCCAATCAATCTGACAAGCATATCTTTCATCGCAGAATTTTTTAAGGTACCTGGTAGACTTGCGTTTGAACTATTCTACCGTAATGATCTATCCACCTTATGGCAAGATACTTTGTATTTAAACTGGAAACTTCTAATGCTCTTGCTCTCATTCCTCCTACCCAAACAGGGTGTATTTCTGAATCAGCAAGCTGGACTAACTCATTTGCTCCTTGTACTAAGGCATAGCGTATCGCAGGGTCCAAAGGCTTCTCCAGATGGATTTTTGTCAACAATTGATCTGCTGTAATGTCCAATACCAAAGGGATGTCAATAATGGCTGGAGTTTTGGGTTGGAAAGCTGGCGGTAATGTGGTTTCTTGATAGAGCTCATTTTTTAGAGTTTGAGCCACGTCCTGATTTTTGATCAAAAGTGATTTGGCTGAGAAGAAGGCATTTCCCTGTACATTGGGAATGGTTCTAGTATAAGAAATTTGATCAGGAATCTCTCTAGGGTTGTCCCAAGCTTTATCTGCATTGTCCCGGATTTTATAAGGACCATTTCCTATATAAATATTCGTTTGATGGCTATTGTTTGACCACCAATCATTCAATTTTCTATAGCTAGCCAATTCATAGTCCATGCTCCAATAGACTTGTGGGATCAAGTAGTCTATCCACCCATTTTTCATCCAAGTGATTGGGTCCGCAAAAAGATCGTCATAATTAGTTTGCCCTGCCCTGGTAGGGGAACCCTTAGGGTCTTTATCTTGATTTCTCCAAACCCCAAAAGGGGAGATTCCAAATTGAACCCAGGGTTTAGTAGCCTCAATAGTCTTATGAACAGCAAAAATTAAATCATTGATATTTTGTCTTCTCCAATCTTCTAAAGTTTGACCTGGAGATTTAAATTGATTGAACGTACTGATATCTGGAAAATACTGATTTTCCACTTTGTAAGGATAAAAATAATCATCGAAGTGAACGGCATCTAAATCGTAATTGGTAACCAATTCCTTGATGACAGAAGTTAAATGAGATTTGACCTCAGGAAGTCCCGGATTGTAATAGTATTTGGTCCCGTATTTCAGCATCCAATCCCGATGGAGATTATAATCATGCGAGGGACTTAGTAATTCTGTTTTCAAATCAAAGGTGGCGCGGTAGGGGTTCAGCCAGGCATGAAACTCCATACCTCGAGCATGTGCTTCTTTAATCATCCAAGTCAATGGATTTTCCGAAGTTTCAGGGGCTTTTCCTTCTTTCCCGGTTAGATATTTGGACCATGGAGCGAGATTACTTGGGTAGAAAGCATCTCCTGCAGCGCGAACCTGGACAATGACTGCATTGAAATTTAAGGACTTGTAGTAGTCTAGAAGTTTTAGAAAGTCAATTTTTTGCTTTGCAAAAGAATCTGACGGTGATGTAGGCCAATCGATGTTAGCCACAGTAGCGATCCAGACTCCTCTAAATTCCCTAGGGATCTCCGGTAATTGATAATTCAATGGTTGCAAATGAACTGCTATCGGAGAGGTTTTCTTTTCTGGGAATTGGTCTTTGGGGCTTGGGGTTGAAGTTCGGGGTAACTCTTTCTTAGTAGTATCAGTCCCAATTTTTTTTGATTTACAGCTAGCAAAAGCAAAGATGGAAATCAGTAAAATGTAAAGAAAATAATGGGTGTTCCGCATAAATAATCGCGAGGTAATCAAAGCGAAGGTATAGGTTTCAAATTCAAGTCAGAGAGGTTTTTTCGAAGCTTTTCCATAAACTCAACTCCCGGGTCTGTTTTCACAGTTCTATAATCAGGGTCATATTCTTTCCATAAGTCAGTTTCTTGGAAATTTTGATATTCATAATGACCTATAACATACTCGATTTCATACTTTTTTCTCAAATGCCGGATGAGCATTTCATTGGCTTTCAGTTGTTCCTTTGTTAATGGGTCATTTGGACCACCAATATTTTCTATTCCAATGGCGGTGTAATTTAGACCAATGGTATGCCTTGCAAAAGTGGTTTCTGGTAAAAGTCTAAAAATTGTGCCATCCCGATCAATTAAAAATTGACTCGAAACATTCAGATTGCTTGCTCCGGTAAGATCTGCTCTTCCTCCTAAGGTAGGAGAATCAAACACATCAAAGGTAGATTCAATGGAATTGACAGCAGTCCAATGAACGACCACCATGGTGGGATTGATAGTGGCTTCTGTTTGATCCAAGCCATGCCTTTCTTTCAAGTAGTTGAGTGAAAGCTCTTCGCGCTCCTGATTCCAAGTAATTGGTTTTTCAAAGATTCGAAAAGTAGATTTAGAGCTACAGGAAATTGAGGCGATGAGGAGTATACAAAATGGTAATTGCTTCAAAAGTCTCATAATAATCAAACTTGAAATTAGGATTAGATATTGCTTAAAGAACCGGGATTTCTGACATGAATTTAAGGATGATTGCTGATCGCCGAAATATGTAAGCTAAACTAGTAGGAAATTAGGGTAATCAGGGTATTGAGGCGCAATTATTTGCTGTATTTTTCAGATTCCTGATAATCTTGCATGGTCTTGCAGCTCTAGCTAGTTTAAGACCTCAATCCAAAAAGAATATGCTAAAAGAGGAAAGGTAAAAGTTCATCTTAGATCAAGTAAATCTTCATCAGCGGGTATTGTTGGTGGATTTATCAGAATGCTTAATGTTTCCATTAGAAGGGATGTGAAGGAACTGGCTAAGGATCGGAAATTAAAGAAAGTCCATGGTGGAGCCACTTCTTTTGGATTTATGAATTTCCGTAAGGAAGAAGGAAATGTATACTTACAATCAAAAAAATAGCCATTGCAGAGAAGACTGTTTCCCTGTTGTCCGAAGGTCAAGTGATTTTAATAAGTGGAGGTACCACTTACATGGAAGTGGCGAAAATGATTCCAAAGAAACTTCCGCTTACTGTTTTTACTCCCAGTCTTCATGTGGCCATGGAGTTTTTGGAGCATCCAGTAGTAGAAATGATTTTTTTAGGAGGGAAGTTATTACATGATGCCAAATTTGCAGTGGGAGGCATGGTGGTGAATTCCTTGTCTTAACTCAGAGTAGACCAATGTATTTTAGGTACTGGTTATTTGGATGCCGAATATGGGATGATAGAATTTGATTGGGAGGTTATTCAAGTGAAACAAGCCATGATACGTGCAGCAAAAAAGAGGGTCATTCTTTCTGTTTTTGACAAATTACATTCAGTACAAAAATACAAAGCATCCGATATGTCTACTGTTACTGAGTTGGATCCTTCGGACCAACTTTTGGATGCCTTCTGACCTTTTAAATTTAACTTTAGTAAAAAAAGCTTCTGAAGAGATCTTCAGAAGCTTAAATATGAGTTCCATAAAATTTATTCTGAAGCCATTGCTGGAGTGAATTTCACTACTTGATTGGCAATTGGCTTTATAGTTTTTAAGTAGGCATAAATCGCTTTCAAATCTTCTTCTTCCATACCTGAATACATGGTCCAAGGCATAATGGTGTTAAATTCTCCAGGTTGAATTTTAGGGATAACATATCCGGAGTCTTGGTATTGTTTAAATTGCCTTACAAATCTTGTTTCATCCCAGGATGCCAAACCGGAAAGATCTGGAGTAATATTAGATGATCTTAAGACAGATCCATCAGGATTGCCAAATTCTCTTCCTCCCGAAAATGCCATTTCTGGAATGATTTGACCTTGAGGCGTCACTGGAGTATGGCATTCAATACAGCCAGCAGCATTGGTCAAGTAAGCTCCGTAGGCTACTTGATCACTTGGATCTGGGATTTTTTCAGGAGTAGCTTCTGTTGGGATGGTCCTCAAAATTAGATTGACAGGAAAGTCTGCCTTTGAATCTGGAACCTGGTAATCTATTGGGTCTAAAGATCTGATATACGCAATGATGGAATAAATATCCTCTGGATCCATTTTTCCATAATATAGATAGGGCATTAGTGGAAACATTGGCCTACCATCATTGGTAACCCCTGTAGTGATCACACGGTATAGTTCTCCGTCGGTATAATCAGAAATGCCTGTAGGTGTGATGTTTTTAGCATAGAATACGCCGGGGAATCCCATGCTATGATCAAATTTATCCCCTCCTTTCCCAATGGTTCCGTCTGCAGGAGGTCCTGAGAATAGTGAGAAATCTCTGGTAGAGTGACAATCCATGCAGACTGTCACATGGTTTGCTAGGTAGGCTCCTCGTTCGATTCGATTCTGACTGTATTCTAAATTTAATTCTGCAGGTTCGGCCACGCTTGGAAATGCTATTTGAAGGTATGCAAGAGTCCCGATTACAAAGATGACAATGATACCAAAGAGGTATCCAATGATTTTAAATAGTTTTTTCATAAAAAGTGCTTAAGGTTGGTAATTATTAAATTATGTAAAAAATAATTTTTACAAAAAACAACAACATGAAAAGCGTTTTTATACATTTGAAATGTTTAAAAACCTCATTGATAGGTACTGAAACGGCAGAGAGCAACTTATTGAGGTAAAATGAAATTTCACTTTCTGTAGTTCCTTCATACTATTCTACTATTCAATACGTATTTTCGGAATCAAATCAACCACAACCCTTAAGAAATGAAAAATTTAATTACCCTATGTTTTTTATTCCTAGCTTTTATAGCAAATGCTCAGGAAGATGTACTGAAAAAACTGGATGAAAAGGCTTCTTTTTATTCTGAAGTATCCCAGCAGATTTGGGATTATGCAGAATTGGGATACTTGGAAACAAAGAGTTCTGCTTTATTACAAAAAACGCTATCTGATGCTGGATTTAAAGTTACCACAGGAGTAGCTGAGATCCCAACTGCCTTTGTTGCGGAATACGGTTCAGGGAAACCTGTAATAGGAATCATGGCAGAATTTGATGCTTTGCCTGGTGTATCTCAAAAGGCAGTTCCTTTCCGTGAGCCAGTTGTAGAAGGTGGTGCAGGTCATGCTTGTGGACACCATTTATTTGGCACTGCCTCCGTGGCTGCAGGAATCGCTGCAAAAGAATGGATGATAGAAAATAACATTCAAGGTACGATCAGAGTTTATGGAACTCCAGCTGAAGAAGGGGGTGGGGGAAAAGTATATATGGCAAAATCGGGTATAATGGATGATGTAGATGCCATGCTTCATTGGCACCCTTCTTCTGCAAATAATGCAGGTGCAAATTCCTCTTTGGCTAATATTTCTACCAAATTTAGATTCTATGGGGAAGCTTCTCATGCTGCTGCAGCTCCTGATCGCGGCAAATCAGCCTTGGATGCCGTAGAGGCCATGAACTTTATGGTGAATTTGATGCGTGAACACGTACCAATGGAAACCAGAATGCATTATGTTATTACTCGAGGAGGAGAAGCACCTAATGTGGTGCCGGCATTTGCAGAGTCTTATCATTATGTAAGACATCCTAATGCCATGAAAGTAAAGGAAATTTTCGCTAAAATGATTGATGCTGCAGAAGGCGCTGCTTTAGGTACTCAAACCAAAATGGAATATGAAATTATCAATGGGGTTTATAATTTACTTCCTAACGAAACACTAGCTTCTGTGATGCATAAAAACCTTGAGGCAGTAGGAGGTGTTGAATATAATGCCGAAGAAACCAAGTTTGCTGAAGATATCATTAAAACTTATCCCGCTGGTGTGATAGTTTCTCCGGAAGATGCCAAGAAGATTGCTCCTTTCGAAGTAAATGAAAAAGGTTCAGGAGGATCAACAGATGTTGGGGATGTAAGCTGGCTAGTTCCCACTGCAGGATTAGGAACGGCAACTTGGGTTCCGGGTACTTCTGCACATACCTGGCAGGCTGTAGCCGCAGGAGGAACTAGTATTGGTAAGAAAGGAATGATGGTAGCGGCAAAAACACTTACCTTGACTGCGATTGATATTTTCAAAGACCCTTCTATAGCTGAAAAAGCGAAGGTTGAGTTGGATCAAAGAAGAGGAGCTGATTTTAAATATGAGGCACTAACAGGAGAACGAAGTGCGCCTTTAGATTATAGAAAATAATTAAAATTACAGAGATGAATAAGCAAAGAGTTTGTTTACTTTTTTTCACGATCATTTGTTTTCATTTCTCTGTAGGTAAATTACTTGCCTTTCAACAAATTCCCACGGACGAAACCAGACCTAAAATAGGTCTGGTTTTGAGTGGTGGAGGAGCCAAGGGAATGGCTCATGTTGGAGTTATTCGATATTTAGAAAAAGCTGGGATTCGACCCGATTATGTGGTGGGTACCAGTATGGGGTCGGTAATTGGGGGCTTGTATGCATTAGGATATAATGCGGATGAACTAGAAAAAATTATTCTCAGTATCGATTGGGATTTGTTGATTTCCAATAGAGTAGAATTCAACTCCATCTCTTTTGAGGAAAAGGAGTATTACAATAGATACCTCTTGGAGCTTCCATTAAAAGATGGTAAAATATCCATTCCTTCTGGGTTGATTGAGGGGCAAAAATTATCAGAAGTTCTCCATTATTACACTTGGCCCGCCAATGAATACAAAAGCTTTGATGAATTTCCCATCCCATTTAGATGTATAGCAACAGACATCTCTACTGGAGAACCCATTATTTTTGACAAAGGGTATCTACACGATGCCCTAAGGTCCAGTATAGCGATTCCAACTGCCTTTACCTCATTTTCATTGGACTCAACTCAAGTGGTTGACGGAGGTGTTGTCAATAATTTCCCCGTGGATATAGCCCAAGAGATGGGTGCAGATATTATCATTGGAGTAAATGTTTCTGATGAAGATTTTTCAAAAGCAGATGAGCTTGGTGGCTTTGGAGGTATTTTGATGCAAGTAGCTATGGCAAGATCACTTGCAAAAACAAAGGGTGCGATTGAAGAATGTGATATTTACATCAAACCTGATTTGGGAGAATATTCCACAGGTAGCTTTGGGAATTATAAGGAAATTTTAGAATTAGGAGATCAGGCTGGTCAACTTCATTTTGATGATTTCAAGCAGTTGGCAGATAGTCTTGGAAGAAAAGATGTGATGTCTGGTTTGGGCTTCGAGCCCTCTCCGATTTTGGTAAATGACATCGAGTTTGTAGGGAATAAATTATTCTCTGATAACCTACTTCAATTAAAGTTAAATATCAGAAAAGGTTCGAAAGTAAACAGGGACCAATTAGAAGATGGCATAGAACGCGTATATGGGATCAATGGCTTTTACAAAGTTGATTATACCTTGATTCCTTTAGGTGAGAATAGGTACAATCTGAAAATTAGACTCAAAGAGAAACCCTCATCCTTGATTAGTACGGCCGTACATTATGATAATCAGTTTTCGGCTGGAATTCTATTTAACTTTACTAAAAGGGACCTGATCGGGCGAAATAACAGGACGGTGTTTTTGCTCGACGTTTCGGAAAACCCGAAAGCAAGGGTAGATTATTATAAATATTTTTCAAAAGAAAATAACTTGGCCTTTAACGTTCGATTAAATCTCCTTAGGCAACAATTGCCTGATTATGAAGAGGGGGAAGAATTGGATGTTGTCATCGCCAGGAATAATAAATTAGTGGCTCAAGTAATGACTACTGGCTCACTGAAACAATCTTTTGCTATTGGAGCAATGTATGAGGAGACCAAATCAAGATTCCGTTTTAATGTTGGAATTTCTGATGGATTGAAAAATGCTAAACAAAGCTCTTTGGCGGTTAGGTTTCGATATTTCCGAAACTCACAGGATAACAGAAATTACCCCACCAGAGGTGCAGAGGGTATTGTGGAAAGTAAATTTCATTTTAATAACCGATTGGCTTTTAACTTGAGGTCCGGGGTAGATACATTATTTATTGATACTGAAAATGGGCAAATTCCTATCACCAAAGAGCAACTAGATCTATTGACAGATATTTTCAACCCAGATCCCTATCTATCTTTATTTTTTAAATATTCCAAATTTCTGCCATTAGGCCCGAAATTTCAGTTTAGACCTGAAATAGCCTCCGGAGTTGTTTTAACTAGTTCGTCTGGAAAAGTTCACCAAGACTTTTTAGTTGGGGGATATCAAACGATTCGATTCAATGATATTAAATTTTGGGGGTTAAATTACGCTGAAGTACAAAGCCCCAATTTTTTAAAGGCTGGACTTGATCTTCAAGTAGTCCCTTTTAAAAAAATCTATCTTAGAGCTGGGGTTAATGTATTAGGATTTAGTTCCAGCTATTCATATAAGGGAAATGAATACCTCAAGAGTGTTTTTAGTGATGACCAATATGCAGGATATGGAGCTGATTTGACATACCAGTCCTTTATTGGACCTATAACAGTAGGGATATCAAGTAATACCCAAGATAAGCAACTTAGGTCTTACATTTCTTTGGGATACTCCTTTAATTATTCGGATCGATAGTCTGAATAGACCCGTCAGGCAAATGTGTCAGAGGAGTCATTTTGATATTTCTCAGATGCGTTTCTCCAGACAATTGGGTGTCATGATAGAAGAGATACCATTCACCATTCACTTTTACGATAGAATGATGGTTTGTCCAACCTTCCACAGGATTCAGCACGATGCCTTGGTAAGTAAAAGGCCCATAAGGATTGTCTGAAGTAGCGTAAGCAATGAAATGGGTGTCACCTGTAGAATAAGATAAATAATACTTACCACTGTTTTTGTGAACCCAAGCGGCTTCAAAGAACCTTTTCTCATGGTCTCTACTCAAAATTGGATCTCCATTTTGATCCAAAATCTGGATTTCTTTGGGAGTCTCAGCAAATTCCAATAAGTCCTCGCTCATTTTAGCGATGATTGGACCTAGAGCAGGTTCCTCAGCTGCTGGAATTCCATCTGTAGGAGCTGGGCCTTTGTCATCAAATTTATTGTTTCTATATTTTTGCAATTGACCTCCCCAGATTCCTCCAAAATACATGTAATAAGCACCATCAGTGTCCTCAAAAACTGCTGGGTCTATACTATAACTGCCTTTGATCGGGGCAGGCTGAGCAGTGAATGGACCAGTTGGTGAGTCGGCCACTGCCACACCTATTTTGAAGATATCCTGCTCATCTTTCGCAGGAAAAAATAAATAATACTTCCCGTCTTTTTCTGCAGCATCCGGGGCCCATAGTTGTCTCTTTGCCCAAGGAATATCTTCCACACCCAATATCTTTCCTTCGTCCACTACAGAGGATGTAGGAGAGTCCATGGAATACACATGGTAATCCATCATATTAAAGTGGGAACCTAAATCATCTTGAGGTACGTCCGATTCGATGTCATGGGAGGGATAGATATATATTTTCCCTTCAAAAACATGCACGGAAGGGTCAGCGGTGAATTGATCTGTAATCAATGGTTGGGAAAGGTATTTGGAAGTGGATTCTTCTGACTGAATCTCCTCCACCGAATCTGCAGGATTGGTGGATTTATTGCAAGAGGCAAAGGTGAATACAAGTATTAATGCTAAATAAAATCGAAATAGGTTATTCATAATTAGGTTGGTTTGAAAATCAAGACTTTAAGATAAATTGAAATAAAGATATTTCAAGTATTCCATGAGCAAATAAGGGTTCTGGGGTAGACAGATCTTTGGGAAGACCACTGATCCAAAGGTTTAACGACAGAAAGTATTGTCTGTTTTTATATTGCCATAGTGATTGGTTCAGGAACCAGCTACATCATTGCAAAAATGTATTTGTTACAGATGGTGCTTGTATGACTAGTACCCATACTCAAAATCCGACCTTAACTTTGATGGCATTAACAGTAAGAGCTGCCAACTATGCGGTAGAAGAATTGAATAAACAAAACCTTTGATTTATTTCCTTTGACTTTTAAGAACTTAAATTGATTTATGAAAAATAAACCTATTATGCTGATCCTTGTCTTCATTGGGATAGCAATTTCTTTTGATTCCTTTGCCCGGAAAAAAGGTGATCCTTTGTTTCAAGCTCCTTTGGGTATTGCCGCATATACTTTTAGAAATGAATTTCCTAAAGGAGTGGAGCATACCTTAGATATCATCCAAGAAATGGGATTTACAGAATACGAAGGTGGAACGGCAGGACGTGCCCCAGAGGAATTCAAAAAACTATGTTCAGAAAGGGGAATAAGTATTCCTTCCACAGGTACTGGTTTTGAACAATTGGAGGAAGATCCTCAGGCGGTAGCTGATCGGGTGAAGGCTCTAGGAGCGAAGTATGTCATGTGTGCATGGATTCCACATAAAGGAGATTTCACAAAAGCCAATGCTGATCGGGCTATTAAAGCCTTTAATGAAGGAGGAAAAGTCTTAAAAGAAAATGGGATTATTTTCAAATACCATGTTCATGGGTATGAATTCCAACCCTATGGAAATGGGACTTTATTGGATTACATCATTGAAAATACGGACCCAGCATACGTCTCTCTTCAAATGGATGTCATGTGGACGCATTTTGGAGGGGGAGATCCTGTTGCTTTATTAAAGAAGTATGGAAACAGATGGGTGTCCTTACACCTAAAAGATTTTAGGAAGGGTACTCCAAAAGATATGACGGGATTGACAGGTTCGGAAAATGATGTTCCCTTAGGAACCGGTGAATTGGATATCCCAGGGATTTTGAGAGAATCTAATAAGATTGGGATCAAACATATGTTTATTGAAGACGAAAGTGATCATGAGCTTGGGAACCTCCCAAAGAGTATTGCCTATTTAAAAAGCTTGAAGTACTAGCTGAGTATTTATGAAAGGTTTTTGATACTGACTTTGAAAAGAATAATCATGAATTCCGGGTTTTCACTCGGAATTTTTACTTTTAGGTAAATTTTACCCTAATGAATAAAATAGTACTGATTGCCACTCTTTTAGTTTTTCATGCCTTTTCTTCTTTAGCCCAAGAAGCTAGAGATTTCAACGTTTTGATCATTCATGTAGATGATTTGGGTTGGGCCGATATTGAACCCTTAGGCAGTGATTTTTATGAAACACCTCATATCAATGAACTTGCTTCTAACGGGGTTTTATTTACAAATTCGTATGCAGCAGCAGCGATTTGTTCACCGACAAGAGCCGCCATGCTCACTGGTAAATATCCGGCCAGATTAGGTATAACTGATTGGATTCGCGCTAAATTTCAAGGAGTAACTACCTCAGGTTTACCTGGTGAATATGAAGTCTTTGAAGGCAGACCTTTAAAAACCCCTAAAATTCAAGGCTTTTTGCCTTTGGAAGAAGTGACTATTGCTGAAAGGATGAAGTCAAAGGGATATGCTACCATGCATGTCGGAAAATGGCATTTAGGAGAAGAGGGATTTTATCCAGAAGATCAAGGTTTTGATGTCAATGTAGGTGGGAATGATTTGGGACAGCCCCCTAGTTATTTCGATCCTTATCTTCCAGAAAAACCAAGGAAGTTTTATGAAATCACTACGTTGAAACCAAGGAAAACTGGTGAATTTTTGACAGACAGAGAAGGGGATGAAGTAGTATCATTTATGAAGGCTAAGAAAAATGAGAAATTCTTCATTCACTGGGCTCCTTATGCGGTACATACTCCAATCATGGGTAAACCGGATTTGGTAGAGAAATACAAACAAAAAGAACCAGGAAACCAGCGAAATCCTACCTACGCTGCTTTAGTAGAAAGTGTAGACCAAAATGTGGGAAAAGTAATTCAGGAGCTGGAACGATTAGGTTTAAGGGAACAAACATTAGTGGTTTTCACCTCGGATAATGGTGGATTGATCGGGAATTATGATAATCACATCACCAATAATTACCCCTTAAAATCGCAGAAAGGTTATCCTTACGAGGGCGGAATCAGAGTCCCCACCATTGTGAGTTGGCCCGGTACCCTGCCAGAAGGAGTCATCAATGAAAACCCAATTATCACCATGGATTGGATTCCTACCATATTGGATTTTATGGATGAAAATCCTGTTCAGAATGGCTTGGAGGGCATTTCCCTGAAGGAAACACTGATGAATCCTCAATCAAAACTGGAGCGGGATTTGTTTTGGCATTTTCCCCATTACCGTTTGGATGATATTGTCCCCTATGCTATTGTGAGATCTGGGGGTTATAAACTGATCCATTATTTTGATGGAAGCGAAGGAGAACTTTACAATTTGAATTATGACATGGAGGAAAAAGTAAATGTCATCTCTACCCGAAAAGCCATTGCAGAGGAATTGCAAAGCAAGCTAGAACATTGGTTAGAAGAAACGGGAGCTAGATTACCTGTGGGAAAATAGCCTTTACTCAGATTTAGCAAACTAACTTGTAGCCATACCCTCTGATATTTAAGATTTGAATTTCGGGATCATCTTGAAGTTTTTTTCGAAGTTTTGTGATAAAAACATCCATACTTCTAGCATTGAAAAAGTCATCTGCTCCCCAGATTTGATTCAAGATTAAACTTCTGTCAGTAATGTCATTACAGTTTTCCAATAGGATTTGTAGTAATTGGGATTCTCTTGCGGTAAGTGGAGATTCAGTGGTTCCAAATTTCAACAATTGCCGGGTTGGATGAAATTCAAATTTTCCCAATTCCAACCAGTCACTTTGTTGGGTTTTTAACTGTTTTCGATTCAATTGGGCTTTGATTCTTACGATCAACTCCTCCATACTGAAAGGCTTTCTAATGTAGTCATTGCCTCCTTGTCCAAATCCTTTGACCACATCTTCTGTTTGACCTTTCGAGGTCAAAAATATGATGGGAGTGAATGGATCAATTTTTCGGATTTCCTCTGCAAGAGTAAACCCATCCTTCTTGGGCATCATCACATCCAAAACCAAGATTTCAGGTTTGGTGGCTTTGTATTTTTCCCATGCGATCTCTCCGTTGGAACAAAGAACTACTTCAAAATCTCTACTTTCCAGACTTTCCTGAATAATCATTCCCAGGGAGATTTCATCTTCAGCTAATAGTACTTTTGTTTTGGTATTCATGGCCAAATGGTTGTAAATGAAGTGCTTTTTGGAGCGGTGTCCAGTTCGATGACTCCTCCATGTTTTTCGATAATCTTTTTGACATAATAGAGGCCAATTCCAAAGCCCTTCACGTCATGAACATTGCCTTGAGGAATCCTGTAAAATTGCTCAAAGATTCTTTCTTTTTGACCTGAAGCTATTTTCCCACCGCTGTCCCAAATTTTAATTTTGGTTTGGTTGCTTTGATCTAAACTGATTTTAATATGATCTCCCCCGTACTTGATAGCATTATCCAGTAGGTTAGACAAGACATTCTCAAAATGAAAGGTGTCTACTAAAATAGGTTTAATGTGAGCAGGAAGCTGGAGTTCTATTTCCTTTTCAGGAGCCAAAGTCTGGTATTTCTGCAGGAGAGAACGGAGAATGGGTTCGGGATCGATTTCTTCCATTCTTAAAATCAATTGTTCAGAATCCAGGGTAGCTGTTTCCAATAGTTTTTCTACCATCAAATTCAATTTGTGCAATTGAACTTTTGAAATACCCAGATAGCGTTTATTCTTTTCTGGATCGTTGGTAGGATTGAATTGCTCTATTCCTTCAATTGCTGAAAGGGTAGTAGCAATAGGGGTTTTGAATTCGTGGGTAATATTGGAAATCAAGTCCTGTTTGATCTCCGCCACTTCTTTTTGGTTTTTGATGGTGTGATAGAGATAATAAAAAGCGTATGAAATGATACCTAAAAACAAGAGGGAGGTAAGGAGTTCAAAGACACCTCTTTTTAGAATATTGAGGGCTGTATTCTCAAAATACAATTCCAGGTATTGACCTCTTGGCAAAAAGGTGGATTTGGTAACGGTTTTGAAAGGCATGTCCAACAGTGCCGGATAATTATAGGAGCCGGAAATGGTGTCTTTGGCAAATTGAAGTAAACCATAATTGATACTGATTCCTTTTCGATCTAAATCAGATTGGAAAAGCTCGTTGATTTTTCCGAAATCCAAAGAATCCCTGGTTATAGAAATGATGATGGTGTGAGTCAATGCCTTGAGCCGATGAATACTGTCTGCAGACTCTAATCCTCGAAAAATATTGATCTGGTGCTGTTCATCTACTGCCAGGTTAGTAGCTGAATCAAACTTTAAATTATTGTATAAATGAATGGATTTAGAGGAATCAGAAAAAGACCAGGAGGAAGAATTGGAGTCTATGCCTTCTAAAGTTTCAAAGGATTTATAAACCATTTTACTTTTTCCTACGCGATGAAAAAAACTGCTCTCCAAACTGTCTGTTTTTAGGGAATCAGATACTGTGAAATCGAGTTGAAGGGGCTTTCCATCTGTCAAAGTGACCACATCTGTTTTGGCCAAATCTGCAAAATATGCTTCTAGTGCATTGTCTAAACTGACCTGAATATCCTTGGTCAGTTGAGTTTCTATTTGTTTGAATTGAGAGATATTTCTATAAATCTGTACACCGATGGAGACCAACAGTGTAAAGCCTATTAAAATACCTATCCGCTTGAATTGTAGCTTTTTCACAATGCTAAATTAGTAGCTAATGAATTGAAAAAACCGAATGTTAACACACGTTAACACTGCTTAACTTAGTTATTTAGGCTGTTTTTATTGGTTTGCATCAAAGAAAATACATATGAAAACCAAAATTTTACTCCTCGGATTTATTGTTTTTATGGGCTTGGTAAGTACTACCAAAGCTCAAGGATTAACTGGGATTGCCCACTACAAATCCTCTTCAAGTATCAAATTTTCAATGGATAGTTCGAAAATGGCTCCAGAGGCCATGGCTGATATTCAAAGGCAGTTGAAGAAACAACTGGAAAAAGAATATCTGCTTACTTTTAATCAAGGTGAGTCTAATTGGAAACAAGCAGAAAGCCTAGGAGCCGGGCCAGTTACCGCTTCCTCAGGAGGTGCTACTATTGTTATTAACACCGGTGGAAGCGATTTAGTCTTGTATAAAAACTTGGCAGAACAGAAATACCTGGAAGAGAAGGATTTGATGGGGAAAGAGTTTTTGGTCAAAGATGACCTGAAAGTATTTGACTGGGAACTTACTGGAGAGACCAAGACCATTGGTAATTATACCTGCCAAAAAGCGACCTATACCAAAATTGTAGACAGCAAAAGATTCTCTACAGGGATGGAAGAAATGGAAGAATTCAAGGATACCGTACAAGTGGTCGCATGGTATACCGATCAAATTCCTGTTAGTCATGGACCTTCTGAATACTGGGGACTTCCCGGATTGATTCTCGAGTTACAAAACAATGGTACTACCCTGATCTGTGAAAAGATTGTGTTGAACCCAGAGGAAAAGTTCGAGCTCATTGTTCCTAAAAAGGGAAAAGAAATGACTGCTGACGAATATAGGACCCTTTCAGATGAGAAGATGCAGGATATGATGAAAAAATACCAAGGAAAGCCAGGAGGAGAACATCAAATGACCATTAAAATCGGTAATTGAAACCATTTGTTTCAAGAAAACTAAACCAACATGAAATTGATTTTTAGGATTTTTGTAGGATTCTTCCTTTTGACGTTCCTTTCTACTTCTTCTTACTCCCAAACAAAAAATCTGGTGGGACAGGTGCTGGATACATTAAATCAGCCGATCGGTTACACAAATGTAGTAGCGGTAAATCAGACTACTCAAAAGATTGGAGCATTTGCTATCACCAATGGGGATGGACGATTTAAACTGGCCTTAGCTCCGGGATCTGAGTATTTACTCAGAATTTCATTTGTTGGGTATAAGAAATTTGAACGTACCATTTCAGATTGGTCTCCAGACGAGTCTATACAAGTGATTTTATCCACTGACGAAACCATGTTGGAACAGGTGGAAGTCGTTACTGAACTTCCTGTTACCATGCAGGGAGATACACTGACCTATAAGACAGATGCCTTTACAACCGGAACAGAGCGTAAGTTAAAAGATGTCCTGGAAAAACTTCCCGGTTTTGAAATAGATGAGGATGGAGGGGTGAAAGTTCAGGGGAAGAAAGTAGATAAAGTCATGGTAGATGGGAAAAACTTTTTTGATGGGGATACAAAATTGGCCTCCAAAAATCTTCCTGCAAATGCAGTAGATCGGGTTCAGGTCTTGAAGAATTTTAATGAAGTGGCTCCTGTCAGGGGATTGGATACAGACGAATCCCTGGCTTTAAACATCCAATTGAAGGATGGTAAAAAGCAGATGGTATTTGGAGATTTGACAGGAGGAGCTGGTCCTAAAGAAAGATATTTGGGGCATGCCAACGCTTTTTACTACTCTCCCAAGTTAAACTTGAACTTAATAGCTGATGGTAATAATGTAGGAGAGTTGCCTTTTACGCTTCAGGATTATTTTCGATTTAGTGGCGGAATGGCAGGACTTGGAGGAAGGACAGGATCTTCAATTTCCTTAAGCGGTGATGATATGGGTATACCCATGGCTCAACGAAATAATGCGGCCTCTTTAGAGACTGCGTTGGGAGCATTTAATTTCAACTTTCATCCTAGTCCTAGATGGAGGCATTCCGGATTTATTATTGGTTCGGGCTCTAAAAACAAATTGGGAAGTAATTCTCAGAGGACCTATTTACGGGATGATGAAAATAATCAGGAGATTTTGACCTCCGCGAGTACTGTGGAAAATGCCTCTGGGTTAATGAAATATGCAGCAACTTATACTCCCAGAGAAGAGACGTATGTAAAGTATTCGATTTTTGGAAAATCGTCGGATATCCAGAATAGAAATATCATGGATTCGGATTTTGGAACCTTCAGGCAACAACTAGATAATATTCAAACTCGAAGGCCTTATAGTATTCAACAGAAAGGAGAGTGGTATCATGCTCCATCTGAGAAACGCGTTTTTTCTATGGAAGTAAATTGGGAAAAGAAATACCAAGACCCTTTGTATGATTTGACTACCAATCAAAAGCCGTTTGTCAATCTACTCCCCATCATGGATCAAGAAAAATACCGCTTTTTGCAACAGCTGGAAGTTCATTCAAGAACCATGGAAGGAGCTTTTAACTATTACCAAATTTTAAATGCGACAAATCATGTGAATTTGAGCTTAGGCTATTCAGATACCAGGCAGGATATGATTTCCAGCTTAAGTCAAGTTGCTACGGGAGATAGTTACTCCGAATTTGAAAATGATAATCGATTTGGGATTCAGGATCTTTATTTAGGTTTGACTTATAAAACCAAATGGAAAGATTTTATTATAAGTCCATCTTTATTTACCCATCGATATGCTTGGCAGGACAGACAATTTGAGGACCAGTCAGAGCAGGATAAGATTCTATTCTTACCTGGAATGTATGCCAAGTGGGAAATCAAGTCCAATAAATCTTTGACTTATAGGTACCAGGCAACAGCCAATTTTATGGATGTACAGCAATTGGCAGAAGGCTATATCATTCAGGACTATAATTCAATTTTTACTGGAAATAGAATGCTTGACAATGGGTTTTATTCTAATCATTCCTTAAACTATAATCATTATGATTATTTCTCTTCAATGAATGTTTATGGTTCCTTAAACTGGCAGAGAAAAAGGAATGATATGGTGACTACCACTGATTTTAGAGGGATCAATAGATTTCTTACCGTGCTGAATATTGATCCAGTGAATGAAACAGTGAATGGGAATATTAATCTGGATAAGAAGTTCAATACTTTCAAAATTAGCGGTGGAGGAAGATGGAATGCATTTACAACTAATAATTTGATCAACGATGTAGTCAATCAAAATAGACAGTTTTCCCAAACCTATGAAGGAAAGGCAACTACGACTTTCTTTAAAAAAGTGGAAGTGGATTTAAGTTATACTTTCTCTACTAATCAATACAAAGGGCAAAGTACCCAAAACACCTTTAATACCCATACTCCAAAAATTGAATTGGATTGGGATATATGGAAAGGATTGAAATTAAACACTGATTATGCTTTGAATACTTACAAAAATAAAGGAGCAGGAACAAGAAGTGAATTTGATTTTTTGAATGCGTTTATCAGCTATCAAGCTAAATCCAGTCCGTGGGAATTTAGATTGACTGTTTGGAATATTTTGGATACCAGGTCTATTCGAAGAGATAGCTTTACAGATAACTTAATCAGTACTTATTCCTATTTAGTACAACCAAGATATGGTCTCATTACGGTCAAGTGGGATATTTAAAAAGGAGAGATTGGAGTAATTTCCAATCTCTTTTCTTTGATTAATTCAATTCTCGGAATTTTTGTGGAGTTAGTTTTTCTCTTAACTTAATGAAAAACAAAATTTTACCTCCAACCCTAATCTATTTTTATGAACATTATTTCGAGAAGAGATGCGATCAAAGGTTTGTCTATTGTAACTGGGGCAAGTTTAGTTTCTCCAAATTCATTATTCGCGGGAAGCGCAAAAGCTGAACCACTTGGAGTGGCACTTGTTGGTCTGGGATATTACAGCTCAGATTTACTGGCCCCTGCATTACAAAAAACGAAGAATTGCTATTTAGCGGGAATAGTGACTGGTACCCATTCTAAAATTCCCGTTTGGAGAGGGAAATATAATATTCCTGCATCCAATGTTTATAACTATGAAAATTTTGATTCCATTGCTGATAATCCTGATATCGATGTGGTTTATGTGGTTTTACCCCCTTCTATGCATAAAGAATATGTGATTCGAGCTGCCAAAGCAGGTAAGCATGTATGGTGCGAAAAACCGATGGCTGTTACTGCCGAAGAATGCCAGGCCATGATTGATGCTTGCAATGAAAATAAGGTGAAACTTTCAATAGGATATCGATGTCAACATGAGCCAAATACAATTGCTTTTCAAAAAATTGTGGAAGAGAAGCAGCTAGGTAAAGTGATGCACGTGGACTGTGCCGCAGGTTATAGAGAGGATAGAACCAATCATTGGAAACAAAAACGGGAAATGGGAGGTGGAGTGATTTATGATATGGGCGTGTATTCTATTCAAGGTGCCCGGCTAGGAACTGGGATGGAGCCAATCGCAGTGACCTCTGCAAAAATTTGGGCAGAAAGACCAGAGATTTACAAAAATGGTTTAGGGGAAATTGTGGAGGCAGAATTGGAGTTTCCTAATCAAGTTAAGGCGCGAATAAAAACCTCATTTTATAAGCAGACCAATTTTTTAACTATTCAATGTGAAAATGGATCAATTGAAATGGAGCCTTTTTCAAGTTATAGTGG
Organism: Algoriphagus lutimaris; assembly: GCF_017051705.1. Classification (GTDB taxonomy): domain Bacteria; phylum Bacteroidota; class Bacteroidia; order Cytophagales; family Cyclobacteriaceae; genus Algoriphagus; species Algoriphagus lutimaris. Next base: position 212,108 of record NZ_JAFIDJ010000003.1, on the reverse strand, counting down.
GATTAAAGGTAATAGTCCGCTCGGAGAGATAAATTTTCCATATAGAGTTCCTAATCAACAAGTTTTACAAATGGACCATGATGCTCAATGTATAATGGATGATGTTCCGGTGTTAGTTCCTGGAGAGGAGGGACTTAGGGACATTAAGATTGTTCAGGCAATTCTAAAATCAGCAGATACCGGAATGCCTGTCTTTATTTAGGAATATTTCTTTCATGTATTTTAAAAGCGGTTTCTTTAAATAAGGCCGCTTTTTTTGTTGTCTTGTAATTTTTTTTCGAATAACTAAAAATAGTGCAATGTTTTATCTAAAAATTATATTTAACTTATAAACGCTGAAAAATGAATTTCAAGTATTTAAAAGTGTTTTTCAAGATTCAGTTTTTAGTTACTCGATAGGGCTGTAAGATTTTTTGGATTTGGGCCTCTTGAGAGCAGAGTGAAAAAAATAGTAGCCATCAATTTTATACTCGTATGAATAAATTAGTTAAGTTTTTAGGATGGGTGATCGGGATTTTAGGTCTGGTAATTTTAGCTTTTGTGAGTTTTGTGTATCTGACTTGGGATAAAAAATATGAAGCCCCTTATCCTGAAGCCAGGGCAAGTACTGATTCTGCCATGATAGCTAGAGGTAAATATTTAGTTTTTGGCCCTGCTCATTGTGCGGGTTGCCATAATACACCAGAAAGGTCTTCTCAAGTGGATTTGGGGATGGATCTAGAGTTAATAGGAGGAGCTGAGTTCGTATTTGAACCAGGGGTTTTAAGATCTAGGAACTTGACCCCTGACAAGGAAACAGGAATAGGGAACTTAACAGATCAAGAAGTTGCAAGGGTGATGAGATATTCCATAGGGCATGATGGTAGACCAATTTTTCCATTAATGCCATTTCAAAATATGTCTGATGAGGATGTCAATGCTGTAATTTCTTATTTGAGATCCCAACAGCCAGTGAATAATTATATTCCACCCACTGAATATAATTTTATGGGGAAGGCCATCTTAGCCTTAGGGTTAATTAAACCGGAAGGTCCCGAGGGAACTCCTCCAAAAAGAGTGAAAGTAGAAGCATCTGAAGTTTATGGAAAGTATTTAGCGAATTCAGTCGCAAACTGTGTGGGGTGTCATTCTCCTAGAGACTTGATGAGTGGGGAATTTATTGGTCCAAAATTCAGTGGAGGACTCTTGTTTGAAGAGTCTCCTGGAGCAAGCTTTATAACTCCAAATCTTACTCCAGACCCTGAAACAGGATACATTGCAAATTGGACCGAAGACACTTTTGTGGAAAGGTTCAAAACAGGAAGAATTTATGAACATTCTCCAATGCCTTGGGGAAGTTTTTCGAGAATGGATGAGGTAGATTTAAGAGCATTGTACCGGTATTTAATGTCCTTAGATCCCGTATCCAATAAAATTGAAAAGACAGAGTATATGCTTCAAGCTGCCGGTTCCAATTGATAAAATGGAATCTGATTTTTAAAAAGTAGACCAACCTATTTTTAATTGAACATGTTAATTTTCGTTTTTGGATCCTTATAGAAATGAGGTGAAGGGATGAGTCTTGCCACAATGATTTCAATAACGTTTTAAACCCAAGACCTCATGAAAAAATTGATTATTGTATTATCGGGAATTGTGATAATAGGAATAGTTTCCTTGTTTGTTTTTGTAGAATCTAGATGGGATAGAAAGTATGATTTACCCTACCCGGAAATCACTCATAGTTTGGATTCAGCTGTAATCGAACGAGGAAGGTACCTGGTGTATGGTCCAGCGCATTGTGCCTCATGTCACATTAGCTTAGATGATTATGAATCGATGGAAGCAGGAGAATTGGTTCCTTTGCGTGGTGGGGAGGTTTTTAATTTGAATTATGGAGTGGTAGTTTCTTATAATCTTACTCCAGATGTAGAGACAGGTATTGGAGGTTTTACGGATGGGGAGATTGCCAGAGCAATGCGTGAGGCTGTTGGGCATGATGGTAGAATTCTACCGAATTTTATGCCATTCAAATTGATGACAGATGAAGATGTTATTGCAGTAATTTCTTTTTTGAGATCTCAAAAGCCAGTAAAAAACCCAATACCAAAGCCAGTTTACAATTGGAGCGGTAAATGGAAAATAAGTACTGGAAAGATACGTCCTAGAATTATCCATGGTACTACCCTGCCTTCTATCAAGCGAGAGGCATCTGTAGAATATGGAAATTATTTGGTGAATAATGTTGCCAATTGTGTGGGATGTCACTCTATGGCAACCGTTGAATATGGGGAAAAGAAATATAGATTTGGTCCCCTTTCCGGAGGAGTAAGATTTGGTGGGAATAATGTAAATAATACCCGATATGTAACGCCTAATTTAACTCCCGAAAAACAGACAGGCATGATTGCCAATTGGGATGAAGATACATTTGTTAATAGATTTAGACAGGGGAGGGTGTATGAAACGTCTCCTATGCCTTGGGGGAGTTTTGCCAGAATGGATGAAGTGGATATTCGTGCGATATACCGTTATTTAAAATCCATTAAACCTATCGCAAATAAGATTGAAAAAACAGTATATCAGCCTGGAGAAGAAATTGAAGGAAGCTAATTTATTGGAGGAAAACAGTTTGATGGGTTTTTGAACTTTTGACTGCTGCGTCCAGGATTTCGACTACTATCAAATTGTTTTCCAAAGAGCTTAAATCATAAGGCTTTACTTCGATTTCATTTCTAATTACTGCAATTAGGTATGAAAAAGGATCATCAAAAGGAGCTTCTCTAGATTCAAAAGAAAGTGTTTCTTCATCAAAGCCATCGTAGCCTTCTGCCATTCGAATTCTTAATGTTCGTCCGTTGTCAGCGAAAATAGCTCCGGTGAGACCGTAGATTTCCATGTCTTTTCTTCCAATTGGCCAATTCCAGGAAGGTTCCAGTATGGTTTGGGAATCCTCATAGGTTAAGATGATTGTGGCATCGTCATCTACTTTGGGGTTGTTTTCAGATTGTAATTGCTGGGTGACAGCAGTGACGGAAATTGGCCTTTTTCCACCCTGTAGCCAAGTAGAAAGGTTTGCACCATAACAACCAAAGTCAATAATCGCTCCTCCTCCATTTAATTTTGGATCGGTCAACCATTCCAAAAACTCAGGATTAACCCCAATTTTCTTTGGCCCCCGATGTCCATCTCTGACAATTAGTTTTCTCATTTCTCCTACTTTTCCTTCTTCCAATAACTGCTGGGCTTTTTCTACGGAGGGGTACCATGTGGTTTCATAGTTGGTAAGAAGATGGATTCCATGTTTTTGGGCTAATTCTGCCATTTTTTTTGCGTGGTCTAAATTCACCGCCAATGGTTTCTCCACCATCACGTGAATTCCTTTGGGAGCAGAAGCCTCTACCACGGACAAATGATCAAAAATATTTCCAAAGGCGGTAACTGCTTCAGGTTGGGTAGTAATCAACATCTCCTCCAAATCATCAAATACCAAATCCATGGAAATACCGTATTGGGAAGTTAGTCTCTCTGCCAATTCTTGGTTCGGCTCGGCAATTCCAACAATTTCAATGTCCGCTCTTTTGTTGGCATCTAAAATCCAACCTACATGTCCATGCGTCAGCCCTGCAACTCCAATTTTTAATTTGTTTTGAGAAAAAGATGGAAAGGTCTGGAATAGGACCATCAAGAAAAATAAATAGCGTAACATGAGATCAAGAGTTTATTCAATTGGAAATTGACCATAACTAATGTTAATTACAAATTATTTTTTTTAGAGGAATTCAAATAAAGGATGTTTCAAAAAGATAGGATCAAGTTGCCCTTTCAATTTGATGTGCAAAAATTACAACAAGAGGTAAAGGCGCTAAACCATATAGAATGGATTGGACATTTTGTAACTTCTAATTACGAAGGGGACTGGTCGGTGATCCCATTGACTGCTCAGGAGGGACGAACTCACCCTATTCTTATGGCCTCAGCCATTCCAGGAGATTTTAAATTTATTCCTACTCCTTATTTAGCTCATTGTCCTTATATCGCATCAATTTTAGAAGAGTTTAAATGTGAGAAAAGCTCCATTCGTTTGATGAAATTGGCTGCGGGATCTGAGATAAAAAGGCATCAGGATTATGATTTGGATGATCAGGAAATCCGAGTACATATTCCAATATTTACCAATGAAAAAGTTAAATTTTTGGTAAATGACCTTGCCGTGAAGATGAAGGAAGGAGAGTGCTGGTATTTGAGGCTATCAGATCCACATCAAGTCAAAAATCAAGGGGAATCGGACCGAATTCACTTGGTAATGGACTTAAAAATTAATGATTGGTTGAATCGTTTGCTGATCCAATAATCCTCATTCTCGAACCCATTTTTTCATAGTTGGAAAACCTTCATAATCACATAGTCCCATCCAAACCAACAAGGGTAATCCAATGTATTGACCATTTTGAAACCCCATGATTAAGGTTTGGGAATCTCCTTTGTACCCATCTGGATGGAACACAATTTCAGGTGGGATTCCCAAGTGAGTCAGGGCTGCAAAAGTCCAACATAAAACACCCATTTCATCCTCATTGCCCGGTTCTCGGAATTCGCTTACACTTCCTACGATTGTCTTCTTTTCTTCCGTCGTCATTAGGGCAATATGTCCTGCTTCATGTAGGATGTCTCCTGGGTATTTTAATTTTTCCGGATCATAATAAAGAGTTCCTCTGTCGATTTTTAATCCTGGTAGAAAGCAATCGTCATTTAGATTTTTTTGTTTTAATGGAATGCCAATTTCGTTTAGGAAGGATTTAATGGATTCGAAATAGGGCGTGTTCATAAATAAAAATGGTTTCTGGACTAATTTATCAGAATATTTTATTGTAAAAAACTATCTCAGTCTAAAGGGTATTTCTTATTCACAAATTGGGTAAATTTAGAATCATCCAACCTTAATAAATATGCATTCAAAACTGCTTTTCTTACTTCTTTTTCTTGGAATCTTAGGAAGTTGTCAGACAAAAGAGAGAGATACTTACAAGTTTGAAGTTTCTGATTTGGAACCCCAGTTAGCCAAACTTGCTTCCGATGAATTTATGGGTAGAATGCCCTTTACGGAGGGAGAGAGGGTTACTGTCAATTATTTGGAAAAAGAATTTAAGGCGATGGGCTTGGAACCAGGAAATGGAGATTCCTATTTTCAGGATGTTCCTTTGGTATCCATTCAAACCCTTCCCGCAGACCAAATGACGGTAAGTTCATCTAGCCAGACCATCCTGTTAGAAGGGCTAAAAGATTATGTTCTATGGTCTCAGAGAACAGATCCTGAAGTCAGTTTCCAAGATGCCGAAATGGTATTTGCCGGCTTTGGAATTATCGCTCCAGAGTATGGTTGGGATGATTATAAAAATATAGATGTCAAAGATAAAATTGTGGTTGTTCTCGTGAATGACCCTGGTTTTGGAACAGATGATGAAAGCTTTTTTAAGGGCAATACCATGACCTATTACGGTCGATGGACCTACAAATATGAAGAAGCAATCCGGCAGGGAGCTTTAGGTTGTTTGATTGTTCACAATACCATCCCTGCAGGATACGGCTTTAATGTCATCCAAAATAAATGGGATGCTTCCTTATTGTATTTAGACGACAGGGGGAATGATTCCTTCAAAACAGCATTTGAAGGATGGGTGACCTTACCAACAGCGAATAAACTTTTTGAAATGGCAGGCTTAGATGGGAGGAAGCTTTTGGCTGATGCGAGAAAGTCGGATTTCCAGGCTATACCGATGAATCTTAAAGCAAGCTCTTCTATGCAGGTAATTGCTAAATATGATGTCTCTAAAAATGTTGTAGCCAAAGTTACTGGTTCCACCAAACCAGAAGATGTGATCATATATACTGCTCATTGGGATCATTTTGGTTATGGAGCACCTGATGAAACGGGCGATAGTATCTACAATGGTGCTTTGGATAATGCATCGGGAACTGCAGCATTGTTGGCATTGGCAAAAGCTTTTAAAACGGACCCGCAACCTGAGCGTACAGTTTTGTTTTTGGCCGTAACTGCCGAAGAACAAGGACTATGGGGCTCTGCATACTATGCCCAAAATCCTATTTACCCGAAAGAGCATACTGTAGCCAATATCAATATGGATGGAATCAATCCTTATGGTAAAATGAAAGATGTTTCTCTGATTGGCATAGGACAATCCGAGATGGAAGATTTGCTGAATGTGGAACTGGAGAAAGTTGGAAGGTATTCCGCTCCAGATCCCACTCCATCTGCAGGATATTATTTCAGGTCAGATCATTTCAATTTTGCTAAAATCGGTGTTCCCGCGCTTTATTTCAGTAATGGTATTGACCATGTAGAAAAAGGAAAGGAATACGGGAAGGAATTGGAAGATTTGTACGTTCAAAATTATTACCACAAGCCTTCTGATGAATACGATCCCAGCAGATGGAATCTAGATGGAGCGGTGGATGATGTTCAGGTACTTTATGAGGTAGGAAGAAGCCTGGCCAACTCAGATAATTGGCCCAAGTGGAAGCCAAATTCAGAGTTCCGGGCAATCCGTGAGTCCTATATGAAATAAGATAAGTACCGCTCAAAACGAAGTTTAAGTCCAAGCTGCCTATATATAATCTGACCGCAGTAGTAACAAACAGCAAGAGCTCTCAAAGGCAATTTGGGAGCTCTTGCTGTTTAATGGTCTTGTATTACGCATTTTTTATTGAGGAAGTCTGGACCTTAGTAAGGCAATTTGCCCCATATGGTTTGATTGATGCTCCATTACGTGGAACCAAGCCCAGTAATTATTCATCTCAGTTCCTGCTGCCTTTGAAGTAAACCATTTATCGTCTTTTTCCTTCAGCAAAGCTTTGGTTTGTTCCCTTACTTCATCCCAAATTTCGAAATAATATGAAATTGGCTTTCCTTTATACTCTTCCCGGGCATCCTCTCCAAGCATTAACCCTTTCATCCATTTGGCCTCTTCGGATTCATTAAACTCTCTATTTTCAAATGTATAAACCTGATAGAATGCTTCGGTTGCTGCCAAGTGCAAAATCATGGCTCCGATTCTATTGGCTTTATCATCCAAAAGAAAATCTACCTGTTCCTGATTCATGGAACTAGTGATCCTATAAATTCTCCCTTTGATGTCGTCTAACATGGCGACCATATTTCCAATGTCATGGGAATATCCTTTTGGAGGTTCGATCACTTGAGCATTGGAAACAGCTGGGAGGAAAAACAGCGTGAAAAATGTGAGGGTAAGAATTTGTATTCGTTTCATAGTGGATATAATTAAGTGTTAGATAGTGAGTTCAATATGATTTCCTTCCGGATCTAAAATGACACTTTCAAAATAGCCGTCGCCGGTGGTACTGGGTTCGCCGACGATTTCAAAACCATCATTTCTCAACTTTTCTGTTAAACTAAGAACCTTTTCTTTACTTCCTGTTGAAAGGGCAATATGAGTATACCCAAAGGAATGATTTCGTTGTTCTGGAGTAAATACTTCCTGTTTGTGCATCAGTTCAATTCTTGCCCCTGATTCAAATGATAAAAAGTAGGACGTGAAGTTTTTAGAAGGGTTATGGTATTTTTCTCCTGCGGTCATGGCAAAGTATCTACAATAGAAATCCTTCATCTTTTCCAGGTTTTCAACCCAAATTGCCAAGTGCTCAAGTTTCATAAAAATTATTTTTTACCTAAAAGTATGATGCCATGAAGCTGGTCCACCACCTTCTCAGATTCCGGGTTTTTTGATACGCTTTGAAATACTATTTGAATCCTCATAGAGTTATTTGGGATTTCAAAACTCATGTCTGCCGGACTTATATTTTGGACATAACCTTGCCCATATAAATTTTCAATTTCGTTTTTAAATTCGATTAGATCCACTTGACTCTTTACATTCCCAATTTCTACATGAAAGGTTGAAAGGTCTTCGTCTAACCAAATTTTTGCTATCCCGATCTCGGGAATCGGCCAAGTCTTATCCCGATCGGTTTCCAAATTCAAATCAAAAGCCAGTTCATAATCATATCCAGAAATCGGTCTAACCTCTTGAAATTGAATTTCCCAAGTAAAATGAATAGGTAATTTATCGTTCAATTGAATTTGGAGTTCATTGGCATAAGTTAATCCCATGGATTCCACTATGAATTTGCTATAGTTTAAGGAGATATTTCTTTTTTGAGGGTCATCAGCTTCCTGAAAAAGAGTGGCTAAATCTTGCTCGAACCAAGGTAGAATAGAGTTTAATCCATGATAGGTTTCCAAGTATTGAATGATGGAATTAACATCATTTTGTTCCTTTGGAGGTATTCTATTTGTGTTTTTTTGGACTATAGGTCGTAGCGTTCCTTTCTCAGAAATTTCCCAAAAAACTTCATTTTGGATTTTTCCATTTTGAAGAATTTCTGATTGGGTCAAAATTTGCTCAAGTCTTTTGATTTGGTTGGACTCACTCAAACTAAACATGCCCCAAGGACCGAAGGAACCCAAAATCATAAAGATTGCAAGAGATATGGGGATGGTCTTAATTTTTCCAGGTCCAATTATAAAATAACCTGCTATAAATGTGAGCCAGACCCCCAGAAGTAGCACAATATACCGGTTGACCGTCAATCCATATTCCTTCACTCGTATTCCGATGGCTAGGAATAAGATGATAATTAAAGGGATGACCAAAAAATAAAATGCTTTGTAGAATGTCCTGATCCAGCTACTTTCTTTCTGGTCTTGTATAGGGAATAATAGAAGATTGGTAAATATCCCCAATACTGAAATCGCAATGATCATATAGCTGACGATTCCTTTTGGCCAGTCCCATGTGAAAATGATTTTTCCTCCATAGAGATAGAGAATGGTCATGTAAACGAGCAGTAGGGGGATCAGTATAAACTGGGTGAAGATTTTTAATCCTTTTGGATAGTTGCTCAGGGAAACTCCGGCCTTAAAATCTTTGGGTGCACCTGCTAAAAAGTACCAAGTATTAAAAATCCCAATGGATAGAATAAAAATGTAAAAGTAATTTTTAGGATCAATCTCGATGGAAAAAAGAAGAGATACAGCTCCTAAAGCCAATGAGATACCCGTATGGATCACCAAAGAATAAAAGATTCCAGTAACTAAGCGGAGGAAAATATTTTCATTGTATTTCCAAAAAGACTCATCGCTTTGATCATTCCAATAAGATAGAAAGGCCACCAATAAATGGGCTGTAAGATTATAAACCAGGTAGCGTATATATGGGATTCTTGTATTGGTAAATGTGTTTTCAGAAGGAAATGAAAAATAGACAAGGCCTAACAAAATGATCACTACAATCCAGCTAATCTTTCTTTTTATTGGAGAGAATAGATGTTTTTCACCATAAATGTCTACACAGAAGAAAAGAGGGATTCCCAGCATCAATACCAGAAGGAGATTGATAAGCTGTATTTCTTGGTCGAAACGGTCTATTTCAATTAAATAGATCAGTAAAGTAGAAGCTAAAAAAGCCGTGACTAAGCTCAACGGGAATCTCTTAGCACTCCGGATTGCATCCTCACTTAATTGTTGTAGTGATGGAAATTTCATGCTGAGGAAGTTTTAAAAGTAAGTTACGGATAATCCTTTCTATGGGAAAGTCTAATTGGTTAGAAAGGATATCCTATGGCAAAATTGAAAATAAGGTTTTCTCTTCTCCAAGTTTTACTGCCTATATCAAAGGTGTTTCCCCATCTCTGGCCTTCTGGTAAAAATGGCTTTCTTAATGGCGTAGCAAAATCAAATCGTATCACAAAGAATTGAATGTCAATTCTAAACCCTATCCCGGTTCCTACCGCAATTTCATTCCACCAGCTAGAGCTGAATTTACCTCCTGGTAAGGCTTCATTTTCATTCATTAACCAAATATTTCCTGCATCCAGAAAGAGAGCACCTTTTAGGAGAGACACCATAGGGAATCGATATTCCAAATTACCTTCTAGTCGAATATCACCTGATTGATCAAAGTAGGAATTTAAGTTAGTTTCTTCAGGCGCATAACTCCCAGGTCCAATCGATCGGATTCTAAATGCTCTTATACTGTTTGGACCACCAGAGAAATACTGTTTTACATAAGGCAAGGACGAAGAATTTCTGAAGGGTACACCCACTCCAGCAAAAAGCCTTGAAGCGATGGTTTGGTTTTTATTTATATTAAAATGATACCTAAAATCAAGGTCAGCCTTACCATACTGGGCATATTCCAAACCAAAGATCTTTCCATTGCCTTCTCCTACCCATTTGTCAATTCCATAGACTAAGTTTCCTGCGAAGTCTAAACCTAAACCAAAGAAGTAGCCATGCTTCCGGATAGGATCATTGATTTTATTGTAATTGAAAATATAATTGATTCCAATGATGAAGTTTTGTTCGAAACTCCGTCTTAAAAATGGGTTTTTATCCAGAATTTCTTCAAACTCCGGAGATGATTTAGCGAGGTTGGTAATGTTGATATTGATTGGGTTAATCTCGTGGTAGGCAAACCTGTTGGCATTCCAGAAATAGCCATAGCTGGTATAAAAGGAATTAAGTGTATATAAGCCACCTCTGCTCAGATAATCTGTACCCAAACTGATTTTGGTTTTAGGAACTGAATAACTGAATTTCTCTTCTATTGGAACAAAAAAGATTACCCTTGGGAATATCAAATCTCCTCTCAGTCCTAATTCAAGGGAGTGCAATCCTGTCAAGTCTCCGCCGGCAATCTGAAATTCGTAGCCGATTTTTGCAGAAATATTGAAATTTTCACCTCCCTTAAATAAGTTCCTGTTTCTATATACCAGGTTGAGTGCCGGACCTGCAAAGTTGTTGGATTTGGATACTCCCAATAATTCTGCCCTTACAGATCTTTTAGTCATGGGAGAGAGTAAAAAACTGGCAGCAAGATGTCCTAAACTATCTTCATTGATCAGTTCATCGTATCGTAAATTGACATATTGGTAATTACCTATTGAACTTAGACGGTTGCTTGAAAGTCTGGATTTATTGGGGTTATAATATTCCCCGTTCTCAATTAAAATGTATTGGTTTAACAATTCTGGTTTGAAAACGACACCGTTTTGAATAAACTCTTTTCCGTCAAGTTGAACGGTGTCTGCTTGGTCGGTATTTTCATCTAAGGAATAATTGGGGAATACCTGAATCTGGTCAATTTGATATTTTACCAAGCTGTTTTTTGGGACGTTGGTTTTTAGCCGAAGGTAAAGGTTAAACTGCCGGGCACTGTCGGAGATATTGGTGTCCGCTTCAAATATTAAGAAGTCGTTATTGAAATTGTAATACCCTTTTTGCTTTAGGCCTTGGTCAAGCCTTTCCCTTTCGGAGTTCAAGGTGTTTAAATCAAATCGGTTGCCTGGTTGAAGTAAAGTTTCTCCTAGTAGACTTTGAATTTCATGTTCAATCTCCAGTGAATCTCTTTCCAGTTGGAGTTCTTTCAAGACATAAGGTTGGCCTACTTTAGCAGTGTATTTTACTTCAGCAAACTTTTCACCTCTTATACTTTCAGAGCTAGCCTGTCCATAAAAAAAGCCTCTGTTTTCCAATCTATTCAAAATCAACTCTTCCGTGCGCTCCGTATTTACCTGGCTAAAATAAATGGGCTCTTGACCAAATTTTTTATTGAGAAAGCGATTGATGAATCCAGGTTTTTCTTTTTCTCCTTTGTAGTGGGCCCAGAGGCCAAAATACATTCCGAGAAACTTCGAATTAGGCTCTGGTCTGAGCAAGTCATTTAATTCAGATTCAATTTTCTTTAAGTCTTGAACTTCTGGAGCCTCTAGGTCCAAAGTGGCTCCCGTATAAAGTAGCTCCCCTTCGGGAATATGTTTCTTTATTTGACAACCAGTAATGGAGATCAGGAAGGCTAAAAAGAAGAAAATGCTTTTATTATTTTTCATTTTCCTCCTTTCCTTTATTGGTAGAATCCATTGTTTTTGACTCCTCTGGCATTTTCTCGGCTTTTTTCCATAGTTCATAAAACTCATTGAACTCCCGGTTGAAAATTAATCCTCCTCCAGTCACTACAAGCTGCCCATCAATAATACTTTCATATTGATTCTTTCTAAAGACTCTAATCCTCCATCTACCATCTTCGGTGAGTATATATTCGAAACTGACATTCGCCAAAATAGCGTTGGATTGCTCTGGTTCTTGTGAACTTCCTTCCAGTCCAACTTGACTACCCACTTCCACGATCAGTCTATCATTGAAGAGAGTTTGTTGTGCATTGATATTAAGATCGGTTCGGTTTTGACTACTTCCTGATTGGTAATCCTCATAAGTGTCCACATCAAATCCCAATTGAAAACCACTATCCCCGAATAGCTTGCTGGATAATGCATTCATCTGATCGGATAGTATTTGGCTTGCGCTACTTCTAGCAATTGTTTCTGCACCTCCATTGGAACCATCACTTCCTCTGGAAGGGAAGAATCTATTCAATACCAAGAGTGAAAAAACTTGTTTGTTTAATTCGTCTTCCTGGTCATTGATTTGAAGTACTTGGGAGTAAACATTTCCTCCAAATGCTCCCCGTTCGTTTTCAGGCATATCCAATGCAAATGAAATTTCAGGCCTCAATAACTCCCCATCCACATTTAAATACACTAAAAATGGTAATCTTCTTTGGTACTGGGATTTGGTACTTTGGCTACTGCCTGTCAACTGGGAAGACATCAATGCTGAGGCGGAAGCATCAACTTCATAAATGGCTCGAATGTCCATATTAGCATCCATAGGATCCCCATTCCAAGTTATTCTACTTCCAGGGTTGATTAGGAATTTTTTACTGATCAGGTTATATAAAGACATTTCATAATGTCCATTAGATATTTCATAATCTCCAGAGAGTGTGATTCTTCCATTTGGAGTAATGTCCATTCGCAAATTAGCACTTCCTGATATCAATAAATTATCCCCGGTTTTAGGATCTATGATTACTGTAAATTTTGCTTTAGGGTCTGTTTTAAGGGAAGCTTGTATATCATACCCTAAAAATGCAGTGGTGGATTGCTCTGTTTGGGAAGTAAGAATGTCATCTGGATTTTCCTTGTTTACAAATAACACCACTCCGTCACGCTCCACCAGATCCAGTTGAGACTCTGGAATCAGCATGGTCAAATTGGTATTTTCCTTGACGTTTAAATTAGCTCGAACGATAGGTAAATTTAGATCTCCTTCGATGGTCACATCTGCATCGATGGTACCTCTTCCATATAGCAGCTCATTGTCTTGATTTGTGGAATTGACCACCATAAAGTTTTTGGCTATTAAGTGAAGATCAAAGCCAGGGTTGCTGATGTCAGTGGTAGTCACCGTCCCATCAATTATAAAAGTATTGTCGTCGGTGTCTTTGACGGTAAATTGGTCTAGATATATTCCATCATTATCTGCTTGGATTTTCTCGTCGGAAAGTATGTATTTGGTGCTCAGTTGGGCTGGCACAAAGGAAGTTTCGTGGAATTGAAATTCACCTTGATAACTAGGACTACTGGTGGTACCACTGGCACTGATTGTGCCTTGTAAATAGCCAGATGCATCTAAAATCTGATCGTGAGAAAGTGCAGCTATTTTTTTCATTTCAGCTTTTATCAAGTCCAATTTTAAGTCAATTTCTCCACCAGACTCATTCGCTACAAATTGACTATTGACATCCAGATCAATACCGTCATCTCGTAATTTCAAAGCTAAATTGTAATTTCCTAAACTTTCTGCAGTTGCGTCTAAGGATAAGTTTCCTATGGAAACCCCCACTGCTTGTAGGCTGTCAATTTTTAAATTACCCATTAATCCTATCGCTCCAAATGGGTTTTCGACAACTAGCTGCCCATTCATTTTACCACCTACAAGAATTTCTTCAGGATTTAGTAAACTGGTAAATGTGGATAGTCTGAAGTTTTGGAAAAGCACTGCAATATTTTCATCCGTAAAACCCTCAATGTTCTTTTTAATACTAAGCTCTTGTCCGTTCTGAGAGAAGCTGAAATTTTGAAAATCAAGATTGTTGTTAGCGTATAAGACTTGGTTGTTTTCCGGAATTACCCATAGGTTTTTTTTCAACAATAAATTCTCTGGGTTTATATGAAAACTAATGGTATCTCCCAAGAGTCCCAGGTCGGAGGAAATGTGAAATACTTGTTCGGTTTCGTTATAAGATGCGAAATCAAAGTATATTCTTGAATCCTCCATTACTCCAGTTAATGAAGTCTTATCCATATTTAACGGTCCTGCAATCAAATTGAGGAAGCCCAATTCCATGTTTAAATTGGATAAATTGGAATGGACATTGAATTCCAAACTATCGACTTCTGTGCCTGAAAAATTAATATATGGGAAGCTTACAAGGGCATCTAAAGAGTCCAGATCTTGAAAAAAAGCTAATTGCACCCGACCGGAATCCAGCTGCTCCAGTCCTTGTAGCAGTACCTCGTTCAACAAGGGAGATTCAAAAATGGAAAGATCCATATTCATGACTATCCCACTGTCCAGTTCTGTATTGGAACTATCTTTGACGGCTATATAATTCAAGAAATGATTTTCTAGCGCAACCCCTAAGGAGGAAGGGTTGGTATTGGTTTGGACAAATCCTCTAACGATATCACTTTCTATGGTCAGACTGGTGGAGTCTGGTTTTACTAGGCTTTCTAAATTTAAGAAGCCGATAGGATAGGTTTTTTTGTCATAAAGTACCAAGCCATTACTTAATGCGATTGTTGTTTGAAATTCATCAGGATTTCCTTCAAAATTTCCTTCTATTTTTAATCGCGCCCGGAATTCTTTGGAAGAGAAACCTAACTTATAAAAATCAGCTCCTTTTAAATCTAAATTCAATCTAACTTTTGAGTTTATGGAATCGAGCTGGATGGAACTGATTAAATCAAAATCCAGGTATTCAGAATCCAAGATTAAGTTGATATCTCCATCTCCTTCCACCAATTGTCCATTGAGTTGAAGGCCTGAATAGTCCGACCCATATAGGTTTAATTGGTCAAAATGGGATTCAAGTTGGGCGGTTAGATCATATATGGAACTTCCCTGACCCTTGGCATTGATTTCCATGGATAAGGTGTCCAAATCAGAGTTTTGAAGTAGGGTTCCCAATAAGAGTTTTTCAACTTGGAGATTCACATCAAATTCCAATAACTCTTGATCCTTATAAGCAGCATCCAAAAGCACTTGTCCTAAATCAGTTTGCAAATCCAAAGAGGCAATGAGTTCGTTCATAAACCCTTTTGCATGAGCCGTAATATCAATCTTATTTGGGAATGCAATGCCGAAGTCGGACTCACTGACAAAAAGTTGAAGGGAATTCTTATTGGTACTCAATTCAATTTGAGGGAAATCTACATAGAGTGAGTCTAGCTCGAGTGGTGAACGCACAGTTCCCTTGGTATAAAAATCGGTTTCACCCCAATTCAGTTGGAAGGATGGAATTTCTAAATTTGAAAGACCTCCGTTGATAGCTAAATTTCCTACAAACGGTGCTTTAGCCAATTCCTGAATTAAAGTGTCTTTAGCAAGATCGGGAACAAAAAAGTAGCTGTCCCTTACATCCAAAGAGAATTGATCAACAGAAAGGTTGACTAGTACTTCTTCTGGAAAATCTATGAGCTGCTGGATGGAACGATAAGTAAAATTCCCTGTAGATTTAAGTTGACTGTTATTTGTAGAAACAAAGAATTGATTGATCTCAGCCCCATTATTTCCTACGGAACCATTCAGAATCAAATCCCTAACTCGGAAACCACTCCCTTCCAGAAAAGAAAGTGATTTCACATTCAAGCTTACTTTCTCATTTTCCAATAAAATATCGGAGATTTCTAAACCTAAGTCTTCAAGTAGAAGGACTTCAGGATTGAAGACTCCTTTGGTGATTTTACTATCTGAGGTTTTATAATCGATGGTATTATTCTCCAGAACCAACGAGCTTAATTTCACTCTCCAGTCTGGCCAAGAAAATGGGGCAGAATCTTGCGGCTTATCTGAAGAAGCAGTGCTTGGAGAAAAATCATGGAAGAGTACTTTTGAATCAGATAACTGAATAGACTCGACCAAAATATGGTGGTTTACCAAGTCAATAAAAGGGGCCGAAATTCCAAAATCATCGATTTCCAATTCTGCAAATTGCTGGTTCACTTGATTATCATAAATAAGTGAAATCTCATGTAGACCAAGATTTTTAATTTTTATTATGGGCAAGGTTGAATCTTCTGAACTAGCTTCTGAGGGAGGAAAGACTTTGGTTTGTTTATACTTGATTTGTGTTTTGGAAAGCTGAATGTCTTCTATCCCAAATGAAAATGCATTTAGATCTAATTCTGGAATGTTTAATTTTAAATCTCCAAGTACTAAGGAAGTTTCAATACCGAGAACCTCATCTTGATACATAATGTCAAAATCCTGGAAGCTAATCGGAGATAAAGTAATGTTGAGGGAAGTGGAGTCTGATTCAGAACCCGCTATAGTGCTACTATCTGCTTCGGTAGAAGCAAAGGAATTGAGAATGTAATCAAAGTTGAATGCGCCAGTATCCTCAGATCTTTTAATTCTAGCTTTGAGACCTTCCCATTCAAATTTGCTGACATGGATAGCCCCAGTTTGAATCAAAGGAATAAATGCAACCCCTGCTTCAAGATTTCTGGAGTAGACTAAAGTGTCTCCATTGACATCTGAGATGTAGAAGTTTTCTAAAAAGATGTTTCCTGAAAATGTGACAAATAATCGGTCAATGCCTACTTGGGCTCCTGTTTTATCCTCAAGATAAGAGATTGCCTTATCCACAAGAATCCCCTGACCCCAAGGGCTCCGAATAAATAGGATCACTGCTAGTAAAAGAATCATTAGACCTGCTAATGAAAACCCAATGACCTTTAAAAATTTTATTAGAATTCGTTTAATAATTACCGGTTAAAGAATTGGTCAAAGACGAAATTTGAATATCCTAGTTTAATGACCAAGAAGTAGGCCAGAATGTTACAGATATAATAGATGGAAGTCCATTTTCCCTTATAAAAGTTAAAACAATCATAGGAATAACCATGTAATTCTCAAGAAATTAACTGGGGGAAATAAAGTCCTTCAACAAATAGGAAATGTTTTTCCTTCATCTATTCAGGTTATATTGGACATGATTCGCGTTTAATCGATGTTTTGTCGAATTACTAAGGAGCTATTATCAGTATCCCTAAAAAAGATAAACTTATCCATAAATCCTTCGCCGGACTTATTGGTAAGGATGTGACTATCTCCTGCTTTATCAATACTTTCTTGATTTTCATGAAAAAAAGCGAGTGTGGACTCAATGTCCTCTTGTAAAAATTCATTGCTTCTTTAGCTTGATTGTCAAAATTTAAATTAGGCTGAATTTTC
Source organism: Algoriphagus lutimaris (assembly GCF_017051705.1). Classification (GTDB taxonomy): domain Bacteria; phylum Bacteroidota; class Bacteroidia; order Cytophagales; family Cyclobacteriaceae; genus Algoriphagus; species Algoriphagus lutimaris. The sequence goes on along the minus strand of NZ_JAFIDJ010000003.1, from coordinate 194,731 downwards.
ATGATATTTTGACTTAGTATTTAAAAATGAATGCATTACATTTTCGTGGTTTTGCTTGTGTTTTGGTCTGTTTTAAAACTCAAATATGACAACACCAGTCCTATAATGACTACCGTACAAGCTAAGATCCAATTGAAATAAGAAATCTGAATAGAGATAATTTGTAAGGCTAAACCTGCTAGCCAAACTAAATGTCCAACCCGGGTTTTTTGCGGTCTCTTTTTCACATCATATCGGGTATTGCCCTCATCAATTATAGGGCGAAAAAAATCTTTGTATTGGACCAATAAAATTAAATCCATCAACAGTAAAAATGCTAAAACCAATGGAGTCCCTTTCCAATTCAATGAAATAGTAATCATCAATATGTTACCGATCATAGGAATCATCATGATGCTACCCAAAAGTTTATAGCGTGTGGTTACTAAAAGATACCCAATAATAATTTGGCAATAGGCAATAAAGACCCCATATAACCCCAGACCATATTTTGCTAATTCATCAATTAACCAAACTGGACCAATCCATCCAAAAAACTGGTGTTCATGATAAAGTTTTGCCATTCCGGCTCCCCAAAAAGTAAAGCCGAGAAAAATGGAAATTCCTTGAATGAGGTAGTAGGGTATTCTTTTCATGGAAGTCAATGTCATCCTTCTAATAAATATAGTGTTTGTTAGTGAGGAGTGCTTTAAAATGATAAAAGATTGATGGAGAGGAAGTTTGGTTTTTGATCCTGAAAATACCAATCAATATGAATTTGGATTCAAAACCAATTTACTGGAGGATAAATTGTAGCAACAGCAAGTTATTACAATCTCACATAAGTAAACGAGTCATGACTGATCAAACCAACGTAAACAATTCTGTTCAGGAGAAGTCTTGAGCATTGGAATCGAACTGAGTGTGATCATTGCTTCCTTGCCAGTGATAAGTTTTTGATTTGGTGGGGGAGGAAGAAAAAGGATAAAAGAGGACAAACGAAAGCAAGAAAGGAAGTGGGATTAACGAATGTTTAAATCGGTTTTGATCTACTTTTCCATAGACGAGCCTAAAATACGACGAAGGATTTTTTTCTTCGCCGTTTGTAATTTTTCCACCTGACTAATTCTTCTAAAATCATTATTTTGATTTCCTAAATCTTTTAAAATATGGCATTAGCAAGTGAACTAGCTCCAGGAAGTAAACTCAATCATCCTAAGTTTGGAACAGGAATGATTTTATCAGTGGATGAAACCTATTACAAAATCTATTTTTACAACACAGAAGAAGTTAAAACTTTGGCAAGGGAGTATGATGGGTTTACCGTAGAAGAAGCGAAAGTTCCTGATTTTCCAATGTTGACTATGAAGGATGTGGAAAAAGCCATTCGAGAGGCTTTGATTCAAACTTCGGAACGAGCTCCTATTGTCCCTCTAGGAGGAAAATGGATGGGTGGAAATGTGGTTTTTGAACCTAATGATAAAAACCTCCAGGCCAAAGAGATTCCAATGGCTACTTTCTTTCATAAAATTGTGATGGTCAGGGAGAAACTACGGGTATTAGAACAAAACATCAATAATCATCCTAAATTGGATGATGAAGACCGGGTACATTTACAGCAATACATCACTCGTTGCTATGGTTCTTTGACGACATTCAATGTGCTCTTTGCTTACAAAGAAGACCAATTTAAGGGTAGTGGATCTTAGGTGGTAGGATTTGTGAACCAAGATTTTAAAAAAACATTAAACCTATTAAACCATGATTAAAAATACCTTTGTTTTTTTAGCAATGGCTATGCTTTTGACATCTCAAAAGCCCAATGAGCAAGGTTTGAAAGATATTTTTAAAGATAGCTTTTATATAGGAGTAGCATTGAATTCTCGGCAGGTTGCTCCCGAGGCAACTCAAGAGTTTGGCTTGATTAGTTCCCATTTTAATAGCTTAAGTCCTGAAAATGGATTGAAATGGGCTTTGGTTCACCCCCAATCTGATACGTATAACTTCCAGTTTGGAGATGAATATGTGGCATTAGGAGAAAAACTTGGAGCTTTTACCATTGGGCATTGCTTGGTTTGGCATCAGCAGATTCCGGAGTGGGTTTTTGAAAGCGAGTCTGGGGTATCACTGGGCAAAGATGCTTTGATCAGCCGAATGGAATCGCATATCGAAATAGTAATGGGTCGATACAAGGGAAAGATAAAAGGGTGGGATGTGGTCAATGAGGCTTTTAATGAAGATGGCTCTTTCAGACAATCTAAATGGTATGAAATTGCCGGGAAGGATTTTATCAAAGCTGCATTTAGGAAGGCGCATGAAGTAGATCCGAAAGCCGAACTTTATTACAATGATTACAATGTTTGGAAAGCTTCCAAGCGAAAGGGAATTCTCGATTTTGCAAATGAAATGAAAGCGGAGGGAATTCAAATTGATGCCATTGGAATGCAAGGTCATTATACTGTAAATGGACCATCCATTGAAGAAATTGAAAAAGGAATTTTAGAGATTTCCGAGGCTGGTTTTCAAGTAGCAATTACCGAATTAGATGTGGATGTATTGCCTAGACCAAGAAATTCCGAAGGGGCAGATTTAACTATCAATTATGCTAATTCTCCTAAATTCAATCCCTACAAAGAAGGGATCACACCGGAAGGAAAGGCGCAACTTGCGAAACGATATGAGGAACTGTTCAAGTTATTTGAAAAGCACAAGGATAAAATCAGTCGGGTTACTTTTTGGGGATTGTATGATGGTAGATCCTGGTTGAATAATTTTCCGGTGCGTGGTAGAACCAATTATCCCTTACCATTTGATAGAGATATGAAATTGAAAGAGGATGTATACAATGGTATCAAAAAGGCTGTTGAACACTGATTTTGTTTACTATGCTTCCATATCTGCCCAAAATGTAATTACCTAAAGATTAGAAGAAAAATTGAGTCCTTTCATGTTTTTTATTTATCCGTAGTCGTGATTTTTTTCGAGAAAAGTTCAATGGTATAATCCAGCAATTCAACTCCTCCGATTTTGCCATGGCCTGGAATGACAATCTGAGTTTTCGGGAATGTGCTTTTAACTTTCTTTACTGTTTCAGGCCATGAAGGAACATTAGCATCTTCCAAATTTCCATTCCCTGCTCCAAGGGTTTTGATCATGCATCCTCCAAAGATGACTTGATCCGAAGGAACGTAGGCAACAAAGTTGTCCTTTGTATGACCTTCTCCAAGGTATTGATTGGTGACTTTCTGATTTCCAACCTGAAGTTTTAATTTATTCTTAAAGCCATTTTCTGGGATAGGATAAGCAGCTTTTTTTGCCAATTCGATGTTTTTTTCGGATGCATAAGAAGGAATTCCTTTGTTATGAAACTCATTAAGTCCTCCCAGACAATCCCAATGAAAATGAGTAGCAACTACCGCTTTTACTTTTACTTTTTGCTCATTTTCTAACCAGTTGATTAATTCATCGCTTGCTTCTCCATTAGCTGGCGTGTCGAATACTAAGGCTTCATTTTGGTTAATCACCATCATTCCATTACAGGACACCTTTCCAAAATCATCTGTGTTGAGGTAACTGGTATGGACGAAAGTATGGGGTGCGATCTGTTCGATCTGTAGCGTCTCGGATTCGTAAATAAAGTTTTTCTCTTGGCTTTGTCCGCTGCTTATTTCAAAGAGTGCGAAAAAGAAGAAGCTAAAAAGTAGCGTTTTCATAGTGGTGTAAGATTGACACGGATTTGAATTGAATCGATTATTCCAAAACAAAATCCCAGCCTATTTTTATAAACTGGGATTTGAAAACCGTTTTTTGGAAACTTATTTCCGCAATGTTTCCAGGTAACTAACCAAGTCTACTAATTCTGTTTCAGATAGTGGGAATTTTGGCATCAATGATTCATCCAATTGGGAGACACTTTCTACCTCAGCCAGCTTATAAATTTTTTGTTCATTGCTACCCACCAATTTTACAATCAGGTCATTTTCCGTCTTGGAATTGACGATGCAAGTGAATTCAGTTCCATCTTTCATTTTTACTAGTTGGGTTTCATAGCCAAAACCCATTCCTTCAGAAGGATTAATGATGGCATTGAAAAGTCCCTCTTTAGAAAGCTTATCTCCAATTTCGGATAAACCTGGGCCAAAATCAATTCCTTCGTTTCCTATTTTATGACAGGCCACACAATAATTGGAAGCTATTGTTTTTCCATTTTCAATTGATCCGTCTGAGGCAACTAATTTGGCCATATCATATTCCGATCCAGCAGCATTTCCAAACAATTCATTGGCCTCCGCCCGAAGATTTCCATTCCATGAGGAAAGCAGAATTTTCTGGGCAATCGGCAGAACATCCGAAGGTATTTTTCCCGCCTTAGCCAATTCCATCAAATAAGGTTCGGAATTGTATCCTTTTGCAGATTCCATTGCAGCCGTTCTAATTTCTATGGGCTTGGATTCATCGGTATAATATTGAGCTAATAGTTTGGCCATGTTTTCGTTGTCTATGGTTCCAAACTTCTCTATTGCGGAGCTGATTTTTACCTGATCTCCATTGTCAAACTCCTTTTTGATATCATCCAATCCATAAAGCGATGCATAAATATTTGCCGCCATTTGAGAATGTCGGTTGTTGTTGGATTGATAGACCAGGGATTTCAATCTCTCTTTTTGGTCTGTTATCCCATATTTGCTGAGGATATCCAGAAAGTCGCGATCATCAACGATGTCTCCTGAGGTTTTCTTTGCTAAAGCAAGAAGTTCTCGGTCAGGAGATTTAGGGTCAAAATTGATTTGTCTTAAGATAATTAGCTGGTCTTCTTCAGGTGCAGAGGCTAATAGAGATTTCAATACTCTGGTTTTACTAGTTGGATCTTGAAAGTCCAAGGCTCTATAGTAGCGCTGATTATTTCTCCCAGGTTGTGAGAGAATAATTTTTCCTAACAATTCAGGAGTTTGGCTACTTCTAGATCTCCATACTATATCTGTTGCCTCAGGGATTTTCATCCAAGAATCCTCTTTATTTTCTAAGTAAGCATTTAAATATTCGTCCCAGAATCCATCAGCGGCAATTCCCAATGCTTCCAAAAACCAGCGATCTCCAGACTGATATGAATTAGCAAGTTTAAGCCAAACATCCTCATTATTTTGATAGCGAATAGCCAAAGCCACCTCTCTTCTTACTTGAATATCATTATCTTCAGCCATTCCTACTAAGAAATCAGGATCGTTAAGCTGATTGATTCTTGAGGCCCTAACAGCTGCTACACGGATAGTTGGATCCGGATCTGTAGAAGCTAATTGAATGAAATTGTTTCCCCCTGGAAATTTAGTCAACACCCAGAATGCTCTTGCTCGCATTCTGGAATCCCCATTGGTATATAATTTTTCCAATGCTTCTTTCGCCTCTTCCCCTTTTTCTATCAAGGCCATAAATGCTTTGAAATGAGTAGCCCTATTTGGGTTTTGAAGAAGGAAAATTAAAGATTCGATGCTGTTATAATTATGTTTAGGCAGATTATAATCCACTCCATGTGGTGCCAGTCGATAAACTCTTCCTCTTTCCTGATCTCCCATGGCATGACCACCTACTCCTGGATCGTACCAATCTGATATAAATAGGGAACCATCAGGTGCTACGGTTACATCAGAAGGTCTAAACCAGTTGTCTCTTGAATTGCCATCCATTAAATTTTTGATTGTCGCTGAAAATCCAGCACCATCAGGGGAGGGGATATATGCTCTTACTATGTTTGGGCCGGCATCGGAGTGAATAAGTTGGTTTTGATATTCTTCTGGCAATAAATCACCTTCATATACGAGAATTCCTGTTGGAGAACCTGCGTAGGTTTGAAGCATATTGGGAACTACTCCAGGGTCATTTAAATGCCAATGTTGGAGAGGAATAGAGTCTTCCATGTTGATTCGACGGGTTCTCCAATCTGCACCAGTCATTTCATCTTTGAACCCATAATTCCCGTAATCCATCACGTAATTTATTCTAGTCCCTCTGTTTCCATCATCATCATTATCTGACTGCCACATTCTTCCATAACTATCCACTGCTACTTCGTAGTTATTTCGAAAGTTCCAGGCCAAAACTTCTACATCTGTACCGTCAGGATTCATTCTGAAAACCATTCCTTCACGGTAGGGGTGTGTTTTACTATTTACCGGTCTTCTAAGTGGGTCCAAAATCGGTGAGCCATCTGCATAATGAATACCTTTTCCTTCATTTCCATAGTTGAAATAGAGTTTGCCATCTGGCCCAAAGGTGAAAGCATGGATTCCATGATCATGTTGAACTCCACCTACTCCTTCAAATAGGATTTCTTTTTTCTCGGGCACATCATCTCCATTCGAATCAGTAAAAACATAAACATAAGGACTAACAGAAACGTAAACTTTCTCTCCCAATACAGCAATCCCTAATGCGGCATTGATGTCATTTCCTTGGTAAAACACTTTTGATTCGTCTGCCACACCATCTCCATTGGTGTCTGTCATGATTAAAATTCGGTCCCCTTCTTCTTTGGTCGGGTTTCTAGGGTTTAAGTGGGATCTATAATTATAGGCTTCCGTGATCCAAACTCTTCCACGATCATCTACATCCATATTGGTAGGGTTGATCATCATGGGTTCAGAAGCAAATAAAGTCAACCCGAGTCGCTCATCTTCTACCACAATGCCATCGAGGGCGTGTTCATAAGATCTTTTTTCTTCTTCCGTCAATTGAGCGTATTGGGCATCTGTAAGTTTGGAATTTTGTGTCTTTGAGCAAGAAAAAATAAGACTCCCTGCAAACAGGATGCAATAAATAGGTCTTTTCATTTTGAATAGGTATATGGGCATCTTTTTGGATTAAATCTAATCCAACTTCTAAAGTAGAATTTTTAGGTAGGTTAGCCAATCTACTTGCAGGTTTTTAGAAGGTTATGAAAAAAAATATAGTGAAAAAATATCCCTGTTTAAGGTAAACAGGGATATGATATTCAATTAGGCTACTGTGGGTTTTAATACACTGAGTTCCTGCTGAAGGTTTTTTAATTGAACTTTCATTTTTTCAAGCATTTCTTCTGAATCTAGCTGTACAGTTTGGATTAAGTGTTGGTAATACTCAATTCCTTGGTCTAGATTTTTTTGAAACTTATCTAGGTAATTTTCTTGCTTGCTGGAAGGACTAGCGATGAGATTTTGAAATTCCTTTTTCAAATGGCTGACATACAATTGGGCTTCTTTCACAAATACATGAGGTCTTTCTGAATCCAGATTAAGGCTTAATTTTCCGTAGATATGAGAGGCCATTTCTTTTAAGCTAAAGGTGCCTTTGAAGTATGCAAGGTTAGGGCCAGGACAAATAGTCACTGCATTTAGGTTTCTCCTTGGAGTGGACCCGTTTGATAAAATAGCAGGAGCACTTAAGCCTTCACACAAACAGTCTTTTTCAGCTACTTCATTCCATTCTTTTTCTGAAATTTCACCATTATGAAATTGCTTACTTTTCAGATTTTGGTATTGTCTGGAAGCAGTGCAAATAGGTTTCTCGGTAAACTCTGTACTAAAGGACAAGAACTTTTTATAACAAGGGCTTCCAGGTCTATTTCGCTCCAATCTTTCTTTGCGTTGGTCTTCTCCACTGCTGGTTTTTAGATTGTTGAAAGGAACTCCAAGTGGTGATGCATTGCTCAGGTAAAAGTCAGATTTTTTCGCTTTTAAGATTCTTTGAAGCGTGTCTTCATCGACTGAGGTTGCCTCAGGAACCAATAAAAATGGGCTTCCCCAACCTGTTCCATCTAATTGATAATAATTTCTCAAGAAACTATCCTCTTTGGATGTTCCAATTCCTCCTTGATAAGTGATTTTTATGCCAGGTGTTTGTTGTAAGCTTATTCCTTTTGCTTCCAGGGCTTTTTCGTAAACCTCCATCAATGAGGATTGCAGTTCTTTTTTGTTGGCTTTGAATTCTTCTAAAATAGGACCGACCAATAACCCGTCTGTGGCAAATGCATGACCTCCGCAATTTAATCCTGATTCAATCCTAAATTCAGAAACCCAAAGCCCTTTTTTAGCTAGAAATTTACCTTGTATCAAGGCCGATCTGTAATCAGAAACTTTTAGAATAATACTTTTTGAATTTGGTTGTTCAGGCGTAGGAAAAAAGCAATCAAATTGCTCTGCATAGCTATAGAGTGCTGGATTAAGTCCAGCAGAAAAAATCACGGAGCTAGATAATTTACTGTTAGCAAAACCTCTTAAAGCTGCCAAAGCATCTGAGAATTCCCTTGGAAGCAAATCACCGTTTTGGTCATAATTCATCTTGTCTACCTTGGTCATGATGTTAACATCAATTGCTCCTGGAAGAATCATAGATTGTATGGTTTCTACCTGTTGAGAGGTAAAGTCTTGATGCATTAATTCCTGAGCTAAGTACTTCAAAGGATGGGCTTCAGGAAGTAGATCGATGTAATTTTGGAATAATTGGCCTTTCTCGGGAATAGCATTTTTGATTTCCTGGATTTGTTTATCCACCAGCAATTGGGTCAGGTCTAAAAATGCGGTTGTTCTTTTGGCTTTGAAGTCATCTTCTTTTTCGGAAATAGGAGAATAGGGAAGATCGAATTTTTCAGAATAAATTCTTCTCATATCTTCCAAAAGATGGTCATCCATGATGGAAATGACACTGGAGATACCAAACTTGGCAACTTTGATCGGACTGTCCACAGTAAATCCTAATCCCATCACAGGAATATGAAAAGAATGAGGAGAGATAGCTTGATTCATATTATTTCCAATAAAATTTAGGTTCAAAAATACCAAGGAAATCTCCTGTAATGGTGTGATAAGGGGGTGCCATTAATCAGCGTCAGATGTGATTTAAATCATGTTTTTCAATAGTAGTATTGAAGAAATATCCTCAAGGAAATAAAAAAGGTCTCAATTAGCTCTTGCTATTGAGACCTTTAAAAGTGAAATAAACTTGAAGTTTATTTTTGCTGCTGAAGATAAGTTACCAAAGAAGCTAATTCCTCAAAAGAAAGTGAATTGGCCAGACCAGCTGGCATAATTGAATTTTCCATCTCTTTTCTACTTCTGATATTATTCTTTATGATGGTCGTTGCCTTTCCTGTAATATCTCTAAGAGTTAATTCATCTGCAGATTCAGCAGTGATAAAGCCCATATAAGTTTCCCCATCTTTGGTGTCAATCATAAAGGAAGCAAATCCTTGCGAAATTGATGCATTTGGTTTCATGATGGATTCAGTGATCTGATCACGATTCATGATCGAACCAATTTGTCCCATAAACGGACCTTTCATCACCTCACCTTTTTCGACGCTATGACATGCAATACAGCCTTGGCTAGTGAACAATGCTTTTCCTTTTACTGGATCACCTTTGACAGCCGCGACAGCTAAAATCACGTCTTCGATAGAAGATTCTCCTACCTGACCTTTTTTGTTTTTGATAGCTTCAAAGTCTACTTGTGCGTTTTCTTCGACAATTACTTCCTCCGACACTGTGCCTAGTTCAGAGATTTCCATTCTATTTCGATCATTTAATCCTGCAAAGAAATTCTTTTTGGAAGGGTTAGACTTTTCAAATTCCTGAATCAGGAAGGTTTTGATTTTATCAGAAGATTCCCAAGTAATTCCTTTATAATAAGGACCATGTGTGTCAGGTCTAGTACTCCACCACCAGCTGCCATCATAGGGAGCTTCTTCCATATAAAGTCTAGCTAAAGTGCTTAGGATTTCATCTTTTAATTCTTGGTCATTTGAACCTTCATAAGCATCCATCAAGCCTTCTATGGCCTTCGAATCATGCATGTATCTTAAGGCCCAAAGCGCCAATTTTGAGTTTGTTTTGATGGCATCTACCGTTTCGTCCACTGCGTCTAGTTCTACCAAAGACTTCACAGCCAAGTGTGACAAGATAATATCTGAATTTGGGGTAGCATGTGGACCTTCTATTCCTGGTTGAGGTATTTTGGCAGAAGCAGGAACAGCAATTTCGAGCAATGTTTTCGCTGCATCTTTCTTGCCTAATCTGCCTAAACCTACAATTGCTGCCACTTGTACTCTTGGGTTAGCATCATGCACCGCAGCGAGGAACGGTTCCTCTGGTACAGAGCTCAAACATGACTTTCTATCAGTCAGGGCTCTTAATGCGAATTCGCGGATTTTATCTTCTTCGCTAAGCTTCAATAATTCTTCTGCCCCGTTTACACATGCCGCCTGGGCATAAGTGAAAATACCAGCCACACGGTTTTGAAGCGGTAGGGATTTGTCTTGCGCGATTTTCAAAGCTTCCATGGCTGCTTCTTCCAAAGGTCTTTTTAAAAGCTCTTGCTGCGCATGGAAACGAGTTACAGAATTGCCTGCTTTCAACAATTCTCCAAGTTCAGCGACTGAGGCAGCTTTCAAATCAGGAAATGCTTCGTAGGTCCAATCTTTAGGAACTACTTTCACTACATATCCTTTTTCAGGGCTTCCTTTATAGCCAGCGCCATCCCATGCCGCCATGAACATTCTTCCCGAACCATCTACATCCACATCAGTGATCTGTGAAAGCTTGATAAATCGTTCATCTTGCTGGGTGAAACCTGGGCCATCCATGGTCACTCTGTGGATGAAAAGTTGGCTTCTACCCCAATCAGCCATCATCGGTACATGATTGAATTCCGCTGGCCAACGGTCATCATCCATGAAGTAGGAACCGGTTCCTGAACCACCTCCTAGATCAGCTAATGCAGGAATGATTTCGTCTGTAAAGTTTTTGAATAAGCTAGGATAGCCATACTCACCACTTTGCACATAATGGATAAAGCGAATGTTCCATCCACCACCATCATTTGTATTTCCTCTAGTATAAATATTCATAAATGGGTCAATGGCCACATCGTAAATATTTCTGGTACCGTGCGCATACACTTCCATCTCTGTTCCGTCAGGTCGTACTCTCACGATCCCGCCCCCAAGCATGGTCATCTTTTTACCGCTTCTATCTTCTGCTTCATGGAAACCAAAGTCGCCCACCGCAACATAGATCCATCCATCAATACCCATTCTGATACCATTGGTGGCGTGGTCCGTCCCTCTGCTTCTCAAGGATGCTGGGGAACAAATATTTTTGATTAAGGGATTAGCAGGTCCATCCGCAATTCCATCATGATCTTTATCTACAAATTCTACCAAATCCATTCGTTCGGCTTCACCGGTGGATTCGTTGAATACTGTATGCAAGACAAAAACCTGATCCCCAACAGGCATGATACCACGAGGATTGTCTGTTTTTGCGAACTCAGTCACGGTTTCATAAACACCATCATTATCTGAATCAACTAGCTTGACAATACTTCCTTTACCAGGTTCTTTTCCTAATGAACCCATCATATCCACACCCACGAAAACTTCTCCAGTTGGCAATACTGCCAAGCAAGCAGGACTTGGTACGATATCTGGCCCTGCAATATTGGACATGTCCAACACGGTGCTGTCAGCAGGGATATTGTTGGGGTCGAAATTGGTAGGGCTGAAATAGGCTTTCAGTTCCTCATTATCCACTGTGGTGGCAGGTTTGTATTTATTACAACTAAAAAGCAGCCCAAGAGCTAGGACGCTCAATAGGGGGGTCTTTATTTTAGACATGCTAAAATCTGGGTTAGGTTTAAATATTGAAATTAGGCTTCAAAAAGCAACTTCAAATATAGACTTTTCAAAACCTTTAAGACCTAAAATCCCGATTATCATAATAAAATCTGATCTGGCTTTTTGATGAATGGTGAAAGATTAGGAGGACTTTTCTTTTGAAAACAAACTAAAGTTTTATCACTCCACTTAATTTGGGGATTGAGGTGATTTAGACTTTTGAATTATTGATCTTTTGTGACTCGCTCATCGATCGCCTTAGCTCTTAACTCAATGAATTTATTTGGTCCGTCTTCGGTCTTGATCAATTCAAAAGAATCATACAATTCGCCTACTGCGGTATAGCTTTCAAAAAGAAGATGATCTCCCTCTATTGTGATGACCTGAAATAATTGGGTGTTTTCCCCACTTCGATCTTTGGTGGCTCCTAACTCGGTCCAGTCTCCTCCCACGTTATACATTTTTCCTCCACTGACGGAAACCACGTAAACAGTTCCTGTTTGATCTCTGAGATTTACCCCTTCTAACACATTTTCTCCAGGGGACACCCTTCCTCTAGCATAGCTATGGTCATGTCCTTGTAAGGCAAGGTCGACCTTGTATTTGTCAAAAATTGGTTTCCAGATTTCTCTCAAGGTGGGGTTGTCTCTTCCTGAAGAAGCTGAATACATGGGGTGATGGTAGGTGACAATGATCCACTTTTGAGTGGTTTTTTGAAGTAAATTTTCTAACCATTCTGCCTGGATCTCGAGTTCACGATTGCTGTTTAAAGAAATGATTCTTGCATCTTGGTAATCCATGTAATAGACTGTTTCTTCTAACCCTTCAGGACCGTTTTGAGGGAGAGTAAACTGTGGATTCCATTGAATGGATAAACTTCTTTCTTTTGCAGCATTTTCTAAGGAATCTTTGGCTCGATATTCATGATTTCCCGGTGTAGGGACTGCAGGAATCATACTATGGATGAAACCTCCTGCGGTAAACCATTCGTGCCAATCTTGCTCTTTATGAGCGGTATTAACTAAGTCTCCAGCATGTATAAAAAATTTGGCCTCAGGAGCAGTTTTAAATCCCTCTCGAATAAGCCTGGACCATAATTCCAAAATGTAATTTTGGGCATCGCCTACATATAAAAAGGAGAATTTATCATCCAATTGGTCGGAGGCAGTTTCAAACTGGAACCATTCACTCCATCGCTCTCCATCCCCAACTCGATATCCATAGATTGTTTTAGGTTCTAGGTCTTTTATTTCCAAGGAATGGTAATGGGCCAATACTTCTGCAGTTTCGATGGTGTCGGCATCTAGAACCTCCGTGTTGGCTAATAGAGTCTCTTTGTTTTCCCAAAATTTGGGATCACCTGTGGCTTTAGCAATTTCAACATAAGCAGTATCGATTTCTTCATTGGTTCTCCAAGTAACACTGATTTCGCTGGCTGGGTTAGCTCCGAAATTAATAATGATTCGATCAGGATACAGATTGGGTTTGCTCCAGTCTAAATCAAATATTGGGGCTGTGTATGGAATAGGCTCTTGAGAAAAGGATTCGAAAAATAAAAAAGAGAAAAGAAGTGAAAAGAATAATGGTTTTAATTGGGAATGGTTCATACAGTAAAGCTTTTAAATAATTGTTTCCCAAGATAAAAGTTTCTTTTAGTGAAAGAGACTTTCTCAAAAAGAAATAGCAATCTCCTAACCATGGGTTAATATGAATTAAGGGATGGATCGTTTGTTAAAAAAAGCCTGACACTTTTCAGTATTAGACTTGGTGTAGAGGAGTAGAGGAAAAAGCGTTAATTGACAGTCCAGTGGACTGTTTCAGCCAAGGGCCAGATAGCGGTTAGCCCCGACGACTTAAAACAAAAAAGCCTGACACTTTTCAGTATCAGGCTTAGTGCAGAGGAGGAGGGATTCGAACCCCCGGTACCTCGCGGTACAACGGTTTTCAAGACCGCCGCATTCGACCACTCTGCCACTCCTCTATGTGGACTTAAATTGACTTTGAAGTTTTCAGAACGCCGCTCCACGATAGCTATCGGGACGTACACTCTGCCACTCCTCTAGGTCGGTATCAGGTTTTATTCCCTGATTAGGATTGCAAAAGTAGGGGAATTCATGTGTTTTGCAAAACAGATTCTTTCTTTTTGTTCTAAGATGCTGATTATTTGAGAGAAAAATTTTCTTAACATCAAAAGTTATTTGCCTGACTGTGTTTCGGTAATCCAAAGATTGATTTCTTCTTCTAGCAAATTCAGAGGAAGGGCTCCTTGTTCCAAAATCTTATCATGGAATTTTTTGATGTCAAATTGATTTCCTAACTGACTTTCTGCCTTTGCTCTGAGTTCCTGAATTTTTAGCATTCCGATTTTATAACCGGTAGCTTGACCTGGAATTACCATATATCGACGTACCTCTGCTTGGATAGCTCCTGGGGCAATAGAAGAGTTTTCTGCAAAATAGTTGATGGCATCTTCTTCTGTCCAACCTTTGGCATGTAGCCCCGTGTCTGTAACCAATCGAATTGCTCTCCAAATCTCATTGACTAAGCGACCAAAATCGTAGTATGGATTTTTATATTGCCCCATTTCCTTCGCTAAAGCTTCTGAATATAAGGCCCAACCCTCCACGTATGCATTGAAAAAGAACTGTGTTCGGAATTTTGGAATACTTTCCAATTCTTGCTGAATCGAAATCTGCATATGATGCCCTGGATTTCCTTCATGATAGGCGACACCTTCCATAGTGGATTTAGGCATAGATTTCATATCGGAAAGGTGAACATAATAGGTTCCTGGTCTACTTCCGTCTGGAGTTCCTTGAGAGTAATGTTGTGGAGCCCCATCTTGCTCCCGAAATGCTTCTACTCTTTTTACTTCCAATTGAGCTTTAGGAAGGATTCCAAAGTAGTCAGGTAGTTTTTGAGTAATGGTGTCCAAAAATGCTTTTGAATCATTAAGATACCCCATTCTGCCCTCATCTGTATTAGGATAAAAAAACTGTGGGTCGGTATTAATAAATTCAAAAAACTCTCTCAAATCTCCTTCGAAGCCAACTTGGTCTTTGATGGCAAGCATCTCCTTTTGAATTCTAGCCACTTCTTGTAATCCGATCTCATGGATTTCTTCCGCAGTAAGATCAGTGGTGGTGGAGGTTTTCAAACGGAAAGCATAATATTCCTTCCCGTTATCATGCCGGCTAAGACCAGTAGGCTTATCTTCAAGGTATTCCAGCTCTGATTTTAACCAGGAAATCAATTCTTCGTAGGCAGGTTTGAAGCCATTTATTAGAGATTCTTTTGCCTCACCCAAAAGTTTTTCTTCCTGTTCTTCATTAATTTTTCCCTCTTCCTTTAATTTTGAAATTTTTGAAATGGCGTCATTCCATAAGGCAGAGTTTTTATCACCTTCCATGAAAGGTTGTCCCTGAATTAGGGATTCAGATTGTTGAATTACATATTCATAAGCGAATTTGGGAGGCCTGTATCCTGATTCTGCTTGAAGCTTGGCTCTTTGTATCAGTTGTTTGATTGCTCGGCCTACTTCCGTGTACCTAGTAAACAAGGCTTCCGCATCTGCAATGGAATCTACCTTGTGAAAATTGATGAGCATCTGAGGCAGCGTAGAATGCATGCTATTCATTTGATTGAAAATGTAGCCCGATCTTCTAAACTCCCAACTCAACACAGCCTGTTCATATTGGTATTCCCATAGTTTCCAAGAAAGTTGAGCCTCTTTGTTTAGCTGATCGAAAGAAAATTGCTCATGCATTTCTTCCACACTATTCTTCAACCATTCCAATGTTTTGTTTTCTGCCTCTTCGCTCATATCATCGATTTCAGAATAATGATCTTTTCTTCCTTGAGCAGTCAGTTGGAGAGGGCTCATTTGTAGAAGTTCCTCATATTCCTCGTCAAACCAAGCATTGATTTGGTTAGATTGATCTAAGGGTACATTGTTTGTTTCGCAGCCTGCTAGCAGTAGGCAGGTGATAATTGGAATAAAGAAGTGGGGTTTCATTGGAATTTGATTGGTGATGGGCCTTAAAACATGATTAACTATCTAAATATAGTCAATCAAAATAAAAGGAAACTTTTACTCATATAGAAAGGGGGCTACAAGGCTAATCTTTATTCTTAGTGATGATAGGCTCATATGCCTCTTCCTCCTCAAATTCCCTGAGTTTCTTCTCCTCCTCGACTAAGTCTAGACTGACGTTGACTTCAAAACAAACCAATACAATCAGAGAAGTAATTAATAACCAAAGCATCAAGGCAATCAAGGTGCCGATGGAGCCATATAGTTTATTATAGCTAGCGAAATTATTTAGGTAAAAAGTAAAACCATAGAATCCCAGCGTAATCAATAATCCGCCCAATATTGCTCCTATAGAAGAGAATTTCCATTTATCATGTACTACTGGAGCAAACCTAAAAATAAATGCAGTTGCTATGTAAAACATAAATAGTAAAACCAGAAACTTTAACGTCGAAAAAAGGAAGATCATAAATCCAGAATCAAACATCTGGAGCTCATCTACCCGTTGAATGATCACGCTGCCTAGAATCATAACCGTACTCGCCGCTACAATGGTCAAAACCAATAGAAAAACGATACTGGCAGCAATAATTCTGGATTGAAAAAAACCTCTATTTTCCTTGGTTTGATATACTGAGTTGAAAGAATTCATCATGGATACTACCCCTTGAGTGGAAGAGAAAAGGGCAAAGAAAAAACCCAAGGAAATCAAGCTTTGTCTAGGTCTGGATACAATATCCATAATCGTGGTTTCCGCCTGGGAATACAGTTCTCCAGGTAATATTTCCTGAACAAAAGTCAGGATGTTTTGAGTAGTAACAATGGGGAAGATGTCCTGTAAATAAGGGACAATGTTTAAAAGAAACAGTATTAGAGGGAAAAGCGCCAAAGTAAAGCTAAATGCTACTGAGCCTGCTCTTTCCACAATGTCATCTTTTTGAAGCTGTTGTATGAAAATCCGTCCTACATCGTATAGGTTTTTATCGGGATCTCCAAAATGGACCTTTTGAAAATACTTAGCCTTTTTTTCCAGGCGATTCTGAAATAGTCGAATCTTTTCTTTGACCACAAGTTGCTTTTTCTAAAAATATGGATTTAATAAAGCTAATAAATTCTGTGGAGGTCTTGTAGGCTGATGGCTGTCTTTTTTTAAAAAGGCCAAAGAAGTCCAACCTTTGGTAATCAGTTCGTTTTGTTCATTAAATACTTCGTACTCAAATTTGATTTTTACACCAGGCATTGTTGGGATGGTGGTACGAATGGTTAGAAGTTCATCGTATTTTCCAGGTTTAAGATAGGTGTAATGACTTTCCAGTACTGGCATCATAACTCCATTTTCTTCCATTTCCTTATAGCTAAACCCAATATTTCTCATGGCTTCAACCCGACCTACTTCAAAATACATGGCATAATTCCCGTAATACACATAACTCATTTGGTCAGTTTCGGCGTATCTAACTCGAACTTGTGTTTCTGAAGTATACATCCTAATAAATTTTGGCAGCGTTCAGTGCGGCTTGGTACCTTCTCGCATTGGCATTATGTTGTGCTAAATTAGTTGCGAAGGCATGGTATCCGGAAAAATCTTCTTTTGCACAGAAATAAAGATACTTGTGGTCTTCAGCATTCAGTACAGCTTCTAAAGAGTTAATATCTGGCAAATTGATAGGCCCAGGAGGAAGGCCCACGTATTTGTACGTGTTGTAAGGACTTTCTATTTCTTTGTGCACATTCAGCACTCTTTTGATCGTGAAATCTCCTAATGCAAAAACCAGAGTAGGGTCTGCCTGAAGGGGCATATTTAAGCGAAGTCTATTTAAATAAACTCCGGCAATCTTTGGTCTTTCATCTGATTTTTGACTTTCAGACTGGACGATTGAAGCCAATGTGCTAACCTCCTTTGGACTAAGTCCAATGGCTTCGGCTTTGGATTTTTTTTCTGCAGTCCAAAACGCTTGATACTCCTTAAACATTCGATCAAATAAAGACTCAGGGCTTGTGTTCCACCAAACTTCATAGGTATTTGGGATAAACATGCTCATGATGGTTTCTTCATCGAAATCAAATTTTCGAATATAAACAGAGTCCTCTAGCAGGCTCAAAAACCGGTCTTCGTTAATTTCCAGGTTTTTGGTGATCCTTTCTGCAAGATCTTCTTTGGTTCTGATATTGTTAAATGTAATTCTAACCGGAGCCTGGTTACCTGAGCGCAGATGTCTCACCAATTCTATATTGGTCATCTTTGGACTAATGATGTATAATCCTGGCTTCACGGCTTCTTGATACCCCATTACTTTAGAAACAAATGAAAAGCTTACTACGTCATTGATTACTTTGTCATCATACAGCTGATTACTCACTTGTTTGAAAGTGGAATTACTAGGTATTTTTAGTGTATAGCTTTGATCGGTTTCCAATAAAGCATTAGGACTGAAAAATACCTGATAAAAGTAAAAGGACATAGAAATGGCCAACACCGAAAAGGATATGATCAGTACCAGGAATAGTTTGTTCTTTTTATCTGTTTGCATTTGGCTTCAAAAATAGGGAAAAATCCTTTCCTAGGAATTACCTGTCAATTCCTACTTTGAATCTTTTTCCTTACTTTATATTTAACTTCATGAAAACCATATCAGTTTCTTGTGCGATTATAATTCACTTAAATAAAGTGCTTGTAGCCAAAAGGTCTTCCTCCATGAGCCAACCCGGGATGTGGGAATTTCCTGGAGGAAAGCTAGAGGAAGGAGAAAGTCTAGAAGAAAGCTTAATCCGGGAAATTAAAGAGGAATTGGGTATAGAGATTTCTGTAGGTTCCCAATTGACAGTTTCTAAGTTTACTTATTCCGAGGAAAAAATAGTAGAATTAACTCCTTTTATATGTGCTTGGGAATCAGGAGATATTCGTGTTTTAGAGCATGAAAGAGTCGTTTGGATGGAAATAGGAGATTTAAGTGTATTAAATTGGGCACCTGCTGATATTCCAGTTTTTAATGAACTTTTAGAAAACTGGCAGGCTTTTCGAAGTAGGAATACTAACAAGGCTAAAAATTAACCGATGGCTGCTGAATTTATTCGTTTGTATGAAGAAAATCCTGATCCCAGAAGGATAAGTCAAATCGTAAATATCTTAAGGGATGGGGGAGTGATTATCTACCCAACAGATACTGTTTATGGATTGGGTTGTGATATCACAAATTTGCGAGCGGTAGAAAAAATCTGTCGAATTAAAGGAATCAACCCCAAGAAGCATAATTTCTCTTTTATTTGTGCAGATCTCAGTAACATCGCCCAATACACAAAAGTGATTTCCAAGCCGGTTTTCAAAATGATGAAAAAAGCTTTCCCGGGCCCTTTTACTTTTATTTTGGAAGCGAATACCCAAGTTCCTAAGATCTTACATAGCAATAAAAAGACCGTTGGAATCCGGGTGCCAAATCATTCGGTACCAAAAATGATCGTGGAGGAGTTAGGACAGCCCTTATTATCTACCTCTATTAGAGATGAAGATGAAGTGATTGAGTATAGCACCGACCCAGAGTTGATATTTGAAAAATATGAGCATTTAGTAGATGTAGTGATTGATGGAGGGTATGGTCAAAACGTAGGTTCCACGATTCTTGATTGCTTGGGAGACGAAGTGGTAATTGTCAGACAGGGACTAGGGAATGTGGATGATATCATCTAAATCCTATTAAAGGTTTCCTGTTCAAAATTAGAAAAAGCACATCCAGATTTATGAAGAGAGTCGCAGTTGACTTACATTTTATACCTTGTTTAGAGTTTTTTACAGCTGTCGTAGATGCAGATGAAATCCTCGTTTCTCCCTTTGAATTATACCAACGGCAATCCTATCTTAATAGGACCAGAATTCGTTTGGCAAATAAAGTTGAAACCCTGAGTGTACCTATTCAAGGTAGGAGGCCACGTGTTGCTTTAAGCAAGGTTTCAATAGATTATTCTCAGAATTGGCAGAAAATTCATGTGAGAGGAATCCAGTCTGCCTATGGAAAAGCACCTTTTTTTGAATTTTTTTTTCCATATATCGAACCTGTTTTTGGGAAAAAACATGCCAGTTTATGGGATTTAAACTTAGAAATGCTGACAATATGTCTCAAGCTATTAAGGTGTTCTGGCAAGCTGACTGTGTGCCAAAATATAAATGAAGAACAGGTGGATTTGGACTTAAGAGGGCAAATTAAGCCCTCAGGCTCGTTTTTAGAGCGGGAACTTTACTCGCCAGTACCATATAACCAACTTTTTGGCTCAGACTTTGAGCCAAATTTGAGTGTTCTGGATCTGTTGTTTTGCATGGGAACAGAAGCAAAAAAGCTTTTGTTAAGTTCTGTAAAAAATTAATGAACAATCCTCAAAAGGATTGTGTTTTTAAAACAAATTCGGTAACATACGTACAGGAATATTAAACAATCAGAAAGGAATTAAATGGAAGCTAAATTTTCAAACAGAGTTAAAGAGGTGATCTCTCTCAGCCGTGAAGAAGCGCTTCGCCTGGGACATGATTATATTGGTACAGAACACCTCTTACTGGGGATGATACGCGAGGGAGAAGGTGTAGCTGTTTCCATTCTAAAAAAACTAGGAGTGCCTTTGGATGAATTGAGAGGAGCGATAGAAAGAGCCGTAAAAGGTACCGCAAATCACAATGTGAAAAATATGGCCAACATACCGCTGACCAGACAGTCGGAAAAGGTGTTGAAGATTACCTATTTGGAAGCCAAAATATTTAAAAGCCAACTTATTGGCACAGAACACCTATTGCTTTCCATTCTTAGAGATGAGGATAACATTGCCACTCAGATATTAAATAAATTTGATGTCAATTATGACTCTGTGAAAGAAATGTTGGAGATGCAATCCGATGGAGGTGCCTCACCAAGAGCAAGAGCTGAAGCAGAAGATGGTGATGAGGATGGATCCAAATTATTTGGTTCTACAGGAAGTGGTTCTGGAAGCTCCAAAGCGGGGGCTGAAAAATCCCGAACTCCGGTATTGGATAACTTTGGCCGTGATCTTACTAAGATGGCGGAAGACGATAAATTAGACCCAATTATCGGTAGAGAAAAAGAGATTGAGCGAGTAGCTCAAATTCTTTCCAGAAGAAAGAAAAACAATCCAATCCTAATCGGTGAACCAGGAGTAGGTAAAACTGCTATTGCAGAAGGTCTTGCACTTAGAATTGTGCAGAAGAAAGTTTCTAGAGTCTTATTCAATAAGCGAGTAGTTACTTTGGATCTAGCTTCTTTGGTAGCAGGTACCAAGTATAGAGGTCAATTTGAGGAGAGAATGAAAGCAGTGATGAACGAGCTGGAAAAATCCCCAAATGTGATCTTATTTATTGATGAGCTTCATACCATAGTAGGAGCTGGAGGAGCATCAGGTTCATTAGATGCGTCAAATATGTTCAAACCTGCTTTGGCCAGAGGAGAAATCCAATGTATCGGAGCAACTACTCTGGATGAGTATAGACAATACATTGAAAAGGATGGAGCCTTGGCACGTCGTTTCCAAATGGTTATGGTAGATGCTACTTCACCTGAAGAGACGATCCAAATCCTGAATAATATCAAGGATAAGTACGAGGATCACCACAATGTGAATTATACCGATGCGGCTATTGATGCTTGTGTGAAATTGTCCGATCGCTATATCTCAGATCGTTTCTTGCCGGATAAAGCAATTGACATTTTAGATGAAGCGGGTGCAAGAGTGCATATCAACAATATTCATGTTCCAGAAGAAATCCTAAAACTGGAAGCTGAAGTAGAAGATATCAAAACAGAAAAGAACCGTGTTGTTAAATCTCAGAAATATGAAGAAGCAGCACAGTTGAGAGATAAAGAGAAGAAGTTGTTAGAGCAACTTGATGCAGCTAAGATCAAATGGGAAGAAGAAAGTAAGTCAAAAAGATTTACAGTCGATGAGGAGCATGTTGCAGAGGTGATCGCAATGATGACTGGTATTCCAGCGAAGAGAATCGCTCAAAATGAAGGAGCAAAACTGCTCAACATGAATGAGGAATTGGCTGGAAAAGTAATAGGTCAAGATGAAGCCATCAAAAAATTAACGAAGGCAATTCAGCGAACTCGAGTAGGACTTAAAGATCCTAAAAAACCAATTGGTTCCTTTATTTTCTTAGGACCAACAGGTGTAGGTAAAACTGAGTTGGCCAAAATGTTGGCTACCTACCTATTCGATAAAGATGATTCCTTGATTCGAATAGATATGTCTGAATACATGGAGAAATTCTCCGTATCCAGATTAGTAGGAGCGCCTCCGGGATACGTCGGCTATGAAGAAGGCGGTCAGCTTACTGAAAAAGTAAGAAGAAAGCCTTATTCCGTAGTATTGCTGGATGAAATTGAAAAAGCGCACCCAGATGTGTTCAATATCCTTCTACAAGTGTTGGATGATGGAATATTAACAGATGGATTGGGTAGAAGAGTAGATTTCAGAAATACCATCATTATCATGACTTCCAATATTGGGGTTCGTGACTTGAAGGATTTCGGAGCAGGAATTGGCTTTGCCAACAAGGCTAAGCAAGATAACATGGATGATGTGGTTAAATCTACCATCCAGTCTGCTTTGAAAAAGGCCTTCAGTCCAGAGTTCCTGAACCGTTTGGATGATGTTGTTGTCTTCAATTCATTGACTCAGGAGCATCTGTTCAAAATCATCGATATCAGTTTGAACAAGCTGTTCTCCAGAATAACTGATTTGGGCTACCAAATTGAGTTGACGGAAAAGGCGAAAGCGTTTTTAGCCGAAAAAGGATATGACCAGCAGTATGGTGCACGTCCATTGAATCGAGCCATTCAGAAATATCTGGAAGATGCCATCGCAGAAGAAATTCTAAAAGGTGATTTGTCGGAAGGGGATATCATTACAGCTGATTATCCTGGAGAAGGTTCTGAATTGATTATTTCAGTAAATAAAAAGAAAGAAAAGGCAGATTAATTTTGCCATGAGTATAAAATAAAACCCCGACTCAGAAATGATTCGGGGTTTTTTAGTTTTGTTGAAATTTGAGGTTACATAGAAAGAATAAAAAACAAAAATGCGGCAGCTAATACCACAATCATTTTTTGAGCTTTCTCTTTTATGTTAGGGTCGACTTTTCTTTTTCTTAATACCAATATAGCCAAGCTTATCGCTACCAGCTGTAATGAAAAGCTCACCCCATTTAATGGGCCCATGGGGGCGTCAACCAAATAAAACTTGCTATTTAATATTGATAAAGTTCCCAGAACAATTCCTACTATTCCAAAAAGGAATGACCTTTCCAATAATACAGAGTCCGGTTGATTTGTCCACTTCATAATTGATTTCTTAACTGAAAGGCGAAGATAGGTAAAGAATGCGAAGACTGAGATTATTTGCTTTTAGATTTAATCGAAGCCTTTCTTTTGGAAAAGTAAGAGTCAACCTCTTCTCTCGAAAGCGCATTTAAGGTCATGTCTTTTGTGAGGCCACCTTTTCTACCTGTCAATACCCCGTATTTCATGTCTGAATACCCATCCATTTCATGTGCGTCTGGGTTGATTGAAAGCATGACGCCTTGGTCCATCGCGTATCGTACCCATCTCCAATCAAGATCTAATCTCCAGGGGTTGGCATTGATTTCGATGACCACCTTATTCTTTGCACATGCATCGATGATGGTTTTATGGTCAATAGGATATCCAGCTCTTCTCAATAATAATCTGCCAGTAGGATGACCCAAGATGGTAGTATATGGATTTTCTATGGCTGTCAACAATCTATTTGTAGCCTTTTTAATATCCATGTTTAAAATAGAATGAATAGAAGAAACGATGAAATCAAAACTCTCCAAAACATCATCAGGATAATCCAGACTTCCATCAGGCAATATGTCACTTTCTATCCCTTTGAAAATTTTGAATGGGGCCAATTCCTTATTTAGTTCATCGATTTCTTGATGCTGCTTGATGATCCGTTCTACCTCCAGTCCTCCTGCATAAAAAGCAGTTCGGCTATGGTCAGAAATTCCCAGGTATTCATAACCTAAGTCTCGGCAATATTCTGCCATTTGTTTCAAGCTATGCTTTCCATCGCTGTAGGTAGAATGATTATGAAGAATTCCTTTTAAATCCGAGTCCTCTAATAGTACCCCAATCTTATGTTCTTTGGCCAGAGCTACTTCCCCAAAACCTTCCCGCATTTCAACTGGGATAAATTCCAACTTGTGATTTTTGAAAAATTCTTCCTCACTTGAATAGTCTTTTTTATTCAGTAGATCACCCACATTTTCTTTTTCGGTGATCAGTTCACCTAAGAAAGCGGGGGAGGAGCTGAGTAGTATTTTTTTCCAGAGAAATTCTTTTTTGCTACAAAAGTGTACCGTAACCATGAGGTCCAGATCATTGACTTTCCCTCTCCAAGCAAATGGTCCGGAAGCTGACATATCCCAAGTAATGGTTTTCCAATTTTTTAGCTTTTCCTTGCCACCAAATAAAGATTCCATCCCAATTAGCCATTCTGCACTGGATATGATTTCCATTTTTCTGGCAAAATCTGCTACAATCGCAATTTCAGATCCCTGATAAAGAACTTCCAGTTCTTTCGTTAGTGTAAGAATGGTAGCTTCAACATCTGCATACAACCATTTACCTTCGTTTGAGGCCTTAAACTCCAAATTTTCAATGATGGTCTGTTGTGTTTTTTCTCCAAATCCTTTGGTTTTGGCAACTTTACCGGATTGACAGGCTTCCATTAACTCATGGGTGCTGGTGATTCCTATTTCCTGCCAGAGCACTTTTACTTTTTTAGGGCCTAGTCCTTTTATTTGAAGGATTTCCAATACCCCTGAAGGAGTTTTTTCCAGAAGTTCTTCTAAGGCAGGGAAAGTTTCTGTCTCCTTTAACGAAAGAATCGCTTCCAGAATACTTTTTCCAACTCCGGGTATTTTTTGTAATTCGTCTTCGCTTAGGTCCATCAAATCTTGGTCTCCACGCTCGAGGGAATTGAGTGCACTTTGGTAACTTCTTATTTTAAATGAGTTCTCCTCATGAAGCTCCATGAGTTGAATACACAACTTTAATTTTTTCAGGATAGTCTTGTGGTCCAAAATCTTTTCTTTATATGTTGGAATGAGACAAATGTCTTTAATTATTGTTTCAAATTAAAGGTCGAAACCTTAACTTAAAATTGAAATTTAATTCTAAAGAAATGAATTATTGGATGGTAAAATCAGAACCAGGGGCATATTCCTGGGAAGATTTCAAAAAAAAGAAAGAAGATGTTTGGGATGGAGTGAGGAATTATCAAGCCCGTAACTTTTTACGTGATATGAAGTTAGGTGATTTGGTTATGTTTTATCATAGTGGGAAAGAAAAAGCAGTAGTAGGGATAGCGGAAGTTTCAGAAGAAAGTTTTCCTGACCCTACGAATAAGGATTGGTTAGCTGTGAGATTGAAAGTGAACAGGGACTTGAAAAATCCCGTTTCATTAAAAGAAATCAAATCAGAAGATGCTTTATCCCAAATGTTAATGCTTCGGCAATCAAGGCTTTCTGTGATGTCTCTACAAAAAGATGAATTTGACATTATCCTTAAGATGAGTTCATGAAATTATCCCTTACAAGTATCTTTTTTTTATTCCTCGTTGGTTCGCTGTGGGCACAGGTAAAGTTCATTGAACGGGTTGAAGTGCCTTCGGAAATGTATGAGCCAAATTTTGAAATGACCAGACTTGATGATGGCCTTGTGGCTTTTCGTACCGTTCCCGAAAAAGGTCTGAATTCCAGGAGGAAGTTGCAGTATTTCAAAAGCGATTTCGATTTAAATAGTACCGGAGTCGTTGAATTCCCGGTAAAAGAGGGCTTTGATATTGTTGGATTTGATGTGGATCAGGATTTTTTGTTCCTTCTATTACAAAAAGGGTCTTCAGTAAATTCAGACAAGTATATTTTTAAGATCAATTTGGAGACCAATAAAGGTTTGGAGGTAGATGCCAATAATTTATTGGATATGGAATTGGTGGAGTTTTTAGTACTGGAGGATAAGGCTTTGTTTTTAGGGATTTCAGAAAGAAACCCAGTGCTTCAGATTTTCGATCTCAATTTAAATTCAGTTCAGACAGTGCAAGGGATTTATAATCCTAATACCCAGGTATTACAACTTCGAAAAATCCCAGAGTTGAAGGAAATAGAACTTGTGATCAGTAGAGAAGTAAAAAATAGAAGGAAGGAGATTTTGCTGAATACCTATGATCTTCAAGGGAATTTGATGCGGGAAATCAAAGTGGATAATTTTGGAGATTCGGAGGAAGATATTATGGATGGTTTGTTGTTGCCTATGTCCGGATACCAACAGGCCATGATTGGCGCTTATGGGTATGATAAAAGGGGTGTGTATTTAGGGATGTATATCATGGATATCAACGAGTTTGGTGAGTATCAATTCAAGAAATACACATTAGAGGATTTTCCGAATTTTTTTAACTACCTCGATGAGAAGGATAAAGAAAGGAGAGATGCAGAAGTGATCAAAAATCTTGAGAAGGAAAAAGTGCCAACGATTCGAAATATCTATTCCATTCGGGATGTTTACTCTACAGAGGACTCCTATGTGGTTTACTTCGATCATTACAACATAGTCAATTCTCGGGGTAATACTCGACCTGGCGTTTACTCAGGTTCGAGTGCTTACCGATATGATCGATTAAATAGGATGGGTTATACTCCTTATTTCGCGGATCCTTTTTACCAAACCACCTATCCCTATAGCAGTAATTTTCAAGTGTCTACTGAGTTTAGATATGTGTCAGCTCATTTTGCGAAGATTGCAAAAGAGGGGAATGTACTATGGGATAATTCAAATACCTACGATGATTTTACTACCACCTATTCGGAGCCATTTGGAGAAATGGCGGTGGTAGGAGATGATGTTTACCATGTTTATGTAGAAAATTTGGACGTGGTGTTAAGTTTTTTTAGGAAAGGTGAAAAAATACTTGAGAATCAGCACTTTGAATTAGAGCTGGTCAATGAAAATGAACGCATAAAAGATACTGATCCGGGAAGCTTGAAATTTGTCTACTGGTATGATCGGTATTTTTTACTGAGTGGAAATCAGAGAATTAGATATCAAGATGAAAGTGGGAAAGAACAGGTTCGAGATGTTTTCTTTGCTACAAAAATTTTGGTGGATGGTGATTTGTACCAGCCAGAAGAGTCTCTGGACTAGAATTTCTTCCTATATTTACCTCCAAATCTTACCCATGCAAAAAAGGCTAGTCTTAGACGAAGGACAGATTGCCATCACCCTGAGGAGATTCTGTCATCAACTCATCGAAAATCACGACGATTTCGAAAATACGGTACTTTTAGGATTACAACCCAGAGGCACATTGCTGGTTGATAAGATTGTTTCCTTGCTTGAAGAAATTTCAGGAGTAAAAGTACCATCAGGTTATTTGGATGCTACATTTCATAGAGACGATTTCCGTAGAAGGGATTTACCTCTAAAGGCCAATGAAACCAAAATTGACTTTTTGGTAGAGGGCAAAAAGGTGATTGTGGTAGATGATGTGCTTTACAAAGGTCGATCAGTGAGAGCAGCCATGGATGCAATGATTGCTTTTGGCAGGCCTCAAAAAGTAGAGCTGATGGTGCTTGTCGACAGAAAACTTACCCGGGATTACCCCATTAGGCCAGATTACTACGGTGTTCGAATCAATACCCTTGAAAGCCAATATGTAATCGTAGAATGGAAGGAGCAAGGGCACGAAAAAGACGCAATTTGGATCACAGAGAAAGATAAAAATTAATCATGTCTCAACTCAGCACCAAACACCTGTTAGGAATTAAAAACATCACAGAAAGTGATGTTCAATTGATATTAGAAACAGCGGCAAATTTCAAAGAAGTGATCAATAGGCCCATTAAAAAGGTGCCTTCATTGCGTGATATTACCATCGCTAATGTTTTTTTTGAAAATTCGACCAGGACCAAACTTTCCTTTGAATTAGCAGAAAAGCGCTTGTCTGCCGATGTGGTGAATTTCTCCTCCAGTAATTCTTCAGTAAAAAAAGGGGAAACCCTGGTAGATACTGTGAATAATATCTTGTCTATGAAAGTAGACATGGTAGTAATGAGACATTCCAGTCCAGGTGCCCCTCATTTCTTGAGTAGAAATGTAAAGGCAAATATTGTAAACGCCGGAGATGGTACCCATGAACACCCAACCCAGGCATTATTGGATTCTTTCTCTATCAAAGAAAAACTTGGAGACGTTGCGGGGAAGAAAGTGGCTATTATTGGAGATATTCTTCATTCTAGAGTAGCCCTTTCCAATATTTTCTGCCTTCAGAAACTTGGAGCTGAAGTCATGGTTTGTGGTCCCATTACTCTTTTGCCAAAATATGTAGAAAGCCTAGGTGTTAAGGTGGAATTGGATGTAAGAAAAGCACTTCAATGGTGTGATGTTGCAAATGTCTTGAGAATTCAGTTGGAACGTCAACAAATCAAATACTTCCCAAGCTTAAGAGAATATTCACTCTACTATGGGATCAACCGAAAAATGTTGGAGGAGCTGGATAAAGAGATTGTAATCATGCATCCAGGCCCTATCAATAGGGGAGTGGAGCTTAGCTCAGATGTTGCTGACTCGGAGCACGCTATTATATTGGAACAAGTTCAAAATGGTGTGGCAGTTAGAATGGCTGTACTCTATTTACTCGCTGGAGCTAGAAATTAAACGTTATTCTTCAAAAATAAACGGCTGTCACCCACTAGGGGACAGCCGTTTATTTTTTTCAGCTTTTAAACTTTGCTTTCAACCTTTACATTCCTCTCCATCTTCCTCCACCTACATAGAATCCAAGCGTAAATCCAAAATATTGGTTGACTGCTTCGCCAATGATATTTCCTGAAGCGTTTTGCAGGTTACTTTTTGGGACGAAGTTATATTCTGCTCCCATTCTAAATTTACCTAATTCCACGCCTGCTCTGACCATAGGAGCCCACTTAAAATCAGCCTCCAGATCACCGAAATTATCAGGCATATCAAAATCCCCATTATTAATTTGGACACTGCTCAACGTATAATATCCAAAACCAGCTCCTATGTAAGGAGCCAATTGAGTCCCTCCTTGATTGAAATAATAATCAAAGGTGCCTGAAATAGAGAGGTTGGCAGATATTTCTCCCTCATAATCTTCTGTGAAATCATAATAGGTCACATCTTTTGCGAGCGCAGCAATGCCAAACCGAATTCCAACATTTATGTTGTCCTTTAAATTGATTTTGGGTTCTAAGCTTACCAATGCGCCTAAGCCGCTTCCTTTTGGAATAGCAGCACCTAAATCCATCCCCATTCTAAATCTTCCGGCATGCTGAGCCATGGCGTATTGGCAGAGGGTTAGCAAGAGTGCGATTACAAAAAGTTTTTTCATTGTCTCTGGTTTAATTGAATGTGATTTCAAAGAATAACAAAAAAGATTCCAAATTTTAGAAACCTAGCCTAGTTCGCATTAGTTTTAAGTTCAAATTCACTTTTATGCTAATAGTCAATAATCTGGTAAAAAAGTACGGCAAACAGAATGCAGTGGATGATCTCTCTTTTGAATTGCAGGGGGGGGAAGTAGTAGGCTTGTTGGGTCCAAATGGCGCAGGGAAAAGCACCACTATGAAATGCATAGTTGGGCTATTGAGGAAAACTTCTGGAGAAATTACGATCGGTGGGTATGACCATTTATCAGTAGAGGCTAAGAGACTATTTAGTTATATTCCTGAGACCCCTTATGTATATGATCTTTTGACTGTGAAAGAACATTTTCAATTCATTGGGCAAGCCTATGGAGTACCTAACTGGAAAGAAAAAACAGATGAGTTGGTACAGCTATTTGAACTTGAAGATAAACAGGACAAGCTAGGAAGGGATCTTTCTAAAGGAATGAGGCAAAAAGTGTCTATTGTTTGTGCTTTGATTCCTGACCCTCAAGTTTTGTTTTTCGATGAACCAATGATCGGTCTGGATCCAAAAGCCATTAAAAATACCAGGCAAATTTTCAGGAATCTGAAGGAAGCAGGAAAAACCATTTTAGTGAGTACCCATTTGATTGATAGTGTGGAGTCTATTGCAGATAGAATTATGATCCTGAAAGAGGGGAAAATTGTAGGGAATGATACGATTGCCAATCTTAAGCAACAGTTTGTTCAAGAGGAAGGGACTTCATTAGAGGATTTGTTTCTAGAACTTACCAAAGATGTTTGAATTCCGAATACTCCTTAGAAAGGATATTTTAATCCTACTCAACAATATCAAACTAATCCTGAGAAATCCTCTTAGGCTTCTGCCATACGGAGGATTGTTGGCGTACTTCTTTTTTATTTACACTATGCGGATGAGAAGAAGAACAGAGGAGTCTGGAATGCAAGCTCCAGATTTGGAGGGTATTCCGGAAGTGAATTTTGCCATGCAAAATGTGGTCGGAGGAATTACAATTCTAGCCTTGTCGTTTTTTGTTTTCCAGCTTTATCGCGCGACGAAAAAGAACATCAGTTTCTTTAAAATGGCGGATGTGAATTTATTGTTTACCGCACCAGTCAAACCGGAAAATATTTTGATTTACTATATGGCAAGATCAATACTTCCTGCATTGGGAGGTAGTGTGTTGTTTTTGTTTTATGGAGCTAGCCAACTAGCTGATCAATTTGAACTCACTGCGGGCAACATCATTTTCTTGATTTTGGGATTTGCCCTCTTCTTTTTTATGATTTTCCCCCTGAGATTTTTGATCTATACACTGCATACCAAGTATGGAATCATGAATTACATCAAAACCGGAGTATCTATACTAGGTGTGGCTTTAGGTTTGATGATTTTAATTCCTGGTCTTATGGCAGAGAAATTCTGGCAAGGGATGTTTTCATGGGTGAGTTCCCCTTGGTTTAACTTCTTTCCAATTGTGGGTTGGAGTAGGGGAATCATGAGCTACGTATGGGATCAGAATCTCATTTTATCGTCATGCTTTTTGGTGCTTTATGCACTGGCTTATTATACCATAGTGAAATTGGTGATTCAGTTTTCTGGTTATTATTATGAAGATGTACTGGAAGCTACCAAATCCAATGAGGAAAAAATTGAGAAAGTAAGAGGGAAAAAGCAAGCTTCTGAAGCTTCCTTTAGTATGAATACAAAGAAGCAATTGGCATTACCTGATTTTGGAGTAGGGGCAAAAGCATTTTATTGGAGGAATTATGTGCATAGTTCCAGACAGGATTTTCATCCTCTTTTTGGAATCTATTCAATCATCATGACTGGATTGGGAATCCTATTTGCCGTCCTTTCTCGGTTTGATTGGTTTTCGCACAAGATGTTTTATGGATACTTGATGGTGCTTTTTGTGTTTTACTTTATGGCTGGTATTGGAAGAGCTTCTGTTGGAGATTTGAAAAAGCCATTTTTCATATTAATTCCTGCTAGCTGGTCAGCAAAATTCTGGAATATGATCAAACTAGATCTCTATCAGATTTTGCTGTTTTCTGGATTAATGATCATTCCTTCGGTATTTATTGCCGGGTTAAATTGGGCTTTAATCCCTTTGTTTTTATTGGGGATGTTAGGGTTTTATTTAATCGGTTTTTCCATTAATCTGATTCCTCAAATCGCTTTGGATGAAAGTTGGGATAGGATTTTAATCAAGCCTTTGCTCATTGGAGGAATATTCATTTTTGGGATCATTCCTTCAGGAGTAGCCAGCATTCTAATTTTTGTTCTGACAAAAAAGTTTGTGTTTGGTTTATTGACATTGGTACTGGGATTGGCATTTGTTACCGCTATTTTACTTCATGTAACCTTGGATGTGATTAAAAAGGTGGAATTTAAAGAAGTCTAGAAAAAAGAACTTTTTAGCTCAGAATTTTATTTTGTTTTTAGGTGAAGCGGACAGGAGGGCAAGAAATTTCCTGTATTTTTGAATACCAAATATAACTGACTATGATCTATAATTCCATCATTGAAACCATCGGGAATACCCCGATGATCCGATTGAATAAACTTGCCAAAGGAATCAAAGGCGATGTTTTAGTAAAGGTTGAATATTTTAATCCTGGCAATTCTATGAAAGATAGAATGGCTGTGAAGATGGTGGAGGATGCTGAAAAAGCAGGGCTATTAAAACCGGGAGGTACGATTATAGAAGGTACCAGTGGAAATACGGGGATGGGATTGGCCTTAGCTGCTGTGGCAAAAGGCTATAAATGTATTTTTACCATGGCTGACAAGCAGTCAAAAGAAAAGATAGATATCCTCAAGGCGGTAGGAGCAGAGGTAATCGTATGTCCCACTAATGTTTCCCCAGAGGATCCTAGGTCTTATTATTCGGTCGCGAAGAAATTAAATCAAGATATACCAAATTCTTTTTACCCGAACCAGTACGATAACCTTTCCAATACTGCAGCGCATTATGAAACAACAGGGCCTGAAATATGGAAAGATACAGAGGGTAAAGTAACCCATTATGCTGCTGGAGTAGGGACAGGAGGATCTATGTGTGGTACCGCTCAATATTTAAAAGAACAAAACCCAGATATTGTTACAGTAGGGATTGATACCTATGGTTCAGTGTTTAAAAAATATAAGGAGACAGGGATCTTTGATGAGAAAGAGGTGTATCCATATTTGACGGAGGGAATTGGAGAAGATATTCTCCCAAAGAATGTCAACTTCGATGTGATAGACCACTTTGTGAAAGTAACAGATAAGGATGCAGCAGTAATGACTCGTAGGTTGGCCAGAGAAGAGGGGCTTTTTGTTGGTTGGTCTTGTGGATCAGCTGTTCACGGAGCATTGGAATGGGCCAAAGAGAACTTGAAAAAAGGAGATCAAATGGTGATCATCCTTCCAGACCATGGGACTCGATACCTAGGGAAAGTCTATAATGACGAATGGATGAGAAACCATGGTTTCTTGGAAGATAAGATATTCGCTACAGCAAGAGATATTATTTCTGGAAGAAAAGGCAGCTACCATTTGGTGTCTACCCTCAAAACAGATTCAGTGAGAAACGCCATTGGTTTGATGAATAAAACCAGTGTTTCCCAAATCCCTGTCATGGAAAATGAAGAGGTAGTTGGATGTCTTACCGACAATAAATTATTGGCAAAAATTATTGAGAACCCAGAATTGAAGGATGCCAACGTCTCAGATGTAATGGAAGAATCCATGCATTTTGTGGCATTAGATAGCACGCTGGATGTGCTGTCTTCCATGGTAGAAAAGGAAAAAGCAGTTTTGGTGAGAGATGAGAACAATCAGATTCACATCATCACCAAACATGATATTTTGGAGGCGTTTACGAATTAATTACCTAGAATGGACCAACTTAAACTTCAAAGAATCATTGATTCTGGAGTAGATTTTAATATTTCGAATATCATAGATAAGGCCTGGGAAATGTTCAAAGCCCGGGCTATATTTCATATTGGTTTTGCTTTTCTAATTTCTACTATACAGCTGATTTTCACCCTATACCTGGAGGATTTTGCATTTATTTATTCTATATTTCTATCCCCTCCTTTGGTTGCTGGATTTTATTTGGTTGCCAACCGAATGAGTCAAAAAGAGTATGTGGATTTCCAGAATTACTTTGATGGCTTTAAATATATTTTGCCTCTAATCATCGTAAACCTCATCACTGCGATTTTTATTGTAGCAGGTCTTGTAGTGTTTATTTTGCCTGGGATTTACCTGGGGGTGGGATATGTGTTCAGCTTATTGTTTGTTCTATTCGGAGGATTTGATTTCTGGCCGGCAATGGAGTACAGCCGAAAATTAGTACACACCAATTGGTGGAAATTCTTTGGATTTTTGTTGTTGCTTTTGCTTATCAACATTGGCGGTTTCCTTTGCTTGATTGTAGGCTTATTGGTAACTATTCCGTTGACTTACTTGTCTATTTATATCCTTTTTGAAGAGTTGACCATTGATGCTGCAGAGGAGGAGGGAGATGGTTTTGTGGTGGATAAGGAGTAAGTGAGATTCTTTTAAATTCGCTCGCTTAGGGAATCATTTTTAGTATTGTTAAAATCAGGGGTTTCTAAGCTTTCACTTTTTCAGTTCTTTGGAAGGGAATTCTTGTTATTCATGACTTAGAATAATAGCTTCTAATCTATTTCTGCATTTCTCAGTTAATTCATCTATTGAGTTTTGATCAGTGGGATAAATCGGTTTTGAGAAATAGACTTTTACTTTTCCAGGGCTCAATAAAAAAGACCCTCTTTTGTGAATCGTGTCTGCACCGATGATCGCAAAAGGTAAAATAGGGATGTCCGTTTCAATAGAAAGCCTGAATGCCCCTTTTCGAAATGGTAACAATACATTTTCGCTATTATTCCTGGTGCCTTCGGGAGCTACCACAATAGAGATTCCTTTTTGGAGAAACTTGATAAGTTTAGGGATGCTTTCTTTTCGAGATTCAGGATTGTCCCGGTCTACCCATATGGCAAATTTGGCTACTACCCAACCAAAAATAGGGATTTTGGATAGTTCTTTTTTTCCAAGTGCTCTCACTTGCTGTGGGATTGCAAGGGGAATAATTGGAGCATCAAAAAAAGATCGGTGATTAAAAATATAGATGTAAGGCTGATTGGGGTTGATGTACTCCTTCCCACGTATTTCAAACCTAAATCCCGAAAGCCCGGACCAAATCCTTGCCCATAGCCTGATAAAGAAAAAAGATAGGTTTCCGGCCCGATCACTGATTAACACGGGAATGATAATAAACAAAGCGAAAACCAGCATTAAAACAGCAAAGATTACTAGTGAGTAAATGGTAAAAATTACTTGAAGGATTTTCATACTACCTGAATATTGGTAATTTTGAATACAAATTTAATCTTAACTCTTTGCTTGCATAAGCCCCGGAGCGTTCTGGGGCTTTTTATTTCAATTTAAGCTTCCATATTTTATTTTTCTAATTCCTCATGAATTAAGGAGCTTTTATATAATTCATTTTTTAACCAAGCATTTACGAAATAAAAGAAAATACGTACCTTTGCAGTCCGTTCGGGTGATCGGGGTGTTTTAGAACTATCTAAAGCATTGATTTACAACTAAAAACCCTTAGTCTCCTGACTCGAGGACTGATGGGATTTCAGAGTCAATACTATTATGTCTAATAAAGAAGATTTTAACTGGGACAACTTCGAAACCAAAGGTTTTGGAGAAGGCTATTCCAAAGAGCAAAAAGCTCAGATGGAAGCAATGTATGCTGGTACACTAAATGAAATCACTGAGAAAGAAGTGATCAAAGGTGTAGTAGTAGGAGTGAATGACAAAGATGTGATCATCAACATTGGCTTCAAATCTGACGGTTTGGTTCCTTTAAGTGAATTCCGTGATCTAGATGGCATTAAGCCAGGTGATGAAGTAGAGGTATTCATTGAGGAGCAAGAGAATGCTTTGGGTCAATTGATCCTTTCCCGTAAGAAAGCCAAGATCGTACGTGCATGGCAGGACATCGAAGATGCGCTTGAGCATGACAACGTGATCGAAGGTTTGGTGAAGAGAAGAACCAAAGGTGGTTTGATCGTAGATATCTACGGTGTAGAAGCTTTCTTGCCAGGTTCTCAAATCGACGTGAAGCCTATCAGAGATTTTGATATCTATGTAGGTAAGAAGATGGAAGTGAAAGTGGTGAAAATCAACCACGCTAATGATAACGTTGTAGTTTCTCACAAAGTATTGATCGAAAAAGATCTAGAGAAGCAAAAGGCGGAAATCCTAAACAACCTAGAAAAAGGACAAGTATTGGAAGGTGTGATCAAGAACATGACCAATTTCGGTGTATTCATCGATTTGGGTGGTGTAGATGGTCTACTTCACATTACAGACATTTCTTGGGGACGTATCAATCATCCAGAGGAAGTATTGCAGCTTGATCAGAAAGTTCAGATTGTGGTTCTTGACTTTGATGATGATAAGAAGAGAATTTCTTTGGGCATGAAGCAATTGACTGCTCATCCATGGGATTCTTTGGCTTCTAACCTTGAAGTTGGTTCTAAAGTAAGAGGAAAGATTGTAAACGTGGCTGATTACGGTGCATTCTTGGAGCTTGCTCCAGGTGTAGAAGGATTGATCCACGTTTCTGAAATGAGCTGGTCTCAGCACTTGAGAAACCCTGCTGACTTTGTAAAAGTTGGTGACGAAATCGATGCAGTAGTATTGACTTTGGATAAAGACGAAAGAAAAATGTCTTTGGGTATCAAGCAATTGACTGAAGATCCTTGGACTAAGAATGATATGGGTACTAAGTATGCCGTGGGTACTAAGCACACTGGTGTAGTTAGAAACTTGACTAACTTCGGTCTATTCCTTGAAATGGAAGAAGGTATCGATGGTTTGGTTCACGTATCTGATCTCTCTTGGACTAAGAAAATCAAGCATCCATCTGAATTCGTTAAAGTAGGAGATGAGCTAGAAGTAGCTGTTCTTGAACTTGATGTTGATAACAGAAGATTGGCCCTAGGTCATAAGCAATTGGAAGAGAATCCATGGGATACTTTCGAGAATGTGTTCCCAGTAGGATCTGTTCACAAGTGTACTGTAGTTTCAAAGAATGATAAAGGTGCTGTTCTTGAGCTTCCTTACGGTTTAGAAGGTTTCGCGACCATCAAAAACTTGGAGAAAGCAGATGGCTCTTCTGTAGAAGCAGGTGACTCTGAAGACTTCAAAGTGACTGAATTCTCTAAAGACGATAAGAGAATCGTTCTTTCTCATACTGCTACATTCAAAGAAGAGGCAAAGCCAGCTAAGAAAGAGGCGAAGAAAAAATCTGAAACTTCTTCATCTTCTTCTTCTTCTTCCGCTCCTGCTGAGAAGTCTACCCTAGGTGACTTGGATGCTTTGACTCAATTGAAAGAGCAAATGGAAGGTGGGAAAAAGTAAGAAATTGATTTCTTAACTTATTCATATTGAAAACGCCGGCTGTAAAGTCGGCGTTTTTTTTCTTTAATATTTTTGGAGGGTTTTATTTTTAGTTTCGTAATAAATTCGGCTGATGTTTCGACTATTATACTTTTTAATTAGTTTTCTTTCTTATGAAAAAACCTACTTTTTATATTCTTCGTTTTTTGTTGTTTTAATTCTGTTTGGACTCAATCTTGAATAGAGCTCAAATGTTAGTTTTGGATTTCTGGTACTCAGTTAGCAAAGTATTTCTTGCAGGATCGAGTTTGGTGAGCATGGAAAACCTATCTGAATTTGGGTGGGTATTTTCAAAGGGTTTAGGATCAAAAATTAGGCCTAACGAATGTGAATTATACCTTAGTCCAGGTAGGTTATAAGCCTGCTCCTTATCCTAACTGTGAAATGGAGAATAATTCATCCTCCGTTCATAATGTGGATTTTGAAATATTTACGACTCCAGTTTAAGTAGCGTATACATTTTTGAAATTCCCATTTGCGGCAGAGGTCCCTTTATTAGGTTTCCAGGCCTCTCATAACCATAATTTCACATATCAAAGCGGGGTAAGGTATGTGGAGGAGCGGGGGCTAAGTATACGACAAATAAGATGGTGTTTTCAGTTTCCCCTCGTTATAAGCGGGGCAATATTATTCCTTTTGAAGAAAGGAATAACAAGTATTTGCCGGAGGAATTCGGACTTTAGTTTGGGATAGCTTATCGGTTTTAAGATATACCTAATTCTTTCCAAAACCTTTGGGATTTTAAAATTTCAAAGGGTTTTTAATTTAAGGCAGCCTAGTTTTGAAAACTGTTTTAAAATAAAAAAGCATTCGCAAACGCGAATGCTTTTTGTGGAGGTCGCGAGCGGATTCGAACCGCTGTACAAGGTTTTGCAGACCTCTGCCTAGCCGCTCGGCCACGCGACCATTTATGAAATGGAATGCAAATTTAGAGATTATCTTTCTCGATGCAATAGAGACTTCATTTATTTTCTGGATTTAAGGTAAGGTATTCCTCAAAGTATTGATTTACACCTTAAAAAAAATCTAGTAACGACGAATTATTTTTAAGTTCTATCCAGAATTTATTTCTAACTTATTTATAACGATTCTAAATAAAATAACTTCAATAAAAAGTGATGTAAAATATTGAAAATCAGTCAGGTAAACTGGGTTTTAGCCCTTAGTTCCCCCGGTTATTTGAATTGAATTCTTGTTTGAAAAATTGAGCCCGGGTAGTACCTTTGCAAGGGTTATTGAAAACCGCATAAACTATTTAATTAGCTATAATATGTTATCCAAACGCTCGTTAGTAGGGGTTCGATGGAATTTCCACACACTGGCAGTGCTGTTTTTCATGCTGATAGGAATTCAGGCTTTTGCCGCGGATCCTGCAGTTGATAGTAGCGATGAAGCAGTAGCAGCAGGTAAGGCTGTATTCAATGCAAATTGTAAAACATGCCACAAATTAGATCAAAAATTAGTTGGTCCCGCATTGAGAGGTGTTTCTGATAGAAGAGAAATTCCTTGGATCAAATCTTTCATTAAAAATTCACAGGCATTAATCGCATCTGGGGATAAAACCGCAAATGATCTCTACAAGGAGTACAATAATACTGCGATGCCGGCGCATGAATTTTTATCAGATGATGATTTAAATAATTTACTGTCCTACATCGAATTTGGTGACAAGGTAGATCCGGCTGCAGCTGCAGCTGTAGAAGGTGGTGCTGAAGGTGCTTCCGCTGCAGGAGGGGGGATACCAAGTGAGTACCTGACAGTGATTCTTGCTGTTTTGGTAGTTGTATTGTTATTGATCTTGGTAGTATTGGGATTGATTATCTCTGTTTTAACCAAGTACTTAAATAAGCAGGAGCTAGATGAGGATGATAAAGAGTTTGTTACTCAGAAATTCAACTTAGGTAAAGTATTTAAAAGTGACGGTTTTATCATCATTGTTACTGCCTTGGTAGTAGCGGTAGTTGCTAAAACAGCCATTGACGGACTTTATTCAGTTGGTGTTCAGCAAGGTTACGCTCCAACCCAGCCGATAGCTTATTCTCATAAATTACACGCTGGTACCTTAGAAATCGAATGTCAGTATTGCCATACTGGGGTTGAGATTGGTAGATCAGCGAACATTCCTTCTCCTAATATCTGTATGAACTGTCATACGCACGTGCAGAATGTACAGGGTAAAGAAGGTGTTTCTCCAGAAATTCAGAAAATCTATGATGCTGTGGACAACAATACTCCTATTGAATGGGTGCGTGTTCACAACCTTCCGGATTTAGCTTACTTCAACCACTCTCAGCACGTGAAAGTGGGTGGAATTGAGTGTCAAACTTGCCACGGCCCTATTCAGGAAATGGAA
This sequence comes from Algoriphagus lutimaris, assembly GCF_017051705.1. Taxonomy (GTDB): domain Bacteria; phylum Bacteroidota; class Bacteroidia; order Cytophagales; family Cyclobacteriaceae; genus Algoriphagus; species Algoriphagus lutimaris. Next base: position 155,756 of record NZ_JAFIDJ010000003.1, on the reverse strand, counting down.
GTGGTAGGTCAGCATAGTGCTTTGACTATGGGCTGGTGTATTGATTGTCACAGACAAACCGAAATTGCTACTGAAGGCAATGCCTATTATGATAAGTTGGTACAGATTCATGTGGATTCAAAAGATGCCCTAAAGGTGAAAGACATCGGTGGGCTTGAATGTGCTAAGTGCCACTATTAATTCATTATCCTTTTTGCAAATTCATTCCTAGATCATAAAATGAAGGAAAATAAAAAAACCTACTGGAAAGGGCTAGAGCAACTTAGCAACGATCCGGAGTTTGTAAAGCATGCCGATAAGGAGTTCGCAGAACTTCCATCTTCTTTGAATGAAGACGGTAGTGCCTCCAGAAGAGATTTTCTCAAGTTGATGGGATTTAGCTTAGCAGCTGCATCTTTGGCAGCTTGCGAGGCTCCGGTAAGAAAGGCGATCCCTTATGTTAACAAGCCGGTTGATATCAATCCGTCTATCCCTAATTATTACGCATCAACCTTCTCTTCAGGAGGTGATTATGCGTCAATAGTTGTAAAAACAAGAGAAGGTCGTCCTATTAAAATCGATGGAAACGAACTTTCTCCTATTAATAAAGGTAAGGTCAACGCGATCGTTGAGGGATCTGTCCTTTCGCTATACGACAAGCAGAGACTAACTGGACCTTATATAGCTGGTGAGAAAACTGACTGGGCAACACTTGACTCTCAAGTAAAGTCTAAACTTGCTTCTGCTGGTTCTGTTAAGATTGTTTCAAATACCATTCTTTCTCCTACTACCAATAAAGCACTTCAGCAGTTCTCTGAAGTATTTGGTGGGGCTGAAGTGATCCAGTACGATCCAATTTCCAATTATGGTATTTCAAAAGCTGCGGAGACTTACTATGGTACTGCAGTCATTCCTTCTTACTCATTCGATAAAGCAAAAACCATCGTTTCTTTTGGAGCTGACTTCTTAGGAACTTGGATTTCACCAATTGAGTTTGCAGGTCAATATGCCAAGACCAGAAAGATTTCGAAGGAAAAGCCTGAAATGTCCAGGCATTATCAGTTTGAATCCAACCTTTCTTTAACTGGTGCCAATGCAGATTATAGAACTCCAATCAAAGCTTCTCAAAGTGGATTAGCAGTTTTGGCATTGTATAATGCCATTGCAAAAAAAGCAGGTGCAGCTACTGTTTCAGCTCCAGCTGTAGAAATAGCACATTTAGAAAAAGCAGCAAACGACCTTTGGGCAGCTAAGTCTGCTGGTTTGGTAGTTTCTGGTTCTAATGATCCTAATGTTCAGGTTGTAGTAAATGCCATCAATGAGCTTTTAGGAGCAAATGGAACTACAGTTGATTTCAATGCGCCAGTTCATTTCCGTAAAGGAGATGATGCCCGCATGAATCAATTTGTGAATGAATTGAAAGCTGGACAAGTTGGAGCAGTAATTTTCTATAACTGTAATCCGGTATATGACTTCGCTAGAGGTGCTGAGATCGCTGAAGGTATCGCAAAAGCCAAAGTGAGTATCTCCACTAACGGAACGATGGATGAGACCGCTTCTTTGGTACAAATGGTTGCTCCAGATCACCATTTCTTGGAATCCTGGAATGACTTCGAGCCTAAGAAAGGTCATTATTCTTTGGGCCAGCCGACCATCTCTCCTCTTTTTGATACTAGACAAGCGCAGGATTCATTCTTAACCTGGTCTGGATCCACTTCCAATTTTTATGAATTCCTTCAGCTTAACTGGGAATCTGAGATTTTCACTCAAGTTGAAACTGGAACTGATTTCCAAGAATTCTGGGATCGTTCTTTATATAATGGTGTTTTTGCAATTACACCTGCGGCTACTGAGGCTTTGGCTCCTATTGGAGATGTAAGTGCTGCTGCTGCAAGTGTAGCAAAAGCCTACTCCGCTTCTAATACTGGTGCTGAATTGGTATTGTATACCAAAGTAGGTATCGGTAGTGGTGCATTTGCAAATGTGCCTTGGCTTCAGGAAATGTCCGATCCAATCACCAAAGCTACTTGGGATAACTATTTGACAGTTTCTCAAAAATGGGCTTCTGAAAATGGAGTGACCATGATTGAAGGTGAAACTTCAAAAGCTTCCATTACAGTGAATGGAAAATCTTTACTAGTTCCTATTTTGGTTCAACCAGGTCAAGCAGAAGGTACTTTTGGACTTGCTGTAGGTTATGGTAGAACGAAGGCTGGTCGGGTTGCAAATGGTGTGGGTGTGAACGCTTATGAATTGGCGGATACATCTAAAGGATTTGTGAACTTTGATATTACAGCGGGTGTAGAAGTAGCCGCTACTGGTGAGGCATATAGAATTGCTAGAACACAAACTCACCAGACCTTCATGGGTCGTGAGAACGTGATCCAAGAAGCCACTCTTGCAGAGTATAAAACTGATGCAAGTGCAGGTAGATACCATCCCGAAATATACAAAGACGGTGAATTTGTTAAACCAAGCAAAATCTCTCTTTGGTCAGGTCACCAATATTCCCAGCATCATTGGGGACTTGCAATTGACATGAACTCTTGTATTGGATGTTCAGCATGTTCTGTTGCTTGCCAGGTTGAAAACAACGTGGCAGTAGTAGGAAAGCAAGAAGTATTGAACAGAAGAGAAATGGCTTGGATCAGAATTGATCGCTATTATTCTTCTGATGCTCCTGCAGATGATTTGAGAGGTATGGAAGTAGCTTCTGAGAATCCAGAGGTGACATTCCAACCAATGATGTGTCAGCAATGTAACAACGCTCCATGTGAGACAGTTTGTCCTGTTGCTGCTACGACTCACTCTTCAGAGGGTCTTAACCAAATGACTTACAACAGATGTATTGGTACAAGATATTGTGCAAATAACTGTCCTTATAAAGTACGTCGATTCAACTGGTTCAAATACCATGACAACAAAGATTTCGCAGGTGTAAACGTTGCACAAAACGATGATTTGGGTAAAATGGTCTTGAATCCAGATGTAACTGTAAGAGCACGTGGTGTAATGGAAAAATGCTCAATGTGTGTGCAAAGAATTCAGGCTGGTAAACTAGCTGCTAAACGTGAGAAGCGTAAAGTTCAGGATGGAGAAATCAATGTGGCTTGTGCAGTCGCTTGTCCTACTGACGCCCTTGTGTTTGGTGATATGAATGATGCTAACTCTAAAGTTTCTCAGTTGTTGAAAATCAAAGAGAACAATACTTCTGCTTTGAAAGAAGTAAATGAGGAAAGAGCATACCACGTATTGGAAGAGATCAACGTGAGTCCAAACGTTTGGTACTTTACCAAAATCAGAAATAAAGACAAAAACGAAGCGTAATCATAATTTTATAAACTATGCAGGTTACTTCATCCGTACGTGAGCCGTTAGTTACCGGAGGTAAAACCTACCATGATGTGACACATGATGTGTCCCGTCAGGTGGAAGGAAAACCAACTTTACTTTGGTTTCTTGCCTTCTTAACAGCCGCCGGTACTTTGGCTATAGGATTAATTGCAGTGACGGCCACCGTTTGGGAAGGCATCGGGATGTGGGGATTGAACAAGACAATAGGTTGGGCTTGGGATATCACCAACTTCGTTTGGTGGGTTGGTATTGGTCACGCAGGTACTTTGATTTCAGCAGTATTGCTACTTTTCAGACAGAAGTGGAGAACTTCTATCAACAGAGCAGCTGAAGCAATGACAATTTTTGCGGTTATTTGTGCGGCAATGTTCCCGGTTCTTCACATGGGTAGACCATGGTTGGGAGCATATTGGGCGCTTCCGCTACCAAATACCTTTGGTTCGCTTTGGGTAAACTTTAACTCTCCTCTTCTTTGGGACGTATTTGCGATTTCTACTTATTTCTCAGTTTCATTGGTATTCTGGTATATAGGTTTGATTCCTGATTTTGCTACCATTAGAGATAGAGCAACAGGATTAAGAAAAGTGATTTATGGAGGCCTTTCTTTCGGATGGGACGGAGCGGCAAAAACTTGGATGAGATATGAGTCTGTATCCTTGATTTTGGCTGGTTTGGCAACTCCATTGGTACTTTCGGTTCACACGATTGTATCCTTTGACTTTGCTACCTCTGTTATTCCAGGTTGGCATACGACTATCTTCCCTCCATACTTTGTGGCTGGTGCGATTTTCTCCGGTTTCGCGATGGTACTGACGCTAATGATCATTACCAGAAAGGTGTTCAAATTGGAAGATTACATTACCATGACCCACATTGAATTGATGAATATTGTAATTATCATCACAGGTTCAATTGTAGGTATTGCCTATATCACTGAATTCTTTATCGCTTGGTACTCTGGCGTTGAAGCAGAACAATATGCATTTATCAATCGTGCTACTGGACCTTATTGGTGGGCTTACTGGTCAATGATGACTTGTAATGTGATCTCTCCACAGTTATTCTGGTTCAAGAAAATTAGAACTTCTATCATTGCGACTTTTGCCTTGTCCATTGTTGTAAATATAGGTATGTGGTTTGAGCGTTTCGTAATTATTGTAACCTCGCTTCACAGAGATTACTTGCCATCTTCTTGGGCAATGTTCTACCCATCCATTACTGATATTGGAGTTTACTTATTCACCTTTGGTTTGTTCTTTACTTTATTCTTCTTGTTTGCCAAATTCTTCCCGGTAATCAACATGGCTGAAGTAAAATCAGTATTGAAGTCTACATCTGAAAAAGTTCGTAAATAATCATGGAAAGAGATAAGAATTTTATTTTGGGAGTTTACGACGATGAAGACGTATTGCTCCATGCTGTTTCTGAAGTAAGAACTAGCGGTGTCAAAATACATGAAGTATATACTCCTTATCCAGTTCACGGATTGGAAGATGTACTAGGTTATAAAAGAAGCCGATTACCGATCGCTGCATTCCTTTTTGGATTGCTCGGTACTACCTTGGCTTTGACCATGCAGTTGTATATGATGAGATTTGACTGGCCAATGATTATTGGAGGTAAGGATTTCGCTGCGATTCCTGATTTTATACCAGTTACATTTGAATTGACTGTATTGCTTGCAGCATTTGGAATGGTGGGTGTATTTATGATCAGTTCTGACTTGAAGCCATGGGCTCAGCCTCGAATCTTTGATTTGAGAAGTACTGATGATAAGCATATCATGGCAATTGATATTGCAAATAACACGAGTATGGAAGTAGCAAAAATTCAGGAGATCCTTAAGTCTTCCGGTGCTACAGAGGTGAATAATAAAAGTTTTGAATAGTAATTCTGGAAAAATGAAGATTGCTAAAGCACTAAGTTTATTGGGGTTTGCTGTTGCTGGAATCACTTTAGCTGGTTGTAGAGCCGGTGGTGATAACCAGGGATTGGAATATGCTCCACAGATGTATCACTCTGTAGCATACGAGCCATTGACTCAAATCAAAGACGAGTCTCAAGGAGATTGGTTATCTAATAGAGAAGATGAGAAAGGTGAGTTTTTCAACAGTAACGTTCATAATCCTCATGGAATGAACATGAGAGAGCCAGTTGAAGGAACAGTTCCTAGAAATAAAGGTGGATATCTTCCATACAGATACAAAGCTTTCGAAGTAGAAGCTGCTGCTACAAATTTGACAAACCCAGTTGAATTGACAGATGAAGTGTTGGAAGATGGAGAGAGATTGTTTTTACAATATTGCTCTGCTTGCCATGGAAAAGGTGGACAAGGAGACGGTAAAGTAGGAGAAATTATTGGTGGTGTGGCTAACCTTACTGGTGGCGCTTACATCAACCTGCCGGAAGGACATATTTACCATGTAATCACTAAAGGAAAAGGAAGAATGGGAGCTCATGCTTCTCAGATTTCTCCTGAGAGAAGATGGAAAATTGTTCACTATGTTAAACAAGTAATTCAGAAGCAATAATCATGGCTCACGACGTACAGCATTATAATTTGGATCAAAAATTTGATTTTACCGCTGCGACTAAGAAGTCGGTTTTCACGGTATTGATCATTGGTGCAGCATTGTTGGTCATTGGTATTGTGATGGCAATGTTTGGTGGACACCACGAAGAAGCTGCTGAAGCAGGAGGACATGCATTTCATTGGTACGAGCGTTTATATGCTAACCTTTGGATCAACAATGTCTACTTTACAGGAATAGCAATTATCGGAGTATTCTTCTTTGCAGTTCAATACGCTGCACAAGCAGGTTGGTCTGCTCCTATTTCTAGAGTGATGTTATCATTTGGTAACTGGCTTCCATATGCAGGGATTTTAATGATTGTTACCTTCTTCGTAGCAAATCATGATTTGTTCCACTGGACGCATGCTTATTTATTTGATACCAATTCTCCAGAATATGATAAAATCATCGATGGAAAGGGATCTTTCTTCTATTGGCCAATGGCAAAAGGAACTTTCCCTGCATTCTATATCTTGAGAATGGTTTTATTCTTTGGTTTTTGGGTGTTCTTCTTCACAAAATTCAAAAAAATCTCTGCTCAAGAAGATCAGTTAGGAGGAACTTCTCACTGGTTTAAAATGAGAAGCTGGTCTGCATACTTCATTATTTTCTTTGCAGTATCTTCTTCCGTAAGTGCATGGGATTGGGTGATGTCAATTGACACGCACTGGTTCTCCACCTTATTTGGATGGTATGTGTTTTCTTCTTGGTTTGTATCTGGTCTTTCTGCAATTACTTTATTGGTAATTTTCTTAAAGAGCAAAGGTTACCTTGAAATGGTCAATGAAAACCACGTTCATGATATGGGTAAATTCGTATTCGGATTCACTATTTTCTGGACTTATTTATGGTTTTCTCAGTTCCTTTTGATCTATTATGCAAACATTCCTGAAGAATCCGTGTATTTCATAGAGAGACTTTCAAGTGATATCTATGGTCCATATATCTTCGTGAACTTAATCATGAATTTCTTCTTGCCTTTCTTGATTTTGATGACAAGGGATGCAAAAAGACATGGAATTTTCCTTAAAGTAGTTTGTACCTTGATCATTGCAGGCCATTGGGTAGATTTCTTCTTAATGGTTCAACCAGGTACCTTGGGTCATAACGGAGGAATTGGATTTATGGAAATAGGAATGTTCTTAGTTTATGGTTCCGCTGTAACATTTGTTGTACTTACAGGGTTATCTAAAGGAAACTTGATTCCTAAGAATCATCCAATGCTTGAAGAAAGCTATCATCATCACATTTAATTATTAGCCGAAAAAATTAAGCTATGTACGGATTTCTGATCGGAGTAGGAGTTCTTTTATTACTATCCATTATTTGGATGGTTTACAGAATTCAAACCTTGGTATCTGTAGTAAAAGGATCTGATAAAAAGATCGCTACAGGTAGTAATAAGGTAAATGCTATTTTATTTATTCTCTTTATGCTGGGTACTGGTTTCTTAATGTTCTGGTATTCCATCAAGGAATTTGATACCTATCAATTACCCATTGCTTCTGAGCATGGAGTTGTGACGGATCGTTTGTTTTGGATCACAATGGCGGTAACTGGAATTGTATTCCTGATTACGCATGTGCTATTGTTTATCTTCCCTTACAAGTACCAATACAAGGAAGATAGAAAGGCATCTTTCTATCCTGATAATAATAAACTGGAAATAATCTGGACTGCTGTTCCTGGTGTGGTATTAGCATTATTGGTTATCTCTGGTTGGATGGCATGGTCAGATATTACTGCTCCAGCGCCTGAAAAAGCCCATGTAGTTGAAATTATGGGGTCTCAGTTCCAGTGGGATGTAAGATATCCAGGTAAGGACAATGTGTTAGGAGATTACGATTACAGATTAACTTCTGCAACCAATGCACATGGTATTGATTTTACAGATAAGAACTCAATGGATGATTTTCCATCTCCTGTAGTAGTAATTCCTAAAGGAGAACCTGTTCTTTTCAAAATTAGAGCTAGAGATGTACTTCATTCAGTTTTCTCTCCACATATGAGATTGAAAATGGATGCGGTGCCTGGAATGCCAACTCGTTTCTGGTTTGTTCCGACAAAGACTACAGCCGAAATGCGTGAGGAAACTGGAAATCCTGACTTCCAATATGAAATTGCTTGTACTGAGATTTGTGGCCGTGGTCACTTCTCTATGAGAAAAATTATTGAAGTAGTTGAGCCAGGTGAATATCAGAAATGGTATGCAGAACAAAAGTCTTTTATTCAGATGAACCCTGCTTTAGCAGAAGGTACTCAAGCTGAGACAAAGGAACTTGCAGAAAATAATTAAGCGAAGGTAATTAACAAAATTATAGATTATGTCTACAGCATCTGTCGCAAATCATGATACCTCAGCGCACGATCATCACGATCATGAGCATCATGGTAATTTTGTAACAACATATTTATTTACTACTGATCATAAAATGATCGGTAAACAGTTCTTGATCTCAGGTATCTTCTGGGCTTTGATAGGTGGACTCTTGTCTATTCTATTCAGATTACAACTTGGATTCCCTGATATGAGTCTTGAATTCCTTCGGCCAATCTTAGGTGGTTGGTTGGATGATGCAGGTCATTTAGATCCTACATTTTATCTTGCCTTAGTAACAATGCATGGTACCATCATGGTATTCTTTGTATTGACAGCTGGTTTGAGTGGTACTTTCTCCAATTACCTAATTCCACTTCAAATTGGTGCACGTGACATGGCATCTGGCTTTATGAACATGCTTTCATTCTGGTTCTTCTTCATGGCCGGGGTGCTTATGTTTATTTCCTTATTTATTCCAACTGGTCCTGCAGCAGGTGGATGGGTTGTTTACCCTCCTTTATCAGCTTTGGAACAAGCAATTCCTGGTTCTGGATTAGGGATGACCTTATGGTTGACTTCCATGACTTTGTTCATTGCCTCTCAGCTGTTAGGTGGTATCAACTACATTACTACGGTTATTAACCTTAGAACGAAAGGGATGTCGTTTTCAAGACTTCCACTTACTATCTGGGCATTCTTCTTGACAGCTGTAATCGGTTTGTTATCTTTCCCAGTATTGGTAGCAGCAGCATTGTTGTTGATCTTTGATAGAAGCTTCGGTACTTCATTCTACTTATCTGATATTTATATCAATGGGGAAGCTCTTCCAAATACTGGAGGTAGCCCTGTACTTTATCAGCACTTATTCTGGTTCTTAGGTCACCCAGAAGTATATATTGTGTTATTACCTGCATTGGGTATTACTTCTGAGGTAATAGCTACCAACTCAAGAAAACCAATCTTTGGTTACAAGGCGATGATCATTTCTATGTTGGGAATCACTATTCTTTCCTTCATCGTGTGGGCTCACCACATGTTCGTGTCAGGTATGAACCCTTTCTTAGGCTCGATTTTCATGTTCTTGACTTTGATTATTGCGGTACCTTCAGCTGTAAAAGTATTTAATTACTTAACTACGCTATGGAGAGGTAATTTGATCTTTACTCCTGCGATGTTGTTTTCCATTGGCTTGGTATCGTTCTTTATTTCTGGAGGTTTAACAGGTATTTTCCTTGGAAACTCAGCTATTGATATTCAACTACACGACACCTATTTCGTTGTAGCGCACTTCCATTTAGTAATGGGGTCTGCATCTTTCTTCGGTCTTTTGGCAGGTATTTACCATTGGTTCCCTAAAATGTTTGGTAGAATGATGGATGAGAAGCTAGGTTATATCCACTTCTGGTTGACCTTTGTAGGTGTTTACATGGTTTTCTTCCCAATGCACTACATCGGAATCGCTGGCTTCCCGAGAAGATACTATTCTTGGACTAACTTCGATTTCGCCAATATGTATACTGATTTGAACATGTTTGTTTCTGCTGCCGCAATCATCACATTTGCTGCTCAGTTCATCTTCTTGTTTAATTTCTTCTATAGCATGTATAGAGGCCGTAAGGCTTCTTTGAACCCTTGGAGATCTACTACTTTGGAATGGACTACTCCATTGTACCCTGGTCATGGAAACTGGCCTGGTGAAATTCCTACTGTATATAGATGGCCTTATGATTATTCAAAGCCAGGTGCAGAGGAGGATTTCATCCCTCAAACAGTACCACTTTCAGCTACCCCTGAGTCTAACTTGCCACATGAACAAGAGCAAGTGAAATTAGAAATGGAGATTATGAAAGATGAGGAAGAGGGTTTGGTAGCTAATGAATCAAAGCACTAACAAACAAATAAACAGCTTTCGCAAAGTCAGTTTTCTGACTGTGATAGCTGTTTATTTTCTAATCTTAGTCGGTGGGATAGTCAGAACTACCGGTTCTGGTATGGGCTGTCCTGATTGGCCAAAATGTTTTGGAAGTGTTGTTCCTCCAACGAATGTGGACCAACTTCCAGACAACTATCAAGAAATATACCTTCAAAAAAGAATTGCCAAAAACGAAAGGTTTGTGGCTACCCTTGAAAAACTTGGATTTGTAGAAGCGGCCCAAGCAATTGCCAATGACAAATCTATCCTGATAGAACAAGAATTTAATCCATTGAAAACTTGGATTGAATACATCAATCGCTTAGTGGGCGTACTGATTGGGTTCTTTATCATTTTTACAGTATGGAAATCTTTTCCTATCTGGAAATTAGATAAGTGGATTCCAATTATAGCGATAGCCTCTTTGATTCTTGTTTTGTTTCAGGGATGGATAGGCTCTTTGGTGGTCTCTACTAACCTTCTTCCTTGGATGATTACATTTCATATGATGCTAGCTATTTTACTAGTATTGATGTTGATCTATTTGTATCATCGTTCAGGAAAATTAAAAGAGGGGAAAGGTGTATTGATGGATGTTCCAGCAAAGATTGAGTGGGTATTAATCACTGCTCTTATTCTAATGACCATCCAAGTTGTTTTGGGTACTCAGGTGAGGGAAGAGGTTGATCAAATTTCTTTTGCGCTAGGGAATATGTTGAGGGGAACATGGATTGAACAATTGGGCTTACCATTTATCATTCATAGGTCTTTCTCACTCATCTTATTGGGAGTACATGTGATGTATTTCTTCTGGGCATATAAGTATGTGCTGAGAGGATCCAACATTAGTTTATGGTCTCAATTATTGATGATTTTGGTGATTATTGAAATTGCCACGGGAATGGGAATGGCATATTTTGCGATTCCAGCATTTCTTCAACCCATTCACTTAGTGATTGGGACAATTATAGTAGGGATTCAATATTTCTTGATCCTACAATTGCGAGAGCACAAACAGTATCGATTAAATTCAAATTGATAATGAGGACAGTTGGATTAACTGACCAGAGTATTTACCACTTGGTTATCACTAGAGCAAAGGCTTATTATGAATTGCTGAAATTCAGATTGTCGGCTCTAGTTACATTTTCTGCTGTATTTGGTTTCATCTTAGGTGATTCTGGAAGTTCCTTTGGTTGGTCCAATTTTCTTGGATTGGCATTAGGAGGCTTTCTAATTAGTGGTGCTTCTGGTGCCGCCAATGAAATCATGGAGCGGGATTTGGATAAATTGATGAAGCGTACCAAAAACCGTCCTCTTCCTTTACAGATTATTTCTCTTACTGAGGCTTACTGGTTTACCTTTAGTATTGCCTTTATCGGTCTTGCTTTGCTTTGGATGTATACTAATCCTCTGACGACTTGGTTGGGAGTGCTAAGCATGGTGTTATATGTATTTGTTTATACACCTTTGAAAAGAGTGGGTCCTATCGCTGTTTTTGTAGGCGCAATACCAGGCGCAATGCCGCCTTTGTTAGGTTGGACTGCTGCTACAGGAGCCATTTCGTATGAAGCATTAATCATATTTGGAATTCAATTTATCTGGCAGTTCCCGCATTTCTGGGCTATCGCTTGGGTGAGTGACGAGGATTATAAAAAAGCAGGTTTTAAATTATTGCCTAGTGGTGGTGGACAAGATTTGAATACAGCTATTCAAATTATGATCTATACTCTGTTTTTATTGCCTTTAGGTTTATTGCCAAGTTATTTTGGTCTAACTGGATTGAATTCTGGAATTGTAGCCACCGTTTGTGGAGTGTTGTTTTTGGCACAAACATTTTCCTTGATGAAGGATTGTTCAAGAAAGTCCGCTTTAAAAATTATGTTTGGCTCATTCTTGTATTTGCCGATCGTTCAAATTGCTTATTTACTGGATAAATTACCGTAGGATGGAACATGAGTTGAAGTATATTGATTTAGTAGAGCAGCCTATTTCCATGCATGCCAAAAAGTTTGCTCTTTGGCTGTTCATGGTTACTGTGGTAATGATCTTTGCGGCTATGACATCCGCTTATATTGTTAGACAATCAGAAGGGAATTGGCTTGAATATGACTTACCTCAGATATTTTGGCTAACTTCTGGAATAGTAATACTAAGCAGTGTTTTTCTTCAGTATGGATATTATTCTGCCAAGAAGGATAATATGCTAGGTTTGAAAATAGGATTGGCCGGTGCAGTAATCCTTGGGATTGCCTTCCTTGTTGGGCAATGGTATTCTTGGGTAGCATTGGTTGATGAAGAAGTTTTCTTTGTAGGTAATCCTTCTGGATCCTTTCTTTATGTATTTACAGGACTTCATGCCCTTCACTTGATCAGCGGTGTGATATTTCTGATTATTGTATTAATTTCGAGTTTTAGATACCAAATTCATTCTAAGGCCATGGTCAGAATGGAAATGGCTACAACATATTGGCATTTTCTAGGTGGGCTTTGGCTTTACCTGTTTATGTTTTTGCTTTTGAATCATTAAAATAACTATAGTACAAACCGATAATTTATGTCTGCGCATTCTACTGCTATTGGAGTAAGCTCAAAAAGAGGCGTTTGGGGAGGTGGTAACGAACCTCTTAAAGCCAGCTATGGAAAACTTATGATGTGGTTTTTCCTACTCTCCGACATTTTCACTTTTGCTGCGTTCCTGATTACTTACCTGTCTATAAGGGTGAGTTATCCTGCTTATGCTGGTCCTGCTGGGGAATTCGTTGGATCCAATGAATATTGGCCAGTTCCTGAATTGGTGTTTGATGCCATTCCATTTGTACATGGTGTTCATGCCCCTTTGGTATTCGTTGGGATTATGACATTCATTTTGATTTCATCTTCTGTAACCATGGTATTGGCAGTAGAAGCTGGGCACAGAAATGATAGAAACGATGTAGTGAAATGGTTACTTTGGACCATTCTAGGTGGCGCGACTTTCCTTGGTTGTCAGGCATGGGAGTGGAATCACTTCATTCATGGTACTGAGGCTGGTAGCACAATGACCTTCATTAATTCTATGAACCAATTGGTTACAGAAGTAGTACATGGAGCTAATTTATCAGTGAATGAATATGGTCCAGGCTCATTTGCCCAATTGTTCTTCTTCATTACTGGATTCCATGGCTTCCACGTAACAATCGGTGTATTTCTTTTATTCTTATGCTTCTATCAGGCTGCTGTAGGAATTTATGATCAAAGAGGTCATTACGAAATGGTTGAGAAAATTGGTCTTTACTGGCACTTTGTAGACTTGGTGTGGGTATTCGTATTTACCTTATTCTATCTTATCTAAGCATTAAAATTTTCGAGATATGGAAATTCAACAAAATAAATCTACGCTGGAAGTTCAACCACGTAACGACGAGAAGATTAAAAAAATCTGGAAAACTGCTGCTATCCTTTTAGCGATCACAGTAGCTGAATTTATCATGGCCTTTACAATGCCTAGAGGTTTGCTATTGTACTTTCTATTTATCGTTTTGACAATTTGGAAAGCCAGATATATCATGCTTGAGTTTATGCACCTAGGAGACGAAGTGAAACCATTGTTTTACTCTATTATGGTTCCATTGGTATTTTTGATTTGGTTGCTTATCGCACTTGCTAAAGAAGGTTCTGAGATTTTCATGATGCGCTGGTAATCATAAAAAAATATAAAAAAAGTACAGGTTGAAGAGAAACACTTCAACCTTCTTTTTTGTAAATACTATACTATGAGAGGAATAAGGATTTTGCAGGGGATGGTATTGGTGTGCATCCTATTGATACCTATTTTGATATTCATGTTTCTTAAGGGTTTTGGGACAAATACCTATGAAATCCCAATACTCTATCAAAAGGGTACAGACAGCCCATTTAGCGAGTGTGTTCAAGGAGATACCACTCAACATTATATTCCGGATTTCACCTTTACAAATCAAGAGGGACAGCCAGTGGGGAAATCCCAAATGGAAGGGAAAATTACCATTGTTGATTTTTTCTTTACTTCTTGTCCAAGTATTTGTCCGGTGATGTCACAAGAGATGGAGCGGGTTTATGATATGTTTCGCGATGAACCTAATGTTCAGATTTTTTCAATTAGTATAGATCCTGAATTCGATACTCCGGAAATCTTAAAGAAGTATGCAGATGATCATCATGCCCAAGCCGGGAAATGGGATTTCCTAACTGGAGACAAACTGGAAACATATAAATTGGCACGGTGTGGATTTATTATTCCTACAATTGATGGGAATGGAATTCCTGATAACTTTATTCACAGTGATAAGTTTACTCTAGTAGATGCACAGGGTAGAATTAGAGGTTATTATAGTGGAACCTCAAGAGAGGATGTTGATTTGTTAATGCTTGAAACAAAGATCTTATTACATGGAAACAAGTAGGCCGACATTATTACAGAATGAGAAAAAGGTTAAAACCTGGATTATTGCAATTTCTATTGTAATTCCATTTGCTGTAGCGGTATTATTATTCATGCCTGCAAAAGTAGATGTAGGAAGTGAATGGGTTTATTTTCTCCCTCATTTAAATGCTGTAATTAACTCCGCAGCATCCATTGCATTGATTTGTGGATTGTTCTTTATTAAACAAAAGAATATTGCTTATCATAAAGCATCTATGAGCGTAGCCTTTATTCTGGGGGCAATATTCTTGGTTTCATATGTGATTTACCATGGTGCGGCAGAAAGCACTAGCTTTGGAGGGCAAGGCTGGATCCGACCAGTATATTATACTTTGTTGTTAACTCATATTGCTTTTGCAGCAATCGCCTTGTTTCCAATATTGTTTGCTTATTATTATGGATTGACAGATCAGCGTGAAAAACACAGAAAACTGGTTAAATTTGCCTATCCAATCTGGTTATATGTGACGATTACAGGAGTGATTGTTTACTTTATGATTAGTCCCTATTATTTACACTAAACCGAATAGGTTTAAAATCGTAAATTGGTATGATGAATCGATTATTAAAGATATTCTTCCTACTTACTTTCTTTCTGTTGACACAGGCTAATACATTTGCGCAGTGTGCCATGTGTAGGGCTTCTGTAGAAAATAATGTAGCAAATGGGGAGACGAGTATTGGTGCCGGTTTGAATGCGGGGATTCTATACTTATTTGTGATGCCTTATTTAATGGCAATGATCATTGGATTTTTTTGGTATAGAGCTGCCAAAAAGAAAAAGGCAAAATTATCATTTCATTAATGCCTAACTGAGAGCAAAGTTTGATACAGGCTTTGCTTTTTATATTTTTAGCATAAATGAGCTATGAATCCCGACGTTTGGTCATTTTGGTCAGCGTATTCTCTCTACTTGCCGTCTTAATTCTGAATTTCTTTTTTTTTCAAAAAAGCAATGAGGAACGTTTTTTGGAAACTCTACAAGAGAAAATCCAAAAAGTTGATCGTGAATTCGATGAGGATTTTATTCAAATTCTAATGAATGTCAGATCTACTGATTCCATTTCATTTGAAAATATGGAATTGTCTGGCAATATCCATCCTTACTTCTTATTGGATTCCAAGCGGGATTTAATCTATTGGTCGGACTTTACCTTTTCTTTTGATTTTGAGCAGATAGACCAGAATAAAGAATATCAGTTGATCGAAGACCCTTTTGGATCAATCTTGATTAAAATCCGACAATTAAGTAGAAATGGAGCCCCTGTTTTGATGGTGCAGGCATTGAGACTTATTTATCCCGGTAATATTGAAAATGATTATCTGGTAACAGGAGCCAATCCTGAAATTTTTGGCAATAATAGATTTACCCTTTTTACCAATTCCGAGGAAGGTAGATATCAAGTCAAAAACCCAGGTGGAATCCCTATTTTTGGGATCGATTTCTTATTTGGGTATCAACCTGCGGATCGATTAGCAAACCCTGCTATTCTCATTTTTTTTACTTCAGTATTTTTACTCTATTTCCTTCTGAGTTCTGATTTTGTAAGAAATAAATGGAACAAAAAGCATCGGTGGCGGGCCATCGGATATGCTATTACTGTATTGATCGCTTTTAGGTTAATTATGTTACTGTTGGATTTCCCAGGGAGTTATATAAATATCTCTCTTTTTGATCCGGCTAATTATGCCTCCTCTTGGTTGAACCCAAGTCTTGGTGATTTGTTGCTTAATACCATTTGTGCTGTAATCGTATTTGGTATGATCATTTACCATTTGGCCTCTCAAGAAATGAGGTATAAGGTTCAGTCTCTGAAAGAAGTGTCAGAAATAAGAGTATTTGGAGTAATTATTTTGACCATTAGCTCCATTGCCTTGTGGATGGTCTGGGTATTGCCAAGAGATATCATTTCCAATTCTCAATGGGCTTTGGATATAAGTTCTATACCATCTTTTGATTGGTTTAAGGGACTCAGCTTTTTAATCCTTTTTCTTTGGGGTGCGATTTATGTGTTGATTTCCTTGACCTTTATCAGTCTTATTTTGGAAGTTGCCAAAAAGAAATCTGAGCTATACAAAGGGTTATTCATTTTGGGCGTGCCAGTTGCAGGTGTTTTATTGATTTTTAGCGTTTGGGGAGGGGTGGTTTGGTTAATTCATTTAGTGCTGATTGCCTTAGTCATTAGGTTTGAATTATTTAGGAATGTTTTTAAGCTCGGCTTTGATACTTTCTTAACCTTCTTCTTTGCATGTTTAATAACTGCTGGAATTTGTGGGATCAGTACGTTTCAAACAGAACGGAATCAATTGATCCAGTCAAAAATCAGATTTGCCAACCAAAACCTGATTGAAAATGACGTCATGACTGAGTTTTTCCTCAGCGAAATATTTACCAGAATAAAATCAGATTTATTTATTCAAAATAGAATGGGAGATCCTTTGCTTTCCAAGGATCCAATCGAAACTAAAATCAGGAAAATATATTTAGATAATTATTTCGATCAGTTTGAAGTGAAGGTTGGGATTTATTCCTCCTCCGGACAGCAATTAGGAGGGTTAGATTTGGGAAGCCTCAATGATTTAAGGCTTAAATACATTAATAGCGATTTTGCTACCTCTGTCAAAGATCTCTATTTCATAAGGGGAAGTGATGGGAATAATGGAAATCAATTCATCGCCTTTATTCCTTTAGCAAAGGACAATGCTTCCCTGGGTACGATATTTTTAGAATTGAACCAATTGAGAGTTCAGCCTACTAGCGTCTATCCGAAGCTGCTTTTGGATAAAAAATATTCTGAAAGATTAGATCCTATCAGGTATGATTATGCATTATTTAGAGGGGAGGAGCTTCTTAGAAGCACTGGGAGCTTTAATTACTTATCCCAAGCTTTAACCTCTAGATTTGGAGAAGATAAGCTATTTGAGCAGGGGATTCATGTGGGGCAATACCATCATTTTGGAATCCGAAATGGGGAGGATTTGATCATCATTTCATCTCCAAATAGGACCTTATCTCATTTTTTCGGAAACATCTCCTTGTATTTTGTAGCCTTCGTATTTCTCACTTTTCTTACGATTTTGATCAATACCTTTCTGAAAGGCTATAAGAAATTTGAATTTAATTACTCTACCAAGCTTCAGCTGTACCTGAATTTTGCCTTCTTTTTTCCCATCATAATTATCAGCATCATTACCATTGGCTTATTGGCCAATAGTTATCGAGAAGATTTGGATAGGCAGTATATACAGAAAGCGAATTTAATTCGTGGTAATTTGACCAGTTTTTTGAATAATCAAAGTGCAGAAAACGTGGATCGAGAAGTCTTGAATGAGGAGGTGAATAACTTAGCGAATACCATTGCAAGTGATTTACATATTTATACAGGTGAAGGAAAATTACAAGCTTCCAATAGACCCAATATTTTCGATAAAAAGATACTGTCTAATTGGATAAACCCAGTCGCTATTTCAGAAATAGAGGAAAAGAACCAGTCTCGCTTTTTGGCAGAGGAAAAAATCGGGAAGCTAGTTTATAAGTCAGTTTATTTGGCCATACCTTCCACAACAAGTCAAAGCAATTTAGGGATTTTGGCTGTTCCTTTCTTTGAATCTGAAGCGGAATTGAATTCACTGATTTCGGATGTGTTGAGTAATATATTTAATGCATTCGTAGTGATATTTATCCTTTTCTTGATTGTCTCTTATTTTGTATCCAAGAACCTGACGTTTCCATTTAAGCTTTTAACCCAAAAACTAAAAACGACCAATCTGGAAAATAATGAACCCATGTATTGGGGTTCCAAGGATGAAATTGGGCTATTAGTAAATGAATATAACAACATGTTATTCAAGCTGGAATCCAGTAAAAAAGTCTTGGCATCTACAGAAAAGGAATCTGCCTGGAGGGAAATGGCGAAGCAAGTAGCCCATGAAATTAAAAATCCACTTACCCCCATGAAGTTGACTTTGCAGCATTTATTGAGATTGCAAAGTGCAGGTCAGTTAGATGATCATGAGCGTTTGAAAAAATCATTGGAGACTTTGATCCATCAGGTAGATGCTTTAAGTGGAATCGCTTCCTCATTTTCCACTTTTGCCAAAATGCCACTTCCAAAGAATGACCTGATGAATTTCAAGGAAGTATTAAATCAGGTGATCGAATTGTTTAAAAATGATGAGCGATTGGATTTGACTTTTAAGGATGATTCTTATACCGATAATATTCCGATTCTTGGGGATGATAAATTATTTGGAAGAGTCATTGCGAACCTGATTATCAATGGAGTTCAGGCTGTGGAAGCAGGTAAAAAGCCAGAAATTAGAATTTGGCTTTGGATGAGTGACCAGGCGGTATTTCTTGAAATTACTGACAATGGAAATGGAATTCCTCCGGAATTAAGGGATAAAATCTTTATTCCTAATTTCAGTACCAAAAGCCAGGGTTCAGGACTTGGATTGGCAATAGCAAAGAGTGGGGTAGAAACTGCAGGAGGAAAGATTTGGTTTGAAACAGAAATGAATGTTGGGACTACTTTTTATCTTACTTTTCCATTACTCGAATAAATTTTCCTTTTTATTACCTTGAAGGGAAAAGGGCTTTGATTTGAACATGCATAAATGGATTATTTCCTGCGTACTTTTAATTAGCTTCTTTGCGTCCGCAAAAGCTCAGGAAAAATGTCTATGGGTAAAAAGTTCGGATTATGTCCAGCCAGCCATACTTGACTCACTTTCTATTTTAGAAGAAAGTATTCGGGTAAAAGGAAAAAATGGCAAAACCTATGCCTTTCAATACGATCTCAATACCAATAAACTTCAGGTAATTTTCAAGGATGAATCCTTGCCGGATTCTGTCAACATTTGTTATCAGACATTCTCCATTCGCCTAGATCAAGCTGTGGCCAGAAGGACTTTACTTGCTGACTATGATTCTATGGCACATTTTCGGGATACTCGATTATTGGAGTCTCCAACTTTTGATTTTAGAGAAGAACTTTTTCCAAGCACAGATCTGTATAAATCAGGGAGCCTGACCCGAGGCATTTCTTTTGGGAATACCCAAAATGTCTTTGTCAATTCAGCCTTGAACTTACAGTTGGAAGGAAGTATTTCGGATAACTTGAAAATTAGAGCCAGTATAACAGACCAAAATGTTCCTTTTCAACCTGAAGGGAATACCCAGCAAATTCAGGATTTTGATAACGTTTTGATCGAGCTGTATAATGATAATTTTAGTTTGGCCGCAGGAGATGTAGTTCTTCAGCAACGGGAGTCACAGTTTTTGAGGTATTACAAAAATGTTCAAGGCCTCCAGTTTACTTCAAATTACAAAATGAAGGGTAATTGGAAGGCAAGTTCACAAGGGTTTGCTTCCATCGCTAAAGGAAAATTTGCTTCCATTCAGCTTCCGATTTTAGAAGGAGTCTTGGGCCCATATCGAATTCAAGGTCCCCAAAATGAGCGGTTTGTAATTATCATGGCAAATTCTGAACGAGTGTTTTTAGATGGGAGGCAATTACAAAGAGGGTTTAATGCTGATTATGTAATTGATTATAATCAGGCTGAAATCACTTTTACACCCAATGTACTGATTACTCAATATTCTAGAGTAAGGGTTGATTTTGAATATGCTGAACGGAACTATAGTCGCTCAATCTTAGGAGCAAATCATACACAGAGTAATGGTAATGTGGATATCTATTTGAATTATTATCAAGAAAAAGATAATAGGAATAGACCCTTGTTTACAGAATTCAGCCAAGAAGAACTGCGGTTGTTGGCCTCTGTAGGAGATCGGACAGAAAATGCATTAATTCCTAGAATTGATAGCGTAGCTTTTGATCAGAATCGAATTCTATATCAAAGAGTGCAGGACTTTGATGGACAGGGAGAACCATTCATTTATTATGAATATTCCACGGATCCAGAATTAGCTCATTTTGCACTTTCATTTTCACAAGTAGGACAGGGCAATGGGGATTACCGTCGGAAAAGCCAATTAGCGAATGGTACGGTATACGAATATATTTCTAGAGTCAATGGGCAGCCACAAGGGGATTATTCTATTTTAACCCAATTGGCAGCTCCTGATAGCAAAAGAATGGTGACGGCAGGAACACGATTAAAACTAGGAGCACACGAAAAAGTGTACACAGAATTGGCCCTGTCTTCCTTAGATAAAAATTTGTTTTCAGATCTGGACGATGCAGATAATCAAGGGCTAGGTTGGAAAATAGGGTTGGAATCGGAAAACAGGAAGCTGAAATGGCTAGATGGGTATCAATTTTCAGGTCAGGCAGAGCTGGAATATAATTCCACCAATTTCAACTTCATTGATCGATTCAGATACATTGAATTTGACAGAGATTGGGGCCTGAATCAAGAGGACTTGCAGTTCGCGGCTCAGGAACAGTTTTTTTGGACCAAAGTCTCTTTGATAAAAGACCTTTCTAATCGATTTGATTATAGGATTTACCTTAGAAATAGGAAGAACGTGCTGAATGGAAGCCAGCATACAGCAAACTGGAATTTGCAATTGGGAAAAAGAATCGATCTGCGTCAGGAGTTTTTTAAGCTGAATAGTCGGAAAGATAGTCTGAACACAGACTGGATTAGATATTTAGGGGATATTTCATTCAAGAGTAAACTGCTGGTTCCCGGATATCAATTTTCTGTGGATAGAAACACTCTTAAAGACACTAGGCGGGATTCAATCCTTAGCACAGCCATGAATTTTCAACAACATTTAATCTATTTAAAAAGTAACGACTCACTTTCCACTTCTTTTTTGATGGATGCTGCTTGGAGAGAGGATCGGGCTCCTTACTTAGGGAAGTTAGAGAATGATACCAAAGCATTTACATCGAATTTCACCTTTAAAAAGCAATGGTCCAAGCATAGTTTGAGTAGTACTTTTACCTATAGAGAATTGGAATATTTGCAAAGAGCATTGCCTTCTGAATTAAATGTCATGGGAAGAATGTTCTATGAGGGAAGTCTTGGTGAAAATGTAATTCGAAATGAGGTAAGTTATGCAATTGGGAATGGTAGGGAGCTTCAGCGTGAATTTGTTTTTCTTCCGGCACCTAATGGAGATGGAACGCATACCTGGAGGGATGATAATGGAGATGGTGTTCAGCAATTGAATGAATTTTATTTAGCGATCAATCCTGAGGAAAAGCAGTACATAAAAATCTTTGTGCCCACTGATACCTATGTGCAAGCATATACAAGTATTTTGAATTATAGAGTTCAAGCAAATTTTCCACAATCTTGGAAAGAGGCAGGTGGGTTAAAATCCATTTTGCATAGATTTTCCAATACCACCAGTATAAGCATAGAAAAGAAAGTGACCACTGATGATTTTGGAGATCGGATTAATCCATTTATAGGACATCTGGATAGAGAGGATATACTCTCATTGAGACAAGTGATCAGAACATCTTTTTTCTTTAATAGAGCCTCTGCCAATTACGGATTTGATCTCTCTCTTTTTGATTCCCAGTTGAAACAATTACTTTCTGGGGGATTTGAGGATTTAATACAAAAGGACTGGAAACTGAATACGAGATATAATTTTACTCCAAGTGCTTCTTTGAGGGTCCAAGCTAGTACAGGAAACAGGCAGTCTGGTTCTGATTTTCTAGAGAATAGAAATTACACCATTGAGCAACAAACTATCGGGCCGGAATTTGCTTGGCAGCCGTCTCCGTTTTTTCGAAGTACCCTTTCCTATTCTTTTACAGATAAAGAGAATATGGAGAATATGGAGTTTGAGGAAAAGGCTGTATTACACCAAATAGGTTTGGACTTACGTTTTGCAAAAGCAATTAAAACCACCTTGTCCGGAAATTTCAAGTTGATTCAAATAGACTATAACGGAGTGTCTAACTCGCCTGTGGGGTATGAAATGCTACAGGCATTAACTCCAGGGACCAATATGACTTGGACTTTCAATTGGTTGCAGAAAATAGGAGAAGGCCTGCAATTGAATTTAGTATATGAAGGCAGAAATTCTCAAGGCCTTGATAGGCTGGTTCACGTGGGAAGAATGCAAGTTTCAGCTCTATTTTGATAAAAAAATGTAACTTTGTGCAAGGTAGATAGTTGTCATACTAACTATTAAAACACGAAATAAATGAGTAAAAGTATCTTGGTCACAGGGGGCACCAAAGGAATAGGAAGAGCCATTATCGAGCGTTTTGCAAACGAGGGGTTTGATGTGATTACCTGTGCTAGAAATGAAGAAGAGCTAGCAGCTTTGAGGGTTTCTTTAGAGGAAAATCATGCTTTAATCCATGTTTTGGCAGTAAAAGCTGATTTATCCAAAAAAGAAGAAGTATTGGATTTTGCTGAAAAGGTCAAAGCTTTTGGCGTTCCTGATGTGTTAGTGAACAATACGGGTGTTTTTCTTCAAGGAACAATTCTAGGGGAACCAGAAGGGAATTTTGAGCTGATGATGAATACCAATTTGTACTCAGCCTATTACTTAACTCGTGCGTTAATAGATGGTATGGTTGCTAGAAAAAGTGGTCATATTTTTAGTATGGGCTCCATTGCAGGACTGACAGCTTATGCCAACGGAGGTAGCTACGCAATTTCTAAATGGGCCATGCTAGGAATGACTAAATGCCTTAGAGAAGAATTGAAAAATGATCATATAAAAGTGACTTCCATACTTCCTGGAGCTACCTACACGGCTAGTTGGGAAGGAGTAGACTTGCCAGAAGAAAGATTTATGAAAGCAGAGGACGTAGCAGAATCTGTTTGGTCTGCTTATAACCTTTCACCCCAAACTGTTGTTGAAGAACTAGTGATCAGACCCCAATTAGGAGATATTTAACTATGGAGCCAATAATAAAATCGCAGGATCAATTGTATTGCAATAGCCTTACTTCCTATTCGAGAAGGAAAACCATTCCTGTCAATGTAGGAGGGGTATTGATCGGTGGGGATAATCCCATTGTAGTTCAATCGATGACGACCGTAGATACAATGGATACCCAAGGATCTGTGGAGCAATGCATCCGTATGATTGAATCAGGGTGTCAATTGATTCGTATTACAGCTCCAAGTATTAAAGAGGCTGAGAATTTAAAGAATATAAAAGACGAGCTAAGAAAAAGAGGCTATAGTACCCCTTTAGTAGCAGATATACATTTTACTCCCAATGCGGCAGAAGTTGCTGCTAAAATAGTAGAGAAGGTTCGAATTAATCCGGGCAACTATGCGGATAAAAAGAAATTTGAAGTCATAGAATATACGGATGAATCCTACCAAGAAGAGTTGAATAGAATCCGAGAACGATTTTTACCATTGGTAAAGATTTGTAAAGAGCACGGTACTGCCATGCGAATCGGCACCAACCATGGTTCTCTATCAGATAGAATTATGAGTCGCTATGGAGATACTCCTTTGGGGATGGTGGAATCTGCGCTGGAGTTTTTAAGAATTTGTGAAGACGAAAACTATCATGATATCGTCATTTCTATGAAGTCCTCCAATACACAGGTAATGGTACAGGCGTATCGTTTGTTAGTTCAAAAATTAGTAGAAGGAGGCTTCAAGCCTTATCCTCTACATTTGGGGGTAACTGAAGCAGGAGAAGCAGAAGATGGAAGAATTAAATCTGCAGTAGGGATTGGCACCTTGCTGGAAGATGGGTTGGGTGATACAGTTCGGGTATCCTTAACAGAGGATCCGGAATTTGAAGCGCCTGTTGCCAAAGCATTGATTGATCGATATTCGAAGAGGACTCCTCACGCAGAAATTAAGAAAATAGAGGAGTATCCTATTCATCCTTTTGACCATGAGAAACGGCATACCTATGAGGTTTTCAATTTTGGAGGACATCATGTTCCTAGGGTAATCACCGATATATCTAAAATTGAGAAAATCTCGGAGAAGGAAATAAAGCAAACCGGGCATTTCTATTTGCCAGAATTGGACAAATGGAAAATGAATGACCAAGGTTGTGATTTTGTTTTTTCAGGCTCCAATCCCATTCCGTTTATGTTACCAAATGGGATGAAAGAAATTCAATATGCAGAAATCTGGAAGCAGCAATCAGACCAAATCAATAAGTTTCCTTTATTTAATTTGGATGAATATGCCAATTCTTCTGACTTTCATTTAGAACTGAATTTCCTTGAAATTTTTGATACTGAAATAGAAGAAGTCATTCCTATTATTGCTGATAGGAAGGATACGGTGTTGATTTTGAAAACTTCCAATAAGCATGCGATGCCTGCTTTAAGGCGTGCATTTGTCAGCCTTATGGAATCAAACACCGAAATACCGGTAGTGGTTAAAATTGCCTATCCAGATCAAGATCATGATTTGACTATGTTATATGCTGCTACCGATGTAGGAGGTTTGCTGATTGATGGCTTGGGAGATGGAATATTTATTTCTTTAGAAAAAGAAAACCAAACGGATCGTCAAGAGATTTTGGATCAAGTAAAATTGCATAATTCTGTCGGCTTTGGGGTGCTTCAGGCGGCCAGAACGAGAATGTCCAAGACAGAGTACATATCTTGTCCATCTTGTGGTAGAACTCTGTTTGATCTTCAGGAAACCACTGCCATGATACGAAAAAGAACAGATCATTTGAAGGGGGTGAAAATTGGTATTATGGGTTGTATTGTGAATGGACCTGGAGAAATGGCAGATGCAGATTATGGGTATGTAGGGTCTGGGAAAGGGAAAATAACCCTTTACAAAGGAAAAGAAGTAATGAAAAGATCGGTCCCTTCAGAACGGGCTGTGGATGAACTAATAGAAATTATTAAAGAAGATGGGATGTGGAACGAATCGGATTCCATTTAAATAAACTTATTATTCCATTTTCCTGTTGAACACGCAAAGTCAGAAACTATGTCAGAAAACAATAAAGTAAAAGAATTCTTTAAGTTAGGTGAAGTGGGTAATTACTTTGTAAGGGTTTTTCAAAAACCTGATCCAAGCCAAAAATCAAATTTGAATTTGAGAATGATGCATGGGATTAATAAGATTTCCATCATTGTTTTTCTTTTGGCATTGATCGTTTGGACCCTAAAAAGATTTATTTAAGTTTAATCGAATACTATAGTTAAAAGGTCATCTGAATTTCCAGATGACCTTTTTATTTAGGATTAAATCTTAAAAAAGATCTTATTTCTATAAAGAAAATAACAAAGTCCCCACATGGTAGCCAAGGTACAGAAGGCTGTGATGATTGCTAATGAATGTTCTCCAAAACCAATTGGTTCAAGAAAACCTGAGGTGAAAATCCCGATGGTTCTATTTAGCCAGCGATGTCCAAGTATTTCTGCAAAAAGGTAAATGAAGATGGAGTTCATGCCTACTATGATGAAAGGAAAAGCTTTGGATTGGTGTTTTTTTATGTCAATCAGCCAATAGGATAAAGCCAAGGCCAATAAAGCCCATCCACCAGAAGCTAAGGCAAAGGAACTGGTACTAATCCTTTTAATAATGGGAGTAATTCCGATGATGTCTAGCCCATATCCTAGAATCAAGCCAATTATTCCAGCTATTACAAACGTCTTGATCTTATCTTTCGGAAGGCTTGTGGATAAAAGGATATTTCCACAAATAGCTCCCCAAATGGTATGTGCAGCTGTAGGAATGCAGTTGATCGCTACCCAGCCACCACTATTGATCTTACTCATCAAAATCATGTCAATATAGTTGCCGAAATTTGTTCCATGTTCATAAGGAACTTCTGGGTTATACAATCTGTAAAGAACTTCAGTAAGGGCTAATAAGGCAATAGAAACTCCTAATTGAATTTGCCAGGATTTTTTAAGGAGGAAGTAGGTTACTAAAATTGTAAAGGAAAGTTGGGTCAACACATTCCAAAGTTCAAAAACAAGCTTACCCGCATAGATGCAATGGAGTCCAGTGCCAAATAGAAATAGCAATAGGCATCTTTTAAGTATATGTCGGGTTACTTTGGGCCGGTCTTCATGATTTGCTAACCGCTTATTCAAAGAGAAGGGCATTGCTACGCCTACTATAAACATGAAAAAGGGTTGGATCAAATCCCAGAATCGAAGCCCGTTCCAAGGGTGGTGAGTAAACTGGGTGAAAAAGGAATTTAAAAATCCAGGTTCCGGGAAAGCCTCTAATAAACTATGATAGACAGAAGCAGCTTCTGCTACTAATAAAAACATGGTTAGACCTCTAAAGGTGTCCAGTGAAACAAGCCTTCCAGACTTGATTAAAGTTGAATCCATTTGGTTTTAGGTTGGGTTTTACCCTAAACTAACCAAAATAGATAAATATGGCTTTGCCAATAATATAAAAAGCTTTGTCCTACTTGATCAAAATTAGAAGTCGTATTTTTTATCCTTTTTTCTTTCCAAAAATTCGTTGAAAAGGAGCAATATTTTGACCTATAAAATCTTCAGGATAGTGTTCTTCATCAGGAAGTCCAACAGGTAGATTTTCATCATCAGAAGGCCAATAATTGGTCTTAAAAATAAAGTCCCAAAGACTTAAAGATATTCCATAGTTAAAACCATTTGGATGGGATTCAGGAAGTTCTTTTGCATGGTGCCAAAGATGCATTTGAGGTCCATTGATAATATATCGAAAAGGCCCTAAAGGAATATATAAATTAGAATGTCCTAACTGTCCTATCACCAAGGTGAAAATATGGACAATGAAAAAATCGGTAATCCCTACACCAATCATGGCCAATGGGATGTATTCCAGTGTCCTATACAAGATGTTTTCCATCCAGTGGTAGCGAAGAAGTGCTGCAAAGCCCATTTCTCGAGTGCTGTGATGGACTTTATGGAATTC
Organism: Algoriphagus lutimaris; assembly: GCF_017051705.1. Taxonomy (GTDB): domain Bacteria; phylum Bacteroidota; class Bacteroidia; order Cytophagales; family Cyclobacteriaceae; genus Algoriphagus; species Algoriphagus lutimaris. The sequence continues at coordinate 128,367 of NZ_JAFIDJ010000003.1, read as the reverse complement.
CCACATCCAACCGACATGATGATACATCATGTGAATCGCCCATTGCATAAAGTCTCGGACGATGAAGATGATGAATAATTGAACCCAGCCAGGAAGTTGATCGATTTTGATTGCAACGGTATTTGTAATCCCAAATAGTCCTAGGAAATCATTGAAGGCTTCTACTGCGACCATGGAAAGTGCATTGTAAGCCACAAGGGAAAAAAGAAAGTAATTCCAGAATAGGTAGAAAATGTCCAACCAAAAGTGTTCTCGGATGATGGGTTGGTTTTTCCTCCAAGGGAAAAATACTTCCAACAGCCAAATCACAAAAGAGGCTCCAATGAGCCAATAGAAGTAATTATGCCAAGAAGGATTTAATATTTCATTTACCAAATAATTCCAATAGCCATAATAGCCGTCAGAAATTGCTTTGATGTATTTTTCCATGCAACAAAGATGTTTATTTTATCCTAACCCTTACGTGACTTCGCTCACAAAAATATTGCTGAATATGAAATTGTCTTTTGCTAAATTTAAATTGATGTAAAGTTTCAGAACGAATTCTTTATTTTCATTGAATAATTTAAACTTAATGACTTTAACCTACTATAGAGATTATTGTTTATCAAAACCTGGAACTACGGAAGACACTCCTTTTGATGAGGATGCTCTTTGCTTTCGTGTGGGTGGTAAAATATTCTCCATAACCTCAATCAGTCAATTTCAATACATCAATCTAAAATGTGACCCTGAAAGAGCTATTGAATTGCGTGAGCAATACGAAGGGATAACTCCTGGATATCATATGAACAAAAAACAATGGAATTCAGTCAGTACTACTGGGAATGTTCCAGATCCTTTAATCCTTGAATTGGCAGATCAATCGTACGAACTTATCTTTGCCAGCCTGCCAAAGAAAATCCAGGCAGAAATACGCCTATGAGTTATTTTTCCGTAAGACATGTGTCAAAATCCTATGACCAGAACCCCGCCTTAAGCGATTTTTCACTAAAGTTAAATAAAGGAGATTTTCTTTCCATCGTAGGAGCGAGTGGATCCGGGAAAAGTACCTTGCTAAGGATTATGGCAGGCCTAGAGATACAAGACGAAGGAGAGGTTCATCTTGATGGAGAGTTGATTTTAAACCCCAAACACAAATTGGTTTCTGGCTATGATGAAATCAAATTGATACATCAAGATTACCATTTGTTTCCCAATTCCTCAGTAGAAGAAAATATTGCTCGTCCGCTTCTTCATTATGAAAAGGATTATGCAAAATCCAGGGTGGAAAATCTATTGAATTTATTGGGGTTAAAAGCTTTTAGGGATCGATATCCAAGGCAACTTTCGGGAGGACAGCAGCAAAAGGTAGCCATAGCCAAGGCATTGAGTGTGGAGCCTGAATTATTATTGTTGGATGAGCCATTTAGTTCTTTAGATACTATTCAAACTCATCAATTGATTTTTGAATTAAAGCAATTGTTTCAGGAATTGGGTACCACGGTGGTTTTTGTAACCCATGACCTCGATGATGCACTAAGACTAACAGATAACCTCCTAATATTACAAAAAGGGAAAACCGTTCAGCAGGGGACTTCTCAAGAATTGTGTGAACATCCTAAGTCTAAGTACGTTGCTCAGCTGTTTAGCCCTATCAACCTCATTCCAGATAGGTTTAACTCATATATAAGACCTTCCAACGTCAAGTTAAGAACCAAAGGACCACTGCTTGGACATGTAGTGGACACCCGTTATTTGGTGCATTTTAATAGCCTGCAAGTTCGGTTGAAAAATGGGGGTGAAATTTGGGAAGTAGATGATCCGCTCCGCAAATTTAAAATTGGTGACAGGGTATATCTTCAGTTTGATGAGGATAAAGTCATGGTATTGAAAAAGTAATAATCTAATATCTGATTAATCCTCAGGCCGCTGACTAATGGAGGTTTAAGATTAAAATTTAATCTCGTAAATTTTCCATTGACAATACAAAGGCAGCCATGGCCTTTGAATCTTCAACGCTTAGATTAGGATGTGCTGACATAACAGGATATCCCCATGATCCATTTCCTCCAGATATGATCCTTTGAGATAGTAAATCTATGTAAACCTCTTGGTAAGGATACCTTTTTGAAATGTCTAAAAATGCTGGTCCCTTTGCTCTATTTTCAATTTTATGGCAGTCTAAACAATCCGAATAAGCGATTAGAATTTCTCCTTTTTTAACTAAGGATGTGTCAATTTCTTCATCTTGACCCTCAATTACCCGAAAGTAATCATCTGCTTTTGAGCTGATCATTTCATTTTCAATTGATTTCTTCTTATCAATAGAAGTACACCCTATAAAAGACAAAAAAAGAAGGAGGAATATTCTAGTCATTGGCCAAAGATGTTTGTGAAAATATAATAAAGAAAGGGCATGAATTAATTTTCATGCCCTTCATATTTAATAAAATAAGAATCATTCTAATGGTCAGTTCCATGTTCTCCATGAATGTGTCCATGCTCTATCTCTTCTTTAGTTGCTTCACGTACTTCAATTACTTTTCCATCAAAGTGCAAATCAAAGCCGACTAAAGGGTGGTTGAAGTCCAGTAGCAAATCCTCTCCTAAATCCTTTAAGATTTTTGCCTGCATAGGATATCCATTTTCATCCATTAATGGAAGAAAGTTTCCTTCTTCAAGCATTTCCTTTTTAAATCCCTGCTCCCCGGAAAACTGGGATTTAGGTAGGTTGATGATTAATTCATCATCGGCTTCACCATATGCTTCCTCCACAGAAAGGGTAAATGAAAATTCCTCACCCTCGGATTGCCCTCCTAATAATTCTTCAAACTTATTTGGAAGCCCACTTTGACCAAAAAGAAAGTAAAAAGGATCTTCTGTGTCCCTGACCTCTACCGAGAAAGGAGCTGATTCAATCTCATCCTCTGTTTTACTTACCTTTAATTCGTAAGTAAGCCCAACCACTGTATTGTTTTTAATTTTCATATCTTCTTTATTTAATCCCATGTCTTAACCGGATACTTATTCTTTCCATTAGAATTTTCCATTTGTTTCTTGGAGTGGAATGTTCCAAAGGTTTTTGCGATCTAAAGACAAAATATTGGTAATCTTTTTCTTCGAAAAAGACGGAATAGGTTTCCATTTTTTCAAGGTAAAAACCACTGGAAGTAATGCTTTTGATTAAGTCTCCCGAATCCAAAGGCTGATCGATTACCTGTAGTTTTTCAGGCTCGTTTTGAATCATCCATTGCAAATACCTTGGTGCGGGGATGTGGATAAATATTACAGAATCCTGATGGGAATGTTCCTGAATAGTTTGAAATAAACGTTGGTGCTGATCCACAGGAATGTGTTCCAATACATCAGGGAAGACGAAGAAGTCAAATGTCTGCTTTGCCTTGTGAAAGTCAGACATGTCAGAAACTTCAAATTTCAAGTTGTCAAAATCCTTCCAAATCACCTTGGCTTTATCTATACTTTCGGGACTGATATCCACTGCCAACACTTCGCCTTTTTTCACCTGACCTGCAATCAAGCTACTAACCGTACCTATGCCACAACCCACTTCAAGTACGCGATGGTGTTCTTTTAAACCAGCAGCCATTACTTTATCCAGGATACTTAAATGTCTGGAGTTTATTCCTGTTTTTTCCTGTTTTTCGGAAAATTGGTCGTAGTAACTAATGATTTTGTCTTTAGGCTCTTCCATTTTCTTCTTTTATAGTGAAGTATACACCACCAATTAATCCTAAAATGATCAGGTATTGGAAGATGATCATTGGTGTTTTGGTTTTGGTATAACTGCTTGGGGCGAAATGAAATTCGATTTCATGTTGACCCGCAGGAATAGTTAACCCTCTTAACAAATAATCAGTTCTTAAAATATCGGATTCTTGCCCATCGATTGTCGCAGTCCATCCTACAGGATAGTAGATTTCTGAAAATATAGCTAAGCCTCCCTGACTCATATTTGCAGTATATGTTAGATGGTTTGGCGCATAGGAAATTAATTCAATGGTGCCAGCTCCTGCATCAACTTGGCCAAATTCATCAGTGTTAATGGTTGCTTCAGTTTTAGTGTTGATTTCTCCCAGAGTTGTGATCTCTTCCAAATTTGAATTTACACTTCTAATACTGGAAGGAATCCATGCTGGTCCATTTGCTTCTGGGTTTTCAAATACTGCATTGGCCGCTTTTCCAGCAATGATGTATTTGGTATTGAGCATATTAAATGATTGAATGCCAGAAAAATCAAAATCTCCTTCCTGAGCTTTGGTTACAAAGTTATTGAGCTCACCGGAAAGTCTGTAATCAATTAAATCCTGAAAACGTCTCAATTTGGCGCCATGATATCCTCCAATAGCGTGGAATCTATAACTTGCCTTACCCGCAGATTGTATTCCCTCTGTCAAATCTAAAACCCGGAAATAAGAATCATCCTTTAAGATTTCAGTTTCGGCTGGAGTTTCTGCAAAATAGCTATTAGTAGGATTTGGCTGAAAGGAGTCCGAATTTAAATAAGGGCGATTGATGGTCCAAAGGTCAAATAGAACCAGCATAAATAGTCCTGCTCCTAGAATGAGATCACTTACTTTGCCTTTGACCGTAAAATAGATCAAGACAAAGGCAGCTGCTAAGAACCCAAGACTCTTCAATGCACTGGATTGCAGCATGGATTTTCTGTCATCTTTCAAAGCTCCGAGTAACCAATCAGGGAGTCCCTGATCTGCCAAACCCTCAAAGCGGAACATTCCCGCTCCAAGAATAAAAAGTAAAATTAGACCTCCTGTTACGGCCCCTGCCATATACAGTGATTTCAATTTATCTTCTTTGACAAGCTTTTCTAAAGAGACCATTCCTAAAACGGGAATGGCAAACAAGGTCATGCCTAAAGCCATGGAGACTGCTCGAAACTTGTTGTATCCAGGTAAGTAGTCAAAAAGCAAGTAATTGAACCAGGACAAGTTTTTGCCCCATGAAAGCATCAAAGAGAAGATAATAATTGCACCAAATGTGATGAGGGTTTGCTTAGGTGCTGCCCAGATCCCCAAAACTGCTAAAAAGATCAGGATTACTCCACCATAGATTGGACCTCCTGTAAAAGGTTGGTCACCCCAATAAGTGGGAGCTCCCTGAACAAAACCATTGATTTGCGCTGGGTCTAACCCTTGTTGTCTCAGTACTTTTTCTGAAGCTGAATTTTTGGGTAAAGGAGTATTGGATCCGCCTCCATAAAAATCAGGTATCAAAAAGGTGAAGGATTCCATAATTCCGTTGGACCAACCGAAAGCATATTCTTTATCGAGTCCAGCTTCTTTTGTTTCAATAGTTACCTCGCCTCTTGTGGAATAGGTAGAGTACTCCAAGGCAGTGGCCAGTCTACCAATATTACCTCCAATGGCTAATATGGCACCGATGGCTAATATTCCAACTGTTTTGGCCATTGGAATAAGACCTTCTTTCTTCCATTCAAATAGGACTCTTACCAAAACATATATTCCTGCCATCAGGAAGGTGTAGTAAGTGATTTGTACGTGATTGAATTTGAATTGCAGGAGAAGCCCTAGAGCTAAAATGGATGCTCCCAGGATTCTCTTCTTTTCAAAAGCCAAATGAATACCCAGAATAATGAGGGGTATTAAACATTCTGCCCATATTTTTGCGTTATGTCCTGCCGCTAAACTGAGTAAATTGTAAGTATTAAAGGCAAAGGCAACACTGCCTAAAATGGCAAATATTGGCCTGACTCGAAAGCTTAACAATAAAATGTACATTCCCACCATTCCAAAAAACAACCCATTGACTGGGTGAGGTAACCCCAAAGAAAGGATGGAGACTAATGCGTTGGTGATGTCTCCGGGGAAATCCAGGCTTATAAAGTAGGCAGGCATCCCGCCAAACATACTGTTAGTCCAAAGAGCTTCTTCGCCGGTCGCCTTTCTGAAATCCATCGTTTCTTTTGCAGATCCTTCCCATTTCAAGATATCACCTTGAAAAATAACCTGGTTTTCAAAAACCACTGGGGAAAAATAGATGGCTACTATGGCGTAAAATAGGGCAATTCCCACTACGTGAGGGAGAATGTCTTTCTTAAAATCTATGGTCATGAAAAAGAAATTTCTAGGATTTTTTAGATGCAGCCGCAAATTAGGAATTTAAAGGCAAAGAGTCCTAATCACATTATTTGCTTGGAGGCAGTATTAGATGAAATGATGCTTTCTATCCCTGATGAAAATCATTACTTTTGCCACAAATAGCCGCAATAGGAATGTTTGATAATTTAAGTTTAAAATTAGACCGTGCTTTCAAAACGCTGAAAGGTACTGGTACGATCACAGAAATAAACGTAGCCACTACGGTTAAGGAGATAAGAAGAGCCTTAATTGATGCTGACGTTAACTATAAAGTAGCAAAGGAAGTAACTGATACTATTAAAAAAGAGGCACTAGGTCGAGATGTGTTGATCTCAGTTTCTCCAGGTCAGTTGTTAGTTAAAATCACTCAGGAGGAGCTGACCAAATTAATGGGTGGCACCAAAGTGGAAATCAACTTATCCGGAGACCCATCCGTGGTACTGATTTCTGGTCTTCAGGGTTCTGGTAAAACTACTTTTTCAGGAAAACTAGCCAGCTTACTCAAGAAGCAAGGACGGCAGGTTCTTTTAGTTGCTTGTGATATTTACAGACCAGCTGCAATTGATCAGTTGAAAGTACTCGGCGAGCAAGTAGGGGTTGAGGTGTACGCCGAGCCTGAAAATAAAAATGCATTAGAAATTGCAAATAATGCAATCGCCTATGCTAAGAAATCCGGGAAGAAAACAGTGATTGTCGATACAGCGGGTCGTTTGGCAGTGGATGATCAAATGATGCAGGAAATTGAGGAGTTGAAAAAATCACTCAATCCTTCAGAGACCTTGTTTGTAGTGGACTCTATGACTGGTCAAGATGCTGTAAATACTGCAAAAACTTTTGACGAGCGATTAGATTTCAATGGAGTAGTGTTGACGAAATTAGATGGCGACACCCGTGGTGGTGCAGCTATTTCTATTCGTCACGTAGTCAATAAACCAATCAAATTCATCTCTACAGGTGAAAAGATGGAGAATATTGACGTATTCCATCCAGATAGAATGGCCCAACGTATTTTGGGTATGGGAGATGTAATCTCCTTGGTAGAACGTGCTCAGCAATCCTTTGATGAGGAAGAGGCTAAAAGGATCAATTCTAAAATTCGAACCAACAGTTTCAACTTTGATGATTTCCTTTCTCAACTGGAGCAGGTGAAGAAAATGGGTAATATTAAAGATTTGATGGGAATGATCCCTGGTATGGGCAAGGCTATGAAGGGCTTGGATATTGATGACGATTCTTTCAAACCTATTGAAGCCATTATCAAAAGTATGACCCCTTTGGAAAGGCAACAACCTGATTTGATCGATGGAAGTAGAAGAAAGCGCATTGCAAATGGATCAGGAAGAACCATTACTGAAGTCAATAATCTGATGAAGCAGTTTAGCGACATGCGTAAGATGATGAAGCAGATGAATAAAATGGGCGGGGCTAAAGCAGCCATGAGCCGATTGATGCCAGGTGGCAAAAGATAAAAGTAAAAAGGGAGCGTCATGCTCCCTTTTTTAATTCATCCATTTACTTAGAAACTCAAGGAAAGCTTCTTTGTAATTATCTCCCACGGCTATGTGGTGTTTTCCAATCTGAATTACATTTTTTGAAACAGAATCAATATGATCTAATGAAACTATAAATGATCGGTGTACTCGCATAAAGTGAGATGAAGGGAGTAACTCTTCCATGCTTTTTAAACTAGTCAAAGAGAGTAAAGGGTTGGGTTTGGAAATCAAATGAACTTTGACATAGTCTTTGTATGCTTCTACGAAGGCAATATCTTTTAATATCACTTTCACCAATTGATACTCCACTTTTAAAAAAATGTATTCGGGAATAGCATGAGATTCAGCTGGACTACTGCTGATTGGTGCTGCAGAGTTTAATTTTTCAAAATAGCTAAAAGCCTTGGTGGCTGCATTAAGAAATTCTTCATAGCTATATGGCTTTAACAAATAATCCAAAGCTTCCACTTTATAGCCCTCAATGGCGAATTGATGATAAGCGGTGGCAAAAATGATTCTTGTCCTATCTGAATTCTTCTTTCCATCCAGTACCCTTGCAAGTTCCATTCCAGAGAGATCAGGCATTTGGATGTCCATAAATATCAACTGAACCTCGTTTTGGTTGATAAAACCTAAAGCTTCGATGCCATTACTAAACCTGCCTTCTAATTGTAGAAAAGAAGTTTGCTCAATAAACTTGCAGATCAAGTCCAGTGCTAATGGCTCGTCATCTATCGCTACACATTTCAGTTTCATGCAAGGTTGATTGTAAGATTTACCCAATACTCATTATTGGATTCATCTTTACCAAATTTAAGCCGATGTTTTTCGGGGTATAATAATGCAAGCCTTCTCTGAGTATTGACCATCCCAATCCCATTTTCCTTAGCTTCAGGGCTATCTGAGTGGACTGGAAATATTTGATTTCGAGTTTCAAAAAATAAAGTGTCACCCATAACCTCCATGCGGATGGTTATTTCACATTCCTTCTGGCTGCTGATACCATGCTTAAATGAGTTTTCTAAAAATGGAAGCAATAGCATAGGAGCAATGATTTGATCATCTTTGGGCTCTTCTATCTTCAGATTTAATTTGACATTATTCGAAAGCCTCATCTTCATTAACTCAATGTAGTCTTGAATAAAGTTGACTTCTTTTTTTAGTAGCGTTACATCCTTTTGGTTTTCATACAGCACATACCGCATCATTCGAGAAAGTTTTAATAAGGCCTCTTGCGCTTTTTTTACATCCAGGTTGGTGAGTGAATAGATGTTATTTAAGGTATTGAAAAAGAAATGTGGATTGATCTGCGCTTTTAAATAAGATAGCTCTGTGTTGATTTTCTGCTTTTCAAGATCTTGACGTTCCACTTCATCTCGCTGCCATTTTTGTACCAGTGCCAAGGAAGTACTTAATCCTATAGATACCATATATAATAGGATCTGGAAAACATCTCCAGGTAACCATCTTCCTCTTGGTGAATAGGGCTTATTTGGGTTGAAGAATTCATGCATCTTTTGGGGATACTTAATGAATTGCTCAAAATAAATAATGGAAAAGTAAAAAAGGATAGCTCCTCCCACCACCAATAAGATGTATTGGTAGTTTTTTCCTTTTAGGAGAATCCTTGGGACGGTAATGGAAACATTGGAGTAGAAAACTCCTATAAGGAATATGATGAGAAAAACCTGCTTATACCAAAATGCATCTGGCAATTCGTTATCTCCCATTCTCCAAGAAAGCGGAGATAGCAAGATTAGAATGATACAGAGCATCAACCAACCAAGTATATGGACGATAAATGAAAGATTCTTTTTTGAGCTAAATGGAGGCATTTGTTTGAATTTCGATCTGAAACTAAGGAAAAGTACCTAAACACCTAAAATAAAATCTACCAATCTACGGATTACACCTCTAGAACATCCATTTGAATAGATAAACCCGTTTATCGATTGATTTTTGGGTTTAATCCGGTGGTTTCCCTGTTTAGTCGATAAAACTAAAGGAATGGTCTATTACACCAGTATAGTTTAAAACAATAGGTGTTGTTTTGTTGTACATAACTGTGTAAAGCAACTCAGCAACAACTATCATGAAGAAATTATTTTACTTAACCTTTGTTTTTAGCACCATTATTTCGGTGGGGATTTTTGCCCAAAGTACCGATGGGGATAAAAAAACTCCTGCAAGAATAATTGGAGTAGCTAAAGATCAAAATACTGGAGAGGCTGTTCCTTATGCGACCGCCGCTCTTTACAAAGCTGGCACAGAAGAGAACATTGCCGGTGGAGTGGCTGATGATGAAGGTAAATTCTTTATCACAGGGATGAAGCCAGGATCCTATATTCTTAAAGTTAGCTTTTTGGGATTCGAAACCCAAACAGTAGATAATATCCAGGTTACTTCTCCAAATGGAGATGTGAATCTAGGAGATATTTTGATGTCTGATGAAGGAGTAGCTTTGGAAGAAGTGACTGTTCAAGGTCAACGAGAGTTAATAGAAGAGCGAGTAGATAGGACCATCTATAAAGCAGAAAATGATAAAACTACGGCTGGGGGAGATGGTACAGATGTACTTAGAAGAGTTCCAATGCTTTCAGTTGATTTGGATGGAAACGTATCCATGAGAGGAAGTAGTAATATTACCGTTTTGATTGATAATAGACCTTCAGCAATTGCAGCTAGTAGTATCTCAGATGCTCTAAGACAAATCCCTGCTGAAGAAATAAAAGCGGTGGAAGTCATAACATCTCCATCTGCAAGATTCGATGCTGAGGGTACTTCTGGAGTAATTAATATTGTTACTATGAAGAATAATCTTCAGGGTTTGACCTTAAACGTGAGAAGTGGAGTTGGTATGAGGGGGTCTAATTTAAGTTTAAATGGTTCTGCTAGAAAAGGGAAGTTTGGTTTTTCACTTGGAGGGTTTGGTAGATCAGGTTATAATATAAATGGAAGATTTGAAAACGAACAATTAATTACAAATCCTAATAGTTCAATAGCGAAAGTAATTCAATCTGCAGATACAAAAAGAACTGACATTTTTGGAAGATATAATTTTGGTGTGGATTACGAAATTGATAAATATAATTTCTTAACAGGGTCAATAAACTTTGGTATTAGAAATTCTAAGAATTATCAAAATAATTTTTTCACTGAAAACTATTTGGAGAACCAATTACTTTCTAAAGCTCTTAGAGAAACAGACGTTATAGACGAGTCGAATTCTGTGGATATTAGTGTCAACTACACTAAAACATATGAGAAAAAAGGAAAGGAATTCAGTATTCTTACTCTCTACAGTCGAGATAATCGTGAAAATTCTTTTGTTAACAGTCTTTTTGAAGATGATTTTGAAACGATCAATTCAAGGTTGAGAAATGACAATCCTAGTAAAAATGAAGAGTTTACAATTCAACTTGATTTTGTAAATCCTTTAGGGAAAGACGGTAATCAAATCTTAGAGTATGGCGCAAAAAATATTACAAGGAGAGCTGTTTCTGACTTTGCTTACTTCCAAGCTGATGGTTCAGATGGGGATTTTATAGAAAGTGAAAACCCGTCCTTAACTAATGCCTTTAATTACGATCAAAATGTAACGGCAGCTTATTCTTCTTATACTTTTAGTTTTTTGAAGAATTATACTTTGAAGGCTGGGTTGAGATATGAGTATACAATGATTAATGCAGATTTTAAAACTGAAACTACGGCTGAAATTCCTTCTTATGGTACTCTTGTACCAAGCATTAACGCGAGCAGGAAATTGAAAAACGGTAATCTGATCAAAGCAGCTTATAATAGAAGAATTTCAAGGCCTTCTCTTAGATTTCTAAATCCTAATATTGATGCTTCTAATCCACTTCAAATTACTCAAGGTAATCCAGTTTTAGATCCGGAATTGACTGATAACTATGAAATGGGATATAGTACTTTCTTTAAGAGCACTGTAATTAACTTCTCTGGATTCTATAGAAATACTACTGGGTCTATCCAAGCAGTAAGAACGATTCAAAATGATGGTGTGATTTTCACCACTTATGAAAATATAGGTAGAGAACAGGCAATCGGAACAAACATATTTGCTAACGTGTCGATAGGAAGTAAGCTTTCATTTAATGGTGGTTTTGATCTTTACTATTCTATATTGGATAATGGATTAGAAGATCCAGTTTTAGCAGCACAAAATGAAGGGTTTGTAGTAAGTGGAAGATTGTTTGGTAACTACTCACTGCCTAAAGATTGGCAAATACAATTATTTTCTTTTGCAAGGGGTAGAAGAGTTCAGTTACAAGGACTTTCTGGAGGATTTGCTGTTTATGGTTTGAGCTTGAACAAGCAGTTTAATGAAAAGAGAGGAAGTATAGGTTTCGGAGCGGACAACTTTCTTACCAAAGAGTTTATTATTAGAAATGAGCTGACAACCCCTACTATAATGCAAAATAGTTCTTCCGCTCTTCGAAACATGAATTTTAAAGTGAACTTCAGCTACAGAATTGGAAAGTTGAGCATGGATCAAAGACCAAGAAGAAAGAAATCCATTAACAATGATGACCTGAAAAGTGGAGGAGATGGAGATATGAACCAAGGTGGTGGAGCTACTGGAGTTTCAAATAATAAATAATTGAATTCACATGCTGGATTCGAGGTTGCTCAAGTCCAGCTTTCATAAAATATCAAAAAAACTATTTTAGATAGATTGGGTATAAACAAAAAAGCCAACCTTTTAGAGGTTGGCTTTTTTGTGTTTTGAAATTCTTATTTATAGCTTACTTTTTTGATTGCGTCTACTGTTCTCTGAACGTTTGGAATAGTCACATCTATATAAGTTGGAGAGTAGCTCAAAGGAATATCCATTGAATTGACTCTAATCACAGGTGCATCTAAATAATCGAATGCATATCTCTGGAAATGATAAGTTAATTCAGACGAAATGGCAGCTAACGGATTTGCTTCCTCCACAATTACTGCTCTATTTGTTTTCTTTAAAGACTCTACACAAGTGGCATAGTCGATTGGTCTTACTGTTCTTAAGTCAATTACTTCACAGTCGATACCTTCTTTTGCCATTTCTTCTGCTGCTTGAAGCGCTACTTTCATCATTTTACCAAAAGAAATAACTGTCACGTCATTTCCTTTTCTTTTGATGTCGGCTACTCCGATAGGTAATAAATATTCTCCATCAGGTACTTCTCCTTTATCACTATACATAACTTCAGACTCCATGAAAATCACTGGGTCTGGGTCACGTATTGCCGCTTTTAATAAACCTTTGGCATCGTATGGATTAGAAGGAACAATTACCTTCAAGCCAGGTGTATTTGCAAACCAGTTTTCAAAGTTGGAAGAGTGCGTAGCTCCCAGTTGACCTGCGTTTCCAGTAGGACCTCTAAATACGATAGGCACACTATAGGCCCCGCCTGTCATTGCTAGCATTTTTGCAGCTGAATTGATGATTTGATCAATGGCAACCAAAGAAAAGTTGAATGTCATGAACTCGATGATAGGTTTTAGGCCATTCATGGCTGCACCTACCCCTAATCCTGCAAAACCAAGTTCTGCAATCGGAGTGTCATAAATTCTTTCAGGGCCGAACTCATCTAGCATCCCCTGTGACACTTTATATGCACCGTTATATTCAGCAACTTCTTCGCCCATTAAAAAAACGCTCTTATCACGTCTCATTTCTTCAGACATGGCCTCTCTCAGGGCTTCACGAAACTGTAATTCTCTCATTAGTGTAAGACAAAATTTGGTTCGTAAAAATAGAAAGGAATTGGGCAATTGCAAAAATACACCGCGTGATTAATATTCTTATTTAACCCAAATAGACAGTTTTAGTATTTACGAATTCTAAAATACCATATCTACCCAGCTCTCGACCAAATCCGGATTTTTTGATGCCGCCAAAAGGAAGGTGGGGATTTGAAGCTACCATGGAATTGATAAATACAGCTCCGCTTTCAATTTTACTAGCCAATAACTCTCCCTTCTTGAGGTCTTTAGTCCAAATAGAGCTTCCTAGACCAAATTCAGAATCATTTGCCAACCTGATTGCTTCATCCTCATTTTTTACAGAAAATAGGTTGGCTACTGGACCAAATAATTCTTCCGAATAAGCTGGAGAATGTGAAGGTATATCAGTTAATATGGTAGGGTTGAAAAATGCTGTCCCTTCCTCAGGTTTTATCCCTCCTACTAGCACTTTTGCTCCTTTTTTTACACTCTTTTGTACTTGGTAATACAATTCTGAAGCTAAATCAGCTCTAGCCATACATGCATAATCCGATTTTTCATCCAAAGGATCTCCTGAATTCAGTTCTTTTAATTTGGCGGAGAAAAGTTCTGCAAATTTGAAATAGACCTCCTCCTCTATGATAAAACGCTTGGCTGCAATACAGCTTTGTCCATTATTGATCATTCTGGCTTTGACTGCAGTTTCAGCAGCTAGCGGAATGTCTGCATCTTTTAATACAATGAAAGGGTCACTCCCCCCAAGTTCTAAAACAGCTTTCTTGATGTTTTTTCCTGCTTCAGATGCTACACTCGCGCCTGCTTTTTCGCTTCCAGTAAGTGTAACTGCTTTGATGATTGGGTTGGAAATTACCTGCGTAGTGGCTTTTGAGTCAATCAATAAACTTTGAAATGTACCTTTTGGGAATCCTGCTCGTTCGAATACCTCCTCAATCGCTAATGAACATTGAGGAACATTGGATGCATGCTTTAAAAGTCCGGTATTTCCTGCCATCAAGGTAGGGGCAGCAAATCGAAAAACCTGCCAAAAAGGAAAATTCCAAGGCATTACGGCTAATATGGTTCCTAGAGGCTCATGGCTAAGTTTTGCTTTCTTTCCATCAGGTAAATCAATCGGTTCATCCTTAAGAAATTCAGATGCGTTTTTGGAATAATAGTCACAGACCCAAGCACATTTTTCCACTTCTGCAATGGATTCTTTGATTACTTTTCCCATTTCCAAAGAAATGATGTTGGCATATTTCAGTTTTTCCTTCAATAGCTGTTGTCCTGCATTTGCCATAAGTTCAGCGCGTTCAGAAAAAGATGTGTTTTTCCAATTATTGTAGGTTTGATCTGACAATTCTAACTTTTCCCGAATTTCAGGTTCATTTAAAGAGGGATAGCTTTTTAACAATTCTCCAGTGTACGGATTAATAGATTTAATTTCACTCATTTTTTTGTTGGTTTGCCTTCTTTCATCCAGTTGTCGATACCACCATCCAGTAGATAGACATGCTTAAATCCGGATTCTTTCATGTAAGTCGCGGCTTTTGCCTGCCGAATACCGGATTTACAATAGACCACATAGGATTTGCTTTTGTCTAGATTTTCTATTTGTTTTTGAAAATCATCTCCTAAAAAGTTGGTAAGCATTGCGCCATCTATGTGACCTTCAGTATACTCCTCTGGAGTTCTGACATCTAAAATAATCGGTTGTGAATTCTGAGATAATAGCTCCTCGAAATCATCGACGGAAATACTCTTTATCGGTTCGTCTGTTGATTCAGTTGAACAGGCAGCAATGATTGACATGGAGAAGAAAGCAAGGAAAATTTTTAGATAAGTTTTCATGGGTGAATTGTTTGAAGTGAACTTTTAGGGAGCCAAATTGAAAGGAATTTAAGTCCTTTATTTATAAATGTCCACTAAGATTGCACTCATTTCCGATTCACACAGTTTTATTGATCACAAAACTCTTACCTATTTACAAGATGTAGATGAGATTTGGCATGCTGGAGATATTGGAGATTCCAAAGTGATGGGTTTGCTTCCCAAAGGAAAGCAAATAAGGGCTGTTTTTGGGAATATAGATGATTTGGAAATTCAACAGCTTTATCCGGAATGGCAATATTGGGAGACGGAGGGAGTGACTGTCTTGATGACTCACATTGGGGGAAAACCTCCTCGATATGCGAAAGGGGTGAAATCAAAAATCAGGGAATATAGCCCCGATCTTTTTATATGTGGGCATTCCCATATTTGCAAGGTGGAGTTCGATCCTACTGTAAATTGTCTGTATATGAACCCTGGAGCGATAGGGCAACAAGGATTTCATCATATGCGTACCTTGTTGCTTTTTGAATTGGAACTAGGGAAGGTGAAAAATCTAAATGTGGTGGAATTGGGAAAAAGAGGAAAATAAAAAAGGCGATCCAAAGATCGCCTCTTTACCCTAAGGGGAAGGTCAATTATTTTGCAAAAGACTTTTTCAATTCTTCTACGTCCACGTTCTTAATCACTGGCTTAGCGCACAGTTGCTTGATCTTTATTACGCGAGTATTTTGAGACAATCTTTTTCTTTTCAACTTTCTCTTTAATGTAGTAACTGCCATGGTCGTATATTTTTAATGTTTTTGTTCCGAAACGAAGCGCAAAATTAAGAAAACAAATCTTTTTAGCCTAGTATAATCTTGAAATAAATTCTAATTGATTTCAATTAAGAGGGCTGTTTCCCAATTTTTAAATAAATTTGAAGTCTAAATCACCAGATTAAGCATGCAAAAACCTAGTCTTCCAAAAGGAACAAGAGATTTTGGGCCCGTCCAAATGGCTCGTCGAAATTTTATTCTAAATACGATTAAAGACACTTTTCAGCTATTTGGATACCAACAGATCGAGACTCCCGCTATGGAGAATCTGAGTACCCTGACAGGGAAATATGGGGACGAAGGAGATCAGTTACTTTTCAAGATTTTAAATAGTGGTGATTTTCTTAAGAAAGTCAATTCAGATGACATTGCTTCAGGTGCAGCTGTCACTTTACCTAAGGTAGCAGAAAAAGGGCTTCGTTATGATTTAACTGTTCCATTTGCACGTTATGTGGTGATGAACAGAAATGAACTGACTTTTCCATTTAAAAGGTTCCAAATTCAACCGGTGTGGAGAGCTGATCGTCCCCAAAAGGGAAGGTATAGGGAGTTTTACCAATGTGATGCAGATGTGGTGGGAACGGAAAGTTTGGTTTGTGAAGCGGAGATTGTTCTAATGATTCGTGATGTCTTTACAAAGCTTGGACTTTCCAGTTATGATATTAAAGTCAATAACCGGAAGATCTTGACTGGGATTTCTGAAGCCATCGGGGAGTCAGGCAAAGAAGGGCCTCTATGTGTGGCGATTGATAAACTAGATAAGATAGGTTGGCAAAAAGTAAAAGAGGAACTAGGTGAACGAGGATTTGCTTCCCAATCTGTAGATAAATTGGAGCCTCTAGTTCAGTTGGAAACGGACCTAAAAGGGAAAATTGCCTTTTTAAAGGATTTCTTGGCGACTAGTGAAGTGGGGTTGAAGGGTGTATCTGAATTAGAGGAAATGCTTGATATTCTTGATCAGATGGGGGCGAATTTAGAGCATGTGGATTTTGATATCATGCTAGCAAGAGGTTTGTCCTATTATACAGGAGCTATTTTTGAAGTAAAAGTGAAAGGAGTTTCAATAGGCTCCGTAAGTGGGGGTGGTAGATACGACAATTTGACAGGAGTATTTGGCCTTTCCGGTGTATCAGGAGTGGGATTCTCCTTTGGTGTGGATAGACTTTATGATGTATTGGAGGAATTG
This sequence comes from Algoriphagus lutimaris, assembly GCF_017051705.1. Classification (GTDB taxonomy): domain Bacteria; phylum Bacteroidota; class Bacteroidia; order Cytophagales; family Cyclobacteriaceae; genus Algoriphagus; species Algoriphagus lutimaris. The sequence goes on along the minus strand of NZ_JAFIDJ010000003.1, from coordinate 111,188 downwards.
GATTTGTTTCCAGAGGAAAGCTTAAAAGGAACCACTCTATTGTTGACCCACTTTGACCAAAAAGGATTCCGATATGCCTTGAATGTATTGACTCAATTCCGAAATGCAGGAATCAAAGCTGAAATTTATCCTGATGTAGTGAAAGCGAAAAAGCAATTTGATTTTGCCAATAAAAAAGGTATCCCTTTTGTTGGGATTTGTGGAGACAATGAGATAGCCACTGAAACCCTTGCTTTGAAGAACTTGGAGACGGGGAATCAGGAAAATTTAAAAGTAGAAGAAGTGATTTCTTTACTTAAAGGGAATTAATCTACTTCCAAAATAGAAGAGACGGGAATCGTTAGTCCTCCTTTTAAAGAAATGTAATCATTTCCAACAGCCCAAACGGTGGTGTGAGTTTGATAAATGTTTCCGTCAGCTGCTTCAAACGTAAGGTATACTTTTGTTTGAAGGAGGTTTCCTAGCGTCTGAGATCTGAATAGTTTGGAAAGTCTCAACTTCTGTAAATCAGGATCAGGAAGAACTTCTTTTTTGCTGAAAAAGAGGTGTGCAATGTGCTCTTTTTCAATGGATTCTATGGGTTTCATGTAGGTTAAGATTAGATAGTATAAATACTAAAAAACCTATATAAAAGTTACATGTTTTTTAAAAAGGAAGAAACTTTAATTTACAAATGGTTATTATCGTTTTAAAATTGATTTAAATCGTTGATATCCGTCAAAAGCACAGATGCCAAAAATTGAGATTGAAATAAAATTTAAAGTAGAGATAAAGAAAAAATATGTTTGATATCATGGGGATGATGGGCAAGATCAAGGAAGCCCAATCGAAAATTAAAGATGCACAGGCAAAATTAGTTCACCTTACAGCAGAAGGTGAATCCGGAGCTGGATTGGTAAAGGTTACGGTCAATGGAAATCGGAAAGTTCTGAAAATCGATATTGATGAATCTTTATTGACACCAAACGATAAAGAAATGCTAAGCGATCTAGTAGTGGCAGCAACCAATATCGCTATGGATGCCATTGAGATAAAGATTAAAGCCGCGATGAAATCCGCTACTGATGGTGTGATTCCTAATATTCCGGGAATGGACCTCGGTGGCATGTTTGGGTGAAATCCGCCGGGTAAAAATGTCAGATAAAGGTATGAGTTCAACTTTGGTAGATTCCATTTGAAATGGTGAAAATTATTATATACTCATCATGAAATCCTGTGCAGTAGTCATTCTTAATTACAATGGAGAGGAAATGCTTCAAAAATTCCTTCCTTCTGTAGTAGAATACAGCCAATCGGATATTTGGATAATTGATAATTCGAGTACTGATCAATCTACCACGTTAATTTCAAGAAATTTTTCCCAAGTCAATTTAATTCCATTAAAAGCAAATTTCGGGTATGCTGGAGGATATAATTGGGGCTTAGAAGAATTAAAAGGAAAATACAAATATTACATTCTGCTCAATTCAGATGTGGAGGTGACTCCGGAATGGGATTTGGATCTGGTAGCATCAGCTGAAACAAAACCGGATTACGCTGCCCTCCAGCCTAAAATTCTTTCTTTTCAAAACCGAGATTATTTTGATTATGCAGGGGCAGGAGGAGGGTTTATTGATTCTCTAGCATATCCCTATTGTAGAGGGAGGATTTGGGAACATATTGAAAGGGATGAAGGGCAATACGATGATTTTATTGACGTAGATTGGGCATCTGGGGCATGCATGCTTGTTAATGCAGAGGCATTTCATCAAATGAACGGTTTTGATGCTCATTTCTTTGCGCACATGGAAGAAATTGATCTTTGCTGGAGAATGAGGAATAAAGGCTGGAAAATCGGATATGATGGAAATACCAAAGTATATCATGTAGGTGGGGCTACTTTGGCAAGAAATAGTTCCCGAAAACTATTCCTTAATGTCAGAAATAGTCTTTCAATGATTTTTAAGAATGAGGGAAGGCTGAATTTCGGCTTGATTTTTCTTGCTAAATTTTGCCTGGAGATGATGGCTGCCATTTCATTTTTCCTAAAGGGTGACCGGGCAAATGCTCGAGCTATCTGGAAAGGATACAAAGAGTTTATAGTCCATAGAAATATCTCTGTGGATCAAATTGTGAAAGTAAGTAAAGGGAAATCAGTTCCTGGAAAAGGGCCAGTCAGATTCTTGATATTGAGTACGGGAATTTTGAAGAAAAAAACCTTCCGATCTCTTTAATCAAACAAAATTGGATTATTACTTTTTCTAAAGTATTTCCTTATTTTCATCATCATTGCCATACTGACATAGATGATAACAGGTGACCCCATCGTGATGAAGGAGGTATAGATAAAAAATAAACGAATACTGTCGATAGGGAAATTTAATTTCTCTCCTAATCTAGAACATACTCCAAAAGCCCTTTCTTCAAAGAATAATTTTATCTTTTCCATGGTCTTGTAGTGGTTTAGTAATCTAAATTTATAAAAAATGTTGATCCAAACTATAAAGCAATATGTTTAATCGATTGTTTTTGATAACAATAACTTTATTTATTACAACTTTTTTTCTTGCAGCATGTGGTTCAAGAATAGTGCCTGAAAATAATTTTTTAGAGAATTCTGAAATTAATCCTTCTAAATTAATCTTTCAAAGAGATTCTTTAAACTTTAAGATAAAAGGAGAAATTCCTATCATTTCAGCTTTAAGTCCGAAGAACCCCAGAGTTGAAATTGAAATTAGAGGTTCCAATCAACAGGTTAATTTGGGTAACGTGGAGCTCCAAAAGGAATTAGGCAAATATACCTATGAGGAAAATTTCACTATTCAATACCAATCTTGGATGGAAGGGGCGGTGCTGGAAGCTATTTTTTATCAGGGAAAAGATCAAATTAGTCCCAGTGAAAAAAAGATATTGGCAAAAGGAGTAATTACTACTCCATTGTTGGTAAAAGTAGGGGCAGTAAGACCTGATGAACCTATTCCCCAGGTGGGATTGTATATTCCTACTGGGAGTTTAGACAAAGACTTAACACGGTATTCAGATTTTTCTTTTTTCTTTTCCGCCGGATCTTCCAAAGTAGTAGAAACGAGTCGAAATAAGGGGACTTTAGATAGGCTCAAGAATTTTATTTTACAGTACCCTTCTATTTCTGGTATAAAAATTACTGGTACTCAATCTCCCGAAAATACCGAAGGGAAAAACAGTAAGTTGGGAATGGACCGTGCCGAAGCTACTTTGGATTATTTGAAAAACTCTAATATCCGAATTTCGGATAGCTTACTGGATTTAAGTTCCAGATGGAATGATTGGTTTGATTTTAGGTTATTACTTCGGGATTATGAAAAATTATCTACACAGCGTAAGGATCAGTTTTATTCGGTTCTTTTGAATGGGCAAGACTATCTATCTCAAGCGGATGATTTGAGAAGAATTAATGGTTTTAGAGAAGTTTCCAGAGATCTATTTCCAAAACTTCGAGCTGCCAAAGTGGAAATTCAGGCTAAACCAATTGCAGGGCTTGATCAGCAGCAAGCTGCTCAGCTCAAAGCTGCATTGGAAAGTTCAGGTCTTAATTCAGGATTAAGTGCTGCGGACTGGGCTATTGCCGGAGAGTCTTCCCCTAGACTGGAAGACAAAGAAGAAATTTATAGCAAGATGACGGAGTTGTTTCGCTCTGCTTTACCTTATAATAATTTGGCAGTGGTAAAAATGAGGCAGGCGCAGCGCACAATGGATCCAAAGAAAAAGAGTTTATTATGGGAAGAAGCCAACCGTCTCCTTGATCAGGCTCTCCGAATTGAAAATAATCCTTATGTTTTACATAATCAGGGTCAGATTTTAGTCCTTCAAGGTAGAGTAGAAGAAGCTTATAAAAAATTATCAGATGCGTCAGTACTTACCAAAAACGGAGACTTTATTAGGTTAAATGAAAGTCTAAGGGGATCCATAGATATTATGAGAGGCGATTATAAATTGGCTACTTTGCGTTTTCAATATCAATATTCTACCGCACAGGATTTTTTTAATAAAGGTTTGGCTTATTTTATGAGTGGAGATTATTCAAATGCAAGTATTTCTTTTGAAGAGTCGGTCACAGCAGGACGGTCATTTGGATATGGTTATTATGGGCTTGCATTAATAGCAGTGAAAAGTGGACAGGATGAGGTAGCTTTAATCCATTTGAAGCAAGCTATAGATAAAAGTGAGGTACTTTATCAAAAGGCTTTAATTGATCCTGAATTTGAAGAATTGAGGCAGACTAAGGCCTTTTTTGAAATATTTAAGCAAGATTTTTAAAATAAATTGAGATTACATTTTCCTAATGAAAGATAGGATTTTTTGAAAATTCTATAATTTTTCAATTTGAAAAAATAGTTATGTTTAAATTTTATAAGATTTTATTAATTATATTATCATTTTAGATTATTTTTTTTTCGATAAATAATATCTATACCAAATTTTATTTTTCGCTTTTGGATTTGAATTTTGTTTTAGAATCTTTAACATTGACGATGATGAATAAAAACAAAACCCAAAACGATTGCCAATGACATATCTTTACTATAATTAGTACCTCTCTCTGCATCACCCGATGTACTCAAACCTATAGGGTAAACCCCTTTTGCAGGTATTCTTACCACGGTATAGCAACTATTAAATTTCATTGATTTAACTCAACGAGCGTTGCTGTTAACTTGCGGATTTTCGCAATCGATTGCATTAACAATTGAAAACAAGCATTTACAATTAATCTTGTTACCCAATCTATCTATGTTTATGAAAAATGTTTACAAAAGTCTAAGCGCCTTGTTTTTGCTCTTAGTTCTTTCCAGTGCGGCAACTTTTGCACAAAAAACCGTCACTGGAACAGTGTTGGACGAGTATGATGTAGGACTTCCAGGAGTTTCAGTTCTTGTGAAGGGAACTACTACAGGTACTGCCACCGATATTGATGGGAAATTCTCCCTCAATGTCCCTAATGACCAAGCTGTATTGGTCTTCTCTTTTATTGGTTACGGCTCGGTAGAGCAGGTAGTAGGCAATAGAAGTATAATTGATGTCAAATTGAATCCAGATGAGACTACACTTTCTGAACTTGTAGTTACTGGTTATACGATTGACAGCAGAAGAGAAACTACGGGCGCGATTGCCACCGTGGATCCTAAAGATTTGACAATAATTCCAACAGGTAACGTAGAACAGACTCTTCAAGGTCGTGTTTCTGGTGTTACGGTAATTACAAACGGTCAGCCAGGTACTTCTTCAATTATTCGTGTTAGAGGTTTTGGAGCATTTGGTGGTAACGAGCCACTTTATGTAGTGGATGGAGTTCCTGTAGGATCTACAGACTTCTTGAATCCAGATGATATTGCTTCTACTACCGTATTGAAAGATGCTGCTGCTGCTTCCATTTATGGTGCACGTGCTGCAAACGGTGTAATTATTTATACTACTAAAAGAGGAAGAAGAGGAAATCAAAAAATCCGAGTTGATTATAACGGTATGTTCGGTGTTACTACACCAGGCAAAGGATTGGACATGATGAATCCTCAGGATTTCGCTGAATACACTTGGTTGGCTGAAACTAACCAAGCTAGAATTGATGGTAGAGCTCCAGCTTATGGACATCCTCAATTTGGTTCCGGTACTTCTCCAGTATTGCCTTATTATATTAATGTAGGAGGAGCTTCAGGTGTTCCTGGACCTTTTACAGCTGCACAGTTAGAAGAAGAAAGAGCCAAGTATAACATTGACCCTTCTAAAGGCCCAGTATACCAAGTGGTGAGAGCTGCAACGGGTGAGGGTACCGATTGGTATGATGCTTTGACTAGAAATGCTCCATTGAACAGACATTCTATTGGTTTGAATGGTGGTTCTGAGACTTCAAGATTCTACATCGGCTTCGGATTCCAGGATCAAGCTGGTATCATGATCGCCAATAGTTTCAAGAGATACTCTTTAAGAGCAAACTCTGAATTTGATGTTACCAAAAGATTTAGAATTGGTGAGAACTTCCAAGCTACCTATCGTCAGGTCTTAGGTCAGCAAGGTGGAACTGGCGGTAGAGGTGTTTCTGATGATGAGAATGATATTCTTCAGGCTTTTAGAATGCCTTCTATTATTCCAGTTTACGATGAGTTTGGTGGATATGGTGGTACCGCCGCAAGAGGTTTTAACAACCCTAGAAACCCAGTAGCTAACAGAGATGGCCAGAGAAATAATAGAAACTTTAATGCCAATATTTTCGGTAACGTTTATGCAGAATACGATATCATTGATGATTTGACTTTCAGAACATCTATCGGTGGTCAGTATAACAACTATTATTTCTGGGGTTATTCAAGACTTCAGTATGAAAACTCTGAAAACAACTCAGCATTTGGATACAATGAAGGTGCAGGTTTCGTATTTGGATGGACTTTCACAAACACTGTATCTTGGAAACATACATTTGGAAAGCATGCGTTTGATGTGATTGCTGGTCAAGAAGCATTGAATACTGGTGCTGGTAGAAATATGAGTGCAAGTGGACAGAATCCTTTCTCAAGAGATCCTGACTTCATTAATATTTCAAACCTTCCAGTGTCTTCAAGACAGGTTAACTCAAACTTATTTAAAGGAGTAAACTTTAACTCTTATTTCGGTAGAGTGAATTACACCTTCAATGACAAGTACTTAGTAAGTGCGGTAGTTAGACGAGATGGTTCTTCAAGATTTGGTTCTAACTCAAGATATGGTGTGTTCCCAGCATTCTCTGCTGCATGGAGATTATCTTCCGAACCATTCCTTCAGAGTGCTACTTGGATTGATGACTTGAAGATCAGAGGTGGTTGGGGTCAAATGGGTAACTCCAATAACGTAGATCCTAATAACCAATATTCTCTATTCGGAGGTACTGTTGGTGCATCTTCTTATGATATTACTGGTTCTAACAGTTCTGCTCTGATTGGTTTTAGAAGAACTAGAATTGGTAACCCTAATGCACAGTGGGAAACTGCTGTAACTCAGAACATTGGTTTTGACGGTACATTCTTCAATGGTCGTTTGGATGTGATTTTTGATTGGTGGAAAAAGGATACTAAAGACTTGCTCTTTACTGTACCTATCCCATTGACTGCAGGATCTAATGCCGCTCCTCCAGCTGTAAACATTGGAGAGATGTTGAACAGAGGTTTAGATTTATTTGTGTCCACTAGAGGTAACCTTTCTAGTGAGTTTACCTATGAATTGACTGTGACTGGTAGTACTCTGAAAAACGAGATTGTTTCTCTAGCTCCAGGATTGGAGATCATTACTTCCGTAAACCCAGCCTATAGAGGTATTCGTCCTATTCGAAACCAGGTGGGAGAGCCACTTTCTACTTTCTTTGGATATGATGTAGAAGGACTATTCAGAAATGATGAAGATGTAGCAAATCATGCTACTCAAGACGGAGCTGCTCCTGGTAGATTTAAGTTTAGAGATGCAAACGGAGATGGTGTAATTACTCCAGAAGATCGTGTTGTACTTGGTAATCCAGTACCTGATTTTACAGGAGGTTTAAACTTCACTGTAGGTTACAAAGGACTTGACCTTTCTGCATATTTCTATACCTCAATTGGTAATGAGATCTGGAATCAGTCTAAGTGGTTTACTGATTTCTTCCAAACATTTGAAGGAGCCGCAATTTCAGAAAGATTAAAGCAGGCATGGACTCCAGAAAATTTGGATGCTGAAATTCCTGTTGTAGAAAAGACTTCAAACTTTTCAACCTCGAATGTTGAGAATTCATTCTATGTAGAAAATGGTTCTTATTTAAGACTTCAAAACGTAAGTTTAGGTTATACACTTCCAGCTTCTTTATTGGAAAGATGGAGAATGGAAAGAGTTAGAGTTTTTGCTTCTGCAAACAACTTGTTTACTATCTCTGGATATTCTGGATTGGATCCGGCTGTTGGTGGAGACGCGGATTTGAGCTTCGGTATTGACGTTGGTAACTACCCAGTTACACGTGGTTATACTTTTGGTGTTAATCTTAGCTTCTAAGAGAACAAAAGAATCAGAATCGAGTTATAGACAATATAATTGATTAAAAAAAATGAAGAATTATAAATTAAAAATCGGAGCACTTTTGTCCTCAGCAGTCATGATGGTGGCAGTTAGCTGTAGCGATGATTTTCTAGATGTGCCACCGACAGGTTTACTTGCTGAAGCACAGCTAACATCGCTTGGAGGTATTGATGCCTCTTTGATAGCTGTTTATTCTCAAGTCAATGGTCGGGGAAATAGATTAGGTTCTCCATCCAATTGGGTTTGGGGAAGTATTAGAGGTGGTGAAGCTAACAAGGGTACTGACCCTGGTGACTTCACTACAATCAACCCTATCCAGCGATTTGAAAATAATGCTGCTGGTGGTGATATGGGATCTAAATGGAATGTTTGTTACGAAGGTATTGCCCGAGCAAACAACGTTTTGAGACTTCTAGAAAGTGCACAAGAGGATGTGACTGATGCAGATAAAATTAGAATCTCTTCTCAGGCACGTTTCTTAAGAGCTCATTTTTACTTTGAGTTGAAAAGGGATTATAACAATACCCCTTATGTTGACGAAACAGTAGATTATGGTAGTGGCTTAGAAGAAATCAGCAACAATCAAGACTTATGGCCTTTTATTGAGGCTGATCTTAAGTATGCTGTTGATAATTTGCCTGCAACTCAATCTCAAGTAGGTAGAGTTAACTCTTGGGCTGCAAAAGCTTATTTAGGTAAAGTTTACTTGTATCAAAACAAATTCTCTGAAGCAAAATCAATGTTTGATGATGTAATTGCGAATGGTGTAACAAGTAATGGTCTAAAGTATGGTCTAGTTGATTACTATGACGATATGTTCAGAGGTGCTAATGATAACCATCAAGAGTCTGTTTGGGCTTATCAAGCTGCTGCTGGTACTGGTTCTGTATTGAATGCAAACCCAGAGTTTGACTTGAACTTCCCTTACAACACTGGTCCTTCTGGTCCAGGTAACTGTTGTGGTTTCTTCCAGCCAAGCTTCACGTTCGTGAATGCATTTAGAACAAGTAATGGTTTACCTCTATTAGATAAATCGTATAATGACCCTGCTAATCGAGTTAAAAACGATATGGGATTAGTTTCAGCTGATCCATTCACTCCAGATGCAGGTCCACTTGACCCAAGATTGGATCATACAGTAGGAAGAAGAGGTATTCCATATCTTGATTGGCAAGATCATCCAGGTGCTGCTTGGATCAGAAACCAACCAAACGGAGGACCTTATTCTCCTAAAAAATATGTATATCAAAAGGCAGAAGAAGGGACTTATCAAGATAATAGTTCTTGGACTCCAGGTTACACTGGTATCAACTTTATGATCATAAGATTTGCGGATGTTCTATTGATGGCTGCAGAAGCTGAAATAGAAACTGGTGGATTGGAAAAAGCTCGTGAATATGTGAATAGAGTAAGGACTAGAGCAATTAATTCCAAACTTATGAGAGAAAGTGGAGATATGGCTGCTAACTATGACATAAGCACTTACGATTCTCCATGGACTGATGCTGACTTAGCTAGAAGAGCAGTTAGAATGGAAAGAATGCTTGAGCTTGGAATGGAAGGTCATAGATTCTATGATCTTGTAAGATGGAATATTGCGAAAGAAGAACTTGATTTCTATTTCGCATTGGATGGTCAGCTATTAGCTGCTGCCTTGGGTGGTGCATCCTATTCTGAAAAATTCAAGTATGTTCCAATTCCACAAGATCAAATAGACTTGGTTGGAACTGATATTTTGATACAAAATCCAGGTTTCTAAATCTAGATTTGGAAATAATAGAAAAGAGAAGGTCTTTGGCCTTCTCTTTTTGTTTTTTTATCTATTTAATCACTTATATTTTTTCTCATATCTCTCAAAAATGCTAATTTGAGGCCTCTCACACCCAATTTTATCCATTATGAAATCCCAGTATTTTCTCTTTTTGGGAGCCTTTCTAATCTTAGTAAGCTCCTGTCAAAAAGAGACTAGTTTATTTGAATTAAAATCCCCAGAATCCACGGGTATTGATTTTGCAAACAATATTATAGAAACCGATTCCTTTAATATTCTTACCGACGAATACATATTTAATGGAGGTGGATTAGCCATTGCCGATTTTGATAACAATGGGTACCCAGATGTTTTTTTTACCGGAAATCAAGTGCCGAATAAGCTTTTTTTAAATCAAGGTGGGTTCAAATTTAAAGATGTTTCTTCAGAGGCTGGAATAGAAGCTGCTAATAGATGGTGTACCGGTACTACTACCGTTGACATCAATCAAGATGGATTGATGGATCTTTATGTGGCTGCAGCTATGATGAAAGGTGAAGGGGAACGTAATAATTTACTTTTTGTAAACCAAGGAGTGAATGCAGAAGGAAATGTGATCTTTAAAGAAATGGCATCCCAATATGGAATTGCTGATAGCGGTAACGGGATGGGGGCTGCCTTTATTGATTATGATTTGGACGGTGATTTGGATTTATATGTTCTCAATAATGAGCAAAGTAAAGTTACTCCAAGTAACTATAAAGAGAAAATTGTAGATGGAAGTGCTATTAATAATGACGCATTCTATAGAAATAATGGTGATGGAACATTTACCAACGTAACTCTTGAAGTAGGTATCACTATTGAAGGATTTGGGTTGGGTTTGTTGATTGCAGATATCAACAATGATGGATGGCCCGATATACATGTTAGCAATGACTATGTTACCAATGACATTCTTTATATCAATAACCAAGATGGTACTTTTTCCAATAAAATTAGCCAGGCGTTAAGGCATCAAAGCCAATTCTCCATGGGATCAGATATTGCAGATTTTAACAATGATGGATTGCCTGATATTTTCACATTAGATATGTTGGGAGAGGGGAATTATAGAAAGAAAACTACCATTGGAAATAATGTGTATCAGACCTATATAAATAATGAGCAGTGGGGGTATGAATATCAGTATGTAAGGAATATGTTACATATGAATAATGGACCTGACATGCCTTTTAGTGAGATAGGAATGATGGCTGGAGTATATCAGACAGATTGGAGTTGGGCTCCTTTATTCGGTGATGTGGATAACGATGGGATGAGAGATTTGCTAGTTACCAATGGATTCCCTAGAGATATTACTGATAAGGATTTTGCAAATTATCGTGCCGATGTAGGAAGTATTGCTACTACTAGACAATTATTGGATTCCATTCCCATAGTCAAAATTCCTAATTATGCATTTAAGAATGTTGGGAATTTGGAATTTGAAGATACTGGTGCTGAATGGGGCTTGAGTAAACCTTCATTTTCCAATGGAGCGGCTTTGGTTGATTTTGACTTGGATGGTGACTTGGATTATGTAGTTAATAATATTAATGATCCGGCTTTTGTTTTTGAAAATAGACTTTCAGAAGAAAAGGACACTTTTAATTTTTTAAGAATCCAGTTGAAAGGAACTGCTTCTAATCCTCAAGGACTTGGAGCAAAAATTACTTTGAAACTTATAAATGGAAGTTCGCTGTATCAAGAACAGCAAGTAGTAAGAGGGTATATGTCCTCCATTGATCCTGTATTACATTTTGGGTTAGGGGATGAATCTAGCGTGGAGGAGATTCGGGTAATTTGGCCAGATGGAAAACAAGAGACTATAAAAAATGTAACTGGGAACCAAGTTCTTACTTTGGATTACTCCAATGCTACTCAAGGAGCATCAAACAAAGCTATTATAGATTATAAAATAGGTTCGAAATTATTTTCTGAAGTTTCGTCAACAATAGGGTTAAACTTTACGCATCAAGAAGATGATAAAGTAGACTTTTATATTCAGCGTACCATTCCTCATAAACTTACTCAATATGGTCCAAGTTTGGCAGTGGGAGACATCAATGGAGATGGGATTGAAGATTTGTTAGTTGGTTCTTCTAGTGGCTATTTTCCCAAGGCTTATTTTCAAAATCAAAATGGTGAGTTTGAAGAAGTAGATATTTTGAAGGGAGAAAATCCAGTCTTTGAGGAAATGGGGATGTTGCTAGTAGACATCGATAATGATTCCGATTTGGATTTATATTTAGTCAGTGGGAGTAATGAATTTTTGCCGGAATCCGCAGAATATTCGGACCGATTATATTTAAACGATGGACGTGGGGGATTTACACTTGATAAGAATTTTTCGGTTGTAAAAGCAAGTGGATCCACTGTCAGGGCTGCTGATTTTGACGGAGACGGATTCTTGGATTTGTTTGTAGGCGGAAGAACCCCAGTTTCCCAATACCCCATGCCGGAAAAGAGTTTTCTCTTAAAAAACAATAATGGAAACTTGGAAGATGTGACGGATATTGTGGTTCCTACTCTAAGAGAGATTGGCATGGTGACTGATGCGGTTTGGTCCGATGTTGATTCGGATGGGCAAGTAGACTTGGTAGTTGTTGGAGAATTAATGGCTATCACCATATTCAAAAATAATAACGGAGAGTTTACCAAGCTTGAAAGCACGGGGTTAGAGAATTATTTGGGTTGGTGGAACTCCATATCTCCCGGAGATTTTGATCAGGATGGAGATACAGATTTTATAGTAGGGAATTTGGGGGCAAATAACCCGCACCATCCTAGCGTAGAGATGCCTGTTAAAGTATATGCAAAAGATTTTGATAAAAATGGGAGTGTAGACCCCGTGACTTTTGCTTACTATAAAGACCGAGAGGGTAACTATAAATCTTTTCCAAGCCATTTCTGGGGAGATTTATATGGTCAAAGCACCTTGTTTAGAAAGAAATACGAGCGTTATAAAACCTATGCTTTAAGCACAGAAGAAGATCTATTTACTCCCGAAGAGAAAGAAGGAGCATTGATCTTAACAGGTAATTATGATAACTCAGCTTATGTTGAAAACTTAGGAAACGGGCAATTTAAGTTAAAAGCATTGCCTAGAATGGCTCAGGTAGGACCGGTTAATGGAGTTGTTTCGGAAGACTTTGATCAGGATGGGAATTTGGATGTTGCCTTAATCGGGAATGATTATGGTAATGAAATTTTTATCGGAAAACTTGATGCTCATATAGGTTTGATTCTCAAGGGAAATGGACAGGGTGATTTTGAACCAATGAAAGTATTGGAAAGTGGATTTTTGGTACCTGGAGATGGGAAAGCTTTAGTGAAAATATCTTCCGCCCAAGGCTCGCCTCTGCTAGTTGCCTCTCAGAATAGAAGTGATTTACAAGTATTCCAATCCCAAAGCCCAAAAGGGAAAAGTTTCAGCCCTGGATTAGGTGTAATGGCAGTGTTATTAGAACTAGAAAACGGAAAGACTCAACGAATAGAGACGACCCTTGGTTCAGGCTTTCTTTCTCAATCTACACGTGAAATAGCTATTCCAAATGTCATCAAGGGAATTAAGACCATTGACTACACAGGTAAAATAGAATCCATTGATCTGAACTCTCTGGATTAATGATTATTTGTAAAGTTTACCCGGTTGAACCTCGCAGATTTCTACCATTAACTCAGCCACTTTATTGATGACATCTTCAAAATAAAGCCTCCCTTTTTCAGGGGAGGGTTTTTTGGATTTCCAATTCCTATATCCTCTGTTACTTCAGACTTTTTCCGTTCCGCCCAAGTCCATTTCTCTCTCAAGCCGGAAATTACTGACTTTTTTTCCACTCCATTACCTGCCTCTTTCAATGGGGTAATTAAATGAGGTTGAAGGTGCATGATTAAGGAAGTTTCCATTTCATCGGCGTGATCTCCCATTTCCTCAAAATACTTGATTTTATCCAATGCTTGAAAACAATTGCAAGTGAATAATAGTATATCGGGAAAGCTAAGTCCTAGTTCTCTGAGTATGGTTTTAAGCCCACTATCAGATGATTTTTGGTTTTTTTGCAATCTTTCAAAATAAGTAAAACAAAAAATTAAATTTTATAATAATCTTTGAAGATGATTATAAATTTTTATGGCAAAGTATTTTCTAAAATATAATAATTCAGTGTTTTATTTTGTGATTTTGAATTCGTAAAAGTTTAATGCTTAAGTTCTAGGTCAAAATCTTAATTTTATTTTTTGTATTTTGAATTATGAATTACGTTTTAGAATTTATATAATTATGTTAAAAGTGAAACTTTAAATCCCAAAATGAATGCCTATGACCTGACTTTTCTTCTAATATTGCCTGTACAATGTATCAAGCGATACGTTTAAATTTTAAGGGGTAAGCCCAGTTGCTGGTATTTTGCCGTGGTATAACGCAAATTTCGAATTCCACTTTTGGTTTTTTTTTCGCGTTATTTTTTTGCGATTTATCGCAATCAATCATGTTAACAATTGAAAAACAAGCATTTAAAACTAATCTTGTTACCCAATCAATCTATCTAAATGAAAAGAAATTATACAATTTTAAGTTTGTTTTTACTGTTTTTTGTATTTACGAGTGTCTCGGCATTCGCTCAAATTACTATAAGTGGAACAGTTACGGACGATATTGGAGAGCCCCTGCCGGGCGCCACGGTTTTAGTGAAAGGCACTACCACAGGGGTAGTTACTGACTTTGATGGAAAGTATAATATAAATGCACCTTCTGGAGATGCTTACTTAGTATTCTCTTTTATTGGTTTTGATTCAAAAGAAGAACTAATAGGAAATAGGAGTATAATTAATGTTGAACTGACTCAGTCAATAAGCAACCTTGAAGAGGTTGTTGTAACGGGTTACGGAGAGCAATCTAAACGAGATATCACAGGGGCGGTAGCAACTGTCGATACCGATGATTTGCTTTCGGTTCCAGCTACTACATTTGCTCAACAATTACAAGGTAGAGCTGCAGGTGTCAATATTGTTAATGATGCGACACCAGGAGGAGAAGCTACTGTAAGGATTCGTGGTTTTGGTACCATTGGAAATAATAATCCACTTTATATTATAGATGGTGTTCCAACTGAACGTCAGGGTAACTTAAACCCTCAAGATATTCAGACCATTCAGGTTTTGAAAGATGCTTCGGCGGCGTCAATCTATGGATCAAGAGCTGCAAATGGGGTTGTAATTATTACCACAAAAAGAGGGAAAGTAGGTAAGTCTACAATTTCTTTCAATGCTTTCGGCGGTTCTCAGACAGCTACAAATTCTGTAGAAGCTCTTAATGCGAGAGAGCTAGGTGAATATTTGTATTTAGCTGATCTGTATGCAGGAAAAACACCGAGCCATGGGCAATATAAATTTGGTTCAAATGGAGAAGTAACAATTCCTGATTACGTATTTCCAAGCGGCGCAATGGAAGGAGACCCTGGGACTGATCCGTCACTATATGCCTTGGAGCCAGGTAATATTTATGCAATTACTAGGTCTGCGGATACTAACTGGTGGGATGAGGTAACCAGATCTTCGCCAATTCAAAATTACCAAATTTCTGCTACTGGAGGAACTGAAACAAGTAAGTATGCTCTTTCGGCAGGATACTTTAATCAGGAAGGTATTGTTAAATTCATCGGTTATGAGCGATTTTCTCTCCGCGCAAATACTGAATTTAAAGGGATGAACAATAAACTCACAGTTGGTGAGAATTTATCCGTAACCTTTGATAATAGAAAAGGTGGATTTGGTAACCAAAATGAACAAAATGCTGTTTCTGGTTCTTATAAACATCATCCACTTTTACCAATTTATGACATCGCTGGAAATTTTGCTGGAAGCCGTGGGGCCAATCTAGGTAATAACTTTAACCCTTATGCTGTATTATCCCGCCAACAAGATAATAGGACTATGCGTCTAAGGGTTTTTGGAAATGCCTTCTTGTCTTATGATATCCTTGATAACTTACAAATTAAAACTAGTTTGGGAATTGATGGAAATACATCACGGGGAAGATATCTAGGAAGACCTCAGCCTGAATATGTGGAAGGTAATTTTATTAATAGCACCACAGCTACAGATTCTTATCAATATCAATGGGTTTGGACCAATGTATTGACCTATAAAAAGGTGCTCAAAGATATTCACTTTATCGACGTTTATGTGGGAACTGAAGCTATTAAAGAGTTCGGTGAATCTTTTCAAGCGGGAAGACAACGTTTTGCCTTTAATAGTACAGAGATCTTAAGTTACTTAGATTTAGGGGATGCTACTACGGCTAGTAACTCAGGAAATGTTTTCAGAGATTACAGCTTATTCTCTCTCTTTGGTAAATTCAATTATGCTTATGGTGAGAAATACTTAGCTCAGGTCATTATCAGAAATGATGCTTCGTCTAGATTTCTATCAGCCTCAAGAAATGCTCTTTTCCCTGCGTTTAGTTTAGGATGGAGAATTTCGGAAGAGAACTTTTTCAGTTCAGCATTGCCATTCATCAATGATTTTAAATTAAGATATGGTTTTGGTAAAACTGGAAACCAAGCTATTGGGGATTATAATGCTTATACCACCTATAGGTCAAATATTTTTAATGCTGGCTATCCAATTGATGGTTCCACTTCTTCTCCAACAATTGGTTTTGACGCACAAAGATTTGGAAATCCTAATGCAAAA
Source organism: Algoriphagus lutimaris (assembly GCF_017051705.1). Lineage (GTDB taxonomy): Bacteria > Bacteroidota > Bacteroidia > Cytophagales > Cyclobacteriaceae > Algoriphagus > Algoriphagus lutimaris. The sequence goes on along the minus strand of NZ_JAFIDJ010000003.1, from coordinate 94,672 downwards.
TGGGAAACAACTACCTCCAATAACTTAGGTTTTGATGCACTTTTATTCAATAGCAAAGTTAATTTTGAGTTCGATATTTGGAGCCGAGTTACTTCCGATATGCTTTTCACAATTCCAATTACCTTTTCGGCAGGTGATGCTGCTGCACCGGCATCCAATGTGGGTCAAATCACTAACAAAGGAATTGATTTGAATCTTGGGTATCAGAATACCGCTCAGGGAGGTGATTTTAGATACGGGATATCAGCAAACTTCTCCACTTATAGAAATACCGTTGATAGATTAGATGAAAATGAAGAGACTCGCTTCTTTGGTTTTAGTTCCAGAGTACCGTCTGTTACTTTAACTCAGGCAGGATTGCCTTTATCTTCCTATTACGGATTTAACGTGCTTGGAATATTCCAAACTCAAGAAGAAGCTGATTCATACCCATCTTATGGTACCTATAATGCACCTGGTAAGTTTAAAATCGAAGATGTGAATAATGATGGAGAAATTACCGATGATGATAGAACAATTATTGGTAACCCACACCCTGATTTTACTTATGGTGTTAACATTAATCTAGGGTATAAAAACTGGGAATTGACCTTGTTTGGTAATGGCTCTGTGGGAAATGATATTTTCAATTACGTGAGATATTTTGCTGATTTTAATACATTCCAGGGTAATAGATCACAAAGAGCATTGTATGATGCATGGCAACCAACAAATCCTCAGGCTCCTAAGTCACAGTGGGTAGCAGCTAATCCAAACGCGAAAGCTCCTATTATGGATGCCAATGATCAAATCAGTAGTAGACCTTCTAGTTATTTTATAGAAGATGGTTCATATTTCAGAATGAGGAATATTCAATTAACCTATTCCATGCCTAATACACTTCTTTCCAAAATTGGATTGGGTAGTGGATCTATTTATATCCAAGCTCAAAACATGTTTACCATTACAAAATATTCAGGGCTAAATCCTGAAATTCAAACAAACACGGATAATACTTTGGGATTTGATGGAGGTTATATGCCTGTTTCAAGAAATCTGTTAATCGGTCTTAACGTTAACTTTTAAATTAAAGAGTTTATGAAGAATATAATAAAGTTAATATATAGCGCATTTATCATTTTAGTGATGTTTAGCTGTTCTGATGAATTCCTCACAAATGAACCTCAAGGTCAGTTTAGTTCAAGTGTCCTTGCAACTGAAGATGGGGTGGATGGGATTTTGATTGGAGCCTATAAAATGCTTTCTGGAACAGGTTTGGATGGTCAAGCTCCTTGGGAAAATGATGTTCAAAACTGGGTGTTTGGAGGAATTGCATCTGATGATGCTTATAAAGGAACTGATGCTGGTGACCAACCAGAGCAATCTTTTATTGAAGCATACGATTTTCAGGCATTTAACAACCATATAACCAATAAGTGGAGAGGATTATTTAAGGGGATAGCCAGAGCAAATGATGCATTAAATACTTTGAAGCAAGTAGAGGAAATTAGTGATGAAAAAAGGAATAAAATTATTGGTGAAGCACGTTTCCTAAGAGGGTTTTTTCATATGGAAGCCCGTAAAATGTGGAGAAATCCTCCTTACATTAGTGACGAAGTATTCGATATCAATGATGTAGAAAGTACTAAGGTTCCAAATGATATAGAAATTTGGCCTTTAATCGAGGCGGACTTTGAAGATGCAATCAATAAGTTGCCAGAAGTACAGAATGAAATTGGTAGACCGACTAAATGGGCAGCGATGGCATTTTTAGCAAAAGCTAAAATGTATCAAGGTTGGGATGCAAGCGGAAATGCAAATAGCGCTAAGCTTCAAGAAGCGAAGCAATTGCTTGATCAGATTGTAAATAGTAATAGGTTCTCGCTAGTTGACAAATTTGAAGACAACTTCCTTGTAGCAACTAGGAATAATAGAGAATCAATATTTGAAATTCAATATGCGATTAACAGTGCGAATGATCAGGCTTCCGATCAAGGTGTAGGTCTGGCTCACCCTTATACAGATCCTTGGGGATGCTGTGGTTTTTACCAAGCTTCTCAAAACTTGGTAAATGCATACAAAACCACTAGTTCTGGGCTACCATTATTGGATAACTTTAACGAGTCTGATGTTACTTGGGAAACTGAATATACTGGGCCTTTGGATCCAAGATTAGATCATACACTAGGAAGACCAGGCATTTTGTTTAAAGACTTCAAAATTCATGGAACTGACTTTATACGTGACCTTTCCTATGCAGGACCTTATTCATCAAAAAAACATGTAGCTGAGTCTGCTGGATTTGGTGTTGGCGGATGGGGTAACCTCTCTGCAAATAATTATAGAATTATGCGTTATAGTATGATTCTATTATGGCTTGCTGAAGCTGAAGTGGAGGTTGGAAGTCTTGAAAGGGCAAGAGAGCTTGTAAATATTATCAGAGAACGAGCCGCAAACCCAGAAGGATATGTTCCTAGAGCCATTCAAGGCACAAATAGGAATGACTATACAATAGTACCCGGCGAGCCAGCAGCTAATTATAAAATATCAACGTATGATTCACCATGGACAGATAAAAACCTTGCTAGAAAAGCAGTTCGTTTTGAAACTAGGTTAGAGTTTGCGATGGAAGGACACAGGTTCTTTGACCTTCAGAGATGGGGAGCTTCTGCGGAAGTATTAAACGCTTATCTGAATGTAGAAAAAACTAAGCGTGTATATTTGAGTAATGCTGTTTTCACGAAAGGGAAAAATGAATTTTACCCAATTCCTGTACAAGCGATTGATAGATCTTTAAAGGATGGTGTGCCTACATTAGTTCAGGATCCAGCCTATTAAAATGTGAATTATAAAGAAAAACCCATTCTGTCTCAGAGTGGGTTTTTTTATTTTAAATTAAAAAATTAGTAAATAAATATCTGATGATAAGAGGTCTTCTTTGTTTTAATAGAAGTAGTATTAATGCTTTCAGCTTTTTCGGGATATTGTTCTTTTCTTTTTATGGATTTGTTTCATGTAAAGAAAAAGATAGTTTATTTGAATTAAAAGACCCTGAGGCTACAGGGATTTATTTTAATAATGAAATCGTTGAAACTGACTCATTCAATATATTAACTGATGAATACATTTTTAATGGTGGCGGTATAGCTGTTGCTGATTTTGATCAAAATGGGTTGCCTGATTTATTTTTTACCGGAAATCAGGTTTCAAATAAGCTTTATCTCAATCAGGGGGAATTCAAATTTGAGGACGTTTCTAGCGAAGCAGGTATTGAGGCGCCAAATTTTTGGTGTACAGGATCTGTGGTAGTTGATATCAATGAAGACGGCCTTTTAGATATTTATGTAGTTTCTGCCATGAAATCAGGCCCTGGATTAAGAAATAATTTGCTTTTTATTAACCAAGGGAAGAATTCAGAGGGTCAAATTACTTTCAAAGAAATGGCCTCAGATTATGGTATTGCAGATGCTGGAAATGGCATGGGAGCTGCATTTATCGATTATGATTTGGATGGAGATCTTGACTTGTATGTATTGAATAATGAACAATTAGAAATATTGTCTTCAAATTATAGAGAGAAAATTGTTGATGGTTCTTCCATTAGTAATGACGCCCTTTATAAAAATAATGGAGATAATACTTTTACCAATGTCACCACTGAGTCCGGTATAACCATCGAAGGCTTTGGGTTAGGACTTCTGGTGGGTGATATTAATAATGATGGGTGGCCCGATATCCATGTTTCAAATGATTATTTGACTAATGACTTGCTATATATTAATAATCGAGATGGAACATTTTCTAATAGGATAAAGGACAAGATAAAGCACCAAAGTCAATTTTCTATGGGCTCAGATTTAGCAGATATTAACAATGATTTGAAGCCAGATTTGATAACCCTAGATATGCTTGGGGAAAGTAATTACAGAAAAAAAACAACTGTTGGAAGAAATTCATATCTGACGTATTTCAACAATGAAAAATGGGATTACGAGTTTCAATACATGAGGAATATGCTCCATCTAAATAATGGAGGCAAAGAGCCATTTAGCGAAATTGGAATGTATGCAGGGGTCTATCAAACAGATTGGTCTTGGGCTCCATTGTTTGGGGATGTGGATAATGATGGGCAACGTGATTTGTTGATTACCAATGGTTTTCCAAGGGATATTACGGATAAAGATTTTGTTAATTACCGTGCAGATGTAGGCAGTGTTGCGACAGCTCGTCATCTTTTGGATTCAATCCCTATTGTCAAAATACCCAATTATGCTTTTAAAAATAAGGGGGATTTGACTTTTAAGGATTCAAAAAATGATTGGGGGCTGGATAAACCATCTTTTTCCAACGGAGCAGCATTAGTAGATCTAGATTTAGACGGCGACTTGGATTATGTGGTTAATAATATCAATGATCCTGCCTTTATTTTCGAGAACAAACTGAATGAAAAAAAAGAAAAGGGAGTTTTTTTTAGAATAAAGCTGCATGGGCCTACATCAAATCCACAAGGACTTGGAGCAAAAGTTGTTTTGACTCTAAGTAATGAGACCAAGTTATACCAAGAACAGCAGGTAGTTAGGGGCTATATGTCCTCAATAGAGGAAATATTACATTTTGGAATTCCAGCGGGGCAGACCGTTTCGAATATTCAAGTAATGTGGCCGGATGGAAAGTATAATGAAATACCAAGCCCCACACTAAATTCCAAGATTGAGATTTCTCATAAAACGGCTTCTTCGGGATCTAATTCAGTTGCAATCTTGGAAGAGGAATCTGGCAGTGTGTTACTTGAAGATGTATCTAAAAACTTAGGGCTTGAATTTTTACATCAAGAAAATGACATAATTGATTTTAATGTTCAACGAACCCTTCCTCATAAATTATCCCAATATGGTCCAGCTTTGGCAGTGGGGGATATCAACGGAGATGAGCTAGAAGATTTAATTGTGGGTTCATCCGCTGGATACCAGCCACAGGTATTTCTTCAAAAAAGCGATGGTACTTTCACTCAAAAGGATCTACTACCTGGAGAAAATCCAAATTTTGAAGAAATGGGGACTTTACTTTTGGATCTGGATAATGACGGTGATTTAGACCTTTATCTCGTGAGTGGGAGTAATGAATTTCCTGCAGACTCTTTTGAGTATCAGGACAGGGTTTATTTCAATGATGGGGAAGGTAATTTTATGTTAGATCAAGATTTTAGCTCTGTCAAAACCAGTGGAAGTGCCGTTAGGGGGGCTGATTTTGATCAAGATGGTTTCATCGATCTTTTTGTAGGTGGGCGAACGCCATTTGCTCAATATCCTTATCCTGAAAGGAGCTTTTTGTTGAAGAATAATCAAGGCATATTAGAGGATGTCACAGATCAAGTAGCACCTGAATTGAGGACTGTTGGAATGGTGACTGATGCGATTTGGTCTGATGTTGATTTAGACGGGCTCATAGATTTAATCGTAGTAGGTGAGCTGATGCCTATCACAGTTTTTAAAAACAATGGCTCCCAATTGAAAAAGATGAAAAGTGATTTGGAAAACTACCTAGGCTGGTGGAACTCCATCCAGTCTGGTGATTTTGATCAAGATGGGGATATGGATTTTGTGGTAGGGAATCTAGGAGCGAATAATCCTTACCACCCGACTTTTGAAATGCCTGTGAAAATCTATGCAAAGGATTTTGATAACAATGGAAGTGTGGATCCTGTGATTTTTGCCTGGTATAAAAATGAGCAAGAAGAATTTGAATCTTTTCCGAGCCATTTTTGGGATGACCTGTATGGACAAAGTATCTTATTTAGAAGGAAGTTTGAGAGATATAAGCTTTATGCGTTGAGTACAGAGCAGACCTTTTTTTCTGAGGAAGAACGTAAAGACGCTTTAGTTCTTAAAGGGAATTTTGATCGATCAGTGTATTTGGAAAATAATGGACAAGGTAAATTTAAAGTACATGAGCTTCCTACTTTGGCTCAATTGGCACCTGTCAATGGGCTATTGGCAGAGGATGTTAACCAAGATGGTTTCTTGGATATTTTGTTGGTTGGGAATGATTTTGGAAATGAAATTTTCATTGGTAGACTGGACGCCTTGAATGGGCTGCTATTGTTGGGAGATGGAAATGGAGGATTCAAAGCCGCTACTTCGGATACTAGTGGATTTTTGGTTCCAGGTGACGGGAAAGCATTGGTTAAGCTAAGTTCTCCCAATGGAAGTTCCTTATTTATTGCTTCCCAGAATAGAGGAGAATTGAAGACTTTCCGAAAGAAAACCCAAACTGGACAAGCTTTTAATCCAAGTCCAGAAGTAGTTGCCATTCTAATAGAGCTTGGCAATGGGAAATCCCAAAGAATTGAAATCAATCATGGGTCGGGTTTTTTATCCCAATCATCCAAAGAAATCACTCTTCCAAAAGATGTGATATCAATAAAAGTGATAGATTTTAAAGGCAATGAAAAGGATCTTGATCTTTCAAAAATAAATTGATTCATTCGTAAAGTTTGGAAGGTGTTGCCTGGCAAATTTCCACCATTAGATTTGCAACTTTATTGGTGACATCTTCAAAATAAAGCCTTCCTTTTTCAGGGGAGGCTTTTTTTGGATTTCCAATTCCTGTATCCTCTGTTACTTCAGACCATTTCCGTTCCGCCCAAGCCCATTTCTCTCTCAAGCCGGAAATCACTGATTTTTTTTCCGCTCCATTACCTGCCTCTTTTAGAGGAGATACTAAATGAGGTTGAAGGTGCATGATCAAGGAAGTTTCCATTTCATCAGCGTGATCTCCCATTTCTTCAAAATATTTGGTTTTATCCAATGCTTGAAACCAATTGCAAGTGAATAATAGCATGTCGGGAAAACTAAGTCCTAATTCTCTAAGCATGGTTTTAAAATCATTGCCTCCATGACTATTTACGATCAAGAGCTTTTTCACTCCCTGCCTGTCTAGAACGGTGATCAAATCTCTTAAAATAGCAAGTTGGGTACTGGGATTAAGATTCATGTCTAAGTAGATGTCAGACTGACCAGTATTCACTCCAAATGGGATAGTGGGTAAAACCATTACTTTGGCTCCTTTTTCCCAGGCTTTTCTTCCACTTTCCTCAGCGACTCCATCGGCCTCGTAAATGTCCGTACCATATGGCAAGTGATAATTATGAGCTTCGGTAGCTCCCCATGGAAGAACAGCTAGTTCAAATCGTTCGGATTTTAAATTTTTCCAATTTGCTTCTTTTAAAATATATGGTCTCATTTTGAGCGGGTTTAGCAATGAATTGACAGAAGGTTCACATTTTTAAAGGCAATTTTGATAATTTGAAGCCTCATTCGAAATTAAGTTTTATGTCTGAAAGAAGAAAGTTTATTAAGAAGTCCATTTTGGGTTCTGCAATTTTAGTTCCTGGGATTTCAGGTGCGTTTGCCAATTCCTCCAAAAAAGAATTATTAGGTGAAAAACCATTGATATTATCAACTTGGAATCATGGCTTGCCTGCCAATGCCGCTGCTATTTCAAAATTAAAAGAAACAGGAAGTATCCTCGATGCAGTGGAAGCTGGTGTAATGGATACCGAATTAGATATGGACAACCTCTCTGTCGGTCTGCAAGGATTACCAGATAGAGAGGGTATTACTACCTTGGATGCCTCTATCATGACCGGAGACGGATCTTGCGGATCAGTGGCATTTGTTCGTCAGGTGAAGCACCCAATTTCATTAGCCAGGGTTGTAATGGAGAAAACTCCACATGTAATGATCGTAGGCGAAGGGGCTAGACAGTTAGCCATTTCGGAAGGATTCCCAATAGAAAAAGAGGAGCTTAGCCCTAAGGCCAAAGAGGCTTATGAAAAATGGAAGGTAACCAGTAAATACAAGCCAGTAATCAATATTGAAAATCATGATACCATTGGAATGATCGGTATTGATAAAAATGGTCAAATGGCTGGAAGCTGTACCACAAGTGGACTCGCATATAAGATGCACGGTAGAGTGGGAGATAGCCCAATTATCGGAGCAGGATTATATGTGGATAACGAGGTAGGAGCTGCCACAGCTACCGGGCTTGGAGAAACCATTATTAGAGTATGTGGTAGTTTTTTAATTGTTGAGTTGATGAGACAAGGTAGGACTCCACAAGAAGCTTGTGAGGAGGCTGTCAGAAGACTTGTTTCTAAAAGCAAAAACATCAAGGATGTACAGGCTGGATTCTTAGCAATCAATAAAGAAGGTCAAGTAGGAGCTTATGCGATTCACCCGGGCTTTAATTTCGCTCAAGGTACCTTAAGCTCAAATGCATTGATTGATTCGAAAAGCTACTTTTAAGATGGCAACAATAACACTTGAAGCTCCCGTATTTAGTGTTGAGGCAGCATTGGAGGCCGCAACTTACGGAGTAAATAGACTTGAATTATGCTCTAATTTTCCGGAAGGTGGAGAAACACCAAGTGCGGGCATGCTCAAGTTTTTAAAATCTGAAGTGGATATCCCGATTTTTGTGATGATTAGACCAAGAGGAGGCAATTTTGCTTATACCCAAAAGGAACTGATGGTTATGAAAAGGGATGTTGAGTTGCTTGGGGAGTTGGGGGCTGATGGGTTTGTGTTTGGAGTCTTGGACTTTGAAGGGAATGTAAATGTTTCTGCTTGTGAAACATTAATCCGAACAGCCTCAGGAAAGCCTTGTACTTTCCATAGGGCCTTTGATGCATTGTCAGATCAATTTGAAGCACTTGAATTAATCAAAGGTTTGGGTTTTCAAAGAATACTAACTTCCGGCGGTAAAAACTCTGTAACTGAGGGGGTAGATGTGATTATTGAGTTGATTAATAAGGCAAATGGAGAAATTTCCATCATGCCTGGTGGAGGGACTAAGCCTGAACATGTTTCGGTTTTATCCAAAACTGGACATTTAACAGATATCCATGCCTCATGTAAAATCTGGAAAAGAAGTACAAATACCTATGTCAATCCAGAAGTTTCTTTTTCGGTTGACCCGGAAGCTTTCCTGAAAGATTTAAGAGTGGATCAAGAAACTGTATCCCGATTTTTAGATGCGATCGAATCTATATGAATTCTTTCCGTTTAATAGCCATTTATTCACTGATTCTGCTTGGAGCAGTTTTCTGTAAGCCGATTTCTGAGAGAAAACAACCCCCTCCAACTCTTGAGCAGCTAGCCTCGGAAGATTTAAATTTGAATGGAGAGCAATTAGCAAATGCTTATTGTGCAACTTGTCATTTGAAGCCAGAACCTGAGATTTTAGACAAGTCTACTTGGAAAGAGAAAGTTCTGCCGGATATGAGAAAAAGGATGGGGCTTTATTTAGAGGAGGATTTTGGTTCCATTATGCCCATTGATATGGATGTTCCAAAAGGGATTTATTCTGAAATACCTTACATAAATAAGGATAATTGGGAAAAGCTTGAGGCCTATTATCTAGACAATGCGCCTGATATTTCAATTCCACAAGCTGATAAGGCTTCGGCCAACTTAGGAATTCCTGGTTTCGAAATAGTTCGACCAAAATTTACAAACCTTTACCCTGATTTGGTCACTTTATTGAGAGTGGAGCCTGTTTCTGGTAAACTTTGGTTGGGGTATCGGTTCAAATCTATTTTTGTACTAGACCCTAGTCATGATTTTCACGTCATAGATTCTATAGAAACCGAGACAGCTCCAATTGATATTCATTGGGAGGATGATTCCAATTCATTTGAATTGTTGACTATTGGTATGATGGATACCTCTAATGATTCCTCGGGAGTAGTCAATGGGTTTTATAAATCAGGACAAGATTGGGTAAGTGGTGCGGTTTTAGAAAACTTAAAAAGACCAGTGAGTTTGGAATATGCAGATTTTAATGGTGATGGCATTTTGGATAAAGTAGTTTGCGAGTTTGGAAACCATATTGGAGAACTTAGCTTATTTAAATCGAATGGAGATCAATGGGAGAAAGTAGTTTTGAAAAATTCACCGGGAGCAAGAAGGGTTTTTATTGAGGATTTGGATCAGGATGGTGACTTGGATATTTTGGCCTTAATGACACAGGCAAATGAGGGTTTTTTTGCTTTCTTCAATCAAGGGGATGGAGAATTTAAAGAAAAGTCATTATTGAGATTTCATCCTGCTTTTGGCTCAATTGATTTTCAGTTTCTAGATATTAATCATGATGGATTAAAAGATCTCATTTTGGTGAATGGGGATCATGGAGATTTAGCTCCTGTATTGAAAAATTATCATGGAGTGAGAATTTTTTTAAATGAAGGTGATTTAGATTTTGAACCTTCTTGGTTTTATCCCATGTATGGAGCGAGTGACCTAGAAGTGGCTGATTTTGATCAAGATGGAGATCTGGATATTTTTGTACTCTCATTTTTTCCTGATCAAAATCAAAGCTCAAAACAAAACCTGTTGTATTTTCAACAGAATGGGATGATGGATTTTCTACCTTATGCACCTGATATCGAAAAGGATTCTCATTGGCTTACTATGACTAAAGGTGACTTGGGAGGTGATGGAGACCTTGATTTGGTGGTAGGAGTATTTGAATATGATGATTTAAATACATCAACTCAGAAGACATGGTCTCCTATTTTGGTTTTTAAGAATCAAAAGAAATAATATTTCGTTTTGGATATAATAATGATATCTATATATTGAATATATAGGTATTAATGATTTCTATTTTGATAAATAGTAATTTTTCAGTAAATTATTTTTCACCTTAAAAATTATTTCATCTATGGTAAAGAGTTTCCAAGGAGTAAGAATGGTGGAGCCCAAAAAATCTCCTGCAACACAAATTTTAGTGAAAGATCATATGAGTACTAACCTGGTGACTTTTCATCCAGATGATACCATTGACAAGGTATTGGACGTTTTGACCAAAAGGAAAATCTCTGGTGCCCCTGTTGTAGATGAGTCAGGTGCCTTAGTCGGAATCATTTCTGAGGTAGATTGCTTAAAAGAAATTATAAAAGGAAAATATACCAATACGCCTAAATTTCCTGGAAAAGTAAAAGAGCATATGAGTACGGATGTGATTACTTTGGGGCAGGAATTATCACTATTTGATGCTGCTCAGAAATTTTTAGAATTAAAAATCAGAAGGTTTCCTGTATTGAAAGATGGTACGCTAATTGGTCAAATTAGTTTAAGTGATGTTATAAGGGCCTTTCCCAAACTCAAACAGACTACCTGGTAGAAATAGAAAGCGCCCCCATATAGTACTTATGGGGGCGCTTTCATTTTGATTTTTTTATTTGGATAGGTGTAAGGCTCTCTCTACATCTTCAATAATATCATCCACATGTTCTAGTCCTACGGATAGTCTTACGAGTCCATCAGAAATTCCGACTCTTGCCCGTTCTTCTACTGATAATTTGCTATGGGTAGTAGAAGCCGGGTGAGTAATAATACTTCTACTATCCCCTAGATTTGCAGTAATGGAAATCATTTGAAGATGATCAATAAATTTCCTTGCACGTTCTTCTCCTCCTTTTACGGTCAAAGTAATAATCCCTCCTCCATGTTTCATTTGTTTAATGGCCAAATGATGTTGGGGATGAGATTTTAAGAAAGGGTATTTTACGTTTTCCAATTCCGAACTACCTTCAAAATACTGGGCAGTTTTTAATGCGTTTTCGCAATGTCTATCCATTCTTACACCCAGCGTTTCCATACTTTTGGATAAAATCCAAGCATTGAATGGAGAAATAGCAGGTCCAGTATGTCTGGTGAAAAACTGTACTTCTTTCATTAATTCTGCGGTTCCCAAAATCAAACCTCCTAGTACTCTACCCTGTCCATCAATATATTTAGTGGCACTATGAGTAACTATATGTGCACCCCATTTAGCAGGTTGTTGTAGATAAGGGGTTGCAAAACAATTGTCAACTACTAAAATCAGGTTATGCGCTTTAGCGAAGTTTCCTGCCCATTCTAAATCAATGATTTCTAATCCAGGGTTGGAAGGAGTTTCAATAAAAAGCATCTTGGTGTTTGGCTGAATCAGCTTTTCCCAGTTGTCAATATCAGAAATATCTCCGTAAGTAGAGGTGATCCCCCATTTAGGGAATACGCGAGTTAATAATTGGTGTGTAGACCCGAACAGAGATCTTGACGCTAAGACATGATCTCCCTGTTGTAATAGTGAAGCAATACTTCCAAACATGGCAGCCATTCCGGATGCTGTGGCAATACCCATCTCTGTTCCTTCGGCGGCACAAATTTTCTCAATTAGATCACTGGAGTTAGGGTTGGCATATCTTGAATAGATATTGCCTTGGACTTCTTCAGAAAAGGTAGCTCTAGCTTCTTCAGCAGATTCAAACGTGAAGCTGGAAGTAAGATAAATCGGAGCGGAATGCTCCTTTTGATTTGATTTAGAGGGGGTGATTCGGATGGAATTAGTTTCGAAATGCTTGCTCATCACTGAATGCCTTATTTATTGGTATGACATAGATAGGCTCTATTAGTTTGAGAAAGTCAAACCAAAAGCGGTCAAATCGAACTAAAAAGGGGGTTTTGTTTATTAAAGCCAATTTATAGTTCCCGCTAAGGGTAGGACTTGGCACCTTTCCGCAGATGGGATGGTTGCCAGAGGGTCAATGAGCCTATTCTCTCGCCTCTTCTTTATAAATCAGTTGCCTGAAGTGGTACAAAGTAAACCCGTGTTTCGGGTATTTCCAAATCTATTGATTTAATTATTATACTGATTCATGGTTCGTTCGATTCCTATCGTACAAAAAGACAATATCATTTCGATTGCTTTGTCCATGATCAGAGGCAGTTCAATAAATTCATCTTGAGTAAATTTACCTAAAACGTAATCTACCTGTCTTCCTTTTGGGTAATCATCTCCTATACCTATTCTCAATCGTGGGTAGTTTTGTCCCCCGGTTAAGGTTTCGATATTTTTCAGACCATTATGGCCAGCGGCACTTCCTTTTGGTTTCATTCGAAGACTCCCAAATGGGATCGCTACATCATCTACCAGAACCAGGACATTTTCTTTTGGAATATTTAATTCCTTCATCCAATAATTCATGGCTTTTCCACTGAGATTCATATAGGTAGTGGGCTTGATCAAGTGGATGGATCTTCCTTTGTATTTGAATTCTGATTTAAAGGCCAATCGGCTACTTTCCCAAGAAATTGATTCTTTATCTGCAAGCCGATCTACAGTGAGAAAACCGATATTATGTCGAGTCAATTCGTATTCAGGCCCGATATTTCCCAAGCCTACAATGAGATATTTCATAAGAGGGGTTGATCAATGCGTAAAAATAAAAAAATCCTGCCCGTTTTAAAGGGCAGGATTTCTGTGTTGATGCAATGAAGATTAAGCTTCTTCAGTTTTCTTTCCTCTAAGTGCTCTTGGAATACCGATGGTTACAAGAGAAACATTAGGGCTAGTTAAGATTTCGAATCCATCAGCTGATAATTCAGCTACTTTGAAAGATTTACCCAAGTCAAGGTTTGAAATATCTGCTTTGATAAAATCAGGAAGCTGAGATGCCAATCCTTTTACTTTTAGCTTTCTTGTTTTGAATTCAAGCTTTCCACCTTTAGCTATACCTGGAGAGTTACCAACAACTTTTACAGGAATTTCGAATTTGATTGGCTTGTCTTCAGTATAGGCCATGAAATCTGCATGAAGCAAAGTTTCACTTACTGGGTGGAATTGCGCATCTTTCAAAACAGCCTTTACGATTGTTCCTTCAATGTTCAATTCTACTAAATGTACTTCTGGAGTGTAAATCAAATCTCTAAACAAAATGATTGGAGAAGAGAAGTGGATTTGCTCAGGAATACCTGGTCCATAAACTACGCAGGGAACATTGCCGCTTTCTCTGATTTCATTTAGAGAGGCACTGTCGAGATTTGCTCTTTTAAACCCTATAATCTCAAGTGTTTTCATAAGATATATATTTAATAAAATTGGTTCTTAAATAAATAAAGAACTGATAGAGGTGTGACCCGTTACCGCATGTATAGCTTTGGCAAATAAGTCTGCAACTGTCAATACTTTAATTTTTGAAGATTTTTGTTTCAAAGGAATAGTATCTGTGATCACCAATTCTTCTAAAACTGAATTTTCAATATTTTCATAAGCTTTTCCTGAAAGAACGCCATGAGTTACAATGGCCCTTACAGAAGTAGCTCCTTTTTCCATAATGATTTGAGCTGCTTTGCACAAGGTTCCGGCAGTATCTACCAAATCATCAACTAAGATCACGTCCTTCCCTTCAACATCCCCGATTACCTGCATCGAAGCAATCTCATTGGCTCTTTTTCTGTGCTTATCACAGACTACCATTTCCACTTCAAAGTGTTTTGCATAAGCTCTTGCTCTCGCAACTCCCCCGACATCTGGGGCCGCGAAAATCATGTTATTTAAGCTGAGCCCGCTCAAATAGGGCACAAAGATAGCTGATCCATTTAAGTGATCCAACGGTAAATCAAAAAAACCTTGAATTTGTCCAGCATGAAGGTCACAAGTCATGATCCTGTCGGCGCCTGCTGAGGTAATCATATTTGCGATTGCCTTCGCTGCAATAGAAACTCTTGGACGGTCTTTTCTGTCTTGTCTAGCATATCCAAAGTAAGGGATGACAGCACAGACTTTGTAGGCACTCGCACGTTTAGCTGCATCTATCATCAAACAAAGTTCCAGTATATTGTCACTAGGAGGATTCGTACTCTGGATTAAGAACACAGTACATCCACGAATTGACTCGTCAAAGCTTGGAGACATTTCCCCATCGCTGAACTTTGACATGGTTAGATCGCCAAGTTTTTTACCGTAGTTTTTTGAGATTTTTTCTGCTAAAACGAGGCTGTTTCCGCCTGAGAAGATTTTGACTTCGGACATATTCGGTGGTTTATTCGGAGAAGAAAGAAAGGTTTCTGAGGCAAAAATAGTAAAATTTGATGGTAAGGCTAAATCAAATGGAATTCATTCAAAATATATGTTTGCAAAGAATTTATTTGATTGAAATTTTCATTCTTATATCAAGATGAAATCGACTTTGAGGGTCTATTTTTTAAAGGGGCTTTAATAGGGGGCTTAGATTTGCCAAATCTCATCGTTCCAAATAAAATTTAATTTTTGAGCTTGGTTGGGTGAAAAAATCAATGATTTATTTTAAAAATTTGAATTTTTTCTATTTCGATTAAAGTTCATTGACGTATAGTTCCGGTCCTGTAAAAAAAGACAGAAAGTATGTAAGTGGAATGCATACCTTTTTTTTTCATAGTATTTTAGAAATGGTTTAATCAACCATCAACCAAAAATTATCACATGAAAAAACGTTTTACGCTCTTTACTTTACTATTGAGCATTTGGTCATTTGGACTTTTTGCTCAGTCCGTCCCTACACCTAAATCTCATTTTGGGTTTGATATTGGAGATGATTATAAACTAGCTACTTTCTCCCAATCAGAAGAATATTTTAAAAAAGTCGCAGATGCTAGTGATCGAGTTAAGTTGGTCGAGATTGGAAAAACGGAGTATGGAAGATCTCATCCTATGATGATCGTGACCGCCCCTGCCAATTTCGAGAAATTGGATCGCTACAAAGAAATTTCTCAAACCCTTGCTAGGGCTGAAATCACCAAAGAAGAGGCGGAGAGTCTGGTGATTGAAGGAAAGCCAGTGGTATGGATAGATGGAGGTCTTCATTCCACGGAAGTAGTGGGCCCACATCAATTAATCGAAACCTTGTATCAGTTGGCTTCCAGAACTGATGAAGAGACCATGAAGATTTTGGATGATGTCATTATCCTTTTGGTTCATGCCAATCCTGATGGGATGGAAATTGTTTCAGATTGGTATATGAGTGAGGAAGATCCAGAGAAAAGGAATCAGAACATTCCTATCCTTTACCAGAAATATGTCGGACATGATAATAACAGAGATTTCTACATGAATAACATGAGTGAGGCGGCAAATATGTCACTTCAACAATATGTAGAATGGATCCCTCAAATCATTTACAATCACCATCAATCTGGACCAGCAGGTACGGTAGTGGCTGGGCCTCCTTATAGAGACCCTTTCAATCATGTTTTTGACCCTCTGATTATTACCAGTCTGGATGGAGTAGGAGCTGCAATGATTAATAGGTTGCATCAAGAAGATAAACCGGGTTATACCAGATTGGATGGATCGGTTTTTTCTACTTGGTGGAATGGAGGTCTAAGAACGACTCCTTACTATCATAACATCATCGGTATTTTGACAGAGATCATCGGCAGCCCGACCCCTTCTACAATTCCATTGGTTCCAGATAGATTAATTCCAAATAATGGTACTCCATACCCGGTGGCTCCACAAGATTGGCACTTTAAAAGATCTATAGATTACTCAGTATCTCTTAATTACGCTATATTAAACCATGCGGTAAGACATGGAGATGAATTGCTATACAACATCTATTTGATGGGTAGAAACTCGATCGAAAAGGGTAGCAAGGACAACTGGACCATGTATCCAAAATATGCTCAAGCGGTGCAGGATGCATTTAAAGCCTCCCAAAAGAATAAATCTGAGGAAGATGAGGATGCTGTTTATTTCGGTTTTAGATCGGGTATTCCAAAACAGTTTTATGATTCCGTTTATCAGGACCCAGCCAGAAGAGACCCAAGAGGTTATATTTTGTCTGCGGACCAGCCGGATTTTCCAACTGCGATCAAATTCTTGAATGCATTGATAAAGTCAGGGATTTTAGTTCATAAAGCTACCGCGGATTTCACAGTAAACGGAAAATCTTATCCTGCGGGATCCTATATCGTGAAGACGGATCAGGCTTTCCGACCACACGTGATAGATATGTTTGAGCCGCAAGATCATCCAAATGATTTCTTGTACCCAGGAGGACCTCCTATTAGACCCTATGATGCTGCGGGTTGGACTTTAGCGTACCAAATGGGTTCTGAAGTAGATCGAATCATGGATGACTTTGATGGACCTTTTGAGCGAATGCCGTATGGTGAATTATTAACTCCAGAACCAAAAGACTTGGTTAATGGGTTAGGGTACCTACTCGATGCAAGAGGAAATAATAGCTTTATGGCTGTAAATGACTTGCTTCAAGCCAAAGTCAAAGTATATAGAACCACCTCTCCAGTAAATGGAATGCCTGCGGGCTCATTTTATGTTGGTGGAGCGGGTAAAAAAGTCCTTGAAAAAGCTTCAAGTGAATATGGGGTTTACCCTATTGCTGCAAAGCAACCGGCAGGGGCGACTGAAATCAAGCCTGCAAGAATTGGTCTTTTTGATTATTATGGAGGCTCAATGCCTTCCGGCTGGGTAAGATGGATGATGGAACAGTTTCATTTCCCATTTGAATTAGTCTTCCCTCAAGAAATTGATAAAGGCAATTTAAATGATAAGTATGACGTTCTATTATTCATAGGTCCAGGAATCCCAAGTCAGAATTCCAGAGGTTATAATAGAAGACAACCTGATGCAGAAGAAATTCCCGAAGAATATAGTCATATGCTTGGAGGAATTTCCACTGACAAATCTATTCCTCAACTCAAGGAATTTATTTCTAATGGAGGAAAAGTAATTGCGGTGGGCAGTGCGACAGATTTGGCTTATCATTTGGACCTTCCGGTGGAGGATGCATTAACAGAGATTGGGCCAAATGGAAATGCTATTTCTCTAAGTGGTGAGAAATATTACATTCCGGGCTCTGTATTAGAGATGCATATAGATACAAATTCTCCGGCGAATTATGGAATGGGAGAAACAGCTTATATCATGTTCAACAGAAGCCCAGTATTTAAATTAGCTCCAAATGCTGCAAAAATGGGAGTAAAACCTATTGCTTGGTTTGGAGAAGAAGAACCCTTGAGAAGTGGATGGGCTTGGGGACAATCCTATCTAAAGAATGGCGTAACAGCATTTGAAGCGCAGATAGGTAATGGTAAACTATTTGCCTTTGGTCCTGAGATTACCTTTAGAGCTCAATCTCATGGTACCTTCAAACTTTTATTTAATGGATTATATAAATAGCGATATAATCAGGCGTTAAGTTTTAAAAGCTGTCCTTTTGGGGCAGCTTTTTTTTATTAAACTTGATAGGGTGATTTGTAGTAAAATAAGTAAGAGGAATTGACAGGTGATCCTGTGTCTTTCCTTTAGGAATAAATAAAGTAGAACTGAATGGATGTTTATTTGGAATACGTGAATGCTGAATTAGGCCTTTGGCTTTTTAAGATGAAAAAAAAGTCGGGTTTGTTTGGTAAAATCACTCATGGGGTACAAAAAAAAGTAAATAATTGGATCCCTGATAAAGTCCATCGAGTGATTACCACAGCAATTGAAAATATGGTAAAACTCGTTATTTCTGGTTCTACTCTAATTCGCCCAAAAATCAAAAATGAATTGAGTCTGAAAGAAAGGGAGGCCAAGGTAAGGAGTAGAATAAAATGGTATAGAAATACGGCTTCAGTGGAGGGAGCTATCACTGGAGCTGGAGGAATTTTACTCGGATTTGCAGATTTTCCGGCATTCCTTACTATCAAAATGAAAATGCTTTTTGATATAGCTTCTATCTATGGTTTTGACACCAAAGATTATCAAGAACGCCTTTTTTTACTTTATGTGTTTCAATTAAGCTTTTCTTCCCAACAAAGAAGGAATGATTTAATAGGGTTAATAGAGGATTGGGATAATTACAAGGATACTTTGCCAAACGATTTAAATGAGTTTGACTGGAAAACCTTTCAGTTGGATTATCGGGATTATATAGATCTTGCTAAGTTGGCACAACTGGTTCCGCTTGTTGGGGCGGGAGTAGGAGCAATAGCTAATTATAAACTCACAGAGCAGCTAGGTAAAACTGCTATGAATGCATTTAGATTAAGACTCCTTAAAAAATAAAAAACCTCTCGAATTTCGAGAGGTTTCGTTGGTCTACTAGGGCTCGAACCTAGACTCTTCTGAACCAAAATCAGACGTGTTGCCAGTTACACCATAGACCAGTTTTAATTGATACTCCTTGTGGGTGTCTCTTAAAGTGTCACAAAGGTAGATTTTCAATTCTTTTTTTCCAAGAAGTGTAAAAAAGATTTTTTGATTTATTGCTTAACCCTCTTGAAGTCAGGTGATAAAAATTCTGCTAGTAATGTGGTCTTCCACCTTTTATTAGAGGCTTAAAAGGTTGTTTAATGAATAAATCCTATGTTAGCTTTATTGTAGAAATGTTAAAATTTTCTATAAGTATTGTTTATTTGAAAATTAATACTGTTTTTTGATGCGAATATAAAAATCTATCCAACCAAAAATTACTAATAATGCAAATTAAAAAACTTGAAAAAACAATTCCTGAAGTAGTTCAGAAGCTAGAAAAATTAAATATCGGGGACACTTTAGCAGCAGAGCTTACCTGGTGTTGGGGAAGTTTTAAGTATGATCAAAACCCGGAAGGTGTAATAGAAAAGTCTCAAAAAGCTATAGAGTTATTAAAAGAAGCAAAGGAAATCAACAGTCGAGCAGTATCTAAAAAATTGCTTGATGATTTTGAAAAATCTTTAAGTTAAAAACAAAAAAGCTCACCATTGGTGAGCTTTTTTGTTTTTATTAATAGTGAGTAAGCTTATTCGCCTACTACCACAAATTTTACGTCAGTTTTCACTTCTCTGTGAAGATCAACTTCTGCAGCGAATTCTCCAGCACCATCAACTGGTACATTGATAGAGATTTTCTTTCTGTCGATGTCGATTCCGTTTGCAGCTAATGCGTCTGCAATTTGAAGCGTAGTTACTTTTCCGAAAATTTTGCCTGATTCACCGATCTTAGCCTTGATTTCAAGCGTCAATGCTTGTAATTTCTCAGCGATGTTCTCAGCTTCAGTTTTAATTTTTTCTGCTTTATGAGCAGCTTGCTTGATGTTCTCGGCAAGGATTTTCTTGTTTGATCCTGTAGCTAAAACTGCATATCCCTGTGGGATAAGATAGTTTCTACCGTAACCAGGCTTTACTTCAACCAAGTCATTTTTATAGCCAAGACCTTTGATGTCTGTTTTTAGAATGATTTCCATTTGTAATGATCTTTTGTGATTGGACGATACAAGACCGAATTATTTCAACCCATCGGTTACGAATGGCAACAAAGCCAAATGTCTTGCTTTTTTGATGGCATTAGCCACTTTCTTCTGATACTTTGCAGAGTTACCAGTAAGTCTTCTAGGAAGAATTTTACCTTGCTCGTTCACAAATTTCAACAAGAAGTTAGGATCTTTGTAATCAATGTACTTGATACCATGCTTCTTAAAACGGCAGTATTTTTTTCTGATTTCGCCTCTATTGATTGGCTCGTTTACTAATGTCATTTGGCTTGCTCCTCCTTAGCTTCAGATTTTTTGTTAAACTCTCCTTTTCTTCTTCTTTCGGCATAAGCAATACCATGCTTTTCCAAAACAGTAGTCAAGAATCTCATCACTTTTTCATCTCTTCTAAATTCTAGTTCGAATTTGCTGATGATAGTTGGATCGGCCTTGAACTCAACCAAAACATAAAAACCTGTAGTCTTCTTGTCAATAGCATAAGCCATCTTCTTTAGACCCCAGTTTTCCACATTAATAACATCTGCTCCCTCTTCTTTTAGCAAGTTCACAAACTTGTCTACGGTATCCTTCATCTGAACATCAGACAAAACGGGAGTTAAAATGAATACCGTCTCGTAATTTCTTTGGAACATTTTTAAATGTGTTTAAGGAATTTGAATAAACAGACCGCAAAAGTATGATAAATCATGCTGTTTTCCAAGCATATGTAAAGATGAAAAAGTATAAAAATAAAAAAGCCTCTTGGAAGAGGCGATTTTTATTTAACTGAAAATGTTTTTGATCCTATTTGGTAATTGTCAACAAAGATCCGGACTTCATGTGTGCCTGAATTATAGTCTGAACCTTTTTCGTAATAGAATGTCAATTCTTGTTCCGTATTGTCAAAGATGATGTCTTGTCTCACCGTATAGAATTCCTCAACTCCATCCATCATAAATGTTCCAGAACCTTTGGCCACATCAAAGATAGGTTGGGAGTTAGGGGCCAATATCTGTACGTAGACATTTCTAGGGCCTTTTTCTGCTACCTGATTGTCAGCAAGGTTAAAGCTTACTTTAATGCGTTCTATTTGTCTGTTGCGAAAATCCTTAGTAGTCTCTACCCGTTCTTTACCTCTGGAGTTTACTGCAGCAATATTGATGTTTTCAGCCTTTAGCATGGCGGCAATATTTACCTTGGCCTGAAGATCCTCCTTTTGGATATTCAATTGAGCTACTTCTTGTTCAATTTCAGCTTGAGTGGTCTTTAAATCTTGGTTTTCGGCGTAGAGTTGCTGATTCATTGCCCGAAGCTCTAAGATTTCTTGATCTTTCTCCTCGATTAATCCACTGTAGCTTCTGATTTTTTCATTTAACACTGCGATTTCATTCGCACTTCTTTGTCTGGAGGTGTTTCTTTCGGCAATCAATTGATCTCTTACTTCTTCCAAAGCTTTGACATTACCACCTAATTTTTCAATTTCTTGAATTCGAAGGTCCAATTGATAGGTTACAGAATCCAATCGTTTATTCAATTCGTTGTTTTCTGTAGATAATAATAGTATCTCCTCAGTCTTTTTGCTTCTATCTACGTAATCAGTATAAAGCTTAATTCCACTGATGATGACTAAAAGCACCAAAACAATGATGATAATATTTTTACCTTGGTCTTTCTTTTCTGTGGATTCTGATTCGAAATTAGTGCTCATAATAAATTGAAATAGGACTTATTTTATGGCTTATCTAGACGAAAATTATTGGTCTCAGCGTTATTTATCTGGTAATACTGGCTGGGATATTGGATATCCTTCTTTTCCACTTGTGCAATATTTAGACCAAATTGTAAATAAGCAGGTTGAAATTCTGATTCCAGGGGCTGGGAATGGGCTAGAAGTGGCTTATGCCTTTCAAAATGGCTTTAAAAACATACATCTATTGGATTTTTCTTTGCCTCCTCTTGAAGGCTTTAAAATGAAGTTCCCGTCTTTTCCGGAATCCCATATCCATCATGAGGATTTTTTCCTCCATAATCATCAATATGATATCATTTTGGAACAGACTTTTTTCTGTGCATTGGACCCTTCCTCGAGAATTGAATATGTAAACAAAATGTATGATTTACTGAAGCCAGGAGGGAAATTGGTTGGCGTTTTGTTTAATCAATATTTTGAGAAGGCAGGTCCTCCTTTTGGCGGGGAAAAGGAAGAATACCAATCCTTATTTTCTGAGAAATTTGAGGAGGTGAAAATAACGCCATGTTATAATTCAATTCCGGAAAGACAAGGGGCGGA
The DNA here is from genome assembly GCF_017051705.1 of Algoriphagus lutimaris. GTDB lineage: Bacteria > Bacteroidota > Bacteroidia > Cytophagales > Cyclobacteriaceae > Algoriphagus > Algoriphagus lutimaris. The sequence goes on along the minus strand of NZ_JAFIDJ010000003.1, from coordinate 72,356 downwards.
ATTATTTATTCAAATTCAAAAGTCAAAGACCTAACACGAATTCGTCTTTCTTCAATTTGGGATTAAAGAAGGCAATTCCACATTCAAAAAAATCTAAACTCAAAAAGACTCGAGGATGGTTTTTTATTTCTTTCCAAGCTAGGCTCATTTCCTTTGACCAATAAATGTCTCCAATAGCTATGATGCTGTCTTTATGAATTTTATTAAGGAGTAATCCAAAGTAATTTGTGGCACCGTAGTAGGTGTGGTTGGCATCTATCAAGGCAAAATCAACCTGATCTATGGTTGATAATATCTTAGGAAGTTTCGAGGAAATGTCTCCAAGGATATAGGAAGCGTTGGTAAGTCGGCCTGTGGAACGGGCGATTTGTAGAATTTCATCGGAACCTTCAAAAGTATATAGATGACCTTTTGTTACCTTAGCTAAATATTGAGTGGTGATCCCCATACAAGTACCTAATTCAATTACTTGCTTAGCAGGGGTTAGCTGGCAAAAATATTGGTAGAGCAATGCATATTTTTTTGGACTGGTGCTATACCGAGTAATATCCGATACTTTTCTTTGATGGGTATTAACCTTTTTGGAACCAGCTCCAAGGTCTAGTACTTGAATTTTTTGGGAGGAGGCAAGTAAAGAGTTTCTAACCTTTTCAATTTGATTACTGGAAACGCTTTCTGTTTTAAGGTAGTTTTGTAATCCCTGATAGACTTGGAATACAAATGGAGACTGTAAGGAATAACCGTCTACTTTTTTGAGCCAATGGCTTAAAAAAGAGTAAAAAGAAAAGAAATTATTGATCAAATCAATTCTGGAAGATATTTGCAATCATTTGGAATTCTGGAACTTCTACTTCAATGCTTTTGCCATCAAATAGTTTTTCCATGAAATAGATGCCTTTCATTTTTCCAAGTCCAGATTTTAAATTGCAGCCTGAAACATAACTATGGGATTCTCCGGTTTCTAGAATTGGCTGCTGGCCAACTACTCCGTCACCTTCCACTATTTTAAGCGTTTCTGCGGCATCGTAGATTTCCCATTTCCTTCTTAATAACTGAACGGTATATGGGCTTTTGTTTTGAATAGTTACTTTGTACGTGAAAACATAATGGTGCTGATGCGGACTGGAAAATTCCGCTTGATAGGTAACCTCTACGTTGACATGAATTCCTTCTGTGACAGCAGTAACCATAACTTGTTTATTTTAAAAAGAATGTAAAGATACGATCGGAAATTGGAAAATCAATAATTTGACCATGAATGTAAAAATTGAAACTAGTTGGGAAAAAGCCCTTCAACCAGTATTCCAAAGTGAATCATTTATAAATCTAACATCTTTTGTCAGAGAAGAATATTCAAAGGAAAAGATTTTTCCCGAGGGAAAGAATATTTTTAATGCTTTTTGGCATTGTCCACTGGATCAAATAAAAGTAGTCATTCTGGGGCAAGATCCTTACCATGGCCCGGGTCAAGCACATGGATTATCTTTTTCAGTAAAACCCGGAATCCCTTTTCCTCCTAGTTTGTTGAATATCTTCAAAGAGATAAAAAATGATTTAGGAAAAGACCTTCCTTCAAATGGAGATTTGACTCGCTGGGCAGATCAAGGTGTCTTTCTATTAAATGCTACTTTGACTGTGCGGGCTCACCAAGCTGGTTCCCATCAAAAAAAAGGCTGGGAAGAATTCACGGATGAGGTGATAAAAAAAATCAGTGAGAAAAGGGAACATGTGGTATTTCTTCTTTGGGGGGCTTATGCTCAAAAGAAGGCAGAACTAATAGATGTTTCTAAACATCTGATATTAAAGGCTCCTCATCCTAGTCCGCTTTCTGCTCATCGAGGATTTTTAGGATGTGGTCATTTTTCCAAATCAAATGAATACCTCATTTCTAAAGGGATTAATCCCATTGAATGGTAAATAAAAAAGGCCGGAATTTTTTTTCCGGCCTTTAGCTTTTTTATTCGATTCCTTTAAAGAATCTACTCCATCTTATTTTATTAAACATGGATTCGTATTTATCCAAGGATAACCATAAGAACCAAGCTTTTCCTACAATATGATCCTCAGGAACAAATCCCCAGAATCTAGAGTCTAGGGAATCGTGTCTGTTGTCACCCATCATAAAGTAATAATCTTGTTTGAAAGTATAGCTTTCTACTTTTTGACCATCTATCATCAATGCTCCATCATTCATTACTACAGAATCATATCCTTCATATTTTTCTATTACCAAGAAATACTTTTCTAGATTCTCTTGTGTGAGTTGGATTGTCTCGCCTGCGGCAGGAACTTTAAGAGGTCCAAAATGGTCCCTGTTCCATTTATAATTGGTATTGGTAGGGTAAATCGAAGGGTCTCTGAAATCAGCTCTTTCTATCCTTTTATTGACAGAAGTTACCACAGGGGAAGATTCAAGTCTGGCAATTACTTCCTCAGTAGCAAAGACTAAATATCCAGACCCGTCTGTAAATGCCAAAAAGCTTTCAGGGTTTACTCCGTACTCCATAAAGAAATCCGCATTCAATGGACGAGAAGTAATCACATCATAAGAAAACTGCATCTCTTCAGGTTTCATTGCAGGTTCCCCATTGATAAATAATTCAGAGCTTTTTATTTCGATTACATCTCCAGGAATTCCTACAGCTCTTTTGATGTAATTGGTCTTTAAATCTGGTGGATATTGGAATTCAACAGGGTAATTAAATACCACCACATCATATCGTTCTACATCACTAAATCCTGGAAGTCGGTAATATGGAAGTTGGATTGCATCGCTATAGGATGGAATTTCTGTCCCCCAAATTTTTTGATGGGTTAACGGAACCTGAAGTGGGGTTTTAGGAATTCTAGTTCCATAATGCATTTTGCTTACAAACAAAAAGTCTCCTACTAATAGGGATTTCTCCATGGAAGCAGTTGGAATAGTAAAAGGCTCCAACAATAACCATCTTATTAAGCTTGCCGCAACTACAGCGAAAACCAAAGCATCGACCCATTCACGGGCAGGGGATTTTTTCTTTTTAGGTTGGCTCATTTTTAATTAAATAATTTCAGAAAGATAGAAAATCATCCATTGAAAGCACTCCTTTCTTCTCAGGAATCCACTCAGCAACCAATACTGCGCCAAGTGCAAACCCTTGTCTGCTATGAGCTGTATGAGTTATCTCTATGTCGTCAATAGGGGATTGGTATCTAATAATATGGGTGCCTGGTGCTGGGTCAATCCTTTTTGAAGTGATCTCTACAGACTCTTCACTAGACGGAGTCTCTCCATTCAAGTTCCAGGTGTTTTTAGAATTTAAATTTTTAATGATTCCTTCTGCCAACGTAATCGCAGTACCAGAAGGTGCGTCCTTTTTAGCAGTATGATGAATTTCCTCTATGGACACTTCATATCCGGGAGTCTCGTTCATTAACTTGGAAAGGAATTCATTCACTTTGAAAAAGATATTGACGCCAATACTAAAATTGGAGGCATAGAAAAAGCTTCCATTTTTATCGAGGGTCAATTTTTCGATTTCAGATTTTTTGTCCAGCCATCCAGTAGTTCCTACTACTACGGGAACACCATGGGCGATTGCCCAAGAGATATTTTCAAAAGCTGCTTCAGGTTGGCTGAACTCGATGGCTACATCCACATCTTTAGGGTCTAGCTTCTGTAAATCCTCCTTGTTGTCGATATTTATTTTACCAGCAATGGAATGGCCTCTGGATTCAGCGATTTCGCCGATTATCTTTCCCATTTTGCCATATCCAAGTAATAATATGTTCATTTTAAAATTTGAGTTTTAAAGATACTCCCATTGTATTGTTGTTTGCGGATAGGGTCTCCATATAAGGCTCTAAACCCAATGCCAAATCTTCAGAAATATCAAAACCTGAAAGATGAGCATCCACATTTGCATCAATCAGATTCAATGCATAAATACCAGCCAAAAGTAAGAAACATAAGTCTCTATTTCTTCTCCAATAATCCACATTCCGTACTAATGCCTCACGATTCAAATTTGGGAAGTCATTTGAAATCCCATCATCGAAATCAAATAATGCTTGACGAAAAACTTGATATCGACGATTATTAAACTGAATGAAGTAAATGTCAGTCATAATTCCTGCATAAAGAATCGGGACTTTCCATGCTTTATTATTGTATACTTGCCCTGCTCCAGGCAGGATGGCAGACATTAAGGTTGCTTTTCTTGGGTTCTTTGGAAGATTGGAATAATCTGGTTTTTCCTTCTCTTCAGATTTTGGTCTTGACTCCACTTCAACTTCCTGAGCCACGGCTGACCAAGTTACAAATAAGGACAAAACCAAAAGTCCCATGAAGATCCATGGGGCTTTAATATTGAAAATTTTATGAAAATTTAAGGTTTCCAAAGGTCAAATGATTTCCAGTATTTCCAGAATTCGATTTAGATCTGATGTTGAAGTAAATGGGATTTTTATTTCTCCTTTGTTCTTGTCATTTGACTTAAGTGAGACTTTTGTTCCAAAATGTGAAGCCAGTCTTTGTTGAATTTTACTGATTTCGTACTTCTTTACAGGATCCAGTTCAGGAGCAGATTTTTTCTCAGATTTACCTTCATTCAAAGCTTTTACCAAGGCCTCTACTTTCCTAACACTCAATTCTTCTTCAACTGCCTTTTTGAAAATAGCTAATTGCTTGTCAACATCCTCAATATTGATTAATGCTCTCGCGTGTCCCATCGAAATTTGCTGATCTCTGATGGCAGCTTGGATGGTTGGAGGAAGTTTAAGTAATCTCAGGTAATTATTAACCGTGGTTCGGTTTTTACCAACTCTATCTCCCAATTGCTCTTGCTTCAAATCACACTCAGCAAGTAGCCTTTGGTAAGAGTGAGCAATTTCCAAAGCATTTAAATTTTCTCTTTGGATGTTTTCAATCAATGCCATTTCCAGCATTTGCTGATCATTAGCTGTCCTCACATAAGCGGGGATTTGCGTCAAACCAGCTAGCTTGGAAGCTTGAAATCTACGTTCTCCAGAAATTAGCTGATACTCATTTGTATCAAGTTTTCTAACCGTGATGGGTTGAATGATCCCTTGAACTTTGATGGATTCAGACAGTTCACTTAGCGCATCTTTATCGAAATGTACTCTTGGTTGAAAAGGGTTTACCTGAATTTGTTCCAATGGAATCTCAAAAATTCCAGTTTTCACTACTTCCGGTAAAATTTCCTCAGACTTGTGCTTAGCAGGACTATCTTCCAGTAAAGCTCCTAGGCCCCTACCAAGTGCACTTTTTTTTCGATTTGGCTTATTGTCTGACATAATTAACTATTCACTTTTTGAAGATCATTCTTTTGCGCAATTTCATTGGCCAAGTTTAAATAAGCGACAGCTCCTTTTCCTTCCGCATCAAATGCAATTGCAGGAAGGCCAAAAGAAGGCGCTTCACTCAAACGAACATTCCTAGGTATAATTGTCTCGAACACCATGTTCTTAAAATGGATTCTTACTTCCTCAACCACCTGGTTCGAAAGCCGTAATCTTACATCATACATTGTCAGCAAAATCCCTTCAATTTCCAAATCCGGGTTCAGTCTTGTCTGTATGATTTTAATGGTATTCAAAAGTTTTCCTAATCCTTCCAAAGCAAAGTATTCGCATTGAACAGGAATAATCACTGAGTTTGCTGCGGTAAGGGCATTGATGGTAATCAATCCTAGGGAAGGGGAACAATCTATAATAATAAAATCATATTGCTCCCGAACATTTGCAATTACCCCGCGCATCTTTTCTTCACGATTATCCAAATTAATCATTTCTACTTCAGCTCCCACCAAATCAATATGAGAAGGAACTAAATCCAGGTACTCAAGCTCTGTTTTAATGATGATTTCATTGATGTCGATTTCATCCACCATACATTCATAGATGCTGGTATTGATTGATTTAGGATCTTGTCCTAAACCAGATGTGGTATTTGCTTGTGGATCTGCATCGATCACCAAGGTTTTATATTCCAGTACAGCAAGGCTGGCAGCGAGATTCATCGCAGTTGTGGTTTTTCCCACACCACCTTTTTGATTGGCAATGGCAATGATTTTTCCCATGTTAATTTTTTCTAGGGTAATTGAATACCAATATTAAGCAAAATCAATTCTTTTACGGCCGATGCAGTCGGTTTTTTTGAAGAGACAATAGAATTGATGATTTTTCGTTTTGAGCCGTATTTGTTTTAGTTGAAGGTTATAAGTGTCGAAAAATCAAGTTTTTGCAAAAGGGGCGGAGAGTTTTTTCAGAGAATGTTCTGCTGGAAAATTTTAGAAATTTTATTAAACTGTCATTTAATGTCAGAACTTTTTATGGATAGCCAAAGTGCTTGAATAAAAAAAGGAGCTCTTTGAAAGCTCCCTTTAAATTTATTTCTTTCTATTAGCATCAGCAGCTTTCATAGCTTCCTCTAGCTTTTGCTGAAATTTAGATTTCTTTTTGTTGACATTTTTGGCCTTGCTTTCTTCTACTTTTGCTCTGATTTTATCATCATCTACAAACAGCTTGATTAAGGCCTGCTGACCAAATGTCACCATGTTGGATACGAAGTAATAGAAACTCAATCCAGCAGGGTAGGAGTTCAAGATAAACATGAACATTACCGGCATGATGTATCCTAGGTTTTTCATAGGTCCTTGGGCAGTGGTCAGTTGATTATTGAAATGTGTATAGATCAACTGTGAAACCGTCATCAATAAGGTGAACAAACTGACATGGGATCCATAGAATGGAATCGTAAAAGGCAAATTGATAAAGGTATCATACGTCGATAAATCACTTGCCCAAAGGAAAGATTCTTGTCTCAGTTGTATTGCATTAGGAAAGAAGAAGAACATGGCAAACAGGAATGGCATCTGTAATACCATTGGTAAACAACCTGAAATAGGACTTACTCCTAATTGACCAAAAAGCTTCATTTGCTCTTGTTGCATTTTGGTTTGATCATCTCCGTACTTTTCCTTTAACTCATCAATTTCTGGTTTGATTACCCGCATTTTGGCCATCCCTATGTAAGATTTATAGGTCAATGGAGAAAGTGCAAGCTTAATGATCAATACAATCAATATGATAATAACCCCGTAGTTGCTGAAATACTTTTCAAGGAAAGCGAAAAGGTTGACAATGATGTATTTGTTCACCCAGCTCACAAAGAAGTATCCCATGTCCACATTCTTTTCGAAGTCTTGAGTTACTTTCTTTAAAGTTTTGTAGTTATTAGGACCAAAGTAATAGGTGTAGTTCGCAGAACCATCTTTTAGAGGAATACTTAAAGAAGCTTCCATAGACCTAACGATGGAGCTGTCTTGCGGAGTGCTTTGTGCAAGACTTACATTCTGAAAAGAATCCTCAGCTATGATCCCTGCAGTAAAAAAGCGCTGACTGAAACCAATCCACTTTACTGGTTCTGCTACTTGTTCTTGTTCTAGGTCATCACCAACTCCCAAGTTTTCATAAGAACCAGAACTCAAATAATAATTGACCTGAGATTTTCTTCTGGATTCAGCTAAATCTTTCTCTTGGGCTTTGACTAAATCAGACCATGCTAATTGGATATTATCTCCCGTGAAATAGCCGTTAAAACGATCAATTTGGAATGACTTGTTTACTTCGTAGGTTCCGTCTTTAAGCTTGAAAATATGTGAAATTTTCCCGCTCTCAGTGGCAGCACTTAAAGTAAGAACATGAATGGTAACACCTTCTTCATCTTGTTCAGTACTTGCTTCAGAAGTATAGTATAGCTCATTTAAGGAAATATTCCCCATTCTACTTTCTATGCTAAAGTCCATTTTTGAACTTTCGGCATCGATAAGCATCAAGGGGCCTTCTTTCCAATTCTTAAATTCTTTTAGGTTTACTTCATCGACCAATGCACCTTTGGTCGAAATAGAAACTTGAATCAGATCGTTTTCTAAGGTGACTTGATTTTCCTCTCCAGAGGTCAAAGTTGCCAAGGCACCATATTTAGCGATTTTTTCCGATGAAACTAAGCTGTCGCTTTCTGCAAGAACCTGGCTTTGCATAGCAGGTTGTGGTTCCTGAGTTGCGCTTTCTGTTTGAACTGGAGTTTGCGTCTCTTCTACTGGAATTTCTGGGCCACTCGCAAAGAAAAAGGAGTAGATTAAAATTACTGCAGCAAAAAGGATTAAACCTGTCGCTTGATTTTTGTCCATAATAATAGGATAGAATCGGGAATTAGATCCCGCAAATAAACTGTGTTACTTTAATTTTTTATTATCGATTGCCGCTTGAATGAATTTCACAAATAGAGGCTGCGGGTTTAGAACTGTACTTTTGTATTCTGGGTGGAATTGAACGCCCACAAACCATGGATGGTTTTTAATTTCAACGATTTCCACAAGTCCTGTATCAGGGTTTTTACCAGTCGCCAGCATACCATTTTTCTCAATTTCCTCTAAGAAATCATTGTTGAACTCATAGCGATGACGATGTCTTTCCTGGATTTTGGTTTTTCCATAGGCATTAAAAGCCTTGCTTCCCTTTTTCAAATCGCATGCGTAGGATCCTAAACGCATAGTTCCTCCCATTTGGTCAATTTTTTTCTGCTCTTCCATCAAAGCAATGACTGGGTAAGGATTATATGGATCCATTTCAGTACTATTGGCTTTTGCATGGCCCAATACATTTCTGGCAAATTCTATAACTGCGACTTGCATTCCTAGGCAAATTCCAAAGAATGGGATTTTATTTTCTCTAGCATATTTTACAGTCTCAATTTTTCCCTCAAAACCTCTTTCTCCAAAACCAGGAGCTACGAGAATACCATCTAATTCCTCAAGCTTCTCAATATAATTTCCCGCATTGATCTCTTCAGAAGACATCAACTTAAGGTTGACATGGCACTCGATGGAAGCTCCAGCATGAGTAAAGGACTCAATGATGGATTTGTAGGAATCCGGTAAGGATACATATTTTCCTATTAGACCAATCGTTACTTCCTGAGTAGGGTTTTTAAGTTTGCCCAAGAAGTCTTTCCAGTTTTCTAGATCTGTATTTTCCTTGGAGGATAGCTTCAATTTGGTCATGACTCTTTCATCCAGCTTTTCCTTTTTCATCAATAAAGGAACATCATAGATGGAGTCTGCATCCATTGCCTCAATGACAGAGTTCAATTGCACGTTACAGAACAATGCCAATTTCTTCTTCACATCATTTGGTAGGTGATGCTCTGTTCTACAAACCAAGATATCTGGTTGGATACCGGCCTCAAGAAGTTGCTTGACAGAGTGCTGGGTAGGTTTGGTTTTTAATTCCTTTGCTGCTTTTAAGTAAGGAATCAGCGTAAGGTGGATTACTAGAAAATTATTAGCGCCTAAATCCCATCTAGCCTGTCTAACAGCCTCTATAAAAGGGAGGGATTCGATATCACCTACACATCCTCCTATTTCAGTAATGACAACATCGTATTTACCATCTTCACCAAGTTTATAGAAATTGGCTTTGATTTCATCTGTGATATGCGGAATCACTTGGACTGTTTTACCAAGGAACTCACCTTTGCGTTCTTTGGTAATGACATTGTTGTAGATTCTACCTGTAGTGATATTATTGTTTTGAGAAGTAGTAATATTTAAAAACCGCTCATAATGTCCAAGATCCAAATCGGTTTCAGCTCCATCATCTGTCACGTAACATTCTCCATGCTCATATGGATTTAATGTTCCTGGATCAATGTTGAGATAGGGGTCGAATTTTTGGATGGTTACTTTAAATCCTCTGGACTGTAGCAATTTGCCAAGAGAGGCGGCAATGATGCCTTTTCCAAGTGAGGAGGTAACCCCTCCTGTAATGAATATGTACTTTGTTGATGATCCCATAAGAATGGAGGCAGAATGATTTTTGGTTTAATTCTTATGGGGCTCAAAATTACGGAAAATTCCCGATTAAGGGCTTTTATCCTTTTGATTTTTCTCATTTTCCGAAAAAGGATTTTTTCGAGCTTGATCTAAAAGCCTATTTAGCTCTCGACAATATGTGACAAATCTGATTGTGTATGAAAATTGGAAATCCAAGTTCGAATGGTTTATAAAGAGTTTGCCAAGCAATTTTTGTTGATTTTTTACCGTTGTTTCAAACTGATATTTATTGATGTTTTATTGTTTTCTATTGAAAAGTATTGATTATCAATTGATTCATAGGAATTATTTATATGCTTGATGACTTTTATGTGTTAAGTATTTTAATAAGTAAGTGTTATTTACAGTTGTATATTTCTATAAAAAAAAATCGTCTTTTTATTTAAATAATTTAAAGAGTTAAGTCGTTTTGAATTGGTTAGTTAATTCAGGAAAGAAATATACTTGACCCAAATGGGTTATTCCTTCTAATTGCCGTTATGAATAATCCTTGAAGCTCTATCTAATTCCCTGAGTAAATTAATTTGAATTCTATGGGCTCTAAAAAAAATGGAATCTAAATTCATTGTAAACTTGATTTATGTGAACATTGGTTCTTTTTAAAAGGTATTCATTTTAGATCCTTTTTTGAGAAATATATATTGATATGTTTAAGTGATTTAATTATATTAAAATTTATTAGATAAGTTTTTCCTGTTTAGTTATTTATATATATTGCATCTAATTAAAAAAAAATCGGACAAACTATTCGAATTATGAAAGACTTGATTAAAGAATCTATTAGCGACCTGAAGAAAAGTGATGGCTTTGTTTATGTGACTGCTGAAGGTGAAAAAATAGATTTACATGAGGCTGCTGCAAAGGGAATAGCAGTAACTCCAGTGAACCCAAAAAGTGAGGTGATCAAAAAGCTTGAAGCTGCAGGTTTAGATTTAACAGATTCTAAATTTTTAAATGATCTAAATGAATTGATTTCCCTTTTAAGTGGCTCTGGTTCTACTAAAGGAAAGTCTGGCAAAAGAAGAACTTTTTCAGATTCCGAAAAAAGTAAAATAGTAGAAGAGTGGAAAAAAGTTGAGGCTGCTGGTAAGAAGACCAAAGCAGCTTTCGCAAGAGAGATTGGAGTAGGCTATCAAACTTTCATTAATTGGTTAAGAGATTAATATTCAATATAATTTCACAAGAAAGGCAGCCATTGAGCTGCCTTTTTTTATTGTAAATCATATTTTTTCCTTAAATAAATTATCCAAGTCCCCATTAAAAAACAAAATGCAAATAAGGAAGTATTAAATACCGGTCCCAATTGTATTTTAGGGAAGTGTAATTTAGGTAAACTAATGGAAACCGGACTTGAAATCAAATCTGATATGTTTTTCAAATAGGGTGTTGAACTTTCCTGGCCTGGTAAAAATAAAACAGTAATCAATACTAAAGAAATAATCCCCATACCTAATAATTTTAAAATTCCCGGTGAAATTAAAGGTTGATATACAATTGTTTTATTTGCTTCTATGCGAGATAGTATTCTTTGATGAAAATCCATAGAAGGGGATTCGCTTCCTGCTTCTGAGAAAAGTTTTTTCATAAAAGCATCTTCCTGGTTAGTTAGATTTTTCATAGCAAATTGATTAATTCCTGTTTGGTGATCTTTTGTAAAGAGGATAACATGTTTTTTCTACCTCTGTGCAAAAGTATTTTAATATGCGATTCAGTCAGGTCAGTTATTTGTTCTATTTCTTTTATGCTTTGCTCTTCTAAATAGAATAATGTCAATACCGCTGACTCTCTTGGCTTCAAGTTATTTAGCGCTTTTTTGATCAATTTTTTTCGTTCCTGATTATGCAATAGATTTAGTCCATTCACAAATTCAGTTGGAGTTTCTTCCGTTTCAAGAATTAGGTCTAGTTCAATGGTGTCTTTTTTGGATTTTCTCAATCTATCCAAAGACTCATGGTAGACAATCTTGTAAAGCCAAGTAGTAAATTTAGATTTTCTTTCAAAATTCTTTAGAGCACTATAAACTTTCATAAATGCATCCTGTGTTGCTTCCTCCGCTTCTTCATGGTTTCTCAAGATTCTATAGCTTAAGGTATAGGCGTACTTTTCATGCTTTTGGATCAATTGCCCAAAAGCATTTAAGTTGCCTAGTAAGGTCTCTTCTATGTAGTGGAGGTCTTCTTTGAAATGCATTTTTAACTTAGATGCAAAAACTTCCAAAGAAGTTACGAATTATTTTTTTTTAGTTTTTGTAACCTTTTGTGGTGTTACCCCCATCAAAGAAAATAAAACCTAAAAAATTATACTTATGAACGCAACCACAGTGCTTGTAAACCTGATAATCTTCTCTTCTCTATTTGGGATTGTCTATGTATACCTAACTAGTAGAAACAAAGAAAGATTGGCGCTAATTGAAAAGGGTGCAGATGCATCTGTTTTCAATTCAGGACGGAAATTTAGTTTCTCTGAGGGTATTTTGAATATTGCTTTGCTTGCAATTGGAATCGGTGTAGGAGTTCTTATTGGAGCTAGCTTGGAACAAGGTGGGATGGATTCAGATGTTTCATTTCCTGCCTGCATATTTATTTTCGGTGGGTTAGGATTGTTGGTTAGCTTCTTTGTTAATCGAAAACTCGCCAAACAGGAAAACTAAACCAACTTGATTTAAACTTGAAAACCTCCCTAAATCGGGAGGTTTTTTTGTTTGAATTGGCTAGAAAAGGGTTGCTCTCAATATTCTGATTATTTTTGTGACAAAAAAACAGACATTGGACCATTCAGAGTATCTAAAGTTATTTAGAAAAGAAGGCAAGCTTTCCATTCAAGATGGAAATGGAAATACCATAACCATCCTGTCTCAGGATCAATGGTCCCCATCTATGGGAAATGACTGGGTTTATTTATTGTTTGATCTATTCCAGATCAGAACAATCTGTGAGCCTTTTTCTGAGGTCTCCTTGGATATTGTTGAGTTTGCTTCAAAACCAACGATTTACCATAGCAAGCCAAATCGGATTTTGAAAGAGGGACCAAGAGGAAATGAACTGATCCAGTTTTCATTGATTCGAGAACCTAATTGGAATAAACTACTTTTTCAAATTTCACAACCTGTTTTGGTAAAGCTAAATTCTCAGGAGAAGCCAGAGGTCAAAACCAATATTTATTTTCCTTTATTCAGCACTAGTACAAAAGAATTGTATTTAGGGGCAGAAGGGGATGTGAAAATATTAAAAGGATGAATTTTAAAGCACATTTAGAAGGGATAGAAGTCTTTGAAAAAGTTGCAAAAGCAGCAGAAAAGCTAAATGTGGAAGCATTTGTAGTAGGAGGCTATGTTCGTGATTTGATCCTAGAAAGAAATAAAAAATCAAAAAAGGATATTGATTTCACTTGTGTAGGGAGTGGCATAGCGTTGGCAAAAGAAGTAGCAGACAGCTATGAAGAGCATGTGCCCCTATCAGTTTTTAAGAATTTTGGGACGGCGATGATCAAGTTGGATGATTGGGAACTTGAGTTTGTTGGAGCCAGAAAGGAATCTTACCGCACCGAATCCAGAAAACCTATAGTAGAGGATGGTACTCTTTTGGAAGACCTTGAAAGAAGGGATTTCACCATCAACGCCATGGCCATTTCCTTAAATAAGGATAACTACGGGGAGCTGTTGGATCCTTTTGGTGGGCTCAATGATATTAAAAGAAAAATCATTAGGACTCCTTTAGACCCTAATGTGACATTTTCTGATGATCCACTTCGGATGATGCGAGCCATCCGCTTTGCGTCTCAGTTGAATTTTGATATAGATGCGGATACATTTTACGCACTAACTCAAAATGCTTCCCGACTCAAAATAATTTCCAAAGAAAGAATTATTGACGAGTTGAATAAGATTTTATTGGAGCCTAAACCTTCTTATGGATTTAAACTTTTGTTTGTAGGAAAATTGCTCCATGAGTTTTTTCCGGAAATGGTAGACCTTCAAGGAGTAGATTCTGTAGATGATAAATCCCACAAAGATAATTTCTATCATACCTTACAGGTATTGGATAATGTATCTCAGATGAGTGATGATCTTTGGTTGAGGTGGGCGGCAGTATTACATGATATTGCAAAGCCTGCTACTAAACGTTTTAACTCAAAAGTGGGATGGACATTTCACGGTCATGAGGACAAAGGAGCTAAAATGACTCCAGGAATCTTTAGAAGGTTAAAGTTGCCAATGGACGATCGTATGAAGTTTGTCCAAAAGTTAGTCCGGCTACATTTGAGACCTATTGCTCTCGTAAAAGATGAAGTAACTGATTCAGCACTTAGAAGACTATTATTTGATGCCGGGGATGACATAGATTCCTTAATGAAGCTTTGTAGAGCTGACGTAACGTCAAAAAATAATAGGCGTGTAAAGCGGTATCTTGACAACTTTGATAAAGTGGAAAAGAAATTGCTGGAAGTTGAGGAGAAAGATCAAGTAAGAAACTTCCAACCACCGGTTTCAGGAGAGGAAATTATGCGAATTTTCGGACTTCCTCCATCAAAAATCGTGGGAGAGATAAAAGAAGAAATTAAAGAAGCTATATTGGAGGGCAAAATTCAAAATAAGCCCGAAGAGGCAAGAGCATTGATGTTTGAAATAGCCAAGTCGAAAGGCCTATTTCCAGTCAGTGAACTTCCAAAATCATCATCAAAATAAATTAATCGAAAAATGAAGCGCGTATTATTCATGCTGCTCCTGGCCCTTTGTGCCAGCCCAATTATTGCCCAAACAGCAGATTCTATCCCTAGATTGGATCAGAAAACCAAAAAAGTTTTGAATACCCAGGATCAGGCATCTTACCAATTGGCTTTACGCTATGCGGACCCACTGGTAGCCAGAACAAAACTATATGAATTAATGGTTAGGAACCCAGAGGATATGAGGTATCCAGAACTATTAGCAGGATTGTATTTTGAAAACAACTTATATACCTCTGCTGCTTTGGTGGCAATGGATGTACTTAGTGTAAATGATAAAAGTGTAGGAGCTTTAGAAATAGCAGCATACGCCTTAGAGCAAGTTGGAGCTTTGGATAGAGCATTGCCACATTTTGAAAGCTTATACCTTTTGACTGGAGATAACTTCAGTCTTTACAAGTCTGCATTTATCCAATATTCGATAAAACGATATGATGAAGCCTTAAATTCAACAAACATGTTGATTAAAAATGCAAAGGCGGATGATAAGATTGGATTTAATAACTCTGATGGAGACACTCAAGAAGTGAGTATGAAAGCAGCTGCTTTAAACTTGAAAGGGATGATTTATCTAGACCAAGGCTCAAAGCCCGAAGCTAAAACTGCTTTTGAAGAAGCTATTCAATTAGACCCTACCTATGAATTGGCCAAGGAGAACTTGAAAAAGGCACAATAAACTATAAAGTTTTGGTAAAAAAAGAGAGCTGAATTAGATTCAGCTCTCTTTTTTTGATGTCAATTCTATTTAAAAGAATAAAAAGTAAGCGATTGTGGTAGGTAAAAGAGAAGTCGTAAAGCTTAAAAGCAATATTTTGGAATAATTGGATACAATGTTTTTTTTATGAGAAACCTGATCAATTTCTATTGAGATTTTTGGTTGGATTACTTCTTGAATGAGCGAGAGTGAGCCGAAAAAGTAAACAGTAAGTAATAATAATAAACTAGCTACAAGTTCCATATCGATCTCTTTTTTACAAATTTAAAATTATGTAGAGTTTTAGAAACCAGAATATTAAAACTTAACAATTTGATAATAAGCAAAAAAGCGACTCAATTGAGTCGCTTTTTATAATTTCTAATCTTGGCTATTATTTGATGGCTACTTGATCTATGGTTCCATCAGGGTCTCCGATAACTTCTCCTCCATTTCTTGGATTGTTCCATATCAGGATTCCACAAACATGAGGAGCTGCCATGGAAGTACCGCTATAGCTAGCATATCCTCCTCCTGGAACAGTTGATAACACTGCTACACCAGGAGCTGCAAAATCTATAGGAGGATTACCATAATTGGAAAATGAAGCATAAACGTCGCTACTGTTTACTGCAGAAATAGTGTAAATGTTATTCCCATTGGCACGTGCAGGTGAAGAATTATTTGCATCAGTAGATTCATTCCCTGCAGCCAAAGCTACTTTTACATCACTTGTCCCTAATGCTTCAACAGCAGCATCGAGGGCATTAGATGCAGGACCTCCTAAGCTCATGTTTGCAACATCACCAGCAGAGGCATTGGCTGCAACAAAGTTCACTCCTGCGATGACACCAGAATAAGATCCTGAACCTCTTGAATTAAGAACTTTAACCGGAACAACAGTCACACCAGCTGCTACACCAACTACTCCAATTTCATTGTTGATTGCACCTACTGTACCAGCAACATGGGTTCCATGTCCATTCCCATCCACTAAGATGTCAGAATCTTTCCCAGAAGTAAAAGCATTATACCCTGAACTTGCATCGACATTCAGGTCTTCATGACTTGAATCAATCCCTGAGTCTATTATATAAGCTTTCTTGGTTCCTGTATAGGTCTGGCCTCCACCAACGCGGGTGATTCCGTAGGGGACTTGCTGTGCAGCAGGAGTGCCTCCTCCTCCGTTTCCTGGTCCTTTTCCTGGAGGTGGTGCCAAAGCAATTACTCTATCTGGTTCAATAGACTTGATAGAAGGATCTTTTGCTAAAATTTCAGCTTGGTCATCAGTTAAAGTAACTGAAAAACCTTCAATACTACTTCCGTATACAAAACCCAGGTTTTCATCTCCGATTCTATACTTGGCTAAAAGTTCAGAACCGGTTTTCCTCATCGCAGCTTGTACCGCATCGTAAGACATATCTTTTCTAAAGTTTAAACCGGTAGGTTGCAAAGTCACGATGAACTTTCCAGGGATCATGTCTCCATGATTATATCCGATGAATTCTACAGTGTCGGAAGATAGGGGGGATTCATCTTGGGGCTGACAAGAAAATGCTAGAATCCCCAAGGATAAGCCTGCAAATAGCAATGGCTTTCTCCAAAGTTTGTTTTGGTAACTCATAATATGTTTGGTTAAAAATTGGTGATTTAGACACCAGATTGGTTGATATTTGGTTTTAAGAGATTAAAATGTCATGAAATTTTGAGTTAAAACCAATTTTTACTATCAAAAAAATTAAGTCAAAAAAAATGGCCTCAATTTCTTGAGGCCAAAATGCATTTATTTGATGATCTTTTCTTCTATCAATTTTCCTGTTCGGACTTTTCGGTCCAGCGTACTGCCTATGTCTACTCGATCTAGGGTTTCAAACCTACCAGAAGAAGGAGTTCCAGTAATTTGGGAAATCGCCGTTCTCAATAATAGCTCAGTAATATCTCCAAGTGGTCTTAACCTTTCAGAAGACTCTTTTACAGAGATGTTAGGTGTGAATCCTGTAGTATAATCTGATTGGTCAAGACTATTGAAGCTTCTACTTACTATAGGTAATAATCCGTAAGAATTCTCGGGATTTTCTTCATCTTCAAATGGAATGGATCCTACATTCTTACCATAGGTTTTATCACCAATTAAGAAGACATCCATATAGGGTTTCAATCCATTGATTAGTAATTCAGAAGCTGATGCTGTACGAGGAGAAGTCAAAATATAAACTCTGTTACCATCCAAAATATTACCCAGATTCTGAGTTTTGGATCTAAAGGTAGTTTTGACATCACTTAACTCAGGAATCTCCGACATCAAAAAGCTATTGTATTTAGTTTTTGAGAAAATATCTGAGGTAGTGACAGCTGGAGCAATCAAACTTGCCAAATTAGTAGCAGAAGTAACATAGCCACCTCCATTATATCTGAAGTCGATTATTAAGTGATTGATGTTTTCAGATTTGAACTTCGCAAAAATTTCATCCACTTGATCATCATAGGTAGTACTTGTCCCTCCATTGCCAGGGGCAAAGAAATTATACATGAAATACCCTATTTTTTGCCCCTCTATGGTATAAATAGAATCGATGTAATTCGGGTTCTCAGCTAGTTGAACAGTTTCCAAAGTTATTGGAGGTTGTTGTTCGTAAACCAAAGTGGTAGGATTCAAGCTCAGGTAAGTGATGGAATGCTGGGATTCGATCTCGCTTAACAAATCTCGATAATTATCAGTGGTGATTTGGGTGCCATTGATCTTCGTAATGATGTCTCCTCTTACCAACCCGGCACTTTCTGCAGGACTACCTTTTTTGACATAGGAAATCTCTGCAATGACATTGTTGCTAGCTTGATTTTCTAAGTAAAGTTGGAATTCATACCCAGCTTCCAAAGTTACACCACTTAAATTATTGATTAATTCCTGATAATCAGGATAGATGACAGAGAATCTGTCGGTGGGCTTATAAAGTAAAGCATTGAAATAATCCTCAGGATCAGAATCTGCAGCTATTGGCGTCCCTAGATTGTCAAGCCAATAATATACCTCATCCATGACATCTAGAATCCAGTTATTCACAGCTGTATTTGATCCTTGATCAATTACTGGTTCAGTGTCCTCTTTATCCTTACAACTCCAACCAAATACAGTTAATGAAAGGAGTAGGGATAGTTTAAGCAATTTGGTTGATTTCATATGATTTGTATTAAAGGGCTCTATATGAACGAAATAAGGGGAGGGATGTTTGAATTTTTTTAATAAGTTGATCCAAAAGAAACATCATGGGTTTTACTATCCAATAATTTTCCGTTTTCACATTTTAAGACTCTATAAGGGTACTTACGTAATAATTCATGGTTATGGGTTGCCATGAGGATAGCCGTTCCTTTTTTATTGATCTCTTGAAATAATTTGAAGATACCATCGGCTACATCTGGATCAAGATTTCCTGTGGGTTCATCAGCCAATAATATAGAAGGTTCATTTAGTAATGCCCTAGCAATTACTACTCTTTGTTGTTCTCCTCCTGATAGTTGATGGGGCATTTTACTAGCGGCATTGTTTAATCCTACTAATAAAAGAACTTCTGCCATTCTAGCTTTGATTTTAGAAGAATCTTTCCATCCTGTCGCCTTCATGACAAAAATGAGGTTTTCGGCAACAGTTCTATCATTGAATAGTTGGAAATCCTGGAAGACGATTCCTATTTTCCTTCTTAAATAGGGGATTTCCTTAGTTTTTATTTTGGTGAGGTCAAACCCTGCGATTTCTACCTTCCCACTTTTGAGTTCTAGATCTGCATACAAGGTTTTGAGAAGCGAGCTCTTGCCACTTCCGGTTCTACCTATCAAAAAAACAAACTCATGGGGCTCTACTGAGAAGTCCACATCAGTAAGTATAGGTTCTATTCCCTGAAAGATAGTGGCATTGCTAATTTGCAATACGGGATCAGTACTGAAATCCATTGTTTAAAGATCTAATTTTTGAAGTTTACCAAAGGGCAGTCCCTGTATCAATGACTCCAATTCCTCCTCTTTTCCACCTAGACCAAATTTTTCAATATTCTTTAAAGGTCTATCTGCCCTAAAATAGGCGACCAATACGAAATTTTCATCTCGAATCTGGATGTAATCAGGGATTTTTGCTTTGCCTTTTACTTTAATGATGTACATATGGGGAAATTAAAAAAAAGACCGACAATAGTCGGCCTTCTTCAGATTATTTTCCAGCCGCTTTCGCATGATCAGCCAGAAACTGTGCCAATCCTGAATCGGTTAATGGATGATTTAATAAGCCTGTAATTACTTTCAAAGGACAAGTAACTACATCTGCTCCAATTTCAGCACATTTAATTAAGTGCATGGTATGTCTTACAGATGCTGCCAAAACTTCGGTGTTATAGCCATAAGTCTGATAGATGTGTACGATTTGCTCAATCAATTGAAGCCCGTCGAAAGAAATATCATCCAATCTTCCAATAAATGGAGAAAGGTAGGTTGCTCCAGCTTTGGCTGCTAGGATGGCTTGTCCTGCAGAAAATACCAGAGTACAATTAGTTCTGATTCCTTCGCTATGGAAATATTTTATTGCTTTTACCCCATCTTTAATCATTGGGATTTTCACTACAATCTTATCGTCAATTTTCGCAAGTTCTTTGCCCTCCTTGATCATTCCTTCAAAGTCAGTGGAAATAACTTCAGCACTGACTTTATCATCTACGATATCGCAAATCGCTTTATAATGGTCTCTAACTGCGCTTTCGCCACTGATCCCTTCTTTTGCCATTAAAGAAGGATTGGTGGTAACTCCATCCAATACGCCTAAATCATAAGCTTCTCTGATATCATTCAGATTAGCGGTGTCGATAAAGAATTTCATGTTTGATAAATTAAAATAGGTGTGAATTTGGTTTTCTTCCTTCGGGATGTTCCAAAAATCAGGAAAGTCCTTTAAAAGGCAGAAACCCAAGGTTAAATAGATTTAATTGCCTGAGCAAAGTTAGAAGATTAATCAAGATTAGGAACTGGAATTAAGATGCCTTCACAAAAAAAATGGGCAAAAAAGAAGCGGCATCGCACCGCTACAACCGCCTACCCTTGCTTCCTTCCGGACCTGGGGGATTCAGCAGGAGCTGGTCGTGCCGCTAGGCCACAAAGGTAAGGCAAAAATTACGGTTTACAATCCATAAATGCATTATTTGCTTAAATAATGTCTGGTGATACTGAATATCAGGCGAATAATTTAAGTATGCACTAATTTACATCAAGTTTTAGTTAATTGGAGTTGGAATTCCAAAGGACTACAGGCCTTAAATTCGTCCACTTCCAAATCCTCAAAAATTTCTTCGTCAAATTCCATGATGGTCTTCTCCACCTTTCCATCTGGGTGAATAATCAATTCTATTCCAGTATAATCGTTGGGATTTACTTGTACGAGCACCTGATAATCATCGAAAACTCTTTTGAAATACTGAAATAATAAAGTAGCCATGGATCAAACTGAATTTTTTTTCAAAAATAACCGTAAAATTTTGAAAAGAAGTTTTGCCATATCAGATCCGTTTCTAAATTTGTCCGAAACTTATGAAAACAATAGCAGTAAAATATTGGTGGTGGCATTTTGATTCTTTCCAAGGGGAAGCTCAGAAAGCCCGTGCCTAAAGTTTGTTGCACGAAATACTAAGGCTTGCTGGAATTCCCAGTAAGCCTTTTTTTATGATCAAAAAATCCTAACAATGTCCCAGTCAAATTTTCAAATCATCACATCTTACCGCAAGCGGTTAGCGGATACGATTACGCCGGTAAGTATCTACTTACAAATAAGAGATAGATTTGTCAACCCGATTTTATTGGAAAGCTCAGATTATCATGGTCAGGAAAACAGTTATTCTTATATCTGCTTTAATCCCTTGGCAACTTTCACTTTTAATGTAGGTCAGGTAGAAGAAAAGCTTCCTAATGGTGAAACGGAAACCTATTCAGTGGATAGTAACCTAAGGCTTATGGATAGCTTAAGGGCTTTTGGGAATAAATTCTCAAGTGAATCTGATGGCTTTAAATTTAGCACAAATGGACTTTTTGGATACATTCAGTATGATACGGTCTCTTATTTTGAGGACATCCAACTGAAAAACACTAAGCCAAGTGATGTTCCCATGCTTCAATACGCGGTCTATCAAAATATCATTGTAGTGGATCACTACAAGAATGAACTGCATATGTTTGAACATCAGATTGAAGGCCATGAGGAAGAGCCTCAATTAGATGAAATTGAAATCCTGTTAAATAATAAAAATATCCCTTCTTACTCTTTTAAAAGAATTGGAGAAGAAACTTCCAACTACACTGATGAAGAGTTTTTGAAAATCCTTAATCAGGGTAGGGAACATTGTTTTAAAGGAGATGTGTTTCAAATAGTTCTTTCAAGAAGATTTAAAACTGCATTTAAAGGGGATGAATTTAATGTTTATCGAGCGCTACGATCTGTGAACCCTTCTCCTTATTTATTTTATTTCGATTATGGGTCTTTTAAAATTTTTGGAAGTTCACCTGAAGCCCAGATTGTAGTAAAGAATAACAAAGCCACCATTTTCCCAATTGCAGGAACTTTCAGAAGAACAGGGAATGACCAAAAAGATGCGGTATTGGCAAGGAAACTATATGACGACCCAAAGGAGAATTCTGAACACGTGATGTTGGTGGACTTGGCAAGAAATGATTTATCCAGATCATCTATCCATGTCAATGTGGAGGTGTTTAAGGAAATTCAATATTACTCCCATGTGATCCACCTGGTTTCTAAAGTGAACGGTGAACTCTCCCCTGGCGCCAATCCACTCCAATTAGTAGCAGATACATTTCCGGCAGGAACGCTTTCAGGAGCTCCAAAGTATAGAGCGATGGAATTGATAGATGAATTGGAAAATACCTCCCGTGAATTTTATGGAGGGGCCATTGGGTATTTGGGTTTTAACGGAGATTTTAACCACGCCATCCTAATCCGCTCTTTTGTTTCTGAAAATAACTATTTGCGTTTTCAGGCAGGTGCTGGCGTAGTTGCAAAATCTTCTATCCCTTCAGAATTACAAGAGGTTTCTAATAAGCTTGAAGCACTTAGAGTGGCTTTAAGAGCAGCAGAAAGCATTTAATTATCAAGGGCTAATAACTGAATAGAAAAATAATAAGAAATAACAATGCGAATTTTAGTTCTCGATAATTACGATTCCTTTACATATAATCTGGTCTACATCGTGCGGCAGTTAGGGTATGGAACTCAGATGGATATATTCCGGAATAATAAAATTTCTCTAGAGGAGGTCGACCAATATGACAAAATCTTGCTTTCGCCAGGACCGGGTGTTCCGAAAGATGCAGGGATAATGCCTGAATTGTTAAAGAAATATAGTGCTACAAAATCTATTTTGGGAGTATGCTTAGGCCATCAAGCTATTGGGGAGGCATTTGGAAGCAGTTTGATTAACTTGTCAGAAGTACTTCATGGAGTAGCTTCCCAAGTGACTGTTAGACCTGATTTGCTTTTTAAAGGCGTTCCCGATACATTTAAGATAGCTAGATATCACTCTTGGGTTATTGACGAATCCACCCTTTCGTCAGAACTAGAGATCATTGCTCAAACTCCTGATAATCAAATCATGGGAGTAAGACATAAAACATATGATGTAAGAGGGCTTCAATTCCACCCAGAAAGCATTCTTACCGAGAATGGAGTACAAATAATTCAAAATTGGTTAGAGAATTCCTGATCATTCTTCTAACGCTAAATCAATCCCATCATGAAAGATATTTTAAACCACCTCATTGCCCATAAGACCCTTACCCAATTAGAGGCAAAGGAGGTATTGAAAAATATAACCAGTGGTAATTACAACCAAAGTCAAATTGCCGCTTTTATGACGATTTACCTGATGCGAAGCATCACAGTAGAAGAATTGTCAGGTTTTAGAGAGGCAATGCTTGAACTTTGTGTGCCAGTGGAAATTGCGGAGTACGATGCCATGGACCTTTGCGGGACGGGCGGAGATGGGAAAGATACTTTTAATATCTCCACCCTTTCCTCTTTTGTGGTAGCAGGAGCAGGCCAAAATGTGGCAAAACATGGAAATACTGGCGTTTCTTCTATATGTGGATCCTCTAACTTATTAGCCTATTTTGGCTATGAATTCACGAATGATATCGATAAAATCCGACAAAGTCTGGATGATGTTGGGATTTGTTTTTTACATGCACCCTTGTTTCATCCAGCGATGAAAAATGTAGCCCCAATCAGAAAAGAGTTAGGTGTCAAAACCTTTTTCAACATGCTGGGTCCTATGGTAAACCCAAGCTTTCCAAGAAAGCAGCTGGTGGGTGTCTTTAGTCTTGAATTGGCTCGTTTATATGGTTATCTATATCAAGATATGAATGGAAGGTTTTCTATTCTCCATGCCTTGGATGGGTATGATGAAATCTCCCTGACAGGACCATTTAAAATGATTTCCAATGAAGGCGAACGAGTATTAAATCCAGAGAATATTGGTTTACCTACCTTGAGCGTAGATTCAATTTTAGGAGGAAGTACTGTTCAGGAGTCAGCAAAAATCTTTGAAAATATATTAAAAGGAAAAGGGACAAAAAGCCAGAATTCGGTGGTGTTGGCCAATTCTGCTGCAGCCTTGGTTACAGCAGAAGAGGGATTGTCTTTCTCAGATGCAGTGGGAAAAGCGGAGGAAGTATTGCTTTCGGGTAAAGCACTGGAAGTATTTGAAGGTCTTGTAAATCCAAAAACCAGCATCTCATTAGCCTGATAAATCATGAATATTCTAGATAAAATTATCGCTCGTAAGCAGGAAGAAGTAGCTGAAAAGAGCAGTTTGGTGCCTGTAAAATTGTTGGAGAAAAGTGTTTTTTTCGAAGGCAAAGTGGTTTCCATGAAAAAATATGTGACTGATCCTGAAAAATCTGGGATTATCGCTGAGTTCAAAAGGAAATCTCCATCCAAAGGACTGATCAACGGAGCTGCATTGGTGGAGGCTGTAAGTATAGGCTATATGCAAGCAGGAGCTTCAGCCCTATCTATTTTGACTGATACCGATTTCTTTGGAGGGAACAATGCAGATTTAAAAGAAGCAAGAAAATTTAATTTCTGTCCAATCCTAAGAAAAGATTTTGTGATCGATGAATATCAGATTATTGAAGCGAAATCAATTGGAGCTGACTGTATCTTACTTATTGCTGCAGCTCTGGAGCCTTCCAGGTTAAAAGAGTTAGCTTCCTTTGCTAAATCTTTGGGGCTGGAAGTACTGATGGAAGTACATGATGGAGAAGAATTAGAAAGTAGCATTTGTGATGAGTTGGATTTAGTAGGTGTCAACAACAGGAACTTGAAGAACTTTGATGTTTCCTTGGACACCTCTTTGGAATTGGTAGACAAAATACCTTCCAATTTTGTGAAGATTTCCGAATCCGGAATATCTAATCCTTCTACGCTTGTGACTTTGAAGAAAGCGGGATTTGATGGGTTTCTGATTGGAGAAAACTTCATGAAGTCAAGTAGGCCGGAACAAGCAGCATACAATTTCATTAAAGAATATAAAAAATTCCTTGTGGAAGAGGAGAAGGTGGGTATCTGATGAAAATCAAAGTTTGCGGAATGAGAGATTCCGGGAATGTGCAGCAGCTTCTTCAGGAAATTAAACCTGATTGGATGGGACTAATATTCTACCCCAAATCCTCTAGGTATATTTCTTCAGAATTATCAGAAGACTTGAAAAGTGCTGAAGTCATGAAGGTCGGAGTGTTTGTCAATGATTCAATTGAGACCATACTTTCTAAAATTGAAGAATTTAATTTATCAGTCATTCAATTGCATGGAAATGAAAGTCCGGCTTATGTGACCGAATTAAAGTCAAAGACCGATAAAAAGATATGGAAGGTGATTTCTGTAGTTGAGGAAATTGATTGGGAGTCTTTGAGGGAATATGTGGACTTGGTGGAATATTTTCTATTTGATACAGCGACTCCGGCTCACGGAGGATCGGGAAAGAAATTTAATTGGGCTGTTTTGGAGAGCTATCCTTTTGAGAAAGGTTTTATTCTCAGCGGTGGATTAGACGAGAATTCAGCTTTAGAAGTGTTGGATTTAGCCCAAAGGCAGCCCCAATTAGTAGGGTTGGATTTAAACTCAAAGTTTGAAGATGCTCCGGGAGTAAAGAATATTGGAAAACTGAGAAATTTTAAAAAGAAATTAATTGGCAGTTTTTAAAAGCCAATAAACTAGAATAAAAATGATCAAAGTAGACGAAAAGGGATTTTACGGCAGGTTTGGTGGAGCTTATATTCCTGAAATGCTTCATCCCAATGTGGAAGAGTTACGGGAGAATTATGAGTCGATTATGGCCTCTCAAGAGTTTCAGGATGAATTCAGAGGGCTGTTGAAAGATTATGTAGGTCGACCTACTCCATTGTATTTCGCATCTAGACTTTCAGAGAAATACGGAGCTAAAATCTATCTTAAAAGAGAGGATTTGTGTCATACCGGAGCTCATAAAGTAAACAACACCATCGGTCAGATTATTTTAGCAAAGAAACTAGGTAAAAAGCGAATTATTGCGGAGACAGGAGCGGGTCAACACGGAGTAGCTACGGCTACCGTATGTGCTTTGATGGGAATGGAATGCACGGTTTATATGGGTGAAGTGGATATTGCTCGGCAGCATCCCAATGTGGAGCGGATGAAGATTTTGGGAGCGACGGTAGTACCTGCAACTTCCGGTTCAAAAACCTTGAAAGACGCTACCAATGAAGCCATGCGGGCTTGGATCAATAATCCCGTCGATACGCATTACATCATCGGTTCGGTGGTAGGACCACACCCTTATCCTGAGATGGTGGCCAGATTTCAGTCCGTCATTTCTGAAGAAATCAAGTGGCAATTAAAAGAAAAAGAAGGAAGAGAAAACCCTGACATCGTCATCGCTTGTGTAGGTGGAGGTTCGAATGCTGCTGGTGCTTTTTACCATTATTATAATACGCCAGAGGTGAGACTTGTGGCGGCGGAGGCAGCTGGTCTTGGAGTAAGTTCTGGCAAGTCTGCCGCAACTACAGCTTTGGGAACCCCGGGTATTTTACATGGATCCAAAACCATTTTAATGCAAACGGAGGATGGACAAGTGGTAGAGCCGCATTCCATTTCTGCTGGATTGGATTATCCAGGTATAGGCCCTGTTCACGCACATTTATTCGATGTAGGTAGAGGTGAGTTCGTTGCCGTGGAGGATAAAGATGCCATGGCAGCAGGGATTGAATTGAGTAAGCTAGAAGGGATTATTCCTGCAATTGAGTCTGCTCATGCCTTATATGCATTGAATTTAATAGAATATGCTAAAGACGATGTGATAGTAATCAACCTATCTGGGAGAGGTGACAAAGACCTAGATACTTATATTAAATGGGGAAAGTATTGAAGTCAGAAATGAGATGTAAGAAGGTTGAAGTGAACTATTACTTCAGTCACAGGTCACCTGCCATTTTTAATTATCACTAAAATCATGAACCGAATACATAAACTATTTAATACAAAAAAGGATCGGGTGCTCTCGATCTATTTCACAGCTGGTTTTCCGAAGCTAGAGGATACATTGCCTATCATGGAGGCTATTCAGGAAGGAGGAGCTGATATCATTGAAATTGGAGTTCCTTATTCTGATCCGGTTGCTGATGGTCCTACCATTCAGGAAAGTAATATGGTTGCTTTGGAAAATGGTATTTCCATGAAAAAGCTATTTGCTCAACTTGAGGGTTTTCGTGATAAAATCCAACTTCCAGTGGTATTAATGGGTTATCTCAACCCCATCATGCAATATGGGATGGAGGCTTTTTGCAAGAAATGTCAAGAAGTGGGAATTGATGGATTGATTCTTCCAGATCTTCCTATGCAGCAATATTTAGATGAATACAAAGAGTTATTTGAACAGTACGGTTTGGTGAATACATTTCTAATATCTCCTCAGACTTCTGAGTCCAGGATTCGTGAAATTGACGAGCATTCCAATGGCTTTATCTATATGGTTTCGTCTCATAGCATTACAGGGGCGAAAGCAGGAATTTCTGAGGAACAAATTGCTTATTTCAAGCGAGTGAAGGCGATGGGATTACAAAATCCTAGATTGATCGGCTTTGGAATTTCCGATTCAGAAACATTCTCAAAGGCTTCTGAGTATAGTAATGGGGCAATTATTGGTTCAGCATTTATCAAAGTATTGAAAAATTCAAAAGACCTTAAACAGGATATTCAAGCATATTTAAAAGAGGTGTTACATTAAAAACTGATTTATAGTACGAATTCCTGAATTGTTCGATTCGTACTTTATAGTTCATAATTCGTATTTAGAAATGATTATTCAATTGCAACCCGATATTTCCGAAGCACAAAAGGAAAAATTGATTCAAAAAGTCAATGGCATCGGTTATAAGACTACTGAAGTAAAAACTCAATTAGGAGATTACTTAATCGGGATAGGGAAAAAGGAATTTGATATCCGGAAAATAGGCCAATTGGATGGAATTGTTGATATCCACATCGTTTCTGATGAATATAAATTGGTTTCAAAAAAATGGAAAGCAAAACCTACTTCCATTGATTTGGGAGATAATGTGTTTATCAAAGATGGGGAAATGGCCATTATTACCGGTCCTTGTTCTATTGAGTCCGAAGAGCAGATTCGTGCCGTGGTAGCCCATTGTGTTCAAAACAATGTGAAGATGATGCGAGGTGGAGTTTTCAAACCTAGAAGCAGCCCTTATGCATTTAGAGGGTTAGGCTTAGAGGGGCTGAAACTTTGGTATGAAATCGCTCATGAAGCAGGAATAAAGATCGTCACGGAAGTGATGCAGACTTCTCAAATAGAAGAAATGTATCCATATGTGGATGTATATCAAGTAGGGGCTAGAAATTCACAAAACTTTAATTTGCTCGATGAATTGGGTAAAGTAGATAAAGCAGTAATGATCAAGCGCGGGATTTCTGGAACGATTGAAGAATTATTGCAATCTGCAGAATATGTATTTTCTGGAGGAAATGAAAAGTTGATCCTATGTGAACGAGGGATTAGAACTTACGAGAGGGCATCCAGAAATACCTTGGATTTGAATGCAATTCCAATCCTGAAAGCAAAATCACATTTACCTGTGATAGTGGATCCATCTCATGGTATTGGAATACGCGCTTATGTTTCTCAGATGGCTTTGGCTGGTGTGATGTCAGGAGCTGATGGAATTATCTATGAGTCCCATGAAATTCCTGAGAAAGCCTATTCAGATGGTCAACAAACACTTGATTTTGCCCAAAGTGCAAGGTTGATTTCTTGGATTAGAGAGAGCTTCGCGATGAGAAAGGGATTCGAATTGCTATAAGTTATTGTTTTAGAGAAAACTCTCTGTAAATTAGATGCAGTAATTGTTAATCAAGATTTACAGAAGTATTAGTAAAAATCGATCGTGAATCCGACACCAAGAACCTTTGTACACCATTCTTACCACCATTCTCAATGAAGGGGTAGGAATGCTATGGTTTTTTGGTAAAAAAATATAGAGGCCTATTCCTTCCTGGAGTAGGCCTTTTTGTTTAGGCCAATCCAGTATGAAAACTGGAAAAACAAGGTTTGGAATGCAAATATGTAATGTGATTTACTCGTTTTGTATTACTAACTAATGATGAACTTATATACAAAAGAACAGTTAAACAGAATATAGAATATACCCAAATACCATGAACATGAAACCTAAAAATTGGGTCTTTAGTGACCCGCGACTTCAAAAACTTAGGCAGGAATATGATCAGTATACCGAGGAGGATTTTAAGGTTTGGAAAATTCTCTTTGACAGGCAGATGCCTAACTTACCCAAAGCTGCTTCTAAAGCCTATTTACAAGGTGTGAAAGAAGTTGGATTTACTGCCAATAAAATCGCAAATTTTGAGGAGTTGAATGTGATTCTCGAAAAAAGCACAGGATGGGCAGTCCAAGTTGTCCCCGGTTTAATTGACGATGATTTGTTCTTTGGTTTATTAAATAATCGGAGGTTTCCATCTTCTACTTGGCTGAGAAAAATGGAGCAATTGGATTATTTGGAAGAACCGGATATGTTTCATGATGCTTTTGCCCATATGCCGATGTTGACCAATCAACCCTATGTTGATTTTTTGGAGAAGCTATCAGGAATTGCCTTAAAACATATTGATAATCCTTGGGCTATTCAGTTGTTGAGTAGGATTTATTGGTTTACCATTGAGTTTGGCTTAATAAAAGAGGGTGGAGAGTTAAAAATTTACGGGGCTGGTATCTTAAGTTCGGCTGGAGAGACTAAATTCAGCCTTTCAAATGAACCAAAGCATTACGAATATGATGTGAGGAGGATTTTGAATCAGGAATACTGGAAAGATCACTTTCAGGATAAATATTTTGTGATCGAGAATTACGAGCAGCTTTACGAATCACTTCCGGAAATAGAACGAGTGCTAGAGGAAATGCTTCTTGAGAATAAGAAAAATTAAAATAGAATGCTTCGTCATGGCTCCCTGACTGCTGTCGGGGAGGTTCGTAATGACGTCGCCTTATTATAAAATCTGACCGGAGACGAGAGGAGAGAGGCTGAAGACCATTGCTTCTGTTTTCTGTCTCCTATCTTCCTCCTTCTAAAAATGAAAATAGCAGTCATTAAATATAATTCAGGTAATGTTCAATCGGTGCTATATGCTCTGGAACGGTTAGGTGCAGATGCTGAGCTGACGGATGATCCTGAAAAAATCAGGAACGCAGATAAAGTAATTTTCCCTGGACAGGGAGAGGCAAGTACTGCCATGAAATACCTGAAAGGACGTAATCTCGATCAATTGATTAAAGTATTGAAGCAACCTTTTCTTGGGGTATGTCTCGGCTTACAATTACTTTGTGAGCATTCAGAAGAAAATGATACGGAATGCTTGGGTGTGTTTCCTGTGAAGGTAAAGCGATTTGTTCCTGAGAATTCCCAAGAATTTAAAGTGCCTCATGTGGGGTGGAATGAATTGGAGAATTTGGTACCGAATCCATTGTTGAAGGATTTGCCAGCCAATCCATTTGTATATTATGTTCATAGCTTTTATGCCGAGTTAAGTGACTTGACCATTGCACAGACTCATTATATCCATGATTTCTCAGCTATTTTACAGAGAGATAATTATTATGCTATTCAAGCCCATCCAGAGAAGAGTGGTTTGGTAGGAGAGAAGCTATTAAGCAATTTCTTAAGTATTTGAAAGTATTCTAATGGTACTTTGACTTCGTTTCGCGTGAATTCAACTTTCGATAACACACAAAGTGATTGCCAGTTGTCAGGTCGATCGGAGCCGAGAATAATAAATTTAATTCAAACCTAAAACCGGTAAGTATTGCTACTTGCTATTACAGATAATGCAAATAATCCCAGCAATCGACCTCATCGGAGGAAAATGTGTTCGCCTTAGTCAGGGTGATTATTCCAGTAAAAAAGAATACCATGACGACCCTTTGGAGATGGCAAAGAGATTTGAAGGTGTTGGGATTCGTCGATTGCACTTGGTTGACTTGGATGGTGCCAAAGCAAAGAAGATTGTCAACGGGGAGGTACTGGAGAGAATTAGTTCTGGGACTTCTTTGCAGGTTGATTTTGGTGGTGGAATTCAAGCAGACGAAGAAATTGAAAAAGCATTTACGTTAGGGGCAAAACAAGTGACGGGAGGAAGCATAGCTGTGAAGAATTCGGAATTATTTAATACTTGGATTTCCAAGTTCGGCTCCGAGAAAATCATTTTGGGAGCTGATGCAAAAAACAGAAAAATAGCCGTGGGAGGCTGGGAAGAAACTACAACAGTAGACTTGATTCCATTTATCAAAGAGTATGTATCCAAAGGAATCAGCTATGTCATCTGTACAGATGTGGCCAAAGATGGTCTATTACAAGGTCCTTCTACAGAACTGTATCAAGAAATTCTTCAAGAAATTCCAGGGGTGAAATTAATTGCCAGTGGAGGAGTATCCTCTGTCAAAGATTTGGAGGATTTGGAGAAAATAGGAGTTTATGGAACCATAGTTGGAAAAGCTTATTATGAAGGAAGAGTAAGCCTAGAGGAATTGGCAGTGTTTGTTTAAAAGGAAAGCTAAAAGCAGAAATCAATAAGATGTTAACAAAGAGAATCATCCCCTGCCTGGATATCAAAGAAGGACGGACTGTCAAAGGAGTGAACTTCGTGGAGCTACGGGATGCGGGCGACCCTGTCGAACTCGCAAAAATCTATTCCGATGAGGGAGCAGATGAGTTGGTGTTTTTGGATATCACTGCTACGGTAGACAAAAGAAAGACTTTGGCAGAGTTAGTGACCAAAGTAGCCAAAGCGATAAATATTCCATTTACCGTTGGGGGAGGAATATCCTCCGTGGAAGATGTGAAAGTACTCTTAAATGCAGGGGCAGATAAGATTTCCATCAATTCTTCAGCGGTTAAGAATCCCCAGGTAATCAACGAAATGGCTGCCGAATTCGGTTCACAGTGTATTGTGGTCGCCATTGATACCAGAAATGTAGATGGGATTGATTTTGTGCATACGCATGGAGGACGTAAAGCCACTTTGTTGAAAACCCAAGCTTGGGCTCAGGAAGTTTGTGATCGTGGGGCAGGTGAGATCCTATTGACATCTATGGACCATGATGGAACCAAAGCTGGGTTTGCCAATGAATTGCTTTCTGAGGTTTCTTCTTCACTTTCCATACCGGTGATTGCATCTGGAGGGGCAGGCACTATGGGACATTTCCGAGATGTGTTTACCTTTGGCAAAGCAGATGCAGCTCTGGCAGCAAGTATTTTTCACTTCAAGGAGATAGGTATACCTGAATTGAAGAGTTATCTAGCAGGTTCAGAAATCAGCATAAGGAAGTAAAAGAGACACTAGATATAAGTATCAAAATGCTAGAACCGAATCTTTAAAGGCAAGAAAAGGAGCTAGTGTCAGGCCGATCGTCCAGATTAGCTATCGGGATCTAGGTCCTGAAAAAACTAGTAAATAATTAACAAAACCTTCGAGGTTTCTGAAACCTCAAAGGTTAATTGAGAAGACATGAAAATAGATTTCAAAAAAATGGATGGCTTGGTGCCAGCCATCATTCAAGATGCGTTTAGCGGAACAGTTTTGATGCAGGGGTTTATGAATGAAGAGGCTTTGGCAAAAACCGAGAAATCAGGTTTAGTGACTTTTTATAGTAGAAGCAAAAATAGGCTTTGGACCAAAGGAGAAACTTCTGGCAATTTTATGGAAGTAGTTTCTATTGCCTTTGATTGCGATGGAGATTCGATTTTAATTAAAGCCAATCCAAGAGGTCCTGTTTGCCATACTGGAGCAGATACCTGTTTTGCTGAGGTGAATTCCTCTAAAACCGGATTCATAGACCATCTTAGAACCATCATAAAAGACCGTAAAAATAACCCGACCGATCAATCTTATACAGCTTCACTTTTTGCCAAAGGAATCAATAAAGTAGCTCAAAAGGTAGGAGAGGAAGCAGTCGAAATAGTCATTGAGGCGAAGGATGACAATAAGGAATTGTTTATGGGAGAGGCCGCAGATTTATTATACCATTATTTGGTGTTATTGGAGGCAAAAGGGTATGAATTGGATGAAGTGATGGATGTTTTAATTGAGCGGCATAAAAAATAAAGTAACTCGAATTGCTCTAGTCTTCCATATATGTCAAACCAATGGGAGGTAAATTAAATGCTCATCGGAACATTTTTACTTTAGTAGGCTGGGAATTCCTGCTTTAAACCAGTAAAGGCATCGATCATTTCCCATTTTGGTTTATAGTAAGAGTTCATTAACCTTCCACTAACAGTTCCATTTTGCAAATATTGAAGTGCAGTGGCAAGTCTTAAATCATTTTCATTACCCCAGTTGAATTGTGGAGAATCTCCTACTAAAAACTCGGCTGGGAATCCATCAAAATATTCTGCTTTACCTTGGGCATTTGCAGTCGCAAAAGTAATGGGTACTAATTCTACTTCATTTTCTTTCAGTATTGGGAAATAACTTGACAATGGAAAAGATCCGACTGGCTTTCCATACGTATTATCCCCAACTAAAGTGATGTCTAAATAAGGGTCCAAAGAATTAATAATAAGCTCGGAAGCTGAAGCAGTTCCTCTAGAAGTGATGAATACTATTTGATTTAGATTTATTCCTCCGGTTTTTCTAAAGTTTACACTTTTCTCATAGTTAGGTTTAAGGTAATTGAGCTTATTAGTATACATCAATTTACTACCGTTGGAAGTGTTAATTAGGTAGTTGTTGATTTGTTCTGCTACTGCAACAGATCCGCCCCCATTGTATCTAAGGTCTATGATTAAATCGCTTATGTTTTGAGATTCGAAGTATTCAAATGAATCCTGAACTTCTTGACTTCTAGTGGGATTTAAACCTTCAGTAGCCTTGAAGCTATTATAAACCCAATATCCAACTTTCTTTTCCCCTAAATCAATTACATTTTTATACAGAACTGAATTTGATTGGTATTCAGCCTTGGTATTGCTTCTTGTAGTGGTGGTTCCGTCTGGTAATTTGAAAGTAAAGGTGTTGGTAATGCCGGGATCTGCAGGTCCTAATTTGAAATCATATGCTCCGAAACTGGTTTTGTAATTGGAAATAGCTTGTCCATTTATTTCTATTATTTCCCAACCTCTTTCCCAGCCATCTTTTCCCGCAGGAGCCTCCTGAAAAACAAAGGTTAGGTAAAGTCTTTCCTCTCCATCAAATCCAAATCCAAACCCATGACCAGCATTTCTTCCAACAAATGCATTATTAAAGGCTTCTTGGGTAGTGAGGTATGAAAATCGATCAAGAGGTTTAAACTTTATAGCCTCTAAAAACTCCTCGTTGGAATCGAAATCAGTTACCGTTGGTTTTACGGGGAGATCCTGATTCCAATAATACCACTCCTCCATAGCACCATATATTGCGTCTCTTACTAATTCACCTTGAGGATTAGGTGTGGGATCATCTCCTGGATTACAAGAGAATAAACCGATACACATCAAACTGAACAGCCAAAGTTTGCTTTTCATGATTAGAGAAATTTATAAATTAGATACGTGATACTTTGGAATCAGGATGAGTTTTATTTTAAATAGCTATATCGTACACCTGAACTTTCTTCCACATGGAGGAATATTTTTCAATAAACTCCAAATGGAGAGGGTCTGATTGATATACGTCTTGATCTTCCAGACTGTCAAAGAATAAGGTACAAGAAACCTGAAAAGAGTGATCTACTACGTCTCTATCAGCAGTATCGGCAGGAGTACCTGCAATGAATTTCCCAACGGTTTTACACCTTCCTAGCATGGGCACAGCTTCTGTTAAAAACTCTTTGGTATTGGCTACATCATGAAGCCAAAAATAAACCTGGTGGATCATTTTTTGTTTTGCCATTTCGTTAGCGATTGAATTTAATGGTAATACGGCTGAAGCACTTGCTACGCCTACGGTTTTTAGGAATTGTCTTCTTGATTTCATGTTAATAGGATTGATAAGCTCTCTGGATTCCTCAAAAACTGCTTTAAGAATCGTCAAAGATTCTAAAGATAAAAATTTATATTGCTTTTTGATAGCTGTTTAAATCTTCCCTTAATCTTAGGTTTTTTATAGGCCATTCTTTATCATAAACATCCATGAATTATCGCAAATTAGGAAAAACAGGATTTGAAATATCTGAAATTGGACTAGGTACTTGGCAAGTTGGTGGAGGCTGGGGCAAGCCCTTTAATCCGAAAATTGCAGAAGAACTTTTACATTCCGCTTTCGATCAAGGAGTAAATTTTGTAGATACTGCAGACGTGTATGATGCTGGTTTAAGCGAGGCTGCAGTAGGAAAAGTCGTACGGGAAAGGTCAGAAAAAATATATGTTGCTACCAAATGTGGGCGACGTATCCAGCCTCATGTTAATGAAGGTTATTCTACAGAAAAACTAAGAAGGTATGTGGAAGATAGCTTGCGTAATACTGGGTTGGAAAGACTAGACTTAATTCAGTTACATTGCCCACCGGAATCTGTGTATAAGCGAGATGAGATTTTTGAGCTTTTTGAAGATTTAAGATCAGAAGGTAAGATTGCCGCCATGGGAGTCAGTGTAGAAAAGATCACTGAAGGCTTAAGTGCTATTAAATATGATATTGTTTCTACCATCCAAGTCATATTTAATATGTTTAGGCAAAAGCCCTATGAATTATTATTTAGAAACGCTAAGAAAAATGAAATTGGGATCATAGTAAGGGTTCCTCTGGCAAGTGGATTATTGACAGGTAAAATCACAAAAGAGTCCACTTTTTCAAAGGATGATCATAGACACTTTAACCGAGAGGGCAAAGCCTTTGACAAAGGAGAAACTTTTTCTGGTGTGCCATTAGAATTAGGATTAACTGCTGTTGAAGAATTACGATCTTTACTGAACTGGGATTATTCTTTGGCATCTTTTGCCTTAAAGTGGGTTTTGATGTTTCCAGAGGTAAGTACCGTGATTCCTGGAGCTTCCAATTTGGAGCAATTGGAAAGTAATGTTAAGGTTTCGGATTTGCCACCTCTTTCTGCAAAACAAATGGAAGTCGTAAAAACCGTATATGAAAAATATATAAAAGAAGAAGTCCATCATATGTGGTAGGGAAGCAAGCCGGATTTTTTCACGTATGAAGTTTTATTGAAAGGGAAAATTATTCCAAGTCAAGAAATTTATTTTTTAAAATTTTAGTTCATATTCCCGATTGCATTTTTAGTGAAGTAGTCAAAAAAAAATCCCGTAGACGTTTACCTACGGGATTTGATATAGTTCAAGATGCTCTAATTAAGCTTCTTTCTTAGCCATTCTAGTTCTTTCTCCTTCATCCAAATAAATTTTTCTCATTCGGATAGTTTTAGGAGTGATTTCAAGGTATTCATCCTTCTGGATGTATTCCATGGATTCTTCCAAAGAAAACTTCACAGCAGGAGCAATTTTGGTGTTGTCATCAGAACCAGAGGCTCTCATGTTCGTCAGTTTCTTTCCTTTCTGAACGTTTACAACAATGTCATTATCTCTGTTGTGAGCTCCAATAACCTGACCTCCATAAAGTTCTTCTCCTGGATTTACAAAGAAGGTTCCTCTGTCCTGAAGCTTATCAATCGCATAAGCAGTACATTGGCCGCCTTCCATGGAGATGATAGATCCTGTATTTCTTTCAGGGATAGCTCCTTTGAATGGTTCGTAAGCTGTAAATCTATGATTCATGATCGCTTCACCTTGCGTAGCGGTCAATACATTGTTTCTCAAACCAATTAATCCTCTTGAAGGAATTTTGAATTCAAGGTGTTGTAAATCACCTTTTGGCTCCATGATCAACAATTCACCTTTTCTTTGGGTAGCCAATTCAATTACTTTACCGGAAGATTCAGCAGGAACATCTACAACCAATGTTTCTATTGGTTCGCAGTTAACTCCGTCGATTTCTCTATAAATTACTTGAGGCTGACCTACTTGCAATTCATATCCTTCTCTTCTCATTGTTTCAATCAAAACTGACAAGTGAAGGATACCTCGTCCATAAACCAGAAATTTATCTTCAGAATCCGTCGGTTCCACTCTTAATGCCAGGTTCTTCTCAGTCTCTTTCATCAAACGATCTCTCAAGTGACGAGAAGTCACAAATTTTCCTTCTTTACCAAAGAAAGGAGAGTTGTTGATGGTGAAGAGCATATTCATAGTAGGCTCATCAATAGCAATTCTTGGTAGAGGCTCAGGGTTTTCTGCAGCAGCAATAGTGTCTCCGATTTCAAAGTCTTCAATACCGGTTACAGCACAAATGTCTCCAGCCACTACTTCAGTAACTTTTGCTTTTCCAAGTCCTTCAAACGTGTGAAGTTCTTTTACTTTTACTTTTTTGAATACTCCGTCAGCTTTGCAAAGCGTAACTTGCGCACCTTCTTTGATTGTACCTCTTTTTACTCTTCCGATGGCGATACGGCCTACGAAATTGGAGTAATCCAATGAAGTTACCTGCATCTGAAGAGACCCTTCGTCAATTTTTGGAGCAGGAATATGGTC
The DNA here is from genome assembly GCF_017051705.1 of Algoriphagus lutimaris. Classification (GTDB taxonomy): domain Bacteria; phylum Bacteroidota; class Bacteroidia; order Cytophagales; family Cyclobacteriaceae; genus Algoriphagus; species Algoriphagus lutimaris. Next base: position 34,928 of record NZ_JAFIDJ010000003.1, on the reverse strand, counting down.
TACAATAGCATCAAGCAATGGAATAATGGAATCCGTTGGTTTTTGCCAATCCGGTCCCATCCAGTTCTGCTTAGCTGATCCGTAAAGCGTTTGAAAATCCAATTGCTCCTCAGTAGCGTCTAAGTTGAACATCAAATCAAATACCGCCTCATGGACTTCATCAGGACGACAATTCTCTTTGTCTACTTTGTTTACTACAACAATTGGTGTTAATCCTAGGTCCAAGGCTTTTCCAAGAACGAATCTTGTTTGTGGCATTGGGCCTTCAAAAGCATCTACCAAAAGAATAACTCCATCAGCCATCTTCAATACACGTTCTACTTCACCACCGAAGTCGGCGTGACCAGGAGTGTCAATGATGTTGATTTTGGTATCTCTATATCGAACAGATACGTTTTTTGAAAGAATAGTAATTCCTCTTTCACGTTCCAAATCGTTATTATCCAAAATCAGGTCATCGAACTGCTGGTTCTCTCTGAAGATCTTTGAAGCATGAATGATTTTGTCAACCAATGTTGTCTTGCCGTGGTCAACGTGTGCGATGATCGCGATATTCCGAATATTCTGCATGGTTTGCCTAATTGAGCCGCAAAAGTACGAATAAAATTTGGGAATTAGGTTATGGAAATATTAATGATCATATCTAAACACTGAAATCCTTGGAATAAATGAGCCCGGTAAAGAATTGATTTAGGTAAGTTTGATTTTATACCGGCAGATTACATACTTCTTCACTTTTAAAATGATAGGTAGATTGTTTCTTCAAAAGAAATTAATCTCTATTTAATTTTTAACTTTTGTGATATGGATTACCAGCAATTAATAGAAGAAGTATATCAAGATGTACAAGCAGAGAACCTAAAAGGCAAAGTCGCAGACTTTATTCCAGAAATCGCCAACGTAGACCCAAATCAATTCGGTATTGCCTTGGTGGATCTTCAAGGGAATGTCTATGGAGTAGGGGATTACCAAACACCTTTTTCTATTCAAAGTATCAGTAAAGTGCATACACTTACCATGGTATTCCATCGATTTAATTCAAAATTATGGTCTCGTGTGAATGTGGAGCCAAGCGGAAACCCATTTAATTCTATTGCGCAGTTGGAGTATGAAAATGGAATACCGAGAAACCCATTTATCAATGCGGGAGCTTTGGTGATTACAGATGCTCTTTGCAGTAAATTTGAAAACCCTTTAGAACAGATATCCGCATTTATCAACGAGATCTCAGGCTGTGATTGTGTCAGAATTAATCAAGCGGTAATGAATTCTGAAAAGAATAATGCAGCTAGAAATACGGCATTAGCTTATTTTCTGAAGTCCTTTAATAATTTTGAAAACTCAATTGAAGAGGTATTAGATGTTTACTTTTCACACTGCGCCATGGAAATGAGTTGCGTGGAGCTAGCAAAAACCTTTTCCTTTTTAGCCAATGACGGATATTCCATCTATGCCAATAGAGAGATCTTATCAGAAAGCCATGCCCGAAGAGTCAATGCCCTGATGTTGACTTGTGGCTTTTACGATGAAGCGGGAGAATTTGCATATAAAGTAGGTTTGCCAGGGAAAAGTGGAGTAGGGGGAGGAGTAGCAGCAGTAATGCCACATAAGTTTAGCATTGCTGTATGGAGCCCTGAACTCAATGAAAAAGGCAATTCCGTTAAATCGATCAGGGCTTTGGAGCTGCTGACCGATAAATTAGCGTTTTCACTTTTTTAAGCGTTCTGCTTCATTTTATAGAAATTACTTCTCTAAGAAAGGAGTGAATACCTCTTTCCAAAGTTCATATCCCTTTTCATTCATGTGGAGGTTGTCTCCTATGAAAATATCAGCTCTGGGAACTCCACTTTTATCTAACATAATGTCCCAAACGTTTACAAAGTTGACATTATCATGCGTAGTGCAATATTGCCTCATCAAATCATTTAAGACCATATAGGAAGTTTTTAATTCCCATCTTGAAGGGCTTGGTTTAGCGGAAATCAAGTTGACTATAGTGTTTGGAAGTTGTTTTTGGATTCTAGTGACGATTTGATCCAAAGTAGCCATGATTTCTGCTGCAGTTTTACCTCCGCTGATGTCGTTGTCACCTTCATAAATAAAAACTTTGGATGGTTCCAATCTTAAAACCAAGGGGAATAACTGCTCCGATAAATCCAAGGCAGTGGATCCGCCAAAGCCGGTATTTATAATCGGTACATCGGGAAATTGCTCCTGCAGGTTTTTCCACATTCTTACACTGGAACTACCAGTGAAAACCACTTCACCCTTTGACCATCCAATGCTGTCAATTTTATGGCTGATGTTTTCAACTTCCTGATCGAATCGATTGCCTTGGGCAAACACTTGATTTATTCCTAGAAATAGGGTAAAAAGTATAGCGGCTAAAAGGGTATTTGTTTTCATAAACTAAAGATATTCGCTTTTTGGGAATGGTCAAAATCGTCCATAACATGCTCATTCTCGTACACTTCGGACAAATTGAAGATTTGTTCATCTTGAATTTCGTCACATTTTCTCCAGGGAAAAGGCCTTTAAACGCCTTTAATTCATGATTTCGTCACATTTCATAATTTGAGCGTGATGAACCAAGTTTTTTGGTGAAGTTTTAGCGTTATAAAGGCAAATCATTCCAAATACCCTTTTCATGGAGCAACTCACTCGTTTTTTTTGGTTTTGTAGTGGAGCGAATTTTTCATTGTTGAAAAGATCACCCACTGAATCGAATAAATATATAGGAATTGGTGCTACTGTTTTCTTTACAGGAGTACTAGCAGCCTTGGCAGCAGGTTATGCCTTATTTACGGTATTCCAATCAGTTTGGCCAGCAATTTTATTTGGCCTTTTATGGGGATTTATGATCTTCAACCTAGATCGATTTATTGTGTCTAGCATGAGGAAAAAGAAGAGTGCTTGGGGAGAATGGAAATTGGCGATACCCAGGTTGGTGTTGGCAGTATTGCTTGCACTTGTTATTTCAAAACCCCTTGAGCTAAAAATGTTTGAGCGTGAGATCAATCGTAAAATTGATGAGAAACGAACCGAATTCATTGCTCAATCGAAGGCAAACCTTGCGAAAGGATTTCCAGAAATACAGGAGTTGGAATTGAAAATAGAGACTTTGAAAGCAGAGGTTTTGAATGCAGAAGCTTTTAGAGACCAAGTACAAAGAGAGTATGATGCCGAACGGTTTGGAGAGAAAACTGCCAGTACCAGCGGAATAGTGGGGATTGGCACCAATGCAAAGAAAAAGGAACAACAACTGGATGCTGCTCAAATGGCATTGGATGATTTAAGAGCTAGAAATCAAGTTAGAATAGATACTGTAGAAGCTCAAATCAGGGACTTTATGGCTTTACGACAAGCTGAGTTTGAAAAACAGCAGCCTGGAATAGAAGGGTTTGATGGGCTAGCAGCACGAATGGATGCTTTATCTAGTTTGACGGAAGAAAGCGGAGCGATGGCTATGGCCAATGTTTTTATTATGCTTCTTTTTATTGCAATTGAGACTGCTCCGATTTTTGTGAAATTAATTTCGCCAAGAGGTCCTTATGATGAATATCTAGAATTGCATGAAGACAAAGTGAGACTCTTTAAGAGTGAAAAATGGACCAAAGCTATGGGTGAATCCAATGCGAGGGTGGATTACTTTCAGGAAACCCATTTTTATGCTACCGATTTGAAAAAGAAGAAAACCAATCGGAAAAATGAGGTAATGACAGAGTCAGAAATTGCTGACCTGGAATCAAAATATAGAATCTAATTTGAAAAGGGTAGTTCGGTTTACTGCCCTTATTTTTTTTAGATTGATCTATGTGCTACTATGTCTAGTTGATTCATAGTGTTGCTAACAGATTTCCATTCAGCAACGCCAATGATTTTCACCAAGAAGGAAAGAAATTTTCCTGGGCGAATCAGTTTGTTGGCCAAGTTTGAAATATTCAAATCCCGATCTTTAATTAATGATTCCCGATCCAAATCTGCATAGTATTCTCCTGCATACTTCCAAGCACCATCTCTTGCCAATTGAATACTGAAATTCAAGAGCATTTCATCACGTCCTTTTGCCAGAGGAATCAATAAGCCAAAAATCGGAGAAACTTTACTAATATTTGTTTTTACGCCGTCTACCAATTCTGCTAAGATGGAATTGATTTTATTGAAGTCTTTTTGAATTCCCTCTAGAGGCTTGCTGCCCATCGTTTCGGCAGCAGAAATGCCTAAGTCTAGGTTAATATGAGCATTGATACCCAAAAACAAGTGCTGCAATACTAAGTAAGAACTTGATTTACTAGCCTCAAATGCAATATCCCAACTTTTGGTAGGTTTTTGTCCGGATTTCCAAGTATCATATGCATCAATAAACCTACCTGCAAACAGAACGTCTAGTCGCTCCATTCTTAGATTGTCTTCAAACTCCTGAAGTTCAATTCCTTTTTTAATCCGACGGGTCACTTGTCTATATAATATAGCGAAATAGCCTATCCTTGAATTCTTTTGCTCGCATTCTGCTACAATCTCATCCATGCGCAACAAAACTTCATCGATTGTTTTCATAATTACTTAAGAAAAAAATTTTCTAATAGGTCTCCTACATAGTAGGCAACCACAGCCGCCAAAACTCCAAGAGCAAGTGTTTCAGTAATGCTTTTAAACTCTGAAGTTTGATTGACAATAGATTTTAGCCAGCCTATGATTATAAAAGCAATTCCGGTAAGAATACTTGTCCATAGGAATATGTTTATTTCAGACGGATTAAAATAGGTCCATAAGTAAACTAATAAAGGAATAAATCCTACTGATAAAAATGAAATGAATGTAGCCAGACCAATTTTAAATGGGCTTTTGGATTCCTGCATGAGGTTGAGTTCATCTTTCATCATTTCCGCAACCCACAATTCTTTGTTGGAGGTGATCTGTTCCACCACTTTTTCTAATAATTCTCCCTTGAATCCTTTTGCTTTGTAGATTTCAACAATTTCCTCTCGTTCTACTTCTGGAAGATTTTCGATTTCCCAATATTCAATGGCTTCATGTTTCTTGAAGTTTTCTTTACTACTTTTTGCAGATAGATAGGCGCCTACGGACATAGAAAACCCATCAGCAAATAGATTGGCAAAGCCTAAAATGATGATGATGCCAGCATCTAAATCTGCTCCAAATCCACCTGCGACTACTGCAAATGTGGTGACCGCTCCATCGATTCCTCCGTAGACAAACTCACTTAAATATTCTTGAAGTTTTCGAAAGTATTTACTCTCCTGATGTATTTGAGATTCGTTCATTAGATCAAATTTTTAAGAAAGAACCGCTTTACATTTTCTCCCATGATTGCCCGAATTTCTTCTTCAGTAAAACCTTCTTTTAGGAGCGCTTCTACAATAAGGGGCAAGCCAGTGATATCAAAAGGTACCTCCACTGCTCCATCATAATCAGAACCAAGTGCAATGTACTCGATACCTACCAAATCTCGAATGTGTTTCATCGTTGCCACAATTCCATCGATTTCTGGTACTCCTACAGCCATATCAAAAAAAGCAACCCCAATAATACCTCCGTTAGCGGCGATTTTCCTGATTTGATCGTCACTCAGATTTCTTTGAGAATCTAGCACGCTTTGTACGCCAATATGAGAAACCATGACTGGTTTTGTAGTCATTTCCAAAACATCTTCCACGATGGCAGGTGAGCAATGAGCCAAGTCTACAAATATGTTAAGCTCGTTCATTCTTTTGATGACAGATTTTCCAAAGTCAGTCAAACCAGTACCGTTTTCTCCATGTGCTGAGCCTCCAAGTTCGTTGTCAAAGAAGTGGGTGGGGCCGATCATTCGAATTCCAGCTTCGTAAACTTTTTCCAAGTTTTCCAATGATCCCTCCAAGGCATGTGCGCCTTCTATACCCAACATGGCACCAACTACTGTTTTATCATTGTTTCGAGCAGAGATTAATTCTTCGAAGCTTTTTTTGTCATGAACAAAAATTACTTTTCCATTCTCTTCTTCGATAAATTGATGTAGGCTTTCGGCTTGTCCTAGTGTTCTATTGATTAGGCTAAACCATTGATTGGGGGCTTCTCCCTTCGCAATTGTCAGAGGGGTGATATTGTCGAAAGTATCTGCACTATTACTTTTCATGTTTTGTCCCGAAGGGGATTTTGAAACGATCGTAAACATTTCCAAACCTACATTCGCTTCCCTCATCCTTGGGAAGTCAACATGTCCGATGGTGCCTTTTTGGGTTAAATCCCTACCCCATAATAATGCGTCGCAATGAAGGTCTGAAATAAAATCCAGTCGATCATAAATTTCCTGTGCTTCAGAGGACACAGAATAAGGTGGGGGAGATTTTACAGGGTTCCGCTGTTCTTCAATATAGGGAGGAACGAAATAAGTGGCTATAAAATAAAGGATCGTAATTACTCCTAATGCAAATAATAATTTCTTCATAGCTAATGGTTATGCTTTTGAAGATAGCGAAAAATGTAATGTCACCTGAATCCAAAATAAGTTTAGTCCTCTTTTAAGAGTTCTTCTCCACTTTTTATAGGACTAAGGTTTTTTAACTCCTCTTCGGTGAATAGTTTGGAACGAATCATAAACCGTATTCCCATTGGGATTTCTATAGAAAAACTACTTCCTCTTCCCGGTGTCACGTCCAATGTGAGCTGAGTATGTTTCCAGTATTCAAATTGGTCGGCACTCATGAAAAAATCGCAGCCATAAACTTCCCCTAGCCATACATCTTGACTGCCTACTTTGAAGTCTCCTTTTTCGAAACACATGGGAGAAGATCCATCACAGCATCCTCCACTTTGATGAAACATCAATTCAGTCCCAAATCTTTTTCTTAGGGTATCAATTACTTCTTTTGCCTGTTCGGTGATTAACACTCTTTTAATGGGTTCCATGTTATTTTGGTTTTTGGGTAATGTAAAGAAAGGCAGAAGATATTTCTCCTGCCTTTTCTGGTTTGTTTAGATTGACAATTAAAAGAATCCAAGTTTCTCCTTACTGTAGGAGATCAACATGTTTTTAGTTTGTCTGTAATGGTCTAGCATCATCAAGTGATTTTCTCTACCAAATCCAGATTTTTTGTATCCTCCAAATGGAGCATGAGCTGGATAAGCATGATAGCAGTTGACCCAAACACGACCTGCCTGAATCGCACGTGGAACTTGATACAACTCATGTGCATCTCTTGACCATAATCCTGCTCCCAGGCCATACATGGTATCATTGGCGATTGCAATTGCCTCTTCCGTGGTTTTGAAGGTGGTTACACAAGTTACTGGACCGAAAATCTCTTCCTGGAATACACGCATTTTGTTATTTCCTTTGAAAATGGTCGGTTTGATATAGTACCCTGTTTCCAGTCCACTATTCAATCCTGCTTTTTCTCCACCGCATAGCGTGATGGCTCCTTCTTGCTTGCCAATGTCTAGGTAAGAAAGAATTTTCTCGTATTGATCGTTGGATGCTTGAGCTCCCATCATGGTATCCTCAGCTAGCGGATGCCCCATTTTAATGGCTTTGGTTCGTTCAATGACGCGCTCCATAAACTTGTCATATATATCCTCATGGACCAAGATTCTGGATGGACAAGTACAAACTTCGCCTTGATTTAAAGCAAACATCACAGCACCTTCAACTGCTTTGTCAAAAAACTCATCGTCTGCATCTGCTACAGATTTCATGAAGATATTTGGTGATTTACCACCTAGCTCCATAGTTACTGGGATCAGGTTTTCAGATGCATATTGCATAATTAATCTACCTGTGGTAGTTTCTCCGGTGAAAGCAACTTTTGCTACTCTTGTGGATGTGGCCAAGGGTTTACCCGCTTCGACTCCAAATCCTGTTACTACATTAATTACTCCAGGAGGTAAAACATCAGCGATCAACTCCATCAGGACCATAATGCTGGTTGGAGTTTGTTCAGCAGGTTTTACAACGGTACAGCATCCTGCTGCCAATGCTGGTGCTATTTTCCATGTCGCCATCAAAAGAGGGAAATTCCAGGGGATGATTTGAGCAACTACTCCTAGTGGTTCGTGTAAGGCAATACTTACTGTGTGTTCATCATGCTCAGAAATCGTACTTTCATCTGCACGGATCACGCCGGCAAAATATCTGAAATGGTCAACACATAAAGGTAAATCTGCAGCTCTGGTTTCTCGAAGTGCTTTACCATTATCGACTGTCTCCAATCTTGCTAACATTTCAAGGTTATCCTCAATAATGTCTGCGATTTTATTTAAAACCCTACTTCTTTCAGCTGCTGATGTTTTAGACCAGGTCTTGAAAGCCTCATGTGCAGCATCAATTGCTTTTTCAACGTCTTCTTTATTCCCTCTTGCAGCTTTGGTAAATGGCTTTCCATCAATTGGAGAGATGTTGTCAAAATATTCCTCAGAAGCTGGAGCAACCCATTTTCCTCCAATGAAGTGATCATATTTAGCCTTGACAGTTGGGCGGTCTACAGGCTTGGATTGAGATAATGTTTGTGTTGTCATAATAGACGGTTATTTTGGTTAAAATCAAATTTCATTATAATCTTTTCTAAAAAATTACACTGAATCATCATCTCATCCACCTGAAATGATATTCTCGGGCATGTTGGAATTCCATATAAACAGGTGAACTATAAACTTTACTTTATTAGAAGCGTTGAATTATTAGTATTTTTATTGTCATGACCCAAAATAACTTTGTAGCAGGTGTACCTTGGAGAAATGCAAGGGATTTAAAAACGCTGGTGGAGAACCGTACCACCTACACCCTTGAAAACTGTGAATTGAATATTTTTGAAACACATCAACAAGCCGATGATGTGAATTTGGTTTTTGGAGACTTGGTATTGACTACCATGTTGAAAGGCAAAAAAGTGATGCACTTATTCGATAAGCCGGGCTTCGATTACCTGCCTGGAGAATCTGTTATTGTTCCGCCTAATGAAGTTATGAAAATTGATTTTCCCGAGGCAAAGTTAGATAACCCTACTCAATGTATTGCTCTTTCAATTTCAAAGGAAATGATAGAGGCAACGTTCAATCTTTTAAATGAAAAGTTTCCTGATAAAATGATTTCCAAGGATTGGGGACTCGATTTAAGCTATTTTCATTTGATTAATACTAAGGATCTTTCCGAGATTATTAATCGTTTCATTCGAATTGGTGTGAAGGATGGATCCAAAGAAAAAGACTTGATCGCGACCTTGGCATTGAAAGAATTACTAATTCGATTGAGCCAGACTCAAGCCAGAGATATGATGGAAAAAACCTATAAGGAGCTTGCTACAGGAAATCGAATGGCTCATGTGGTAGACTATATTAAAAAGAATATCCGGGAAACCATTTCCCTGGATGAATTGGCCAAAGAAGCCTGCATGAGCAAAGCTCATTTTTTAAGAACCTTTAAACAAGATATGGGATTGACACCCATGGAATTTGTGCTACATGAAAGATTGAAACTAGCCAAACAATATCTCCAACTTGGTCAATTCCAAATTCAAGAGGTATGCTATATGGCAGGCTTTCGGAATATTACTTATTTCATTAGGGCGTTTAAGCAGGAATATGGACTAACGCCTAAAGTCTTTCAGTCTTCGGCAGGTTAAAATCAAGAGAAAATATTCAAAAAATTTTTGTTTGTTTTTGTGTGATTTAATTCATTTTTATTAAGTTTAAGGAATTATAAAAGTCATAAAAACAGATTAACAGGCATCTTTGCCAAACTTTATTTGGTTTTAGACGATTGACAATGGACCCACTGCGGGGGCTTTTTTTTAAAAGCCCCCTTTTTTTTTGAAGTGGTTAATTAACTAAAATGTAAAATCTGAAAAAACCGGTTAAAAAAATCGGTGTTTTTGCCTTGGAAAATGTAAAATCTGAAAAAACCGGTTTTTATTTTCTAAATCTTTCGAAATATCACAAATGACTCTTTTCTTTTGAAAAATGATTGAATTCTTCTTTAATATTTTGATTTTTCAAAATCGAATCAAAAAAGAGGGATTAATGAAAAATTAATTTCAAAGAGTTTTAAAGATTTTCTACATCTTTTTTGATCTGTGTCAAATGGTCGAGGGCTTTTTCTTTATGGGAAGAATCAAAAATTTTAGGTAGCCCTTGTTGATTAGAGAGGAAATGATGGAAATTGGATAAAAAAAACCTTCCTATAGTTAAGAAGGTCTTTTTGGTCTATAAACCATTTTCAACAACTTAAAAAAATCCATTTCTCTTTTTGATGGTTTTATAGAATCTCAATCAAAGGCTTTTGATCATCCTGACAGGAAAAAACCCATAATAATCCATAGAAATAGCATGAAATTTTTCATGACCTTGAAGTTTTATCTTCAGAAAGGTCTGTTAAAAATCCACGTAAATCAGTGATATGTATCACTTTAAATTAGAACCATTTCAATTCTTGCCTTACACTAGTATGAGCTGATTTATCCTGAGAGTACTGAAAGGAGCTCCATTTTTCTTCTGGAATAAGGGTACACCGTTTGAATTCGTTGAGAAAATAAATCCTGCATAGATAGGTAGTCGCTTGAAAGAATGTTGCCAATTAATAGCTCAAGCTTTTTAATATCTTTTTGAAACAATATGAATTCTTTTCTTTCTATAATTTCTGGAATAGCACCTACTGCAGAACCTATTGGGATGCAGCCACAAGACATGGCTTCTCCTAGTGAATTTGGAAACCCTTCTGAACCTGAAAGTTGTAGATAAAATTGATGTGTATTGTAAAGTTCTAATAGCTCAGAAGCTGTTTTTTTTCCTAATACGGATACGTTGGGATTTTTAGTTTGATAGCTTGAATCTCCCACTAAGGTGAACTTCCAGTCTGGATGATTTGTAGCCAACTCTTCAATTAGATCATAGCCTTTTACTTTTGCTCTGGAAGGGTTGGAGGTGCCAGTAGCTACAGTGATGAAAGAATAGGGGACTCTTTTTAATTGAGTATCCTTCCAAAAATCGGTGTCAAAACCATTTGGTATTACCTGGATCGGAGTGGTCAGGTTTGGGATTAAATTGATCAATCCTTGATTAGGGGAAATTGATGAGTCATACTGATAATGCTGTTTGACTAATGCTTGGGCGACAGGAAGAATTAATGTGCAGTTTTTAAAACTATAGATGGTGGCTTTCCGAAGCCATTTTTTTCTAAAGTTACCATAACCAATTTCAGGCATGTTGATGCAATCCATTCCTCCAGCCTGAATTGTGCATTTCTTTTTGAATACTTTCCCAAACCAAACAGGTAACACTGAATGGTATCCTCCGAAAAAACAAAGGTATTGGGTGGTATTGGGTAAGTACCATAGTAGTTGAAAAAACTGAAAGATAAAGAAAAATGGAAGGTGGGTTGGATTCTGGGTAAATTCCAACGCCTTGATTTTCATTTCTGGGCGGATCATCTCCAGATCACGATCTGTGAAGGCAGTACGTACAGGATAGGTATAGATGATCATAGATGGAATTGAAACAAAAATAAAAATAGGCCTTAAAATAGAAAAGGAGCAAAGAAAACCAGGGGTTTGTTTCTTTGCTCCTTACTAACTTCTTAGCAGAACTTATATGACTACATTGACAATTTTGCCAGGTACTACGATCATTTTCTTAGGAGATTTTCCATCCAGCCATTTTTGAACGATCTCGTCTGCCAACGCAGCTTTTTCTATTTCCTCTTTGGAAAGTGAAAGGTCTAAATTGATTTTAGCTCTCATTTTTCCATTGATCATCACGGGGTATTCAAAAGCACTTTCTTTTAAATAGCTTTCATCAAATGCCGGGAAGGAGGTTTCGGTGATAGAAGTAGTATGTCCTAATAAACTCCAAAGTTCCTCCGCTATATGCGGTGCATATGGGGATACCAAAATCGCCAATGGTTCTAGAATCTTGCGCTTATTGGATTTTAATCCACTCAATTCATTCACACAGATCATAAAACTAGAAACAGATGTGTTGAAGGAGAAATTAGTCATGTCTTCCTCCATCTTTTTAATGGCTTTATGTAGGGCTTTGTATTCTTCTTTACTTGGTTCTGCATCCGAAACTTGGAATTCTCCCTTATTATTATGGTAAAGGTTCCAAAGCTTTCTTAAGAATTTGAAAACTCCGTCGATTCCATTGGTGTTCCAAGGCTTGAATTGCTCCAAAGGACCTAAGAACATTTCATACAATCTTAAGGTGTCAGCTCCATATTTTTCAATGATATCATCTGGGTTGACCACATTGTATTTGGATTTAGACATTTTTTCTACTTCCGCTCCGCAGATATACTTTCCGTCCTCCAAAATGAATTCCGCATCAGCCAAGTCTGGCCTCCAAGCTTTGAATTTTTCAAGGTTCAATTGATCGTTGTAAACGATGTTGACATCGACATGAATATCTGATAATTTTATTTCAGATAGTGGTTCGAAATCAATTCCTGGGTTCAGTTCAATGAATTTTGTATTGACTAAATCAAGAATTTCATTTTTCTCAAAATCTGAAATTTCCCCATTTATAACTTTATCTCTTTTCCCTTTAGAGACAAAAACTTGAGGCCAATTGGGTTTTAGATTTTCATCATCTGTATGGATAATTAATTTAGGGAAGACTCTATATACAAAATTGGATCGTCCTTGGATCATTCCCTGGTTGATCATCTTTTGGAAAGGTTCATCGATGCTTACCACACCCAGATCATAAAGGAATTTGGTCCAGAACCTTGAATACAACAAGTGTCCTGTTGCATGCTCAGATCCACCAATGTATAAATCTACCGAACCCCAATAATCTGTTTTTGTTTGATCTGCAAACACGGAGTCATTTTGAGAATCCGTATATCTGAAGAAATACCAGCTTGATCCTGCCCATCCTGGCATCGTGCTTAATTCTAATGGATACTCTCCCTCAGAAGTTTTGTATGTCCAGTCTTTGGCTCGTCCTAAAGGTGGTTCTCCATCTTCAGTAGGTAGGTATTTGTCCACTTCCGGCAATACCAATGGAAGGTCTTTTTCATCTACCAAATATGGAAGTCCATCTTTGAAATAAACAGGAAGAGGCTCACCCCAATACCGTTGACGAGTAAAAATCGCATCACGCATTCTATATTGGATTTTCCCTTTTCCAATGCCTTTTTCTTCCAGAAACTCAATAGCCTTGGTCATGGCTTCCTTCATATACATGTTGGAAATGAACCCAGAATTAATAATGAATCCATTTTTGCCTGGGAAAGAGCCTTCTTCCATCGATCCTTCGATCACTTGTCTGATTTCCAGTCCGAAATGTTTGGCAAAATTGTAGTCTCTTTCGTCGTGAGCCGGTACTGCCATTACAGCGCCTGTACCATAACCAGCCAAAACATAATCAGCTACCCATATTTGGATTTCTTCTCCGTTGAATGGATTAATAGCATATGAACCAGTGAATGCTCCAGAAATCGTTTTTACATCACTCATTCGCTCTCTTTCTGAACGATTTTTAGCTACTTCAATATAAGCTTCTGCTGTTTCTCTTTGATCTTCTGTAATCAATGAAGCAGCCAAATCAGATTCAGGAGCCAAGGCTAAATAAGTAACACCATATATCGTGTCTACTCGAGTTGTAAACACTTTAATGGTTTCATCAGAATCTTTGACTTTAAAAATTACTTCAGCCCCAATGGATTTTCCAATCCAATTACGTTGCATTTCCTTTACTGGTTCGGACCAGTCAATTTTATCCAATCCTTTTAATAGTCTGTCTGCATAAGCAGTGATTCGCATAGACCACTGCATCATTTTCTTGCGTTCCACAGGATGTCCGCCTCTTTCTGAAAACCCGTCTTTTACCTCATCATTGGAAAGTACGGTTCCCAAAGCTGCACACCAGTTGACAGTAGTTTCAGCAAGAAAAGTCAATCTATATTTCAAAAGCATTTCCTGCTTTTCCTTTTCAGAAAAAGCATTCCAGTCATTTGCAGAAAATATTGGAGTCTCGTCGTCACAGACTGCCTTTACTTGACTGTTTCCTTCTACTTCAAATCTTTCGACTAAGGAATCAATGGGAAGTGCTTTGTCTGCATCTTGATCATAATAGCTATTAAATAGCTGCATGAAAATCCATTGAGTCCATTTATAATAGGAGGGATCAGAAGTTCTTACCTCTTTACTCCAGTCAAATGCAAAACCAATATTTTTAAGTTGCTCGGTATAGCGAGCGATATTTTGTTCTGTAGTTATTGCAGGGTGTTGGCCTGTTTGAATGGCATATTGTTCTGCTGGTAGCCCAAAGCTATCATAGCCCATTGGATGCAATACATTGAATCCCTTTAATTTTTTGAAACGTGAAACAATGTCCGAAGCAATATATCCCAGCGGGTGGCCCACATGAAGTCCAGCTCCAGATGGATAGGGGAACATGTCCAAGGAATAAAACTTTGGTTTGTCAGGATTTACTTTAGCCAGGAAAGTTTGGTTCTTTTCCCAGTATGCCTGCCATTTTTTCTCGATTTCCTTAAATGTGTATTCCGCCATGATTGAAATATTCGTGTTTTTTTAGCTAAACGCCTGCAAAAATAGGAAAATTGACTGGGTTTGGAATGAAAATCTGTAATTCCTCTTGTCTATAAATTATATCCACTGGTCATTTTTTTTAAATCAACTCGGTACTTTTTAGTATTTTCCAACTTAACCAAACCACCAATCCTATGAAAATTTCTACCCTATGGCGGTCAGCCCTTTCGGTTTGTGCTGCCTTATTGATCTCTCAATTTGCTTTTGGCCAGAAAAAGTATTCTGCCAAACAAAAAGAAGCATTAAAAGAGGAAGCTCTAAATCTAGTTCAGGCTGATGCTAAACTGAGTCAAGTCATGGTTGATAAGATTTTCAGTTTTGCGGAATTAGGGTTCCAGGAGATTGAATCCTCCAAGTACCTAACAGGTATCCTGGCAGAAAATGGTTTTGAAATCAAAATGGGAGTATCTGGTATTCCCACTGCTTGGTTTGCCACTTGGAGTAATGGTGAAGGTCCTGTCATTGCTTTGGGCTCAGATGTAGATGATATTCCAAAAGCCTCTCAATATCCAGGAGTAGCTTACCATAAGCCTATTGTAGAAGGAGCTCCAGGTCATGGAGAAGGGCATAATGCAGGGATACCTTTGAATATTACGGCGGCTTTGGCCGTGAAGAAAATCATGGAAAGAGAAAATATTGGAGGAACCTTGATCTTATGGCCAGGAATTGCGGAGGAGCTGGTAGCTTCTAAAGCCTGGTTTGTGAGAGATGGACTTTTTGATGATATCGATATCTGTATTTTCACCCATGTGGGAAATAATTTGGGAGTAAGCTATGGTCAGGCTTCTGGTACAGGCTTGATTTCTGTAGAATATACCTTTAGTGGAGAGGCAGCTCATGCGGCTGGAGCACCATGGAGAGGGAGAAGCGCCTTGGATGCTGCAGAATTGATGAATGTTGGCTGGAATTATAGAAGAGAGCATTTAGATCCCTTAAAAAGATCTCATTCCATTTTTACTGATGGAGGAGACCAACCTAATGTAGTTCCTTCAAAAGCATCTATTTGGTATTATTTCAGAGATGTGAAATACGATGGGATAATGGAAATGTATGAAGTTGCCAATAAAATGGCTGCAGGTGCAGCCTTGATGACTGATACTGAAATGACTTCCAAAATTTTAGGAACAGCCTGGCCTAGACACTTTAACAAGGTGATCGCAGAAAAAATGTATGCCAATATCTTGAAAGTTGGTTTACCTGAATGGTCTGAAGAAGATCAGACTTTGGCAAAAGCGGTGCAAAAGGAAGTGAACTCTACCAGAGTGGAGGGGCTTCCCACTAAATTGGATACGTTGGGCTTGCCCGTTACTACTCCTCGTTCTGGAGGCTCTGATGATATAGGAGATGTGTCTTGGGTGCTACCAACGGTTACCTTGAGATTTCCTTCAAATATCCCTGGACTTCCAGGTCACCATTGGGCAAATGCCATTGCAATGGCTACTCCAATTGCTCATAAAGGGGTGACTGCAGGCGCAAAAGCGGAAGCCATGACCATTTTGGATTTCTTGTTAAATCCTGAATTGGTGGATGAAGCTTGGGATTACTTTAAAAACGTGCAGACAAAAGAGGAGCAGTACAAGCCAATGATCTCTGACAGCGATGAGGCACCTATTTATCTTAATAAACAGATTATGGACTTATACCGTCCTATGTTGGAGAAATATTACTTTGATGAAACCAAGTATGATACGTATTTGGAACAATTGGGAGTGACCTACCCTACAGTGAAAAAGTAAACGTTTTAAGCTTTTATTATTAAGGTGGCAAGAATCGGTTTAATCCCCGGATTTTGCCACTTTGATGTTTTTAAGGACGATTGAATTTACTTTCCTATGGAATTAGTAGTTAGAGAAGGAAGCATCGAAGAGATTTTTCAGATTCATCAGGGGATTCCTGAATTTTATGAAAAGGTTGAGTTTGAATTTTATAAAGAGCGGCTCAAAGATAATATGTACTTAGCCTTGGTTGCGGAGCAAAACGGAGAGTTAGTAGGGTTTAAAGTAGGGTATCAAAGTCAGAAACCAGAAGTCTTGTATTCTTGGATAGGAGGAGTGAGGCCAGCATTCAGGAAAAGTGGTGTGGCGACTGCATTGGCAGATTATCAAGAGGAATGGGCTAAAAAGAATGGGTTCAAGAAAGTGTTTTTTAAAACTCGAAATAGATTTCCTGAAATGATCAAATTTGGTCTGGGTAGGAATTTTAAAATAGTAGAGGTGATTCGAAAGGACTCTGTTGAAAATTTTAGAATAGTCATGTTGAAAAAGTTATGAGAAGAGTGTCATACGCTAAGCTTTTGATATTCTTTCTATATTCCAATACAAAGACGTACCTTTGCACTTGATTTTCACCAGCGGTTCAATTGCCCGCTTCATCAAAAATTCATGAAGACAAAAGATTTAATTGCAAAAGGCGTTTCGCTTCCAGTGATGGAAGCATTTTATACCATTCAGGGCGAGGGGAGATTTACTGGACATCCTGCTTATTTTATCCGGCTTGGTGGCTGTGATGTGGGTTGCGTTTGGTGTGATGTAAAGGAGTCTTGGGAAGCGGGGAAATGGCCGGTTTTATCCATAGATGAAATAGTAGAAGAAGTAGAAAAGTATCCTGGTAAATTAGTTGTAATCACTGGTGGAGAACCATTGATGTACGATTTGGGTCCTTTAACTGCTTTGCTGAAGAAAAAAGGATTTTCAACTAATATTGAAACTTCAGGAGCGCACCCTTTCTCTGGAAATTTTGATTGGGTATGTTTTTCGCCAAAGAAGTTTAAAGCACCTCATCCTTCCATATATGATCATGCAGATGAATTGAAAGTAGTTATTTTTCATGCAAGTGATTTTGACTTTGCTGAAAATCACGCTCTTAAGGTGAAGGCTAGTTGTGAATTACGACTTCAGCCTGAATGGAGTAAAGCAGAAAAATTCACTCCTTTGATTATTAATTACTCGAAAAGTCATCCAAATTGGAAAATTTCGCTTCAAACTCATAAATTTATGGACATCCCATAGGTTTATGCACCGTTTTCTATTAGGAATAACCTTTTTCTTTGTTTTTAGCCTGAGCCAAGCTCAAACCTATTCCATAATAGATGGAAAGGCAATAAAATTGTATCAAGAAGGAGAAGAACTAACTCTTTCCCGACAATACGATTTGGCTATAGCAAAATACAAAGCGGCCATCAATAGAGAGGCTTCTTTTTTGGAAGCCTACATCAAAATGTCCCAGCTCTATATTACTCAAGGTAATTTAGATCAAGCGGAAGAAGTGGCAATAGCTGGAAAAAAAAGATTAGCAGGGAAAAATGCCACAACAAAGAATAAGGCGGATTTTGGATGGCTTTTTACTAATCTGTATATGGCTCAGGGAAGATTCCAGGAAGCCTATGAAACTTTTCAGGAAGCAGACCCCTTGTTCGATGAGTCTTTCAAAAAGAGCATCTACTATGTTCAGATGAAAACAAGCATGGATTTTCTAACTGCACAGTTGGATAAGTCAATGGAAATAGAAAAAGAAAAGCTGGAAGATCCGCTCAATAACTTTCAATTGCAGTATTTCCCAGTACTCACAGCCGATGGAGAACAAATCCTGTTTACAAAAAGAGATGGGACTGGGAATTTTGATAAAGAGGATATTTATACTTCTTATGCGGAACCGGATGGCGCTTGGACCAAACCTGTAAGTATCGCTCAAACGATTAACTCTCAATACAATGAAGGTACCTGCTCAGTTACTGCGGATGGGAATATTCTGATTTATACTTCCTGCGATGCTCCAGACTCTCAAGGTAGTTGTGATCTTTACATCGCTTATAAAGTCAACGGCAATTGGCAGCGACCAAAAAATATGGGGAAAGAGGTGAACTCAAGATCTTGGGATTCTCAGCCTTCTTTATCAGCAGATGGACGAATTTTGTTCTTTTCCTCCAATCGAAGAGGAGGATATGGAGGCAATGATATATGGTATAGTGTTCGTCAATCGGATGGATCTTGGGCTGAAGCAAAAAACCTGGGAAGTGTGGTGAACACTGCGAAGGATGAGATTTCTCCTTTTATGTTTTTTAATAATGAAATCTTGTTTTTCGCCTCAGATGGTCATCAAGGTTTTGGGGGGATGGATATATTTCTTTCCAGGGTGAAAAATGGTGAGTTTTCTGAACCGGAAAATCTTGGCTTACCGATTAACGATCATTTAGATCAAGTGGCCCTATTTATTACAGCTCAGAAAGATTATGCCTACTTCACAGAGCTTACATCCGGTGAAAATGGAAAAGATCGGTCTATTTTATATCGATTCAGGTTTCCTCAAGAAATCTACTTAGGGGAAAATTTAACGGTAACAGGAGGGAAAGTCTTTAATGAAAAGACCGGAGAGCCTATTGATGCAACCTTGTCATTAGTCTCTTTGACCAATGATAGTACGCTGTATGAATTTAAGTCAGATGGCAAGAATGGAGAATTTATGATGCTGTATCCCAATAAAGGAATTTCAGGCTTATATGTGGAGAAAAAGGGATTTTTGCCAAAGATTTATAATGTAGAGCGTGATAAGCTTCAAAATGTCAAGGATTTGAATGTGGAGCTTGTTCCGGTGGCTTCAGGAGAAGAGTTTGTTTTTGAAAACATATTCTTTGACTTTGATAAATATGAACTGAAGCCTCAGTCTATGTCCTCCTTGAAAAGGCTTGTGAAATTTCTAGAAGAAAATCCTAATGTCAATATTTTAATTACTGGTCATACAGATAACGTAGGTTCTCCTGGTTATAATCTGCAATTGAGCCTTCAAAGAGCCAAAAGTGTACAACAATACCTCGTAGGAGCGGGAATGCATCCTGGGAGAGTGATGGTGGAAGGAAAAGGAGATAAAGAGCCTGTTGTTCCGAATACGACAGCAGAAAATCAAGCTTTAAACAGGAGGATTACTATTAAAGTGCTATAAGTACTGGTTATCATTATTTTGCCAAAAAAGCTTCTCCAATACTTAAAAGACTTAGATTTTTTTTCTCCCTCTTATTATCAATGGTTTTTCTGATAGTTTTAATTTTTGTAAGCTGTCTTAAATAAAATTTAATTATAGCTAGATTAATTTTAATTTATTGAAAAGGTTGGCTTTTGAAATTTCAATATAAAACCTTAAGGACTATGTTTTTTTATTAATAAGTTTAATAGGTAGGAGGTGATCTATTTCTATTCAAGCCAGATTCATCCTCCTTTTTGATTGGTAAATTCTTCTGAATTCCATTATTTTCTTTCTTTTAGCTACCTTTGCGTCCTATTTAAGAAAGCTATGATTTACGTTTGCCGAAAAGAACACTTTAATGCTGCCCACAAGCTGTGGAATCCAAAGTGGACTGATGAGAAAAATGTGGAGGTTTTTGGACCTTGTGCCAATGTGAATTGGCATGGTCACAACTTTGAGTTAATTGTGATGGTGAAAGGATTGCCTGATCCTGACACCGGATTTGTAGTGGATTTAAAAAAATTAAGTACCATCATTAGGAAGCTAGTGATTGAAAAAGTAGACCATAAGAATCTTAACGTAGACGTGGATTTTATGGAGGGGAAGTTGGCTAGTTGTGAAAATCTAGTGATGGAGTTCTGGAAGATTCTAGAGCCTGCAGTGAAAGAAATCACCAATAAAGGAGGCTTGCATAAATTGACTTTGTACGAAACTCCACGGAATTTTGTGGAGTATTATGGAGATTGAATTCGATCGAAATAAAAATTAAATGGAAAAGTAGGTTTAGAAAACCTACTTTTCTTTTTTTAGATAAAATTTAGAGAAAGCTGAAATGCCCGGGAAATCATTGAAATTGTATATCATCTCAGGAGAGCGATCAGGAGATATGCATGCATCCAATTTGGTGTTGGCTCTTAAACACAAAAAACCAAGTATTGAAGTAAGAGGCATGGGAGGGAAGTTTTCCAAAGAAGCCGGAGTGGAATTGGCAGTAGATTATGCTGAAGTAGCGCTAATGGGTTTCTTGGAGGTGGTCCTGGGTTTTAGAAAAGTACTTAAGTACCTCAACTTGGTGAAAAAAGATATCCTTCAATATCGTCCTGATGGAATTATTTTGGTGGATTATGGTGGCTTTAATATGAAGATTGCGGAATTCGCGAAAGGACATGGTATTCCTGTTCATTATTATATCCCTCCTAAAGTCTGGGCCTGGAACCAAAAAAGAGCTTTTAAACTGAGAAAGTTTACGGATCATGTGTATTCAATATTACCTTTTGAACCAGCTTTTTTTAAAACCTATGAGATGGATGTCAACTATGTAGGAAACCCTTTATTTGACGAAATCAAAAAGTTTACCCCCCACGATTTTTTCTTTCAAAAGAATGAAATTAACTATCAGCCTATCATCGCATTGCTTCCGGGGAGTAGAACTCAGGAAGTTAAAGCCATGTTGGATAAAATGATTGCCTTATCTTCCTCATTTCCTCAAGCTCAATTTGTAATCGCAGCTGTGGATACTTTGGATGAATCAGTTTATGCACCTGCTATTCGGGCTGGGTTGAAGGTTGTCTATAATCAAACCTATGATTTACTTTCTCATGCTGTCGCGGCAGTTGTGACTTCAGGGACTGCCACTTTGGAAACAGCCTTATTTAGAGTTCCCCAAATCGTAGTATATGAAACCAGTCCAGTGACCTATTTCTTTGCAAAACGCCTAGTGAAAATTGATTTTATCTCCTTAGTGAATTTGATTGCAGAAAAGGAGGTGGTCAAAGAATTGATACAAGATGATTTTTCAATTGAAAATTTGAAGAAGGAACTCAATTTAATCTTGTCGAATCCAGTTTATAAAGGTCAGGTACTGCAAGGATATAATTTGATTAAAGAGCGTTTAGGAGAGACTAGTGCGTCTGAAAATACTGCGGATTTGATTTTGAATACACTTAATTAACTCCTGTAAAGGAATTTGGAGGGTATGTTGTATTTTTAAAAATGTATCAACTTTTACCCTTGTTCAGACATCTCTGTTTATTTGTCCTCACTAGTATTGGCTGCTTATTTTTAAGTAAAAGTAGCTTTGCTCAAGGGGAGGAATCCGTTATTCTTACCATAAATTCAAATAATCAATTTCAAACAATTGATCATTTTGGAGCTTCCGATGCCTGGTCTATTCAATTTGTAGGACTCTGGCCAGATGGGAAAAAAAATGCAATCGCTGATTTACTTTTTAGCACAAAGTCAGAAAGTGGAAAGCCTAAGGGAATCGGTTTGTCCATGTGGAGGTTCAATTTAGGTGCCGGCAGTGCAGAGCAAGGAAAAGAAAGTGGAATCAAAGACGAGTGGAGAAGGGCAGAGTCCTTCCTAAATTCTGAAGGAAAGCTTGACATGTCAAAAGCAAAAGGCCAAGTTTGGTTTGCCCAGGCAGCTAAAGATCGGGGAGTGGATAAATTGTTACTTTTTTCAAACAGTCCATTAGTTCAATTTACTAAAAATGGGAAAGCATTCTCCAGCGATGGAAAGTCCAATCTTGATCGAGATAAGGCAAAGGATTTTGCGGATTATATAAGTTCTGTGGGAATTGGGCTTCAGAACATTGGTCTTCACCCTAAGTATATTAGTCCGGTCAATGAACCCCAATGGGACTGGTCTGATGGTGGACAAGAGGGAAACCCTTATACCAATGATGAAATAGCATCTTTTATAAAAATTCTTGATCAAAGTCTTTCTGAACAAGGGTTTGAAGCCAAAATTGATGTGGCGGAAGCAGGGAAAATAAACTACCTTTTTGAATTGGCTGATAAGCCTGATCGAGGTGAACAAGTGAAAGCTTTTTTTGATCCATCCTCTGAGAATTATCTGGGGAATTTGAGCCATGTTTCTCAAGTGATCTCTGCTCATAGTTACTTTACCACTAGCCCTTCAACTGTTTCCGAAAAACTAAGGTCCCAAGTTTTGTCTGAATTGGAAGCAATACCGGGACTCAACTACTGGATGACGGAATATTGTATACTCGGAGGGAATGAAGGTGAAATAAATGGGAATGGAAGGGATTTAGGAATGGAATCAGCACTTTACTTGGCTAGAGTGATTCATCAAGATTTAACGATTTCAAACGCATCTGCATGGAATTGGTGGCTAGCAGTATCACCCTATAATTATAAGGATGGATTGGTTTATATAGATAAGGATAAGAGTGACGGGGCTTTTTATGAAAGTAAAATGCTATGGACTTTAGGAAATTATAGTCGGTTTGTCCGACCGGGATTTGTGAGGGTAGAGGCCTCCATCAATTCGGGTAAATTAATGGTGTCTGCCTATTTAGATCCTGGAGGCAAACAAAAAGTGGTCGTTTTGGTGAATCCCGAGCCTAAGGCTATTCAAGTCTCATTGAATGGTGATAGCTCCAAGATTACTTCGATTCAAAGTTACCTGACCAACGAGCAGTCAAATTTATCCCCTTTATTAGTTTCAACTGATTTTCAAGTACCTGCAAAATCGATAATGACTTTGGTGCTGGACTAAAATGAAGGTTTTACAGGTAGAAATTTTAGTATAAAAAAAGCCCTGCAAAGTTAATTACAGGGCTTTTGTCTATTTTAAGCTTAAATTATGCAACCTGAAGTCGTTTGAATTTCGACTTGTCAAATTTACTTTGAGCATATTTTCCATCAATGATCAATTCAGTGATTGATTCATCAGATGGGATTTCATACATCGCATCGGTAACAATCGCCTCACAAATGGATCGCAATCCTCTTGCTCCCAAATTGTACTCTACTGCTTTGTCTACAATAAATTCGATGGCACTATCCTCAAACACAATATTCACTCCTTCCATAGCAAGAAGTTTTGAGTATTGTTTTACCAATGCATTTTTAGGTTCGGTAAGGATTCTTTTCAAGGAATCTTTATGCAATGGATCTAAGTGAGTCAGCACAGGAAGTCTTCCGATTAATTCAGGAATCAATCCAAAGGCTTTTAAATCCTGGGCAGTAACATATTGCAATAAATTCTCTCTATCCGCAGAAGGGCCAGCATTATTCTTACTGAATCCCATCGGTTGAGTATTGAGTCTTTTTCCAATATGTCTGGCAATCCCGTCAAAAGCACCACCGCAGATAAATAAGATATTTTCCGTATTCACGGCAATCATCTTTTGATCTGGGTGTTTCCTGCCTCCTTGTGGTGGTACATTTACTACTGTTCCTTCCAGAAGCTTTAACATGGCCTGTTGTACACCTTCTCCGCTGACATCTCTTGTAATGGACGGATTATCTGATTTTCTGGAAATTTTATCCAGTTCATCAATGTACACAATACCTCGCTCAGCCGCTTCCACATTGTAATCTGCTGCCTGCAATAACCTAGTAAGAATACTTTCTACATCTTCTCCCACATACCCAGCTTCCGTCAATACCGTTGCGTCTGCAATACAAAAAGGTACTTCAAGAATTTTTGCCAAAGTTTTAGCTAAATAAGTCTTTCCGGTACCTGTATCACCCACCATGATGATATTTGATTTCTCAATTTTGACATCATCTTTTTCGTCTTTCTGGGAAAGCCTTTTATAGTGGTTGTATACCGCTACGGTTAGCACTTTTTTTGCTTCATCCTGTCCAATAACAAATTGATCCAAGAAGGAAGTTAGTTCCTTTGGCTTTTTTAATTTGAATTTAGGTTGGGCTCCTTCTGATTTTTTGGTTTTATCTTCTTCACCAAGAATCAAATGAGCTTGTTCGATGCAGAAATTACAGATATGGGCAGATATACCCGAAACCATCAGGTCTACATCTTTTTTATTTCTACCGCAAAAAGAGCAGGTAACTTGAGCCATTACTTAAGGTTTTTTTACTAAAACTTCATCAATCAGACCATATTCCTTGGCCTCTGGAGCTTTCAACCAATAATCTCTATCTGAATCTCTTTCGATTTCATCAAAGGATTTACCGGTATGATTTGCTAAAATCTGATACAATTCCTGTCTCATGGAAAGAATCAATTTCAAGGAAATTTCCATGTCTCTAGACTGTCCTTGCATTCCCCCGGAAGGCTGGTGAATCATTACTCTTGAATGTTGCAAAGCTGATCGCTTATCTTTTGCTCCTCCTGCTAGTAACACAGCTCCCATAGATGCAGCTATACCTGTACAGATAGTCGCTACGTCAGGTCCAATGTACTGCATCGTATCATAAATTCCCAAACCTGCTGTTACAGAGCCTCCTGGACTATTGACATAAAGCAACACATCTTTTTTGGAGTCTACTGATTCCAAGAATAAAAGCTGAGCAACAATGATGTTTGCAATGTGATCGTCGATGCCTGTTCCAAGGAAAATAATACGATCCATAATCAATCTAGAGAAGACATCAATTTCACGGAAATTCTGTGGACGCTCCTCGATCACAGATCGAGTCATATTTTCAATATGCTGGGTGTATTGGTCAAATGCCGTACCATTTACGCCTTGATTATGGATGGCGTATTTTCTGAATTCTTCTTTATTGATCATATTCGAGTTTGTTGTGGTAAACAAAAATAAAAAAAGCCCTTAAATAAGGGCTTTTTTATGATAGCAATAATCAAATTAGTTTTCTAAAAGTTCCTTGAACTGATCGATAGAAATTTCTTTTTCTTTCATATCAACAGTTTCTTGAACAAAAGCAAGTACTTTATCATTCTGAACTGAAGTAAGCATATTCATGTAGTTCTGTCCTTCTTCACCTTTAAGGTAATTGTCTACAAACATGTCCATGCTGTCTTCCATTTGAGAACCTAATCCAGAAGAAGCAAATTGCTCACGGATCATTTCTTTGGTCTTAGCAATTACATCTTCATGCTCAGCTTGAATCTTGTTTTCAGTAGCTAATTGATTGGAAATCAATGACCAAACAAGTTGTTTCGCATACATAGGGAATTCTTTCTCTACATCCTCAGCAGAAACTTTTCCTTCATTGGCACGGATCAACCATTCTTTTAAGAACTCCTCTGGCAATTCAACTTTTGCAGACTCAGTTAAAGTTTTTTTCAGCTCTTCTTCGGTGAATACTTTAGATTCCCTGTCGTAATTACCTTGAAGAGTTTCCTTCACTTTAGCAACAAATTCTTCTTCAGACTTCACTACATCTGGACCAAAAATTTTATCGAAAAATTCTTGATTCATTTCTGCAGTTTCAGTTCTATTAATGTTTTTTACTGTGAAAGTAAGAGTTCCTTGTGCAGATTCAACTTCCTCATCAGACATACCAAAAGCATCTTTCCATTGTGCTTTCTTCACATCTTTAGAATCAAATTCTATTACGGCATCTTTGCTGATGCCAATGAATTTGCCTGCAAGCTTTTTAGTGATTTTAGATAAGTCCAAAGAAAGAGTTTTGGTAAAACCGCCTTCTGTAGCAGTCAAATCACCATAGATGTGATCACCTGCTTCACTTACCTCAGGATTGGTACTTTTTCCAGATTGGGATTTCAAGTTTTCGATCGTTTCCTCTACTAACTTGTCATCTACTTTGATGGAATATTTTGTTGCTTTGAATTTTTTGTCCAAAGGTACTTTAATGCTTTCTACAAAACCGATTTTGTAATCAAAATCAAATTCTTTTTGAGTTTTCCAATCAATAGAATTGTCTTCTTTTTCTACTGGAAGAGGCTCACCAAGAACTTTAAAAGTTTGTTCTTTTAGGTAGTTATTTAATGACTCTCCTAAGATTGAATTGATTTCCTCAACCAAAACAGAAGTGCCATAGATGTTTTTCACCATGGAAACCGGTGCTTTGCCAGGTCTAAAACCTTTGATATTGGCTTTCTTGGCATAGTCTTTCAGTTTCGCATCTACCTTTGGTTGGTAATCTGCTTCGTTTAGTTTAATTTTAATTAAAGCTTGATTTGCTGAATGCTTGTCTATTGAGATTTCCAAGGCGTTTGAATTTATTATGATGATTAACTAAAAACCCTCAATCTCCTTCCTGTTGTCAAACAGTAGAGTGATTGAGGGTTCGGTATTGGTGCGGATAGAGGGACTCGAACCCCCATGCCTTGCGGCGCTAGATCCTAAGTCTAGTGCGTCTACCAATTTCGCCACATCCGCTAATGGTACAATCGGAGCGAAAATCATGGATATTTCATTCCGTTTCCTGATTGTGGATGCAAAGGTAAATAGTAATTTTCAAAATGCAACAAGTCTCGAAAAAAAAATAAAAGAATTAGGCAAATAATTTCATAGCATACATTTTTGAAATAAAAATAGGTTTGTATGATCCAAGTGGATGTAGAAGAAGAACGAAAAGAAATTCTCAAGCGCTATCGACGTTTGTTGAGACAGGCTAAACCTGTGCTCAAGCCTGGGGATACAAAAATTATAAAAAAGGCTTTTAATGTATCCCAGGAAGCGCATAAGGAAATGAGGCGGAAATCTGGTGAGCCTTATATATATCACCCTTTAGAGGTAGCCTTGATATGCGTAGAAGAAATTGGGCTTGGGACCACCTCTATCGTTGCAGCACTCTTGCATGATGTTGTAGAAGATACAGAGTGGGAATTGGAGGATATTGAAAGGGAGTTCGGCCCGAAAGTGATGTCCATTATTGATGGGTTAACCAAAATCTCAGGAGTCTTTGATTATGGTAGCTCGCAGCAAGCAGAGAATTTCAGGAAAATGCTATTGACCCTATCTGATGATGTACGGGTTATCCTGATTAAATTGGCCGATCGACTCAATAATATGAGGACGCTTCAGAGTATGCCTCGACACAAACAATTGAAGATAGCTTCAGAGACCATGTATCTCTATGCTCCTTTGGCGCACCGTCTGGGTTTGTATTCCATTAAATCTGAACTGGAAGACCTTTATCTGAAATACACAGATACTGAAACCTATATGGATATAGTTCAGAAAATCAATGAGTCTAAAAGTATTCGGAATCGATTTATCAAGTCGTTTATACAGCCTATTGAAGATGAGTTGATTAGGCAGAAATTTAATTTTGTCATCAAAGGGAGGCCTAAATCTGTTTATTCCATTTACAGCAAAATGAAGAAGCAGGGGATTCCATTTGAGGAAGTGTATGACTTATTTGCCATTCGTATTATTTTAGATAGTGATCTTGAGAATGAGAAAGCAGATTGTTGGCAAGTGTATTCCATCGTAACAGATTTTTATCATCCAAACCCAGATAGACTTAGGGATTGGATCAGTACTTCTCGCTCCAATGGATATGAGTCTTTACATACCACTGTGATGAGTAATACCGGGCAGTGGGTAGAAGTTCAAATACGATCCACAAGAATGGATGAAATTGCAGAGAGGGGGTATGCCGCTCATTGGAAATATAAGGATAGCAGCACCAAATCTACAGCAGGTTTGGATGATTGGATATCTCAGGTCAGAGGTTTATTGGAGTCTAATGATGGTTCTGCCATCGAATTTATGGATGACTTCCGGGGAAATCTTTTTCATGAAGAAGTCTTTGTTTTTACTCCTAAAGGAGATTTGAAAGTATTGCCATTTGGATCCACTGCGTTGGATTTTGCCTTTGAAATCCATACTGAGATCGGGGCGAAATGTATCGGGGCAAAAGTGAATCAAAAACTGGTGCCTATTTCACACAAACTAAAGAATGGAGATCAGGTAGAGATTTTAACTTCCAATAAGCAGCGGCCTACAGAGGACTGGCTCAATACGGTAGTTACATCCAGAGCAAAGGCAAAGATCAAAGATGCGCTGAGGGAGGAAAAGAAATCCGCGATTTTGGATGGAAAAGAGATTTTGCAGCGGAAGCTGAAACAGATGAAAATGGAATTCAATTCTGAAGCGGTCGATAAACTTCGGGCCTATTTTGAATTAAAAACCGCCAATGAATTTTATTACAGATTGGGTAAGGGAATAATAGATCCCAAATCTATTAAGTCTTTTAAAACTTTTAAAGAAAACCAGAAACTCAAGAGCAAAGCGATTCAGGAAAAGGTGAAAGATGAATCGACTTTTACCAAAGAAATCAAAAGTCTGAAGGGACCCGATCATGATCAGTTATTGATAGGGGAAGACATGGATGTAGTGGATTATATTCTTGCAAAATGCTGTAATCCAATTCCAGGTGATGATGTTTTTGGTTTTGTGACCGTCAATGAAGGAATAAAAATTCATAGAACTTCTTGTCCCAATGCTTTGGAACTTTTGTCTAATCATGGAAATCGAGTGATCAAAGCGAGATGGACCAGTCAACAAGAAATTGCTTTCCTCGCGGGACTCAGAATTATCGGAACAGATAGAGTAGGGTTGATCAATGACGTTACTAAGGTGATTTCCAATGAATTGAAAGTGAATATGAGATCCATTACGGTAGATTCTGATGCAGGAATTTTTGAAGGAACGATCAAGTTATATGTGCATAGTACCGAACATTTAGATGAACTCATGAAAAACTTGTCCCAAGTAGAAGGAATCCACAAGGTTTCAAGGTTTGATTAAGCATTTGAATTATTTCTACCGTACAAAAGTTATATTTGAAAAAATTAGCTCAAAATGCCTTTGAATACCACGCATTTCGAAGAGGTGAAAAAGATATTTACCGCGTATCTGGAGAATCAAAAACTCCGTAAGACGCCGGAAAGATATGCGATCCTCGAAGAAATTTACACCCGAACTGGACACTTTGATGTAGAGTCTCTTTATATCAGTATGAAGAATAAGAATTACCGAGTTAGTAGAGCCACTGTATATAATACCTTGGATTTGCTGGTGGAGTGTGATTTGGTGACCAAACATCAGTTTGGAAAAAATTTAGCTCAGTTTGAAAAATCATACGGATATAAGCAGCATGACCATTTGATTTGTGTTGAATGCAATAAAGTGTTGGAATTTTGTGATCCACGCATTCAAAATATTCAAAATACCGTTGCTGATATTTTAGATTTTCAGGTTCTACACCACTCCTTGATTCTATATGGCAATTGTAAAAAAGTCAATTGCGAAAATAAAAAAGCTGAAGAATGAAATTAACCTATACAACCAGCAAGGATGATCTTGCCACTTATCTCTTTATTAAAGGGGATTTAATTGGGGATGAAACAGGGCCTCAATTAGTAGAGGTCGTATCAGATGCTATTGAGGATGGCGTAAAAACGTTTGTAGTCGACTTAAGCGAAGTGAGATATATCTCTTCTAGTGGTATTGGCCTATTAATCACTATGTTGACCAAAATGAGAAATGTGGGAGGAGAAGTGTATTTAGCTGCCCCTTCCGAGCATGTCAAAAAATTGTTGATCATTACCAAGCTGAATAATATTTTTACGGTATATGAATCGGTAGAGGCTTTTAAAAAGGAGAAAGCTTCTTAAATCTTTTACTTTTAAAGTAGTAGGATTTTATTTGAAAACCCCTGAAATATGAGAGGCTGCAATAATAAATTGTGTCTAAGTCTTGGTTTTCTATGGGCTTATTGCAAATTTCACGCCTCAAAAAGTTTTAGCATAAACGATAGACCGCACATCAAATGAAGATGGATGTACTTCTGGGGCTCCAATGGGGAGACGAAGGTAAAGGAAAAGTTGTAGACGTTCTCGCACCACAATATGAAATAGTAGCTAGATTCCAAGGAGGACCTAATGCAGGTCATACACTTGAATTTGATGGAATAAAGCATGTTTTACACCAGATTCCTTCTGGTATTTTCCGTTCCCAGATATTAAATATTATTGGCAATGGGGTAGTTCTAGACCCTATTGTGCTTAAAAAAGAAATTGATGGATTGGCCAAATTCAAAATTGATTACAAAAAGAATTTAGTAATCTCTAAAAAGGCTACCATTATTATTCCCACCCATAAATTGCTCGATGCAGCCTATGAGCAATCCAAAGGCGATAAGAAAATCGGATCTACCTTGAAGGGTATTGGCCCGACTTACCAAGATAAAATTGGAAGATCTGCTTTACGGGTAGGAGATATTTTGAGTGCTGATTTTAATGAGAAATACACTGCTTTAGTAGAAAAGCACAAAAACACTCTTTCCCACTTTAATCATCCCATTGATGCCTTAGCGGAAATGGAGGAACAGTTCTTTGCAGCAATTGAATTCTTCAAAACCTTGAATTTGATTGATAGTGAGTACGTAGTCAACGACGCATTTGCAGAGAATAAAAAGATTTTGGCTGAAGGAGCTCAAGGATCATTATTGGATATTGATTTTGGTTCTTACCCTTATGTGACCAGTAGTAGCACTATGACAGCTGGCGCATGTACTGGTTTGGGAGTTTCTCCTTCCAAAATCGGAGAAGTATTCGGTATTTTCAAAGCATACTGTACAAGAGTAGGAAGTGGTCCATTCCCAACTGAACTATTTGATCAGACTGGAGAGGCTATGAGAAAAGAAGGGAATGAGTTTGGAAGTACTACGGGAAGACCTAGAAGATGTGGTTGGTTAGACCTTCCTGCATTAAAATATTCGATCATGATCAATGGAGTCACTCAATTATTCATGATGAAAGCTGATGTGCTGAATATCTTCGAAGAGATTCAAGTTTGTACCCATTATGAATTGCCATCTGGAGAGAAAATTGATCGTTTAAGTTTTGAGATTTCGGAACAAGATGTGAAGCCGATTTATAAAACCTTAAAAGGTTGGAACTGTTCTTTGGAAGGAATTGATTCATATGAGAAATTCCCAGCAGAATTGAAGGAATATGTTAGCTATCTTGAGAAGGAACTAAATGTCCCAATTAATTTAGTATCAGTAGGGCCAGACAGAAGTCAGACCATTCTTAAATAGCCATTCAAATAAAGATTTGGAAGCCTTCAGTTTAAAACTGGAGGCTTTTTTATTTCTGAGATTTTTTAATCTTATTTTAGAAACACAAATGATCGTGTTTTGAGAACCAAAATTGCTTTTTTTACTCTTTTATTATTTATAGCTAAGATGAATGTCTTTGCTCAATCGGGGTTTCCGTATTGCGAGACATTTGACTCAAAAATAACTCAGCCTACTACCATATTGGGTGCAGATGCTCAATTAGTGGAAGGCGCTTTGAGGCTTACCAATAACCAGGTTGACCAGAGAGGTTATGTTTATATAGATATTCCCTTTTCTTCAGCTTATGGAATTAAGACTTCTTTTGAGTTTTTTAGTTATGGAGGAAATGGGGCGGATGGGCTGGCTTTTTTCCTATTTGATGCCGAGGTTCCAAATTTTTCTATAGGAGGGTTTGGTGGTTCCTTGGGCTATTCAAAAAGATTTGACGAACCGGGGCTTGCCGGAGCTTATATGGGGGTGGGTTTTGATGAGTTTGGTAACTTTGGAAATACTGCAGAAGGTAAAAACGGAGGCTTTCTTGGAGCAGGAACAAGCTATGTTCCCAATAGCATCGTCATACGAGGTCCTGGAAATGGATTTTCTGGATATGAATTTATAAAAGGTAAAAAGACCATGGATTCAGGACCGGATGGATTGGCAGAAGACCAGTTTTTCCCAATTAGTTCTGGTGGTATAGGTACGACCAGAGTAACTGACTTGAATCAGCCAGGATATAGAAAAGCAAACATCAGCTTGACTCCAAACCCGAGTGGGATAGGGTATTTAATCACCTTAGTGATGGATTATACGGTCGAACAAAATAAGCACCGGACCATTACTATTTTTCAGGATGTTCCATTCCCTTATATAGCTCCTCAGAATTTGAAACTTGGTTTTTCTGCTTCTACGGGAGGATTTACAAATTTCCATGAGATAAGAAATTTGATAGTGGAAGTTGCAAATGATGAAGATTTATTGAATCCGGAAGGTTCTGATATTTCAGATTGGGAATCCTGCGCAGCTACCGAAAATTCATTTTATATCACGGAAGAGCAGGTGGAGTTGTTAAATGATAATTCTTCTATTTCCTGTCTTCAGTTTTTTAGGACCTTGGAAGAGATAGAAGGTATCTCTGAGGATATTTGTGAACAAGCAAAATGCAATGAAGAAAACAGGTTGCTTGTGATGCCTGAAGGAATATTTCAGGCAACTGATGAGTCGGGGGGATTTTTATTTACCCCTAATTTAGAATATGTAGGGGAAGAGGTTTCTATTTATTATACCGTTACTGATAATTATGGAAAAAGATCTCAAGGGAATTCATTAACTATCAAAATTCTTGATTCACCTCCTCCTATGGAATTGGTTCAGGCAGAAGGAGAAGAGCGAGTAGAAGATATTTTTCTTTGTGGAGGAGAGACGGTTTTACTGAAGGGGATAAATGAAATTGATTATTCACAAATAGAGTGGAGGAAGGACGGAGTTAAAATTCCCGGGGCAGAAGGGTTAGAATATATTGTTAAAGAGTCGGGGATTTATACCATTGTAGGTTTTAATGAAAGAGGCTGTTCTATTTCATCCAATGAAATTGAAGTTACCTATCCCGAAGCTCCCACCTATGATATTGAAAATCCAATTGTAGGATGTATACCAGGTGAACCAATTGATTTGACATCTTACTTGGAGGGCTTTGATCTGTCCATCTATGATTACTTGCTTACTGGAAATGGGATTTCATTTAAAAACGAACAACTGAAGGAAGTTGCAGTTTCCGGAAACTATGATTTAACAGTGAAGCCAAAAAGTCTGGATTGTTATTCCAATCCTATTTTAATAGAAATAATCATATTGGAAGAAGAGCTCGTTTCCGATTTTGAGTTTGAAGTACAGGGTTCTGGAATTACTGGGGATATGGATGGAGGAATTTTTCCAGACGATGTGATCCAATTTAATAATCTGTCAGATGATTCATCGGTGATTTGGAGTTGGGATTTTGGTGATGGAAGTACCAGTAAGTTGGAAAATCCAACACACGTGTATGGAGCAAAAGGCGAGTATGATATTGTTTTGACAGTGGAAAACGAATTGGGTTGTTTGGCTACATCCACGAAAAGGCTTTCAATAACCAGAAGTTATAGAGTCATGTTTCCTTCAGGCTTCACCCCCAATGAAACAGAAAACATCACTTTTGTACCCAAGTTTAAAGGTATAGAAAGTATGGAACTTCTAATTTTCAATACTTGGGGGGAATTGATTTTTCAAACAGATGCCATAGACACCGAAGGCTGGGATGGAAAGTTGGATGGGAAATTACTGGATGCCGGCATCTTCATATATAGATTTAATGGAATAGCCATTGATGGTGAAAAAGTAACAAAGACAGGTAAATTCAGATTAATCAGATGATGAGAAGGTTACTTTTTTTACTAATGGTTTTACAAATGACTTCTGCATGGGCGCAGGATGTTCAGTATAGTCAGTTTTATGCAAATCCACTTTACCTAAACCCTGCATTTGTGGGAAGCACGGGGTTGACAAGGCTTGGGGTAAACTTTAGAAGTCAATGGCCTTCATTAGACCAAAGCTTTATTGCTTATACTGCCTATGCTGATCATTTCGTTGAAAAATATAATTCCGGGATTGGAATTAGTATTTCGGGGGCAAGGGAATCTTTTACTCAAAGTCAAGTGCATGAAATTGGACTTTTGTATAGTTATAGACTTCGTTTAGGAGACCGTAGGTTTTTACATGCAGGCTTTCAAGGTTCTTTTGTAGCAAGAGATGCATTATTTGATCAGGTAGTCTTAGGTACCCAGTTGGATATCGATCGAGGAGTGATTCTTGGTTCGCCGGGAAATGGTTTTGAAGGGGATAGTAGGTTAAGAGATGTTGATCTTCATACTGGTCTGCTTTATTATGATGACAAATTTTGGTTTGGGGTTTCTGCTTTTCATTTATTAGGACCGGAAATCAGTTACCTGGAAATGGATGGAAACAAACTTGCGTTAAAATATTCTCTTCAAGGAGGAGTTAAATTTGATATGGCTCCTGGGGATATCAATGATTATTTTAATAATACGGATCAGGAACGCTCCCTTTCGTTTGCGTTTAATTATAAAAAGCAGGGGCAATTTTCACAATTAGACATAGGGTCAGAGTTTTATTTTGAACCATTAGTCCTCGGAATTTGGTATAGAGGGCTTCCTACAAAGTATAGTTTACCTAATAATGAGTCTATAATTTCATTGATTGGTGTTCGTTTAGATAATAGAATGGAGTTTGGATACAGCTTTGATTTCTCTATTTCTAAGCTGGGTCAAAAATATTCTGGAGGTGCCCATGAAATTTCGATTAGGTATGTTTTTTCCAGTAAAGACCCTTCCAAAAAGTACTATCCGGAGCTTCCTACCTTCAGATATTAGTGATTAAATAGCTCGAATAAAATTATAATTTGTTTTATTAATCATTATCAAAATTAAATATAAATCAGGTCATCTGATTTTATACAAATGCAATAGAATGTATTTCCTAAAATTTTTATTCTTCTTTTTCAGGGGTTTATGTTAGGGGGAGATATTTTTTGAGGAATGATATTGTTGTTACGGATAAAAGTAGGATATTTG
Organism: Algoriphagus lutimaris; assembly: GCF_017051705.1. Classification (GTDB taxonomy): domain Bacteria; phylum Bacteroidota; class Bacteroidia; order Cytophagales; family Cyclobacteriaceae; genus Algoriphagus; species Algoriphagus lutimaris. The sequence goes on along the minus strand of NZ_JAFIDJ010000003.1, from coordinate 26 downwards.
CACTCCCAAACGACGCGAACGGCGGA
>NZ_JAFIDJ010000025.1 GCF_017051705.1 Algoriphagus lutimaris | reverse complement strand
CGGGCGGATCCCGGCTATCCCTACGAAGGCCTGCTGCTGGTCAGTTTCGCCGCCTATTTCCTCGCCGGCCTGCGGTTGTCGCAGGCATTGAGCTGTGCGTTGGTCGTGCTGCTCGCCTACCTGGGTTTCGAGTGGTGGGCGGGTACCCAGGAGCCGCTGGGCAACAACCTGCTGTTCCTGCTGTTCGGTAACCTGATCGGCGCGGTCGGCTGCTACCTGCTGGAGTTCAAGTCGCGCGAGCATTTCCTCATCAGCCGCCTGTTGCGGGTGATGGCCGACCACGACAGCC
>NZ_JAFIDJ010000024.1 GCF_017051705.1 Algoriphagus lutimaris | reverse complement strand
GAATACTGGAAATTCGGATCCAGGGGGCTGAACTGTCGGTACGTGAGCTCCGCCGTCCCGCGAGCGACGCCGACTCCCGCCCCCAATCCGAGGTTGATGAACACGCGCGGCAGCGAGCTCGGCCCCTTGGGCGGAGGCTTGTCTTCTTCGCCCCCGTCTCCCTCGTCCCCGGTCCCCTCGTCGGTTCCCGTGTCTGTCGGGCCGGTGCCTGCGGCCATCAACGGGGCATCTTGGTCTCCCTTGTTGGCCAGCGGCTGGTTGCTCACATCGAAGGCATAGATGAAATACT
>NZ_JAFIDJ010000023.1 GCF_017051705.1 Algoriphagus lutimaris | reverse complement strand
CTGAATAACTCAGAGGACGCACCGCCTTCTACCATTGCCTCAAGTTCGGTGATCATGGCTACCTTTTCTTCCAAGTTGTTCTTGTATTCCTTGTCAATTAGGTCGTAAGCCAAGCGCAGGAAGTTGGAGAAATTATCAACGTGGTGATTGTAGTTCGCCCATACATTCCTTGCATCCGCTTTCGGCACGAGTCCGGTATTATTCCACTGCTCACGCAGGGCTTTGAAAGTATCATACTTCTCTTTAGCACCGCCTTCGGATGTAGGGAGTTCTTTGATTTGTTCAATGAT
>NZ_JAFIDJ010000022.1 GCF_017051705.1 Algoriphagus lutimaris | reverse complement strand
CTGTTCTGCAGAGAATGTGCGCAGCCATTCTCATTGCACCCTGTGATCATACTTCTGATAGTGAGACAGCTATCATGCACAAAGTAATAACTCTGTTTGCACATTGCAGTTCTGTTCTCTCCATGTTTACGCCAATGCCCTATGGCTAAACATGACCACATTATATAATCATATATTTTGCTTGCAGATGCTTGCATCCACATCACAACTTTAACCATCTGGAAGTCTGAATGACTTACAAATCGTCACCTTTGTGCTTCGGCACCCTAATACTTCCATACCTTGTAACC
>NZ_JAFIDJ010000021.1 GCF_017051705.1 Algoriphagus lutimaris | reverse complement strand
TTGCGTTATTCAGATGTCAATAAATCGTGATCGGACCATAAAAACTGCATGATATTTGGTCATCAGACTAACAGAGGGTAGTGCTATACATATATGAAGTGGTATTTTGCGACGACCAATGATAACTGACTTATGGGCCTGTCAAGTGTGCGGTCGCGGCACGTGCCTGGAATTAGTTGCGTTATTCAGATGTCAATAAATCGTGATCGGACCATAAAAACTGCATGATATTTGGTCATCAGACTAACAGAGGGTAGTGCTATACATATATGAAGTGGTATTTTGCGACGACC
>NZ_JAFIDJ010000020.1 GCF_017051705.1 Algoriphagus lutimaris | reverse complement strand
TCACCACATTACTGCGGTTATAGGTCCACGTCTTATCCGACGGTCGGTCCTGCACGAACGTCAGCGTCTGCCCGTTCCATACCGGCATACAGCGCATCGCCGAGCAGAAATCGCTGAGCACATCCCACGCCTTACGCTGTGTGGTCAGGTACGCATTACAGGTGATGCGCGGCTCCGTGCCGCCAAAGCCGTCCGGCACTGACTGGTCGCAGTACTGGCCGATGACATACAGCGCCCATTTATCCACATCCGCCGCACCAAGACGTTTCCCCATGCCGTAGCGCGGATGGGTCAGC
>NZ_JAFIDJ010000019.1 GCF_017051705.1 Algoriphagus lutimaris | reverse complement strand
CCTCCCAAAGTTATGTTATCGTTTACGATGTTCCTTATCTATCAACAACACTCCTCTGTGGTAAACTTATATGGAATGTCTCTGGCTATAGATTGTGCGCTCAGTTTAACGTGTCTAACCTCCAACTGCAGTGTTAAGATATGCAAAGTAATTGGTATCCATGTTATCGATTTTATAAAAGTGCCCAGACAGAAGACTACGAGAAACTTTTACATATCCTTTGGCTCAGGAACATGATATTACTAGATTGGAAGTTTTTTCTGGTGATCGTTAGGTTAGGCCTCAACGACATATAAA
>NZ_JAFIDJ010000018.1 GCF_017051705.1 Algoriphagus lutimaris | reverse complement strand
AAGGTAAAAAAGCATGCAAAGGGGTGTCGATGGAAGGTGCTTTGGAGTCCAGGTCGTAGATACAGTGGTTGAAAAGCCCCACCATTTCATCTTCAAACTCAATACCCCTGTAGATACCCTGCAATGCCCGGAGTTTATCGACATAAAGGCCTGCCAGTCCGGCCTTGGTGAGGGTCCCGATATCCCCACCGGATCCTTTGACCCACATGATTTCCACGGACTCCTTGGTCAGCGGATCTTTTTCAAAAGTTTTGCAGCTGGTATTGCCCCCGCCGTAGTTGGTGATACGGAGGTCTGCACCCA
>NZ_JAFIDJ010000017.1 GCF_017051705.1 Algoriphagus lutimaris | reverse complement strand
AGCTTTCAGATGTCGAACCTTACGAGGGCTTCAGGGAGTTTGCAGCAATGGCAGAAGAGATGTTTGGGACTGAGCAATGAGTGGTGGCCGACCTAAGTGGATACCTGACCAAGAAACCTGCGAAAAAGCGCAGGAGATGGCTTCTAAGGGCTTAACTGTTATGCAGATAGCCCATTGCTTAGGTGTAAGCCACACTACCGTATATGAGCGCCAGAACGAGTACCCTGAGTTTGCTGAGGCTATAAAAAAAGGAAGGAGCGAAGGCATTAGGGAAGTTGCTAACGCTTTGTATGAAAAGGCCGTTGGCGGTGAC
>NZ_JAFIDJ010000016.1 GCF_017051705.1 Algoriphagus lutimaris | reverse complement strand
TGAGAGGCTTAGGAATTGAAAGGAAATAAAATTTTGCAAAAGGGATAGGAAGTCAAAAAAGAACACTTACCTTTGCGCACCCTTGGACAGAGAAGGGGTTAAAAGTGGAAGAGATCGAGGTTTTTGAAACTTTTAAAAAATAAAAAAAAGCAAAGAGTGTTGCGGATTAAAAAAAGCTTCTTACCTTTGCACTCCCTTCAGCAAGGAAGGGAAAAAAATGGTTCTTGAAACGTGAGTTTTGAGAGATCGACAGAGGCCACAGATGAGTGGCATCAAGTTCTTTGAAGTGATGTAAGGCGAAAAAATAATATAACCTGAGAAAGACGAGGGAAGGTTTA
>NZ_JAFIDJ010000002.1:1185150-1556731 GCF_017051705.1 Algoriphagus lutimaris | reverse complement strand
AACCACATAAACCTTCCCTCGTCTTTCTCAGGTTATATTATTTTTTCGCCTTACATCACTTCAAAGAACTTGATGCCACTCATCTGTGGCCTCTGTCGATCTCTCAAAACTCACGTTTCAAGAACCAATTTTTTCCCTTCCTTGCTGAAGGGAGTGCAAAGGTAAGAAGCTTTTTTTAATCCGCAATAACCTCTTTGAAAAAATTTTTAAATTATTTTTCGCCTTTACTTTTTATTTCAATTTCCGTTGAGTCTTTTCTCAATTGGGAGTGCAAACATAGCGCCGTTTCCCTAAATTCACAAGCATTGAAGCCAAGAAAAATTCAAACTTTTTTAATATTTTTTGCAGTGAATTAAAAATCAGGACTTTGCTTTTTTGTAAAGTGGAACCGTACTACAAGGCTCTCCATACATAATGGTCTTTGCCCTGCTTTGAACCAAGGAAACAATCCTCCCATAAGCAAAAAGTGGAATTGGGAAATTGGAACACCCTTTTACAATTACCGGCTTATCCTGGAACATCTCTAGGTCCAGTTCTCCCAAACATTTTTCAGATATCATCACCTCCAAGGCATTCAAGTCTCCAACTGCATATCCTTTTGAAACTGGAGTCAGGTAAGTCGATACCAACATGTAGGCCCAATTTGGAACTATTGCATCCACCGAACAGAGTATAGCAACCCACTTATCCTGATACTTGGACCAATCCACCTCCTTCAGCGCAGCACGAAATTCTTTCTCTCTTAAAACTAATTCCTGATACAAAAAGGGCTTTAAGTCAAAAATCACACGCTCTTCCCGAGGATAGAACTCTTCCAAATCTAAAGACACTATCGCACTTTGCGCTACCCTGTTTACAATTTCACTCATGACATTAACAATGGGTTCTTTTTTGACTTCAATACTTTAAATTCCTTCAAATAGTTCGGGACAAAATATGCCAGATCTTCAAGCTCATTCTTTTGAAATTTTCCCCAAGCTATTTCCCCAACTTGTTTCGCCGAAATTCTATTCTCTAAAAAGACTGCATTAGGATGAGAAATTACCTCTTTGACCTTTGCAACTGCATCCCCAATAAAATATACCGGTACCTGGTCCAAGTACTTTTTAAAAGAAGATTCTTCAATCACTTCAGCGTCCAACTTTTCAATAGAATTCATCTCCGCGTCAAACACCTCCCGGTATACCTCCATCCTTCTAGCATCTAACATAGAAATCACAACTGCTGACGAATCTAAACCTTCCATGGCTCCTCTAGCCAAAGCTGCCAGGGTATTCACCCCTATTAAAGGTTTGTCCCATGCAAAACATAAACCTTTTGCAGTAGACACTCCAATTCTTAATCCCGTATACGATCCAGGTCCTTCCGAAACCCCCACTGCATTTACTTCTTCAAGTTTCACATGGCAAGTTTCTAATAACTCCTCTATCAAACCTATCAGCCGCTCAGAATGCGCTCCAGGCAAATCTACTTCTTTCAGTCCTTGTAACACACCATCCGCATGTAAAGCAACCGAACAAACAGGAGTCGACGTTTCTATGGATAGAATCAATGCCATAATTACTTCACGGAAGCAGTCAAGGTCTGCTGGTACTTATCAGGAATCGACAGGAAATTAACAGCCTCAGTTACCGCAGGATCATCATTCAAGCTCGCTTCAATCATTCCCTCTTGGAAATAATATCTAGATACAATCTCCTCCGTCAAAATCTTTCTGATTTCCTTTTGGTGATTGATTAAGTCCTGCTCTTTACTATGATGTACTTTCGTATTAATTGCTTCAATTTGAGCTTTAATCTCATCATAATAGGTTTCCTTCTCAGCCAATTCCATTAAGTCCTCAACCGATTTTTCTAGATAAGTCGTATAATCATACTCTTTACCATCCAACCACTTCACAAATTCCTCATATTCTTCATCAGATATTGAAAACTCTGAAGGGCTTGGAATCTCTGGATGAGCACGTGCATACTTCGTAGCAAAGTCAAATATGTGACTTCTTGCTACTAGGCTATATGAAATAGGAGCGTATTTTACTTTTTCAATTAATTCATCCGGCTCAATACCTGCACCGTCTAATACTACTCGTCCATTTTTGGTCTTAAATTCTTTTCTCAAAGAGTCAGGCACAGTAGTGATCTCTCCATTTTCTCTAGTTTGAGCATAATCAATTGCCTGAATACATCTTCCACTTGGAATATAATATTTAGCGGTAGTGATTTTCATTTGGGAATTATAAGAAAGCGGTATGGTGGTTTGCACTAAACCCTTTCCAAACGACTTCCTCCCAATCAATACTGCTCTATCATAATCCTGAAGAGCTCCTGCTACAATTTCTGAAGCAGAAGCAGAATTTTCATTAATTAACACTACCAATGGAATATCCTTATCCAAAGGAGTCTTATTGGTCTTATAGGTATAGTTTACATTTTCAAGCTTACCAATCGTCTTTACGATGTCCTTCCCTTTTGGAATAAATAAATTAACAATTTCTGCAGCCTCATTTACCAAACCTCCAGGATTGTCTCTCAAATCCAAAATCAAACGATCAACGCCTTGACCTTTCAAATCCAACAGTGCATTTCTTACCTCATTGGAAGCATTGGTAGTAAAATCAGATAATTTAATATATCCTGTCTGCTCATCTACCTTCCCATAAAAAGGCACATTCTTGATCACAATTTTTCTTCTAGTCAGATTAAAACCTAAAGTATCATCTCCTCTTTTAACTTGCACGAATACTTCTGTATTTGCAGGTCCTTTTAATAAGGACGAAACCTCGGAAGTAGGAATATCAGATACTGCTACAGTATCAACCTTCAACAATTGATCGGCAATTTTCATCCCTACAGACTGTGCAGGGAATCCCGTGTAAGGCATAATCACAATATTTCCTTCACCTCTATTACCGATCAAAGCACCAACTCCTCCATATTCACCAGTAGTCATCATTCTAAAATCATCGGATTCCTCTTCAGGGATATAAGTGGTATAAGGGTCCAACTCCTCCAGCATCGCGTTGATACCAATGGTCACTAACTCATCCGGATCAATTTCATCCACGTAATAAGAATCCAATTCCCGAACCATGGTAGCGAAAATATCTATGTTCTTTGCGATCGCAAACAACTTATCGTTCTTGGTTTTAAATGCAAAAAATCCCGAAAGGATAATTGCGCCTAGCAAGAATACGAGTAATGATTTTTTAAGCGTTTTATTCATGTCCTGAATGGTTAGCGTTTAGCTCTTTGACTAATCTGTGAAGTATTAGGATGGTTTTAGCTTGGATATCGTGGAATCCCATATCCTTTGGACCTACATATATCAATCCTAAAATTAATGCTTTATTATCTAAAGTCGAAAGCAGGTGTTTATTCAGCCTATAGGCTTCTTTCATTCTTCTTTTGATGAAATTCCTATCTACGGCCTTCTTGATTTTCTTCTTGGAAACGGAGAAAAGTACCTTTGGGGTTCCATGTCCCCCCTGCTTTTTAACAAAAAATTGGACTTTAAATGGAAATAAAAAAAAAGAGGAACCTTCGTTAAAAAGTTCCTTGATTTCTTTTTCGGCATAAAGCCGTTCGCTTTTTGGAAGTTTATAATTCATCACAAGGAGTAAAACCGTATGTGAACATACGAAAACTACCTCAAAGAATTACTTCTTCAATGTCTTTTCAGATGACACAGATAACTTGTGTCTTCCTTTTGCTCTTCTGGCTTTCAATACTCTTCTACCGTTAGCAGAAGACATTCTTTCTCTAAAGCCGTGCTTGTTTTTTCTTTTTCTGCGAGAAGGCTGGAATGTTCTTTTCATGATCGAATATCTTTATCTATTTGCTTCCTGAATATCCTCTCTGAGGAATAGGTCTCAAAAAGGACTGCAAAGATAAGTAGCATTTTTTGAAATACAAACCTACCCTATACATTTGTTAGACTCTAACTCGGTAATTATGTGCAAATATACAATAAGTTGTCCCAATCCAGCCTCTCAATTTTTATTAATTCAACTTGAAATTAAAGTCCAAACCAAACAAACTATTGAGCTTCAACTGCCCGCATGGCGCGCAGGGCGCTATCAATTGGCAAATTATGCGCAATACATTCGAAGTTTTCAAATCAAAAACCAGAATCAAGAAAACATTCCATTTCAAAAACTGAGTAAAGATTGCTGGACTTTTCAATCAGAAAAAAATCATACCTACCTCGTGGAGTATGAGTTTTTCTGCGCAAGAATGGATGCCGGTGGTGCTTGGGTGGATGAAGAACAAGTATATTTCAATTTCATAAACTGTTGTTTTGAAGTAAAAAGCCTGGTACAAAATCCCATTGAACTAGAAGTAAACCTACCCTCTTTTCAGAAAATCGTATGTACCATACCTAAAAACCAAGAGGGAAAATGGATCGCTGAAAATTTCCAAATACTAGTAGATTCTACCCTATTGGCATCGAATAGTGTTCAACATTGGTCTTATGATAGTACAGAATCAAAATTTAATATTTGGATTCAAGGAGCTATTCATTTTGACATCAAGGCTTTCTTGGACAAATTTCAAAAATTCACAGATACCCAAATCAGGGATTTTGGTGAATTCCCCGAATCAGAATACCATTTTATTTTTCAATTACTTCCTTATAAACATTATCATGGGGTAGAACACCAAAAAGGGACCGTCATTACTTTGGGCCCTGCAACCGATCTTGCAGACAACCTGAAAATGGAAGACCTTTTAGGAGTAAGCTCTCATGAGCTCTACCATGCTTGGAACGTGTGCAGAATCCGACCGGAAGAACTATTACCTTATAACTTTTCGAAGGAAACTTACACCCGGGCAGGTTGGCTCTTAGAAGGAGTTACCACCTATATGGGAGATTTATACCTTTTGAAATCAGGAGTATATTCTCTGGAGGTATTTTTGAAACAGATTGAAAGCACCTTACAAAGAGAAGTCAACAACTTTGGCTGGAAGAATCAAAACATCCTTCAGTCTAGTTTTGATCTGTGGCTGGATGGCTATCAACCAGGGATACCAGATCGAAAAGTAAACATCTATACATACGGTAGCTTGATCTGTTTTTGTCTGGATTTGCTACTGATCGAAGAGGGAAGCAGTTTTCCTAAAGTCATGAAATTGGCTTGGCAACAATTCGGAAAACCAAGAAAAGGATATAGTCAATCTGAATTTTGGAACCTTATTCTTGGTCAAACTTCAAATCCAGAAGTTTTCCAAACCTTCTATGACCGTTATATCTCAGGAAAGGAGGATATACTAACATACTTCTCAGAAAAAATAAGCTGTTTAGGAATATACTATGTCCAAAGACCAAATCCAGACCACTTGGCCGGAAAACTAGGTATTATTACTAGTGATAAAAAAATCCTCAAAATTCATCCGGAGTCTCCAGCTTATGACAAACTGATGATCGGAGATCAAATTTCATTTGAACATTCAGAATCTCAAATTCCAGTCAAAGCTGAGCGCTTGAACGGAAATCAATATGAATTCACATTTGAAACTTCAGCGAGTTATTTTCCTCAAATCAATTTAGCTATAGCCGAGGAAACTGATATCAGAAAAAAATGGATGAGCTAAAAAAAGGGGCCGATTTGATTCGGCCCCTATGTTAATTAAAAGTCTGCTTCTGTCAGTGTAGGATTAATTTCCAAGGTTTCAATCTTAGCCTCCAAAGGCACTGGAAGCATAGGAGATTTCATTGTCCAGGACATTGGTACCAACACTCCATTCTTTTCTTGGTAATCGGAATAGAAAGTATCTCCCGCTTTTTCGTTCTCATTTTTGATTTTTAAACCAGATTCTACTGAATAATAATTGATCACTTTGGCTCCAGATGGATTTGATATGATCACTTTATATGCTGGAGTACCTTCCACATCCTTCACACCATCCAATTGTGTAGCATATCCCATTGCAGCATAATGTAATTCAGGAATGAAAAAAGCATTCATCTTCGCTTCCTCATACTGTTCATCTGTCATTTCTATCGTTTGACCTTGAGCGGAAATAGATCCCTTTCCATTCACCATGGTGGAACTTTGCATAACATTTCCCATTACCATGGTTTTTTGACCAAATCTCATATTGGCATCATCAAAAGTCATCGCTATCTGAACTGGATTCCCCATTACATCTGCAGCCATCACTAATTTTGCTGCTTTGATTTGGGAAACTGCTTCATCTCCCCCAATAGCCGAAATATAGTTTTCTAACACTTTTTCGGCAGTCATGCTTGCGTCAGCCATTTCAATTTCTTTGGCTGGATCTCCCATGTTATCATACATCCTTACTTCTCCAAATTGAGTAAGCTTGTCTTTGATCTCAGAGCCATTCCCCACTGCTGTGATATACATTTTATCAGGCTGGATTAAATCCGCTGCTGCTTTATTGATATCCTCCACCGTGTAGGAATTCATTTTTTGAAGGTAGGTTGCATAGTAATCCTTAGGAAGATTATAACGCTCTGTGTTTAATGCAAAATTGGCAATCGTTGAAGGACTTTCCAATGAGCGTCCAAAGGAACCTGCCAAGTTAGACTTCGCTTTTTCCAATTCCTCTTCTGTTACCCCACTTTTTACCAACCTATCCAATTCATAAATAAATTGTACCACAGCGGAGTCCGTTACCTCTGTCCTTACAGCAGCATTCGCAGAAATCTCCCCGATCAATTTATCTGAGGAAATAGAGGAATAAGCACCATATGTATAGCCTTTATCTTCTCTTAGGTTCATAAATAGTCTAGAGGAAGATCCGCCTCCCAAAATCTGGTTTACCAGTCTACTGGAAATGTAATTCTCATCTCCGATTTTCAATTCCACAGGCTGTACAATATTGATATTGGTTTGTACAGACGAACTTCTATCCACTAACCCTACCACATTTTCTTCAAGCCTTTCAGGGGTCTTATAGGTGAATTTTGGGACATCTCCTGGTTCCCATTTTGCAAAAAACTCATTCACAACTTTTTCAGCTTCAGCCTTATCCATATCCCCTACAATTGCCAAATAGGCAATATTGGGCTTGAAGAAAGTTTCATAGTATTTCTTAATATCCTCAACAGTAATATTATTGATGGTTTCTTCAGTAGTCACTTCACCGTATGGGTGATCTTTACCATATACCATAGCATTGACCAACCTTGAAGAAATAGCACCAGGATCATCTTTGCTGGTTGCCAAGGCGGTAATGGATTGCTTTTTTAATTTATCCAGTTCTTCTTGTGGGAAAACCGGATTATAAAGCACATCGGCCATTAATTCCAAAATTTTAGTCTGATGCTTTTTCAAGGAAGAAGCAAAAATAGAAGTAGAGCCTGCTGACAAACTCCCGCCAATAAAGTCTACTTCCTCATCCAACTGGTCTTTGGTTCTGCTGGTAGTACCTCCTGTCATCATTTCTCCTACAAAACCTGTAAGTCCGGCCTTGTCCCCTTCCAATAAAGGATCCCTTTCTAATACCAGTGTAAATGCTACTCGAGGAAGTTTATCGTTTTTAACGACAAAGACTTTTAGCCCATTATCCAAGGTGAAGGTTTCTGCCTCACCGATTTTAATCTCTGGAGCAGGACCTGATTTAGGAAATTGGCTTCTATCAAGCTGAGCAAAACTCACCACAGCTATCATAAAACTTAATACAAAAGATATTGCTATTTTTTTCATGTCAATTGGAGTAATTAGGTGAAACAATTATTGAGCAGGCTGTTGGGCCTTAGGCAAGTAATACAAAACTACTCTCCCCTTCAGGTCCAGATACTCCTTCGCCACACGTTGGATGTCTTCTTTCGTCACCTTACTGTAAGCATCCATCACTTTGTTGATGTAATTAGCATCTCCATAAATCGCGTGTGCTTCGGCGAGATTTTCCGCAATACCCGCCATGGAAGAGTTACTACTTACAATATTGTTTTCCATGATATTTTTCAACTTAGTGAAATCCTGGTCACTCAATCCCTCTTCTTGAACCTGTAAAATCAATTTATCGATTTCGGACTCTAGGTCTTTAGGCTCCACTCCCATATTCGCAATGCTATACATGATGAAAATTCCACCATCTTCCAATTCCAATGGAATTGCAGCTACCACCAAAGCTTTTTGCTGCTTATCCACCAACTCTTTGGTCATCAGAGAAGAGGCTCCTCCAGTCAAATAGGTAGATAGCATGGATAATGCATAGGAATCTTCATCTGTTTTGGGAGGAAGATTATATGCTTGGATTACCGCTGGAATCTGGATATTGTCATAAATCACATCGCGGATTTCCTCCGTCTTCTTAGGCTCATTTACATTGGGCCTATAAATATCTTTCTTTCCCATAGGGATTTCAGAGAAATATTTTCTTACCCAATCCTCAGTCTGTTTGTAATCAATATCCCCTGCAATGGTTAATGTGGCATTATTAGGGACATAAAAATCTTTGTAAAACTGTTGGAATTCCTCGATGGAAGCAGCATTCAAATGCTCCATAGATCCAATTGGAGCCCATTGGTAAGGGTGCTTTGAATAGGCTCTTTTTAATGTCTCAGGGAGGATTGTACCATACGGCTGGTTTTCATATCGCTGACGTCTTTCTTCTTTGACGACTTCACGCTGAGTCTCTACCCCTGTCTCATCGACTTTTGAATGAAGCATTCGCTCACTTTCCATGTATAAAGCGAGTTCCAGTTCATTAGAAGGTAAAGATTCATAGTAATAGGTGATATCATTGGAAGTATAGGCATTCAACGTTCCCCCTCTACCTTGTATAATGTTCATATATTGGCCACGCTCTATATTTTCAGATCCCTCAAACATGAGGTGTTCAAAGAAGTGAGCAAAGCCTGTTCGTTCCGGGTTTTCATTTTTGGATCCTACATGATATAAAACAGAGGTCACCACAATAGGTGTACTTTGATCCTGATGCATGATTACATGTAATCCATTATCTAAATCAAATTCTTTGAATTCAATTTTGTTTTGGGCAAAAGCAGGAATACTTAGAATTCCTGTCAATATGCCTAAAGCGGTAAATTTTCTCATTGTAAAAAGATGGGGTTATTAAATTCTGTGTATTGATTCAATCGAGTTTTAATTGAAAAGGTTTAAATGTTCAAATACGAACACTAAAGTGGATATTTTCTTGTCAGGGCATCCTAATTTAAAACATTCTACTAAAAAATAAGATATAGGTGAATTCCTGAAATATCTGGTGTTAAAGAATAATAAAAAAACCGGGTTAAAAACATAACCCGGTTAGTAATATCAAGGATTCAAACGATTCAGAATATCCTTTGCTTGATGCCATTCCAACCTTGGTCCAAATTGGCTTACAATTTTAGAGCTGGCCATAGATGCTAATTTACCTGAAGAGGCATAGCTATGCCCATTGGTGATTCCATACATAAATGCTCCTGCAAACATATCTCCGGCTCCATTTGTATCTACTGCTGTAGTTTCGTAGGGTTCAATATCAATGAAGGTATCTCCATCATAAATCATGGCCCCATTTTTTCCTTGGGTAATCACAAAGTGTTTTGCCACTTTTTTCAATTCTTCTCTGGCCTCCAAAAGATTATCCTTATTCGTGAAAATCATTGCTTCTTCTTCATTGGTAAAAAGCATATCTACACTCGCACCAATTACCTCTGTCATAGGCTCTTTAAAGTACTTGACCATAGCAGGGTCAGAAAAAGTTACCGCCACCTTCACTCCATTTTCCTCAGCAATTTTCTTCGCATGTTTCATGGCTTGCTTTCCGTTTTCGGAAGTGATCAAATAGCCTTCAATGTATAGGTATTTAGAATCTTTAATTGCCGATTCATTCACATCCTCAGTCGAATAAGTTTGGGTAATTCCCAAAAAGGTATTCATCGTACGCTCCGCGTCTTCCGTAACCATTACCAAACATTTACCGGTGATCCCTTCTACTAGATTGCTTTCATTGAGGTTATGGTCCACCCCCGCATTTTTCATATCATTCATATAAAAATGCCCAAACTCATCATTGGCAACTTTACATGAATAATAACTTTTCCCGCCAAATTGACTAATAGCGATGACCGTATTACCGGCAGACCCTCCACATTGTTTTTTTGCTTGTTGGGTGTCAATTACCTGCATGAGTTCATTTTGCCTATCCTCATCCACTAAGGTCATCAATCCTTTTTCCACCCCATTGGCTTCAAAAAATTGGTCGGTTACCTTAAACTCAATATCTACTAAGGCATTTCCTATGCCCGTCACGTCGTATTTCTTCATTATTATAGTTGGAAAGTTTTTTTCTGAATTTTCAAAGTTTGATGAGCTTCGACAAGCTAAACTCACTAGTTGCTTTTCATTTTTGATTCCCAAAGGCAATCAATCAAATATCTTATGTCGTTCGAACGGCTTTGTTCTATCAAACAAATATCGATAAGTATGATGTGTTTTATAGATTTCAGCTAACAACTGCTCACAAACACGCATCATCTTAGGGTTGAAATCACCTATCCAATTCATCTCAATAGTCTTATAAGGGAAGGAAGGCTGATTACTCATTTTATCATAAGCAATGATCATCGCGCTTTCTACACCTTTACCTTGATGTTCTGGAACTACTCCAAACACCAAACCCAGCATTTTATTGGGTGGAGAGAAGGTTTTGTACCAAAGGAATTTTAATTTCCCCAATAAATCCATTTTCCCGTTCACATGTTTAAAAATCTGGTTGATTTCAGGAATTTGGATAAACATCGATACCGGCTCTCCTTTGTAAAATCCAAAATAGATCAACTTTGGATCTAAAATGGGCTTCATTTTAGAGAACATCAGTTGAGTTTCTTTTAAGGCCAGTGTCTTGCCCATATGCCGAGCCCATGCCTTATTATACACTGTGTTAAAGTATTCCGGGGCCTTTTCCTGTAGCTCCTTCCCCTTGATGTATCGAAATTCATAATCAGGATCAGCAATGATCTGGTTGGCCCTTTTGATCATTTTATCATCAAAACCAAGATTCTGTACAGGCCTCATATAGGTGTATTGCTTGAAATAAATCTGAAAACCATAATTCTCAAAGAATTCCTGATAATAGCCAAAGTTCCATGGCATATTATAGTTTGGTTCAGAAAATCCATCGACTAATAGTCCCCACCATTTATCTCGTTCCCCAAAATTGATCGGACCATCCATGGCTTCCATTCCCTCACTTTCCAACCAGGCTTTTGCCGTGTCAAAAAGTAAAAATGCAGCCTCTTGGTTTTGAATACATTCAAAGAATCCCAAACCGCCTGTGGGCTGTTTTTCTTTCATCTTTGGATTGATGAAAGCCGCTACCCTCCCTATAGTTTGTCCTTTTTCATCCTCCAAAAGCCATCTTTTGGCTTTAGCACCTTTCCTAAAAAGTTTGTTTGTTTCAGGATGAAAAAGTCCTTCAATATCAGCATCCAATGGTCTGATCCAGTTTTTCTCGTCCTTGTAAAGCCTTACGGCCATTTGGATAAATTCCTTTTGCTGGGCCGGAGTGGTTACTTCGATTAACTTCATTTGGGGGATTTTAGGCTGCTAAAATAGGCAGATCACTTGAAAGGGCAAAAACCCCCACCTCTCTATAAATAAATCCCCTGATCCACCATCCCTCAAAACCGGAAGTAAAAGATTTAAAGGGTGAATAATCACTATCAATAAACAGTTCTCAAGGGAGCAAATGGCGAGAACTTGCTATAGGCCGTCCCCAAAGCATCATTACCGTTTCTTAGGAGTGAATGATTGGTTCGAAGAGCCTCGGCTGTATTAGTACCAGTTACAAATTTTGATTCTGGTTTATATACTATTTGATCAATGATTTCACCTTCAAAACTGTAGAAGTTCCAAGTTCCTATTCGTTCTGATGATTCGATTCTACCTGAGGAGGAAAGTCTATCTGAACCAGGGAAATAGAAGCTCCACCTTCCATTTATTTCTCCTTTCGACACTTTTCCTTTCGCTTTAATAAAGCCTTGATCATCATAAAAAATAAGTTGCCCGTTCCCCTTTTTGACCAAATATTCATTTTTAAGCCCTGCTCCTTGCTGGAGTGCTATTACAGAAATAAGCTTTCCTCCTTTATAATTTTCAACTTGCACTTGGTCTCCTGCGGTATCGCTCACTAACCACCTTCCTTCTTTCAGGCCTTTTTCATAATTCCCCTTCCTGTAATATCCTATCATAACCTCTAATTGCTCAATCCATTCCCCTTTTCGAACCCCTTCTTCAAGATTTCCACGGAATTCAATATTTTTATCAGGATCAAAGGATACCCATTCCCCCACTGGAATCCCATCTTGAAACATTCCTTTTTCCTTTAGTTCTCCATCTTGAAAAAAAGATTGAAACACCCCCTCTTTAATTCCTTCCGAGAAAGAAATCTTCGACTCTATCCTCCCATCTGAATCATAATAAACTGCTTCGCCATCAGCCAATCCTCCTACATAGAAAATAGATGATTTCATTTGACCAGTTTCATAATACTCATGCCATTCCCCTATCTTTTTTCCTTTTTCCAATCGCCCGGCATATTCCAGTTCTCCATTTTCATAAAATTCCTTGAACTCCTTTGTTAACACTCCGTTTTCAAATAAGCCAAGGGTTTTAATTGCTCCGCTAGGATAGTTCTCCTGAAAAATTCCATCAGGAATATCATTCGTGAAATTGATTACATAGAGGGGCATCTCCTGATTGAAATATTTTTTGAAGACATCAGGATCCGCTTGGTTAAAATTAGAATCATCAGATAAAACTGGATTGGTTTTGGAATAAACTTTCCATTCTCCTGATTTTTTCCCCTCTACGAGATTACCGGTTCCAATGAGATTATCATTCCCGAAATAAAAATATGCTTGCTCCTCTCGAGCCTGAAATAAGAAACTCAAAAGGATGGAAAGAACTATGTTTAACATGGGGGTAAGGTTTTAAAAAGATTTAAATTAAAAAACTCTTTTCAGCATTTAAAATACCTAAATATTAATAGGTTACGACATTCCCCAAAAAAAGATTTCACTTTCTATTTCCATTTAACTCAAAAAGGAAGACTTTCTAAAGGTTAAAAAAAACTACTTTTCAATCCTTTAATTAAAAAAAAAATCCCGCTTCTAAAGAAGCGGGACTCTGTCTATTCGACTACATCTCCATACAAATCAAACTCTGTCGCCTCGTTGATTTTCACATGGACAAAATCTCCCACTCGGCAATAATGTTTCGACGCATCGATCAGTACTTCATTATCCACTTCTACTGAATCATATTCCGTACGGCCTACGAAGTGACCACCTTCCTTTTTATCTATTAAAACTTTGAAAGTCTTGCCTACTTTATCCTGGTTCAATTCAAAAGATATCTGCTCCTGAATTTCCATCAGGTGGTTTGCCCGCTCTTGTTTCACTTCCTGCGGAATATTATCCTCCATAGAGAATGCATGGGTGTTTTCTTCATGAGAATAGGTAAAGACGCCTAAGCGTTCAAATTTCATTCGTTCCACAAAATCCACCATTTCTTGGTATTCTTTCTCCCCCTCTCCTGGATGTCCTGCAATTAGAGTAGTTCGAATCGCAATATCTGGAAGAATATCACGAATACTATGAATCAAATCCTCTTGCTTCTGTCGAGTGGTACCTCGGCGCATGGCTTTCAGCACATCTGTAGAGCCATGCTGAAGCGGAATATCCAAGTAATTACAAATATTATCACGCTCCTTCATCACCTCGATTACATCCATTGGGAATCCAGTTGGATAAGCATAATGTAAACGGATCCAGTCAATGCCATTGACATCAGAAAGCCTACGCATCAATTCTGCCAGATTTCTCTTTTTATACAGATCCAAGCCATAATATGTTGAATCCTGGGCTATCAGTAGTAATTCCTTTGTGCCTCCAGTCGCTTTGTGCTCCGCCTCCTTCACTAATTCCTCAATCGGTCTGGAAATATGGCCTCCACGCATCAATGGAATCGCGCAAAAAGAACAAGGTCTATCACAGCCTTCAGAAATCTTCATGTAGGCATAATGAGACGAATGAGTCAACAATCTCTCTCCTACCAATTCATGCTTGTAATCTGCTTTGAACTTCTTCAATATAGCTGGCAGATCACGGGTGCCAAAAAATGCATCTACTTGAGGAATCTCTTTCTCCAAATCATCTTTGTAGCGTTGAGAAAGACATCCGGTCACATATACTTTATCCACTAGGCCTTGCTCTTTGGCATCGACATACTGCAAAATCGTATCAATAGATTCCTGTTTTGCATTGTCTATAAACCCACAAGTGTTAATGATGACAATGTTATTATCATCGGCATTGGATTCATGACTTGCATTGATCCCATTCCCTTTGAGTTGAGTTAATAGCACTTCCGAATCCACCAGATTCTTGGAGCAACCCATGGTGATGATATTTACTTTGTCTTTCTTAAGAGTTCTAGCTTTCACAGATTTCCTTCTTTTTTGAAGCTGCAAAGGTAGACAAAAAAGTAGCTCCGTACTTTTTTGAATTAAAATTTAAGAATTTGAACTATCAATTGGGCTTCTGGTTGAAGCACTTAAGTCGAAAGAAGCCAAATTATATAAATTTAAAAATCTATATTCCTTTCATTAGTGGCCGAGCATAGTGATTTTAAATTCATTCAATACCCCGTAATCTCTTTGAGTAGCTCAAAAAATCCTTTTTTCCGTTCGGAGTTGATTCCCCAATCAACGGGAACACTTTGGTATCCTGCCTCAAAACCCTCCTCTTTCATTCGATAATCAAAGAATCCCCAAGAAGCATATGCAGCTATAGCGGCGGTAAAGTTGTTCAACTCCTGATCGAATTCAAAATGATCATCTTCATTGTATACAATAGGCTGATTGGCAAATCCCTCTACCTTTCTTGTTGCTTCCACTTGGGCTGTAATATTTTTAGGATCTTTCACCCCATTCCCATGAAGCAAAATAAAATCAGCAGATTGTACCACATTTTCTTTGGGCACCGTACCTCCTCCATAACTGGTACTCACTAGCAGTCGCCGACCCTTCCACCTCTTATTTTTTACCAACTCAATCAATTCATGAACTCGGTCAGGTTGGAGGATCTCATGATCATACCTGACATTGCATTCATTATTGACTTCAATTAATACATTTTGATAGCCTTTTTTCAATATCCAGTCCACCGCATTTTCTACCGCATGAATTACAGCTTGTTCATCCTGGAGGCCTTCATCCTGACCAAAGTAAAACAATCCTACAATGGGTGCCATTCCTAACTCATCTGCCCGATCCAATATTTTTTCCAATCGTTTGAAATAGGCATCTCGTAATTCCCCTTTTTCAGTAAATGCAGAATTGATCCAGGGTTGATTTTGTGAATACCCAAATGGACTTCCTCCCTGTAGATTGATGGTAAAGGAAAGCAGGCCATAGGATTTCCAAACTGCCATCTGATCTAGAAACTCTTGGGTATTTCTATCCGGGTCCCAAGTTTGAGTATCTGGATACTCCCAGTTTTTAACTGTTTCTGGATTGAGGTCATCAAATATCCCTTGAACCATTCTTGAATTCATCAATAAGCCTTCAATTTTGTTTCCTTTCCAAACTCTTCCTTGATAGGTGGGCTGATCATTAATGAAAAATTGATTTCCTTTTATTTCCACCTTCGTATTCCTTGTTGACTGAGTAAAAGAACTTACTGAAAAAAAGGACAAAAAAACGATACTTAATAGGGTTAGATTGGGTCTCATGGATTTAAGATAACTCAATAGTTTTATGTCCACAAAAATCCTATGGAACAAGATTTATCCCCATGTTATCTAAAATTACTTTATTCTTCACCTCAATTCCAGTGATTTACCCAAAAATCAAGCTCATCACTGATCCAATATTATCCATAAATTACGTGCTTAACTTTTTGATAAAAGAACCTTAACGCATCATTTCGTAGTAGGAGAAATCCATTCCCTAATTTTGAAACATACAGCAAACACTTTTTAACTCCTTGCATTTATTTTTTACGCCCCGAATAATTTTCGGGGCATTTTTTATGCAATTGACTGAAAAGAAACTTTGGGGAATTCCTAGCATCCTGTACCTTAGATAGGAAATCCAATAACCATGGAAACAGCAACCAATCAAGCTTCTTACCTGACTTTTGACAGGAAAAACTATTCGGACGAATTTCTTATTTCACTCTATGAATCCTTAATTAAACCTAGGAGAATTGAAGAAAAAATGCTCATTCTTCTTCGCCAGGGAAAAATCTCAAAGTGGTTTAGCGGCTGGGGACAAGAAGCCATTTCCATAGGAGCTGTTCATGCACTTGATTCGCAAGAATTCATTTTACCCATGCACCGAAACTTAGGGATTTTTACTGGAAGAAACATCCCTCTAGAGAGGCTATTCGCCCAGTTTCAAGGGAAGCTTTCCGGATATACCAAAGGACGTGACCGCTCCTTTCATTTTGGAAGCTTGGACCATCACATCGTAGGAATGATCTCTCATTTAGGTCCTCAAATGGCAATTGCTGACGGAATTGCTTTGGCCCATAAACTCTCGAAAGAACAGAAAGTCACCCTTGTATTTACAGGAGATGGAGCAAGTTCGGAAGGTGATTTTCATGAAGGCTTGAATGTAGCTGCAGTTTGGAAGCTCCCTGTCATCTTCTTGGTTGAACACAATGGGTATGGATTATCAACGCCCAGTGAAGAGCAATTTGCCTTTAAGAATTTTACAGACAAAGGGCCTGGTTATGGAATGGAAGCCGTTCGGATCCATGGAAATAATGTTTTGGAAGTTTATGACACCATCCAGACTCTTGCGGAAGACATTCGACAAAACCCAAGACCAGTTTTGGTAGAAGCGATTACTTTCCGGATGCGAGGGCATGAAGAAGCCTCTGGGACCAAGTATGTACCCTCTCAACTCATGGAAGACTGGGGCAAATTGGATCCTGTAGAAAATTACGAGAAGTATCTTGAGGAAATTGGAATCCTAACTGACAAAGTCAAAGATCACATCAACAAAAAAGTAAAAAAGGAGATCAATGATGCGCTAGAAATTGCCTTTGCAGAATCTCCTATTTCCCCTTCCTTAGAATTTGAATTACAGGATGTTTATGCCCCCTTTACTCAAGAAGTGGTAAATCCTAAGAAAGAGGCTCCCACCTCCGAAAAAAGATTGGTGGATGCAATCAGTGACGGCCTTCGCGAATCCATGAAAAAATTTCCAAACCTAATCTTGATGGGTCAGGATATAGGAGAGTATGGAGGGGTTTTCAAAATCACAGATGGTTTTAAAAAAGAATTTGGTGCTGAACGTGTCAGAAACACTCCCCTTTGTGAAAGTGCAATTATAGGAGCAGGTCTAGGGCTATCTATAAACGGATATAAAGCCATGGTAGAAATGCAGTTTGCGGACTTCGTTTCAGTTGGATTTAATCAAATTGTCAACAACTTGGCAAAAATACATTATCGCTGGGGCCAACATGCCGACGTGGTGGTTAGAATGCCTACTGGGGCCGGAATGGCGGCAGGGCCATTTCATAGCCAATCCAATGAAGCATGGTTTTTTCATACGCCAGGCCTAAAGATCGTCTACCCTTCCAACCCATTTGATGCCAAAGGCCTATTAAATGCAGCTTTAGAGGATCCTAATCCCTATTTATATTTTGAGCATAAAGGACTTTACCGATCCATCAGCGAACTCATACCTAACGAGTACTATACCGTAGAAATAGGAAAAGCAAACCTCATAAAAGAGGGGAATCAAGTTTCTATCATCACGTATGGCATGGGAGTACATTGGGCCTCAGAAGCCGTTTCTGAACTGGAAATAGATGCAGATATTTTAGACCTCAGAACACTTTTACCTTGGGATAAAGAAGCCGTGAAAGAGACTGTAAAAAAGTCGGGAAAAGTAATCTTTTTGCAGGAAGATTGTTTGACGGGAGGTATTGGGGCAGAGATCTGTGCATGGATTTCTGAACATTGTTTTACCTACTTAGATGCCCCGGTCATGCGGGAAGGAAGCTTGGATACACCTGTTCCATTTGCCCCCAATCTTGAAAAACAGTTTTTACCTGTGAAAAGATTTAGAAAAAAACTAACTTCTTTAATTGAATATTGAGAGTTTGCATTGAAAGCTTTATCAAATCACTATTTCTCAGGATATTGTAAACCAGACTTATTTACAATGGAAAAAAGATTTCTCCTCTTTATTTATTCATTCCTTTTTATTGGCGTTTCTCATACAGTTTATTCCCAATCATTTTTAGGGGGACAAATCGATAATCGGGAAGGAATTCATTCCATTACCATGAACCCAGCAAACACGGCTGGTACCAAAATGAAAGTAGATATAAATATTCTTTCTGTCAGCACCTATGTAGGAAGCGATTATTTAAATATCAATTGGAGGGAACTATCTGCCATAAAAGAATGGCTAAATTTCAGTGACTTAGGTTTTGATCCAAAATTTGAAACAACTCCAAACAAGCACAATAATTTTTTTGGGAACTTGGATATATTAGGACCATCTGTTCTTTTTAATATCGATGAATCCAATAGCGTTGCTTTAACCACCAGAGTAAGGTCTTTCTTTAATCTCCATAATATAGGAGGTGAACTATATAAATTAACTACCGAAGGCACTTATGATGAAAACTTCAATTTTGACATGAAAGATGCGAACGGTATTATCCATGCGTGGGGGGAAATTGGAGGCTCCTATTCAAGAATAGTACTCAATAAAAATCGCTCTCTTGTAAAAGTAGGAGTTACTTTAAAATACCTATTTGGAGCAGGAGGAATTTATGGTTACAGCGGAGAAATTGGAGCCAATTATTTGGCAGGATTACAGGCCCTAACTACCTCTGGGAACTTAAATTTTGGATATACTACCAATGGAAGAGATAACGATGTAAGCTTCTCTAACATTAGTTCCGGTCTCGGTGGAGATCTCGGAATTGTTTATGAGTACCACCCCGATCAAATGGTAGACAAAAACACTTCCTATAGATTTAAGCTAGGAGCCTCACTGACTGATATCGGAGCAATTAAGTATAGTAAATCCTCGCAATATTTATACTTATTGGATGGAACCATTGACTTTTCAAAAGTCTCGGGTTCTGGGATTATAGAACTAATTGAAGATAATTTTGAAGGGTCCGAAATTGGTAATACAGTAAAAATAGGATTACCCACTGCCTTACAAGTTTATGGGGATTTTGTATTAAGTCAAAAATTTCATTTAAGTGCGCAAGGAGCCATTTCGCTGAGAACAAATAATTTCGCTCCCTTAAGTCAGATAACAAACACCTTTTTGTTGACTCCCAGATTTGAAAGCAAATGGTTTAGTTTATTTAGTCCAGTTGGTATAAGAAAATATGATTCAGCAATCAACTGGGGACTAGGGTTTAGAGTAGGCCCATTTATTATGGGATCAGGAAGCATACTTACAAACCTACTGAGGAAATATAACAACAGCATTGATATCTATGGTGGAGTAAAAATCCCTATTTACAATAAATAAAAATCACTAAAACGTTTTCAATTGATCGGCAAACCCTAGATAATTAGCCTGCTCCTATCTTATTTTATTCAAATTTGAGATCTCAATAACTCAAGAAACTTCCTATCCAACTTTTCTCCATACCAATCTTCATACTCCACATCTTCCCTTCCGGAATTCAGCACACCAAAAGCGCCTGAAAACTCCCAAATCCCAAAACCAACCCTATTTTCACCTAATACGGTCAACACATCTCCAAACCAACTGAGGAAAACATCGTGCGGAGTTTTGTTATAGCCTCCACATTCCCCACAATGAATACCTATTCCCTGTTCGATCAATGCTATCCAAGGCGCATAGTATTCTCGAATTGAGTCGATCGTCCAGACCCTATCTCCTTGACTCAATGGCCAATTTACCGGAGGAAGATTTTCCGGATCCTTATACACCCAACTTGCTTTGTAATGAGAGATAGGAAAAGGATGATATCCCCGGCAACTTTGTGCAAGATCTAAATCCCCAAGTTCTGGCACGGCAATTCCTCCTCCCCCATTCCCGTCTGCGATCACTAACCGTGATCCTTTTACAGATTTTATAGTAGCTAAAGCTGCTTTAGCCACTTTATGATAATCTTCCACATTAACGGGACCACCAGGACTATGTTGATCATTGGGATCTTCACGTTGAAATGGCTCGTTGACCAAGTCAAAACTTAACTTCTTTTTGGAAATCCCGCGATACCGTTTAGCCCACATTTCCCAATGTGCGCAAAATGCATCCAATGCATCTTGATCCTTCCAGAGATTAAAAGGCTCCTCAAACCCTGCATTGATGCAAAACCCTGGTGCTCGATGAAGATTCAAACTGACATGCAATCCATGATCAAAGCAACGCTCAACTAATTCGTCCACCCTTTCCAAGCGGCTTTCATCAAAATTCAAAACTTCATCCGGGCGAATTGCTCTGCTCCTATCAATGGACAAATAGCTAGGGTAAGAAATCGGAATCCGTACAAAATCAAAACCCCAATCTGCAATCCATTGAATATATTCTGGTTTGGTAGGCCTTCCACGATCAGGATGATCAGAAAAGAAGTCCAAAAGGTTAAATCCTTTCCATGCTGGCAGTTTATTTTTTGGTTTGGTCTTTTCTTCTATTGCCTGCATAGGGACTCCTCCCATTAAACCAATACCAGAACCCATGACCATGGATTTTTTTAAGAAGTCTCTTCGGGAATCTGAGCTAAACATACCTTGAATTGTTATTGGAAACTTAAGATACTAAAGTCCTTTCAAGTACTAGTCAAATAAAAAACCCTAATAAGTATTTTGAATAACTTAAACAAACAGACTTCTATGTTTCGTATTAACCCATATGCGAAAAACATTACTTATCCTCTTCTTTTTAATTAGTAGTACAAGTTTAAAAGCTCAATTTTTCATAGGTGGAATTCATTTCAATAATGGTTTCCCCACTTCAAAACTGAAGTCAGAGGTTGAGCGAGTGGTGTTTCCTACTATTTCAGGTATTGTCCTATATGAGTTTTATAATCAGCCTTTCCAAATAGGCTTCGAATTGGGATATGGTATTTATGGCTCCAAACTGGAAAAAAGAGATGATCTATATCCTGGTTTTAATGATGAGTTTAGGCTAAGGAGAAATAATAATTATTTATCAGGTATGACAGTATTCCGATTTCTCCCCTCCACAAGCAGCAAACTTACCCCTTACCTAGAAATACAAGTCGGCGCAAACTACCTTTACTCCAGGTTCAAAATCCGCCCTTCTCTTTTTGAGGAAAAAGTAGAAGTAGGAAAGGATATGGAAGATTGGGGACTTGGTTACAAAGTAGGTGGAGGGCTTCTTATTCCGATTCCTGGCTCGGAATTTATAAAACTTGACCTAAGAATCAATTATCAGGATGGGGAATCCATGAGGTTTCTTACCAAAAGAGATACAGAATATATCCCAACAAAAGGAAATGGTGAATTTGAATACCATCCTCGCTATAGTCCCCTTCAGCTCATCAATGCCTCAATAGGGATCGTAGTATATGATGCTTTCCGGTAATGGATGGGGGGGGGTTAAGATTATTTTTAACCTTGCTTTGGTTAGAAGTTCTTCCTTCTATTTTTCTACAACCTTCATTTTATAAAATAAATTGTAATCTCGCTCAATTTCTCCATCTGCCGCTTTGACGAGCACAGTTCCATCGGGAAGGCCCAAATTGATCGTTCCTTCTTGAGGGTCCTCATTGATCACACCTACCTGTTTCCCATCTTTGATTAAGATATACTTTGAATTTCTAAACAATTCTAAAGCCTCCTTAAACTCAGGATCACTATAATAATTTTCACCTGCTTTAGCTTTAATCCCATTCAAAACATCTTCTGGAATTGCTGTATTGAAAGATACCAACTGGTATTCTCCCAAATTTCTAACATTATCAAATCCAGGATAGGTCAAGTCATCTTGGTCCGCATTAATTTCTGCATCTTCACGCGCTGGATGAATCAATTCAATGCTATTTTGAAATTCCAATCCACTAGGACTTACTTTAAAAAAACTCAATTGATTGCCTTTAGTGGGAAGTACGAAGGCTGATTGGGTTTTGGGATCCGAGGCTATATTAGGTAAACTGTTCCCTACCCATATTTTTTCCTGTCTTGGCCTCCAATCCTCTGTAAAAAGATTAATTCTTTGAATTGAGTCTTGATTCAAATTTAAGAGAAACCCCGTATTGGCTCTTTCATAAAAGGCGGCTCCAATTTTATTTCCGCTAATCTTACCGGCATCATAGGCGTTGATTTCTTCTCCTAGTAAATAAGGCTCTCCATTTATGGTAAGCGCGTCAAAAGTTTGCTTATAAAAGTTGATTACTAACGCATTAATTCCTACAGCAGCACCAGTATGAACTTTTACTTTTTGAAAATCAAAGTCATATTGATGAAAATCCATCGTTGGTGAAAATTCCTTAAAAATATAGCCGCTTGCACCTAGAAATTGTCCCTCTGTGAAAGCCCCTACTTGATTCGGGCCTTCTCCCCCCAAATCCACGGTTTGAAGAATTTCTCCCTTCGAATCGACCACATATACTTTCCCTTCACTCAGTTTTTTTAGCAAGAAACGATCACTTTCCTGATCATAATCCAAAGCAACTAAAACTTCCAATGCATCAACCAAAACAGAATCCACTACCTCAAACCGAAATTCACGAAGGTAATTATCTTCCCTGACCGTTTCTTCCTCAGAGGACTCCGAACAAGAAAAAAATAGAAAAAGGAAAACATAATGCAGAATGGTAAATCGATTATTCATATTTAAAACTGTAAAGAAGCATGTACCGGTTAGTCTCAAAAAAATGAAAATATAGGACATCCTAATGAATTAATTTTTCAGGAAAATAAAATTCCCTGAACAAACCTGATCATTTGTCATTATTTTGAATTTTCATTTTAATACAACTTCCTTGAACACTACCTATCATTTCGATCGTCAAGCTTCTGCCCTTTCATTCATCTCTTGGGCCTCTACCTTTTTAATTTTTTTAACCCTATTACCATTAGCTTCAAAAGGGCAATCTCAAGCAATCAAAACCGGAGCAGAACAGACAGATCTATATGTCCCATATTTAAAAGGAAAAAGAGTGGCGATCATGGCGAATCAAACGGCCATTATTGGAAAAACCCACTTGGTCGATAGCTTGCTGAGCCTGGGGGTGGAAGTGGTGAAGGTATTCGGACCGGAACATGGATTTAGAGGGAATGTCAGTGCTGGAGCAAAGGTGAGTGATGAAATAGATCAGAAAACTGGTATTCCCATAATTTCTCTCTATGGCAAGAAAAACAAACCTTCCAAAGAGGATATGGCCGATGTGGATATCATGATCTATGATTTACAAGATGTGGGAGTAAGATTCTACACCAATATCAATGCACTTTCCCGATTAATGGAGGCTTGTTCAGAAAATGGTAAGGAGCTCATGATTTTGGATCGACCGAACCCCAATGCCTATCTTATTGACGGTCCTATCTTAGATATGAAGTATAAGTCAGGAATTGGCATGTTCCCTATTCCTATGTCTCATGGGTTGACCGTGGCCGAATTTGCTCAAATGGCCAACGGGGAAAACTGGCTAACCAATGGTGTTCAATGCAAATTAAAAATCATCAAGGTTGCCAATTATAATCATGACATGGAATATACTCTTCCCGTGCCACCTTCGCCGAATTTGAATACCCAACAAGCCGTACTTTTATATCCTTCTACCTGTATGTTTGAAGGAGTTTACCTGAATCATGGAAGAGGAACGTATTTTCCTTTTACTGTATTAGGTAGCCCGGAATTAAAAGGGATTTATGAATTTTCCTACACCCCTACCGGTATCAAAGGAATGGCTGAAACCCCCTTATTCATGGATCAAGTGTGCTATGGGATTGATTTAAGGAATGTAGATACAGATGAATTAAGGAAAAGGGGGCAAATCAACTTAACCTGGATCATGGAGCTCTATAAAAACCATCCGCATAAAGAGAAATTCTTTGATTCCAGCCTCAGCAATCAAATGGGCACCATAGAAAAATTAATTGGTTCAGGCCTTTTTCGTCAACAGATTATTTCAGGTGCTTCTGAAGAAGAGATTAGAGCCAGTTGGGAACCGGGTTTAAGTAACTATAAAAAAATGAGAAAAAGCTATTTGTTATATCCTTAATGAAGGCTTTTTTGCTTTGCTTATTTCCTCTTCCAGAATTTTCCAATTTTAAACTTTACCCTTTTCTTTTTGGGCTGTGCTTCTACTTCATCCGAAGCAATTTTCTTGCTATTTCGAATGGGTATGGACCGTTTCCAAAGCAATACTGGTAGTACCCAAAACACACCCAACATACTAAATGTAAGTCCACCAATTGTCCCTATAGCCAATGAGAACCAGAAGATCTCATTCTGCCCTTCAATGACAAATGGAATCAAACCGAAACAAGTGGACAATACAGTCAATAAGATCGGAATGGCTTTTCCCGCCACAGACTTCAACACATTTCTATTATAAAGTCCCTTTTGCCGGTTGTTTAAATCATTAATCACAAAGATCCCAGCATTTACAGCCAGTCCGCCCAGCATCACAAAGGCGGCATATCCCCCTTGATCAAAATAGAAATCGAAGAGAGAAAATATTAAAAACAACCCTATAAAACTGATCGGTATGATTACAATGATGTAAATAGGTTGTTTCAGATTTTCAAATAGCACTGAGCAAATCATAAAGATTCCGATAATCAAAAAGCCCAAAAGGCTATACTTTCGCTTTTCACTTTCAAAACTGAAGTATCGGCTATCCTTTTTAGCTTCATAACCAATAGGCATGACTTTTTTCATTTCCTCAAGCACCTCCTCCAAATACTCATCCCCAAATTTGTAGGAGCCCATGTATTCAAAGGAAACAATTCGAACATACTGTCTATCCACTTTATTCAAAGCGCTGGTCGTGGTTTCTTTTTCAAGGGTTCCAAAGTCTGATATTTTTAAAATTTTATCTTCTCCACTAATCAATCCTTTATTCTCCAAATCGAATCGGCTAAAGGAAGGTGATTCTTTTTCCCTTACCAAGAGGGGATAATTTTTATTCTCTATGGTAAGAAGTCCATTTGCTCCCTGGGGTTTAGAAAGCTCTTGTAGCGCATTGATTATTTCATATTGATTAGTACCTCCCAAGGCAATTTGGTTCTGATCTAGGCGAAGGACAAACTCTTCCGTTTTCTGTTCAAAATAACGTCGTTCATTGGTATTAACTTCTTGTATTCGCTTATGAGCAAGTAATTTCCCCGCCAATACATTCGCTTGCCGCTCCAATTCATCAAAATTATAGCCTTTCATCTCCACCGTAAAAGAAGGAATTTGCTCTCCACCAGGTCCTGTATAAAATCCTTGACCGACACCGGATATCTGCCAACTTGCTCCACTCCAATCAGTGGACTTCACGGTTAACTTCCCTTTTAGCTGGTAAGGAAGTGCTCCGTTCTCATAGGCTTCTTTAAATGTTATTTGAATATTGGCTCTTTGTCCCGACTGTACTGAAGTCACAAACTTATCGATTCCTTCTACCCCTTTGAGGTAGGTTTCGAATTCCCTCATGATAAAATCCATTTGCTCCAGCGTGTTCCCAAATGGGAGTCTAGCAGAAACATACAATCTGGTTTTTACAGGTTCCCGATAACTTGATTTCTCATAAGTACCCCGAACAAACATTCGAAGCGAACCTCCTAATGCTTTATCTACGTAAGGCCTAATTTCTTCCTGATAGAAGTTGTTACCTATCGTCTTATTATACCATTCATGATCATCCCATTTGGCAGGGAGAAAAAAGATGGGCGTTCCAAATAACAAAATGATCCCGAAAATAAAGGTCTTTCGATAATTGGCTGTCCAAGCAATTCCTGATTGGTACCAGCGAAGATATTTTACTCTATTCCTCAATTTTGGGATAGTTAATCTTCTTCCTTCTTTGACCTTTTCCTTGAAAAGAAGCTGATAAAATGCCGGAGTAAAAAATAAAGCAATCAGTAAGGAAATTCCCAACATTACTGAAACAGCTATTGAAAATTCAGTGAGGTTATTCCTGTCTTCTTCGGGTAAAAAGAAAACGATCATCAAGGCCAAAATGGTGGTTAAAGATGCTGCCAGTAAGGCTAAAAAGACTTTTCGATTCCTATGCTTGTGCAAATGATCAATCATAATGATCGCATTATCCACGATCAGTCCAAAGCTAATGGTCAGTCCTGCAATTGTATACAAATGAATATCCACATTCAAAAAGTAAAGGATCATCGCAGACAAACTGATATTAGCTACAATCCCCACGAATAAGATGGACAAGTACTTGAGATTTCTGTTGATCAAAAAAATGAAGATGATCAATATCAAGATGGATAGACCTGATCTTTTGTAGATTTTGTTGAGCTCTTTTTCCAGATATTCGGTGTCGTCGGTTTCCAGCCTGACCTCAAAACCTGGAGGCAATAAGGTCTGGGCATCTTCAAGGGATTTCTTTAGGTTTTGAGCCAAGAGCACCTTATTCACTCCTTCCCGACTGGTAATAGATAGGGTTACTGAATTATTCCCATTAATCCGGTAATAACTCATGGGTTCGGATTCCTCTAAAGTCAATTTCGCAACATCTCTTAAGTAAACATCTTTTCCATCTACCTGATGCACTCGGAGATTTTCTAACTGATCTAAATCCTTTAGAGATCTGTCTACTTGTACGAATAAAGTTTCCCCTTTGGAGTTGATGACTGATCCTGGATAATTTCTTCCAAAGGCCTGGTTAATTGAATTCCTTAATTGACTTCCTGAAATTCCATAGGCCTGCAATTTTTGGATATTAAAAGTAATATAGACTTGCAAATCATTCGCTCCACTGACCGTCACTTCCTCCACCTCTTCAAATTTGGTCAAAGCCGGCTTCAATACATCCTCTGCTATTTTCTTGATTTCAAAAGAAGCAAATGGACCATTGACACTGTAAGTTAATATGGGGGATTTCTCCTCATCTCTTTGTTCTCCACTTTGATATACCAATGGGTATCCCACCAAAGGATCCAGTTGGGGATACACCTGTCGGATGATGGATGACACCTCAAACTTCTTCATTTCCATATCGGATTTTTTATCAAAATCCAATTGGATAAACCCTGAGTTATAGTTGGAGACAGAAGTGATTTTCTTTAATTCAGAGAGCCTGGAAAGTGCTCCTTCCAAAGGGGAAGTTCCTAATTTCTCTACTATTTCCGGAGGTGCATTTTGGACACTAAATCGTACGGATAAAACAGGAGCCCTCTCTCTGGGAACCAAATCCACAGATAATAAAGGCACCACGGCAAAGCCCATGATGGAAAGCAACACAAATACGATGATGATCCTAAATGGGGTCATGCGTTTACCATTTTCTTCTTTTTAGGCACAAAAAACCAATAAGCCAAAGGCACAAAATATAGGGCAGTAATAGTTCCGATAGTCAAGCCTCCGATTACTGCCAAAACCAATGGTCTTTGTAAATCGGCTCCCAAACCACTGCTAAATACAATAGGGATCAAAGCCAGAATCGTCGTAATCGAAGTCATCATAATCGGTTTCAACCTGATCTGTCCTGCCTCATGCAAGGCTTTTTCCAGACTTTCCTCTTCCGTTAAGGAATCATCCGCATGATAATTTGCTCGAAGCCTATTAATGGTATCAATCTTTAAAATGGCATCATTGACCATAATTCCCAACATCACCACTAAGCCTATGGCGGACATAACATTCAGCGAGCCTCCAAAAACCCAAAGCACAAAAAACGCTCCCCCTATGCCTAAAGGCAACGTAAATACCACGATAAGTGGTTGAATAAAGCTTTCAAATTGTGCTGCCAAAATAAAATACAGTAGCAACACAGAAATCAACAATATGGATATCAACTGGATAAGGTTTTCTCTATCCTTAAAATACTGGCCAGCCATTTCAATACTCAAGTTCTTTTCCACTCCCCATTGGAAAATCGAACTTTGAAGCCGTTCGGGATTAGCTCCATTTAAATACACAGACTGGTAAATCCCTCCTTTGTCTGCAGTTACATATTTATAATGATCCTCGTATTCATATTCTATGAACTCTCCTAAGGTATAGGAAGCACTGTCAGATGCTGAAATTCTCGTCGTTCTAAGCAAGTCCTCAAATCGTGCATTGGGCTCTTTAAGTTTAATAGGAGTGATTTCACCAAATCGTTTGATATCTGTGATAGTGTAACTCCCAAAAAGCTTGGAAATTTGATCCTGGACAGAACTCACTGGAATCTGATAGATAGCTAACTTATCTGCACTAAGTGTAAACACGACAGAGGATTCTTTTTGCAAACCTGGACCTCTTTCCCAATTATCTGTTGGAAACTGACTGAGCCATGGATCCATCTGCTTTTCTTCTACCGGCTTTTTTGATGCAAGATCTTTCCATCGTACCTCATAATAGGGTAGACTTGAATTAAAAAGCTGATCAAAGGCGTTGGGAGCATCCCCCAAGGTAAAGGTAGCTGCCGGATAGTTTTCTTTAAGAAAAGTCCTCAAAGACTCCATTTGATTGGACTTGGATTCCTGATCGGGAAATAAGAAATAAAGAAATGCTTGTTGGATAGAGTTTTCCCCATCAAATAACAAAAACTGACGAACGCCGATATCTGACTCCACCTGTTCATACTTCCCATTGAGTTGCTTAACCATGGTTAATACTCGATCTCTGTTCTCTATGGCGGAAATGGGTTCATTCCAATCTACATCCAGTGTTGCATCCAATTTTTCAATTTCAGGCAAACCTTCAGTTTCTAACATCTGACTGATTCCCAATCCAAGGGGGATCAATATGGCAAAAAACAGAAATGCCAATTTTCGGTTTTTTGTAATCCGACGATACCCCGATTCATAGACTTTTAAAACCCCACGGAAGAAAGGTCCTTCTTCTTTATCCATCGCTTTCTTGCTCCTACCGAACAAAAGAAGGTAGAGCATGGGCAACAGAATGAATGCAACTGCCAAGGATACCGAAAGAATCGCTGTAACCGCTACCGCCTGGTCAAAAAACAGGGCTCCAGAAATTCCACTTAGAAATACCAAGGGAACAAATACCGCCAATGTGGTCATCACCGAACTGATCAAGGCTCCCATCACTTCATTTACACCCTCCACACAGGCGTCAAAAATCGACAATCCAGCATCTCTTTTTCTAGTAATGTTATCAAGCACGATGATGGCATTATCAATCAACATCCCAATTCCAAGTGCAAGTCCGGACAATGAAATGATATTGATGGAAAGGTCAAAAAAGTAGAATACTAAAAAGCTAATGACCAAGGAAGAGGGCAAACTCACTCCGATAATCAGCGGCAATCGATAATCCTTCATAAATAAAAACAATACCGCAAATGCAAATATCCCCCCAAAAAGCAAACTGGTTTCCAAATTGGATATAGCTGCATTGAGAAGATTAGATTGATCTTGAGTCAGCTCAAAATTTACCTGAGGATAATCCGTTCTAAAAAGCTCCAATGCAGCTTTCAATTCCGGCATTAGTTCATTCATCTTGGCGGAAGCCTGTTTATGAACTGTAATGACCAATCCCTCCTGCTCCCCATATAAATGGTAGCCCAGCATTTCTTTGGTTTCATACTTCACTTCTGCCAATTTCCCTAAAGGGATAATGGCTCCAGAGGGCGCTCTTACTGGTAATTGTTCAATATCTGAAGGTGAATTCACACGGGTGGCTAGCCGTAAATAGTACCTAAACTGCCCATCTTTTACTGAAATCCCACTGAGATCTGAATTTCCAGAACTAATCGCTTGGGTTAAATTTTCCTGAGTCAATCCCAAAGAGTTTAACACATCGGCATTCGGGGCAACAGTGATGATCCGCTCCTTCTTGCCATTGATATCCACCAAAGAAACCCCAGGCAATTGCTCGATCCGCTTTTTGAGCACATTTTCGGAAAGAAGGCTAACTTCCACTTCATCTATCCCTTCTTTTGGGATGACTTGTACCCGAGCCACAGGAATATCTGAGGTATTGATCCGAATCACCTCTGGTCGTCCCAAATCCTGGGGAAAACTATTGGTCAGGCGATCAATCTTCTCATTGACATCAATGTAAGCCAATTCCATTCGAGTGCTATAATCAAACGTCAACCGAATTGTTCCCACTTCTGAACCCGCTTTGGAGTCCATATCTTCCAAGCCATTTAAAGTCACCATCCCCTCTCGGATAGGGCGAAGAACATTTTGTTCGATGGCCTCTGGAGATGCATTGGGATAATTCACTTTGACCACGATTTGTGGCACATCTATCGGCGGTAATAAAGAAATAGGAAGAAGGCGTAAGGCAATGATCGAAAACACGATCAAAGCCATAAAAGTCATAAAAACAGCAATAGGCCTGGCCAATAAAAATCTTACCATGGCTTAATCTTTTACAATTTGGACAGGTGCTTGATGTGCCAGCTGTAAATTATTTGAGGTGATCACCGTGCTATTGGGCTCCAACCCTTCTAAAATTTCTACTTCCTCTCCATTGTCTTTCCCTACTTCCACATAGTTCCATTTGGATTCTTCATTTTCAATAGAGAAAACTACGGCCCTTCCAGACCTATAAACCAACGCATCTTTGGGTACTACCAAGCTATTATTTTGAGGGGCCCGTATGATTGCCCGGGCATTCATTCCGGGTAATAAATTTGCGGTGGAGTTGATCGCGACAGAAACTTGAACCAATCCATTTTCATCCACTTTTGGATTGATTCCTATCACTCTGCCTTCTATGGTATTTTGTGAATTAGAGATAGAATATACTTCCGCTTTTTGATTAGGGCTGATTAGAGAAATATCTGATTCCAGGACTTTAACTTTTAAAATCATTTGCTTGGTACCCAAAATCTCGCATAGTTCCTGATTGGCACCGACCAAGCTTCCTTCTTTGAATTTTAGATCCGCTATCTTCCCTGAAATTGGTGCTTTCAATTCACATCGAGCTCTATTCAACATGGCTTCTTTCAATTCAACTTCTGCCATAAATAGACCGCTCTTTGCT
This sequence comes from Algoriphagus lutimaris, assembly GCF_017051705.1. Classification (GTDB taxonomy): domain Bacteria; phylum Bacteroidota; class Bacteroidia; order Cytophagales; family Cyclobacteriaceae; genus Algoriphagus; species Algoriphagus lutimaris. The sequence goes on along the minus strand of NZ_JAFIDJ010000002.1, from coordinate 1,525,652 downwards.
TTCAACTGTTCATCAATTGCATTTATTTGTGCTTCGTCACCGGAATTAAAAATAGTCTCATAGCCCAATTTCATGGACTCATATTCAGCGTTGGCGTTACGAAGGGAAATTTCGGCTTTATCCAATCTCAACTGAGCTTCAGTAGGATCCAAACGGGCGATCACATCTCCCTTTTCAACTGACTGGCCTTCTGTCACATTTAATTCGATCAAAAAACCAGCTTGTTCGATCACAGCTGTTACCTGGCTTGCAGCTTCTAATTTACCAATGGCATTGATGAGGTAATCAAAGCTTTTCACTTCCGCTTTTGCCACACGGACCTCTGTGGCCGCAACTTCATTTCTGAAAGATTCTGTGGGAGCTTCTTCGACTTTTTCTTCGTCGTTTTTACATGAAAAAAATGAAAGAGCTAAAAAACCTAGGAGAATGCATCTAAACTTTATCATGGAGCTGAATAATTTCAAATTTAATAAACTAAGAAATGATTCAATCTCAAAGATTTTTTCACAAGGGGCTGTTAATAAATGTCAATTCTGGGAGTTTTAACCAATCTGGACTTGGCTTAGTATAATTTATTGCAAAGGCAATACGCCGAAGGCGAATACTTGGAGGCTTCTCTTCTCCATAATAATCGATCAAGGCCTCAATCACCTTGGGCTCAACCACTTCTAATTTCACCAACGTAATCCCATCATGAATCATATCCAATTCTCGCGCCGCTGCCCGTGAAAGATCGATAATCCTCTTGGAGTATTTAGGAAGCCGGTCATTTACTTTCACCCATACCGAAGTTCCCGTATCTACTCGGGTCACTTTCAATACCGTCCCAAAGGGCAATGTTTTATGAGCAGCAGTAAGACTATCCATATGAAAAATCTCCCCATTGGAAGTCTTTCTAAGATGAAATCGTTTGCCATAAAAGCTAGCCACCCCCTCTTGAATCAGGAGAGAATCTCCTTGGGTAGAAGCTTCTGATAAAGAAACAGCCAAGAGACCAAAAACCAGGAACATCCACTTTCTTAGGTAGTCAAATTTCATCGAAAAGTGCTAGTCAATAAAAATGCCAATTGCTGTCATTGATTTTATTTAGTTTGCAAGCAGCACTACATAAGATTAACTTAGTTTTTTTCTTTTTCCAATCATCCATGATCAAAATCTTACATACAGCCGATTGGCATCTAGGCAAAAGACTTCAGGAGTTCTCTAGAATTGATGAACAGAAGCTTGTTTTGGAAGAAATTATCCAGATCGCAGATCAGGAACATGTAGACTTGGTACTCTTAGCTGGGGATATCTTCGACACCTTTAACCCCAACCATGAAGCAGTTGAATTACTCTATAAAACTCTTCGAAAACTTTCTAAAAACGGAGATAGACCTGTCATTGCCATTTCCGGAAATCATGACAGCACCCAATTTGTAGAAGCGCCAGATCCTTTGGCAAGAGAACTAGGTATCCTGTTTTACTCCAGATATGACAGCATTATCCCTACAAGTAAATTAGATTCCGGAATTGAAATCACCCAGTCCACTTCAGGCTTTCTGGAGTTAAAGCTACCTAAATTTGAATTTCCAATCCGGCTTGTTTTGGCTCCTTATGCCAATGAGTCTTTATTAAAAACATATTTGGGAGAAGGGGACAGAGAGGAGGAATTCAGGCAAATCCTTGAAAATAAATGGCAGGACATTGCAAATTCCTATTGTGATGAAATGGGGGTAAACCTATTTGTCGGTCATTTCTTTTTTATGAAGGAAGGCGAAAAACCCGAAGCCGAACCAGAATCAGAAAGACCCATCCTTCATGTAGGTGGTACTCAGGCACTATATACCAAAAACATCCCCACACAGATTCAATATGCAGCCTTGGGACATCTGCACCGCTATCATGCTATAAGCAAAGATCCAACACCAGTCGTTTATGCCAGTTCACCATTAGCCTATTCCTTTAGTGAGGCTGATCAGGAAAAGAAAGTGGTGATTTTGGAAGCGGTGCCCAACCAGCAGGTTCAATACAAAGCGATTGGGCTGACCCAAGGACGACCTTTGTATAGAAAGACATTTGAAAATCTACCAGACACCATTTCTTGGCTGGAGGCAAATCCTTATTGTTTTGTAGAAATCACCTATGTCACCGAGCACTCCATCGATGCAGCAACCAGAAAAGCCATTATGAAGGCACACGATGGAATCGTCAACCTGATTCCCCAAATCAAAAATCCATTAGGGCAAGAGAATTATAGCCTGAAAGTAGAAGATCTGGGAAAAGACATGAGTAGTTTATTCCAACTTTTTTATCAAAGTGAAAAAGGACAGGAACCTAATGGGGAATTGATGGAGATTTTTAGAGAAGTAATAAGCCAAAACAACGAATTATGATCCCCATTAAACTGGAAATACAAGGGCTTTACTCCTACAAAGAAAAGCAAACCATTGAGTTTGATCAGCTGACAGCAGCGGGACTATTTGGGATTTTTGGTGCGGTTGGTAGTGGCAAATCCTCTATTTTGGAAGCCATCCTCTTGGCTCTTTATGGAAGTACTGAAAGGCTTTCAGATCGAGGGGAGAAAAACTCCATGCTCAATCTTCAAAGTGAGACCTTGTTGATCAATTTTGAATTTCAGTCCGGAAAGAACAATACCCAAAGCTATTTAGGAAGGTATTCAGCTAAAAGAAACCCCAAAAGATTCGAGGAAGTAAAACCTGCCGAGCATACGTTTTATGAAAAAGTAGCAGGAAGCTGGGAGCCGATTTCAAAACGAGCCGAGGAAATCATCGGCATGAAAAAAGAGCATTTCAAGCAAACGGTAATCATCCCCCAAGGGAAGTTTCGGGAATTTATAGACCTCACACCAGGCCCTAGAGCTGAAATGATGAAAGAGTTGTTTGGTTTAGAACGATTTGATCTTTCAGCTAAAACCGGATCACTGCTAAAAGTGGTCCGAGAAGAAAAAATCCGATTGGAAACCCAACTTTCTGGATTGGAGGGTTTTACCTCTGAAATTCTCAAAGAAAAATCATCCCTAAAGCAAACCCAGAAAAAAGAAGCGGATGAACTGACTCAAAAACTTCAACAGGAAGAAACTAAACTAAAACTAGAGGAGGTAATTCAACAAAAGGCGGTGCAACTCCAGCAGTTTGAAGAAACCTATCGGGAACTTTCACTTCGAAAACCTGAGATCGAGGAAAAGAGAAAATTACATAAGGAATTTATAACCGCGAAGACCTACATCAAACCCGTTTGGAATCAGATTCAGGATACCCAAAAGGAATTGGAGAAATACACCACCAGTGTCATCGATTGTGAACGATTTAAAACTCGCTACGAAGGAGAAATTGAGGAATTGGAGGAAGAAGAGGCCGAGCTGAAAAAGAAAAACCAAGAAAGACCTCAAAGGGAAGCCAAAATTAGAGACTTAAAAAAAGTATTGGAAATCAAACAGCTTCAGGATAGGCTGGAAGAGGCAAACCAAAAACTGGAAACCTTGAAACCAGAAATTGAAAGTAAGCGTGCATCCCAGGGTCAATTAGAATCCCAAATTTCCACATTGGAGAAACAAGCTGAAACACTGACCAGTCCGGAGGTAAGTGAGCTGGCCGAACTCCAGACGGCTTCAAGGGATTGGGCTTCTTGGAAAGAAGATAAAAAGAATCTAAGTCAAGATCGAGATCAATTAAAAGAGGAAATCACTTCCGTAGAAAACAACTTAAAGCAAATCCTCTCTCAAATACCTTCTTCTGAAAAAAATCTTGAGACTTGGCAAAAAAGTCAAAAGAAATTAATCCTGGAATTGGAAAGTCAGCGGGACAAGATTCTTCAAAAACAAGGATTGACTGCTCATGCCCATATGTTGGAAGATGGAAGTCCCTGTCCACTTTGCGGATCGCTGGAGCATCCATTCCCATTGAAATCCGAGACTGAAAAAGCAGAACTTAAACTTAAAAACGAGGAAATTAACCAAGAAAAAAACAAGCTGGAGATGATTCTCACATTGATCCAAAAGGAAAAAGAGAATCAAATCCATTTAGAAAACCACCAAAAAAACATTCAATTCAAAGAAGGCGAGCTTGAGAAACTCAATAAATCTTTGGAGGATATTCATCGTTTGATTTCAAATTATGGAATCCAAAACGAGACGGAATTAAAAGCCAAAGTAGACTCGATGGTCCAAGCAGGAAAGGCCAAGGAAAAAATGCTTTCTGAAATTAAATCTCATCGTCAATCTTGGAACGAAAAAAGAATAGAATTGGGCGAAATTGAAAAGGCTTTTCAATCGGCTCAACTCAATCAAAACACGGTTTTTTCAGCAATTTCTTCAAAGAAAGAAGAGATCAAAGATCCCACCTTTTGTAAGCCTTTCTTCAGTAAACAAGTGGAAGAAATTTATTCCACCATCGAAAAAGTTGAACAGGATATTGAGCGTGCACTCCAACTATTGGATGGAAAGCAAAAGACTCTTCGGGAAAAACGGGAAGCTCAAGCTTCCAATCTAAGTAGCCTAAAGAATTTTAAGCTGCTCAAAGAAGAAGCTGCTTCCAAACTGGAAAAACTCCTCAAAGAGTTTAAAAGGCTAAAAGAAAATCATGGTTTTCGGGATGATGAAGCATTGATTCGGTTATTTGAGCATTCATTGGATGCAGAAAAAGTAGATTTAGAAATTCGAAGTTTCGATCAGAAAATCGCAATTACAGAAGACCGAGTCAAAGAACTTAGGGCAGAAAAAGGGGTGCTTGAATTTGAAGAAGAAAGCTTCTTGAACTTGAAGAATTCTGTTCTAGAATTAAAATCCAAAGTAGAAGCTGCACAAAACAGCTTGTTGCTATTGTCGGAAGAAATTAAAACCATAGAGGCCCAACTCGAAAACAAGAAGTCCTTGTTAGAGACTTTTGGAAAATTAGAAAACCGGGAAAGCAACCTAAAAGAGTTAGAAAAATTATTCAAGGGCAGCGGTTTTGTGAAATTTGTCAGCTCTATTTATCTCAAGGAGCTTTGCAATACTGCCAATGTGAGATTCATGAAACTATGTAAAAACAGTATGAGTCTAGAAATAGATGATGACAATACATTTTGGGTGATTGATTACCTCAACGGCGGAAAAAGGAGACTACTTAAAACTCTTTCAGGTGGTCAGACCTTTCAGGCTTCCTTATGCTTGGCATTGGCATTGGCAGAAAAAGTAAAGGCCTTAAACCAAGCGGATCAAAGTTTCTTTTTCTTAGACGAAGGTTTTGGTGCATTGGATAGAAATGCATTACGGGTGGTTTTCGAAACCTTAAAATCCTTGCGGCATGAAAACAGAATCGTGGGGATTATTTCCCATGTGGAAGAATTGCAACAAGAAATTGGAGTTTATGCCCAAGTGGAACTGGATCCAGAAAACGGTTCGCAAGTAACCTATTCGTATTAAAAAAAAATCCCCGGCAGAGTCGGGGATTTTTTCCATAAGAAAATCACATTAAAATATTTTTATTGACCCATTCGATTTCTTCTTGACGAATTGTATGTTCTGGATCATCAAAGAGCAAGGTTTTAACATCTGCTCCCATTTTTGTCATGAATTCTGCCGATTCTTTTATTCGAGTAGCAGGAACATGAAAGTCTCGATCACTACTCCCAATAAAGATCGGGGTTCCTTGGAAATCACCTTTGTACTTTTCAGGAAGTAACTTCTCACCTATCAGGCCTCCGGTAAAGGCAATCACCCCTCCCAGCTTTTGGGCATTTCTGGATGCAAATTCCAGACTCAAACATGCACCTTGGGAAAAGCCTATCAAGTAAATATTCTCAGGTTTAATGCCTGCTGAAATTAACTGATCCCAGGAAAACTGCAAGGTAGAAATCGATTTTTCAAGAGCTGTCCTGTTCTGTAGGTCTGGAGCCATAAAACTATAAGGATACCAAGTATTTCCTTCAGCTTGCGGAGCCAACAAAGCAAAATCATCTAAGTTTAGGTAATTACTAAGCGACAATATACTTGACGCAGAGGCTCCTCTACCATGAATCAATATGGCAGCTTTTTGGGCTTTCCCTAATGGCAATCCTGCAGTTTTTACCTCAGGCATAATCCTCCGTTTTTAAAGTGACCGGGATTAAATTCTTCTCAATTTCTTTTCTTCTTGGCTCAGCCCATTCAGGTAATTTGATCAATTCTCCCAAATGTGCTTCATCCTCATCTATAGCGAAGCCAGGCTCATCTGTTGCTACTTCAAATAAAACTCCTCCTGGTTCTCTGAAATAAATGGAGTTGAAGTAATTTCTATCTTTCACCTCAGTCACCTGATATCCATTATCCATTAGAATTCTCTGAACTTCCAATTGGGTGGATTTATTCGCAGTTCTGAAAGCAATATGATGGACTGTTCCAGCACTTTGCATACCTCTGTGTCCATTAGGGTTTACCACGATATCTACAATATCTCCTGGTTTTCCTTCTGTTCCATATCGATATCGATCACCTTCTTGACCTATAAAATGGTAATCCATGTGATTGGTCAAAAGTTGTGCTGTCAATTCTTTGGATCGAAGATTTAACGTAGCTCCATAAAAGCCTTTAATACTATGTTCCAAAGGGATTTGGCCATAGGTCCATCCAGCTCTATCGTCTTGGTCATTAGCTATAAGCTCTATTCCCATGCTATCATGGTCTTCAAACCTGATCAATTCATGACCAAACCGGGTTAATTTATCAGAAACCGGAATCCCAAACTTTTTCAACCTTTCTATCCAATAATCTAAGGATCCTTTTGGAATTGAAAATGCAGTATAGGTCAATTCACCTGTTCCTTTTACTCCTTTTCTAGCTCCTGTAAAAGGAAAAGTAGTGAACACCGTACCAGGTTGTCCCAGTTCATCACCAAAATAGAAATGATATACATCAGGCGCATCAAAATTGATGGTCTTCTTCACCAATCTCAATCCTAAAATACCAGAGTAAAAATCAATATTGGCTTGAGGATTTCCAGCGATTGCTGTGATATGGTGTATTCCGCTGATTAATGGTTTCATGGTTTTATTGGGTATAGTTTATAAAATCAAGCTAAAAGGATAAACCCTTTTAGCTTGATCATTGGTGGTAGTTATTAAATGGCTTAGTCAGCCAAAACTTCTTGCTCTTGCTTAACAAGCTGTACGCTAAGGATCAATTTTACCTGATCACTAACGACAACAGATCCAGCTTCAGTCACTGCAGACCAAGCTAATCCAAATTCTTTTCTATTAACTTTTCCTTCAATTTCAAATCCAGCTTTGGTTTGTCCGTAAGGATCTCCAGCTACTCCTCCAAAATCAACATCCAATTCTACTTGCTTGGTAGTTTCTCTCATAGTTAAGTCGCCAATCAATTTGTAATCTCCATCAACTTGAGAGATTTTTCCTGTAAAAGACAATTTAGGATGATTTGCAGCATCAAAGAAATCTGCAGACTTCAAATGATTGTCACGATCTTTTTGGTTGGTATCAATGCTGTCAATGTCAGCCGTAAAAGATACAGTTGCTCCTTCAAAACTATCAGAAGTACTTTCTGCACTTCCTTCAAACTTTCTGAAATATCCTGTGACAGTTGAAATTACCAAGTGTTTTACTTTGAATGAAACTTCAGAGTGTGTAGGGTCAATAGTCCATTTAGTAGTTGCCATAATTGTTTTTGTTTAAGTTGTTTTATTATTTTAAGGTTATCACATTATATGTCTATACATTTATATAATCAAATTTTTTTAGCCTCGCAATTTGTCAAGCAATTCATTTAGTTTGTCTACTTCATCCAAATTCAAATGAACAAAATCGATATTGCCTTTCTCCACTCGAATTTGCAACTCGGCTAATAACTCCAAGCCTTTTTCAGTAATCAAAACATCCACTTGTCTCCTATCATTTGGACACTCGGAACGCTTCACTAAACCTTTTACTTTCAGTTTTTCAACTAATCTTGAGGCGTTAGACATCTTATTCAACATTCGTTCTTGAATAGATGAGACAGTAGTAGGCACCCCGTTTTGACCTCTTAATATCCTCAGTACATTGTATTGCTCAGGGGAAATCCCATATGGCTTAAATAGCGCATTTTGACTCGTTACCAAATAACTATGGGTATACAATAAATTCACCACAGCCTTATTGAAAGGATCTTTAAACTCTTTCTGCTGTATTGCTTCTTCTATCTTCACCATTTCTTTGCAATTGTATTTAATGTATATACATGTAAATCTATCAAAAGGTTCCTAAAATTCAAAAAAATTTTTTCAGAAATGGAATGTTTTTTCAGAAAACAAGCTTTAAAGGCTGTATTAAGGGATTTATAGATTGATACTAAAAAATTATTTTTTATTGAATTAACTATTATCTATTAACCAATCTCCGATCAGTCTATTAACCTCTCTGGGCTTTTCTATACAGCTACTATGTCCAGCACCAGGTATTCGGTGCAATTTTGCATTAGCAATCCCCATCTGAATAAACTTCGCTTTGACAGGTTTGGTGGCAATATCCTCATCCCCCACTATAACCATGGTTGGACATGAAATAAATTTGAGTTCCTCTTCGATTCCGTTTCTGTAAATCACTCCATCCACCGGTCCAGTGATGGACCTTTTGTTAGCCATCATTTCCTTTTTCCAGAAGTCTACTTTGCCTTTATTCAAAGGGTTGGTCAGCCAGCTTTCTGCAAACATAATGGGCATCACCTTATTTGCCACTGGGCCAAGTACTCCAAACCACTTCACTATACCGTTCAGGGTTTTGTATTTTGGTATATTTTCAACCGGCTCTGAATTGGCTGAAGTTTCCATCAATATTAAACTTTTCACTATTTCCGGATGCCTTGCAGCCAATCTCATTCCCACGAATCCCCCCATAGATAATCCTGCAAAATGCACTGAACCCTTACATAGTGATTTTATTAATAAACATGCATCATTAGTTAAGGTGTCCATATCATAAGGACCTTTGACTTCGCTCTCCCCCTGCCCTCTATGATCATAGGAAATCACTCTAAACCTAGCACTTAAAAACTCTATTTGCTCTGCAAACATTTTATGGCTCCAAAGGAGCCCATGCGAAAAAACAATGGTCTCGTCTCCTACGCCTTGATCAGAATAAAATAAAGTGACTTCATTTACTTTAATATGGGGCATCGTTTTTAGTATTAAAAATGAACCGGGATATACTGTAATTGATATAACAGCATACCCCGGCACTAGGTTTTACAAATTTTTGATTACCAGTCCAATCCTGGTTGGTTAATCGGTGTACTTCCTTCTTCAGCTTTCGCCTTGTCCACCATATTTTTCACATCTTCTAATAGCTTTTTGGCATCATAAACAATCCCATCTTTGACAGTGTACTTCACTCCGCCTACTCTTATTGCTTTGTTGTTTTCATCGATTCTGATGGCACCAGTTCCATAAAGGACCTTCAAATTTTGAAGTGGATTCTCTTCTACAATTACGAAATCAGCTAATTTCCCCACTTCCACTGTACCGATTTCATTTTCCATTCCCATCAATTCCGCACCATACATAGTAGCAGATCGAATCACCTCTAATGGATGAAAGCCTGCTTCCTGAAGCAACTCCAACTCTCTGATATAAGCAAATCCATACAATTGGTAAATAAATCCAGAATCAGAGCCTGCGGTTACTCTTCCCCCACGATTTTTGTATTCATTTACAAAAGTCATCCAAAGCTTATAGTTCTTCTTCCATTGAATTTCCATGGCAGTGGTCCAATCAAACCAATAAGACCCATGAGATTGTCTGCTAGGTTCGTAAAACTTCCAAAGAGAAGGAAGTGTATAAGTCTCATGCCATTCTGCCCTCTGAGCTCTCATTAAATCACGGTTCGCTTCATAAATATTGAAGGTAGGATCCAATGTAAAATCCAACTCCAACAATTCATTCATCACGTTATTCCAATGCTCTGAATACGGTTCAGCAGCCTGCTCCCAAAGCTTTCCAGCTTCAGAAAATCTATGCTGCTCATTTTGATAATTATAATCCACTGGAAAATCCTGAACAGTCCTATCAGAAAATAATGCCTCAGGAAGCCCATACCAATGTTCCATAGAGGTAAGACCCGCTCTGGCAGAATTAAGAACATTCCATCTTGCTACATCCACCTGAGCATGGTGCATTGCAGATCGTAATCCAATTCTTTTATTCTCGGAAATGGCCGCTTGCATAACTTCTGGCTTTGCCCCAAAAAATTTAATTCCGTCAGCACCTTTAGCTTTATTGGAATTCACCCATGCTTTCGCTTCTTCTGCATTAGTGATTGGACTTTCTGCCCCTTGACCAAAAGCGGTATAAGCCAAAATTCTTGGTGCAGTAATCTCATTCGCCTCAGATTTTTCTTTTTGGTCCAAAACCCAATCCAATCCATTCCCGGTAGATGGGTCTCGGATGGTAGTGACCCCATGAGCAAGCCAAAGTTTGAATACATATTCAGCAGGAGTGCCTTGTCCCCTACCGCCAATATGTGCATGAGAATCCACAAAACCTGGCATTAAATAATGACCTTCTAAATCATATTCTTTATCATTTTCTTCGGCTTTTGGTCTTCTGCTTTCATTAATAGGAAGACCAGGATACCCTACTACTTGGATTTGCGCAATTTTATTCTTCTCTACTACGATATCGACAGGGCCAATTGGAGGCGCCCCTGTGCCGTCTATTAGGGTAACCCCGCGTAAAATAAGGCGGCCGTACTGTCCGTCTCCCTCAATACGTTCCGGCGCAGGTTCAATTTGTGCATAGACCGATGCCGAGATCATGGCACAGAAAAATGCAATTAGTAGTAAAGATTTTTTCATGGTTGATGGTTTAATTAATAATGAGCAATAAGATAATGCAAATTGCAAGAACAAAAAATCAGTTTTGGATGAACAGCTTTATACTAAAAAAGCCTTTCGGTTTCCCAAAAGGCTTTTTCTATAAACTTTCTCTATTTTAAAGATCTTTAAATTTTTCCATGATCTCTTCAGATATTCCTGTGAACGAATATCCGCCATCATGAAATAGGTTCTGCATCGTCACCATTCTAGTCAAATCTGAGAACATGGTTACAATATAATCTGCACAGCTTTCTGCTGAAGCATTTCCTAATGGAGACAAGGCATCCGCAAAATTATAGAAAGAGTCAAAACCTCCAATTCCGGTACCCGCAGTAGTTTTAGTAGGAGATTGCGAGATGGTATTGACGCGAACATTTTTCAATTTTCCGAATCTATAACCATAACCTCTGGCAATACTTTCTAGAAGCGACTTGGCATCTGCCATATCCGTGTAGAAAGGAAAAACTCTTTGTGCTGCAATATAAGAGAGCCCAACGATGGAACCCCATTCTTTCATTACATCCATTTTTTCCGCTACATGCATCATCTTATGGAAAGAAATGGCGGAAACATCATAAGATTTCATCGCCCAATCATAATTCAAATCACCATAAGAGCGACCTTTTCTAATATTAGGAGACATCCCGATAGAATGTAAAATAAAATCAAAGTCACCTCCTAAATATTCTTTTGCCTCAGTATAGAGCTTCTCAATGTCTTCTACACTAGTGGCATCAGCAGGAATAACAATGGTATCACATTCTTTTGCGAGATCATTGATTGCACCCATTCTCATGGCAATTGGTGCATTGGTCAATACAAATCGAGCTCCCTGTTCTTTAGCTTTAAGAGCAGTCTTCCATGCAATGGAATTCTCGTCTAGGGCACCAGTGATGATACCTAGCTTTCCTTTCAGCAAATTTTCTGGCATATATACTATTGGATTAATTTCAAAAATAAGGGTAAAAATAGAGAAAATTTGGCATTCAGTCCCTACCAAATAGCGCTTACTATCTCTTATACCCTTAATAGTTCCTTCGCACTCTTCAATGCTGAGTCACTCGGATTAGCGCCACCAATCATCTTGGCAAGCTCCAAAACTCTTTCATCAGCACTTAATTCCTTGATTTTACTGATAGTTTTATGAGAAGAATTATCCTTGTAAACAAAATAATGAACATCTCCTTTCCCTGCTACTTGAGGCAAATGAGTTATACATATCACCTGATGCTTACCTGAAATTTCCTTCATCATTCTCACCATCTGTAAGGCAACCTCACCAGATATCCCAGTATCAATTTCATCAAAGATCAAGGTAGGCATCGCCATTTTATCAGCCATTAGGTATTTGATGGCAAATAACAACCTTGAAAACTCTCCGCCCGAGGCAACTTTTTTAAGTGGTTGTAAAGAAGTTCCTTTATTTGCGGAAAACAATAACTCAATCTCATCTACCCCATTGGAAGTAGGGATGGTAGTAGTTAATTCTACTTGAAGTTTTGAATTCTCCATTCCCAGCTCCACCAAAAGTGCTTCCATTTCTTTTTGAAAAGTGGCAAAGCAAGCACTTCTCTTTTTGGTCAATGCTTTTCCTGATTTCAGTAGGGCTTCTTCCGACTGCTTTAAATTATTCTTCGCTGCCTCCAGGGTCTCATCCAAATTTTGAAATTGAAAGACCTTATCCGCAAGCTCTCTTTCCAATTCCATCAATTCCTCCACAGAGGAGAGACCATGCTTCTTTTGAAGCTGGTAAATCTTACTCAGTCTTTCCCTTGTCTCTTCCAATCTATCAAAATCTACTTCCACCCCAGCTTCTTCATCACTTAGCGTTTCAGACAAATCCTTTAAATCGATGAATAAGCTTTGAAATCGTTCTTTGAGAGGACTAAACTTATGAGCAAGCTTCTCCAAAGAGTCCAATCCATGCTTCACCTGAGTCATACCTTGAATAATCCCGAACTGCTCATCATCAAAAAGATGAAGCATTTCATTGATTTTTATTTTGATCTCCTCTGCATTCTCAAGTACCTCTTGACTGGATTCCAGTTCATCCTGCTCCCCTTCCTGGAGGCTTAAACTACTCAGTTCTTCTAATTGAAACTGGTTAAAATCAGCTTCTTTTTGCAACTCTTGTGCTTTATGTTGAATCTCCTGGAATTCTTTTTGAAGCTTTTTAAATTTTTTAAAATCCTCTTGGAAAGACTTTAATTCAACTTGACTTTGAGCAAAGGCATCAATCAAATTGAGTTGATAGGATCCAGAACCCAGCTGTAGCGTGTCATGCTGGGAATGCACATCCATCAGTTGGGACCCCAAAAATTTCAGAGTATCAAGAAGGACCGGCGTATCATTAATAAAGGAACGGGATTTTCCACTGGGACTGATCTCTCTTCTTATAATACAGGTAGGCTCATAATCTAAATCCTGCTGTTCAAAAAAATCATTTAGCCCATATTCACCAATTTCAAAAACCCCTTCCACGATACACTTTTTATCTTCAAAGAGAAGGACTTTGGTATCGGCCCTATTTCCTAATAGGAGACCTACTGCTCCAAGCATGATGGATTTACCTGCACCAGTCTCCCCAGTAATCATATTCAATCCACTGCTAGGTTTCATCAGCAATTGATCTATGAGGGCATAATTTTGAATACTAAGTGATGTAAGCATGGGTAATTATTGGGAAAAGCACAAAGTTATAAATCGCGATTAGCTTTTCGTCAACTCATTGTATTTTCTAGCATTATTAGGATCTACTTCCAATAAAAGCTCTACTAATTCTGTTCGGATTTCAAAGGAGGCATTTTTAAATACTTGGGCAATTTCATCCCCTTTGGCATCCATAAAGGTAATAGTCAAAATTCCGTTAGGCTGGGCCTTATTTGCTTCGGCTACCAAACGAATAGCCTCCAACATATTTTCGTAAGCCTTTTCAGGCTCGATCTGCAAAATATCCAATCCTTGGCGATGATATAAATAATAAGCCTCACGAATAGGAGCATAGACAGAAGAGGTGTACAAATCATTGATCAACCAATACCTGTTCCTTCTATCTGTTGGACTTTGAACCCAGCCTGGCCTTCCTGATTGCTGGGCATTGTTCACAATATCATTCGCTACTTCAAAGAATTCCTCTCCCCCTTTGCTCGAAAAACTATCATAATCTATCCCCAATGCAATGTGAGCATAGTACCCTAACAGAGAGCTGATGTTATTCAGGAAATTAAACCTATTGAATTCCAGAGGCTGAGATTCGATGTATTCGAAATTCCAGTTTCTGTCTGCAAAATTAAAAATCAAACTTTCATAATTCGTCCCGTATATGGGTCGAACAGTCTGAATCTGAACAGTCGCGTTATACACCCCCACCTGAGGCACATCATTGATGGTAATCAACAAATTTCCCTTGATACGCTCCTCAGGTCGAAACTCATCCGTAGTCCAGGACCTTCCGTTTAGAAATTGTTCGAAACTGGTTTTCATGGTATTGAAAACCGTTGTATTCTGGATTCTTGCCCTGTCACTATTGATGATTACAGTAAAATTGAGTTCTTGAGAGAAGCCTAAATGGCTCAAAAAAATCAAAAACAAACCTAATGTCGCTTTCTTCATAGATTTAAAAATAATGAAATATTCAAGTTCACACCCCAATTGGGACCAATTTGATCTGATCCAAAATCAATTCAGCAATTTTAGACTTGGTATCTACTTCTGAACTTACTGAATGACCAGAAGCCTGGTAGATATGAACTTTGTTGGTATCCACTTTAAATCCTGCTCCAGTCTCCCTCATTGAATTTAAAACGATGAGATCAAAGTTTTTCTTATTCAATTTTGCCTTAGCATTTTCAGTTTCATTTTGAGTCTCCAAGGCAAATCCCACATGCAATTGCCCGGGGCGCTTCAACTTCCCTAATTCAAAGGCTATATCTACATTTTTTACCATCTTCAGCGACAAATCCGTCTCGTTCTTCTTGATTTTCTCAGGAGCTACTTCAGCGGGTGCATAATCAGCTACTGCAGCTGCAAACACACAAATATCCATTAAACAATGAAGCTTATGAGCCGCATGATACATTTCCTTAGCTGATTTCACATCAGTCCAATGAAACTCAGATTTATCAACGTTTAAGGAAATAGGGCCCGAGATCACATAAACTTCTGCTCCTCTTGACTGAAAGGCTTTTGCCAAGGCATATCCCATTTTGCCACTGGAATGATTACTGATAAATCGTACCGGGTCTATTGCCTCCTGGGTAGGACCCATCGTAATCAATACTTTCTTGTTTTGGTAATCTGATTGAGTATGAAAAAATTGCATGATCTGATCCAAGATCGATTCTGGCTCCATCATTCTCCCTTGCCCGGATAAGCCACTTGCTAATTCGCCAATTTCAGATTCTAGGACATGATTCCCGAAAGAAATTAGCTTTTCTAAATTATGTCGAACAGCAGGATGCTGATACATATCCAAATCCATCGCAGGTGCAATCATAACTGGACACCTAGCAGAGAGGTACGTTGCAGTAAGTAAATTATCGCAAAGACCATTTGAGAACTTGGCAATAGTATTGGCACTAATTGGTGCCACTAAAAATAAATCTGCCCACAATCCCAGCTCCACATGGTTATTCCAAACTCCCGTCTCGTCCTTTTGAAATTCGACTAAAACAGGGTTTTTGGAAAGGGTTGCTAAGGTCAGAGGGGTAATAAAATCAAGAGCAGAAGCGCTCATAATTATTTGCACTTCTGCTCCAGCTTTGATTAATAACCGAGTAAGATGGGCTGATTTGTAAGCGGCAATACTACCGGTCACTCCCAATATTATTTTCTTACCCTTGAGGTCCATATGAATTACTCTCCTGCTTCTTCAGAAGGGTATCTAAAGTACACCTTATCTTCCATAAACTCTTCCATCGCAATGGTAGATGGTTTTGGCATTCTTTCGTAAAACTTAGAAATTTCAATCTGCTCTTTATTTTCGAAAACTTCTTCTAGATTGTCTACAGTAGATGCAAACTCAGAAAGCTTATTATTCAACTCTTCTTTCAAAGAAGAGGAGATTTGTTTTGCTCTTTGACCTACAATATGAAGAGACTCATAAAGGTTTCCAGTCTTATCTGCGATTTTATCCAAATCACGAGTAATAATTGACGGATTAATTGCCATATTTTGATCTATTTAAGTTCGTTTAATTACTATTATCTGTTGTACCTAGGGTTGCTTTTCTCTCTGCCTCTTGAGCCGCTGCCCTTTCTGCTACACGCTTTTTCATATCCAAGTGATCCTGCATTTCTTCTCTTGCTTGTTCCTCAAAGGTTTTTACTTCTGCAGTGTATCCGCTTTCTGGGTATTTTCTATAGAAATCACCCGCAAATCTTAAAGCATCCGTCAATCTTTCTTCTTTTTTCAAGTAGACAGAATTTTTTGCATACTCCGTGGACACTTCTACTAATTTATAAGCCAATTCTTCATTGTACTTACTTTCTGGGTAATCTTTAGCAAAATTCTGAAAGTTCACAATACAAGCTCTAAGGAAATCACCTGGGTACAAACCATCTTTCAGTCTGTAGTACATGGATGATTCCTGATATGCCTTTTCTTCAAACCTAGTTTCCAAATCGCTCAACATCTCCATTGCTCTTTCATAACTGGAAGATCCAGGGAATCTTGTCACAAATTGCTGAATTGCAGAAACAGCCTCTTGACTACTTTGTTGGTCAAGGTTATAATCAGGAGCATCAAGGTACAAAGAATAAGCATGCATAAATAATGCTTCCTCTGCCAAAGGGCTTCTATTGTAAGTTCTATAGAAGTTATTAAAGTACCCAGCAGCTTCAATGTACCTTTTTGTCTTAAAATGACAGTTGGCATAATTGTAATCTGCAAGTTCTGCTTTTTCACTTCCTCTAATGACAGGTAAAACCTTATCGTAAAGGATTATCGCTTTGTTATACTCTCCTTCTTGGTAATACTTATTAGCTCCATCGTATAATTCCTCCCAGTTTGTGCTTTTTTCAAGCTTGTTGAAAGGACCACAGGCACTTACTGCAATTAATAATACTAGAACGATAATGTTGTGTACGCGCATTTTCATTTTCAAGACCGCAAATATACGGGATAATTATTCGGATTCAAATGGTAATTGAAAGAGAGATTGCTTCTTACTTCTTGACAACGAGCTTCTTGGTCACAATATTTTTATTGTCCACAAAAAGCGTGTAGAAATAAACGCCAGGATTGAAATCAGAAACATTGATCACCAATGAACTTCTTTCTGGGTCCAACTGATATTCAGCCACTGGGTTCCCAATAAAGCTATTTATAGTGATTTTTGCTTGGACATTAGGATATTTTAACTGGTAATCCAGCTGGGCGATTCGGTTACTTGGATTAGGATAAATATCACTTAATGTTAATTCTTTGTAATCGAATTCATCTACTTTTTTATTGGGATTGGAGACATCATATCGTGCTTCCACTACAAATGATTCTCTAATATTTTCAAGATTCACGAAGTTCAGATCGAAATTCCCTTTAGTCTCCACAATACCCATGTCAAAATCCAGATACAAATCTGTCATCACTTCGCCAGGAGCCAAAGTAATCTTGATTTTTGCCAAATCTTTTTTGGGGTCATAACATTCATCCCCAATACAAATTTTCACATGCTGGGAAGAACCTATGTTTCCACTAATGTTTTTCAGAAAGTATGTTTTGGATTGATTTGACTCGTTTTGAAGAATTACCGTTTTTCGATGGGTAGTGCTTAAATCTCCGGTAAACTCAAAGTTTTCACTCAACACGCGAATTTGCTGTGCACCCGCAAATAGCGGAAACATCAGGCAAAGCCACATAAAAAGTTTGAGGAAATTATTCATGTAAAGTTCTAATCAATAAGCGACGTTTCTGTTTTCACAGTAATCAATATACGCACAAAATTAGTTCGATGTTAATCTGAACACAGAAAAAATGGGTTAATTCTTGTTAACCTTGATGAAATTTTTTCAAAGATTGTACGTTACCACTTTTTTTTGGACTTTTCTACTGTTCAAAAATCCGCTTTACAGGTATCACTCCCCTCTTTCTTAGCTCTTCCTCAATCTCTTCATCTGTTGGCATTCTGATTTCCACCTGGGGAACATTAAATAAATTTTTGATATCAGGATCGATCTCCAATAGAGTCCTCCACCTCCTAATCGTATTCATATCGGGATGTTCTTCAAACCTCCAATTAAAGCCCGAAAGTTTAGAATTATCCTTGTCCAAATTTTGAAATGGAATAAACCTTCCATCAGGTTTGATGCCATAATTGACTCGCTGAATTGCTCCTTCTTTAAACCCTAACCTGATGGTAGCGCTCTTCGTCATATTAACGCCTTGGGAAGCAGTGTCAGCCTCCAATACGAAATAGAGAGACTCCCCATTTCCATCGATATCCATCTTAGAAATTTGCCCCTCACTAAAATAACCCATCATCTTCCGCCCTTTCATTTGATTGAAATTCATGATGGTATCCTGTGTAATAATGAACGCGTTGTCCTTGAGGTAAACTCTATCCAGATTTTCATTTGCGATATAAAAAGTCATGCTATCCGAAGAAATCTGACTTTTCTGATTCCACATGACCGGGTCATTGAAAAGCTGAATAGAAGAATCATTATAATTGTACACCAAGGAATCAGCTTTTCCCGAAAGGTCCTGTTTTACAATATTGACTGAATTAAAGGCCAGTAAAAATTTTGCTGAGTCCAACTCATTGTCTTGTGAAATCAAAGAATCCGCAGTCATGAACAAGGTGTCTTGCTCGAAATATTTTCGAACCAAGGCATTCCCATAAACCAAACTATATTTTCTTTCTTCCCAATATTTCCCTACATCCCCAAATACCTCCACATTCCTTTCTTTATTGAATACCCTAACATCTTTTTTACCCTCATAATATGCTAGGTTTTCGTCATAAAACAGCTCTATGGCTTTGACTCTACTGGTCTCCGTCTCTACTAGACCATCAAAAAACTGGAATTGCTTATTTTGGGTATCATAAAAACTCCCATTCTGTGCATCCAGTGTATTCCCCTCTTTGGAGATCAAGTTGGTCAAGCCTTTTGTTTCTGCTGTTTTGGGAATAGTCAGATATACCAGATCATTGGTTTTCATGGTATAGTCCGGGTTTACCAATACCACATCATCCTCAAAAGTAATCCGTTCAACACTTACCTCATATCGTCCCTTCTCGCTAGTCAGCACATTCACGGAATCTACCACTTTACCATCATTATAGTAATAAGCGATATTCAATCCCCGGTCATAATCCAGGTAATCTGTATATAAGGTGGTCTCTTGATTCGTAAAAACCACGTTGTCTCTAAGCTTGGCCAATTTGGTGTTTCCGTCATATTCAGCATAAGAACTGGTAGTCCTGATCGGATCTTCTTGGTCCACTATCCGCACATTTCCAAACAATCTTGCCTCATTGGTTTCCCTATAAAAATAGGCCGAGTCACAATAAATCAGAGAATTTTGATGCCTCATCTCCACATCCCCAATCAATCTTTCAAATCCGCTCTCCCCGATCAACTCTCCAGCTTTATTGATTTCCAAGGTAGAAGAACCTTGAGCTGAGACTTGCCTTACCAAAAGGAGAAACAAGAAAAAGATCAGATAAAAACGGGAGTGTAGACTATTCATAAATTCTAAGATGACGGCAAAATTAGCAGAAAATGATATTTTTGATCAATGATCGAAGCTTTTATCCAGCATATCAAGCAGAAGTCCCTACTGGAAACAGAAAAGACCTATCTTTTAGCCTGCAGTGGCGGATTGGATAGCGTATGTCTGGGAACCTTAATGTATCTCGCAAAGATTCCCTTTGAAGTGGCCCATGTGAATTTTCATTTAAGAGGTTCCGAAAGTGACGAAGATGAGAAATTTGTAAAAGAGCTAGCTTCCAGATGGGGAAAGACGTTTCATATTCATCATGCCCAAACTACCAAGACGATAGAAGAAAAACACATTTCCACCCAAATGGCTGCAAGGGAAATCAGATATGATTGGTTTGAGGAAATCCGTAAAACCAGGAATCTGGATGGAATTGTATTGGCGCATCATAAAGATGATCAAATAGAAACAATTTTTTTAAACTTGACCAGAGGTACCGGCATAGAAGGGGTATACGGAATGGCAGACAAAAGAGGTTGGTTGATTCGTCCATTACTTCCCTTTTCCAGAGATCAAATCAAGGGATTTGCAGAAAATAATTCCATCCAGTGGAGAGAGGATAGTTCAAATATCAAAACAGATTATAAAAGAAATAAACTTCGATTGGTCGCCTTACCGGCATTGTACGAAACCACTGAAAACACCAAAGAAAACCTACTGACAAGTTTCGATCGACTTAAGGATACAGGAAAAGCATTTTCCGGTCTATTTGATTTATGGAAGTCTAAAAACATTCTGGAGAAAGAAGGCCTTCAAACACTTCAATTCCAAGACTTCATCCATATGGAAGGCGCTACCACCTTGCTTTATTTTTGGCTGAGGTCATATGGCTTCAACTCAGACCAAGCGAAAGAAATTTATGAGACCTGCACTCATCAAGAGTCTGGTAAAATCTTTACCTCTGGGGATTTTCTTGTCAATATCGATAGGCAACAAATCATCCTTTCTCCTAAAGCTGTGATTTTTGATGAAATCGAACTCACAAAAAATGACTTGGGATTTACTTTGCCCGAAGGGACATACGAGATACTTAAACTGGAAGATGTTTCAGAAATAGATCGAAACAAAGACAATGCAATGTTGGATTTGGAACAACTGGAATTTCCATTAACTATCCGCAATTGGAATGAAGGGGATAAGTTTATTCCATTAGGGATGAAAAACAGCAAAAAAATCAGTGATTTTTTGATAGATTTGAAAATACCCTTGGTAAAAAAGCAAAGAATAAAAGTCTTAGTTTCTGGAGGGAAAATTGCCTGGATCCTCGGCTTACGAATTGCTGATTGGGCAAAATGCACTGCTGCTACTAGAAAAACTTTATACCTGAAAAAACGGTGATATGAGAAATCCATTTTCCAAGACCTACTCTCCTGAAGATCATGAAATGTTTGATTTCCTTTCCCAGATCAAGTTTTTCGAAAGCATGAAAAACAAGGAGATGGCAAGGTTTCTACCAGCCATGCATCATCGCACCTACAAAAGGGACGAAGTAGTTTTTTTCAGTAAAGACCCCAGTCAGGCTTTATACTTGGTCAAAAGAGGGCAAATCACTTTGACCATTGACGTAAGGGATACGTTTGAAACAATCTTAGAAATCAAAAAAGGTGAGGCATTTGGAGAAAACTCCCTATTAGAAAATGCTAAAAGGACCTACACGGCGATTATTGTTTCTGAGGAAGCGGATTTGATTGTAATCCCATATTACGCGATCCAAGAAATATTTTCCAGCAACCCAAAGATCAAAGCGAAGATGATGACCTCTTTAGCTGAATATTATAATGAAAACAATCAGCGGCTTTTCAAATCCTACAGAGAATCCTTTGGATTTTTCAGCCTCCGCCAGATGTTTGAATAAGACATCTTATCTCTTTCCTCATTCATTCATCAAAAATCTGCCTTTCAAGGCAAAGTATTCACTTCCTTGTTTCTATTCCTAGGCATAGTTTAATAACTTAGCGACGCTTTTTTAAGGCAGTAATAAAAATAAAATCAATATAATCTCATGAGCAAAGTAACCGTAGTAGGGGCAGGTAACGTGGGTGCTACCTGTGCCGATGTATTGGCTTATCGCGAAATCGCAGAAGAAATAGTTCTAGTTGACATCAAAGAAGGTGTTGCTGAAGGCAAAGCCCTTGACATTTGGCAGAAAGCTCCAATCAACCAGTATGACAGCCGTACTGTAGGAAGCACAAATGATTACAGCAAAACAGCTAACTCTGATGTAGTAGTGATTACCTCTGGTCTTCCTCGTAAACCTGGAATGACTCGTGATGACTTAATCGAAACCAATGCTGGTATCGTTAAGTCTGTAACAGAAAATGTTATAAAATATTCTCCAGATGCTATCATTATTGTGGTATCCAACCCACTCGATGTGATGACCTACCAAGCTCATCTTTCTTCTAAATTACCAAGAACGAGAGTAATGGGTATGGCTGGAATTTTGGATACAGCAAGATACAGAGCATTTATTGCTTCTGAATTGAATGTTTCTCCAAAAGAAATCCAAGCAATTCTAATGGGGGGACATGGTGATACGATGGTTCCACTTCCAAGATACACCACAGTAGCTGGTATTCCAGTGACAGAATTGATCGATGCAGAGAAATTGGATGCAATTATCGAAAGAACCAAATTCGGTGGTGGTGAATTAGTGAAATTAATGGGTACTTCTGCTTGGTATGCTCCAGGTTCAGCAGCTGCTCAAATGGTAGAAGCAATCTTGAAAAATCAAAGAAGAGTATTCCCTGTTTGTATCAAACTGGAAGGCGAATATGGAATCGACGATTGCTACCTAGGTGTACCTGTTATATTAGGTAAAAATGGTATCGAGAAAGTCCTTGAACTAGATTTGAATGAGGAGGAGAAAGCATTGCTAGAGACTTCTAGAGGACATGTAAAAGAAGTAATGGAAGTTCTAAATAAGTTGGGTAAGTAATCCTACTTATTTGATAAATAGAGACCTAAGATTTTAGAGTTTGATCTCTGAATTCTTAGGTCTAATTTTTGTGATCTATTTTCTGAATCAGTCAAAGAATCGTGAAAATCTGGAAAAGCCTTCTTGTACTATTATTTGTAATCCTTTTAGCAGGAGGAGGTTTTTGGGTTTATCAACAATATTTTTCAGCCCGAAAAGTCAATAGCTTAGACCTAATCAGCCAAGATGCTGTCTTTGTGTTTGAAACCTATCAAGGGGCAGAAACATGGAATTCTCTGGTAAATGATCCTGCCTGGGGGATTTTCAAAACTTTTCCCGCTTTTGAAAAATTATCCAATCAATTAATCACCTTGGATAGTCTAACTGGTGAAAGTGGCCAAATTGCCAAACTGGTACAAAAAGAACAACTATCTATTAGTCTTCATGCTACTGGCATAGAAAACTTCGAACTACTATATACCTTAAATTTAAGTCCTGCAAAAACCTCGGGGCTTCTCGAGGACTTTAAATCCAAAATTCCAGAGGGCTCAAGATTCCAATCCAGGATGTATTCTGACCAGGAAGTGGTGGAGTATTACGACCGGGAAAATAACCGTGTTTGGTCAATAGCCATTTTAGGAGATTTGGTGGCATTTTCTTCCTCTTCCTTTCTGGTAGAGCAAGCTATTAGGTATTACCTAAATGAAAACCAGGAAGGTTTTTCAAAATTAATCCTAAACACCGAACTAGATCGAAACTTACCTGGAAGACTTTTATTATCGGGAAAAGGAATAGCCTCCTTGCTAAAAGGAGTGGCAGGAGATAGAGAAAATCAAGCCATTGCTAATTTAGAACTTATAAATGCGGCCTTGGCTTTAAATCTCTCTTTTAAGGAGGGTCTACTTGAGTTTACTGGACCAGTTTTTTACCCTGACCCTATAAATTTTACGCCTTCTATTCGGGCCAACCTTACAGCGATAGAGTCTCTGATTTCAAACAGGACGCTTTCTTTAACTCAATACAACCTTGAAAGTATTTTTGAAACTCAAAAAATAGAAAACCGGGCATTCCCATTTAGATCCACACTAGTTGGAGAAATCCAAAGAACAATGACGGACCGAGGTTTTTTTGATAATTTTTCCGGCGAACTTTATTTACTGGATTTAGAGAAGTTTGGCGGGTCTGACCAAAATCTAGCTTTACTTGCAAGAACTGTGGATGCAGATCCAGCCTTATCCCTTCTTAAGGAATTTCAAAAATCTGAAAGTGAAGAAAATTCCGACTTCTATTTAGACTATGAAATCTTATTTGTTCCTGAAGAAGAGTTTCCTGCTCACCTTTTTCAAGGCAAATTTCATGGTTTTGGCCAGACATTTATCACCTCAGTCAATGACATCTTAATCTTTGCAAATTCTCAGCAAGCAATGAAATTGATACTGGATGATTTCACTTCCAACAACACTTGGAGAAATTCTTCCAACGCACCTGCTGCCAAATCAGAATTAAATTCAGCTTCTGGATTTTCAAGAATTTACCTGATCGATGAGATTTGGTCCAAATGGACGAAATACGCGAATCCTTCTTGGAGCTCTTTTCTACAAAGATACAACAGCAGCTTCCGTTCCTTTCCTTGGATTTCACTTCGTATCAACAAACTCCCTGATAGAACTGAAGCTACTTTAAGGTTCCCCTACAAGAGCGATTATACTCCTGAAATCAAACAATCAGGCGCCATTAGTTTACAGCCTAATAAAAGTATTGTACTCGATCAAAAACTAATCTACGGCCCTACTACCGTCATTAATTACCAAGACAATACGCAAGATATTTTAGTCCAAGATGAGAATAATGTCATGCATCTATTCAACGAAATCGGTGAAGAAGTCTATTCTTATCCTTTAGACGGGCCCATTGTTTCGGATATTTTTCAGGTAGATTATTATAAGAATGGAAAACTTCAGATTCTTTTAGCTACTAAAAACAAAATTTATGGAATAGACCGCCTGGGCAATCTACTTCCCCGCTATCCATTTAGCCTCGGCAATCAGTGGATCACTCATCTAAATTTGGTAGACTACTCTAATACCAAAGAGTATCGCTATTTTATAAGTACAGAAGAGGGAAATCTTTTCCTTTTAGATAAAACCGGTCAACAATTAGATGGCTGGGACCCATTACCTATCCAGGAAAAAACCACAGAACCCCCGGCTCATTATAGAATCCCAGGAAAAGGTGATTATATGGCTGCACTCAGTGAAAAAGGAAACCTGTTTATTTTCAATAGAAGAGGTGAAAAACAGGCAGGTAGCCCAGTGAAACTTGGTGATGCTATTAAATCACGAGGAATTGTTTGGAGAGATCCAAGTTCAAGATCTTTCAAATTCGTCACTGTTACCTCCAACGGAGAAATAATCCATACCAATTTTGATGGAGAAATTGGCTATAGAAACCAACTGATAAAAGATGATCGGGACAGTGAATTCATGTTGATTCCAGACCAAAAGGAAAATGATTTTATCTTTATTTCCAGACAATACAATGAAGTTATCGTTCTTGATAAATCCGAAAATAAATTAATGAATATTAGAGTTTCTGGTGATGACTTAATTTACCAATACTTTGATTTTGGATCAGATAGACAGATTTTTGCCTTGACTGACCTCACTCAAGAATTCTGTTATTTATATGATATGGAAGGTAATCTAATGACTACCATGCCACTGGAAAGTAGCAATTCTGTTCAAATCACTTACCAATCTTCAAAAGGCCAATACCAGATACGAACAATCAGTGGATCCAATATCACAGAATTTTTACTTTCAGATTAAGCTCTTTTGAAAAGCTTGGGCTAGGATTAATGAATGGCTAACTTGCAAAAAATCTCAAAATATGTTTAAAAAGTATTTCTTGTTACTCTGGCTATGTTTATTGGCATCCACTTATTCATTTGGCCAGTTAATAACAGAGCAAAAAGATTTGATGGAAATTTCCGATGAGGTGAATTTGAGTTCCCCTTATCACACGACATTGACTTTTTTTTACAATTTAGAAGAGGAGAACTTTCATCCGGATAAGGCCGCCAAAACCTTTAATTTGAAAGGTACTGAATCCTTAAACGGAGATCAACTTAGCGTGAAGCTGAAGCAGATTTTTGAAGGGAAAGGAGTAATCATCAGGACTAGCACCATCCCTAATGAGCAAAACTATAGGGACACTTTATCAGGTTCAGACCAGATCTTTTACTTTGACAGAACAAAACTACCAGGGGTCTTTTTAGAAAAAATAGGCAATCAATGGATGTTTTCCTCCTTCACTGTCGGACAAATCAATAGCCTGCACAGAGAAACTTATCCATATGGAACCGCTAAATTATTAGACTTATTACCCAAAATTGGGAATGAAGAATATTTAGGATTTCACCTTTGGCAATTGGTCGGATTCCTGATCTTAATATTCTTGGTATTTCTTAGCCATTTGGTATTTACTTTTTTGGTTGATAAAGGACTATTGTATGTTCTCAAGCGTCTGGGATATGGTTACATCGGAGAAAACTACCTTCTGCCCATCGCCCGAATCACCAGTTTTTATTTTATTGTGCTCTTATTGGCGCTGTTCCTTCCTGTATTGCAGTTGCCCACAGAAATATGGGCTTGGATTATTGTGATTATCAATACCCTAAAACCTCTCTTAATCACGGTTATTTTCTACAAAATAGTGGATGTAATCGCAGCCTACTTTTCAAAACTGGCAGAAAGAACTGAGTCTACCCTAGATGATCAATTAGTACCCTTGATCAGAAAGACGCTCAAGGCCTTCGTGATAATCATTGGTACCCTATTCGTATTAAAAGAAGGACTCAACCTTGATATCATTCCTTTCCTAACAGGACTTTCTATAGGTGGTGTGGCCATTGCTTTGGCAGCCCAGGATACCATAAAGAACTTCTTTGGTTCGGTAATGATCTTTTTGGATAGGCCTTTTCAGGTAGGTGATTGGATTACCTCAGGTGACTTGGATGGAACGGTAGAAGAAGTCGGATTCAGGTCTACGCGAGTAAGAACCTTCCGTAACTCCGTCATGTATATCCCCAATGGTAAAATAGCAGATGCAACGATTGACAACCATGGTTTACGCCAGTATAGACGTTTCTATACGACTATAACAATTACCTATGATACCCCTCCTGAATTGGTAGAGGAATTTGTGAAAGGACTTCGCTCCATCGTCACCTCTCACCCGAGAACAAGAAAAGACACCTTTCATGTATATTTCAACAACTTGTCTTCTTATAGTTTGGACATCATGTTTTACATTTTCTTTGAGGTTCCGACATGGGCCGAGGAATTGGAATGCAGACATGAAGTATTGATTCAGATCATGAAGCTTGCAGAAACCTTGGAAGTAAGGTTTGCATTCCCTACTCAAACAGTTCATATGGAAACCTTCCCGGAGAAAAAGAGTCTTTCGCCAGAATACGATTCAGACATCAAGACTTACCAAGCAAAACTCGGTCAGTTCATGCAGCAGGAGTTGAAGAAAAAAGAGAATTAAATTCAATTCGGCCGATCATTTTACTTCGATCACTTTCGTATAAGTGCCCTGATCGGTCTTGATGGTAACCAGAAAACTTCCTTTCAATTCAGGAATAACTATTTCTACTTCATTCTTGGAGCTAGATAGTTGAGGAATTTCAGTCCAATAAAGGATGGTCCTCCAATCCATCATTTCATCTGTTTCTCTGGAAGGTTCAAACAAACTGGTAGCTAAAGTTATTCTAGGCTGAATCCCCGCATAGTCCAACAAAATCCCATTCGTTGGGATCGGGAAACCTCCAAAATCATTCTTATAGGAATAAAAACTCATCACCCCAGGAAATTCCTCTTCATTCAAATAAAAGGTCCTAGATAAAATTGCCAATGTTTTAAAACCTTTTGGATCGAAAGCGGCTAGTTGATCAGAATCAAAAACCGGCATCGCATCCACCAACATGAGTGGGTTGGATTCAAAAGCAAAACTCTTGATCTCATTAATCGATCTAAATTCTTTCTTTTTTTGAACAGTTTTAACTGAGATTTCAGGAATATATTCTTTTACAATCGTCTCCACCGTTTCAAATCGGGTATAATCGTCCAACTGATACACCCGATCCTCCACAAAGCCAGTTACTACCGGTGCATCTGAAGAATTAAACTCATGCACAAAATACCCCTCAACTTGGCCTCCTTTTAGCAATTCCTTTAAGTAGGGTTCATCTGAGGGAGTAATTTCCAAGACGGGAAACTCAAAGCTTTTCTTGAAATGAGTCTTTGGAGCTGGAGATACAATAGTGAAATCCAGTAAACTCTTATTTCCATTGGCTTGAGCTACCAAATAATTCCAGTTTCGCACCCCTCCTGCATCAAAAAACATCGTTCCATCTGGATCTGGTCTATCTGTAAACAAAGCAGATTTGTCCCCATGTACAGAGATATAATAGAGCTGAGTAGTATCTACTTGATCCGGTTGTACTTTGGCTTCAATAATATGCCCAAAAAGCTCTGGAACCATCACTTTTTGCTCCAGGGATTCATATACCTCAGAGGACTTTAATTGATGTTGGATGGATAAAAATGGATTAACCACCGCAACACTCAACTCTCTTACGTTTTCATTGCCTTTTAACTTGACAGAAATTTTGCTCCCAGAACTAAACTCATTGGATGAGATGCTTACCAGGTCATCGCTTTTAGGTTGAAATACCGTAGTTTCCGTTCTTTTCTCCACCACTCCAGAAGGAGCTAATCTATTAAACACTGTAATCAACTGTTGAGACATCCCCGAGTCTAAGTCCTGATAGGGACTAATTCTTGTAAAAACCCTTAGTAAATAATGATCAGAAGGTAAATTTTGAGGGAGCTTCAAAAAATTAAAACTTGCTCCATTCTCCAAAGGCATCTTCGCTATTGCCACAGATTCATTATATCGGTTGAGCAATTCCGCATAAATAATTTGAGACTCTACCTCTTCATTTCCTTGCTCTACTTTACTAGATACCCAAATCCTTTCTCCTCCGAAGTAAATGTTTTTTGGAATCGAAAAATGAACCTGTTCTCTTCCTGATTGGGCATAAGTCTTTATAGCTCCTAAAGCGACCCATAACACCACAATAATCCCTAATTTGAATATTTTCAACTTATTCATCCCAAAAATCCGGCTTAACATTGGTTCCTCTCAAGGTGCAATCGGTACATCTTCGTTCTGCTTTTCTAAAACCTATTGGATCATAACAATTTTCACAAAAAATTGGAATTGCAGGTGTATATCCTCCTGACATAAAAGCTGACTCATATTCTTCAACTAGAATCGTGTCCTGCTCTGCTATACACCCAAAATACTCAGGGACATCTATTCTAGGCCATGGTAGGATTTCTTGAAACCCAATAAACAATCTTCTTTGCTTAACAGTACCTAAACTTAAATATCCTACTACTGGGGCATTTGGGTTTTGATCATTCTTGATATTCCCTCCTATATTGGAAGGCAAAGGGCTAAATATTGATCCCAAATCATCTGTATTTTTTCTCATGATTTCCCAAAAATCCGAAGCTCCCTTATCCAAGGCCTTTTGCGAAATCAAGATGCTATACCTCACTGTTAATCGTTCGTCTCCCGTCGGAATCTTATTAATGGTTTGTCTAAACACAAACTGATCTTCAAATCGGGAAGAAATTTCCAAAATCAAATCAGCATTACTCAACTCCCTATAGCATAAATCTGTTCTCAAATCATTGGTTGCCAGTACCACGGTTTTCAAATCAGGGTCGTATCGATAAGCAGTAGGGATTTTTGAGCGGAAAGCATAAGTCTCCTCAAAAGTCCATAGAAAATTATCCGCATTCTCATCCCCTTTGGTAGTGAGGTATACCTCAACCCCCTCTTCATATTTCTCAAACCCCACATCAATAATCTCAGGAGTCAAAATCGGTTTGATCCATTCAGAAGAATAACTATTCCCGTCTGTAGTAAAGATTTTCAGTCTATAATTCCCTTCTTCAGGAATGTCATAGGCAAATTCAAAAGTCCCCTCTCCCAAGGAGCCTAAAGGGAACTGCTCTCCCTCCTCCGATTCTAAAAACACCTCTCCGGAAGGAAAGCTGATTTGATTAGAATCTTCATCCGAATGGATATTTCGAGTGTAACTTAATTTCAACAAGCTAGGCAATCCTTCAGTATCCAAATATCCCTCTACCACCAAAACCTTGATATCGGTAGGCTCAATTTCAGGATCATAGGGTTCTCTACACCCCGCCATGAGCAGTAATAAAACCAGGATTATGTGGATATTTCTTTTCATCAAAACCTAAAATTATAAGTGATAAATGGAATTGGTTTTGCGAAAATAGAGAGTTGATATCCCCTCAATTTCCCACCTTCTGGTACATAATACACCGAATACGGATTACTTCTTCCTAGCAGATTATACACCCCAAATGACCAAGAGGCGTGTGCCAGTTTCTTTACTTTATGGTTCCCCTCCAAATTGACTGAGAAATCCATCCTGAAATAGTCAGGTATTCTATAGGCATTTCTTTCTGAGAAATAAACCCGTTCTGATCCTGCGTAATCAAATTTAGAAATTGGCAAGGTGATCGGTCTTCCCGTACTATAATTCAGATTCAAGGAAGTATTAATCCTTTTACTTAACTCATAATTTGCTACTAAAACCAAATGATGAGGTTGATCAAAATTGCTGGAATAAAACTCTCCATTATTTATTTTCTCCACATTGGGTTCATCAGAAGTCTTTAACAATGACCTAGCATAGGTATAAGCCAATGTTCCTTTTAGAACTCCTGTGTTTTTCTTTAAAAGAAACTCTACCCCATAAGCCTTACCCTTGGAATTCAAGACGTCCTGTTCTACAGAATGATTAAGAACGATTTTAGCACCAGACCTATAATCCAGTAAATTATTCATATATCTATAGTATACTTCTGTGGAGAATTCCAGCTTGTTGTTAAGTAGATTTCTATAATAGCCCACAGAGGCCTGACCTCCTGTTTGTGGCTTAATATAAGGATCACTTAATTTCCAGGAGTCTGTCGGCGATATAGCCGAAGAATTGGACAGTAAATGAATATTTTGTCTCATGGTATTAAACCCAAGCTTAATAGATGATCTGTTGTCCAGAATATACCTTGCCGAAATCCGAAACTCAGGACCATGGTATGTTTTCACACTTTTACCTCTTTCATAGGTCTTTTCCCCAATCACATTGCTTTCAGTGATAGGTGCATCTTCAACATATTCATTGATGCTTAAAGGCCCAAGCAGCTGATAGAACATGTACCTTCCACCATAACTCACTGAAAGCTTTTCATTAACTGTAAATTCATCTCCAAAATATACGGAAATCTCTCTTGCATTCTCCTCTTCCAATTCATCTAATAAGACTATAGACTCTTCTCCATAAGGCTGATTGATTCCTGGATTAATTGAGTACTGAATCGCATGGATACCATATTTTAAAATATGGCTTTCATTCCTTCTAGACTCGAAGTCTGCCCTCATATACAATTGATTGATATCGAAACTATAATCAAAGGAGTTTAAAGGATTGTCTTGCCCAATAATTCCAAAATTGTATTGATCTGTACCTATCGTAAATCGACCTTCTAAATGGTCATTAAAAAAATGTCTCCATCCTAGAGAAAGGTTTAAATTCTGATAGAAATAGGTAGTATCTGGGTCAAACCTAAAATCATCTTTACTGATATACCCTGTGAATTCAATAAAATTCTTATCGTTTATTTCGTGCTGAATATTGGCATTGATATCATAGAAAGAAATTTTGCTATCGTTGAAATCGGCTTCGTCTTCCAAAAATTTCAGTGCCCAATCAGAATATGTTGTTCTACCCCCGAGGATAAAGGTAGTTTTCTCATCAATTGGCCCCTCCAAGCTTAATCTACTGGTCATTATTCCAATCCCTCCAGAGCCACCAATTTTATCTTTTCTACCATATTTGGGATCTACTTGCAGGACGGAAGAAAGCCTCCCTCCATAGTTTACAGGAATGGAGCCTTTGTATAATTCCACTCCTGACACGACATCAGCATTGAATGCAGAAAAGAATCCAAATGCATGAGTAGGATTAAAAATCGTTGAATTCCCATAGAGTATTAGATTTTGGTCTGCAGCTCCTCCACGAACATTAAAACCGGTGGTAGCTTCTCCTACCGTATTTACCCCCGGCAAAGTTAACACCCCTCTCAATACATCTACTTCTCCCATCACAGCTGGTAAACGCTTGACATCCGCAATACTGATGGATTGAACTCCCATATCTAATTTATTGATATTGGATAACGCTCCTGAGCTAACTATCACTTCATCCAAGGACAGAATGGTTTCTTCAATACTCATATTTAACACACCATCCCCTTTGAGGTCAATCTGTCTTTGCTCTTGAAATCCTCCAATATTTTGTACCCATATGGTATGCCGACCTTTTGGCAAAGTAAGTCGGTACTTCCCATTTCTATCTGTGGCAACCTGTGTGAAATCAATTTTTTCTAAAACAATCGCCCCGTTCATAGGATTACCAGATTCAATACTTGTCACTACACCTGAAAGTGTAGCAGTACTAGATTCAGGATTATCAGTAGCTTTTCCAATTACAAATAATTTGTTCTTATCAAATTCTCCTAAAGAATCACCTGCATTGGCTAAAAGATCCTGCCTGGCCTGAATGTTAAAGTATTCGCTCGGAAAATCTATCAATAACCTGCTACCTTTTGTCACCCAAATTCTGTTTGAACGATCAATGGAATAGGTTAGTCCGGTATTCAAAAAAACCTCATCAAGCACCAACCGTACCTCTGTATCGGAAACCTGAAGGTTAATTTGGATATCTGCCACATCTACCTTCTTATAATAAAATGTATAGGGAGTCTCAGCTTGAACTTTCTCTACAAATGCATCGAAGGACATCCCCAAATACATTCCTGTCAATCTTACAGTTTGATTTGTTTGGGACTGGACATTCCATGAAATAAAAAGTATCAAAAGGGTAAAATAGATTTTCTTCATTTAAGCAATCCATTAAAACCTTCTGACTTATTTTCTCTAAAGTTCGCCAACTCAAGAATGTATCGTTCCTTTTCCAGGGCAAAAAACAAGTCCTTTGCTTTCATATACTTTTTCACTTCTTTCTTTTGAAGTCCTAGACTTTGTATGGCTTGTTTTTTCTTTCTAATAGGTACAAAATCATCTTTGTACCAATAAAAATATTCCTGATCTTCCACGTATTTATAAGGATATTTCCCTACTTCTCTAGTGGGTTCTACAGTTTTATAATGTTTGATGAGCACTTTTACCCTACCGTCTTTCAGAACTTGATAAAACCCATTCCTATGATAGGTGTACTTTTCATTTCCCTCAAACCTTCTAAAAATATGATTTTGG
The DNA here is from genome assembly GCF_017051705.1 of Algoriphagus lutimaris. GTDB lineage: Bacteria > Bacteroidota > Bacteroidia > Cytophagales > Cyclobacteriaceae > Algoriphagus > Algoriphagus lutimaris. Next base: position 1,492,746 of record NZ_JAFIDJ010000002.1, on the reverse strand, counting down.
TCTAATTGAAACTCCTGAATCTTTTCAGCTTTGATCAATATTTTTTGTTTGTAAATAGGGTGAAAAGTCACTAATTCATCTGCCATCTCATCATAGAGCAGCTGAACATCCTTATAGTTGATTTGATTGATGGATAATACTCCCTCTTCAAAATTCCTTCTTTCAAAATAAGGATGCCCTTCGTAATTCAATGGTGATTCTCCATACTGCCCACCAGTAATCAATTCTTGGAAATAGGGTAATTGCTCTTTATACAATGAAATAAATGATTGGGTCTGAGCAGAAATTTTTGCAGCCCACATAAAAAGTAAGACTAATGGAATAAAAAATTTTATTTTTAGCATAACATCATTACGATACTAAATCCAATTAGATTCTATTTTGTAAGGAATCTAATAGACGGTAAAAAGGAAAGATAAACGGATTAATTAAAGAATTATAGATAAGCCTAAAATGAATAGACGAAATCTTCTTAAAACCTTGGCGCTTGCACCCGCAGTTCTATCCACCACTGCAACTCATGCTAAACCCGATAAAATCAAAAAAACAACATTTAATTATTGTTTAAACACGAGTACCATTCGAGGACAAAAATTAAGTTTAAAAGAAACAATTGAAACCTCTGCAAGGGCAGGCTTTGAAGGTATAGAAATATGGATTTCAGATATTGAAGGTTATTTGAAAGAAGGAAATAGTCTTGCCTCTTTAAATTCCCTACTAAAAGACTCTAAACAAATCGCCTTTAATGCCATTGGCTTTGCTCCATGGATGGCTCAGGATGCCGAAAAATCCAAACAAGGGTTTCTTCAAATGGAGAAAGAAATGAATATGCTTTCTGAGCTCGGATGTACTAGAGTGGCTGCTCCTGCTATAGGTGCTGAGGGAACCATTGATGTACAAGAGTCTGCAGAAAAATATGCTCAATTAATTGAATTGGGAAGGAAAACAGGAGTCATGCCCCAGCTAGAATTCTGGGGAGCATTCGGCCCCTTTCATAACTTAAGCCAATGCCTTTCTGTAGCCGCAGCGGCAAATGATTCTGATGCTAAAATCTTACCTGATGTGTATCACTTGTACAGAGGAGGGTCTGGCTATAATGGATTAAAATTACTTGGTCCGGATGCTTTTGACATTATCCATGTCAATGACATTCCTTCTGGAAAAGCAAGGGAAGAATTGCAAGATAAAGACCGAGTGTATCCCGGAGATGGAATAGCTCCTTATTCCGAAATTTATTCCACATTAAATTCGATGGGGGGTACCAAAATTCTTTCCTTGGAGCTATTCAACCCCACCTATTATCAACAGGATGCTTTGCTTGTTGCTAAAATAGGATTAGAGAAAACCAAAAAAATCTTTGGTTAACCAAACAAGTCCGAGCTAAGATAACGATCTCCTCGGTCACAAGTAATACAAACGATTACTCCTTCTTCCAAGGTTTTAGCAAGTTCGATAGCGGCGTGTAATGCGCCACCGCTACTCATCCCTGCTAAGACCCCTTCTTCCTTAGCCATTCTTCTGGTCATTTCAGTAGCTTGATCTTGACTTACATCGATAACCTGATCCACTCTGGAGGAATCAAATATGGCAGGCAAAAATTCTGGAGACCATCTTCTGATGCCCGGTATACTAGATCCATCTGTAGGTTGGGTCCCAACAATTTGTATCTTGGGATTTTGTTCTTTTAAATACATGGAGACTCCCATGATAGTACCAGTAGTTCCCATTGCTGAAACAAAATGGGTGATTTCTCCCTTGGTATCCTTCCAAATTTCTGGCCCAGTGGTTTTATAATGTGCTAGATAATTATCCTTGTTCCCAAATTGATTGAGCATATAATATCCTTCCTCAGCACTCATTTTTTCTGCTAGTGTTCTAGAATACTCAATAGTTTGGGCAGCAGGTGTCAAAATCACACGTGCCCCATAAGCTTCCATGGAAAGTACTCGTTCCCGTGTGGAGTTATCAGGCATAATCAAAGTCATATCCAGTCCCATCACTTTGGCAATCATTGCTAAAGCAATCCCAGTATTTCCACTTGTTGCTTCCACCAGCTTATCTCCTTTTTTGATATCTTCTCGATCCAAAGCCGATTTTATCATATTGTAAGCCGCACGATCCTTCACGCTTCCTCCTGGGTTTTGTCCCTCCAGCTTACATAAAATTTTCACTTTGGGGTTAGTCGGAATAGCCTGAAGCTCTATTAAAGGGGTGTTTCCTACTAATTCAAATAACTTCATTGTTATCATTTTTGAAGACATACATATCTGTCACCTCTCTGCCAGTATGGTACATCTGTGTCTGATAATATACTTTACTTCCCGCAGGAACGCTTTTAGTAAGCCACACATTTCCACCAATCACACTATTTGCTCCAATAATAGTTTTCCCTCCCAAAATTGTGGCTCCTGAATAAATAATCACATGATCTTCGATGGTGGGATGCCTTTTCTTATCAGCATCTTCTTTATTTACGCTCAAGGCTCCCAGAGTTACCCCTTGGTAAATTTTCACATGATCACCAATAATGGTAGTTTCACCTATTACCACTCCTGTACCATGGTCAATACAGAAGTGTTGCCCAATGGTAGCACCTGGGTGAATTTCAATCCCTGTTTTGCTATGGGCATACTCAGTAATCATCCTAGGTATTAAGGAAACACCTAATTTGTGTAAAAGATTAGCAATTCTATAAGCTGCTATGGCATAAAAACCAGGGTAACTTCTCAATATTTCCGTTCTGGATTTTGCCGCAGGGTCTCCCACGTAAATAGCATCTACATCTTCATGGAGATAATCATAAACAGTATTCAAACCTCTAAAAAAATCATGTGCTATCATATCACCATCTCCTGAATGCAAATTATTGTTTCTAGATAAAATGGAGGCCAATGACCTTTCTAGAATAGAAAATTTGGCAGCGATTTCGATCTTTTCCTTGAACCTAGTGTGGGCGAACTCTGGAAACAAAAGGCCTAATAAATCCTTGAAAAACTCTTGAATTGCTTTAGGAGATGGACAATCAGAGCACTTTTTATTAGCCTCGAAAATTTTTGAAATGAAGGAATCCATAGAATGTGATTTAGCCCACTTGTTTAGAGTACAAAACCAACCCTAATTACATAAGGTTCACCATAGGGTGATCTTAAGTTGTCATGAAGGACATTATATAGAAAAGTGAAGTTTGCTCCTCCCCTAGGACCAAAAGGTGCAAAGTACCCTCCTCCTAAAAAGAGGGAGTTTGCCCAAATCCTTTCAAACCGGTCTTGGAGAATATTATAATTGTCAAAATTGATTGATTCAAACTCTGCCTGAGTAAAAATATTGGGAAGCACATTATATCTAGAAAAGATTCTTCCCCCATAAGAAGAGGTCTCACCTCCTATGTATCTTTTATCATTAAAATACTGATAGGTAACTCCCAAACCAGATGAAAACCTAGGAGTAATCATCACACCTACTAATGGAGATAAATCAAGCAAGGTTACTGAACCAAACTGCATCCCAAAATTACCTCCAAAGTATAATCTATCCTTGAACGGAATAGAATCTTGATATATTTCACGCTGTGCATTAGCAGCAAATTGCAATGAAAAAAACAGGATAAATGCGAGTAATATTTTATTTTTCAACAATGACATAAAGATCTTCAGTCCTCTTTTTCATGAGATATTTTTCACGTGCAAACTTCTCTAAAAGTTCGGGATTACTCATTAACTCCTCACGTTCGGCTTTAATTATCTCTTTTCTTTCTTGATAAAACTCCTTTTGTTCATTCAGTTCATTCAGTTTTACACTCAATCTGAATTGATTAACCACATTATTTGAATCGATGAAAAACATCCAAAAAATAAAAAAGAGCATTCCGAGCACATAAAAATTTTTCGTGTATTTGAAATATTTACTCATGATCTAATTTATAGGAGAGATATTTTAACAAGGTACAAAAATGATGCAAAAAAAAAGCAGTCCCCAAAAGGACTGCTTTCTGTAACATACGGAATGTTTATTTCTTCTTAGGGAAATAAGCAGTGTCAGCTAGCAACTCTTCGATTCTCAACAGCTGATTGTATTTCGCCATTCTATCAGAACGGGAAGCTGAACCAGTTTTGATTTGTCCGCAGTTACAAGCCACTGCCAAGTCTGCAATTGTAGAATCTTCAGTTTCACCGGATCTATGGGACATTACAGCAGTAAATCCTGCTTTATGAGCCAAGTCAATAGCATCCAAGGTTTCTGTCAAAGTACCAATCTGATTCACTTTGATCAAGATGGAATTTGCAGATTTTTCTTCAATACCACGCTTCAAGAATTTCACGTTGGTTACAAATAAATCATCACCTACCAACTGAACTTTGTCTCCGATTTTGGCTGTCAACATGGCCCATCCTTCCCAATCTTCTTCAGCACATCCATCTTCGATGGAATCAATTGGATATTTCTCAGTCAACTCAGCTAAGTAATCCACTTGCTCAGCTCTAGATCTAGCTTTACCAGTATCTCCTTCGAATTTCTTATAGTTGTAAACACCATCTTCAAAGAATTCAGAAGAAGCGCAATCAAGTGCAATGGTAATATCAGAACCTGCTTTGTATCCAGCTTTTTCGATCGCATCCAAGATACAACCTAGTGCTTCTTCAGTACCACCAGAGAAGTTTGGTGCGAAACCACCTTCATCCCCTACTGCAGTACTCAATCCTTTGTCGTGAAGGATTTTCTTTAAATTATGGAAAATCTCAGCTCCCATTCTCATTGCTTCAGAGAAGGTTGGAGCTCCTACTGGACGAATCATAAACTCTTGGAATGCAATAGGAGCATCAGAGTGAGACCCACCATTGATAATGTTCATCATAGGAACAGGAAGTGTTTTGGCATTCACACCACCTACATATCTGAACAATGGAATCCCTAAATCGTCAGCAGCAGCTTTTGCTACAGCTAAGGAAACTCCTAGGATTGCATTGGCTCCTAGTTTTGATTTAGTATCAGTTCCATCCAATTTGATCATCAAGTTATCGATTCCTCTTTGGTCAAAAACAGATTCCCCGATCAATTCAGATTGGATAATTTCATTCACATTTTCGACTGCTTTCAAGACACCTTTTCCAAGGTATTTGCTTTTATCTCCATCACGAAGTTCCACTGCCTCGTTAACGCCCGTAGAAGCACCGCTTGGTACTGCTGCACGGCCAAAAGCACCAGAGTCTGTAAGTACATCTACTTCAATAGTAGGGTTACCTCTGGAGTCTAAAATTTGTCTCGCATGAATTGCTTGTATCAAAGTCATAGTATAAAAGGTTATTGAGATTTAATTTTTGTTTATTAAAGAAATAAAGTCGTCAAAAAGGTAGCGCGAATCATGAGGTCCTGGAGAGGACTCTGGGTGATATTGCACGGAAAAAGCAGGCTTATTTTTAAGTCTGATTCCTGCTACGGTATTGTCATTCAAATGAACGTGGGTGATTTCCACTTCGGGATTACTCTCAGAGTCTTCTCTGGATATATTAAATCCATGATTTTGAGAAGTAATTTCACTTTTCCCAGTATTCAGATTTTTTATAGGATGGTTCAAACCTCTATGACCGTGGTGCATTTTGTAGGTGGAAATCCCTACTGATTCAGCCAAGATCTGATGGCCCAAACAAATCCCAAAAACAGGTTTTCCTGTATTTAGAATATCTTTTGTTGTTTCCACTGCATATTCCATTACAGCAGGATCACCAGGTCCATTGGAAAGAAAATAGGCTTTGGGGTTCCATGCTTCCATTTCTTCCAATTTGGTTTTAGCAGGAAATACTTTGCAATAAACTCCTCTATCAACCAGGTTTCTAAGAATGTTTTTCTTGATTCCAAAATCGAGGCATGCCACCTTGATTTCAGAATTTTCATCTCCTACAAAATAGGGTTCTTGGGTACAAACTTGAGAGGAAAGCTCCAAACCATCCATATTTGGCACTTTTTCCAATTCTGCTTGTAAACCTTCTAAGTCTCCTTCAAATTCTGAACTGATGATGGCATTCATCGCTCCTTTTGAACGAAGGTGTCTAACCAATTTTCTGGTATCTACATCTGCTATCCCTGTAATTTTATTTTGAACAAGGTAATCTTGTAAAGAACCAGAAGCATCAATTCTTGAATAAATATCAGAGAAATTATTGACCACAATCCCCGCTACTGTTGGGAAATCAGATTCAACCTCTGAATCTATCACTCCATAGTTTCCTATATGAGGAGTGGTAGTAACCACAATCTGTCCAGTATAGGATGGATCGGTGTAAATCTCCTGATATCCAGTCATACCAGTGTTAAAGCAAATTTCGCCGCCATTGGTACCGGCGTTTCCGATAAGTGTGCCATGGAACACTGTTCCGTCTGCTAAGAGTAAAGTCGCTTTTTGTCTAATCATTTTCTAGAAAGTTGCCCAAAGTTAAAGATTTATTGGTAAGGAAAATAAATGGATGGGGTATAAAAAAAGGATTGAACGAAAGTCCAATCCTTTTTTATTGTCAAAGTCGTTGATCAACTTATTTTTCTTCAGTTTCACCTTCAGTTGCATCAGCAGAAGCTTCCGGAGCCTGTGGCTCTTCAGATTTAGCTTCAACAACTGGAGTAGCAGGAGCATCAGCAGCAGATTTACCAGAACTTCTACGAGATCTTCTAGTAGTTTTCTTAGCTGGTTTAGCATCCTTCAACATTAATTCGTTAAAGTCAACTAGCTCAATGATACACATCTCTGCATTATCACCTAGACGGAATCCAGTTTTGATAATACGAGTATATCCTCCTGGACGTGTACCAACTTTAGAACTGATTTCACCGAAAAGAGCGATGATCGCATCTTTGCTTTTCAGGTAAGAGAATGCAATTCTTCTGTTATGAGTAGTGTCTTCTTTGGCTCTTGAAACCAATGGCTCCACATATTTCTTCAATTCTTTAGCCTTGGCAAGCGTAGTTGAAATACGCTTGTGAAGAATCAGGGAAGTAGCCATGTTGGAAAGCATAGCCTTCCTGTGAGCGGCTTTCCTACCAAGGTGGTTAAATTTCTTACCGTGTCTCATCGTTATTTATTCTTCATCAAGTTTATACTTAGAAATATCCATCCCGAAGGTCAGACCTTTCTCTTGGATAAGTTGCTCAAGCTCTGCAAGAGATTTCTTACCGAAGTTTCTGAATTTCATCATATCTGAAATTTCAAGTTTGGCAAGATCTCCAAGAGTCTTCACATCAGCAGCTTTCAGACAGTTGAATGCACGAACAGAAAGATCTAGATCGCCCAAAGATGTCTTCAACAGTTTTCTCATGTGCAAGAACTCCTCGTCAATTGGCTCTGGTTCAGCAACTCCTGTAGAGTCAAGTACCATAGTTTGATCAGAGAACAACATAAAGTGTTGGATCAGGATTTTAGCAGACTCCTGAAGTGCTTTCTCCGGGTGGATAGAGCCATCAGTAGATACTTCCAAGATCAACTTTTCAAAGTCAGTTTTCTGTTCAACACGGGTATTCTCAACGCTGTACTTTACATTCTTGATAGGAGTAAAGATTGCATCGATGGCAATTTGCCCGAACACCTGCTCTTTTGGTTTGGATTCTTCAGCTGGTAGATATCCTCTTCCTTTTTCGACCATGATCTCAATCTCAAAGTTTTTAGACTCGTCGATGTGACAAATCACCAAATCTGGATTTAAGATTTCGAAAGAAGAAGTGAACTTAGCAATGTCCCCTGCAGTGAACACAGACTGATTTTTGATTTCCACAGTGATTTTACCATCGAAAGCCTCATGTACTTTCTTGAATCTCACCTGCTTTAAATTCAAAATAATATCGGTCACGTCTTCAACAACACCTTCGATGGTAGAAAACTCATGCACCACTCCAGGAATCTTAATGGATGTGATGGCATAACCCTCCAACGAAGAAAGCAAAATTCTTCTTAGGGCGTTACCGATAGTAACTCCATAGCCTTTTTCTAGTGGTTTGAAAGTAAACAAGCCATGGAAGTCATCGGCCTTTTCCATCACCACTTTTTCGGGCATTTGAAATGCTAGTATGGACATATATCTTGTTCTTTTTTTAAAAGCTGAAAATAGTAAAATTACTTAGAGTAAAGTTCGACAATGAGTTGTTCCTTGACATTCTCAGGAATATCATCTCTGGAAGGCACACTGACGAATTTGCCGGACAATGAAGCGCTATCCCACTCTAACCAGGAATATTTATTAGCACCTCTACCAGCCAAACTATTGGTAATAGCTTCCAAAGACTTAGATCTTTCTCTTACGGAAACAATATCACCAGGCTTCAAAGAATAGGAAGGAATATTTACTACTTCACCATTTACAAGCACATGCTTGTGAGAAACCAATTGTCTGGCACCTCTTCTAGTTGGAGCAATTCCCATTCTATATACGGTGTTATCTAATCTAGCTTCTAGAAGCTGAAGAAGGTTTTCACCTGTAATTCCAGATTTTCTGGAAGCAATATCAAACATCTTAGCGAATTGTCTTTCCAACACTCCGTAGATGTATTTCGCTTTTTGTTTTTCAGCAAGCTGAATAGCATATTCTGATTGCTTCTTTCTTCTACCTCTACCATGTTGTCCTGGAGGATAGTTTTTCTTTTGAAGCGCTTTGCTATGCCCTTCGATAGGCTCGCCAAACTTTCTGGCGATCTTTGCTTTAGGACCTGTATATCTAGCCATTCTATTACAAATTTAAAATTAAACTCTTCTACGCTTAGGAGGACGACAACCATTGTGCGGCATAGGAGTTACGTCTGTAATAGTCGTTACATCCAATCCTACATTTTGCAATGTTCTAATCGCTGATTCACGACCAGATCCTGGACCTTTTACAAAAACTTCGATTTTTCTCAAACCTAAGTCATAAGCCACTTGTCCGCAGTTTTGCGCAGCCATCTGTGCAGCGTAAGGAGTATTTTTCTTTGAACCTCTGAAACCCATTTTACCGGCAGAAGCCCAAGAGATTACTTGACCTGCATTATTGGTAATAGAGATGATGATATTGTTGAAGGAAGCTCTGATGTGAACTTGCCCTACAGCTTCTACCTTAACAACTCTTTTTTTACCTTTTGCTTTATCGTTTCTTTTCTGAGCCATAATCTAATCAGGTTTTATTTAGTTGCCTTTTTCTTGTTAGCAACTGTCTTTCTCTTACCCTTCCTTGTTCTGGCGTTGTTCTTGGTATGCTGACCACGAACTGGAAGTCCTTTTCTGTGTCTCAAACCTCTATAACAACCGATATCCATCAGTCGCTTGATGTTCAATTGGATCTCTGATTTCAGAACACCTTCGGTTCTGAATTCTTCGGCAATAATGTTACGGATTGCGGTTGACTCATCGTCATCCCACTCACCTGCTTTTTTGTCGAAGGAGATACCGGCCTTGCTCAGGATCGCCTTGGCGGAGCTTCTTCCAATTCCGAAGATATAAGTAAGCCCGATTTCGCCACGCTTATTGTCTGGTATGTCTACACCTGCAATTCTAGCCATAATCTTAACCTTGTCTTTGTTTAAACTTAGGATTCTTCTTGTTGATGACGTAAAGTTTTCCGTTTCTTCTTATCAACTTACAGTCAGCACTTCTCTTCTTAATAGATGCCTTTACTTTCATATCAGTCTATTTATAACGATATACAATTCTACCTTTTGATAAATCATAGGGAGACAACTCTAATTTTACACGATCTCCAGGAAGAATTTTGATGTAGTTCATTCTCATCTTTCCAGAAATATGCGCAATCAACTGATGTCCATTTTCTAGTTCCACTTTAAACATTGCATTAGACAATGCTTCGATAATGGTACCGTCTTGTTCTATAGATGTCTGTTTAGCCATATTAGAATTTGAAATTCTCTTCTATGTATTTATGGGTTGTCAAAACCTCTGTTTTATCTTCAAATATTGCCACTGTGTGCTCATAGTGGGCGGAAGGCTTCCGATCTGCAGTGCGGATCGTCCAACCATCTCTCTCTTGTACAATGTTTCGTGTACCCAGATTCACCATAGGCTCAATTGCAATCACCATTCCTGCTTTTAGCAGGGGACCACTTCCTTTTTTGCCATAATTGGGAACTTCCGGGGATTCGTGAAGATTACGACCGATTCCATGTCCGACCAATTCTCGAACTACTGTGTAGCCCTTGGCTTCCACAAACTTTTGGATCGTATTTCCTACATCTCCCAACCTGTTTCCAAAAACAGCTTTTTCAATACCTAGATATAATGAATCTTTGGTGGCCTTGAGTAATGCTAAGACAGAAGGAGAGACCTCACCAATAGGATACGTATAAGCGGAATCGCTATGAAAACCTTGGTGAAAGACTCCACAATCTACTGAGATTATATCGCCATCTTTCAATTCATAATCGCTGGGAAATCCATGAACGACAACTTCGTTCACAGAAATACAAAGAGCAGCCGGAAAACCATTGTATCCTTTAAAAGAAGGAACACCTTGGTGATCTCTAATATACTCTTCAGCTATTTTATCTAAGAAAGAGGTCTTTACCCCTTCCTTGACATACTTTGCTACTTCCCCATGGGCTCTGCCAAGTATGTCGGCACTTTCTTTAATTATATCAACTTCTTCTGAAGTCTTATAATGAATCATATTAAGCTACTTGGTAATTAGAAGGATTATTCTTCATATTACCGCTCTTCATCATTCCTTCGTAATGACGCATTAACAAATAGCTTTCAATTTGTCTCAAAGTATCTAAGATTACACCCACCATAATCAAAAGCGATGTACCTCCATAGAATTGAGCAAACTCTCCACCTACACCTGCAATAATTGCTAAGGCAGGTAAAATCGCTACTGCTGCTAACAAAATGGATCCTGGCAACGTGATTTTAGAGATGATCCCATCAATAAACTCAGACGTTGGAGCACCTGGCTTAATACCTGGTACAAATCCACCGTTTCTCTTCATATCTTCCGCTATCTGCTCTGGATTAACTGTAATCGCAGTGTAGAAGAACGTGAAGATGATAATCAAGGATGCGAAAAGCAGATTATATTGCCAAGAAGTAAAGTCACTGAACGTATTACCAATGTAATTCGCAACATCACTTTCAGAAGCCCAGATCTGAGCGATCAAAGCAGGAAGGAACATCAACGATTGTGCAAAGATAATAGGCATTACCCCAGAAGCATTTACCTTGATAGGAATATATTGTCTCTGGCCACCGTAAACTTTACCTCCTACTACTTGCTTTGCATATTGAACAGGAATTCTTCTTGTCGCTTCTGTCAGAGCAACTACTCCAACCACGATAAAGAAAAGTACCACTGCTTCAATAATTAAAAGCAACATGCCAGAAGTCCCTTTTTCTAAGGTTTCCGCGATGATCGCACCTGGGAACCTAGAAATGATACCAATCATGATCAGCATGGAGATACCGTTACCGATACCTTTTTCAGTAATTTTCTCTCCTAACCACATACAGAACATGGTACCGGCAGATAATAACACTAAAGAGCTAAACATGAAAAGGGATGTACTAACCATCACAGCTCCTGTTGGAAGGATAGTGGCACTTACGTAACCAATACCTTGTGCGATGGTGATCAAGATGGTTAATACTCGAGTAATCTGGTTGATTCTTTTTCTTCCAGACTCCCCTTCTTTCTGCATTTTTTGAAAGTAAGGTACTCCGACAGTCAACAGCTGCAACACAATTGAAGCAGAAATATATGGCATAATGCCTAGTCCGAAGATGGAAGCATTACTAAATGCACCACCTAGGAAAGTATCTATCAATCCAAAAATCCCTTCTGGAGCATCACCCAAACGAGCTGGGTCTACACCAGGAAGAACGATAAAGGATCCCAATCTGAAGATAATTAGGAACCCGACTGTATTCAGGATCCTAACTCTCAGATCTTCGATAGAGAAAATATTCTTAACCGTCGAAATAAACTTTTTCATTTACTTAAATCTTGTTTACAGAACCACCGTTTTTCTCAATAGCTGCAGTTGCAGAAGCAGAGAAATGATGAGCAGTTACGTCTAATTTGGCCTTCAATTCACCTCCACCGAGGATTTTGATCTTGTCATTCTTAGAAGCTACTCCATGAGCTACTAGAGCCTCCATGTCGATCGCTGCTAAGTTGTACTCCTCAGCAAGAACTTGCAAGGTATCCAAATTTACTGGTTTGAACTCAACCTTATTCAAGCTTTTGAAGCCAAATTTAGGAACTCTTCTTTGAAGTGGCATCTGACCACCTTCAAATCCAGCCTTAGACTTATATCCAGATCTGGATTTAGCACCTTTATGACCTCTTGTAGAAGTTCCACCTCTACCGGAACCAGTACCTCTACCGATTCTTTTACGAGTTTTTGTAGACCCTTCTGCTGGTTTTAATGTATGCAGTTTCATAATTAAGCTTCCTCCACTTTTACAAGGTGATTAACTTTATTAACCATACCAGCGATCTGTGGAGTATTTTCAACTACTACAGATTTGCTGATTCTTCCTAGACCTAAAGCAGTGATAGTAGCTTTTTGATCCTTCGGACGGTCGATAGTACTTTTAGTTTGTGTGATTTTGATCTTTCCCATGATGATTATCCGTTAAAGACTTTAGACATTTTCACACCTCTTTGCTGAGATACGGCAATCGCATCTCTTAATTGAGTCAAAGCATCGATTGTTGCTTTAACCACGTTGTGAGGGTTTGAGGATCCTTTAGATTTCGCCAAAACGTCAGTAACGCCAGCACTTTCTAAAACAGCACGCATTGCACCACCAGCGATAACACCGGTACCGGCCGCAGCTGGTTTGATCAATACAAAACCTCCACCAAACTTACCAATTTGCTCATGAGGGATGGTTCCTTTCAAAACTGGTACTTTCACCAAGTTTTTCTTAGCATCTTCAATGCCTTTAGTGATTGCGTCAGTTACTTCGTTAGCTTTACCTAAACCGTAACCAACTACACCGGCACCGTCACCTACGACAACTATTGCAGAAAAAGAGAATCTTCTACCACCTTTCACCACTTTGGCTACTCTGTTAATAGCAACTACCTTTTCTTTAAGTTCTGTATCTGTAGCCCTAATAGGCTTTTTTCTTAGTTGAGACATAGTTGATTAAAATTTAAGGCCTCCTTCTCTTGCTCCATCAGCCAAAGCTTTCACTTTCCCATGGTACAAATAGCCGTTTCTATCGAATACTACTTCGCTAACTCCGTTTGCAACAGCTCTTTCAGCTAATTTCTTACCTACCTCAGTAGCAATTGCAATGTTGGTGTTCTCTTTCGCTCCCAATTCTTTGGAAGATGCCTGAGCCAATGTTTGACCTTTAAGGTCATCCACAAGCTGTGCATACATGCCAGTATTACTTTTGAAAACTGACAAACGAGGTCTGGAATCAGTACCAGAAATCTTTCTTCTGATACCCTGCTTGATTCTAAGTCTTCTGGAATTCTTATTAAATGCCATAACCTATTATTTTTTACCGGCAGTTTTACCAGCCTTACGTCTAATTTGTTCACCCACGAAGCGCACACCTTTACCTTTGTAAGGCTCAACTTTACGAAGTCCTTTGATTTTGGCAGCCACTTGTCCGATCAATTCCTTGTCAATTGCCTCCAAAGTAATGATCGGGTTTTTACCTTTAGGAGTCTCTGTCTTTACACTTACCTCAGAAGGCAATGCAAAGAAGATGTTGTGAGAATAACCAAGGGAAAGTTCTAACACTTGTCCTTGATTCGTAGCCTTGTAACCTACACCAACAAGCTCCAAGTCTTTTTTGTAACCTTCAGATACACCAATGACCATATTATTGATCAAAGATCTGTAAAGTCCATGCATAGACTTGTGTCTTTTGGAATCGGTAGGTCTGGAAACGACAACTGAATTGTCTTCCACTTTTACCTCAATATCGGGATTCACATCCTGAGTGAGTGTACCTTTTGGACCTTTAACAGTGACCAGCCCGTGAGCTGACACGTCTACAGTAACACCGCCAGGTAGATTTATTGGTTTTTTACCTATTCTAGACATGATAGTAAATTAATATACGTAGCAAAGTACTTCGCCCCCAACGCCTTCAACGCGGGCTTCTTTGTCAGTCATTACACCTTTAGAGGTGGAAATAATGGCGATACCTAAACCATTGATTACTCTTGGAAGAGAGTCATGCTTGGCATATTTTCTCAAACCTGGAGTACTTACTCTTGTTAGATTAACAATTGCATTTTGCTTGGTAGTAGGATTGAATTTCAAAGCGATTTTGATAGTTCCCTGAGGACCATTCTCTTCGAATTTGTAATTCTGGATATATCCTTTGTCGTGCAATACTTTTGTAATCTCCTTCTTAATGTTAGAAGCAGGTATCTCTACGATTCGGTGAGAAGCCTTGATGGCGTTTCTCAACCTAGTCAGATAATCAGCTATTGGATCAGTCATGATATTTTATAAGTCTAGCTCCACCCTAATTGGGCGTGCAAAGTTACGAATTGATTTTTAGAATAAAAACTACTGTCGTTATTTTACCAGCTGGACTTAGTCACTCCAGGAATTTTGCCTGAAGAGGCCATTTCCCTGAAGGTTACCCTGTTGATACCGAATTTTCTCATGTAGCCTTTAGGACGACCAGTTAGTTTACATCTATTGTGAAGTCTAACCGGGGAAGCGTTCTTTGGCAATTTGTCAAGTGCTTCATAATCACCAGCTGCTTTCAGCTCAGCTCTTTTTTTAGCATACTTGGCTACCAGACGTTCTCTTTTTCTCTCACGAGCTTTGATGGACTCTTTTGCCATGACTATTCTTCTTTATTTTTGTTAACGAAAGGCATTCCGAAAGCTTTCAACAATGCGAAGCTTTCCTCATCTGTTTTAGCAGAAGTCACAAAGGTGATATCCATACCAGAGATTCTATTCACCTTTTCGATGCTGATCTCAGGGAAGATAATTTGTTCAGTTACACCTAAAGTGTAGTTACCTCTACCGTCGAATCCTTTGTCAGAAATACCTTTGAAGTCTCTTACACGAGGAAGAGCAACAGTCATCAATCTGTCAAGGAATTCATACATTTTTTGACCTCTTAAAGTAACTTTCGCTCCGATAGGCATTCCTTCTC
The DNA here is from genome assembly GCF_017051705.1 of Algoriphagus lutimaris. Lineage (GTDB taxonomy): Bacteria > Bacteroidota > Bacteroidia > Cytophagales > Cyclobacteriaceae > Algoriphagus > Algoriphagus lutimaris. The sequence goes on along the minus strand of NZ_JAFIDJ010000002.1, from coordinate 1,477,642 downwards.
TTAGCTTAAAGTTAGACACAGAAGTCTTCGCTTTGGTAGCGACTGCTCTTTGACCAGTGATTAAAGAAAGTTCTTCAACACCTTGGTCTACCAATTTCTTATCAGCTACTGCAGCACCGATCCCTTTATTCAAAACGATTTTTGAAAGCTTAGGCACCTGCATTACAGAAGAATATTGAAATTTTTCTTTCAAAGCAGGGACGATATCGTCCACATATTTTTGTTTGATTCTTGGATTAGCCATTGATCACCTCCCCAGTTTTCTTAGAGTATCTCACTAATTTCCCATTTTCACCAGCTTTACGACCAGTTCTGGTAGCTTCACCAGTTTTAGGATCTACAAGCATCAAGTTACTAATGTGCAAAGCAGCTTCTTTCTTCTCGATACCACCTTGTGGTTTTGCAGCAGTTGGCTTTACGTGTTTGGTGATCATATTGATTCCTTCTACGAAAGCCTTTCTTTTTGCTGTATCTACAGAAAGTACTTTGCCTGATTTGCCTTTGTCATCCCCAGCGATCACTTTCACAGTGTCACCAGTTTTGATATGCAGCTTAGGCTGCTTATTGAATTTTCTTTCCATGATTACAATACTTCAGGGGCCAAAGAAACGATTTTCATAAACTGCTTCTCTCTCAATTCTCTAGCAACTGGGCCGAAAATACGAGTGCCTCTAGGCTCATCGTTGTTGTTCAACAATACAGCAGCGTTGTCCTCAAATCGGATATAAGAACCGTCTTTTCTTCTTATTTCTTTTCTGGTTCGCACGATTACCGCTCTTGAAACGGTACCTTTTTTCATGTTGCTGGAAGATAGGGCTGACTTTACAGTCACGACTACTTTGTCACCGATAGAAGCATAACGCTTCTTGGTTCCTCCCAATACACGGATCACCAATACCTCTTTGGCACCGGAATTGTCCGCCACACTTAGTCTGGATTCTTGTTGTATCATGATTATTTAGCCCTTTCAATAATTTCAACTACTCTCCAACGTTTGTTCTTACTCAGCGGACGAGTTTCACTGATTTTAACGAGGTCACCTGGGTTACACTCGTTTTTCTCGTCATGAGCCATAAATTTGGTTGTTTTAGCAACAAACTTACCGTACATGGCATGCTTTACGCGACGCTCAACTGCAACGGTAATGGACTTGTCCATCTTGTTACTTACCACTTTACCAACTCTTTCTTTTCGAAGATTTCTCTCAATCGTAGCCATTTCTTTTTCTGTTAGCTAGTTATTTGGCAGCCAATGCAGTCTTCAATCTTGCGATCAGACGCTTGGTCTCGCGGATTCTATTAGGATTCTCTATAGGAGATATCGTGTGCGCAAACTTAAGTTTGGTCAGATTCCCCTTCTCTGCGACAATTCGCTCGGCGATTTCACTTGCGGAAAGTGATTGGATCTCAGTATTTTTCATTGTCATTCTATTCTACGTAGTCTCTACGAACGATAAAATTGGTACTTACTGGTAGCTTCTGTTGAGCTAATCTTAACGCCTCTTTAGCAGTCTCCAGGCTCACGCCTGTAGCTTCGAAAAGGATCGTTCCTGGTTTGATAACAGCTACCCAATATTCTGGAGCACCTTTACCCTTACCCATACGAACCTCTGCGGGCTTCTTAGTAACTGGTTTGTCAGGGAAAATCCTGATCCAAACCTGTCCTTCTCTTTTCATGGCTCTTGTCATCGCGATACGAGCTGCCTCGATCTGACGAGAAGTAATCCATCCTGCTTCCAGGGATTTGATGCCAAAGTTGCCAAAAGAAAGCGTGTGCCCTCTTTGTGCAATGCCTTTGACACGGCCCTTTTGCATTTTCCTATATTTAGTTCTTTTTGGCTGTAACATGCGTTCTCACTTAGTCGGTGAAAATTAGTTATTTCTTTTTCTGCGTCTTGGACCGTCGTTTCTCTTAGGGCCTGAATGACGAGATCCTTTCGGCTCGTTTGCAGCTCCCTGATTTGGAGAGAGGTCTCTTTTACCGTACACTTCACCTTTGAAGATCCATACTTTGATTCCGATAATTCCGTAAACTGTAAGTGCTTCAGAAAGTGCGTAATCAATGTCTGCTCTCAACGTATGAAGAGGAATTCTTCCTTCTTTGTACATTTCGGATCTTGCCATCTCGGCTCCACCCAGACGACCAGAAAGTTTTACTTTGATTCCTTCTGCTCCCACTCTCATGGATGCTGCAATGGCTTGTTTCATTGCTCTTCTGAAGGAAATTCTAGCTTGAAGTTGCTGAGCGATAGATTCACCTACCAATTTCGCGTCCAATTCAGGTCGCTTAATTTCGAAGATATTGATTTGAATATCTTTGCTAGTGATCTTCTTAAGTTCTTCTTTCAGCTTGTCTACTTCGGCTCCACCTTTACCAATTACAACACCTGGTCTGGCAGTATGAATGGTAAGCGTGATTCTCTTAAGCGTACGCTCAATGATCACCTTAGCAATCCCACCTTTAGGAATTCTGGCAAGGACGTACTTACGGATTTGCTGATCTTCGTATAGTTTTTCAGCGAAGTCTTTCCCACCATACCAGTTGGAATCCCAGCCTTTGACTACACCAAGTCTAAATCCTATTGGGTTGATCTTTTGTCCCATAGTCTGTTCTTAATTTGCCTTTTCGTTTGTTTCTACTACATCAGCGGTAACATCACCAGCGTCGAATGTATCGATCACGAGAGTTACATGATTTGATCTCTTGCGGATTCTGTGGCCTCTACCTTGAGGAGCTGGTCTCAATCTTTTGAGAGATCTGCCTTCGTCCACCATGATGGTTTTCACAAACAAATCAGCTTCTTCAAGTTTAGCGTCAGGATTCTTTGCCTGCCAGTTGGCAACGGCAGAAAGCAATAACTTTTCCAATTTCAAAGCTCCGTGATTCGGAGTAAACTTTAAAATACTAAGTGCATTCCCAACTCTCTTGCCTCTGACAAGGTCAGCCACAAGGCGCATCTTACGCGGAGAAGTAGGAACATTATTTAATCTTGCGATAGCTTCCATGATTATCTCTTTCCTTTATCTTTTTTGGCAATGTGGCCTCTGAAATTTCTGGTTGGAGCAAATTCACCTAACTTATGACCTACCATGTTGTCAGTCACAAATACAGGGATGAATTTATTTCCATTATGCACTGCGAAGGTATGTCCTACGAAGTCTGGAGAAATCATAGATCTTCTTGACCAAGTCTTGATGACAGATTTCTTGCCGGACTCGTTCATAACATCCACTTTCTTCACCAGGTGATGTTCGATATAAGGACCTTTTTTTAATGAACGTGCCATAATTATTTAGATCTTTTGCTGATGATGAACTTGTTTGAATACTTCTTAGGTGATCTGGTTTTCTTACCTTTAGACAGAAGACCTTTTCTAGATCTTGGATGTCCACCGGAAGAACGACCTTCACCACCACCCATTGGGTGATCTACTGGGTTCATCGCAACACCTCTAGTACGAGGTCTTACACCTAACCATCTCTTACGACCAGCTTTTCCAAGAACTACGTTCATGTGATCTGCATTGGAAACAGTACCGATTGTTGCCATACAAACACCAAGAACTAGTCTCATTTCACCGGAAGGAAGCTTGATAGTCACGTACTTACCCTCACGGGCAACGATCTGTGCATATCCACCAGCACTTCTGGCCATTACTCCACCATTACCTGGCTTCAATTCTACATTGTGTACAATTGTACCAAGAGGAATGTTAGCCAAAGGCATCGCATTTCCTACTTCTGGAGCAACTTGCTCACCGGAAATCACTGTTTGTCCTACTGTCAAACCTTCCGGGGCGATAATGTAGGCCTTTGCACCGTCTGCGTAATAAAGCAGGGCAAGACGTGCAGTTCTGTTTGGATCATACTCAATCGCCTTCACAGTCGCAGGTACGCCAAACTTATTTCTTTGGAAGTCTACTATTCTTAGTCTTCTCTTATGACCACCACCAATGTAACGGGCAGTCATTTTGCCTTCATTATTTCTTCCGCCTGATTTCTTCAAAGGAGCAAGAAGAGACTTCTCTGGCTTTGACTTTGTAATCTCGTCAAAAGCTGGAGCTACTCTGAATCTTGTCCCTGGAGTAACAGGCTTCAATTTTTTAATTGCCATGATATTGATTCAATTAAATTTCTCCGTAAAAATCAATTACCTGTCCATCAGCTACTTCAACAATCGCTTTCTTGAAAGCATTGGTAAAGCCTGATACCACTTTGTTTTTGGTGTATCTAGTCTTATGCTTTGCAGCATATCTCATGGTTCTGATAGAAACCACATCCACACCATATGTTTTTTCAACTGCATTCTTAATCTCTGGCTTTTTCGCAGTTTTCTCTACGATAAATCCATAAACACCTTTTTCGTTCATGGCAGAGACTTTCTCAGTAATTAAAGGCTGCTTTAGAATATCCATTGTCTTATTTCGATAAAATGGTTTCCAACATACTTACAGAACCTTCACAAATCACTAAGTGGTCAGCGTTAAGAACCTGGTAAGTATTTACATCATTTACAGTCACAACTTTTGACTTTGGTAAGTTTCTGCTAGACAAGTATACATTCTTGTTTTCTTCAGGAAGAACAACCAATGTTTTCTTATCAGCTAAGGACAAACCATTCATCAAAGCTAAATAGCTCTTAGTCTTTGGAGCCTCAAAAGAAAGGTTCTCCAACACTACCAAGCTATTGTCTTTCACTTTATAAGCAAGTGCAGACTTTCTAGCCAACTGCTTTAATTTTTTATTCAATTTGAAGGAATAGTTTCTTGGCTTAGGACCAAATACTCTACCTCCACCTCTGAAAAGCGGCGACTTTAAAGATCCAGCTCTAGCACTACCAGTACCTTTTTGCTTTTTGATCTTCTTAGTAGAACCAGCGATTTCATTTCTTTCCTTTGACTTGTGAGTACCTTGTCTTTGGTTCGCCAAGTACTGCTTCACGTCCAAATAGATCGCGTGATCATTTGGCTCAATTCCGAAGATTTCATCAGAAAGGTTCACCTTTCTTCCAGTATCTTCTCCTTTATGATTTATTACTGCTAATTCCATGGACTTATTTCTCTAGAATAACGAAAGAATTTTTAGGACCTGGTACTGAACCAGAAACCAACAGCAGGTTTTGCTCAGGATAAATCTTCAACACTCTAAGGTTGATTACCTTCACTCTGTCACCGCCGGTTCTTCCTGCCATACGCATTCCCTTGAATACTCTGGATGGCCAAGAACAAGCACCAATGGAACCTGGGTGTCTCTGTCTGTTGTGCTGACCGTGAGTTTGTCCACCCACACCACCAAAACCGTGACGTTTTACTACACCTTGGAATCCTTTACCTTTAGAAGTACCGATTGCATCCACGAAGTCACCTTCGACAAACACTTCACCAGCCTTCACAGTAGCCCCTAGATCTACCTGGCCTTCAAATTCGACCCGGAATTCTCTGAACTCAACAACTTTTTGCTTTGGCGTAGTACCGGCCTTTTTAAAGTGACCGATCAATGGCTTTGGCGTATTTTTTTCTTTACGCTCGCCATATGCCAACTGCACTGCGTTGTACCCGTCTGTTTCAACGTTTTTTACTTGCGTCACTACGCAAGGACCAGCTTCTATTAGCGTGCATGCGACGTTACGTCCATCGGCACTGAAAATGCTAGTCATTCCTACTTTTTTACCTATAATACCAGACATCTATAATAAGATAATTTGATAATTCACAAGCGCTTATACGCATGAGCCCTTTTAAAGGACTGCAAAGTTACTGAAATAAAATTCTGCAACAAATGCCAACTCGTATATTTTCAAACATTTAGCAACATTTTTACTACTGCCAAACAATTGAAAGCCCCTGAGAATCGTGTAAATGGTGAATATATAAAAAGACCTGCGTGTGAACGCAGGCCTTTTTTATGAAATATTTAAGAGCAGATCAAACTTTGATTTCTACATCAACTCCACTTGGAAGCTCGATTTTCATCAAAGCATCTACAGTTTTGGAGCTGTTGGAGTAAATATCAACCAATCTCTTATATGTGCAAAGTTGGTACTGATCTCTCGCTTTCTTACTTACGTGTGGAGATTTCAACACAGTGAACTTCTCCTTCTTAGTAGGCAATGGAATTGGTCCCACTACTACTGCGCCAGTGGCCTTTACAGCCTTTACGATTTTCTCTGATGACTTATCCACCAGGCTGTGATCGTATGATTTTAGTTTTATTCTGATTTTCTGATTCATCGCAAATATTGATTAGTCTTTCTGACCTTTTACGTTAGCAATTACGCCCTCTGCTATGTTATTAGGCACAGGCTCATAGTGAGAGAATGTCAAGGAAGCAGTAGCTCTACCAGAAGAAATTGTTCTTAGGTCAGTAATATAACCGAACAACTCTGACAATGGTACAGATGCTTTGATCACAGATGAAGTACCTTTGGTATCCATACCTTTCATCAAACCTCTTCTTCTGTTCAAATCACCAGTGATTGGACCAGTGTATTCGTCAGGAGAAACTACATCTACAGACATGATAGGCTCCAATAATTGAGGCTTACATTTCTTAGCTGCTTCTTTGAAACCAATTCTAGCTGCCAATTCAAAAGAAAGAGCATCAGAATCGACATCGTGGAAAGATCCGTGGAACAATCTAACTTTCATAGACTCTACTGGGTAACCAGCAAGAGGTCCATTCTTCATAGATTCAGTGAAACCTTTCTGGATCGCTGGAATAAATTCTTTTGGAATCACCCCACCTACGATACCATTAACAAACTCAAGTCCTGGTTTAACCTCACCAGTTTCTGGGTCTGGATCTTTAGGCCCAAGTTCGAACACGATATCCGCAAATTTACCTTTACCACCTGACTGCTTCTTGTAAACTTCTTTATGTTCAACAGAACCAAACAAAGCTTCTTTGTAAGCAACCTGAGGAGCACCTTGGTTGATTTCAACCTTAAATTCTCTCTTCAGACGGTCGATAATAATATCTAAGTGAAGTTCACCCATACCTCTCAAGATAGTCTGACCAGTTTCGTGGTCGGTATTTACTTGAAGTGTAGGATCCTCTTCTACAAGCTTAGCAATCGCCATACCCAATTTATCTACGTCAGCTTGAGTCTTAGGCTCAATCGCGTATCCGATAACTGGCTCTGGGAAGATCATAGACTCAAGAACCACTTTGCGATTTTCTGCACAAAGAGTATCTCCTGTCTTGATATCCTTAAATCCAACAACAGCTCCAATATCACCAGCTCTCAAAGCATCGATTTGGTTTTGCTTGTTGGCATGCATCTGGAACACACGTGAAATACGCTCTTTGTTTCCAGAACGGCTATTGAATACATAAGATCCAGAATCCAAAATACCAGAGTATGCTCTTACGAAACATAATCTACCCACGAATGGGTCAGTGGCGATTTTGAATGCCAAACCAGCAAATGGCTCATCTTCATTTGGAGTAATGACAACTTCTTTTTCTTCGTCATTCAAATCATGAGCGATCAAGTTATCCTTATCCAATGGAGATGGAAGCAATTCCATAACCAAGTCAAGCATAGTCTGAACACCTTTGTTTTTGAAAGAAGATCCACAAACCATAGGAACAATTTTCATGTCGATGGTTGCTTGTCTCAATGCAGAAAGAATTTCTTCTTCAGTAATAGAGTCTGGGTCATCAAAGAATTTCTCCATCAAAGACTCGTCGTACTCAGCAACAGCTTCAAGTAAATGCTCTCTCCACTTTTCTACATCTTCCAACATGTCTTCTGGAATAGGAACTTCTTCGAAAGTCATTCCCATGTCTTCCTCATTCCATACAATGGCTCTGTTGTTGATCAAATCAACAACACCTTTGAATTTGTCTTCAGCTCCGATAGGAATCTGCAAAGGCACTGCATAGCTACCAAGCATTTCCTTCACTTGCTTACAAACCTCAAGGAAGTTTGCGCCAGCACGGTCCATTTTGTTAACGAATCCGATACGAGCGACTTTATAATTATCAGCTAATCGCCAGTTAGTCTCAGACTGTGGTTCAACACCATCCACAGCACTGAATAGGAAAACTAAACCATCCAATACTCTCAAGGAACGGTTTACTTCTACTGTAAAGTCAACGTGTCCAGGAGTATCAATGATGTTAATTTGATATTTTTGATCTCTGTAGTTCCAGAATACGGTAGTAGCAGCGGAAGTAATAGTAATACCTCTCTCCTGCTCCTGCGCCATCCAGTCCATCGTAGCAGCACCATCATGTACTTCTCCGATCTTGTGGGATACCCCAGAGTAAAAAAGAATTCGCTCAGTAGTAGTTGTCTTACCAGCATCGATGTGAGCAGCAATACCGATGTTTCTGGTATATTTTAAATCTCTTTTAGCCATCCTAATTAAAATCTAAAGTGGGAGAATGCTTTGTTAGCCTCGGCCATTCTGTGTGTATCATCTTTTTTCTTCACTCCGGCACCTTCGCCTTTGGAAGCAGCTATGATCTCACCAGCAAGTCTGTCCATCATTGTTTTCTCTCCTCTTCTTCTGGCATAAGTGATCATCCACTTGATACCTAGAGAGAGCTTTCTTTCCGGACGAACTTCCATTGGAACCTGGAACGTAGCACCACCAACTCTACGACTCTTCACCTCTACGGATGGAGCAATATTGTTAAGCGCTTTTTTCCAAACTTCAAGACCATTCTCACCTACTTTTTCCTCAACTTTTTCTACTGCATCGTAGAAAATTCTGTAAGCAATACTCTTCTTCCCATCTACCATTAGACAGTTCACAAACTTGGTAACCAAGGTATCATTGAACTTAGGATCAGGAAGAATATATCTCTTCTTTGGTTTCGCTTTTCTCATTTTTTCTAAATGTTATAAAGTATTATTTCTTTGCCGGGGCTTTTCCTGCCTTCGGTCTTTTAGCACCATACTTAGAGCGACCTTGTTTACGGTCTTTAACTCCTGCGGTATCAAGTGCACCACGGATGATGTGATATCTTACACCTGGTAGATCTTTCACACGACCACCTCTAATCAATACGATTGAGTGCTCCTGTAGATTGTGACCTTCCCCTGGAATGTAAGCATTCACTTCTTTTCCATTTGTCAATCTCACCCTCGCCACTTTTCTCATTGCTGAGTTAGGCTTCTTAGGGGTTGTAGTGTATACCCTGGTACAAACACCTCTTCGCTGAGGACATGCATCCAAAGCTCTTGATTTTGATTTGGTCTCCAGTGTAGTTCTACCTTTTCTTACTAACTGTTGAATAGTAGGCATTAACTGATAAAATTTAGTTTTCCTGTAAACTGTTAAATTTTGGACTGCAAAGGTAACCAAAGTAATAAGATGAACAAAATTAAGTAGTTATATTTTTGTTACGCCTCACCTGGAGTACCAAAGCTGATCGGGAATTGTGGGGCTCCCCCACCCTGATTTATTTTCCCAAAAGCATCTTCATATTTGTCAATATTGTCCTTTAAAGCTGCTAATAAACGTTTTGCATGCTCCGGAGTCACAATAATTCTAGATTTCACTTTTGCTTTTGGAACTCCTGGCATTAATCTTATAAAATCAATCACAAATTCTGAATTGGAGTGCGCGATCATCGCCAAATTTGCATAAACTCCTTCAGCTACTTCCTCTGATAGTTCTACATTGATCTGTTGATCAGGTCTTTTCCCTTTTTCGTCTTGCATTTTTTATGGATTAAAAAAGGCCTGTACGAATACAGGCCTTTTGTTATTTGTTAATTCATACCATTATAGTATGGCTTCGCTTGATTTCTTAGTGGATACATGATCCATGCTATCAGAAAGCTTTTCGTATTCCTCTTTGGAACCAACGATGATGTTTTGGATTCTTCTTTGTCCGGTACCCGCTGGGATCAAGTGTCCAACCAATACGTTCTCTTTCAATCCTAACAATTCATCACGCTTACCTCTAATGGCTGCCTCAGAAAGAACCTTGGTAGTTTCCTGGAATGAAGCAGCAGAAAGGAAGCTTTCTGTACCCAAAGAAGCAGCAGTAATACCTTGCAACGTAGGCTTAGAAACTGCAGTTTCTGCATCTCTAACTTGTACCAACTTTAGATCCTTACGCTTCAAGCTCGAGTTTTCGTCTCTCAATCTTCTAGCTGTAATAATCATACCTGGCTTCAAAGTAGAAGAATCACCTGCGTCCATTACCACTTTCTTATCAAGGATATTATCGTTTTCCTCTCTGAATGCCCACTTGTCCACTACTTGGTTTTGAAGGAATCCAGTGTCACCAGCATCCAAGATCTCAACTTTCTGCATCATTTGAGATACAATCACCTCAATATGCTTGTCATTGATTTTCACACCCTGAAGTCTGTATACTTCCTGAATTTCATTTACCAAATATTCCTGAACAGCAGTAGGACCTTTGATCGCCAAAATATCATTTGGAGTAATTGCACCATCTGATAAAGGCTCACCTGCACGGATAAAGTCATTCTCCTGAACCAAGATATGCTTAGAAAGAGATACCATGTATTTCTTAATAACGCCATCTTTAGATTCGATCAAAATCTCTCTGTTACCACGCTTGATACCACCATAGGTAACTACCCCGTCGATTTCAGAAACTACTGCTGGGTTAGATGGATTTCTAGCCTCAAACAATTCTGTTACTCTTGGTAGACCACCAGTAATATCTCTTGTTTTACCAACAGATCTTGGGATTTTAACCAACACCTGACCTGCTTTGACTTTCTCTCCAGTTTCTACTGCCAAGTGAGCTCCCACTGGAATATTGTAAGACTTGGTGTCATCTCCATAGTTTACAATGATCGCCGGGTTTTTGGTTCTATCTTTTGTATCTATAATTACTTTTTCACGGAAACCAGTTTGATCATCAGCTACCTCCTTATAAGTAATTCCTTCTACGATTGCCTCAAAGTCGATGGTACCATCGAATTCTGAAAGGATAACCGCATTATATGGATCCCACTTACATAGCGCTCCATTTTTGCTGATCTTCTGACCATCCTTCACTTCTAATAATGCACCATAAGGAACATGGTTAGAAACTAAGGTTTTGCCAGATTTTGGATCGTTGATTTTGATTTCTCCGGATCTACCCATCACTACTGTAACAGGCTCTCCATCCTTGTTGGTTGTTTCCAACGTTCTCAACTCCTCATCAAATTCAACAATACCTTCAAATTTAGCCGTGATGCTCGCTTCAACAGCCATGTTAGATGCAGTACCACCTACGTGGAACGTTCTCAATGTCAACTGAGTACCTGGTTCACCGATAGACTGTGCGGCAATTACCCCAACAGACTCACCGGCTTGTACCATATAACCCGTTGCAAGGTTTCTACCATAACACTTAGAACAAACACCTCTACGGGTTTCACAAGTCAATACGGATCTGATTTCAACCTCTTCAATTGCAGAATCATCAACTTTAGCTGCGATTTCATCCGTAATCTCAATTCCTGCTGGGATGATCAACTCATCTGTTACTGGATCATATACATCGTGAACAGAAACTCTACCTAAGATTCTTTCAGATAAAGGCTCAACGATCTCATCATTGTCTTTCAATGGAAGAACGTTTAATCCTCTCAAAGTACCGCAGTCCTCTTCGGTCACAATCATATCTTGGGCAACGTCTACCAAACGACGAGTTAAATAACCCGCATCGGCAGTTTTCAATGCAGTATCAGCAAGACCTTTACGTGCACCGTGCGTAGAGATAAAGTATTCCAGTACATCCAATCCTTCCTTAAAGTTAGAAAGAATCGGGTTTTCGATGATCTCACCTACTGAACCTTGCAAGTTTTTCTGTGGCTTAGCCATCAAACCTCTCATACCACCTAGCTGACGAATTTGCTCTCTAGAACCACGAGCTCCTGAGTGCATCATCATGTAGATCGCATTGAAACCTTGCTTATCCTCTTCCATCTGCTTCATTAGATTATTAGTCAAATGAGAGTTGGTACGAGTCCAGATATCAATTACTTGGTTGTAACGTTCGTTATCAGTGATCAGACCCATCAAGTAGTTATTCCAAACCTGATCTACCTCTTCCTTGGCTTTGGCGATCATTGGTTCTTTTTCTTCAGGAATAATTACATCATTAAGTCCCATTGACAAACCACCCTGGTAAGCACTTTGGAAACCTAGATGTTTGATATCATCCAAGAATTTAGCTGTACGTGCAATACCACATACTTTTACTACCTGAGCAATGATCTGCTGCAGTTTTTTCTTGGTAAGAAGCTCATTTACATAACCTACTTCCTCAGGAACAAACTGGTTGAAGATCAATCTACCAGCGACCGTATCGATGATTTCTTCTACGATAGATCCGTCTGGCTTACGAACATTCACCTTACACTTGATATTCGCGTGCTTGGAGATCACTCGTTCGTTCAATGCAATTACTACTTCCTCCGTACTGTAGAAAGTCATACCTTCACCAGGAACTGGCTCTTCTGGAGTAGATTTCTTGCCTTTAGTCACATAATAAAGACCCAAAACCATATCCTGAGATGGTACAGTAATAGGAGCACCATTGGCAGGGTTAAGGATGTTATGCGCAGAAAGCATCAAGGTAGAAGCTTCCAAAATTGCTTCATGGCCAAGTGGTACGTGAACCGCCATCTGGTCACCGTCAAAATCGGCGTTGAATGCAGTACATACCAATGGGTGAAGCTGGATTGCTTTTCCTTCGATCAATTTAGGCTGGAATGCTTGGATACCTAGTCTGTGAAGAGTAGGAGCACGGTTTAGAAGAACAGGATGTCCTTTCAATACATTTTCCAAGATGTCCCATACCACTGGATCTTTACGATCCACAATTTTCTTGGCAGATTTAACAGTCTTTACAATCCCTCTTTCAATCAGTTTTCTGATGATAAATGGTTTGAAAAGCTCGGCTGCCATATTTTTTGGAAGACCACACTCATGAAGCTTTAATTCAGGACCTACCACGATCACAGAACGACCGGAATAATCCACACGCTTACCGAGCAAGTTTTGACGGAAACGGCCTTGCTTACCTTTCAACATGTCAGAAAGGGACTTCAAAGCACGGTTACCATCAGATCTTACCGCATTTACTTTTCTAGAGTTATCGAACAAAGAATCGACAGCTTCCTGAAGCATTCTCTTCTCGTTTCTCAAAATAACCTCTGGAGCTTTGATATCGATCAATCTCTTCAATCGGTTATTTCTGATAATAACTCTTCTATAAAGGTCATTCAAATCAGAAGTAGCGAATCTACCACCATCCAAAGGAACCAAAGGTCTCAATTCTGGTGGGATCACTGGAACCATTCTTACTACCATCCACTCTGGACGGTTTTCAATTCTGGTTCTTGCATCACGGAATGCTTCTACTACTTTCAAACGCTTCAATGCTTCTGCTTTTCTCTGTTGAGAAGTATCAGTAGCAGCTTGGTGACGAAGTGCATAAGAAAGATCATCCAATTCAATTCTAGCCAACAACATTTCCAAAGCTTCAGCACCCATTTTGGCGATGAATTTATTTGGATCATCATCATCTAGCATGTGATTTTCCTTAGGAAGCTTATCCATGATATCCAGGTACTCATCCTCAGTAAGGAAATCCAAGTATTGAATTCCGTCCTCAGCTTTGATACCTGGTTGTACTACAGCATAGCGCTCATAATACACAATCTGATCAAGCTTCTTAGTCGGTAGACCAAGAAGATAACCGATTTTATTAGGAAGAGATTTGAAATACCAAATGTGAGCAACTGGTACTACCAGCTCGATGTGCCCCATTCTCTCTCTTCTCACTTTCTTTTCTGTAACCTCTACACCGCAACGGTCACAGATAATACCTTTATACCTGATGCGCTTATACTTGCCACAATGACATTCCCAGTCTTTGACAGGACCAAAGATTCTCTCACAGAACAAACCACCCATTTCTGGTTTGTAAGTTCTATAGTTGATAGTCTCTGGCTGTGTCACTTCACCGTTTGAACTATCCAGAATAGATTCTGGAGAAGCCAAACTAACGGTGACTCTGGAAAAGTCGATGTTAAGTTTTTTATTTTTTCTGAACGCCATAGTTTTTTGAAAGATATGTAAAGGGCTCTTGCGAGCCCTAATGAGCTAAATTAATCCAGGGTAATTTCAAGAGCCAAACCTCTCAATTCATGAACCAATACATTGAATGATTCTGGAATATTAGGTTTAGGAAGGTTTTCACCCTTCACTATCGCTTCATAAGCTTTAGCTCTACCGATTACGTCATCTGATTTAACAGTCAGGATTTCCTGAAGTACATGGGATGCACCGAATGCTTCCAGTGCCCAAACTTCCATTTCTCCGAAACGCTGACCACCGAATTGAGCTTTACCACCCAAAGGTTGTTGCGTAATCAAAGAGTATGGACCAATAGAACGTGCGTGCATCTTATCATCAACCAAGTGACCCAATTTCAGCATGTAAGCCACACCTACGGTTACAGGTTGGTCAAATTTCACACCGGATAGACCATCATATAGGTAAGTACGTCCGTATGCTGGTACGCCTGCTTCTTCCAATTCAGCAGAAACCTCTTCCATAGAAGCTCCATCGAAAATCGGAGTAGCATATTTCTTACCCAATACCTGACCAGCCCAAGCAAGTACAGTTTCGAAGATCTGACCAATGTTCATTCGGGAAGGTACACCCAGCGGGTTCAATACGATATCCATTGGAGTTCCATCTTCAAGGAATGGCATGTCTTCGTCTCTTACAATTCTAGCGACAATACCTTTGTTTCCGTGACGACCTGCCATCTTATCACCCACTTTCAATTTACGCTTCTTAGCAACGTAAACCTTAGCAAGCTGTACAATACCAGCAGGAAGTTCATCTCCAACTTCAAGAGTAAATCGATCTCTTTTGAATAAACCTGAAATCTCGTTTCTAGAATTGGTGTAGTTTTTCACCAATTTCACAATCAGATCATTGGTATGCGGATCATCTGTCCAATCATCCAAAATGATATCAGAAATCAAGTTTGCTTCCTCTGGAACGTTATAGTTACTTTCGTCTCTATATGGGTTCTTTGCAGGGAATAAGTTGTTTTCGATATTCTTCAGATTGAATTTAACACCCTTGCTGATGATCTCATCTCCAAACTTGTGTTTCACGCCCAAAGATGTTTTACCATCTAGGAGAGTAACCAATTTATTGATCATTCGAGCTCTGATGCCCAATAGATCTTTGGAGTATTTTGCTTTCAGTTTTTCAACCTCAGCTTTTGCTTTTGCTCTAACTTCTTTATCCTTTTTAGGACGAGAGAACAATTTGGTTTCGATAACCACGCCATTAAGAGATGGAGAAGCTTTCAATGAGGCATCTTTTACATCACCAGCTTTATCCCCAAAGATTGCTCTCAATAGTTTTTCTTCTGGAGTTGGATCAGTTTCACCTTTTGGAGTGATCTTACCGATGATGATATCACCTTCTTTCACTTCCGCACCAATTCTGATCACACCATTCTCATCCAAGTGCTTCACAGCCTCTTCAGAAACGTTAGGAATTTCAGAGGTTAATTCCTCTTCCCCACGCTTGGTATCTCTTACTTCTAGTTGGAATTCTTCAACGTGGATAGAGGTAAAGATATCTTCACGAACAACTCGCTCAGAAATTACAATCGCATCCTCAAAGTTATATCCTTGCCATGGCATGTAAGCCACCTTCAAGTTTTTACCAAGAGCAAGCTCTCCCTCGTTAGTTGAATAACCTTCTACTAGAACCTGGCCTTTCACTACTTTCTGACCTTTCAATACCAATGGAGTAAGGTTGATGGTAGTATCCTGGTTGGTTCTTCTGAACTTAATCAGATCGTAAGATTTATATTCGTCTGTAAAATTAACTAATAACTCATCATCAGATAGATCGTATTTGATGGTGATTTTCTTAGCATCTACATAGTCAACTACACCGTCTGCTTCTGCAATAATCAAGGATCTTGAATCTACAGCAGCTTTTGCTTCAAGGCCTGTTCCTACAATAGGAGCCTCTGCTTTCAACAAAGGAACTGCTTGACGCTGCATGTTAGATCCCATCAAGGCTCTGTTTGCATCATCATGCTCCAAGAAAGGAATCAAAGAAGCCGCTACTGACACAATTTGGTTTGGAGCAACGTCCATATAGCTGATTTCAGTTGGTTCAAGAACCGGGAAATCACCCTCAAATCTTGCTTTTACTTTTTCATTGATGAAATTACCTTTCTCATCCAAAGGTGCATTTGCTTGCGCAATGTTATTGTCATCTTCTTCTTCAGCAGTAAGGAATACGATATCATCTCTATCCATACTTACTTTCCCGTCTTTCACCTTTCTATAAGGAGTTTCCAAGAAGCCCATGGAATTCACTTTTGCATGAACACAAAGTGAAGAAATCAAACCAATGTTTGGACCTTCTGGAGTTTCAATAGTACAAAGACGACCATAGTGTGTATAGTGAACGTCACGTACCTCGAAACCTGCTCTTTCTCTAGATAGACCCCCTGGACCCAATGCAGAAAGTCTTCTCTTGTGAGTCAACTCTGCCAATGGATTGGTTTGATCCATGAACTGAGAAAGCTGGTTGGTACCAAAGAATGAGTTAATTACAGAAGAAAGTGTACGTGCATTGATCAAATCGACTGGTTTGAAGTCTTCATTGTCACGAACGTTCATTCTTTCACGAATGGTTCTAGCCATTCTAGCAAGACCTACACCGAACTGGCTATAAAGCTGCTCACCTACAGTTCTTACTCTTCTATTACTCAAGTGGTCAATATCATCGACTACTGCTTTAGAGTTGATCAATCCAATTAGATACTTCACAATTGAAATGATATCCTCTTTAGTCAAGACAATCTTTTCAGATTCAATGTCAAGACCTAATTTTTTGTTGATTCTATAACGACCAACTTCACCTAGATCATAACGCTTGTCAGAGAAGAATAAGCTATGAATTACTTCTCTTGCAGTCGCCTCATCAGGTGCTTCAGTATTTCTCAACTGACGATAGATAACTTCTACAGCTTCTTTTTCAGAGTTAGAGTTATCTTTCTGTAATGTATTATAAACGATAGAGAAATCGGCGATATTTACATCTTCCCTGTGAAGGATGATGCTTTTAGATCCCGAATCCAAAATCATAGAAATATCTTCATCCGTAAGTACGGTATCACGCTCTAGCAATACCTCATTTCGATCGATGGATACTACTTCACCAGTATCTTCATCCACGAAATCTTCTACCCAAGTTCTAAGAACTCTTGCGGCCAGCTTTCTACCTGCTGCTTTCTTCAGAGCATTTTTAGTGGCTGAAACCTCCTCAGATAATCCGAATAAATCCAAAATATCTTTATCAGAACCATAGCCAATTGCTCTTAGCAAAGTTGTCACAGGGAATTTCTTCTTACGATCAATGTAAGCATACATGACATTGTTGATGTCTGTAGCAAATTCGATCCAGGAACCTTTGAAAGGAATGATTCTAGCTGAATATAACTTTGTACCATTTGTATGCTTGCTTTGCGCAAAGAATACACCTGGAGATCTATGCAACTGAGAAACAATTACTCGTTCCGCCCCATTGATGACAAAGGAACCTTTCTCCGTCATGTACGGAAGGTTTCCTAAGAATACCTCTTGCTCAATGGTTTCGAAATCCTCATTATCCTCATCGTGACAAAGAAGTCTAAGTTTTGCCTTTAAAGGGACAGAATATGTCAAACCTCTATCAATACATTCTCCTACACTATACTTAGGAGGATCTACTGCATAATCGATAAACTCCAAAGTGAAATTTTCTCTGGAATCACTGATCGGGAAGTTTTCGGCAAATACTTTAAATAACCCATCTGCCCGGCGTTTCTCAGCAGGAGTATCCAATTGAAAAAAGTCTTTAAAAGACTGCAACTGAATATCTAGAAAATCCGGATAGTCTTTGACCACCTTAATGGAGGAGAAACTTTTCCTTTCGGTTTGATTCTTGATAGCCAAGGTAGTATATGTTTATAGTGAAATTAAATAACGAAATGCGACAATTTTCGCTTAAAATAATGCAATTTTATACCTGTGCATAAACAGGAAAAGACCTGACTAATTTAGTCAGGTCTTATGGCTAAACCATAACCTATTGGCTCTGGCTTAGCAAATTATTTGATCTCTACTTCAGCACCAGCTTCTTCCAAAGACTTCTTCAAGCCTTCAGCTTCGTCCTTAGCGATACCTTCTTTCAAGGCTTTAGGAGCAGAATCTACCAAATCTTTAGCTTCTTTCAAGCCAAGACCAGTCAATTCTTTTACCAATTTAACTACTGCCAATTTAGATGCACCAGCAGATTTCAAGATAACGTCGAATGAAGTTTTCTCTTCTTCTGCAGCAGCTTCTCCTGCACCAGCACCACCAGCTACTACTGCTACACCAGCAGCAGCAGGTTCGATTCCGTACTGATCTTTAAGGATATCTGTCAATTCTTTAACTTCTTTTACAGTCAAGTTCACCAACTGATCTGCAAGTTGCGTAAGATCTGCCATTGTATTTGAAATTTATTTTTTGTGTTTTTTATTTAATTATTTTATTGGTCCTTATGCTTCTTCTTTTTCAGCTAGGGTCTTAAGCACACCTGTAAGGTTGTTTTGACCACTTTGCAAAGCAGAGATAAGGTTCATAGCTGGAGATTGTAGCAATCCGATAAGATCTCCCAATAGCTCCTGCTTTGATTTGAGTTTAGACAACATCTCAAGGTTCTCTTCTCCGATAATGATATCAGATTCAATAGCAGCACCTTTAAATACTGGTCTAGTCTCTTTTTTACCTATTTTTTTTCTGAAATCCAGCAATACTTTTGCTGGAAGATTACTAGTCTCTTTAGAGAAAATAATTCCAGAGAATCCTTTAAGAGCCTTGTCACTCAATGAGGAATAATCCACATCAAGGTTTTCCAGCGCCTTTTGAATCAGCGTATTTTTGTATACTTTGTACTCAACACCTTTTTCAAAACAAGTTCTTCTGAACGCATTCACTTGTGCAACAGAAAAACCTGATGCATCCGTGATGTAGAAGAAAGGGTTTTCTCTGAATTTCTCGGTAAGACCGTCGATTATTACTTTCTTTTCGTCTCTAGTCATGATTAAATACCTTGAATACTACCCTTGTCCACTGCAATTCCAGGAGACATTGTACTTGATAAATGAATACTTTTGAAGTATGTACCTTTTGATGAGCTAGGCTTAAGCTTAGAGATAGTAAGCATCAATTCTCTTACATTGTCCTGAATCTTTTCAGGTGTAAAAGATGCCTTACCAACACTAGCATGAATAATTCCAAATTTATCAACTTTGAAATCGATCTTACCAGCTTTCACCTCTTTAACAGCTTTAGCTACATCCAAAGTAACTGTTCCGGATTTTGGGTTAGGCATCAAACCTCTAGGTCCTAATACTCTACCCAATCTACCTACCTTCGCCATGACGTTAGGCATAGTGATGATGACGTCAATGTCAGTCCATCCACCCTCAATTTTAGCGATGTAGTCATCCAAGCCCACATAATCTGCACCCGCTTCAGTTGCTTCTGCCGCTTTATCAGGAGTACAAAGTACTAATACTTTGATGTCCTTACCAGTACCATGCGGAAGGGCAACAACGCCTCTTACCATTTGATCCGCTTTTCTAGGATCAACACCCAAACGGATGTCTAGATCGATAGAAGAATCAAATTTGGTATTGGTAATTTCCTTAACGATAGAAGAAGCTGCCTCAAGAGAGTACACTTGGCTTGGGTCATATTTAGAAAGAGCTTCTTTTTGCTTTTTTGTTAACTTAGCCATTGTTTTTTATTTATACTTCCCAAGGGGCTTGTCCAGATACTGTGATACCCATGCTTCTAGCTGTACCAGCTATCATTTTCATAGCTGACTCTACTTTGAAAGCATTTAGGTCAGGCATTTTAACCTCTGCAATTTCTTTTACCTGATCCCAGGTAACCGAACCTACTTTCTTTCGATTAGGTTCTGCAGAACCGCCTTTCAACTTCGCCGCCTCTAACAACATATTTGCCGCAGGAGGAGTTTTTACAACGAATTCAAAAGACTTATCCGAGAAAATTGTAATCAATACAGGAAGCACTTGACCCATTTTATCTTGGGTACGTGCATTGTATTGCTTACAAAACTCCATAATGTTCAAACCCTTGGAACCAAGAGCTGGACCTACTGGAGGCGACGGGTTAGCCTGGCCACCTTTCACTTGTAGTTTTAAATAACCAGTGATTTCCTTAGCCATTGCTTAGTCTTGTTTTTCTACTTGTATAAAGTTTAACTCTACCGGAGTATTTCTTCCGAAGATCTTGACCATAACATTCAATTTCTTCTTCTCATCAAATATCTCCTCTATTGTCCCGGTAAATCCACTGAATGGGCCGTCCATTACCTTTACGGCTTCTCCTACTATAAATGGTGTATCCAACTTCTCTGCAAACTCATCAATCTCCTCAACCTTACCTAAAATACGGTTGACTTCTGATTGGCGTAATGGTTCAGGGGTTTTGGAAGCTCCCCCCTGGTTTGATCCTAAGAAACCGATAACACCCGGGATACTCGTTATTACGTGATTGGCCTCACCGTTAGAAAGATCTGCATTGACTAAAACGTATCCGGGAAAGAAGTTTCTCTCTCTGACACGCTTTTTGCCATTTCGCATCTCATATACCTTCTCGGAAGGTATTAGCACTTCAGGAATAAATTCGTCAATCTTCTGTCTAGAAATTTCATTATCCAGATAGGTTTTTGTCTTTTTTTCCTGCCCAGCTACTACCCTGAGTACGTACCACTTATGTTCAGCCATTCTGTAATGTCAATTCAATTAAAATAAATCATAAAACCATGTCATGATGTTTTCGAAACCTAAGTCTACTACCCCGATAAACAAGGCAAAGATCAAAGATGCTACTAGCACCAACACTGCACTATTTTGAAGAAATGAATACTTAGGCCAAGTGACCTTGTTTTTCATTTCATCATACGACTCCAGAACAAAGTTTTTTAGATTCATATTGTAATACTTACTGGCACGGGCAGAGAGATTCGAACTCCCATCAACGGTTTTGGAGACCGCTATTCTGCCATTGAACTATGCCCGTGTGAATGAACGTCCCGCTAATGGGAACGCAAAATTAGGTATTGTTGACTAAAGAAACAAATGCGATCCCAAAAATATTCAGGATCGCATCGTTTTAATAGATCAGAAATTGATTAGTCAAGAATTTCAGTAACCTGACCAGCACCTACTGTTCTACCACCCTCACGGATTGCAAAACGAAGTCCTTTTTCAAGAGCAACTGCATTAAGCAAGTTTACCTCGATAGTCACGTTATCACCTGGCATAACCATTTCAACGTTTTCTGGAAGTTTGATCTCACCAGTTACGTCAGTAGTTCTTAAGTAGAACTGAGGTCTGTATTTGTTGAAGAATGGAGTATGACGTCCACCTTCTTCTTTTGACAATACGTAAACTTCAGCTTTGAAGTGTGCGTGAGGAGTCACAGAACCTGGCTTACAGATAATCATACCTCTCTTGATTTGAGCTTTTTCAATACCTCTCAACAAAAGACCTACGTTATCACCAGCTTCACCTCTGTCTAGGATCTTACGGAACATCTCAACACCAGTAACTGTAGACTTAAGTCCTTCAGCACCCATACCGATGATGTCAACTGGATCACCAGAGTTGATTACACCTCTTTCAATTCTACCAGTAGCTACAGTACCACGACCAGTGATCGAGAATACGTCTTCTACAGGCATCAAGAAATCTTTATCTACAGCACGCTCAGGAAGAGGAATGTACTCATCCACTGCGTTCATCAATTCCATTACAGTATCAACCCACTTCTCTTCACCGTTCAATGCACCAAGTGCAGAACCAGCGATAACTGGGATGTTGTCTCCATCGAATTCATAGAAAGAAAGAAGTTCTCTAACTTCCATTTCTACTAGTTCAAGTAGTTCAGGATCGTCTACCATGTCTACCTTGTTCATGAATACAACAAGAGCAGGAACACCAACCTGACGAGCCAATAGGATGTGCTCTCTAGTTTGAGGCATAGGTCCGTCTGTTGCTGCTACTACAAGGATAGCACCATCCATCTGGGCTGCACCCGTTACCATGTTCTTAACGTAATCGGCGTGACCTGGACAATCTACGTGAGCATAGTGTCTCTTGTCAGTTTGATATTCTACGTGAGAGGTGTTAATGGTAATACCTCTTTCTTTTTCTTCTGGAGCGTTGTCTATAGAAGAGAAATCTCTTAATTCAGATAGACCCTTACTAGCCAAAACGGTAGTGATGGCAGCAGTCAAAGTGGTCTTTCCATGATCTACGTGACCAATCGTACCGATATTAACGTGCGGCTTGGAACGGTCGAATTGTGCTTTTGCCATGCGTGAAAATCCTCAGTTTAAGTTTAAAGATATGTTTAGATAAATATTTAAAGCCGTATGAGCCAACGACGGGATTTGAACCCGTGACCCCTTCCTTACCAAGGAAGTACTCTACCCCTGAGCTACGTCGGCTTGAGCCCGATACCTTTCCGAAGAAAAGTATAGAGCGGGAGACGAGGCTCGAACCCGCGACCTGCAGCTTGGAAGGCTGCCGCTCTACCAACTGAGCTACTCCCGCTTTTTTTCCGGCTAAGCCGAATTTCTTTTAAGCCCTGCAAAACTAGGAAAAAATTTTGCATTCGGCAATTGTGGGGGAAACAGGATTCGAACCTGTGAAGACATAAGTCAACGGATTTACAGTCCGTCCCAGTTGGCCGCTTTGGTATTCCCCCAACTATTCGTCACTTTTTAAGTCTTTTTTGTATGACCTATCTATCGTAACGGATGGCAAAATTATAGCCTTTTATTAAAGTTTCAAAGTATGTATTTCAAATTTCATGAGAATTTATGCACTATTTCTACAAACGACTTAAAATCAGTGAATTAATTTTTTACAATTAATGCTTCCATGAAGTATTCATAATAATTTTTCAATTCAGGATCCTTCTCTTGAGTCGCAATTTCAGAAATTGCCTTCACTACTTGGGCATCATCCGAAAAAGCCAAGATCGCTTGAAATGCTCCCAATCGAATGAAATTTTGTGCATGCCCCTTCATGATTTTTTTTAATTTTTCTACTGCAAGGTCCTTCCCTTCTTCTGGAAACCTGCTAAAATATTCTCCATAGTACCCCAAAAAGAAATATAAACCCTCTCCGGAGAGCTGATCTATTTTTTCATGAAACCAAATTCCCTTTCCTAACACAGGTTTGGTAATGAAATATTCTGATACTGGAATCACATATCGAAAATTGGTCTCTTTCGAAAACCTTTCGATCAATTCCTCATCCAGTTCCTGCCCCTCAATATTGGTCAATCCCATTAACGCGGAACTAGAGACCAAAACAGATGGTTCTTCCACCAATCTCAACAACAAGGCTTGGTATTTTTCATTATCATAGGCTGCCAAAACATCAATAGCCCCTGCTTTCACAGAGTTTTTGGCATTCCCCTCTATCAATGCAACAAGATTGCTTTCCAATCCTTCTATCTCTTCAATCCATTCCGTATGACTTTGCAATAGACTTAAGGAAAGCTCTCTAACAGACCAAAACTCATCTTTCATTGCTTTTGGTAGTAAAAGCTTAAGCTCATCCGAGGCATCATTCGTAGCCAAGCTATCCAGTGCCTCATACCTGGCAATTCCCAACTTGGAAGTTTCATACTGGTTTACCCATTGTCCCAAAGAAATAGTTTGATTTTTCTTGATCAAAAGATCTTTTCCCTCGTCGAAAAAAACATGATCAACAGGATTTCCATTCTCTAACGCGAATTGCTGAAATGCCTCCTTCAACATAAATTTCTTTACTTTTCTATCTCCTCCATCGTACCAGCTAATCTCAAAAGGCAACTGATATAGTGGGGTTTCTTCCAAGTCCTGTATTTGGGTGATGGAAATCAAAATATTTTCCGGAATAGAATAATCTATTTCCACAAAGAGCTCGGGATGACCTTTGTCTAAAAACCACTGGTTGAAAAACCAATTCAGATCCTCCCCCGCTACATCTTCAAAGGCCTGTCGCAAATCATGCACTTCAACATTAGAAAAAGCATGTTCCTGCAAATACCTGTGGAGAGACTCAAAAAAGACTTCATCCCCTACATATTTTCTCAGCATATGAATAATTACTCCTGCCTTGGCATAACTATGAGAGTCAAACATATCTTCAGAGTCCTCATAGTAATGCCTAATCAAATCCACTTGTTTGGTTGCAGACTCTGCAAAATAGGTTTCCATCTCAGCAACTAGTTTGAGCGAGGCTTGATCAAGACCATATTTATATTCATTCCACAAATACTCACTGTAGTTTGCAAAACCTTCATTCAGTGGAAGATTTGCCCAGGATTCGGTGGTAACATAATCACCAAACCATTGGTGGAACAACTCATGCGCAATGATGTAATCCCATTCTGAATCCAAGGCTTCTTTTTCATTCAGCCTTAATTCTTCCATAAAAATTGATACAGTGGTATTCTCCATTGCACCAGAAACGAAATCCCGTACTACTACTTGATCATATTTAGGCCATGGGTATGGGACTCCCAGCTTTTCTGAGAAAAACCCAAGCATCTCTGGGGTATTTTTGAATACCATTTTGGCTCCTTCTTCGTAGCCCTTTTCTACATAATACCCTAATGGAACCCCTTCCCATGTAGCTTCTACCTTACCAAAATCGCCTATGGCAAATGCGGCTAAATAGGGGGAGTGAGGCAACTTCATTTCCCAATAATCCATGTGGAAGCCACTCCCTAAATCCACTTGATCTACTAGTTCTCCATTTCCAATGGATATCATAGAATCCGGCACAGTCAGTTTGAAAAGTTGAGTCATCTTTTCATTGGGTTGATCCAACGTAGGGAACCATTTTGAATTATGCATGGTCTCTCCTTGGGTCCAAATCATCGTTGGCTTGTCTGGATCTTCGCCCAAAGGGTCAATAAAATACAAACCTTTGGTGTCCGTAATGGCCTGGCTCCCCTCCCCCGAGTTCTTCTCTGGAAAAGCCTTATATGCCATCGCTATCGCAAAGGTATCCTCCTTTGTCATCAGTCGTGGAAGAGGTATTTTTAGTTCCTGCGTGTCGTAATAATACCCCAGGCTTGCACTATCCCCTTTATATACAAAATATACTTTCCCTAACTCAAAATCCTGGGCATCCAAAACCAACTCTTTTTGAGGCTTAAAAAAAGGTTTGAAAGTCAACACAGCCTTTCCTAATACCACCTGATTTTCATAATCAAAATCTAACTCCAAATCAGTATGAATCAAGTCAAAACCCCGGTTCCTCTCTCCCTTATAATTTGCCAGTTGAGACTCTTTCTCCTGAACTAATTTTATGATCCCAACAGTATCCAGGGGAATTATCGCAATAGGTTCGGCAGCAACTTTCTGTTCAGGTTCTTCTTCCTCTGTTTTTGTAAAATTCTCTGCTGATTTACAGGAATAAGCAAATAAAACCAGGGCACCCAAGCCAGATAATAAGGACTTTTGCAAAATATCTTTTGCCTTAGCTAGCATTTGTTTCATATTTGAGAAAAAGAAAGACCGTTTTTTGTTCGGATTTAATAATTTCAAGCTCCAAATTAACAGGAATGTTTTCAGTAACTATCCAAAATGAGACCTATTCGGTAGAAAAAACCGATGAATCGACCTTCGTAAATGACAAATCCTTGAATTGGGATTTGCAATGGGTATCCGATAGGAAAATACATCTTATACATAAACACCAATCCATAGAGGCTGAATTAGTTTCTATGGACAAGGAGACGAAAACACTTCAAATTCGTTTAAAAGGTAAAACAGCTACACTACAAATCAAGGACAGGTTTGATCTATTGCTTGAGAAAATGGGTATGAACAACCTGAATTCTGGGGCAGCTAAGGACATCAAAGCTCCGATGCCTGGATTAATCCTGGAATTGAAAGTAAAGCCTGGAGATGAAGTAAAAAAAGGAGATGTAGTTTTAATTTTAGAAGCAATGAAAATGGAAAATATTATCAAAGCACCTGGGGACGGGGTCATTAAATCTGTCAAAGTTAACCTGAAACAAAGTGTTGAAAAAAACCAAGTCCTAATTCAATTTTGATCAAAAATGGAATAAGGCGAAGTCAAAAATGACATTTGCCCTAGCATAATGAGATGAAGGAATTATATTTGTCGGATTATTTAATCTAATAATATTTTATTCAGCAACTCCTTTGCAAATAAATCCACCTATGAAATACAAAAGAATACTGCTCAAACTAAGCGGAGAAGCACTAATGGGCGATAAGAGTTACGGCATCGACCCTGTTAGACTTCAGCAATACACCCAAGAGATCATGAAAGTCAAAGACATGGGGGTAGAAATTGCGATCGTTATTGGTGGAGGCAACATCTTTAGAGGAGTTCAGGCTGCTCAATCGGGTATCGACCGGGTCCAAGGTGATTACATGGGAATGCTGGCCACCTTGATCAATGCCATGGCACTTCAAAGTGCTCTGGAAAAAGCTGGTCTCTTCACTAGATTAATGTCCGGGATAAAAATTGAAAGCGTTTGCGAACCATTCATTAGAAGAAGAGCAATCCGTCACCTTGAAAAAGGACGAATTGTGATTTTTGGAGCTGGAATTGGTAATCCTTACTTTACGACAGACTCCACAGCTAGTTTAAGAGCGATTGAAGTAGAGGCAGATGTGGTCTTAAAGGGAACAAGAGTGGACGGAGTTTATACTGCTGATCCTGAAAAAGATGCTACTGCAACCAAGTACAAAACTATTTCATTCCACGAAGTGTATGAAAAGAATTTGAATGTCATGGATATGACTGCTTTCACACTTTGCCAGGAAAACAACCTTCCTATTATTGTATTTGATATGAATAAGGCAGGTAATCTGAGTAAACTAGTAGAAGGTGAAGAAGTTGGAACATTGATCACAACCCTTTAAGCTTAAGATTATGGAAGAAATTGATTTATTCTTAGACGAAGCAAAAGAATTGATGCAAAAAGCAGTTGACCATACTGCTTCAGAATTATTAAAAATTAGAGCTGGAAAAGCAATGCCTAATATCTTGGACGGAATTATGGTCCAATATTATGGAGCGCCTACACCATTATCACAAGTTGCTTCGATCAACACTCCCGATGCAAGAACACTCAGCATTAAACCATGGGAGAAGAATCTAATCGGAGAAATAGAAAAAGCAATCATCAACTCAGACTTGGGACTTGCTCCTCAAAACAACGGAGAGATCGTTATTCTGACCATTCCCGCACTGACAGAAGAAAGAAGAATCAACCTGGTAAAACAGGCTAAAAACGAATGTGAAAATGGTAAGATTTCCATTAGAACAGTCAGAAAAGACACCAATGATTCTTTGAAAAAACTTCAAAAGGATGGAGCTTCTGAAGATGAAATCAAAAGAGCTGAAGATGTAGTTCAGAAGCTGACAGACCAATATGCTGCGAAAATTGATGAACTGCTTGTGAAGAAAGAAGCAGATATTATGAAAGTTTGATCTTTCATAAACATTAAAAAAAAACGCTCTGAAAATGATTTCAGAGCGTTTTTTTTTGCTAAGGCAATTCTATCAAATACGGCAATGTCATCGTTTGAGGCATTAAATAGCCTATCTTAACTTAGAGCTGCAATTCCAGCTTCAGGGAATGGACCAAGTCTACTCCAGTCAGAAACGAAGGAACCTATTTAATTTCTATTAATTCACTTGGATAAAGGTGGCAATGCCAAATCGTACTCCTCCCCTTAAGTAATTTCCATTCTCGAACCCGGCCCCCATTTCCAATCTGAAAATCCTGAATAAATTATCCAAAGAGTATCCTGCTTCCCAATAACTAGGAGAATTTTCAGTTTTTAAATAATTGAAAAACAGGTTTTCTCTCACCCCTGAAAACCGAAGCATAGGCAATTGGGTCAACAAAAATTTTCGGAATTGATAATGAAAAATCCCAGAAACATAAGAGGTATTGGTGCTGTACTTGTAGTAATCCATAAAGCGGTAGTTTGAAGCGGGTCCAAAATTCGAAAATATGGTCCTGTTACCTCCAAAATGTTGGTAGTCTTGAAAATAGACTTGCTTGTTACTCAAGAAAGTCCCTGCAGAAACATTGAAGTCCAATTTCCCACTTACCCCAAATTCAAAAAAGTGCTCTACCCCTATCTCCAAATGATCAAAATCAGCAGCAGTTTCAGAATTTAGTAACCCTCCTAAGGCCTTTGTATAATTAAAATTGATCAAAGGAGATCGATTGGTAATGGGATATTTACGACCATTTCGAATGCCATATTTTACTCCAGGTCTCCAGGAAATGGATGTATTAAATTTCAATAATTCATGATCAGCAAATGCCATTTCATTCACCTCAACATTTTCTGGTCGATTGGTGGTGTAGGTTCTCCCCTCTTTGTTATACCAGCTATAATTGGAGTGGTTAAAAAGCTCTCCCCTTTCAGCATAGGATAGGTTAGCTCTATAAGTAAATTCATAATTCACTCGATGAGCCCAATACGCCCGAACAAAATCCTGCTCGTAGAGCTTCATGTAGTTCTGACGAAATAAGAGTGAATAGAATGCATTCACTTGCTCATTAATAGGCTCACCTCCATTGAACTGATAAATATACCTCCCGCCTTCTATCCCAAAAGTAGTTCCTGAAAGAGGTTTTGTGGTGGACCATCTAAAGTCCACTTTTCCATAAAATCGGTTACTTGAAATACCATATCGTAACTCCGGCTCAATATTGAAGCTTTTTCGAATTCGATTGACCGAATCAGCTAGCTTCTCCTCTTGGTACTTTCGGTAAAACATTCCCATACCAAACTTAAATCCTTCCACCGTATTAAATGAAATCTTAGTCCAATTCTGCTTAAATCCGATAGAAACTCCTTTTCCAAAACTATAAGAAGCTCCATTCATAAAATCCAGAGGTTTATACTTCCTCCTCGCTTTTTTTGCCACCGAATCCACTTCGCTGACTTTTGCAGCCTCAATGACAGCTAGGCTATCATCCCTTCTATACCCTTCAATTTCCTCCTCAGTCAAAGGAACTGGCCTGATGCTATCCCAATAAGATAAAGCACGTTTTTTAGCAAGGGAGTCAATACTGTAATAACTTTCACTGATCACCTCAGGCTCCTCTCTTTCTTTGAGCGCCTCCTTTTCATATTCATTGATCAGTTTCCTATATTCTTTTCGCGTGGTGGGCTGTTCTTTTGCAAGTTGTTCCAATGCAGACTCAGTTTTTTTAAAGTCAGCTACATCTTCGGTTACTTCTTGTACTTTTTCATCTATAATCTCAGGGACATAAGCTAGATCAGGATTTAAGGTGACTTCATACTCCCTAGTTGATGCCAGGTACTTGAATTCACCCTCAAAACCAAAAAACTTCCCCCCAAATCGATAAGTATGTGTTAAAGGCATCCAAACGTTTTCTGCCACCGGAGCATATTGCTGAGTGGCTTGGATATCAAACCCCAAAAGAGATGTTTTTAAATTGAGTGAATGGATGGCCCA
Organism: Algoriphagus lutimaris; assembly: GCF_017051705.1. Lineage (GTDB taxonomy): Bacteria > Bacteroidota > Bacteroidia > Cytophagales > Cyclobacteriaceae > Algoriphagus > Algoriphagus lutimaris. The sequence goes on along the minus strand of NZ_JAFIDJ010000002.1, from coordinate 1,448,052 downwards.
AAGGTCCTCAATGATATAAATGTACCCCTCAAATACCCGTTCTCCCCTTGACCTCGGTGTAACTTTGATTTTATTCACCATTACCTCCTGATCAAAAAAACTTCCTTCATAGGTAAATCGATAATAGGTGAATGCGGACCTTGACAAGGGGGAAATAATATCATTAATTTTCTCTTGGTAGAAACTTGTTTGAATGTATGGTGCGGGGGAGGTTGATTGATTATCCCCGTTCGTTCTAATGGAAATCACTTTTTCCTCCACTTTATTTGGCTGGGTGAAGGTAATTCTTGAAACTGATTCACTGGTATATGCCTCATTCAGTTTAAGCCCTTCTTTTTCCAATGTCTTCTTCAGGAAAAAGGGAGCATCTGTTAGCTGACCCGTCCCTTTCAGGTAGACAGTCATGCTATATTGCTGCAGTTGTAAACGATGAAATTTTGCTTTGGAAATCGCCTTCCTCATAATGGTCAATGCTGGATCTTCCTGCCCCGCTCTAACCTCCACTTCGCTTAGGGTGTAGACTTGTGGTTCCATTTCAAAATCCATGTCTACCCATTCCTCTCCAACCTCTACTGTTTTCAACTGGGACTTATAACCTAAGAATTGAATCAGAACATCATAAACCCCCGGGTCCAATTTATATTCATACCTCCCATCTTGATTGGTAGGAACTCCGTCTCCCAAATTTCGAATGTACACGGAAGCATAAGGCAAGAGTTCCCCTTCAGAAGAAACGACTTTGCCCCTTATACCTTGAGCCAAAACAGAACTTCCTACAACTACAGAAAACAGTAATAAAAAAAAGGATTGAATAAAAATTTTAAAGTCGGATCGCATAAATGATATTATGGTATTAAATATACCTGATTATCAATAGTTAAAACAACCTATTAATATGATTTAAGAATTATACGCTTTTAATCATTGCCACCCTTTTATGTGGCTACCTCGCTAGTATCAAAAAAAATCAATGTGAATATTCAGCTTTTCGAAATAACTGTTCCTAGATCAAAAACTAGCTTTCTTTGGTGTTATAGCCACACTTAGCATGTAAAAAGGCCCCAACTTCTTGATTTCGGCTTAAAACAAAGTTCATTGAACTCCCTATGTAAATTGCCTTTTCCTTTAAACGAATAGGCGTGTTAATTCTCTTTATTACCAAAAAAACTACTTAATAGGTTTTGCTTCATCGATCTGAACTGCCTCAAGGGAATCGTCATTTTTTGCATAAATCAACCAAGTGAGTGAATTGACAGAAACCTTCTTGATCCCTCTTACATCACCACGGATTTTGAGCCGATTTTGAGTATCAGTCCTGAAATTCCCAAGAGAATCTCCTAATAAAATCTGACCCCAACTCCCCTGATAGGCCCCATAATAAGGAGATGCACCAGTTTTGTTCCCGCCTAATATCAAATCCTGATACCCGTCCTGATTCAAATCAACCACTTCAATCGCCTCAATAGGAGCAAATTGAGCCTCTGCAGGCAATTTCTGCAAACGGAAATTTAGTCCATTTTGATTTATCAATACTACGGATTCAAACAGTTGGGCTTCAAGGTACTCTGCGTCCTTTGTATTTAAATAAGTCAGCAATTCCTCCACACTCTTTCCTGCAAAATCCCGGTAGCGTAAAAACTTCTTTTTGAGGATTGGCATTTGTTTTACAAGTTCGTCTTTAGAAGCTACCGTATAATATTCCCCTTCAACTGGATAAGAAATAATCTGTTCTGAAGTCCCATTTTGGTCAAAATCATTGACAATCATTTTTACGGGCTGCTCTTTGGATGCTTTCAACCGGCTATTCAAACCCAAATTTCCTACTACCAAATCGGGATATCCATCTCCGTTTAAGTCTTCAGCAGCAATGGAGTTCCACCAGCCTTTTGATTTTTCCAAACCAAATGAATTGGATTCATTAGTCAACTTCCCCTCCCGATTCATGAAGATGGTAATTGGAATCCATTCTCCCACCACAATCAAATCTAGGTTCCCATCCAGGTCTAAATCTCGCCATACTGCATCCTTTACCATCCCTATCAATTCCAAATCTGGAGCAAATTCCTTCGTTCGGTTTACATAGTTATTTCTTCCTTGATTTTGGAGTAAATAACTCTTGGGACTATATCCATATTTCCCTACCACATTTCTACTTCCAATCATCAAATCTATCATTCCGTCCCCATTAAAGTCCGCTGCTTCCACAACCGAGACCTGGGAATTGGGTTCCAAGGATAATTTTACTGTTTGATAAAACATTCCCTTTCCATCATTTAGGTATATCCGTGTAGATTCGCCCTTATCATTAGGGAGTTGGATGTTCCCTCCTCTACCTACCAATAAATCCAAAAAACCATCTCCATTACTGTCAAAAAAAACGGCACTTACATCTTCCAATTCAGAATCTTCCTCCAATAAGGGCTGATCTAATTGATAAAATCGACCTTCTTTGATTTGAATAAATACCGATCCAGACTGCCCAGAGGCTCCGCCAATAAAAATATCTTCCCTACCATCTCCATTTAAATCTCCTACAGCCAAAGCAGGTCCTTCCTGTGACAATTTATGTGGCATCAGAGGCTCCGTATTAAAATCATTAAACTCATTTTCAATGTGTTGAAAATCAAGACCTGTAAACTCTTTATCCAAAACACTCAACACTGACTCTTTTGAATCTGTAGCCGGTTGGGATTTAAAGTTCGCATTTGATTCATCCAAAACAAGAGTGGAATTGGCTTTGACATTCTTCAGTGTTTCTGATTTTCCGCTCGACCAAGTCACTTTTAGAGAATCCAGATACTGGACGTCACCCAAACCAAAATGAACTTCTGGGGCGATGGAGGACTGGAATCCTCTGCTGGTAAAATTTTCCTGAACTTGGATCTGTTCATTATAATACAACTCTACTCTAGCTCCAATACCAAATTGGTTTAAACTAAGACCATCAAATCTCAACTTTAGATAATTTACAGTTTTGCTACTGTCAGAAAACTGCCCTAATCTATTTTCATAAATTCCAGCTGGTTGGTTGATATTGTTAATTACCAAATCCAAGTCCCCGTCATTATCTAAGTCTGCATATACTGCTCCATTTGAAATGCCATTCCCGAAAACACCCCACTCTTGGGAAGCATCCCTAAACGTCAGATCCCCATTATTTTTAAAAATGAAATTTGCGACATCTCCGGGAGGCATTTTTTCAGCTAGGTCAAGATCACTGATATCCGGCTTATTTTGCAAGCCATCTTCTATTTCAGGATTGGTGACAAAATTGATATAATCCAAGTCATTGGGTCTTCGAACGATTCCATTGGTGACAAATAAATCTTTCCAGCCATCATTATCAAAATCACCAAACAATGCTGCCCAACTCCAATCTGTAGCGTAGACACCGGAATATTGCCCGATTTCCGAAAACGTACCATTGGTATTATTTAGTTGAAGACTATTTCTAGAAACTTGTCTTTCAAATCCAAACCCCAATTTGAGTTGGTATACTTCTTCACTATCTTCTCCAGCTGACATTTTTTGAATGATTTCATCCTTGGGCAACATGTCCATGGTGATAAAGTCAATCCACCCATCATTATTAAAATCAGAAAAATCACTGCCCATCGAGAATCTACTACTGTAATTGACGCCAGAAGATATTTGTTCTTTGAATGTCCCATCCTTCTGGTTGATATATAAGTAATCATTCTCATTAAAATCATTTGAAACATAGATATCAGGCCATCCATCATTATTGATATCCGAAACTCCGATTCCCAAACCATACCCGATCTTGCTGGAGAAAATTCCTGCTTGCGGTGTGATTCCTGTAAACTTCTTTTCTCCACTCTCTAAGTTGTTTCGATAAAGTCTATCCCCAGCCAACCCATCATCAAAATACCTAGATTCAGCCCCTCCATAACTTCTTTCCGTGTGTACAGCATGGTTGAGCAAATACATATCCAAATCACCATCCTTATCAAAATCAAAAAATGCGGCTTGTGTGCTAAAACCTTGGAAAGCCAAACCATATTCTTCAGCACTCTCTGTAAAAGTCAAGTCACCGTTGTTGATATATAATTCATTTCGCCCTACCACTGTTTTCCAATTCCCTAGCCTACAGACGTAAATATCCAGTAGTCCATCTCCGTTGATATCGGCCATTGTAACCCCTGTTTTCCAAGGTCCCTCAGATGCCAGTCCTGCCTGCATGGTGATATCTTCATAAACTATCCCCCCTTTATTCAAATAAAGTTTATTAGGCCCCTGATTAGAAGAAAAATAGAGATCAATGAGTCCGTCATTATTGATATCTCCAGCAGCTACCCCACCTCCATTATAAAAGTACAAGTATTCAATAATATTAAACTGCTCCGTTTCAATCAGTGTATTGATAAAATCAACGCCTGTTTTTTGAGGAGGAAGACTTTCAAAAAGTGATTCCTGTTCCTGTAAATCAGGTTTTTGTAAACATGAAGTCAGAATAATCAGCGTAAAGATCAAAAAATGAAAACAGGCATTTTTCATGGATTATAATTTGTTTCATCAACCACTTGGAATGCCCTAGCTAAATTTTCTCTACATAGGACAATCTACAGATAGATGTTTCACAATTTGAGCTATTATTGGCTTAGTTCGATGGAATTTGTTCTTGGGACTGGCTATTTTCAAATTCCTCATTAAGTCTTTTCTCTACCTTTAAATCAGTGAAAACAGCTTGAACAAACTGTTCATCCTTGACAAACAAGTTAATTCTTCTTTTACCATCAATTTTATAATAAACTTTCCCTTGTGTAGGATGATTGATTAATTGAAAATCATCACCGTAGGTCATTTTGTATTTTTCCAAGACTTTAGGAAGGAGGTTCTCAGCCCAATACTGTTTGTTCCAAGGTGCCCAGGCTACATAGGAATAGATGACAGGCATTTCAAATACTTTTTCGTCAATGAAAGTAGGGAAGAACCGCATACTGATTTCACTGTCATATTCGTCCACAATTCTATACTCTACATTGGTAGATCCCCCTGGGCCTTGGGTGATTTTTTGCTGTTTGTTCAACTCAGTACAGAGATCAAAAAAGTCTTTTTGGGGCATTCCTAAATAAAATCCTAAAAACAAACTATCGGTTTCCGATATATCATCCTCAGAAGAATTAAAGAATGAAGAATCACAACCCTGAATGAGGATGATGAAAATTAATGAAGAAAATAATATGGTTAAATATCTAGGCATAGATAAATCGGTAATAAACAACTATTGGAACTGTCTCCAAGCGTTTGATTTGCTGGAAGAAGAAATTAAATGAATTTGAATCTAGGATACAATCTTTTTTAAAGCAAACTTGGTATAAATGCTCTTAAAAAAAAAGCAAGCTGAAACCTCAGCCTGCTTTTTAATCTGTGTAGAATACTTATTAATTGTACCCTGGATTTTGTTGTAATTTTGGATTCGCAAGTATTTGTGGCTGTGGAATTGGGAATAATTCCAAGTAGCTACCTGGGGAGTGTACTTGCTTAGGTCTGTTCATCCCTTCAAAAGGCCACCAAGCTTCTCCATACTTTTTGAATCGGATTAAATCCTGTCTTCTAGTCATTTCAACAAACATTTCCCTGCCTCTCTCCTCAAATAGATTTTCTTCGGTAAGTGTAGTAAAAGGGTCAAGATTACCTGCTCTGGCTCGAATTTGATTTACCAAGGCCAATGCTTCTGTAGTTTCACCCATTCTAAACTTGGCTTCAGCAAGTGAAAGAATGGCGTCAGATAGCCTAAATATCACGAAGTCATTGCTCATGTTATTAGTCCCTCCCATTTCAAATTCGTATTTCGCAATTCGGGCTCCTGCTTGACGCAACCCCCCCGGAGAAATCTCATTAAGGTAAGGCATGAATGTGAGTGGTGGACCATTTGGATCACCGTTTCTTCCTGTTGGGTCCGTAGGCTCAACCCCTGGATCTTCCAATGTTGTTCCATCTGATCTGAATTGAGGTCCTACCAAGAAATTGCTTAATCTTCCATCGATTGTTCCGGTAGATTGTTCTAAAGCCAAGCCCTTCCACACAGGACCTTGAGTACCTGGATTTCGATCCTGATCTACGTAAGAGTTATAAAACTCTTCAACTGTCTGATAACCATTCCATGGCTGTTGGGTAAGATTGAAGGTAGACTGGCTTACAATATGCAGTGTCATCATTACCCAGTTAAAACCACCCGCAAATACCTTATCATAAGGATAGACGAAGATATTTTCCGTGGATTGACTGTTGTTGATTGCAAAATTACTTTGATAAGATGGCATCAAGCTGTAAACACCACTATTTATAATTTCTGAGGCATCTGCTGCTGCTAAAGCCCATTGAGGAGTACCTGTATATACTTCTGCATTAAGGTAGAGCTTCATTCTGACCATCAATGCACTCCATTTGGTCATCCTCCCATAAGTTGTACCATCTTTAGCTACTGGCAAGAGGGGAATAATTTCATTGAGTTCACTCAACACAAAATCATAAACCTCTTTCCTAGATTTGGTGTCAGGAGCCTCCACATCACTGAAATCTGTTACGATTGGAATATTTCCAAAAGCGTCCAAAGCCCAGTAATAATAAAGTGCTCGTAGTGCCCTTAGCTCAGCGATAAATGCCTCAGAGTTAGGATTATCCAGAGTTTCAAAAGAAAAGATCAATCTATTACACGTATTTATTCCTCCAAAAAGGAAATTCCATGAATTTTGAAAGAATGGATTATCACTTTTGAATTCATGCTGGTGCAATTGCAAAAGAACACCTCCGTCAAACCAGTCCCCCCCTTTGTGGGAAACAACAATTTCGTCTGAGGCGATTTCGTTGATGGACCAAAGTCCGGAGTGGTTACCCAGCCCTCCTAGGGATGTATATGCTTGTCCAAGTGCAGAAATAAACTCTTCATTTGTTTGGAAAAAGTTATCAGCTGTAACTGCACTATAAACTTCTTCTTCTAAGTCTACGCATGATGAAGCGAAGTAACTCATTCCCAGGCCAATCAAGAAGTATCGGATATTTATTATTTTTTTCATGATATCTTATTTATAGCTTAGAAACTTAGATTTAGGCCTAGAGTAGTGATCGTGGTGGTGAAATAAGTTGCTCTTCTTTCAATACCCGGTGCAAGTGGATCATTATTAGACTCTGAATCTCCATATCTTACCTCAGGGTCTACACCAGTATATCCGGTAAACATGAAGGGATTCTGTACCGAAACATAAGCCCTAATCCTTCCTACTGCTTTGCCTGGCTGCAACTTAAAGTTATAACCGAGAGTAGCATTGTCCAAAACCACAAAATCAGCTTTTTCAACATGTGAGCTGTTGTATTCTGCTTTGGTAATATTTGGATCAAAATATTTAGTATTTACAATATTCCAGTTTTGAACAGTTGTACTTTCTGTATTCTCATAGAAACCTCTGTAGCTGTTGATCAAGTAATGGCCAAATGATCCTCTAAAGAAGAAATTTAAATCCCAATTCTTGTAACTGAACGAGTTATTGAAACCAAAATTCAAAGTAGGATAAGCTGTACCTAATTGAGTTCTGTCATCATTACAATTACAATAAACAGGGTTCCCATCTTCATCTACAGCTGTACCATCAATCACCTTCATTATTGGACTTCCATCATCGCTGACACCTACTTGAACTGGCCCCCAAATTTGACCTAATGGTCCATTTTCTTGGATTCGGATCAATTGTGTTAGGTTTTGACCTGGTGATCCAAAATTCGAGCGATAATTAACTTCTCCGAAACTCAAATCTCCTGCAGACAAGCTTCTAAGGTTTGTCTTTAAGGTGGAGAAATTGACTCCTGTAGTCCATCTGAAATCAGCATTTTGAATGGCTCTATAATTTAACATAACCTCCAAACCTGAATTGGACATTTCACCAATGTTTAATTGGGTGGTAGGAAAAAGATTTGGCGGTACGGGTACGTTGATTGGTAAGATCATACCTGTAGTCACCCTAGTATAATAGTCTATTGAACCATCTAGCTTGTTATTCAAAATCACAAAGTCCAAGCCTACATTGTATTCATCCTTTGTCTCCCATGACAAATCTGGGTTGGCGTTGGATACCGGTCCATAAGATGGTACGAATTGGCCATTATAGAAGAAGTTACCCTGACGGCCAAATCTTAACAGAGATAAATAAGAATCTCCCGGCTGTGTACCTGTTCTACCATAACTTGCCCTAAATTTCATCGAACTTACACCTGTAAGATCTACCAAATTAGCGATGTTTACACCCACACTAACTGCTGGAAACAAACCCCATTTATTGTTAGCTCCGAATCTAGTGGAACCTTCATATCTGGCACTTAGAGATAGCAGGTAGGTATCATCATAATTGAAGTTAGCCCGTCCAAAGAAGGCCACCAATTTGTTTGAGTTGGCATAACTTGAAACTGTCGCCAATCCATTAGCGAAGTCAAGTGCCGCACCGATATTATTATAAGTAAATGCGTCTGTTAAGAAATTCCCCGCTTGAGTAAAATCCCCCTGATTAAAGAATTCCTGGTAAGAATATCCTGCCAAGAAAGCCATTCCAAGTTTATTCACGTTTTCGTAATAATTCAATGTGGCTTCGAATAGATCATTTAGCCTCTCATTATTTACAATAGTGGCCAAACCATTTCTACCAAATCCACCTCCGAATTTAGCAGTCTTAGGGGAATAAGACCCTCTCCAATCGGTTTCTCTCTGAGTGGAATAAAATAATGCACCGCTAAACTTGCTCGTAAAATTATATTCTCCACGGATGCTGGCTAATAGTCTGTTATCTCGACCATCTGCAATGTTTTGCTCCGCGATAGAAACAGGATTAAACCAATCAAAAATATCTCGCTCCGAATAGCCTCCAAAATCAGGGCTTTGAGGGTTTGGATCAAAAACCGGTAGCGTTGGATTACTTATAATTGCATACCTAAAAGAGTTTTCGTTTCCAAATTCTCTATCAATTATTGTATTGGAAATATTTACAGTAAATGTTGCCTTGTCTTTTAATGCTCTCTGAGTCAAACTCAATCTGGCGTTTAATTGGTCAAAACCAGAATTTATACCGACACCGTTTACATTTCGGGAGTTGATGGAAACCCTGTAGCTGGTACCTTCATTTCCTCCTCCAAGTGAAAGGTTGTTTATATAACTAAGTCCTGTATTTGTCACCTCATCAAACCAATCGGTACTTCCTCCAAGATCTCTTGAGTTTGGTATCGCCTTGTACTCTTCCGCATTCATGACACTGATTGTCCTAGCTACATTTTCGATAGCAAAACTACCATTATACTCAACGACAGATCTCCCTTTTCTACCTTTTTTAGTAGTTACTAAGATCACACCAGCTGATCCTCTAGTACCGTAAATAGCTGCAGCAGATCCATCTTTCAAAACGTCCATGGACTCAATATCATTTGGGTCTACCGTACTCAATGAGGCCCCAATAACACCATCAATAACCACAAGTGGTGAAGCATTTTCTCCAATTGAGGAGATTCCTCTCAAACGCACATTAAAACCGGAGTTGGGATTTCCCCCTGGTCTCGCGATATTTAGACCGGCAACTTTTCCTTGAAGTAATTGTGCGGGGTCATTAACAGTACCCTGATTAAAATCCTCCGATTTGACACTAGTTACCGCACTGGTAATCTCTTTCTTTTCTTGAGTACCATAACCTACCACTACCACTTCTGTTAGCGCCTGAATGTTTTCAGCTAGCGCAATATCGATGACAGTCCGGTTCCCCACCTCCTCTTCTACGGTTGTATAACCGATGAATGAGATTCGTAAAATATCACTTGGACTGGCCTCGATAGAATAGTTGCCCTCCAAATCAGTCACCACCCCTCGTGTGGTACCACTTATCAGAATACTTACACCCGGAATTCCCTCCCCAGTGCTCGCATCCGTGACTTTTCCTGTTATCCTTGCTTGCTGCGCAAATGTCAACTGACATATGCTAAAAGCAAAACATAAGAATAACATGAAAACCAGTTTTACTTGTTTTTTCATGTGATTTTAGGTTATGGTTAATTGTTTGATAGCATTTTTGGTGATTCTTAATCCTTGTGTTACACATCTACTTCAGAAGCTTATATTCCAAATTACATGGTAAAACAAACACGCTTAATTATCAGATATTATAACACAATGCCTTAGTCTCTTTGAAATTTTTCGACTTTATTTCTCGTCTAAGATTATCAGAGTTAAATACCAACAGCTCTCAAAAAAAAATTGGTTTATTTTTTTTTTAAATCCAATTTTTACTTAAAAAGCCTGAAGGCAATTTTAAAAAATAATTCTGCATATTTAAAATAAAACAAAAGATAATTATAAAATTATTTAATTAACAATAGGAATAACTTTCACAGCCTTTTTAAAAAAAATTAAAAATCTTGACTTCGTTTCTAAATAAGTTTAAAATAGTTGGCTTTCCTATATGGAATAAATTAGTTAGGGCTCACGAAAACCAAGTAGAATTAAAAACTGAAATTGATTCTTTAAATGTTCATATTCTTACTAAACCAAATGTTTTGATATCTGATCTAACTTCAAAAAACAAAATCACAAAACTCAGAAAACCCCTACTATTTAATGGCAAAACAAATAATTCTGAAATTGGATTTAAAAGAATTGACGACTTAAAAAGCCCTTCTTCTTTTTCCAATGAAGAGAAGTTGATTTTATACACCCGGAAACCATCTTCTGCTAATTTTCATATCGAGTAAAATATTACTCTCGCTTTGGCCATATCAAACAAACCGGTAGATTCATAAAAAACTAAAGCAATCAATCTTGGAAATAAGTCCAGTTTATTAAAAGTGAATTTCTAACTTGATTCAAAACTTAGGTTAGCAATAGAATCTGAGATGTTTTCAAAAGGACTTGTACTTTTGTTCACTTCCCACTTTCTAAACATAGTCAATGAAGCAAAAAGCCCTCCTATTTCTTCTGTATATATCTTGCCTTTCTTGCCAAAAGGAAAAGAAACGTAATGAACCACTTTTCCAACTCCTTCCAGAGAAAGAGACAGGTATATCTTTTAGAAATGATCTTACTTACACCGAGAAAGTAAATCCCTACACTTTTCGTAATTTTTACAACGGAGCAGGAGTAGCGTTGGGCGATATTAATAATGATGGTTTAATCGATATTTTCTTAGCCGGAAATCAAACTTCAAACAGACTGTACCTAAACCTTGGGAATCTGAAATTTAAAGACATTACCGACGAAGCTGGACTAAACTCTACTGGCTATTGGACTACTGGAGTCAGTATGGCCGATGTGAATGGTGACGGTTTACTGGATCTATACATTTGTAAATCAGGACCTCCAGGAGGAGATAAACGCCACAATGAACTTTTTATCAACAATAATAATCTCACCTTTACAGAAAAATCCAAAGAGTACGGAATTGCTGAAAAAGGACTGAGCCAGCATGCTGTTTTCTTTGATTTTGACAAAGATGGAGATTTGGACATGTACCTCCTTAGTAATTCGGCAAGATCCATAGGGATTTATGATCTAAGGATTGGGCAGCGTGAAATCCGTGATCCAGAAGGAGGAAATAAGTTGTTCAGAAACGATGGAGATATCTTCACGGATGTATCTGAAACGGCAGGAATATTTGGAAGTAACATAGGCTATGGTCTTGGAGTCACAGTGGCTGACCTAAACGATGATAATTGGCCTGATTTATACGTTTCCAATGATTTTTTTGAACGGGATTATCTCTACCTGAACAATCAGGACGGGACATTTTCTGAAGTTCTACCGGACTTTCTTCCGGAGATAAGCTTGGGAAGTATGGGGGCTGATATTGCTGATCTGGACAATGATACCAGGCCAGATATTTTTGTTACCGAAATGCTCCCAAAGGAGCTTTCACGTGTCAAAACTAAAACCCCTTTTGAAGATTGGGACAAATTTCAATCAAATATCAAGGCTGGGTACCACCAACAATTCACCAGAAACACCCTTCAAAGAAACCTGGGATTCAGGCCTGGAACTCAAACCCCCATTTTTGCTGAGGTCAGTCGGATGGCAGGATTAGAGGCGACAGACTGGAGTTGGGGAGCCTTAATTTTCGACATGGACAATGACGGTCTGAAGGATATATTAGTAACCAATGGAATTGTTAAAGATTTGACTGACTTTGATTTTGTGGATTTCTATGTCAATAATCAGGAAAAAGTCCAAGGTTTTCAGGAAGACTCTATCCTTTTGACCAAAATGATTGATGCATTTCCTTCAAATCCTCAGCAAAACTTTCTATTTAAAAACCAAGGCAATTGGAACTTTGAAAATCTATCCCAAAGTCTGGGTTTAGATCAGCTTACTTTCAGTACTGGATCAGCCTATGGGGATTTGGATAATGACGGAGATCTAGATTTGGTGATTAATAATTTAAATGACCGGGCTTTCATTTACAGGAATACCAGTTCGGATAAAAAAATCGGAAACTACCTGAGCATAGAACTAGGTCAGGAATTTGGAACAAAAGTAATTGCTTACGCGTCGGATCAGAGATTCATTCAAGAGTATCAACCTGTGAAAGGGTACATGTCCTCGGTAGATCCTCGGATGCATTTTGGTTTGGGTGCTATTGGAAAACTCGATTCGCTACAAGTTTTCTGGCCAGACGGCAAAACTCAAATTAATAGAGACGTTCAAGTCAATCAGGCATTAAAAATTAGCCCAAAGAAGGAGGACAATATCAAACCTCATTTGGAAGAATATCCAGACCCACTTTTTACTCAAAAAGACACAAAGATCCCCTTTCAGCATCAGGAAAGCAACTTTATAGATTTTGATCGTGATCGCTTACGATTTTGGATGATCAGCAATGAGGGGCCAAAAGCTGCCAAAGCAGATGTGAATGGAGATGGTTTGGATGACATTTTTATTCCAGGGGCGAAAGAACAAACCTCTGTTTTGCTGATCCAAAATTCAAAAGGTCGATTTATATCCCATCAAGAAGAACTCTTTGGTTCGGATGCGATTTCCGAAGATGTCACAGCTCATTTTTTTGATGCCAACGGAGATGGAAAACCGGATTTGCTTGTAGGAAGTGGGGGAATTGAGTTTGGTGATAACTCGCCGGCTTATTCAGATCGACTTTACCTCAATGATGGAACTGGAAACTTCCAGAAGTCATCTCAATATTTTTCTTCAAGCCCAACCGCCTTTCTACATTCTCTAGACTTTGACGAAGATGGAGATTTGGATTTGATCGTCGGTAGCCGGGCGATTCCATTTGCATATGGAATCCCAACTGGCCTACAGGTATGGGAAAATGACGGAATGGCAAGTTTTAAGCAAATTTCTCAGAGTCTAAACCCTGAACTTTCCAAAATTGGGATGCTGACTAGCGCAGATTTGGGAGATTTGGATGGAGATGGAAAACCTGAAATCATCATAGCCGGTGAATGGATGTCCATTCGGATATTTAGTTTTGAGGGAAATAAATTAATTGAAAAAACTGCCGATTTTGGTTTTGAAAATTCAAGTGGTCTTTGGAATTGCCTTTTTGTTTCAGATGTCAATATGGATGGCCATCCCGATATTCTAGCTGGGAATCATGGCTTAAACTCCCGACTTCGTAGCAATAGCAACTCTCAGCTAAGAATGGTCCTGAATGACTTTGATCAAAATGGGACCTTGGATCAAATTCTTTCCCAATTCGAAAATCAAAGAACAATTCCTTGGGTGCTCAAGCCTGCTTTACTACGTCAAATCCCCTCTTTGCGAAAGCAATTACTGACCTACAAATCCTACGAAAACAAATCTTTGGAAGATCTTTTCCCTGAAGCCGTCTGGGCTAATTCCTTGATTTTAACAGCAGGCAATCTTGAAACTAGCCTATGGCTAAATGACGGAAAAGGAAATTTCAAAATCACTGATTTACCTCCTGAAATTCAATCTGCTCCAGTCTATTCCATCACTACAATTTCTGGAAAATCAGGAGAGCCATTGTTGATTTTCGGAGGGAATCAAAGTCGGATCAAGCCAGAATTGGGCAGTCAAATGGGAAGCTATGGCTGGGTGTTGAAACCAAATGGAAAAAATCAATGGAAAACCCTATTCCCCGAAGAAAGCGGTCTATTTGTCCCTGGTGAAATCCGGGATTTTCTTCAAATCAATCTTGAAAACAAACCAAATTTAGTAGTATTACGAAATAATGATGAGCCACTGGTTTTTGAATTTCGAGATTAGTTCCACCTTTTATTTCCCCCATTTCACACTTCAATCTGATTATGAAAAACAGGGTTTAAAAGGTCTTATTATTGGACTAAAAAGGAATGGAAAACCAGTTAGTCCTGAAAAAATGATAGGTAGCCAACATGCCGTGGGATTCAAAAAAACACCTCTCTGAAGTGAGTGTTGAGAATTCGAATCTGCCTTCAGAGAAAAAAACAATGGAAAATAGTATTTCATGAGGAACCAAATTATAAGCCTTATTCTGGTAGTTTCGCTTTTTTCCTGTAAGAAAGAAACAGAAAAACAAGCTACCCTTTTTCAGGAAATTGACAGGACGAGTTCAGGGGTAGATTTCCGGAATGACTTAAGTTTTAGTGAAGATTTCAATATTTTCACCTACCGGAACTATTATAACGGCGGTGGAGTGGCCATTGGAGATATCAACAACGATGGGCTGGTTGACCTTTATTTTACTGCCAACTTAGGCCCCAATAAACTTTATCTCAATAAAGGAGAATTCAAATTTGAGGACATCACAGAGCAAGCTGGTGTGGCCGGAACCCGTGCCTGGAGCACAGGAGTCTCCATGGCTGATATAGACGGGAATGGATTTCTGGATATCTATGTTTGCAACTCAGGTGACATTTCCGGAGACAACAAACAAAATGAACTTTTTATCAATCAGGGGGATGGAACCTTTATAGAAATGGCCGAGTCTTATGGACTGGCTGACCAAGGATTTTCCACCCATGCAGTATTTTTCGATTATGATAAAGATGGAGATCTGGACGTCTATTTGCTGAATAACTCCTATCAGGCAATCGGTTCATTCAACAAAATGCAGAACGAACGTATTAAAAGGGACAATGTCGGAGGAGATAAACTCTATCGGAATGATGGAGGAAAATTCAAAGACGTATCCGAAGAAGCCGGTATCTATGGCTCCGTCATCGGTTTTGGTCTGGGTATTACCATCGGGGATGTCAATCAAGACACTTGGCCCGATATTTTCATTTCCAATGATTTCTTCGAAAAGGACTACCTCTATATCAATAATCAGGATGGCACCTTCACCGAATCGTTGGAAAAGTCCATGAGGTCCATCAGCGCAGCGTCCATGGGTGCAGATATAGCCGATATCAATGGAGATGGACATTTGGATATTTTTGTGACTGACATGCTTCCGGAATCACAAACCAGACTAAAGCAAATCACGACTTTTGAGAATTGGGATAAATACCAATTCAATAAGACCTATGGGTATCACTATCAACTTTCCCGCAATATGCTCCACCTTAACAATGGGGATGGTACATTCAGCGAAATAGGTAGACTCAGCAATGTAGAAGCCACAGATTGGAGTTGGGGAGCACTGATGTTTGATATGGACAATGATGGGTTAAGAGATATTTTTGTAGCGAATGGCATCTATCAGGACATTACCGACCTAGATTATTTAAATTTCATTGACGACGATAAAACCAAAAGTCAAATCATTTCTCAGGAAGGTGTTAATTTTAAAGCATTAGTCGACCCAATTCCTATCAATCCCATACCAAATTATGCCTTCCGCAATTTGGGTGAACTGAAATTTGAAAATAAAGCTGAGGATTGGGGGCTTGGTAAAGCAATCCATTCGAATGGTGCTGCATACGGAGACTTAAACAATGATGGTACATTGGATTTGGTGGTAAACAATGTCAATCAACCTTCCCAGATTTTCAAAAATCAGGGAAAATCCATCAATCCAACTCATCACTTTATTCAAATTCAACTTCAGGGAAAAGGGAAAAACTCCCATGCCATAGGAACACAAATTCGTCTGGAAGCGGAAGGGAAAATATTCTATGTTGAGCAAATGCCCAATCGAGGTTTTCAATCTTCTGTAGACCCTAAAATCACGATCGGCTTAGGGGTTTTGGCAAAGCTTGAATCTATTGAAATTCTTTGGCCAGACGGAAAATACACAGAACTAAAAAATCAAGCTGCCGATCAGTTGCTGGTATTGAATTGGGAAGATGCGGGTGAGATCCCCTCTGGAAAATCCTTCTTTGAAAAGCCCAATAACCAACAATTCAGCAAAAATGAAAACCCAGGTTTAAGCTTCCTCCATGAAGAAAATGCATTCGTAGACTTTGATCGGGACCGTCTGACGTATATCATGTATTCCACCGAAGGACCGGCATTTGCGAAAGCCGATGTAAACGGTGATGGGCTAGAGGATCTTTTTTTTGGCGGAGCTAAAACCTTTTCCGCAAAACTCTTTCTCGCCTCCTCTTCCGGTAAATACTACGAAAGTCCGCAAGATGCATTCCTTAAAGATACACTATCGGAGGATACCGATGCGGTATTTTTCGATGCAGACGGGGATAGTGACTTGGACTTGATGGTGACATCTGGAGGCAATGAATCAGGTTTTGGATCGATTGATTTGGCAGACCGGCTATACCTCAATGATGGAAAAGGAAATTTCACTAAGAACTCATCGGCCGGATTCGCTACGGTTTTTGGGAGTAGCAGTACAGTCAAACTAATCGACATCAACAAAGATGGAGCAATGGATCTATTTGTAGGGGGAAGGCTGGTCCCTTTCACTTATGGGGCTTTTGCGAGTAGTCAACTATGGGTCAATGACGGGAAAGGTCATTTTACAGAGAAATCGGCTACCCTTGCTCCAATCCTCAATGATCTCGGAATGATTACCGATGCGACGGTACTCGATTGGGATCAGGACGGAAACGAGGATTTGGTTTTAGTGGGGGAATGGACTGCTCCGATCTTCCTGAAAAACATCAATGGTAGGCTGGAAAAAATAGAAATGCCAGAACTTGAAACATTGAAAGGATGGTATCGAGCAGTGGAAGCAGCAG
Source organism: Algoriphagus lutimaris (assembly GCF_017051705.1). Classification (GTDB taxonomy): domain Bacteria; phylum Bacteroidota; class Bacteroidia; order Cytophagales; family Cyclobacteriaceae; genus Algoriphagus; species Algoriphagus lutimaris. The sequence goes on along the minus strand of NZ_JAFIDJ010000002.1, from coordinate 1,430,970 downwards.
ATTTGAATAACGACGGGTTACCAGATTTGATTCTGGGTAACAATGGGCTCAATTCACGATTCAAAATCTCATCTGATGCCCCTGTAAAAATGTTTCTGAATGATTTTGATCAAAATGGATCTGTCGAACAAATTTTCACACAAGAAGTGGGAGGAGTTCAAATTCCGTATACTTTAAAACATGAACTAGAGCGTCAAATTCCGTCGGTCAAAAAGAAATACATTCGCTACAGTAACTACAATAATGAGACGTTAACGGATATTTTCCCTTCTGAAATTGTCAATCAGTCCATCGTTAATGAAGTAAATAACTTAGAATCCGGAGTACTTATGAATGAAGGAAACGGAAACTTCTCCTGGAAACCATTTCCTATCCTGGCTCAACGTTCCTATGTTTTTGCAATTGCAGTTTTAGATTTGAATGAGGATGGAAATATGGATTTAATTTTGGGAGGAAACCTATCCCAGGCAAAACCGGAAGTAGGAAAATACGACGCCAGCTATGGTGAAGTCTTACTAGGCAAAGGAGATGGGACCTTTGAATATTGGAAAAATGCAGAGCATGGTCTTAAAATAGATGGGGATATCCGTGCTTTTGGACTTCTTGAGAACAAAAAACTACTAGTGGTAAAAAACAGTGATGCGGCTGAGATTTGGGATTACAAGTGAGATCCATGAAATTACTCATTGATTTTTCTCAGTTCCAATTGATCTCTTTCAGTGAGTTTACTGATAATTTGGAAGCAAACTATTTTGAGCAAATGCCTAAATGTCAAACAGGATTTCATATAAATAAATAGAATCCTCTCTAATGTTCCAAAAATCGATATCCTTGAAATAGCTACTATTCCAACTAATGAAAAGAAATATATCCTTCCATCTTCTAAAATTGGTTTAGTAAATTTAACGAAAAGGTGAGCAAAATCATTTGCTTAATCCCTTATTTCCAATAGTTTTGCCCTGTACATACGATTGAGGAATCCATAAAAAACTTGAGCTTGACTCTTGTTTATCTTAAATTTGTATCCCAACATTCCCAATTAGAAAATCACATAATGCGCTTATTAAAAACCATACTTGGCGTAAGCTTGCTCTTTAGCATGCTTTCTTGTCAAAAACAAGTCGATTACTCCAATGCCATTACTGATGGACATTATTTAACCGAAGCACAGGATAGAATTACGGAGGTCATAATTCATGATATCTTCTCTCCTCCTGTGGCTGCAAGGATTTATTCCTATTCAAGCTTGGCCGCCTATGAAGTTGCTGCGGCTGCCGACCCAAATTACGTTTCCTTATTAGGTCAGCTAAATGGATCAGAAAAAACTACCTTCACTCCTTCTGAGGATGTGTACCTCCCGCTAGCTTCCCTTGCTGCATATTACCAAGTGGGTACCAGTTTAATTTTCTCTGAAGACATGATGAATGAGCATAGAGATGAAGCCTATGCGGAACTGAAGGAAAAAGGGATTCCTGATGATGTGTTTGAAGCATCCATTGCATTTGGACAAGAAGTGGGCGATGTAATCAAAGCCTATTCTTCCAAAGACAATTACCATCAAAGTCGATCCTTTCCCAAATTTACTGTAACAGGAGAAATTGGTACTTGGGAGCCTACTCCTCCTGCCTATATGGAAGCTATTGAACCTCATTGGAATAAAATCAGAACTTTTGTATTGGATTCTGCTGCCCAGTTTAAGCCTCTTGCCCCTCCTCCATTTTCGAGTGAACCAGGATCTGAGTTTTATAATGCCGCAAAAGAAGTGTACGATGCCGCTGTAAAGGCAGATGAAGAGCAGAAAAACATAGCTTTATTCTGGGATTGCAACCCTTATAAAATGAATGTCAAAGGACATGTCATGTTTGCAGAGAAAAAAATCACTCCTGGAGGTCACTGGATGAGCATTGCGGCTATTGCCAGCAAAGCAGCAGGTAACGACTGGAAAGGTACCGCAGAAACTTTTGCCTTGACTGGAATTGCCCTAAATGAGGCATTTATTTCCTGTTGGGATGAAAAATATCGCAGCAACTTGATCCGACCGGAAACTTATATCAATCAATATATTGATGAGGAATGGGTGCCAATTTTACAGACCCCACCTTTCCCGGAACACACCAGTGGGCATAGCGTAGCATCCTCAGCAGCTGGATATACATTAGGCCAGTTATTCGGGGATGAGTTCCATTTAGTTGACAGTTCAGAAGTGGCTTATGGCCTACCTATCAGGGAATATGATTCCTTTAGCCAGGCCTATAAAGAGGCTGCTATCAGCCGATTTTATGGTGGTATCCATTACATGCCGGCCATTGAATATGGAGTGACTCAAGGTCTTTCTGTTGGGGAGTTTATCTGGAATAATATCAGTACTAAACCCGAAAGATTAGCACAATCCAACTAAGAAAAAGCAGTCCGTTTTGGACTGCTTTTTTTATGCTTTTTTGAATTTGAAATATTATTAAAAATCAAAGAAACCGTCAAGAATAGGGCTTTTAGCCCTGTTTTTGTTTTATATCACAGGTATTATTCCTATCTTCTCGGATAGGCCTTTTTTGAATGGAAAACGCTTTTCATTCTCGCTTTTCAACTTAAAACCACCCATGGCAAAAACCATAATTGTATCCAATAGATTGCCGATTAGTTTGCGACACCGCAATGGCAAATTCGAATTCAAACCTAGCGCTGGAGGACTTGCAACTGGACTTGACTCCATTTACAAATCAGGAGAAAATATCTGGATTGGCTGGCCTGGTAATACCGTAGATGATGCCGAACAAAGGGCAGAGATTATCCTTGAACTGCATGAGCTTAAAATGGCTCCTGTGTTTCTTTCGAAAAAAGATGTAGAACAGTTTTACGAGGGGTTTAGTAATGAGACCCTATGGCCAGCTTTTCACTATTTTACTCAATACATGGTGTACAACCCAGATCACTGGGAAGCTTATGTCAGAGTAAACCAGAAGTTTTGTGACGCTATTGTAAAAAAAGCTGATCCTGACGATACCATCTGGGTTCATGATTATCAATTGATGTTGCTCCCTCAAATGCTTCGGGAAATACTTCCGGATGCTACTATCGCATTTTTTCAACACATCCCCTTTCCTTCCTATGAAATAATCCGAATGATTCCATGGAGGAGAGAACTGCTTGAAGGAGTTTGTGGAGCAGATTTAATTGGCTTCCATACTTATGATGATATGCGTCACTTCTTAAGTGCTGTAGGTAGAATTACCGGTATGTCAGGAGAAAGTGGCTACATCCAGGCAGAGAATAGAATCATCAATGTGGATTCTTTCCCAATGGGAATAGATTACCACAAGTTTGCTAAGCAAGCCAAAAGTCGAAAAACACAAAATATTGTCAAGGACTTCCGCGAGAAAGTCGGAGACCAGAAATTACTCCTGACCATTGACCGCTTGGATTATTCCAAAGGAATTCCACAACGGATTCATGTGTTCGATCAGCTATTGAAACAACATAAAGAACTCCGGGGGAAAGTCTCCATGATCATGATTGTGGTACCTTCCAGAGACAGAGTTCAATCTTATAAAGAGCTGAAAGAAGAAATTGATTTGCTGGTTGGAAGAATCAATAGTGAATACTCCACGTTGGATTGGGTACCTGTTCACTATTTTTATAGAAGTTTCCCATTTGAAGAATTGAGTGCTTTTTATAGTATGTCTGACATCGCCTTGGTTACTCCATTGAGAGATGGAATGAACCTCGTCTGTAAAGAATTCGTGGCGAGTAAAAATGATGAAAAGGGAGTGCTCATCCTATCTGAAATGGCTGGAGCTTCCAAAGAATTACAAGATGCCATCCTAGTCAATCCAAATGATAGACAGGGTGTGGTGGACGCGATCTACCAAGCACTTTCCATGGATGAAGAAGAGCAAAAACTTCGTATTAGTGCCATGCAGGAAAGCCTGAAGAAATACGATGTGTTCCAATGGGTGAAGGTATTCATGGATCGAATCGATCATGTCAAAGCAAAGCAAGCTGAATTGACCTCGAAGGATGTAGATGCCAAAGTCATGAATGAGATTCAGTCCAGCTTTAAGAAGGCAAAATCACCGATCTTCTTTTTGGATTACGATGGTACCTTGACTGGTTTCAAAGCCAATCCTCAAGATGCCATACCTGATGCTGAATTAAAAAGTCTGATAAAAGAACTTAGCGGAAAAGCCCAAGTGGTCATCATTTCCGGCCGAGATAAAGACACCTTAGGAAAATGGTTTAAAGGACAGCAGATTGATATGATCGCTGAACATGGAGTTTGGGTGCATAGAAAAGACCATTCCCTAGACTGGGAATTATATGCCGAAGTAGATGATAGCTGGAAGGAAGATATTCGATCAGTAATGGAATACTATGTGCTAAGAACTCCTGGAGCATTTATTGAAGAAAAACACCACTCTCTGGTGTGGCACTACAGAAAAGTAGAAAGCGGATTGGGAGACTTGAGAATGCGCGAATTATTCAGTCACTTGAAGTACATGGCTAGAGGTCATAATCTACAAGTATTGGAAGGAAATATGGTATTGGAAATCAAACGACCGGACATCAACAAAGGAAGAGCCGCCAACTCATTGATGAAAGGACATGAATTTGACTTTATTTTGGCCATTGGAGATGACTGGACTGATGAAGACACATTCAAAGCTATGCCAAAAAATGCCTATTCAATCAGAGTAGGTTATGCATATACGCAAGCGAATTATAACATCAAATCTGTCAAACAAGTCAGACAGCTACTACACAAACTGGCTGAAAGTTAAGCAGCATAAAAAATACCTGTAGCAGCTGCTACAGGTATTTTTTATATACATTTTTCAGAACTCGGATATCAAAATCCGTGAGTTCGCTATCCACTTCATTTTGCACAAAATGAAGCTTAAACGATTGAATTGCCAAGGCAGGATCACTCACATCATATCCTATAATTCTCAACGCAACAATGGGATCAAATGCATCCTGAGGTAAAGAGTCCTTGCTTTCTAACTCAATTAGCTCCACTCCATTAATCGGGTTAATATCAGGCTGAACCACCTCTTCATCGTACCAAAACCCATATCCTTGTTCTGCTAGTAGTTTCCAGGGAAAATACTTATTGGGATCTACTTTTCTGGAAGGGGCAATATCCGAATGCCCAATAAAATTAGCCGTAGGAATCCCATACTTCCATTTCAAGCGCTTACATAGCACCAAAAGACTCTCGATTTGCTCTTCAGAGAATGGTTCAAAACCATTATTATCCAATTCAATCCCAATAGAAACTGAATTCAAATCAGTAACGCTCCCCCATTTCCCTCGCCCTGCATGCCAGGAACGGAGGTAATCATTCAGCATTTGGACGATCGTTCCGTCCTTCCCGATCACATAATGTGAACTCACTTGTGTACTGGTTTTAGTAAAAGTTGAAATCGTCTGCTCTATAGAATCCTGGGCAGTATGGTGAATAATCACAAAATTGGGTCTTCTGATGCTGAAGTTGGTGGTTCCTACCCATTCATCTGTGATGCTGAGGGTATCATAATTCAGTTCTTCTTTAGTAGGAGGAATTACCCTATAGGCTTCAGCCACCTCCTTAACACGCTTCCGGTGTTCTTTATTGATTTTCTTGTAGGGATTGGAGGCACAGGAAACAACCAGGAGGAAAATGCAAAATCCTAAAAGAGACCTTGTGATTCTCTGAATATTCATAGAAATGATTAATTTATAGACAAATGAAGCTACAAGTATTGTACTAGTTCTTAAATGCCGCTTAAAAAAAATCCTATCCAGGATAAGCCTGAATAGGAAAAATAAACCTTCGAGATTTTAGAAACCTCAAAGATTTTTAATCTTTCATAAGAAGTTTGGTCTGTCTAGTTTCTTACCGATTCGGAATGCTGCATTCATCAAACCTACATGTGAATATGCTTGAGGGAAATTCCCCCATTGGCTTCCTGTTTTTTGATCTACATCCTCTGAGAATAGGTGTAAATGATTACAATACTTAGTCAAAGTCTCAAATCCTTCTTCCGCTTCGCTGATTCTACCAACGCATGCCAAGGCTTCTATATACCAAAATGCACAGATGAGGAAAGTCGTCTCCGGCACTCCAAAATCATCCATATGTTTATAGCGGTAGAACAAGAAATCCTTGGCCAGTAATTCCTCCTCCAAAGCTTTGAGGTGATCATTGGCACGCTCCAGATCATCTCCAAAATATCCCATGGTAATCAATTGTAAGGTGGAGGCATCCATGTAAGTTGACCCTACCGCCTGAGCATAGGCTTTTCTTTCTGGCAAGTAACAAGATTCAATTTTTTTGATTGCCTCATCCCGAAGATTGATTGCCTTTTGGTACATGTCATCACTTTTCAATCGGATACCGATTTTCGCTGCGGCACAAGCTCCAGCCCAGTGGAATAAAAATGTGTAACAATGCTCTTGGGCTAAATTTCTAAACTCCCAAAGCCCTGCGTCCTTCTCATGCATAGTTGCCTCAATTTTATTGAGCAAATTCATGATCATGGGTCTAGAAGAGCTTCTCTCCTCTTCGGTAAAACGTTGATCAGAATACAAAGGAAGTAAGGATACCAATACCTGACCATACAAGTCATTTTGAATGTGGGTATATGCCTGATTACCAAACCGGACAGGCTTATTCCCCAAATACCCATCCAAATTAGAAATCTCTTCCGTCAATAAGGAATCACCTGTAATGGAATACAAAGGTTGGTATCGACCACCTTCTACAGGTCTCAGATTATGAATAAACTCAAAATATTTCTCCAACTCCTCAAAGTGCCCCAAGCTGTTAAAACAGGTCAGGGTATAATAGGTATCCCGAATCCAACAATACCGATAATCCCAATTTCGGGTAGAATTGGGAGACTCCGGTAAGCTCGTGGTAGAAGCAGCTATGATGGCGCCTGTATCTTCATACTGGTGGATTTTCAGAATAAGTGCCGATCGTAACACTAACTTCTGATGGAAATTCGGAATACTGGTAGATTTAACCCACTCCTGCCAATAAGCAGCGGTAGCATGCAAAAACCGTTCAGAAGTTGTTTCGATGGGAGCCTCCAAGGGTCTACCATAGGTCAAGACCAAATAAACTGGACGGTGGATCGCAAATGCTTTATCATCCACAATGTAGGACATGGGAGCATTGGTAGTCAGTCTAAGCTCCTGATCTATGCCCATATATCGAATATGATTACTACCAATACTTGGAGTCAAAGGCATATTCCCATAATCCGTAACTGGCTCACAGGTAATTTTAATCCTGGGAGATCCTGAAAGGCTTTCCACTTTACGGATAAGCATCAATGGTTTATAGTACCGATCAAAGTTTTTGAATCGGGGAGCAAAATCAGTGACCTTATAACTGTTTTCTCCATAGGTCACAGTCGTTTCCAGAATATTCGTATTCTCAAGGTATGTCTGAGAGGTTTCAAAATTTTCAGACTCTGGTAAAATGGTGAATTTCCCACCTTTTTCCCTGTCTAACATGCCTCCGAAAATAAAATCAGAATCAAATCTTGGAAGACACAACCAACTGATATTGGTATCTTTTTCTACATGAGCGATATAAGCACAGTTACCGATCAGCCCACTGCCATATGTATGTTTTTGCATTAACTTGTCTTTGAAAGAAAGAAAGAAAAAAGTCGGTTTCTGGGTTTAATCTAAAGAAAATAAAAAGTAGGCCCTATTGCAAGGTTTTATGTGATTAAGAACAGTATTCTACATATATAGTTTCTTGTCCCGAATATATTCTGCTACCCCATCAGGCAATAAATACCTCACTGATTTCCCTTCCAATATTGATTTTCGAATAAAAGTTGCAGAGATATCCAATAAAGGAGCTTCCACCATTTTGATGTTGGGATGATCAACTGTCTTTAACTCTCCTGGTCTGGGGTACACAAAAATCTCATGGTTATCGAGAATCATTTGATAGTTTTTCCAACGCTTCAGTTGGGTCAAATTATCAGAACCTAAAAATAAACAGAATTGATGCTGGGGATATTGATCTGTTAGGTAGGCAAGAGTATCAATCGTATAGCTAGGCTTTGGCATGGAAAACTCCACATCAGAAGCCCTGAAATGAAAATTATCCTCTATTGCCAATTCCACCATTTTCAGTCGGTCAAATTCATGAATTAAAGATTGTCGCTTCTTTAAGGGGTTTTGGGGACTGACCACAAACCAAACCTGTTCTAAGTCTGTTTGATCGTGCAGGGTATCTGCAATGATCAGGTGACCAATATGGATAGGATTGAAGGAGCCGAAATAGAGTCCGATTTTCAAAATTCTATTGAGCTATAAAATCTCTGACTAATTTTTCCGCCTCTGCTGAAGACACTTCAAAATCATCATTGACGATCGTCACATCAAATTGAGGCTCGAATTTCATCTCGAATTCCGCTTTGAAAATTCTTCTGGAAAGAGACTCTTCAGATTCTGTACCTCGATCATTCAAACGAGTCTTGAGAACTTCCAGGGAAGGGACTTTTACGAAAATCGCCAAGGCCTGATCTCCAAAATATTTTTTCAAAGCCAAACCTCCTTTGACATCCACGTCAAAGATCACGGTTTTACCAGCATCCCAGATTCGCTGGATTTCTTCTTTGAGGGTGCCATAAAAATTACCCGCATATACTTCTTCCCATTCAATGAAATCATCGTTATCGATGTGCTTCTTAAATTCTTCTTGGCTTAAAAAATAATAGTCTTTGCCATGAACTTCGTGTCTTCCACGTTTATCTCGAGTACAGGCAGAAATAGAAAATCCCAAGGTTGGGATCTTTTGAATTAAATGTTTGACTAACGAAGTTTTGCCCGATCCAGAGGGAGCGGAAAAAATAATAGCCTTTCCTTGAGTCATATTTATTTGATCTCTTGAATTTTTTGACGGATACAATCAGCTAATTCAGTAGGAACTTCTTGTTTGGTGCATCTGGTCTTCAGCACATCACGGATTGCCTGTTCTAAATGAAAGTGTTCAAAACAAGGTTGGCACTTTGCCAACTTCTCTTTTAGAACTTCTTTTGAATTGTCTATTTCTCCGTCTAGAATACTTTCTAACAGCTGAAAGCACTTACTGGTATCATCGCACTTTAATTTTCGCGACTCAGATGTTTCTTCATTCATATCCATGCTAAATCTTCTTTAATTTTCCTCCTCGTCTGTGTCATACCCCATATGCTGGGCATAGCCCTTAAGCTTATCTTTGAGTAAATTTCTTGCTCTGTGTAGCCTAGAACGGACCGTTCCAATGGGAATATCCAAAATCTTGGCCATTTCTTCATATGTAAACCCTTCAAGGTCACAAAGGATAATAACAGTTCGAAAATCCACTGCAAGGCTATTCAATGCATTGGAAATCTCATCTCCTAGCATTCCCTTCACTGATTCTGCCCTCAGATCAGTAGTACTTTGGTAATCAACATCATCTGAGTTGTAATAAGTTTCAACTTCCTGATAATCTACCTTGGCAGGTTGCTTACTTTTCTTCCGGTACTCATTGATGAAGCTGTTTTTCAGGATTCGGAACAACCAAGCCTTCGCGTTGGTTCCTTGCTCAAATGAATTGATAAAGCGGTAGGCTTTTAGGTAGGTATCTTGGACCAAGTCTTTGGCATCATCCTCATCAAAGGTGAGTCGATAAGCAAAATTATACATGGAGTCTATGTTGGGCATAAACTCTCCATCGAAGATGGCATTTTTTTGCTCTTGAGAATATTTTCTGCGCTGAACTTCCGACATAAGTCTCAAAAGTAATGATTGAGGTATATTATAACTAGAAAATAAGAATAATTCGAACGTATATTGCAGAAAATACGTTCAAGAACCCTCTCTAAAAAATCTGTATTTCCAATTTCATCAAGGATGTTTTTATTAAGGCTTTTCTCCCGATTACCATTACCAGTCCTCTATTTATTCTCAGATGTCCTGTATTTATTAGCACGTTACATCATCAGATACCGTAAAAAAGTGATTGACGAAAATTTGAAATTCGCCTTTCCGGAAAAATCTGAAAAAGAGAGAAAAGACATTCGAAACAAATTCTATAGAAATTTCACAGACGCATTTTTTGCTGAAACATTTAAAATGCTGACCATTTCTGAAAAAGAGCTGAAGAGACGTTTTCACGTGGTCAACCAAGAACTGGTAGATGCTCCCGTATTAGGAGGTAAAAGTTCTTTGATGATGGCTGGGCATATTTTCAATTGGGAAATGGCCATTTTGGGAGTTGCTTCTAATACGCAAGTAATGGCAGAAACCGTTTATTTGAAACTGAACAATGCCTTTTTCAATAAAATGATGCTCGAGATCAGGACAAGGCTGGGGGGAGTCATGACCGAAAAGAAAGATTTTAGAAAAAGCATGATTCAAATGCGAAAAAACCCTAGAATTGTCCACCTGGCCGCAGACCAAAGACCTCCAGTTTCTGAAACTAGGTACCAACGGGAATTCTTAAATAGACCGGCCCTGTTTTTTGAAGGAGGGGAATTTATGGCCAAAAAGATGGAGTTACCCGTGTTTTTCGGCACCATCACTAAAATCAAACGAGGGCATTACAAATTTGAATTTTCAAACTTAGCCAGTCCTCCCTACGCTGATCACGCTCCACATAGCATTACGGATGAGTTCTGTAAAAGACTGGAACAAAACATTCGGGCCCAACCGGATCTTTATTTGTGGAGTCATAAAAGATGGAAACTTTAATTCATCTCCTATGATTCTGCAAGAAGTGAAACAAAGAAGTGCCGATTACTTATATTCACTTTGAATTCATTTATTTTGCGGACTCATCAAAATGAGCATTTGATAAATAGACAAAGGGATCAAAGTCTGAAAGCAATTGGCCATTTTCATCAAATTTCTATTTGTATTCCGACACAATTTGACCGGAATAGTTTGATCAAGAAGGCTTTTCGTCATGACCCTGCTTACCTTTCCAAAAACCTGAAACGATGTTAGAGGTATTATCTTTTACCTTCTAAAAACCATCAAAGGAGAATAGGAGTATTACAGAAAAGGCTAATCCCTTTCAGTTGTAGAAGAAGAAGAATTTAATTGGCAAAAAATTCTTTACTGAAGTAAGTAAATAAGTGACTTCTAAAAAAGATAGCCTTTTTTGGATAAGGGCGAGACACCTAAACCTTAGCCTAAGATGAAGAGTCCAAGAGATGAAATTTCTCTTACCCAGGTAAATAAAATAGAGTTGATTTAGAATGGATTACCTAGATAGTTTAAACCCACCCCAACGAGAAGCTGTAGAACATACTGATGGCCCTGTGATGATTATTGCAGGAGCCGGATCGGGTAAAACTAGGGTACTCACCTATAGAATAGCGCACTTAATCTACGCCAAAGGTGTGGATGCATTCAATATTCTCTCATTGACCTTTACCAACAAGGCTGCAAGTGAGATGAAACACCGGATCGAATCCTTGGCCGGTTTGGAAGCGAGAAATACCTGGATGGGCACCTTCCACTCGGTTTTTGCAAAAATCCTACGCGTGGAATCAGAAAAGATTGGGTATCCCTCCAATTTCACCATTTATGATACAGATGATTCCAAATCCTTGATCCGATCCATAGTCAAGGGAATGCATTTGGATGATAAGGTATATAAAGCCAACACGGTTCTTTCCCGAATCTCAGGAGCTAAAAACCGCCTAATCTCCTGGCAAGCGTATCAAAACGATCCCTTTGTCAAAGCGGATGATGAGGCTGCAATGAAGCCCAAAATGGGTGAAATCTATCAACGATACCAAGAACGCTTGTTCAAAGCGGGAGCCATGGATTTTGATGATCTATTATTCAATACCAACATCCTGTTCAGGGATCATTTGGACGTGTTGAATAAGTACCAGCAGCGTTTCAAGTACATCATGGTGGACGAGTTTCAGGATACGAACGTCTCCCAATACCTGATTACCAAAAAGCTCGCTGCGGTACACCAAAATATCTGCGTGGTAGGCGACGATGCTCAAAGTATCTATGCGTTCCGAGGCGCCGATATTCAAAATATTCTAAATTTTGAAAAGGACTATCCGGACCTTTTTGTGGTGAAACTAGAGCAGAATTATCGTTCCACAAAAACCATCGTGGAAGCGGCTAACTCCATCATCGATAAGAATAAAGCCCAGCTGAAAAAAGTAGTCTGGACCTCAAATCCGGACGGAGATCAAATCGAATTGATCAAAGCGAGTTCGGATAATGAAGAGGGTCGAATCGTAGCCAACACGATTTTCGAAGAGAAGAATAATAAAAAGCTCAGCAATAATGACTTTGCCATTCTGTATCGAACCAACTCCCAGTCTCGATCGATAGAAGAAGCCTTGAGAAAGATGAATCTGACCTACAAGATTGTAGGAGGTCTCTCTTTCTACCAACGAAAGGAAATCAAGGATTTGATGGCCTATATGCGATTCACCGTTAACCCAGCAGATGAAGAAGCATTCAAACGAGTTGTCAATTATCCAAAACGAGGAGTCGGAGATACTTCCGTGGAGAAAATGCTGGTGGCAGCTTATGAGCATGACATCCCTTTATGGGAAGTAGTCAAAAATGCACATAGCTTTTTACCAGGAAGAGCTGGCAATGCGGTAGACAATTTTGCCACCTTGATCAAGGCTTTTCAAATTGATGTAGAGCGCAAAGACGCCTATGAAGCGGCAAACAATATTGCTAAACAAAGTGGGTTACTTCGGGAACTTTATGAAGACAAAACCATTGAAGGGCTCAATCGATACGAAAACGTTCAGGAACTCCTGAACGCCATCAAGGAATATGTAGACAATCCTGAAAATGAGGATAAGAGTTTAGGAGCCTTTTTACAGGAAATAGCCCTGCTTACTGATAACGATCAGGACAAAGACCAAACAGAGGCAATTACCTTAATGACCATCCACTCCTCCAAAGGACTGGAGTTTAAGCAAGTATTTGTGGTGGGATTAGAGGAAGACTTATTTCCTTCCCAAATGATGATGCAAAGCAGAGAGGATTTGGAAGAGGAAAGAAGATTATTTTACGTGGCCACCACCAGAGCCATGGATAAATTATACTTTACCTATGCCTTGACACGTTACAGATTTGGAAGATTGTTAAATTGTGAACCTAGCCGGTTTTTAGAAGAGGTAGACCCGAATTGCATTAAAATCAACAAACGTGTGGCCAGTAGGGAAATGCCAGGAGCTTTTAGAAGAGACGGATTACCAGGTAGAACCAGTAATACAGAGGCTGGTTCTGGGTTCATTGGAATCAAGAAAAAACCTGAATCGAGAGTTCCCAGTAGCATGAAGGTACATACCCCTAGCCCTGATTTTAAACCCTCAAATACCAATAACTTAAGAGCAGAGCAACTGGTGGAACATCCCAAATTTGGTTTTGGGAAAGTTCAAAAAATTGAAACTGAAGGACTTAATAGAAAAGCAAGGATTCAATTCGAACATTTTGGAGAGAAGACTTTATTACTTAGCTTTGCGAAGCTCAGAATTATAGACTAATCACCTGCCCTCCTGACATTTGGTAATTTTTTGTTACCTTTTACTATGCAAAAAAGGGAGGCCACATGGAGCAACTTGAACCTGACAAACAAAGACTTATTTTGAAAGAATACGGCAAAAACGTTCAACGCCTGGTTGATCATATCACAGGCATTGAAGACCGCGATAAGCGCACCGCTAGTGCTTATACCGCTATTGAAATCATCAAGCAACTGAATCCTCCATTGAAGCAGGAGAATGATCAGAAGCTTTGGGATGATTTATACATCATGTCTGATTTCAAATTGGATGTTGACAGTCCTTTTCCAATGCCTGAAAAAGAACTTTTAGGAAAGAAACCTGAACCTATTGGCTATCCAAAGGGGGAAATCAAGTTCAAGCATTACGGTAGAAACATTGAAAAACTCATTGAAAATGCCATTCAAATAGAGAATGATGAGGAGCAGGAAGCTGCCATCATCTTTATTGGGCAATTGATGAGAAGTTTCCATTCTACTTGGAACAGGGATAATTTTGACGATGGAATCATCCTGGATGATATCAAAACCTTATCCAAAGGAAAGCTTCACATTGACTTGGAAAAGGTTAAAGAAAACGGATTGTTTGAATCCAATACCCGAAGAGATTTCAAGCTTCCTACGCAAAACGAACACAACCACAAAAACAAGCGCTCGCATTCCAACAAACGTCGCAACAACAACCACAACAAAAAACGTAGAAATTAATGGCTTCATTTCGGGTTAAAGGGGGAAATCATCTTAAGGGTGAGATCATCCCGCAAGGCGCAAAAAACGAAGCTTTGCAAATCCTTTGTGCTGTCCTACTCACATCTGAGGAGGTCACCATACATAAAATCCCAAATATTCGTGATGTAAATAAACTGATCGAATTGCTGGGTGACATGGGTGTCAAAGTGACTAAATTAGGTCCAGAATCCTATTCTTTTAAAGCTGATCAGGTCAATCTGGATTATCTGGAGACGGAAGAGTTTTTGAAAAAAGCTTCCTCTCTTCGAGGTTCCGTGATGATTTTGGGGCCCTTGTTGGCTCGATTTGGAACAGGGAAATTGTCCAAACCTGGAGGAGATAAGATTGGAAGAAGAAGAATGGACACTCACTTTTTTGGCTTTCAAAAGCTGGGTGCAAAATTCCGATACGATGCCAAAAATGAGATTTTCCATATCGACGGCAAAGGCCTAAAAGGCTGCTACATGCTATTGGATGAAGCTTCCGTAACCGGAACAGCCAATATCGTCATGGCTGCAGTTATGGCAGAAGGCACCACTACTATTTATAATGCTGCCTGCGAACCTTACCTACAACAACTCTGCGACATGTTAAACCGCATGGGAGCAAAAATCACAGGAGTAGGTTCGAATTTACTGACCATTGAAGGGGTAGAAAAACTAGGAGGCACAAAACATAAAATGCTTCCTGACATGATTGAAATTGGGTCTTTTATAGGCTTAGCGGCCATGACTCAATCTGAAATCACCATCAAAGATGCACAGGTTCATCGATTAGGTATTATCCCTGAGACATTTCGTAGAATGGGAATTAAGTTGGAAATCAAAGGTGATGATATCTTTATTCCAGCCCAAAAACATTATGAAATCGAGACCTTTATAGACGGATCTATTCTAACTGTGGCCGATGCGATTTGGCCAGGTTTTACCCCTGACTTGTTGAGCATCGTTCTCGTGACGGCTACTCAAGCAAAAGGGACCGTATTGGTACACCAAAAGATGTTTGAAAGCCGTTTATTCTTCGTGGATAAATTGATTGATATGGGAGCACAAATTATTCTTTGTGATCCTCATAGAGCGACGGTTATAGGGCTGGATAGAAAATACCCATTGAGAGGAATCCGAATGACTTCACCGGATATTAGAGCGGGTGTTTCCCTGTTGATTGCAGCTTTATCGGCAAGTGGGACTTCCATCATTGATAACATCGAACAAATCGATAGAGGATATCAGAATATCGACGAGCGATTAAATGCAATTGGTGCAGAAATCGAAAGAATCCCATAAAATCCCAACCATCCGGCAAAGTCCGGATGGTTCTGTTTTTTATTAAATACCACTGTTTTAACTTTAATGGAGGAAATTTATATCAAAAGAAATCCACCTTTGAATCTTCAACCCGAGGATGAACAGGTATTTAAGGATTCTTATGAATGCAGGTATAAAATGAACCCAATTCTGCATTTAGAAAATTCTTTTATCCTTCAAGACACTGTATTTTCTCCTTCCCACATGAGTTTTTATGCCAGTCATACGCATGTAAACTCCTTGGGCTTTATCCCTCTAGGTAAAAGAGTGGCGCACTGCATCTTGAAAAAATGGAGAAAAGTTCCCCATGGCATCTGGATCAAAGATGAATGGAGTGCAGATTATCTACATTGGATGACAGATTGCCTTCCTAGACTTTGGATTGGATTAAATACCGGTATTTCAGACCGTGTGATTTTGAACGATTCGTATCGGCACCTCCCTTATGTTTCCCAAAGCTTGGAAATCCTTAAAATCAGGCCTACCTATTACCAATCCAATGAAAATCTCTATGTGGAAGATTTGGTTTTGACACCCAGAACTTCTCCCTTCCCTAATTTCAATGTGGAACTCACTCAGCTGAGCCGAGAAAAGCTTAGCTGTAAACAACCTAAAGAAGCTTTTAGAAAAGTCTATTTGAGTACCAAATACGCGTCCAGAGGAAAAGCCTTGAATGAGGTAGACGTAGAACTCTTGATGAGAAAGCAAGGCTTTGAAATCATTTACTCTGAAAAATTGAGCCTCAAAGAGCAAATCTATTTAATGTCAGAAACAAAAACCTTGGTTTCACTCCATGGAACAGGGTTGACCAACATGCTATTTCTCCCAGAAACCAGCCAGGTAGTGGAATTGAGAAATCAAGATAGCAGCAATTCCTTATGCTATTTTAATCTGGCCAATGCACTGGGACTGGATTATTACTATACTCAAAATCAAGGAGATGCTGGTAATTCCGATTCTGAGGATTTAGCGGTAAATCTAGATACGTTGAGCCAAGTCCTTCACCAGCTAAAAGATTAATTTCCCCTCATTCTTCTTAACTCCTAATCCTTCTCGAAATTTTTGGTAAATTCTAGCCTCAATAGCCAAAATAACCTATGAAGAAGAAAAAACTCCGCAGCCAAGAATGGTACGGTAGAACTGGAAAAGACGGTTTCATTTATAGATCTTGGATGAAAAACCAAGGTTTCCCTCATCACTTATTCGAAGGAGATAAGCCTGTAATCGGAATTTGTAATACCTGGTCCGAACTCACTCCCTGCAATGCTCACTTTCGGGATCTTGCGGAAGCACTCAAAAGAGGAATCTGGGAGGCAGGTGGATTTCCATTGGAATTCCCTGTGATGTCTTTAGGAGAATGCTCCATCAAACCAACTGCCATGCTATTTAGAAATCTCGCCAGCATGGATGTAGAGGAAAGTATCCGAGCCAATCCAATGGACGGGGTGGTATTGATGTGTGGATGTGATAAAACAACCCCATCCCTAGTCATGGGTGCAGCTTCTGTGGATATTCCCGCATTGGTTGTATCTGGCGGCCCGATGCTGGTGGGAAGGTTTAAAGGAAAGAAAATCGGTACCTCCGATGTATGGCGCTTTGCGGAAGAATTTAAAACAGGAAAAATTACTCAAGAAGAATTGATTGAGGCAGAAGCAGCCATGTCCAGATCTGTGGGACATTGTGCTCCAATGGGAACGGCCTCCACCATGGCAGCCATGGTAGAATCTCTAGGTTTGGCTTTACCGGATAATGCCACCATTCCTGCTGCTGATTCCAGAAGAAAAGTCTTGGCCCATATGGCAGGGATGCGTATCGTGGAAATGGTCAACGAAGATTTGAAAATGAGTAAAATCCTGACCAGAAAATCCTTTGAAAATGCCATCATGGTCAATGCGGCCTTGGGAGGATCTACCAATTTTATCCTTCACCTGACCGCCATTGCCAAAAGAATTGGAGTGGAATTGGATCTGACGGATTTTGATCATTTTTCTTCTAAAATCCCATTAATCGCCAACGTTCAACCTTCGGGAGAGCATTGGGTAGAAGACTTGTTCTATGCCGGTGGATTGCCAGCGGTCATGAAAGAACTGGAAAAGCATTTACATACCGATGCCTTGACAATCAATGGCAAAACCATAGGAGAAAACATCCACAACGCAGAATGCTATGATCGGGATCTGATCGGTACTATGGAGAAACCCATCAAACCGGATTCTGGAATTGCAGTATTGAAAGGAAATCTTTGTCCCAATGGAGCAGTAATAAAACCTTCGGCTGCCAGTCCTCATTTACTGACCCATACTGGAAAAGCTGTGGTTTTTGAAACCATCGATGAATACAAAGCCAAAATTGATGATCCTGAATTGGATATTGATGAAAACTCCATCATGGTCATGAAAAATGTAGGCCCTAAAGGCTATCCAGGCATGCCGGAAGTGGGAAATATGACCTTACCAAGAAAAGTATTGGACAAAGGAATCAAAGATATGGTTCGGATTTCCGATGGTAGAATGAGTGGAACCGGATATGGTACGGTAGTGCTGCACGTTTCCCCTGAATCTGCCATAGGTGGACCACTTGCTTTGGTAAAAACAGGAGATTTAATCGAATTAAATGTCCCAGCAAGAACACTCAACCTGTTGATTTCTGAAGAAGAGTTTGAAAAAAGAAGAGCGGAGTTTAAACCCTCCCAACTTCCCTACGATCGAGGATATGTCAACCTATTTCTTGATAAAGTGAACCAAGCCCATGAAGGAGTTGATTTTGATTTCCTTCAAGGAAGTTCAGGTTCTGAAGTCAAGCGAGATTCACATTAATGTTGCGTAATGAGTAGACAGAAAACCGCCATTATTACAGGAGCTGGGCAAGGAATCGGACTTGCGATTGCTGAGAAACTTGCCGCACAATCCATTAATCTAATCCTGAATGACTTAGAGGAGGGTCTGATTACAGAAGCCTGTGAACGGATTTCCGGGACCTATGGTATGAATGCGATCCCAGTCCCTGGAGATTCAAGTGATCAGGAAACGATCAATCAAATGGTTCAAACTGCCGTCTCTAATTACGGTTCCTTGGATATTGTGGTGGCTAATGCAGGAATTACCCTCTTTGGAAGCTTCTTAGAGTATTCCAGAGAGGACTTTATGGAGGTCACCAAAGTAAATCAGGCAGGAACGTTCTTTCTGACCCAGGCAGCGGCAAATGTGATGAAAAGCCAACCTAAAGGAGGCTCTATCCTTCTGACCTCTTCCGTGACAGCACATCAAAGTCATGAGAACTTAGCCGCCTATGCCATGAGCAAAGCAGCCATAGAAATGCTTGCCAAAAACCTAGTATTGGAGCTGGCTCCATTTGGAATTCGGGTGAATACCATCGCTCCTGGGGCAACGATGACCAATAGAACAGCATTGGATCCGGACTATGAAGCTACTTGGTCAAAACTAACTCCATTGGGCAAACCCGCTTCTCCGAAAGACATTGCAGCAGCAGCAGCCTTTTTGGTTTCCGATGCCTCCAGTCATATTACGGGACAAACCTTGGTAGTAGATGGAGGTTGGACCAGCATCAGCCCCTCTCCATACGATTGATATTTCACTGGTCATTTCCTTCCTAACGTCATTGCGAGGAGGAACGACGAAGCAATCTCGATATAATTCAATTAATCCTAATAGTTTAAGAGAACTCCTCCAAATCCTAAATTGTAATCTAAGTAGGATCGTATTTTGGACGCATGGTGGGAGGATTTGGCAGCGGGGAGAGCATTAGGTTTTGTGCGGTAGAAGTCCCGCATAGCTATCGGGATGCTGTGTCTTGATCTTTTGGTCCTTTTGTCTTGATACAAAAGGACCAAAATAAAATTCAATAAAGCCTAATAATTTTCAAAATAGATTAACTCAAGCTAGTGGGACATGATAACCATCAGGATGATCCTTTTGATTAAGGCTAAAGGCATGAGGAAAAAATATTTAACCAATAGAAAACGGATCTACAACATATTTTACTTCTTAAAATAACAATCCTAGTGAATTCATAGTATATTAAATGCTTTGAAAAACAACCTACCATGAAACAATTCAGCTTTGTAATACTAATTGTATGGGCCCTGAGCTCTTGTCAGCCTAAAGAAACCATACCCGATACCCTTCCCATGAAAGTGGCCATGGCCTATGGCTTTGATCAAATGGATCAGGTTAATACCATTGGCTTCACTTGGAACGTACAGCGGGACTCAGTGAATGTTCTTTCACGATCTTACATCTGGAATAGGAAAGATCAAACCGTAGATTATACAGATCCGGATACGACGTATTCGTATAGCTTGTTAACAGATTCACTTCCTCCTGCTGACAGGGCTTTCATCAATGATAAATATTGGGCGATGATGCCTTTCCAGCTGGGCTGGGATTCTGGATATACCTTTGAGACAGAGGAAGGTGTAAGTACGCCTTTGAAGGGAACCAATTCCACCAAATTGACCATCATTTATAACTCGGGAGACGGCTATACTCCTGGAGATGCGTATGATTTATATCTGGATGAAAACAATAAAATCCTAGAGTGGACTTTCCGAAGAGGAAATGGGGAACAAGGTGCTACTTGGACATGGGAAAATGAGAAACAAATAGGACCTCTGACTTTCGCTCAAGACCATATGGGAGCAAATGGTAAACGCTTTATCTGGATCTCTAATATCTCAGTCAATTAAGCCAAGCAAAATTGAATTCAAGCCGTTTGAACTTCTTCAGACGGCTTTTTTTATGTTTATTCTTAAAATACTTTTTTGAAAAAGTTAAAAACTATCAACTATTATCTACTTTTTTTAGACAAAATAATCCATTTTCAAATACCACTAGTAATCATCTCAACGAGATTCTTAATTTAGTTCTAGCAACACCTGAACCCATTGTGGACAATGCAGATATATACACAATTGAGTATTGGAGTTACGTATATACAAGTGTTAGGCTTCATAACCGCACGAAACAACAGAGTAGAGGTATAAAAACTTTCTCAATTTTAATTTGGTCAATAAGATGACAAAAAATCGAAAAATTAAAAGTGCGACTGCTATGATTTTAATGGCTATTGGAATTGCGTTGATTGCCATTGGATACAGTCTTATCACAAGGATAAGTGGGAAAGGACTCGATGGTTTTGGCACATTTATTTTGGTAATCCTATTTATGCTCTCGGGAGCAGCCATTTTTGTGATTACGCTGAACATTTGGTTGTTCGGCAATCTACACAAGAAATATGGCCTCTTAATGACCATTGGGATTGTTATCGTTGGAATATTTATAGTAATATACTTGACTTCAGAACCCTTTGAAGTTGACATCAGTCCCACTGTAATGGCCAAGTCTCTTGGAGGACCAGTCCTCCCTAAATCCCTTGCGCATTGGGCAGCAATTGACGAAATAGCTTCTGAAGAAACCATTGAAATACTGGCTGTTACAGCTCAGGAAAGGTATGGGCACCCCTACTTTAAAATTAAATATGGAAACGGCAAAACAGGATATTTTTCAGGTGAACATATTTGCGCAGATTCTGAATGGGTTAACGGTATCAACGCACCATGCTCAACCTTTGATCAACAATCAAGCGTTAAACACTATGATAGAGAATCAAATGCAGAACCTATTGAGTTAGTCAATCGTGCCGCAACACATTTGCCGGGTTTCTGGGAAATTGTAGATGGCGATGAGGAAGAGCCAGAGATTCTGATTATCAGTAAGGAAGCTGCCAATATGGGCGTGTTTAACAACCTTGGTCGTCGAAAACGTTGGTATACCGATTATCGATTGCATCTGGAAGCAATAAGTAAAACGATGATGTTTATCGACTTTGATAGGGATTATCAAGATAGGTTTAAGGATAAATTTATTAATCCGTTCGTACGCTTTCACATTCAGCGTATTGATTCCTTAGACCTTGAAGTTCGCAAACCACTGAGCGGAATGCACAAGCCTTCCGAAAATTATAGTGATGAGCACAAGGTGATCCGTTACAGACGCATTAATGTGTTCGAAGAACCGTATACAAAGAATATAAGCCCTCCCATTAAGGCAGAAACAATTGGAGGAGCATTATTATCAGAATCAGTACAACTGAATGAGATGGGCCAATTAGCTGCCGGTGATCCCATTGAGCTCATGGCGTTCACAAGCACATTCAATAATGGATTTCCTTACTTTAAAATTCGAACCTCTGATGGACGAACGGGCTATATGTCGGGCGAATATATTTGCGCCAACACCAAATGGATCACAGGTGTTTCTAATTTATGTTCGTCATTTGAACCTCGTAGAACTTCAGGTCCTGTCTATTCAAAATCCAAAGAGCCCTCCACTGATCTCATTTACAGAACATACAAATATTTACCCGGCATATGGGAAGCTGTGGAAGATAAGGGTTATGATTTTGAGAACGAACCAAAACTCATCTTCGGAAAGGAGGCAGGAGACCATGCGGCTTCTATAATGTCTGATGTTTTGGGTTATCCCTACTATAGGTTAGATTTTAATGATTCATCAAAAATGATTTTGTTTTTCATAAATGATGAGTATCCAAAAGGAAATAGAAACCCCTCGTTTGAAATTAGTCGCATTGACGTACAGAAACTTGAAATTTACCGTTATGGCAATAGATATCGATACAAGCGAATAGAATTTGATTGAGTTTTATCATGTGCAACCGATTCCTAGGGGAATAATTAATTGTAACAACCTTATTCGAACATGCCAATCTGCTAATTGCAATAGTTTAGGGGAAATTAAACTTTAGCGAAGATGTATTTAACTATGATTATTGGGTTAGATATTGTCCGTTGAACTCTGTCGAGCTTGTCTCAAACGAACGATAAGAGTGCTTGATTTCCAGTTAGACTATTAGAGAACTTAAGATGATTAACCCGAACTCCGGAGAACGTCTAAACAAACATTTGACCAAATTACCGGAATGGACTCTGACGAATACGATATCGAATTAATGAGAATTGAAACTGGTGAGTACATTCGAACCTACATCACCGCGTCAAGAAATATGAAGAAAAGCTTGTATAAAAACGAAAGCCTAACAAACACTATCATCCATAAGCTTACGGAGCTATTTGCAAAGGCTGGTGCGATGGGATACTTTTATAGATATTTGAAAAGTCTAGCTTACGGATGATAGTTGGTCGTTACTCTACTTACCTACCCTTTTACATTCCTCCCTATTACAAATGGCCTAATTCCTCACCCAAAATAAAAAGGCTTCCTTATCTTTAGATAAATCCATCTAGCTATGAACAAGCCCAATCCAAACCGCCGTGATTTCCTTCTAAAGACCTCTGCCCTCCTAGGAACAGGAATTTTTCTAAATCCCTTGGATCTCTTCTCCGCTTCCAGAAAACCGCCCTATAATGTGGGAGACATCGTGGACCTGTTTATTTCCAAAGTTCCCAATGCTCCTTTTAGCCCCACAGTGGATACCCTTAAATCAGGAAGTCGAGAGCAAGAAGTTACAGGTATTATCACGACTATGTTTGCTACGGTAACGGTAATCCGAAAAGCCATCGAGTTGAAGGCCAATTTCATCATCGTCCATGAACCTACTTTTTACAATCATTTTGACGAAACGGACTGGTTAAAAAATGACCCGGTCTACCAATTTAAAGCGGATCTTTTAAACCAACATGGGATTGCGGTGTGGAGAAATCATGACTATGTACACCGGCTACAAGTGGATGGAGTTCAAAAGGGAGTGGTGGATGAATTAGGTTGGAATGCTTATTTCAAACAGAACGCCGTTTTAAACCTACCGGAAACCACACTAGGAAATCTAATTAGCCATATCAAAGAGAAGATGGGAGTTCCCGCCTTACGATATGTGGGAGATTTAAATCATTCCGCCTCCAAAATTCTCTTACTACCTGGAGCCATCGGAGGAAGAAGACAAATTGAACTACTGATGCAGGAAAAACCAGATGTCCTGATCTGTGGAGAAAGTCCAGAATGGGAAACTCCGGAGTACGTGAGAAATGCCAATGAAATGGGAGAAGAGTTGGGACTGATTATAATTGGTCATTCTGCTAGTGAGGAAGGTGGATCGGAATTTATGAAGAACTGGTTAGAGGAGCATGTACCTGGTGTTCCAGTGACTCATTTTCCTTCTGGAAATTCGCTTCAAGTGAAGTAGTTAAGAGGCTGTTTCAGAAAAAAACATTATCAGTCCAAGCGGAGTCGAGGACCTTTCGACTCCGCTTGGACTGACATAGTAATTTGCTGTAAATATTAAATCCTGATTGACCATTTATTAGCAATTGTCAACTGCGACTGCCAACTTTTCACTGAGACATTTTTAAAGACTCCAGGTATTCCCTACATCCGAAAGCGGAATACACCCGAGGTATTCACCCGGAATCGGATCATAGTTCAGGATATTTTTACCTACTTCTTCAGAAGAGAAATAAGCCCAGAGAGCCATGGATTTCAATTGGCGGTAGTAGGCTACCGATTTTTGCTCTCCTACCGCAGTACCCCAAACTTCCGGGTTAAACTTAGCGGTTTCTGCTTCTGCCTTTTTTAATACCGCCGTTTTATCTTCGGCACTCAAATTCGCAAAGACATCTCCATAGGCTTCTTTGCAATCGCTATTGAACTTTTCAATTTCAGCCACCACATATTGCTGCGCTCCCTCATCATAAGCTTTGGAATACATCAGATCTATGAAAATATCTACTTTTACATCCAAGGCTCCTGGTGTATCCGTTTTGGGCAAGATGGTATCCACAAATGAGGAGACAAAAACTGCCTGGTCCTGAGATAAAAACTGTGGAACCCAGTCTACCCGTTTTTGCTCTTTACACGATTGAAGCAGGGAAAGCAAGGTGGGTGTTGCCACCGCCGATCCGGCCAATAATGCGGTTCTTCTTAATGCGTTTCTTCTGTTCATGACATTAAAGGTTATTTTTCTTCAATTCGGATACTGCAAAATTGGCTGCTCTGGCTGTCAAAGCCATATAGGTCAAGGATGGGTTGACACAGGAGGAAGAAGTCATACAAGCACCATCCGTCACAAAGACATTTTTGGCTCCGTGAACCTGGTTGTTCCCATTCAATACGGAAGTTTTAGGGTCTCTACCCATTCTTGCGGTCCCCATTTCATGGATTCCATAACCCATTTCATGTTCATTATCAAAATCGGTGATATCTGTTAATCCTGCTCTTTCCAGCATTTCCTTGGCATCTTTTCGAATCTGCTTATTCATCGCCAATTCATTGGGTCCCCATTCTGCATCGATGCTTAAGGTTGGCTGACCCCACTTATCCAATACCTCTTTATTCAAGGTTACTTTGTTCTTATGGTCTGGAAGGCATTCCGCAAATCCAGTGATAAAGAATTCCCAAGGCCCTGGCTTCATCAGACTATCCTTGAAGTCTCCTCCGAAATTTTCCTGGTTAGACCCTGCGCTCCAACCGGCTCTTCCACCACTACCTTGGAATCCAAATCCTCTCACGAAATTTTCGTTTTTGGTACTTTCATCCAAGTTGTAATATCGAGGAATATAGATTCCATTGGGTCTTCTCCCCTTGTAATACTGATCTTCAAATCCTTCCACTTTTCCCATGGCTCCTACCCTATAGGTATGATCCATCAGGTTATGCCCTAATTCTCCACTGTCATTCCCTAGGCCATTTGGAAAACGGTCGGAAGTGGAATTCATTAAAATTTGAGTAGAGCTCAAGGCAGAAGCATTACAAAAAATGATTTTTGCATGGTACTCCATTACCTCACTGGTTTCGGAATCAATGATTCTTACGCCCGTAGCTTTTCCACTTTCTTCATCATAAATAATGGATTGTGCGATTGAAAATGGTCGGATGGTCAAGTTCCCCGTCGCATTGGCTGCTGGAAGGGTCACTGCATTACTACTAAAATAGGCTCCATATGGGCATCCCCGGTTACATCGATTTCTGAACTGGCATTTTCCACGACCATTGATCGGCTCAGTCAAATGCGCCACACGGCCAATGATCATATTCCGCCCATTGTATTCCTTTTCTATACGCTCTTTCACATGCCTCTCTACACAATTGAGCTCCATAGGTGGAAGGAAATGACTATCCGGTAAATGAGGTAAACCCAATGTTTCTCCGCTGATCCCAGCAAATTTCTCCACATGGGTGTACCAAGGTGCCAAATCCTTGTATCTGATAGGCCAGTCTACCCCATGTCCATCTTTTAAATTGGCTTCAAAATCCAAGTCAGACCATCTATAGCATTGCTTTCCCCAAAGTAGAGATCTTCCTCCCATTTGATGGGCTCGAACCCACATAAAAGGTTTCACTTCAGTGTAGGGATTTTCCACATCATTGGCATGGAAATGCTCATTCATCGCTCCAATAAATCCTGAACGGATTCCTTTTGGATGCCTTGCTTTTTGCTCTGGCGTCAGACTTCCTCTGAGTTCAGTATCCCATGGATCCAAACTCATGGTAGGGTAGTCTGTGACATGTTCTACAATTCTCCCTCTTTCCAGTACGAGGGTTTTCAATCCTTTCTCACAAAGTTCTTTCGCAGCCCAACCACCACTTATTCCCGATCCGATCACAATCGCATCGTAGGTCATTTCTTGTTTTGCGTCAATATTAAAATTGGCCATAGGTTTATGTTTATTGGAGTATAAGTTAGCAATTCCTTAAAAAAAACAAGGACATAAAATCGCAACAACTAGTATTATGGATGTTTCCTAATAGATTTACCTGACAATCTCGTAAAAATATACCTTGCTTAAAATCAGTAAACTATGAACGCCACGCTCAAAAACTGGAAAACCAGTAGGAATCTACTTCTTAACCTGTTAGAACAAACCAGCATCGAAAAACTAAATACCATTCCAGCGGGATTTAACAATAATATCATCTGGAATATCGGGCACATCATCGTGGCTCAGCAAGGCTTGGTGTACAAATCATCTGGATTGACAGACTATATTTCAGACGATCTTTTCAATAGATATAAACCGGGAACCAAGCCTGAGTCCTTCACTTCCGAAGATGAGGCCAATGAATTGAAAAGTCTATTGATTGAACTGACAGTGTTGACCGAAAAAGATTTAGAAAAAGGGATTTTTAAAACCTACAAAGAGCGGCGGACTGCGACGGGCTTTCACTTGGCCAATGTGCAAGACGCATTAGAATTCAATAATTTTCATGAAGGCCTACATATTGGCTATATCCTAAGTATTCGTAAATTCTTATAAAACCCCGATCTTTTTTAACTCAATATTTGACAACCGGAATCCATTTATCCAACAATTGCCTTAATTTTCAGCTATGAAAAAGCTCATTCTAACTCTTGTTTTGATCGGATTCTATTCGATTACTTTTGCTCAGAAACTTTCCAAAATCGAGGAAAAACTTATAGCAGAGGTAGAGAAAAATTACGAAGAAACAGTAGCCCTACTCGAAGAGGTCACCAACATTAATTCCGGCTCGCTTAACCTGGAAGGCGTAGAAGCAGTTTCCAAAGTATTTGAGCGGGAGTTTCAAAAAATAGGATTTGAAACAGAGTGGTATAAACTTCCACCTGAAGCAAAGCGTGCAGGACATTTTATCGCTACGCGAAAAGGAAGCAAAGGGAAAAAGATCTTTATCATTGGACATTTGGATACTGTTTTTGAAAAAGACATGCCTTTTACTCCATTTACATTTTTAAATGATTCTACCGCAACGGGCCAAGGAGTCAATGATATGAAAGGTGGAGATGTCATGGCCTTTGCCAGCCTAAAAGCATTGCATGATCTGGGCTTATTGGAAGACAGAACCATCACCGTATATTTTACGGGAGATGAAGAAAGTTCTGCCGACGAAGAGATTTCCAGAAGGGATTTTATCCAAAGAGCAAAAGAGCATGACATTGCATTGGGTTATGAAACCACACAAAGCTTTGGAATTGCTACGGTAGCCAGAAGAGGAAGTAGTGGATGGAGGTTGAGAACCACTGGAAAACAGTCACACTCAAGCGGGGTGTTCCGTGAATCGGTAGGCTATGGAGCGATTTATGAAGCGGCAAGGATATTAACTGAATTTCGGGAAGAGTTGGCTGGAGAGCAATATTTAACCTTCAATCCAGGTCAGATTATTGGCGGATCCGACATTTCTTTTGACGAAGAAACTGGTAAGGGAGAAGCTCTTGGAAAAACTAATATTGTAGCAAGAGAAGCAATCGTGACAGGAGATCTAAGATTCCTTGGGGAAGAGCAAAAAAATGCTGCTAGGGCTAAAATGCAGGCAATAGTGGATAGGCATCTGAATCAAACCGATGCAGAAATTATTTTTAGAGATGGACTGCCTTCCATGGTACCTACTGAAGGGAACTATGCTTTAGCTGAAGTATTAAATCAATTGAGTCAAGACATGGGACTTGGAGAAGTCAAACCTGGTGACCCTGGAAGTAGAGGTGCCGGTGATATTTCTTTTGTTGCCGATTACGTGGATTGCCTGGATGGATTAGGTGCATCAGGTCGCGGAGCACATGCTCCTGGAGAGACCATCAATATGAAAGAGTACCCTGAATTGATCAAAAGAAGTACCTTATTTCTTTACCGGTTGACAAGGTAAAAATAGTAGCTTCGCAGCGCGTTTAGAATATGTCAAATAAATGCCTAAGAAAAAGTCACCGTCAATTCCTCCTGCTTTAATCGCCTTATTGATCCTGATCACCGTCAGTGCAGGGGCTATAGTCTATAATACTTGGCATTTACTTCATGATCAACCCTATTATGCCAATAAGCCGATTTCTGAGCATGAGGAATTAAAGTTTGATTATATTTTCAAAACCCAGCCTAGTGGCCTTTTGGGAATTGATATTTCCCATTATCAAGGTAGAATAGATTGGCAAAACCTAGAACTCCAAATCAAAAATCACCCGGTAGATTTTATTATTTTCAGAGCGACTATGGGAGATGATCAAGATGAGCTATTCAAAGAACATTGGCATTCATTAGATACGGTAAACATCATTCGGGGGGCTTATCATTATTATCGCCCCAATATGAATAGCACGCTTCAGGCGCATAATTTCATTAACCAAGTAAAGTTGAGATCCGGAGATATGAGGCCGATTTTGGATATAGAGCGAAATTCTACCATCCAATCCCAAGCTAGGTTAAGAGAAGGTATTCAAAACTGGTTAAAAATCGTAGAGGAGCATTATGGAGTAAAGCCCATCATCTATACCGGAGACACATTTAATAGACATGTCCTGGTTGGAAATGGGTTTGAAGATTATCCCTTGTGGGTAGCGAACTACAATCCCATCAAAGAACCTGAAAGTGATTACTGGGTGATTTGGCAGTTTTCAGAAAAGGGTAGATTAAACGGTATTTATGAAAATGTGGATCTGAATATCTTAAGAGGTGGAAAAACTACCCTTGATGCGCTGATACTGGATTAAGCTTTTTTTACACTCAAATCCATGCACGAAGAAATGTTTAATAGATAATTGGATAAAAAATCAGAAGGTCTTAAATTCCTCATTAGACCCAAAGTAATGAAAAAGTTATCTCTGATTTTTGCACTTCTTTTTTCCGTCGCTTCCCACTCATTTAGTCAAAAGAGCAAGCCAAATATTTTATTTCTAATCGCGGATGACTGGTCATTCCCTCACGCAGGGGTATATGGGGATCCCATCGTCAGAACTCCTACCTTTGACCGATTGGCAAAAGAAGGAGCCTTATTTACCAATGCCTATACAGCTTCTCCTTCCTGTTCCCCTTCTCGAGCTTCTGTTCTTTTGGGTAGGTACCCCCATCAGAATGAAGACGGAGGTAACCTTTGGTCCGAATTCCCGGCTCAATACCCGACCTATGTTTCCATTTTGGAGAAAGCAGGATATTTCACCGGTTCAACCAGAAAAGGATGGGGCCCCGGAGATTTTCGAGTGAGAGGACTTGAACATAATCCTGCAGGCAAAAACTTCGAAGACTTTAAAACGTTCTTTGCTTCCAAAACAGATGGAAAGCCCTTTACATTTTGGTTTGGAAGTTCTGACCCACATCGGACCTATGTACCCAATACCGGAATCCAAACAGGGATGGCTTTGGAAGAAGTAATCGTACCTGGTTTTTTCCCAGACAATGACTGTGTACGAAATGATATTTTGGATTACTATTTTGAGGTGGAGCGGTTTGATCGAGAATGCGGTCAAATCATCAAGATGCTGGAAGAAGCTGGAGAGCTAGACAATACCATCATTGTCATGACCAGTGACAATGGAATGCCTTTCCCTAGGGCAAAAGCCAATTTATACGATTATGGAACAAGGATGCCCTTGGTGATTCGATGGCCAGAAAAAATAGCGGCCGGGATCGTCATAGACGATTTTGTCAACTTTATAGATTTTGCTCCAAGCTTTGTAGAGGCTGCCGGACAACAGCAGGAAACCATGACAGGGCAATCGCTTTGGCCTCTTTTTGCGGGTGAGAAACAAGACCGGGACCAAGTCTACCTAGAGCGGGAAAGGCACGCCAATGTGCGAAAAGGCGATTTATCCTATCCTATGAGAGCCGTAAGGGATCATCAATATTTATATATCCGAAATTTGATGCCTGAACGAAACCCGGCGGGTGATCCGAGCGTGCATGTATCGGTGGGCCAATACGGGGACATTGATAACTCCATCACCAAGTTTTTGATCATGAATATGGAAAGAAAATCCATTCCTGGGCAGCCAGATTATTTCAAACTGGCATTTGAGAAAAGACCTGAGGAAGAATTGTATGATGTGGTCAACGATCCCTATCAATTGACAAACCTGGCGGAGAATAATACCTATTCCGAAGTCAAAGCCAAAATGAGGCAGAAGCTTCAAAATTGGATGGAAAAAACAGGGGATTTAAGGGCTACAGAGCCCAGAAGCCTCTATTGGGACAAGGTGCGTTACACTCCTGACTATCAATTTGAAAATTACGATTTCAAAAAAATGATTGAGGAATATAAAATCATGCCCCCTTTCGGTAACTATCCAAAAGGAGGCATCCCTTGTTTAGATCAATAAGTTTATTTTACGATAATTGCCTCAGTAGATGGTTCATAGCCAATTCGATGGGCCAATACATATAAGGAATCACCGGCATTCCATTCAAATGGCTTTGTATAGACCTGCCAAACGTCCGCGCTGGATTTTCTATATCCTATGGAAGCGCTAGGTGTAGAAGACTTTAATGCCACTAGGCCATCTTCATATAAAATGGCTGCAGGTTCTGTATTCGGGGCTTGATCCATTCCTCCCCACCATTCTCTGACCATTTCCATTTCTGGTATGGCTCCTAAATCTCCATAGTAGTCGATCCAATCTAAATGCGCTTTTCGCAACTCCTCTAACTTAGCATCATATTCCGGGTTGCCCGCAAGGTTGTTAAACTCCCAAGGATCTACTTGAGTATCGTAAAGTTCCTCTTTGGGTTTTGTTTCATCAAACCAGCGCTCTTGCTCAGGCGTTAACTTCCCTTGCTCATGAAGCTCCAATAGATGAACCATCAAAGGGTTATTGAGTCTATATCTGATGTTTTGATAGTTGGGTTTATCAATCATGTAATTTCTGATGTACTTATATCGTCCATCGCTTACTGCCCGAACTCTATCATATTCGGAATCCATTCGATCTCGTGCAGCATACACATATTTCCTAGGAGCAGATTTTTGAGGCCCTAAAAATGCTTGTCCTTGCATGGCAATTGGAATTTTCACACCTGCCAAGGACAAAACTGTCGGCCCAAAATCCACAAAACTCACCAACTCATTGGTCACAGATCCTGGCTCTAAAAAAGGAGCCTTGATCAAAAGCGGAATTTTCAGCCCCCTATCATAAATTTCACGCTTAAAATAAGGCATTCCATCCCCGTGATCGGAATAATAGAAAATGATGGTATTTTCATAGAGACCCGCATCTTTCAACTCTTGAATAATCTCCCCCACTTGGGTGTCCATCCTCATCACATTCGTTATGAATCGAGCCATGGTATGTCTGGAGATAGAATCATCAGGATAAACAGGAGGAATAGTTACTGAATCCGGATCTACTAGTAGAGGTTCATCCGCTCTGACCCAAACTTGGGACTCATGAGAAACAGTCAAATTAAAAATGGAAAAGAAAGGTTGATTTGGATCAGGTCTGTTTTTCCAATGGGCAGTTCTACTGCTTTCGTCCCACATGGTTTTGGGAGCTACAAACTGATAATCCTCCTTGGAGTTATTAGTAGTATAATACCCGATCATCCGCAAGTATTCTGGAAAGCCACGCATTCCATCTGGAAGAACTGTTGAATAGGTCTTAAAACCATCAGGATAGGCCTCTAATGCATTCGCAGACATTCCCAAGGTTCTCATATTGTGTGCTCCAATTGAAGTTTGATAGGCACCTGTGATGATTGCCGCTCTACTTGGTGCACAAACTCCCGCAGTGGAAAAGGCATTAGTGTACTTCAAACTTTCACTGGCAAATTGGTCTAATACCGGTGTTTTGCCCCCTGTTCCACCATAGGCTCCCAAATGCTCAGGAGACATGTCCTCATTCACAATCCATACAATATTAGGATGCTCTGGATATTGAATTTCAGTTTCTTTTTCAGGGTCTGTATCACAAGAAACTATTGAAATACTTATGACAAGTAGAAAGAACAAATTAAAACGAGACAGGATTTTCATCAAGACTAATTGAGTTTTTAGGTAGATTGAAATTTAGAACTTTTATAAGAAAACACCATCATGAATAACCATTTAACCTACCTATGTTCTTCTTTTCCGATACATTCTTCTATTAATTATGGGCCTAAAGAAGATTTGTTTTGTATTAGCCTCAAGCTTTGGTAAATTATTACCAAAACCCAATTTATCCATTTTATGTCTTCAAAGGACAAACTTAACCGCCGAGAATTTATAGGAACTGCGGCCTCTATTGCAGCTTCTTTTTCCATTGTTCCATCCCATGTCATTGCCGGACTTGGCAAAGTTCCCCCATCCGACCAGATAACCGTTGCCAATATTGGTTGTGGCACTCAGGGGCTCCGAGAGATGGGAGGATTACTACTCAATCCAGCTATTCGGGTGGTGGCAGTATGTGATTCCAATAAATACACCGAAGATTATATAGACTGGTCTCCTTATGGTATTCGAAATGACATTAGAAAAGTATTAGGTGATGATTCTTGGTGGAGTAATGCCAAGGGCATTCCAGGAGGTCGTGATGTAGGTCAAGCCTACGTAGAAACATACTATTCCAAGAATACTCCTGGTGGCACCTATTCTGGTTGTTCTTCTTATGAAGACTTCAGGGAGCTATTTGCAAAGGAAAAAGGGATCGATGTAGTAAAAATAATGACCCCAGATCATACCCATGCATCCATTGCCATCGAGGCGATGAAAAATGGAGTTCATGTAGTGACCCACAAGCCCATTTCCAATCGATTGATAGAAGGAAGAAAAGTCATAGATCAGGCAAAATCTTCAGGAGTAACCACCCATTTATTAGCTTGGTCAGACCGACCTGAATACCGTCAGATCAAAGCTTGGATGGACGAGGGATTGATTGGAGAATTAAAAGAGATTCACAACTGGTCTTACCGACCTGTATGGCAACAATGGACTAAAAGACCACCCGATACCCCTCCAATCCCCAAGGGATTTAATTGGGACTTATGGCTTGGTCCGGTTCCTGACATGCCTTATCATCCACATTATACCAACAACGTTTTTAGGGGTTGGTACGATTTCGGAGGAGGATCAGTAGCCGACATGGGGCATTACAGCCTTTTCCCCTTATTTGAAACCTTGGGAATAGATCAATCCCCCGTTGCTGCAAAAGCATTTGGAACCACCACTAGAGAAGAAATTGACCATGTATACCATTGGGTGGAAAATGATGTGGCATTCCCTGCCAGCTGCATGATTAAGTGGAAATTTCCAAAACAAAAAAGCCTACCCTCTTTTGACCTGTTTTGGTACGATGGAGGCATGAAGCCATTCGCTCCAGAAGAATTGGAAATGGAAGGAAAGGATACGCCCGAAGAAGGGTTGATGCTCGTCGGGACAAAAGGTAAAATCTTAGGAGGTTTTAGAGGCGAAAACCCTGTTTTACTTCCTGAAAGCAAAATGGATTCAAGGCCTGCATCCGAAAAAATCAATTCCAGAGAAGTCGATAGAAAAACGGATATGTGGGTAAATGCTGTCAAAGAGAAGCAGCAAACCCCGGGAAGCTTTATAAGAGCCCAAACGATCACAGATACCATCAACCTTGGGGCCATTGCATTAAGGGCTAAGAAAAGAGTTGAGTTTGATGCAAGTATTCCAAAAATTACCAATGATGAATCTTCCAATGAGTTCCTGACCCGAGCATATAGAAAGGGCTGGGAAATTTAGATTTTAAATAATTGCCAAACATTTTTTTAAACCAAAACATGAACGTTATGAAAAACAGGAGAGAATTCTTAAAATCTGCAGGACTTGCCACCGCAGCATTGAGTATTGGCCTTCCGCAAATGAGTTTTAAGTCAAAAAAAGCAGACCCACTTTACAAAATTTCCTTAGCGGAATGGTCTTTAAATAAAGCGCTTTTTGCAGGTAAAATAGATCATTTGGACTTCCCAATTTTGGCGAAGCAACATGATATCGATGCAGTGGAATATGTCAATCAATTTTTCAAAGACAAGGCCACCGACATGGCCTATTTGAGAGAAATGAAAACACGGGCAGATGGCGAAGGAGTAACCTCGGTTCTTATCATGTGTGATGGAGAGGGAATGCTGGGTGCTGCCACCTCAGAAGGCAGAAAACAAACGGTTGAAAATCATAAAAAATGGGTAGAGGCCGCTAAGTTTCTGGGTTGCCATGCCATTCGTGTCAACGCATATTCGGCAGTACCTTGGAGTACCAATCCCGCAGACGAGAAAAATGCCATGGACATTACCAGCTCAGGCTTGAGACAACTCTGTGAGTTTGCAGATGATTTTGACATCAATGTGATTATAGAAAACCATGGAGGTTTTTCAAGCAATGCAAAATGGCTGGCAGAAATGATCAAAGAGACAGGGCATCCACGTGCGGGAACCTTGCCAGACTTCGGGAATTTCAGAATTGCCTCAGAGGGAGGTAAAAATATTTCCTACGACTCTTACCGAGGAGTGGATGAATTAATGCCCTATGCTAAAGGAGTCAGTTTCAAGCCAATGGTTTGGGACGATCAGGGAAGAGAACATCCCTTGGACTATACTAGAATGATGAAAATCGTATTAGCTCATGACTTCCATGGCTATGTAGGAATAGAGCATGGAGTAGAAGGTCGAGAATGGGATAGTATTTTTGAAATAAGGAGGGGGCTAGAGGACGTTAGGAGGACCCTTGAAGCAGAAGGGTGAAACTTAAAAGGAAAGGATTCAGTATGAGGTATTGAATCCTTTTTTTAAACCCCATAATGAAAACAGAATTTTTATCAACCATTCCAGTTTTACCTTCTAGTGATATTGAAAGAGATTTACATTGGTATGAGGAGAATCTAGGTTTTAAAAAAATTTTTGGAGACTCCATGTATGTAGGCATTCATTTCAAAACAGTTTGGCTGCATCTCCAATGGCATGCAGATACCGAAGATGATCCTTTACTCGGAGGGTCTGTAGTCCGAATTTTTGTAAAAAACATTGAAAACTATTTCAACTCATTGGTAGCAAAAGGAGTAGTCCCAAAAGATAGATTAAGAAAGAATACCCCTTGGGGAACGCATGAATTTGGATTGTACGATTTGAATAACAATGCAATCTTTTTTGTAGAAGACGTTTAATTCGCTTCGGAACTTTTCCTATTGAAAATTAGTAAACAATGGTTTAACACCACTTTTCTATGCTATACCAGGACCTTTCCAAAGAATATCTAAGAATTGGTAGAAATAGAAGACTAAGCCAAAATTGAAATTGAAAAAGCCAGATTCTTCTGGCTTTTTTTATGCCCTCAACCTAGTAACTTTAACGGATGACACAACAATTAGGACAAATTTCACTTTTAGTCAATGACTATGATGAAGCCATTGCATATTATACCAAAACCTTGGGTTTTGAATTATTGGAAGACACCCAACTCAATGAAACCAAGCGCTGGGTGAGAGTTTCTCCTCCTGGATCGTCATGCCATTTACTTTTAGCAAAAGCTGCAAATGAATCCCAGAAAGCACAAGTAGGCTTCCAAGCTGGAGGTCGGGTTTTTCTATTTCTTTACACAGATGATTTTTGGAGGGACTATAAAAAATACACCGCTAAAGGTGTGGAGTTTATTCGGGAACCTTCGGAAGAGGATTTTGGGATAGTTTCTGTTTTTAAAGATTTGTATGGAAACCTTTGGGATTTGATCGAAAAGAAATAGATAATTCTCTATAGGTCTTGTCAAAAAAATTGTCTTTGGCCAAGCATTTCATTTAATTAAAGC
The DNA here is from genome assembly GCF_017051705.1 of Algoriphagus lutimaris. Classification (GTDB taxonomy): domain Bacteria; phylum Bacteroidota; class Bacteroidia; order Cytophagales; family Cyclobacteriaceae; genus Algoriphagus; species Algoriphagus lutimaris. The sequence goes on along the minus strand of NZ_JAFIDJ010000002.1, from coordinate 1,394,953 downwards.
AACAATGACAAAAACTAAACGCAAACTCACCGAAATAGCCCGCCAGATGATGAGTGGTGTAGTGCAAGTTCATGTGGAAGGCTTTATAGAAGAAGACATTCAGTCTGTATTGAATCCATCCATAAAAATCCCTGGCAACTGGTCAGGATCCGGATTTTTTGTCAAGTATAAAGATTTGGAAGGCTACATGGTGACCAATGCCCACGTAGCTAGAAATGCTGTAAAGGTAGAAATCAGCTCCATGCTTACCAGCGAAGAGCGCTTCGAAGCGGAAGTAATTGGGCTTGTAAAACAGCTTGAACCAGATGTAGCATTGATCAAACTTACCGATGAAGAGCTGATCCGCTTTAAAAAAATTGCCATCCAGCCCATCGAATATTTAGAACTAAGTGAAGGAATCAGTCCTTCTCGAGGCGAGGCAATTAAGGCAATTGGATATCCTTTGGGAATGATAGAACCCAATATCACCGGTGGAGAAATCACCAATTTCATATCTGGTTCAGAGTTCACCACGGAAAGGTTTGTCACCAATGCAGCTATTAACCCAGGTAATTCAGGCGGTCCTAGCATCAATGAAGATGGTAAGGTAGTAGGCCTGAATACTGCTGTGATGATTGATGCAGAAAATATAGGGTTTATTACTCCAGCTGGTTTTGTGAAAATAATCATCGAAAACTTACTGTTACTCAATGAACCTCATTTTGCAGACATTGGAGGGAAATTGCAGAAAAACGCAGAGAACTTTAATCCGTTTTTGAAGCAGTCCCAGGCCAAAGGGGTGATTGTCTCCAAAGTCCTAAAGGACGGATTCCTTGCAGCGGCAAAGATTCAACCAAGGGACGTAATTCTATCCATCAACAAAGTTGCCTTTGATAGACACGGCATTGTAATAGGAAAGGAAGGGCTTTATAGGCACAAAAACATATATGATGTCATGAAATTAGTCCCAATAGGAGAGTCTACGAATATTACTTACTTAAGGAATGGGAAAATCCATCATACGAAAGCCCCTGCGATGCGGAATCCTAAGAAAGGAATTATCTCTAACCCTATTTTGAATGAAAGAAAGTATCTTGAAGTATTTGGAATGGTTATCCAACCTTTGAGTATTGAGATTATCCAAGCAATTCAGGAAGTTGATTCCTATGCACAAATTGAACTATTGAAAACCATCGATGAGGACAATCCCAAGTTAGTGGTGACCCATATCTACCAAGGTACACAAGCCGATGAAATGGAATGGCCACTTGGCGAAATGATCATCAAAGCAAACGATCAGGAAGTTCATACCCTCGAAGAACTACAGAAGGCGATTAAAAAGTGCAAAAGCGATTCAATCCTATTGGAATGTCGTAATGGAATTATCGGATATTTTCAAATTGATGAAGCTCCTAAATCAAATTTGGATGAATTTTCATAGGTCTACAAATGAGGGTTTGCTTCCCATTTAAGAATCAGGTTTACCTGGTGCTTTGGAAATGACTTTTTTAACTTTTTTCTTTTTTCAGAGGTTTTTCAAACATTATTTGGGGTTCAACCCAAGCCAAAGATCTAAAGTAAATTTTTCAGTAAATTGATAGTTATCCAATCATTGAAATCTCCCCCGAAAAAAGAGAAAACTGCGAAAGGTCTGTTTCCGATTTGAAAGTGTATTTTTGAAAGAAAATTATTTGCAAGTATGCCCGCTCCTACTAATCCCGAATCTCAACCTAACAATCCACTTCATGGTATTAAACTTGTGGATATGGTAGAGCATTTGGTAAACTACTATGGATGGGAAGAACTGGGGCAACGAATTACCATCCGTTGTTTTACCCATGATCCATCGATCAATTCCAGTTTGAAATTTTTACGGAAAACTCCTTGGGCCAGAGATCGGGTAGAAGGATTATACCTCAAGTCATTGAGGGACGCCAAGAAAAAGTAACCCATACAAATCCAATAAAAAAAGCCCGAAGGAATTTCCGGGCTTTTCGCTTTATGGGTTGTGGTTGTGTTATACGTAATTATTTAACATCACTGGCATCACCAGCATTAGGATGTCTTCATTTTCATCTTGCTCAGCCGGTAAAATCAAACCAGCTCTATTTGGAGCAGAGAATTTCAAGGTCACTTCTTTGCAAGAAAGGTTGTTCAACATTTCTACCAAGAATTTGGCATTGAATCCGATTTCTATATCCTCTCCGTCATGCTCGCAAGAAAGTCTTTCATTGGCTTCATTGGAGAAATCCAGATCTTCTGCGGAAATCATTAATTCACTTCCAGTCAATTTCAATCTTACTTGATGAGTAGTCTTATTTGCATAGATCGCGATACGTCTCAAAGAACTCAATAACTCAGAACGATCGATGGTCATCAAGTTTGGATTCTCAGCAGGTATTACATTTTCATAATCCGGGAATCGCTCATCAATCAATCTACAGATCATCTTGATGCTATTGAACTTGAAATACGCATTGGACTGATTGAATTCTACTGATACAGGCACATTCTCAGAAGGCAAAGTAGATTTAAGTAAGTTCAAAGCCTTACGAGGAATAATCAAACTAGCAGCATCCGAAGAAGCCACATCTACTCTTCTATATCTTACCAATCTATGACCATCTGTAGCCACGAAAGTGGTATTGGTAGGACTTAGATTAATATAAACACCTGTCATTGCCGGTCTCAACTCGTCTGAGCTCGTAGCAAAAATTGTATTGGAAACAGCGCTTGCCAGCACCTCGGTGGACATATCCACAGTAGTAGCATTGCTAACGGTTGGGATCTTAGGGAAATCAGTTGCATTTTCTCCCGCAAGCCTATATCGACCATTGTCAGAGCTAATTTCAACAGCATAAGTATCATGATCAATACTGAAAGTAACAGGCTGCTCAGGCAAGTTTTTCAAAGTTTCAATCAAAATACGAGCGGGGACAGCAATATTTCCATCTTCTTTTGCCTCTACGGCGATTTCGGTAATCATCGAAGTTTGAAGATCCGAAGCAGTAATGGTTAACACACTGTCTTTTATCTCAAAAAGGAAGTTTTCCAAAATTGGAACAACAGGGTTGGTAGTCACCACACCATTGATCGCAGAAAGCTGCTTGAGTAAGGCAGAAGAGGAAACAATAAATTTCATATCGAAGGGCTTATTAATTTTAATTCTCGCAATGGGGTAAATTTATAAATAAAATTGATTTAGAACTGACCCGAATCGTAAAGACTCGAAATTAATGTCAAGAAAATGTACTTTTTTATCTAGTTTATTTTTTTAGAATATTTTTGATGGCGAATCCACCATACAATTGCTCCGATTAAAAGCAAAATGACAACCGGGGCCACCACATTGATAAATTGCCAAAAAGTCTTTTGTTGGGCAACTTTCACCTTATTTAAAGGACGGATTTGAAAAGTTCGGGTCCTAGAAGCAATGATCCCTTCGGGATCTACCAGGTATTTGACCATATTCCTCAACAATAACTTATTGGCAAAGGTCATTTGACTGAATGGATCTTCCCCCAAAGCCAATGGACTTCCATCTTGAAGACTTTTTTGACTTTGAAACACATCCCCATCTCCAAAAACTACTACTTTCCCTTTGCCGGATTCTTTAAAATCTGTTTTAGAAAATCCCTCAGGTAAAAATCTATTCTTAAACAACGAAGTAAACTCTCCTTCCAGCAAATACGCCAAAGGCAAATTCCTAACAGAGAAAGCCTCTACCGGAGGTTCTTGTTCCATATCACTGAAAGCTACTCGAACAGGAGCAGGCAAAACCCGTGAGTTATTAGATGAAAATATTAATGGAGTCTTTTTCACTCCTTCTGCCATTACAGTATCCAAACTACTTGCAAAACGGTAGTAAACCACATCCAAACCTTTGGTGATCGGATGATTTTGCATGACTCCTGCCTGAATATAAAATGGCCAAGGTAAAGGAACCATTTGATCCTGGTTTCCAAAATTCCCAGCCATGACCGGAAAATAACCAAAGTTCAAATCTTGGATTAAGTCCTTATTGATCCGGATACCATATTTAAAAAGAAGATTATCTAAACCTGAATCCACCGGCATCGCCAATGTCCCCTCTCCTCCTGCTTCTGCAATATCCACTGCTACACCATCCACCATGACTACTAGGTTCCCTCCATTCATGACGTATTGATCCAGGAGGTAGACCTCTCGATCAGAATAGATATCTCTAGGCCCTTCTATGAAAATGATTTTGAAATTCTCCAAATCGGAGGGACTTTTGGCCTGTTCCAATGGAACTTTAAACAACTCAAATTCTCCATCCAATGCTTCTACAATTCCGTACCCTTCATCTTCTGCCATTTCTCCATGTCCCATGATCATAGCAATGGCTGATTCCTCCGGACTTACCAATTTCTTGATGGCATTACTCAACTCAAACTCCAGGTTTTCTATGGATTGATTCAAAATCTCATCAGGGCCCATTCCCCTTTCTCCTTTCAAAACCAAGGCCCCGGTTTCAAATTCTGCATTGCTGACCAAGACCCCCGGAAATATCAATGTTGCTTGTTGCCCAGAATTTTGGCTCACATAGAGATTTGTTGGATTGATTCCATATTCGGTAAGCGAACCAATAAAGGCCTCTTGCTCCGATTCTGCTACTGTCAAAGGGTCAAAATAAGAATAGGTTATTTTCTCAGGACTATAGGCATTAAAGGTCCGCACAGTCTCCTCTATGGATTTTTGCAACCTTCTCATTCCTCCAGGAAGGTTTTTTCCGACCAGAAGAATATCTACATGAATAGGCTCTGTTAACTCAGAAAGCATCTCTTGGGTCGCTGGATGCAAAGAATATCTTTTTTCCTCTGTCAAGTCAATTCTAAATCTGAGCAATTGAGCCAGTAGTGCAAAAATTACAATACCACCAACTAGGAGTAGCCAAGACTTGACGCTATTTAATGATGACTTTTTCATTTGTTTTTCAAAGTCAAAACACTCAATCCAAGAAATAACCAAACCATTCCAAGCATAAAGAATACATCGCTTGAATCCACCACTCCTCTACTCAAATTGATATAGTGGAAACTCAAACTCAGTTCTTCTATCCAGTAGGCAAAATCACCTACCTGAAGATCTGCTAACGCAGAAAATCCAAAGTACAGGACAAAACAGAGGAATACGCCCAAGACAAATGCCAACACTTGTTGAGAAGTCAGTGCACTTGCAAAAAGTCCAACTCCAGCAAAGACTGCCCCAATCATCAATAAGCCAACCCAGGAACCAAAGAAACCTGCCTGATCCAAATTGCCTACAGGGTCGCCCAATTGAACGATACTGAAGAAATAGAGTAAGGTGGGCAAAACAGCCAACACTACTAAAAACAGCAATGCAAAATACTTGGCAATCACTATTTGCAATAATGAAAGAGGGGATGTCCGTAGCAATTCCCAGGTCCCGGTTTTTCGTTCATCAGCAATGGAACGCATCGCAATGGCTGGGACCAAAAACGTAAATACGTAAGGCGTATAAGTAAATAAGGCTTCTAAGTCGGCATATCCATATTCCAGAACACTACTTTCTGGGAATACCCAAACAATCAGCCCTATTGCTATGAGGAACAAAGCCAAGACTAGATAGCCCAGGAGACTTCCAAAAAATGCATTTATTTCCTTGAAGAACAGACTTTTCATCGGGTTATAACTGTTTTTCAAAGGTCCTCAGGAATCTCGCAAGGCTAATAATCATTCCAATGTATAAATTCTTAGTTATGCCTGATTTCATTTTGTGATTTCTCTGAAAATTTGTTCCAAATTCTTTTTACTCTGACTCATGCTCATCAAATTCAAACCCTTTTCTTGGACGATCTTCATGACCGCCTTCCTCGCTTCGGAGGGATCTTGGCAGGAAATCAAGAGAGAAGTACTCCCTTTTTTCCCATAAGTCGGAATTCCAATGGATTCAAACCAACTTAATTCAAGGGCTTCCTCTGTTTCTAATTCCAGTTGAACTTCGGAAGCATTGGAGGTTAAATTCTCCAATGGCTCAGCAGCAAGAATCTTACCCTTATTGATGATTACTACATCATGACAAATCGCTTCAACCTCTTGCATGATATGGGTGGAGAGGATTAAGGTTTTTTCCTTGGCAATTTCAGAGATCAGATTTCTGATTTCTACCAATTGATTGGGGTCCAAACCTGTAGTCGGCTCATCCAGAATAATGACTTGAGGATCATGTATTAATGCTTTTGCCAGGCCCACTCGTTGTCTATATCCTTTGGAAAGCTGACCTATTTTTTTGTGCTGCTCTGGCAATAACCCCGTCTTTATTAGAAGCTCCTCAATCCGAACAGTACGTTTCCTTCCGGTTACCCCATAAATCCCTGCAGAAAATTCCAGAAATTCACTCACATACATATCCAGATAGAGTGGGTTATGCTCAGGAAGATACCCAATCAATGGACTTACTGCTTTGGGGTTTTGTAAAGCATCTTTCCCCATCACCTGAACCTGACCGGTATCTGCCTGAATAAATCCAGTGATGATTTTCATGGTAGTAGATTTGCCCGCTCCATTGGGACCGAGAAATCCTAAAATTCTCCCAGGCATAGCTTTGAAAGACACTTGATCCAGTGCTTTCTGAGTTCCGTACAGTTTGGATAATTGGGATACTTCTAAGGACATGAGTTTATTTTACACAATCAAAAGTAAGCAAAAATTATAGTTTCCTTGGCTCATCAAAGGCCACATCGCTTCTTGGTCCAAGGGCACAAACCGACAAGTAAACTTTACTTTTTCAATCGTAGGATGAAGCTTACTTCCCTCTACCTAGATTTTCCAACAGCAGGTCAATTTTGGTAATGCCTACGTATTCCGCCATCAGTTGCTTTCTAGAATTATAACAAAAAATAGATGGCACACTTCTGATCTGGTAGTAGCTAGCCACATTCATATCAGCATCTAACAGAAAGTGCACAAAGCTTTTGTCTTTGATTCCTAGTTCCTCAACGAACCCAATCATTTCTTCTTTGGGTTGTACGGTCGTGAAAATGAGATTATAGTCCTTAAACTCATCAATTCGCTCAGAAATCTTACCCAGTTCTTCCTGGCATAAATGACAAGTAGAACTGAAATAAATAAAGAGTGTTGGTTTACCCTGAGCTAATTGATGAATTGAATTTACCTTACCGCTAATATCATTCAATGTGAAATCAGGTAAATCCTTCGGAGCAGAAAGGGCTGGTAATGTTTCTACTTCTGCATTTTGAGAGGAATAAGCCAAATAGGCGGTACATCCCAGAAGTAGGGTAAATAAAACGATCAGATTTACTTTTTTCATGATGTGATTTCAAAATAATTCAGGGCTCAAAATAAACACTAAACTCGCTGAAAGCAATTTAATCACTTCTTAAAAGCCCTCATTAGGTTTTATTTAAATAGGCTGGCTTAAAAAGTAAACACCCACAATGTTTAAAACATCGTGGGTGAATAGGCTCTTTTACAAATTGCCAAAAGATTTACTTCTTGCCTTTTGGTCTCAATGGTCTGCACTCTACATCTGTTATAAAATAATTCGGATGCGTTTCCAATGTTTGGACCATGGTGGTGGCTACATCAATTGGCCTCATCATATGTTCATGTGCGTCCACTCCCGGGATATCATCAAAGAAATTGGTTTGAATAGAACCTGGATAGATCGTAGAAACTTTGATACCAAAGTCTCTCAATTCCATGTATAGGGAATGGGAAATCCCACGAACTGCATGCTTGGTTCCTACATAGCCAGCAAATTTGTTTACACCATTTAATCCTGCGATGGAGGCTACATTCAAGATATGCCCTTCATCAGCGGTCTTCATGGCAGGTATCAGACGCTTGGTAGTATAGAAAATACCATGAACATTGGTGTCAAACATCGCCTTCCAATCCTCAGAAGAAAAAGTCTCCGTGTCACCTGCCACACCAAAACCAGCATTGTTCACCAAAATTCGAATATCAATTCCAAGTTTCGCCACAGTGGATTGAAAAGCATTTTCTACAGCATCTTCATTTGCTACATCGCATGAAAAGAAGTGGAAGTTTTCATGTGTAAAATCCGGCGCATTTCTTCCCCACCCGGCTACCACTGTTCCTTTTTCGACTAATTGCTTCACCATTTCCAAACCTACTCCTTTGCTTACTCCTGTGACTACTGCTATTTTACCTTTTAATTCCATATCATTATTTTCTTGAGTTTACCATTAAAAGTATTTGAACTGAAAATAGTTCTTTAAAAACAGTATTTATGGTATTTCTTTCAAAGGAAAACTCAAGCGTCAAGTAATTTTCTAAATTTGAAAATATAGAATTTAACCATCAATCATGAAAAAAGTACTAATGCCCTTTCTAATCGCACCGATTCTAGGTGCAGGAACTGTCATGGCACAGTCCTCTCTTAGACCAGAAATAGACTCCAAGGCGAACTCTATTGAATCTAAGGTCATCGAATGGAGAAGAGACATCCACATGCATCCCGAACTTGGAAATCAAGAATTTAGAACTGCCAAAAAAGTAGCAGATCATTTGAGATCTCTAGGAATTGAGGTAACTGAGGAGGTGGCGATAACTGGTGTAGTCGGTTTTTTAAAAGGCGGGAAACCAGGTCCTACCGTAGCTTTAAGAGCCGATATGGATGCCCTTCCTGTCACTGAAAGAAATGATCTTCCTTTCAAATCTGTAAATACTGCCACGTATAATGGTCAGGAAACCGGTGTGATGCATGCCTGTGGACATGATACGCACGTAGCTATTTTGATGGGTGTTGCTGAAGTATTAGCCAGCATGAAAGATGAGTTGGAAGGAAATGTGAAATTCTTCTTCCAACCAGCAGAAGAGGGAGTTTATGATGGATCTACTGCAGGTGCAGAATTGATGGTTCAGGAAGGAGTCATGGAAGACGTCGATGCAGTATTTGGGCTTCACATTGCCTCTCAAATGGAAGTAGGAAAAATCGGTTATCGATCAGGCCCTGCAATGGCCGCCGTGGATAATCTTGAAATTACTCTCAAGGGTCGTCAGGCTCACGGAGCCTCCCCTTGGTCTAGTGTTGACCCGATCGTCACTTCTTCCCAAATCGTAATGGGCTTACAAACTATCTTGTCAAGAAGTGTAAATATCACTGAAAATCCTGCAGTAGTTACAGTTGGCGCCATTCATGGCGGAATCAGACATAACATCATTCCGGAAGAGGTAGAAATGATCGGCACCATCCGAACTTTTGGAGATGAACAGCAAGAGCTAGTTCATAAAAGAATTACAGAAATCGTTACCAATATTGCAGAAAGTGCTGGCGCAGAAGTTGACTTGAAGATAGAAAAACTATACCCTTCTACTGTAAATGACCCAGCACTGACTGCGACCATGTTACCCACATTACAGGCTGCAGCCGGTGAAGGAAATGTTATTTCAATGCCTCCTGTAACAGGTGCTGAGGATTTCAGCTTTTTTCAAAGAGAAAAGCCAGGATTATTCATCAATTTGGGTGGAATGAAAAAAGGTGGAGATCCTACCACTACCCCTTCTCACCATACTCCAGGATTCTATATTGACGAGGGTGGTTTCACCTTGGGAGTAAGAGCATTGAGCTATTTTGTCGTAGACTACATGGGAATGAAATAATAGAATTATTTCATCAATGAATGGATTAAGATTTTTTATAAAGCAAGATTGGCATAAATGAATACCCAGATCTTAAGGCTCTGGGTATTTTTTATGCTTATGGACATGATATCACTTAATCAAGTCAGTCCAAATAGAATTACGGTAGATTTTCCTACATTAGAGAATAATAAAGTTTTTAGAAAAGTCAACAAGGACAGAACTTTTAACTGTATTGATCATTCACTAAAACCAAGAAAATTGAAAAAGCTCTTAATACCATTTCTCTTCCTTTCTATAGCCAGTTTCGGCCAATCCAAACTCCGACCAAAAATCGACCAATCTTCCGATCAAGTGGAATCAAAGGTCATTGAATGGAGAAGAGATTTTCATCAGAACCCTGAATTAAGCAATCAAGAATTTCGCACAGCAAAAGTTATTGCAGAGCATCTGCGTTCACTTGGAATGGAAGTTACTGAAGGCGTAGCTAAAACCGGAGTAGTAGGGGTTTTGAAAGGAGGAAAACCAGGGCCTATGGTGGGACTTAGAGCAGATATGGATGCTTTGCCGGTAACTGAACGTGCCGATGTACCTTTCAAATCAACAGTAACCACCACTTTCAATGGACAAGAAACAGGTGTCATGCATGCATGTGGACATGATTCCCACATGGCAATTATGATGGGAGTCGCTGAGGTTTTGGCCGGAATGAAGGACCAATTGGAAGGATCTGTAAAATTTATTTTCCAACCCGCTGAGGAAGGTGTGTATGATGGAAGTATTGCTGGAGCTGAACTCATGGTGAAAGAAGGAGTAATGGAAGACGTAGATGCCATCTTTGGATTACATATTTGGGCACAAATTGAAGCAGGAAAAATAGGGTATAGATCAGGGCCATTTTTAGCAGCGGTGGATAATCTCAAAATCACTGTTAATGGAACCCAGTCTCATGGTGCAACTCCTTGGTATGGGGTAGACCCTATTGTAAGTTCTTCCCAAATTGTGATGGGGCTTCAGACCATTCTTTCTAGAAATGTAAATATTACCGAAAACCCTGCAATCGTTACGATAGGAGCTATCCATGGAGGGATTCGCTCTAATATTATCCCCGAAGAGGTAAATATGATAGGAACCATCCGAACTTTTGGGGATGAGCAACAAGCATTGGTGCATAAACGAATCACTGAAATTGTAACAAATATTGCTGAAAGCTCAGGAGCATCCGCAAAGGTAGAAATCGGAAAACTTTATCCTTCCACGGTGAATCCGCCTGCTTTCACCTCTCAAATGCTTCCGTCTCTTAAAGGGGCGGCTGGAGAAGAAAATGTAATTGCAATGGATCCGATAACCGGTTCAGAGGATTTCAGCTACTTTCAACGTGAAAAACCAGGATTTTTCATCATGCTAGGAGGTATGAAAATAGGAGGCGATCCTTTAACAACAGCCTCTCATCATACCCCAGATTTCTATCTTGAGGAAAGTGGATTCAAACTTGGGGTCCGGGCATTGAGTTATTTGGTAGTAGACTATATGGGAATGCAATAAATAACCCTAAATGAATGAAGCCGCGATTCCATTTGAAGTCGCGGCTTTTTTCATTGATCAAACCAAAAGCTGGTGTCGTTTAACCAAGCGAAATTACAGGAGCAGTAAATACCTACATCCGTTTCACTAATTCTTCCATTATTTTTGCCATAATTGGCTCTGCCATCGCTGCTGCTTTCAAAACCTCAGCAATAGTTATTCTTTTTATTTTTCCTTCCACACCCAAATCGGTGATTGCTGAGATTCCAAATACCTCTATCCCCATTTGTCTAGCCACAATTACTTCAGGAACGGTACTCATCCCCACTGCATCTGCCCCAATGGTTCTTAAGTATTTATATTCTGCTGGGGTTTCCAAATTAGGTCCCTGGACTCCTGCATAGACTCCGGTATGAAACATAAATTTATTCTCAATGGCGATTTCCTCGGCCAATTGGATCAAGCGGGTGGAGTAGGCATCACTCATATCAGGAAATCGTACACCAAACTCATCTAAATTCTTACCACGTAAAGGATTTTCCGGAAACAAGTCTATATGATCATTGATAATCATTACCTCTCCTACATGCTGTGAAGGGTTTAATCCTCCCGAAGCATTAGATACTAATAATTGAGTCACTCCCAACAGTTTCATCACTCGAACCGGGAAAGTCACTTCTTTCATGGAATAGCCTTCATAATAATGAAATCTACCTTTCATGGCTACCACTCTTTTCCCATGAATGGTACCGAATATCAATTTACCCGAATGACTTTCCACGGTAGAAACAGGGAAATGGGGAATTTCACTATAATCGATTTCAATATCTACATGAATCTTCTCTCCTAGTCTACCAAGACCTGTTCCCAGAATAATTCCGATATTCACAGATTCGGAATGGAGGTTTTGTATAAATTGAAAAGCTTCTTTAATCTGATCTGAGTAGTTCATGGTCTGCATAATTCTTAATTAGTAAAGATATTAAAATTGACCATTGCGTGAACACTTCATGGATATAGCCTGTTGTTTTGACTTAAAAACAAATGAAATGATCAAAATCATCGTAGGAACCAACCGTAAAAACTCTGTTTCCAAAATTATTGCCGAATTATACCAGACTATTCTTAAGGAAAAAGGAGCTGACTCTGAAATTCTGGAATTGGAAAACCTGCCTATTGATTTTATTGAAACTGCTTTATATGAGAACAATGGAAAAAATGAGGACTACAACCTCTTCCATGATAAATTCAAGGAAGGCGAAAAATTTGTTTTTATCATACCGGAATACAATGGTTCCTTCCCTGGCATTTTAAAAGCTTTTATAGATGGGATGACATATCCCAATATTCTCCAAAATAAAAAAAGTGCCCTAGTGGGCATCTCTTCTGGAATCGGGGGAGGTGGCATCGCTTTGAGCCACCTCACCGATATATTCCATTATTTGGGGATGCATGTCCTTGCTCTCAAGCCTAAGCTTGCCAAAATAGAGCAAAATATGTCAGATAACCTGCTCACCAACAGGCTTTACATGGACTTATTGCATTCCCAGGCAGACATGCTGCTAGAGTTTTAGCATTTAGTCCACATTATCATGTAAGAATCTATTATTTCCTAGAATCTCATTGTCATCGTTCAGATTATACTTACTGATATTTTGCTCTGAACTATGCTGAGGCTCATTCAATTTTACATTCTTACGCTGGTAAGCAGGAACTTCCATTTTCTCCTTTAATTCTTCTGGAGTTGGGTTGAAAGTTCTATTACCTCTTAATTTTTCAAAACGTTCATGAGCTCTTTGAATCGCTTTTTGCTTCATTTGCTCATAGTAATCATTTGCGAAAACCGGAGCTTCTGCTTCTGCCTCTTTATTTGCAGGTTGAGGCTCACTTTTTTCCTCCTCCTCGTATAGGTCATGAACGATTTTCTTTGGCTCAGGCTTCACAAATTCAAACTCTGATTTCTCCTCTTGCTTTGGCTTCACTTCAAAGTTGAACTCAGGCTCCACTTCTTCGTTTTCCACCTTCTTACCCGGATTCTCTTCTACTGGCTTATTGGCTGAAGGAGCTGCTTTTGGGAATGAAAAAACAAAGGTAGAACCATTGCCTACAGCTTCTTCTTTTACTTTTTCACTTTTCCCGGAATCCAAATTGATCACTGTTTTTACAGCCTCGGGCTCAGGGGTTTTATCAACCACGCTTGGAGCAATCACTGGGGTTGGCAAAGGCGTCTTCATCTCAGCTTTTTTAGCTGCCCCTTCCAATCGATCCATTTCAAAACCAGTTGCGATTACAGTTACACGAATCGCCCTTCCTAGTTCCACGTCAATACCCTGACCAAAAATCACTTCCGCATTATCTCCGGCTTTCTCCTGAATGTATTCGGTAATTTCACTCAACTCATCCATGGACAATTCTTCATCCTCACCAGACATGATAGAAAGAAGAATCTTTTCAGCTCCTTTGATATCTACGTTATTCAACAACGGAGAAGAAATAGCTGCTCCAGCAGCACGGATTGCTCTTCCTTCGCCTTCTTCAGTTGAGGAGCCCATCACTGCGGCACCAGCATCTTTCATGACAGTCTTCACATCTTCAAAATCGACATTGACATCTTGATGTATGGTAATGATTTCTGCAATAGACTTAGCAGCGGTAGTTAGGATATCATCTGCTTTACCAAAAGCAGTTCTGATCGCTAGATTACCATAAATCTCTCTTAGCTTATCGTTCAAAATCACCAACACGGTATCGCAATTTTCACGTAGAGCTTCGATCCCTTGCTGCGCAACGTTCATTTTCTTTTTACCCTCAAACATAAACGGAGCAGTCACAATACCTACCGTTAATATGTTCAATTCTTTTGCAATTTTTGCAATGATTGGAGCCGCACCGGTTCCGGTACCTCCCCCCATTCCTGCTGTAATAAATACCATCTTGGTATTATCAGCCAATAACTCACGAATCTCATCCTGGGACTCGATCGCTGCATTTTTTCCTTGCTCAGGATTTGCTCCTGCGCCTAAACCTTCGGTAAGGTTTGCTCCCAATTGAAGTCTCAAAGGAACCGGACTAGATTTTAAAGCCTGCGCATCTGTGTTGACCACGACAAACTCCACATCTTTAATTCCTTGGCTGAACATGTGGTTCACGGCATTGGAACCGCCTCCACCAACGCCAATTACTTTGATAATCGACTTTTGATTTTTTGGAAGATCAAATCTGTAATCTTTCATGTTATCTGACATATTTATTTATTTGGTGAACTATTTTCAGTTGTTAGTAAAAAGGTTAAATGGGGAAATAAAAAGCAAAGCCAATTATCTCCCCTCAATCATAAGCCCTAGTAGGTAATATCATCTCCGATATCATCGGTAATCAAACCTTTCAGCTTGGCACCTATGCTTCGGAAAATATCTTTTGATATCAATTCTTTATTTTCTTGCCTCACGATCGGTCCCGAATTGGCAAGTCTTTGTTTATATCCTTCTTCCCGATCATCCAGAGATTTAAAGCCTGCTAAAACAAGCCCTACAGATGTGGCATACATAGGAGATTTCACATCTTCTACTACCGACTTCCCTAAATGCTCATTGGGATATCCAATGCGGGTATCCAATCCAGTCATGTATTCAAATAGCTGACTGATGAACTGCAATTGAGAGCCTCCTCCAGTCAACACAATCCCTGCTGCAAGCTTCTTATAGTGACCCGATTGCATAATTTCGTTTTGGACGATCTCAATGATTTCTTCCATTCTTGCCTCTATAATCGAAGCCAGATTTCGAATCGAAATTTCTTTAGGAGGTCTATTTCTTAATCCAGGGATGGAGACGATTTCATTTGGATTAGCTTCATTGGCAATGGCCTTTCCAAATCTTGTTTTCAATAGCTCAGCTTGATTTTGCATCACCATACACCCTTCTTTGATATCGGTAGTGATGATGTTTCCACCCAATGGAATTACAGCTGTATGGCGGATAATATTTTCATAGAAAATGGCAATATCAGTAGTACCTCCACCAATATCCACTAAACAAACTCCTGCTTCTTTTTCATCATCACTGAGTACTGATAAGGAACTTGCCAATGGCTCGAGAATCAACTGCTTGGAAGTGAGGTTGGCTCTTCGAACACATCTATTGATGTTATTGATGGCGGTTGTTTGTGCGGTGATAATGTGGAAGTCTGCCTCCAGACGAGTTCCAGACATTCCTACAGGATCCTTAATCCCACCTTCATAATCGACGGTGTAATCCTGTGGCATTACATGGATGATGCTATTTCCCGGAGGAACGACAATGTTTTCCATGTCGCTGGAAAGTCTCCTTACGTCCTCTACTGTAATCTCATCTTCTGTTGGAGTTCGCATAATGCTTCCATGCACTATTTTGCTTTGAATGTGCTGTCCTGCAATCCCGACAATGACTTCTGCAATATCCACATCAGCCATTTCAGAAGCATCTTCGACAGCTTTTTGGATAGCATGCACAGTTTTGTCAATGTTGGTGACAACACCACGATTGACACCGTCAGAAATGGCTTTTCCCATTCCGAGTACTTCGAGTTTGCCAAACTCATTTTTTCGGCCGATGATCGCACAGATTTTGGTGGTTCCAATATCTAGTCCGACGATTAGTCTATCATTTTCCATTCCCAAGCTATTATTCACAAACAATTTGATCTTTAAACTTTACGCTCACACGCTCATAGGCATTCCAACCTTTTCGCGGTAATATCTCCTTATAGAAGACTTCAATTTTCTTAAACTTCTCGGCGATGTCATTGGCATCTCCAAATTCGATGACCTGCTTTCCCACTTGCTGCATCAATCGAATATCCGTTTTGGAATTCACTTCCAATTCCGGGATCTGGGCAGACCAAAAATCATCCTCTACGATGAAATTGATCAGGTCCATCAACTCAGGCATTTGCTCCATCACATCGCCTTTATCCATCAATTGCTCGGCTTGTTTGCCTTGCAAAATCAATACTCTACTAGTATAAGAAGGAGAAGTAGGAATTACTTTTCCCTCCACCGTGATATATCCATCTGCAGCATAGGACCGCGCAATTCTTGCAATGGGTTGGTGCTGCTGAATCTTTAAATTCAATATTCCCTTTTGGCCGATGGAAGCCTCCACTGATTTAATAAAGGGATGACCAGCCAGTCTTTTCTCCACTTCCTCCAATCTGACTTCTTCCAACATCAAACCTGCTTTTAATTCAGGAAAAGCAGATCTCATGATCTCCTGTATTTCTTTCTCCTCCACAAAGTAGACCCCACTGACCCCATCAATATTTATCTCAGCACCTTGAAAAGTCTTGTACAAGGTTTGCTTCTCCACAAAGCCAATGAAGCCGACCAGCACCATGCATAGCACCAGAAAAACAAGTGTCTTTTTGATCCTGATCTTTTTCATACTGTGTTTAATTTTTGTCTAGACTCCATCCAGGAAGCAATTCCAGGAACTAAACGATCTATATCACCAGCTCCAAGGGTCACTAAGACCTCGGGAGCAGATTTTTCCAAATAGCCCATCAAATCAGCCTTGCTTACCAAGGTCTTCTTCTTGGACTCAATTTTCTCCAAAAGCATAGTGGAGCTTACTCCTTCAATAGGGAGCTCCCTTGCAGGATAGATATCCAATAAAATCACCTCATCGGCCAGTGAAAGACTCTCCGAAAATCCCTCTGCAAAATCCCTGGTTCTGGAATACAAGTGAGGTTGGAACACCACCGTAAGCTTACTGGTTGGATACATGGCAATCACAGAACTTAAACAAGCTCTGATTTCCTCAGGATGATGCGCGTAATCATCAATATAAACCAGATGATTTTGGTTGACATGAATCTCAAATCTTCTTTTTACACCTTTGAAAGAAGCAAGTCCTTTCCTTATTTCTTCATCTGTGATTCCGTGTTCTGTAGCAATGGCAATAGCTGCCAAGGCATTTTCAACATTATGAAAACCTGGGATATGCAACTCCAAATGAGGAATTACTTTTTTCCCATCTACATAATCAAACAGGAAGGATCCAGGTCGAGCTTGTATATTCTCTGCCCTAATCCCTTCAGACCTTAAGCCATATTTTCTAGTGATCAATTTTGGTAAGCGATCCAGACCAAGCCTATCTGCAGCATTAAACTGAATAAACAATTTGCCTTTTTTGTCAATTAGCTTTACAAAGTCTCCAAAACCATCTAAAATGGTGCTTTCATCCCCATAGATATCCAAGTGGTCCGCGTCAGTACTAGTCAACACGGCCTCATTGGGATGCAGTCTCATAAATGATCGGTCAAACTCATCCGCTTCCACTACTACAAATCGTTGCTTTTTGGATTTCTTTTTGCCCAAAATCAGATTACTCTGATAGTTTTGGGTAATTCCTCCCAAGAAAGCAGCGATAGGTTTTCCAGCATCCTTGAACAAATGAGCAATCAAAGAGGAAGTAGTCGTCTTCCCATGAGTTCCTGCTACCGCGATGGTATAGAAATTCTCTGTCACCATTCCCAGTACTTCAGATCTCTTTTTCAAGGCGAAGCCTTTCTCTCTAAAATAGGCTAACTGAACACTATCTTTTGGCATCGCCGGAGTCCACACAATCAGACTTGAATCCGGAGACTTCTTGATCGCTTCAGGAATGCTATCTATAGAGTCATCAAATGTCACAGTCATGCCTTCCGCCATCAACTCTCCTATCAATGGAGATGGCGTACGGTCGTATCCAGACACCGCATATCCCTCATGGTTGAACCATCGAGCAAGGGCACTCATGCCAATGCCTCCGATTCCTAGGAAATAAACCCTATGTATTCCTTCGAAGCTCATGCTACTAATTGTTCAATTTCTTTTCTGATGGCAATGGCCGCATCCGGCTTTGCCAAACTCTTGATATTCATTCCTAATGCAAGCCCAATTGCTGGGTCTTCCATTAGTTCATCTACTTTCAATTTTAGCTTCCCTACAGCTTCTTGATCCCTCAGCAACCAAGCTGCATCATGACTTACATAAGCCATCGCATTTTTGGTCTGATGATCTTCCGCTACATTGGGAGATGGAATGAAAATCACTGGCTTTCCTACCAAAGACAACTCGGATACTGACAATGCTCCCGCTCTGGAAACAATCAGATCCGCAGCCGCATAAGCCAAATCCATTTCTCGGATAAATTCCCTTAAATGAATATTTTTCAAACCTGCTTTTTCGGTCTTTTCAAGCATGTCCTTGAAATAATATTTACCAGATTGCCAAAGCACCTGATACCCCTCTTTATCCAAGGATTTCATGTCTTTTAAAACCGCTTGGTTTAAAGTTCTTGCTCCTAAAGAGCCGCCTAAAACCAACACCGTTTTCTTTCCTTCCTCCAGCTTAAAATGTGCGAGTGCCGGCTCTCTTTTTCCAGATAAATCCAGAATATCCTTCCTCACAGGGTTTCCTGTATAAGCAATCTTTTCTGCTGGAAAGAATCGCTCCATATCAGGGTAAGCCACACATATTTTATTGGCTTTTTTGGCCAATAATTTATTGGTCAGTCCTGCGTAAGAATTCTGCTCCTGCACCAAAGTGGGAATACCCATTCTTTGCGCTACAAACAATACAGGTCCACTGGCATAACCTCCCACACCCACCACCACGTCTGGCTTAAACTCCTTCACCATTTTTCTGGCTTGCATCAAGCTATTCAAAAGTTTAAATGGGAACTTTAGATTTTCCAAAGTCAACCTTCGCTGAAGCCCTGCTACTGGTAAGCCTTCAATTCGATAGCCCGCCTCTGGAACTTTTTGCATTTCCATTTTACCCAGCGCCCCAACAAATAGAATCTCGCTGTCTGGAAATTCTTCTTTCCAGGCATTGGCAATGGCGATTGCAGGGTAGATATGCCCCCCTGTTCCTCCTCCACTGATCATGATGTGATATGTTCTAGTCGTTTCGATACTAAGCTGTTTTTAATCTTGATTTATTGGTAGCAGCTACGCTCCCCACTTCTTCGTCTTGATGATCTCCCCTACTTACCGACAAGATGATCCCCAGGGAAATCCCTGTAAAGACCAATGAGGTCCCTCCCATACTCAGTAATGGTAGAGGCAAACCAGTAATCGGTCCCAATCCAACTGCTACTGCCATATTCACCAGAGCCTGAATCACCAATGCAAAACTGAGCCCTGCTGAAAGCAAGCCCCCAAATGCTTTATTGGAATTGGCTACGATTCTCATTCCTCTATACAGCAAAGCCAAGTACAGAAACAATACAGAGGCTCCTCCAACCAATCCATATTCTTCTATAATGATCGCGTAGATAAAATCTGAATAGGGGTGTGGTAAAGAATTTCGTTGCTCACTATTTCCGGGACCCTTCCCGGTAACTCCTCCAGTTGCAATGGCGATATAGGATTGCTCCGCTTGGAAAGGCACTTCCTCCTTATCCATAAATGCTTCAATTCTGGAGAAGAAAGTCTCTCCTCTTTGTCCCAAGAAAACTGCGGCAGTCAATCCAAGCATCCCTACCATGACCACCATGGCTAGGTATTTTACGGGAACCCTGCCGACAAACATGATCAACAGGCATGTCAACAATAGGAGAATGGCAGTAGACATATTTGCCAAAGCGATCAATAAACAAATCACTCCAATGGCAATGATGATTGGAACAAAAGTGTTCTTGAAATCT
This sequence comes from Algoriphagus lutimaris, assembly GCF_017051705.1. Taxonomy (GTDB): domain Bacteria; phylum Bacteroidota; class Bacteroidia; order Cytophagales; family Cyclobacteriaceae; genus Algoriphagus; species Algoriphagus lutimaris. The sequence goes on along the minus strand of NZ_JAFIDJ010000002.1, from coordinate 1,375,170 downwards.
TTGATGTTATTCTGCTTACTGGCTAGCATCGCAGCCAAAGCGGCAATCAGTGCCAGCTTTGCCAAATCTGATGGCTGGAAAGCTTGATTAATCAAAGGAATGGTCAACCATCTATTTGCCTCATTGATATTAGACCCAAACATGTAAGTAAACAATAACAAAGGAATAGATAGGTACATGGCCAATCTGGCATAAAGCGCATAGTTCCTATACGGAATTTTATGGGCAAACCACATGACCACCAATGAGACAAATACCAAAAACGAGTGTCTGAATAAATAGACCTCGGTATTTCCTCCTGCATATTTATAGGCCAATGATCCCGTGGCAGAATACACCACCAGAATACTGAAAAGAGACAATAAGATTACAATCCCCCAAATAAGAGGATCTCCCTTAAAGTGCTCATCTATCCATGCCTTAAACTGATTCATGTGATGGTTTCTGGTTTGAGTTCATTTACTGCGGTTCGAAATTGCTCTCCCCGATCCTCATAATTTTTAAACAAGTCAAAACTTGCACATGCTGGAGAAAGTAATACCACGTCTCCGGCTTTCGCCAACATTTTGCCCCAACTTACGGCTTCTTTGATACTCTGCGTTTCCCGGATATCTTCTACACTATTTTGAAAAGCATCCTTCAATTTCTTATTATCCTTACCTAGGCAAATGAGGGATTTCACCTTCCTTTTTACCAAGCCTTTCACTGAACGATAATCATTCCCTTTATCTACCCCGCCCGCAATCCATATCAATGGATTTTTAAAAGCATCCAATGCATAAGCTGTAGCCTCCACATTGGTACCCTTACTGTCATTGATAAAGCTGACTCCGTCAATTACTCTGATCAATTCCATGCGGTGTGAGGCATTTTTGAAGGTGGACAATCCCGCCTTCAATTGCTCTTCATTCACCCCTGCCAAAAGACAAGCTATTCCTGCGCATAACGCATTCAAATAATTATGTTCTCCTTGAAGAGAAAACTCATTTACAGGAATAGAAACGGACTTTTCATCAGTTTTAAACACCAGATTTTCTCCGTCATAATACCCCCCATGGGTTTGTGGTGTCTTGGTAGAAAACCAAAGCTTTTCTGGCCTGAACTTTACGCCCTCAAGACCTTCTGCCGTCAATGAATCGTCTAGATTTAAAATAGCTTTATCTCTAGGCCCCATATTTTTGAACAACCCCATTTTGGAATGGACATAATTCTGCAATTGATAATCATATCGATCCAGATGGTCCGGAGTAATATTGGTCAAAATGGCTATGGAAGGTCTGAAGCAGAAAAACCCATCGATTTGGAAACTACTACATTCAATCACCCACCAATCATGATCTTCTTCCAGTAATTGTGCTGCCCAGCTTTTTCCTACATTTCCAGCCAATCCCACGTCAAACCCGGCAGTTTTCAACAAATGATAAGTCAGAAGCGTAGTAGTTGTTTTACCATTAGTACCAGAAATAGCAATTACTTTCCCTGCACTGTATCGATTGGCAAACTCCAATTCATCAATTACCGCAATCCCTTCTTCCATCGCTTTCATCACAATATTAGTATTGCTTGGAATGCCAGGAGATTTTATGATCAAATCCGAATTCAATATGATTGCTTCAGAATGAAGACCTTCTTCATATGGAATCTCCTCGATCTCCAACTTCTCTTTCCGAGCCTCATTAATGCGACCTGAATCTGAAACCCATACCGCATAGCCCTGCCGTTTTGCGAGCAATGCTGCTCCCAATCCGCTTTCGCCTGCACCTAGTATGGTTATTTGTTTCATATTCGTTTTATCTCAATTTCAATGTTGCCAATGTGATCACTGCCAGAAGGATCCCAACAATCCAAAACCTGGTTACAATCTTTGGCTCAGGAATATTTTTCTTTTGATAATGATGATGTAGAGGAGACATCAGAAATATCCTTCTTCCCTCCCCATATTTCTTTTTCGTGTATTTGAAGTAGCTGACCTGCAACACCACACTGGCATTTTCAACCACGAAAATTCCACACATCAATGGAATCAATAATTCTTTTCTTAAAGTCAGGGCCAAAACGGCAATCACTCCTCCAAGCATCAGACTTCCCGTGTCTCCCATAAAAACCTGGGCTGGATAGGCATTGTACCAAAGGAATCCAATGCAGGCTCCTATAAATGCAGATGCAAAAATCACCAACTCACCGGAGTTAGGGATGTACATGATATTGAGGTATTGCGAGAAAATGGCATTTCCTGAGATATAGGCAAAAATGGCTATGGTCAGGCCTATTATTGCAGAGGTCCCTGCAGCCAGGCCATCTATTCCATCTGTAATATTTGCCCCGTTGGATACCGCTGTAATGATAAAAGTCACTACAAAAATGTATAAAATAGGAGTCATTGCTTCTCCGAGGAAGCCTAATAACGTCTCATAATTCAACTCATTGTTTTTGACAAAAGGAATGGTAGTTTTTGCAACCTTCACATCCCTGAATGCCGGCGTTTCTACGACTCCTTCCTCTATGGAAACAGGGGTTTGAAATTCCCGAATAACCACATCTTCATTGAAGTAAAGTGTGGTTCCTACAATAATCCCAATTCCGATTTGTCCTACTATTTTAAACTTTCCTGCAAGTCCCTCTTTGTTCTTTTTAAAGACTTTGATGTAATCATCCAAAAAGCCAATTCCTCCCAACCAAATGGTCGTAATCAATAGAAGGATAATGTAAATGTTATTGAGATCACCGAATAATAATGTAGGAATCAGAATAGCTGCAATAATCATCAGTCCTCCCATCGTAGGAGTACCTTTTTTCTGATTTTGTCCTTCCAACCCTAAATCCCGAACTGTCTCTCCAATTTGCTTCCTTCTGATCCAGTTGATGATGTTTTGTCCAAAAGTGATGGTGATGATCAAAGAAAAGAGTGCTGCCATCCCCGCTCGAAATGAAATGTACCGAAACACACCTGTACCCGGAATGTCCAAGACTTGATCTAAATATTCAAATATGGGATACAACATCTCAGCTCTGGGTAAATTGAGTTAATAATTCTTTCACTACTTCCGCATCGTCAAAGTGATGCTTCACACCTTCTATTTCTTGATAATCTTCATGTCCTTTTCCTGCGACTAGAATGATATCTCCCTTATTAGAAAGCATGCACGCCGTTTTAATTGCTTCTTTGCGGTCCTCAATGGTCAATGTCTTCCGTAGTTCCGTGGGACTAACGCCCTCCAACATGTCTTTTAAAATGTCCATTGGCTTTTCAAACCTTGGATTATCTGAAGTCAAAATGGCTTTATCACTTTCCTGAACTGCAATCTTGGCCATGATAGGCCGCTTCGTTTTGTCACGATTTCCTCCACAGCCAACTACCGTAATCAATTGCTCGTTACCTGTGCGAACCCCATTAATGGTTTTCAACACATTATCTAAAGCATCCGGTGTATGCGCATAATCTACAATGGCTGTAATCCCACCTATTGAAATTCTGTCAAACCTTCCTTTCGCTCCTTTAATACCAGACAATTCACGAAGTACTTCTTCTTCATCCTCTCCTAACAACACTGCTGTTCCCATGACACCCAAGAGATTATAAGCATTGAAAGCACCGATCATTCGAAACCAGATCAATTTATTATTGATCTCAAGCTCCAGACCTTCCAGGGTATTGGATATGATTTTGGCTTTGAAATCTGCCGGAGTTTTTAAACCAAAGGTTTGATGAGCGCCCTTGCAGTTTTGAAGCATAACCATCCCTCTTTTATCATCCGCATTGACCAAGGCAAAAGCATCTTTTGGAAGCTCATCAAAGAGCTTCTTCTTTGCTTTGATGTATTCATCAAAAGTTTTATGATAATCCAGATGGTCGTGTGAGATATTGGTAAATACCGCTCCTGCCATTTTTAAACCGGCAATTCTTTCCTGAACGATCGCATGGGAACTTGCCTCCATAAAACAATGGGTACATCCTGCATCCAACATTTGTCGAAGCAATGCTTGAACACTCACCGAATCTGGCGTAGTATGAGTAGCGGGAATAACTTCCGAGTTGATCTTGTTTTCTACTGTAGAAAGTAATCCTACACTATATCCCATTTCCATAAAAAGCTGATGCAGTAAAGTCACCGTGGTGGTTTTCCCATTAGTACCAGTCACTGCTACTACCTTCATTTTTTCGGAAGGATTATCAAAATAATTTGCTGCCATGATCCCCATTGCTTTGGCAGAACTCACTACTTGGATGTAGGCTATCCTATCTTTTAATTGCTCTGGGAGCTTTTCGCAAATGATGACAGTGGCTCCTTTTTCAATGGCAACTTCGATGAAGTCATGACCATCCACTTGGGTCCCTGGTACTGCTACGAAAACTGACCTTTCTACCACTTTCCGGCTATCAAAGACAATGTTCTGAATCCGCATTTCCATATCACCGGTAGTGCTGATCAGAGAAACTTTATACAATATGTCCTTCAATACTTTCATTTAGCCTAATACAAGATTTATCGTGGCATTTTTAATTAATTCCGAACCAGGAGAAATAGATTGTCGCTTCACTACTCCTTTCCCTGAATAATTGACTTTTAACCCTTTATTCTCCAGGATAAAAAGTGCATCTCTTAATGGTAATCCTGACACATCAGGAACCTGAGGCATTTCTGTCTCATTGTTTTCCCATTGGATTTTCTCATTGTTAGAAACCGACCTTACCCATTCTTCTGCATTAGCAAGAGCAGCCTGAACTCCTAATTCTTCAAAAATCTCGTTCAATTCGCCCCCTCTACCTGCTCGAATAAATGGAGTCTTTGAATCAGAATTTTCAGCTTGATAAATCTGATTTTGATTAGAGGGGTTGAGTTCTAAATCCAAGGCATAGATTCGATCGGCAATTTCTTTAAACACTGGAGCAGAAACGTCACCTCCGTAGGCAGCAAAACCTTTTGGACTGTCAATCACCACGATCATCGAATATTTTGGGTTGTCCGCTGGAAAATACCCCGCAAAACTGGTGTAATACTTTTGAGTATATCTGCCATCAATCAGCTTTTGAGCTGTACCGGTTTTTCCAGCAATTTTGTAATCAGCATTGGCAATATTTCGGGCAGTTCCTCTTACAACCACCCCTTCTAAGAGCTCTTGCAAAAGCTTAATAGTCTTCTCCGAAGCGATTTGATCCCGAATAACTTCAGTTTCAAACTCCTCATGAATCGTATTTCCTTTGGCGATAGCCTTCACAATAAAAGGTTTCACCATTTTCCCTCCATTAGCCACTGCATTATATAAAGAGAGGGTATGTAGCGGATTTAATTTGATTTCATAGCCTATGGAAATCCAAGGCAAAGAAGTTCCATACCAATTTTTATCTCCAGGATTTTTGAAATAGGGCCTTCCTTCCCCTACTAGTTGGAATCCTACCGGATCCTTTAAACCTGCCTTTTCTACATAGGCCATGAACTTGGAAGGACTAGAGCCAAAGTTTTCATCCACCAATTTTGAAATGGCCACATTAGAAGATTTTTCAAATGCTTCCCGAATGGTCAAGGTTCCATAACCTCCATACTTCGCATCCCGCATGGTGCGGTCGTAGAACTTATGCGCTCCATTTCCAGTCTCTACTTTATCATTTAAGCTGATTTTATTTTCTTCCAATAAAGCCAACATGGAAAGTAATTTGAAAGTAGAGCCTGGTTCTGTATTTCCTTGGTCCCCTACCGCGAAATTGTAGTTTTCACCATAGCCTACTCCTTTTTTATTCTTCTGAAGATTGGCAATGGCTTTGATTTGGCCGGTCTTTACTTCAATCACAATGACTGACCCGAATTCTGCATCCCGATCTTCCAATTGTCTTCTTAAAGCAGTTTCAGCTACATCTTGAATATTCACATCCAAGGTAGTGATCACATCAAACCCATTTTCAGGCTTGACATCTTCCGCATCAAATACAGGCTTCCAACTTCCACCTGCTAACCTTTGGAATAAAGCCTTTCCATCTTTCCCCTTCAAATACTCATTAAAGGAGTATTCAATTCCTGCTCCATATTCATCTTCATTCAGAAAACCCACTGTTCTACTGGCAAGAGAATTAAATGGCCGGTATCTTTTTTCAACTTTCTCAAATAGCACACCTCCTCCAAGACGACCGCCTCTGAAGATTGGCCAAGTGGACATCATCTGCATGTCCTGATAGCCAATTTGACGTCTATTCAATACCAAATACCTTTTATTGTCCTTTCTGGCATCCGTAATCATTCTCTTGTAGGCAGTTGCAGATTTGTCTTTATAAAAAGCTGAGAGTTTTTGTGACAAAGAGTCAATTTTTGCCTTATAGCGATCCTCTTTCACAATGGTAGGATCAATTGCTACTCTATAAAAAGGTAAACTAGTCGCCATCAAGCTGCCATCACCGGCATAAATATTACCACGTGTCGCAGGAACTTCCCGGTACTTGAAATTGATGGTTTCTGCTTTTTCTCTCCATTTATCTCCCTCCTCCAATTGCAGTTTGGCAATACGGTAAGGTATTGCAGCTGCAACCAGCGCAACAAGGATGAAAACCACCCTCACTCTGAGTAATATGGATCGTTTTATATTCACTTATCTACCTCGATTTTAATCGGTGGTTGATTTAATTCTTCTATTCCTTTTTCTGACACACGTTTGGCTACCTCCGACTGCATGCTACTCAACATGTACTCTGCCTCCAGTGTAGTCACATCAGCTCGAAGGTCTTCTACTTCCTGCTGCACTCTCTCTATTTTTCTCACCATATTTTCAGCACGGTGATTACTCCAGATATAGATCAAAGCCAACAACACCACAAACCCAACAGGAGGCACCAGTTGAACAGGGACTCCTTCCCCGAGCAAGCCGGTAACATTCAACTTCTCCTCTATCCAAGTGAAAATGGTTTTTCTAGGACCATTGCCTCTTTTCGGAGTATTCCCTTTTTTGAGTTTCTTTTTAAATGTGTTCTGACTCATTTCCCTCTCTTTTTAGCAACTCTCAGTTTTGCACTTCTTGCTCTGGGATTTCTAGCAATCTCTTCCTCATCTGCCACGATCGCCCCCCTACTTACTGGGTCCAATGGCCTGAGAAGATTGCCATAAAAATCTTTTTCTACTTCACCCTGAAATTTCCCTTTCTGGATCAGGTTCTTGACCAATCGGTCCTCAAGGCTATGATAGCTCATCACTACCAGCCTACCTTCTGGGTTCAAAAGATCTACCGCATCAAGCAACATCTCTTCCAATGCACCCATTTCATCATTTACTTCTATCCGCAAGGCTTGAAAAACCTGAGCATAGTATTTAAAATCCTTACCCCTTGGAGCATATTTTTTCAAGAAAGCCGTAAAGCCTTCTGTCGTTTCAAATGGCTGAGCAGCTCTCTCAGAAACAATCGCTTGCGCCAAGGTCTTGGCATTTTTCACTTCTCCATAAATGCCAAAAATCTTATGAAGCTTAGATTCCTCATAAGTATTCAATACCTCTTTGGCTGATAAATCAGCGGATTGATTCATTCTCATATCCAAACTCCCACTGAATCGGGTAGAAAATCCCCGACTTGGTTCGTCAATTTGATGAGAACTGATTCCCAAATCAGCGAGAATCCCATCCACCTTCTTAACGCCATGCAACCTCAAATAACGTTTTAGGTCTCGGAAATTTGCTTCCACAAAGGTGAATCGCTCATTTTCAGGAATATTTGCCTTCGCATCTATATCTTGATCGAATCCATATAGATGACCTTGGTCCAAATATTTTAGGATTTCACGCGAATGCCCCCCTCCACCAAACGTAACGTCAACATAAATTCCATTGGGATTAATAGCCAAGCCTTCAGTGCATTGGGCTAGCATCACTGGGATATGGTAAACAGACTCTGTCATAATTATCAGGAGAGGTATTTTTCCATTAATTGAGACAAGTCTGCAGGATCAGAAATGATGTTCTGCAAGTATTTGTCCGGATTCCAAATCTCGATTCTACTCCCCATTCCGACGACTACCACTTCTTTCCCCAACTCACCATAACTCTGGTATATCTTCGGAATCAACAGACGCCCTGAGCTATCCAACTCTACTTCTACGCTGGTAATGAAAAATGAACGCTGTAGCTTTCTTTGTTCAGCATTGTTGATCGAAAGGGATCTTACCTGGCTTTCCAGTTTTTTATACTCATTCATGGGATAAAGAGCTAAACATTTATCCTCCGCCATACGAAGCATTAGCGCAGACCCGTTCGCCTCAGGTATCGCCGCCTTGATTTTGGCAGGCAATACCAGACGCCCTTTGGGATCTAGCTTGCAATCATATTGACTATTGAACATTTCGCTCTTTTTTTCTTGAGTATGTAGTAAAGACAAAAGTAATAAAATGATATACACATTCTACCACTTTGCCCCACTTTTTCCCACTTTATCTTAAAAGTAGCCAAAAGTTTGATCCAAGCCAATATTTAACAAAATATTTCGCTTATTTTTTTGAAGGTATTCAAATGATTAACAGCCCTTTATAAAATTCAAAAAACTACCTTTTCAGACAGTATTGAGGCCTTTTACTACAAAATAGTCCAATTTACTTGAAACATCCTGTGGCAGGAATTTTAAAAGTGGGGCAATTTCCCATAAAAATTCAACTCTCTTCGGAAAAGTGGAAGAAAATCCCATCACTGATTTTTAATTACCCTACTATCCATGTAGACTAAATTGAATTATCCTGATAGATTTGTGGTCGCACTTCTTACCTATGAAAAAAACAATCCTACATTTCCTCCTGTTTTGTCTGCTATTTAGCTGTCAGAAAAGCCCCGAAAAAAACATAAATTTTGAGGGAAATTGGCATGGTTATCTGGACTTAGGCGAAGACCACTTGCCATTTTGGTTCAGCTTAGAAAAATCCGGAGATAATTGGACCGCTTACTTAAAAAATGACAGTGAGAACCTGGCTGTTCCTGATGTAGAAATTAAAGAAGATAGCATCCATATCATCATGAATGCATTTGATTCTGAGGTACATGCCAAAATGATGGAGGATGGCAGCATCCAAGGAAAATATCAAAGAAATTACCAAAAGAACTACCATTCTGGATTTGTGGCTGAACGTAACATCGATACAAGATTTCCTGTATCGGAACCTCCCAAAACAGACTTTTCTGGAAAATGGGAATTTGAATTTATAAGATCAGATAGCAGCACCTATCAGGCACTGGGCATTTTCGAACAAAACGGAAATAAAATCACCGGAACTTTTCTGACCAATGTAGGAGATTATCGTTTTCTGGAAGGCAATGTAAGTGGAGATACTTTTTACCTAAGCGCTTTCGATGGAGGACATGCCTTTTTCTTTACAGGCAAGGCAAACAATTATGGAAAAGTTACAGGAAGGTTCAGGTCTGGCCCCATTTATTTCCAAACCTTTGAAGCAACAAGAAATGAGTCTTTTGAACTACCTGAAAATGACCATTTAACCCAATTGAAAGATGGGTATGAAACCCTCGACTTCAGTTTTCCTAATGCAAATGGAGAGATCGTTTCTCTCAGCGATTCCACTTTTAAAGACAAAATCGTGCTGGTCCAGCTGTTTGGAACCTGGTGTGCCAATTGCATGGATGAAACCAATTTTCTGGCTCCTTGGTACTTGGAAAACAAATCAAAAGGAATTGAAGTAGTTGCCCTGGCTTTTGAAAGCAAACCTGACTTTGAATATGCGTCAGGAAGGTTAAAAAAACATGCAGAAAGGTTTAGGGTTCCTTATCCTCAACTGATCGCAGGTGTCTCAAAAAAAGAAGAAGCGGCCAAATCCCTACCTGCTTTGAAAGAAGTTATTGCCTTTCCTACCCTGATCTATCTTGACAAAAATCACAAGGTTAGAAAGATCCATACTGGGTTTAGTGGACCCGGCACAGGGGATTATTACGCCCAATGGATTGAAAGCCATAAAATTTTGATAGACAAGTTATTATCTGAATAAAAAAGACCTGTTCAGGAAACAGGTCTTTTTTGAAGCATCAACACACAATTACCTTTTCAGGTCATTTTCTTCTAACGTATAATTATTCGTTATCGTCTTTCTTTTTAAGCTCTTCTTGTAGTTTTTTCTGGAATTCTTCGATTTTAGCGGCATTTTCTTTTTGCCATTCTTCCATCTTACGCTGATATTCTTCCATTTTCGGCTGCATTTCTTTCTCCCAAGCCTTCATCTTTTCCTCATAGCCCTTTAGCAAAGGCTCATTCTCTTCCTGCCAAGCTTTCATCTTCGTTTCGAACTCTTGCATTTTGGGCTCATTGGCTTTTTGCCATTCCTCCATCCTCCTTTCAAACTCTAATAATTTTGGTTCATAGGCTTTTTGCCATTCTTCCATTCTTTTTTCAAACTCCTTCATTTTTGGAGCCATACTCTTTTCCCATTCTTTCATTTTGAGCTCATATTCGGCGCCGTTTTCTTCCCATTTAGCAGCCCATTCTTCCGCTCTTTTTGCCATTTCTTTAGCTCGAAGCTCCATATCTTTTTGCCATTTCTCTTTTTCAGCTTGGGTCATTCCTATGGTATCTTTAGTAGAAAAAGCCCAATCCTGACCATTTTTAAATCCAAAGACCATTGGAGCAAATCCCTCTCCAAATTCCAATGGCGGCAAAGGGGCCATCTCAAAATCAGGAACCGGTGCCATTTCGAATTCAAAGTCGGGTACTGGTGCCATTTCAAAATCCATTTGAGGAGCAACTGCAATTTCAAAATCCATCATAGGTGCCATGGCTTCTTTTGGAAATTCAGGCATTGGAGCCAATTCTAGCTCAGGCATATTTTCAATAACTACCTCTTCTCCATTGTATTTGTAGACAAAAGTCCCTTTTTTATCGGTCTTCCAAACCATCGGTTTCCCCTTATGGATAATAGTATCTCCTTGGACCTGGATACGATATACTTTTTTATCCTTTGGGTCAATCACTTCATTTTCTTCATTCACCCAAACTGGAACCCCATCGGTGATTATTACCTTTTCGACTTTTTTATCAAGGGGATCTTTGGTTGCTTCCACAACCTTAGGCACCAACTTTTTATTGGCATTATTAACAACAACTTGAGCGATGGGCTCAACTATATCTGTTTTGGCAGGTACATCCTGCTGTGCACTGGCAATTAAACCGGCACTAAGTATTAATGTGATTAACATAGGGATAGAAATTATAGGGTTTTGCGGATAGGTCTGAGCTGGATAGCCCATGATTCTTTTAATTCTTTGAAGGGTAGGGTTTCGTTTTTTCCCTGCTGCAAGTGCTAATTCAGGGGGATTTTGCTTCGCAAAATTCAACACTTCGGCTAAGCCAAACGCCAATTCTTTGGCGGAAATACCAGCGGAAACAGCCAAATCGTCAGAAGCGTTTTCACGAAGTTCTTTTACTGTTTGGCTCATCCACCAAAAACATGGATGGTAGAAAAACACAACTTCCAGTGAGGATTGAATCAGATTTGCCAAATAATCATTTCTCTTTACATGCGCCAATTCATGGGCAAGGATAGCTTCCAACTGGGAAGGTGATAGTTGAAATAACAATCCTGCGGGGATTAGGATCACTGGCTTCAAAAACCCAAAAGTGATAGGAGACTGGCCTAATTCTGTGATTCGAAGCTGTACTTTTTTACTGACTCCTAGGCTACTCGAAAGTCTTTTTAAGACTTCATTTAAGTTCACATCCTCATTTAGAGTAGAAGATTTTCTAAGCACTCTAATTTCAGAAAGGCTATTCACCAATCTGAACAAGAATAATAAAGCTCCCAAAAACCAGAAATTCACTAATAAAGGAAGTTGAATCTCGATCCAGTGAATTATTCTGGGAACCAAACTTTCTGTACTAAGCGTAGATACCTCATTCATTTGGCTTATTACCATGGCATCCAAAGTCACCTTATCAAAAAGGGAATCCGGAGCTTGAATAGTTAGCTGGTAGAAAAATGTCCCAAGAGCCAAGAGTAAGGTAAACCCAAGACTGCCCATGGCCAGAATGTACTTAAAAGTGGGACTTCGACGAGCAAACAACTTAAGAAGCAACCATAGTGCTCCTCCTATTAATACAAGCTGCCAAATCGAATGAACCAAAGTCCATCCCAAGGCATAAAGCAAGTTATCCGGTATCAAATCGTTTAAAATTGTCATCAGGATTTTTGTTCTAGTTGGTCTAAAAATTCTCTTATTTCATTCAACTCCTCCTTGGAAGGGTTTTCTTGCCCAAGTGCCTGCATGACCAGTTTTTTCGCGGAACCACCAAAGGCAGTTGTCATTAGGTTTTTCAAGAGGGATTTTTGGGTTTCCCCTTGATTGGTAGCAGGTTTATAAATATGCGTTCTGCTTTGCTCATTTCTGGTCAGCATCCCTTTGGCATGCATGATCTGCATGATTTTCAAAGTAGTAGTATATCCCGTCTCCTTGGTCTTAGAAATCTCCTCGTGAATCTGTCTCACACTGGCTTCTTTCTTTTCCCAAAGCAGGGATAAAATCTCTAATTCGGCTTCTGTAGGTTTACTCATGGTTATCTTATACGATATCTTTCGTACCAAAGTTATACGAAGAGAATCGTAATTTCAAAAATTCTACGAAAATAATCGTATTAAAAAGTATTAAAATGTGTTAAAGAACTGATTTCCAACTTACATCTCCGATTTAATATGGAAAATTTTTACTTCCCATAGGAAGGAACTTTCTTGCCCAAACATTAGTTGTATAGACATTGAATTTTTAACTAAAAACCAACTATTATCATGAGTAAGAGCCAAGCATTATTACAACCTATACAAGTGGGCGATTTAAATTTGTCCAATCGGGTATGGATGGCACCCATGACGCGTTCCAGAGCAGCTAATCCCGAAAACAAACCTTTCGAAATTCACGCAAAATACTATAGGCAAAGGGCTTCCGCTGGATTGATTATTACTGAAGGATCCCAGATTTCTAAAAGGGCAGTCGGTTACATCAATACTCCAGGAATTTATTCTCAGGAGCAAATAGAAGGCTGGAAAGAAGTTACCAAAGCTGTTCATGAAGAAAATGGACACATCTTCATCCAATTATGGCATGTGGGGAGAATATCACATCCTGATTTCCATGGCGGTGAGTTACCTCTTGCCCCCTCTGCTATTAATCCCAATGAAAAATCTTATACCCCAGAAGGCTTTAAGGAAACAGTAACTCCTAAAGCAATGAGCTTGGAGGAAATCAAACAGACAATTGAGGACTTTAAAAACGGGGCCAAAAATGCCATAGAAGCAGGATTTGACGGAGTTGAAATTCACTCTTCCAATGGATATTTATTGCATCAATTCTTCAATGCTACCAGCAATGAAAGAACGGATGAATATGGAGGAAGTATTGAAAACCGAGCAAAAATCCTTTTTGAAATCATTGAAGCGATTAAAGAAGTAATGCCGGAAAATAAGATTGGAGTTCGTTTAAACCCTTCTTTAAATGGCGTTTTCGGAATGAAAGCTGACGAAAAAACCATTCCTACTTTTGATTATATCATCAAAAAATTAAACGACTACGATCTGGCTTATTTACACCTATCGGAACCATTTACAGATGTTTCAGGGATTCCTTATTTGGAACCAAACATTGCAAAAAGATATCGACCATTGTACAAGGGTACTTTGGTGATCAACAATTCTTTTGATCAGGAAAAAGGCAATAAAATCATAGAAGAAGGATTGGCTGATGCCGTTGCATTTGGAAAACTATTCATCTCAAACCCAGATCTCCCAGTACGTTTTGAAACCAATGCCCCATTGGAAGATTGGGATCATGACACCTTCTATACTCCAGGGGAAAAAGGATATACAGACTATCCTTTGCTAGAAGAATCGAATGTTGGATAATCACCACCGAGGCCGGAATTTCCGGCCTTTTTTTTACATTTAAATATGTGCTTAGTTGTATTTTCCTGGAAAAATCATCCCGATTACCCCTTAGTTATCCGAGCCAATCGAGATGAATTTTTCATTAGACCAAGCAAAAAGACCCATCTTTGGGAATCTGGATTTTATGCAGGGAAAGATTTGAAAAGTGAAGGCACCTGGATGGGATTTCACCCTAATGGAAGATGGTCCCTATTGACTAATTATCGGGATTTTCATCACCCAAAAAAAGCGCTCATCAGTAGAGGAAAGCTGGTTCAAAATTTTCTAGAAAGTAGTTCCTCACCCCTAGATTATTTAAAAGAAGTCCAAACCAATCAAGAAAAATACGACGGATTCAACTTACTCGTATCGGATGGAAACCACTTGCTTTACTACAGCAATTATGGAGAAGATATTGTGGAGGTGGAACCTGGAATTCATGGATTAAGCAATGGTTTATTGAATGATCCCTGGCCTAAAGTGCAATTGGCAAAAAGTCAGCTCATAGAGCAGTTTGAATCCACTATCAGTGCAAATGCCTTATTAAATATCCTGAACTCAAAAGAGACCTTTCCTCTGGAAAAGTTACCGGATACTGGAGTACCTCCTAAAATGGAGGAAGGACTTTCTGCCCAATTCATCCGATTAAATGATAACTATGGAACTGTTTCCTGCTCTGCATTGGTTTTAGAAAAAACAGGAAATGTAACCTTCAAAGAGAGAAGTTTTGAATGGGATTACCGTAAATTCACCGATGAAACCTATCGTTTCAAAGCTCAAACCTAAAAATTGATGACAACAAAAATTCATGATGTATTGATTGTGGGAGGGGGTCCGATTGGTCTTGCCTGTGGAGTGGAAGCCCAAAAAGCCAATTTGGACTATGTGATACTTGAAAAAGGTGCATTAACCAACTCCATTTTTAATTATCCAATCAATATGACTTTTTTCTCTACTTCTGACCGATTGGAAATGGCAGGAGTACCTTTTATGTCGGTAGGAAATAAGCCTACCAGAACCGAAGCATTAGAGTATTACCGAAGGATCTTCTTTCATTTCAAACTGAATGTTAATTTGTACGAAGGTGTTCAAACCCTAGCGAAGAAAGGAGATATTTTTGAAGTTACGAGCTCAAAAACTACTTACTACACCAAAAAGATAGTACTGGCAACCGGATTTTATGATCTTCCTAATTTGATGAATGTGCCAGGAGAAGATCTCCCAAAAGTTCAACACTATTATAAAGAGCCCTGGCCCTATATCGGAAGAAAAGTCCTCGTCGTTGGTGGAGCCAATTCCGCTGTCGATGCAGCTTTGGAAACCTGGAGAAAAGGAGCGGAAGTGAGTATGGTACTATTGGAAGATGAAGTGGATCAAAATGTGAAATACTGGGTTCGTCCGGATATCATGAACCGAATCAAAGAAGGCTCCATTCGAGCTTTCACCAAATCAAGGGTCAAAGAAATTACAGAACATGAAGTAATCATCACGACACCAGAAGGAGAGGTTACCATTGAAAATGACTTTGTACTGGCAATGACGGGGTACAAGCCCAATTTCGCTTTATTGGATCAATTAGGAGTGGAATTAAGCTTGGACGAAAAACGTCAACCATGCTATGATCAAGCCAATCAGGAATCCAACGTACCAGGAGTTTACTTAGCTGGAGTGGTATGTGGTGGCTTAAACACCCGGGAATTCTTTATAGAAAACAGTGTGGTCCATGCAGAGACTATCATGAAGGATATCAAGGAGAAATTGGAGTGATTTGAAAGCTACTCAATCTTTAATTTCCCCCAATACACCGTAAAATCTTCTGCTTCTGTATTGGGATCTGTTTTTTTCATCCAATGGATCTTGCCATCGACCATGACAAAGGATTCATAATACATCTCTGGAAAATTCACTGGAAAAACGTTTCCTGAATCATCCATAAATACTGTTTTCCTGGATATCTCTTTGAATAATTGATCTCGTTGTTCCTTTGATATTTCTTTAGTCTTATAAAGACTATATAATCTTTCGCTGGGTTTAGTGCTATAGGTGATTAAAAAACCATTTCCGGCTTGAGCTATCCCTTGAATTCGAGCAGGGAAAGGTTCATTTTCTGGATCGCTTACTTGACCTAATCCAATTGCTCCGATTTCAACTCCTTCATTTTCCTCAAATCCCGGCAATGAAATAGCAAGGCTTGAACTAAAAACAGGATTTCCATCATTCCATTGGTAAGTATACAAAACAGGTTCGTTTTGAAATATTAAATACAATCGATCTTCCTCTTCATTGACTACAAATCGAGGGCGAAAATCTTCGAAAGGAAAAACCTTTCCTGACAAAAACTTGGACCCTTCTGGGAAAGGAACAATTAAACGAGTCTCATCTGTTTTTAAGTTGGACAAAATCAGATTTCTTCTCTTTTGAAGAAATTCAGAATTGTAGTCCTCCGCTTGCTCTAGTAAATCAAGAGAATACAACACATATTCTTCTCCATCAATTGACACTACCTCGCTATCGGAAAGAAGGCTTACAGGACCTCCAAAACTTACCTGGTTCTTTACTGGTTTTCCAACCATGGTCACATCTCCATTTTTTTGGAATACACGTTGGCCAGCCATATAATCTACTACCACAATATTTCCTTCTTTAGAAATACTCAATGGCTTGGTCATAGAACCAAAAGCACCTGGCACATCTCCGGATTTACTCCATTCGTAGTCTATTTTTCCATTATCCTTGTTCACCACATAAACCTTGGAATTTAAAAAGTCCTTAAAAATCACATGGTATTGATCTGCTGTTTGAAATAAAAAAAGTTGGGCCAAAACACCATTGACAGTTACTGAATCTTCAACCTCGATAGAGATTTCTTTTGGTTGGTCAGGATCTGATTTTTCGTTACTGGGAGTTTGGCAAGAATAAGCTATGATTAATAAAAAGTAGAGGAAATACTTTTTCATCATTTATAAAATTGGTGTTTCCTTAACAAGATTATCAAAACTAAGAACTTCTGCAACGCCTCAAAGAATATAAATTTCTATCTCTCAACAGAAAATGGCTAACTTTGCATTTCTATGAAAAAGAAACCATTTACAGTTGTCTATGAAGACAACCACCTATTGATCGTCAATAAAGCTGCAGGCATTTTGGTGCAAGGAGATAAGACGGGCGATAAGACGTTGACGGACTACCTCAAAGATTACATTGCCAAAAAATATAATAAACCGGGAGCTGTCTTTCTTCACCCGATCCATAGATTGGACCGCCCTGTCAGTGGCTTGGTAGCATTTGCCAGAACATCCAAAGGATTGGAACGAATGATGGAGTTGTTCCGAAAGCGTGATATCCACAAAGTCTATTGGGCAATAGTCAAAAGAAAGCCTCGTGAAGAACAAGGAAAACTGACCCACTGGTTAGTAAAAGACGAACAGAAAAATTTCGTAACTGCCCATGACCGGGAAGTTCCCGGATCACAAAAAGCAGAGCTCAACTACAAAACTTTGGGCTTTATGAATGACCATTGGCTCTTGGAAGTTCGTCCGGTTTCAGGAAGACCACATCAAATCAGGGTTCAGCTAGCTTCCATGGGATGTCCTATCAGAGGAGATGTTAAATATGGTTTTGCAAAACCTAATCCGGATGCCAGTATCAACCTACATGCATTCAATCTGGTATTTGTCCATCCAGTCAAAAAGGAGAAGCTTTATCTGAGAGCAGCTGTACCTGAGGAAGAATTCTGGGAGCAATTCCTGGAATTTGAAACGGTAAAGACGAAGGACCAACACCTGGACAATACGTTTTCGGGTTAAACTCCCACAGCTCAACCTTTTATTGATAACCTTAAACTTCAGAATCTGCTCGTTTAAGGTTATCTTTTTTTAAGGATTTCCATTTTTTTTGTTCCGTCGAAACTATCTTTATTTCATGAAAAATCTAGTCCTACTATCCTTAGTGCTTCTATTTTTGGCTTCTTGCTCCCCTTCTCCAAAGCCAAAAACAATTTATATCGTCCGACATGCTGAAAAGCAATTAGAAGGAGATGATCCTGAATTGGCACAGGTAGGACAAATCAGAGCACAAAAACTCGCCCAAATTCTTTCCGACAAGAATATAGAACATATCTATAGCACCAATTACATCCGAACTAAAAGCACGGCAAAACCTACAGCAGATCAACAAGAATTAGAAATACAGGTATATGATCCTAGAAACCATGATGAGTTAGTAGAAAAGTTGAAGGCGGACGAAGGGAATATCTTAGTGGTAGGACATAGCAACACGGTAGGACAGATCGCTAATTACTTTGTAGGAGACGCTGAAAAATATAAGGATTTAGAGGACATAGAGTATGATTTTATCTATGTAGTTACTTTGAATGCTAATGGCTCTTCCGTGGAAAGAAAAACCTATAAAGACTATTAAACAATCACGACTTCTATTCCTTTTTCCTCCAACTTCTTTTGGAATAAATCAGGAATTCCCGCATCGGTGATAATTACATCCACGTCTTCTAGTTCGCAAATCTTCCCAAATCCCTTTTTCCCAAACTTCTTGGAGTCTGCCAAAACGATGGTTTTTTGCACATTCCTGATCATTTGAGCATTTAAGTGCGCTTCCATCATATTGGAGGTCGTCAACCCATGCTCCAAACTCACTCCATCCACACTGAGAAATAATTTACTGCAGGCAAAATTCTGAAGCATTTCTTCTGCATAGTGCCCCACCGCAGAACTACTACTTTTTCTTACCACCCCTCCCAATTGCACCAACTCCACTTCCGGAGAATCTATCAATGCCAAGGTGACATTCATCGCCGCAGTAAGGACGGTTAAAGGAAGATTTTTGGGAATTGCTTGAGCAAATGCAACCACCGTAGTTCCAGACCCAATCAAAATCGCTTCATTCTCCACTAAATAATCTAAGGCTTTTTCAGCAATCCTATTCTTCTCCTCTACTTGTTCCAGCTTTTTCACGTTGACAGATCGATCTGAAACATAGGGGGAAACAGGAGTCGCACTACCGTGGGACCTGTATAGTAAGCCTTTATCTTCCAAGACTTTGAGATCCTTCCGGATCGTTACCATGGTTACCTCCATGCTTTTGGATAACTCCGAAACAGACACAAAACCTGCCCTGTTCAATTCATCTAAAATGTACTTATGTCGCTCTGCGATGGTCATTGACTTTCTTTTATGACTTAAAATTAATGAAAACAATAGGAAAGAATAGCATTTCATTAAATTATTACTTTCTTTTTATTTCTTTTTGTTTCTTTTTTCTTACTTTTAAATCGATTTAGTAAGAAATGAATAGAGAAGAAAACATAAAGCAAGTCCAAGACTCTTCAAAAGTCTGGGATATTGCCGTGATTGGTGGAGGGTCCTCAGGATTGGGAGTTGCATTGGATGCCATATCCAGAGGGATGTCTGTCGTATTACTGGAGAAAGCTGATTTTGCCAAAGGCACATCCAGCCGAAGCACCAAACTGGTTCATGGCGGCGTTCGCTATTTAGCGCAAGGTGATGTAATGCTGGTATTGGAAGCATTGAAAGAAAGAGGAAAGTTGCTTAAAAATGCCCCTCACCTTGCGCATGACCAGCCCTTTATTATCCCTATTTACACTTGGTTTGACCGTATTCAATACAGCGTAGGTTTAAAACTTTATGATTGGATGTCAGGCCGGTTGAGTCTTGGGAAATCCACTTTCATCTCTAAAAAAGAAACTATAAAAAGATTGCCTGCAGTCCTTCAAAAAGGATTAATGGGGGGAGTTGTTTATCACGATGGTCAATTTGACGATGCCCGTCTGGCCCTGGATATTGCGCAAACCGCAGACGAGGCCGGAGCCTGCATTTTGAATTATACCAAAGTCAATAACTTAGAAAAAGATCAATCTGGAAAAATTACCGGGTTGAAAATTCAAGATCTTCTAACGAAGAAAAAGTATACCCTTCAAGCTAAAATGGTGGTGAATGCCACAGGAGTTTTCGCTGATAAAATCCTACAAATGGATAATCCTAAAGCTCCAAAGATGATCCAACCAAGTCAAGGGATTCACTTGGTTATGGACTTGGATTTTTTAGGAGGTTCTGACGCATTAATGATCCCTAAAACCAGAGATGGAAGGGTATTATTTGCGGTTCCATGGCATGGAAAACTCGTTGTAGGAACCACAGATACACTTCGTGAAAAACCAAAATTAGAGCCAGAAGCCTTACAAAAAGAAATTGACTTTGTATTGGAAACGGCCGGAGGTTATTTGACAAGAAAACCAACCAGAGCAGACATAAAAGCTGTTTTTGCAGGATTGAGACCTCTAGCCAGACCCCAGGAGGGCAGTACCAAAACCAAAGAAATCTCCAGATCCCATAAAGTGATTGTTTCAGAAAGTGGGCTGGTAACCTTGACTGGAGGTAAATGGACTACTTTTCGAAAAATGGGAGAAGACACGGTGGATCATTTCCAAGAAGTGACTGGAGCGAAGCCTGGAGCTAGCACGTCTCTGGATATGAAAATCCATGGATACTCTGAAAAGCTACAAGAAGGCCACTGGCAACTATACGGATCAGATGCAACCGCTATTCAAGCATTAGCAATAGAGGAACCCAAACTTGCCGAGAAACTCCATCCTGACTTTCCAAATATTGCCGCTGAAGTAATTTGGGCAGTAAGAAATGAAATGGCTGTCAAAGTTGAGGACATCCTATCAAGAAGAATTCGTATTTTGATCCTTGATGCTCAAGCAGCCATCGATACAGCAGAAAAAGTAGCTCACTTGATGGCTATTGAACTTGATAAAGACCAGGACTGGATTTCTCAAGAAATTCAGGATTTCAATAAAGTGGCAGAAAAGTATTTAATTAGAAAGTAGCATCACCGAATGAGATTTTGTTAACCATCAGCTGTCTTGAAAATTATTGGCAGCCAATTTTAAATTAGAATGACCCAAGAAAAACCCTACCTGATGGCACTGGATCAGGGCACCACCAGTTCCAGAGCAATCATTTTTGACAAAAAGGGGCAAATTGTTTCCGTTGCCCAAAAAGACTTTAAACAATATTTTCCAGACTCCGGATGGGTAGAACATGACCCAAACGAAATCTGGACAAGTCAATCCAGCGTCATGGTTGAATCCCTCATTAACCAAGGGATTCGAGCAGATCAAATCGCTGGAATCGGCATTACCAACCAACGGGAAACCACTTTAATCTGGGACCGAAAAACAGGTAAGGCAATCTACAATGCCATCGTTTGGCAAGATCGCAGGACTGCCTCCTATTGCAATTCATTAAAAGAAAAAGGCCATGCTGACTTGGTGGCATCTAAGACGGGATTGATCATTGACGCCTATTTTTCAGCCACTAAAATCCGGTGGATTTTAGAAAATGTAGAAGGGGCAAGAGCAAAGGCAGAAGCGGGTGAACTAGCATTTGGAACCGTAGATTCCTGGCTGATTTGGAATCTTACTGCGGGAAAAACCCATATAACTGACATTACCAATGCCAGTAGAACCATGATCTACAACATACACACTCAAGAATGGGATAAGGAACTCTTACAACTTTTTGACATCCCTGAATCTTTATTACCAGAAGTGAAATCCTGCAGTGAAATATACTGTGAAACGGCCGGGGATGTATTGAGCGTCAAAATCCCCATTGCTGGAATTGCTGGAGATCAACAAGCTGCACTTTTCGGGCAGCTCTGCACTGAACCTGGGATGGCCAAAACTACTTATGGAACAGGTTGCTTTTTGGTAATGAATACTGGTAATGAGGCTGTAAAATCGGAGAATCAATTACTGACCACCGTTGCCTGGAAAATTGGTGATGAAATCAACTATGCCTTGGAAGGATCCGTGTTCATAGGTGGTGCAGCTATTCAATGGCTTCGAGATGGGATCGAGTTATTCCCAAATGCCAAAGATTCTGAAAAGCTTGCCATGAGCTTAGATGATAATGACGGAGTTTATTTCGTGCCTGCATTGACAGGTCTTGGAGCACCTCATTGGGACCAAAATGCCCGGGGTGCATTTTTTGGGATTACTAGAGGCACCACCAGTGCCCATATGACCCGAGCAGCTTTGGAAGCAATCGCTTATCAAGTTTATGATGTATTGAAAGCAATGGAAAAAGACTCTGGAAAGCCTACCCAGGAACTAAGAGTAGATGGTGGTGCAACAGCCAATAACTTCATGATGCAGTTTCAGGCAGATTTGTTGGATTGCGAAATTAAAAGACCGGAAATCATTGAAACCACCGCTATTGGTGCCGCTTTCTTGGCAGGCTTGGCTTTAGGATTTTGGAAAAACAGAGAAGAACTGCAATCATTGTGGACAGCAGATAAAAGCTTTACTCCTCAGATGGATGAGAATAAAAGAGAAAAACTGCTACATTTTTGGCATAAGGCTGTTGAACGATCAAAAGACTGGATAGAATAATGAACCCATACATTGCAGAAATAATCGGAACAGGGCTACTCCTTTTACTAGGCTCAGGAGTAGTAGCCAATATGCTTCTCCCAAAAACCAAAGGAAATGGTGGAGGAATTATGGAAATAAGTACTGCCTGGGCATTGGCAGTTTTTGTAGGAGTAGTCGTGGCTGGTCCTTACAGTGGGGCACACTTAAATCCAGCGGTAACCGTAGGCTTAGCCATTGTAGGAAAATTTGAATGGGCCATGGTACCCGGATACATTGCTGCAGAAACATTAGGAGCGATGATCGGCGTTGGGATTGCCTGGTTTTTTTATAAGGATCATTATGAAGCTACAGATGATCCTGGCCTCAAAGCAGCCCCATTTGGCACCTCCCCTGCCATTAGAAATCTCCCTCTTAATTTCTTTTCAGAGCTCATCGGTACGTTTGTACTAATTCTGGTCATATTATATAACACGGGAGCCAAAATAGAGGATGCAACTGAAACTCCCATTGGAATGGGTTCACTTGGGGCAATCCCTGTTGCCTTCCTGGTTTGGGTAATTGGGTTAGCTTTGGGAGGAACCACTGGCTATGCAATCAATCCTGCCCGTGATTTTGGCCCAAGATTAATGCACTCTATATTGCCAATTAAAGGCAAAGGAAGCTCCGATTGGGGATATGCCTGGGTTCCTGTTTTAGGTCCTATAGCAGGAGCAGCATTAGCGGCAGGACTATATTTATTGGTTGGTTATTGAATGGAATATAGGCTGCTAATTATTCCTGCCTTTTTGTTTGGAGTAGACCTATTCTTTGGAAATTTGGTCTATTCCAATGATTTTCTCGGAATAGTTTCAGTAGCAAATCATTTAGACTACAAATCATTACACATCGGGGTTTATCCTCCTGGATATTTTTTATGGATTTTATTTATTTTAAAATCAGGTATTGATTTATTAATCGGACTGAAAGCTTTCAATTGGGCTATTATATTAGGCTTCTCGTTAATCACGTTTATCTTTTTCAAAAAGAAGCTAAGTCTTGGATCTTATATTTTTTTCCTAATATTGACGTTAGCATCTAGTCAAATTTTTATTACTTCTCTTCTTGACCCTGGATCATATCCAATGTTCCTATTTTTTGCCTCTTTTGGATTGATTTATATATCCAGTGACAAAATGCTGGAATCAAACCTCGCAATATTTTTTTTGATTTTATCTACTTGGATTCGTTACGAAGGGTTTGCTTTAATCGGATCAATTTTGATCAGTTCGGTTATTTTGAAAAGCAATTGGCAAATGAAGTTAAAATCTATATTAGCCTTAATTGGATCAATTTTAATCTATTCAATTGTCGCATATGTAAGCACAGGGCAGTTTTTTACTAGTCCACATCATTTACTGTACGAAGAACCAAATTGGCTTAAAATCGAACCTAATTATGATTTTAGAACATATCCCATAATTGAGTTTATTCATTTCTATTTAACTAACCTATCTTACCATTGGTATTATTTTTTGATCCTTCTTATTTCATATTTTATCCTAAAAGACTTTAGGCAAGTTATAGTAGTACTTCTCTTATATTTTTTCTTGATTAAACTCCACCCTTCCCCAAGAGGCATTTTTCTAATTATCCCATTTGCTTTTTTATTCTTTGCGTGTTTTGTTGAATCTCTAAAACCCAGACTAAAAATTATAGCAAGGGTATTCCTTTGCTTTGCAATAGTTCCGGTTGTAATGAAAAATTATTCACAGAAAAAAGAAATAAAAGATCGCTATCTACTTTTTGAACAAATCGATTCTGATTTAAAAACCGTTGAACCAGATTGGTCTATCCAAAATGTGTTTACAAATTCACATGACTTCTATTTAAAAAATCAACTTCCGAAAACTCCAAAGGTAAATGGAGGCTGGATGAAACTTGTTCCAAGTTTTTACAAAGACAATCCAAATTTAAGTCTGAATTCTCCCCAAGAATTCATTCAAAACTTAGAAGATCAAAAAATAGAATTTGTCTTGTTAGACAAGGTTTTATTGAGTCCAATTGTATATCCTACTAATGAACTTAATACCTTATTAAGTTTAAAGGATATACCTCAGTTCCAAAGTATAATTACAGGACAAAAAAGGTATTTATTATATAGATATGAATCTACCCGCTAACTTAGAATTTCCTTTATTTAAAGTTTTCAATACCCTTTAGATAGCCCTTTTTTAAGAATTTACTTCAAAACCTCTCTGGCAATCACCATTTTTTGAATTTCCGAGGTCCCTTCTCCTATCGTACACAATTTAGAGTCACGGTAATACTTTTCTACTGGATAGTCTTTGGTAAATCCATAGCCTCCAAATATCTGTACCGCATCATTGGATACTGAAACACACACCTCTGAAGCAAAATATTTTGCTTTTGCAGAAGCTAAGGTCACTTTCTCTCCTCTGTTCTTCAGGTCTGCTGCTTTCATGATCAACAGTTTTGCAGCTTCTACCTGGGTAGCCATATCAGCCAATTTAAAGGAAATTCCTTGGAACTTACTGATTGGTTTACCAAACTGCTCTCTTTCCTTTGAATATTGAATAGAGGCCTCTAAGGCACCTTCCGCTATCCCCAATGACAAAGCCGCAATGGAAATCCTACCCCCATCCAAAACTTTCATCGATTGGATAAAGCCTTCTCCTACATTTCCCAAAACTTGTGATTCATGAATTCTACAATCAGTAAAAATCATCTCCGCAGTTTCTGACGCCCGCATGCCCAACTTATCCTCTTTTCTTCCTCCTTCAAATCCTTTGGTTCCTCTTTCTACTATAAATGCAGTCATCCCATGACTATCTCCTACTTCTCCGGTTCTGGCAATAACCACTGCCACATCTCCGGATACTCCATGCGTAATAAAGTTTTTGGCGCCATTGATTACCCAATATTCACCATCCTTTTCAGCAACTGTACGCATGTTCCCGGCATCCGAACCTGTATTTGGCTCCGTCAGACCCCAGGCTCCCAACCATTCACAGGTAGCAAGTTTCGGTAAATAGGTATTTTTTTGCTCCTCATTTCCAAAAAGCATGATATGCCCAGTACACAAAGAATTATGGGCTGCCATGGACAAACCTACGGAAGGATCTAGCTTTGAAAGTTCAACAATAGCAGTTACATATTCTTCATAACCAAAGCCAGCTCCTCCAAATTCAGTAGGCACTAACACTCCCATCAGTCCGAGCTCCCCCAGTTTTTTAAAAAGTTCCTTGGGGAAAAATTGTCGATCATCCCAATCTTTTCGAAAAGGCGTAATTTCTTTAGAACCAAAATCCCGGATCATTTCCGCGATCATTCGCTGGTTTTCACTTTCTCTAAAATTCATATAGGTAGTTATTTGGGTCTATTTATTGATTTAACCCTAAGATTCATAATAAGTTTGGATTCCCCAAACCGCGATATTTTCAAAAACCTTCTGTATATCCCAATAAAACCAATGATTCACTTCGCATTTTCTTCTTCTTCTACCCATTTTTAATCCCTAACTTCGGAAACTCAAGTTTTAATTTCCTTCTAATTCTATCAAAAAAATTAATTTATTTCACTAAAGGCCAATCGCTTACCGGAAGGAACGCATCACTTAATTTACACAAACCTATGGTTTAAAAGTGATTCAATAGAAAGCTTCACTTAAATCGTCTTTTGACCTTTTCTCCTAATTTATCTAGCTTTCCATGTAACATGTTTCACCTAAAAAACCCAAGGAGGAAGCCCTAATTCTATATTCCATTGATTATTCTGCTAGCAAAAAAATGAATTGGCCTGCACTGCCTTCACCTATGATGGAGAATACGTTAAATCCTATATAAATGGAAAATTTGAATCTCGTAAACCTGAACTGATCCAACATACGAAGGGCTATGAAGGATATCCTAACGGACTTATCTAACGTAAGCATCCATATTATTATCCAGATGGAATGGGCATTAATGGATCTGATTTTACAGTAGGAGTAGTTCTGTTAAAAAATTGAATGGATAATTTCTTTAGGGGTCAAATTGGCGGACTTGCTGCGTTCGAACAAGCCCTCAGCGAAAAAGAACTCAAAAAACTTGTCAAGTAATGGCCATTTTAATCTTCTAAAAACTAACCAACACACCTCAATAACTCTTTTATGAAATCCTTTTTATTCCTACTTACCAGCCTATTACTTTCTCTATCAGCTTTTGCACAAGACATTGAGGGTCAATGGAACGGGGTTTTGAAAGTTCAAGGTGTTCAATTGAGGTTGGTTTTTAATATTGAGAAAACCGATTCTGGCTACAAATCCACCATGGACAGTCCTGACCAAGCAGCTTTTGGAATTCCTGTGAATTCTACGACTTTCCAAGATGGGACTTTGAAAATCACAATTTCCAATGCAAGAATTGAATACGAAGGGACTTTGGATAAAGACCAAATCATTATTGGTGTTTTCACCCAGGCGGGTCAGCCATTCCCTTTGAACCTGATTAAAGGAGAGATAACGAAGGAAGAATCCAAAAGACCACAGGAACCTAAAAAACCCTATCCTTATTTATCAGAGGATCTGACATTCGAAAATTCAAAAGATGGAATCACGCTAGCTGGAACCCTCACCATCCCTAAAACTGGAAATAAGTTCCCTGCAGTTATTTTAATCAGTGGAAGTGGGCCCCAGAATAGAGATGAAGAATTAATGGGCCACAAGCCCTTTTTGGTTTTATCCGATTATTTGACTCGAAATGGAATCGCAGTACTTCGCTTCGATGATCGGGGAACCGGAAAATCCACTGGGGAACATGGTCAGGCTACGAGTGCTGATTTTGCAAATGACGCGGAAGCTGCATTGGAATATTTAAAAACCAGAGAGGAAATTGATCCCACAAAAATTGGTTTGGCAGGACATAGTGAAGGCGGGATTATCGCTCCAAAAGTAGCGATTTCCAATGAGGATGTGGCCTTTTTAATCTTAATGGCTGGAACAGGAATTCCTGGGGATGAATTGCTCTTGCTCCAACAAAGAATGCTTGGGAAAGCTTCCGGGATGACAGAAAATCAATTAATAGAAAATGACATCATCAGTAAAAAAGCTTTTGACCTAGTCAAAAACTCTAACAATTTGGAAAGAGATTTATCTGACTTAATGAGTGAAACTTTTAGAAACATTCCCAAAAATCAAATTCCAAGCGGAATGACTGAGGCCGATTTTGTCAATGCCCAGATCAACCAAATGACTAACCCATGGATGCAATATTTCATCCAATATGATCCTGCTCCAACCTTAGAAAAAGTTACGTGCCCTGTATTGGCAATCAATGGGTCGAAAGACCTACAAGTTGCTCCAAAGGAAAATCTGGGAGCCATCAAATCAGCCCTTGAAAGAGGGGGGAATAATCAAGTTACCATTGTAGAAATCCCTGAACTCAATCATTTATTCCAAGAAAGCACCACAGGAATGCCGAGCGAATATGCCTCCATTGAACAAACATTTTCACCTATTGCCATGGAGGAAATTCTTCACTGGATCAATGAGCAAATTAAATAGAGAGGATGTTATTTCATCCTCTCATAAATTGATTTTACCTCATTGAATTTCTGTTGCAATTCCTCTAATCTCTCATACGCATCTTTTCCTGGTTTTTGATCTGCCCTTCCAAGCATAGAACCTAAGTACCTGGCTTGATCCTGAAGCATTGGTTGCATGTAAGTCCCTTCAGGAGTTACCAATTCATAATAAATTTCATCCAGCTGCTTCTTCTTATTTTCTACATTCTTAGCTGGATTTTCATTCTCCAGCACCATTTTGAGGGCTTCTTGCTCCTTTTCAATGGCAGCGATCAGCTTTTCAACCTCATCTCTGAACGATTGAATTTGAAGAGATAGCTGCTCTTGTTCTGCCACATCTTCATCCGAAACAAGTGTCACTCTTGGATCCAAAATCACATCAAACTTCTCTTCCAGAACCTGATCATCTGCAATCAACCTTGCTGTATAAGTTCCTGTGGACACCATAGGTCCATTTCCTAGGTAGGCTTTTTCCGGATCTTTATCCCATCCGCCTTGATGCCTCATATTCCAGTTGAAATGATTCATTCCAGCTTTATTGGGAAGGCCTTTGGAAGCAGGAGCTTCAGTAAACTCAGTAGACATATTTCTAGTGGTATCAACTTCCGGTTCCTCAGGACCATCGGCTTGATAGGCATGAACCACTTCCCCTTTTTCGTTGATTATTTCCAAGCGAAGATTTGCGGCCTCATCTTCTAAATAATAATCCAGATTTGCGGCAGCTCTTGGATATTCCGGTCCATTCGTCTCACTTCTTGCAGAAAGGTAATTTCTTATGGCAGTTTTGGGCTGAAAAAACACAACCCCTTGGGTTCCGATACTGTTGATCCCTCTTAAGCTTATCAGATTATCCAAAACCCAGAAACCTCTACCCATAGTAGACATCACCAAATCATCTTGATGAATCTTAATATCCGTAATAGGAGTTACAGGAAGATTACTTTCAAAAGCTGTCCAAGTTTCTCCATCATTCATAGAAATAAATAAGCCAAATTGAGTACCTGCATACAGAATCCCTTCTTTTACAGGATCCTCTCTCATCACCAACGTGGGATAATCCTCTGGAATTCCATTAGAACCTGTAGTCAATAAGGTCCAGGTTTGGCCATAATCTTCGGTCTTATAAATATAAGGCTTGTCATCTCCTAACAGATAACGCAAAACAGATACATAGGCTTTTGCAGGGTCATGAGGTGATGGCTCTACCGCATCTACTCTTCCTCCTTTAGGCATATTTGGAGTCACATTTTCCCAAGTCTTACCTCCATCTTTGGTCACGTGTACAGGGCCGTCATTTGCACCTACCCAAATCAACCCTTCCTGAATAGGAGATTCTCTTATCGCATATATGGTACTGTAATACTCTTCTCCAGTTACATCTCGAGTGATAGGTGATCCCGGCACCACCTGAGTATCCGGATCAAATGCTGTTAGATCCGGTGAAATAATCTCCCAAGTTTTCCCATCATCAGTAGTTTTATGAACATACTGAGAAGTATGATAGACTACATCTGGATTATGAGGAGACACATGAATCGGCGCAACTCGCTGAAATCTGAACTTCAAGTCTTTTGGATTATGCCCATAAATATTGGTAGCCCCCACATAATATTGCATTTCCTGTCCGGAGGTTTTATCATAAACTCCAAAACGGCCTTTACAATTAGAGTAGACAATATTTGGGTTTCCAGGCTTTGGAACTGCCGGTCCTGTTTCACAACCTCCCACATTAATAATAAAAGAATTAGGCCCTGCCTGCACACTGGAGGGAGGCATGCTTGGCACCGCAATCGCACTGTAGTTGTCTTGCTGACCAGCATATAACCAATAAGGATATTGATCATCTACCTCTACCGTGTACAGTTCAGCTGTAGGTTGGTTGAACTGGGTAGACCAACTTTTACCAGAGTTCAATGTGATATTTGCTCCTCCATCATTTGCCTGAATCCAAATGGTAGTATCATTCGGATTGATCCAAATATCATGATTATCTCCATGTGGAGTGGAAATGGATTTCCAAGTCTTTCCTCCATCAAAGGATCTTAAAAAGCGCAGCGAATTATTATAAACTGTATTGGCATCTTTTGGATTCGCGTAAATATTGGTGTAATAAAAAGGCCTGTTGGTCAAATTATCATTATCGGAAACAAACTCCCAGCTAGCTCCCCGATCCAATGATCGATATAAACCGCCTTGATTATCCGAAGCCTCAATATTTGCATATACCACATCCGGATCTGCGGGTGAAACTGCAAAATCGATTTTCCCGGTTAATCCAGTGGGTAGTCCATTGCTGAGTTTATCCCATGTTTTACCACCATCAGTAGACTTGTAAACTCCACCCTCAGAGGAACCTGAAGTAATCGTCCAAGGCTTTCGCTCCCCTCTCCAAGCACCTGCATAAATGGTATTTGGATCATCAGGAGCCAATTCCAAATCGGAAACACCGACACTATCGGAATGATAGAAAACCTTGTCCCAGGTTTTTCCTCCATCCATAGTTTTAAAGACCCCTCTTTCTTCATTTTTTTCAAATGCCAGACCAATCGCAGCTACATACACGATGTCAGGATTTTCCGGATGTATTTCTACCGACCCGATCTGTCCCGCATCTTTTAAACCAATGAAATCCCAGGTTTTACCTTCATCCGTGGATTTATATACCCCTTTGCCGGTAATAACATTGGAGCGAAGTCCATCTGAACCCGTGCCCACATAAATAATTTCAGGCTGTTTTTGATAAACGGAAATGGCCCCGATGGAAGGAGTTGGGAAATACCCATCGGAGATATTCTCCCAAGTGATCCCATAATCTTCTGTTTTCCATACGCCACCTCCAGTTGCTCCCATATAAAACAAAGAAGGTTTTGAGGCAACCCCGGCTACAGCAGTCACTCGACCTCCACGTAAAGGCCCCACATTTCGAAATTTATATGAATTCAATAAAGGAGTGAGATCTTGGGAAAAGGCCCAAATACTCATCGGTAACAAAAAGGCGGTGGTAAGTAGCTTTTTTAGCATTGCAATTTCAGTTAAAGACAAAATATACTGGGAAATCGGCTTAAAAAACAAGGCAATTATAGGAATGGCCATGATTCCAGATTACTCTTTCCCAATTCATTCTGATTTTATCAAAGGGAACTCCGTAATTCGAAGTGTAGTGGTCCCATAAGGCACTAAAACCACCTCTTGATCCCTACCAAGATTTTCAAGTTTTAAGCCAGTTGGGACTTGATTGATCAACTTCCAAGAAGGAATTTGGTTTGCTGGCAACTTCAATTGAATTGGGGAATTTTCAAGGTTCCAAGGGTAGCTTCCATCCCAGGGATTTTCTTGCACTTTTACAGAACCTTCCAAATCATTCAAAGTGGACTCATTCAATCCATAATTCCAGGGATCTAAAGGATAAACCTCCTGAAAGGCCCGAAATCTATCATTTCTATCTTTTGTTTTCGTTTCTCCCTCTATTTTCAAGCTGTAGACCAGTGGACCACGTTCTATTGCCACCATTCCTTCATACCAAGTCGAAGATTTTAATTGCATAGGCAAATTAAGCTCCACTTGGTCTCCATCCTGCCATGTTCTCTGAATGATTGCGATTCCATTTTTATTTTCAAACGCGACCGACTCCCCATTAATAAGTATAGTCGGATTTACCGCCCAGCTTGGAATTCTTAAATGAAATGGAAAATCGGAGGTAGCAGAAAGGTTCAACTCAAATTGAATAGATTCTCGAAAAGGAAAACCGGTTGTTTCTTTTATTTGTAATCTCTCTCCGTTTCCTACCAATAGTTCTACAGAACTTGGTGCGTACAACAAAGCGGCAACCCCCGCATCAGGAGTAGCATAAAATAGATTCTGGACAAACTTAGGCCAAGATTGATGCATATTCGTCGTGCAGCAAGGATATCCAGTCAGCTCCCCAAAAACAAAATCTGTCCCCCCGTGATTTTTGGTTTCGTAGGAATAATCCAAGTCATCGGATAATCTCACTTGATTGGCAGCCTGAAAATATTGTCTACTGGTAAAATCATCAGACGCTTGGGTAGGCAAGGCATTGTAGGTGATTTTTTCCAACAAATCTGCAAAACTGGCATCTCCCGTAATTTTCAGGATAGTCTCCAACGAAAACATTTCCTCAGAAATCGAGCAAAATTCAATTCCTTGAACCGGACTCTTCCCATGCAAAGGCTCATCTCCACCATACATGCCTTGAGGCTGGCCATGATATTCCTTAAGCATAGCCAAAGCATTCTTAACTGAATTTACCGCACTAGGATCCCCCGATTTTTGATAATAAACTACTGGCTGTTTTAGGCCTTGGGCCACATTGACTGTATGTAGCCCCGGAACTTGTGCTAGGTTCAAACTAGAAATCTCATTATGGTCAAAAGGATATCTTTTCCCTTTGTTGTAATGCCAAGTATCTGTAAATTCTTGATCATTCGGCGCATTAGAAAAAACCTCTTCCCAAGGGAAGGTTTGTGTCTGAATCAACTCACCCAATTCTATGAGTTTAGGATCCCCTGTAATGTTGTAAAGCCAATAGACAACTGCCAGATTATCCCCAGCTCTTCGATTGGCCCAAAAAGAAAGCTCATCTAACGGGTGAGTCGGCAATTCCTCCAGTTGATAATGAAAATATTTAGTCAAAGCTTCAACAACCCGCTGATCCTCAGTTGCCTGATAATATTGCTGTAAGACTTTTAATATCACCATTTTCGGCCACCAATCCTTTCTTGGACCTTTTTGAATCCCTGCCTCTACCTCTGGTTCCTCTTCAAAAGGAATGGGGCCTATATACCCACTTTCAGCTTGATGAGTCAAGGTCCAATTCACCCATTTCATGGCCTTTTCCTTCAATTCCTCATTTTCTAAAATAAATGCCAAAGGCAGCAAGCCATCAATCCAATAAGGCCCCCGCTCCCAACCGTCACCATCTCCTCCTAACCAGCCATTTCGTTCGCCAACTACTTCGGGATACACGGTATCCAGATTCCCAGTCATACCACTCGCCATTCTTTCCAATTGCTCCTTTAACCAACCATTGGGTTTAATACTTCCCAGAGGAAGTTCCAAATAGGGATTTGGTTTCAAAGGAGCACGATTGCTCAAATAATGGGTCTGTAAGGTGGTCGACTCCTGGGAATTTTTAGACCTACAAGAGAGTAATCCTAGGCTGATTAAAAGAAAAATTGACCATCTGAAGTAAAAGTCTTTTATCATTGAACTTTGAAAGGTTGGTTTCATTCTAAGATAAATATACATTTCTCCGAGACCATCCTCTTACCATTCAAAGAAATCCATTTCGTAAATCACCTCTAAATCTTGCACCCCTTGTTTGTAGAGATGTAAAACATAAGATAATTTGGGTACTCCTCTAACTTAGATCGCCATGTCTCTATCCCATACTAGTAGATTTCTTATATTCTCTCTTTTTTTGATTTCTACTATTCCCGCAATAGCTCAAAAGACAAGCCCTTCTCTGTTCATTTCAAAAAATACAAAAAACAACACCCCACTTCTTCAAGCAGTTCAGACTGAATTTTTGAAAGTGGCGGATGAAGTTGCTGTCTTACCTCCTTTACCCCGTGAATTGACCGGAAGGAGGTTATTAAGTGTAAGTCGGGCATATTTGAAGCGGATCACTTATCTAGGCTATGCTTTTCAGCTTACTGGTGATGAAAAATACTTAATGGCAGTAGAAAAAAATCTATTGGCAGCAGCTGATTTTCAGGATTGGAATCCTTCTCATTTTTTGGATGTAGCTGAAATGACCATGGCCATGGGGATTGGTTACGACTGGGTTCATGAAGACTTATCTAAGAAATCTGCACAAAAAATAAGAGAAGCGATCGCCGAGAAAGGCCTAAAACCATCTTTGGTTGAAGATTATTGGTGGATCAACACCACGAATAACTGGAATCAGGTTTGTCATGCATCCCTAGCAATAGGAGCCTGGGCTGTGGCCGATTATTATCCTGAATTGGCCACCCAAATTCTGGCTAGATCGGAAGAAAAAATTCATATTCCAGAGGCCCAATACAATCCGGATGGAGCTTATCCTGAAGGCACTTCCTATTGGGAATATGGTACCACCTTTCATGTGCTTTACCTTGATGCATTTCAGAAAAAACATCCTGAATTGGTATTGCCCGTTTCTGAAGGTTTTTTGAAAACCGGGAATTATTTTCTACATGCTCATGGGCCTACGGGTAGCTTCAACTATTCTGATTCCAGACAAAGTGAGGTGATGTCAGCAGCTATGTATTGGTTTGCTTCCAAATCCCAGCAGCCTAGTTTACTGTTTAAACAAATGCCATTGCTTCAAGAGTTTTTGGATCAAAAGAGAACTCTGGATTCAGTGAATACTTCGAACCGTTTTTTCGCATTCTTAATGATCTGGCTTTCAGAATTGGATACCACAGTTATCTCTACTCCAGACCAATTGACTTGGACAGGAAATGGTGAAAACCCAGTCAGTTTCCAAAGAAGCGGCTGGACCAAAGATGCCATTTATCTAGGTACTAAGGCCGGTTCACCCGAAGTAAGTCACGGTCATATGGATATCGGGAGTTTTGTCATGGATGCCAAGGGAGTAAGATGGGCAATAGACCTAGGTATGAATGATTACAACGCATTGGAATCTCAGGGAGTCAATATTTGGGATGGTGAGCAGGATGGTGAGCGCTGGTCTGTATTCCGGTATACCAATTATTCCCATAATACCTTGGTAGTGGACAGCGCCCTTCAAAACATTCATGGAAAGGCTGAAATACTCAAAGTAAAAGATAAAAAGAGCCTGAAATCCACTTCTTTGGATCTTTCCAAAGTGTATGAAAATCAATTAAAAAGCATTGAAAGGACCACCCTCATCAAAAAAGGGAAAGAAGTAAGAATTGTAGATCAGCTTCAAAATAATAGCGATTCTTCCAATGTACGCTGGGGGATGATGACGTATGATGCAATAAGTTTCAATGGGAAGAACCAGGCGATCATATCGAAAGGAGAAGAAAAATTAAAATTGGAAGTGATTTATCCCAAAAATGCCCAACTTCAATTGTACCCTGTCAATCCCACTGCAAAAGGGGAAGAAACGAATGAGGGAATGATTTTAATAGGATTTGAAACCACCCTTTCCCCTGATCAAAAGCAAAAGCTAGAAGTACGGTTAATCCCAATGAACTAATGCTAATTAATATAGAATTCCAGAAACCATTACTGTGGTAAATCTTTTTTATTGAAAACTATTTTTATGGCTGAAATTATTGACTTATCGCAGGAAATCTATTCGGGAATGCCAACATATCATTCCCTACCCCCTGTAACTATATCTACCTATTCCACTCATGAGCAATGGGATAAAATTGAGAATCCTAGCACCCAAACACCCAGTGTATTAAATCTGGAAATGAGTGAACATACCGGAACGCATGTAGATGCGCTCAACCATATGGGTAAAGAATTTTCGAGTGGTTCCATTGACACGATGCCCTTATCCATGTTTTACACGGAGGGGATCTGCTTGGACCTTTCCCGCAAAGGCCTTCAAGAATTAATCAGTACCCAAGATTTAATAGCTGCTTTGGGAAAAAGCGATCTTCAGATCAAGAAAGGTGATACTGTTTTACTTTATACCGATCATTACCGGAAATACTACCAAACAGAGAATTGGGGGAAGGGGCCAGGATTAACAACTGAGGCTACCCGATGGTTAGGCGAACAAAAAATTGCTGCATTTGGAGTGGAAACCATGTCCCCAGGTATTCCTAAAATCACCAATAAAGAAGTCCATCACATCTGTGGAAAAATGGGCTTTACCCATTATGAAAACATGGTCAATTTAGATCAATTGATCGGAAGAGGAAGGTTTCGCTTTATCGCTTTCCCTTTAAAAATCAAAGGTGGCACAGGTTCTCCCGTACGAGCAGTGGCAATTTTTGAGTAAGCTACCTGTTTTTAATTTATTTTTTTGAATTCGGCATAGGGGTATGCTCCTTCTGAGTTGTCCTATTTATAAAAACAATTCAAAACCTTATCTTGCATGAACAGCAAAATGCCTCCATGCAAACAAGCGATCAAATGATTTTTCAGTCGATCAAGTCAGGTGATGAAAAAGCACTGGAGATGTTGTTTAAAGAATATTATCAGCCCTTATGTCGCTATGCGAATTCCTATCTGGAAGATCCTGCTGATGCCGAAGAAGTAGTACAATCCTGCTTTATCAAGCTTTGGGAGAAAAGAGAAAACATTTCCATCCAAAGTTCGGTCAAATCCTATCTCTATCAGATCATCCGAAATGCCTGTCTAAATGAGATCAAGCATCAAAAGGTCAAGAAGAATTATGGAGATATGATAACCCAACAGGGAGAACAGCATAGTGAAGCTTCTGATCAAAGCACCCTGAAAGGAGAATTGGAGGAAAAAATTGCCCTTGCACTTCAATCCTTACCTCAACAATGTCGGTTAATATTCACCATGAGTAGATTTGAGGAGTTGAAATACCAAGAGATTGCTGATCAATTAAATTTATCGATTAAAACAGTAGAAAATCAAATGGGAAAAGCCCTGAAACTGATGCGGACCCAGTTGCAGGAATACCTTCCATTGATTGCCCTACTACTTCATATCATATTAGAATGATGAGCGAGCAGGAAGAATTCTATATTGACAGCCTTATCGCCAAATACATAGTTGGTGAAATCAGTCCTTCAGAAGAAAAAGAACTGAAGGAATGGTGTGCCCTATCGGAGGAGAATCAAAAAGTGCTGGATGATGAATTATTGATTTTTCAAAAAGCAAATCTAGGTTCCGACCAGCAGTTTGATGCAGACCTTGCCTGGAGTAAAATCCAACCACAAATCCATCCCCCTAAAAAAGGAAAACAAATTTTCTTTACTCCATGGAGGATTGCTGCCAGTTTCATCCTCATCTGCGCAGTATCTTTCTTGATCTATCAACAGCTTTCCGCTCCTGAAGAATTTACGTATTTGAGCGAGAATCAAGTGGAGACGCGAATACTTCCAGATCAAACCCAACTCTCTTTAAATAGGGATTCAGAGGTTAGTGTAGAATACAATGAACGTAAAAAAACAGGGCTGATCAAACTAAGCGGAGAATCCTTGATTTCAATTCCTGAGGACAAAAAAGTTAAATGGCAGGTCCAAGTCAATGAATTGTTTATTGAGGATATCGGTACAGTCTTTAATGTGAAAGCTTATCCAACTAGTCCATTGGTAGAAGTATCTGTTTTGGAAGGGGAAGTAAGAATGTATTTACAATCAACCAAGGGAATTCAACTTCTAGCGGGAGAAAAGGGGACATTTAACAAAAACACAGGTAATTTCTCGAAAGAAGAAGCTGATGCCAATGTGGATTCATACAGTACTAAATCCTTTTCCTATCTCAACCAAGAATTGGCTTTTGTAGTAGCCCAATTGAGTCAAGTCTATCAAACTGAGATTATTTTGGAAGGAAATATTGGAAATTGCCGATTGACAGTAGATTTTGAACATGAAGATCTGGACACCATTTTGTCTATTATTTCTGAAACGCTTAATTTAGATATTAAAAGAAACGGAAGTGATATCGTACTTTCAGGAGCAGCCTGCAATTAATTTTTTCGAATGGAACATACCTTTTACAGGCCTATAATAGCCGTCCTATTATTGCTTGGCAGCTACCATTCCGTTGATGCTCAACAGACATCCTTATTGGAAAAAAGGGTTACCATCGAAGCTCAGGAAGAACCATTAGACGGTTTTTTAAACAGGCTTTCTAAAGAAGTAGGAGGAGTATTTTCCTACAGTCCCTCCGCTCTGGATGTAAACAGAAACATAAGCGGTAACTTCTCAGATCAATCCTGTAGGGAAGTATTGGAAGAAGTTTTTAATGGCGCGGTCAATTATAAACAAAAAGGGGTTTATCTGATATTGACTCCAGCACCTCCCGCTGAAAAAGAAATTACCATCAGTGGATATGTGGTGGACGAGCAATCCGGAGAGCGTATAAAAAATGCTACTGTTTATAACCCCATCACTCTACAATCATCTACTACTGATGAATTTGGCTTTTTCCAATTTCAAGTAAAAAACCCTGCGGAGGAGAATTTCCAGTTGATCGTCAACAAAAAAGATTATGCTGACACCTTACTTATTGAAAGTAGAAACTCCAGGTTTCGAAAAATCTTTTTGAAGGCAGCGGGTGAAAATGCCTCTCCGATAGTTCGAAGCCTGACTGAACCGATGAAAAATTTCTGGGCTTGGACTTCCAATTCGGTAGGCTTTACCAACCTGGAAAATATTCAAGATACCTTATCCCGTGGATTTCAGGCATCTTTTGTACCCTTTATAGGAACGAACCGAAAAATAAGTGGATCTGTGGTCAATGATTTCTCTCTCAATATTTTAGGAGGTTTCTCAGGAGGAACCAACAAAGCTGAAATTGGAGGGCTTTTTAACATCAACCGCAGAAATGTACAATATTTTCAAGCTGCAGGTCTTTTTAATCAAGTGGGCGGAACGGTAAAGGGATTCCAAGTAGCAGGATTAACCAATATCAATCTGGATGCGGTGACAGGTTTTCAAGGTGCAGGAATAGGCAACTTTTCCTCAGGTCCTGTTTCAGGAGTTCAAACAGCGGGCGTATTGAATATCGTCACCTCAGATCTTAGGGGAGTACAATTAGCAGGAGTCACCAACTACACCCATCATGATGTCGAAGGCGGCCAAATCTCTGCTGTCCTCAATATTGCCAAAAATGTCAAGGGTTTTCAATTGGGCTTATTCAACTATTCAGACAGTACTTCTGGGACCCCTATTGGCCTGATCAGTTTTGTCAGAAAAGGATACCATAAAGTGGAAATTGGAGCCGATGAAATGTTGCCTTTGAATATCTCATTGAGAACAGGTGCCAGAGGGTTTTACAATATGATTTTTGCCGGGATGAGACCTGAAAAGGCGGATTCAGTCACTTGGACTTTTGGGTACGGAGTAGGAAGCTCCCCCAAATTGGGAAATAAGTTGTTTCTCAATATCGAATTGAGTTCCCAGCAGCTCTTGAAGGGAAATTTGGAAGCCTTAAACTTGATCAACCGAGGCTATTTGGGATTGGATTACCAGTTCGCCAATAAGGTTGGAATCTTCGCAGGCCCCAGTATTAATTGGAGAGTTTACGATAGTTCGTATTCAGATCACCCAGAATTATTTACCTATACTTCTCCAAAAATTATCTCTGAACAAGACTCCCAAGATGATATTAAATCACAGCTTTGGTGGGGTTTCCGGGCTGGAATCCGCTTTTTTTAATTTTTTTTCTAAAAATACTCATGCTTCATAGGGGTAAAAAAGATTTTGATTGTCTTAGATACGAAATCTAAACCAACACTATGAAAACATTTAACAAATTGTTCGGGGCATTGATTTTCTTTGCCCTGAACCCACTTTCAGGAATCACACAAACCGAGGAAAATTCATCTTCCAATGAAATTCGCCATACGGAATTACAAATTTCGATTTTACCATATGTTGGAACCAATGGCACTAATTCAGGAAATTATATCAATGGTTTTTCTTTCAACCTGCTCGGCGGATATTCCGCGGGTACTTCGAAACTTGAACTTGCAGGATTATTCAATATCAATCGATTTGATATGCAGTCCGTCCAAATGGCGGGGCTGTTTAATCAGGTTGGCGGAAAGGTAACCGGAGTTCAATTTGCCGGCTTGGTAAACACGGCTTTAGACTCAGTCAAAGCTGTTCAGGGAGCAGGTCTTGTCAATTTTACTGCTGCATCTTTGGAAGGGGCACAACTTGCAGGTCTGATAAATTTCACCGGTCAAAGTATCCGAGGATTCCAAGGGGCTGGGATCGTGAATTATGCAGGAAATAGTCTAGAGGGCGTACAAGCTGCCGGTTTGGTAAACTTTGCAAGAGGTGAGGTTAAAGGTACGCAACTAGCAGGCCTGATAAATTTTACTTCTAAAGATATCCAAGGAGCCCAGATTGCAGGTATCCTGAACTTTGCAAAAAATGTGGAAGGCACGCAGATCGGATTGATCAATTATTCAGATAGCATTACAGGCGTGCCGATTGGTTTGCTAAGCATCATCAAAAACGGTTATCATACCTTTGAGATCAGCACCAATGAGATCCTACCTCTTAATCTGGCCTTCAGAACAGGAATGAGAAGTTTCTATAATATTCTTTTTGCCGGAATCCGTCCAGAAAACACTGAATTCACCACTTGGTCTTTTGGTTATGGAATCGGATCTTCTCCCAGACTTGGTAGAAAAACTTTTTTGAACGTTGAGCTTACCTCCGAGCAACTCAATCGTGGTAATGTGGAAGCTTTAAATTTGATCAATCGATTCTATATTGGATTTGACTTTCAAGCGGCAAATAAATTCGGGGTTTTTGTGGGTCCTACAATCAATTACAGATTGTATGAAAACTCCTACGATCAGCATCCAGACCTGTTTTTATACAACAATTTTAAGCTGATATCTGAAAAAACCTACCGATATAACTCTGATCTAAGTGGCCAATTCTGGTTTGGCTTCAGAGCCGGAATCCGATTCTTCTAATCCCTTTTTAAACCATACA
Organism: Algoriphagus lutimaris; assembly: GCF_017051705.1. GTDB lineage: Bacteria > Bacteroidota > Bacteroidia > Cytophagales > Cyclobacteriaceae > Algoriphagus > Algoriphagus lutimaris. Next base: position 1,334,723 of record NZ_JAFIDJ010000002.1, on the reverse strand, counting down.
AATCCATCCCTGATTTAGGATCAGACTGGAATTTCTTTGCCAAAAAATACGAATCCCATGAAATATCTATTCCTATTCTATTTAACCTTGCTTCTAGCATTTTTCAGTTTTCCTGGATTTTCACAGGAATTAAGTCAGACAATTAGAGGAAAAGTGGTCGATCAAATCAGTCAGGTGACCATGCCTGGAGCTACCATTATGATTCTAAATACAGATCCACTGGTTGGTGAAATTACCGATGAGTATGGAGAGTTTAGAATGAAAAACGTTCCTATTGGCCAATACACACTAAGAGTAAGTTTTGTCGGCTACAAAGACCTGATCCTTCCAAACATTCAAGTGAATTCGGGCAAAGAAGTGGTACTTCAAATTTCTCTGGAAGAAGACATCACACAAATCCAGGAATTTGTAGTTAATGCCAGCGATAAGGATCGAACAATCAACGATATGATAGTGGTGAGCGGTAGGACTTTTTCTGTAGAGGAGACAAGAAAGTTTGCTGCAGCAGTCAATGATCCAGCACGAATGGCAGCTTCTTTTTCTGGGGTAGTGAGCACGGATGATGGAAACAACAACATCTCTATTCGTGGCAATAGTCCAAACGGATTATTGTGGCGAATGGAGGGCATAGAAATTCCTAACCCTAACCACTTTGTAAACCCCGGCACTTCGGGAGGAGGAGTTTCTATCTTAAGTAGCCAGCTTCTTTCTAATTCCGATTTCCTAACGGGGGCATTTACTGCCGAATACGGAAATGCACTTTCCGGTGTATTTGATCTAAACCTAAGAAAAGGGAATAACGAAAATCAGGAATTTACCATCCAAGCTGGATTCCTTGGTTTGGATCTAGCTGCAGAAGGTCCAATTGCAGCAGGGTATCGAGGGTCCTACCTAATCAACTATAGGTACTCCACCCTTTCCTTACTTTCCAAACTAGGACTTCCATTAGGAGATTTTGTAACCAATTTTCAAGATTTATCATTTAACATATTTCTCCCAACAAGTAAAAACAGCAGTATCACCTTATTTGGTTTTGGAGGATTGAGCAATCAAAAAAGCAATGCGGAGCAAGACTCTCTTACCTGGGAAAGTGAAGGTGATCGCTATAGTTCAAAATTCCTTTCCAATACTGGTGCAGCTGGAATCAAACATTCTCAAACTCTCAATCCTTCTAATTTTCTTCAAACTACCCTATTGGTATCTGGAAATACTTTGGGAGACAAAGGTTCAAGACTTGATAATGAATACGTGGATGAAAATAGGTATGATGATCACTTCAATAGCTCCAAAATCACGTTAAGTTCGGTTTTAAATTCAAAGCTATCCGCAAGATCCAGTCTACGAAGTGGGGTGTATTTAAATCAACTGTTTTATAACATTCGCCTAAACAGCTATGATGAGGAGCAGGATCAGATAATCACTAATGCCAATTCAAAAGGGAATACTCAAAGTATCCAGGCATTTTCGCAATGGAATTATAAAGCCAGCGAGCGGGTGACTTTTAACCTAGGGCTTCATTACCTCCAACTTCTCCTGAATAATTCAAACTCTTTAGAGCCACGATTTAGCCTCGCATATGAATTAGATGAAAAGCAACGATTGAGTTTTGGATATGGACTGCATAGTCAGGTCCAACCTCTTGGGACTTACTTCGCGGAAAAAGAGTTGGAAGGAGAAATTATCCTACCCAATAAGGACTTGGATTTGAGTAAATCCCATCACTTTGTATTCGGATACGATCGATCCTTAAACCCATTGTTGAGAATGAAGATCGAAGCTTACTACCAGCATCTATTCCAAATTCCAATCAAAGAAGGGGAGAATGAAACTTATTCAATCATCAATCAACAATGGTCTTTTGCAACAGACGCATTAATTAATGAAGGGCTAGTAAAAAATTATGGTGTTGAATTGACTTTGGAACAGTTTACCAACAACAATCTTTATTTCCTGCTATCTACTTCTTTGTATAATTCACAATATAAAACTCAGGAAAATGTGTGGAGGAATACGAGGTATAATGGAAATCTCAATGTCACTTTTACAGGAGGCAAAGAATTCCCTCTTCAAAAAAACAGAACCTTAGGGGTGAACATTAGAGGTATTTACGGAGGAGGGTTAAGAACCACTCCTATTTTGCTAGATCACTCCATCGAAAAAGGAGAAACCGTTTTGGATGACGCAAAGGCATTTGAAACTCAAAATCCCGCTTACTTCAGGACTGATTTTAGGATAAGCCTAAAAAGAAATAAGGCAAAATCTACTCGTACTTGGGCCTTGGATATCCAAAATGCCACCAATAGAAAAAACATCTATGGAAGCTATTTCGAACCTATGGACAATGAGATTAAAACCTCCTATCAAGCTCCATTAATCCCTATACTGAGCTATCGTGTTGAGTTTTAATCAAAAAAGGGATGTTAGAAAATTACTATCATCCCTTTTATAAGCCAAGAAATTGATTCTTAACTGAGTTCTTTCTTCAAGATCTTTCCGGTGGCAGACATTGGAAGCGCCTCCATAAACTGGATAATCCTTGGGTATTTATAAGAAGCTATATGATCCTTGGTCCAGGCGATCAAAGCATCTTCATTCAGCTCAAAGCCCTGATTCAAAACCACACAAGCCTTGATTTCTTCACCGGATTCTTCACTTGGAACACCAATCACAGCCACCATAGACACTGCATCATGCTTCATCATCACTTCCTCAATCTCTCTCGGGTAGACATTCAGACCTTTTCGGATAATCATCTCCTTGGTTCTATCCACGATGAAAAAGAACCCATCCTCATCTTTTATGGCGACATCTCCTGAATAAAGCCAGCCATCTTTTAAGGTTTCTGCGGTGGCTTTTGGGTTGTTATAATATCCCTTCATCACATTGTGTCCTCTATAAATTAATTCACCTTTTTCTCCTGCCGGTAGCTCTTTTCCTTTTTCATCCACCACCTTGACTTCAACGCCCCAAATCGGTACGCCAACAGAGCCCGGTTTTTTTCCGAATTCTTTTTGATTGAAAGTAACAACAGGAGATCCTTCGGACATTCCATACCCCTCGTAAATAGGAACGTTAAATTTCTTCTCGAAATTTTCAAGCACGTTTACAGGTAATGCAGCCCCTCCAGAAATACATGTTTTTAAATTTTTGGCGATTGAGGCAATATCAAACTGGGTTTCGTCGCTGTTCAACAATCCCCAATACATGGTAGGAACTCCAGCGAAAATACTAATCTTATGTTTCTCCATTAGCCCCAGCACCTGAACCCCATCAAACCTTGGTAGTAAAACGCTGGTTGCTCCTACATAAAGTCCCGCATTCATAAGTACCGTCATGGCAAAAATGTGAAATAGGGGCAATACGATTAATAACTGATCGCCTTTTTCCAAGGAAAGAATATCCTTCGAAAGCATGGCATTCAAAGCCAAATTAGAATGTGAAAGCTCTGCCCCTTTGGGCTTACCTGTGGTTCCAGAGGTATAAATAATCACGGCAGTATCGTCCGCTCCTGTGACCATGGTAGAATAAACCGAAGATCTATTAGACATAAGCATTCCTAATGTCTTAATTCCCTCAAAAGGTGAGGGGTCTGTCATTTGGGGTGTGATTACAAAAAAATGTTCGCAGTTACTTACATTTTTAAATCCTTCCAGACCTTCCTTTGCCATCGGCAATTCCTTTTTCCCTTCAAAGCAGAAATAGGCCTTTGCTCCCGAATTTTGCAGATGGTATTCTATTTCATCATGCTTCAATAGGACCGATAACGGGACCACAATGGCTCCGGCTTTCAAAATCCCAAAATAGATCATGGGAAAATAAGGTAAATTGAGACAACTTAAAGCAACTCGATCTCCTTTATGAATACCAAGCGTATTCAGTCCATTGGCAATTTGATTTGCAGCACCATCAATCTGCGCAAAAGTGAGGTGCTTATCCATAAAAATAAATGCGTCTTTATTCGGATACTTCCTTGCGCTTTCCTCTAGCAATACTGCAAGATTCATCATGATTATTTTGGGTTTGAATGGGTTTAATAAATTAAAAAGCCTATTCAATCTAAGGATTTTTCAGCGCATTATCCCCAATGAAAGTCTCAATAAATCAATCGGGTAAGGAAAATGCCACATAGCTATCGCCACTTTTGGTCCCCTTGCCTCCACCGCATGCAATTACTAAAAATTGCTTTCCTCCATGCTCGTAAACTGCCGGAGTAGCATGTCCAGAAGCAGGTAATTTCGCCTCCCAAAGTAGGTTTCCAGTATCTTTGTCGAAAGCCCTGATTTTTTCGTCTTTGGTGGCTGCAATAAATAGTAATCCTCCCGCTGTAGCTACTGGACCTCCATAATTTTCGGTTCCTGTGGGTGCAAAGCCTTGAGCGCTTAAAGAGTCAATTTCTCCCAAGGTGATCTGCCATTTTTTCTTACCTGTATTCATATCAAGGGCCGTCAACAATCCCCAAGGAGGATTGGAACCGTACAAACCTTCTTTGGTTAGCAATCTTTTATAACCATTCATATAATACCTAGGAGCCAAGGGTGCATCCTTAGATTCCATCTCTTTTTTTTCCCCTTCCTCTTGTTTTTGGTTGAGCAGGTAGTTGACAAGGACCTTTCTGTTTTCCTCAGAAATATGATTGAAAGCTGGCATAGCACCTCTACCTTTTAGTAGCAGTTGGTGTAATGAATCTGCTGAATACTTCTCTTCAACACCCAATAATGATGGAATTGATGGAGGATTCCCTCTTCTTTCCAGTCCATGGCAATTCCCGCAATAAGTGGTATAAATGGATTGGCCCACATTCTCAAATTCAGCATTTGGAGTCATTTCTATAAGCCAAGGAATTTGATTGGCATTGATATATAAGGTTTGTGTGTTAGGATCAAATGATGCTCCTCCCCATTCTCCTCCCCCATCCATGCCAGGAAAAAGTATAATTCCATGTTCAGCACTTGGAGGCGCCCATGTTTCGCCAAATTCAACATTTTCAAGTTGATTTCTAATATCCTGTTCCCACTCGGGTTTCAAACTTAGGATGTCTTCCTGCTCAAAGCTCATCTTCATAAATGGTTCAGGTAAAGTAGGAATCGGCTGCGTGGATGATGTTTCTTCACCAGGCAAAGTAGATTGGGGTACGGGAATTTCTTCAATTGGCCAAATAGGTTTACCAGTTTCCCGATCAAAAACATAGGTCATCCCTTGTTTTGAAATTTGAGCGACAGCATCAATCCATTTTCCATCTTTTTCAATTCGGATCAAATTTGGATTAGCAGGAAAGTCGCGATCCCAAACATCATGGTGAACAGCTTGAAAATGCCAGATCAGTTCTCCAGTATTAGCATTCAAGGCTACCAAGGAATTGGCATAAAGATTATCTCCTTTCCTATATCCACCCCAAAAATCATAGGTAGCTGAACCTGTAGGCACAAAAACTATTTCCCTTTCCTGGTCCAAAACCATTCCCGCCCAATTGTTCGCCCCACCAATTTTTTGAATGTGTTCAGCATCCCAGGTTTCGTAGCCCTCTTCCCCTTCGTGAGGAATGGTATGGAAAATCCATTCCCGTTCTCCTGTTTTGACATTATAGGCCCTGATATGTCCTGGCGCCGCATCCAAGCCTTCGGAAAGCCTCATTCCTATAATAATTTTATCTTTAAAAATGACTCCAGGGGCATTGGCAACAATTAAAAAATCCTGCCTTTCTGTATCCAACCCTTTCCGTAAATCCACTTTTCCTTGATCTCCGAATTCAAGGATTGGCTGTCCTGTCAACGCGTTGACAGCCATCAACCAATTCCCTGCTCCAAAAAGAATTCTTTTATCCTCTCCTTCTTCCCAATAACTGACACCACGGTTGGTCCCAGCCCAGGAATTTTCTCCTCCTAGGACTTGAAAGGGATCAAATCTCCAAACTTCTTTCCCAGTCTCAGCATCTAGGGCAAAAACATTTAATTTCGGTGTAGTGCCATAAAGCAGCCCGTCAACGACAATGGGCTGACATTGAATCTGGGATCTTTCGGTGGCATCCCCTGTCTGATACGTCCAGGCGACTGAAAGCTTGGCTACATTTTGTTTATTGATTTGTTGGAGAGAAGAATAGCGAGATCCATCTTCAGGACCTCCATAATGAGACCAATCGGTATAATCAATTTCTTCTTTTGCTCCTTCACATCCTACCAAAGAAAAAACACAGAGGGCTAACAAGAAGTAAGAAATTTTCATCAGTGCGGGTTTAATGTTAAAGGAATAAAATATCGCCTTTTTTTCATCACCTGCAAAGCAATTTAATTGCTGATGAAATCAATCTTTGGTTTAAGTCAAGGAATATGGAAAATCTAAGGGATCAGGGTATTTGAACACAAAACCTGTTTTGATAATTTTTTCTGAATCTATCAGTCTATCCTCTCCAGTCTGCGAAGGCTCATAACTCAATGGGGGAGGCATTTTTAAGTCTTTTGCATTTTTTTCAAAGATCTCTTTCTTAACCGAATGAATAGGAGCTACTCCATTATATATCTCGTCCCATAAATCATTTTCCAAAATCCAGGCAATCATCCTTACAGCATCATCTTGATGGATATAATTAACCCGTGTATGCCCTTTTACTTGCTCCTTGCCCGAAAAATATTTTCCTGGTACTCTTTCTTCTCCCATTAATCCGCCAAAACGGAGAATGGTCAGATCAAAATCTGCTGAATTAGTAATCATTTGTTCGGCATCCCAAAGGGTCGGATTACCTGTATTTTCTCTGGTAAGTAGGAAAGATTCATCATAGGCTTTCGCTCTTGGAGCAGAAGGATAAATCCCTGTGCTGGAAACGAATAAAACTTTTTTTGATCCAGCTTGATTGATCATACTTTTCAAGTATTTCAACTGCTCTAAATAGAAATCCGAACTTTGAACCCTGGACCTTGGAGGGATATTGATCACGAGGTATTCACTTTGAAATAATTTCTGAAACCCTTTTCCTTCAGGATGGGGATTCATTTTTAAGGTTACAACCTTCAGCCCTTTTTGCTCAAGCTCTTGTTTTTTTTGATCAGTGGTAGTACTGCCAATTACCTCCCAACTTTTACTTTTTAAATATTGGGCTAACGGCAAACCAGTCCATCCAAGGCCAATTATCCCTACTGTCTTCATGTGTTTTTATAAAAAAACCTCCAAGAAGGAGGTTGATGTTTGTTTATTTTTTCGGCATGGTACCTAAGAGAATATCCCAAAGTGGAGTACTCACCCCAAATGCCACGTCTGGATCTTTATAATGGTGAATTGCATGGTTTACCCAAAGTACTTTCATGAAGTTTTTTGGTGGAGCAATCGCATGAACCAAGTAATGAAAGCCAAGATAACTTGCGTATCCGAATAAAAAGCCGGGAAGAAAATACAAAGCATAATCCCCCATAATTAAGGTAAATACCAAATAGAAAATTGCTGCATATGCTGCAGAAACGAATGGAGGCATTGCAAGTCTGTATTTATCTTTTGGATAGTCATGGTGAACGCCGTGAACTGTATACTGTAATTTATCTTTGATCGGATTGCTAGGCTCCATATGGAAGAAATGCTTATGCATCATATACTCCACAAACGTAAAAGCGATGTAACCCACCACAGTAATTCCAAGCCCCATCGCCAAACCAATTGTAGTAGTGGTAAAAGCATAGTAAAATGAAATCCCTGCAAAAACAATAAACATTGTAATCGGTACTAGGATATTTGTTCTTGTCAACCTTTCCAAAATTGGGTTGGTAAACATCCGTGCAGTATTAAAATTGTCCGGTTTATCCAGTCTTCCAATCTTTTTCATACGAGCTATAATCAAATTTACTTGTTCAAAGAGGTAAAACCTCGATTCGAATTACAAAGTTAATCTATTTGAGTTATTTAAATGGGCAATTGAGTTACTATAATATAAGAAAATATTAAATGCGTGCTAAAGTAGACTCTATCGTCTTTTGATAATAATCTACATACATTGGTAAAATCGCAGAAATATCAAACTCTAAAGCCCTTGCCAAAGCATTCTTCTTGAATGTAGGCAAGTTTTCATCTTTTAATATAAACAAGCCTTTTTCTTTCATATCATCCACATCACCAACTTCACAAACAAAGCCTGTAACTCCATCCAAATTTAATTCAGGAATTCCGCCTGCATTAGAAGATAGAATCGGAACTTCACAGGCCATGGCTTCTAATGCTGCCAGCCCAAAACTTTCTTTCTCAGAAGGCATGACAAACAAGTCTGCAACAGACAACACTTCCTCCACGGCATCCAATTTACCTAAGAAACGAGTATCATCACAGGTACCTAATTCTCTGCAAAGCCGCTCCATCTTATCACGCTCAGGCCCATCACCTACCAACAAAAGTTTAGCTGGAATCTCTTTTCTGATTTCATAAAACACCCGAATGACATCCTCTACCCGTTTAACCTTTCTGAAATTGGATGTATGAACCAAAAGCTTTTCACCATTCGGACAAATTGCCAATTTGAAGTGTTCTTTCTTTTGCTTTTTGAACCTATCTAAATCAATAAAGTTCGGAATTACTTGAATATCTCTTTTTATCTCAAAATGAGACAGAGTTTCTTTCTTCAGATCTTCTGAAACAGCGGTGACCCCATCAGATTGATTAATACTAAAGGTCACAACAGGTTCGTAACTAGGATCTTTCCCTACCAAGGTAATATCTGTACCATGCAAGGTGGTCACTACTGGAATATGGATTCCCTCCTCTTTCAGGATTTGTTTTGCCATATAAGCCGCAGAAGCATGAGGTATTGCATAATGAACATGCAATAAATCGAGCTCTTCATATTTGACCACGTAAACCATTTTACTGGCCAGTGCCAATTCGTAAGGTGCATGTTCAAATAATGGATAGGACTTAATGTCTACTTCATGATAAAATAAGTTCTCACTAAAAAAATCTAAGCGCGTTGGTTGCCTGTAGGTAATGAAATGTATTTCATGACCAATTTTCGCCAAACCTTTTCCAAGTTCGGTCGCTACTACTCCACTACCCCCAAATGTAGGATAGCAAACAATGCCTATTTTCATATTTCAGATCGTATCGGTGTTTAAACCTGATTTTAAACACGATTTGGGTTTATTTTTGTTCAAATTAAGTATTATAAATATTAAATGATTTAAGCCCACAAGGCAATAACCGCCTTTATTCGTTGAAAAACAGATTTTTACAGCATTTTATTTCTTGAATATTTATTTAAAAGAATCAACCTAAACTCTTAAATCGAATCAAAAAAGCCATATAAACCACTATATCTTGAAGTTTCAGCTAGTACATAAGACATGATATTTCAGTTTTCTCAGTTCTACTTTTATTTATAAACATCCACTCATTTTACTATAATATGGCCCAGAATTCAAACTAAAACAATTCTAAAACCAAGTTATTAGAGGCCATTTCATTTGATATCGACCTATTTATTTTAGAGTATTTTACAAAAACCCCGAAGCTTATCATTCAAGGAAAAAATAGGCTACTCGCTGGTTTTTCCCATGGCTTGATAAATTAAGTCATGGATTTCTGTCCGAATCCCTTCTTTGAGTAATTTAGTATTGTTGGCATCTGGGTATACACGATTGGACAGAAAAACATAAATCAATTGATTCTCAGGATCGGCCCAAACACAAGTTCCTGTGAATCCAGTATGGCCAAAGGTGCTTTTAGGTGCTAGCTCCCCTGCAGAACCACCTTTCCCTGGTTCTTGATCAGGCTTATCCCACCCCCAGCCTCTTCGACTTTGTTTGGACTGTAACCTCGTAAACATATCCACAGTCGTAGGTTTGATCAACGAAACATCCCCGTAATATCCACGGTTTAACATCATCTGCATCATGACGGCCAAATCATTTGCTTTTCCAAACAGACCCGCATGCCCGGCAACTCCTCCATACATGGCTGCGCCTGGGTCATGAACGTAGCCTCTGACTTGTCTTTTCCGGAAAGCGACGTCATCCTCTGTGGGAGCGATGTTATCAAGTGGCATTTTTTCAGCAGGGAGAAAAGTCATGGTATACAAGCCCAATGGCTCATAAAAATTCTGATCCATGAAATCATTCAATGGTTGATTGACGATTCTTTCTACCACTGCCTGCATAAAATACATGGTCAAGTCAGAATACACGTATTTATACTTGCCTCCTGATTTTGGAAGAAGCTTTGACTCTACTGTCCAATTCCAAATACTGTCTCTCAAATCATCTCGCCCATACATATCATTGGAAACAGGCCTACTAAATCCATCTTCAAGATGGGGTTTGTAGTAATCTCCTCTCCAATTTCCACTTTCAACGGTTTTTACATAATGAGGTATATAAGGCACTAACCCAGATTCATGCATGAGTACATCCTTGATAACCAAATACTCCTTGTTGGTACCCTTTAATTCCGGCAAATAATCTCCTAGGGTCTTATTCATATCCAACTCTCCCCTACTTTGAAGAAACATGACTGCTTGAGTAGTGGCTAAGACTTTAGTAATCGAAGCCAAATCATATACCGTTTCAGGGGTGACTTTGGGGCTGGACCTATACTCCAATTGACCATACGATCTTTCAAAAACCACTTTTCCATTTTTGACCACCAAAACATTAGCACCAGGGGTGGCTTGAATCCGGATAGCTCTTTCAGCAACTTCATCAATTTTATTAAGAATCTCACTATTCAGACCTACGCTTTCAGGAGTACCGTAAGACAATCGATGATTACTTGGCAAAAAACCCCCTACTCCTTGGGTAAATTGATCGCTGACTGATACAGGTAGGATTCCTTGCGCAGGACGACCACCAAATAATATTTGAGGAGCCAATTCTTGAGTAAAGTCATTATTCTCATAGGCAAAAACGACATTCTCCAATCCTTCCAAATATTGGGCAGCATAAGAATTTCCAAACAATACCACCACCACTTTCTGCCGTTTACTTAAATCTTTTAAAAGTTGAACATCAGCCGGAGCAATACCAAACTTCCTTCTGGGACTATTGGTGATCCCCATTAGACCAACTACTACCACCTCATAATCTTCCAGCTTTTTCATAGTGTTGTAATGAGAAGTTTGATCCGCTGCCTTCGGAATTGAAAAATGCTCGAATTGAGCATACTTGGACAAGTATTTTTGAAATACCTCTCCCTCATCTCCTATAGATAGAGAAGCAAAGCTTTTCAAATCCAACTGCTTAAAAGGAACCAAGTTATCCTTATTGGTAGCAATGGTAATGGCATCCGCATAAAGTTCTTCTGTGATCACTTTCGTTTCAGGAGTGGTCAATCGATCCACTAAACCTGCTGTTTCAATCGGTTTGTAATTATTGAGACCAGCCCAATATTTTGCCTTTAATATTTTCTTTACTCTTCGATTCACTTCCGCTTCCTCAATCACTCCATCTTCCACTGCTCTTTTGATCATGGCTTTTGCCTTTGGCACATCCTGTGAATACAAGAGAATATCATTTCCTGCCATCAGAGCTTTTAAATCCACCTCTCCTGGGGAATTGGTTTTTGCCACCCCTTTCATATTCAAAGCATCTGTAAAGATCAGTCCTTGAAAGTTCATTTGATTTTGTAAGAGGTCAGTCACCACTTTTTTAGACAAACTGGTTGCCATATTGGCAGCAGGGTCTAAACTGGGAATATTGAGGTGGGCAACCATCACGGACATTAAATTTTCCCTGAAAAGCTCCTGGTAGGGATAAAGGTCTACCTCCCAGATTCGTTGTTCCGGATTCTTTATCACCGGCAATGAATAATGGCTATCCACTTCTGTATCCCCGTGTCCCGGAAAATGTTTTGCGTTGGCAATCACCCCGTGATCTTGAAGCCCTTTCATATAGGAAACAGCACGTTGGGCCACTAATTTTTTATTTTCTCCAAAAGCTCGATACCCAATGACAGGATTATCAGGATTGGAATTAACATCTACTACGGGGGCAAAATTGATATGCATGCCCAACTCTTTGAACTGTCTGGCCATTTCAGTTCCCATATCATAAATCAATTCGGAATCCTGAACGGCACCCAAGGTCATGGCTTTGGGGAAATCCGGAATAGAATCTAAGCGCATACTGATTCCCCATTCTGCATCCATTGCAATGAATAAGGGGGTTTTAGCTTGTTCTTGATAATAATTTGTCAAATTAGCCTGCCTTACAGGGCCTCCCTGAAAAAATATCAGGCCTCCAAGGTTTTCACTTTTTACCAAATTGGCAATTTCATCCACATGCCTTTGGTCTTTATTTGAATAAGCAGCAACCATAAAAAGTTGTCCCAACCTCTCCTCAAAATTGAGGGAGTTAAAAACGCTATCCACCCAACTTACTTGGTTTAATGGGTCTTTACTAACCAGTGGATCTTCCACAGTAGCAAGATTATCTGTTCTACCTGAACTGAATAAAATCGCAATAAATCCTACAGTCAAAACCCTCCAAAGCTTCATGCTCATTCCCGTGTAAAATTTTTAATCCTTAACTTTTAAAATAAATTTGTGAAAACGGCCCACCGGAAAAATCGTATCATAAATTTCCGTCCCTTAGTTCCAAAGCCGCCATTGGTCTAAAATTAGAGGAACTATGGATATTTGAAGATATAAAAGATCAAGCAAGAATGATCAATTTATTGGGTTAATTCCCTCATAAATTTGATATCCGGTGAATGATCAAGAACTTTGTCTTACCATGAACCTTCTCCTTAACGAGAAGTTTCATTTAAAACATATATTACCATGAAATTTCCATCCGTATTTCGTACAGCCACACCCATGCGTTTTGATATCAAACCCAGATATTATGACCCGGTCAAGGAGGAAATAGATCAAAGAACTTCCCGTATCAAAAAGGAATTGGAAGCAGAAGGAGTCATCTCCAAAGACCAGCATGAATCCGGCTTCAATTACCAATCTGGAATCAGGGGGGCTTTTGCCCAACACCGTGGCATCAAAGAGCGCAGTTCTAGTGCTCTTACCTCTACAGGAATGATACGCTCACTAATATTTTTCGTTTTATTAGGAGGACTAGGAGGTTATATCTATCTAGGTCCTATCATTTTTGAATATCTTCTTTACGTAACCGCAATTGCTGCTGCTGTATATTTTTTCTTCAGGCTAAAACCCAAAAGAAAAAATGAGTGACATCATTCAGCTCCTGCCTGATGCCATTGCCAATCAAATTGCAGCTGGAGAGGTAGTACAAAGACCTTCCTCTGCTTTAAAAGAACTACTGGAGAACTCGATTGATTCCGGAGCTACTCATATCCAAGTGATTATTAAAGATGCTGGCAAACAGCTCATTCAAGTGATTGATAATGGGAAAGGTATGTCCAGTACAGATGCCCGTATGAGTTTTGAAAGACATGCTACCTCAAAAATTAGAAGTAGTAGCGACCTTTTCTCCATTCGAACATTTGGTTTCCGAGGGGAGGCCTTGGCTTCCATCGCAGCAGTAGCTCAAGTAGAACTAAAAACCAAACAAGCAGATTCAGATCTGGGCACCCTGATCCAAATCGAAGGTTCAGAAATAAAAAAGCAGGAACCGGTAGCCACCCAAAACGGAACCTCGGTGGCGATGAAAAATCTCTTTTTCAATGTGCCTGCCAGGAGAAACTTCCTGAAATCGAATCCTGTGGAAATGAGACATATTGTAGATGAATTTCAAAGGGTAGCATTGTCTTACCCTGAAATTTCATTTACCATGCATCAACAAGACCTGGAAACCTTCAATTTAAGTCCAGGAAAACTCAGCCAAAGAATCGTAGGCTTATTTGGGAAAAATTACCAGGGTCAGTTGGTACCTTGTGAAGAATTGACTCCTCATATCAATGTAAAGGGTTATATAGGTAAGCCAGAAAATGCCAAAAAGACCAGAGGAGAACAGTTTTTCTTTGTAAACAATCGGTACATTAAAAGCAGCTATTTGAATCATGCGGTAAGCAATGCATTTGAAGGCCTGATTCAACCGGATCAGCACCCCTTTTATGTATTGTTTTTGGAGATTGATCCGGCTCATATTGATATCAACGTTCACCCGACCAAAACAGAGATTAAATTTGATGACGAACGTACCGTCTATGCGGTAGTTAGGTCAGCCGTAAAACAAGCTTTAGGAGCACATCATGTAGTTCCGTCTCTGGACTTTTCCTTCGATGTCAATTTTACAGAAAACTGGAGCAAGGACACCGAAAAAAAAGAGCAGGTAGATCGGGAATACAGTTATAAGAGTTATAACACTCCTGAATTCAAAAAAGCTTCCACTTCAGGTTGGGAGAAGTTATTTGAGGGAAATCAAAAACAACCTAGTTTGGAACGAACCGTGAACCAGGATGAACCTGAAGTATTGACCTTCCCAAGTCGTGCAAGTCAAGAAGAAAATAAAGAATTTATCCCTTTAAGGAAAGAAGAGGAAACCACTGGGACTACTTTTCAGGTAGAACTCAACTACATTATCGCCCAAATGTCAACTGGCATGTTGATCGTAGACCAACAAGTGGCACATGAAAGAATTCTATATGAAAGGTACATCAAGCAATTAAACACTGCTCAAGGCCCTTCCCAACAATGCCTCTTCCCTCCAACCATACCATTGAGCCCATCTGACTATACCCTAGTGATGGATATTCTTCCTGAACTCCATAGTCTAGGGTTTATGGTCTCTGAATTTGGGAAAGACACCATTTTGATCCAGGGTGTTCCAGCAGATATCCAATCGAAAAGTGAAAAAGAGCTATTTGAAGGGCTAATTGAGCAATACAAAAACTTTAAAAGTGAGCTTTCGCTGGACAATCGTGAAAATTTAGCCCGGTCCTTGGCTCGAAAATCCTCCTTAAAAAGAGGGCAAAAACTGAATTCTCAAGAAATGGAGACAATCGTAGGGCAATTATTTGCCTGCCAGAATCCAAATTATGGGCTTTCGGGGAACAAAACATTCATAAAATTGGATTTATCCAATATTCACTCCTTCTTCGGAAAATAGTATGTTTAGAAATATCACACCTATAGTAAAAAACCTGCTGCTGATCAATGTAGTTATATTTTTAGTCTCTGCATTTTTGTTCCCTCAAATCAGTGGTTTGTTTGCATTGTATTATATACACAGTTCTTACTTTCAACCATTTCAGTTTTTGACCTACATGTTTATGCATGCAGATTTTTGGCATCTCTTCAGCAACATGTTTGGTCTCTTAATATTTGGTCCTTTGCTAGAGCAATTTTTAGGCCCTAAAAAACTACTCATATTATGGATGGCTTGTGGAGTTGGATCTGGTGTCCTTTATTCTGGATATACTTCATTTAGAATGGCGAACCTTCAAGATAAAGTAGCTGCTTTCCAGGTAAATCCTGATCCCGATACCTTTAACAAAATAGTATTGGAAAACAGAGGCTTCTTCGATCGTGCTATCTTTGATTTTGTGGATGATTATAGCAGAAATCCTACAGATCAGGTAAAAATAAGTCGAGCGAGTCAAACCTTGGATGCAATATTGGAGATTCAAGGAAATGTCCCCATGGTAGGTGCCTCAGGAGCCCTTTTTGGAGTTTTGATCGCTTTCGCCATGCTGTTCCCTAATACGCAATTATTCTTATTGTTTCCTCCTATGCCAGTAAAAGCAAAATATTTAGTGCTTTTTTATGGACTGTACACGATATATAACGTACTGATTAATAATCCCTCGGATAATGTCGCCCACTTTGCCCATTTGGGAGGGTTAATCATAGGTGGAGTTTTAGTTTACTTCTGGAAAAAGGATAGAAATAGCTTTTATTAAATGATGTACGGAAATTTTTGGGAAAATCTTCGAAACGCCTTCCGGCATGATAACAACAGCCTCTTTAAGCTGATTGCGATCAATATTCTGGTATTCTTGGTGCTATTGGTATCCAGAGTACTTCTAACTATTACTGGGTTTGGGGAACTCTACAGTGCGGGGATAGCGAAGTTTATGATGCCTGCCTCTTTAACCACTTTAGCCACCCAACCTTGGGCTGTGCTTTCCTATATGTTCATGCATGAAGGGATATTCCATATTCTCTTCAATATGTTGTTCTTGTATTGGTTTGGTCAATTGATCCACCAATACTTGGGAAGTCGGAAGCTTGCCAACCTATACATATTAGGGGGATTGACCGGTGCTCTATTTTATGTTTTGATTTACAATCTTGCCCCTTATTTCCAAAATTCGCTCAACTCTTCTTTGATGCTTGGAGCCAGTGCTGGAGTATTTGCGATCGTGGTTGGAGCGGCTACTTTAAGTCCAAACACCACCTTTTTCTTAATCTTACTCGGCCCTGTTAAGATAAAATACATCGCGATATTTTATGTGATCCTCTCATTTGCAAATTCTGCTGGCGCGAATGCAGGTGGAGAGTTGGCTCACTTGGGAGGTGCCTTAATGGGATATCTATACATCGTTCAGTTAAGAAAAGGAACAGACTGGGGAATCCCTATTCAAAAAGTCGGGATATTCTTCGAAAACTTATTTTCCAAAAGGCAGAAAATCAATGTCACCTATCGAAGACCTAAAAAATCTAGTTCGTTTAAGCCATTTTCGAAAGCGGCTCCAAGTTCTAAGCCTACTGTAAAATCCAGCGAATCTTCTCAGGAAGAAATTGATCTTATTTTGGATAAAATCGCCGAGAAAGGATATGAAGCTCTTTCCAAAGAGGAAAAAAGAAAGTTATTCGAATTCAGTAAGAAATAATTTATAAAGGAAACGCAAGACCAAATCGAAAACCTGCCTCTCGAGGGTATTGACTTTGGAATTTAAATTCGGTGCTTAACCCTACCCAATCTACCAAAGGAATATAGGCTCCTATTCCTACATTTGCTCCCTTTACATTTCTATTAGTTCCAGCACCATCAGGATTCGTATTTTCCCAATTTTGACTATATCCAGCCATAAAATATAACTGGGAACTCTCTACAGAAATATAATACCTGAGATCCGCACTAAAATTACTCGCTTTTCCAACATTCGGAAAAACCTTAGTGTAGCTAGGCATAAAGGAAAAATTATCCACGAAAAAAAACTCCCATCCCGCTCCTATTCCAAAGTATTTGTATCGCAACCCATAGGTGCCTAAAGTATGGATTCTACTGTCGCCTTGTGATTGAGCGGAAGCAATGAAACTGATCACAAAACATGCAAAAAAGAGGAGTATATATTTTTTCATAGATCTTAATTCAAAACTGATTGGATAGTACTAAAAACAAATTCAACACCATTAGATCTCAGCTACTTCATTTTTATTTGCCAACTGGCCACAGGCAGCATCAATGTCTTGTCCTCTGGATTTACGAACCTTGGCAATAATTCCCTGACTTTCCAATATCCTCACATACATATCTACTGCCTCTTGTTTTGCCTGTCTGAATTCTCCTTCGTCAATCGGATTATATTGGATGATATTTACTTTTGATGGAATGATTTTGCAAAATTTAGCCAATGCCTTCGCATGACGTTCATCATCATTCACCCCATCCCAAATCACATATTCGTAGGTTACTTTTCTACCTGTCTTTTGATACCAGTATTTTAAAGCCTCCCCCAACTCTTCGATTGGATTGGAATCATTGATCGGCATAAGTCTTGAACGGGTTTCGTTGATGGCCGAGTGAAGGGATACCGCCAAATTAAATTTAACGCCATCATCTGCCATTTTGCGAATCATCTTTGTCACCCCAACAGTAGATAAGGTGATTCTCCTTGCAGCCATACCCAATCCTTCTGGTGAGGTAATTTTATCAATGGCGGCCAGCACATTGGCATAGTTTAGTAAAGGCTCACCCATTCCCATAAAAACGATATTGGTTAAGGGACGCTGAAAATAGGTTTCCGCCTCGTCTTTAATCGCCACTACCTGGTCATAGATTTCATCTGGATTGAGATTTCGCATCCGCTTTAAACGGGCAGTAGCACAAAAATTACAATCCAAACTACAGCCTACTTGGGAAGACACACAAGCCGTAATTCTTTTGGAAGTCGGAATTAAGACAGATTCAACAATTTTGTCATCAAATAACTTAACCGCATTCTTGATGGTCCCATCTTCTGAATGCTGCATTAGATCCACTCGAATATGGTTGATGGTGAAATGAGATTTTAACAATTCTCTCGTACTAAGAGAAATATTACTCATGTCATCAAAATTCTTTAAGGACTTATTCCATAGCCATTCATAAACCTGCTTGGCCCGGAATTTCTTTTCCCCGTGGGACAAAAAGAACGCTTCCAGTTCAGCGAGGCTTAATTTGCGAATGTCTTGTTTCTGAATCTCTTCCATGCTGCAATTTAGGTATTAAGTATGGGAAAAGAATGAATGCTTTTTTCCTACTTTGAGTTCGTAAAATTAAAAGAACTTCACTTGGGATTCCTATTGAGTTCGTAAATTGATTAGCAAACACCGATTTTATGAAGCTGAAAGTCTGTCTAATTCAGGATCACCCCATTTTTTTTGATAAAGAAAAAACTCTACAGAAGGTGGAGAAACTTTGTACACAAAATGCCAAAGAGGGATATCAATTGATCGTATTTCCAGAGTCCTTTATTCCTGGATATCCCAGAGGTTTCGGCTTTGGGGCCAGAATAGGAAGTCGTTCAGAAGAAGGCAGAGCACTCTATGCTGAATATCACAAACATAGTTTTGATCTGGATAGTGAAGATCTGCAAAGACTTGTGAAACTCAGTAAAAAACTGGGCACCTATCTGGTAATTGGCGTAACTGAAAAGTCAAAATTGCACGGGAGTTTGTTTTGTTCGATGATCTATATTTCTCCCTCCGCAGGATTTCTTGGCGTACATAGAAAAATCAAACCCACAGGAACAGAACGCTTGGTCTGGGCAGAAGCAGATGGTAAGTACTTAGTCAGCTTCGATACCAAAATCGGTAAATTGGGAGGATTGATCTGCTGGGAAAATTACATGCCCATGGCCAGAATGTCCATGTATAATCAAGGAGTAGAAATTTATATCGCACCTACTGCTGATGCCCGGGAAAATTGGACCTCCACCATGAAGCACATTGGACTGGAAGGAAGATGCTTTGTACTAGGTTGCAACCAATATTTTACCAAATCCATGTATCCCGAATCTCTTCAAAAAGAACTTAAGGATGATCCTGAAACAATCTGCGCAGGGGGATCCGTCATCGTATCTCCTATGGGAGAGATTTTGGCAGGCCCCCTTTTTGGAGAAGCCGGTAAAGTATGTGCGGAAATTGATCTGGGGGAGATCCTTAAAAGCAAGCTGGACTTTGACCCAATTGGGCATTATAGCCGACCTGACATCTTTGAATTAATAGTCAAAGAACAACCTTCCATTAGCAAAGAATCTCAATGAATACCTCTGATGCGTAGTCCTTCGCAATCTACTACCATGATCTGTGGATTGATCGTCCAATTGAAGAGCTTTTCCAAGCAATATCTACCCCTGTCGAACTTATTAACTGGCAGCCAAAATCATGTAAAGGATTATCCGAATTGAATGGAACATAAAATTTCTTTTTTACCCCCGACTATGATTGGTAGGGGAAAGTGATCCTGTACCAAGAAAATCAATCATTTCATATCAATATGACGGACTCAGATGAGGATTGGAGTCCTACTACATTTGGATTTGATCTCAGTCGGGATGTGGGAAAAACAACAGTGAATTTTTGGCATATCGGGTAGCCTTAATGCAATGATCATTTTAAGAGATCTTCCTTTTTTGGGCCATTCTTCTCCAAGGATTGAAAAACTATGTGGAGAAAGGCTAAATCGTACCTTTTTAAGAGCCAACCTAACCATGTGCAAAATCCACCCCAATATGGGAATGGTTAGGAAAAACATCCTCTTAAATGCTACCTCCTATCGCCCAGTACAAAGAATCAAGTATGAAACCCCGCTTTGCATGATCTTTGAAATCTCAATAACCTAAGGAAGAAAACTTTTGTGATGGAATTTCTAGAAAAATGGGCAGAAGCTGCCAATACAAGTTTTGGTTTTTTTTGGATGGCCTTTTGGGCCTTTGGATTAGGTTATCTTATTAGTAGCTTGATTCAAATCTTCGCAACTGAAGAAAAAATGAAGCAGACCATGGGAGGCAAAGAGGGAAAAGGGGTTCTCCTGGGAACCATTTTTGGATTTATTAGCAGTTCCTGTAGCTTCTCCGCTTTAGCCACCACCAAATCACTTTTCAAAAAAGGAGCTAGCTTTATTTCCTCCATCGCTTTTCTACTTGCCTCCACCAATTTAGTCATCGAATTGGGAATTATCATTTCCATCTTTTTAGGCTGGCAGTTCGTTGTTGGCGAATACTTGGGAGGAATCCTACTGATTTTGATCAGCTGGATAATAATCCGGATTACCAAACCTTTAAAACTTATCAAAGCCGCCAAAAAAAACCTATCAGAAGGAGAGATGGGGATGCAAGAAATGGGAGTTACTGGTGAAGATAATGTTCAATCCGAAAAAAGCTGGGCAAAAGTAGGACGTCAATATGGTATGGAATGGAAAATGGTTTGGAAAGATGTTACCATCGGGTTCACTATTGCCGGAATAGTGGCAGCATTGATTCCCGATTCCTTTTTTCAAACACTCTTTATAAACAGCAATCTGGGGAAGACAGATTATTCCTTTCTAGAAATCCTAGAACACGTGATTATTGGGCCTATAGCCGCTTTTTTGACCTTTATAGGCTCTATGGGTAATATCCCTCTGGCAGCTTTACTCTTTGGAAAAGGGGTAAGTTTTGCAGGAGTGATGGCCTTTATTTTCAGTGATCTAGTAGTATTTCCGGTGTTGAGGATCAATGCTAAATACTATGGTTGGAAAATGGCACTATACATTTTATTCCTGCTGCTTTCTTCATTAGTTGTCACTTCGATATTTCTCCATTACTCCTTTGACTTCTTAGGAGTATTACCTGACCCTTCACAGGTAAGTATTCAAGATGAATCCTATTTCCAAATAAATTATACCTTTTTCCTAAACGTCTCATTTCTGATTGGTTCAGGTTATTTGATTTGGCTAGGCTTTAAAAAATATAAGGATATGCACTACATGAAAGAAATGGCACCAAAAAGTAAAAACATGGAAACCATTCTTAAATACATTGCCTTTCTCAGCTATATCTGGCTTTTGGGAGGATTAGCAGTCCAGCTTTTTATCATCTAGAAGCTTATCTTGATAGCATCAACCATCCTTTTGGATCTACTTTTATCTGTGTGGAACTTTCAATAAAAACGGGCTTGGGACCTATCTCCTCTTTAATCAATCCATTGGAAGTTTCAATTTCAACAGGAATTGTAAAATCGATTCCTTTCAAGCTGACTTGATACCCACTCTTCCCCTTCTTTCCTACTTTCAGTGCAGGCAAGGCGGTGGTCTTTAAATAAAAATTAAGGAATGCGCTTAAATCCTGACACGTATAGGCATTGACAAACTCAATAAAGCCTGAGGTATTTACCTTATTCAAATAGGTAAAGCGATCATCTGAAATAAATGCTTTCAACAGAGGAAAAAAGACTTCGTCTCCCACCACTCCACGCAAACCGTGGACTACTGCAGCTCCTTTACTATAAATCTCCCCATGATATGCCTCCTCTTCCGTACTGTTGGGTGGAGAAACTACCGCTTTGGCATGGGGAATAGTCTTTAAAACAGAAGCAGCATGATTTAAATAAGCATCAAACCCGCCATGTGTTTCGTAAAACAACCAATCTCCATAGGCTGTAAAACCTTCATGAATCCACATATCAGCCCAGTCTCCAACCGACATTTTATTTCCGAACCACTCATGCCCTAGTTCATGATGCAGTAACCAATCATAGGATACTTCACCCATAGAAACAAACTGGAAATTATTCCCATAGGCATTGATGGTTTGGTGCTCCATTCCTAAATAGGGAGTTTCGACCACGGCTATTTTATCCTTTGGAAAGGGAAATGCTCCAAAATATTTCTCTTGCGTTTCGACGCTCACTTTTAAGACTTCTAATAAAGATTGAGCTTTTGCTTCATCTTCCTGCAAAACGTATACGTGCATGGGAATTTTCTGGCCTGAAACGGATTCAAAATCCATTTTAGCTTCATGAAAAACTCCCACCGTAAAGTTTATTCCATAATTATTAATCGGGTACTCGGTAGCCCAATGGTATGTGGTGTGGTCTACTGCTGCCTTTTGTTCGATAAGCCTCCCATTAGAAGCCACGAAATAGGGTTTTTGAACCGTGAAAAATAAATCTACTCCATTTTCTGGCTCACTTGAGGGGTGGTCAAGGGCAGGCATGAAAATCTTAGCCCCTTCTCCTTGAGAAGAAAGTCCCATCCAATGCTGGTCCATTAAGTCTAGTTCCCAGGTGAACCCTCCGGTCCAGGGAGGGTTGATTGCAATGGGTGTTATCCCTTCATAAAATACATCTACCGAGTTACAGGTGCAGTCAATCGGAATGATATCCAAGATGTCGTTTTGATGGGTAAAATTCACTTCCTCTCCATTCATTAAAACACTGGAAACCTCGTATTCATCAATTAAATTTAGTCGAAGGGTATCGAGTTTTTCAGAGGCATCAAATGTGATCCTATTTTTCCCTCTAATGGATTTTGAATCCAGAAGAATTTCAAGTTCTAACTGATAATGCAAAACTTTGAATTTCTCTTGTAGGGGGTCAATAGGACCGCCCCAATCCCAATTTTGAGAATAAGAAGATGTGATGGAAATGAAAAGAATCAAAAGGGGGAAAAAGAATTTTCGCATGAAGCAAAGATAGGCTGAAGGATTTAAAATACACTCCCACCTATAACTCATACTCCATAACAAAGCCAAAACTCTCCCTTGTGAAGTACTATTAAAAGCCTTTCCTCTCAAGAATCCTCTTCCAATTTCTTTTTCAACTTATTTGGGAGGTCATGTAATTTCTTAAGCTTCAAAGAGAATAAAACTGCAATAATACCTAGAAGGATAAAAACCATCGCTGTGACGGTAACTAGCGTCATCCCAATGATTGCTGGGTTCCAAATTAGGATGATGGACAAAATCATCCCTCCAATACTTAACCAAAGTAAAGACTGATATTCGTCTCCATGGTCTTTTAAACTCAAAGCAAAACTGATACCTGCTATAGACTTAAACATAACTCCAAACCCTACATACAAGGGTAAAGTCACCATGGAAAGTGCAGGATTAGTCAGTAATAAAAATCCAATTACCGTACTAATCAGGCCTGATGCCAAAAACCAGCCCCAATTATCCAAATGCTTTCTGTTCCCAAAAGCAAAGGTCAACTCACTCAAACCAGAAACTAAAAATGATAGGCTAAAAAGTGTCGCCAACACTAAATAGGAAGCGAGAGGAGTACTAAACACATAAATTCCTAAAAGAATAAATACTGCTCCAATTAAGGTCAACAAGTACCAGTAATCCAGCGCTTTTTTGATGGTTTTGAAAGGTTGTGAAGTCATGATTGATATGATTGTTTACTAAAAATACATTTTTCTTTAGCAAACTCTTAACTATCAAGCCTTTTCTAACCGATATAAAATCTCCAACATTGGAAAACCAAAATTCTCTGTTTGCTCCTCAGAAATTCTCACAAAGCCATATCTTTCGTAAAGGCTGATGGCAGGGTCCAGTCCTGAGGTAGTGTATAAATAGGCTGATTGGTATTTTTTTTCCTTAAAAAACTCCATCCATTTTTTCATCAACTCTTTTCCTAAACCAATTCCTCTAAAAGGCTTCTCAATTATAAAATAACGGAGCTGGGCACTATTCTCAGCCCGATGCATCAAAAGCAAAAAGCCAACCATCCTCCCATCGGACTCCACCACCCAGACACGATCTCTTTCTTCGGCAAACTGTCTATAGAACTCTGCCAAACTCTCCATCACATACATTTCAAAACCGATGGGAAAACCGTGTTCATCACCATATATTTTCCCGTGCAATGCAGCTACCTGTCCTAAATCCCCAGGCTTCAAAAAATTCCTAATTGAAAGTTTATTTTTTTCAGTAATCATACTAAAACAAAAAACCGCCAGAAAGGCGGTTTACTTTTAATCTTCAGAATAATTGAAGCTATCAACTTGTTCTTTTACCCAATCATGGTATTTCGAAAGTCTATACTCCAACCATTCATTCTTGTATTTAGAATCATCAATAAGAAACTTAAAACCAGTAGAAGCTTTAGGTTTACTCAAGGCATTCACCAAATCCTCAGCTAAGTTTTTCTCTTTAATTTTTCTATCGACAAAGTCCTGCATCATTTGATGCTCTTGGGCAGGTTCCATTTTAGTGAACTCAGCAAAATTGTCTGGATTATCTTCTATTTCGTCTAGAATATCCTCCTCCTCTTCGGTGAGATCGTAGTTAAAATAATCTTCGTCATCGGGCATATGATGAATCTTCTTTTTATCAATTTGATAGAAACATACATTGCCTTTCAGCAATTGGGTTGATATTGATTCAACCTCTTTTTCAGTAAGCGAAAACATGAATGAATTACAAAATTTTTCGAAAAATAGTGAATGTCAAAGTTGCATCAAATTGTTTTTAGACCCTGTATTAAAAATCATGAATTTATTTCTCATTTTTTTCCAAAAAACCCCTTTAAAACCTCAGAATCAATAATATGCCCTCCCGAAAAATTAATTCTTTTCATCTTTTTTTCTAATAGTCTAACCATTTTCTCTTGTTTTTGGAGATTCTCAGAATTCACAAATTCATCTTGATCACCCAAAACACTAATAAACTCTGTGTCGACAAATTTTTCTTTACTCACGTTTAATTGCAAGTCGTGTGCAAATCCCCCTGCCCAAAGCACGAACTTATTGACATTCCCCTTCCATCGACTTGCCCAACGCGTCGCAGTGGCTACTCCTTGGGAAAAACCAAACACATGAACTTTCGGAGCATTTTCAAATTGTGACAGGATTCCATCCACTAATTGATCCAGGTACCTATGATTATTTTCGATGGCTAGCTCCCGTTCATGGCTAGTCATCCAATTGGCGCCAACCCGCCCAGAGTAATCCTTCAAATAAGAATAATTCGTTGCCTCAGGTGCAATAAAAAGCCGGTATTTTTCATCAAAAGGTAAAAACCTACGAATAAAAAATTCAGCTAATTGTCCATATCCATGAAACAGAATCCAAATTTCTTCCTCTTGAAAATTAGGTTCATGAGAGACACAGTATTCTGCCTCATAACTGACCATGATACGCTTCTTCAATTGACTACCCATTCAAATCCTCAAATTTAAATGGCAATAGAGCTTGAATTCCTGGAATCTTCAACACTTGACCTTCTGAAGTTAATATCAGTAAGGTGATCGCTTGATTAAACCTCACCTCTGTTTCACTGATAGTCTGTCTGCATAACCCACAAGGTGAAACAGAAGCCCATACTTCTTCTCCTTTCCTTTTCGCAACAATCGCAAGTTTTTTAATTGGATCTCCAGGGAAATTAGCTCCTGCATATCCTAATAACAATCGTTCGGCACAAACTCCTACAGGGAAACTTACATTCTCCTGATTACTGGACTTCAAAATCCTTCCCGAGTTTAATATAGCAGCGGCTCCCACATGAAAGTTTGAGTATGGAGCATAGGCATCTTCACTAATTGCTTTTGCCTCTAAAATCAGTTCCTGATCCTCATTCTCCAATTCCTCCCAAGCCAACTCCTCTAATTCGGCCGATATTTTTATTTTTTTACCCATAGTTTTGTTTAGGAGTTTTCCTTATGAACAATGTAGTGAATAGTTCCAAAATTAAAGAGCAGTCCCTTTCCTAGATTAATAATAATAACCAATTTAGGTCTTTGACCAAGCATGAATATGAAGACAATTTTGATTCTTGGAGCTGGAAAATCTTCCACCTATTTAATTGATTATTTAGCAGCATCTTGCAGGGATAGTAACAGAAAACTCATTCTTGCGGATTTAAATCTTGAATTAGCTAGTTCTAAACTCCAAGGGAAGCCAAATTCAGAAGCAAAAAGTTTTTCTATTGAAGATAAAGATGCGCTGAAAGATTTAATAGAAATCTCCGATGTAGTCATCTCCATGCTACCCGCATTCTTGCATCCAATCGTCGCTAAAGAATGTCTGAACTTAGAAAAGCATTTTTTTTCTGCTTCTTATGAATCTGAAGAAATGAAATCCATGCAGGCTGAAATTGAGAAGAAAGGGCTGTTTTTTTTAAATGAATGTGGTTTAGACCCAGGACTGGACCATATGTCTGCCATGAAAATTATTTTGGAAGCGAAAGCCAATCAAGAAGACATTCTTTCATTCAAATCCTATTGTGGAGGGCTACTGGCACCAATCAGCGAAGATAATCCATGGAAATATAAGTTTACCTGGAACCCAAGAAATGTTGTATTAGCAGGACAGGGAACCTCGAAATATATTGAAAATGGGGAGTTGAAATTTGTTCCATATCATCAGGTTTTCAAAAGAACGGAAAACATTCATTTTGACAGGTTAGGAGATTTTGATGGATACCCCAACCGTGACTCCCTAAACTATAGAAAAGTATACGGTATTGAATCTATCCAAACCATGCTACGGGGCACCTTGAGGAGGGCAGGCTATTGCAAAGCTTGGGATGTATTCGTTCAGCTTGGATTAACCGATGACTCTTATGAGTTAAACTTGCAGGAAGGAAGTACCCTAAGACAATTTCTGAACACATTTTTACCCTATAAAAAAGAGTTGTCGGTAGAGGAAAAACTTGCAGAAGCCATCCCTGAAATGGATTTCCCAACATTTGAAAAAATTCAATGGCTGGGTTTTTTTGGTAATCAAAAACTGCCAAAAACCCAAGGGAGTCCAGCTAGCATTCTCCAAGCCATCTTAGAGGAAGATTGGAAATTATACCCTGAGGACAAAGATATGATTCTGATGCAGCACCAGTTTGAAATAAAATCTAAAACGGGTATTAAATCAATCGTCTCAAGTCTAGTTTGTTATGGTGAGGACTCCACCTATACGGCCATGGCAAAAACGGTTGGCTTACCTTTAGCAATAGCAGTAGATGAATTCCTGAATGGAAAAATAAAACTTACCGGACTTCATGTTCCAGTTTCGCCAGAGTTATTTACCCCTATCCTCAGTAAACTAGAGACATTAGGAATTCGATTTGTAGAAAGTACAAAATAGTCTATATGCTACTTAGGATTCCAATCTGAAGGCCGCTCAGTCTGCGCGCCATCCACGACTCTACAATCATCTGCTATGATTGCTCTTCCCTGCACAAAGTCTAATTTAGTAGCATCTACATAGACTCTTTGACTAGTTTCCCCTGCTGCCATAAAATATCCCAAAACTACTTCATCAGGATGATCCAAACTGACCATATTACCTCTAATATTGGCAGGTGGAGGATCAAATACAGATCCACTCAATTCAACTTGTTGCTTTACCAATCTAAGAAACCGGTAGGCTCCTGCAGATATACTGTATTGTTCGATATCAATTCTATATTGGTTGACAAAACGCAACCCGTCATCCAACACAAAAGCCGCAGGGATTCTAGAGCTAAGACCATTAAAAGTGTCATCATTTGCTATGAATATCGAATAGTTAGCCACCTGCTCAGATCGATAACAAGAAATACAGCAATCTTTTGGTGCTGGTTCTCGGCTTGGAGGGGGTAAAGTATAAAGGTCCGGTCTGGTTTCTAAAATGTAAACCGATGGCCCCTTTTTCCAATAGTAATAGTTATCCTCATCCTCAGGGTCCTCTATGTCCACGAGGAATTGAACTCCTGAATCTGGATTCAATTCTCCTTCTACAGGAATTTTTTTGACCTGATAATTGATCTCTTGAATAACTGGAACGGATGGTAAGGTCTCTGGTAAAGAAGAATAAACGGTTCCGTCTACCAGCTGGATTTGCAAGGTATAGGTATTTCCAACCTCTGCTGAAAAATCTGCAGAAGTATAATAATTACCTCTATTTTCAAGATCCTCTTCAAGAAAAATCACTTTTCCCGTTTGATCCCTTACTATCACTGTTGCTCCAGCAACGGGACGAACGAGCCCTTCATAAATACTTCCATAAGTATCACTTCTGGAAAGCTTTACAAGATGAGGGCCAGGGCCATTAGTCACCATCCCTTCAATGGTCAGCAGTTGAACCCCCTCTTCAATATCCACTTCATATGGGTCTACACAACTCCAAAGAAGGATAATAATTAGAAAACTAAACTTTTTCAAAGCACTTTTTGAAAATACGCTTTATGGGTTCCAGTCTGCTGGCGGGTTCAATTGAGAACCTTCGATCTCACGACAATCATCAGGAACGATTACTACCGGCTGTCTAAAGTCAAGTTCATCTCCTTGGATATAAATACGTTTGACAGCTTCACCTGCAGCCATAAAATACCCTAATACAACCTCTTCGGGATTATCCAAACTGATCATATTTCCTCTGATATTTGCAGGTGGTGGGTCAAATACAGATCCTGAAACTTCCGTTTGCTGTTTAACTAATCTTAAAAAACGATAAGCTTCCTGAGAAATACTCATCTGCCTCAAATCAGTTCTCAACGTTTCTACAAATCGCTTCCCATCATCTTCAATGAAACCAGCAGCAACCTTGGTATTCAAACCATTGAAAATATCATCTTTCTCCAAATAAATCCCTTGATTTCCAAGCAACTCTGTTTTGAAACATATAATGCAGCAGTCCTTTGGTTCAGGCTCCCTACTTGGTGGATTTCTTAAGTTGGGGTTTGGAGTATACAAGTCTGGTCTTGTTTTTAAAATATAGGTAGACTGATCTGTTCTCCAGTAATAGAAGTTATTTTGATCAGCTGGATCTTCAATTTCCGCAATCAGTTGTACACCAGAACGCTCCAATAGCTCTCCTTCTACTGCAATCTTCACTACCTTCACATCGATATTTTTTATTTCAGGTACTGAATTGACCAATTCTGGCAAGGAGGTATATACCTTCCCATCGACGAGTTGGATTTGCAAGGTATAGGACCTACCTACAACTGCTGCAAAATTTTCAGGAGTATAATACACTCCTCTATCCTCCGTATCTTCAGTTAAGAAAATAACCTTGCCCTGGTCATCTCGAATCACTACTGTAGCATTGGAAACTGGCCTAATTAATCCCTCAAAAATACTCCCATAGGTATCACTTCTGGTAAGGCGAATACTTTGAACTCCTGGAGTAGTGGTAATTGTACCTTCCACAGTCAATAACTGCTCACCACTTTCTACATTAACGACATAGGGGTCAATGCAAGCGGCCAATGGTAAAATTAAAAGCAGGTAAATATATTTTTTTAGCATCTTATTAAAACTTAATAGAGTAGCTGATACTTGGAAGAGGGACACCTAATACGGCAAGTTTTAAAGCTTGCGGAGGTGCTCCGGATTCATCAACAAAGAAGAGCGAGAATGGATTTTTACGTCCATACACATTCAATACTGAGAAAGTCCAATCCCCATCAAAGAATTTGCCCTTGCCTGGAAGTTTAAAGTTGATCGATAAGTCCAATCGATGGTAATCAGGTAACCGCTGTTCATTTCTTCTATTGAAATAAGCAAGATTGTTTCCTGAATAATCAAACTTGGCCTCCGGGTAAGTAACCGGTCTACCGGTGCTGTATCCAAATGTTGCCGAAACAGAAGTATTGGTGCTCACTTTGTAATTTCCTATTAAAGTGAAGTCATGGGGCTTATCAAAATTGGAAGCATACCAATCTCCATCATTGATAATCTCTTCTTCAAAAGGAGTGATTACTTGTCTTAAACTTCTTGAGTAGGTATAAGAAGCCCAACCTGTCAATCTCCCCAAATTTTTCTTCACATACAATTCCACCCCATAAGCCCGTCCATTGGCTGGCACCAATTCAGTTTCGAGATTATTCTGAAGGATTAAATTGGCTCCATCCTTATACTCAATGACATTTTGAATGTCTTTGTAATACACTTCAATCGAAGTTTCAAAAATATTACCCCTGAAATTGTTATAGAATCCCAATGATATCTGATCTACAATCTGCGGCTTTAAGTAATTGTCGCTCAGCTTCCAAACGTCTGTCGGCGCGATCGTGGCTGTATTGGAAATCAGGTGGATGAACTGGTACATTTTATTGTAACCCAATTTAATAGAGCTTGCCTTAGAGAAGGAATATCGAAGGGAACCTCTTGGCCCAAGACCATTGTAGGACTGGATTTCCTCTCCATCTGCATACGTAATCTCGCTAATGGCACTTCCATCTGAAAGAGGTTGGTTTTCTGCATATTCACGGACTACCCTTGGACCGAAATAACTATACATGTCATAGCGGACACCATAAGACATCCCAAACTTCTCTCCTAATTCAAATTCATGCTGAAAATGAATTCCTGATTCTCTTCCGTTTTCATTCTGCACTTTTTGAGGTAATATCCCAGATTCCCCTCCTGTGGAAGGAATTAATTCCCCTGGTTGCAATTCCAAATTTTTGAAATCTCCTCCCACGGTTATTTTATTGGTTTCGCTAAACATATAATAGAAATATGCTTTGATTCCATAATCTTTGATTCCAGAATTTAGGTCAAAATCATTAATGCCGGACCTATTGAAAATACTGTAATCATATTGGGTATAATATCCCAATGCCTCTAGGCCCATTTTGTCATTGAAAACACTTTTCCATTGCAGGGAATGACTATTATTTTTCCAGGATACGGTCGTATCGGAGGAAAAAGCAAAATCATCGTAAGAGGTATAATAGCTATATGTCAATTCATTTTTTTCTGAGATTGGAGCAGAAATCACCAGATTTCCATCATAAAAATTCGCTCTTGAATTCTTTAGATCAGGATTACTCAATGCACCTAAGAACCAATTGATATAGGACCCTCTAAAACCTCCTCTGATGGAAACTTTATCTTTGACAACCGGACCATTAAACCCGACTTTCCCTGAGAAATTACTAAGCATCAAATCCCCTCCCCAATCGGTAATGGAACCTGCTTTTGGTTGTATATCCAAAATAGAAGAGCCTCGGCCTCCAAATCGTGATGGTATTACGGATTTGTATAAAGTCACCCCATTCACTGCATCCGCATTGAAAGATGTAAATAGTCCAAACAAATGGGTAGGGTTGTAGATGGGAGCTCCTGCAAACTGGATTAGGTTTTGATCAGCTCCTCCACCTCTAACATTTAAGCCTGCTGCAGCTTCCCCTACCTGGCTCACCCCCGGAAGAGTCGCCATAGAACGAATAATATCCACTTCCCCTAAAAAAGGAGGCAATTCACGCATGGTATTCATACTCATGGTAATGGCTCCCATATCCGTCGAACGAATATTTTTCTCTGGATCACTACCATAAATCACCACATCGTCTAATTGAAAATCTTCTTGAAGCATTTTGATAGAAATTCTTCCATCACCTACAGCAGTAATTGGGTAATCAATGGTTTCATAACCCACATATCTAAATTGAAGGTTATACTCAGCCCGATCCAAAATCAATTCAAAGCCACCATTATTATCGGTAATTCTGTTGATCTCTAATTCAGGGACAGTAACGGTAGCTCCTACCAATGCTTCGCCAGTAATTTCATCGATTATCCGGCCAGTAATCCTAATTCCTTTCAGTTGACCAATATCTCTCCCGATTACCTCACGCTTTACTTCCGTCTGTGCCCATCCCAACTGACTAACGAGTAAAAAGAAAATAAGTAAATATTTTTTCATAGGTTGAGATTAAAATCCGTTGGGGTCAAACTTGTATAAATTCATCGGGAAATTCCCTGCCAAAGTAATATCAGGCATTCTCATGATGTATAGGAATCCATCCTTCTCAAAGTGTGCTACAGTAATTTCCTGGGGCAATCCAGGAATATCATTTTTTGATTTCCAAACCATGGTATTCATATCCAGCTCCCAAACCTGTGTATTTCTTTGATAAAGTCCGACATAGGCCTTATCACCAATCACTTGGCCCATTCCATATCCTTGACCTAAGCTGCCAGGATAAGTTGATACAGACTCCCATGAATCAGAACTGATCGTATATTCCCAAAGCACAGCATCATTGCTAATGATATAGACCTTATTTTGGTAAACAAAGAATGCATTCTCCGTAGAAAACTCAATTGGCGAATCATTCAGATTTGCCCAGGTATTTGTGGCGGGATTGAATCTTCTCAATGCAAATGTATTCCCTTCTTTTCCTCCAAGGACATAGAGACTTCCTCCATTTTCGAAAGCGATTGATTCCCTACTAGCAAAAGGTAAGTCCGGCAGTTTTTCAAATCCAGAATTCGTCACTTTAAAAAACGAATAATTGATCTCATATGGATTGGGTATCAATCCAGCGGTTCCTCCTCCCAAATAATTTTTGGTGGCAAACCCATAGGCTCTGCTTGTACCCGGAAATGAAAGTTCTCTCCATGTATTGGAGCCAATGTCATATTGCTGGATTTTTGAATAAAAACTATTCTTAGAAACTGTTCCCAAGCCAATGTTCAATCCTGAACTGGTCTGGTAAAACGTATTTCCATAAAGCCTCACAGATTCAGGAAACTTGTTTATCAACTCGTAGGTACCTATTTGATATTCAAATTTGGAGTTAAATTCCAAAGTTTTATCTTGAACGATTACGGTGATAGGCACCGAAAAATCTGAGGCCTTAGGTATAATCAAATGAAGTCTGGACTCGAAATCTATGGATGTGATTACTGCTTTTGAATCACCAAAGTACACTTCTGTATCCTCCGTGAAATTTTGACCAGTAATGACCATGCTTTCCCCAACCAATCCAAAAGCTGGAGAGAAACTCTCTATAATTGGACTTAGAGTGTTAAGGGTGATTACATTTCCAAATTGAATCTCACCTCCCAAATCCATAAAGGATTTTGCATAGTATTCTTTTGAATTTGTTAACCCATTGGTTTCTCCTATAAACCTTCCCGGGCCTTCTTTTGCACCCAGAGAAATAATTATCGGGGATGAAAAATTTTCATCTTCGGCGAGATAAAAACCATGATCGACCGCATTGATTGATTGGTTAGTAATTAAGCGACCGAGAAGTCTCACATTTTCTGCACTAGTATATAGCACTTCTTCAGTTACTAACACCGTGGTTTCTGGTTCCTCTTCAGTACAAGCCCATCCCAAAAGAAGCATGATTAACATGCTCAGAGATAGAAGTTTTCGCATATGATTGTTGTAGTAATTAAATATCTCTCAAAAATATAGAATTAGTATTCACAAACAAGGACCCTTACCCCTCAAAAACTACCATTCACAACAAATAGGGTGAAATATTGAAGATCCCACAACAAAATCCCATTCTATTGAAAATATTAGGGTAAAAAATGATCCACATAAAGGTAAATATTGAATTTTTGACCAGAATTGATCTTAATCACTTGAAGTGACCTCTAGTTATTTATTTTTCTTTCAAGAAAATTCCAGCAAAAATCCAGATACAATCTTTCGATAGGTAAGATGAGCGGTCCCATCCTCATTTTTTATGAAAATTTCCTGAGCTTGAGCCTCTTTTTCCTCAAACCCAAAACAAACTATTTCTCTAAGCACTCTCTTTCCAGGTTTATCTTGAACTGTGATAGATTTCCATTGGGTTAGTCCAAAATCTTTGGAAATCACCTTTAATTCTTGCATTTGTCGGGGAGGTAAAATCACCCAAAAACACCCCTTATTACTAAGCAGGTTGATAGAATTAGAAACAAGCTCACTAAAAGAAAGGGCATCAGTATGTAAAGCCTGATTTCTTTTGGGGTTTTGAGATTTTAAATGATCTGGAAAATAGGGAGGATTACTAACGATAAGATCAAATCTCCAATCAGATTTAAACTCTTGAAATCTTCCTTCCCATACCTTCATTCTGGACGAAAAAGGGCTGGAATTAAAATTTTCTCTTGCTTGATTTGCAGCCAAATCGTCTAGTTCTATCCCTATCACTTGAGCATTGGAAAAACGCTGAGCCAGCATCAAAGAGATCACTCCTGTTCCCGCACCTACATCCAATATTTTTTGTGGGTTTTCTGAGGAGGCCAATCCACCCAGTAGTACTGCATCTGTACTGATCTTCATGGCACATTGATCCTGATGAACCCGAAACCGCTGAAATTGAAACCAGGTATTAGCCATTAGGTCCTGGCTTTACTAAAAAAGCTCATATTGAACCTGGGCTTATCGTCCATGACATTCAAATCGTCTTCGGAAATCCGTTTCACACTTTCAATGGTGTAAAACGCCTTTTCGTCCAAACTTCTCACCTTATCTATAAATTTTGCCAGCGCATCCCTCTTCATGACAGTAAAAGTCAGTTGAACTTTGCCATGACTTCCTTCGGCCCCTACATTGGTAAATCGGAAGTTCTCCTCCTTCATGTATTCCATCAATTGAGGGTTGGGATTTGGAGTTATAATCCGTACCAAGACCCTCCCTAGAGCCAGTTTCTCTTCAAAATACATCCCCACATAAGTACCTGTTCCAAAGCCAGCAGCATAAGCCACATAAGACATGGGATTAGTTATATTTTGAAATATCTGGCCTATGGCAAGCAACCAGATCAATGCCTCAAAAAATCCCAAAACGGGAGCAATACTCTTTTTCCCATTCATCATAAACATAATACGTAGCGTATTGATTGAGACATCGCCAACACGTGCAACAAATATTAATAGAGGCATTATCAGATAGTTAAATAAGTTTTCTGAAACGCCTAGAGACTGCATTAAATCTTGCATGTTAATATCATTTGGGAAACTCGTGCAAAATTACATAATGCCTGCGGAATAAATCCTATTAGATCTTCATATCTCGGCCTGCAGCCATTCCAAATCCGGTAAAAAGAACAGAGAATAGAATCAAAAACCAGATTAATATATTCCATGACCCAAACAGATCTAACGAAATACCGAATAACATCGGGCCCAAGGCCGCTAAGTAATATCCAGAGGACTGAACCATGGCAGAGAGCTTAGCTGTCGTCTGATCTTCTGCCGTTCTCAGTGAGATCAACGTATAGGCAATACTTAAACTAGCTCCCATTCCCAACCCTATTAGAGTCAAAGAGGAATAGGTGACCCATTCAGATTCAATAAATAACCCTAAAAAGCCAATGATATAACCTATCCCAACAATAAATATGACTCCAGACTGCTGTTTCAACTTAATTAAAATAGAAGGCGCAAAATAGGACCCTATCAAGGATACCAATTGCATAATGGAAGAAACAGCACCTGCCTCTACCGGAGACCAACCTCTGGCCACTAACATATCCGGAAGCCAAGCAGTCAAAGTAAAATACATCACGGACTGGCAACCCATAAATAGGGTGACTTGCCAGGCCAGTTTAGATTTCCATACATTTTTTGCCTTCTCCCCTCCTATATGCATACCCGCTTTTGGCCTTTTCAATTGTGGTATCCAGACCAATAGTGCTAGGACCATAAATAAAGACCAAGAGGCTAAGGATCCTCTCCATCCAAAACCTAAATCTTCTGCGATAGGGACTGAAAAACCTGCTGCAATGGCCGCAAAAAGTGACATCATAGTAGCCAATAAGGCAGTCATCAAACCTATTTTATGAGGCAAACGGACCTTTATCAAAGGGATCACCAACACATTGGCAATCACAATTCCAATTCCTGTCAGGGCAGTGCCTACTAATAAAAGCTCAATCCCACCCAAAACCCGGAGAATGACCCCTATAGTCAATAGTAAAATACCCAAGAACACTGCTCTTCCCATGCCCATTTTTCTTCCGATCGCAGGGGCAAATAGTGAAAATGTAGCAAAGGTCAACAAAGGAAGTGTGGTAAGGAAACCCGCCAACCCATTAGATAAACCCAAATCATCTCGAATAAATGGGATCAGTGGACCCACCGAAGCGATAGAAGTCCTCAGATTAATGGAAACTAATAGAATCCCTGAGATTAATAAAAATTCTGACGAGTTTGACTTTGACAATTGATGCAAAGGTGATTTATGGATGTAAGATCAATATTCTCGATCAAAGAACAGAAACCTGAGCTGATTTATGGTCAATGAGAGAAAAGAAATTCCATTCAGGACTTAGAATGGACTAAATCTACTAAGCAATCCACCCATGTATCTCCCGAATTCAAACTTGGAACTAAATCCCAATGGTCTCCACCTTGCTCTTCAAATTGTTCTTTATATTCCTGTCCTACTTCGACAGTGGTTTCCAAGCAGTCTGCAACAAACGCAGGAGAAAACACCAAAACATTCTTTACCCCTTCAGAAGACAATTTCTTAATCATATCCTCTGTATAAGGCTGAACCCAGGGGTCTTTCCCTAATCGAGACTGAAAACAAGTATCAACTTTATCCTCTGGCAAACCAAGTTCGGCAGCAATCATACGAGTAGTCTGAAAACATTGTGCTCTATAACAAAACTGATTTGAAGAGGAGTATTTGTTACAGCAAGCACCTAATTGGCAATAGTTATCCACTGAACCTTTTTTAATTTGCCGTTCGGGGAGGCCATGGTAGGAAAATAAAAATCGATCATATTTTTTCTTCTCCATCATCTCTTGTCCTAATTCCTTCCAAGCCTTAAGAAAGAGAGGATGATCGATAAAATTGCTAACAAAAGTAATTTCCGGAATGATCTGCCAACCACGGGCTATTTCCATTACTCGATCTATCACAGAGCCATTGGTAGCAGAGGCGTATTGTGGGAACAATGGCACCACAATGATCTTTTTCACTTTCTTTTTCATCAGCTCATCCAATGCAGACTCAATGGAAGGACTTTGATATCTCATCCCCATGGACACCACATATTCAGATGAATCAAGTTTTTCTATCAACTTTTCTTTAAGATCCACTGTGTGAAAAAGCAAAGGTGACCCTCTATCCGTCCAAAGCTTACGATATTCAGCGGCAGATTTTGGTGCTCTAAAAGGTGCTATAATCAAGTTGACCAACATCCATCTCGGTATTAATGGAATATCTATCACACGACCATCCATCAGGAATTCGCGTAAATACTTTCTTACATCACCTGTGGATGTGCTATCTGGAGTTCCCAAATTCACCAGCAATACGCCAGTTTTTCCGGTTTTGATCATGTGCTTTTGATTGTGGGTAATGAAAAGGATAACCCAAAATTACATCTGATTGTTAACTTAAGCCAATTGATCTTTCAAATGAGTCATTGAAAAAACATCTTAAAATTTCAGCTTTTGTGCCCAATTGATTAAAGGACCTGAGAAAATACTCGAAATTAAGGCTAGAATAACCAGTCCAATAAACAAGGATTCAGAGACCAATCCCGTCTCCAATGCAATCAATCCTAAGATGATATCCATACTCCCCCTGGTGCTAAGTCCAAAGCCAACAATTATCGATTCCTTTCTGCTTATCCCTGCATACCTTCCTCCCAAGTAGGCTCCAAAATACTTTGTCAACAATCCAAGAATCACCACTACTCCGGTAACTCCTGGATCAAAGGCCTCCACAAAGTTCACTTTTAGGCCAATGGATACAAAGAAAATAGGTGCAAAAATATTGTTGATGAATTGATGAAGGATCTCTTTGGCTTTTTCTGTTAAATATTCGGAATCACCTAATGCTACTCCAATGATAAATGCTCCAAAAATGGCATGAATCCCAATAAACTCTGTAAAAGAAGCCGCCAGAAAACAAATAGCTAGCGAAAGGGAAAGTAATCCACCTGGCCATGCCAGATTTTTATTGATCCAAGGCAGTACCCGATTAATTAACCCCTTTCCTAAAGTCAACATGAACAGAGTAAAGACCAGGGTTAACCCAATCGTGGGCCAAACACCCAGCCCTTCTGCACCAGATTCGGATAAGGACAATATCACGGAGAAAACAATCCAACCAAGGATGTCTACGATCATGGCCGCAGCTATAATCAACAATCCTGTCTGGGTCTTAAAGATTCCCAAATCCATTAATATCCTTGCGACTACAGCCAATGCAGTGATGGAAATGGCCAATCCAAAAAAAGTAGAAGCTACCGCCCTGTCATTAATATTCACTCCCAAAAACTCCGGAAAAGCATAGGCTAGTACAAACCCCGCAATAATGGGTAATGCCATGGAGGCCGTGGCAATCTTTAACGCATTTTTCCCTTGGTTCCATACCACTTGAAGCTCTACTTCCAAGCCCGCAATAAACAGGAGAAGAACTACAGAAATCTGGACAAAGCCATCCAACGCAACATTTGACATTTCATGGGAGCCGAACAGATAATCTTGTGCTCCGGGAAATAAAGTCCCTAAAATGGTTGGTCCTAATATGATACCAGCCAAAATCTCACCGACTACTGCAGGAAGCTTGAACTTCCTTGCCAATTCGGCAAATATTCTGGCCATAATTAACATGGCGGCAAGCTGGAGGAGTAAATTAATAACCTCCTTATGGTTTAAAGTTTCCATGGAAGATTATTCTTTTACAATTAATAGATTACAAGGCAAAGTGCTTAATAAGTCTTCCAAATCATGTGGAAAAATCCTATCGAAAAAATTTAATTTATGCTCATCACCTACCACCAACAAGTCTGCATTAATTTTTTCACAGAATCGCGCCAATTCGATGGCCCACCTACCTCCAGTCACTTTGATACTGATTTTTAAATCATCTTTATCCAATTTGCTTAGGATATCCTCCACATACTTGATTTCATCCTGAACTAACTGACGTCTGGTTTGAGCAACCTCCTGCTCCGAATCTTCAGAAGCAGTCCCCATTTGAAGCCCATACATTTTGATCTCATTCAAAATAAAAACCTGGTCCGCCTTTACTTTTTTTGAAAAATCGATGCCTTGCTGTATTACAAAAGGTGTTATAGGAGTTTGTGTTCCATTGAATACCACCTGTGAAAAGCCAGTAGTTTCCACTTTCGGCTCAATAAGTGTAAGCACAGAGCAAGGGGCTTTTCTGATTATTTTTCTACCCACCGAACCTAGGTAATAGGTTAGAAAGCTTTCATTTTTCAGTGCTCCAGCTACCAGTAAATCTACTTTCTCATCCCTGCATGCTTCCAAAATCATTTTACCTGGCTTACCTTCCTTCCAAATAATTTTTGTGCGATCCTTTGGCAATTGGGCGTTTTCTACTAATCCTTCAAGCTTCTGTACCAGCTCATCTGTCTTTTTTCCAACGTGAATTAATATCAACTCTGACTCAAAGAGCTCTACCAATCTTTTGGTTTCAGAGATCAGGGCCTCAATCCTAGGAGAAAAGGCTATTGCAAGGGCTATTTTTTGGTACATGATCTAGTAGCTATTTACATGAAATAAGCGAAAAATCCCGATCTGTACAACATAGTTTTTTATCTTATCCACTTATCCCGAGCAATGTCCACTTATGCGTGATTTAAGCTTTCGGAAAAAGTACTACCTAAATTATCTGTAAATTTTATAAAATTTAAAGGAAGATCAGGAGCTTCTCCTGGATACCAATGAAATTCAAAACCCAAACAATTTATGAGAAAATCACTACTAACAGGCTTACTAATAGGAAGCTTGGGTTGGTCAATGCATGGTTTTGCACAATCTGATTACCCCACACTTTCTCAAGTAAACCAAAGGCTACAACAGATTAGCTCCAATTCATCTGCTGAACTTACCTCACTCACCAAAACTGAAGGGGGAAAAGATATTTGGGCATTAAAAATAGGAACCGGTCAAGTAGATCAAAAACCCGCTATTGCGGTGGTAGGTGGTGTAGAAGGCTATCACGTTCTGAGTGTAGAACTTGCTTTACAATTCGCAGAGAAATTAGTGTCAGAAAATGCTGCTGCATTAGAAAATACTACTTTCTATATTTTCCCAAACATGTCACCAGATGCCTATGAGCAATATCATGCTGCATTAAAGTATGAAAGAAGGGGAAATGCAGTCACAGTCGACCATGATAGAGACGGAGTTCCTGCTGA
This sequence comes from Algoriphagus lutimaris, assembly GCF_017051705.1. GTDB lineage: Bacteria > Bacteroidota > Bacteroidia > Cytophagales > Cyclobacteriaceae > Algoriphagus > Algoriphagus lutimaris. The sequence continues at coordinate 1,294,817 of NZ_JAFIDJ010000002.1, read as the reverse complement.
CAATGGGTACACTGATTTAGATGGAAATGGAATGATTACTTGGATGCGTGTAGAAGATCCTATGGGAGATTATATGATTTCTGCTGAAGATGAACGTGTCATGGAAAAGGCGAACCATTCTAAAGGGGAAGCTGGAAAATATTTAGTATTCAAAGAATCAGTAGATGATGATAAGGATGGGAAATACGCAGAAGATCTTAAAGAAGGAATTGCTTTCAATAAGTCTTTAACTTATAAATTCCCTGTCTTTGAACCTCTAGCGGGTGATATACCTGTAGCTCAAAAAGAATCCAGAGCTTTATTGGACTATCTTTTTGATCAGTGGAACATTTTTGCATTTGTTACATTTTCTCCTGCAAACAACCTTTCCTCTCCTTTAAAGTATAATGCAGGAGAAGCTAGAAAAAGAGTTGTTACTTCCATTCTTGAAAAAGACCAAGCAATAAATTCTATGGTTTCAAACATTTATAACGAAACCATTTCCAGCAAAGCGTTTCAACAGACGAACCAAGGAACAGACGGAGATTTTTTCCAATGGGCTTATTTCCACTTTGGAAGATTGAGTTTTGGAACTCCAGGATATTGGACTCCAGAATTTAAAGGAAAAACAAATGCCGAAGCCAATTATTTGGCTTGGGCTGATTCTTTGGGATGGGAAGATGTTTACACTCCTTGGAAAGAAATTAATCATCCTGATTTCCCAGGCAAAAAAGTAGAAGTAGGAGGAATTAATCCATTTGTCATGGTCAATCCCCCATTTGAGAAAGTGGGAGAGATTGCCGACGAGCACACAGATTTTATTTTAAAGCTTGCTGCTATGCAGCCTAAACTGGAAATGCATAATCTCAAGATTGAAGGGTTAGGAAATGGTTTAACGAGAATTACTGTGGATTTATTTAACAATTCTCCCATTCCAACACATTCTCAAATGGGAGAGCGCTCCAGATGGCTAAGAAAGGTTAGAGTAGATATGAATCTTCCAGAGGACAGAATTATCTCTGGCAATAAAATCGAGTTAATTGATGTCATCGGAGCTTATGAGAAGGTAGAACTTAGCTGGATCGTAAAAGGAAAAGGAGAAATACCTGTAAAAGCAGGGGCTTCCCATGTAGGTTTTGTGAACGCAACATTTAAACTCTAACATCTAAAAATCATGAAAACAACAAAATTAATCGTTGGGCTGGCTTTTAGTGCTTTGAGTCTAACTTCTATCGATGCCAATGCTCAGGATAAATTCTTCCAAGCTGTAGGTACTCCTTACATGCCAAAGGTTGAAATAGCATTTAACCGTTATTACACCTATGAAGGGCTTGTAGACAATATGAAGAAAATTGCGGCAGCCCATCCTGATATCGCGAAGATAGAATCAATCGGAAAATCCTACGAAGGTAGAGAAATGATGACCTTGACCATCACAGATTTCTCCACGGGTCCTGATACAGACAAACCAGGAATGTGGATTGATGGCAATATCCACTCCAATGAAATTCAGGGAGGTGAATTTGCGCTTTATGCTGCTTGGTATTTAACTGAAATGCATGCCGATAATGAGTTTATTCAGGAATTATTAAAAGACAAAACCTTTTACATTACCCCAACCATAAATCCTGATGCAAGAAATGATTTCTTCAATCAGCCCAATACCGCCAATTCTCCACGATCTGGAATGATGGTTTTGGATAATGATGGGGACGGACTCAAAGGAGAAGATGGGATGGATGACTTAGATGGGGATGGACATATCACGATGATGATTAGAAAATCTCCTACTGGCAGATATATCAAGGATCCACAAGATCCAAGAAAATTGATCATGGTGGGTGCAGATAAAGTCGGTGAGTACGAAATCCTAGGCCAAGAAGGAACAGATGGGGATGGAGATGGAAGAGTCAATGATGACGGAGTAGGCTATTATGACCCAAACAGAGATTGGGGATGGAATTGGCAGCCAGACTATATTCAAAGAGGAGCTTTGAGATATCCATTTTCCTTGCCTGAAAACAGAAATATTATGGAGTTTGTGATGAAGCACCCCAACATTGCCGGTGCTCAAAGCTTTCACAACAGTGGGGGGATGATTTTAAGAGGCCCAGGCGCGGAGGAAGATGTCAGCACATACAACAGAGATGATATCCGCATTTATGATGCCATCGCTTCTAAAGGAGAGGAAATGATTCCTGGTTACCGTTATTTGACTGTCTATAAAGACCTCTATTCAGTTTTTGGAGGAGAATTGGACTGGTTTTATGGGACAAGAGGCGTATTCACCTATTCTAATGAATTAATGACTTCTTATTTGTATTTCCATAAAGAAGGTTCTGGAAGAGGAAATCAAGACGAAATGTTTGAAGTAGATCAATTGCTGACCATGGGGGATGCATTTGTGATGTGGCATGAGTATGAACATCCTCAGTTCGGAACTGTGGAAATAGGCGGATTCAAGAAGACATTTGGAAGAGCACATCCAGGCTTCTTATTGGAGCAAGATGCCCATAGAAATGCAGCCTTCACCATTTATCATGCCTATCATACGCCAAAACTTTCTATTATGGATGTGAAGGAAGAAGACTTGGGAGGAGGATTAAAATCCATCACGGCTACCATCTTCAATGAAAGATTAATGCCAACCCATGCGAGCCAGGACTTAAAATACAAAATTGAGAGACCGGATTATGTAAGTATTTCTGGAGCAAAAGTTATAGCGGGATTTGTAGTGGAAGATGAAGACTTCAAGAAATTCAGTGAACAAAAAAGAAATCCTGAAAAGATTGAAGTAGCAAATATCCCTGGAATGACTGCAGTAAAAGTAAAGTGGATTGTTTCTTCAGGATCTAATTACTCCATTACCGTTGACTCTGCCAAAGGTGGCAAAGTGAGCTGGAAAAAGTAAAATATCAAGAATTCAAACTGAAAGCTCTGGGAAATTTCTCAGAGCTTTTTTTTGCTCTTCAAAAACCGTAATAGCTCCTTTGAAAAGTTTGTTAGATGGTGCAAATCTCCATACCTGCATCTTGATTAACTACTTCATCATCCCAAATGGAAATGGTCATGCTAAAAAAACAAACGGTAAATTGCCCCCCAATAAAAATCTGGCATTAGTTCACAGGTCTAAGCAGGGAATAGTACATGAATAACACTCTATTAGATTCAATCACTGTAAAAAAAATCCCGTTCCTTTTCAAGAACGGGATTCGATAAATAATAGTTGGTTAATTAATAACGGCTGGTTACGTAAGATTCGAAACCACCAGCAGTAGAAACTTTAAAAGTGATGTTTCCGTTTGGCTTAGCGATATCATAAATCTTGTGAAGACCTTGAGGATTGTCGATTCTTTCAGAGTGGATCATGTTATCACCATCGAAGATAGAAACCAACACTTCTTTCGCTTCAAGGTTACTTACCAATAGTCTATACTTGTTATCACCCATTTTAGACACTCTAGAGAATACTGCTGGAGTTTCAGCTACGAATGTATCGAAAGATGCAGTTCTTAATACACCAGATTCATCCAATACCTCTACTTCATAAGTTCCTTCAGGAAGCGCGTTCAAGTCATATCTTTTAGCGAAAGCTTCTTCTTTGTTGATTTTGTCTCTCATTACCAATCTATCTTGAGAATCAGTAATTTTAACAATCACGGTACCATGTGGCACAGCAGCATATGTTACTGCTACTTTTTTAGCTTCAGTTTGTCTGATGTTGACAACTTTGTCTTGATCAGTTGCAAATGCTCCTGTTGCGATCCCCGCAGCAAAAAGCAAAGAGAATAATTTTTTCATATTAATAATTGGTTTAATAGGTTTTAGATTCTTATATGTAACCTCTGGATGGCCGTTCCATCTAGGGGAGATATTTTGGGGTTACAGGGTCGTCTAGATCTTGTCCGGACATTGTTTACTCTACAAAGGTAGCTAAGGGAATCTATTTTGCAAATGCTTCAACAAAAAATACTTTTTATTAATGATTTCGTAAGAATAATAAAGATTTTTTAACGATAATACATTTTTTTTCCGATATCGATTGCGAAACTCGTTTCATTTTGAATTTTATCATTTCAACAGAATTTTATCTATTTTTTTATCAAATTTACAAAATGATGTAATGACATGAATTTCAATTTTCCTCAGAAAAAAAATAGTTATTTGGTGAAAAAAATTTTTTAAAAAGTTTTAAAGCACTTAAAAACTAAAGCTTTATAACCAAAATTCTGATGTTTCGAATACATTTTAAGGCTTAAAACCCGACAGGTTCCTTATTATAATTTTCAAAGTAAAAAAAAAGAGCCGTCATTTACATGACAGCTCCCTTTATATGGTTTAGGTACTATTAATGTATTCCTTTACTTGTCGCTCTTGCCACAGTCTCGGAATCAAACTCTCCTTTTAACTCAACTACCATTAAATCACCATCATCTCCTCCTACTAAAACAACGAGATCAGAAATCGTTCTATTCCCTTTTGAATAGACCATCACTCCGCCTTTGCCTTCTGCAGCCTCCATCAACAATTCATAGCGTTCTCTCTCTAGCCCTTTTTGGAGTGCTTTGAATTCGGTTCGATCCTGGTCAATATTATCCGGCAAGGTGAAAAAGTTTAATTTCTCCACAGACTTAGCCACTGTCGCCATATCGTTCTTGTCCATATCTATTTTAAAGCCCTCAGCGAAGTTCATAAAATTACCGCCTAACTCTAGGTGAAAAAAATCTTCGTCTCCTTTATATTTTTCATAAAGGGCTTTCACGCTTTTACTTTGGGCTTGTACAGCCATCACTGATCCAAACAGCATCAAGGTTAAAATTATTCTTTTCATGTGTAATAAGGTTTAGTTTTCTATTAGTTATTTTCTTTAGATCCTTTATTATAAGAGTCCATTCCAGGGATGTCAGTTTTTTCTGCCAGCATATTTAGATCCTCATAAGTAAAAGCTCCCAGCATAGATAGTAAGGTGAATTGACCTCCTTTGTCACCGGACAACATCAGTAACTCTCGAACCAAGCCGCCCTCTTCCCGAACCATAAATTTGAGACTGGAGCCTTTATCCTGCACGTCCATCAATTCCTCGTATTTATTTTTGGTCAAAGTACTCATGGCCTCATTATATAATTCTTGTCCATTGACTTCCTCTGAACTCAAAATTCGAATTCCTTTCACTTTCTGAATCAGGGTACCCAAATCTTCCGCATCTTGATCATTCTCGGAGTTGTTCTTTAAAAACCCTCCCGCCATCTGCATCATTTTAGGAGAAATGTATACACGGGAAAACCTATCATCTTCCATATAATTGGAAAAGAACTTTTGAATCGCATCGTCTTGAGCCTGGGCTTTGAATACCAAAGACAAGAGTAGAATCGGTATTATCAGAATTTTTTTCATAGTTCTATTTTTTAACTGTACCAAATAGTTGGTTTGTGGTATTCAAATATTTTATTTCGTTCATGACCTCAAGCTGTTCCTGTCCTTTAGCCATATTTGTTTGAATCAAAGCAAAGGCCTGCATCACTTCTTGATACGCTTGTTCCTCTTGCTGTTTTTGTTCATAAGCTCTCCACCCTACAAAAGAAGCTGTGAAAATGGCTACTGAAGCAGCCCAACTCAACCAGCGGGAGTTTAACTTTCTCACCTTTGCCTTAGGGATATATAGATTTTTAGGCTCTTCTTTTCCATAATCCTCGATAATCCCAAAATATTCCTTCTCCCTATCAAATTCAGATTGACTTCCCAGGAGTAGTTTTAATTCTTTCTCTTCCTCGAGAGTAGTGTCTCCCTCCCAATATTTTCCTAGCAAATATTCTATGCGATCTTTCATCCTCTTTCCTTTAATGACATCATGCGCTCTCTTATCTTCGTTCTTGCTCTATGCAAATTGACCTTTACCTGTACTAAACTAATTTCCAAGTAATCAGAAATCTCCTCATAACTCATTCCCTCCACTTCTCTCAATTGGAAAATCTCCTGTTGCTTCAAAGGAAGATCCTTTACTAAAATCATCACTTTTCTCACAGATTCTTTAGCCTCCTCATCGACAGGTTCGGAGACTTGTATTTCCTCCAAACCATCCAATGCCTCCAGTTTATTGGAAGTTCTGTAATACATCAGCACCTCATTTTTCAAACTTTTCACTAACCATCCAGATAGATTTGGGTGGTTTGCCAATTCCTCTTCCTTTTGAAAAGATTTTTCGAATACATTTTGAATCATATCCTCAGCCAAAGCCCTATCTCTAATCCAGAGGTAAACCAATCGGTAGAGCTTCGATCTCTTCGGCCAGATATGTGTTTCAAAAAATGACTTCATTTTGTTAGGTGATGCATCAAAACTTGAAATGTTACACTTTGGGTGAAAAAAAATTTAAAATATTTAAAAATTAATGATTTCATGAGACTTATAGCAACGGAACTATCCATCTTTCTTTAAGTCAAGTCAATTTCTCTAATTTAATTTTTAGAGAAATTTAGTATGCATGCAGAGTATTTATTACTTTGCAGTAGTTAAAAATGAATGGAAATGGGAATCGAAAACACAAAAATCGGCATAAAAAAAGCCCCGTCTTTCGACAGGGCTTGTGGTGATGAGTGGATTCGAACCACCGACTCACGGATTTTCAGTCCGATGCTCTACCAACTGAGCTACATCACCTTCTTGTAAAGTGATGCAAAGGTAGGTATTTGAGTTTTTGTTCCAAATCATTTGAAGAAAAAAATACAGGTTTAAATAGAAGAAAATCGCTAAACTCATCAATATGAGCTTTTTACCTCAAGTAATATTTTTGATAATTTTTGGAGCCGCTGCATGGTTCCTCAGCAAAAGGGTGAAATTCCTTAGGAGAAACATTCTTTTAGGCAAGAGTGAAACTAGAAATGATCAACCAGATGAACGATGGAAGACCATGTTACTGGTTGCATTTGGCCAGCAGAAGATGTTTAAACGAATTATCCCTGCCATCCTCCATTTATTCGTTTATGTAGGATTTATCATTATCAATCTGGAAGTATTAGAATTTGTCTTGGATGGAATTTTAGGAACTCATAGGCTATTTGCCCCATTCCTGGGAAGTTTTTACGTAGCTGCGATGAATTTCTTTGAATTCCTAGCCGTAGCAGTTCTCTTCTCTTGTATCGTATTCTTGATTCGAAGAAACATCCTGAAAGTGGAACGCTTCACCAAACCTGAAATGCAAGGTTGGCCAGCCTTAGACGGTAACTTAATTCTAGTAATCGAAATTATTTTGATGCTGGCAATTCTGACCATGAATACCACGGATCAAATTTTAGCTGATCGAGGAGTATCGCATTATTTGGCATTTGGAGGCCTGGCATTCAGTGGCATCATCCAACCGCTATTCGAAACCATGAGCGATGCCACTTTGATTTTCATTGAACGATTTGCATGGTGGTTTCACATTGTAGGAATTTTGGCTTTTGCTGTTTATGTCACTTATTCGAAGCACCTTCATATATTCTTAGCCTTCCCCAACACCTGGTACTCCAATTTGAAACCAAAAGGTGAAATGAGCAATATGCCTGAAGTCACCAATGAAGTGAATATGATGTTGGGAATTCCTTCAGAAACTCCTTCCGACCCTCCATCTGAAATCGCCAGGTTTGGAGCGAAAGACATCAACGACCTTTCTTGGATCAATGTGTTGAATGCTTATTCCTGCACAGAATGCGGACGATGTACTTCTGAGTGCCCAGCAAATTTGACAGGCAAAAAGCTCTCCCCACGAAAAATCATGATGGATGTGAGAGATCGAGCAGAAGAGGTTGGGAAAAGCCTTGATGCAGGAGGAAAGGGATTGGAAGATGGAAAGTCTTTATTGGGAGATTATATCAGCAAAGAAGAAATCAATGCCTGCACCAGTTGTAATGCTTGTGTGGAAGCATGTCCTGTGAATATTGACCCACTTTCAATCATTCTTCAAATGAGAAGGTATGTGGCCATGGAAGAATCTGGATCCCCAGCACAATGGAATGCGATGTTCCAAAATATGGAAACCAGTTTTTCTCCCTGGAAATTCAGCCCTTCCGATCGATTCAATTGGGCAGAAAAAGTGAAAGAAGAAGAAATGAAGTGATTTCAGATTTCAGTTAACGGAACTTGATTAAAGTCTTCAGGTTTCCTTTTTAGCAAAAAAATACATTAAAATATATGTCTACCTATCAAGTACCAACCATGGCCGAAATGGCCGGAAAAGGCGAAACTCCAGAAGTATTGTTCTGGGTAGGTTGTGCCGGTTCTTTTGATGAGCGATACAAGGCCGTGACTCAGGCTTTCGTTAAAATATTGAATAAAGTAGGTGTGAGTTTTGCCGTTTTGGGACCGGAAGAGGCTTGTACAGGGGACCCTGCAAGAAGAGCTGGAAACGAATTTTTATTCCAGATGCAAGCAGTAGCAAATATTCAGGTCTTAAATGGTTATGAAGTAAAAAAGGTAGTGACCGCTTGTCCTCATTGCTTTAATACTATTAAAAATGAATACCCTGCCTTGGGAGGCAACTACGAAGTAATTCACCATTCCCAATTTCTTCAGCAACTGATCAACGAAGGCAAAGTGACTTTAAAAGGAGGAGGAGAATTCAAAGGTAAAAAGATCACCTTTCATGACTCTTGTTACCTTGGCCGAGCCAACAATGTTTACGAAGCTCCAAGAGAAGTGATTAAAGCATTGGATGTGGAATTGGTAGAAATGAAGCGCTGTAAGACCAAAGGACTTTGTTGCGGAGCTGGAGGAGCCCAGATGTTTAAAGAGCCTGAACCAGGCAAAAAAGATATTAATGTGGAAAGAACCGAAGAAGCATTGGCCACAGGAGCCCAGGCCATCGCAGTAGGTTGCCCATTCTGTTTGACCATGATGACAGATGGCGTAAAGAATAAAGAGAAAGAAGAAGAAGTAAAAGTCTATGACCTAGCGGAGATGATCGCTAAGGACATGGGAATATGATTGAATAAGATTGAATCAATTTGACCCTTTTTGCCGTTAGGTAGAAAGGGTTTTTCTTTGCCTAAATAAATTTGAATTATGTACGTTGATTTTAATAAAATGCCTGAGAATTCCAGAGTTTGGGTATATCAGGCTGAGCGGACTTTAAATGAACAGGAAGCGTCTCAATTAAAAAGAAGGCTAACTGCCTTTTGTGAAGGTTGGAATACGCATGGAAATCTGATGCCTACTTCTTTTGATTTGATTGAAAACCAGATCATCCTGCTGGCAGTGGACGAAAGCAATTTAGGAGCAAGTGGATGTTCAATTGATAGTTCGGTCCGAGTGCTTCGTCAATTGGAAGCTTCCTTGGGAGTTGACCTGACCAATCAGGGAAAAGTGAGTTACAAAAATAACCAAACTATTAAAGTTTCCCCGGCTCTGGGAATCAAACAAAAAGTCCTTGCGGGGGAAATCTCCGTAGATACGGAGGTAATAAATCCATTGATTAAGGAAAAATCACATTTAAATCAGCTATGGATTCCCGCAAAGTCTAGTTGGTTAAACAAATTTTTCCCAAATTAATTAGTAATATTCAGCTTAGATAGATCATCAATAGCCCTTTCAGATGAAAAACCATTTTTTGTGGATCACCTTTATTCTCTTAATGAGCTTGAACGCCTGTAAAAGCCTTCAAGAAAAAGCCAATGATCAGTTCCTTTCCGGTCAATACCAATATGCCATCAACTCTTATTCCCAGATTTTGGAATCGGATCCTGATAATCAAGAGGCTAATACGGCAGTGGCTGAGAGTTTCAGACTTTCAAATAGGATTGAAGACGCAGGCCCTTATTATGAAAAATTGGTAGAGGAAGATCCTTCATTTGACCTTCTTTTCCGTCTTGGCCAAAGTTTAAAAGCACAAGAAAAAGATGAGGAGGCCATTGAAGCGTTTGAGAAGGCAAAAGGGTTTACCCAAGATGAAAGCTTGCTTGCGGAAACACAACGGCAAATTGAAGCGATTAACTTAGCAAATGGGATTGAGGAATACTTCCCGAATTACGTTTTGGTCAATTACAATGAATTGAACACTCCGGGTGCCGATTATGCCCCGGTGACCAATGATAATTTTATTTATTTTACATCTGGACGAAGAGCATCTGGAATTTACCCAGCAGATGGATCTCCCTATACCAAACTGTTTAGAACAAGAGCTGAAGGATTGAGAGTAGATGTGGGAAATATTCAGACTTTACCGGAATTCCAAAATGAAGAGGGGTTAAATCAGGCTGCCATAGCCATCAGCCCTGATGGAAATACCATTATCTATGCAAGAGGAAATTCAACTTCTCCAAAAGATCTTCCAGAAACCGCACTTTTTGCCTCCTATTTTAGAGGCTCAGGCTTTACTCAGCCCATTTGGATGCCTGTCAATGAAGACGAGTTTTGGTGGAATTCCACCCCCGCTTTCAGCCCAGATGGAGAGGAACTATATTTCGCATCCAATAGACCAGGAGGATATGGAGGCATTGACCTTTATAAAGCTACGAAATTAGCGAATGGTGATTTTGGGAATGCGGTCAACTTAGGACCGAACGTGAATACTCCCGGAAATGAAATGTTTCCAAGACTTACTACGGACGGTAAATTCTTCTTTTCATCCGATGGTCATCCCGGATATGGTAAACTGGATTTATTCGTAGCTGAAAAAGATGCCTCAGGAAAACAGGTAATCAAAAACCTAGGAGAAAATTTTAATTCACCAGCAGATGATTTTGGAATTTTCTTTACCAACTACCCTAAAGAAGGATTTATCTCCTCAAACCGTGAAGGCGGAATTGGAGACGATGATATTTACTTCTTTGAAGACAAGACTCCAAAACCCAAAATTGTCAATGTACTTCTTAATGTATATACCAAGCAACGGGTAGCAGGGGAACCAGATGCAGTGCTGGAACAAGCACGTGTAGTTCTTTATGATGATAACAATGAGCAGTCCGGAGGAGATTTTTCCAATTCAAATGGCCGGGTAAGATTCACCTTAGAGCCCAATGCGGATTTCACAATCATAGCCTCTAAAACCGGTTATTTCTCCAAGTCAATTCCATATACTACAGTAGGAAAAACTCCAAATCCCGAAGACTTAATTCAGGAAGTAACCAATATCACCCTAGACACGACAATTGTTTTGGATCAGTTGATCTTAGAGAAGTCCATCGTGTTAGAAAACATCTATTATGACCTGGACAAAGCAGATATCCGCCCAGATGCTGCGGTTGAATTGGATAAATTGGTTCAGGTTTTGAAAGATAATCCTTCCATAAAAATTGAATTGAGTTCACATACGGATGATCGATCTTCTGATGAGTATAACTTAGACTTGTCACAGCGAAGAGCTCAATCTGCAGTTGATTATTTAGTATCACAAGGGATCAGTCGGGACAGATTGGTTGCCAAGGGATATGGTGAAAGTCAGTTAATCATCCAAAATGCAACAACGGAGGAAGAGCATCAAGTAAACAGAAGAACTGAATTCAAGGTGATTGAAATTATAGAGTAAATACCATGGAAATATGATAAAAGTGGTCAAGTTGGAATGCAAACCCAATTCTGACCACTTTTCTCTTTTTAAGTTTTCCCAAACTTACTCCCGAATTGATGGGGAATACTTAACTTTGCAGCTATGAACGAGCGATACATGCAGCGCGGAGTTTCCGCCTCCAAAGAAGATGTACATCAGGCCATTTCAAAACTTGACAAGGGTCTCTATCCAAAAGCCTTTTGTAAGATCGTGGAAGACACCCTTGGAAACGATCCTGCTTACTGTAACATCATGCATGCTGATGGAGCAGGCACCAAATCATCCTTAGCCTATTCTTATTGGAAAGAAACTGGGGATTTGAGCGTTTGGAAAGGAATTGCTCAAGATGCAATCATCATGAACACTGATGATTTGCTTTGTGTGGGCGCGATCAATAATATTTTGGTTTCCTCCACCATTGGCAGAAATAAAAACCTTGTTCCTGGCGAAGTCATTTCCGCCATTATCGAGGGCACTGAGGAAGTACTTCAGATGCTCAGAGACAATGGGGTCAATGCAGTCCTTACGGGTGGAGAAACAGCAGACGTAGGGGATTTGGTTAGAACCATCATTGTAGATAGCACAGTCACCTGTAGGATGAGAAGAGATGAAGTGATCTCTAACGATACCATTCAAGCAGGTGACGTAATTGTAGGATTAGCTTCCTTTGGTCAAGCCAAATATGAGAGTTCTTACAATGGAGGAATGGGTAGTAATGGACTGACCTCTGCAAGACATGATGTTTTCAATAAAGTATTAAAAACCAAATACCCTGAAAGCTTTGATCCTTCTGTTCCAGAAGATTTGGTCTATTCAGGAAAATACAATTTGACAGATGCAGCTCCAGGCTCTCCTGTAAATATTGGAAAGTTGGTGCTTTCTCCTACCCGAACTTATGCTCCAATCATGGTAGATGTCTTAAATTATATGAGATCTAGAATTCATGGTTTAGTACATTGTAGCGGAGGGGCGCAAACCAAAGTGTTGCATTTTGTAGATGATGTTCATGTCATCAAGGATAATTTATTTGAAACACCTCCTCTATTCAATATCATCCAAGAAGAAAGTGGTACAGATTGGAAAGAAATGTACAAAGTATTCAATATGGGACATAGAATGGAAGTCTACCTGGATGAACGATATGCTGAGGAAATCATTGATATCGCAGAATCCTACGGAGTAGAAGCTCAAATCATTGGTAGAGTGGAGCCTCATGAAGGGAAAAAAGTTACCATTAAAAGCCCTTACGGAGTCTTTGAATATTAATTAATAATGGCATTTAAAAAGCTGGCGTATAACATAGGGAAAATCCTCTTAGGGGTTTTCCTTTTTGTTTTTTTGGTGGCTATAATCACCTTGACCAAAGTGGATAGATCTCCGATCGAGGATCAGGATTTCTATAAAAAAACTTTTTCGGATCTAGAGAAGCTCCAACTTCAAGGTTCTGAAACATCAGTTTGGTTTGCTGGCTGGGGTAAATCCAATATGACACCGGATGAACCCGTTGAACTAGTGGGATATGCCCCTAGGGGGAATTACGAATTTGTACAAGACAGCAGTTTTGTAAAAGCCTTAACTCTTGGTAATGGGGAAACAACAGTAGCTTGGTTAAGCTATGAATTATTGATTGTACACCCTCATTTAGCCAAGGAAATTCAAACAGCCATCCGCGAACAAAGTCTGCCTATTGATCAGGTGATTTTTACAGCTACCCATACCCATGCAGGAATGGGAGGATATATGCCTGGCCCATTAGGAGAATTGGCCTTCGGAGGATACCAAGAGGAAACTGTAAAGTTGATTGTCAACAAAACCTTGACGGCCTTAAACCAAGCTCTTGCTACTCAGGACAGCACTACAATTCAATATAAAAAAGTCGATGCTTCAGAATTTGTTGCCAATCGTTTTGTCAAAGAAGATCCAATTGAGCCTTCCATCCGACAGATAATCTTTACCAAGAAGAGCGGGGAAAAAGCCACATTTTTCACCTATTCCGCCCATGCGACTATTCTGAGTTCCAAATTCATGGGACTTTCAGGAGATTACCCTTACTACCTAATGAATGACCTGGAAAATGGGGATTTTGATTTTGCAATGTTTGCAGCTGGCACCGTAGGAAGTCATCGCCCACTAGCATCAGGGAACAGTCCTGAAGAGGTGCAGGAGTATGCCCATCTACTGGATTCAGTGATGCAGATCAAAATGACCTATTACGCTACGCTTCACACTAACCGCATTGAAACGGGAACCTTACCGATTGCTTTAAGAGAACCTCACCTCAGGATTTCAGATAATCTAAGGATTAGACCCTGGCTTTTTAATTACCTGTTAGGCGATACCAATGTGCATTTCGACATCACCCTTATAGGGAATACCTTGATGATAGCCTCTAGCGGAGAGATTTCAGGAGTATTCTTTGCCAGTTGGGAAAAGCAAGCAAAAGAGCATGGCTTAAACCTAATGATTACCACCTTTAATGGAGGCTATATGGGGTACATTACTCCTGATAAATACTATGACCAGAAGTTTCATGAAGTTAGAGAAATGAACTGGTATGGACCTGGCAATGGGAAATACTATGATGATTTGATTAGGAAAATCATCAATAAAGTGGGCCAATAAAAGAAATTTCGATTCCCATTTGTCCTATAAATTGGAATAAATGTCCTGCTGGCTAACTACTTTAGGACATTACCTTTGTTTAAAATTTAGGCAAAAATGGACTGGAATAAGGACACTACATTGAAAAGCATTTTGAGCTGTAACTGCCCAAAATGTCATCATGGAAAAATGTTTGAGAAAGGAAAAATTTCTAAACCCTCAAGCCTTTTTAGTATGAACAAGAGATGTGAAAATTGTCATCAATCTTTTGAGCCGGAACCAGGTTTTTATTTCGGAGCAATGTTCATTAGTTATGCTTTTAACACTGCCCTTTTTATTACGGCCTGGGTACTCTTGAAAATCTTCTATCCAGACTATTCTTTGACCACGCTTTTGGTCACCATCAGTTTGGCAGCAATTCTTGCCTTACCAATCATATTCCGATTAAGTAGATCAATTTGGATCGCTATTTTTATCCCTTATAAGAAGAAATCGGAACCATCAAAAAACCAGTCGGCAGTTTAAAGTAGGTTTTCGGTAAATTAGTTGAGAAATTCAAATATGCCTAAAACCACACTTCCCACGTATCAAATCCCAGATTTTGAAAAAGTTTCTGTTGATCCCCAAGAGTTTTATTATTCAAGGCTAGAAAAACATTTACAAACTCATCTATTCATCCAAAAACCTCACAAACACGATTTTTATATCCTCGTTTTATTTGGCCATGGAAATGGAACTCATATAATCGATTTTAAATCCTACCCAGTGACCTCCAAATCTATGTTCTTCCTTGCCCCCGGGCAAGTTCATACCTGGACCCTTTCCCCAGATACAAAAGGACACATTCTATTTTTTAGCCAATCATTTTACACCTCGATATTTAGCCTTGCAAAGCTCAATAGCTATATTTTCTTTAATTCAAATCTAACTATCCCATTGATAAATTTAGAGGTTGCCCAGTTCAATGAATTGGTTTTCAGCTTTCAAAAAATTGAAGAAGAGATTTCTCATCCCAGTTGGTCAAGCATGGATTTATTAAAAAGTTATACTAATATTCTTCTGACCCTTTCTTATCGATATTATTTAGATCAAAATCCACAGCTTAAAAGTCAAACACCCAATCTCAATCAATTCCAAAAGCTGGAGAAAATCATAGAGGAAGCATTTACAGTTCAAAGAGATGTAAATTATTACGCCACCCAAATGAATATGAGTTTGAAGCAACTTAATCTATTCACCCAAAAAAAGGTAGGGAAACCTATTTCAAAAATACTTATTGAACGAGTCATTTTAGAATCCAAACGTTTGCTAGTACATTCAGATTTAAGTGTTTCCGAAATTGCGTTCAAATTACAATTTGTAGACCCAAGCTATTTCAGCAGACTATTCAAGAAGAAGACTTCTTATACTCCTGAAGAATTCAGATTACTTCAAAAATCATCATCCTTCTGAAATTTTCCATACTTGAGCTTTAACCCAACCTTTTAAAAAGATCTGTTCTTTTTCCTTTTCCCATAAACAACGTTTGAAAAGCTCCTCATATTCAGGAATATTTTTCCTTTTATGTTGTGCCACCATCCTGAAAAAGCTAATCATGAAAAATTGTAGCATTTTATTTTTTAGAGTGGTGGGTTGAAAAAAATCCACAAAAAAAATCCTGCCTTCTTGATTCAAAGATCTTTTCAATTGATCGAGCAACTCCATGATTTCTGAATCAAACATGGTATCCAACACGAAATGAAGCCAGATTTCATCAAAGGTATGATTTTCTTTTTGCCTAAAATTTCCCAAATGGAAGTTTAAGGAACTTCTATGAAGGTTTTTCTTCGACAGTACAAGCATGGATTGCGATAGCTCCCAATAATCTCCCAGTAGGTTTTCCTGATAGTTCTGATAGTCTTTCCCATCTCCTCCTCCAATAATCAAGACCTTTTTCTCTCCTAAACGTGAGATAAAGGATCGTTTAGCTACGGCTAGCTGATTGCCAAAAACCAATTTGGCCAACCGATTGTAAAAGGGAGCAATAAAACCGTAACTGTCTTTCATCTGTTAAAAATGTAACTTAGTGAAAACCCAAAATAATTTTTTATGAAAAATATATTTAAATCCATTTCAGGACTTCGTCAAATTCTGTCTAATGTTGACTTAGACCAAATCTCAAAACTTTCCCAAAAAGTAGACTTACCCAAAATGGTAAACTTAGTCTCAAAAATGAGTGAGGAAGATCTTTCTAAAATGATGGGAATGCTCAAAGGGGGAAGTAGACCTAAAGAAATCCCACCTATCAATGGGGATTTCTATGAATTGGGAAAAAGTTTACCTCGTCACGAACGCGAAATCCAACTGAGAGTAAGGGAGTTTATGGAAAAAGAAATCAAGCCCATCGCCAATCACTATTGGAACCGAGCAGAATTCCCCATGCATATCATTCCTAAAATGGCAGAATTGGATATCGCTGGATTAACCTATCAAGGTTATGGATGCCCAGGTCATTCTGCTCTTTTGGAAGGGTTTATCGCGATGGAAATGGCGAGAGTCGATACATCCATGTCTACCTTTTTCGGGGTACAAAGCGGGTTGGCAATGGGATCTATCTATTTATGTGGATCAGAAGAGCAAAAGAATGAATGGCTCCCTTCCATGCAAAAGTTGGAAAAAATAGGAGCATTCGGGCTTACCGAACCAGAAGTGGGATCAGGAGTCGCAGGCGGTCTTACCACCACCTGTAAAAAAGAAGGAGATGTTTGGATTTTGAATGGTCAAAAAAAGTGGATAGGGAACGCGACTTTTTCGGACATCACGATTATTTGGGCAAGGGATCTGGATGACCAACAAGTCAAAGGCTTTATTGTAAGAAAAGAAAACCCTGGATTTGTTGCTGAGAAATTAGAAGATAAGATGGCGCTAAGAACTGTGCAGAATGCCTTAATTACTATGACTAATTGTGAGGTTCCAGAATCGGATCGTCTACAAGAAGCCAACTCTTTTAGAGATACTGCCAAAGTGCTTCGCATGACCAGAGCCGGAGTGGCTTGGCAAGCTGTAGGTTGCGCTAGAGGAGCCTATGAATTAGCGCTGGCCTATACCAATGAGCGTAAACAGTTTGGTAGACCTATTGCATCTTTCCAATTAGTTCAAGATCTCCTAGTAACTATGTTAGGAGACTTAACAGCCATGCAAACGATGGTCTTCCGATTGTCTGAAATGCAAGACAGCGATCTATTAAAAGATGAACATGCTTCCTTGGCCAAAGTCTTCTGTACCCTCAGAATGCGTTCCATAGTGGATCATGCCAGAGAATTATTTGGTGGTAATGGTATTTTACTACAACATGATATTGCACGATTTGTAGCCGATGCTGAAGCAGTCTATAGCTATGAAGGAACCAAAGAAATAAACTCTTTGATCGTAGGCCGTGCGATTACCGGACACAGTGCTTTTGTCTAATTACCAAACAAAAAGCACCCAGGGGAGGAAGAAAGTAGCCTCCATTCTATATCTGATTTGGTAGGAACTGAGCCTCTTATTAAAAAATGTAAGGTAATGGATCAAGCCCATGATCAAAATCAGGCTGGAAAACACTTTATAAAAAGAGGGCAGGAAAATAACCCCACAAAAAAAAACAAGAATAATCATGATGGATAAAATCCGAATGACTCCATTTAGTTGATCTTTAGGCAACACACTTACCAAAGAACCATAACCTGAGGCTTGGTCCTTTCCTGCATCTAAGTAAGAAAGCATAATTAAGTTGAGGTAAGCCAAAGCGATGTATCCCGCTGTAGTAATTCCTGTCTCCCAAGTCCAGTCAAAAAATGAAAATCGGAGGAATGGAAGCAAGGCAATCCCTATGACATAGAAAATCGCGGTATTCAATTCTTTCAACCAATGATAGGTAGGTGGCAATTTCCGAATGATTAGCATGACTAATAGGATAATCATACCTAATATCCCACCAGCGAAGAGTTCTTCCCCGATCCCAAAAACCATGTAGGCACCATATAAACCCACTAACCCCACTATAATCAATAAAAACCATAGAGCGAAGCCATGCTTCTGATGAAACCCATGCCGATCCATTTTGGAACCTATAGGGTGAACTCTTGCATCCATCAAATGGTCAAATGTATAAATTGCCCAAACAGCCATCCCTAGCAAAGCATAAATGGTCCAATGCAAAGGGACTCTCAGTAGCTTTGAAAAAAAGAGCATTCCTCCCATCGCTCCAAAAACCACATCCAATGAAAGCCAAGTAAGCCGTTGGTATAATTCTTTTACTGAATTCACGCTTAAAGATACCCACGCATTCGGATTTGACAGATAATGCTTATTTTAAATTTCTCTTTTTCCAACGTTCTTTCAGTCTATTAAAAGAATAGGAACTGATTTACCTATTTAAATTTGACAAAAACCCTAACAGATGAAAAAAACCTATTTGATTTTAACTTTTGCACTGATTTGTAGCTATTCATTTGCTCAATCAACACTAAAAGTTGCCTGTGTAGGCAACAGTATTACCCAAGGCCCAGGCAGAGACAATCCGGATAGCTGGCCATTACAGATGCAGAAAATCCTTGGAGATGGATACGAAGTTGGAAATTTTGGAGTTAGCGGTCGAACTTTGCTTCGTAATGGCGATTACCCTTATTGGAATGAGCCCCAATTTCAGCAAGTCAAAGATTTTGCTCCAGATATTTTAGTGATTATGCTAGGCACCAACGATTCCAAACCTCAAAACTGGAAATATGCATCTGAATTCAGACAAGATTACCTAGATATGATTGCTGAATTCAGAAAGACGATGCCCGTAGATGGGAAAGTATATGTAATCATGCCAGTTCCTGTTACGAAAGACAATTTTGGCATTACAGCCTCTATCATGAACAATGAGCAAAGAATGATGATTGTAGATATTGCCGAAGCCGCCAATGCAGAACTAATAGACTTATATACTCCATTGATGGATAAAGCTGAATTGCTTCCAGATGGTGTTCATCCAGATGTGGAGGGGTTGGGAATTATGGCCGAAGTAATTGCCAGAGCGATTAGGTTATAAGAAGTCGAATGTAAGAAGGTCAGAAAGTTACTCCTCATTTCTAGCCTGCATAGGTGGAGAATCAATCTAGATGATTTGAACACGATTATTCTACCGTCATTCCGAGTGGCGCGAAGCAATCCAGATAGCAGAATCACTTATCTAAAAAGAAAATCAATAACCTTTTCTTAAAAATCAAACCCTCCAGGCTTTAGAAACCTGGAGGGTTTTTGTTTTTTCTACTCCACAAAACCAATTTGTTTCCATTCTCCCTCAATAAAATCATTTTGCTGTGGCACACCCGGTGTACTTCTCCCCTCCTTGATATATTTAATCAGGAGCGATTTCAGAGCAGCAACTTTCTCAGGATTTTCTGCATACACGTTTTGAGATTCCGAAGGATCTGATTTCAAATTGTATAGCTGAACATCTGGGAGTTCAGATTCGGATGGGTCCCCTGGTTTAGGAAAACTCCAGCCACCGGAACCTTTTGCCATGATTAACTTCCAATCTCCTTGCCGTATTGCAAAACTCCCATTGATAGAATGGTGCACTGTGGCTTCTCTAAATGAATTCACTTCTTTATCTGCATCAAATAATGCTAGAAGACTATAGCTATCTTCCCCCTCATTATCTTTTAAAGAATAGCCTACAATATCAGCACTAGTAGCCATGAGATCCGTTAGACAAATGGTTTCATCCCGTGAGGTTCCATTTTGTATTTTCTTGGGCCATTTTGCGATAAAAGGAACTCGATGACCTCCCTCAAAAATATCTGCTTTATGTCCTCGGTAAATATAGCTAGAGTAATGTCCCATAGCTTGCATTTTATCAATACCTGCTGCTGGCGAGCCTCCGTTGTCGCTGGTAAAAATCACCAAGGTATTCTCCTCAATTCCCGCATCCTTGATGGCTTGATTCAATTTCCCCACATAGTCATCAATCATCATCATAAAGTCCCCAAAAGGCAATAATCCACTTTTACCTTGCCATTCTTTAGGAGGTAATATGGGTGTATGAGGAGAAGGCAAAGCCAAATAAAGGAAAAATGGTTCTTCTTGGTTAGCATGTGATTCAATGTATTCAATCGAACGATCAAAGAAATTTGGGGTCACTTCTTCATGCACAAAATCCGGAGAGGTCGGCCCTTCTCTCCACCATGAATATTCTCCTGTATCGACAGTGACAGTATCTGGAATAGCAGTAGGCATTCCATTTTCAACATAAACATAAGGAGCCATATCCAAGGAACCGGAATGCCCATAAGCATAATCAAAACCTAGATCATTTGGAGTGTGAGTTACTGCTTTACTAAAATCCAATTGATCAAAATCCTTGGCATCCCATCCTTCACCCTGAAGAGAATCGCCTGCTGCTAAGGCCCAGTCCCAACCTAAATGCCATTTACCAATAAATGCAGTTTGATAACCTTTATCTTGGAGCACATCAGCGATCGTAGTTCGATCATCCGGGATTAAAGCCTTCGATTTCCCCGTAAGCACCCCATTTTTCAGCCTACTTCTCCAATTATACCTTCCAGTCATAAATCCATATCGGGTCGGAGTACAGACTGCTGAAGGAGTATGTGCGTCAGTAAAAATCATTCCCTCAGTCGCAAGTTGATCAATATGCGGAGTAGGGATCTTGCTCTCAGGATTGAAGGCCCCAACATCACCATAACCCAAATCATCCGCTAATATTACAATAATATTGGGTTTCGAAAGTGGAGCAACCTCTTCTCCCTTTTGACAAGAAAAAAGCCCTAGAAATAGAATGAAAAAGAAAATGGGGTAATCCTGAGGTTTCATAAATAAGAATAAATAATACAGGGTTATGATTAAAATACTAATAAACAAAAAAACCACAACTCTTTCGAGCTGTGGTTGAAGTTGGATCTATTGCAAGTAATAATTACCCTAAAGCTTCTGCACCAGCAACAATCTCAAGGATCTCATTGGTAATCGCAGCTTGACGGGTTCTATTGTACATTAATCGAAGTTCTTTCAGCAATTCACCCGCATTTTCAGTTGCTTTATCCATGGCAGTCATTCTAGCCCCATGTTCAGAAGCATTGCTTTCCAATACTGCTTTATATAGTTGAATTTTCAAGGAAGTTGGAACTAACTCTTCAATGATGTAAGATCTTGAAGGTTCCAAGATATAATCTGCCTCAGAAGTTTTCACTTCAGTAGTCTCCTCTTTGGCCATCGGTAAGAACTGCTCAGTTTTTACAATTTGAGTAGCCACATTCTTGAATTCATTGAACACTAGGTATACCTGATCGTAATTCCCGGCAACGAACGAATCCATCGCATATTCAGCAGCAAGGCGAACATTCTCAAAATTCAGATCTTGGAAAACCTGGTAGTAATCTGAAATAACAGAATATTTCGATTTTTTGAAATATTCATATGACTTTTTACCTAAAGGCAAGATGGTCACATCATATGCAGAAAACTGTTCTTTAATAGCTGCATTGGTAGCCTTGATGATATTGGTATTAAAAGCACCACAAAGTCCCTTATCTGAAGTTACAGGGATTAAAAGTACTTTTTTCACCTCACGCTTTTCGGCATAAATAATATCCGCAGCTCCTTCAGATGCTGCAGAAACATTATTCAGGATATTCGTTAACTTCTGAGAATAAGGACGCATTTGGATAATTTTATCCTGCGCTCTTCTCAACTTTGCCGCAGATACCATTTTCATTGCTTTGGTAATCTGCTGGGTAGATACTACCGAGTTAATTCTTTCCTTTACTTCCTTAAGGTTAGCCATCAGTGATTGCTTTGTAAGCTATAGAAATTCCGGTAGGATTTACTCCTACCGGATATTGAATATTAAAATTATGCGTATTTAGGAGCCAACTCAGATGCTGCTTTGGCAAGAATTTTACCAGCACCATCAATGTCACCCTTTATGATCAAATCAAGAGCCTCTGGATAAGAAGCATCAAGAAGTACATAGAATTCTTTTTCAAATGCTCTTGCCTTCTCAACCGGTACTGAATCCATCAATCCTCTCGTAGAAGCATAGATAATTGCTACTTGATGCGCAACAGATACTGGAGAGTATTGAGGTTGCTTCAAGATTTCTTGGTTTCTTCTACCTCTTTCGATCGTTCTTTTGGTAGTAGCATCTAGATCAGAACCGAACTTAGCAAATGCTTCCAATTCACGGAACTGAGCTTGATCCAACTTCAAAGTACCAGAAACCTTCTTCATGGACTTGATCTGAGCGTTACCTCCAACCCTTGACACGGAGATACCTACGTTAATTGCAGGACGGATACCAGAGTTGAACAAGTTCGTTTCCAAGAAGATCTGCCCATCTGTAATAGAAATTACGTTAGTTGGGATATATGCAGAAACGTCACCAGCCTGAGTTTCAATGATTGGAAGTGCAGTTAATGATCCTCCACCTTTTACTAAAGGCTTGATTGAATCTGGCAAATCGTTCATTTGAGAAGCGATGGCATCAGACTTATTGATTTTCGCAGCTCTTTCTAACAATCTTGAGTGAAGATAGAATACGTCACCCGGATATGCTTCACGTCCTGGAGGTCTTCTCAATAGTAGAGATACTTCACGGTAAGCAACAGCTTGCTTAGACAAATCATCATAAACCACCAAAGCCGGACGTCCCGTATCACGGAAGAATTCCCCGATTGCAGCACCAGTAAACGGAGCAAAGAATTGCATTGGGGCCGGATCCGAAGCAGGAGCTGCAACAACTACAGTATATGGAAGAGCCCCACCTTTTTCAAGAGCAGCTACCACGTTGGCAACAGTAGAAGCTTTCTGACCAATAGCTACATAGATACAGAATACAGCTTCTCCTCTGTCATAAAATTCTTTTTGATTCAAGATAGCATCAATAACCACCGCAGTTTTACCTGTTTGACGGTCACCAATTACTAATTCTCTTTGTCCTCTACCGATTGGAATCATGGCATCGATAGATTTAATACCTGTTTGAAGAGGTTCGGTTACCGGTTGTCTGTAAATTACACCTGGTGCCTTACGCTCCAATGGCATGTCATACAAGTCACCAGCAATAGGTCCTTTACCATCGATAGGATTACCAAGGGTATCCACTACTCGGCCAAGCATTCCTTCACCTACTTTAATAGAGGCAATTTTCTTAGTTCTCTTTACAGTGTCACCTTCTTTAATTTCTTTGGAATCACCAAAAAGTACGGCACCTACGTTGTCCTCTTCCAGGTTAAGCACCATTGCTTTCAGACCATTGTCGAACTCGATCAATTCACCAGCCTGAGCCTTAGAAAGTCCATAGATACGTGCTACACCATCCCCTACTTGAAGGACTGTACCCACTTCTTCAAGTTCCGCTTGAGTTCTTGCACCTGAAAGCTGCTCTCTCAAGATTGCTGAAACTTCATCTGGTCTTACTTCTGCCATGATATGATAAGATTATGATTTTTGCTTTTGTTTTTAATACTGTTTCTCGTAATGATTTTGAATAAATTGAGATCTTAAATCCCTCAATTTACTACTCAAAGATTCATCAAGCTGACGGTCGTTTACTTTCAAAACAAATCCACCGATAAGGTCTGGATTGATTTTTTCTACCAGTTGCACGTCAGTCAAACCGGAGATTTGTTTTACTGCATCCACAAATGCTGCTCTTTGCTCCTCGCTAATCGCAGTGGTAGTGGTTACTTCAGCAACCTGAATTGATTTATGAATGTTGTATTGAACCTCAAATTCCTTTGCCACATCCACTAAAATTTTTTCCCTGCTTTTACGAGAAACAATCTCGAAAAAAGTAGAAGTCATTTTTTGAGTGGACTTTTCAGGGAAAAGAGCCTTTAGTACATTCAGCTTCTTTTCTGAATTGATTACCGGATTGTTCAACAAAAGCACAAGATCATAATTGCTCTTGGCCATTGCCGTTAATTTTTGAAAATCCGCATGAACCTCCTCAAGCAATCCCTTTTCCAGGGAAAGCTCCAAAATAGATTTGGCATAGCGGGATGCTACTCTATGATTTGACATGGAGGTGGTTTAGTTTAACTTAAGATCTTTAACAAATTCGTCTACCAACTCTTTCTGAGCTTTATCTTCAGACAAATTCTTTCTCAATAATTTCTCTGCTACTTCAAGGGTCAAGGTGGCCACTTGAGTTTTTACATCTGCCAAAGCGGCTTTTTTCTCAGTTTCGATAACAGCTTTCGCGTTTTCGATCATTTGAGCTCCTGCTTTTAAAGACTCCTGTTTTGCATCTTCTATCATTTTAGCAGAAGATTCATGCGCCTTTTTCAGAATAGTATCTCTTTCCAATCTAGCTTCAGCAAGAAGTTTTTCATTCTCCGCCTTCAAATTAGCCATTTCAGTTCTTGCCAATTCAGCAGATTTCAAGGCATTGTCAATGCTTGTTTCTCTTTCTTCAAGCGCTGCCAGCATTGGCTTCCAAGCGAACTTGATCAAGATGAACAATAAGGCCAAAAAGCCAATCAATTGCCAAAAAACAAGGCCGGAACTAGGTAAAATAAGATCCATTTTATTTATATAATTTCGTTGTTTTACTAGAAAGAGAGGGACCAGCTCGAAGCTGATCCCAATTCATTTGTTCTTAGAAGTCGATACCGCCTGCGTTCAAAGCAATAAGTAGACAAACTACTACTGCAAACAGGGAAACAACTTCGATCAAGGCTGCAATAATCAACATTGCAGTTTGAACCTTACCAGCAGCCTCAGGCTGACGAGCAATAGATTCCATGGCTTGACCACCGATTCTACCGATACCAAGGCCTGCGCCAATCGCAACAATACCTGCACCGATACCAGCTCCCATTAGAGCTAATCCAGCAGTCAACAAGATAGAAGTTAACATAAGAGTTAGATTTATAAATTGAACAAAGAAATTTCTAATTAATGATCGTCATGATGCTCAGCAACAGCAGAGCCAATGTACATCGCAGTAAACAACGTAAATACATAAGCCTGAATAGTTGCTACCAACAATTCAATCATGTTAATAAAGGTCACCATCAAGGTACTTACTACCCCGATAGAATAAGACTGGAAAATGAAAATCAGTGCAATGAAGGCCAAGATCACAATGTGACCTGCAGTAATCGCCACAAAAAGACGAACCATCAATGCAAATGGTTTGGTAAACAAACCTATGATCTCCACGGGCACAATTACCAATAACAATGGAAGAGGAACTCCCGGTGTCATAAATACGTGCTTCCAGTAATCTTTATTTCCGTTAATATTAACCAGGATAAAGGTAAGAACCGCCAAGGTCGCCGTTACAGCAATATTACCTGTCAAGTTTGCAGCACCAGGAAGCAATCCTAGTAAATTACCAACCCATATAAAGAAGAACAAGGTTAATAAGTAAGGTACAAACTTTTTATACTTTGGACCGATAGACTTATGCGCAATTTCATCACGAACAAACACTACAATCGGCTCCACTAAAGAAGCCGCTCCTTTTGGTGCAGCGGTACCATGTCTTCTATAATGAGCTGCTGCTGAAAGCACCAACCACAACACAATAGCAATCACCAAAAACATCATTACCACGTTTTTGGTAATCGAAAAGTCGATAAAGCTTGCTCCATCTACTCTTCCTACATGGTCGTGTGAATCTATATAATATCCTTCGTGAGCATACTCTTCTCCAAAAACGTGAGTCTCATGATTCTGAAAATCCGAAGATTTAAAGAATTCCAAACCACGGTCAGAAGAATAGACAATTACCGGTAGTGGAAGAGTCACATGCGTATGGCCTATGGTTGCAAAATGCCATTCATGAGAATCCTTGATGTGATGCATGATGAAGCCCGTAGGATCTTCGCCACCTTCTTCAGTTTCGGAACCAGCTGCCATTAGGGGGCCAGACAGGATCAGCAAAAATGCTGAAAATAAAAGACTTAGTGCCAATAATTTGCGCGTCATCAACTCGTTTTTTTGAGGGCTACTTTGAAATCGGGCGCAAGTTAGCTAGAAAGGCATAGATATCAAAAACTAGGAAGAACAAAAAAAGAATAAAAAAATTCGATATAAACAAAAGAATATTCTCCGCACCACTCATCACAACTATGGTGATGTATACCAAAGAGGCAATAATCCGGAGTACCATACCCAATAATTTTATCTGAATTAAGCTCTCGGGGGAACTTTTCAATAACAATTTGCTAAGAAATCCTATCAAATAGGACATGATAGCAACAAAACACAAAATTCCCCAAATCTTTTCATGAACCACCTGAGGGAGGATTTGCTGCATGAGAAAAATGAGCAAAGAAATGATCCCTGTAAATATAAAAAAGCGGACATGAAAGTTCTGAAGCATGACGATTTTTGAAATTTGCTGCAATTTACTCCAAAAAATGAATATGCTTATTCATCCTGCCTCAGCATATTCCAAAGCTGGTAGAATGCGATTGCAATCGAGGCAAAGCAGCAGAGTAATAGCCAAATTGGAAACTTCATATCACTCTTTGACTGTATCCACCAACCTAAAAATGTCCCCGCCCCGATGATTCCAAATAATTGAAAAGACAAACCAATGTATTTTACGAAGACTGGTGTTTTGTTGTCTTTCGAATCTTTATTCGCTGGTTTTTGAGATTCCATAAATCATTAGATGAGTTTAAAATTAACCAATTATTGTGGCTTAAATGGATGAGTTGCCCCATCAAAAAATATTTGATAGCATAATCCGTTCTTTAAGTAAGCCAAAAAGCCTATTTTGGTGTGGAAATTGGGCAAATTGATTCATGATTAAAATTTCGAGGTTGGCATTGGTCTTATTAGTTTTTGCCTGTGCCTGCTCTTCTGAGCGAAATACCTTTACAAACCGTACTTTTCATAATTTAACCTCGCATTTTAATGCGTATTACCTCGCTGATGTCAAAATCAAGAATGTAGAAAACTTAGTTAAAAGCAACTACAAGGAGGATTATACCCAAGTCTTGCCGGTCTTTATCCCCATTGACTCCGCGTCAATTCAGGAATCTGCTGATACGTTACAGTCCGCAAGAGAATTGGCTTCCAAAGCGGTGGAATGGCACAGGATCAGCAAATGGGTAGACGATAGCTATTATTTACTAGGGAAGATCGATTACTTACAATCCCATTTCGATGATGCCCAAAACACATTCAAATTCGTCAATGTCAACAGTAAAGACAAAGACCTCCGACATAAGACCTTGATTTCTCTTCTAAGGCTCTATGTGGATTTGAAAGAATTCGAAAACGCCAATTTCACAATTGATTATTTATCCAAAGAGTCCGGTATTAACGACGAAAACCGATACGAACTCTATCGAACATTGGCATATTATTATGAAACAAGAAGCGATGCCAATGGTGTGATTGGAGCCTTAACCAAAGCCTTGGATTATGTAGACAATAAAAAAGAAGAGTCTCGTATCAACTTCATCCTTGCACAACGCTATCAAAAAGCAGGTTTAGATGCGCTGGCTTATGACTTTTACAACAATTCTCAAGATGGAAACCCTCCTTACGAACGAAGCTTTTTTGCGCAGCTTTACGCCCAACAAGTGGCGGAGTTGAATGCATCAAAAGACCTTCGTAAGGTTAGACGCTATTATGAAGATTTATACAACGACCCCAAAAACAAAGATCTCAAGGATGTAGTCGTTTATGAAATGGCTCTTTTTGAGGAAAAGCAAGGAGATACTGTCAAAACACTTCAATTATTACATCAGGCAGCCAAAGAGCCCGGGAGTAATCCGCGTCAAAAAGGGTATATCTATCAAAAACTTGCTGAAATCAACCTCGATAATTATAAAGACTACAGAGCCACCAAATATTATCTCGATAGTGCATTAACCTACATCAAAGAAACTGACCCAGTTGCTGAACAGATAAATGAACAAAAGGAAACACTGGATCATTATGTTTTTCACCTAGAAAGAATAACATCCAATGATAGTCTGATTAGTTTGGCTCGTTTATCTCCAGAGGAGCAAAAAGCCATTGCAGAGAATTTTATAAAAAAAGAGGAAGAACGCTTGCTCGCGGAGGCTGCTGCAAAACAGGAGCCCGAAAGCAACAGCATTTTTGATAATTTGTTGGCCTTCAATGACCGTGGATCTGGGTCTACATTTTATTTTGACAATTCTGTTGCCATGCAACAAGGGACCATTGAATTTTATCGGGTTTGGGGGAACCGCCCCATTCAAGATAACTGGAGAAGAAGTGCTGCAAGTTTCCAAAGTACGGAACCAACCATTGCTGCACCTGCTGAGACAGATTCTACCGGAGTGGACGAAGCTGCTAATCCATTAAATCAGTTACCGGATTTAGAAACCCTTCTCGCGCAGATCCCAAGCTCAGAGGAAGATATATCGAAATTGAATCTTGAACTGGAAGAATCTTACTTTGAATTAGGGAAATTACTTTACTTTGAATTAGGGGAAGTGGAATCCAGTATTGAAAATTTGGAAACCTTGGTTAGGGAATACCCTAACTCTAGTAGAAAGCCTGAAGCTTATTACTTATTATATCTGGGCCAGAGAGATCGAGGCGGAAATTTCCAACAATATATTGGGAGGCTCAATAATGAATTCCCCGAATCTCAATACACCTACTCAGTAAATAATCCCGAAGCTGCCTCAGGAAATCTCGCCTATTTGGCATCCTCTAAAAATTATGAGTTGGCCTATGATGCTTATTACAAAGGTGACTATAAACAAGCCCGCGAAATTATCGTCAATACTTTAGAAGAATATCCATTAACTCGAAATACGGAGCGTATTTTATTGTTGGATATCATGGTTACCGGGAAATTGGAAAGCCGGCAGCAATACCGTCAGCGACTGGAAGCATATATCCAAAATTCAAAAGATGAAAATTTGATAGAATTGGCAAGAAATATGCTTAGACCCATGATGTCTAGTGAAGAACTTGCTTCTCTAAATAAATCAGATAGCACAGCATTAGATTCTGCGAAGTTGGCAAATCCGGATTTATCCAATAATGAAGGACTTGAAAACCTTCCAGAATCACCTTATAAGGTCAATGAATCCAGTACGCATATCTTTGTATTGGTAATGAGTCCAGATGAAATGGAAAATGCTGAAGGTTTGTTAGGAGACTTAGAGGCCTTTCATACTAAGAATTTCCAAAATGCTAGGTTACGAACCGGAAATATGAACATGAATAGTGATCACGCTATCTTTATTATTTCCCCTTTTAGCAATGCGGAAAAAGCAACAGTATATTACCAGTTGTTTTTAACGGATTTTAAGTCCAATGAAATCACAGAAGAGATAAAAAATGATTCTTTTGTCATTTCAATTGAAAACTTCCAACAACTGAATAAAACAAAGAATTTAGAAGAATACAGGACTTTCTTTAAGTCAGTTTATAAGTAATTATGAGTAAAAATTCAAAACCTGAATCCTCTGGCTGGGCCAAAAAAATAGTCAAATTCATTTGGCTAGCCTTTGTGGCTGGTTTTTTTGGTTTCATCCTTTTCGTATGGATGGTGAGCATCAATTTCCTGGGCTTATTCGGTTCTTTACCTGATTTCAAAGCGCTTGAAAACCCAGAAAGTGAATTAGCCTCCGAGCTCTATTCCTCAGATGGAGTATTATTGGGAACCTATTTTAGAGAAAATAGAAGTCCTGTCACTTATGAAGAGCTTTCTCCCAATTTGGTTCATGCCTTAATTTCCACCGAAGATGTAAGGTTTGAAGACCATTCTGGAATTGACATGATCGCTATGATGCGAGTATTTGTCAAATCCATTTTACTTGGACAAGATGCAGGAGGGGGATCTACGTTGAGTCAGCAAACTGCCAAAAACCTGTTTAAGACTAGAACTGATGCTTCTCAAGGCACCTTAAGTTCTGTCCCTGGGTTAAGAATGCTGATTATCAAAACCAAAGAATGGATTGTAGCCACTCAGTTGGAAAGAGCTTACACCAAAAACGAAATTCTTACGCTCTACTTAAATACATCAGAGTTTGGGTCTAACGCCTATGGAATCAAAACGGCCTCCAAAACCTTCTTTAACAAAAGTCCTGATGAATTAGAGGTACAGGAAGCAGCTGTTTTAGTCGGGTTATTTAAAGCCCCAACTTATTATAGCCCTGTATACAATCCTGAAAATTCATTGAGAAGGAGAAATACGGTGTTGTACCAAATGGTTAAAAATGACCAGTTGACCAAAGCGGAATTTGATTCCCTTTCCCAGTTACCAATCGAGTTGGATTACAATGTTGCTAACCAAAACAAAGGATTGGCAACCTACTTTAGAGAAATTGTTAAAGCAGATTTGATCAGATGGGCGAAAGAAAACTTGAAATCTGATGGCACTTCTTATGATTTATATGGGGATGGATTAAAAATTTATACCACCATTGATAGTAGAATGCAACGATATGCTGAAGAGGCAGTAGCAGAGCACATGGCAAGTCTTCAAAAAGCATTTTATAAAGAAATGGGAAATAGAGATCCTTGGGTAGATGGAGACAATCGTGTAATTCCTAATTTCATTGAAGACGCAGTCAAAAGAACTGAAGCTTACCGATTATTGAAGATTCAATATGGAAATGATACGGATTCGATTGAATTAAAACTCAATGAAAAAAAGAAAATGACAGTGTTCTCCTGGGAAAAGGGAGAAATCGATACGCTCATGAGTACCATGGATTCCTTGAGATATTATAAGAAATTCCTTCAGACTGGATTTATGAGCATGGATCCTCATTCCGGTCAAATCAAAGCATGGGTGGGTGGAATGGATCATAAATATTTCAAATTTGACCATGTTAAGAGAGGAAAGAGACAACCAGGCTCTACCTTCAAACCATTTGTATATGCAGCAGCAATAGAGAATGGTTACAGTCCTTGCTATTCAGTAATAGACCAGCCAGTAGAAGTCTTTATTCCAGGCCAGCCTACTTGGAGTCCTTCCAATGCTGATGGCAAGTTTACTTATGAAAAAATGACGATTCGTAAGGCAATGGCCCAATCAGTCAATTCAGTTACAGCTTATATGATGAAAAAGCTGAGCCCTAAAATCGTGGTAGAAACTGCAAGAAGACTAGGAGTTACCAGTGATTTAGAAGAAGTTCCAGCTTTGGCTTTAGGTGTCAATGACGTGAGTATTTATGAAATGGTGGGAGCTTTTGGAACCTTTGTAAATAGAGGAGAGCATACAACCCCATTTTATATAGATCGAATTGAGGATAAAAATGGCAATGTTATTCAGCAATTCACTGCCAAAAAACGTCCTGCGATGAGTGAAGAGCATGCATATTTGATGACTTATATGCTCAGAGGAGGATTTGAAGAGGAGAGAGGAACCAGTCAAGGAGTCCCTTGGGAATTACGCGAAGGTAATGAATTAGGAGGTAAAACTGGGACAACACAAAATGCCTCTGATGGTTGGTATATAGGAATTAGCAAAGATTTAGTCTCTGGAACTTGGGTAGGT
Organism: Algoriphagus lutimaris; assembly: GCF_017051705.1. Taxonomy (GTDB): domain Bacteria; phylum Bacteroidota; class Bacteroidia; order Cytophagales; family Cyclobacteriaceae; genus Algoriphagus; species Algoriphagus lutimaris. The sequence continues at coordinate 1,263,231 of NZ_JAFIDJ010000002.1, read as the reverse complement.
GGAGATGATAGAGCCATTCACTTCAGAAGTTGGATTGCCGGACAAGGAGGCAGAACTGCTCGACCTATTTGGGTGAAATACATGGAAAAAGTCTATGCTGATAAAAGCTTAGGATATACTAAAGGTCCATTCCCTAGACCAGAAAGACCATTAAGTATTGAAATTGATTGTGATGTTTATGAAAAAGAAAGTCAACGATTCGCAGACTTTGATTACGATGCGAAAAAGAATGATTTCTAATTTCCTCAAACACTAGCTAGAAAAACAGCCTAAATCCAAGGCTGTTTTTTTAATTTTAGGACATGCAGGCATCTTCTTATACACCCGAAGAACATTTATCACTCCCTGATCAACCGGGAGTTTATCGATACTTCAATTCTGAAAACGAATTGATTTACGTAGGTAAAGCTAAAAGTTTGAGAAAACGGGTTTCCAGCTATTTCAATAAAAACTCCGGTGTGAATCTCAAAACCAAAAGAATGGTTCGGGAAATCAAAAGAATTGAGATCACAATAGTCAACAGTGAGTTTGATGCACTATTATTGGAAAATAACCTGATCAAAAAAACCCAGCCGAAGTATAACATCTTACTTCGGGATGATAAGACCTATCCATACCTGTTGCTCCCCAATGAGAATTTTCCAAGAATCTTTCAAACCAGAAGGATGATTCCTAAAAAAGGGACTTATTATGGCCCTTTTGCAAGCGTAAAAGCCATGAATAATGTGCTAGACCTAATACGGGAGCTATTTACCATTCGAACCTGTAACCTAGACCTATCTCCTTACAAAATAGCTGAGGGGAAGTATAAAGTTTGTTTGGAATACCATATTGGAAATTGTCAGGGGCCTTGCGTGGGACTTCAAAAAGAAGCAGATTATATGAAAGATCTGGAGCATGCCAAACATATTCTTAAAGGGAATTTAGGGATAGCCAAATCCTATTTTAAAAATGAAATGCAGCATTATGCTGAAAATTTAGAATTTGAAAAAGCACAAAAAATCAAGGAAAAATTAGACCTCTTAGAAAAATACCAAGCCAAATCACTGGTTACCAATCCTAGCATTTCCAACTTGGATGTATGTACGATTGTCACGGATGAAAAAGCTGCCTATGTAAATTACCTACGGGTAAAAAATGGAGCTATGAATGTCTCCAAAAACGTAGAGTTGAAAAAACGGCTGGATGAAAGTGAAGAACAACTCCTCATTACTGCTCTTGTACGACTTCAGGATCAATTTCAAAGTGATTCCAATGAAGTCTTAACCAATATTGAATTAGAAGAGCCCATTGAAGGATTAAATCTCATTTTGCCGAAAATTGGAGATAAGAAGAAGTTAGTAGAACTTTCCTTGAAAAATGCACTTTACTATAAAAAGGAGAAAGCTTTATTAAAAGGACTAAATGAGGATAAAAAAGATCGGGTCATTAAACAATTACAGCAGGATCTAAGTCTCCCTGAAATTCCTGATCACATCGAATGTTTTGACAACTCCAATATTCAAGGAACTAACCCTGTTGCAAGCATGGTTTGTTTCCTTAATGGAAAGCCTTCAGTAAAAGAATACAGGCACTATCACATCAAGACTGTCATAGGAGCAAATGATTTTGCGAGTATGAAAGAGATCGTAACGAGAAGATATAAGCGCCTTTTAGAGGAAAACAAGCCCATGCCTAAGTTAGTGGTCATTGATGGCGGAAAAGGCCAGTTATCCTCAGCTGTAGAAGCCTTGCAAGAACTTGGCGTATATGGAAAGATGCCCATTATAGGAATCGCAAAAAGATTAGAAGAAATTTACTTCCCAGGTGATTCCTACCCCATTCATATCGATAAAAAGTCGGAAAGTTTAAGATTGCTTCAAAGAATCCGTGATGAAGCGCACCGTTTTGCCATCACCTTTCATAGAAAAGTCAGAAGCAAGAATGCATTCGGAACTCAACTGACCGCTATTCCGGGAATAGGAGAAAATACTGCAAACAAACTCCTTTCCCATTTCAAATCTGTCAAAAAGATTAGTGAAGCCAGTCAGGAGGAAATAGCCTCTATCATTGGAGCAAGTAAGGCGCAAAACCTATTTGATTGGATAGCAAAAATTAAAGGGGCTTAAAAAGCCCCTTTTTATTTTTACCACTCCCAAAGAGTGTTTTCGTATTCTAAGAGTTTATACTCAAATTCGAGCGAATTGATGTATGCCTGCACCTCGGGATTTGGAATGTCCGCATCCACTAAGTCAGCTATCAAAGCCTCATCTGGATTTGTAAACCTTCTCACCACAGATCTGAACAATCTAGATTCGAATGCCTCATCATAAGTCAGGCTTTTCGAAATGTTTTTGAAATTGATCCATCTAGCCTCTGGATGATCTTTGAAATAGTTATAGAAATCTTTGTATCTAATGTAAGCAATTGTCTTCTGACCTGCATTTGAATTAGTCTGAGAAGGCATAACCAACTCAAGGTATTTGATATCAAACACCATATCAGAATGATGCTTATCAAACACAAAGTCCTCTTTGAAATCCAAATAATATAATTGCTTGACAAAGATGCTATCACCTGTTGCATTTAACCAGAAATTATCCTGGAATTCTGCGATAGACATAGGTTGGGTAAAATCTTCATCTGCAAAAACTTCTAGTGCATTTTCATCCACTACAGCTTTGTAGATATAATTGATAATCCCATTCTTTTTTGCATCTCCTGATCCATATAGAGAAAGGTTATACTTTTCTCTAAGATCAATTCTTCTCCATACCGCAACTTGATACATTTTATCATCCTCACGAATTCTTTTCGCAGAGAAGATGGTATCCATATCAAAGGTCCGATCACCATACCCGGATGGAGTCACACTGGTTGCAATTTGAGCTTGGCTTGCCAAAGGGGCAACCAACACTGCAAAAAGCAAGGATAAGATCAATTTTGGAAGGAACTTTTTCATAATTATTTTATCTGGATTCGCAGGGAATTCTTACTTCACTCCGATACGAATAACTTTATTCAAAGTAGAAGGAATTTTATTTCCTCTAAAATTAGTCCTAGTTACTTGAGTAACCACAATAACAATGTCATCACCAGCTCTAGCACTTTCCATTAGTTGTCTCATGGCAATGCTATTTCCATTAGAAATTTGAGTTGTTTGTCGTGGTACATCATTTCTTAGTAATCTTACTTCTCCACCAGTCACTTCAAAGTTAGCATCCCTAGCCATCGTTCTACCGAAAGTAGCTTCAGGTTTTGCCAACACTTTAAGACCTGTCAAAGAGCTTATGGTTTGAGCTTGACTTACATCCAACTCAGACCCGTTAGAAGCTGCTGGAACAAGAGAAGGTTCTGGAACTGGTTTAATATCATACGATACATCTCCAATTTTATTGCCTCCTGAACTTACTCCAATGGTTACTTTTCCAGAAGCACCTGGAATTACAGTTAATTGTCCCGGAGTATTTCCTTTGATTGACTGGCCATTCGTAAGACTAAATTCTGGAGAATAGGAATTACCTAAAGCCGGAACTTCAATCAACAATTCATTAGCACAATCTGCGTAAAGCTGCTGAACAACCTCAGAAGAAACTCTGATTAAAGGCTGAGCAACGAAATATTCATATTCAACAGGAAGAACTTTATCTTCTCCACCAACATTGGTTACAATCTCACCTTTCAATACTCTTTTAGCAAGTCCTCTGTCATCATATTGAGATGCTGGAGTCACAGTAAAGTCGATCTTACCAAATCCATTTTCAACAGGCACCGAACGTCCATCAATTGTCATTTGTGGAGCAGCTGCGGAGGAACTGGAAGCAATAAACATATCTCCTTCAAATTTGGTACCTGCCGCTACGACATTAGAAGTCGCTGCAATTCTAGCTTCAACAATATCTGCTTTGAAGTAGAAAGTACCAATTGAACTAGTGATTTGAGCCAAAGCTTCACTTTCAATATTTAAAACTTCATTTTGATATTGTGATATCAAAGCCATTACCGCTCCCACTGGGGATTTCACAAAGTTCAATGCCACAAAGTCTTTATTTCTTACTTCCCGATCGTTTGCAAAAAGAGGAATTTCACCTGCATCTTTGGCAATTGCTTGGAAAGACATATCAATCCCAATTCCATTTAAAATTTGGGAAATTTGAGTTGGATATTGATTCAATCTTCCTTTCATTTCCTCACCCTTGCCATTATTGGCAAACATGTTTCCTGGAATTTCAGTGTTTTTCAAACTTGAACTAACGAAGTTTCCTTCTTCATTCTTTGCATTTGATTGAGTAATCAATTGCTGCTTAAGTTCTTCTAAATAAGAAAAGATTTCTTTGGTAGCCTCTCTAACTTCTTTAGCTGCTGCTACTTTTGGAACGTCTTTTTCATTATTCCCTTGCTGTTCTACGGTAGACTCGATAGAATTTACGGTAAACTCATTCTTAGAAATATAATTTCTAGAAGTTCGCTCCATACCGTCGTTTAGCAATACAAATTTCTGGAGAATCTGGTTACTTACCTGGAGGGCCAGTAGGGCCGTCAAAACCAGGTACATCATCCCGATCATCCGCTGTCTAGGTGTCTCTTTAGCTCCTGCCATCTTTATTGTTTTTCTATTCTAGATGATTGAGTATAATTAACCTTTCATAGCGGATAACATTCCACCATAGATTTTATTCAATGAACTTACATTTTGATTTAGTTTCGCCAATTCATTTTTGAAGGCTTCAGTTTCTTTTCCAGCTTCTGTCAAGCCTTCCATTGCTGCAGTCATATTGGAATAGAATTTATTTAAAGTCTTCACGTGACTATTGGCATCTTGTAATTCCATTTCATACACCGCGTTCAAAGCCGAAAGATTTTTGGTTACTGTTTGAACTTGAGTATGATATTCTTTAGCATCTTGAGATGCAGCAGACATTTCTGTCAAGGCTGCCGCAGTTTTACTGTAAGAAGCATTCATGTCTACCAATGTTTTAGCAGCTGATTTTACATTCGTTGCATATTCATTGGTTGCAACAGCAGCATCAGACAAATTGCCCATTTTTTCTGCAGAGGTAGCAAGATTTTGCATTCCTTTTCCAAGGCTTTCGATCAATTCTGGACCTACTTTGGCATTGGCTAGCATTTCATCCAATTTTTGAGATACGCTATCGCCAGATGCAGCCCCTGCTGAGGCTTTTTTATTACCTGGAGCACCGCCAGCTAATTCAGGATATACTTTAGACCAGTCAACTTCTTCTTGACGAGGTTCAAAAGCAGAAAGAAAGAAGATCGCAGCCTCTGTTGTAAGACCAATCGTGATCATCAAGTTACCTCCAGCCCAATCCAAAATTTTGAACATCGCTCCGAGAATAACTACTGACGCACCAATACCATAGATTTTTGGCATGATGCTGCCGTAAAATTTTGACTTAAATGAATTGCTGTTGCTAGCCATGAGTAATTTTGTAATTAAGGTGTTAGGTTTTTAATCGTGGAATTATTTATGTGTTTGGTATTATCTTTTTCTTCTTCTTGATGATTTCACATCCATAGATCCAGATCGACCAATAAATGTCATCACCGTTCTAAAACCAATGTGAGCTTGCGCCACATCTTCATATTCATAGGTTCTAGTACTAGTTTCCAAGTAATGCGCAATATCTTTCCAGCTTCCGCCTCTTACGATTTTTCTAGGCTCACTTGGAATATCATATACAGGGTTCAAATCCCAAGTTATGGCACTTGAAGTAGCGGCATAGGCATCCAAAACCCATTCTGCTACGTTTCCTGACATATTATAAAGACCAAATCCATTGGGAGCAAAAACGTCTACAGGAGCAGTGTAAGGAAATCCATCGTCTATGTAATTACCTCTTCCTGGTTTGAAGTTAGCCATAAGACATCCTCTCTTATTCTTCAAATATGGACCACCCCAAGGATATTTAGCAACATCTTTACCACCTTTGGCTGCATATTCCCATTCTGCTTCTGATGGCAACCTGAACGGCGTTAGATCATATTCAGATTCATCGTTGGCTCTCATGTGATAGGTTCTCCATTCACAGTATTGTTTGGCCTGATCCCAAGAAATCCCAACTACTGGATAGTTGTCAAATGCAGGGTGATCAAAATAAAACTCCATCAAAGGATCTCCATAATGGTATGAAAAACTGGTGGACCAAACTGTTGTATCTGGTTTCAATTCATCCAAGTTAAAAGTTGGCGGCTCCTTTAAGGTAGTAGGAGTACCTGTTTCCAATTGACCGCTTTTAACAGCTTCCAAGAACTGGCGATACTTATTATTGGACACCTCGTACTTATCCATAAAAAATTCCGAGATGGTAATCTGCTTATTCATCGAAGATTGAGTATAGGCAATATCCTCATCGGATTGTCCCATCCAAAATGTTCCCGCTTTAATCGGAACCATATCATATGGAAGGTTTTGTTGCCAATTTTCCCTTTTAGGAACTCCGGTTACTTCTCCTCTTCTATTAACCTTTTCGCTGGCAGATCCTTTCTTATTAAAAAGACCGCAGCCAGGTAATAGTGTCGCTACTGCCAATCCTAACATGATCGGTAATAGACGAAAATTCATTTTTTTATACATAAATGACGTTTTTGAGTTCATCAAATTAGTGCCCAATATATTATACTCTCAAGCTTCGAAATTTAGCTGAATTTGGCTCAATAATGCAAATAACCTGCCAAATTTTCCAGCTACGGTTTAGTCAGGTTTAAGTTTCAATTTTCCCGCCTTTTTTAGGAAATTTCACAATCTAGCATCCTAGAATCTAAATCGTGGAGTTCTTTGAATAACTCTTTCTACTTGCCTACTAACATCAGACAAAGTATATCTCAGCATTAACTCATGACTAGTAGGAGCTTTTGCTTCCAATCCACCTACCACTAAATCAAAAGCATAGCCCAATTTTAAGGAATTATCCTTTAATATACTGTAACCAAGGATAAAAGAAATGGATTCTTCCCCTCTAAAGGCTAAACCACCACTTATTTTGTTTTGGTGTGTAGCAATAACGCTCACATCGTAAGAAAAATTATTAAAAGAAACTGTCTTTAATAAAAAACTAGGCTCAATCGCTAATTGTCCTATAGGTCTAAACCTATAACCGAATAATAAGTAAGAATGATTTTTCAGTTGATTGGCATATGATCCATCTCCAAAATCAAAGTTTGGCTCATTAATATGTCGACTGCTCACACCTACATAATAATCTCCTCGATCGAATAACACCCCCGCTCCAATATTGAAATTCATCTGGCTTTCTTTACCTGATGTAGGCAAATTCGGCTCAGGATTCACCACAATCAATTCACCATAATCCAAAGAGCTGGAAAACATTCCAAATGAAACTCCTACACTAATATTAGATCTTTTTATTTTTTTATGATAAGCCCCCTGAAGATTAACTTCCAAATTAGAACTCGCTCCAATATTGTCATTGACTATGTTTATTCCATAACCAATGTTTTTGGAATCTAACCTACCCTGTGCAGTAAGCAGCTGGCTGACTGGGGCTCCTCGTTGACCAGAGGAAGTACGGTAGTTTGCCCATTGAGACCGATGAAGTGCAGAAAACCTGAATCCTCCATCCTTCCCTGCAAAAGCAGGATTGTAATACATCCCATTATACATGTATTGGGTAAACTGGGCATCCTGCTGAGCAAGCACTGGAGAAACTCCAGCATAGATGGCTATTAAAACAAGACTACTTAAAAAGTACTTCCAATGGCCGCTATGAATCATTTGAGCGTGGTTTTTTCGAATCTGAAAACTATTGTAATGATTTAAACTGAAAAACCACAGAAATTGATTCTAAGATTTACAAATTATTCGCCTTTTTGATGTAAAGCTCCAAGGCTCCAGTCATACTTGGCGCATTTGGAAGCGGTGCTTCGATATCCAAAATCAGGTCCAATTCCCTTACCGCTTTTGCTGTAGTAGGTCCAAATGCCGCAATTCTTGTTTTTCCTTGCACAAAATCAGGGAAGTTTACTTTCAATGATTTTATTCCGGAAGGACTGAAGAACGCCAAAATATCATACTTCACATCAGCCAAATCAGATAAATCTGCAGCCAACGTATGATAAATAATTGCTTCAGTAAATGCAATCCCATTCTTTTCCATATAATCAGGAATTACATCTTTCCGAATGTCAGAGCATGGAAACAAATACTTCTCTGATTTATGCTTTTTGAAATAATCGAATAAATCTTCTGCGGTCTTTTGACCTACGAATAATTTACGTTTACGGATTACAATATACTTTTGAAGATAATGAGCAGTCTGATCAGAAATACAGAAATATTTCATTTCTGCTGGCATCTCAATCTTAAAGTCTTTACATATAGCAAAGAAATGATCAATCGCATTCCTGCTGGTGAAAATAATGGCAGTATGCTTTAAGATATCAATTTTTTGTTTTCTAAACTCTTTGGGTGGAACGGGCTCCACTTTAATAAATTGCCTGAAATCAATCTTCAAATTATACTTCTCTGCCAACTGAACATAAGGAGAATTTTCGCCCGCTGGTTTTGGTTGAGAAACAAGGATACTTTTTACTGGCCTTAACCTGTCTTTGCTTACTGCACTCATGCTGTTTATTATGCTTTGATCATCCAAATCTTACTGACCTAAAACCATGACCCACTTAGCCATGATTAAAAAAGGCACTAATTCTGCGATGCAAAGGTAAGTAAATAAATGATATTTCTTAAAGCTTAGTCTATTCATCATTATTATAAAAAGACCTAACACACCAAGGATATAAACCCAGAAAAACACTGACAATGAGACACCTATCGCCTCTTTAGCAGAAGAAAATTCATTCACTAAAAAAAATGCAATTATTAAGACAAATCCAGTAATCCCTAACACCACAAGTCTCAAGAGATAAAAGAAATGAGCAAACTCTAATCTCCTTAAATCAAATAAGTACGCAACTATCCTAATTCCAATAAACTTCAGAATAGTAATGATGAAAAAACCTATGGCCCCAAGGCCCCATAAAATAAACAGAGACTTGAAGTCAATCCCAATCCAGGTTTCCAACCAAATTTGCCTGTAAAAGACCAACCCAATTACCGCAACCAAAGAAGTCATTAAATTGACCAAAAGCAGATAAAATAAGACATCAGAGGAAAAGAATTTCTGAAGACTTCCGGAGTCTGAAAAATCCTCAGCAGTCAATAAGGATTCTGGCCGAATAATCGAGGAAAATAAATAAGGATAAGCTACCTTATAGACTGCCAAAATCAATAGAATGATCAGAACAGCTACAAAATAAAAATCTCTTAAATCTTGTCTATCAAATCTTCTGACTGCTCCCACTTGCTCATTTACCTTGCCCAACTCATTGGTAATCGCTGTAGGTTGTAGGATTTTTTGAATTTTGGCATCTCCGATTTCAATTCCTTTTTTGAAAACTATCAACTCCAGATCTTTTCGGTCAAATTCATTGGTTAGTTCTCCAATGGGTTTTGAAAAAGTAGTATCGCCATTGGCATAAATCCACAATTTTTCACCTATAAATACTACTGATTTTTCAGGAAATGAAAATGAAATATTAGCTAATGGGAAGGTGCTCAAATCAAGCTGGAGAACCAACCTATCATTAGGACGAATCCACGTTTCACCTTTTCCCTTTTCCCAGGAAGAACTATAATCCTGTAAAACTTGAGCATAAGTGGAATTTACACCCAATAGCAACCAAAAAACTAAAATTAATAATACGTTTCGCTTCATGCTCAGAACCTGGCCAGATAACCAAAGTGAATCTTGGAATAAGAGAAAGACAAAGGTTGCAAATTAGATTTACCTAATCCATAAATAAATCTAAAAACTCCATTGCCTGTCTCTAAATTTATGCCTGCCCCAAATGAAACTGGAAAATCATCCTTCTTTTCTAAGATTGGGTTTTTTAAATATCCAATATCCGTAAACACCATTAAATAGGAGTCCTCTCCAAAAAAAAGACGCTGCTCCATATTAATGTAGCCGTAATTTTTGGCATAAAAGAAATTTTCATTGAAGCCTCTTATGGTCTTGAGTCCTCCTAGCCTGATTAGGTCGTTCAAAAATAGATTCTTGTTTCTGACAAATCCTGAACTTCCTCGAAACCACATCCCCCAGCTTTTTTTTACATATACATGTTTTTCTAGCTGAATGGTGGCAGCAAGCTGTGGCGTATTCAAATCAATATTTTGATAAGCTACTTCTGGAATCCCAGTGTTTTGAATGATTCTTTTGTTGCCTGCTGCAAACTCAGCCCTAAGCCAAATCCCTTTTCTTGGAGAAAAAAGACGGTCCAAGCCATTATAATCTACTCCAATTCCGTAAACATTCCATCGAAAGTCTGCCAAATCAGGCAATTCCTCCACATCTTGGAAGGCTACAGTTGAAATCAAATCACTCGCTTGGCGTTTCGTAAAGAATTGAATGGTAGATCTATTGGAAATTTCATAATCAAAATCCAACCCAAAATACCGATTTAGAAAGGTGCTGTCTTGTTTCAGCAAGTTAAAATCTAGAGAAATATGTAGAGGAGAATTAAACACAAAAGATTCTCTTGCACTCAGGTTCAGAGATTGGGTTTCCTTATTCATGCGTTGCCAGTGAACTGCAATATTCCTTCCTTTCCCTCCTAAATGGTACAATTCTAAATCCAACTGACCTGTAATCAATATTTTTCCAGGTTCATTCTCATTGGGTAGCAATCCTATCACACCATCCATCACGTTTACATTTCTGTCTCGGAGATAAAAAACAGGACTTGCTTTTTGAGTCCTAAAGGCAAGTTCAGGGGACTGGGAAAGTTCAAAATAAGGTGATCTAGAAAGTAGCTCACTAGAATTCTCAAACTCTTCTTGCGAAAAAAATCCTCCAATAGGAATTCTTGTTAGATTTTGAACATATTTAGCTTTGGTTTTTGTGGAACCTAGTACCTGAACCGTATCCCATCTTATCAATGGACCCGGATCTAGATTTGTACTGGCAATGATAATTTCGCCTTTTCGCTTCAAACTATCCAATTTCAGAGAAGCAAAAGGATATCCTTTATTTTCTAATTCTCTTAAAACTGTTTTGGTCCATTCATTCCAAGCCTTAAACCCAGGTTTTGGAAGCCCAAATTTCTTTACCAAATCTTCAGGAAGGTTTCCCTTTCCTATTTCTTCCAAAATAAACTGAGACCCTATATTCAATTGAGCTGATAAAGAATCAATCCCTTGAGTAGGAACATCCCAATATGCGGACAAATACCCCTTTGAAAAAAAATCCGCCAATATCGAGTCTAATTCTTGCTTCCGTTCCAACTCATTCGGAAATTCTTTCCAATTTTGGCGGTAAGAGGAATCGGAACTCTCCCATTTCAACCACACTTTGGATTGACCCCAAGAAACCGTCGAGATCAATAGCATCAGACAGAGCATGAAAGAAAAGTGCTTTTTCAAAGAGAAAAGGGATTGTTTAGATTCACAAAATAAGAGAAATACCTTGGCTGGCATCTACATACATATTCCATTTTGCAAACAGGCTTGTCATTATTGTGACTTCCATTTCAGCACAAACCTGAGCAGGATGGAAGAAATGGTCAGCAAAATAAACCTAGAACTGATCCTAAGAAAAAATTACCTGAAAAATTCAGCCATTGAGACAGTATATTTTGGAGGAGGCACCCCATCCCTTTTGAAAAAAGAAATGATAGACTCCATTCTCAATACGATTCAAAAACACTATTCTTGTGATTGGAAGGAGGTTACGCTGGAAGCAAATCCAGATGACTTAAGCTCGGAAAACTTAAAAGGATGGAAGAATCTAGGCATTGATCGTCTAAGCCTGGGAATTCAAAGTTTCAATCAGGAAGTCCTACATTTCTACAACAGGGCTCATACGGCAGAGGAATCCCGACTTGCGATTGGCAAGGCCAGAGATATGGGATTCCAAAAGTTCAGTATAGACCTGATTTATGGATTCCCCCACGGAGATCATTCGATTTGGGAATCAGATTTACAAGAGGCATTAAAATTAGACCCTGGACATATTTCTAGTTATGCCTTAACGGTAGAAGCCAAAACCACTCTCGGTAAATGGGAAAAAGAAGGCAAATTCTCCGAAGCTGATGAGAATTTTGTTGCCGAGCAATTCGAGATGCTGCAAGAAGCCACCGAAAAATCGGGTTTCGTGCAATATGAGATATCTAACTTTGGGAAACCTGGCCAATTTGCTTTACACAACACTAATTACTGGAAAGGTATTCCGTATTTGGGTGTAGGGCCTAGTGCACACTCATTTGACGGCTCCCATAGAGGAGCAAACCCCCGAAATAATTCAAAGTACCTAAAGACTTTGGGTCAAAATATTCTCCCTTTTGAGTCCGAAATATTGAGTACAGAGGATGTGATTAACGAATATATACTGACTGGTCTAAGAACTATTTGGGGAATTAATTTTGATAAAATCCAACAGGAGTATCAATTGGACCTAATGAGCGAGAAAAAAGAAATTTTAGAAAAAATGAATTTGGAAGGCTGGCTAATTTGGAACCGCAATACCCTATCTTTGAGTAGAAAAGGAAAACTACTTGCTGACAGCATCGCTTCCGCCCTTTTCATTTAATACTTAGCTATCCCATGAATAATAAAAATCCTTTTGGCAGAAAGAAAGAAGTAGCCCCCTTGGAATCAGCATTTAAGGATTTGCTAAAAGCCTACCGATTAGAAGATAAATTTCAGGAGAAAAGTGTGGTCCAGTCATGGCCAGAGATCGTGGGAAAAACCATTGCCGACAGGACCTCTTCGGTATTCATTAAAGAAAAAAAGCTTTTTGTAAAATTGTCTTCAGGTCCGATCAAAAAGGACCTTCAAATGAATAAGGGAAAGGTCATTTCTCTCATAGAAAAGAAATTTGGTCAGGGAATTATCGAAGACTTGGTATGTTTCTAACAGAAATTAGCACTTCTGTCTAAAGTTTACTTTTTTTAACATTCTATCTAGTAAGAATATTTTAGTCCCGATCTTAATTTATTTCACATTGAGTAATATTGTGGGGCAAAATCCATGATTAAATTACCATCAATCCATATAGGAAAACTTAGCATGCTCCTGGCCATTCTGGTCTGGTTGTCATTACTTTTTGTGGATTTGGTAAGACTTTTTGGTTTATTAAATGAATTGGAATCCGGTATTGCGGCAGAATTCACTTGGGTACTCGAGATTCTTTTCTTTTTAACAGTTTATCTTTTTTACAATTACTCCATCAATAAGAATAGTCAAAACGACTTTCTGAACCTGATATGGAGGGCTGCTTCGACAGGTATAGTAGCAGTTTTTGTTTCCATCATGATCAATCTCTTCTATTCTCTACTAGGGGATAGCCATTTGTTCAATGATCCATTCCTTAAAAATTTCTTCTACCACGTCAATTTTGCATTAATATCAATATTCCTGATATCCAGTGCGTTACTATGGAAGCATTTAATCCTTTACCAAAAAACAAAACGAGTAGTAAAACAATGGCAGGCATACGAGCTAGCTATGCTTGGAGCCATGTTTTTTATTTTTTTCAACAAAAACTCATTTGACTATAGCTTTTTATTTGGGTTTGTTCTGTTGGTAGGATTAGCGGTTATTTTATCAGGTAACCTTAAATGGATTCCCTATTTAACTTTTCGGGAAAAATGGAAATCCCTCCTTTTCCTCTTTATCATCATCAATTGCTGTGGTTACCTTTTTTATCAAATCCTTTTGTATAGCGACAGGGGAATGTTTGTTGTGAATTTGACGGACAACTTATTCCTGGTTTCTTTATTCAGCTTCATTTTTATCTATGCCCTATTCTGTTTTCTAGTCACCTTATTTAACCTACCTACCTCCTCTGTTTTTGAACAAAAGCTGACCGAGGCCATTAACTTTCAACGATTAAGCCAGTCCATTCAACCTGAGGAGAGTGAAGAGCAGGTATTGGATATCCTGGTAGATTCCTGTATGAGCGCTGCCTATGCGGATGCTGCTTGGCTGGAACTGGGAGATCAGGAAAGTACCAAAGGGTTTCTTCAAGAACGATTTATGGAGAAAGAAATGCGGGAAGAGCTAAGTGAAATTATTCAAAATCAGAAATTAGCTCAAGAATGGGCGGTTGAAAATAAACCTGAAAATTTAAACCCACTTTCACTTCGGCTAAGCCATGATCGATTTGAATCTATTTTATTGGTTCCTCTTGTCATTAACAAATCAGCGATCGGCCGAATGGTACTTTGTAAAGAGGTAAGAGATGGTTTCAATAAAGAGATGATCAACATCATCAGTACTTTTGTACGCCAAGCTTGTATTGCCGTTGAAAATCATAGATTACTAAATCAGGCCATTCAAAATGAACGCTACCAAGAGGAATTAAAAATTGCACAGCGGGTTCAGAAATCACTCCTTCCCACCAAATTAGACCATAATGAGACTTTTGAAATATCGGCCTATTCCAATGCGGCAGATGAAGTAGGAGGGGATTATTACGATACTTTTAAACTTGATGAGGACCGATACGTTATGATCATCGGAGATGTCTCTGGAAAAGGCACATCGGCAGCATTCAACATGTCCCAGATGAAAGGAATTTTCCAAAGTCTAATCCAGTTAAACCTTGGTCCTGCCCAATTTATGATTAAAGCCAATGCGGCTTTAAGCCGATGTTTGGAAAGGAATCACTTTATCACCGCCTCTATATTTCTTATCAATACCAAGGAAAAAAATATTTGTCATTCAAGAGCAGGCCATGTACCTACCTTAATGCATCAAAATAAGGTGGGCAAATCTGAATACTTGGGAATAGATGGCCTTGGTTTAGGGATTTTGAGAAACAAGCAATATGAAAATCACGTTGAGGAAAAAACATTTAAATACTCTTCAGGAGATATTTTAGTCATGTTTACAGACGGAATCGTTGAGGCTAAAAATGAAAAATCCCAACAGTTTGGTTTCGAAAGAATCCGAACTCTCTTGGAAGTATATCATGAATTAAGTCCAAAAGAAATCCAGACAAAAATTATAGATGCTCTTCATGCCTATGTAGGAGGAGATGGTTTAATAGATGATGATTATTCGATCATGGTGGTCAAATTTTCAGATGAATAAAGAAATCAGCGTTCAATATGCTAACCATAGAAACACATAAAGAAGATAACCACGATTTATTGGTAATTCAAGGTGAAATTGATGCCAGCAACTCAGTGATATTAGATCAAAAAATGCAAGAGTTAACGGAATCAGGTTCAAAATCCATTTTAGTGGATGGAAGTGGGCTGGAATACATTTCCTCTGCCGGTCTAGGCGTGTTTATGTCCTATTTAGAGGATTTTCAAGAGGAAGGAATTACTCTTAAGATATTTGCTCTTTCGCCAAGAGTATTTGAAGTTTTCAAAATTTTGGGGTTAGATCAATTGATTGACATTTACGAATCTAAGAAAGCTGCATTAGAAGCTTAAAATGAAGTATCAGTTAAAAATATATTGTAAAACCACTGCATTAGCAGATCTCAGAAGCTTCCTTCAAACTACCTTGAACGAACTTAAATTATCTGACAAAGACAGGCATCAGCTGACTTTGGCAGTGGAAGAGGTTTGTGCTAACCTAATCATACACTCTCATCAATGTAATGGTTCCGACCAAATTAAGTTAGAAGTTAAAGAATCACCCGATAAATTAATTTTTGAAATCACAGATAAAGGAAAGGCTTTTAACTTATTGGATTATGAAGTACCTGATCTAAAAAAGGTGATCAGCGAAAAAAGAAAAGGCGGGTTAGGCATCATTTTGGTAAAGACCATTATGGACGAAATTGAGTTTGAGTCCAATAAAGGGAAAAATACGTGCCGGTTAATCAAGTGGTTTTGATGCTAATTCTTGTTAAATCGCTTAGATAGCAGTCATTTCCCTTTATTATCTGATAAATTTGTAAAATTGCACTGAATTTAAGGTACCCTTACATGAATCACCGATCAATTTCGGCAACTATTTTCTCTCTTTTTATCGTTTTGGCAAGTGTTGCCCCCGTTTTTGCATACATGCAAGGTGGTAATAGCCAAGATGATAATCTATTGACTATTGGTGGCAAAGCAATAGAGAAAGAGGAATTAATCTACCTACTATCCAAAGGTCAAGGCTCAACCCCAACTTCTTCAGGGATGTCTAGGGAAGAGTTTGAAGATAATCTGGATTTATTTATCAACTATAAGTTGAAAGTAATAGAAGCAGAGGAACTAGGACTTGATAAAACAGAAGAATTCAATAGAGAATTTGCCTCTTTCAAAGAAAACTTAAAAGCTCCTTACCTCATCAAAAACTCGTTGGAAGAAGGAGAGCTTCGTAAAGCCTATTCCAGAATGCAGGAAGTAGTTAGAGCAAGCCATATCCTATTTCAATTTCCTCCCAATGCAAGTAAGGACGATAGTTTAATTGTATTGAGAATGGCCTTAAAAATCCGGGATGAAATCAATACCGGAGCAGATATCAATGAACTAGCGGTTGAGCATTCGGATGACCCTTCTGCAAAAGTCAACAAGGGAGACTTAGGTTATTTTACGGCATTACAAATGGTACAACCTTTTGAGGATGCTGCATTTTCTTTACAACCTGGACAGGTTTCTGATCCAGTGATGACGAATTTTGGATACCATATTATTAAAGTCAATGATAAAAGGCCTAATCCAGGCCAAGTGAGAGTGTCTCATATTTTAGTGAGAATTGACGAAGATGACCCGAATAGTGAAGATTTGGCAAGAAGAAAAGTAGCAGACATCTATACCGAGATCCAAAAGGAAAGTACTGTTTGGGAAAATATTGTAAAGAACTATTCCGAAGATCCTTCCTCCAGTCAAAACGGAGGCATGCTTCCTTGGTTTTCGGTAGGTTCTATGATCCCTGAATTTGAAATGGCCGCATTTTCATTGACAGAAATTGGGGAAGTATCACCACCTGTGAGGACTAAATATGGATACCATATTCTACGATTGGAAGAAAAGAAACCAATCGATTCTTTTGAAAACTTGGAAGACAACATTCGATCTAAGATTATGAGGGATTCTAGGTCCACCATGATACAATCTCAGGTAATGGCCATCCAAAAGGCACGATACAATTTCGAGGAAAATGAATCTTCTGTAGCCAACTTGGAAAATGAATTAAAAAGCTTTACGAAAGTTCAAATCCCTGGAGCAGTAGCTGCGAAGGGATTGGACGATGAGGAGCTATTTACACTTCAAGGTACTACCTATACCATGAATGATTTGGTTTCATTTATACAGGAACAGGAATTAAGTATAAAAACGAAGACCACGGCTTTCGATGCTTGGTATGAGCGATTCATAGCTTCTATTCTTAATAAAACAGAGGAAGCAGATATTCTTGCCAATAACAAAGAATATCAAATGCTTTTAAATGAATACCACGATGGAATTCTTTTATTCTCATTGATGAACCAAGAAGTATGGCAAAAGGGAATTGAAGACAGCGTAGGACAAAAAGCCTTTTTCCAGGAGAATATTCAAAACTATCAATGGGATGATCGAGTAAATGCTTTCATTGTGAAAATATTAGATATCAATCAGCTTGAAGGAGCTAGAACCAAATTAAAAGGTCAGCTTTATTCCCAAGAAGTCATTGACGCTTTTGAGACCAACTACAAACAGAATAATCCTCTTGCATTTCAAACTGAAAAGGGATTGATAGAATACAAGAAGCATCCTGTCCTTTCCAAAATTAATCTTTCGGAAAGTTATCAAGAGATAGAAACTAATGGTCACTTACACTTGGTTTTGTTAGGAGACCAAATTCCTGCGGGTCCTAAAAAATTCAATGAAACCAGAGGTTTGGTGATTAAGGATTATCAAGAGGCGTTGGAAAAAGACTTGTTAGAACAATTAAAAAGTAAATATCCAGTAGAGATTAACCCAAAAGCGAAAGAAGAAGCTTTTATCTCTCTAAATCAATAATTGAAGCATAACTACTCAGCCGAATTTAAAAACGGATTGATCGAATACTAATGAAAATACTAAACCGAATTACGCTTACTTTATTGGCATTTTCCATGCTATCCAATTTGTCAGCACAAGAGGTTGCTAATACAGCCACTACTGGACAGGTCTTGGACAAAATTGTAGCTAAAGTTGATAATTACATCCTGCTTGAGTCAGATATTCAAAAAACCTATTTAGAGGCATTGGCGCAAGGACAGCAAGGAGTAACCCCTCCTACGAGATGCGAAGTCTTTGAAACATTAATGGTCAATAAATTAATGGTGGCTAAAGCTGAAATTGACTCGGTGATGGTAACGGATGCAGAAGTGATGTTGCAAACCGATCAGAGATTCAACATGGTCATGCAGCAGTTTGGTGGCAATGAGGAAACTTTAGCAGAAGTGTATGGGAAAACTGCTGATCAATTAAAATCTGAAATTGAAGAGGTGATTAAAGAGCAACTGATTGTTCAGAGGATGAGAGGTAAAATCACGGAAGGCATCAGTGTATCTCCAGCAGAGGTACGTGAGTTTTTCAAAAGCATTCCTACAGACTCTCTACCTTTCTTTTCCGCAGAAGTTACAGTGGGCCAGATCGTAAAAAAACCAGATGTGAACCCTCAAATCAAAGAAGATATCTTTGCTAAGCTTCGCCAGTTCAAACAAGATATTTTGGATGGAAAGGCAGATTTTGCTGATTTGGCAAGAGCCTATTCTGAAGACCCTGGTTCTGCAGCACAAGGTGGAGATTTAGGATTTTTTAGAAGTGGGGAACTTGCTCCTGAATTTGAAGCAACAGCCATGTCATTGAAGCTAGGTGAAATTTCTGATCCAGTAGAAACTGATTTTGGAATTCACGTCATTCAATTACTTGAGAAAAGAACTGACTCTTATAACACCAGACATATTTTGATGATCCCCAAAGCTTCTGAAGAAGATTTGTTGAAAGCAGAAAAATATTTGGATAGCTTGAAAACACAGATTCAAGAAGGTAAGATTGAGTTTGCCAAAGCTGCAAAGGAATATTCCGATGACAGAAATACCTCTGATAATGGCGGATATTTTGTAGACCCGGCAAATAATTCAAAAAGGTTAACCCTTAGAACATTAGAAGATCCCGTGCTTTACTTTACATTGGACAGCATGGAGGTAGGTACTGTAACCCAACCAATCCGTTTTGAAGATCCAAGAGAGGGTACTAAAGTGAGAATTCTATTTTATGAGTCAAAATACCCTGCTCATAGAGCAAATTTGGAGGATGATTATGAAAAGATGAAGGCTGCCACTTTGAGAAAGAAGGAAGATGACCTTTTATCAAAGTGGTTTGTAACAGCAAAAGAGGATGTTTTTATAGACATTGATCCAACTTACGATCGATGTAAAGCTCTTGAAGAGAGATAACCAAAAATCCCGGTAGATTAATCTTCCGGGATTTTTTATTTCTTGCCAAACAAGGCCTTCAATGCCAAACCAAATTGTTTGAATCCTTCCCTAAAAAAACCTTTAGACTCTTTAAACTTTGGCTCAAAGGCTTCCTTTTGTTCTTTAAACTCTTTCTCAATCAGCTCTTTCCCTTTTTTAAGTTCAGCTTCAAGGCTTGTTTTATTTTCTTTAAGGTCCTTTATTTTCTGTTCTATTTCTTCTTTGACTTCAGCACCGGCATCAGCCCCTTTTTTTACGAGTTCTTCAATCTTTTCTCCAATTTCTTGAAGTACTTTCTCTATATCTTGGGTACTTGATTTCTTATTTTCCATAATGAGCTGGTTTAAACACTTGATACTTATCAAGTTAAACAATTTTCTTAAAGAATCAGGAAATTGGAATTTTTGATAGTCAAAGCTTCAATCAAACAGCCGCTTTTTAATTAATCCTCTACGGACTCCCCAGCTTGGGTTTGCTTTTCATACAGCTCTGCATATACTCCCTTTTCAGCCATTAAAGTCTGATGGTTTCCTTGCTCTACGATTTTTCCATCGTCCAAAACGATAATATGATTGGCTAGCTTGGCGGAGGATACTCTATGAGAAATAATCACCGAAGTTCGATCTTTCATGATCTTTTTCAGGGCATTTAAAATCACATTTTCTGTCTTTGTATCTACTGCAGACAAGCAATCATCCAAGATCAAAATTTTGGGTTCTTTGGCGATGGCTCTTGCAATTGAAACTCTTTGCTTTTGACCACCTGAAAGGGTAATACCCCGCTCACCGAGCATCGTTTCAAAGCCTTTTGGAAAGTCTATGATATTTTGGTAAACATCTGCATCCATGGCTGCTTTTTCGATTTTTTCTTGATCTGGATGGTCTAAGCCAAAGGCAATATTGTTTCCAATAGAATCAGAAAATAAGAACACATCCTGAGGGACGTACCCTATTTGTTTTCTTAAACTTGAAAGATTGTATCGCTCTATGGTCTCTCCATCAATTTTGATGGAACCAGAGCTTGGATCATACATTCTCATAAGCAAGTTGGCAATAGTTGATTTGCCAGATCCTGTGGTGCCTATGATCCCTAAAGTTTGTCCCGCCTTAATTTCAAAGCTAACTTGATCCAAGGCTTTAATTCCAGAATCAGGGTAAACAAAGCTCAAATTCTCCACTTGAATTTCGCCTGAAATTTCCCTTTCAATATTCTCGGTGCTTAGTATATCATTTTTCTGATCCAAAAACTCATTGATTCTTGTTTGGGAAGCAGCCGCTCTTTGCACAATACTTGTTACCCATCCTAAAGAAGTCACCGGCCAAGTAAGCATATTGACATATAGAATGAACTCAGCTATGACCCCATAACCAATTTGCCCTCCAATCACCTGCATTCCTCCGACATATACCGTGATAATCGTTGAAATACCCACCAAAGCCATGATAATAGGAAAGAACAATGCATTGACTTTCGTAAGGCGTATTGATTTCACTTTGTAATCTTCACTTGCTTTTGCGAAATCTCTTGCTGTATCTTCTTCCCTAACAAAAGCCTTAATTACACGAATACCAGAAAATGCCTCCTGAACAAACGTACTCAGGCCTGAAAGACTCCTTTGAATTTTTTCAGATCGTTCATTGATCAAATTATTCACGAAGTAGATACTCAAGGATAATACAGGTAAAGGCAGTAGGGAATAAAAAGTCAACTCAGGGTTAACCGATATCATGTACGATATCACCAGAGGAAATAAAATTAGAAGATTCAGTCCATACATAATCGCTGGACCTAAATACATCCTCACACGACTCACATCTTCAGTTATTCTCGCCATCAAATCTCCAGTACTATTCTTTCTGTAAAAACTTAATGGGAGCGCTTGATAATGCTCAAATATTTCATTCTTCATGTCATATTCAATTCTTCGTGACATGATGATGATAGTTTGACGTATCAAAAAGAGGAAAAAACCTCTTAATAAAGCCATTACCAAAATTAATACCCCAAAAATAAACACAAATTGAAGAAAAATATTTCGTGCTTCTTCCCCTACTCCACCGAGCTCCAAAGGCTTTAAGATGGAAAAACTCTCAACCACATAATCTATGGCAAGTCTTACCAATTGAGCGGGAATAATTACGAAAACATTCGATATTACCGTAAATACTATTCCTAAAAGCAATAGCCCCTTATACTTGTATAAGTACTTATTAAGTCTCCAAAGTGGTTTCACCAAATAAAAATTTTAAAATCGAGAATTATGTTTGCAGAAACTAGATATATTAATGCTTTGAAGGCCAATAAAAGTATTTAATTTTGTATCGGCCTATTTAACCAGGTTCAGTCCCAAATATAACACATTCTAAAAAGCTAAGTTCACATGTTAGAGATTAAAGCTACCGAAACTGTGCGAGAAGGATCCATCTTTGGACAAATCAGCACCATGGATCACGAGCAAGTCGTGATTTGTCAAGACCAACCTACCGGTTTAAAAGCGATTATCGGTATCCACAATACTGTTTTGGGACCTGCACTAGGAGGAACTAGAATGTGGCCATATGTTTCTGAGGAAGAAGCAATCACAGATGTTTTGAGACTATCACGTGGGATGACCTTTAAAAATTCATTGGCAGGACTGAACCTTGGCGGTGGCAAAGCAGTGATTTTAGGAGATCCACGTTTGAAAAGTGAAGCTTTCTTGAGAAGGTTTGGAAGGTTTATTGAAAGCCTAGGAGGAAGATATGTTACTGCTGAGGACGTCAACATGAATACCTCTGATATGGAATATATTAGAATGGAAACGAGACATGTTGCCGGATTACCTGAAATCAAAGGTGGATCAGGAGATCCTTCTCCTGTCACTGCCTATGGTACGTACATGGGAATGAAAGCAGCAGCAAAAAAAGCATTCGGCTCTGACTCTCTAAATGGGAAAAAAATAGTAGTACAAGGTGTAGGACAGGTAGGTAAATACCTTATTGAGTATTTGGTAAAAGAAGGCGCCGAGGTAATGATTACCGACATCTTTGAAGAAAAGTTAAAACAAGTCTCAAAAAATACAGGGGCTTCAGTTGTTGATCCGAACGTGATCTATGATTTGGACATGGATATTTACGCTCCATGTGCTTTAGGGGCCACAATCAATGACGATACAATTGATCGATTAAAATGTGGAGTAATTGCAGGTGCTGCAAATAATCAATTAAAAGACGAAGCAAAGCATGGAAAGATTCTGTTGGAAAAAGGAATTGTTTATGCGCCGGATTTCTTGATTAACGCAGGAGGTGTCATCAATGTGGGTGCAGAATACCTAGGAGGCTATATCAAAGAGATTGTATATCAGCAAACAGAAAAAATTTACGATACCTGTTATGGCATTTTGGAGAAGTCTTCCAAAGAAAATATTCCAGCACAACAAGCGGCAATTGAAACTGCAAAAGCAAGAATTACAGCAATGGGTAATGTGAAGTTGCCTTTCTAAAGATAAAACTCAATTATTTGAAACCACCGAAAATCCCTTTTCGGTGGTTTTTTTGTCTACATCCCCATGGGTATACCCCATGCAAATTCCCTATATTTGCAACTCCATTTCGAAGATATGCTAAACAGAAGAATACTAAGAGTCAAAGCATTCCAAAACTTATATGCTTACGAGCAGTGTAAAGGTTCTAACCTTAACCTGGCAAAAGATTTTATTAAAGAATCTTTCTTACCTGACCTCAATAGCATGGAAGTGCAGGATAAAGCGGCTTTGAATAGAGAAGCTGAACTTGCAATCAAACTATTTGATGAAAATTTAGAAAGTACAGAATCGCTTAAGTCCAGCGATGCCAGTCAAAAGGTCAAACAAGTAGTTTTAGAGGCTTTAAAACAGTTTAAAGCTGCTAATCAAAAGGACAGAGAATTCCTTTTAAAAAACATGGTGGTCTCTGCTGAGCGAATTCCACAGCTATATCTACTTGCTATTGAATTTCTTCAGGCATTTGCAGCACATGTGGCCAAAGAATTTGATAAAAAGAGAAAATTTAATGGGGATGATCCTGCTGGATTTGCCAATGAGTTAAATCTAGCCAATAACCAAGTGCTGAAACATATCCGAGAATCTGATGCGTACAATGCTGCGGTGGCTAGGAATAACGCGAATCTGGATGATTTGGAACTGGAAATCAGCGAATGGTTTAGAGATTACATCAAACCGTCTGAGGAATATCAAGCGTATATTAAAATTTCAAATCCTACCTTAGAGCAAGATTTTGAAATTGCAGATGAACTCTTGAAAAAAATCATCTTCAAAAACGAAGTGATACTTAATTATTTCGCCGAAAAGGATTTGAACTGGACTGAAAACAAATCTGTTGTAAGGAGTCTAGCTTCTAAAGTGTTAAAGAATTCCTCCCTTTTGAATGAAACTGATAGCAATCAACTTCCCGAGATTGCAATGAACTGGGAAGAGGATAAGGAGTTTTTTCAAAATATCTTTAACTTCACTATCGAGAATGATGCGGAAAGTAAAGCGTTAATTTCTCAGAAGACAAAGAATTGGGACATTGAAAGACTGGCTTTTACAGATAAAATTATCATCTCAATGGCCTTGGCCGAAATGAAAAATTTCCCAAGTATTCCTGTAAAAGTGAGTATCAACGAATATATTGACATTTCAAAAACCTACAGTACCCCAAAAAGTAAGCAATTTGTCAACGGATTACTGGATGTCATGTCAAAAGAACTAACCGAAAGTGGTGAAATCCGTAAGAGTGGAAGAGGGCTTTTGGACAATAAATAAAAAATTATGAGCAACAACAGTAACAACTCATTTCTAGCATTTCTTGTAGGCGCCGGCGTCGGTGCAGCATTAGGAATACTTTTTGCTCCTGATGCGGGAGAAAACACACGAGATCGTCTGACTTTTAAACTTTCAAAATACAAGAAAGAATTAGAAGATCTGATCAGCGAATTAGTGGAAGGAAAAGAAACACACTTCAATGAAGCAAAGACGGAAGGTAAGCGTGTGATTTCTGAAGCCAAAGACAAAGCTGAAAATTTGCTAAACGATGTGAATAAACTAATCGATCAAATAAACCAAGGAGACAACTAATATGAAAATCAACATGTTGAGTGCTGCTGCTCTATCCCTTTGCCTAGCCTTGGGAACAGCTTGCAGCCAAAAAAGTGATCAAGATGCCAAAATCAAGGCTCTTGAAGATAAAATAGCTGCTCTTGAAACGAGCAATACGTCCGTAACTCCAGTAAATGCACAAGCATCTCAGGCTGCTGATCCTAGCACCTTGGGTCAATTCCAATTCGCTGAAATGGAATATGAGTTTGGTGATATCAATGAAGGTCAAATCATTGAACATCAATTCAACTTCACAAATACAGGCGAAGCTCCGTTGGTGATTTCAAACATCACTGCATCTTGTGGATGTACCACTCCTGATTGGACCAAAACTCCAATTAAACCAGGAGAAGAAGGCTATGTAAAAGTAGTATTCAATTCCACCTCAAAGCGTGGAGCACAAGCTCCTACAGTTAGTATTCAAGCAAACACCAACCCAACTGTTACTCGATTGAGAATGAAAGGTACAGTTACCCCTAAAGCTGCTGGCGCAACTGCTCCAGTAGGACCAGTTAAACGATAAGCATGATTACTACAGTATTAGCACAGGCTGCCGCAGGTGGCGGCGGCATTATGGGACAAGTTTTCCTATTTGGAGGTATAATCCTGATTATGTATTTCTTCATGATCAGACCTCAACAGAAAAAACAAAAGGAAAGCAAAAAGTTTATTGAAGAAATTAAAAAAGGAGATACAGTGGTTACAATTGGAGGGCTTCACGGTAAAGTAAGTGCTGTGGAGGCTGAAACTGTGGTCCTTGAATTAGACAGAGGTCTGAAAGTCACAGTTGAAAAGTCAGCTATTTCTTTAGACTTCTCTAAGAAACCGACAACAAATAAATAAATTGAATTTTGCCGGAAACTAAAAAATCCTCTAAAGGGATTTCTCCTAAAAAACTCTCTGATCTGAAAGTGGTAGTCCTCTGCATTGCAGCAGCTACCACTTTTTGGATTTTAAACGCCCTGAATAAGGACGATTACAATACTATTGTAGATTTTCCAATTGAAATTGTTTACAATAATGAGGCCTATATGCCTGTCAAAAAATTACCTGCCAGTATCCAAATTGAAATCAATGGAAATGGCTGGGACTTATTGAGAAAATATTTTAACATCAATGAAAGCCCTTTCCAAATAGACCTGGAAAACCCAGCCTCCAAAAATTACATTCTTACTTCCGATCTCAAAAGATCTCTCGGGGAATTTATTAGCCCTACCCAACTTATTTCTGTGCTGGAAGATTCTATTAAATACCAAATTGATGAAATCCAGACCGTTAAACTCAAACCTGTTTTGGATTCGGCCAGCTTTTCACTAGCCAATAATTATAGAAACACTGGTGATGTCAATTTTACCCCAGAATCTATCAGCATTCAGGGCCCTAGTTCGGTTTTAAAAAGTTTTGAAGGGACGTTTCCTGTTCAAATGAATCAAAATAGAATTGCTCAAAACATTAATAAAGAGGTAGAATTAAAAATCCCAAAAGATTTAGAAAATCAGGTTAGCCTGATAACCGAAAGTATCCAAGTTCAATTTGACGTAGTTTCCATTTTAGAGGGAAACAAAAGGTTAAAAGTCAAAAAAATCAACTTCCCAAGGACCGTAACGATGGAAGATGAGGAAGTCAAAATCATGATCTATTACAAGGTAGATGAACGGAAAGCAAGTGAATTGAATGAAATCGAGTTTAACGCGATTCTTAACTATTCGCAGAGAAACAAAGAAGATAGTACCATTACTGTGAAAGTAGATCCAATGCCTTCTTATCTGGAAGAAGTCCGAATTGAACCTGCTACCATTAAACTCAAATATGAGCAATAAACCTCCACTTCTCATTGGCTTGACAGGTGGAATAGGTTCAGGAAAATCCACTGTTGCAAAAATTTTTCAAATCTTAGGAATCCCCACCTACTTTGCAGATGATCGGGCCAAGTGGCTAATGGCCAATGAACCCGATTTAATTCAAAGCATTCAAACTACTTTTGGGGAAGAAGCATATTTAGCAGACGGTTCGGTCAATAGAGTATTTTTAGCTAAAGAAGTGTTCTCTGATCCCGAAAAAGTAAAAAAAATAAATGCCTTAGTTCACCCCGCAGTAGCCAAAGATTTTGCGTCTTGGGCTTCAAGACAGACGAGCCCTTATGTTTTGAAGGAAGCGGCTTTGATTTTTGAGACTGGAAGCTTCAAAGATTTGGACTATGTAATCAATGTCAGTTCCCCTCTAAAAGTGCGAGTTGCTCGAGTATTGATGCGAGATACACATCGATCGGAGGAACAAGTTAACCAGATTATTGATCAGCAAATGCCCGATGAGGCTAAGAATGAAATGGCTGATTTCATTATCAAAAATGTGGATAATAAACTTTTGATCCCTCAAGTTTTAAAAATCCATGAGTTGCTAAAATCTAATAATTAGCAATACTTCCTAATTGGCATAAATATTTATTAATTAAGCCCTCAACTGCTGATTTAACATGAAAGGCTATAATCCTAAAGATTGGTTCCGCTTACTATTTTTAGTACAGAAATATGATACTTTAGCAAGACTCGCTCCTTTGATGTTGATCATTTTAGGCTATTCTTTATTTGTCGCCTGGCTTGAAATAGATTACCTGGGAATTGAAGAAGATAGCTGGCTCGCGCATTTGTCAACCATGCATAGCCTTTTGAGTTTTGTGCTGTCGATCCTAATGGTTTTTAGAACAAACACTGCATATGACCGCTGGTGGGAAGGAAGGAAGCTTTGGGGAGCTTTAGTTAATTGCAGTAGGAATTTTGCTTTAAAATTGGCCGCTATTCTTGACACAAATGATACAGATTCAAGAAGGTTTTTCAGAAAATGTATTCCCATTTATGCTTTTTCTTTAAGGGAACACCTACAATCCCATATTACTTTATATATGTTGGACAACGAGGAACCTGAAGAATTGAAACCAATTATTGATTTAGAAAAGCATGTTCCCAATCAGATCGCAAAATTCATGTTCTCTAGAGTTAATGAATTATACAAGAAGGGGGAAATTACCGGAGATCAGTTAATTGTACTAAATAATGAAATCACCGCATTCACCGATATTTGCGGGGCATGTGAACGAATAAAAAACACACCCATTCCTTATTCTTATAGCTCTTTTATCAAGAAATTCATCCTGTTTTTCGTCCTTACCTTACCATTTGCCTTGGTTTTTGATTTGGGGTATTACGCAGCTCCCATCGTCACTTTCGTCTTTTACGTGATGGCAAGTCTGGAAATGGTTGCTGAAGAAATAGAAGAACCTTTTGGTACCGACACCAATGATCTCCCTATGGAAAAGCTATCTGAAAATATTCAAAAGCATGTAGAAGAAATCATTTAATTAAATCCCCCTTTCTGACCAGCTTTTATTTACAATTTTCCAATCCCCATCGATTTTCAACAACGTCAAAAAATCATAATAATAAATCCCAGGCCAATACAGTTCTGTTTCTACGGAGGCAGCATTCCCTTGTACTCTAATAGATACAATTTCATTCTTAAAGTCGATTGAATTTCTGGGCTCACCCTTAGAGGTGCCCTCCGCCCAACTCTCAAATGAGGTAATTGTGAAATGCTCTCCTCTAAATCCAATCAATCTTGCTTCCGGAATAAATGCTGCTTCTAATTTAGATTTATCTCTTTCCATCATTCCTTCAAAATACAATTGAACTGTATTGACGATCAGGTCACGATCATTGGCGCTTTGGCAAGCTGACTCAAAATTCAAAAAAGTAAAAAGAAGTAAGGTGCATACAAATACTTTCATAAGGCATAGAAAATTGTAGGGACAGGATATTTTTCTATTTTCACTACATAAATCATTCCGATGCTTTTAAATTTGAAAAATGAACTTTTGAAAGATTCCCCTAGAAGTTAATCAGGTAAGTTTTCTACCTACTATTCCATGTCACAAAACTTTAAACTTCGTACAGTCAATGTCACTCGCTATATCCTCCCTTTGAGAGAAGGTGGTTCTTTGCCGGCTTTAGCAGATGCGGACGATGGGTTTAAATATGTTCTCAAATTTAGGGGATCAGGTCAACGGGAAAAGGCTTTAATTTCTGAATTTCTGGGAGGAGAAATCGCAAGGTTACTCGGTTTAAAAGTTCCAGAATTGGTTTTTGCCAATTTGGACCCGGCATTTGGAAGGTCTGAAGGTGACGAGGAGATCCAAGATTTGCTCAAGGGTAGTCAAGGATTAAATCTGGCTTTGCATTTTTTGTCAGGAGCCATCAATTATGACCCCTTGGCCATGCAAATTGATCCCTTATTAGCCTCAAAAATTGTTTGGTTAGATCTATTGATCACCAATGTGGACCGAACTTTTAGAAATACCAACATGCTCATGTGGAATCGAGAACTTTGGTTGATCGACCATGGAGCTGCTTTTTTGTTCCAACACTCCTGGACCAATTGGGAGAAAAATGCAAAGGGTCCATTTCCTATCATTAAAAACCATGTGTTATTACCTCAAGCTAGCCTATTGGAAGAAGCGAACGAGGTATTCAAACCAATGCTCAAAAAGGAATTATTCGAAGAATTAGTTTCAGCCCTTCCCGATGAATGGCTACTGGCTGGAGGTGATTCTGAAGATGTAGCAGAAATTCGAAAAGTATATTCAGAATTTTTAAGTCTAAGACTTACTTATGCTGATCAATTTACAAAAGAAGCCCAAGATGCAAGGACAACACTTATATGAGTATGCCATCATCCGGGTGGTTCCTCGGGTGGAGCGTGAAGAGTTTATCAATGTTGGCGTGATTCTTTGCGACTGGAAAAGTGGTTTTATCGGTTCAAAGGTATTCTTGAATAAAGAAAAACTTTTAGCATTAGACCCACATGCTGATCTAGAAATGATTGAGAACAACTTGTCCTCCTTTGACAAAATTTGTGAAGGCAACTCGAAAGGAGGTCCTATTGCTGATATGGATTTAGCATCCAGGTTTAGATGGTTGACAGCAGTTAGAAGTTCAGTGATTCAAACTTCGAGACCCCATACTGGCTTTAGTACTAATCTTACAAAAACTTTAGAGAACCTTTTCGAAGAGCAGGTAGGTTAAGTCTATGAATATTAATTCAAATCAATTGGCTTACTAACTGTAGATCCTGCATAATCATCTTTAGGAAGAGAAAAATTGAAGTTTTTGGATTTGCCATCTACTTTCAAATTCAACTTGACCGTTCCTTTTACCAATTGTGTAGGTTCTGATAAATTGACATTCCACTTCCCCTCGCTATATTCTTGGAGCATAACCAAACAAGGCTTATCGACTGTTAATTTATTTCCACCCCACTCGAAAGTTCCTTGTTCATAGAATACCACACCTAGCAAGTTTAATCCCGTATCACTTACAGCTTGTATTTTCCCATCATTTCTTTCCACCTTGATTCCAGATAAGTCAACCTCTTTTAATGCAGAAGAAGACTCAATTCCAGGCATCAACATATAGCTGTATTTCTCATTTTTAGGATTTTTACCATGATTGATATAAAGCTTGAATACTTTCTCATTAATAGTTTTTTTGGAGGAATTGCCATTTATGTCAGCCCAAGCCCCTGGCTGGTTTTGAGCAGAAAGTTCAATATTCTGTGAATTTGGAAAAAAGTAACCGATTTGATCATGATAAATCCAGATTGGACCTTTATCAATCTTGGTAGAACTTGAATTCATTACCTGCATTTCATTTTCAAATCCTACCGAGACCTCACCTCTTAGCCTAGACTGATTGACAGTGGTATTAATGTTTTCTACCCGATCTGCTGAAATGCCGGCACCTAAACAAATCACTTTATCTCCAAAGAAAAACCAGGCCTTATTTGCCCTGGTATTATAAGCGTTCATTTGATATACAGAAACACCATTCAACCCATCACTAACTCCACCTACAAAATCTACATTTCCTCTTTCAGCTACCCAGTTTGTCCTTTTCTTGAGGGGATTAATTTCAGGAGTGGTACTTCCCGGTATCTTATTCCATTCCCAATTTGGAAAAATATTAAAATACTCATCTCCCTTCACTGCTATATACATCGCTCCTTCTGTCAGAAACTGCCCAGTCAAGTTTTCTCCATTCCCAGATTCCGTTCTTACCGTTCTTGTTGAAGCACTATTCAAAGAAACTAAGAATTCAGGCCTCTGATGAATGGTATAATCTGACCGCCAATAATGAATATTTCTAGGCTCAATCTTATATGAAACGGGCTTTTTACCATCAATTCGATCTATCGCATCCTGATATTCTTGTTGATGATCCTCAATATCTATGGCCTTTAGTTGCTTTACCAATCCAGAGTTAGTTCTAGTAGCATTCACTCTGGCGATGCCTCTTCCAATGACACTATAATCAATGTATTTACCCCTCATAGATCTTAAATACCCATTTCGAACAAATTCAGAAATCAAGGCTATTTGCTCAGGTTTGAAAGAAAAACTTGTTCCCACGATATAAACTGCAACATTTCTAATTCCTAATAAATATTCTCTTCCATACCCATGCATATATAACTCTGGACCATGTGCATGAAAGGATAAATCTCTTTGTATTCCATCTCCTTTAGTTATTTGGATAGATTCAGAAACCACTGAAACAGCTTTGTTTAAAAGGTCAGAATTTTCTGTTAAAACCGCTTGCATGATCATATGTTGGGCAATATCTGTCAGATTCGAACCATCCTTTCCTGGAGATTTAGTGATGGAAACTGTTTTATTCATCCATTCAATCATCTTGTTCTCCAGATTTTTTGGAACCTGTTTTTCTCCATATTTCATGGTGATTAGCATGCTGCCAATTTCCTTAGGAACGCTAATACTTAACCACCACCAATTATCTGAAATAGGTTCTTGCTTTAAGCTTGTCCAATAGTTCATTCCCCTGATAATTCCATCATACAGTTCATCGTCTTGGTAAAAGTCACTAGAAGGCCTCGTATAGGCTTTTGTCATTTTTCCAAGGCGCTTAATATGTTTATCAGGCTCCCATTTGGTCATGGATTTATCAGCATAATTCAAATCTTTGAAGCTACCATTAGGCTGAATCAATGTGAATAAAATCGAAATGTCTTTATCCATTTCTTCAGTAGCAGGACTACTCTGATAATTTTTAAACACTCTTTCTTGAATGATTTCAAAATCAGATTTTTGAAAACCAAAACTTGAATTAATATTACAGAACAAAAAAAATAATATTACAAACCGACCCTTTAATACCATAATTGAAACCCCTCCTATTTATTGCTGAATTTGAACATAAAATGAATAATTGTCTAAGTATTAAACTAATTAATAATATTTAAACACAAATCATATCCCTGAAATTTTCTATGGATGTATTGGCTTACTACCAATATTCATCCAGATTTAACCTTAAGCACTCTTTGGAATGGACTTATCAAAAAAACTACTCATACTTCCTTTCATTCTCTTACTTTTCATTAATACTTTATTTGCTTCCGTAGACACGGTAGCAACCTTTAGCAAGGTCATGAACAAGGAGATTAAAACCTTAGTAATCACCCCAAACTCCTACTCTTCTGACAAAACGTATCCGGTAGTTTATCTTTTACATGGATATTCTGGAAACTATAAGTCTTGGTTAAATGGGGCTCCCCAAATTGAAGAATTAGCTGAGCTGTACCAATTAATCATAGTGACTCCTGATGGCAACTTTGATAGTTGGTATTGGGATAGTCCTGAGAATCCTACTTCCAAGTACGAAACATATATCACCCAAGAATTAATCCCTTATGTAGATAGTCATTATAGTACGAAAGCTTCCAGAGAAGGTAGAGCAATCACAGGTTTAAGTATGGGTGGACATGGAGCCCTTTACTTAGGAATTCGCCATCAGGATATTTTTGGTACGGCTGGAAGTCAGAGTGGTGGTGTAGACATTGGCCCTTTTCCGGAAAACTGGAACATGAAGGAATATTTGGGAGAAAAATCAGCCTTTCCAGAGAGATGGAAGGAGTACTCCGTGATGGGACAATTGCATTTATTAAGTAGAAATAATTTGCCTTTAGTTATTCATTGCGGGACCGGAGACTTCTTTTATCAAGTAAATCTCAAACTGCATGAGGAACTCACCTATTTGAATATACCCCATACTTTTACTTCCAACCCAGGAGCACATAACTGGGATTATTGGAAAGAGTCTGTTCAATACCAGTTGCTATATTTTCACAACTTCTTTCAAAGTGGGGATTAAGCGTTCTTCTTAAAAGAGTTTAAAAAAATAAATAGGCGGTATTGATGTATCAAACCACCCTAGACTCGGAATACAGATCATAGGCAGCTACCAATAATTGCCTTCCGGGAGTGTTGGTATAGCGATCGTATCGATAGATTTCCTCTCTTTCTAATGTATAAACTGGTTGGTATTCTCCATCGATATCATCCCAAAGGATCAAGAGAAAATTAGAAGGGATGATGCTATTTCGACCAGCCTGCAGCCAGTTTTCAAAAGTTTGTTCATCTAAGGATTTTGGAAAGCTAGCTCCTTCAAACATTGGATTGGTGTTATCTTAAATTCAAATAAGCCCCAGGTCAATTAAAATCTTTATTGAAAGACTTCATCCCTTCCAAAGCTTTTAGGTAGGCAAAATAAGAATGAATTTTCTGAAGCACCCAGTAACCCTGCATAAAAAAAAGGAACTCCTATCAGGAGTTCCTTTTCTATTAACAATAAACCCAAAATAATTTTTTATCTATCAATAGAACCAAGTACTTTTTTCATGAAAGCATTTCCAGCATCTTTTTCAGACATCCCTTCAGCAACCAT
The DNA here is from genome assembly GCF_017051705.1 of Algoriphagus lutimaris. Lineage (GTDB taxonomy): Bacteria > Bacteroidota > Bacteroidia > Cytophagales > Cyclobacteriaceae > Algoriphagus > Algoriphagus lutimaris. The sequence continues at coordinate 1,229,914 of NZ_JAFIDJ010000002.1, read as the reverse complement.
TTCATGAACTTCCAAAGCACCACACAGATTAGAAATCAACTCTCCTATCACGTCGATCTCGGGATCTTTCAATGAAGGTGCTTCTGTAATGCTTTCCAAAACTTGCAAAGCCGTCTCAATTTGATCAGGAGTACAAGTTCTTTGAATGGTCTTAATTACTGGCAATTTCATTGATCAACGCTTTTAATTGGTCCTCTTTATTTGTTTGAATTTGATTTACCAACTGACCTCCTTTGAAAGAAGCAAAAGTTGGCAAATTGTTTACTTGAGCCAATTTCCTAGAGTTAGGGAATTTCTCCGCATCTACAATTACAAAAACTTTGTCTGCATTTTCTCCAGCTAGTCTTCTAAACTTTGGCTTCATAATGCGGCAGTTACCACACCAGCCAGCAGAATATTGCACAATCACTTGATCATTGCTGTCAACCAGCTCCTGCAAAGTATCTTCAGTTAGTTCAATCATGATTAATTATTTGATAAGTAGTTAGCAACACCTTCGTTGGTTGCCTGCATTGCTTCTTTTCCTTCTTCCCAGTTAGCAGGACAAACCTCACCAAATTTCTCAACGTGAATCTGAGCATCCAATAATCTCAAATATTCATCGATATTTCTTCCTAGTGGAAGGTCATTGATAGACTCATGACGAACCACACCTTCTTTGTCAATCAAGAAAGTCCCTCTGTAAGCAACAGGAGCTCCAGCAAAAGACCAAAGACGAGTTTCAGCATCAAAAGAATATTCACCTGCCAATACACCGTAGTTCAGAGAGATGGTTTTAGCTGCATCTGCCAAAATTGGGTAAGTAACACCCTCGATACCACCTTCAGCTTTTGGCGTCATTATCCATGCAAGGTGAGTTTCTTCAGTGTCAGTTGAGCAACCGATTACAATTGTATCTCTTTTCTCAAATTCAGCCAATTTTGACTGGAAAGCATGAAGCTCAGTTGGGCAAACAAAAGTGAAATCTTTAGGATAGAAGAATAAGATTACGTTCTTCTTACCTAGGTACTGGTCTAGGCTAAAGTTTTCTACAATCTCTTCTCCGTTAATAACTGCTCCTACTGAAAATGCTGGAGCTTTTTTTCCTACTAATGCCATGTAATTATTGTTTTGTTGAAAATTTGATAATACAAAGCTAGCTCAGGAATTAAAATTTTAAAAAAATCATGTTTTTGTTAAAACGTCGAAAATCTTTCCTATCCCAATTTTTATTTTGAATTTCAATACATTCGAAGAATAAAGGCTCAATTTTTACGGTCAACTATCAATTAAAAAATACCCGCTACCGATTGCGAACAAAATCGCAAAATTTTGATTGAATTACCCTATAAGTAATAGCTTTTTCCTATCACAAAAAAAAGCCCTGAATACCAGGGCTTTCATTAACTATTAGATTTTATCGAATCCTAAGTAAGGATGTAAAACCTTAGGCATTTTAATGCCATCGGGGGTTTGATTGTTTTCCAAAATAGAAGCTACTATCCTCGGTAATGCCAATGCGCTCCCATTTAAAGAATGGGCCAATTGGGTCTTTTTATCTTCTCCTTTAAATCTAAGCTTCAATCTATTGGTTTGATAAGTCTCAAAGTTGGATACCGAACTTACTTCCAACCATCTTTCTTGCGCAGCGGAATAAACTTCCATATCATAAGTTAAAGCAGAGGTAAAGCCCATATCTCCTCCACATAATCTCAATACCCTATAAGGAAGTTCTAATTTTTGAAGCAAACCTTGTACATAAGAGCTCATGCTTTCCAAAGCCTCGTAAGACTTCTCTGGATGGGTAATCTGAACGATCTCTACTTTATCAAATTGGTGCAATCTATTCAAGCCACGTACATGTGCTCCCCAACTCCCTGCTTCTCTTCTAAAACACGGAGTAAATCCCACATTTTTGACAGGTAATTCTTCCTCTGAAAGAATCACATCTCGGTACATGTTAGTCAAAGGCACCTCTGCAGTGGGAATCAAATACAAATTATCCGCAGTCGCAAAATACATCTGTCCTTCCTTATCCGGCAATTGACCAGTTCCATAGCCAGAATCTTCATTGACTAAGATGGGAGGTTGAACTTCCATATATCCTTGGGCCATCGCCTCATCCAAGAAGAAATTAATTAGAGCTCTTTGGAGTCTTGCTCCCTTTCCCTTATAAACCGGAAAACCAGCTCCAGTAATTTTCACTCCCAGGTCAAAATCGATGATATCATACTTTTTGATCAACTCCCAATGGGGTTGCTTTTCAGCATGCAAAACAGGAATTTCTCCATGTTCCAGCACTACCTCATTGTCATCTGCTGTTTTTCCAGCAGGCACAGAATCATGAGGAACATTCGGAATGGTATACAATAGAGATTTCAATGCATCCTCCGCTTTGGAATTTTGTTCATCCAATTCTTTGATCTCAGATTTAATCTGGGAGGTTCTTTCTTTAATCTCCTTGGCTTCAGCAGCTTTGCCCTCCTTCATCAACATCCCTATTTTCTTGGAAATAGAATTCGATTCAGATTGTAGCTGGTCACGCACAGTTTGGGTTGATTTTCTTAAATCATCCAAACGGATCGCCTCAGCTAAAGCAGCTTCCGCATTTTGAAAATTTCTCTTTTTAAGTCCGGCCAATACACCGGCGTAGTTGTCTCGAATTTGATTAACTAACAGCATTTGAAAATCTTGGAAATTGAAGCCCCAAAGATAAGCATGTTATCGAACTATCACTGTTTTACTTACTGATGAGAAAGGACCTTCCAGCTCTTTTCCATCAGATCTTAGCAAATTTACCTGAACTTGGTACGTACCTTTCGGCAGATTTGCCACGCGAATTGGGTGCATCTCTTCGATTTCGTACATGTAATCGTTGATTGAAACCTGAACTTTCAGTCCATCAAGTTCCATATCTCCCCCTAGCACCAGAAAATCTATGATTACATCTTCTCCATTTGTATATACTTGATCATTTCTAGGATAATTTAAAGCGAGGTAAGGTTCTGCTGAATACGGAAAAGGTCTAGACTCTCCCACTTGAAAATCCCTATCGACATAATTCCCGAAATTTTTTAAAGCTAATCCTTCATCATCTACTAAATATGCGACTACCCTATAACTCCCTTCTGAAAGTTCCCTTTGAAAAATAGGAGAATAAAAGCCTACAGGATCACCCCCATTGAGAATATTAAACAGTTTGAAGCTTTGATCTCCAGCTTTTTCAAATTCATAATTCTTGATATTGAATTCGAATGGAACTTTCCCAGGCTTGAAAATCTGATTTCCTAAAGGAGTATACAATTCCAATATTGCATCAGGATAACTGGAAGAATCCTCATATTGATAAAAAGTCACTTTTGGTAATGCATCTAATCCGTTTGGAGATACTTCCCCCATTTCGACGACGGTTTCGTTAATTTTCTTCTTTTCCTCAGAGCAACTGACAAATAAAATTGCAAATAGGACAAATGAAACCAGGAATTTATTCATATCAGGGCGAATTTGATATTAAAGATATTTAATTTTAGAGACATTTAGAGAACTAACTTAGTAACCCCCTCATTATATGGAAATCCTTTTTGATGAAATTCCCAGCTTGGATTTAGCAAATTTCACTTCTGGAACTGAAATGCAGAAAGCTGAATTTGTTAAGAAATTAGGAGATGCCTACCAAAACATTGGTTTTGTCGCCATCAAAAATCATGGGCTTTCCCAAGAGCTTCAAGATCGTTTGTACCAATCTATCCAATCATTTTTTGCTTTACCCGATGAGGTAAAAGGTAAATATGAAAAACCTGAAATTGGCTTCCAAAGAGGTTATACGGGAAAAGGAAAAGAACATGCAAAAGGTCGAAATACGGGAGACTTAAAGGAATTTTACCACGTAGGACAGGAGTTATCGAATATCCCAGATTCTGATCCTTTAAAGTCAGAATATCCCGCGAACATATGGCCTGAAGAAATCCCCCAATTTGAAAAAGATGCTAATGAAGCATTTAGAATATTGGAAAATGCTGGAAAATCCATGCTTAGAGCGATTGCCCTAAATTTGGAATTACCAGAAGACTATTTTGAGGATAAGGTAGCATATGGCAATTCCATCCTCCGTCAAATCCATTATTTCCCTATTGAAAACCCTGATGAAGTTCCTGCAGATGCTGTCCGTGCCGCAGAACACGGAGATATTAATCTGATTACATTACTCATGGGTGCAAGTGCCGATGGATTACAAGTTTTAAGAAAAGACGGAAAATGGATCCCAATCACTGCGCTCCCCGATCAATTAGTAGTGAACGTGGGAGACATGCTCGAAAGGCTGACCAATAAAAAATTAAAGTCTACTATCCATCGAGTAGTAAACCCACCAAAAGAAAAGATGAACACCAGTAGGTATTCCATTCCTTTCTTTATGCACCCCAGATCAGATATGGATTTAACCTGTTTGGAATCCTGCGTTTCTGAAGAAAATCCAAAGTTATTCCCAGATGCTACAGCAGGGGAATTTTTGGAAGAAAGATTGAGAGAACTAGGATTGAGAAAGTAATATGTCTGTAAAAAAGGTACGATATTACCTTTTCCTGAAAGACATTCTCACGCTTTCATTGACTGCTTTTGGAGGTCCGCAAGCATTTTTAGCGATGCTTCTAGAGCGAATGGTCAAAGTAAGAGGATATGTGACGGAAGAAGAGCTCTGGGAGCTGAATGCCTTGTGTAATATGCTCCCAGGCCCTTCCTCTACCCAATTAATCTCTGCAATAGGTTTTCGGGTAGGAGGTCCCAACTTAGCCTATCTGGCTTTAATCGTTTGGATAATGCCGGCTACCATCCTGATGACGGGAGCAGCTATCCTCATCTCTTTTTTGCAGGAAAACACTCCTGGGGCCCTTAATTTTGCTCGATTCATTCAACCTATGGCCATAGGGTTTATCATTTTTGCTGCCCAGAAAACGATTGGAAAGATGGTTCAAAGCACCGAAGCCATGGTGTTAATGTTGATGTCCGCATTTATCTCCTTTTTCTATAGCTCACCATATATTTTTCCGGTTCTTTTGGTGATTGGAGGCGTTAGTACCTCGATCAAATACAAGAAGCAACCCAAACTAGAAAAAGATGCCCCATTAAAAATTGAGTGGTCTAACTTCTATCTTTGGGCAGGAGTATTGATCCTGGCTGCAGTCCTTGGAGGGATTACCAAATCAAACGCAATCGTTCTATTCGAGAACTTTTATCGAAATGGCTCTTTGATATTTGGAGGAGGCCAAGTTTTAGTCCCCTACTTATATACCGAATTTGTGGATTTTAAACACTTTTTGAGTTCGGAGGAGTTTTTGACCGGATATGCAATCTCACAAGGAGTCCCCGGCCCCACCTTCAGTATTGCTTCCTACGTAGGTGCCCTTTCTATGAGAGATGGAGGAACTTTAGGTTTTATTATTGGTGGTTTGGTCGGAGCAGGCGGCATTTTCTTACCCGGTATCTTCTTAATCTTCTTTGTAATTCGCTTTTGGGACAGGTTAAAAGTATATAGGCCTGTTAGAGCTGCTCTAGAAGGAGTAAATGCGGTTTCTTGCGGTATGCTAATCGCAGCTGCCTATTTATTATTTGAGCCACTGGATGCGAATGGAATGAACATATTTTTCATTTTAGCAACCTATTCCATGCTTCAGTTTACCAAAATTTCTTCTCCGGCTATTATCGCAGGGGGTGTTTGCCTAGGCATCATTTACAATTTGATCATTGCCTAAAAGCTGAAAATTGTGTGTTTTCCAGTCATTATTGAACAAGTTTAGACCGCCACGCGTTTTAAAATCTAAATTGATTCCCTATATTTCACTAATGCAGGCCTACGAATTCATAAATAATTTAATTCCACCACTAAAACTCAGCGATAAATCTGGAAAAGCATTGTCGTGGATGGAAGAAATTCGTACTGATATTTTACCTGTAGTAGATCAAGGAAACTTTTTAGGATTAATCCGAGAAGAGATGATTTTTGATCAAAATGATCCAGAAACCCTCATTGAAGAAATCCCCTTAGACAATCTAAATTGCTGGGTTTTTTCAGACAAACACATTTACGACGTCCTCAGAGTTGGTGCGGAGCAAAACAGTAATGTAGTAGGTGTTTTAAGTAGAGATAAAGTTTATTTGGGAGTGGTGACGATGGAAGATTCAATTGCCGCATTTGCAGACAGTCTTTCTATACAATCCCAGGGAAGCGTACTGATTTTATCTCTTTATATGACTGATTACAGCCTAGCAGAGATTTCAAGAATCATAGAAACAGAAAACACCAAAGTACTCAGTTCTTTTATCACCAGTGATCCATTAGATGATGCCAAAATCAAATTGACCCTCAAATTGGACAAGCCTGAACTGAGACATATTAAAGCGACCTTAGAACGCTTTGGTTATAAAATTTTAGACCATTATCAAGAGGAAAGCGGAATTAGCAGTGAGGAAGACCGAATCGGTAACTTGCTAAGATTTTTAGATATTTGATCCATGAAGGTAGCCTTACACGGCTTAGCTCTGAAATCTGAATATTTTCAGCATGTTCAAATCCTTTTTGAAGAGCTAAGTAAATTCAATTTCGAGATTTTTGTCACAGAGCAATTTGACAGGCAATTGCGAATGCATGGAAATAAAACTCTTTCTTATTGGGTAATTGAAGGAAAACAAGACATGTCCATGATGGACTTCATGATTTCAATTGGGGGAGATGGCACCTTACTGGATGCGGTTTGTCAAGTCGGAGAATTGGAAATACCCATTCTAGGTCTGAATACTGGTAGATTAGGATTCCTGGCTACTGTGGCTACAAAAGATATCTCTGCTGCCATAGACCAGCTAGCCAATGACAATTTTCAAATTGAAAACAGAAGTTTAATCTCTTTACAATCCCATAGAAGATTATTCAATGGACTAAATTTTGCTTTGAATGAATTTACAATTCATAAGCGAGACACTTCTTCCATGATTACGGTTCATACCTATATTGATGGAAAATATTTGAACAGTTACTGGGCAGACGGCTTGATTGTATCCACTCCCACCGGATCTACTGGGTATTCTTTAAGTTGTGGAGGTCCTTTGATTTCTCCCGAAGCAAAAAACCTGGTAATCACTCCAGTAAGTCCGCATAACTTAAATGTAAGGCCGATCATAGTTTCAGATGACAGCGAAATCAGCTTGCAAATTGAAGGAAGAGCAGAAAAGTTTCTGATATCTTTGGACTCCAGGTCCACGTCTATCTCTTCAGAAGTCAAGTTGAGTGTCAAAAAAGAAAGCTTTCAAGCGAAATTGATAAAATTACCTCATTATCATTTCTTCGATACCCTAAGGCAAAAACTAAACTGGGGATTTGACATGAGAAATTAGAATTCCCAAAAGATTGGTAAATTCGAAGAAAAATAAGCTTAACAATTATTAACCCGTTAAATACTAGCAGGCGTTTTTTAAACGTTAGCTACTTCATAACTTGCATCGTCTTGAAAAAGGTCAATTTTCAGATTTTCAGTCGCTTACTAATTTTCTTGTTGGTTTTTACTGGCTTAAGCCTAAATTCCTACGCACAGAAATATGAAATTGGTGGTGGATTAGGTGTAGCGGCCTACTCCGGAGATATTATTCGGAAAATTGATCCTGGCCAAATTGGCCTTCAAGGAACGTTGTTTGGCAAGAGAAATTTTGACAATGTTTGGACGCTTAGAGTGGGACTCAATTTGGCTCGACTAAATGCTGCAGACAGTATAAAGCCCATAGACCGTATGGCTTTTTTAAGAGATGGACGATTTCGTGCAGGAGTTGTTGAAGCTTCTGCAGTGATGGAATTCAACTTTCTGGATTTTCTCAGGAATAATTCTGAGTTCCGATTTTCTCCCTATGCTTTCTTTGGAATTGGCTATGCACATGCTTTCGCTAAAGGGAATACATATGCAGGTAATGTTTCCGAAAGATATAATGTAGGAACGATTGTAATTCCATTTGGAGGTGGCGTTAAATATAGAATAAACGACAGATGGACATTGGCTGGAGAATTAGGCTTTAGACCTACTTTTACAGACTACTTGGATAAAATAGATAGTAAAGATCCAGAAATCCCCAGATTTCCAGATCCTAATAATCCCGATGTTTTTGCTGGGGTTAATTTTGGAAACCCCTATGATAAAGATTGGTACTATTTCTTAGGGCTCACAATCAGCTATACTTTCGCCAGTTCCAAGTGCTATGCTTATTAATTAATTGACCCTTAGGGTAAATTATTGGAAAAGAAATAGCATTTTTGTACCTCCAAAAATTAAGGTATTCGGAAAAAACTGGAATGAAGGAAGAATTAGACCGAAACAGAATCCCCCGACATATTGCAATAATCATGGATGGCAATGGCCGTTGGGCTAAAAAGAAGGGGGCCATGCGAATCTTCGGGCACCACCATGCTATCAAAGCTGTAAGAGATGCAATAGAGGGAGCCAATAATTTGGGAGTAAAGTACTTAACTCTATTTTCATTTTCCACAGAAAACTGGTCTCGCCCCAAAGATGAGGTGGAGGGACTAATGGCATTATTAGTTAAAACCATAGCCAATGAAGTTCCAATGATGATGAAAAATAATATCGTCATGGAAAGTATTGGTGACATTAATAGTCTACCTAAATCAGCATATAATCAACTAATCGAGGCAAAAGAAAAAACCTCTCAAAATACCGGTCTCAAGCTCGTTTTAGCACTTAGCTACAGCGGACAATGGGAACTCACCCAAGCAGCCAAACGCATTGCTCAAAAAGTCTCTGACGGGAAATTGAAAGTCGAAGACATTTCTCAAGAAGTGTTTGCCGACAATCTGGAAACTGCCGGAATACCTGATCCTGAATTAATGATCAGAACTTCGGGAGAATTTAGATTAAGCAATTTTCTGTTGTGGCAACTGGCGTACACGGAATTACATTTTACCTCTGTGTTATGGCCAGATTTTAGAGAAAAGCATCTGATCGCTGCGATCCTCGATTACCAAAAAAGGGAAAGACGATTTGGTAAAACAGGTGAGCAAGTTAAATCTTAATTAATTGATGAAAAGAAGTTTACTGATTCTGTTTTGTCTGGTTTGGACAAGTTCAGCAATGGCACAAATTCGTTTGGGCCAAAGCCGCTATGCGTCTTCAAAACCAGTCAATATCCTGGAGTTAAATTATCAAAAACCCCAGTCTTATAGAATCGCCGAGATTAAAGCGGTCGGCTTGACGACACTGGATGAAATTGCGATCATATCGCTGTCTGGTTTGAAAGTTGATGACACCATTGAAGTTCCTGGTGAATCCATTTCCAATGCTTTGAAAAAACTTTGGGGCCAAGGAATCATTGGAGATGTGAAGATTCTTGTAACGAAAGTAGAAGGAGATGACATCTATTTACTTTTGGATTTAACTGAACGCCCAAGATTCTCAAGAGTGGAGTTTTCTGGGATGAATAAGACTCAGGAAAGTGAATTGCGTGATAAGGTAAATATCCGTGGTCGGGTAGTTAGAGATGACGTGCTCAACTCAGCCAAAAGAACCATCGAAAAATATTACCTGGATAAAGGATACTTAAATACCGACGTCAAAATCCTCCAAGAAAGAGACACCACACTTCCCAATAGTGTGAAATTACGTTTTGACGTTGACATGAAATCCAAAGTGAGAATCAATGCCATCAACATTTATGGTAATGAAGAAATAGCGGATACCAAAGTCAAAAAGAAGTTAAAGAAAACGAAGGAACATGCTAGAGTCAGCATCTTCAAAGACCTGTATTCCCGAGCATTGGATGCAGACGCTTCTGATTATGCCAACACCATTTTCCATACTGATTCTGCCTCCAATGAAGATGTAAAATCCTACATCAACAAGAACTTCAAATTGAACTTCTTTAACGGATCTAAGTACATTCCGAAGGAATATGCAAATGACAAAAACAGTGTCATTAACTTCTACAACAGTAAAGGTTTTAGAGATGCTGAAATCCTTGAAGATTCTGTTTATAACTTCAACGAGGATAAAATCAATATCGATATTGAAATAGAAGAAGGTAGAAAATACTACTATAGAAATATTTCATTTACTGGAAATTATATTCACCCAGACCCTGTACTTTTAGCCAAACTTGGTATTCAAAAGGGAGATGTTTACAACAAAGAGTTACTTGATAAGCGTTTAAATTACGATCCTCAAAAGGGTGATGATGTAAGTTCCTTGTATCAAGATGACGGGTACCTTTTCTTCAGCATTGATCCAGTGGAAGTAAATGTTGCTGGTGACTCCATTGACCTGGAGATGAGAATCTTTGAAGGACCTCAAGTGACGGTAAACAGTGTGAACATCAAGGGGAATGAACGTACCTCTGATCACGTGGTCATGCGTGAAATCAGAATTCTTCCTGGTCAAAAATTCAATAGAAGTTTATTGGTAAGAACCATCCGAGAACTTTCTACCCTTGGTTATTTTGACCCAGAAAAGATCAATCCAGACTTAAGACCAAACTTTGAGGCTGCTACAGTAGATATTACATTTGAATTAGAAGAACGACCTAATGACCAAATTGAGCTATCTGGAGGTTGGGGCGGTTTCTATGGCTTCGTAGGTACAGTAGGACTGGTATTTAATAACTTCTCGATCAAAAATATTGGGGACTTCTCCAAATGGGACCCTCTTCCTGTAGGCGATGGGCAGAAACTTTCCTTGAGAGTACAAGCTAATGGTAGAAGTTTCCAAAACTATTCCATTTCCTTGACAGAACCTTGGTTTGGAGGTAAGAAGCCTCAGGCATTGAGCTTCAGCTTTAACCATTCGGTACAAAGACAGGTGGATTTCTTTAATCAAACCAACTTTGGGAATGAACTAGGTTTCTTCAAAATTACCGGTGTTACCCTTGGATTGGCGAAACGTGTGACCTGGCCTGATGACTACTTTAGTATCAGTAACTCTATCCAATTCCAGATTTATGAATTTGATCAATTCGGAACTTCATTTGGACTAAGCTATCCAACAGGTACCTCGAACAGTTTGACTTTCAACAATACGATTGCTAGAAATAACGTAGATAATCCTACGTTCCCGAGATTCGGTTCCAACATCATTCTTTCCACTTCCTTAACCCCCCCTTATTCATCTCTTAATAAAAACATAGACGGTGAATCTACTGATCAGGAGAAGTACAAGTGGCTTGAATATCATAAATGGATGTTTGATGCATCTATCTACACCCCGCTATTCGGATCATCTAAATTCGTAGCAAGTGCAAGAGCACATATGGGATTCCTTGGATCCTATGGCAACAAAATCGGAATTATTCCTTTGGAAAGATTCGTAATGGGTGGAGATGGTATGACCTTCAACAACTTTGCTTTAGGACAAGAGATCATCGGCTTGAGAGGATATGAGAACCAATCCATCACTCCAGGACGTGATACCAGAGGACAGGAAGATGCCGATCCTTATGGAGGTATTGTTTACAATAAATACGTAATGGAATTAAGATTCTTAGTTTCTCCAAATCCATCTGCAACCATCTTCTTATTAGGATTTGCTGAAGCTGGAAATAACTGGGGGTCTTATGCAGATTTCAATCCATATGATTTGAAAAAATCGGCTGGTGTGGGTGCTAGAATCTTTATGCCGGCGTTTGGATTGTTAGGGGTCGATTGGGGATATGGATTTGATGCTATACCAGGTACCACCGAAAGAAGTGGAGCTCAATTCCACTTTACAATCGGACAACAATTCAGATAATCATGGAAAAAGGTTGCGGAATAGTTAATTTATGCAAAATTAAAATTCTAAGTAAGGAGTTTAATCTGGCCTCTAAAACTTGCCCATAACCATGGAAAAATCATTGAAAATACTATTTTTGCTGCTCTTTGCATTGCAAGTACTGCCTGCAAGCGCTCAAAAGTTCGGTTACATTGATTCAGAATACATTTTGAACAAGCATCCGGATTACAAAGTGATTCAGCAAGAGCTTCAGAACCTCAGTAATGAATGGAAGAAAGAGGCACAAAATTTGGACAAGGAGATTAAAGAACTCTTGGTTCAATTGAAAGCTGAAGAAGTACTGCTAACAGAAGAGATGTATCAGCAAAGGCTGGAAGACATAAAGCAAAAACAACAGGAATCACAGGCTTTCAATAGTCGGATATTTGGGATTGACGGACAATATTACCAGAAGCAGGCAGAACTGCTTCAGCCCCTCCAATCCAAAATATATGACGCCATTGAAAGAGTTTCAAGAAAAAATGGACTGGCGGTATTGTTTGATAAAGCAGCAGGACCTTCAGCCATCATTTATACAGACCCAAGACATGACTATTCAGAGTTTATCTTGGAAGAATTAGGAATTGAAGAGAACAATTAAATACAAACACAGAATGATGAAAGTAAAAGTTATCCTTTCTGCAATTGCATTGCTTTGCGTAGGATTCGCGGCTCAGGCTCAGGAAATCAAAATTGGGTATACCAATGTGGAATTTATCATGGATCTGATGCCAGAAATGGAACAAATTGGAGCTGATATCCAGGATTACCAAACTCAGCTACAAACTAATATTCAAACAAAAGCTGCAGACTTTCAGCGTCAGGTTCAAACCTACCAACAAGCTGCACAAACGATGACAGAAGAGGCAAGAGCTGCTAAAGAAGGTGAGCTTACTAAGCTTCAGTCTGATCTTCAGAAATATGAGCAAGATGCACAGGTTTCTTATCAGAGAAAATTAGGTGAGTTGTTAGAGCCAGTTCAAACTAAAGTGATCAATGCGATCAATGCAGTAGCGGCAGAAAACAATTACACACATATTTTTGCAGAGACAGCAGGTCAAGCTCCAATTTTGCTTTATACCAAAGAAGAAGACAAATTCACTGAATTGGTGTTGGCTAAATTAGGTTTAGAAATGCCTACTCCTCCAGCAGGGAACTAATCCTCAATCTTCAATCAAATAAACCGGTTTTTCGTTGAGTCGAGAAACCGGTTTTTTTTATTTTTACCTATGCCAAAAAAGAAACCAAAGGATATCATCAGTAAAAGCATGGATGCCGTGCTGGTAGACTTTAGAGCAAATTGGTGTGGGCCTTGCCAAACGATGGATCCTATCATAGAGGAAGTATTGGATGAGTTAGGAGGCAAAATCAAGTTACTCAAACTGGATATTGATAAGCACCCTCAAATGGCTCAACAATTTGCAGTCCGCTCCATCCCCCATTACATCTTATTTAAAAAGGGGAAAATCCTTTGGAGAAAAGGTGGTATTCTTCCCAAAAGAGAGTTGGAGAAAGCCTTAAAAGGGTTTATATAAAAAAAGCTCCCATTTGGGAGCTTTCTTCTATATTAGACAAAGAACTTTAAGCGAATCACTTCCTGTTCTGAAAGGAATCGATAATGTCCTCTTTTTAGATCTTTCTTGTCCAATCCGGCATACATGACACGATCCAAGGCTGTTACTTCGTAACCTAGATGCGCAAATATCCTTCTTACAATTCGATTTCTTCCTACATGTATTTCCAATCCTAAAATGGATCTATCCTTGGATAACACTTGCATATCATCTACCTCTACCTCACCATCCTCTAAAGTCAGGCCTTCCAAAATTGCTTTTTCATCATTATGAGTCAAAGGCTTATCCAAGGTTACCTGATAGATTTTCTTGATTTGATTAGAGGGATGTGAAAGCTTGGCTGCTAGTTCCCCATCATTGGTGAATAGCAATAAGCCAGTAGTGTTTCGATCTAATCTTCCCACGGGAAAAATTCGCTCTTCACAAGCATTTCCTACCAAAGCCATTACTGTTTTTCTCTCTAAAGGATCTTCTGTGGTAGTGATGAAATCCTTAGGCTTATTCAGCAATACATACACCGGCTTCTCAGGGTTGATCTTTCTCCCTTGATACACCACTCTATCCGTCCTGCTAACCTTGAATCCAAGCTCTGTAACCACTTGTCCATTTACGGAAATAAGTCCTTGAGCGATCAATTGATCGGCTTCTCTTCTTCCACAAATACCCGCGTTGGCAATGTATTTATTCAATCGTAGCAAGCCATCCTCAGACTTGGTTTTAGATTTTTTGGAAGGTAGTTGGTCAAAATTATAATCAGGCCTTGAGTTCTGGGCCTCCGAGTCAATTTTAAATCTTTTTCTTCCAAAGCCAGCAGAATCTGCTTTACCTTGGAATTTCTTGGCTTTGCCGGGAGCAAAAACAGGTTGCTGATCTTTACCTCTCCCTTTATAGACTAGGCCCTCTTTACTGTCCTTCTTTCCAAATCCTGAAGTCTTACCTTCTTTTTTGAAAGGCTTTTCGAATTTACTGGTACCAAATTCTTCTTTGTTGAATTTGTCTCCTTTGGTTTTAAATCCTGGCTTTTTAGAAAACCCAGATTCTTCTCGCTTTTCGAACTTATTCCCCGAAAAACCACCCTTCTTGGCACCGAAGGATTTGTTTCCAAAAGATCCCTCCTCTGATTTTTTGAATTTATTTCCAAATTTCTTCTCTCCTAGCGATTTTGGAGCATCAGAATTAAAGGTTTTCTTTTTATCAAATGAAGATTTTCCCCCTCTTTTGTCCTTACTATCAAATGATCTCTTTCCAAGATCAAACTCATGCTCACCTGAATCTGTTTTTCTACCTCTTCCTCTTGCTTCTCCTCTATTAGAATTTCTCTGAGCCGGTTCTTCGGCGTGATCGCCTTTAAAGAACTGTTTTTTTGGATTGTTACCTTTCATAAGTATGCAGCATCACTGCTGGATTTTTTTGTTTAAAATAAGCTATTGACAATCAAATGCTTAATTGGGCTGCAAAGATACGCCCATTCCTGAAATTAATAACCATTAACTTCAAAAATAAAAAATGAATGGGCTTAAGAACCTTTTTGTTTATAGAAGTATTCTGTCGCCAACCTAACTGAACCTTGAGTCAAGAGCAATTCTTTGGCTGTAGCTTCATCTGTACCTGTAGCTTCCATAATCATGTTTGTTCCTCGTTGAACCAACTTGGCATTGGAAAGCTGCATATCCACCATTTTATTTCCTTTCACTTTGCCTAGCTTAATCATGACCGTAGTAGAAATCATATTCAACACTAGTTTCTGTACGGTACCAGACTTCATTCGCGTACTTCCAGTAACAAATTCAGGTCCCACAACCACTTCAATGGGATAGTCCACTTCTTGGGATAGAGGCGTATCTAAATTACAAGTAATGCATCCTGTCAATAAACCTTTTGCTTTTGAAATTTTGACACCTCCAATGACATAAGGAGTAGTTCCGGAAGCAGCAATACCTATGACCGTATCGTCCGAATTAAATCCATATTGTAGAATGTCATCCCAAGCTTGGGAAGGATCATCCTCAGCATTTTCTACTGCCTTTCTGATTGCTGTATCCCCTCCAGCAATAATCCCAATTACCCATTCATGAGGTACTCCATAGGTAGGAGGACATTCTGAGGCATCTAAAATCCCCAATCTTCCACTGGTACCTGCTCCGATGTAAATTAATCTCCCTCCAGCTTCCATCCTTGGGACAATCTGTTCCACCAGCCTGCTGATTTCTGGCAATACCGATTTCACTGCAACAGGGACTAAATGGTCTTCTTTGTTGATGTTATGAAGAAGCTCCATAACACTCATTTTTTCGAGATTATCGTAGTGGGAGGAACTCTCGGTTACTTTCATAATAGCTCTTGATGGTAAAGTGTCAAGCCAGAAATAGGGCTTTCAATGATAATATTAGTAGTGATTTGGGAATCGCTTGCTGCTTTTCTTAGGATATCGCTATTGTAATAGGCGATTGAGCCAACAAAATTTACCTGCTTGTCTCTGTAATTCTTGTATTTCATTACATGGACTTTAAAAAAATCTATAAAGGCATTGTAATAGAGCATATAACAATATGGATCTGATTTATGCTCTGTTATAAAACGACAAAAGCTAGCCATGTACCGATTTGGAAAAGGTTGCCTATACACATGCTCCTGAATAGTAGTCGCGTTTAATTTTAGCTTGTCCTCTAATTCTTCCTTTATGGCAATTGGCATTTCATCATTAATAAAATCCATGAGGAATTTACGTCCCACATAACCGCCCCCGCCTTGATCTCCTAAAATGTACCCAGGTGCTGGCCTCGTATCAATTATTTTTTCACCGTCATAATCGCAGCTATTGGATCCAGTACCTAAAATACAGGCAATTCCCTCTTGATGTCCACAAGTCGCTTTTGCAGCAGCAGCAAGATCATGATCTACATCAATTTTAGCTTTAGGGAAGATAGTTCGTAACGCTTGGGCAACTTCTTCCTTTCTGGAATCCACAGAGCAACCAGCTCCGTAGTAAAAAATCTCCTCTATCTCATTTTCCAGATTCATCAAAAACTCATGGCGCATATGTGTGGCCATTTCTTCGGAGGTTTGATAGTAAGGATTAAATCCAACCCCACGATATTGGCTAATCTTTCCATTTTTCCCAATTACTCTCCAATCCGTCTTTGACGATCCACTATCTGCTATTAAAATCATCCTAATTGTCCAATTACTGTAAATTTCTCAAATACTTTGGTATTATGTGGCGCATCCTCAAACTCTTCAGTTAAATCCTGTCCAGCCCAATGCTCATAATGTTTTCCATTCCGCCACATTTTCGATTGGGTAACATCATAAATCACTCCTAAATAGGCCACCCAAATTTCTGGCTTGTCTTGTCCATTTCTCAGGGCAAGCTGTTGCTTTGAATATACTTTCATCATAGAAGTTTAATCTGGGCATTGACCCAACGCTCTGGAATTTCCCCTTTTTGAGCCATTTGATAGTCTGAATAGCTACAAGGGACAGTAGTACCCCTATCAAACTTCTCCGTTTCATTCTGAGGAATCTCCATCCACCATTTTCCGCTCTTTTTACTTTTATAGAACACAATGGTATTGGGTTTAGAATCCAGAGAAACGGTATATTTAATATAATCATTACTCTTAAAAGAAAGACTATCTTTTCGGGAGTAAAATCCTTCAATAAAGTACCAAATCATCACAGCAACTACCTTCGCGGTTTTATTGTGAGGATCATCGTAATAGGGCTCGTATCCATAAATTCCTATTGAACTCAGCTTTTCATTGGTACCGGCAAACCAACATATCTGGCAAGCTTCTTCCGCTGTCAGGCCGAATGGTTGTGCATCTACAGCACCAGGGGCATCAGTAGATTGAATGGCTGCTAAATCAAAGCTTAAGAAATCTGCATTTCTAATAATTGGTTCGATCTCTTTAAACTCTGACCTAACCTGTCCTAACCTCACATGATCGAAATAGAGTTTTTCCATCACATTGATGAGGGTAGGGTCCACCAAAAAACTTTGATAGGCTAAATGAGCGTAGGAAAACAGGAAATTAGGTTGATGTAAAATAATCTCCTGGGTATGTTGATCCGCCATAAGACCCTTTTCCTCCATATCAACTTTGGCATCTACCGTCAGTAGGCTCACCAGCTTTTTCATGTTTTGATAGGACAAATATTGTCCAAAATCCAAATCATGAGTACCTCCAATATAAACAGGTAGGATTTGATGCTTCATAAGGTATTCTCCTACCTTTTGAATTGCTTGGTAGGTATCCTCCAAGTTTTCCCCCGATATTAAATCTCCCAAATCAGCCACTCGTATAGCCCCAAAGCCACGCTTTAATTCATAAAGCTTTTCTCTGATTTCGGAACTGGAGCGATCCAGACTTTCATATTTTTTTATTCCTCTGGTTTCTTTTAACCCTACAATTGCAATGTGGATACCTTTCAGTTGAGGAAAACTTTCACCATAATAATGGATCTGATGAAAAAAGGTGTTTTCAGCATATTTTTTCTGCCAGAGAAACTCTTCTACAGGATCGAAAAACGATTGAATGTTCATAAAAGGTGTGGTGTTGGGTAAAAATAAACAAAATATGACATGAAATAGAGGAGAACCTTCCTACAATGTTCACAATGTCAACCTTTCGAAAGCATCAAAATTCCTGCCTTTCTATTCATGAAATATAGATTCCAGAAACAACTGCTTCAAACTCATTGGGATAAGAACAAAAAAAATCCCGCCGAAGCGGGATTTAAATTTTTATCCTCCGAAATCATCAAATCGGATATTTTCTTGAGGAATTCCTAGATCATCCAACAGTTTCAATACTGCAGCATTCATCAATGGAGGACCACATAGGTAATATTCTACCTCATCTGGCTCTGGATGGTTCTTTAGGTAGTTGTCATATAATACTTGGTGGATAAATCCAACGTATCCATCGCCTTCTTTATCATCCAAGGATTTCTTAATCTTCCAATTATCTTCTGGTAATGGCTCTGAAAGTCCAATATGGAATTGGAAGTTAGGGAAGTCTTCTTCAATCGCTCTGAAGTGAGGAACATAGAATAATTCCTTCTTCGATCTACCTCCATACCAATAAGAAACTTTTCTACTAGTTTTCTCCGTGTGGAACAAGTGGAAAATTTGAGCTCTCAACGGTGCCATTCCAGCTCCACCACCGATATAAACCATTTCTCTTAGAGTTGGATTGATATGGAATTCACCATAAGGCCCAGAAATAGTTACTTTATCACCTGGTTTTCTAGAGAACACATAAGAAGAACATACACCTGGATTTACATCCATCCACTTATTGTTTGCTCTATCCCATGGTGGAGTAGCGATACGGATGGTCAACATTACGATGTTACCTTCTGCAGGGTGATTGGCCATAGAATAGGCTCTGAATAGCTCTTCGTCATTTTTCATAACGAGATCCCAAAGACCAAATTTATCCCAGTCGCTTTGATATACATCATTTGGGTGACCTAGTTCAGGATGTGGAGTAATATCCATGTCCTTAAAGTTAACAGTCACTACAGGAACGTCAATCTGAATATATCCACCAGCTTCGAAGTCCAAAGTTTCCCCTTCAGGAAGCTTCACTTTAAACTCTTTAATAAAGGTGGAAACGTTATAATTGGAGATCACTTCACAATCCCACTTCTTGATACCAAAAATTTCTTCTGGCACTCGAATCTTCATGTCATTCTTCACTTTCACCTGACATGCCAAGCGAACGTTACCTTGCTGCTCTGCTCTACTTAGGTGACCTACTTCTGTTGGAAGAACTTCACCCCCACCCTCTTCTACCACGCATTTACACATAGCGCAGGTTCCACCCCCACCGCATGCGGAAGGAAGGAAGATTTTCTGTCCGCCCAAAGTAGACAGCAAAGTAGTACCTGCTGCGGTCACAATTGGAGAACTTTCGTCACCATTTATAATGATGTTGACATCCCCAGAGTTGACCAACTTTGATTGGGCAAAAAGGAGAATAAATACCAGTAGCAATATAATTACTGTAAATGCTACTATGGATGTGATAATTACTGAACCCATGAACTATTGGTTTTACTTTTTTCGTATGGATTGATTCCGATTTTCGGACACAAATATATTTATAAATCCTATAAACAGGTCATAACCAAATCCAAATTTGGTCAGAAACTGTAATTCATTTGATAGGATAACTGATTAATTATGCAAGAGGTTTAGCAAAGTGGTCAAACGACTCTTTAATTGACGTCGATCGATGATAAAATCCAAGAAACCATGTTCCAAAACAAACTCAGAGCTTTGGAATCCTTTAGGCAAATCTTTCCCGATTGTTTCTCTAATAACTCTTGGACCTGCAAATCCGATTAATGCTTCTGGCTCTGCAATGTTAAAATCTCCCAACATTGCATAAGAGGCTGTAACACCACCCGTAGTAGGATCTGTCAATAAAGAAATAAATGGAATTCCTGCTTGATCCAATAGTGCCAGCTTTGCAGAAGTTTTGGCCATTTGCATCAATGAAAAACCAGCTTCCATCATTCTTGCTCCACCCGATTTAGAAATCATTAGAAATGGAACCTTATGTTTTAGAGAATAATCAATCGCTCTAGCAATTTTCTCACCCACCACAGATCCCATAGATCCTCCAATAAAATTGAAGTCCATACAGGATACCACTAGGTCCAAGCCGTTCATTTTCCCAACCGCAGATCTTACGGCATCATTGAGTTCCGTCTTTTTTATCGTCGCCTCGATTCTCGAAGTATACGGTTTGGTATCTGTGAATTTCAAGGGATCACCGGATTTCATATCCTTATCCAGTTCCGTGAATTTATTACCATCAAACAGTATTTCGAAATATTCTTTAGATCCGATTTTTACGTGGAAATCATCATCAGGACACACATAAGCGTTATTTTTCAATTCACGCGTATGAATGATATTCCCATTCGGGGTCTTAAACCAAAGGCCATCAGGAGTATCCTTTTTCTCCGCTGTGGAAGTTTTGATGCCTTTGTCAGTTCTTTTAAACCAAGCCATATTGTGATTTTAGGTCGTTGTTTTGACAAGTCAAAGGTTACAAATTTAGTCCATATCTCCATTAAATAAAACCGGTAATTCTCCCGCGTTGTTTTATTTAATCAATAATTTCTTTTTACCATCCGAAAAAATTTCTTTTTAACTACCTATATATTTGCTTTATTTTGAATAATAAAAGAGACTCAGTACGAATATACTGCGTTTTGAAGTATTGCCAAATAACCCAAATATGAGCCTTCCTCTATTATTACTAGCATCTGGTATTATTCTTTTTTTAGCATATAAGCTTTATGGAGGTTTTGTATATAAAAAATTCGGCCTTTCAGATGAAAAACCAGCGCCATCCCATGAATTCAATGATGGGGTAGATTATGAGCCTAGTAAACCAATTGTGGTACTGGGACACCACTTTGCCTCTATTGCGGGAGCAGGACCTATCGTAGGACCCATCATTGCAGTGACATTTGGCTGGATTCCCGCGGTTATTTGGATTTTGGTAGGAGGAATTTTTTTTGGGGCGGTACATGACTTAGGAAGCATGGCAGCTTCTTTAAAAACAGAAGGCAAATCCATTGGAGTCATCATTAGAAATCAAATCGGACCAAAAGGGAAACAGTTATTTGTGCTATTTTCATTTTCCACACTCATACTTGTAATCGGAGTTTTTGCAGATATCATTGCCAAAACATTTGTAAGCAACCCTGGTGTTGCCTCCGCCTCCATCTCTTTTATCTTTCTGGCAATGGGTTTTGGCCAGGTAAGTAAAATGATTGGAAGTAGGAAAGTTGCTTTTGTTGTTTTAAGTACCATTGGGGTCATTTTGATGTATTTTTTTGTATTTGTGGGAATCCAATTTCCATTCGTTTTAGATTACAAGATCTGGATTTTGGCCTTATTGGGTTATGCTTTCATAGCTTCTGTCACTCCAGTAAGTTTGCTTTTACAACCTCGGGATTATTTAAATAGCTTTTTATTATATGGAATGATCATCGCGGCAGTTTTGGGTATTTTCATTGCAAACCCTGAGGTGAAGATGACCAACGAAATAGTCACTTCTTCGGAAAGTCTTGGGTACATTTTTCCGGTTCTATTTATCACCATTGCCTGTGGAGCAATTAGCGGATTTCATTCTTTGGTGGCTTCGGGAACCACTTCCAAACAATTGGATAAAGCAAGTGATGCCAAGTTGGTAGGATTCGGAGGAATGTTGATCGAGTCATTTTTGGCCATTATCTCCGTTTGTGCAGTCATCGTATTAGAACGCGGAGACTATTTTTCCAAATTAACCGGAGAAGGCCCTGTGGCTCTATTTTCCACAGGCTTGGGAGGAATGATTTCAAGTTTAGGAATCCCTGAAGAATTTGCGATTGCTTTTGTTGCCTTAACAGTATCTGCTTTTGCTTTGACCACTTTAGACACCTGTACAAGATTGGCAAGATTTACTTTGCAGGAGTATTTTGAGGACATCCCCCATCCTGCAGCTAATAAAATAGCAACGAATCGATATCTATCTACAGGCATTGTGGTAGCCTTATCTATCCTATTATTGGTCTCTGGAGAATTTACTACACTTTGGCCCATTTTCGGTTCTGCCAATCAGTTGTTAGCTGCTTTGGCTCTATTGACCATTGCCGTTTGGATGATCCGCGAAAAAGTAAATGCTTGGTTTGTGACCATTCCCATGTTTTTCATGTTTACGGTCACCCTTGCTTCCTTGGGTCTATTTGCCTGGAAAAATTTCCAAGACCAAGTGTATGTACTATCAGCCATCGCTGCAGCCCTATTTATTTTGGCAATTTCTTTAATGGTGTTGGCTACAAAAAGTTTGAAAAGTGAGGTTAAAGAGCATGCAAAAGCTCTTTAACCTCTAACTATTATTGAAGTGTTCCAAAAGGAGATTTCACTTTTTTAGGTATTCTCCAAGCCAATGTAAAATTGATCAAGTAGTCTGCGAAAGCTGCATCACCATGAACCTTGTCATCTGGGGTAGAATTTTCAATATCTGTCACACTTTGAGTGCTATTTCTCAATAGGGCTATTGGCACATTTAAGGTTCCTGTGACATTCCCTTTCATATAGCTAATCCCTGGCTCAACGGATACCATATAGCCAGGACGTCTAAATCCATTACTTCCTCCGAAAACATCCCGAACCGGAATTCCTTCTACTCGCCCACCAAGAAACAATCCCAAACCGTGAATCTTTTCAAAAGACTCGAATACTCCAGTTCGCAAAGCAAACTGATCAGGAACATTCATGATCGCTTCATTTTCGCGTCTTCTATTGGTAGGAGTACCATTAGTTTCTCTTGGATTAAATAGATAGAACCCGTCATAATACCAGAAATAGGTTCCTTTCAAGTTCCACAAACCTTGAAAATCTATTATAAAACCTGTACCACCATCGCCCAATTGAATGGATTGGTCCACTGTTTTGATTTGTTCCTTCCCATTTTCACCTTGGTTATAAAATGTGCTGGTGGCAGCATAATCGCCAGTCGGGAATTTGATACCCAATCCAATTGCGGTATTTCCTTTTTTTGCTTTTTCTCCGGAAAGCAACCAATAGCCAGCACCAATTCGAATATCTCCTAATCCTTGAGAATAAGTAGCACGCCTCTCTATCCTACCATGCTCATATAAAGAACTTCGTTCATTGTACTGGTAGGGCAATGAAACTATTCCATAAATTCTTTCGGAAAATGCATAACTGATATTTAAGTCCAACCCATGTTGATGGTTGATTACTTGAGTCCCATCCTCGATTCGATTAGTTTCTTCATGAGAACCTCTGAAGTGTCGAAAGGATTTAAAGTATCGATAATTAGCGGAAATATTCCATTCTCCTCTTTAAAGCATATTTCCTTGTCCGACTGCATTTCCTAATCCTGAAAATTGACGGATTGCGACACATCCTTGGGCATAGACGTTAATTGATCCAATATACAGAGCTGTTACTGACAACAGCGTCAGAGTAAATTTTTTCATAGTTTTTGGGTTATTGAAAAATGTATCTTAGCAAAATTCAATTGAGTTTATAGAAGACACAGTCTTTCAGAAAGAGAGTTCCTCCTTCGTGATTAAAAATCTGAAAATAATTAACCCAATTGCGGAGGAGATGAATCCAAAGAATAGAAAGGATTTTTATAGGTAGAAAAAATAGAGACTACCGTTTTGTCAATAATCGATTGCTTAAATGCAGTAAAACTAAAGTCGCAACTTTGAATATAATCTTTCACAAAGTTCTTAAGCGCCGACTTACTTTGTTGATCTTGAGGCAAATCATCCCCTATTAATGAAGAAACCCATTGCTTAAAGGTATTGTCCAATACTGTTCTAGAAGTATCCGGGACATAAATGAACTGCAACGTTTCTTGAGTATAACGCTGTTTGATTGCTCTGTAGTAATTCAAATCGGGTATTGGTCACTTGAAAATCTTCCTAAAAGGGCATATATGAAACTGTCAAAGGAACTTCCAGCATTTTCTGCTCTTCCAGATTCACATCCACTTCAAAAACCTCTTCCTCCCATTGAGCCTCAAGATGATTCTAATACGAAAAATAGAATGCGTAGTACCCAAACTGATAAATTGCGAAACAGGCAAGGAGTACTGTGGAAGAAAATTGCTTCAATTCAAGGAAGAAATACCTTGAAAAGTATGGATAATCTCATGGAATCCCCAATCGGATTATTAAAAAAAACACTCCATTATTTCATTTAAATGAAATAATATTTTATTAAAAAATAGATCAACCATAGAAAAATTGATGTCAAACCAAATATTTTCAGAACTTTTAATCTATTTGATTTGTCTAAAAACCATAATACGAACACAGGTTTTATCATACCGATAACCAGATTTAGTAAAGAGATTACTAAGGCTATTTTCAACAGTACCAGAATTGATTCAATCATGGGTCAAAAATAAAAAAGGAACGGCAAGCCGTTCCTTTATACTTATAATTCTAAGCGAATTTA
Organism: Algoriphagus lutimaris; assembly: GCF_017051705.1. Taxonomy (GTDB): domain Bacteria; phylum Bacteroidota; class Bacteroidia; order Cytophagales; family Cyclobacteriaceae; genus Algoriphagus; species Algoriphagus lutimaris. The sequence continues at coordinate 1,205,564 of NZ_JAFIDJ010000002.1, read as the reverse complement.
TTTTTTACGCTTAATTTCTTTCATCTCGTATCCTTCAATTGTATCATCGATCTCGATATTGTTGAAGTTCTTGATTGAAATACCACATTCGTAACCAGCTTTCACTTCAGCCACATCGTCTTTGAATCGCTTCAATTGATCGATTTCACCTTCATGAATCACAATTCCGTCACGGATTACTCTGATCTTATTCTTACGTGTGATGTAACCATCCAATACATAAGAACCTGCAACAGTACCGATTTTAGAAATCTTAAATACTTCACGAACTTGAATATTACCAGTGATTACTTCTTCAAATTCTGGCTCGAGCATTCCTTCGATTGCATCTTTGATCTGATTAATCGCATCATAGATGATCGAGTAATGTCTAATTTCAATTTCTTCTTGTTCAGCTAGTTTTTTCGCATTAGAAGATGGCCTTACTTGGAAGCCTAGGATAATTGCATCAGATGCAGAAGCTAACAATACATCAGATTCAGAAATTTGTCCTACTCCTTTATGGATGATGTTCACTTTTACCTCATCCTTAGAAAGCTTCAACAATGAATCGGAAAGTGCTTCAACTGAACCATCCACATCACCTTTAATAATGATATTCAATTCCTTAAATGAACCGATTGCCAAACGACGACCAATTTCATCCAAGGTAATATGCTTCTTAGTTCTAAGGCTTTGCTCTCTTTGAATCTGTTCTCTTGAGTTAGCAATTTCTCTAGCTTCTCTTTCGGTATCATAAACCTTGATGATATCTCCTGCTTGAGGAGCACCACTAAGTCCCAATAACTGAACAGGAGTAGAAGGTCCAGCAGTTTTCAGCTTTTTACCTTTATGGTCAAACATGGCTTTCACACGGCCATAGTGCTTACCTGCCAACGTGATATCTCCAATTTTCAAGGTACCGCTTTGAACCATAATGGTGGTCACATAACCACGTCCTTTATCCAAGGAAGCTTCGATTACAGTACCCACTGCATTTTTATCTGGATTTGCTTTCAATTCCAATACTTCTGCTTCCAAAAGTACTTTTTCAAGCAAGTCGTCTACACCTTCACCCGTTTTAGCGGATAACTCCTGAGATTGATATTTACCACCCCATTCCTCAATTAGCAAGTTCATGTTGGCCAATTCCTCTTTGATCTTGTTAGGATTAGCGTTAGGCTTATCAATTTTGTTGATTGCAAAGATCATAGGTACTCCAGCTACCTGAGCGTGGTTGATTGCTTCTTTGGTCTGTGGCATGATGCTATCGTCCGCTGCAATTACAATAATCGCGACGTCAGTAATTTTAGCACCACGAGCACGCATGGCAGTAAATGCCTCGTGACCTGGAGTATCAAGGAATGCAATTTTATGCCCGGTTTTGGTCATCACATCATACGCTCCAATGTGTTGGGTAATACCCCCTGCTTCATCAGCAGTAACCTTGGAAGTTCTAATGTAATCCAACAACGATGTTTTACCGTGATCTACGTGACCCATGATAGTCACAATAGGCGCTCTTTCGATCAAGTCTTCTGGATCGTCCTCCACCTCTTCTACGATTTCATCTTCAATAGACTTCGTAAACTCTACGTCATATCCGAATTCATCTGCAATGATAGTGATGGCCTCTGCATCCAATCTCTGGTTGATCGAAACAAACATACCCAAAGACATACAGGTAGAAATAATTTGATTAACAGAAACATCCAACAATGCCGCTAAGTCATTCGCAGAAATAAATTCTGTGACTTTCAACAATTTTGTCTCTTCATTTTCATGATCAACTTCTCTCTCTCGCTCTGCCTTTTTATCTCTTCTAGACTTGGATTTCCCACCCCCAGGCTTATTTCCCTGAAGTCTAGCAAGCGTTTGCTTGATTTGATCTTGTATTTCTTTTTGAGTCGGTTCAGCTTTTTGTACTCTACCTTGTCCTCCTCTATTTTGATTATTGCCTCGTTGACCTTGGTTTTTATTTCCGCCACCTTGGTTTCTATTTCCACCAGCGTTGGAACCTCCCTTGTCAATTCTTTTTCTAGGTCTCTTTTTATCTCTACCTCTTTCATCAGAAGATGCAACAGGACCACCTTTCTTTTTAGGCTTGTCTGCAGGAAGTTCGATTTTCCCTAAAACGGTCAATCCTTTAAGAGAATCCGCTTTTGCAGAAATCACTTCGTCCTTAGGCTTTTTCACTTCAGCAGTTGGAGCTGTTGGAGTGGAAGGGGCAGCAGGTTTTACTTCCGGCTTTGGTGCAGGCTTAGTTTGTTGACCACCTTGAGGAGCATTTTGCTTTTTCTGGTCTTGACCAGGCTTTTGATGTTGATGAGGCTTTTTATAATCCCCACCATGCCTTTGACCTCTATTCCCTTGTCCTGGCCTTTGATTAGAGGCAGGTTTTTTACTCAAGTCAATTTTTCCTAATACTTTGATCCCTTCCAATTTTGGAGCCTCAGGCTCCACTTTTTCAGGTTCAGCCTGTTTTTGAGCTGAATCAGATGGAGTAGGTTCAGACTTAGGGGTTGGTGCAGCAGCTGATTCTTCAGCTTTCGCTTCAGATGTTTTTGCTTCTACTTTCGGCGTCGGCTCTGGAGCCGGTGTTGGGGTAGCCTCAACTTTAGGCTCAGGTTTGGGAGCCTCTTTTTGAACCGGTTTTGGTTCTGGCTCTGGAGCCTTTTCTTGCTTAGGAGTATCAGGCTCCATCGAAATAGGCTCATGGCGCTTCCCTATAGAGAGGTGGGAGGCCTCTTCTTTATCGAGGGCAGAAGACTTGAATTCCTTTCTCAGCATCTCTACTTGTTCCATACTGATCTTGGAATTCGGATTATTCTCCACCTCAAAGCCCTTTTTAGCCATTGACTCAACGATGGTCGCCGTTCCCACGTTGAGTTTTCTGGCTATCTGGCCTAATCGCATCATTTTTTCTTCTGACATAAGCAAAAACCTCTTTCGAAATCTTAAGTAAAATAGGGTATTTTAATTTGTAATTCCCTTGTATTATTGTTCAAATTCTTGTCTGAGGATACGGAATATCTCATCGATCGTCTCTTCCTCAAGTTCTGTTCTTCGGAGTAAATCCTCCTTACCTAAAGTCAAGACACTTTTTGCAGTATCTAGACCTGTTTTTTTCAATTCATCAATGATCCATCCTTCGATTTCATCACTGAATTCAATTAGATCAACATCCTCTTCTTCGTATTCATTCAATTCACGGAAAACATCAATTTCATAATCTACCAATTTACTGGCCAGTTTGATATTGAATCCTCCTTTACCAATAGCAAGTGATACTTGATCTGGCTTCAAGAATACAGAGATTCTTTTGGTCTCTTTATTTACTGTAATGGATGAAACTTTGGCAGGGCTCAAGGCTCTGGTCACGTAAAGTTCCAAATTATCTGTGAAATTAATCACATCTATATTTTCATTTTGAAGTTCCCTAACCACTGCATGAATTCTAGAACCCTTCATTCCGACGCAAGCTCCTACTGGATCTATTCTGTCGTCATAAGATTCTACTGCTACTTTAGCTCTTTCTCCTGGCTCACGGACAATCTTCACTATCGTGATCAATCCATCGTACACCTCAGGAACCTCATTTTCAAATAATCGTTCCAAAAACACTGGAGAAGTTCTGGAAAGGATGATCTTAGGATTTCCATTCATCATGTCCACTCTGTGAACAATCGCTTTTACGGTATCCCCTTTTCTAAATCTATCCTTTGGAATTTGCTCCCCTTTTGGAAGAATCAATTCGTTGCCTTCCGCATCCATCAATAAAATCTCTCTACCGAGAATTTGATATACTTCAGCTGAAACGATTTCTCCTACCTGCTCTTCATACTTATTATAAAGGATATCTTTTTCAAGATCCTTAATTCTTTGAATCAAAGTCTGACGGGCCATTTGAACCGCTCGTCTTCCAAACTCCTCCAACTCAATTTTTTCGTATACTTCCTCGCCAATCTCAAAATCAGGTTCAATTTTTCTAGCTTCACTGAAACTGATTTTATCAAAATCCCAAATATCCTCAGAATTATCGTCAACAATCTCTCTAATTCTGAAAATCTCGAGGTCACCTTTATCAGCATTGATAGTTACATCGAAGTTTTCATCAGATTCAAACTTCTTTCTAATCATTGCTCTGAACACATCTTCCAGGATACGGATCATTGTTGGTCGATCCACATTTTTAGATCTCGCAAAATCTGCGAAGGATTCTATTAAGATTTTGGCATCCATTTGAGTTATTTAAAAGATACTTGTACGATTGTTTTATTCATCTCTTCAAAAGGAAGGACTACTTCCTCTTCCGTGGCTTTTTTGCCTTTTTCTTTTTTCTTGACCAACATTTTCACACCGGTCTCCTCTACATCTACTAATTTACCTACAAGTTCTTTCCCTGTAGTCAGCAAAACTTTTAATTCCCTTCCTATATTTTTTTGAAATTGTCTCCTGCTGCTCAAAGGATAATCCAATCCTGGCGAAGAAACTTCCAAAATATATGCTCCGGGCATCAAGTCCTGAACCTCCAATTCCTCGGAAACCGCTCTACTTACATCGGCACAAGTCTGGATATTCAACCCTTCATCCGCATCAATTAAGATGTTCAAGGTTGTTTTCCCTCCTTTATTAACCATTGAAACCTCCACAATGAAGTGTTTTTCATCTGGAAGATGCTTTTCAACAATTTCTTCGATAGACTGCTTCAGTTCGGACATATTATGCATAATGAAAGAGGGGACATATGGTGTCCCCTCCAGAAACTTTCGAATACGACGCAAAGGTAAAATAAATTTGATGCAAAAACAATTTGAGTAAAAAATCTACAGGAAGAGAAGTAAAGTAACACCCAAATTGAGGGATTTCTTACATTTTGATTTTACCAACCAAAGTAACTGACCGCCATTTTAATAATAACACCAAAAAATATCGGGTTTCTTTCAGATTTCTCCCATTAAGGTAATAATTTTGCCGACCCCCGTTTAATATTGAGTACTCATCGTACTATATTGAACTATTAACAGCAATTTTAAGCCAATCAACAAGTCAAAAATGGGATTATTCGATTTTTTCTCAAGTGATATAGCCATCGATTTGGGTACAGCCAATACGCTGATTATCCATAAGGATAAAATAGTGGTGGACGAACCCTCAATCATTGCGATTGATAAAACCAACAACCGTGTGTTGGCAGTTGGAAGAGAAGCGATGAACATGCATGAGAAAACTCATGAAAACATCAAAACAATTAGACCATTAAAAGATGGTGTAATTGCTGATTTCTATGCAGCGGAACAAATGATTCGTGGGTTGATAAAAATGATCCCTGGTCAAAAGAAAGGAATGTTTCCTCAATCACACCGCATGGTGATCTGTATCCCTTCAGGTATTACAGAAGTTGAAAAAAGAGCTGTTCGTGACTCAGCGGAACATGCAGGTGCCAAAGAAGTATATATGATTTTCGAACCGATTGCTGCCGCAATAGGAATTGGAATCGACATAGAAAAGCCAATGGGATCTATGATTGTTGATATCGGAGGGGGTACAACCGAAATTGCTTTGATTGCTTTGTCAGGTATTGTTGCTGATCAATCCATCAGAGTTGCAGGTGATACCTTCACCAAAGACATTTTGGATTATATGAGAAGGCAACACAATTTGTTAATTGGGGAAAGATCTGCCGAAAAAGTAAAAATCGCCATTGGATCTGCGTTGACCGAACTTGATGAGCCACCAGAAGATCATGAAATCCGTGGCCGTGACTTGATGACAGGAATTCCAAAAGTAATTAAAGTATCTTATTCAGAGATTGCATTTGCCTTGGACAAATCTGTTTCCAAAATCGAAGAAGCTGTTCTTAAAGCTTTGGAAATTGCACCTCCTGAATTGTCTGCGGATATTTATGACAACGGAATCCATTTGACTGGTGGAGGGGCTTTATTGAAAGGTTTGGATAAAAGATTGCATCAAAAAACCAAACTTCCAATTCACATCGCAGAAGATCCATTAAGAGCAGTGGTAAGAGGTACCGGAACTGCCTTGAAAAATATACAGAATTTCAGAACAGTATTGATGACATAAACCCTGAATGCTACGCATCCTACAATTTCTTTATAGTTTAAGGTCCTTTCTTTTATTCATTTTACTAGAAATAATTGCCATCTGGCTACTAGTAGCAAATAATTCCCCCCAGGGTGCTGCGTTCTTTAATAGCTCCAATGCATTAGTAGGCTCAATTTTGGAGACCCAATCGAATGTGAGTGATTTTTTCTCTCTTGCTGAAGCCAATGAAGCTTTAGTAGTAGAAAATTCAAGACTCATGGAGAAATTGAGTAGTTTAAAACTGGAACCGGATAGTGTATCAATCTCTTTGGATTCAGCCTTGTCTTCCCAATTTGAATTTATGGGAGCAAGAGTGATCAGTAACTCTTTGCGATATACTCAAAATCACATGACCTTGAACAAGGGCAGGAAACAAGGAGTGAAACCAGGAATGGGGATTTTCAATGAGAGCGGAGTAGTCGGAAGGGTAAAATCTGTTTCAGACAATTATGCAGTCGGCATTTCGTTATTGAATAATGATCTTTTGATCTCGTCGATTATCAAGTCTACCGGAGATTTTGGATCTATCAATTGGAATGGGAAAGATTCCAAGAAAGCCAAAATGTTGTATGTCCCAAGACACGTCCAGGCACAAGTTGGGGATACGGTGGTCACTTCAGGTTACAGTGCGGTATTTCCTAGAAATTTAAAAATAGGTGTCATCTCAAATGTTATCCAATCCTCAGATCCAAATTACTTGGATATTGAAGTAACCCTCACTGCGGATTTTAGTAAAATTTCTTATGTGTATTTAGTAGAAAATACGCAGATCGATGAATTGGATTCTTTATATCAACAATCTGAATTAACTAATGAATTTTAGAAATCTGATTTCTTTTATTTTTCTTCTATTGATTTTAGGGCTCGTTCAGATTCTTTTTTTAAAAAATCTTGCCCTATTCGGTATTGCATTTTGCTTTTTATACTTAGTGGGGATTCTTAGCTTACCATTTCAAATTAGAGAAATCCCACTCTTATTAATCAGTTTTGGAGTCGGTCTTACTATTGATGTATTCTATGATACCTTAGGATTACATGCCTCTGCTGCCACCCTACTTGCATTTTTAAGACCATTATGGTTAAAAATCATCCGACCAAATGGAGGATATGATGACTCTACCCAACCTACCCTGCAGGAAATGGGATTGGGATGGTTCATAAGCTATTCCCTTCCTTTAACCTTTGCATTTTGTCTATTATTCTTTACTGCTGATCAATGGGGGTCAGGAGCTTTTTTAGGGATCTTAAACAAAAGCTTATTCTCCTCGATTTTTACAGTCCTTTTGGCTATAATTGTACAACTACTGTTCTTCAAACGTAGGAGAGGAATCTGATGAACGACCAAAGACCCGTAGCAATAATCATCTTCATTTTCTTGATCGGTTTGGTACTATTGACCAAACTATTTATGATCCAGGTAATGGACGACAGCTTTATGAAAAAAGCTGAAAGGAATGCTATACAGCGCGTGGTAGACCACCCCTACCGAGGGCTCGTATATGATCGGAATGGGAAACTTTTGGTTTACAACAATCCGATCTTTGATCTGATGATTGTGCCAAAGGAATTTGAAGTAGGAGACACTACTCGATTCCTGGAACTTTTCAAAATCACTAAAGAGGAGCTAATAGAATCCTATCAGGCTGCAAGAAAATATTCTTGGGTAAAACCCTCCCCGCTGATCAAGCAAATTTCTACTACGGATTTTGCCAGAATGCAAGATTACCTCATAGATTACCCGGGATTATTTATCATGACCCGCTCCGTCAGATCTTATCCATTGCCCATTGCCGCTCATGCCTTGGGTTATATTGGAGAAATCAATGCAAGGCAATTGGAAAGAGACTCGTCCAATTATTATGTCCAGGGGGACTACGTTGGTCTGAGCGGAATGGAACGATTTTATGAAGATGATTTAAGAGGAAAGAAAGGGGTTAAATATAAAATGGTCAATGTAAGAGGCGTTGACAAAGGGCCTTTCAAAGATGGAGAATACGATACTGCTTCTATAGCTGGAAAAAATATTACCTCCACCATTGATATGGACTTGCAGAAATATGGTGAGTTGTTGATGGGTGGAAAAAAAGGTTCGGTAGTGGCTATTGAACCAAAAACTGGAGAGATTTTGGCCATGATTTCCTCTCCCTATTATAATCCAAATGATTTGACCGGGGCTGATTTCAGTAAAACTTATAGAAGTTTAAACTCTGATGAAAGCAAACCTCTCTTCAACAGGCCTATCATGGCAACTTATCCTCCTGGTTCCATTTTCAAAGTGGTTCAGAGCTTAATTGGGTTGCAAGAGGGAATCCTTACTCCAAATACTACCTTTGCATGTAACAAGTCTTTGGTGGCTTGCCATAATCACCCTTCACCAGTTAATCTATTCGGTGCAATAAGAAATTCTTGTAACCCCTATTACCACCAAGCTTTCCGTCAAATCATCAATCAAGAAGTTTCTTCGAATACTTACAAGGACACTGAAATTGGACTGAATGCTTGGCGGGAAAAAGTGTTGAAATTCGGTTTAGGTAGTCGATTGGGAGTGGATATGCCCAATGAAAAAGGAGGTAGCGTCCCATCCAGTAAATACTATGACCGTTTTTATGGTGAGGGCAGATGGAAATACAGCACCATTTACTCCCTTTCTATTGGTCAAGGCGAAATGCTGGTCACCCCGCTACAAATGGCCAATTTAGCTGCAATCTTTGCGAATAAAGGATATTACTATCCCCCTCATTTAGTAAAATCCATAGACAACGATCCTACAAAAATTCCGGAGAAATACAGAACGAAAAATGAGGTCGGAGTTGATGCTCATCATTTTGACATGATTCAGGATGCCATGGCAGAAGCACTATATGGTACAGCAACCCGAGCAATTATGAAAGATTTGGTCATTGCAGGTAAAACTGGAACCGCTCAAAACCCCCATGGTGAAGACCATTCTGTGTTTGTGGCCTTTGCCCCTAAGGATGATCCAAAAATAGCCATCGCGGTGTATGTAGAAAATGCGGGTTGGGGTGGTAGAGCTGCTGCTAGTACAGCCTCCCTCATGATCGAAAAATACATCCGCAATGAAATCACTAGACCTGAGCTAGAGCAATATGTACTGGCAGGGAATTTTATTTATTAAATGAGAGAGTCCGATATTCATATCAGTCGTGTGGATTGGTTAGTAGTAGTCATCTATTTTGCCTTAGTCATTTTCGGCTGGTTCAATATCTATGCAGCAGTCTATGATAGCCAGGCTCCACAAAGCATGTTTGACATGTCTATCAACTCTGGACAGCAATTGGTGAGAATTGGAATTTCTGTTGTCTTGATTATCCTGATCATGGTAGCAGATTACCGGTTTTTTGAGAACCTTTCCCTTTTCATCTATATCTTTTTTATTGCCTTACTGGTCGTTACTCCTTTTATAGGAAAAGAGGTAAACGGACAGGTTCTTACGGTCGGATTTGGCTCTTTTAGAATTCAGCCGGGAGAATTTGCAAAGCTGGCTACAGCATTGGCACTGGCCAAGGTGATGGAGCGTCCTACCTTTGATCTAAGTAAAACCAAAAATCAACTCATTGCTTTTGGCGTCTTATTAATTCCGGTGGCTCTGATCTTATTACAGCCAGATACTGGAACAGCCATGGTTTATTTTTCTTTGCTTGTGATGTTTTATCGCGAAGGACTTCCCCAGCGTTATTACATTTTAGGTTTTGGTTTTATAGCCTTGACACTTTTATCCTTGGGAATAGAAAATAACTTGTACCTGGTAGCAGGCATTGGACTAATTGTTCTGATTTTAATCATCATTGGAAAAAAAAGCTGGCAAAGAATCATTGTTTTTTCATTGATAGGATTAGGTATGGTTGCCTATAGCTACAGTATTGATTTTGTGGTTTCCAAACTTCCCGATCACCAGCAAAATAGAATCATGGTCCTTTTTAATCCTAATTTAGATCCATTAGGCGTGGGGTGGAATGTCACGCAATCCAAAATTGCCATTGGCTCTGGAGGTCTATTAGGAAAAGGCTATTTGGAAGGAACTCAAACTAAATTTGATTTTGTGCCCGAGCAGCATACCGATTTTATTTTTTGTACGCTAGGAGAAGAATTTGGCTGGGCGGGTAGTCTGGTGGTAATCGGACTATTTGTAACTCTATTGGTTCGTTTGGTAATCATGGCGGAGCGGCAGAAAACCAGGTTTGCAAGAATTTATGGATATGGAGTTATATCCATCCTGCTATTCCACTTTATGATCAATATTGCTATGACTATTGGTTTATTTCCAGTGGTGGGTATTCCATTGCCCTTCTTTAGCTATGGAGGATCCTCCCTCTGGTCCTTTACCATACTTCTGTTCATTTTTGTGAATATAGATGCCTCTAGAGCTATGCAATTAGGAAGGTTGGGTTAAGAAGTTAACAGCTTATTAAGCCACGCCTGCTTTTGGGGCTCTCGGTTTTTAATTGCAAATGGAGTATGAAAATGATGCGCTTTTAAAAAATTGATTTGCAAATTTTTCCACTGTTCATCTGTCTCAATGACCTTCATGTATTTGAGCTCTTCAAAAAGTTTCTGACTAATTTCAGGATAATCGGTTCTTCCTAAATAATCCAAATCCGCATCACAAATAATCATTTGTAAGGGATTTAAAGGAGTCTGAGGAATTTTGGTAGCCATCACCAAGCCTTTTACTTCTTTAATGTGGCTTTCATTCATTCCTAATTGCTGCATAATCCCTGCTGCCATTTCCGAACCTACCTCCTCATGATTTGCAGGACCTTTTAAGAACCCCATATCATGAACAATTGCTCCTATTCTTAATAGATATCTTTGTTCTTCCGAAAGATTTAAACGTCTGATATATTGCTCACAAACATTTAATACGTCCAACGTATGATCCATTCCATGATAGGAAAGATATGAAGGCAAATCGGCTTCAAGCTTGTCTAGTACAATTCTCCTAAGTTTTAGATATCCCTTCATTTCATTAAAAAAGAATTCAGCCTAATAACGCAGTTCTTAAGGCATAATACAAAATAAAAACAAACAATAGGCCAATATTGAAGGAAAGAAATCTAATAGATAGGTTCACATTACGGAATTTTGCAGCGGTGATTTTGGCATTAATATATACTTGTTCTCCTAATTGTTCAAGTAAAGGCTTTCGTTTTACACTTACCTGCTCCAACACTTTTACGTATTCCTTGATGGTTCCGTAAGAATTGATGATATCTCCAAAAAAGAATACACTATTATCAAACTTACTTTCAATTTGGGGCATAAAGCATCTGAAACTATAAAAAATTGAAACTACACTAAACAAAAACCACATCGAAAGGAAAATATAAATAAATGGGTCTTCAGCGGCCACTTCAATTAAATGGTCAGAAAATTGAAAAAATACATTAATTAGTAAACCATAAAAAGAAAGCACTAAACCGGCCTTGATTTCTGAGGCTTTTATCAAATCTCTTAGGTAATTAATAAGATACCAGTAGTTATCAATAATATCTATACCAGAATCAAATTCAGGGACATCCTCCATCCCTTCTCCTTTTTTGACCATTACCTAATTTTAATTTTTAAAAATTTAATCCTTTAAATTCAAGATATTCTATGATTTAAACAAATCCTTTCGTTTTGATTTTTTTGATTAGGGGGTAAAATAAAAAGGGCATTTAAAAAATGCCCCTTTCTCAATCAAACACTGATGATTACACATCATCGAACTTTCTATAAATCAATAAAAGAAACTCCTGAACAGGTTCGGACTCTGTCTCCCAATTCAATTCGTTCACATAGCGTGAGTTGACAAGGTCAATTGCATCATTAAAATTTCGACATGCATCGATAGATTTTAATGCATGGGTCAATAAATCTGAATTGCCATCGAAAAGCTCTTTGGTGAACATAAACCGTTGATTAATAGCAAGGCTTTCAGACAAATCACCTATCACCCCTTTCATGCCATTATAAGATTCTGAAGCAAACCTGCTTTTAATTGCAGCAATGTTCAATGATGATCCATTCCCAGCATGGTTAGTTTTAGGAGAGGAAAATACTGGTTCTTCTTTTTCCAATTTAGGGATTTCTTCTTTAGGCCCTTCCTTCACCTCATTTTTTGAAGGAGTAACTTCTGCAGCATCCATTTGATCAAAAAAGGAAGTAGAGGAATCATCTTCATGAGAAGCAGGGCTTATTCTTGGCTCTTCTGCCCCTATTGGCTCCCTGTAAGCATCCAGGTTAAAGGCTTTGATATCACCGAAGGTTGCCAACAAAAGATTTTCTGACTCTAAAGAATCTTTTACTACCTGGTAGTTAGCACTGATTGCCCTGAGGTATTCACTTTTATCATGTCCAAAGCCTGCCTTATCAATCAAAAATGTAATTACCCGATCATGCCATTTATAGTATTTTTTATTTTCTTTCAAATACTCATTAATTTTTCCTTCCGGAGTATTCTCTATTTCGGATTGATAATACCGAACAGGATCAGTCGCTAATTGGATAGATTGAACGACAGCCGTTTCTATCAAAGGCTCTATATGAGTACGTTCCACCTTTATCCTTCTGGACAATACATTCATAAATTGTGAAAGGGCTTCATGGACAGCTATATCTCGATAATCAAAATATGGATTGCTTTTCAATTTGGCCAATTCATCCTGCCAAAGCTCAAATAGTCTTTTTATAACAAAAAAGTTTACTTGAGTACTGCTGGTTAATTGAATAATATCCTGCCCTGTCATGTATTTTTTCGAAGCAAAAAACCCTTCGCATACGATGCTGGCGTACTCCTTGCCGTATTTTTCTAAATAATTGCTGTTAATTTGAATAGTCATTGGTTAGTCCTGTTTAAAAAAGCAACGAATAAATGTCCCGAATAGTCATTCAAAACCTATTTAATCGAGAAATTAATTCTAATGCAGCTCATTGTAAAGTTATTGAATTAATTCATGAAAATGGTATTGATTGGATGCATGCCTGTGGTAAAAAGGGACGATGTACCACTTGTAAGATCATTGTTATGTCTGGCAGTGAAAATTTGAGTCCCAAAACTCCCGCAGAAGAGAAATTTGAGAATCTTGGAAGGTTAAAAACCAATGAACGCTTATCTTGTCAAGCAGAATTGATCTCAGGTGAAGTGGTGGTTCGTGTGGCTGAAATCAATAAGTTTCCACATATAGAATATAGTAAATAAAGATATGTTTATCGAACCTTCAATAGGAAGGAACAAATCTCCTGATAGAAAAGGTCAAATAGAAGTTATTTGCGGGTCCATGTTTTCTGGCAAAACCGAAGAGTTGATTCGAAGGTTAAACAGAGCAAAAATAGCCCGTCAAAAAGTGGAGATATTCAAACCATCGATCGATAAAAGGTATAGTGAATCAGAGGTGGTTTCCCATAATGAAAACACCATCCGTTCTACTCCAGTAGATTTTGCCGGAGACATCCTTTTGCTGAGTGGGGACTGTGATGTGGTAGGAATTGATGAGGTTCAGTTTTTTGACAATGAAATCGTCTCTGTTGCGCAAAAACTTTCGAGACAGGGTAAAAGAGTGATATTAGCAGGCTTGGATATGGATTTTGAAGGTAATCCATTCGAGCCCATGCCCAGTTTAATGGCCATAGCTGAATTTGTCACGAAGGTCCATGCAATTTGTATGAAATGTGGTGATCTAGCGGCCTTTTCTCTTAGACTTTCAGATTCCAAACAAAAAGTGATGTTGGGAGAGAAAGAAGCCTATGAGGCTAGGTGTAGGAAATGCTTCTTCGAGGATAAGAACTAATGCTTCATAAAACATCAGGAATCGTATTAAGCTATATTCGCTACAAAGAGAGTAGCATTATTTGCAAAGTTTTTACTAGAGAACTTGGATTGAAGTCGTATTTAATCAATGGAGTAAGAAGTCAGAATAGTAAATCTAAAATTGCCTTATACCAACCCATGACCTTATTAGACATGGTTGTTTATAATAAAGAAAGTACTGGACTTCAACGGATATCTGAGGTCAAACTAATCCGAGCTAATCAATTGATCCCTTTTGATTTTAACCGAACCGGAATAGCATTATTTATGACGGAGGTACTTACAAGGTCTATTTATGAAAATTATCAAAATGAGTTCCTTTTTGATTTTTTGGAACAAAGTATTATCGAATTGGATCAACAAGAGTGTTCCATAAGCCATTTTCCTTTGGTATTTTTAATAGAGCATGCCAAATATCTCGGCTTTGCTCCCGAAAGTGCCAAAGAATTTTTAACAGAGAATCAAGGACAACCCTTTAGATTAGAGGAGCTTGAGTCAGCTGAAAATTTCATCAACAAGTTAATTGCTTCTAAATATGCTTGTGATGTCATCGTCCCTTTGTCTTTAAGAAGGAAATTGATGGATCACTTACTCGAATTTTATAATCAACAATTGGAAAACAATCAAACCTGGAAATCCATGACTATACTTCGTCAGCTTTTAGACTGATATAAAAACAATTAGAAAGAAAATGACACTAAAGGAATAAAAATTTGCTAAATCCAAACCGATCCTTTAATATTGTGTCGTAGCGTAGTTGTCTAAGTCAGCCCACTTTGACTTAAGTTTTTCCTGCAGACCATTTTTGCTCAGAAAATCAATTACGATCCCAAATACCGCATTTTACAAAATATTATTATTTCATACCCTCTTTATGTACAACATAGAAGAACTCAGAATCAGACTACTGTCTGAACTGAAGGAAATCGCAGAGGAACTGGGAGTTAAAAACCACAAGACTCTAAAGAAAGACGATCTAGTCTACGCGATCCTTGACCAGCAAGCTATCACCCCAGAAAAAGCATTGCCTAAAAAGAAACCGTCTGTTGCTGAAATCAAAGCTCCAGAGGAAGAGAAAACAGTAGCACCAAGTGCAAAACCTGCTACCGAAGAACCTGAATTCAAGCCTAAATTTAAAAGGCAAAATGTAACGGAGATCCCGAAAGAAAAACCTACTGAGAACTCATCTTCGGAAGAACCTAAGAAAGAAGCACCAGCAAAAACTGAAAGAGCACCTAAGAAAGAAGCACCAGCAAAAGCTGAAGCTACTAAAGAGGATACAGCTAAAACAGATGAAGCCAAAACTTTTAGACCAAGAAAAAAGGTTTTTGATGAGAAGAGTAAAGAAGAAAATCCAAAATCAGCTGTGCCTTCTCCAAAATCCAGCGATAAACCAGAGCCAGAGGTAGAACTTCCAAGAAGGAAAAATTTCAAATCTCAGGATGAGGTGATGGCGCCTGCTGCTGAAACTACACCACATTCCAATAGAAAAAGACCTTTTGTCAGTGCTCGTGAATTTGATGGTGTTATTGTCAATGAAGGTGTCTTGGAAATGATGCAGGAAGGCTATGGTTTCTTAAGATCTTTAGACTACAATTACCTTGCTTCTCCCGATGATATTTATGTGTCACCTAGCCAAGTAAAACTGTTTGGCTTAAAGACAGGAGACCATATCAAAGGATCCATTCGACCTCCAAAAGAGGGGGAAAAGTATTTTGCCCTATTAAAAATTGAGACAGTCAATGGTAAAACCACGGATGAAATAAGAGATAGAGTACCATTTGAGTACTTGACACCTCTTTTCCCTGAGGAAAGATTAAATCTTTCTACTTCTCCTGATAAAATGTCTACAAGAATCCTGGATTTATTTGCGCCAATTGGTAAAGGGCAAAGAGGGATGATTGTTGCACAGCCAAAAACTGGTAAAACTGTACTATTACAGCAGATTGCCAATGCGATCACCAAAAACCATCCTGAAGTGCATCTGATGATTCTTCTGATTGACGAAAGACCAGAAGAAGTGACGGATATGGCGAGATCGGTGAATGCAGAGGTGATCTCTTCTACATTTGATGAGACGGCTGACCGTCACGTAAAAGTGGCCAATATTGTATTGGAGAAAGCCAAGAGAATGGTGGAAGTTGGTCATGACGTGGTGATCTTATTGGATTCTATTACCAGACTTGCCAGAGCCCATAACACAGTAGTACCTAGTTCAGGAAAAATCCTTTCCGGTGGTGTGGACGCCAATGCACTTCATAAGCCAAAAAGATTCTTTGGAGCTGCGAGAAATGTTGAGAATGGTGGTTCATTAACCATCATTGCTACAGCCTTGGTAGAAACAGGATCTAAGATGGATGAAGTGATCTTTGAAGAATTCAAAGGAACAGGCAACATGGAACTGGCCTTGGACAGAAAACTTGCCAACAGAAGAATCTATCCATCTATCGATGTATTGAGTTCTGGAACAAGAAGAGAAGATCTCTTGATGGACAAAGAAGAAATGCAGCGAGTATGGATTCTGCGTAAACTCATGAGTGATATGACCGCTCAGGAGTCTATGGAATTCTTATTACAGCGAATGAAAGGAACCCGAGATAATGCTGAGTTTTTGATCAGCATGAACGGGTAAATTATCAATTCCGAATCGATTTTAAAGCCTTTGATTTAATTAAATCAAAGGCTTTTATTTTTTGTAGAATAAAAAATCCAAACAGATTTTTCAGTAGTTATTCGACATTTTTTTGGAGGTAAATGTAAAAAATTGATGGAGACTATTTACATTTGAGAACCCTAAATAAGTACACCCTATCCACTGACATTCAATGAATTATGACTTAAATATTAAGGCATATAATTTAAATTTCAGTTGGTATTCAATTAGCTAGTTGTTTTAATTAAAACAGCATTTAATTAGTTCTGAAAGAATTTGGTCTTTAATCTCACCCTGATAAAGATTAAATTTTTAAGTCTAAAGAATGAATCTAAAATTTGCTCTTTGGAGCTTCAAGTTTTATTTCAATTTGAACGCTCTATTACGGTTTTCATTGATTTCAATCTCTTTTTTATGGAGTGTTTTAGATTCTTCAGCCCAATATGTCAGGTCTGTTAGCGCAACAAAGACCTACACTTCCAACGGAACATTCACAATCACTGACCTTTCTGATATTACAGGGTTTGACCCAACAAGTGAAATTTTTGCAGTGGCAAATGTAGATATCCTACTAGTTGGCGGTGGAGGTGGCGGTGGAGGTGGCACTTCAGCTGGAGGTGGAGGTGGTGGAGAAGTTAAAGTCATCAATGTGGATTTGAATTTAGGAGCTGAATTAGTTATTACTATTGGAACTGGAGGAAATGGTTCAGTTAACTCAAGCAATAGAGGAACTGTTGGAGGAAATACAATCGTTGTTTTAAATTCTGGAACTATTTCTAGTACGTTTAGAGCTAACGGGGGTGGATACGGAGGAGGCTCTGGTTCAAATAGAGATGGCGGTATTGGCGGTTCGGGTGGAGGAGGTGGTTCTAGAATAACTCCGGCATCTCAAGCTGGCCCAGGTTCTGGAGGCGGAACAAGCTCAGGAGCTGGAGCAGGAATCATTTATTTAAATTCTGGAGGAAACGGAAGTTATACCACCAATTCTTTAGCAGCTGGAGCCGGAGGAGGAGGTGCTGCTGGAGCAGGATTTTCTGGCGTATCATCTGCTTCTATTGGGCAAGGTGGAAATGGAGGAGATGGAATTACTCCAAATGGTTTTACAGGGATTTTTGGAGCCGGTGGAGGTGGAACTGGTACGACTGCAGATGGAGTGGGAGGAAATGGATACGGCTCAAATGGTTCAGGAGGAAATGCTGGAGCCTCTAGTGGAAGTAAAGGTGCTGATGGAGTGGTTGTGGTAAATATAATCTATAGGATCTTACCCGTTGAAATTCTTTATTTTAATACGTTTTATAATTCAAGAGATCGAAAGAGCTTGTTGGAATGGGCGACTGGCAAAGAGTGGCAAAATTCTCATTTTGAAATTGAGCGATCAGTAAATACGATCGAATATTGGGAAACTATTGGGAGAGTAGATGGAAAGGGATATACTCAAGAAATTTCTGCCTATTCATATCAGGATGAACATCTTCCTTTTACAGGTGGAAATATATTTTATAGGATAAAACAAATTGATGTAGATGGAAGCTTTAGCTATAGTAAAACCAAAAGCATCCAGGTAGACCCTTTGCTATCCTCTAAAAAATGGAATCTTTATCCTAATCCAACCAACGGTGCCAATTTAAATTTAAGACTAAATGATCCAGCTTCTCTTTTTGACCAGTTAATAAGTGTCTCAATTATCCAAATGAATGGGACAACCAATACTTTTTCAGGTTATAACCCTGACGAACTAACAGCTATTCTTCGGGAATATCTTCTTCATTCCAAAAATGGGTTATACACTATAAAAATTAATTGGGGATCTCGTCAAGAATCTCATAAAATCCTTAAGAAATAAACCTAACTAGCTCTTCCAATTTTTTCAGAACAAACAAATCAATAATTGACGTTACAAAAATAGAAGTATCGAAGATTCTTGAAGCTAACACAAAAAAGCAGGATATTTTTTCAATGAATTTTGGGTTAACCCGTATTGATTTTCGAAACCTATCTTGAAACCTTATTTCTAACGCCTTTCCAATTAATAATTATCCAATTCTAGATCAGGATTCCCAAATTATGTAACATCTTCTGGCTTTAACTCCTATTGATTGGTCATTCTCTAAAAATTGTCAGGTCATCTAGTATTTAATTCAATAAGGTAGTGGACACAAGGCTTCAGAAATATGCAAGAGTTCAAAGAATAAGATTAGAATTTTTAATTCTATATAAAATTGAAAAAAAATCAGGAACGTTTTTGAGTCCTGAATAAAATTTAGACCACTTTTGAGATTCCAATTTTTCAAAATAGTTTACAACTAAAAAATAAGTATTAATTGCATATATTTTAGTTAGAATAGAATAATATTTGTTTTTCGTATAATTATTAATAGATTTGGCACCATTTCTACTAATATTCAAAACATTGTTTTATATATACTCATATAAGTGCAGGTTAAATGCATATATTTGTAATATAAAATATTAGTCAAAAAATTTCTATTGCCTATTTGAAACTTTACAAAAAAATCAGCTTTTAAAGACAAAATTAATTCTTGTCAATTTAATTCTTGAGTAATCGTGAGAATGGGCCTTTACTAATTGAATTTCAATAATTTATGTTCAATTTCTTTTAAACTAAAAAGCAACTTAGTATATTTGAAATACATTTTAATGGATTCGAAATTTTTGTTACCAGATAACTAATTAATGCATCTGAAACACTTTTTACCTAAAATACTTTTTCAACCCATCTTTCTGCTTGGAATGATGCTTGGAATAGTATTTTCAAATTTTTTAGCAGCTCAGACACAGACAATTACAACACCTGGATCAGGGACTTTTACCGTTCCTGCAGGAGTAACTTCTATTACTGTTGAAGTTTGGGGAGCAGGAGGAAGTGGAGGAACTAAATCAGGGTCTAACGGAACTGTTGGAGGAGGAGGTGGTGGAGCATATTCCAGTAGCGTAATTACTGTAACACCTGGTCAAGTCATAAATTTTAATGTGGGGTTTGGTGCGCTTACCACAACAAATGGAGAAGACACATGGTTTTTAAGTAATACTACTTTAATGGCCAAGGGAGGAAATTCAGTCCCATTGAATTCAACTTTTGGTGCCAGCGGTGGATCAGCTGCAGCAGGCTATGGTTCAATCAAGTTTAGCGGTGGGAATGGTGCAGATGCAAATGGAAATGACGGAGGAGGCGGAGGTTCCTCCGCTGGAATTAATGCAAATGGAATTAGCGCAACAAATAGTTTAGGAGCTATAGCACCAACAGGAGGGGGAAACGGAGGAAATGGAAGATCTGGAAGTTCAGGTCAAAATCAAGGAAGAGGTGAAAATGGAGTCGCTCCTGGGGGAGGAGGTGGTGGTTCATACCGCAGCAATGCATCCGGTACAGAAATAGTTGGTGGATATGGAGGAAATGGCCAATTAAGAATTTCTTATATAGCTCTTACATCTGCCTCAGGTACGGACAATCAGTCTGTTTGTGAGGATGATCCGATAATCGAAACGACTTATTCATTCCCACCAAATTCAACGGTTACTATTTCAGATTTACCCACTGGATTGAGTTCAGACATTAATTATACTGCAGGAACTATTTCTATTACTGGAACGCCAACCACCAGCGGAACCTACACTATAGATGCTACACCTCCCTATAATTCATTTTTTACGCTATCTAAGCAAGGAACTGTTACTATTATTCCAAGACCTGATGTTACAGACATGACCGAAACTGTTTGCAGCGGGGATTTATTCACAGTAACACCTACAGATGGTATTGATGGCATTATTCCAGCCGGCACTACTTATTCATGGGATGCCCCTGTGATTTCTGCTGGTTTGACAGGTGGTGTTTCAGGTAGTGGAAAC
>NZ_JAFIDJ010000002.1:1134034-1185053 GCF_017051705.1 Algoriphagus lutimaris | reverse complement strand
AGTGGAAATTCAATCACTGGAACTCTTACCAATCCCACAAACACTCCTCAGACTGCTACCTATACGGTAACTCCAACTTCTGGAGGATGCCAAGGGCCTGACTTTACTTTGACTGTTACTGTAAATCCCGGGCCTAATATCTCCGATATCACAGAGAATGTTTGTAGTGAAGAAAACTTTAACATTACTCCCATCAATGGAACCAATGGTATTGTCCCAGCTGGAACTACTTATATATGGGGAGCTCCTACAGTAACTGGTGGTCTTACTGGTGGTACTGCAGGAAGCGGAAACTCTATTACTGGCACATTAACAAACCCAACAAATTCCACACAGACGGCTACTTACGAGGTAACTCCTAGTTCAGGAACTTGCTCCGATGAAACTTTCACGGTTACTGTGACAGTAAGTCCAAAAGCCGATGTTACAGACATGACCGAAACTGTTTGTAGCGGGGATTTATTCACAGTAACACCTACAGATGGTATTGATGGCATTATTCCAGCCGGCACTACTTATTCATGGGATGCCCCTGTGATTTCTGCTGGTTTGACAGGTGGTGTTTCAGGTAGTGGAAACAACATTTCAGGAACCTTAACAAATACTACCAGCTCTTCTCAAACAGCTACTTATACCGTTACACCAACCTCCAATGGATGTGTGGGGCCCGATTTTACGGTGACCGTAACTGTTGATCCTATCGCAACCATCGATGACCTAACTTTGGACATTTGTACCGGAGACTCTTTTTCTCTTACCCCAACTGATGGAGTAGACGGAATCGTGCCTGCTGGAACCACTTATGATTGGGTACTGAGCTCTGTAACAGGTGGATTAACTGGTGGCTCAGACGATAGTGGAAATTCAATCACTGGAACTCTTACCAATCCCACAAACACTCCTCAGACTGCTACCTATACGGTAACTCCAACTTCTGGAGGATGCCAAGGGCCTGACTTTACTTTGACTGTTACTGTAAATCCAATTACTGCCATTACCGTTCAGCCGGATACTACAGGAGATGTGGAATGCTTTGGAGATGGTTTTGATATTCCACTCACAATTAATGCCGTTGGAGGAGACCTAACCTACCAATGGTATGCAAAACCAGATAATTCTGATATTGCCGCTAATCCTGGAACAATAGTTCCAGGTGCGACATCCAGTTCTTTTACCCCTCCATCTACACCAGAAGGAATTAACTACTACTATGTTGTTGTTACAGGTTTTTGTGGAACCGTTGTGTCTGAACTCTCGGGTGAATATCGAGTAAATCCACCGATCACAGTTATTGATATTAATCCATCTACTGCCGAAGAAACAACTTGTCAAGGAGGCTCTTTTCCCGATCTAAATATTTTGGCTTCAGGAGAGGGGGATGTTAGTTACCAATGGTATAGTAATACTGCTCCATCCAACTCAGGAGGAACTTTAATTCCAGGCGCAACAGATCCCAACTTTACTCCTTCTTCCTCTGCTGTTGGAACATTGTATTATTATGCAACAGCCTCAAGTAACTGCGGTACTGTACCGACATCAGTTTCGGGTGCATTTATAGTGACCCCATTGACAGAAATCACTGATGAAGATCTAAATGCACAGACAGTTTGTGATGGATCCAACTTAAACCCATTATCTATAACTGCAACTGGTACAGGCACCTTAAGTTATCAATGGTATCAAAATGATCAAAACTCCACAACCACTGGAAATATTACTGCAATAGGTACAAATTCTGAAACATTTACTCCTCCAGCGGTATTAGGAACATATTATTACTTTGTGGTTGTCCAAAGTGATTGTGGTCCAGATGATATATCTTCTGTTTCAGGACCAATAACAGTGAATCCCATTCCAACCGTAACAAATACGAACTTAGAACAAACTATTTGCTATGGTGAAAATATTTCAGAAGTTATTTTGACTTCAGCCGTATCAGGAACCACATTCTCTTGGACTGCCACTGCTTCAGCTGGAATAACTGGCCATTCTACAAGTGGAGCCGGAAATATCCCTATCCAAACATTATCAAATTCTGAGCAAACACAAGGCTCAGTTGTATTTACAATCACTCCATCTGCAAATGGATGTGTGGGCCCTGCAATAAACTATACTGTATATGTAGACCCACTTCCTGAAGTTTCAAATACCTCATTAACTCAAACCATCTGTTCTGGAGATAACACCACTCAAGTGGACCTTAATTCTACTGTAGCTGGAACAACTTTTTCTTGGACAGCTTCTGCAACAAACGGAATATCTGGATTTGCGGCTAGTGGAACTGGTCCAATTCCAGTTCAAACAATTTCGAACTCTGGAGATAGCCCTGGCACAGTGACCTATGAAATTACTCCAACTGCCAATAGTTGTAATGGACCTATTGC
This sequence comes from Algoriphagus lutimaris, assembly GCF_017051705.1. Lineage (GTDB taxonomy): Bacteria > Bacteroidota > Bacteroidia > Cytophagales > Cyclobacteriaceae > Algoriphagus > Algoriphagus lutimaris. Next base: position 1,182,669 of record NZ_JAFIDJ010000002.1, on the reverse strand, counting down.
TACATACACGGTACAGGTTAATCCAATCCCCACAGTTACCAATACCAATACGGATCAAACCATTTGTTCTGGAGGTACCAGTACACAAGTTGATTTTACATCTTCAGTTAATGGGACAACTTTTGATTGGATAGTTACTTCATCTAGCGGAGTTTCTGGGTTTGCACCAAGTGGTACAGGGGCTCTATTACCCCAAACAATTAGCACAACTGGACCTACTCAGGGATTTGTTACTTTTGAAATTACACCAATTTCAAATGGATGTTCTGGGCCTCCTTTGGACTATACCATTTATGTAAATCCCACTCCTACAGTAACCAACACAATACTTGAACAAACGATTTGTTCAGGCGAAAATACTTCTCAGGTTGACTTAACCTCTGACGTTTTAAACACCACATTTTCTTGGACCGCTTCTGGTTCTTCTGATGTTAGTGGGTTTGCAACAAGTGGAACGGGACCTATTCCAGTAGAGACAATTATTAATTCTGGAAGTTCCCAAGGTACAGTAACCTATACCATAACTCCTCTTGCAAATGGATGTTCAGGTCCGTTTGCTACGTATATTGTCAAAGTTGATCCTTTACCGGTTCCTACATTTACAAGTTCCCCTGGAATAGAAATTTGTGCTGAAATAGAAGAAGTAACTTACACTACCCAATCTGGTCAAGCAAATTACACTTGGAGTATTCCTGGAGTTGCAGGAACTGATTACACAATTACCGCGGGTGGAATAAGCTCCTCTGATCATACAGTGAGTATAATTTGGCTTTCTGACGGATCAAAAACAGTAGAGGTAAGTTACTCAAATGGTAGTACCGGATGTAGTGCAGCTTCTCCTGCCTCCTCTACCACAGACGTGGAAGCCTTGGCAACAGTAGGACCTACTTCTAATTCTTTCCCATCTGTTTGTATCAGCTCGCCAATTCTCCAAACTTTTACTCAACCTACGACTGGAGTTACTTCAATAGGTACTCCAACAGGTTTACCATTAGGAGTTTCAGCTAACTTTGACGCCTCAACCGGATTAATTGAATTTTCAGGCGATGTTACTGGAGCTGTACCTGGTTTATATTCTTATTCCATTCCATTAAATGGAAACTGTATAAGCGGATTAGAAGCAACAGGAACAATTGATGTCACGCCAACCTATCAATTGACTTCTATTTCAGCTGTTTCTGCAACTACTACAGGTGGTCAAGCAAGGATTATAATAAATGGAAACCCAACTACACTTCCAAATGGTCAATATATAGTTACTTATGAGCTCGATGATGGAACTCCACCTCCTACCGAAGAAACTTCGGCTCCATTTTCTGTAACAGACGGAAGAGGAGTATTTCCAACCATCCCATTGACAAATCTTGACGTAGATGTTTATACAATCACAGTCAAGTCCATTCAAAAAGTTACTGACGTATGTGATATCCCCTTGACTCAAAATAATGTTGCTTATTTCAGTGTCTGTGGGGCAACATTTGATCAAGATGGGACTTTTTATGTGCCTGCAGGAATTTATGAAATCACTATACAAGCTACTGGGGGAGGAACTTCTGGCCAAACGGATTTAGTTACAATTCCAGTAACTCCAGGGGAAGTCTTAGGTATTTTTATTGGTGAGGGAGGGGGTACAGGTGCGGAAAGAGACACCTATATAACGAGAGATTCCTCTGACCCAGATCCTTTATCAACAAGTCTAATTTATGTTACTGGTGGAGGAGGTCCTGGTACTAATGGAGAAGTGATAATTTCATATTCTTGTCCTGATCCAAATGATAATGATTGTTTTGAGATCATAGATGATGGTGCAAAGTCAGGAGAAACTGTTATTAGGTTCAATTGTAATGATAGTTGGGAAATACCTGAAGGTTTGGTTGAGTTTTCAATTTTTGCCGTTGGAGGTGGCGGAGGTGGTGGAATGGGGCCTACTGCCGGTGGAGGCGGTGGCGGTGGTATTAACTCAACCACAGTCACAAGTACAGACCCATATGGCATATCTTCAGGCAACTCAATAAATATCCAAGTAGGACAAGGTGGAAATGGAGCATCCACAGTCAATGTAAAAGGAGGAAATGGAGGAAGCACTACAGTAACTTCATCTATTTCGGATCCAAATGGTCCAATTTCAATAAGCCTTACTGCCCTTGGTGGCGGGGGAGGAGGATCTTTTAATAATTTGAATGGAGCTGATGGGGCATCCGGAGGAGGTGGTGCATACAGTGATCAAGCCCTAGATACTCCAGGTATTGGTGGAGCCGGTATACCTGGGCAAGGAAATAGTGGAGGTAATGGCGGTAGAGGCCAGCAATCAAACCATGCCCGGGGAGGCGGTGGAGGTGGCGGAGCTGGCCTATCAGGTGGTCCCGGAGGTGGAGCTGGTGTAGGTCAGTCTAAAGCTGGAGATGGAGGAGAAGGCAGCTCTTTTGTATTGGGTGGAGTTACTCAAGGTTATGGTGCCGGTGGAGGAGGAATTGGATTTAATTTTAATGGAGAACCAAATACTCCAGGTCTTGGTGGTGAGGTAAATGGTGTAATTCTCGGTGGAACAGCTGCAGATAATGGACCAGGTAGCGATGGAACTATTTTTACTGGTTCAGGTGGTGGCGCAGGCACTTTGGGAGGAGGAAATGGAGGATCAGGAGTAGTCTATATTACTTATCTCAACTTCAAAATCCTCCAAGTTGAGTACCTCTATTTTGAAGCGAAGTTTGATGAAGTCAATCGTAATGGCCAATTATCTTGGGCAACCTCTAAGGAATGGGCAAATGCCAGATTCGAAATAGAAAGATCCATAGGAAACGCCGACAATTGGGAAAAAATAGGAGAAGTAGCAGGTCAAGGATATAAGGATAGCCAAACTGATTATACCTTTACAGATACTCAACTCCCAGCTTATGGAGGAAATATTTTCTATCGATTGAAGCAAGTGGATTTTGAAGACACGTTTACTTATAGTGTCACTAGAGCTATTCAGGTTCCAAGTTTGAAAGGTGAGTCCAATTGGATCATTTATCCTAACCCTAGTGAACTTAGATCGAACGTTACAGTTGGTTTAATCAATCCGTCCAATTACCAAGATGAACCAATCATCGTTAGGATTTCAGATGTAAGAGGAATTAATGTTAGTTATTCTGCTAATTCTGTCGAAGAGGTAAACCAGGCTGTAAATTCCTATTTGGAAACAGCCATCTCTGGAATGCATATCGTCCAACTTATTTGGGGAGATCAAAGTGAACAACTCAAATTAATAAGGAAATAATCCCTTTAAAAAATCCCCCTTTGATCTACTTGATCAAAGGGGGATTTTTTTGACTCGAACGCAGATTTTACTCTTCTTCTTCCCTTCGCTTTGGCTCCTTTGCCTGCCCCAAACCTAGACTTCCTTTTAGTCCACTAAATGTGGCTCTCCACCATCCTCCAAAAATGAATTTGGATTTATCCCGCTCATTATAAATTGTGGCCGTCACTCGTTTATTGAAAAATTTTCGAGGATTAGAATTCTTGGTTATCGTGTTTGCAATAAAGGTCATTAAGTTGAGCTTCCCTGTGCCACGCTCCAAGGTCAAACTATCCAAAAATTCAACCTTCAAATCCTCATAATGAAAATTCATCTTCCCTCTTGCCACATCGTCATTTACCTTAAAATTCCATTTCCCATCTGTGACTCTACCATATAATACCCTGACAAATACTCCTCTTGTAAGCATATTATTTAAAGTCGTCAAATCTAATTCTCCCAATGAGATATCTACTTCCATTGGATAGGGATCTTCATAAAATAATGTTGCATCTAACTGAACATCCCCTTGCCCCATCAATTTGCTGGTAACATGTAATTTCGTATTCTTAACCGGATAATCCTGCTCACTCCTCCTTAAAATAAAAGGGGCCAATTTTGCATCAACTTGATTAAAAGAAATCATCCCAGGTAGCATGGACTTGGGGCCAAACTCTTCATACCTAATTAGACCACCGTTCACTTTCACTGAATCAACCTCCAAATCAATGGGTGAATTTCTCATCAAAGCTTGCGGCATAGGTTTGTAGACACCTTCCTTTAAGGGCAAACGCTTATCTCTAAACACATCTAAGCTCAAGCTATCCAAAATTAAACCTTGGGCTTTTAATTTGCTATTCAGAAAATACTCGTTAAAATCAATATTCAATAAGGTGACCTTCTTTACTTCTGCATCGATCGCATCAGATTGGAAACCTTGTTGGTTTAAATAATTATACCTCCCAATAGTCGGCCCCATTTTGATATCCTCCACTATTAGATCATCATCCAGCAAACTAAGCTTTCCGATGTCAATTCTATTGAGACTATCGGAACTATAATACACGTAGTTTGTCAACGATAAACTATGGTCTTTTTCTAGTAGAAACTGTGGATTTATCTTTTGATCCTTTCCTATCAAATTAAAGTTCAGTTCCGCTAATTCTACATTTACTCCATCAAAAGCCAAGTGTTCAATGGGACCTATTTCCTTGTTGTATAGCGTAAATTTGCCATTTTGAACAAGAATATCCTGCAAAAGAACTGTTTGAATTAACCCCTCTTTATTTTTTGGTTTAGCAGGTTTAGGCTTTACTACTTTTTCTGCAGAATCCAAGTAAATGTCAATTACTGGATTTACCAATGATAGTTTAGTCATGTCAAAAATCCCGGTCTCCTGGATTTCTTTTAAGGTATTATTTTGAAGAGATAGACGTTCAATTCTTGCAGAAACAATGGGGGATCCAGGACCAATCGTTGTACTCTTTGGAATTACTTGAAAATTGGAAAAAATAGTTGCATCTACTGAATTATCCACGTTGACACTAGAAAACTGGATCGTATGAATACTATCTGGTAGCGCAAAAGAAAAATCCTGAAGTGATAAGTTTATTTCGGAAAAAAGGCCAGATAAATCTTCTTTGGTATTCGCTGTAGAATCAAAATTGAATCCAAGAATACCTAGATCAAAATTTGTTTGAATGGACTGAGCTTCATTGGTTCCAGAACGAAAATTGATTCCCAATGTGGAATTTACTGCTTCAATTGAATCGATTTTAATCAATTCAATCGATTTTGGTAGAGATTTTTTCTGCTCATTTTCCTCTTTCTCTTGCTGTTCATAATCTTTATCAATTTCAATATTGATTCTCCCTCCCATCACCTTTAATTTATTCAGATCAAGAACATTTTCAAAAAGGAATGATTCAATATCCACCCCATTGAATGTCACTTGAGGCAAGTCTAAAGAAAGAGCAAGCTTATTTTCCAAGTCCGGACCGGGGACCAGCTTTAAACTATCAATAATGATTGATTGGTCAATTGAGTTGAAACTTAAATTATTGGTGGTGGCTCGATAATTTCCTCCGGCAAGATCAAAAGCATAATTTTTTAACCTAAGATCGATTTCTTCAGAGAAAAAAGTTCTATCGCCTTCTCTTTCATATCCAGTATTATCCACATAAAATCCTTTCAGTTTTAAGGATAAATTGTCCTCCTGAAAAGCAATATCCTTAGGACCAGAGAAATTCTCATATTTTATTATTCCTTCTGAAAAGCTCAGAGAATCAATTTCTATTACATTAAAATATGAAGTGAGTAAGTTCTTGATTTCAACGCTGGACTCTAAAGAGGCTGATGAATTTGAGCTCCGCTTTTTTCTAAACCTGGACATGAACAGTTCAGGTTCAGGAATCAAAATTTGTTGAATTATTAACTTTTCCTCCTCGAATGCAGCTCTCATATTAAAACCTTCAGCCCTAAACTCAGGAATTCGAATATCAAGAATCACGCTTTTGCCATAGTCGTCCAATACTTGCTGGACTTGATTCGGGTTTTCAGGACTAATACTTAAGCCATTGATAGACAAAAGAGAGTCTTTTGAATCAATGGTCACATGATCAGCTTTAAACTCATGAAGATTATCCCGAAGTTTTAAACGATATTTCTCCAAACTAAGGACCACATCTTTTGCAAATAGGAATTCACTGATTGATTTGGTAGAATTAGGTTGAAAAAACACCTCATCTAATTCTAGACTAAACCTTTCAAACCCAATATCATTAGTTCTTTCTCCAGCTTCATTTTTAAATTGAACCTCCCCATCATTTAAATCAAGCTTTCCTATTTTCACATCAGTAAGGTACCCTTCCAATAAATCCTTTATAGTAACGTTTTGGGAGGGTTGGTTTTTCTTTTTCCGAAGTTCTACGAATTCCACTTGAGGAGAATTGAGCATCAATTCATCCATTTCAAACTTCCTTTCATTATATAATAATTTCAGGTTTGCTTTGGTCAAGGCTACTTTAGGCAGAAAAATTCGTATGATTTGGTCTGGGTCTTTTTCCTGAAGAGCCCCTTCCCTTGGCTGAAAACTGACATTATCAATCTCTATTTCATCCTTGAATGAAGAAACACTAATTTTTTCACCCCTGATCAAATGAACTTCATCTGACAAATACAAGCTTGCATCTCTGATTTCCATGGATGCATCTTCTCCATAAAAAAATTGGTTTTGCTTTTTTGATTCATCATTTCCTAAATAGAATTCAATCATTTTAAAGTCCAAACCTTCAATGTCAATTCTATTTTTTAAGGTGTCAATCGCATTGGAGGTAACGAACTTGCCATCATTGATAGAAAGCTCCTTTACATAAATTGATTCTAATACCCCATCAATCAGCTCATTCAAATCACCCGTAGAAGTACTGTCTTTATCTGCTTTAAATACCCTCTCTACTTTAAAAAGAGGATCCTCCATGACAATTTCGTCTATTAAAAGTCTTGAGGTCATGAACGCTTGATTTAAATCTACATTTCCTATCCGCAACGCATTCAGTTTTGCAGAGTAGTAGGCCTTGCTTTCCTTATTTTTATCCCCAGACAATTCAAAATTCCGAAGGTCAACCTGATTGGTCAAAGAACTGATAAAGACCTTATCTGCAGTAATCTTATGAACATCATCAGGTAAAGGAAATAGTACATTTTCTAAATCAAATTCAAACCCCCTTGCATTAAAAGGAGTTTCCCACTCCTCTTGTGTAGTCAAATTAATGTCCCTGACAAGTAATTTGGTATTGTTTGCTTCTAAGGAACTTTGACTTAAAAAATTTAGAAAAAACAAATCAGCATGGTTGATTTCCAATGTTCGGACTACCAACGCATTCAATTTCATATTTTCAATACTCTTTTTCACTTCCTCCTCCAGTTCATTGACTGGAGATTCTTTATCAATTTTTGCAGAATCCACTTGTTGCAAATTTCCAGACCTATCCTCTGGTAAATCCATACTAATATTAGGATTGTCAAACTCCAATTTGCCTATGTAAAATATATTTTCTGAAAAACTATACCAGAGCCCTTTAAATGCCAATTCATCCAGTGTAAAAGCAAATAATGTCTGCCCTGGTTTGGCAACTACACCCTCAACAGGCTTCATAATTATTCCATCCAAAAAAACGCCCCTTCGAATAAGAGAAAAATTAATTCGGTTGAATTCAATCTGATAAACATCATCAGTTGATTCGTTAATTTTGTTTCTTGCCCAATTAGACAGCAACAAATTAGAACCGAAATAGAAAATAAATTCTAAAAATAGTAGTCCTAAAAAAGCAATCATTACCCATTTCAGTAATTTTTTCCTAAATGGATGAGCTGATTTAGTATGATGTACTTTTTCTGACATTAAAGGTAATTTTGACCTAAAATAGCCATTATGAATGATATTTTACCATGTATTCTTTTTCGCTGAAACGAAAAAAGCAACACAATGTGTTGCTTTTATTGCTGTAGGAGAAGGATTCGAACCTCCACGAGGCAGTTAGGCAATAGTCCGGTTGAATTACGCTTTATTCTGGATTCCCCACCCCCGAGACAGGAGGGCTTGTCTGCCAATTTCAACATCCTACAATAAATTAATAGGTATTAATAGGTTTGAGAACAGATAGGTATATCGGCTGTATGTATTAGGACCCAAGCTGGTATGAAGCAAAAGTGAAAAAATATCCAATCATGCTTAATGAGACTTTTGGGTTTTTGTTGTTCAATTCTTTTAATTGACTGCCCAAAATTAGAAATACCATTGGTTTATTAAAATTTTGATAATATTTTATTTTATTTTTTACATTAATTTAATTTTTATGTCATTTTTATTACCATATCAAAAATTTTTAAGTTTTTTTCGAATGAAATTTTATGAATTTGACAATGTTCTCCGAGTGGTTCAATCCCCAATTCATTCTATTGTATAAACATCTAATTACAAAAGATAATCTATGCCAAAAAAAGTATAGACATAAAAAAAACCATGAAACAAAATTTCATGGTTTTAGTCAATTAACAATAAACCCAAAATAACCTGCTGTAGGAGAAGGATTCGAACCTCCACGGAGTAGTTAGGCAAATTTACGAGCTCGCTAAATGCTTTATCCCATGACCTCCACCCCCGAGACAGGAGGGCTTGTCTGCCAATTTCAACATCCTACAGTATGTGTCGCTAGAGATCTTTTATCTCTGTTGATGAATCAAATATAGGCACATTCAACTTATTTTTGCAAATTATATAAAAAATAAAGCAAATTTTTACAGTATTTTTAATAATGTGAATTAAAAAATATAATTTCGTAAATTAATTAGGCGAATCAAGGTATAATTTTAACGATTTTTCAATCTTTATCAGTGGAATTATCATTTTTAGTTAAAAACGCTGATTTTTTTGTCGTTTTAGCAATATTTTAAAGCATTTTTTGAATTTTAAATCAGTTTCTATCACTCAAAATTTACATATGACTCCCACTTCTCTAAAACAGATTGAAAATCTGGAGGAAGGGGAACCTCAAAATGGAGCTTTTCCTTTGTAATGGGATGTATAAAACCCAGAGATTGAGCATGAAGCGCTTGTCTTGGCATTAAGTCAAAACAGTTTTGGACAAAGGTCTTGTATTTAGAAAATTGAGTACCCTTTCGGATTTTATCTCCTCCATACATAGCATCATTGAACAATGGATGTCCTAGATATTTCATATGTGCTCTAATCTGATGTGTCCGTCCCGTCTCTAAATTACATTGGATTAATGTGACGTATCGTAAGCGCTTCAAAACCTTCCAATGCGTTACTGCATGTTTTCCTTGCTCTCCCTCAGGGAACACATCCATCACCTTCCTATTTTTTGCACTTCTTCCTACATTCCCCGTAATCGTACCTTCATCTTCATTCGGCTCGCCCCAAACCAAGGCAATGTATGTTCTATCAATCGTGTGATGAAAAAACTGGCTGGCAAGGTTAGTCATTGCCTCTTCTGTTTTGGCTATTACCAAAAGGCCAGAAGTATCTTTGTCAATCCTATGAACCAACCCAGGTCTACCCGTATTACCTTTCATCTCGGGAAGATTCTCAAAATAGTAAACAAGCCCATTCACCAAGGTTCCAGACCAATTCCCATGCGCAGGATGCACCACCATCCCAGGAGGCTTATTTACCAACAATAAATAAGGGTCCTCATATATTATGTCCAAAGGAATGTTTTCAGAATATACTTCTGTTTCCTTAGGAGGCTTCTCCAACATGACACGAATATCATCCAAAGGCTTTACTTTATAATTGGCCTTAGTTGGACTTCCATTGACTAATATGGAGCCTGCATCGATGGCTTGTTGAACTTTATTTCTTGTAGCATTAGCTATCTTATCGCTTAGGAATTTATCTATCCTAGTGAGGGTCTGCCCCTTGTCAATAATAATCCGATAATGCTCAAACAATTCAACCTCCTCGTCTTCGAAGTCGTCTTCAGGATTTATATTCATACTGCAAAAATAGGAGGATCAAGCTTAACTTTGTCAATATCTCTAAAATGAAGCCAATGCTAACTCCAAACGATGTTGTGAACCAGACTCTAAACCACACCCTTTTACGGGAAAAAGGAGTCACGCTTTCCATCAAAAGATTAGACTTGATTCATCCCCAAGTATCTGGAAACAAATATTTTAAATTAAAATATAATATAAAAGAAGCGCTATCCAAGCATCATCAAACCCTACTCACATTTGGTGGTGCCTATTCAAATCATATTGCAGCTACTGCATTTGCTGCACAAAAAGCCGGGCTCGTAGCTATTGGAGTCATCAGAGGAGAAAATATTCAACCTTTAAACCCTACGCTCGAATTGGCCCAATCTCTTGGAATGAATCTTCATTATGTTTCGAGAGAAGAGTATAGAAAAAAAACTGAGGAGCAATTTCAAACAGATCTGAAACGTCAGTTTGGAGATTTTTATTTGGTTCCAGAAGGAGGGACAAATCAACTTGCTATAAAAGGAACTCAAGAAATCCTAACACCAGAAGATGAAACCTTCACTCATATAGTTTCTGCCATTGGAACGGGAGGTACTATAGCCGGCTTGGCTGAAACGGTCAAGAAGCAACAATCCCTAATAGGAATCTCTTCGCTCAAAGGAACTTTTATCCATCAAGAAATTCAGAATTTACTTAAATTTTATAAAATCGAACCAAAAGGTTCTTTTACAATTTTTGACCGATACCATTTTGGGGGATATGCGAAATACAAGCCCGGGTTAATCGATTTTATTTGGATGTTTTATCAGGAATTTGGTATAGTCTTGGATCCAATTTATACAGGGAAGACCGCTTTTGCTAACTGGGATTTAATCCAAAACAATTACTTTCCAAAAGGCTCCTCCATCTTAATAATTCATACTGGTGGCATTCAAGGAAATCTCGGTTTCATCGAAAGAACGGGTATCAAACTCCCTACTCTTTCAAAGTAAAATAATCATCAGACTCTTGTGGATGAATCAACAATACATTCGCCAAAACCAACCTCACCAATGTTTTGGAAGCTAAAAATTTTGGAATTTTGGCAATTTTAGAAAATTCCCGAACTGAAATTCTTTGTTTTTCTTCTAGAGATTTAAGTAGAATCTCCTCCTTTCTACCATAGGTAAAAACTACATCCTTTGGATTTTTACTCCTTTTCAAAATCTCCCAAACTTCTATACTCGCTTGCACGCTTCTATCTTCCACCCTGATAAAAGACTGTCTTTTCTTATCAATTTTTAAATAATGGGGACGATTTTGACTTTGCTCTAATTTAAACACAGCAACTCCTTTTTTAGAATTAATGGGTAGAACAAACAATTCATATTGAAGAGCTGGAAAGATCAATTCCTTTATTGCTTTTTCCATCACATAAACTTCTTCTTCAATAAATCGCTGACCTGAAACGGTCCCGTCATCATCTACCCCTATCATCACTACCCCACCAGCAGTATTTGCTAAGGCAATAAATTCCCTGACTATCTTTTCCGGATAAGCAGCCTTCTTTTTAAATTCTATTTTTAAGCCCTCCCCTTTTGCAGCAAGACTTTTCACCTCTTGAAGGGTCATCATTTATTTCTGTAATTTTCAAATTCCCGGGCCTCTTGATAGCTCCTCTAATCTCTTCTTTTGAGATTGCCACTCATCTCTCAATCTGGCTGCCTCCATAAAGTTTAGTTCTTTTGCAGCCTTTTCCATCTGCTTTTGCGTTTGCAGGATCAACTTTTCCAGTTTGTCTTTGCTTAAATATTGAACAACTGGATCTGCTGCCATAATCCCTTCACCAGGCATAGGCTCTACATAGATTTTAGCATTCTTTTTCGAATCAGCCACTTTTGTCTGACCCATAATCTTATCCCTCGATTTTATAACGGTAGTTGGAGTGATTCCATTTATCTCGTTATACTCCATCTGGATAGCTCTCCTTCTCTTAGTTTCATCAATAGCCATTTGCATAGAAGGAGTAATTTTATCCGCATACATGATTACGCGCCCCTCTTGATTTCTAGCTGCTCTACCAATTGTTTGCACCAAACTTCTTTCGTTTCTCAAAAAACCTTCTTTATCGGCATCCAAAATTGCGACTAAAGATACTTCAGGCAAATCCAGCCCTTCTCTAAGCAAATTTACCCCTACCAATACATCAAAAATCCCAAGACGCAATTCTCTTAGAATTTCAACTCGGTCCAATGTTTTCACTTCAGAATGGATGTACCTGGATTTGACCCCAGCCCTCTCAAGGTATTTTTGAAGTTCTTCAGCCATTCTTTTGGTCAAAGTAGTAACTAGGACACGTGCTTCTTTTTTGATCGTCTGATCAATTTCCTCCAATAGATCATCAATTTGATTTTGGCTAGGTCTTACGTCAATAGTGGGATCCAACAACCCAGTTGGTCTAATGATCTGTTCAACCACTACACCTTCCGTTTGTGACAATTCATAATCTGCTGGTGTTGCAGACACATAAACTATTTGATTGGTCAAGTCCTCAAATTCATCAAATTTTAGTGGTCTATTGTCCAAGGCAGAAGGTAATCTGAACCCAAAATCTACCAGATTGACTTTACGGGATCTATCTCCTCCCCACATGGCTCTTACTTGAGGGATAGTGACATGGCTTTCATCCACCACTAACAGGAAATCATCAGGAAAATAATCGATCAAACAGAAAGGTCTTGTACCAGGTAATCTTCGATCAAAATATCGTGAGTAATTTTCTACCCCAGAACAGTAGCCAAGTTCCCTAATCATTTCTAAATCAAATTCTGTCCGTTCTTGAAGGCGTTTTGCCTCTAAGAATTTCCCTTCTTTTTCAAAGAAATTCACTTGATCCACCATGTCATGTTGTATTTCATGAATGGCAGTATTGATGGTATCTTTTCCTGTCACAAATAAATTTGCCGGAAATATGGAAATGATTTTTTCATCAGAAAGCTTTTTCCCTGAAGCAGGATCAATTCTTTGTATCGCTTCAATTTCATCACCCCAAAAAAATATTCGATAACCAAAATCAGCATAGGCTACAAAAATATCAACCGTATCACCTTTGACACGAAAAGTGCCATGAGTCAAATCTTGCTGGGTTCTACTATAGAGAATATCTACCAATTTAAATAACAATTGGTTCCTCGGTATGCGGTCACCTTCTTGGAGACGAATCACATTTTTACCAAATTCCTCAGGATTACCAATACCATAAATACAGGACACTGAAGCAACGACAATGACATCTCTTCTTCCTGAAAGTAAACTGGAGGTGGCACTTAATCTAAGCTTTTCAATTTCATCGTTTATAGAAAGATCTTTTTCTATATAAGTACCTGAGCTTGGAATAAAGGCCTCTGGCTGGTAATAATCGTAGTAAGAAATAAAATATTCAACTGCATTGTCTGGAAAAAACTGCTTGAACTCACCATACAGCTGAGCAGCCAAGGTCTTATTATGGCTAAGTATAAGCGTTGGTTTCTGTACTTGTTGAATGAGGTTTGCAATCGTAAATGTTTTTCCTGAACCTGTTACACCTAAGAGCACTTGTGACTTTTCACCGGAATTCACCCCTTCGGTAAGCTTTTCAATTGCCTTCGGTTGGTCTCCTGTGGGTAAGTAATCTGATGTTAATTTAAATTCCATAGCTCAATCTTAAGTCCTATAACAGTAAAAAACCCCTTAAAAGTTTTCCAGCTGGAATATTTCAGACAAGTGGTATCTTATAACGCGCCACATTATAATAAAGATAATTAGTCCTTAATATGATGACTAACATAATCGGAATCAAACTAGGATGAAAAGATTGCCAACCTAAAATCCAAAATACCACTGCAGCATCTGCTAATACCAATGCAGTCAAGAGGTAGTTTCTGAGCCAAGGCTTCAAAGACTTTGAAAGTAAACCTGGGATTAAAGCTAAATGACCAGGGAAAGCCCATAAAATATTCCAGTTCCATTTGGTAGAAGGAATATCCGATCCAATCCAAAGTAAACTGATGACTAAACCGAGAATCCCCAAGATTCCAAAAAAGACGAGATCAAAACCAATAAAAAGCCTTTTCTTCCTAAACCCAATAAAAGTAGTTGCGGTGAAAATTATGGCGATTATCCAAAAGAGAAGGTAGGGATTAAATAACCCCAATGAATTTTCTTTGGGAGCAAAATCAAGAATCACTCGTTCATTTTTTACCAGAGGTCGTGTGGGCCCATCACCTTGTATTTCAGCTCTGGAAAATGCCTGTTCCATGTAATCTGGAAGAAATTGCTCCTCTCTTGGAGTGGCATCTACATCGAGGCGAGATCCTAAAGCAAGATCTATCCCCAAGTCAGACCAAGGCATATAAAATACCTTTTCATCAATCAATTGCCGGAATGTCTTCTCAATAGGCTCTTGATTTTCATCATTCCAAATCAACTGATCGCCAACTATGGTCTCTATTACATCTCGAATCCGAGTAGCACAATTGTCATAGAAAAAATCGTATCGGTAACTTCTGTTTTGTGGAAGGTAATTGATTTCTAAAAATTCAACTAAGGCGACCTTCTGTTGCTGATTCAAATCAAACTCCATTTCACGCATGGATCTTTGAAAATAATTATACTCTGCTAGAAACCGATCGAAGGTGGAAACAGATAGAAAATAATCCAATCTACCTCCTGCAAATTTTAATACGAAGTTGGGAGCTCTAAAATCAAAGGTTCCATAATTATAAACTTGATCCCTTCCAGTTTCTAAATTAACTACTCGAATCGCACTGTGACCAAAAGAACTATAAATCTCCTCACCCGGATCGCAAGTGAGCAGACTTACCCGATATTGCTGAGCAATCCCTTGTAAATTCCCAACGAACACAAATAAACACCCAAGAATTAAGTAGAAGAAGAACTTCTTTTTCAATTTCATTTTTATTATATTAGTTACACTTTTTTAATAGTTGATACATGTTTGTAAAGGCTACATATCATCCAAAGTGGATTTTTTCAGTCTGCCGAATATACAGGTTTCTTCTGGCAGTTGTACTTCTTAATGCCCAATGGTACAAGCTATTCTCACAAGAAATTGGCGCCTATAAAACTGTTCAATCAGGTAATTTTTCCAACTTAAGTACATGGAATATTTTCGACGGTTCTATTTGGAGCACTCCTTCCACTAAACCTAATTCTAGCCATGACATCTATATTGACCAATCCCACACTTTAAAACTCTTAGATAACGAATCTGTCAAAAATGTATATATAAACTCTGAGACCACTGCAGGTCAGAAGTTAAATTTAAATGGGTTTAGTCTGGAAGTTTATGGAAGTCTGAATGCATTTTCTGGCCTTGCCCCTGGCACTCCATCCGGAGCGTGGAATAGCCAAAACTGGATTGGAAATTCTAATGCAAGTAAGATCATATTCAAAGGCAATTCACGAATAATTATCCCAAAAGGGGCTTGGAGTGGATTTTCCACCAATAGTAGATATACCGTAGAATTCGACCCAGGACCTGGGATTCAATTATCAGTTGAGGAACCTTTCAAAGCCTCCAAATTCACAATCAAGTCGGGAGTTGTCATCCAGACCCTTGATAATTCTACTCTCCCAGCTAGTTGCTCTACTTTTTCATTTAACAATGAAACCATCAACGGGATAGGTTCATTTGGCGACTTTGTAATTGAATCCGGTGGAACTTTAATTTCCAATTGTAATGATGGAATCATATTTCGATCCAGTTCAGCAAGTGCTTCTTTGTTTGAAGTCCAAGACGGGGGCTTTTTGATCCTTGAAGGAAAAACCCCTCTTATTGAGGCTTCCAATATTCAACTAGACGGCAAAATCATTTTTAAGAATAATTCTACGGCCCAGTCTTTTCTTTCGAGCTCTTATCCTGACTCCTCCACGCCCACCCTCATTCATGATTTGGAATTGCAAGGAACACAGGACTTATTACTGCCAATAGAAATTTCATTGACTGGAGATATAGATCGATCTGGAACCGGATCCTTTGTAATGAGTAACACTGAAATAGAATTTACAGGAAGTGAAGATCAGATTGTTTCAGGGTTTTCAATGAACGTAGGAGAACTTAAATTGAATAAGGCCTCCGGGGAGGTGACATTTGAAGAAGACCTTTCTGTTCTCAATGACCTTAAAATGATTTCCGGAACCTTGGATTTATCGGGAAATGATTTTTCAATTAATACTTCATTCACAGGGTCTCTTTCTTATACTGGAGGAGCTTGGAAGCATGTTAACCAATTCACATATTATGGTACTCCTTTAAATTTGACCTCAGGCAATTCAACATTTCCTTTTGAAGACACCTATCAAGGAGGTGTCAGAAAAGTACAGCTTCTTGGAAATTCAGCAGGAGGTAATCTTCAAATCACATTTACAGAATACAAAGGAGCAGAGTATAATGCCGCCTTTTCCGACGTTGATACCACCCCCATTCTATATAGACTTTATAGTTATTTCCAATTTTCGGGTCTAAATGCTTCCAATAATTCAATTGAATTAAAAATTTCCGCTGACAAACTCATTGTTGATCAAGTAGATGATTTGAGAATTGTGGGTACTGGATACGCTGCTCCAGGCACTCATCTGCCAGGATTAGACCCCGGATTATGGGCAAGAAGAAATATTCCTATCAATGATTTGTCCGGGGTCAATTTTACAGTGGGCAGCTACAGAACATTGAGCATTCTACCAATTACCTGGTTGAAAATTCAAGCTGAATGGAATAAAAATCTACCAAAAATAAGTTGGGAACTTACAAACGATGAAGAACATTCCGAAATTTCAATTTTTAGGTTTTCTAGCTCTAATAAAAGACATAGACATCTTTACACGATGACTTCGCAAACCAATGAGTTCATTGATATCCTACCTCTTCCTTTAGGGGAGGTTTATTACCAACTCAAATACACCAACCCTCAAGGAAAATCAAGTTGGAGCCCAGTGATTAGATTGGAAAACTCTTCCAATGAAAAGATTTCCCTATTCCCAAATCCGATTCAAGGGTCAGAAAATGCTTATTTATACTTGCCTATTACGGCATTGAATGCACCTATTTTAATCACAGATACCTATGGTAATTTGGTACTTGAAGGGATTTATAAACATCACATTATTACTGAATTCACTTCTCCTCTTCCCCCCGGCATTTATGTGATCAAAGTAGTTGGAAAAAATGAATCTTATTTGTTTAAACTTATCAAAAACTAAATGCAATACCTTTATTAAGTTTGGGTAAAAGGTCTTTCCATCATTTTTTTTATCTTGTTCGTTAAACCCATTGTAGACCCATGACCATTTTCCTTGTCCTGCTTAGTATTGCAATACTTGTTTTACTAATCGTTTGGGCTAAGCTCAATCCCTTTTTAGCATTTATAATCTCCTCTATCTCGGCAGGATTACTTTTAGGGCTTCCTGCGGACCAAATTGCTAACTCTATCCAATCAGGCATGGGGAATTTATTGGGTGATTTAGTCATCGTGATTGTAATGGGAGCGATGCTAGGAAAGCTGGTCGCCGAAAGTGGCGCTGCCCAGAAAATCGCTGGGTTCTTAATGAGCATTTTTGGAGAAAAAAATATTACCTGGGCCATGTCCATAACCGGCCTGGTAGTAGGTATTCCCCTGTTTTATAACGTGGGCTTTGTACTACTTGTACCTTTAGCTTTTACGGTAGCTTACCAATACAAAATCTCTGCTGTGTATGTTGGAATTCCTTTATTGGCGGCATTATCTGTTACACATGGCTTTTTACCTCCCCACCCCTCTCCAGCTGCTTTGGTAGCCCAGTTTGACGCCAATATGGGCTTAACCCTATTTTATGGCTTTTTAATTGCAATCCCCACCATTATTATCGCAGGGCCTATATTTGCCAAAACTTTAAAAAATGTTCAGGCCAATCCCTTAAGTACTTTTCAGGCCGAAATCAGACCTGAATCTGAACTTCCTGGTACCTTTAACAGCTTTTTCACAGCTTTACTACCAGTATTTTTATTAGTAGGAACCACTGCACTGAACCTCAATATCGAACCTGAGAGCAGCCTAGGTCCCATCATTCGCTTTATTGCCAATCCTGGAATTGTCATGTTGATTTCAGTATTAGTAGCCACGTATACACTAGGCTTAAAAAGGGGTTTTAAGATGACCCAATTAATGGACATCTACACCATTGCAACCAAAGACATCGCTATGATCTTATTGATTGTAGCGGGAGCAGGAGCCTTGAAACAGATTTTTACAGACACTGGTGTCAGTCAAGTCATTGCGGATGGTTTAAGTACCTGGGATGTTCCTCCTTTGATTTTGGCATGGATCATTACTGCCATTATCCGGGTCTGTGTTGGTTCTGCAACAGTTGCCGGACTGACGACTGCTGGAATCATAGCCCCTCTTGTTACTACGATGAATGTAGACCCCAACTTATTGGTACTTTCCATTGGAGCAGGAAGCCTTATGTTTTCCCACTTCAATGACGGTGGGTTTTGGATGTATAAAGAATTCTTCAATGTCAGCATAAAAGACACCATAAAAACCTGGTCTCTCATGGAAACCTTGGTCGCAATTATTGGATTAATCGGCGTATTGATTTTAGATGTTTTTGTCTAATTTCACTGAAAATAATATGATGGAAACCCCAGAAAGTAATTTCTCAAAATTAAATCTTGTTTTACCTCCAGCACCTAAGCCACTGGGTGTATACAAGCCCTGCCTAATAGACGGTAAATATTTATATTTATCAGGACATGGAACGGTACAAACTGATGGCAGCTTGATCATCGGACGGATTGGTGCCGATATGGACATCGAAGCTGGAAAACTTGCAGCAAGACAAGTCGGATTAGCAATGCTCTCCACTATCAAGGCAAATTTAGGTTCCCTAAACCGCGTAAAACGGGTGATAAAGGTATTAGGTATGGTCAATTGTACTGAAGATTTTCTTCGCCATCCCTATGTCATCAATGGGTGTAGTGAACTATTCGCAGAGGTATGGGGGCAAGAAAATGGAATCGGTGTTCGATCAGCTGTAGGTATGGGGTCTCTTCCCGACAATATCCCTGTAGAAGTAGAGGCCATGTTTGAATTACATGAAGGTGCTTAAGGTTGTACCAAGGCCTTATAAGAGTCGAAAATACTCATGATGTCTTTGACGTAGTTTACAGCCAAATGACCTTTAGCAAATCCACTCTTTACTACGGGATCCTTATAGTATTTTGGATCGGATTTTAGTTCCAGAAATTCTGAGACAGCTTCCCAGCTTTGGGTATTACTTCCATATTTCATAGCAAGTCTCCAAGCATCTTCTACGTGACCGTGACCAATGTTATAAGAAGCCAGGATAAACTTGATCCGTTCATTTGTTTCTGGAACTCTTTCCAACCAAAATTTATCCAAATACCTAAGATAACGAACGCCCCCAGTCAATGACTCTACCGGATCATGAGGATTGTTGACTCCAAATCTTTCCAATGTGACCGGCATGAGTTGCAGCAACCCCGAAGCTCCTGCATAGGAAGTAGCTGTGGTATCGAAACGGGATTCTTTGTACACTAACGAAGCCAGAAGCCTCCAATCCCAACCTAATTGCTCGGCACCATCTTGGATGATCTCATCAAACTGAGAAATCCTGTTTCCAGCAAGGGAGGAAAATGGACTATTCGAACGGAAATAACTGTTTTTCGAATTCAAAAAATACTTCGCATATAGGTCTGGGATAAATCGTTTTTGTTTGTCCTCGAGCCAGTCATTCAATGAAGAAAGAAGTTTAGGCGAATTTTTTCTGACTACCCAAGATACTTCACCTTCCTTTTTTACCCTCCAAGAAATATCCAGCCCTTCATAATAGGTGGCATTTGCCTGAGCGATATTCTGATCTGCAACAGTCCATTTAATTTCACCCTTCACCACCTGATCGATTAAAGCCTCTTCATGATCCGGCTTTTCCATTACCGTGAATTGGACTTGAAGTGAATCTTTGATTGTACATAATTGAGACTTATAAACGGACCCCTGCCTTACCATAATGGTATCACCCTGTAATTGGTCCCAAGAGGATATTTTTTGACTGGATTTTCTTCCTATTAGAACAGTACTCATTTTACCCAAGGGCAAAGAAAAATTGGCTCTGCTATTTCTTTCTTGATTTTCTTCCAGATTCATGGCAACCAAATCTACTTTCCCATTTTCAAGGAAATCAAACGCCTTTTCTATATCAGAGATCAAAACGAGATGAAGTTGAACATCCAGTCTTTTGGCCAGGTCTCTCAACAATTCATACTCGTAACCCATTCTACGGCCGCGATAGATATAATACCCAGTAGAATTATTATCTACTGCAGCACGTATAAACCCTCGTGTCTTTATCCCCGGCAAATCCAGTATATACTCTTCTTGTTTACCCTTATCTCCAAAATGTTTTTCCAGAAAAGTACACTGTACCCCAAAGATCAAAACTGTTAAAATGGTAAAAAGAAGTATGGCTGTTTTCTTCATACAAAGGGTCTATTAATAGACCAAATGATTTTCGAAAACATATTTTGGCAAATGCTATGCCAAAAGAAAAATAGGCAATTCTTAAAAAAAGCAAATAAAAAAATGAGCCTGACTGAATCAGGCTCGATTTATTTTAATCTTCTGTTGGCAAATTGAGTTCTTCATAGCTGTTTTGGAAAAATATTCTCCCTGAAAGCCTCATTAACTCAATCTCCATCTCTTTGATATTATAGATGGAAGTAATCAGTCTAGTCTCAGCAATAAGCAAATTTACCTGGGCATCTCTAAACTCTAAATAGGAAGAAATCCCTAGCCTAAATCGTTCTAATGCAATATCAGAACTCTCTTTGGCTACTTCGTAATTCTTTTTTTCAATCTCCAACAAGTTACGGTTTGTCTCATAAGTATTATATGCTCTATGAATATCAGACTGTAATTGTATCTCATATTGATCCAATGCATAGGCTTGCACTTTTTGCTGAACCTTTGCATTTTGAATTCTACGGTTCAAGGTAAATCCACTAAATAAATTCAGTGTGATATTCCCCCCATAATTGAAGCCTTGTCTTTGATTCTGCAATAAGAAACCTGCATCTGAATTAGAAGTATTATTCACATAACTACCATTTAGATTTATCTGAGGAAGTCTTTGCATTTGAAGCTCTTTCATCTGTAGAAAAGCCACATTCTGCTGTCTTTGTGTAATCAATAATTGCTTATTATCAATAAATGCATTCTCCTCCAAATCTATTAACCTTAAAGGTTCCTCTATCATGATCGTATCATTCACAGCGAATTGCGTATCAGGAGCCAATGCCATTAATTCATTCAAATTAATTCTGGCAGCTTTGATGATTTGCTCTTGATTGACTAATAGAGTCAAATCCGAATTATAATCAACCTCTGCAGTTAAGAAATCTCGTTTCCCGGCACCCCCCAACTCATATTGTGCTTCCGCGATATCCAGTCTAGATTGGCTGAGTTCTAACGTTCTCTCCAGCACTTGATACCTTTGAAGTTCTAAAACCAATCTATAATAGGCGGTTGAAATGGAGGCTACTGTGTTTTCCACTGCCACTTTTGCATCCAACTCAGAAATTTCAGTCAATTGCCCCAGCCTTTTCATTACGATAATATTTTCAGGCTGAAACCCGTAAATCCCTACTACCGAAAAGTTTTCTGTGCGAGACTTTGCTCCGTCAATTGTTCTGGGCTCCGGATCATTCACAAAGCGTTGCTCTACATCCTCTCTACTAAAATTACGCGCGTAGGTCGCATCGATCGTAGGCATAAAATAATCCCCCGTACCGATTCTTTGGTTGATCTCATTAATTGTGATATTCTCTACCGCAATTTTTATATCCAGATTTTTTTCCAATCCTATTTGGATTGCTTTTTCAAGATCTAAAGCTTCTTGACTTTGAGCAAAAATTACGGAACCTAAGCTGCTCATCAAGAGCGTGGCAATTAATTTTTTCATTAAATTCTGGCTAATCTTCCTTCTTTGGAAGTGAGATAAGTATAAATTGCTGGGATCACAAATAAGGTAAGGATGGTCGCAAATGTCAATCCTCCAATTACAGCTGCCCCCATTGGCACACGGCTTTCAGCTCCTGCTCCTAACCCCAATGCAATAGGTAAAATCCCTAGAATAGTCGATAAACTAGTCATCAAAATAGGTCGGAAACGGGCTACTGCTGCTCCATAAATCGCTTCATTAATTGACATTCCTGTAGCTTTCCTTTGGTTTGCAAACTCCACGATAAGAATACCGTTTTTGGTCACCAAACCAATTAACATGATTATTCCGATCTGGCTGAAAATATTTAGGGTAAAGCCCATTGCCCAAAGGGTAAATAATGCACCAAAAATCGCCAACGGAACAGTAAACATAATTGTCAAAGGATCCATGAAACTTTCAAACTGGGCAGATAGTACCAAATAAATTAACACCAGTGCAAATAGGAAGGCAAATAGCAAACTATTAGAACTTTCCCTAAATTCTTTGGATGGCCCTGAAACATCTGTAGTGAAAGATTCATCCAATACCTCAGCAGCGATACGATCCATTTCTTCCAAACCATCCCCGATGGTATACCCCGGAGCTAAGTTTGCAGAAACGGTACCACTCACGAATCGATTGAATCGATACAATTGAGGAGGTGTACTTCTTTCTGTTACCGTAACCAAGTTATCCAATTGAACCAAGCTTCCATTTTCAGCACGCACATAAAGCATTCTTAGATTAATAGGCTCATTCCTGTCCTCTAACCTCATTTCTCCTACCACTTGGTACTGTTTCCCATTCTTGATAAAATAGGCAAAACGCTGACCAGAGTAAGAAAGCTGTAAGGTTCTGGCTATCTCTTGTATGGAAACACCTATATTTCTTGCTTTTGCTCTATCTATTTCAATCTCCAATTCTGGTTTGGTAAACTTAAGGTTGATGTCGGAGAAAATAAATATTGGGCTTTTCCCTACTTCTTCCATAAAGGTTGGAATCGCTTCTTTCAGCATTTCCATGTTTGGAGCTTGCAATACATACTGAACAGGAAGACCACCTCTCCTATTCCCGATAGATTGGGGTTCGGAGGCAAATGCCCTAACTTCAGTATAGTTCTTAAGCATGGCATTGATTTCATTGAAATAAT
Organism: Algoriphagus lutimaris; assembly: GCF_017051705.1. Classification (GTDB taxonomy): domain Bacteria; phylum Bacteroidota; class Bacteroidia; order Cytophagales; family Cyclobacteriaceae; genus Algoriphagus; species Algoriphagus lutimaris. Next base: position 1,159,717 of record NZ_JAFIDJ010000002.1, on the reverse strand, counting down.
CGTTTTGGGTTCGCTCCCTATTTTCCGAGTCAGTCAAAATAAATCGAACAAAACCGGAGTTGGTGCTGGCGGTTCCAAATCCAGGAGAAGTTACAGATATGAGTCCAGTCACTTCCTCAGGAGGGAATTTTTCTCTAAAATCAGCAACCATCTGATCAATAACCCGATCCATGTAATTGAATGTAGCCCCTTCCGGACCACTCAATTGAATTCTGATTTCACCTCTATCCTCTACTGGCGCTAATTCACTTGGAATTTGGTTGAATAACCAGTAAATACCAAAACCCATAAATGCGATTAATAGGAATGAAATCCAGCGGAATTTCATGAAAGCACTGAGCATTTTATCGTACCCATCATTCAACCAAACAAAAATCGGCTCAGTCGCATTGTAGAATCTATTGTGCGTCTCCCTACGCTTTAATAATCGTGAACTAAGCATTGGGGTCATGGTCAACGCAACGAAGGACGAAATAATTACAGATCCTGCTACCACAATACCAAACTCTCGGAAAAGCCTACCGGTAGTTCCTGTCAAGAAAATTACTGGAAGGAATACCGCTGCTAAAGCAACTGTGGTTGCAATAACCGCGAAGAAAATTTCTTCCGCTCCTTTTTCAGCAGCTGCTAATGGTTTCTCTCCTTTTTCAATTCTGGTATATATATTTTCCAATACCACAATGGCATCATCAACTACCAAACCAATGGAAAGCACGATCCCAAGTAGCGTCAAAACATTAATGGAGAAATCCATTAAATACATGATAAAGAATACTCCAATTAAGGAAATTGGAATCGTCAATACAGGGATAAACGTCGTTCTCCAATCTCTTAAAAAAAGAAATATAATCGCTACGACGAGGATAAACGCAGTGATAATAGTCTCTTGAACCTCTGCGATAGAGCTTCTGATATAGTCAGTAGAATCAAATCCGATCTCAAGGCCAACATCTTCGGGAAGATCCTTTTTAATGAATTCTAATCTTCTATAAAACTCATCTACAATTTCAATGTTATTAGAACCCGGAAGAGGAACTAAAACGACCCCTACCATTGGTACCCCATCACGTTTTAAGACTGTACGCTCGTTTAATGCAGCCAATTCTGCTTTACCAATATCCTGAAACCTGACAATATTATTTTGATCTTCTTTAATGATCAAACTATTAAATTCCTGAGGAGTACTTAACCTACTTTTGGTTCTCACCGAAAGTTCAATCGTTTCTCCTTCAATCCTACCTGAAGGAAGTTCTACGTTTTCACTTTGAACTTTTGAAAGTACATCAAGAGGAGTCACCCCATAAGAGGCCATTTTCAATGGATCCATTCTTAAACGAATGGCATATTCTTTTTCACCCCAAATCTGAACTCTACTTACCCCTGGAATAGTCTGAAGTCTTTCCTTGAAAATATTTTCAGCAATATCAGATAAGTCTAAAAGGCTTCGTTCATCACTTTTTACATTCAAAAAGACAATGGGCTGAGAATCCGCATCTGCCTTGGAAACTACCGGAGGTTCTGCATCTGGAGGTAAATTTCTTTGCGCTCCGGATACTTTATCACGCACATCATTGGCAGCTGCTTCCAGATCCGCTCCCACATCAAACTCTACTGTGATACTACTTCCTCCATCATTACTTGTAGAAGTCAACGATTTGATTCCTTGGATTCCGTTGATGGCTTCTTCCAATGGTTCGGTAATCTGTGCTTCAATTACATCGGCATTGGCTCCTACGTAGGTAGTCCTAACATTAATCACAGGCGGGTCCACACTTGGAAATTCACGAATCCCCAATAAAGAAATCCCTATGGCTCCAAAAAGTATGATGACCAAGGACATCACAATTGCCAATACCGGCCTGTTGATACTTACATTTGATAAGCTCGACATATTAGTTGATTTGAGTATACTCTACAGGGGATCCCTGTCTTGCTTGTAATACACCTGTGGTAAACACCAGATCGCCTACTTCTAAACCACTAAGGATTTGAACATGGGTGTCTGTACGAGTGCCGATTTCTACAGTACGCTCTTCAGCCTTATTATCAGCACCAACAACAAAAACTTTATATCCTTGAAGTTCTGGGATTACGGATTCTGAAGGAACCATCAAGGCATTTTCAGTTTCACCCAAAACAAATCGAATTCTAACAAACATACCTGGTAAGAATTTCCTTTCTTTATTTGGGCTTTCTGCTCTCAGTTTTAAAGTACGGGTAGCAGCGTCAATTTGTGGTTCATATGCATAAACTTTTCCGACTACCTCTTCAGGGGAAGACTCGTTAGTAAAAAATATTTCAGAGCCTAAAGAAACTTGATTAGCATATCTTTCAGGAATAGAAAACTCGATTTTAACAGGATCAATATTTACAAAATTGGCAATTATATCACCTGTTCCGATCACGCTCCCCTCAGAAACTTGTCTTAAACCTAATATCCCATTAAATGGAGCCCTCACAACAGTCTTTGCCAATTGAGCCTCCACCAATTTCAAATCAGATAAGGTGGTATTATACTGATTCAGAACAATATCATATTCTTCCTGACTAATTGCTTCTCTTGCAAGCAATTGCTTTTGTCTATTTTCTTGACTTTCAAATAATTTTTGTGTGTACTGTAATCTTTGAAATTGAGCCTGAAGTTCATCATCATTTAAATACAATAGCGGAGTACCCTTGGATACATACTGTCCCTCATTGAATGTGATCTTCGTAACCAATCCTGAAACTTCTGGTCTAAGATCTACTGATTCGTTTGGCAAAATAGTCCCAGTGACGGAAAGTTGATTCCGGAGTGTCTCCCTTTGAAGCTTTATCACTTTTACGGGTAAATTAGCAGGAGCTCCTGGTCCTGCACCAGAAGAAGCAACGCTATCATCATTGGATTTACGACTGTCCAGCCTTGGATATAAAAAAGCTGCGATAATAATGAGGATAATCCCAACTATCAGGATGATCTTTGTCTGGTTTTTCATAAATAATGAAAGTACTCCGTTTTAGGTTTGTCCTTGAATAAATGTTAATGCGTATTGATTAAATTGCTTTGGTTTTTCTACATTGACTACATGGCCACATTTCTCCACAATTTTCAAAATAGAATTACTCTGCTTTTCAACAATATTTTTCACCGGTTCTAAAAACATCAAATCCTGATCTCCCATCACATAAAGGGTAGGAATATTGATCGTTTTCTCTTTAAAATACTTTAAAAGTGGATTGATATCTCTAGTTAATTTAAACCACCTGATAAACTCTTTTTGGCAAAGCTTCTTTGCCTCATTAATAAATAAGTTTCTTGATTCTTCATGCTGCTTCCTAGGCATAATAATGAATGCAAACAAACTATAAAGCCACATATAAGGAATGACTTTTTTAAATGTGTTGCCAAGAAATACCAACACCCTAGATTGGATATTCAACCTAGTTACAGCCCCTGCCAACACCATTGATTTTACCCGTGATGGTTCCAACTCCGCAAGATTTCTAGCGATAATAGTCCCTAATGAAACGCCAGCAAAATGAGCAGGTGGAATAGCATGATAATCCAATACTTCAATGATATCCATGGTTATTTCCTGAAAGGTATATTCCTCTTTCCAAATTGCCTCAGAAAGATCAGTGGACTTACCATGCCCTCGAAGATCAATCATCAGTAGATTAAAATGGGCTTTGAATTCTTTCAACTGTTTATACCACACCACTGAAGACCCTCCGGCACCATGGATAAACACAACCCACTCAGAACTTGTCGGATGAATATATCTTTTATTATATAACATATTGATTAAACCCTCATGCCACATAAAGGTTGTAAACAATAAAAGTAAATTGATAATTTTTGATTAATGGTAAAAAAGATACTCGTGGCAAATGTTCCTTATCAATGGAAAAAAAAGAGGATGTTTTATTCTGTAATTCTCTAATAAACCTAAAATTTCCACCCCAGCGTACTTTGCACCACATAATCGAAATCCGAGGCGCCCGCTGTAGGTTGGCTATCATAATTGAATGCCAATCCTAATTTTAAGAAAAAATCATCCACAAATTTATAGGTAATATCAAACCTCGCATCTGACCGATATCTTCCCTCATCCAAAAAACTTCTATATCCTGCTATTGAACCTGAAAAGTTAAAAACACCCACATCATAAAAATTAATATCAGTCCCAACAATTGCCTCGAATGAATTTTCAGAAGGCAAGTCTCCTTGGAATCTCTCATTATTATTATTAACCCCTACCTGTAGATTCCAATAGGAATGATTGGTATGAATTAAATACATACCTGCTCCTAGGATAGAATTCACCCTTAATTTCAACAACTGCTGCGTATTGCTGAGTAAACTGACTGCTCCTACTAAAAAAAAATCTTTCGGAAGAAATAATAAAATTGTTCCACTTCCTTGATAGCGCTCAATGGCAGCAGTGGAAGATTGAATTGACCTAATCGCGTTTAAGTTCAGTGCACCTCCCCAGATATCTCCTGAATAGTCCAAATTTGACTTGACAGAAAACTGTCTAAGCTTGTTTGCTTTTGCCAAGTTGAAGCCAATACTTATATCTCCATTAAACCGACTTGAAAAAGAGGTATTTATTTCATTCAATAATACTACCTGGTCTTTATTGATTTGAAAATTTTCAAACTCATCCAATTCAATGTGGCTCAATGTTCTTTTTGTGGGTTTAATCACATGAATCAATAAGGAGTCATTGGATAATGATTTTAAGTTTCCCTCAAGCCGCTCACCATTTTCAAGCGTAATCAAAAATAGATTTTCAGAGTGAATGGTGTTTACTTCTTTCCATTTGACCTGTATATCAGCATTGGAATAGATCGTTTTAATATAAAGAATTCCCCGATCCATGTATTTGATCTCTCCTACTAAAACATCTTCATTGGATAGCCTTAACGTATCTTTTTGAGCATGGCTTAAATGAGGAAACCCCACTAACAGTAGGGTTCCAAGTAATATCAGTTTATAAAGGAAATTTATAACTCCCATCCAACGGTGGTTTGGAAAATATAATCGAGGGTGGTGGCTCCTTCAATCGGTCTATTATCGTAGTTCATGGTTGTACCTAACTTCACATAAAAATCAGAAAAGAATTCATATTTCACGTCCATTTTAAAATCTGTTCTGAATCTTCCAGATTCAGAAAAGCTAGGATAAGCCACTACTTGAGAAAATAAACTTAGGTCTCCAATATCGTACATATTGAGCTCGGCTCCTACAAAACCTTCCCCTGTTCTCCTTGAAGGAGTATCATCAAAGTACCTTTCATTGTTATAGTTGACCCCTACTTGAAAGCCAAAATAGGACTTATTGTTATGAACCAAGTAATTACCAATACCAATTTTATTACCGGTTCGAAGTTTAATCAACTGCTCCGTATTGGAAAGAAAAGTAATGTTGTAGAGTAAATACCAATCTTTAGGCAGGAAAAAATTAAAATTAAAATCTGCATCAGTCCTTTTTACAGGATCAATTTCATCCTGTGTCGATCTTAAAGAATTGTAAGAACCATTTGCTTTCCAACGGTCTGCCAAGTATCCCAATCCACTTCGAATATTAAATTGTCTTAGGTTATTGGCTTTAGTCAAACTCCATCCCAAGTCAATATTGGCTGAAAGTCTACTCCAAAAACCTTCATCTAACGCATTTAAATAAACTATTTCATTGATATCTACCTCAATTGTTCCACCTCCAATATCCTCAGTACCCGTGTTTCTCCTTTTTTTCCTCAGGGGAAGAAGATTATCAGGATCATAGGTGTCAATGGATATTACTCCATCTCCTACGCTATTCACTTTTCCATTATACCTCTTCCCATTTGATAGGGTAATCAAATATTTGGTGTTAGAATACAATTGAGCAATTCCATCCCAAGAAATTTTAAAGTCAGAATCACTGTAATCAGTTTCAATAGTAAGGACTCCTCTATCCATACTTTTAATCTCACCAATAATGACGTCTTTATTCTTCAAAATCAAAGAATCCGTCTGTGCATGAATGGAAAAAGTAATTCCAAAAGCAAAAATTAAGGCAATAAGATTTTTCATAAACGATTAACCATTAAAAACTTAGAATTGTTAAAAATAAAAAATGCACCCAAAAATGGGTGCATTTTATGCCAAATTCTCAATTCTTAATTAAAGATATAACGAACACCTACTTGCATTCTCCAAGTATCTCCGATTGAGGTAGTATTTCTGAATGTATCAGTAGGGAACTCACTCGTTCCAGGAATAGTGTTCAATCGATATTCTGGTTGACCAGCACTGTTCACCCCTCTATAATTCAACAAGTTATTTTGATAAGCGAACTTCTGAATCCCCCAAGAAGAGTTAAACATGTTACCAATATTCAAAATATCAATAGATAATTGAAGTCTATTCTTTTGATCTTTTGATAACACGATATCTTCAGTGATTCTCAAATCAAATCTATTTACAAATGGTCTTACAGCTCCATTTCTTTCTGCAATAGACCCTCTGTTTTCACTCAAATACTTATCCTGATCAATATAAGCATCCAACAATTGTGCTTGTTCAGCAGCAGTAATTGTGGTTCCATTTAAGGTAAATTCCTGGAATGCCAATTCACTTGCATTGTTTGGTATATACATCAAACGGTTAGAGGCATCGCCAAAGTTTCCTGAGTAAGTATAAGAGAATCTACCCGCGTCAGAACCTTCATAGAATAAAGAAATCGTGGTATTGTCTGTTTGATAAGCAATGTTTGCAATTACTCTATTAGGAATATCAAACCCCGCAAAGCTTAATTCCGGATCATTTCTGTCTGATTGAACAGTTGCAGGCCAAAGTGAGATCGCTTGAGCACCGCTGGCAGCATCCAAATCACGAGATCTTGATCTTGTATATGCTACCATCGCTGAAAATCCATTATCAAATTGTTTTTGTAATTGCGCTGTGATAGAATAATAATCTGCCTTTCTCTGAGCATTAGTCAAATAAAAGACATTTCTAAAATTATCATCATTGGAATAGTTACTTCCTTCCCAATAAGGTCTCTGATCTGGTCCTGAGAATGTTCCATCTGGAGTTCTTACAACTGGATTGTATGCAATTGGAGTAGATACATCTCTAGAATAAATAAACTCTAGGGTTCCAATGATTCCGAAAGGTAATAACTGATCTACTGCAAGGTTAGATCTCCAAACTTGAGGAAGTTTGAAATTTCTATCAGTAAGGTTTAGCTCATTGGAAAGAGATTGACCAGGGTTTTCTGGATTTCCAAAAGTTACGTCTGGATTGAAAACATAATTAGGGCCTAAGGCATCTACTACATCTTCCCCTTCATAGCCAAGTCCACCTCTTACAACACCGGAACCGTTCACCTGATTGGATAACCATACAAAAGGAATTCTTCCTGAGAATATCCCAGTACCTCCACGCACTTGTGTAGTACGGTCACCATGTACATCCCAGTTCACACCTACTCTTGGAGACCAAAGAGGATTCACTTTCGGGAACTGACTAACATCTGGCGTAATCGTTCCGTCTGGAGTTTCAAAAGTTTTGTTTAAGTCATCCAACAACTCATTGGTAGGGATATTAATTGGGTAAAAAGGAAAATCAATTCTCAATCCACCAGTCACTTTCAAGTTTGGAGTCACTTGATATTCATCCTGAACATAAAAACCGATTTGACCAAATTTGGTATTGTCTACTGGAGGAGTAGTTGAACCGTCTAATGCATAGCCTTTCGCAAATGCCTCTGGATAAGAACCTGGAGTACGATTAATTACTGTGGCTACAAAATCATCATAGGAGTTGAATCGATAAAATCCATTAAATACTGGGTTGAAGGCATTTTTGAACGTCATGTATTCAAAGTTCACCCCAAAAGTATAGGTATGATTTCCTTTGTAAATGGAGAAATTGTCCGTGAAATTGAAAATGTTATTCTCCAACAAGTTACCTACGGTAAATAATTCATTACCCATAGACATGTAGTAAAGTAAGTTACCTGATGCATCTGGCTCCATTACTTCAATAAATGGAAAAGCCTGTCCACCAGGGATTCCTCTTTTTGGATCTGTAATTGAAGTATATCCCACATTGATTTGATTGGACATATTCACTCCGATTCTGGAGTTTACTTCTGCAACCCAAGACTGTACTTTTCTATCATTGGTATAATTCGCATTTCTGAAATTCATTGCTTCAATTCCAGTTCTGTTAGTATTTCTATATCTGGTAGATATGTATCTTACCGAGTTACCATTAGTAGGAACATCCGTAAATGCGGTGTAATTGTTATATCGTAATGATACTTTGTGATTGTCATTGATGTTCCAATCCAATCGAGCATTAAATCTCTCTTGCTCTGAAGCAAATGAATAATTCTCGTAAGGACCTGCCTCATAGCCATATAGTTGAGAAAGGCTCTCTCTGACAAAATCCAATTGGGATGCAGGTACTCTGGAAACTGTCAAACCATCTGGCTCTAGACCTGGTCTTGAAGCAACTTTTGTAAAACTTGGTACCGCTTCAGTCTCTTTTTCATAAGAAACGAAGAAGAATAATTTATTTTTTAGGATTGGCCCACCTAATCTGAAACCTGCAATTTCATTTTTAGAGTCTCCTACATTCAAACGAGTATCTCCTACTTTATCACCAATCATTTGGTCATTTCTTAGGAAATAATACGCAGAACCAGAGAAATCATTGGTACCTGATTTAGTAATCGCATTTACAGAAGCTCCTGTAAATCCTGCTTGGCGAACATCAAATGGAGCCAAGTTTACTTGTACTTCCTCAATAGCATCCAATGAAATCGGGTTTGAACCAGCAAATTGGCCAGAACCTAAACCGAAGTTATTGTTATAGATATTGCCATCAATTGTATAGTTATTGAACCTACTTGAAGTACCTGCAAAAGAAGTCCCATTCGATTGTGGCGTTAATCGGGTGAAATCATTGATACTTCTATTTACGGTAGGCAATGAATTAATTTTATCATTGTTTAAGTTCAAAGAAGCACCTGTTCGATCCGAGTTCATGATTGCATCTTTACTTGCTACCACTTCCACGAGATCTAATTCCATTCCGTCAGATAGTTGTACATTCAAGGTGTAAGTAGCACCTAGGCCCAGAACAATCCCATCAAAAGTTCGTTCTTCAAAACCTACAAATGATACCACTACAGTATAAGGGCCACCGACTCTCATATTTGGAAGTACAAATCTCCCTTCTAAGTTACTTACTGCCCCATAACGCGTCCCTGATGGTTCATGCGTGGCAACAATATTAGCCCCTGGAAGGGACTCACCTGTTTCGTCAATTACACTTCCCTGAATGCTGGCAGTAGTAACACCTTGTGAAAAGGCTAAACCTGTACCCACAAAAAGGAGTAGTAATGACAACAAATTTCTCAGTAAATTTTGCCTCATAATAAATTGGTTTTGATATAAGTTGGTTTTAAATAATTCCTTACAAAAGTAAAATCGAAATGCGGTATTTTGGGGTAGGAATTGTTAAGATTCGCATTCCAAATTTCACAAATTTTAACAATAAATTAATATCAAAAAGCGAATAATGTTTTCTTATTTCTAAATAATCTTTCAATTCTTTATTGAATAGAAAATTAAATTGAGTCAATTTTGAAAAGCCTTTCAGAAAGTCAGATTTGTCAAGTTTTCACAAACCCAAAATCTGATTTTGGGAATACTAGCTTTCGCAGTTAAATAAATTTTATCAGATAATTATCACAAAATATCCTACCAATTGAGAAATAAAGATTTTGCATGGTTATACCTGTTTTTGTTTGCTACGTTGGCAGACCTTTTCTTCCTTTTAGAGAATAAGTCAGAACTACGCTTTTTCTCTAAACCACTAATTATATTAGGGTTAATCATCTATTTCTACCTTATTTCGAAACCGATTGCCCGAACTTTGCTTTCCAGAACAATCATGGGAGCCTTGATCTTTTCTTGGATCGGAGACATACTCTTATTGTGGCCGGATCTATTTGCATTTGGCCTAGGCTCCTTTTTAATGGCACATATCTGCTACATCATCGGATTCAAAGTGGCTCAAAAAAATCCAGGAGAAATAGGCAATGTGAATTTTGTCAAGGCCTTTTTATTAAATCTTCCATTCTACATCCTTGCTGCTTTTGTCTATTACTTGATTCAACCCAATCTTGGAGTATTGAAAATCCCTGTGATCATCTATGTGATTGCCATTATTTCCATGGTAACTATGGCAAGGGAAAGATATGGAAAAGTTTACGCTCCAAGCTTTTGGCAAGTAATGATTGGGGCTACTTTATTTTTTATTTCAGATGGAATCTTAGCCATTAACCGATTTTACCTAGAGTTTCCTGAAGCAGGAATCCTAGTGATGGGCACCTATGCAGTAGGTCAGCTTCTAATAATTATGGGAATTCGAAGCTTCATTATTCAACCCCAATAATTTATTCAACACCTACTTCTAATGGATAAGCAAATCCTCATTGATCTTATTACTAAAAAAATGCCCTTTGGCAAATATAAAGGAAGACTCTTATGCGATATTCCAGAACATTATTTAGTCTGGATGCATGGACAAGGATTCCCCGAAGGCAAACTGGGAATGTGGCTTCATACCTTGTATGAAATCCGGCTGAATGGATTGGAAGATATTTTGAGAGAGTTGAAAAAGAATTATTCGTATTAAAAACCAATCAATCACCAGCTACTTTGAATAAACAAGCTCTCCCGCTTTTATCGTCTGCAGGATTTCCAAATTTGCCCTATTAAAATCTAATACTAACAAGTCCGCTATACTCCCACTACTTAATCCCCTAGAATAACCCCTGTCCAAAAATTGCATGGGTCTTACGGAAGCCATTTCAATAGCTTCTTGTACTGAAGTTAGATGATGATCCACCAAATAGTTAATGCATTGAAGTAAAGAAGTAGCCGATCCTGCCAACAATCCGGGATTCTTCTCCATATAAAGTCTTCCATTTTTGTTCAGCACCACTTCTCCTCCTATTGGACTTTGATAATTTCCCGGAGGAAGCCCTGCAAAACTTGTAGCATCACTGATAAGAAAAGTGGTTTTTGGCTTCACTTTCAAAAAAACTTTGAGGACAGTATCGGGAAGATGAAATCCATCAGCAATCAAACTCATCCAAAGTTTTTCAGAGGCCAGTTGGTCCCATAGATAGTTAGGATGTCTCGGTAGCATAAGATGAGCTGCATTTCCAAGGTGGGTAGATAAAGTTGCTCCTGCCCGGATGGCAGCTTCAATCTGTGTAGTATTCGCTGCGGTATGACCAATCGCTACATTTACTCCCGATTCAACACATTTTTCAATAAATTCAAATGACCCTTCCCATTCTGGGGCTAATGTAATCAGTTTGATCCTTCCTTCTGCTGCTTCTTGCCATGCACTGAACTTTTCCCAGTTTGGAGCCTGAATATATTTTAAAGGGTGAGCTCCTCTCGGCCCCTCTTCTTTAGAGAGAAAAGGACCTTCTAAATGAATCCCCTGGACAGTACTTTGAATCAGTCCATTGGAAGCACAAGCCAAGGAAATGGTTTTTAAGGATTTTCGAATAGAATCATCGCTATTGGTGATAATAGTAGGGAAATAAGTAGTTACCCCACTTTCAAACATTGCTCTAGTTACCTTTAGAACATCTGACTCCTTTAGATTTGAATCATTAAAATCTATCCCCTGAAAACCATTTACCTGTAAGTCAACAAAACCTGGGGCAATCAGATTTTTTGATTCTGATGATTCCAATTCCATGATTTCTTGGATAATTCCATCCCTAGTGATCACTTGAATTGGCTTCCCAGTTTGAAAATGAATCCCTTCTAAGCTGTTTTTCATATGATCATTTCTAATCTTTCGCACTCAGATTATTTAAAAGTTGTTCAACCTCCACTGAAGGTTCCTTCTTACTAAGCCAACCAGCTAGGGTAAATAGTAAAAACGAAACGATGGTAGGTGCACCAATTGAAATTGCCAAGGAATCCATGGGGAACAATTTGAGAAGTACAAAGGTCAACAATCCTCCCAAAATGGAAATCACAGCAATTTTTCCATCACTTCGTTTAAATGCCGGCAATAATCCCAATATCATAGGAATAGCAATTGGTCCCAGCAAGGCGGCAAACCAAGAAATAATCAATCCGATAACTCCTCCAAAATGAGCTGAATTCAGTGCAGTAAGTATGGTCAACAGGGTAAAACAAAAGGTCGTAATTCTGGCCAATCTCAAACCATGCTTTTTGGATAAATGCCTAAATCGAGGAAATAATATTGGAAGTATATCTCTACTGATGACTGCTGAAATAGTATTGGAATCTGATGCAGTCATAGACAGTGTATTTGCAAATAAGGAAGCTAATATCAACCCTACCAGCCCCGCAGGTAAAAATTCTAGGACCAATTTCCCATAAGAAAGAGTCGGATCAGCCAAATCTTCAAAAAATATTGGCGCAGCAAACATAGGATAGAACAATATCAAAGGCCAAATGAAATACAATAAGGAGGATAAAATAGCCGCCTTTTTTGCTACCGCTCCTGAGGAAGTAGAAATGAATCTGGTCGCTAAATTCCAAGTTCCTCCACTATAGCTAAAAAAATTGATGACCAACATCACTAATGCAAAGCCCAAGGTATAGGGATCATTGAAAAACTGAGCATTTTCTTGAGGTAGCCTATCCCATAATGTAATTATTCCTTCTATTCCATCATCCAATTGAATAAGGATCATGACGAACATGGTTAGCCCAGCCAATACTTGGATTACAAATTGTCCTAAATCATTCCAAACATCTGCCCAAAGCCCACCAATGGTAATATAAATCAGAGATACAAACCCTACCAAGAGCACTCCAAAAGTGATGGAAGCACCAGAGAATACATTTAATAAAATGGCTATGGCTGCCAATTTTCCTCCAGTGTCAAATACTTTGATCAAAGTCCCAACCCAGGCAATTAATTGTTGTGTAGATAAATTGTATCTCACTAAAAGGTACTCGGTTGGGGATTGGATTCCCGAAAGAATTCTGAGTCGTGACCAACGAGGTGCGATGTAAAACGCTGCAACCAAAACTGAAATACCTACCGTAAAGGCCCACCATACATAAATTGTAAATCCATGGGTATAGGCTATGCCGGCGTAGGCAACAAAAACTGCTCCGCTATAACCTGAAACATGGTGGGAAATACCAGATAACCACCAAGGTAATTTTCCTCCGGCGGTAAAAAAATCAGCCGAATTGTTCACTTTAAAATAAGCCCATACCCCTATGGATAAAAGCATCAGAAAGTACAAAGCGAGAATAATCCAATCCAGTAATTCCATGAATCAATTGGTGTTAAGGGGAGCCTGTGGAAGTTTACTTACGGCAGCAGCATCGAAATAAAATTTGCATCGTGGGTGCGTCCTCAAGATAGTGGCAGGACAAGCTTCAGATAGTGGTCCTGTCAACGTGTTTTTCACTGATTCACTTTTATTTTCACCCAAGACCACACAAAATAAATTATCTCCAGACATCAGGGCTGGAATCGTCAAAGTAAGCGCCTTTTTGGGAACTTCATCCAAGCTTTCAAAGCATCCATCGTGCACTTGCTGAGTTCTACATGCCTGATCCAATAGTACTTCTTTTATTAATGCGGGATCTTTAAAATTTGCTACCGGAGGATCATTAAAGGCAATATGTCCATTCTCCCCTATTCCCAAGCAAACAATATCAATTGGAGCTTTCTCCAGCAAATTTGAGTACTTCTTGATCTCCAACTCTAGCTTTCCTTGGGTTTGTATCAAATGCACTTCTTTGAAAGGAACTTTGGAGAACAGGTTCTCTTTTAAATACTTGGAAAAAAATTGAGTAGCACCAATGGGAAGACCGATGTATTCATCCATATGCATGGCCACTATTTTTTCCCATTTGATGTTAGAAGAGGCAGCCAAATAGTCCAACATACCTGTTTGGGAAGGGGCCGCAGCAAAAATCATCCTGATTTCTTCTTGTGTATCCTGAAGATTCACTATACAGTTCTCTACTGCTTTTCCCGCAGCCTTCCAAGCTAAGTCTCTTGTAGAAAATACATGGATCTCCTGTTGAATTTCTTTCATTTGGTTGGGGGTGTCGGTTCAATCTCCCAAATAGATTTAGTAGATAATCAGGGGCTTTTTCTTAAATATAAGACATCCTTGTTAGATCGAAAATTCATCTGCAGACAGCTTTAAAGTTGGCAGTCTACAAAAGATTCATCAAATAAGTAGTCACTTTTTCTGTTTGGAAGCTAACTACCAATGGCTTTTCTCCTGAGTTTCTTACTATCTCATGCCCATCTTCATCCACTATATTCCCGCCATTAGGAAGTAAAACGTTACATGGACCTCCTGCTTCAGATCGAATGGTAGCGTTGGTTATTTTACCAAAATCCCACGCAAAATCTACACTAAATCCTCCTCTTGCCTTCATTCCTTTAACAGATCCCTTTTCCCAAGCTTTGTCAGAAGAAAGGGCAGGCAGTCAGCGAATTACTTCATCTTTACCATGTCTTTGTAAAAAACTTATAGCAATCATTGAAAGGCTTAGTCTATTGAGAATACTAAATAATCTCCTCCAACTTAGGTATCCTACCCGATTGCTAAAAAATTATACCGTAAACAAAAAAAGAGGCCGAAGCCTCTTTCCTTATTTTTTTAGATTGACCAAAATGGAGAGTTCTTTGAGTTGCTCGTCTGCAATAGTACTTGGTGAATCAATCATCACATCCCTACCAGAATTGTTTTTCGGGAAGGCAATGTAATCTCTGATGGAGTCAGAACCTCCGAAAATTGCACAAAGACGGTCAAACCCAAAGGCGATTCCTCCATGAGGTGGTGCCCCATACTCAAAAGCCTCCATTAAGAAACCAAACTGCTTTTGTGCTTCTTCCTCAGTGAACCCAAGATGCTTGAACATCAATTGCTGTGTATTCCTATCGTGAATACGAATAGATCCACCTCCGATTTCCACTCCATTAATTACCAAATCATAGGCATTGGCACGTACAGCTCCAGGGTCAGAGTCCAATAAAGGAATGTCCTCCGTTTTTGGAGAGGTAAATGGATGGTGCATGGCATGATATCTCTTGGTTTCCTCATCCCATTCTAATAAAGGGAAATCTACCACCCAAAGTGGCTTGAACACATTTCTATCTCTTAAACCAAGATCTTCGCCCATTTTAAGTCGAAGCTCAGAAAGTTGTTTTCTAACTGTGGCTTTATCCCCACTTAAAATCAACATCAAATCTCCAGGTTCTGCACCAAATTCATTGGCCCAAGCCTGAAGATCCTCTTGTGTATAAAACTTATCTACAGTGGACTTGATGGTTCCATCTGTGTTGTATTTAGCATAAACCAGGCCTTTAGCTCCGATTTGAGGTCTTTTCACCCATTCTGTCAAGGCATCCAACTGCTTTCTGGTATACTCCACTGCTCCTTTGGCACAGATTCCCACTACTAGTTCGGCACTGTCAAAAATTCCAAATCCTTTTCCTTGAGCTACCGCATTCAACTCTACAAACTTCATATCAAATCGAAGGTCAGGCTTGTCATTGCCATAATATTTCATGGCTTCAGCAAAAGTCATTCTCTGAACTTCCTCCAGCTCGACTCCCTTAACATTTGCGAACAAATGTTTGGTCAGACCTTCAAAAGTGGACAAAATATCTTCCTGCTCGACAAATGCCATTTCGCAATCTATCTGAGTAAATTCCGGTTGGCGATCTGCTCTCAAATCTTCATCCCTAAAACATTTTACAATTTGGAAGTATCTGTCAAAACCAGACACCATTAATAATTGCTTAAAAGTTTGAGGGGATTGAGGAAGCGCATAAAATTCTCCTGGGTTCACTCTGCTTGGCACCACAAAATCACGGGCGCCTTCAGGAGTGGACTTAATTAAAACAGGAGTCTCCACTTCCATGAAGTGCTGAGCATCCATGTATTTTCTGGTCTCCTGCATCATTTTGTGACGCAATTGAAGCTTCTCCCTTACCACATTTCTTCTCAAATCAAGGTATCGATATTTCATTCGAAGTTCCTCTCCTCCATCGGTCTCATCCTCTATAATAAAGGGGGGAACTTTTGCGGCATTTAAAACCTCCAACTTGCTCACTTTGATTTCAATGGATCCTGTTGGGATTTTATCATTTTTGGAAGTTCTTTCGATGACTTTACCTGAAGCTTGAACGACAAACTCTCTTCCTAATTCGGCAGCTTTTTCCAATAACTCCTTTTCAGAAGATTCCTCTTCAAAAATCAATTGGGTAATTCCGTATCTATCTCTCAAGTCAACCCAGATCAGCCCTCCTTTATTACGAACTCGCTGAACCCAGCCAGCTAGTGTTACTTCTTGGTCAGTATGGTCTAGGCGTAATTCGCCACAAGTATGCGTCCTCAGCATGATATTAGTTTTTTTGGGAGGTCAAAGATAAAGAATTGAGTTCTAGAACACCACCCTCTTTTTAAGATTCCTTACCATATTGAATAAAACTTTGTAGATTTTACTTCAAAACACAATAATCATTAAATTATCCTTAATTGAGAAGAGCGTTTTTTCCATTCCTTCCAAAAAACTTTCAGATTTCTTGATAAAATTTTTCAACTCCTCTAAGCGTTGGCATTAAAGTTGGATTTGTTTTAACTTACAGAAGTTCCCTCAAAACTTGGAATAAAGTCTCTTTTTTCCTTGCTTTAAGGTTATTCAATCATCCCATAAGCTTTCAAATTAAATGAACAAAAGATGGATCGTTGTCGCATCCGTGGTCTTAACATTTGGTGCAGCAGCTATTTTCCAGCAGTATGGTAATTCACCTGAATCCAATACCAAACAAGAACCTACAGAAGAGGTTCCTGTGGAAGAGGTCTCTAATGAGGTCTATTTGTATGGTATCAATGTAACAGGTCTTAATATCGTGGAAGGAACTGTCAGTAAAAATCAGACATTGGCCACCATTTTGGCTCCCTTTAATGTTCCTTATCAAATCATCGATGAGATTGCCAAAAAGTCAAAAGAGGTCTTCGATGTTAGAGGAATTGCTACCAACAAAAAATTTACTGTAATAACTCCCTCCGATTCTGCCCAAGCTCAATTTTTCATCTATGAGCCCAACCCTGCTGAATACGTGGTATTTAACTTGGATTCAGTAGATATTTATAAGGCAGAGAAGCCAGTGGAATTTGTTGAAAAAGAAGTAGCCGGCGTAATAGAAGATAGAAGTAATTTGGCTGTGGAAATGTTGAAGCAGGAGGTTAGCTACGACATCGTCGATCAATTTGCAGATTTATATGGCTGGTCGGTAGATTTTGGAGCACTTCAACCTGGAGACAAATTCAAAGTGGTTTTTGATGTCAAAATGATTGATGGAAATGTAATTGGAGCTGGTGAAATCAAATTGGCATATATGGAGCACAGAGGTGAGCCTTACCACGCGATTCCTTTTGAGCAAAATGGGGAAATGAATTTCTTTGATCAGGAGGGAAACAGCTTGAAGAAAGCCTTCCTCCGAGATCCGGTAAAATACACTAGAATAAGTTCTCGATATAATCTGAGAAGATTCCATCCTGTACAAAAAAGATATAAAGCACATTTAGGAACGGATTATGCAGCAAGCAGGGGGACTGAAATTCGTTCTGTAGGAGATGGCGTAGTAACCCATGCTACCTATACTTCTGCCAATGGAAATTATGTAAAGATCAAGCATAACGGCACCTATACTACCCAATACCTTCATATGTCTAAGATTGCCAAAGGCGTAAAACCAGGTTCGGTAATTAAACAAGGTCAGGTAATTGGATACGTAGGAAGTACGGGACTTGCTACAGGTCCACATTTATGCTTTAGATTTTGGAAAAATGGAAAGCAGGAAGATTGGTTAAAAGAAAAAATACCTCCTTCCGAACCAATATTAGCTGCAAATAAAGCAGCTTTTGAATCCACAAAATTCGAAGCGTTGAAAGTATTGGCCAATATTACTTACCCTGGAGAAACACCAAAATTAGTAGCTGGAGTTGAGGGAAACCCAAATCAGACTACTTTAAAAGCCAAAACAGACTGATCATAAATTTCTTCTTATAAAAAATGGGTTCCTGCTAGCAGGAACCCATTTTTTTTTGGCGTATTGCTTATGCTTACAGCACATCCACTTTTTTCTGTCTACCTGAGTAGGTGAACTGGGACTTGCCGATCCTCAGCTCCGTCCTTCTGTTCAGCTGGTGCATCGCAGGGGTACAGGTTCCGTCACTGCAATCCTGCACCGGACGTGTCTCCCCGAACCAGGCCTCTTCCATCCGGTTCTCCTCGATCCCTCTGTTGGTCAGGTAAGCCTTCACCGCATCCGCCCTTCTTTCAGACAGCTTCTGGTTGTAGGCATCGTCTCCCCGCTGGTCGGTATGGCCCTCGATGTACAGCATCAGGTTCGGCATGCGCTTCAGCATGATCGCCGTACGCTCCAGCTCCTTCTTGTGCACGTTTCTAAGCATGCTCTTGTCAAAGTCAAAATAGATCGTCGGGATCTGGGCAATCTCATCCTGTATTTGGCTAAACAGGTCCTCCGGATCACAGAAGTCCTTGCCCTTCAGCTCCTCAGGCATCTCATATTGCTTGCTCGGGTCAGGGAACGCCTCTAGTACCAGTTCCGATCTACGGTTCAGCTGGTGGGCAGACTCCGGACACGGAACACCGTCCCCACAGTCGTTGATCAGCTCCTGCTCCCCGAACCATTCCAGACGGATCCGCTCGGCAGGGATCTCGTACTGTGCCATGTATTCGGTCACCGCAGTCGCCCTGCTGTTCGACAGCTTGATGTTGTATTCCTCACTCGCCCTGGAATCCGTGTGGCTTCCCACCAACAGGTCTAGGAACGGATAGCGGCCCATCAACTCGGCCAGCTTGTCCAGCACCGGCTTGGCATCCTCACGGATCACATACCTGTCCAGGTCGTAGTACACGATGTCCACGTATACCGGCAACTGGTATGGGATAGGGATCAGCTGGTATTCACGCTTCAGCGTGTCCCCATCAAAGCCTTTGGTAGTGATCTCCTCGTCGGTGATGCTGAAGTAGCCCGGCTTGCTGATCTTAATTCCAAAGTCGCTGTCCGGCTCCAGTTCGGCAGTCAGTTCCCCTGTGCCGTTACGGGTCGTCTGTACGTTCCCGTTATGGGTCTTGTCCCGAAGCGTCGCCAGGTAGCTGTCGCTGATCACCACTCCCTCGCAGTCGATCACACGCGCCACAAACTGCTTGTAGACCTCTTCTACACTGTAGATGTCATCCAGTCCCATACCTCCCTTTCGGTTCGAGGATAGGTAGACCTCCGGTCTGCCTTCTTCCTGCTCCACTTCCCGGTAGCCGAAGTCATCGGCCATCGAGTTCACAGGGGAGCCCATGTTCTCCACGTTCGTGATCCCCGTAGCACTGTAGTCCGCCATGAAGATGTCCATGCCGCCAAGCCCTCGGTGGCCCGTAGAACTGAAGTAAAATTTATCCCCGTTACGGAACGCATGTGACTCGTTGCCCGGTGTGTTCACCGTCGCTCCCAGGTTCACCGGTGTCCCGAAGTTCATATCTTCATCGTATTCCGAATAATACAGGTCCGTGCCGCCCAGTCCTCCGGGCATGTCTGAGGTAAAATACAGCCTCTTTGCCTCCTCGTCCACATACGGATTCATCACCGCATAGCCGATCGAGTCGTTGAACGGTACCGGGGTAAACCCTTCCAGCGTACCGTCCTCGTTCACCTTGCTATAGTAGATCTCAGGCTGTACCACAATCTCACGGTTCTTCCTCACCTTGGTGATCCCGCGGGTCACCGAATAGAACAGCAGTCCCTGTTCCTTTGCGTAGCTCGGATCCGAAAAATTATAGGTGTCAGGAACGTTCGATACCACTTCGCTCACGTTCCCGTCCCCGTCCTGTCTGTACACACTGAAGTACTCCCGGTCCGTATAGTCCTGTTTCTCCTCACTGAAGATCTTGTTCCTCCCGTCGATACGAATACCCGACATCTTGCTCGGGTACGTCCCCCCACGGTCGGAGGTGAAGTACCTGTTCCCGTTCTTGTCCTTAGCCAACGTGAAGTCAGAGCCCGAACTGTTCAGACCTTCCACGCCTTCCACCTTCACCTTCCGTTTCCCCTGAAGCTTCAGCAGGGCCGCAACCTGGATGCTGTCGGCTCCTACGCCCTTCGATTCCAGTACCGCACGTGCCTCGGCCATCCGGTCGGTCAGCTGCGCATAGCGCAACAGTTGCAAGTAATCCCCCGGTGTCGCCTCCTCGTATTCACCTACCGTCGTCTTCCACCAGTCAAAAGTGTTGTCATAGTCACGCAGCACCTCATAGGCCTGCGCGGTCTTCTTCGCCGTCTCGTAATTCGGCTTCTTCGCGTACGCTTCTTGGTACACTTCTACTGCATGCTGGAAGTTCATCAGCTCCATCTGCTCATCGGCATACCGAACCTTCCGCTTTTGTGCCTCCGTGGTCCCTATCGTGCCAAATATCATTGCCGAGGCAATACTCAATATCGTCAATGTCTTTTTCATAATCAGAACCATCTTTGGTTTTTCATCACTGCTTTTCTTGGGGTCATATAGAAGCCTACTGACAGCTCATGAGAGTTGTTGTTGTAGTCGCTCAGCACGTTCAGGTTATGGTCGTACGCATAGCCCAGACGCAATCGGTCCGTGGCAAAGATCTCGATGATCGCAGCCACCGCGTTCCGGTTGCTCAGGTTCTCGGCCAGGTTGTCGTTCCAGATCTTCAGGTTGCTACGATAGCTCCCGCCTAACCACACTCGGTCGTAGAAGAGGAACATCGCATTCAGGTCATAATTCGTTGGGGCTCCCTTCACCTCCTTGATCAGGAAGCTTGGCTTGAACTGTACCTGCTCCGAAAACGGAATCATCACTCCTGCGGTCAGGTAGTAGTGGAAGTCATGGTACGCCAAGGCAACATCCTCCCGCTCCAGAGACTTCTTGCCCACCATGTTGTACATACTGAAACCTGCATAAAAACGGTTCGTATGGAAAAACAGCCCCGTGTTCAAGTTCGGACTAATCAGGTTCACACGGCCTCCAGGGATCTCACTGTCCGGAAAATCATTCGGATCAAGCATGTCCCCGTCTATCGAGTACTGGCTGAAGCCCGCGCTCACACCAAGACCCAACCAGCTCTTCGAGCCCGTCTGGATACGGTAAGCATACGTCAACAGACCTCCAGTGGTACGAGCAGGTCCCAGGTTGTCGCTCAAAAAACTAACCCCAAAGCCCATCTTACCCTCGTTCGCCGACAGATCCGCTGTCACCGTGAACGTCTCCGGAGCTCCCGGAAAATTGACCCACTGGCTACGGTACGTGCTCTGGATATAAGGCTCCCCTTTGTATCCCGCATAGCCCGGGTTAATGTGCAGCCCATTGAAAATATACTGGCTGAACTGGGGAAGCTGCTGGCCCTTTGTTATCCCGGATACCGAGAATAACAAAACACTCATTACTATGATTCTAAAAGTCGTTCTCATATCGCTTCTTAATTTTCTTTTATTACCTGAATCCAGCCCTTGAACTCGTGCGTTTTGTTATTACTATCTACAGTGGTCAACACATAGAAGTAAGTTCCTGCCACTTGCCCTGGAGCATTCCAGTCGTTTTTATAATTCTCCTGTTCGAGAACATGGTCACCATATCTGTTGAAGATAGTGATTTCATTGCTGACAAATTTGTCTAGACCTTGGATCACAAAGGTGTCATTGTCCCCATCGTTGTTTGGAGTGATCACATTCGGAATGTGGAACGGCAAGATGGTATTCACATCATCATCCTGATTGTTCGATTCGTCAGTATCATCTTCATCCGATCCTACAATCACTGTATTAGTAATTGTTCCTGCTGCTCCAGCTTTAACCGTCACTCGAATGGTTACTGATGCATCTGCTGCTAGTACTGGAATCGTCCATGTAATTGCAGTACCTGAAACATTATCAGTGACAGTTGCACCAGAACTATTTTCCGTTACCTCATTTCTTAAGTAAGTCACACCAGTTGGAAGATTATCAGTTACAATCACATTGGATGCTGGAGTATCTCCATTAGTCACCACAATCTCGTAATCGAATACATCTCCTTCAAAGATCTCAGCTTCAAATGAAGTCTTGCTCACATTTAGATCCACTTGATCGTTTTGTAATCTGAAGACTACCGTAGCATCGTCATTATTGCTTGGATTTCCAGCCTCTCTCAAGATGTATTTCAATCTATATTCTCTGGCTTCATTCACACCTGGTATCAAGCTCAATTCACCATCTTCATCAATTAGCAAACCGATTACTCCATCCAATTCTGTGAATTCGAAGTCCACATCTGCTGGATCAGGTCTTTGACCATCTAGTAAATCGTTTTCCAAGATGTTTCCTAATCTACCTCCATAGCTCAAGAAATAGGTTCCAAAATCATCATCATTGGCAATGATCTCAGGGTCTGGAGCTGGTGGCGGTGGCGGTGGTAAGTTCATTACTACACCCACTGAATCTATAGCCTCTACCTCAGTTCCATTTGGAGCTGTACCTTTCACAGTTGCTGTATTACTTACTTGCTCTTTGTTTGTCAAATCATCCAAAGTCACCAAATAAGTGGTCGTAAAGACTTTAGTCTCATTCGGCAATAACAATCCGATGGTCTCCTCAAATCCAGTCAATGGATCAGAAACTAGCACATCTACTAATGGTGCTGTACCGGTATTGGTTACAGTTAATGTATAAGTTATTTCCTCACCAGGGAAGGTTGCCTCTTCAATATCAGCTGTTTTCACTATCTCGATTCCTGGTTCCAGATTCAAACTAACTATCGCCTGATTTTGTGCCTGAACTGTGGTACCAGAGAAAGTATCCACTGCATTAACAGTTGCAACATTCAAGATTGGATCACCGCTCAATAAGTCTTCCAATGTTACAGTATAGGAAGTAGAGAAGGACTTCATTTCTCCTGGTGCCAAGGAAATATTTGACAAGGAAAGTCCAGTCTTAGGATCGACCAAATTACCACTTGATAAAGATACATTACCGGAGTTGGTTACTTCCAGAGTATAGTTTAGAACAATTCCCTCCCTATCTACAGATTCTAGATCCACTGTTTTGTTCAAGGATATATTAGGTATTCTAACCACCTCAACTGTTATCTCATCCTGATCTTCTACCACCTCATCTTTTATTGTAGTTCCAGTAGTTGTCGCCACGTTCAAGATAGAACCAGCATCCATATCTGCCTGGGTTACAGTATAAGGCGTGTTAATTGTAGAAGACAATCCTGGGGCAATGGTGCCAACATTCAAATTCAAACTAGTCAATGGATCCGAAATAATCACATCATATAGAATCACATTACCGGTATTGGTTACTGTCAATGAATAGATTATCTCTTGACCTGCAGCTTCTACCTGAGAAGGATTAGCTACCTTCTCGATATTGATGCTTGGAGTTAAGGTCATACATTCAGCCACTGAATCAGAGTCCTCAGCCAACACAATACTTTCTACCTCTGATGATAAGTATACAGTAGCAGTAGCAGTATTGGTCACACATTCTTGCTCAATGATATCTTGAGTAATCGCCAGTTGAGTTACATAATTTGCAGAGGTACCTGGTTCCAATGTTGGAACTGTCCAAGCATCTCCTGTCAACTCATCCACCACTTCAATATCTTTCAACTCAACATCTCCATCATTGATGACTTTGATGTTATAGGTGATGAACCCTCCGACCTGATCGTCATTGGATAAAACTGTTTTCTCAATTTGAACAGATGGCTGAACAACCAAGACAGTTACAATTGCAGTATCACAATTAGTTGGGTTAGGATTAGTACATATTCTATACTCTAGTGTATAAATACCTGGAGCAAGACCTGCACTTACACTAACTAGACCTGTCGTAGTATCCAGGATTAAAGCTCCAGGATTCGACTGAGATACCTCAAATACATCTACTAAATCAGTATCTAGACCTGTCAAGTCACCCAACATATCATTATCCAATACATTGATAATGTTTGAATATCCAAGTTGGCTTGACACAGGAGTTCCTGTCATATCATCGTCAACTGCAATTGGAGGATTTGGATTTGGATTACAATCTGAAGTAGTACCTGGATAGGCTATTTCTGAGCTAACTTCAGGATTCAACTGGAATTTCACATACGCACCTGGTTCTCTTACGGCAGCATAGTTAAAGTCTCCAGATTCCCACATACCGTTCACAAATCTCCATCCTGGCCACTGGCTTCCATATCCACCTGGCAAGGTATCTGCTCCTGGGAACAACATGTATCCTTCCATTGGAATATTCTCATATCTAATGATCTCTTGATCATTGCTATCATACCAAATCATAGTCAATGGATTTGGATTTCCTGGAGCAAGGTCCTGCAAGTTAAAGTTGGCAGGCTCAAGCAACCATCTTAAATATGGAGCATCCAATTCACAATAAGACTCTATTTCATCTATCAATAATACAGGTTCAACAGTAGCACTAATTACTGCTTCATCGTAATTGTCTGCATTACCGATTTCTGTAATTCTATAAGTCAATTCATAATCACCTGCAGCCGCATTTGCTGCAATAGTGATGACCCCATTTTCATCTACTGTCAATATTCCTGAAGGATCTGGAATTACCGTAGTAAGAACAACATTTCCTGTATTTGCAGCACCTCCTATATAAGAGTCATTGTCAAATGCATTGATAGATGCTACTCCTCCAGAAATGGTGTA
The DNA here is from genome assembly GCF_017051705.1 of Algoriphagus lutimaris. Classification (GTDB taxonomy): domain Bacteria; phylum Bacteroidota; class Bacteroidia; order Cytophagales; family Cyclobacteriaceae; genus Algoriphagus; species Algoriphagus lutimaris. The sequence continues at coordinate 1,134,935 of NZ_JAFIDJ010000002.1, read as the reverse complement.
TGTACCAGCGTTATCATCTATCGCAATGATATCATTAAACCTCGCCTCAGCTGTAGCCTGATCAGGGTCTGACATCACTTCTGTCTCATTGAGGTATCCAATGGCCGAAGCAATATTGGTAACCGAACCATTTGTTAGATCAGCTTGAGAAATGGTATAAGCAGCAGTCAAAGTCAAAGACTCATTAGGCGCCAACGTATTCTCTGCTGCTGCTGGGATACCAGGTACTTTATCATCTACTACTGTGAATGGTCCATCTAAGGTCACATTTCCAGTATTTGTTACGATGAATTGATACTCTACAACATCACCAACCACACTATAAGGATCACCCGCAATTATTGATTTTTCAATGGAAAGGGCTGGGTTATGACAAAGATCAACCTGTGTCTCGTTATCAGTATCAATAGAATCACCAGATAGATCATCTACTGTAGTTTCCTCAAATACTGCAGTTGCTTCTGCTTGATTATTGATGTATCGGATATTGGTATCATCCAATGTAATCTCATAAGTCGCAGTATAAATCGCAGATTCATTTGGTAATAGGGTGCCCTCTGCACTATTCAAGCTACTGTTTATGAAAGTAATAGCTGACAAAGTACCTGTACCAGTGAAGTGGAATTCATTCACTTCAACATTATTCAAGGTTACATTTCCTGTATTAATGACAGTGAATGTATAGGTAATCAAATCACCTGTATCGTAGCAATCATCCTCAGAATCAACAGATGCCGTTTTGATGATAGCTATTCTTGCATCAGTGATTGCGGTGATCGTCTCACTGTCTGTATCGCTCACTTCCACATCGTCAGGATCATTGCCTGTCGCTGTAGCAGTGTTGTCCACCTGACCCGCGTCCATGTCGGACTGAGTGATGGTATAAGTGGCTGTGAACACC
>NZ_JAFIDJ010000002.1:268383-1133938 GCF_017051705.1 Algoriphagus lutimaris | reverse complement strand
ATGGATCTGTTACTGTCACACCTGTCAAGGTCACGTTTCCTGTGTTGCTCACATCGAATGTATAGGTGATCACATCTCCTGCACCATCATAGGTAGAAGGTGAAGCACTCTTCACGATGTTGATGGACGCATCCTTCACTACCGTGATCGTCTCACTGTCTGTATCGCTCACTTCCACATCGTCAGGATCATTGCCTGTCGCTGTAGCAGTGTTGTCCACCTGACCCGCGTCCATGTCGGACTGAGTGATGGTATAAGTGGCTGTGAACACCTGGTTCTCGCCCGGTGCCAACGTCACCGGATCAGGAGTGATCGCGCTCAATCCAGTCAATGGATCTGTTACTGTCACACCTGTCAAGGTCACGTTTCCTGTGTTGCTCACATCGAATGTATAGGTGATCACATCTCCTGCACCATCATAGGTAGAAGGTGAAGCACTCTTCACGATGTTGATGGACGGAGTCTGAGTTGCATTTACAGTTTCTGTATCCGAGTTGGATACTACTCCATTTCCAGAAGCAGTAGCGATGTTAGTTACAAAACCTGCGTCAATATCAGCTTGTGAAATGGTATAACTTCCAGTTGCGGTTACACTAGCTCCCGGTGCCAATGGACCATTCACATCTGCAATACCTGCGATTTTATCATCTGAAACGCTGAATGGACCATCGAGAGTCACATTACCTGAATTAGTGATCACATAATCATAAACAACCACGTTACCGACAGCTGAATATGGATCTCCAGATTTAACCTGCTTATCTAAGGTCAATTCATAATTTTGACAAACAGAAACGACCGTAGGAGTATCGTTGTCTACTGCTGTTCCTGATAAGTCAGATGCAGTAAAACCATTGGCATCTCCACTTGCAGTAGCTTGGTTTTGCACCTGACCATTTTCAATATCCGTTGCTGTAATAGTATAAGAAGCAGTATAAACCCAAGTTTCTCCAACACCTAATTCTGCATCACCATTTCCATCATCAGAAAGGGTTAATGCCACAACAGGGTTTGGAGCCTCAAAAAGTGGATCAGAAATCTGAATATTGGTTAATGGGAAGGTTCCATTATTATTTAATGTAAAAGTGTAATTGATAATTGGGCTTAAAGTAGGGTCCAAACAATCCTCACCAATTGGTCCATTGGTCGCTTCTTTAACCAATGTAAGACTACAGGTTCCTATAGACACTTCAACAGGTTTAATCAATTCACAACCTGTTAGGGCATTGAAACCTTTAATGTAATAAGTACCACTAACACCGACCGCATTGGGGTTATTTAATTCCTGAGTAGCTTGATCATCTAGCCAATATGTATAGGTCAAACCTGCAGATGACCCACTTGTCACTGCTGGATCAGTTAGATCAACTGTATTGGGCTCACAAACTGCGGGTGGAGCATTAATAGAAAGTGTGATAGGATCATTTACAGTAACATCAATTTGAATTTCGTCAGAATCCGCTCCTTTAGTAGAAGTTAACGTAACGGTATAAGTTCCTGCAGTGGCATAAGTATGAGTCGGGTTTGCATCATTAGAAGTATTTCCATCCCCAAAATCCCAGGAATAGGAAAAGGCAACATTTTCCTCACCCCCAGTAGAAAAATTAGTGAATGAAACATCACGATTTTCACAAAAAGTTTCAAACTCAAAATTTGCAACAACAGGAGTTTCAACTACAAAACCTTCTCCGACATAATCACATTGAGAATTACCAGCAGTCGAAGGGCAAGACTTATCATTAGGCTTGGCATTACCTGTTTTCCAAGTCTGATAAACATTCTTTATTTCGACTTTAGATCCATAATTCCATGTAAAATTAGAGATAAAAACTTCATTCCCATCTTCAATATTGACAGTATTTCCATTACCATCCTCAACAACTATACAAAGGGCTCGTCGACCTTGAGGCTCCCCATCAATAATTTGAGGCTCCCCATCAATAAAAAGGTCATATTGAACATGGAAATTGTAACCTTGACCACTAACTGCAAAAGTGACATATATTTCCCCATCAATTGGAGTCCCAATTGGAGTTCCTATAAGATCATTTGGATCAAAAGTTTTCCCAGTATTTGGATCTCTAAAATCTACCGCGATTATCCTAAGATTATTCTGGGAACACGAAGGCGGATTATCTGGATCAATAAAAAAAGGAGTTGAAGGACTAACAACGGCAGGCACTTCTTGAGCTTTAACCTGTGTGTTACCTAAAAAACCTTGGAGAAAAAAAAGCAGAAGAAGAAGTAGAATCCTGAAGTCCAAAAAACTATTCTTTCCCGATAAAAATCCACCCTTTTGGGGCTGATCGCTAAATTGATGATTGGATAAATACTCCATATCGTTATTATTTAAAATTTCTCGAGTTCGTAAAACTTTCGTCAATAATTAACTTTTATTAATTTCTTATTGAATTATTTCAATTTTTAGCAATCAAAATCATAAATAATTCAACATTTAATAACCATTAGATTTTCATGTTTTGCCTTAAAAGGAATAATGTCAATCCAATTATGCGTTAAAAATACATTTTTTTGCTTTTCATATCCAAATAAATGCATGAAAATTTTTTTACGTAATGCATTTTTTTTGTTGTGAAATTATTTTTCCAGTATTTAAAATTGATTTTAAGGGGCTTAAAGGGGCTAAATAAGCAAAAAAAGCTATCTCATTGAAAATCAGAAGATTTTGGAAAAAAGAAAAAATACAATTGCTCCCTATGCACAATATCTATATACAGACTAAAAAAATTGTTTTTCTTTTAGATAAAAGAAGAAAATTAGTATCTACGACCAAGCAATCAACTCTATAATGTCCCAAGAAATAATCTCATGCTTTGAATCTCAAAAAACTACTGCAATTCAATGGAGAACTTCTTCTCGTAAAGAAAGAGCAGAACGAATCATCAAAATTCAAAAGTGGATTGAAAGAAATATCTCCAGAATTCAAGAAGCCCTACACGAAGATTTAAAAAAACACCCAGCCGAAACAGATCTTAGCGAAGTCTATCCTGTGACCGCAGCAATTAAGCATACCCTTAAAAACCTAAAAGCCTGGATGGCACCTAAAAAAGTTGCTCCAGGACTCTCCATGACAGGAACCAAAGCAAAAATTTTCTACGAACCTAAAGGAGTATCCTTAATTATCAGCCCATGGAATTACCCATTCAACTTAGCTATTGAACCCTTGATATCAGCTTTGGCAGCAGGCTGTCCAGTAATTTTAAAACCTTCTGAACTATCTCCCCATACCTCCGGATTAATACAAAATATGGTAGAAGAAATTTTTGACCCTTCTGAAGTCCAGGTTTTTAATGGAAATGCAGAGGTGGCTAAAAAACTTCTTGAGCTCCCATTTGATCATATATTTTTTACAGGCAGCCCTACCGTAGGAAAACTCGTAATGGAAGCCGCTTCTAAAAACCTAAGCTCCGTTACTCTTGAGTTAGGAGGGAAATCCCCTACAATCATTCATAGCGACGCAGATTTAAATGATGCTGCTTTCAAAATCATATATGGAAAATTTTTAAACTGTGGACAAACCTGTATTGCCCCAGACTATTTATTGGTCCACAAGGATATTAAGGACCAATTACTTATGGAGCTTAAGGTAGCCATTCAAAAAATGTATGACCCTCAATATAAAGGAATTGAAAAATCGGCGGATTTAGCAAGAGTCATTAACCTAAAACACTTTAATCGGCTTAACTCTTTAATAGAGGATTCAAAATCAAAAGGTGCAAAGGTGGAATTTGGTGGAAATTCTAACCTTGAAACACTATATATAGAACCTACCCTCATATCTAATATCACTGAAGAAATGGATATCGCTGAAGAAGAAATATTTGGCCCACTACTTCCAGTCCTTTCCTACACAACAATTGAAGAGGCTATTTCCCTAATTAATAAAAAGCCGAAACCACTAGCCTTATATTATTTTGGGGAAGAAAGCGACACCTATAAAAAGGTGATTCATGAAACTAGCTCAGGAAATGTGGTCTTTAACGATTGCGTGCTACATTTTATTCATCCTAACTTACCTTTTGGAGGGGTCAATAACAGCGGCATTGGAAAATCACATGGTTATTATGGTTACCTTTCTTTTTCCAATGAAAAGGGTATTTTAAAACAAAGAGTGGGCTTTAACAATTCTACCTTAATGAAACCACCCTATGATAAAAAGACTCAAAAAATTATTTCAGCTTTAATCAAATGGTTATGAAAAGAAAACTTTTTACAATTCGATTTTTATTTGCCCTAGCAATACCACTGCTTTTATTTTCCTGCAGCTCCGATTCGAAAGACCCGGTATTAGAACCGATCGCTGCAATGGACATTTATGATGAGTCCTATGGAAGTGACGAAGATAATTCTATGGATATTTTTTTACCGGAAGGCAGAACAAAAACTTCCACACCAGTATTTATCTACATTCATGGTGGGGCTTGGAACAGTGGTGATAAAAGTGAAATATTAGCTTTTAGGACATTATTGGAATTTTCTTTTCCTGGATATGCGATAATTTCACTGAATTATAGCTTATATGATTTAGGAACAGGTACCGGTCAGTTCCCAGCTCAAGAAAATGATATCATAGATGCGATTAACTATATAGAATCGAAAACAGATGACTGGAATGTATCCGATGAACTTATTCTCGCAGGTGCAAGCGCAGGAGGTCATTTGGCCCTCTTACATAGTTATAAGCATCCAGAAATCGGTAATATTCAGGCCGTAATGGCTTTATTTCCTCCAACAGACTTGATCTCATTGTATGATTTTAATATCCTAACCCAACAAGGATTGCAACTATTGCTAAATGGAACTCCAGAAAACCAAGAAACTGCATATCTGGAATCTAGCCCTACTAATTATGTAACCTCTACAAGCGTACCCACGGTCTTCTTTCATGGTACGGAAGATGTGGTAGTCCCTATTTCACAAAGTGAATTATTAGAAAGTAAACTAAAAGAGGCAGGTGTTTCTTATTATTATGAAGCGATTCCAGGCCAAGGCCATGGGTTTGGACTCAGTACCTACCCCATTATTATTCAAAAAGCTGCTGATTTTATTAATAGCGAACTATAAAAAAACCCCGCTATTGCGGGGTTACCAATTTTTTTAGACTCTTTCCAGTCCCGTAGACTGTGCCCTCGATTTGATGGCATTTACTACTTTTTCCGAAGGTTGAAGCTTGATCTGGTTTAATTGCTCCAAGGTGCTCAGCATTTCTACGTATTCTTCCATCAATGACTCGTCATTGTGTAAGGCTTGCACTAAAAGATCTTGTTCATCCTCGGTCATTTCCTGATAGATATATCTCATCAGGTCATTTGGGGTAAATAGTTTTGTCATAGGCAACATTAAGATGTTTCATTTTTTTTCTTAAATGAATTAGCGCATACCTCATTCTTCCCAATGCAGTATTGATGCTAACTCCAGTTTGATCAGCAATTTCCTGAAAACTCATATCCAGGTAATGCCGCATAATTAATACTTGCTTTTGTGCTTCTGGAAGCTCTTCAATCAACCTTTTGACAAGCTCAACTGTCTCATCTCTCATTTGACGATCTTCGACCGTTTCTTCCGCAAATCGCAACGAATTGAAGACATTTGAACCATCTTCCATTAATATCATTGGATATCGCTTCGCTTTTCTAAAATGATCAATAGCCAAGTTATGAGCAATACGCATTACCCAAGGTTGAAATTTACCCTCCTCATTGTATTTATCAGAATTGAGGGTATTCACAACTTTTACAAATACCTCCTGCAACAAATCTTCAGCAATTGCCTGATCCTTAACGATCAAGAATATTGTGGTATAAAGTTTACTTTGGTATCGATCTACCAAAAGATCAAAGGCAGCATCATTTCCACTTCTATATTGTGAGATCAAATCGCTGTCTTGAGGTCCTTTTCTTTTACTCATCTTCAGTTGGTTTATGAACAACGTAGAAGTCTATACCATAGTATTAATTAAGTGTGAAACAAAATGAAAGAATTTTAAAAATATGATTTACGATACACCCCTGCAAAGAAAACTACTCTTTTTGCATCATAAAATGCACGAAAATCTAGAAACCAAATATTATTTCGTATTATCGAACTAACACTAAATTTTTGGAATCCTTATTTAAATTGTAAGAACGGAAAGAACCAAGGTTCATGCCAAAAAATGTTAAACCCTATTCTTTCCTAAGACTATTTTACCACCCTACATTCATGAGTTTTACATACCATTGATTAACTTCGTGAAATCGATTAAAATTAAATTAGAAGATGGAATTAAGCGGAAAGATTATACAAGTTCTACCAGAAGTAGGCGGTAATTCTAGAAATGGAAATGCTTGGAGAAAGCAGGAATATATTTTAGAAACAGAGGGTAATTACCCAAAAAAAGTCTGTTTATCAATTTGGGGTGATAAAATTGATCAATTTTCACTTCAGGTAGGCGAGCAAGTAACTTTAGGTGTAGATGTTGAAAGTAGAGAATATAACGGAAGATGGTATACGGATGTAAAAGCTTATAAAGTAGATAGAACAGGCAATGGGGCACCTAGCACTCCTTCAGCTAACGAAATGCCTGAAGTAAGCAGTTTTCATTCAGACAGCGATGAGGATACGCTACCATTTTAATTGAAGGCAGCTCATGTGGGATGATTTTGATGAAAATTCAGAATGGGACGATGAGGATGAAGAAAATTTTAACAATCCTCAGGACCGGATTTATAAACATCCTTTGATGCTAAAAGCCAGAGACATCATTGCTTTAACTCATGCTTTGGTAGGTAGTCTAGACGAAGCTAGAAAAGAATTATATGGAGGCTTAATGATGGAAGATGCAACAATAATGAGTTCCAAATTTGCAGGTACCGAAGGCCTGGAGGATTTTGTTGCAAAAATGGAAAATGCGACCATCATGAAAGTACATGCTAAAAGCCTAAGAGCAATGACTTACCAGCTTGCTGTAGAGTCCACTCATGCCGAAGAGCATTTGCAGTTGCTTCGAGATGCTATTGAAGAGTATCGAGTGCTTTTTGTGGAGTGGATCCAAGGTTTTGATGCCAATGAAAAATACGATGATGGTTGGGGAATTTTTACAGACTAAAATTTTCCTCCACCAAAGCTAAAGCCCATCCATGCGCCGAAGAACATCAGTAAAAGCGTAATAAGGATCACTAAAATGAGGATATTCAAAGGAACTTCCCATTTTTCACCTCCCACGGTAAATCGAATTGGTTTCTTCCAGTTCATAGTATAAAAAAATGCGGCCTAGGCCGCATTTTTCATTTCTTTAAAATCTCCTTCCACCCTTTTTTTTCTAGTTGCAAAGCAGAAGCTTCTACTTTTTCTCTTAAAGAGGCTTTGAATTCATCCATTTTTGAAGCTACCTCCTGATCAAAGGATCCCACAATGGAAGCTGCCAAAATTCCGGCATTTTTTCCTCCATTTAATGCAACCGTAGCTACTGGAATCCCAGAAGGCATCTGAAGGATGGATAAAATACTATCCCAACCATCTATTGAATTGGAACTTAAAATTGGGACCCCAATCACAGGCAAACTCGTCAATGAGGCTACCATGCCAGGCAAATGCGCTGCTCCTCCCGCTCCTGCCACTATGACTTTGATCCCTCTTTCACGAGCAGAACCCGCATAATCAATCATACGCTGAGGGGTTCTGTGAGCCGAAACCACAGTCAATTCATATTCAACCCCTATTTCCTCTAAAAATTGGGCTGCTTCTGACATAATTGGGAGGTCGGACTGGCTTCCCATGATAATTCCTACTGATGGCTTCATTAGATGGATTTGATTTTAATTAGGTCTTTTATTTTCAATGCTTTGGTTTTGAGTTGGGATACATCTTCATCTAATACAGTCACATGTCCCATTTTTCGAAACGGCTTGGTTAATTTTTTACCATACATATGAATGTAAACGCCCTTTTCTGCCATAGCAACTTCCTGTCCCTCTACCACAGCGGGGCCTGTAAAGCCTTCTTCTCCCAATAAATTAATCATGGCTGCTGGGCATCTTAATTCAGGATTACCCAAAGGCCAATTCATCACTGATCTTAAATGCTGCTCAAACTGGGAGGTAAAGTTTGCCTCAATCGTATGGTGTCCGCTATTATGGGGTCTTGGAGCAATTTCATTTACCAACACTTCTCCATCTTTGGTTACAAACATTTCAACAGCCAAAATCCCAACCATTCCCAATTTTAAAATTACATCTTTAGCAATTTCTTTGGCTTTCTCTTCTACCTCTTTGGAAATTTCTGCTGGGGCAAATAAAAATTCCACCAAATTAGCTGTAGGGTGAAAAGCACATTCTACAGCCGGATAGACGGTCAAATCTCCGGCCTCATTTCTAGCGACCGTAACCGCAATTTCTTTATCAAAATCAATTAATTTTTCCAATAAGCCAGGCGCATCAAACGCTTTGTCCAAATCCTCTTCTGATTTTAAGACTTGTACCCCTCTTCCATCATACCCTTCTTTTCCTAGCTTGTTCACTGCAGGAAGGAAACTTTTATTGTGGATAACTTCAGACTTATCTGCTGTCAAAATGAATTCCGCAGTAGGAATATCGTGTTGTTGATAAAATTGTTTTTGCTCACGCTTGTCCTGAATCAATTGAAGAATCTTAGGTTGTGGATAAACTTTCTTCCCTTCGGATTCAAGTTTTATAAGCGCCTCAGCATTAACACTTTCAATTTCCACCGTAATCACATCACATTCCTTTCCAAATGCATAAACAGTGTCAAAATCCTTAAGAGAACCTACCGTAAATTTTTGAGATAGGTCCTTGCAAGGGGCATTTGGATCTGGATCCAAAATGTGGATATCTTGGTTGTAATTAATTGCAGATTGAATCAGCATTCTGCCTAACTGTCCTCCACCGAGAACTCCTAAAACAGGGGATTGATTTTTATTCGCCATAGCTAAAATTGAATCACAAAAATACGAGAATCTGGGGGAAGGAAAAACTCATTCCTACTCTTGAAACCTGATTCCCATCAACTCCATTAATTTATGTGCATTAAAACTTGGGCATGGCCCTCTTTTTAATTTATAATCAAAGTTGATGGTATCATCCAAAATCTCCGAATGAAAACTTCGGTTTTCAACGCCTGCAATCTTTCCTTCTAAAGCTGACAGTTCTATATCATGTGTACTGACAATTCCTAACCCTTCTGTTTTTGCTACCTGTTTAAGCAAAGCCTCACTACCCGCTATTCGATCTTCTGTATTAGTACCTTTTAGAATTTCATCCAATAGAAAAAATATTTTCTCATTCTTCTCCAATCGCTCAATCAAATTATGAATTCTACTTAGTTCGGCATAAAATGAACTGACAGACTCTCCTAAATTATCCGTATTCCGCATACTGGTGTAGAGCTGAAAATCACCCATTTTAAACTTACTCGCAAATGGCTTCAACCCAAGATTTGCCATGACCGCATTTATACCAAGTGTTCTCATAAATGTCGTCTTTCCACTCATATTGGCCCCAGTCAACAGTATAAACCTTTGGCTTTGTCCTAGTTGAAAGTCATTCGCAATTGCTTTCTCAGGTTTCAACAAGGGATGGGAAACTTCTAATCCCTCCAAGACTGCAGAATCTTCAAATTGGAGATCTCCATGAACACCAATTTCATGCTCAAAGGCACCCAATGAAATTAAGACTTCCCAATCTTCTAACAAGTTGGGGATTTTGGCCATATCTTCTCCATGGGTATTTATCCATGTCTGAAATTGCTTCATCAACATCAAATCAGTCCATAAGAGTAGATTGAAAGGTATATAAAGTATATTCAATCTATTATCAATCCACATCCCCAGTCGATCCAATTGTTTAAAAAGTTGAGAAGCGCTTTCCCTTTTGGTAAGAATTAACTGATGCTTTTCTTTCAATAAAGCAGAGGAAAACTCCATTTTCTCCAATTCAAATAACCAGGTAGTATAGGCTTTCAATTGGCTCCTAGTCGGAAGCTTTTCAGATGCTTCCTTCAAAAATTTGAAAACATACCCCAAAGGGATTAATCCTAGCAAAATCCAAACTCCTACTATAGCTCCGGGGATAACTCCAGCTATAGACAATCCTACCAATATCAACCCGAAAACTGGACCTAGAATTGACAAAACAGAGATGTAAAAGGGGATTTTTTTCTCCCTAGTAAGTAATTCCCGCCAATGTGAAGAGGATTTTTCCTCTGAAAAAAATGCAATCCCACAGCTCTCAATTGCTTTTAACAAGCCTGGCTTTCCTGCTAATTCCTCACTTGCTTTTTGAAGCTTTTTAGCTTCTTTTTGATCAAAGGAGCTTTTCATTAAATCCGCCAACTTTTTCCTCGCACCTTTTGATACGGTATGATTTACCAGTTGAAATAAGGAGTGCTCTCCAAAAAGATCCAAGTCATTGGCAAAAGGGTGATTTTTGTCTTGAAATTCTTTTCCTTGGTCAATTCCTACCAGTTCCCGGTCTTTCCTTTGACCTGCCTGTCTATCAATTAAAATTAGGGCATTGTAAATCGCTTCTTGGTCCTTTTTATAGTTATATTTCTGAATAGAGATAATAAAAATAATGATCGCAGCTACCAATGGTAAGGCCCACAATACTGATTGCGATAAGGTCAACACCCCAAAAATTCCTATCCCTACAAAAATAAGGAGCCTTAAAAAAGATAAACTTCCAGCATTGCTTTTTACTTGAGCAATTTTACCCGGAAGATCATCCATATCATAATCAAATCCCTTCATGCCCAAAGATAGTACAACCAACCCTGCCTGAAAAAGGATTCTTAACAAACAACCGGAAAACGATTCACGTAGAAATATGTAAACCCTATTACTATGAAAAAAGGAAAACAAAAGTCAAAAGAAAAACCTACTAAAGAGGTTTATGCAGAAGATTGGGATTTAGAAAATGGCATGGGGATTCTACCAGAAGACATTTCTCTCACTCAAAATATCGGCTGTGTTGGAGGTCGGAAGAAATCCAATTCCAACAAGAATTCAAATGGCAATAATGGCGTTTCTTCCTAATTTCATATAAGAGGGTATTTCTGTATTTTTATAAAGAAATAATAAACCTTTTATTTATAAGTAGGTAGGCACGATTTTTACTATTCTTTTATACTCTTTTATACCAACCCATAATTATATGAACCATTTTACAAAGTTTCACTCACTTTTATTCTTAGCATTGGTAGGCCTTATTGGGTTTTCCTGTAATTCTGAAGATGATACCCCTGCTGTAGCAGACACTTCCATTGTTGTCGAAGTATCACAGGTAAACCAAAAATTTGAAGATCTGGATAACCTGACCTTAGCAGTGCTCGAAAACTCTGGTTTAGGAGCACGTAAATCCACTATTGCTGCCGGAGATTTTTGTGCTTCAACAGTAGTGACAAGCAATTTAGAGCAAAAGTTAATCACAATAGATTTTGGGGCAGGCTGTGAAAGTCCAAACGGAGTTAATAGAAAAGGAAAAATAATTATTTCTTATTCTGGAAACCTTTTAGTACCTGGTGCAAACATTGTCACCACCTTCGAAGGCTACGAGGTAAATGGGTATAAAATTGAAGGGACTCGAACCATTACCAATACCAAACTGGACATATTTACAAGCACGATTACCCTCGCTGTCAAAATAGAAAATGGAAAAGTAACTTTCCCTGATGGAAAGTTCGTAACCATCAATACCAATGAAATCAGAGAAATCACCTTAGGTAGCGCTGGGTATGAAGCCAAATTAACTGGAACAGCTAGCGGAAAAAGCCTAGAAGGTAATGACTTCACCGCTACCGTTACCGAAAGTCTTATCATTACACAATCCTGTCTTGAATCTGGAATATTTAGCCCTAGCAGTGGCCAAATCCAGTTCACCTACAAAGGAACATCCATGACCTTGGATTATGGTTCTGGAGAATGCGACAAGACTGGTACGATCACTTATCCAGGAGGCACCAAAGACATCACTTTCGATTAATCTTATTTGATTTTCTCAAAAACGGCTATCTTTCGAGGTAGCCGTTTTTGTTTTATGGAAAAGAAAAAAATTGATGGGTATGACCATATCCGTTACAAAAGAGCCCAAATCTCCTCGGAAGAAATGATTTCAAAATCTGAGGAATTCTTCCTTGAAATGGATCAACGAAGAACAGTGAGAGAATTTGATCCGAGACCAATTCCAATGGAGGTAATCGAGAATATTATCAAAACTGCAAGCACGGCTCCCTCAGGCGCCCATAAGCAACCTTGGACATTCTGTGTAATCTCAGATCCAGGAGTCAAGAGAAAAATCAGATTAGCCGCAGAAGAAGAAGAGAAAATCAGTTACAGCGGTAGAATGAGTGAGACGTGGAAGACAGATTTAAAACCTTTAGGGACTAATTGGGAAAAACCATTTTTAGAAGAGGCTCCTTACTTAATTGTGGTGTTCAAGCAGTCTTATGGCATGGAAAACGGAGAAAAAGTCCAACATTATTATGTCAGCGAATCCGTTGGAATAGCTTGTGGGTTTTTAATTGCGGCAATTCATCAAGCAGGATTAGTAGCGGTCACCCATACTCCCAGTCCGATGAATTTTTTAAGCCAAATTCTTCGTCGCCCTTCCCATGAAAAACCCTTTTTATTAGTACCAGTAGGATATCCCAAGGAAGAAACCTATGTACCTGATATTCATCGAAAATCTCTTGATGATATTATGGTAAGGTTTTAAAAAAAGGCGATCAATAAATTTTTGATCGCCTTCTTTAAAATTAATTGCGATTTATGATTCTTCTTCTGCCGCCTTTTCTTTGATTTGGTGAACCACTCGTTGAGGGAATGGTATTTCAATTCCATGCTTTTCGAATTCCGAATTAATCGCTTCCATACCCGCAAAATACATTGGCCACATGTCAGCTGATTTTGCCCAAACTCGGACCACAATGTCCAAAGAGCTATCCCCAAAATTATTCAATGCAACAAAAGGTGCCGGATCTTTCAATGCTCTAGGGTCATTCTCAAAAATGTTTAAGATAATCTCTTTTGCTTGCTTAATATTCGTACCATAGGCAACTCCCACCTTTAACTCAGCTCTTCTTGTCTCTTGCGTACTCATATTGACAATATCAGAATTTGCCAGATTACCATTGGGGATAATCACTTCTTGATTATCAAAAGTCATCAAATGGGTATACAGGATCTGGATTTTTGCAACGGTTCCAGTATGGCCCTGAGCGACTACCACATGCCCTACCTTAAATGGTTTAAATGCCAATATCAATAAGCCCCCTGCGAAATTGGATAAGGAACCTTGAAGCGCTAAACCTATAGCAAGACCAGCGGCACCAAATATTGCTAAAAATGAACTTCCCGGGACACCTAAAATCATTAGGACACCCACAAAAACCACTGCATATAGTAGAATCTTGGAGAAGCCATAAAGAAATTCGTTCAGGGAAGGAGCGTCATCTCTTTTATCTAAAAAGCGCTTTAATCCCGATAAGATTTTCTTGACAATAAACTTGGCAACGAAGTAAAAAATTAATGCGCTAATAATCCGAAGAGCGATCTCTATACCAAAACTAATACCCTCTGCATAAAGTGCATCTGTAGTTTCTTGAGACAATTCAAACATGATAAATAAATTTGTTGGTTGATGATTATAATAAAATTAAAACTTGCCATCGAAAAGCCCAATGCCAGCTGATTTCAAAATTCGGCAATTGAGCTGAATTTAATATCCTTTCCCAATCTCGTTTAGAAAAGCTTCTTAATACCGACAAAGGAGCGTCATTTTGTACCATTTTGGATTTGCTAAATAACCTAGTCAGTACTTTGATACTGTAATAAGCAAACCAATGCCGGTGCAAATCATTGATGACAATTCCCACAAGGGATTTTTCCCGAAGTGATTTGAGAAGATCAATAAGTTCTTGATCTGTAAAATGATGTGTAAAGAGCGTACAAGTAGTAATATCTACTTTGCAATCTGAAAACCCTGGTTCAAATACATTTTGAACTTCAAAAGTAATTTCGGATTCATTTGATAACCTAACCAGTGCAAGGTCAATAATGTTCCGATTGGCGTCAATTCCTATAAATTTGAACCTATTTTTTTGGGATCTGGACCAATCATACATCACTTTGATCATATCCCCACCACCGCAACCAATATCCGCTACCTCATAAGTTTCTTGTGGTTTCAGTTTGACCAGTTTAGCAATTCCGGAAGTGGTTACATAATTTCCTCCTAGCCACTTATTGATGATTTTCAATTCATTCAAGGTATGGCTGAGTTCCTCTCCTCCACATTCCAGATTATCCATCAATTCTTTTTCGTAGCTCCTTTGAGAAAATTTGCCCATTACTTTTCTAAATGAAGCGTTTCCAAAGTCAAGCCCGGCCCAAACCCAAGTGATAGAATATCCCCGGATACTGCCTCATCATGAAGCATCCGTTCCAGCACAAAAAGTATAGTTGCTGAAGACATGTTTCCAAAATTTCGCAGGACTTCCAATGAATGGAAGTTTACAGATTTAGGTAACCCAAAGGCTTCTTGAACTTTGTTTAGAATTTGTTTCCCTCCAGGATGTATGGCAAAATGTTTTATTTTGGAAACCTGAAATTTTCTTTCAAACAAATCTATTAACTGGTGTATTCCCAAATCCAATAAGGAAGGGATATATTTTGTCAATCTCATTTCAAAACCAAAATCTCCTATGCCCCAAGCCATGTCCTTTTCTCCTTCCCGAATTACCTGACTTAGGTAGGATTTTATTTTCAAGCCGTGATCTGATTTTTTTAATAAGGCAGCTGCTGCTCCATCTCCAAAAAGAGAATTAGCTAGAATATTATCTTCAACATACTCTTTCTGAAAATGTAGGGTGCATAACTCCACAGACACCAATAATACATTTGCATCTGGTTCTGCTTTCAGGATTTTATCAGAAAGTTTAATCCCGGTAAAAGCCGCATAACATCCCATAAAGTGCAAGCAATAACGCTCCACGGAATCATCTAGCCCCAAAAGATTCATTAATTCAAGTTCCACACCAGGTGCTACCATCCCCGTACAGGAAACCAAAATAAGGTGTGTCACCTCTTTTGCGTGTACGGCAACTCTATCCAGACATTTCTTGGAAGCTTCTAAAGCTAGCTCTGGTGCCGTTTTATTAAAAACCCCCATCCTAGATTTGGTTCTAGGGAATGGAGATAATTCTTGATTATTTGGAAAAAACGTAAACTCGCTAGGGTCTTCTTTTTCAAAATCCATCAGTACACTATGCCTGGTTTCAATACCCGATTTTTTATATAAAAACCTTAGCTTTCTGGCCTCCACTTCATCGAGTTGATGGGCAAATTTCATAAAACCTGCTATAGAAGCCTGTTTGATTGGATACCCTGGGTTGGCTAAGCCAATACTGACGATGCTGGAATTCATATTCTTAAGTTAAGGGATATTTTCTAAATTGAATCGTAGCAATACAACCTTCTCTACTTAATAAAGTTATTAGCGCAATCAGAACTACAATATGATCACTGTTTCCAGTTTAAAGCATTTAAGAATTCATTTTTCATTATTCCTGATGCCCGTATTCTTTTTTGCGCTAGCAATCACACCTAACCTTCAAGAATTGAGAATACTATGGGTTTTTCTATCCTTGCATTTATTCTTGTACCCTTCCAGTAATGCTTACAACAGCTTCTATGATCAGGATGAAGAAAGCATTGGAGGATTAAAAACTCCCCCCAAAGTCACCCCGGACTTATTTTGGTTATCCTTGCTCTTTTTTGCCTTAGCTATATTTATTGGACTCCAGATCAATTGGCAATTTGCCTCCATGGTTCTCCTTTATGGCTTGGTAAGCATGGCCTATAGCCATCCCGGAATAAGAATTAAAAAATACCCTTGGGCAAGCTGGTTTATCGCTGGTTTTTTTCAGGGCTACTTCACCTTTGCCATGGCTTATGTAGGCTTGAGCGATTTAACGTGGACCTCTCTCTTAAAGCCCCATGTGATCATTCCAGGCATGTTGACCAGTATGATGCTTTGGGGATCTTACCCGCTGACCCAAGTTTATCAACATCGAGAAGATTCCAAAAGAGGAGATTTGACTCTTAGCCTAAAACTTGGAATTAAAGGAACATTTTTCTTTTCAAACCTCTGGTTTATCTTAACTGGTATCGCTTTCATAGGGTATTTCATAAGTAAAAATCAACAGGAAATAATCTGGGTATATCTAGGCGCAATGGCTCCCATTATCTTGTATTTTTTACTTTGGTTTAGCTTCGTAAGAACCAATCCTGAAAAATACGCAAACTATAGCTGGGCCATGGGAATGAATACTATCTCTGCTTTATTCCTAAATGCTTTCTTTATCTATTACTTTTTCGAAAACACCCAGATTTTACAGGTCTTTGGCTATTAAAATGGTCTCCCATGAGTATTCCTTACAATGAAATTTGCGATCACCGGAAAATTCCCAATCAATTTTCCAGCAAAAACTGAACTATTCTTGGCTCCAAAAAGGGTTTGAATTTGTCTTCCAAACCATAGTCTTTTTTGAAATAGATCCTTCCATTGTTGTTCGTAATGCCTTTCAACCAAGTTCCTTGGACCTCCTTTTATAATCGATTCCGCAGCTAATTTGCCAGATTGAATTGCCATCGCCATACCATTCCCACAAAGAGGTGTAATCAAGCCTGCAGCATCTCCTGCCATCAGGATATGATTTTCAACTGGTTTTTTTGGCTCAAAATTAATTTCATTGATGACTTCAGGTTTATCAAACAAGAAGTCACTATTTTTAAATAAGTCCTTTAAAATGGGATTTTTCCACAATCTCTCAGTCTCCATCTCTTCTATAGAGCCAAATTTTCTCAACTGCTCTTTACTTCCCAAATAGCAGATATTAAATTTTTCGTCCTCAATGGCATTTATTCCACAATAGCCCCCTTCAAAATTATGCAAAGCCACCGTGTCTCTTAGAAAATCTGTTTTCACATGATATTTGACTCCAATAAATGGACTTCTTCTCTCTATAAAAGGTCTTTTTAAAGCTTTATCTAGTTTTGATCGCTTCCCAAAAGCTCCAATTACATAGTTGGAATAGCTCTTGGAACCATCCGATAAGGTATAACAAAACTGATTTTCATTCTCCATAAACTCCACTTCAAACACTTGTGTCTTGAGCTTCATTTCTACTCCAGCATTTAATGCTTGTTGATATAAAAAATGATCAAATACGAATCGACTGATCCCAAAACCGCCTAGATCCAAGGGAATGATTGTTGAATTTCCCAATACGTCAGAAAATAAAAAATTATGTATTTGTGGGAAGGTCAATTCTTTGGGAAATAGTCCTTCACGTTCCAAAAAATCCCGTGCTTCATTGGACACATATTCACCACAAACCCGATGTAGGGGATACTCCTTTTTCTCGATCAAAAGTACTCTTTGTCCATTTTTGGCTAGCAAATAGGCTGAAACTAAGCCTGCCAAGCCTCCCCCTATTATAACAACTGAATTTGTATTACTCAATGTTTTCCCTTTAGCTCATGGATTAAACCGCTTATCAAATAATTAGTTTTGGAAAATAACCTTACAGGAAAATCAAGGTTATTTTGACAGCAATTGAAAGCTTAAACTAACAAAAAATTATGCAACCCAAATTATTAAAGAGATTTACTCTGATGCTATGTGTCATGTGTGTCTTTTTACATGCTGAGGACTCTTTTGGTCAAAAGAAAAAAAAGAAAGACTCCAAAAATGCTCCTGCAGTCACCTCTACCCCTGCAAAACCTAATGGCTCTAAGTCAGGCCCAAAACCTTACTCAGAGGTAATCACCAAAGAGGCAAAATCAAAAGATGGCCTTTTTAAAGTTCACCAAATTGATGAAAAGTATTTTTATGAAATTCCTGAATCCATGTTCGGGAAAGATATGCTGATGGTAACTACCATTGCCAAAACAGCAGATGGTATTGGGTATGGAGGGGAACGCACCAACACACTGATGCTAAGATGGGAAAAAGACAATGACAACGTATTATTGAGAGTGGTTTCTGTCAACAATTTTGCTGCAGATTCACTGCCTATTTCGATGGCAGTTAAAAACTCCAACTTTGAACCAATTCTTCAAAAATTCGATGTCAAATCAAGATCTACTGATTCTACAGGAGTGGTGATTGAAGCGACTGACTTATTCAGCAAAGATGTTCAAGCTTTAGGTTTACCTAGAAACAGAAGAACTGGTTTTAAAGTAACTCGCCTGGACAGTGAGCGATCCTTCATACAGCATATTCATACATATCCAATCAATATTGAAGCAAGATATATCTTAACCTATAATGCTTCTGAGCCACCTTCCAACAGTTCCACTGGGCTAATCACCTTGGAAATGAACTCCTCTATGATCTTACTTCCTGAGAAACCTATGATGCAACGATTAGCAGACAGAAGAGTAGGTTGGTTTAGCAGATCTATTGTGGATTATGGTTCCGATGCCCAAAAAGCTGCCAATAGAACCTTCCTTGATCGCTGGAGATTGGAAGTAAAAGAAGAAGATGTTGAGAAATTTAAAAGAGGAGAACTTGTAGAACCAAAAAAGCAGATTGTTTATTACATCGACCCTGCTACTCCTGAGAAGTGGGTACCTTACCTGATTGCTGGTGTGGAAGATTGGCAAGCGGCATTCGAAGAGGCTGGTTTCAAAAACGCCATCACTGCCAAAAGAGCTCCTAGCAAAGAAGAGGATCCGGATTGGAGTCCAGAAGATGCTCGTTATTCAGTGATTAGATATTTCGCTTCTGATATTCAGAATGCCTATGGCCCTCACGTTTCTGACCCAAGAACAGGTGAAATTTTGGAATCAGATATTGGTTGGTACCATAACGTAATGAACCTTCTAAGAAATTGGTTCTTTATTCAGACTGCAGCCATCAACCCAGATGCAAGGAACGTCAAATTTGATGATGAAGTAATGGGTAGATTGATTCGTTTTGTATCCTCCCATGAAGTTGGGCATACGTTGGGCCTTCCTCACAACTTTGCCTCTTCTCACGCTTATCCGGTTGAGAAATTGAGAGATGCTGAATTCACCAAAGCAATGGGGACGGCACCTTCCATTATGGATTATGCTCGATTCAATTACATTGCACAGCCTGGTGATGAGGGAGTTAGTTTGATGCCTAATGTAGGGCCTTACGACAAATATGCAATTGCTTGGGGCTACAGACCTATCTTAGAAGCTAAAACACCAGAAGAAGAACAGCTGACATTGGATCAGTGGATTACATCTAAAAATGGTGATCCTATTTATAGATACGGGCGTCAAGGAAACAGTTATGACCCAACTGCTCAATCTGAAGATTTAGGGGATAACTCCATGAAAGCCTCAGAGTATGGAATTGCTAACTTGAAGCGAATCGTTCCAAATTTGGATTCTTGGACTGCTGAACCTGACAAACCTTTCAAAAACTATGATGACTTGGAAGAAATGTATGGGCAAGTTGTCACCCAGTTTAACAGATATATGGGGCATGTTAGAACCAATGTTGGTGGAGTGGCTGAGGTGTATAAATCTTCAGGACAAGGCGAGGCAGTGTATACACATACCCCAAAAGAGATTCAAAAATCAGCAGTTGCTTTTCTTAACAAAGAGTTATTTGCAACCCCAACTTGGTTGATGGATGATCAAATCTTTGCAAGAATAGATGACTTTGGAGCATTAGAGAGAATCAGAGGTGTTCAAGTGAATGCTTTAAATGGTGTATTGGAATGGGGAAGGCTTGGTAGAGTCATTGAAAATGAAGCATTGAATGGAGCTAAAGCCTATTCCATGGTTGAACTTTTTGAAGACTTGAGAAAAGGCATCTGGACTGAACTAGCTTCTGGTAAAACCATTGACGTTCACAGAAGAGCACTTCAAAGAGCCCATATCGAGCGATTGGAAGTTTTACTTACACAAGATGAGCCTTCCGTTTCTGCTGCATTCAGAAGATACGTGGGGCCTCAAATCAATGCCTCTCAATCTGATATTCGTCCGATGGCAAGAGGGGAATTAAAAACACTACAAAGACAGATCAATGCCGCTATTTCCAGAACATCTGATAGAATGTCTAAACTTCATTTGGAAGATCTTTCAGCTAGAATTGATGCGATCTTAGATCCTAAATAAAACCTTCCTAATCAGGTATGATAGAGGTTCCTATTTGGAGCCTCTTTCTTTTCCAAGGCAAATTTTTCTAGTAATTTAGCGTTGTCAATAAGAGATATGTCCAACCCACATTCCATATTACAAAGTCACAAACTGCGAATTACCGACTGCAGACTGGAAATAATTCGAGAATTTCTCGAAAAGCAAGTCGCTTTGGCACATGCCGACTTAGAAGATAGCTTAGACAATCAATTTGACCGGGTTACGATTTACAGAACCTTAAAAACATTTGTAGACAAAGATGTTATCCACAAGGTTTTAGACGATAGTGGGGGAGCAAAATATGCGCTTTGTTCACATGAAGAGCATGAAGCGCATAGTCATGAACATGTACATTTCAAATGTGAAAAATGTGGAGAAACCACTTGCCTGGAGTCAATTACACTACCGACTATCAAACTCCCAAATGGGTTTCAAAAAAAAGAAATGAGTTTATTGGTGCAGGGTATCTGCGATAAATGCCATTAAAACTCCACCGGTTCTGTCCTGGATCCTCTTGGCACATCAGACGGCCAGATAACACCAGGAGGCAAATCAATCTTTGGTGGGGTCATATCTTCCACACCTCCATCTCCATCATCTCCGTTACTGTCTCTCTTTTTTAGAGAGTTGCGAGTAAGGGTGGCTACGAAATATATTAAAATCACATACGCCAACCCACAGAGCACCAGATCTATTACTAAACTACTCATGGCTAAAAATTTTATATAAGATAATCCAATACATATTTTAAATCAATGCCTTTTGCAAATTGTTTCTAGAAATCATGATTTTATGATTTTATTCGACTTGTTTAATCCCTCAGATACTAGGATATTTGCGCACTGAAAATAAAAGTGATGATAGTAAAGACGAAAAAATACCAACTGGAAACAGGAACTTATATTAAAATGGGATTAACCAGCATTCTTAAAGAGCAATGGTGGGTAATCCTAATCGCCGTAGCCATTATGTGTGGCTATTTCTGGATTCCTTCCATTTGGTGGATTATCGGAGCCTTAATCGCCTATGGCTTGTATGTATTATTTTGGGCAATCCAGTTTACAGGAGTAACTCAGATGGAGCAAAACAAAACCATCTTTGAGAAAATGGCCTACGAAATTGACAGTAGACAAATCTTGATGAAAATCAATACTCGTCAAGGAATGCCAGTGCAATGGAATATGATCAAAAAGGCTGAAGTAAAAAAAGATGCGTATGTACTATACCTATCAAAGGCACAATTTATTCACCTTCCATTCAGAATTTTCAATTCAGATAATGAGCGAAAATTCATGGAAACTATTCTGAAAAGAAAAGAACTGATCAAATAAGAATCAGACCATTTTAATAATAAAGCCTCCTGATTAGGAGGCTTTTATTTTTAATTAGTACTCGTATAAAATCTGTTGTCCTGTATTCCTAATGTTCAATAATACTTGATCTCCTTCAACTTTTAAATCAGCGATATCAAATGCCACCTCTTTGGTGATGTAAGCCTCGCATAACTCCTCATTCTTAAAGAACAAAACCAGGTTTCGTTGAGGAGGATCCGATTCCAACACCTCCCCTGAATCAATGAGCCTGATTTCCCAGGATTCTCCATTACAGCCACCGGAACTGATATTAATGGTTAGGAAATCCCCCTCTATATCCAAAGAATTAATTTTCAGATCATCAGTTATGGCAGCATCAAAAGCCTTTTGATCAATCAAGACCTTTGAATCATCCCACACAAGTTTAGGTCCTTGATCATTATCAGTACAGGAGAAAAATGGAAACCATATAAGCAATACAAGCTGAATCAGTATAAGCTTTTTCATCTGGTGTTTTTCTCCAATACGCTAGTTTATCTTGGATCGCAACGATTGTGTACAAATAGTTGGTAATCCTTTTGGAAAACTATTTTTTCACCATTGGCACTAACTTTTGGCCACATGATAGAGGTTGGAAATTCAGTTAATTGAGTTTTTTGGGACTCTTTAAAGTATACAAGTTGTACTCTCCATTGGCCTCATCAGACATGAAATACAAGTTCCCATTCTGGTCTATACTTGCTCCAAAATCCTTCCCTTCGTAATCTGTGTATTGCTGATAAACTTTGGTCTTGGGATTATATGATTTAATATCTGGATTATATTCTCCTTTGTATCGTTTGCGATGTGCAAAGTTTTTACTTTCCCAACTTTCATTAAAAAAAATCTCTCCGTTGACAGGGCTCACTACCGTATTGTGGACCGTGTTGAAGTAATTTGGAAATAATCGTTTTGGAGTGGACCCTGCTATATTAATTTCAAAAGCAGTATATCGATTGTATCTATTGGAAGTAAAATAAATGGTTTGACTATCCCAACTCCAAGATTCTACTTCATCTGTCGCTTCATGATAGGTCAATTGTTGGATCTCCCCTCCTTCTATGGGCATGATAAACACATCCGCATTTCCAAATTGCTCTGCAGAGAAGGCAAGCCATTTTCCATCTGGAGAAACAGCTGGCCTAGTTTCTTCTCCCTCCATAGCAGTCATTCTATAGGCCTGTCCACCATTTATAGAAACCTTCCATAGATCACCCTCATAGCTGAAAACAATTGTTTCTCCATCGGGAGTCAATGTTGGGGAAAATGTAAAATATGGGGATTTTAATTGTTGAGCATTAACTGTGTTAAATCCTACTAATAAAAGTAGAGCCAAGAATAAGTTTCTCATTACAAGGTGGTTTAAATGAAAAGTATACTAAAGTTAAAAACCCACCATAAATAAAAAAGCCCATCCAAAGGACGGGCTGAATAGAATCAATGATTAAATTTTACATTGATGGCATTATCACTTTATCGATCACATGAACCACTCCATTATCTGCCATGATATCTGCATTAACAACAGTTGCGTCATTAATCATAGCCTTACCATCTTTCAATGTAACTTTTACGGAGCTTCCTTCTACAGTTTTAGCCATCTGACCATTTTTTAAATCAGAAGATAATACTTTTCCAGATACCACATGATAAGTAAGAATCTTTACTAACTTCTCTTTGTTTTCTGGCTTTAATAAACTTTCTACAGTGCCAGCTGGAAGTTGAGCAAATGCTTCGTTAGTGGGAGCAAATACAGTAAAGGGACCGTCACCTTTCAATACATCTACTAAGTCACCAGCTTTGACAGCTGCTACCAAAGTCGTTAAGAAATCCTGTGATACGGCTAGATCTACAATATCTGCCTCCACTTTGGTCTCATGAATTGAATTAACTTTCGGGGTAAATGAGGAAGCTACTACTAACATGGTCAGTGTAACTGCTGCTACTAATTTTCTCATAATTTTTTTGGTAATAGTTATTTTAGTTTACAAGCTAGTAACACGTCTATTAAACAATTGTTTATCAGATTTTTAAATCAAATCGATAAATCTGTATTCCTTCAGCAAAAAAAGAAAAGGCTTCAATAAAGAATTTTTAGATATTTGAGTATGCAAATCAAATTGATCGCTATTGGTAAAACAGATAATCAATCCATCAATTCATTAATTGAGGAGTATACCAAACGCCTAAATTTTTACATCAAATTTGAATTTGAGGTAATTCCCGACCTGAAGAACACTAAATCCTTGTCGGAATCTCTCCAAAAGGAAAAAGAGGGAGAGTTGATTTTGAAGAAATTAACTAACTCCGATGAATTAATTCTTTTAGACGAACGAGGGAAAAGCTATAGCTCCATAGATTTTTCGGCTTACTTACAAAAGAAAATGAATGGGGGGCTGAAACAGCTTATTTTTGTAATTGGAGGACCTTATGGCTTTTCAGATGCTGTATATGCAAGAGCAAATGGAAAAATTTCCATTTCAAAAATGACTTTTTCACACCAAATGATCCGTCCATTTTTTATTGAGCAGTTGTATCGAGGGTTTACAATTCTAAGAAACGAGCCTTACCATCACGAGTAAGCTAATCTGAATTTTCATACAGCAATAATTAGGTGGCTAGCCTAGAAATTGGCTGGCTTTGCCAGTTTATATTTTTACCTCAATGTTAAGTTTTTAGCTTTTTTATTTGCTAATGTTACCAAATTGTTAACTTTACATCATCTGATTAACATAGGCTTCATGTAAGATGAAACATATGATCCTCACATACTTGGCATTTATCGGGCTATATGGAGTCATTTTAGCCCAGGGAAATCTACGTCCTGAGGAAGAATTATTTTTTGAAACTCAGGTGGAAGAGGCCATTTGGCAAAAAGAACAAGAAAATCCCCTGATGCTTTTTACAGCGGTACATGCCAAAGACATTCAATACCAAAAATGGGAAGAGTTAATCCAAGAATTGGATCATAAAAGATCGAAAACCAAAAATGATTACAACTTCCTAAGGTCTATTTTCCAGAAATCACATCAGACCCTTCTCAAAAACTATGTTCAGCATTCTACATTTAATAACATGCTGGAAGAAGGCAATTTTGATTGTGTAAGTGGTTCAGCAACATTAGGGATGCTTTTGGACCGATACAATTACAATTATGAAATCATTGAAACAGATTACCATGTATTCATAAAGGTAGACATCAATGATAAAACGGTCATCTTAGAAAGTACCTTAGCGATTGGAGGAATGATCTCAAGCCCTTCAGAGGTGAGAGCTTACTTGGAAAGTTACCAACCCAAAGAATTTGCTCAATTGGCTTCTTTGACCGAGCGCTTGGGAGATCCTGAACTTAGCCTAGCTGACCATGCCATTTTCAGAAAAGTGTCTCTGACCGAGCTCGCAGGGTTACAATATTATAATGATGCAATTACACATTTTAATGAGCAATCATTTGGATTAGCATCCAAGCAGCTAAGTAAAGCACTGGTTTTATATAACTCAGAACGTATTAAAAACCTTCAGGACCTTGCTAAAGAACAAGCCTATAAGGTTTATGGATACGACATTAAGTAAGAGAATAATAATCAATACCCCTAAAGTAACAAAAGCCCCTTCCAAAGAAGGGGCTTTTGTTTTGGTAAGTTTTACTTCAATTAGTGATGGTGATGTCCATCAGGCCCATGAACATGACCATGGTCGATTTCTTCAGGCTGAGCATCTCGAATAGAAATGATCTTCCCATCAAATTGTAAATCATGTGCTGCCAAAGGTGGATTAAAATCCATATGGACCCCCATGTAATCGATCTTGGTGATTTCACCTTTGATCTGATTCCCTTTGTCATCCTGCATAGGAATCACTGCGCCTACTTTAAGCATTTCATTTTGCTTCTTTCCATCCTTTTTGAAATTTGCCTTAGGGATAATCGTTTTTCTTTCTTCGTAGTAATCTCCATATGCATTTTCAAAATCGATGAAAACAGAAAACCCATCTCCTATCGACTTTCCCGCTAAGGCTTCTTCGAATTTTGGAAAAACAGCTCCTGCCCCAAATAAGAAAAGGAAAGGTTGATTTTCTGGCACATGCTCAAAATCTACCATTCCGGATTCACCATCATCTACCTTGAGTTGATAGGCAATCCCGACGACTTTATTTTTTTCAACAACCATGATATTTTACTTTATCTGAATAAGTATGAAACACCAATTTGAGCCACAAAATTCTTTCGATCATATCCTGGCACAAAATATTGGTCAGGTTGATTCTCCAAGTACCATTTGTAATTCAATGTATTTACATACTGCATTTTTCCACTGATTAGGAAATCACCGACTTTCCAGTCCCCTACAAGGGAAGGAACTAAATCGACATATTTATTTCTCCAGTCTTTGGAAGCTTCGTAACGGTAATAATAAAAATCATTGTTGTAAACAATACGCTCCATTTGAAGTCCAAAACGATTCATATTATTCACCCACGCCAACTCCACAAAAATCACATTACTACCTGGACCATTTCCAGCTCCCAAGACTTGTCCATTATGTGTATATCCATCCCTCACATAATCATGGATATACCAGGTTTCTAAATTCCTGATATCCTCTCTAATTGTCTGACCAGTTTGCGTCATTTCAGAACTGATCTGGAAATAATGACCTGGCTTCTTCAGGCTCATCAAATGAGAAAAACCAAAGGTAAAAGCTCTTCCAGACTCGGGTTCAATCATAAAATCACCTATCCTTCTACTATTGCCATTGGTTCCATATTCCCCATAAAATTCAAAATGACCTTCGGGACTAAGCCATCTAAAAAACCCAGAACTAAACTGCTGCCTTTTATCTCTAATAGGATCGAAGATATTTTCAGGCCCTTTTCTCCCATTAAATATGGGTAATACATCTCCTAAAGTAGACACATCTTTTCGATACATATGGTTAACAGAACCATAGCCCAGAAAAAGTCCGGGGACCCATTTTGGTTGATAGGTAAATACCAGTCCAGAAATGTATCTGTTGCTGTCTTCAGGTTTTGGAATATAAACTGGGTTCTCCTGAATATGATAATCCGAATGAGGTGGTAAATATCCGCTGGATTTTAAAAATCCTGATATAAACTGCCCTTCAAATGAGCCTATTTTCGTCTGTACAGGTTTCCTCGTATTCAAAGTAAAATGAAGGAATCCAGGAGCATTATTCCCGAGCAATAAGGAATTTCTTCTTCCCGGTCCCCACCAAAGGTTTTCTGTTGAAAGTCCCAACGAGAATTCCCGGAAGTTATATCTTAAACTAGACTGACCCCCATAAACTTTATTATATCCTGAGTTTCCAAACCTTTCAGGCATATCAATGCGGTTCATGTACTCATAATAAAATAAAATAGTCGCCTGATGCTCTATTGGAAATCCTTTGTAATCCTTATTAGCTGCCAATAGTAATTCAGGCTGTAACTGGATGCTCCAATTTCCATATTCTGCATACACCCCTGGGCTCAAAATCGTCTGAAACCCTCTGTTAGGAATAAACGCTCCATCGTTTACCCCAAAAGCATATGTAGAATTATACTGAGCTTTCAAAATTGCAGGCAATAGTAAAAATTTACCTTTACGATCTTTCCCAAAATATCTATGGATTTTTGAAGCATCTAAATCTACAGTGGAACCATCAATATCAAATCCATTTTCAAATCCAAAAGATTCTGTAGGGTAGAGAGGGCGAATCATAAAAGACGAACTTGAGTCCACCTTTCCTAATAATTGAGCCCTTCTAAGATATTGATCCAAGACAGGCATACCCATCGGCACAGTCTGCGCTATGGAGGTATCAATTACAAAAAATAATAATCCGATTATTATAAATTTTCTCACAATATTCTTCATCTGATTAGTTAAGTGTGAGTGCTGTAATTTCAATTTTGGAAATAGACCAGGATTCATCACAAACCGGGTCAGGTGAGTTCTCTGCTATAAGGTCAGAATTCATATAAATCCTGACATTAGAGTTACTATGCTCCACAATCTTTGAAATGCTGTATCTGGTACTATAATTATTACTTGCGCCAAATAGACAAAGGCCTGGTAAATTGGTTTGTGTCGCACCTGACTTTGGTACATTCTGTCTAAAGTATGTATTGGGATAAGATTGGTATAGACAATAAGTAGATTCACAAGGTGAGTTAGAGAAAGTAGTTCTAAAAACCTCTTGATTATCTATTCCAAAAAACCAGTAATCCGGTCCGCCTACTCCATCATCAGCATTTCCATCCCAGCTATCATGCACAATAATGTCTATTGTAACTTTAAGAAGATTATGAGAAGGGAGGTCGGAGAGATTAACTGCTACTTCCTCATTATGGTAATATCCGGCAAGTGTGTCTTTTCCAAAAATAAAAAGTTTTCCATTTTCAAAGCCTGCAAGATCCAGTTCCGAAAAATCGTTAGAATATACTATTGTTTCAGACTCTAAAGTATCGGTACAGGAAGTAAGAAATCCTAAGAAAATTATGACTGGTAAGGATATCCAGTTTTTAAACCAAGTGCGAAATGACATGAATTAATATTTGCAGGTAAAAACGTACTGCACAAAGAAACAAAAAACCAGCCAAATGCGGTTTATTCAAACTTTCCTATTTTTCTAAAGATAGACAAAAAGGAATCTTTAATTTTAAATAAATTTTCAAGAATCCACTATGGGTAAATTTACCATTGTCGCTGGTGCTCGGCCAAACTTCATGAAAATAGCACCGATCATCCATGCTCTCCAAAAACAGCAGAAGGAAGGAGCAATCCTCACATTTAGACTGATCCATACCGGGCAGCATTATGATAAAAAAATGTCGGGTGATTTTTTTGATCAGCTCAATATTCCTGAGCCAGATTCAAATCTTGGGGGTGGTGGTGGAACTCAAGCCGAACAAACTGCGGCTATTATGGTGGCTTTTGAAAAAGAACTACTCGAAAACCGTCCCGATCTGGTATTAGTCGTTGGGGATGTAACCAGCACTTTGGCCTGTTCTATCACAGCAAAGAAACTCCAAATCGACGTTGCCCATGTGGAAGGTGGTATCCGCTCCGGTGATTTGACCATGCCTGAAGAAATCAATAGAATGGTAACTGATAGCATTACCGACCACTTTTTTACCACTTCAGAAATTGCCAATGCTAATTTAAGAAATAGTGGTATCACAGAGGACAAGATCCATTTTGTGGGAAATACCATGATTGATACGCTATTGGCGCAAATGCCTCACTTTAAAAAACCAGAGGGAGCAGTTTTTGAAAACTTAAATTTTGGCAATTACTTCGTGATGACCATGCATCGCCCAGCCAATGTAGATCAGGAGCACAAGTTAAAAGCTATGATTGATGCAATACTGGAAGGTGCTGATGGGTTGCCAATCATATTCCCTGTACATCCTAGAACAGCTAAAAACCTAAAAGAAATTGGCATCCAGGCTTCTAATTTATTTATGACTGAGCCACTGAGCTATTTAGAGTTTAATTACTTGGTAAAGAATGCCAAAGGAGTGATCACAGATTCAGGTGGGATTACAGAAGAAGCTTCAGTAATGAATGTTCCTTGTATTACACTTCGGGATAATACAGAGCGAGAAGAAACCATCTTGTTAGGAACCAATGAATTGGTAGGAACAGACCCTAAAAAACTGAAACCTTATTTAAAAAAGGTGATGGATGGGAATTGGAAATCCTACCAAGGAATCCCGCTGTGGGATGGAAAAACCGCTGAAAGAATTGTGAAAATATTAATTGAAAAGTACCCGGATTAAAATGAACGTTCAGGATAGAATCGCACATTTGGCTGTTCAATTAGAGCTACTGCCTCATCCAGAGGGAGGATTTTATAAAGAAACGTATAGATCTCTGGATTTGGTAAAAAGTCCAAATGGGGAGCGAAATCTCTGTACCGTGATCTATTTTCTTTTGACCTCCTCCAATGTTTCAAAATTCCACCGAATACAAAGCGATGAACACTGGTTTTGGCATGAGGGAAGCCCATTAACCATTCATATATTAGATGGCGGATTTCACCATCAGTTGTCCTTAGGCCCAGTAAATACTGCTACAGGATCCTGTCCACAACATCTCGTGCCAGCCGAAAAAATCTTCGGGAGTACAGTGGATGAACCAGATAGTTACGCATTGGTATCCTGTGTCGTTTCTCCGGGTTTTGATTTTCAAGATTTTGAACTTTTCAGCAAAGAGGAGTTGATCAAAGACTATCCTGGAAATGACGAAATTATCAAGCGATTAACATAAAAAAAGGGCTCCCAAAATTGGGAGCCCTTAATCATTGTGGCTATGTAATTCTCTTAGAAAGAGAACGCAACTCTCATCGTGATTTTAGTTCCTGGAGACAATCTTGTAAAGATTTGGTCTTGAGCCTCGTAGGACTTGAACACCATTTCTTTTTTATCATTCAACAAGTTCTGAACACCGAATCCTGCCTGAAGTCTTTCATCTGCTCCAAACGTCTTATTTACGTTTAAGTTTAAGCTGTGGAATGGTACAGTGTAAGTATCTGTTCTGTTACCGAAACCTACATAGTTCAATGTAGATCCTTGAACATTATAGAATAACCCTGCTTCAAGTCCATTGACATAGGATTGGTAGCTAAGCCCTGTATTGATGATGAAAGGTGCTTGACCAGCCATATCACGAGTATCCTTAATTTCCTGACCTTCTCTTGCAGTCAATACCCTTGATCTGTATTCAGACTCAGACATTTTGATCTGAGATTTAGTTACTGTCACGTTCGTATTCCAATTGAAGTTCTCCAATTTAGGAGCGATAAACTTCAAGGACTTTCTGAATTCAAATTCCAAACCTGCTACTGATCCGTTACCTACGTTTCTTGGCTGGAAAGTACCTGGGTCAGAAAGGAACTGAACCATTTCAATTGGCTTGTCAAAAGACTTATAGAATGCACTTACTGAGAACATTTGACCTCTATCTTGGAATGCTTCCCATCTCAAATCGAAGTTATTGATTCGAGTAGAAACCAAGTTACCATCCCATAATACTTCAGAACCTCCATTTGTGGTCTCTGGATACAAACCACCGATGAATGTTCTACCTGTGATTGGATCCAAGATTTCAGCATAAGACAACTCTTTGAAAGATGGTCTAGCAATCGTTCTAGAAGCAGAGAATCTCAAGTTTTGCTTTTCTTTCAAATTGTAGATCAAGTTGACGGTTGGGAAGAAATCCAAATCGTCCAACATAGTCACCAAATCATAATTGATGGTTCCTGTTTGGTTAGTACCAGTATAATACTGATTAAACTGCTCTACTCTCAAACCTAGGATCGCTTTCAAATTGTTTGCTGGATTTGCTTCCACAGATGCATATCCACCAATGTTGGTAGCAATGGATTCGTATTTGTTTGGGTTGATCGGAATAAAGTCCGCATTGTATCTTACCCCGTTTCTGTTATCCGCAGCAAATAGGTTTTCTGGAAGTAAAATCTCATTAGGATCTCCAGTAAATTCGGTGCTTCCTGTCGCAAACTGGAAACTTTGGATGTTAAAGTCTCTGTATTTGAATACATAGTTAGTACCGAACTTCACTTTCGCATCTCTTTGGAATAGAGAAAGATTTCTTGCTACGTCCAATTTACCTACCACACTATACTCTTCTAGATCTCTCCAGATTCTAGCTGGCAAACCTACCTCC
This sequence comes from Algoriphagus lutimaris, assembly GCF_017051705.1. Lineage (GTDB taxonomy): Bacteria > Bacteroidota > Bacteroidia > Cytophagales > Cyclobacteriaceae > Algoriphagus > Algoriphagus lutimaris. Next base: position 1,102,704 of record NZ_JAFIDJ010000002.1, on the reverse strand, counting down.
GTAGAGATGGTATTTTCAGGTACTCTGAATCTTGTGAACCTGATATCTGGATCTTTGATTGTAGAACGAGTTGGAGCCAACTTCCAGTTTACTTCCCAATCTCTTCCATTCAAGTAATGAGTACCGCCTAATAGAACACTGGTTAATGCTCTTTGGCTATATTCCAGGTTATATTGCTTTGCTGTAAAGTTTGCACCAAGATTAGTGTTTTCGAATTCGAACTCACCAGCTTTAGATTCACCATTCTGAAGGTGCATCAAGTTCAATTTGAACTTTGAATTATCAGTTTTAAGGGCAATTCCAGCTAGACCACCCAACAATACGTTGTTGACACCATAGTCACCTTTTTGTCTTTCCAGTGATTCTAACTCTGTTTCTGTAGCCTCTCTAGGCTTAGCATAAAGATTGAACTCCGCATCTTGATAAAACTCAGTCTCATTCTTATACGTCAATGCGAAATTATATCCCCAAGTAGCCCTTGATCTAGCGATTTGATTTCCTAGAGAGAAACTTACTCCCATATCCATCAAGCTATTGCTTCTATATCCACCTAAGGTCTTATTGAAGTTGCCAAGAATCTCTTGGTACTCTAATCCTTTTGGCCCGTTTGGATTACCAACTACATCCCCGTATTGTGGAATATCAGTTCTTCCTCCTGTTGGAATCTCTCTGGTTCCATCATCGAAACCTAACCAATCGGTGCTGCCACCATCGTATTTTAAATAGTCAGAGTTGAAGTGCATAGAAGGGTTAATTCCACCACTCAAGCTCAACTTCATATTTTTTTCCTCAGGAAAATCTTTTGTTTCAATATCTACTACACCACCAGTAAAATCAGCTGGTAACTCAGCAGTAAATGATTTAGACACTATAATATTATCAATTACGTTCGTTGGAAAGATATCCATTTGGATAGAGTTTCTATCCGGATCAAGACCAGGAATATCTACTCCATTCAATACAGTTTTGGTATATCTATCACCTAATCCACGAACGTAGATATATTTACCTCCTTCAATAGAGACACCAGTAACACGCTTCACCGCAGAAGCAGCATCACCATCTCCGATTTGACGGAAAGTACTTGCAGAAATACCATCCATTAAATTGGCTGCATTTCTTTTTACAGACATCAAAGCAGATTCTGTAGTTCTGATTGCAGTAGCAGCAATCGTTACAGTCTCCAATTCAGAGGCTTCTTCAGCCATGGAGATATCGTTTAATACATTTACTTCTCCTGCTTTTACCTCAACACCTGTCAATTCAACAGTGGCATATGAGATATAAGAAATAGCTAAAGAGTAAGTTCCAGGTTGTACTTGAATTTCGAATTTACCATCGAAGTCAGTAACTGCTCCAGTAGATGTTTCTTTAACTAGCACAGAAACTCCAAAAAGAGGCTCGCCAGTACCTTCTTCGAAGATGGTTCCACGAATAGTTCCTGTTTGTGCAAATGCGAAGCCCGCAATAATCTGGGATAATACCAGAATAATCAGTACAACAATAGTACGTGCCATGAACGGGTTTGTAGATTTATTTTTCATACAGCAAATTGATAGTAACTTGATTCTAGAGTTGGGAAGAAAGACACCTTGCAAGTCCTTTCTTCCCTTTTCTAAAAGGTTTGTTTTAATATTAGAAGTCTGCTAATTCACCAGCTACAGAAGCCCAAGTCCAGCTAGCAAATGCTGACTTATCCGCTCCAACTGTGTTAGCACCAGCGGCTACTGCAGTTGCAAAATCAACTGTTCCCGCTTTGAATACTGTTTCAAGAGTTACACCTTCAGCAAGAGTAGCTTCAAGGTTCATGAATTTTAATTCACCATCAGCGAAAGTGGCTAATGTCTTATCACCGCTTAGGGAAAGATCTCCTCTTCCATCTGTAGTCGCTGGATCAGCAAATCCAAAGAAGTAGATGTTTTCGAAAGTTCCTCTAGCTCCATCTCTGAAGTCACCTAGCTCAGCAACATCGTTACCTTTAATTGTTCCATTTTTTAGTGTGTGACCTGCAGTAGCAGAACCTTCTGGACCATCGATTTCTAATGTGTGATCTGTCTCGCCACCTGCGATTACGATGAAGTTATCTAATGTTCCAGACCATGCTTGATCTGTATCCAAACCGTCATCACCAGGATTCCACACCAACGCGTTTTTCACGTTTACTGCTCCACCGAACCATTCGATTCCATCATCTTGGTTTCCGATTACTTCTAAATTTTCGATGATTGTTCCTGAACCAACACCTCCTAGTGTAAGCCCATTGATTTCGTTTCCTTCACCAATATTAGCTCCACCATGTCTGATAGACACATATTTTAGAACACCTGAGTTATCTTCATCATTAGTCCCACCATAAAGACCATTCGTATCTGATGGTGGAATACCTTCAATTTGAATTTCCGTAACATCACCAGCAAATGAACCTTTGGCATTACCAAGGATCAACAATCCACCCCAAAGTCCAGAAAGGTTTGGCTCAAGGTTTGGGGAAGCGATTTCTCCTGGCATGATTTCATCAGCCACAGTTGTGAAAATGATTGGAGAAGCTGCAGTCCCTTGCGCATCGATTTTTGCACCTCTTGCAATAATCAATGCAGTAGCATTGGAGCCAGTACCAACCTCACCTTTTACAATTACTCCAGGTTGGATAGTCAATGTATTTCCAGCAGTAACTGAAATTCTACCTCCTAGGACATAGACTTTACCAGTTTCCCAAGTGGTATTGGTTGTAATGTTGGAAGTTACCAGTACATTACTTGTATCTTCAGGTTCAGTAACCGGTGTAGGCTTGTCATTACCCTCTATACAGCTAGTGAAACCGAACACGGTCACAGCGAATAGGATGAATAGGGAATTAAACTTTTTCATTGAGTTATTAATTGAATTGTGGTTTCGTTCTCTTTTGATGATACAAAAGTGATCCAATTAATATTCACAATAGAATTATTTGAATTATGCTTTTTTTAAATAAATCGACAGAATTTAATATTGAATTAATAATTCTGGCATAAAAAAAGGCTTCCCTTGCGGAAAGCCTTTTTTGACGGGTTCTAATGTTATTAGAATGTTACCGACTTATTAATCGGAACTTTTTCCATTAATATTTTCACAAGGTCTCTTGTATTAATTCCGTCTGCTTCTGCCTCATAATTCAGAATAATTCGGTGATTTAACACATCCTCAGCTATCTCTTTGATATCCTCTGGTAATACATAATCTCTACCATCCATGTAGGCAACAGCCTTTGCAGCCAAGTTCAAATTGATACTTGCTCTTGGAGATACACCAAACATAATATACTTGGCCTCATTGTTCAAGCCATATTGATTTGGAAACCTTGTCGCAAAGACCAATTCAATTATATAATGTTCCAAAGGCTCTGCAATTTTCACCGAATTGATCTGATTTCTTATATCAAATACGTCCTGCTTGGAAAGCATAGGATTTACTTCATTAGTGAATGACATATTTGCCATCCTTCTCATGACTTCCATTTCGTCTGCTTTACTTGGATAGTCAATATGGACTTTCATCATAAAACGATCAACCTGTGCTTCCGGAAGCGGATAGGTCCCTTCTTGATCCACAGGGTTTTGAGTAGCAAGTACCAAAAACGGCCGATCCAATTGAAAAGTAGTCTCACCAATGGTTACTTGTTTCTCCTGCATCGCCTCTAATAAAGCGGATTGAACTTTGGCAGGAGATCGGTTCACCTCATCCGCCAAAATCAAATTTGAAAATATGGGGCCCTTTTTTACTTCAAAATCACCTGTCTGCTGATTATAGATCATGGTCCCGATCAAATCCGCTGGTAACAAATCCGGCGTAAACTGAATTCGATTGAAATCTAGGTGTAAGACTTTTGCGAGTGTATTAACGGTCAAGGTTTTAGCCAATCCAGGTACACCTTCTAATAATATATGTCCATTGGTAAATAAGCCGATCAACAATCTATTGACCATTCGGTCTTGTCCTACGACCACCTTTTTTACTTCTTCTATTACTGCTTGAATTTTTTCCTGATGCATGGATGAGGATTTTATACGATGCGATGGGACTAAAATAAGTTAAAAAGTCCCAAAGGACAATCTTAAATCTTAGAAGCGGTAAAGCCTCGTGTAGAAAGGAAATTTAGGATTTTTTAAGACCTTTTCGGTCTTTTTTGGTATTGCTTCGCAGCTTCCTTAAAGCCGGTCAGTCCTAGCTTATGATAGATGGTTTCTTGGTCCAACTCTTGAACCTCCCCCACTTTGAAACCCAAAATATTGATTTTTTCCATAGACTTACGTACCAAACGAAGTGTAGGAAAGCCAACAGCAGCAGTCATTTTTCGGACTTGTCTGTTTTTCCCCTCGATCAAGGTCAATTCTATCCAGGAATCAGGCACGTTCTTTCTGTACCTTATAGGAGGGTCCCGATCTGGCAACTCAGGGGCTTCAGGGAGAAGTTTTGCAATGGCAGGTTTGGTTAGGTAATCTTTTCGGTCCACGTTTATCCGAACCCCGTTACCCAAGGCTTTCAGTGCTTCTGGCGTAGGAATTCCTTCCACTTGGGCTAAATAGGTTCGTTGATGACCAAATCGAGGGTTCAGCAAGTGATGGTTCAGCCATTTATCATCAGTAATCAAAAGCAAACCTTCAGAGTCCTTATCCAATCTTCCCACAGGATATACCTCCTTTGGAAAATCAAAAAGAGAGGCTAATGTCTGCCCCTCTCCTGAAAATTGGCTTAAAACCCCAAAGGGTTTGTATATTATAAAGTAACGTGCCACTATTTTTCGGAATTAACTTCCGCAACCTACGCATTCAAAATCAGATCCCTCTGGTTTGATGCCATCTCTTTTCATTTTCAAATTGTGGATCTGATCACGGATTTCCATGTCTGCAAACATGTCTCCGGTGATTTGTGCTTCCAAAGCTTTGATTTGCTCGTTGTAGTCTTGAGTTTGTGCTTCGCTCATAAAAGTTAGATTAAGGGTTGAAGTGATGTTCTAAAATAGCCCCAGATCTTGAAAAGTTCCTGATCCTAGGCTATTTTTTTTCGTCAAAAATGGTTCCAAAAGAAAATCAGGTCTTTACCTTGGTGGAAATTTTCAATAAAATGATTTTAAACCAACTCACTCAATTACGACAAGAACTACATCAATCACCAGAAATCGCCGGTGAAGAGGGAAATACCGCTTCTAAAATCCTTAGTTTTTTCTCTAAAATGGGACCAGATGAAGTGATAGAAAACTTGGGAGGGTTTGGTCTTGCATTTATTTTTAAAGGGAAAACTGCTGGCCCGCGAACGTTATTTCGAGCTGAATTGGATGCACTTCCGATTCAGGAATCTGGAAATCCAAGCTATAAAAGTAAGATAGATGGGAAAGGACATCTTTGTGGCCATGATGGTCATATGACGATTATCTGCGGATTGGGTGAAAAATTAGCTGCGCAAAGACCTGAAAAAGGAGAAGTGGTGTTATTATTCCAACCTGCTGAAGAAACCGGTGAAGGTGCCAGAAGGATTTTGGATGATCCGAAGTTTCAAAGAATCCAACCGGATTTTGCATTTGCTTTGCACAATCTCCCAGGATTTCCCTTGCATCAGTTGGTGACAAGGAAAGGAACTTTCGCAGCTGGTAGTACCGGGATGACCATCACATTAACTGGAAAAACATCGCATGCAGCTCATCCTGAAGCTGGAATAAATCCTGCCCATGCCATTGCGCAACTCATTCAAATTCTTCCTCAGCTCCCTGAGAAATTAAACGGATTTGCATTGGTGACTGTCATCCATGCAGAAATTGGAAGCCTTGCTTTCGGTACCAGCGCAGGAAAGGGAAGTCTAAGTTTAACCATCAGAGCATTTGATCAGGAAGAGTTAGACATCTTAATCCAACGAATTAAGGAGAAAGTGAAAAGTATTTCGGAAAGTGAAAAACTAAAATTTGAGATCTTTTATAGAGAAGAGTTTGCTGTATCCCAGAATGATCAAGAAGCGGCAACAATCGCAGAGTCTACCATGAAGGAGCTAGGATTCGACATATACGACAAATCAGAACCATTCCGATGGTCCGAGGATTTTGGATTGTTCAGTCAATCTGGTCCTGCCTACCTATTTGGATTGGGATCTGGAGAAAACTGCCCACAACTCCATGAACCTACCTATGATTTCCCAGATGAACTCATTGAATCCGGAGTAAAACTATTTGAGGCCATTGCCAGAAAGATTAATCAATAAAAAGAGGCTGTTTCAATAATTTAAGATGACACCTTGAACGTCCCGACAATTGTACGGGATCGAAAGGTGAAAATAGAAAATCTTTGAAACAGCCTCGAAAGCCTTGCTACAATTAGGGATTATTTATAAATCTGAATACTCCGTCGGATACAACAATCGAGTATCGTTTCGGGAAACCGTGTTTTTGTATTCTTCAATATCTCTCATTTCAATCCATTTTGGATCCACTCCAAATTGCTTCCAATGCTCATTTCTGACATCCATATTTTCATGGGTGGTCATGTACATCAAATTCGGCATATTCGCACCAGCAATCGTTTCAGCATAGAAAACAGGGCTACAGTTTAATCGGTCAAAGATCTCCATCTCTCCTGAATTGAACATCTTTACTTTCTGACGGTACAATCTCTCTGTAGGTCCCTCATAACTTCTCAATTCATAAATTCTATCTTTCTTCGAATTAGTTAATTTAGAAGGAGCATACTTTGGATGTTCTGTCATAGCCTTCATGATAGAAGTTTCCATTCTTTTATAAGGCGGATTATCAAATGCCGCATTGATATAGGCATCACCATCTGAAAGATATTTTTGGTCTTTCAACAGTTTCCCCTCAAATGCCTCAAACTCACTCAAAGATTTAAAGGGAATAAATACATATACTTTTTGACCTGCATCAGGCTGGGAAGCTATAGGCTTAAACACTCCAACATTGGATACTCCATTTCTGTGGGCCGCTGGAATAAAGGCATTTTCCAAATAAGCATCCAACATCGCTTCTTGGTCTGCCGATTCGATATGGTAGGTAATTAATTCATAGATATCTCTTTTTTGAGCAAATAGAGAACTACTCAAAAAAAATGAAAACATGATACATAGGGTGAAAATGAAATTCTTTCGATTCATGATATGATAGGTTTTGGGTTTTGATTGCTCAAAATAACCTTTTTGAACAAAGAAATTATCCTGTACTTCCATTCCTAAGGAGATTTTAAGAAAAAGTGGATTCGAAACGAAACTACTTAGTGATAAAGCCTGCGTTGTTCAGATCTCGATTAATATCCTGGATGCTATCCTGAACTTATATCATGGTTTCTATTTGAAAGAAAAATCATACACCAATCCTAGACTGGCAAAATGAATAAAGGCAAAATTATATACCTGATTTTGGCTGTTCAGGATTTGCAATCCTGAACTTATACCATAGGATTTTCAATCCGAATGCTAAAAACAATGAACAATTTACTTAGTCTTTTCAGATGGCATTGAAGATTCAAAATCTTCATATCAAGCTTCGAGATTGCAAATCTCGAAGAGCAGACGACTTTGACTGTTCAGGATTTGTTATCCTGAACTATAATCATAGGATTTTTAACCCTTTTCACCTAAATTCTAAAAGCTTAGTAATTTAATTATGGGATTCGAGTTCAAAATTCGAGATCAAGGAGCTGTCCATTTTCTGACATTTACAGTTCATCAATGGATAGATGTTTTTAGCAGGAAAGACTATTCAGATCTAATCCTGGAAAGTCTCAACTTTTGTCAAAAAGAAAAAGGTCTGGAAATATTTTCATGGGTGATAATGAGCAATCATCTTCATTTGATTGCAAGAGCAAAAAATGAAAATTTATCAGATATTATTAGGGATTTCAAAAAATTCACTGCGAAGAAGATTTTTAGAGCTATTCAAGATAACCCTAGAGAAAGCAGAAAACCATGGTTGCTATTAGCCTTGAGTTACCAAGGCAATATTTGGTTTTGGGAAGATGGATATCACGGAGAAGAGATATTTACTGTCAAGTTTTTTAGCGTAAAATCCAATTACATTCATCAAAACCCTGTAAGAGCCGGAATTGTGGAGAAGGAAGAGGAATATTTAAATAGTAGCGCCGGAGATTTTTACGGAATAAGAAAAGGGCCAATTCAATTGACAGATTTTGGATGAAATGGAAGTGTTTGTTGAAGATTAGAAATCTTCAGATCTAGCTTCGGGATTACAAATCCCGAAGAGCAGGATTCTTCGCTGTTCAGGATTTATAATCCTGAACCTATTTCATAGGATTTTTAATCCGATTATATGGGACAATTAACGATCAGGCCAGTGTTTTTAAAACTCTTTTAAAAATTAAAAAACTCCAGATCAAGCTTCGAGGTTGCATTCCGATAATTATCGGAACTCGAAGAGCAAGTAAGCAATCCTGAACTTAAATATTTCCATTTTATCTTAAAGAAAAATCATACATCAATCCTAGACTGGCAAAATGAATGTAGGCAAAATTATATACCTGATCCACGTCGGCTCCTCCTTCTATTAGACGATAACCAGCTTTAAGTTGTAGGCCCTTTGTTCCAATCGGATAGTTAATCCCTGCAAAAATATCCTCAGCCCTCCCCTGCGGACCAACTAAAGCATCACCCTTTAACACAAAAGAGAGTTTATCTTTTGGGGAATAATTTAGATTGAAGCTGAGTAATGGCACAAAGCCCAAGTCCGTATCCTCAGCCTGCAACTCACCTTGCTCAAGTGCTATTCGAGCGTCCCTAGCCAAAATAGTAGCTCCTAAATCCAAGATCCATTGATTATTGCCCACTAAGCGATATCTATAGCTGGCCCGATAGGTATTAAATTGATAAGAACCATCAATTCCTTCTCCTGAAAATAGTGATCCAGCGAAATTTATTTCCTCAAGTTGTGAATCCTGATACCCAATCTGTAAGGGAGCTGCCGTCAATTCGACTGTATGTTTACCTTTAATCAGATAGCTCATTTCCAGTCTGAAAAAAGCAGTAGTCGAAGGCTTGAAATCATCCTGAAGGGAAAATAGTGTCCCGGAATTTGATTCTCCATTTGGAACCCTAACGTCATTATACTGCGAAAAAGCAGCCCCAGACTCCAAATTGAGCCTAAATTGGGATTTGACCAAATGAGGTAATGTGAGAAATAAGAATAAAAACAAAATTCGGAGTTGAGGCTTTTCCATTTCCTTTTTTAACGGTTTTTAAATTTAGAAATCAATTAGTCTCATTTATAAATGCAAAGGGCTCTCCAAAAATTAGAAATCCAGCTATTTTCGCTGTTCAGGATCCACGACAATTGTTGGGAGCAATCCTGAACTTATATCATTGGATTTGTAATCCGATTGTATAGGACAATTAACAATTAGGTTTGTGATTTTATATCTCTTTTGAAGATTAAAAATCTTCTGAACTAACTTCGAGGTTGCAAACCTCGAAGAGCAAGATTTGACCAAATGAGGTAATGTGAGAAATAAGAATAAAAACAAAATTCGAGCCTGAGACTTTTCCATTTCCTTTTTTAGCAGTTTTTAAATTTAGAAATCAATTAGTCTCATTTATAAATGCAAAGGGCTCTCCAAAAAACAATGGCCCCAGGAAATTCAGCTGTTCAGGATCCACGACAATTGTCGGGAGCAATCCTGAACCTATTTCATAGGATTTTTAATCTGACTATATAGGATTATTAAATTTCAGGTCAGTGATTTTAAATCTCTTTTGAGGAATAAAAATCTTCTGAACTAACTTCGATGTTGCATTTCGATAATTATCGAAACGCGAAAAGCAAGAATACCTTCAGATCATCTTAACCCTTTTTCAGTTAAAGGCCAAAAACAAAAAAAGCCGACTCTCGCCGGCTTTTCCTATATCTATACTAATTCTTAATTATTTTTTGCTCTTTTCATTGGGTTGCTTCCTGTAGAAGTTCCTCTTACAGCTCCTGAACCTTTGAACAATTCGAAACGCGTAGGCTGATATTGTCTTGGCCAGTAATTATTGGACTCATCAATATCCGCTGTCTCTCTCAAAGGATCCAAAACAATTTGCTTCACTTCCTTTTTCTTGGCAAAAACCTTCGTCACTTCTATTTCATTCAACCTCCAGATCTCCGCAGGGATCCGTTCGATTTCAGAAGTTCCATCTGTGTATTGCCATTCCAAAATAATCGGCATCACCAACCCACCCACATTTTTGAAGTTGAGCTCATAGAAATTCATATTTGAATTCAACAACTCCTTCTCTTTTGGAGATAAGCTCGCCATGAAGCTTTTATAGGCCTCCTCCTCAGCAGGAGTAACCGTAAATGGATTGTAGGTGGTGTAGAAATCACGTGTCTCTGGATCAGCTTCAATCACAGTTTGAGGAACATCCTTCATGTTGGCAGTTCTAGACACGTTTGTCTCATCATACTCAGCTGCTGCTTTGGCATCGGCGGCTTTCTCCGCTGGAGTTCGCTGATCCAATTTGAACCAAGTCACATTTTCAATTGCAATATCTACAGGCTCTGTTCCATAGAACCAACCTCTCCAGAACCAATCCAAATCTACTGCCGAAGCATCTTCCAAAGTTCTGAATAAATCATCCGGAGTAGGATGCTTAAACATCCATCTTCTTGCGTATTCTTTGAATGCATAATCAAACAACTCACGACCCATCACCGTCTCTCTCAAGATATTCAGCGCAGTAGCTGGCTTTGCGTAAGCATTTGGACCAAATTGAACGATATTTTCAGAATTGGTCATGATGGGCTCTAAGGTATTTTTTGGGCTTCTCATGTAAGGAACAATTTTATGTGCAGGGCCTCTTCTGGAAGGGAAATTTCTATCCCATTCCTGCTCCGCCATGTATTGCATGAAGGTATTCAAGCCTTCATCCATCCAAGTCCACTGACGCTCATCAGAATTAACAATCATTGGGAAGAAATTGTGACCAACTTCGTGGATAATTACCCCGATCATTCCGTTTTTCACCGCTTCAGAATACGTACCATCAGCATCTGGTCTTCCGTAGTTGAAGCAGATCATTGGATACTCCATTCCATTGGCAGCCTCCACAGAGATGGCCGTTGGGTATGGATAATCAAAGGTATGGCTTGAGTAAGACTTGATCGTATGGGCAACTACTCTGGTAGAATACTGACCCCAAAGTGGATTTGCTTCTTTGCCATAGTAAGACATGGCCATCACATCTTTTCCACCTTGCTTCACAGCCATGGCATCCCAGATGAATTTTCTAGAAGAAGTCCAGGCAAAATCCCTTACGTTTTCTGCTTTAAATTTCCAGGTTTTCTTGGTAGTAGCTTTCCCTTTCTCTAGTTCCGTAGCTTCCTCTTGCGTTCTGATTACCACAGGAGCATCATAGGTTTGCTTCGCTCTGTTCCAACGCTCCAATTCTGTGGAAGAAAGCACTTGATTTGGGTTTTGTAAGACACCTGTCGCACCCACCATATGATCAGCAGGCACCGTGATATTTACTTCATAGTTACCAAAAACCAAAGCGAACTCGCCTCTACCTAAAAATTGCTTGTTTTGCCACCCTTCAAAATCAGAGTAAACGGCCATTCTTGGGAACCACTCAGCCATGGTATAGAGATAATTTCCATCTTCTTCAAAGTATTCATATCCTGGACGACCTGAAATATACCCTACTCGATTGGTGATATTGAAAGACCATTCCACTCCAAAAGTGAATGAGTCACCTGCCTTCAATGGCGTTGGCAAATCAATTCGCATCATGGTATTGTTCACAGTCACTGGCAATGGATTTCCTTTGGCATCCGTTACTTCCAAAACTTTATATCCAAAGTCCTCATTTGCCCAGATGATGCCTTCAAGAGTTCGAAGAGTCATTCTGTTGTTGATAGAACTCTCAGCGACTTTTGGTGTGCTGGAATCTGCTCCACGTTGGTTTTCCTCCAGCTGAACCCATAAGTAGGTCAATTGATCAGGAGAATTATTGATATAGGTTACTTTTTCTGAACCTTTGATGGATTGGTTTTCATCATCCAGTTCAACATTGATCACATAATTTGCCTGTTGCTGCCAGTACATATGGCCAGGAGCTCCTGAGGCTGTTCTGTACACATTAGGTGTTCGAAGCATAGGCCCCAACTGCTCAAATCGTTCTGCATGGTTTTGCTCAGATCGTTGTTGCGCAAAAACTCCTGCAACACTCAATAGTGCCAAAGAAGCAATTAATCCGATTTTCTTCATATAACTATAAGGTGATTTATTACCAAAATTTCATTTCTAACATTAACATCAGGGATATCCCAAACACAAAGGAGGATACGATCAAGGTCCACTCCTTTCTAGTTACTCCAACCAATCCCACTAAAATGGAGGTGGCCAGTAAGTACGCTCCAACAATTACTATTTGTCCCAATTCCAAGCCCAAATTGAAAGCCAATAAGGGTTGCCAAATAGACATCTCCTGACCTAAGAGATTTCTCAGGTAATTGGAAAAACCCAAGCCATGAATAAGGCCAAAGAATAAGGCAAAAATGTAATTGATGCTCACTCCTTTTCCTGAGGCAGGTTTAGGTCGTAAAAGGCTGATAAAAGAAGTGATTGCAATGGTCACAGGAATCAAAAACTCAATCAATTCAGTATTGACTTGGATGACTTTGAAAGTAGCCAAAGCAAGTGTAATGGAATGTCCAATCGTAAAGGCGGTCACCAACACGATGATCTTTCTCCAATCCCTTGGAATAAAAACAGCACAGAGTGCTAAGACAAATAAAATATGATCGTAACCTTGTATGTCCAAAATATGTTGAACACCCAGGCGAAAATATAATTGAAAGGAACTCATATAGGGTAGAACTACTTCTCATGAAGTAAATTAGCGGCAATTATACAGGATTATTCCCACAAAAGACAAAAGACTCTTACCAAATGCATCATCTTTATATATGTCTAATTTCTTGGGGATGGTTGGCATTTTCCCACCCATTCTTCTTGAGTCTCACCGAGATCAGATACAACGAAAACAGCCAAAAATTAGAAATTGCTCAAAAAATATTTTGGGATGATCTTGAAATCTCATTGGAGGAATTTCACGATGCCAATATCGATGTTTTAAATCCTACTGATAAAGATCTGTTCAACAAACAGGTCAATGCCTATTTATTAGATCACAATAAAATCTGGGTTGATGGGAAACCGGTTTCTTTGAATATTCTCGGATATGAAGTGGAAGAAGAGGCCATTTGGTTTTATATAGAATCTGCCAGCACCAGCTTTGACCATTCCATCAAAGTCCAAAATTCAATTTTGCTAACTGAGCATGAGGCCCAGCAAAACATTGTGCATGTGTATGTCAAAGGAAACAGTCCTAAAAGTATGCTCTTGAGAAAAGGGCATGAATCTGAAAGCTTGGAGTTTTAAAAGAAATTTCTCGGAATACTATTTTGGCATTTTTTTCGTCAAAAGAGAAGAAGTCAAATTAAACTATTCCCTTGTTTCGCTTTCTTTTCATCATCCTCTTTCTTGGTAACTGTTTCCGATTATCTGCCCAAAATTGGTCTGAAAAAGACTACGAAAAATATTCGGTACAGGAGTTCTTTCAATTAGAGGCGATTTATAAGCCCATCGATTTTAAGAACATTGACCGACCTTTATTACATGCGGCCATTTTTTATGTGACCAATGAAATGCGTCAAAAAAGGAGGCTTCCCTTGTTTAAACATCTTCCTGCTGCAGAAAAGGTTGCCAAAGACCATGCAGATGACATGGTAGCATATGATTTCTACTCTCATTACAGCAAAGTGCCAGGCAAAAAGCTGCTAACTGATAGACTTAAATTGGAAGGGCTAGACCCCTATTGTTATGCAGAGAATATCAGCTCAAGTAATGGCCTCCAATATGAATATGGAAGAAAAGTTAACCCTCCTGACCCCAGTGGCATATTCACCTATGTAAGCCGTTCAAAAAGCGAAGAAATTGTTCCCCATACCTATATTTCTTTCGCAAGATCAGTACTGATTTTATGGATGAATTCCAGAGGTCATAAAAACAATATCATCAGTACCTGCTATCAATATTTGGGATGTGCAGCGGCTTATTACGGAGATGATACCTTCTTTGATATGCCTAATTTCATAAGCGTACAATGTTTCAGTAGTGAACAAAAATAAGAGCATCCTTAATTTTCATTTATCCTGAAAAATGCCCGATTGGAGGGGTTTTAGGCCTAAAATCATAAAAAATCTTAAAGGGAGAACCTTGTTTAACTAAATCAGTATTTAAGAATGTGATGACACAGACTTGTCTTGCAGCTCACACGGAGAGTAAGGCTTTTCTTAGTTTAGTTGATACCTATCGTCATTGTCATAAAAGGCTCCAATGAAAAGGAGCCTTTTCTTTTTTTTACTGATTCATGTGTATTTCTACCACAAGACATGGGGTTGATCCACAATTACTAATTATCCAAAAATCAGAATCTTTCAGGCTTCAACTTTTTTTCATTTGGTCCAAGTATTATCCTCTATATTCTTATCTGGAAATCTCCGATGGGGATCAAGAGTGATCATCTTGATTTTTCTAGCCCCAATATCCATTTTAGCTTCAAAAGTCCGATCCCCATCAAACCAAACGGTGACTGGCCAAGTAACCTCCATCGTTGTGGCATCGATCATTTTCCCATTTGAAATAGGTTTGATTGCAGGGCCTTCGCTTTCAAATTCCACTTTCAATACGATAGGAGATGGCATCTCTCCATCTTGTCTAACGCTTACAGTAGTCACCTCTCCCTCGGTCCTTACATCCTGAATCGAGCCTTCCACCGTTTCTGTAGTAAACAACCAGTAATACCAAAACCATTCAAGATTTTCTCCTAACTGATGGTTCATAAAAAACATGAAATCCCAAGGAGATGGATGCTTATATGCCCAAACAGCGGTGTATTTTCGAATGGCATCGATCACTTTGTCATCACCAACAATTCCTCCTAGCATAGACAACATCAGGGGTGTCTTTCTGTAGGTCTGGTAGCCATAGCCAGTTCCCGCATAGTTCGCACTCCACATCAAAGGAGCTTCATCCTCATTGCCACTCATCATGCCATAGCTTTGACCGTAACCATCCAAATCATAAGGCTCCCCTGCTGCATCTGCTGCAGACAATATATTCATATATTGATTGAAGCCTTCATCCATCCAGCCATACCGAGTCTCATTGGTTCCCAACATCATTGGCCACCATTGATGGGCCGTTTCATGGTCTGCAGCACCCTGATTCGAGTTAATTACCATGGGGTATTCCATTCCGGCGCTTGGACCATCCTGCATCGTCAATTGTGGAAAAGGATAAGGTGCCCAAAGCTTGGAGTAATACTCTAATGCATGTCGGGTTCTCTCAGCCGCATTTTCAAAATACCGAGCTCTTTCAGGAATAAACACCATATGAATAGGAATTGGGCCTTTCTCTGGAATCAAGGCTCTTGTAGCTTTCCAAATAAATCTATCAGAGGTAGCCCAAGCAAAATCATTTACTTTATCAGCTACAAATCTCCAAGTCAGCTGGTCTCCATCAACAGTGGATTTGCCCGGACCACTTTCCTCTTCACCAACAATGGTAATTTCCTCATCAGAGCCCAAGACTTTTGAAAGTTGCTGGATCGCTTTTGGTGTTAATACTTCTTCTGGGTTTTGTAAAACGCCTGTTCCAGATACAACCCAACCTGCAGGCACTGTCAAAGACACATCGAATTTTCCAAAATTATTGAAGAACTCAGCCGGCCCTAAATAATCATTCGTTTCCCATCCCCTCAAATCGTCATACTTAGCTAGTCTAGGAAACCATTGAGTAGGTTGAAACAATGTACTGTCAAATCGCTGGGTCATTCTATGCCCTCTTCCATTTGGGCCACCCGGTAATTTCGTATTCCAATCTATTTCCAATTCTGCTTTCGTACCTGCTTTAATTGGCTTCTCCAAAGTAATTACAGCTATTGTTCTTGTTAACCCAGAAACCCGAAGTTGAGGAGATTCATCCCAACGAGAAGGAGCAGCATTCAAATCCACATCATCTCCATTTACTTGCAAGCGCGTCACAATCATTCCCTCTGTCTGCTCGGCCGGAGTAGAAAATCCACGAGGAACATCTGCTCTAAATATATTATGGTCTAATCTTAAAACGATTTGATTTAAATCATCCCTGCTATTGTTGTGAACAAGGATTTTCTCTGAACCAGTTATGGTTTGAGTAGATGGATCCAAGCTCGCCTGAATGGTAAAATCTGTTTCCAACTGCCAATAATTTGGGCCTGGGGTCCCAGAAAAGTCTCTCGTCCCTTCTGCAAATGCCTTTCGGATGGAATTAGTCATCGGAACATCCATGCGAATCACCCTTGTTTCGGTTTCAATAGAATTCCGAAGTGGTTTCAGGCTATTTAGTTGTGCAAAAGCAGCTGTAGAGGTGAAAAATAAAAAGAGGATAAAAGCACGCATGAGGTTATTATTTATTTCTGAGTTGAAAACTTAGTGAAATATCCAATAAATGCCTCAAAGAATGAAGATATGCGGGATTTCATTTAAAGATTTAAATTAAAAATATGAGGATTTTTCAGAAGAGGGTGAAAATCCTCCATCTATAAAAATAAAAAATCCGGCCCTGGGGCCGGATTTTAAAACACTTGATTAATAGGCTTTTATTAATAACCTGGATTTTGCTGGATAGGAGCAGAATTGTTAGTCTGTAGTTCAGCCAACGGAATTGGCCAAACAAACAAGTGACTAGAATAGTCAATGGAGTGATCCATTGGGATTTCTCTATCAGTTGTATAGAAATCGATGTTAGTGATAGATCTGGAAGTAGCTTTTGCAGGTACTCCGTTCATTCTTCCTTCACCGGACAGTCTATGGATATCAGACCATCTTCTACCTTCTGCCAAGAATTCGATTCTTCTTTCGTTGAAGATAGCAGCTAAAACGCCATCTTCATCTCCAAGACCAGCTACAGTATAAGCTGGAACGGAGGCAGGAAGTGCACGGCTTCTCACAGAGTTTAATAAGGTTACTGCTTCAGCCAACTTACCTGTTCTAGCGTTTGCTTCTGCTGCATTCAATACTACTTCAGCAAATCTTAAAATCACATTAGGGTCAGTATAGGTTGTTGCATCCTGATATTTGTCAGTGAAGATACCTGTTCCACTACGAGTAGTTAAAGTAGATCTTCTAGTATCTTCTTCATGCCAGAATTCAGATCTCCAGATAATCGGACTGATTTTCACCAAACCTCTAGCACCCAAATCAGGGTTACCATACATAGAAGGCAATGCACCGTTTACACCTGGGTTTGCTTCTGCTGAGTTAACAAAAGAGAAGATGTTATCAGAACTGTTACCACCTCTGAATGGAGTAGCAGGATTAGCTGTAACAGCATACTTAGAAGTAAGCTTGTTGTATTCAGTCAATACACCTGCCCAATCTCCCATGTGTAATTTAACTCTTGACTTCAATGCGATTGCAGCACCTTTATTAGCTCTAAATGCATCACCTTCCGGCAATAAGCTTTCTGCAGCATCCAAATCAGCCAATAATTGAGTGTAATCCTCACCTACCGTAGTTCTACCTACCGCTTCACCGTCAGGAACTTTAGTTACATCATCGATACCAAAAGTTCTATAAGGAATACCCATGGAAGATGGATCATCAGAATATGGTCTCGCAAAGTGAACCAACAATTCATGATGTGCCAAAGCTCTCAAGAAAAGCATTTCGCCTTTGTAGTTATCACCTTGCTCAGAAGTCAAAACTCCGTCCGCAACAGCTATATCTAAATTCTCCAAAATGATATTCAATCTGTTGATCATTCTGTAAAGAGAGATCCACATACCATTGTTGTTGGCAGAGTTAGGGCTATAAGATCCAACATAGGTGATTTCATAGAACAACTGGTCGTTGTACATGTCTTCACCACGCATGTCACCCTGCTCCACGTTGGCTGCTCCAAAAGGATAACCTCTTTGTACAGCATTGTTGTAATAACCTCGCTGAGCAGATTCATAGACACCTAGTACCGCAGATTCAATTCTAGCGGCAGTAGAAAACGCCTCTGAATCAGGAATCAAATTGGCCGGAGTCAATTCAGTTACATCACAGGCAGTGGTAAAACCAGCAATTACTAGGGCTACCAAACCCATTTTGATATTTTTTATTGTGAATTTTTTCATAGTAATTCTTCTTTTTCGGTTTTATAAATTAGAAACCTACGTTCAGGCCAAGGGTGTAAGTACGAATGATTGGAGCCACGTTCCAATCTACACCGAAGCTCAGCTGACCTGAGAACTGGTTAGATTCCGGATCTAATCCTGAGTAACCAGTGAAAGTAAATGGATTCTGTACTTGTGCGAAGAATCTAGCATTGGAGATCGCTCCATTGAAAGCAGTTTGAAGAGCAGCAGTTGGAATAGTATAACCTACTACAATGTTTTGGATTTTAACGAAATCACCTTTCTCTACAAATCTTGAGTTCGAAGCAGAATTTTGCCACATGTTTTGGTCCTGACCAGAGTATAGTTTTGGTACGTCAGTTACCTGACCGCTTTCAGTCCATCTATTTAAGATGCTTGCATGGTTATTAGAGAAACCTTGACCCAAAAGGCCTCTTACTGATTGATTCATGATGTAGTTACCACCTGAGAACCTTGTAAAGATTTCAGCATCAAAGTTGCCAAACTTGAAGTTGTTTGACCATCCACCTTGCCACTTAGGAAGAGTATTTCCTAAATATTCCTGAGTAGGAGCTGAACCAGCTACTGAAACATCACCTGGATTAGCAGGATCGTAAGCTTTATAGCCCAATGCACCTGGAACCAAATTGTACTGTACGATATTATCACCAGATACATACATTGGGTTACCATTTGCTGGGTTCACACCTGCCCACTGATATCCATACAACTGAGCGATTGGATTACCCTCTTCAGTTCTGTTGTAAGTTCCAGTCAATGGAGAAATCAATTCATTTACTTCGTTTTTGATGAAGGTAATGTTGAAGTCTGTATCCCAAGAGAAGTTCCCTCTGTTGATTACATTCGCATACGCTCTCAATTCCAAACCAGAGTTGGTCATGGATCCAATGTTTTGGCTAATGTTATTTCCAGGTACACCAAGAGAAAGTGCAGTTGGAGCATCTAGGATCAATCCATCAATGTCATTCTTGAAATAATCAGCTGCGATGGTTACACGACCAATGGTCATGTCCAATCCAACGTTGAATTTCTTGGAAGTTTCCCACTGTAGGTTATTGTTCGCAATTGCAGCATAACCGATACCAGCACCAGCACCACCCAATACTGGGCTATAACCACCGTAAGCAGCGAATGTACCGATTTCAGTATTACCTACTTCAGCATAAGAAGCTCTTACTTTGAAGTCAGAAATTAATTCAGAGTTGAAGAACGCTTCGTCAGAAACTCTCCATCCCACAGATCCACCGAAGAAAGTACCTCTTTGGTTTTCAATAGCCAAATCAGAAATACCATCGTTTCTCACAGTGAAAGACGCAAGATATTTTCCTTTGTAAGAGTAGTTGAATCTACCGAAATAAGAATCGAATCCTCTTTCTGCATAGCCACCACCAGAGAACTGGTTGTTATAAGAACCAGAAATCAGGTTATTCAATCTGTAGAAGTTATCAGAAAGGTCAGTTCCTTGAGCGGAGAAATTGTAGAATTTAGTAAACTGATATTCTAGACCACCAGTAACGTTTAAATTATGGTCATCTCCAATGACAGTCTGATAATTCAAGGTGTTTTGCCAGTTCCAACGGAATGCCGGATTGAATGCCATGAACATAGAACCGTTAGAGCTTCTACCATCACCATGTCTTGGGTCCAATGATTGGAAGTCATCATTCATGGTCAAGTCAATACCAATTTGAGTTCTAGCAGTCAAACCAGTGATGATGTCTACCTCACCATAAGCATTACCAATTGCTCTATGAGTACGGCTTCTGTACAAGTTATTTTTAATGACAAAACCAATGTTTGGAATATTGTTGTCAGGACCAGCTAGGTTAGCACCAAAACCAGTAGTCGCACCGTTAGCAGTTACGTTGAAACCATCAAATGCTGTGTTTTCAGCATCATATATTGGAACGTTAGGCAAAGAACGGGTCGCATTGTAAATCGCACCAGAAAGTGAGTTTGCACCATTGTTCAAACCAAAAATTTCAGTGAAAGAGTAAGAAAGAGAAGTTCCGATTCTAACTGCTTTAGAAATACTGTGATCAATGTTTGCTCTGAAAGAGTATCTGCTCAATTCATTAGGTCTTACAGGAGATTGCTGATCTGTGTAACCCAAAGAGAAGAAATACTTCGTAGCATCAGAACCACCAGCAATAGATAAGTTATGCTGTTGAGTAAATCCTTTTCTGAAGATTAGATCTTGCCAATCAGTGTTTACACCTGGATTAGCCAAAGGAGATTGGTTAGCATTCGTTCTTTTCTCATTGGCAATCGTTACCCACTCATCACCAGTCAACAAATCAAATCGGTCTACTTCCTCATTGAAACCCATTGAAGTATTGTAAGATACTTTTGCTTTTCCAGAAGCACCTCTCTTGGTGGTAATCAAAATCACACCGTTTGCAGCTCTAGAACCATAAATTGCAGAAGCAGAACCATCCTTCAATACTTCGAAAGAAGAAATATCTGCAGGGTTAATGTTTGCCAATGGGTTGGCAGCGTTTACAGAAGATCGGTCGCTGCTTACAACTGGCACGCCATCAATTACGATCAATGGGCTTGCACTGGAAGAAATAGAGTTGATACCACGGATTCTGATAATCGGTGCAGCACCTAAAATACCAGATGGAGTAGTAATTTGCACCCCAGGAGCTCTACCAGCCAATTGAGATTCAAAAGATGGAGAGACCAAGTTTTCAATAGACTTGCTATCAATGGAAGTTACAGAACCGGTGATTTCTCTTCTTTCTTGAGTACCGTATCCTACTACTACTACTTCATTCAAAGTTTTCACATCTACATCCATCACCACGTTGATCACGTTGCTGGATCCAATAGGCATTTCTTTGGAAAGATATCCCACAAAACTGAAGACCAAAGTGGTTGCTTCACTTGGAACTTGAATAGTATATGTACCATCCAAATCCGTAATTGTTCCTTGTGTGGTTCCTTTCACCACCACGCTTGCTCCTGGTACGCCTTCTGGCTCTTCAGCCGAGGTTACCCTACCAGTGATTGTTTTGCTTTGCGCCAAAACTGACATGACTGTCAGAAGTGTAAACGCCAAGCCTAATAAAACTTTCTTCATAGGTCGATTATTTAGTTTTTTTAACTATCGTGCGGCGAATATCTTCTGAAAGTTTGAATTGTAAAAAGTTTCAAACAAGCCCCTAAAGCGCTTAGGAGGCAATTATATATGGTTATTTCTAGAAAAATTTATTTTTTATATGGTTCATATGTTGATACATCTATTTTCCATATAAAGCATCTATCCCCACGATAAAAGCAGTAATTAAATTCTGAAAATTTTTAAAAAATATCTTTAAATAATCGATTTTAAAAAAACTAATATAGTTCTAAAATTTGTTTAGTTCATAAAACGCAAAACAAAATTTTTAGTAAACTAAAAACCAAGCATTTTTTCCCAATTTAATTCTGGGAACTTACATTTTCCTTTCAGAGAAATCGGAATATTATTTCACAAAGGGACTAAATGACAAAATTTAATTAATTGCAAAGTTTTTTTATAAACGGAACAAAATTTCCTTGTTTTGGAGAAATAACAGTAATAATCACTTGTTTTTTTCTCCGAAATCAACACTTCTGTGAGTAAACCACCTTCCATTTGCTCTTTTTAGTAAAAAAAGTTGCCTAACAACGATTTTTTCAAAAATAGGTTGTGAATCCAAAACTTTAATAATATTTGGTATTGGATTTTTTTTCAAATCTTTAAATGCCAAAGTCATATGAGGATGATAGTTTCTATCGCTCAACTCATCATTTAGCTTCAATTCTCTTTTACAGAAAGTTTTCAAATTAGTTTGGAGC
Source organism: Algoriphagus lutimaris (assembly GCF_017051705.1). GTDB lineage: Bacteria > Bacteroidota > Bacteroidia > Cytophagales > Cyclobacteriaceae > Algoriphagus > Algoriphagus lutimaris. The sequence continues at coordinate 1,080,666 of NZ_JAFIDJ010000002.1, read as the reverse complement.
TGAAACAAATCTTCATTTCCTTTCACTTTTAAGAAGACTACCCGATTACCAAAAGTATCAATACCTCCTATTGTCAATTCTAAGGGTGAATAATGAATCATAAACTCCTGAAGCCTCTCAATTAAATAATCTTCCTTAGCTTCGTTATAAGTAAAGGGCATTTTCAGGGTTATATGTGCAGGAGATTTCAAGGCATACTTAATATTGAAACGATCTTTCAACTCCAACTTTAACGCAGTTGCTTTTTCCTGTAATTCACCATCAGGAACGATTGCCAGAAAATACTTTTGAAAACTTGCCATCACTCAATTTTACCTTGAAATCTATTCTAATGTGCAAAAACAAAAAAACTATTCGAATTCCTCAATCAAACTATTAAATTGATAAGCCAAATACCAAACAGCTATGAAATACTTTTCTAAGGCCATGATTGGCCTCGATCTTACAGAAATGGACGATATCCTAATTGAAAAAACGATCGTTTTTTTAGAGTTCTTAGGAATCGATAAATGCTATTTCGTTCACGTCGCAAAAGATTTAGCAATACCTCAGGATATTTTGGAGAAATACCCCGATTTATTAGCACCAGGAGACGAATCTCTGGAAGCATTGATTACAGATAAATTAAAGCAATTTAACTTCCCTGAGAATATTGAATTAGAAGTATTCGCAGAAGAAGGTAATCACCCCTTGGACACTTTTTTAAGATGGGCCAAAATTAAGGATGTGGACCTGATTATCATGGGTAGAAAAGAAACCTTGGAAGGAAGCGGCTCACTCGCTAAAGGAATTGCTAAGAAAGCACCTTGCTCTATCCTAATGTTGCAGGAAAAACGTCCTGCTGGGCTTCCAAAGAAAATCATGATCCCAAGTGATTTTTCTGAACACACCCATATGATTTATGATTTTGGGGAAAGAATTTCAGATGAACTCCACGCTGAGTTAGTTCCTGTTCATATGTATCATGTACCTCATGGTTATTCCAAAACCGGCAAATCATTCGAGGAGTTTGCAGAAATAATGAAGGAAAATGCTCGTCATGACTTCCAGAAGTTTGTAAGCAAGCACAACCATCCGGAATTGGAGTGCCAGTTTGTACTAAATGATGGACAGGATGATGGTAAAGTCTTGCTGGATGAAGCGCTGGAACTAGATGTAGACATGGTATTACTTGGTTCTAGAGGAAAGACCAAATCTGCCGCAATTCTACTCGGAAGTGTAGCAGAAAAGCTAGTCATGGTTAATAATGTATTGCCTATGTTGATCTTTAAGAAGAAAGGTGAAACCATGGGCTTTTTCGATGCCCTATTTAAAATTTAAGGCCTGGTTAAATAAAAACATACCTGATCGCCTAAGCCCTCTTGATTATAATAGAGGGCTTTTTTTTGAAATTCATCAAATTCCTCTTTCGAAAATTCATTCGAAACTAGCTCTGGATTAAGCGGAAGCCCTCTTTTGTACAACTCGGTTCCCCAAAACTGAAAATCCGTAGAATCAAATTCCACCTCATTCAATTCAAAGCCCACTTTTTTTGAAACCAACTCAAATCCTTTGAGAGAGGGAATAATTAAATGCCTTGGGGCATCCAACTGCACCCAAAAAGCTCGCTCCTCTTTCCAAACTTGAGCATCAGAAACAGGCGTTCTTATTAACAGTTTCCCTCCAGAGCGAAGCTTATCAAAGCAAGTATTCAAAATCTCTTGGGGATCTGACATGTGCTCGAATGAATGATGCATCATAATCAAGTCAAACTGCATTTCAGATTCCTCGATGGTTTTTTTCCACAAGGTGAGGTTAGGAGAAATCACTTTTTCATGCGCCATAAAAGGATCGAACCCATGTAAATCTTTATAGCCGGATGCAAAAAGCTCATATAGTAATTGGCCGTTACCACACCCGATATCTGCAATGCGATCTGTAACTTTTGGTCTTAATTTTTTTAACCAATATCCATAGGTTGGTTCAAATTCTTTCCTTCCACTTAAAAAGAAGGCTTGCAGCCGAAGGGTCTTCAATAATTTTTTTAGAGAACTGGAAGGCACAAGTTCCTGAAATGAATAATAGCCTCCACTATAGTAAGGAGACATATCAGAAGGCACCGTTGCTAGTTGTAAAGACCCACAAGATTTACATTCCGAGTAAACAAATGCTTCACCTAATCCAAACATCTGTTCGGTTGCATTGAACTCCTTTTGTTCCGAAGAACCACAAAATTTACATTGCTCCATTCAAATAATCTCTGTACTCTGGCAGAATGCATGCTCTCCCATTTATGGGTTCAGCAAATTGCCCAGGAATAACAATATTCTAAACAAAGACAAAACTAGCCGAATTCTTAAGCTAACAGGAGAACCTTTTCGGTTTTCGGTCCTGATTGAGTAATTTTTTAAAAAATTTTGACAGAATAGACTCAAATCAACCTATTTGGGCAAAAATCTGTTTCCGGAAACACCTATATTCGACAAAAATCAATCTAATTGGAAAAAATTAAGAAAAGAATCACCTAGGCTGATTACTTTTGGGCTTAATTGTTTTCCGAAAACGCTCACTCGAGCAATTTATGAGTTTTATTACCGATTTATTTGCTGCATCAGATAATCCCAATTCTTTAGGAGCAAAACTTAGAAATAAAAGGCAGCAAGTTTTTGAAGCCCTCTTCTTCTCTCATTTTAAAACTTCCGAATCCATAAAAATTTTGGATGTAGGGGGTACGGACTATTTCTGGAAAAACAGTTCCCTACCTAAAATGCCTCAGGTAGAAATTACCCTTCTGAACTTGACCAAAGAAAAAGTAGAGCAGCCTGGGTTGAAAAGTGTAGTTGGAGATGCTACCTGTATGCCGGAATTTCAAGACCAAAGCTTTGATCTGGTATTTTCAAATTCTGTGATCGAACATGTATATACTTGGGAAAATCAAGTGAAAATGGCCAATGAGATTCAACGTGTAGGAAAGACTTTTTTTATTCAAACACCCAACAAATACTTTCCAATAGAGGCGCATTATGCAATCCCTTTTGCACAGTATATGCCTAAGTCCATCATCTTCCCCATACTTACCAAAACAAGGCTGAGCCGTCTTCGCAAATGGGATGAACGAGATGCCCAACAATATTTAGATGAGATTTTATTGCTAGATGAAAAAGGAATGAGAACCCTTTTCCCAGGTGCATCTATCTATAAAGAAAAGATGTTTGGAATGGTCAAATCCCTATCTGCTCACAATCTGGGCTAATTCTTTAAATCAATTCGTACTTTTTTTCTTTGATAGACCGATGGATTCCATCCCAAAGAACTTTTCTCGCTTGCAAAGCTTCCCTTGCCGCTTTTTCGGATTCTTCAAACTTCTTTGGATCATCTCCAATTAAAAAACTCACCATTCTCCAGGCCAAAGGCCCATGTTCCTCTTCATCCAAATGAATATGTCGGTCAAAATAAAATGAAAGAGTCTTTAATTTTTCAGGCTGATTCTTTACTAATTCATCCACAAGTTTTCGAAATAAATCAGGAATCAAATCTTCCCTTCCCAAGGTAAAAGAAGCCGCAACTTCATGTGGCTTTCCTTTAGTCACCATTTCAAAATTCAATTTCAGGAAAGTCCTAACGAAGACTGGTAATTGAACCTCCTCCATCGTTTCCAAAAAATCAGCACCCGACTTCAGCTTTTGCATCATCAAATCGATGTCATATGTTTCAGCTCCTGCTTCTTTCATTGCTCGCAAATAGAGCTCAAAATGACTACAATAGCCTCCTTCTCCATCTTCATCACTCTCTTCTGCCAGCACAATATCATTGATGAGTCTGGCGATCATAGGGTCTGAAGCAGGGACCCAGGGAAGATTGATTCCCGTCAATTTAACTTGCAAGGATTTCAACAAACTCATAAAGTCCCAAACTGCAAATACATGGTACTTCATGAAAACCTGAAAATCTTCAAGACTAGTTAAGTCTTTATAAATAGGATGATCTAGTAAGATTTCACGTTCGGTCTGTACAGATTGAATTAATCTTTCAAGCGGAGTACTCATACTTTTTTTTGAAGAATTACGAAGAGGAGCCATCCTTGGATGACAAAAAACAAATTTTCTTCTACAACTTAATTTTCTGCGAACTGAAGACGTACCAAATTGGCATAAAAGCCCTCATCTTTGGTAATCAAATCCTGGTGATTTCCTTCCTCTATAATTTCTCCGTCTTTCAACACGTAGATTCTATCCACTTTTCTGATGGTAGCCAGTCTATGGGCAATAATGATGGTCGTTCTGCCTTTCATTAATTCATCCAAGGCTTCTTGAACGAGTGACTCGGACTCCGCATCCAAGGAAGAGGTAGCCTCATCCAAAATCAAAATGGAGGGATCCTTTAATATCGCTCTTGCAATTGCCACTCGCTGTCTCTGTCCACCGGATAGTTTCACTCCACGTTCTCCCACCAAGGTATCCAAACCTTCAGGGAATTGACTGATAAACTGCCAAGCATTAGCTTTCTTCGCTGCCTCTATAATTTCGGCCTCTGACGCATTCGGTTTTGCATACGAAATATTCTCACGGATTGAGCCTCCAAATAACAGGACTTCCTGTGGAACCATCCCTACTTTGCTTCTTAATGCCTGTAGATCCCAATTGGTGATATTTTTATCATCTACCAGGATTTGACCACTCTGAATGTCATAGAATCGAAGCAGTAACTGAATAATCGTGGATTTTCCGGCACCTGAATGTCCTGCCAACGCAACTTTCTCACCTGGGTTTACATGGAAACTCAAGCTTTTTAACACTTCAACTTCTGGTCTGGTAGGATAATGGAACTGTACATTCTGGAAATGGATTTTTCCCTGGAAGTTCAAAGCTACGTCTCCCCCTACTTTTTCTGCCTCTTCTTCCAAAATCTCCAACACCCGCTCAGATGAACCAATGGCTTTTTGAACTTGACCGTAGATATCCCCTAATCCTGCAATGGATCCCCCGATAAACGTGGTATACAACACAAATGAAACCAGCTCGCCCACGCTCATATCACCTGAACCCACTAGGCTTGCCCCATACCACATCACGGCTACAATCCCGCCAAATAAAGCAAAGATGATAAATGAGATAAATGCACCTCTGTATTTGGCTTGTCTCAAGGCTACTCCTACTACAGAATTCAATCCTTTCCCATAACGAGCAGACTCATATACTTCCCCGACAAAAGACTTGACCGTACTGATGGACTGCAAAGTCTCTTCTACGATCACGTTGGCAGCAGCCAATTCATCTTGAGTTTTCTTGGAAAGTTTTCTGATAAATTTTCCAAAAACCATCGCAATTAACACCAAGACAGGGAATGTGCCCAGCATGAACAAAGTAAGCTTAGGCGTATTGATCAACAGAAATGCTACCCCTGCTACTAACGTGATAATCTGTCTGAAAAATTCTGCCAGCGTAACTGAAAAGGTATCTTGAAGCAAACTTACATCCGAAGTGATTCTTGAAATTAGCTCACCTGTTCTTCGGGTATCGAAAAACTTCATAGGCAAACGGACCATCCTAGAATACAAAGCCAATCGAATATCCCGCATGGAGCGTTCAGACACTAATGCAAATAGCCAAACCCGAAAGAATGAGAAAATACTTTGTACAGCTAATATCCCAACGAGAATAAGAGCTATAGAATTAATATCAGATACAATCCATTCCGTGCCTTGAGCAGCATCAATGAGCTTACCAGCAACAAAAGGAAATGTCAATAAAGTTAAAGAAGAAAAGAGTAGGAACACCAAACCCAAAATAAATGCCCATTTATAGGGCATCAAAAAACGGAATATGGTTCCGATCTTTTCTAAATTCTGCTTTGACAACTTCCTCTTTTCGTGCTCTTCCAAAGCAGTGCCTCTTTGTTTTGCCATTAGACTTTCTTGGTAATTGAACAGACAAAAGTAAGAGTTTTTGGATGTTTATCCTCCCAGATTTTAGAATTCCCTTTCCCAGAATAAAATTCTACTTATAAAATGAAACGAGGAGGCCTTTGTAATATCCTATCAGCCAAATATTCTCCCAAAGCAGCAGAATGCTTAAACCCATGTCCCGAGCAAGCAGATACCATCCACTCCTGTTCATTATCCACATTTTTCTGGATGAAAAATTTTGCATCCTCACTAACCGTGTAAAAGCAAACTTCAGATTTCAAAAACTCTGGCTTCAGCCCCCCAAACCTCGGTTCAACTTGTTCCTTCCAGAACCTACGCTGCTCCTCCACTGTTACTTCCCGATTGATTTGGTCCGGATGGTCCACAGCTTCAAATGATTCGGTTGCCATCTTGATAGAAACCCCATCCAAGCAGGGAAAGCCATAGATAAAATCCTCTGGATTCGGACCGTGGCCCCACATAAAAACCGGATAGTCTTTCCAACCCTCATGGTCAATTTTTACCCAATGGAGGATTTGTCTGCATATTTTAAATTTGGAACGATCAGTCTGGGATAAGAAATCTTTGATCCAACCTCCGGAACAATTGATCACTACATCTGCTACCACCCTTTCTCCTTCCAATTCTACTTGTACTTTTGAATCAGACCGTTTTTTCACCTGAAGTACTGGGCTATTTCTTAAAACTATAGCTCCATTCGTTTCTGCAAGATTGATTTGGGACTGAATGGCTATTTCAGGTTTTAAATATCCTGCAGCAAATTCAAAATAGGCAGCTCCTTCTTTCTCAAGTTGAAGTAAAGGGTATTTCTTTTTCAATTCATCAGAGGACATCATTTGATGTGCAATCCCAAATTGAGCTGCAATAGTTACAGTGTTCTTGAAAAACCCTTTCACTCCATGTTTGGCCCAAGGGGTTTTTCCGGAATCCAATAAAACACCTCCACATTCTGTTAAAATAGATGCTCCTGAAATCGCCTCAATTTCTCTCCATATTTCATGAGATCGTTTGACCATAGGAACATAGGTATCCGACTCTCCAACTGCCAATCTGGTGATTCGGGTTTCCCCATGTGAAGACCCCTTATGGTGGGGCGGATCAAATCGATCAATGCCCAAAACAGAAATTCCAGCTTTTGAAAGTTGGTAAAGTGTAGCAGATCCCACTGCTCCCAAGCCTATTACTATTACCTCAAAATCCCGAAATTTCATACATGCAGTAAAAGAATAAGAAAAGATCCATTTTGATTTTCAAATTACAAGGAAATCAAAAAAAAATGGGTTAAAAACCGAAAAACTCAGTTTTTAACCCATGGGAAGGTCAAAATTCATTATGTAGTATTTTTCTACTTTTTGCCCATCTGAGCATCAACCAATTCACGCTTTAACTTTCGTTCGCGTTCCAAGGTATTTTTTCTGTGGGAGTCAAATTCTTCCTGAACTTCCGCTAAATCCTTTTGGGCTTTCTTGATTTTTTTAAAACTTCTCAAATATTGCATGGAGAAAAATGCCAGCGCAACAGCCAAGATTGCCACCAAAAGCCACATCATAGAACTGTAGACTCCTTTATGGATGCCAATGCCAAAAAAGGTGAAATTGTCTTTGGCTGCAATGGCCTCTTCTTTATCTGCTTCTACCTGCAATAATACCGTATTCATGGTGCCAATCGAGTCTTTTTGACTGGAAATCTGGGTTTTAAGATCCAGTACTTCCTGTCTCATAGTTCTCATGGAATCCAAAATATTAGACTTTAACTTATCCAGATTGGTCCGTTTAACGACCTTATATTCCTGGTAATTATTGGACACATTGTAGATATAATCAAATTGACTATCGATCGTGCCACCGTTTAGAGATCCCTGATCTGAGGAACTGCCTTGTGCTTGAGCTAGATTTCCAAGTCCAACAAACAACATCATCAAACTACAAAGGGTCAATACTTTTAACATTGGGTATTTAATTTACAAATTGGGGGATTGATATCGGGGCTTCAATAAACATGCCTCGAGGCAAAAATAACACGATTTTTTTGATCCTCTTTTTAACTAACATTGAAAATTCAGTATTAAACACTGATTTTCAACAGATTAATAAGGATTAATTCATGTTTATGAAAAAGGAACATTACAGTTCCTTCACTGTATCCACTTTGGATGCGATAAATGCAGGCCTATAGCTAGCCGATAAAGTAATTCCAATAACAGCCAAGCTTATCCAAATAAAGTCTGTCCAGGCTATTTTTATAGGATAGGAGTCGATCACGGCCGATGAAATCCCCAAGGATACCAGTCCGAATTTTTCTTGTGCCAGACAAATCAAAAACCCCAAAATCAATCCGATAATAGCTCCACTCAAAGCAATCAATGCCCCTTGCTTCAGGAAAATCCTTCTGATCAATTTATCAGGAGCTCCCATGGCTTTTAAAACGGCAATATCCTTTTTCTTCTCAATGGCCAGCATACTCAATGAAAAAAAGATGTTAAATGACGCAATGGCCAAAATAAAAGTCAAGGTGAGAAAGACGAAAAGCTTTTCCAACTTCACCGTTCGTAATAATCCCGCATGTTGCTCATCTGTATTTTTGACCAAAAATTTCGGACCTAGTAATTCTTTTAAGCTAGATTGAACAGAGTTAATAGAATAGCTTTCTTCCACTTTGATTTCCAATGAGGTCCTTCTATTTCCATAATTCAAAAGATTTTTTGCGAATTCCAGCGGAGCAATCACGTACTCATCATCAAACTGACGCTCTATACTGAAAAAGGCAACTGGATCCAAGATTGCCGAAGAATACAATTGATTTGGGTCAATGGATGCTGCAGATCTAGGAGCCTTGGGATAGAAGACTTTTAATGGAACAATGACATCATTCAAGTTGACCGAAAGAAAAAAACCAACCCCTCTTCCTAAAATCGCAGCCGGTCTCAAATCTGTTCCCAAGGTAGTATCCCCCCAAAAATAGCCATTTGTAAACCTACCCTGATCCAAGAAATTATCAGAAACCCCTTTCAATCTTGCCACAATTTGATTTCCATTGTAATCAAACAAGGCATTATCTTCAATCACCTCTGTCAAGACCTCCACTCCTTCCAAAGACCTAATACTATCTAACCAGTCTTCCGTTACTTCAAAACTTTTCCCCTCAGCGACTTCAATCTTTAATTCCGCATCAAAGCTTACAAAAAGACTACGGATTAAATCCTCCAAGCCATTAAACACCGACATCACGATTACCAATGCCATGGTCCCCACAGCTACTCCCACCATAGAAATGGTGGACAGGATCGTGATAAAATTTCGCTTTTTCTTACTGCGAAAATATCGGCGCGCTATGAAGAAACTAAGTGTCAATAGCCTTAAGAATTAATCCTCTGAATCTTCGTCTTCCTCTTCTGGAGCCTCCGGAATATTCAAATCTGAAATGACCTTGTCCATATGCTGGGCATAGGAAGCAGAGTCATCCGGGAAAAATGCGATCTCAGGAATGATGCGGACTGACTTTCCGATTCTTTTAGCCAATTGATGCCTGATTTCTTTTTTGTGTTCATTGATCAACTTATAAGTTGCATCCGGGTCTGTGAGCAAAAAGCTTAAGTATACTTTTGCAAAACCCAAGTCAGGGCTGACCAAAACGTGAGTGATGGTGATCATTGCTTTCCCTACAAGATGCTTGGCGTCTTTTTGAAAGATATCTCCAAGCTCTTTTTGGATCAATTTGGCGTATTTTTGTTGTCTTTTACTTTCCATGTGAAGTATTTGTGGTACAAATTTAGCGAAATAGTTGGGCAACCTTTAATTTCGGGCTTAGACTACCCAATACAAACTCAATTTTCCAGACATCTTGCTTAGATTTTTCAAAGTTAATGACCCTTTCAGACTCGTAGGTTTAGCGATTTACTTGCTTTTACTTACTGCCATATTTCTGATTTGGGATCCTTTCCCGCTTACTACACTCCAACTTTCCTGGATGGTGTTAGGTGAAAGGCTTGGACAAGGTTATTTCCTATATCAAGACATCATTGATAATACCGGGCCACTTTCAGCGGGATTTTTTACAATTGTTGATTTTATCCTTGGAAGAAGTCCGTTAGCCTATGAGTTAATCGGTAGAATTTTCATTTTGTTTCAGATCATTTATTGGAATACCATCTTAATTAAATACCGGGTTTTTGATGAGAACACTTATTTGCCTGCGATGATCATGGCAGCACTTTTTCATTTCTCATTCGATATGCTTTCTTTAAACCCTGCCATGCTGGGAAGTACATTTTTGATTTTGGCATTAGGACAATTGTTTTCCCAAACGGTGCTTCAAAAAGAAACCAGTGAATCCACCCTCTTGATCGGTATTTATGGAGGTCTAGCGGCAGGATTTCATCCAAGTTACGTCTTTTTCTTACCGTATATGATCCTGACTGGGATCGCCATCAGTGGCTTTTCCTTCCGCCAACTTATGCTTTCACTGGTTGGATATTTCTTACCTATTCTTCTAATAGCAGTGTTCTATTATTGGAATGACGGGCTTCAGGAAGCTATAGATATTTGGCCACTGATATTTAAATCTTCGAGCGTTCTTTTCCAATCTTATTGGAGTTGGTTAATCATTGGATCTTTCCCTATCCTGCTATCCTTAGTGGGCTATTTCTTGGGAGCTGTACTAAAAGGATCTACCATCAACCAGCAAAAACAAAGACAATTAATCATTTTAGGGCTAATTTTTGCGGCTTCTGATTTCCTACTTATTAAAAATCAAGCGGGCTTCCAGCTCATCATTTTTGTTCCCGGACTTTCCTATTTGATTACACAGTTTTTTCTTCATGTACGAAGAGGAATTGTCCCAAATATTGCCTTTTACTTGTTGATCTTGGGCTTACCGGCATTTGCCTGGTGGTATTGGCAATTCAACGTGGATAACGCTGCCTATTTCGTTTCTGAACAGGCAGATAATTCGTTGGAGGGGAAGGAAATTATGATACTAGGGCCGGATATTTCGGGTTATCAACATGCTAAATTAGGAGGTCCGTTTCTCAATTTCGAATTGAGTAAACTGTATCTTGACCAAGACAGGGATATTCCCGAAAAAGCCAAACTTTATCAAATGCTGCAACATCAGCAGCCGGAAATCATCCTGGATCAAGAAGGGCTTTTCCAGTCCATTTTAAATGATTTTCCTGAGTTGAGTAGGCATTACCAACCTCAAGGGAAAGGAATCTTTATTTTAAAATAGACAACTACCCTACCCTATCATCAGTTGCTTTTTTATCATTAAACGTAAACCCCTCTATATTTAAAGTTCTGATAAAGCTTTGTTTAGGTCTTCTATTTGTCTTGGATGAAATAGCCCATTCAAATTTTTTAAAGGATTCTAGTACCTTCTTCATCAAATAACCCATCCAGAATGAAAAGTCTATCCTACCTTATTACGCTTTTATGCTTCCTCTTATTTTCTTGCGGAAATCAAGAAACTCAAACTGATCCCATCCAAAATGAAATTTCAGCCATAGAAAACGGTCTGATTCCGCCTTTTGTGGTCAAAGGAGATTCCATTCAGAAAATGAACATCTATGAGCGGATGGAACACTATCATGTTCCAGGGGTAAGTATCGCCGTAGTAAAAGATGGAAAGCTACATTGGGCCAAAGGTTATGGCATTGCCAATACTAAAAGCGGAGATTCCGTGACTACCGAAACCATTTTTCAAGCGGGTTCCATCAGTAAACCCCTTGCTGCCTTGGGAGCACTTAAATTGGTGCAAGAAGGAAAAATGGAATTGAATGAAGATATCAACACCTACCTTCAAGGCTGGAAAGTACCGGAAAATCAATTTACCGAAACTGAAAAAGTAACACTTGAAAGACTGTTGACGCATACCGCAGGTATGACCGTTCATGGTTTCCCAGGCTATACCCAAACTGACACCTTCCCTGATATTATTACCGTTTTGGAAGGAAAGGGCAATACGCCGGCGATCTTTGTGGATACCATTCCAGGAAGCATTTGGAGGTACTCAGGAGGTGGATATACCGTCATGGAGAAAGCTGTGGAAGATGTTTCAGGGCAACCCTTGGATGTATTTTTAGCGGAAAATGTGTTAAAGCCTATCGGAATGAACCATAGTACTTTCGGCCAACCACTCCCTCAAAATTATCAAGTCAATTTCAGTGCTGCATATGATAATGAAGGAAAACTAATTGACGGATTGTATCATAATTACCCGGAACAAGCAGCGGCCGGACTTTGGACTACACCCTCTGATTTGGCCAAATATTACCTGGAAATTCAAGCCATTCGAGCCAGTAAAACCGATGGGGTCCTATCTAAGGTGATAGTAGATCAAATGCTCACCGAACACAAAAACCATTGGGGGTTAGGACCAGCTTTAGGGGAACGCGATGGGAAAGTCGTCTTTGCACATGGTGGGAAAAATGCAGGCTTCAGCAATGACATGATGGGTTATGCAGATCAGGGAGATGCCATTATTGTAATGACAAGTGCGGATCAGGGAGTACGGTTGATGTCAGAAATATTACGGGGCATATCTCACTATTACAAAATGAATTTGAGAAATGCAGGTGAGATAGAACTCGTTGATTTATCTCAGGAACAACTGAAGCAACTTGCCGGGTCCTATCAATTGGATAGACCTTTGAATGGAATCGAAAGTTATGTGGTGGAAGTAAGCGTCAAAGGAAAACACATCTTCGTTTACGATCCTAACAATGGCGACGAAAATCTACTCTCCCCTACTTCAGAAACTGATTTTGTAGACTTGACCACTGGTGACCGAGTGAAATTCCAGCCTTCCGAAAACCCTGTTGGAATGCTCTGGGGAGGAAGTTTTCAGTTTTATAAAGAGGATTAAGTATTTCCATTGTAATGAATGCTTCAAGGTATTCTTAAAATTTTAACTAGCTAAAGTAATATTCCAATAAGAAATAGATTTTTTGTCGGCGCGGTGGGAGGATTTGGCAGCGAGGGTGCGGGGGACTAGTGCGGTTGAAGCTTTGCCAAATCTTGATTTTTTCGTCCTTTTGTATCAAGACAAAAGGACATAGGAGGAAGGTTTATCTAATCAAACAAAGTAGAATTCCTTTTGACCAAATTATAAATTAGACAATTACCTACTACCAACTTAAGTCAGGCTGAGTTTTCAATATTCTTCAAACATAAAAAGGATAAGAAAGATTTTACAAAGTTTGACACTTTTGAAAGACCAAAAGTGTCCAAAAGTCTTTTGCCTGAATTGGCTTGAAAATGCCTTCGGACATTTTCTGACAGATTGGGTCAAACGCTAAAAATCAGCGGATTTCCGAACAAGTTCGGAACTAGCCGATTTTCTAAACGCTTATTGACTCCAATCCCCGTCACCAGCCATTTCAAGGCGATTAGCACTGATCGTCATTGCGAGTGAAACGAAGCAATCCAGTATTAATAAACCGAGATTGCTTCGATCGTGCTTCCCTCGCAATGACGATATCAAATCAATTTATTTTTATACCTCACCAATTCACAAATCCTTATCAAAATCACATTTCCATTGGAAAACTTGAAATAAATCCCCATTTTGATTACATGGTTTACCAGCATACCATCGGCAATTTTTCTTATTCTTTTCCCGATCTGAAAACCGTTTTAGCAAAGGCTTCCCCAGAAAAATCCGGGGATCAACTGGCAGGTTTGGCTGCTTCCACTGAAAAGGAACGGGTGGCCGCCAAACTCGTATTGGCTGACCTGCCTCTCAAGCTTTTCCTATCCGAAGAGGTAATCCCGTCCGAAATAGATGCAGTATCCCGATTGGTTCAGGATAGTCTTGATCACAAAGCCTTTCAACCCATTTCTCATATGACGGTTGGGGATTTTAGAAATTGGCTGTTGGATTACCAAACCGATGGGGAAAAAATCGCTCAGATCAGTCCAGGCCTGACTCCAGAAATGGTGGCCGCTGTCAGTAAAATCATGGCCAACCAAGATCTGATCTTAGCCGCTTCCAAAATCAGAGTCATCAGCAAATTCAGAAATACCCTAGGTCTCAAAGGCCACTTTTCCACAAGACTTCAACCCAATCATGCCACCGACGATGCCAAAGGAATCATGGCGAGCACCATCGACGGATTGCTCTATGGAGTAGGCGATGCGGTGATCGGAATCAATCCTGTTTCGGATTCTGCAGAGACTACCCTTCGATTGCTAGAAATGCTGGAAAAGCTCCGGCTGCAATATGATATTCCCACTCAATCCTGTATCCTTTCTCATGTCACCACTACCTTGGAACTTATCGCAAGAAAAGCACCTGTAGATCTGATTTTTCAATCCATTGGAGGCACAGAGGCAACCAATACCAGTTTTGGATTCAGCTTGGATACCCTCGAAGAAGCCTATCAGGCAGGCAAAGGGCTGAATCGAGGAAGCATCGGGGATAATTTCATGTACTTCGAAACAGGCCAGGGAAGTGCACATTCTGCCAATGCACACCATGGCGTAGATCAACAAACCTGTGAAGTTCGTGCCTATGCAGTTGCAAGAAAATTCAAGCCGCTGCTAGTCAATACCGTCGTGGGATTTATCGGTCCGGAATATTTATATGATGGAAAGCAAGTCATCCGAGCTGGATTGGAAGATCATTTCTGTGGCAAACTCATGGGCCTTCCCATGGGTTGCGATATCTGCTATACCAACCATATCGATGCGGATCAGGATGACATGGATAACCTGCTGACCTTATTGGGCGTGGCAGGATGCAACTTTATCATGGGAATCCCTGGTGCCGACGATGTGATGCTCAATTATCAAAGTACTTCCTTCCACGATCAACTCTACATCCGACAGGTGTTAGGACTCAAGAGAGCCCCGGAATTTGACGAGTGGCTGCTTAAAATGAATCTGATCGACGCTACGGGAAAAGTCTTGGACGTTCAGGGAAATAAATTGCTAAAGCTATGAGTGAAGAAACCAACCCCTGGGAAAAACTTAAAGCCTTTACCGATGCCCGAATTGCCTTGGGAAGAACGGGCGGAAGCCTCAAAACCCAAGAATTGCTCCAATTCCGAAGGGACCATGCCCTAGCTAAAGATGCGGTTTGGACCGAATTGGACATCCCTCATCTGGAACAAGGACTCCAAAAACTCAAGCTGAAAAACCTGATTTTGCAAAGCCAAGCCGAAAACCGGGAAAGCTATATCAAAAGGCCTGATTTGGGCAGAAAATTGGATGAACATTCCAAACAAGCCATCCAGAATTTAAAATTGGCTCCATCCGATCTTTCCATCATCTTGGCAGATGGGCTCAGTGCGCAGGCAATTGCCTTGCATGCCATGCCATTTTTGAAGGAATTGTTACCCAAACTATCAGGCTATTCCCTTTCTCCCCTTTCCATTGTGAAACAAGGAAGAGTGGCCATCAGTGATGAAATAGGAGAATTATTTTCCAGTGAACTATCCATTATTTTGATCGGGGAAAGACCCGGTTTGAGTTCCCCGTATAGCATGGGGATTTATTTGACATACAACCCAAAAGCAGGAAATACAGACGAAAAACGAAACTGTATTTCCAATATCAGAACAGGCGGTTTGCCCTATGCCTATGCAGCAGAGAAACTCGCTTTTTTAACCTCAGAGGCTCTGAGACTAAAACTATCCGGTGTCCACTTGAAGGATACTTTTGACCACCATCTATTGAACAATGAATCAGGAAAAAACTGAATTAAAACGTACGCTCGGGCCATTTATGCTTTGGGGGCTTGGCGTAGGTTATGTGATTTCGGGAATGTACTTCGGCTGGAACCTCGGGTTGGCGGAAGGAGGCACCCTGGGATTGGCTGTTGCCACCCTATTTATCATCATCATGTATGTTACATTTACCTTTAGCTACACGGAGATGGCCTGTGCCATTCCCAAAGCCGGAGGTGCTTTTGATTATGCTAGGCTGGGATTGGGTAAAAACTGGGGATTTTTGGCCGGAATGGCTCAAAGTATCGAGTTTATCTTTGCTCCACCCGCTATCGCCGCAGCCATCGGCGCCTATTTCAACGTGTTTTTCCCAGAGATCAGCATCACCACGATTGCGATTACGGCCTACCTTATTTTTACAGGAATCAATATCTCTGGGGTGAAGTTTGCGGCTTACTTCGAACTGATCATTACTATTATCGCAGTAGCCGAACTCCTGCTTTTTTCTGGGGTGAGTTTTACCGAATTCAAATTTGAGAATCTAAGCCAAAATGCCCTTCCCAACGGCTGGGGCGGCGCTTTTGCAGCCATTCCATTTGCGATCTGGTTTTTTTTGGCGATCGAAGGCGTGGCCAATGTAGCCGAAGAAGCCAAAAACCCACAGCGCAATATCCTGATCGGTTTCGGTTCCGCCTTGCTGACCCTGGTGATTTTATGTTTGCTGACCTTTACCTCCTCCATCGGGGTGGCTGGCTGGGAAGCCATCGTCTATCCTCCAGGTAGCATGGAACCCTCCGACTCTCCCCTTCCCTTAGCCTTGGCCAAGATTGTAGGCGAAA
The DNA here is from genome assembly GCF_017051705.1 of Algoriphagus lutimaris. Lineage (GTDB taxonomy): Bacteria > Bacteroidota > Bacteroidia > Cytophagales > Cyclobacteriaceae > Algoriphagus > Algoriphagus lutimaris. The sequence continues at coordinate 1,064,258 of NZ_JAFIDJ010000002.1, read as the reverse complement.
GCAATATTCTCTACCATTTGCTAATTACGGTGGGGTTGTTTGGCTTGGTGGCCTCCTTTCATGGGATTATCCTGGCAGCTGGAAGATCCACCTTGGAACTGGGACGCGAGCGCTATGTGACGCCATTTGTAGGAAAAGTCCATTCCAAGACCAAGACTCCGGTGAACGCCCTGATCGTAAATATGGGCATCGGGATTTTGGCCTTGCTGACAGGTAAAACCGGTGAAATCATCACCATCGCCTGTTTCGGGGCTTTGACCTTATACATCGTGTCGATGATTGCCTTTTTTGCCTTGCGTAAAAATCATGCGGACTTGGAGCGTCCTTTTCGGGTTCCGGCCTTTCCTTATTTCCCCGCCATCGCTTTAGTGATTGCGATTGTCGCCATGGTGGCCATGAGTATTTATAACCTGACCTTAATGGCTATTTTCTGGGGATTGGTAGGATTTGGGTATGTGAGTTTTCGATGGTATCAACGAAATAACTAATTAAAAAATACCCAATGCTGGGTTTAGTGCCTTGTCCTAAAATAGCTTTACCCCCCTTCCCCCTAGTGGCACCCACCCCCTGGGGGTATATGGACTGGGGGGGAGGGGTAAAAAGAATCTCGCGAGATTCTTTGAGTATCAACGGAGATTCGTTTTATATCTCCCGAGACTCTCTGAGTATTACCGGAGATTCTTTTCATATCTCGCTTGATTCTTTTTGCTTCAATCGAGACTCTTTTTGTATCTCCCGACATTCTTTTTGAATGTCGATTGATTCTTTGAGTATCTATTAAGACCTATTAAGCGTCTCTGTTGATTCTTTTTAGGTATCGCGAGATACTTTTTGATTCTCCTGATATTCAAAAAAGGTTCTTTACCTAGGTGTAGTTGCTCCCGACAACTTTCGAGAACCACAACCAGATTAGAGGTAATCCTCATCGAAAACTTTTCTAAAAACACTTTCCTAAGTAAGCAGTATTTCCAATTTTTGGGATATCATAAAACCCCTCGATTAGCAGCATGCGCATCCTTATCCATTTTCTATTTTTTACTTTTTTGATTTTTGGAACACACTTATCCACATTCTCCCAGCAAGCCAACAAAGACCTCAAAGTCATGACCTATAATATCTGGAATGGCTTCGATTGGGGAAAGGATACTGCTCGAAATGAGCGCCTGATCCAATGGGTAAAAGAACAAAATCCAGATGTTTTGGCCTTACAGGAGCTTTGCGATTATGATGTGGATAAACTCAAAAAAGACGCAGCTCAATGGGGGCATCCCTATGTACAGATTTTAAAGGAAAAAGGCTATCCAACTGCCCTCACATCAAAGGAACCTATTATTTTGATCGAAAAGAATGTGGATAACTTCTGGCATGGGCTGCTTCACGTCCAGACGTATGGGATAGATTTCTTTGTAGTACATTTATCACCATCCGACGCCAATATCCGCTTGCAAGAAGCCCAGCAGATCAAATCCAGAATTCAGGAGTTATCCACAGACTCTTACATTATCCTGGGAGATTTCAACTCCCATTCTCCTCTGGATGCGTATTGGATGGAACCGAAAACAGCGCTTAAAAACAAGATGGCGAATGAGAAAAATGAAAAGTATTCCAATTTGCGAATGGGGGAATTTGATTATGCACCCATGTCAGAATTCTTATCCATTCCAGCCATTGATGTGAGTTTGGGAAAAGCAGATCTGGAAGCAAGTTTTACTTTCCCTACCCCGGCATTGATTGGATTATACGATCAAACCGCCGAAAGCATTATCCAGAACCGAGTTCGGATCGATTACATTTTGGCCAGCCCATCACTTGCTAAAACCTGTTCCCAGGTAGAAATTTTTAATCATGGAGCGCGCGAAACACTTTCGGATCATTTTCCTGTAATGGCGGTATTTCAGGTGAATAAAAAAGAATAATCAGTCCCTATCAAGCACCCTATCATTGCCTTCCTTGAATAATAATATTATAAACACTATCAGGATCCTGGCTTCTTAGAAAAATATTCAATTCTACCCCTGAAGATCCATTGATACTGCCAGTACCGTCCCAGATTCTAAAGGCAGGAAAAACTACTTGATTTGTCTTAGCTCTCATTCTGTATTCATCGGTTGTAAACAGTTCTATGTAAACATCAGTTAAGCTAAAACTCTCCTCGATTCTTTTGACTTTATATTTTAATTCGGGCAAAATATAATCTCCAGATATAGGGAATTTGAGAGTGACCTCTTGGTTCTCGTAAGTGACTATTGTTTTGAATCCATCAACTTTGTAGGTAGTATCACCTACCTCATAAATGCCCGTATTTTTCTTAAAGACATCATGTTGAAGCGTGCCTAAATAGGTCCCAACAATACCTGAAATATTTGGACTCCTAGGTTCTATTTCCACTTTATCACTATTGCTGCATGAAAGTAAAAGTGCACAACAAAGGAGGTATAGGTAAGATTTCATACTTTAATTTACCAACTATCACCTTGCTTCACTCCCAGAAAATCCTAAATCAAAAATCTTCTTTATTGATTTTTGCAAAAGCTGTGACCGAAGGTTTTTTTGGTAAAATCCCTTTCTATTTTAGAATTTGAAATTCGATTAAATAATACCATCATGGAGTTTTCCTCGAAATGATGAGGATTACACGTATTCAAGTGCAAAAAATTATACAAGATTTAAGGGGTTGATTGAATTGGATTATTTGTGAAAATTTAAGCCCAATTGCAAATTGATAAGGATATGAGGGTGTAGTTTATCCCGACAACTGTCGAGGACTACACCTAGTTCAGGACAAACTACACCCAGATTAGGACCAATTACACAGAAAAATATTCGTTGAGCACAGATTTATTTCCCAAAAATTTAAGATAGACCTCGACCATTTAAAATTAATTTTATTCACTCTTTATGTACTTTTGCCATAGCCCAAAAGTACCAAAAGGCCTAGTCGCCACCAAAGCTTCTACCCGCATCCCATCCCCTGCCTCGCTGGTGCGACTTTCCCTCCCGCCTACTTAGTCTAATCCAGTTAAGTCTTCCTATCTTTCCTTTGATGGGGGGGGAATAAAATGGAATGATGAGGCGTAATTAATTTTTCACTCCAATAACAGAAATATTATACACGCTATCAGGATCCTGACTTCTTAGAAAAATTTCAAATTGTAATAATTCTGGTCTAATAAGGCTGTTTTTTGGCCAAATCCTAAAAACAGGTGTGTCTATCTGATTAGGACTTGCTTTCATTCGGTATTCATTCGTGTTTAGTAGCTCCAGATAAACATCAACTATTTTCAATGGTTCTAAATTCTCTATTTTTCTGACTTTATATTTTAATTCGGGCAAAATATATCTTCCCGTATTCAGAATTTGTATGGTGACTATCTGTTCTTGATCATTAAAAGCTACAACGGGTCGGACTCCATTTACTGTATAGGTTGTATCAAATGTTTCATTAATCTTAATGACATCATGGAATAAAGAACCTGTATAGCTCCCCACAATATTTTCAATACCTGGAACGTCCGGTTCTACTTCATCTTTATCGGTACATGAGAATAGTAAAGCACAAAAAAGGAGGTATAGGTAAGATTTCATACTTTAATTTACCAACTATCACCTTGCTTCACTCCCAGAAAATCCTAAATCAAAAATCTTTTTTATTGATTATTGCAAAAGCTGTGACCGAAGGTTTTTTTGGTAAAATCTGAGTTTGAGAAACATGCATTCAAATAGCTCAATCAACAAAAGAGAATTCTCTTCCTTAAACTTAGAATTCAAGGTCATTCTAAAAGTTTAACCTCAGGGCTACCTAGATCAAGCTTCGACATTTAAAAGTAGCATTTATCCAGTATTGGGTATGGAACTCTTTCATATTTTACCGATATTGAATGCAATAGATAGGATTAATACATGAAACATTCGATGTAATGAGCTTTATATTGATCTACGTTTCCTTTCATTAAGTTCTACTAAGCCAACCACTTTGCTGAATTCTTTTCCAATACCTACTCAGGATTGAGAAAGCATTTATTCCTACTCCAAATGAGATTTATTTTTGTTGGTTGATTTTTCACCAGCATAGTACCAGTTATCGCATCCTGTCGCTTTATCCCTATTTGATCCAAAAGTGGATTTTTAGGTACTGTTTCAAATACCATTTAATTTAAAAGTTATGTGTCATGGGAGACCTAGGAGAGCAATTCACCAACCTATTTAAAAAGTATATGCCAAATGCTTTTGTTTTTGCGTTGGTCTTGACCGTCATAACTGCTGTTTCCGCACTAGTATGGACAGAATCCACCATTATGGATACTCTTTCGGCTTGGTACCAAGGGTTTTGGCAGCTTTTAGAGTTTGGTATGCAAATGACCCTCCTATTGGTAACAGGCTATTCCATCGCCCTCTCTCCCATTCTAAAACGATTCTTTTCCAAACTCACCCAATTCATTCAAACTCCTAGGCAGCTTTATCCATTCATCATCCTCATTGGAATGATTCTTAGTGCCGTCAGTTGGGGTTGGATCGTGATTACTGCCGTGCTGGGAAGAGAACTTGCCTTACGGATCAAAGGGGTCAATTACCCCTACCTCATTGCTTGTGTTTATTTCTCCGGAGGGGTTTGGGTCAGTGGATTTTCAAGTACTATCCCACTCTTGCTTAACACTGAAAATAACTACTTAATTGAGGCGGGAGTTTTGTCTGGTACCATTCCAACATCTTATACCTTAGGATCTATTTTAAATATCTCCATTATTGGTTTTTCTTTATTCATTGGTCCCCTCCTTTTCTTTTTATTAGCTCCAAAAAAATCAAATGGGCTGGAAGAAATGCTTTCCTCAAAACCTCAAAATCAGGAACTTACCATCCTGGAAGAAGCCGAAAGTATGAAGCAAAAGGAAATTTCTTTTTCAGATAGACAAAACAATAGCCCTATCCTTCAATATGTTATCGGGCTGATGGGGCTAGTTTACATCATTTATTATTTCAGTACCAAAGGATTGGACATCAACCTGAACATCATGATTTTTATTTTTATTGTGATGGGCCTGTTTTTGCATCAAACCCCCATCCGATATGGAATCGTGATGAAACGCTCCAGTAGTAATATTTCGGCAATTCTGTTTCAGTTTCCTTTTTATGCAGGAATCATGGGAATCATGAAATATACTGGGTTAGGAAATGAACTTACCAAAGCCATGGTCTCCATCGGCACGATAGAAAGCTTTCCATTCTTGGCTTTTCTCAATGGCGCAATCGTCAATTTTGCGATCCCATCTGCAGGAGGAGAGTTTGCGGTCGTCGGTCCAAGCGTCATCGATGCGGTAAAAGAACTTGGAGTAGGGCTTCCTGAACTCCAAGTCACCAAAATGATTGCTAGAGCCTCCATGTCTATCGCTTTTGGGGAAAGTTTGACGAATTCATTACAGCCCTTCTATTTGCTGCTTATCCTTCCCATTATGGGACTTGGCATTAAAATCCAGGCACGGGACGTCATGGGGTATTTATTCATCCCTTTTATCCTGTTTTTCATTGCCTGGGCATTAATTGTGGTCTATGTACCACTTTAAAAAACCATGGATTCATCCAAAATGCCACTCAAGTAAAACCACATTCCCTTCACCAATTTTAACAGCGTTTTTCAATCCATTTTTCAATTGGGAGCGTTACATTGGACTATGATTAGAAGCAAAATCCAGCTGTTGGCCGGGTTGGGAGTAGGCCTGATGGTCGTAGGATGTACTTCCTCCTCCTTAATCACCGCCCCGCCGATCAGCTATACCAACACCAGCCCCAAAGTAGCCGAACTGACCGATCAGGAATCCAGACATTGGGGACATCTAGATTTACAGAAAGATACGATCCCGGGCATGAGCGTAGACCGTGCCTATGCGGAACTCCTGAAAAAGAAGAAAGGAGAGGAAGTCATCGTGGCCGTGATTGACTCAGGCATTGACTTGGATCATGAGGATATCCAAGAAGTTCTTTGGATCAATCCGGGAGAGAAGCCGGGAGACGGCATCGATAATGATGGAAATGGATACATTGACGACATCCATGGATACAACTTCCTTGGAGAATCCTTCAATGAACAAATGGAAATGGCGAGAATCGTCCGGTTGAAAATCGGAGATGAGGCCTACCAAGCAGCTGCCCAAGAAAAGATCAATGAAAAGCTTCCTGAAGCCAGAGCAGCCCTTCCTCAGCTAAAGCAGATCGAAGCGTTGGTGACCTTAGCCGATAAGAATATCAAGACTGCTTTGGGGAAAGAATACTATTCCTTAGCCGATCTACAAGGATATGAGCCTAAGAATGTACAGGAAGAAAGAACCGTAGGGATGTTGATGCAGGTGATCAGCATGGGAGAAAATGTACCTGATGCGATCAAAGACCTTCAAGCAGGAATCAACTATTATGAGACGCAGGTAAACTATCATCTGAATGTGGATTTCAACGGTCGAACTCCCGTAGGAGATGATCCTTATGATTATTCCGATCAGGATTATGGCAATGGGGATCCAAACATCAGAGATACAGAGGAAAGTCACGGTTCGCATGTGGCAGGAATCATCGCTGCTACCCGAAACAATAAAAAGGGCGTGGACGGCGTCGCGAATCGTGTCAAAATCATGTCTATCCGGGCGGTGCCTAATGGAGATGAATACGATAAGGACATCGCATTGGCAATTCGCTATGCAGCAGATAATGGAGCCAAGGTCATCAATGCAAGTTTTGGAAAGGGATTCTCCCCTAATTCCGAATGGGTATATGATGCCTTAAACTATGCCGCTTCCAAAGATGTGCTGTTTGTACATGCTGCTGGAAATGATGGAATGGATTTGGATGATCCAGAGAACCCAAGTTTCCCGAATGACCATCCAAATGGAGGAACTGGAGACTTTTCCGATAATTATCTGACGGTAGGTGCCTTGACTCCTATGCTGGGATCGGAAATGGTCGCTGTATTCTCCAACTATGGAAAGAAATATGTGGATATCTTTGCCCCTGGACAAGAGATCTTATCGACCATGCCCAATGATGCCTATGAATTTCAGGACGGCACCTCCATGGCCGCTCCTGCAGTAGCGGGATTGGCTGCCATGATCCGATCGTATTATCCTAGCCTTACTGCCGCTCAGGTGAAGAAGATAATCCTGGAGTCTGGTGTTGCGCTGGATATGGAAGTAATGGTAGGTGGACCCGAAGGAGAAGAGAAACCCTTCTCAGAGATTTCTTCTTCCGGTAAAATCGCCAATCTATACAACGCCCTGATCTTGGCCAATCAAGTGGCCAACGGGAAAGCAAGTCTGTAAAGCCAAAACCAAGCTAACCATCAAAACCCATTTGGTGATCCAGGATGGGTTTTGTGGTTTTAACCTTGAAGTCCCCTCCTAAGAGTTATTGTTTTTTGGTGGCACCTTCTGCAAGCCCATTCACTTTCCAAAGACATGAGGCTATCTAATAAATAGTTTTTTCACAATGAGTCTTAAATATTCTTCAAACATAGAAAAAGTGAATGACAGGTTTTTCTATGTTTGGCACTTTTGAAAGACCCTGCCTACCGGCATGCAGGCAAAAGTCCCCCTCCACGATAGGTATCGGGAGTCTTTTGCCTGAATTGGCCTGAAAATGCCTTCGGACATTTTCAGGCCAATTCAAAGCAAATCGTCCAATTGAAATTTCATATGATATTTAAAGGTTTTAGGTTGAACCCGCCTTCCAATTTTGGGGGTTAAGAAATCAATTGTGAGGGTGTTAATTAGGAGGCTTGTTTGACGAAAATTTTGCTATCCTAAACATCATAATTTGGCAAGATTTAATGCAAAATTGAGGAGTTTGCCGACGTGTGGGGAGGAAATTGATTTTAACCCAAAAATGGACAGCGGTGGGTTTTTTGGTCCTTTTTCACCTACAGGAAAAAGGACGGAGAAATCAAAAACAAGCAAAAGATTTATATCACATAAAAAGGATTGATTGAAAACTTTAAGACAAACCCACTCTTGTCTAAAGCAAAAAAGTATATTGTTTTCCGTAGCGTCCCGACAAATTTATAGGGGTTCAAAATAAAGTTAATGCGCTGAATTAAGCTTTCGATACCCACATCTTCATAACCCTGTAAGAGTCAAACCATTTTTAACCTTGGGTGAAACCCATGGTATGAAACCTCTAGACTTCAACCACCGACCCTGAAGTGGTCGAACAAAAAAACTCTATAACTAAACCCAAAAATAGGTGGAGGTAATACTGAAAACAGCTCAAAAAAGTAAAAAATACCCAGTATTGGGTATAGGAACTCAACTTTTAGTTTCCGTACTTCAAGAGTTAGTGGGATTGGGCTTAAATCCAGCCTTTTAACCGACAACAAATGATTGTTGTCGTTTGTTGTCGGTTACGATTTATTAATATCTGATTTTCAACGCTTTATAAACCCAAGCTCCTATTCTAACTATAATGGAAATATACGCAATGCGTATATACAAATGTTACAAAAAAGCCCATCTTGTTCTAACAAGATGGGCTTTTGATTGATGAAACCTCCTGAATTAGCTACAAGCAATTTTATTCACTCTGGTTTGGTGCCTTCCCCCCTAAGCGTAGACCACGATAACTATCGGGTGCATCTACGCTTTTCAATTATTAGGAATTTGAAATTCCCTTAGAGCGATCGGAATTACTTTACCAATAAAGTGGATAAATAAATTTCGAACTATTCAATATCGCCAAGGAAGTCATAATCGAAATTGTTAATTTGGTTTACGCAAGACCGAATAACCCTGTGGGCTAGGCAGATATATAGGCAATGGAATAGTCGGAATTGGGTTAATACAATTTTAACCTTCAAGCTGAAAAATAATAGATCTCCATGTATAACGCATTTATTTCATATTCACATTCCTCAGATGACAATTTTGCTCCTGCACTCCAAAATGCATTGCAAAAATTTGCAAAACCATGGTTAAGAAAACGAAACTTGGAAATCTTTCGGGATGAATCAAGCCTGGATGCCTCCCCACATCTATGGGGGAATATAACTAAAGCATTGGACCAATCAGAATACCTTATTTTATTGGCATCTCCAATATCTGAAAATTCGCCTTGGGTTAACAAGGAAGTTGAATACTGGCTGGAACATAAATCGATTGACAAAATATTAATTGCCTTAACTGCGGGCAAAATGGAATGGGATAATCAAAATAATTGTTTTCTAAATCCAGATAAAAATTCATTGCCACCTACTCTGGATGACAAATTCACGGATGAACCCTTTTTTATTGATTTGCGCCAATCTAAAACGGAGCAAGACCTTTCGTTGAATAATCCCATTTTTAAAAAAGAGATTTTAAAACTAGCTGCCAAGTTACATGGTAAAGCTCCCAATGACCTGGCCAGTGAGGAAGTGTCTATTCATCGCAAAATGATTAGGTTAAGAAATGGAGTTTTCATAGTTCTTAGTTTGCTTTTAATTTCTGCAACAATACTGGCAGTAAAAGCAATTTTTGAAAATAATAAAGCCCAAAGCCTATTGGTGTCAGTAATTGCAAAAGATTTAACAAATGATGATCCAACAATAGCTATTCGTTTGGCGGAATATGGTTACAAAAAACATCCATCAAATGACCGTCTATCTCAAGAGAAATATTATTCGGTTGAAAAGACCTTAGAGGATATTTGGTCAAATGCCGTAGAGAAAAAACTGCTCTTTTATGAAAAAAAAATTAATGGGAATAGGTTTAAGTATTCTTCTAATAAAATAAATGGAACCCCGCTGCCAGTGCAACTTACAAGCGCCGCAATCTCTCCAGATGAAAATAAAATAGCAATTGCCTTTAACAAAGATAATTCTGTAATACCAGGTGTTATATACGATTATAAATCAGATAATTTGATTGAGTTATCAGCGGTAGATACTAAATACAATTTAAACCAGGGAATAGAATTCTCACCAGATGGAGAAAAAGTAATGATAATTTATGCTAAAGGCCCTCCTATAATATATGATGCTAAAACAGGTATTCCAGGCAACGTCCAAATTTTTAAACCACTTGAGAATGATGTGTCTATTTATAACGCAAACTTTTCCCCTGACGGAACTAAAATAATAGTCAATTATCTTACAAATAGTGGAAAAAGGGCTGCTGGAATATGGGATGTTAAAACAGGTGAATTGATTGATGATTTGGATTGCGCCAGTTGCAGATTATCTCCTGATGGGGCAAAAATCATGACTTTCAAGCCGATTGGAAATTCTGAATACAATGTGAGCATTTGGGATAGAGAAAGCCAAAAGCAAATTAGCAATTTAAAAGAATACATTCACTTTTCATCAGAACTCTTTTTCTCAACTGACGGGAATAAGGTTTTTTATTTTAGTCCATATATTAAACCACATTTAAGCAGAATTTGGGATGTAAATACAGGGGAAATTATTACCAATTTTCATGAAGGAAAAAGTTTGGATTTTTTCCGTGAAGCTAAATTTTCGCCTGACGACAAGATCATCGCAACAAGAAGCATTATGGGAGATGCAATTCTTCGGAAATCTGAAACGGGAGATACTATTGCTGTCTTAAGACCTTCTAGGTTTGAAAAGTTTTCAAGTATTTCTTTTTCATCTGATGGCAATAAAATAGTTACAGCAAGTTTAGACTATGTTAAAATATGGGATTTGAAATTTACAGAATTTATATCGAATTATGACCGTCAATTGGAAATCAATGACACCTTAGAAAGCCTGGCAAAAGGAGCTCCAATCATGATGGTAGATTCTGCCGATAGAAATAAAATTTCAAGAATATTAAGTAATCAAGCGCCTTTTAAAAAAGAATTTGATAGTCTAAGAGCTTTAGTACTGAACACTGAACAAATTATTGCCTGGCTCAATAATCAGGGTCAAATACATACACTAACACAGGAAGATTTAAATGACCTCTATTTGAATTTTATAAAATTGTAAGAGATGTTCAACATTTAAGACTAATGCAACAAACTCGTATTGCTAATCACAATTTTCTAAATAAGTTAGTGAAAGCTTAAACTAATCGTTTATTTAAATGGGGAAATAATTTTGATCGTTCGAAATATTTCCCCCCTAAGGATAAACCACCATACCTAACGGATGCATCTACGCTTTTTTATTATTAGGAATTTGCAATTCCTTCAGCACGATCTGAGGCACTTTTTTAATAAAGAAGGTAAATAAATTTCGAACTATTCAATATCGCTAAGGAAGTCAGAACCGAAATTCTTAATTTGGTTTCCACAACACCAAATTCCCCTGTGGACAATATAGCTATATACGCAATAGAATAGTCGGACTTGGGTTGATACAAGTGTTAGCAAAAATTACAATTGATCTCAAAAACAGACCATCATAGAAGATGAACTCATTCCTAAAAATCTGCATCATTCTTACACTTGCCCTGTCCTCTTGCAACTCAGGCGATCAAAAAACTGAAAGATCGAACACTGATGAATTGCTGCAAAATGAAATTAAATTCGAATGGCAAGGCTTTGAACTTGATGGTATCAAGTATGAGCACGGCGCGATGTTCTTACCAGTTTATATAGATTCAATTGATAGAGAATTTAAAATGCAGTTAGATTTAGGTTTAAATGTCTCAGCAATTTATGAGAACCCCCTTCAGACAATTCTTTCAGCACATCCCCATTTAAAAAGAAAGATTGTTGCCAGAAGTGACTATGAAATACTGAGAGTAAACACCAGTATTGGTAATTACAGTTCTTCGGTCGATACCTTATTCATCTACAAAGATTATGGAGACCAAAAAAGCTACGATTCTCTTTCGGTAATTGGGTCAATTGGAGCTAATGAGGTGGAAAACAAAATTCTTCTCATTGATTTTCCAAATACTACAATTACCATTCTTAACGATGAGAGCAAATTCGACAAATCAGACTATCGTCTAGCACCACTTGAATATAAATACGGCAAAATATTCATTTCTTTAGCAGTTGATGGACAAAGCTATGACTTCATTTATGATACAGGAGCGTCCATATCTGCGATAACTACAATTGATAAAGCTTTCTTTGATAAAGTAAAAAGTAATTCAACTCCTACAGACACCGTAAAGTTGAATAGTTGGGGGACATTGGCCACATTTGAAAAATCAATAATTGAATCTCCTATTGAATTGGGGGAAATGAAGCTAAGTGCAAATAAGAATATTCTTTTTACCCAAGAGCAAAAAATTGTAGAAACCTTGAATCAGGTTGGGATTGACGGGCTAGTAGGAAATGACTTTTTCATAGACAATGTGATCGTCATTGATTTGGTCAACAATAAATTTGGAGTGAAAAAACAATAACTTTTTTTGGTAACAATATATATAGCTAATGGCAGGGAACTTCTGATATCAAGGTTTTCGCTCCCTAACCAGCTTTGGTTTCCCTTACAGGAAAGTACTTCGATACCACCAAAAACCCTATACTAAACCTTACAAAAAAGCCCAAACCTGAATACTCAAGTTTGGGCTTGTTCTCTATTATTTAATCGCATTAGCTACAAGCAATCTTATTCACTCGATTCTGATGTCTTCCTCCTTCAAACTCGGTAGTCAAGAAGATCTTGGCCAATTTCTCAGCTAGTTCGTAGGAAATAAATCTTGCTGGCAAAGCAAGTACATTGGCATTGTTATGTTGTCTAGCCAAAGCTGCCAATTCCTCATTCCAGCAAAGGGCCGCACGGATTCCCTGGTGCTTGTTGGCAGTGATCGCCACCCCATTTCCACTTCCACAGATCACGATCCCGAGTTCATACTCTCCTGCTTCGATCGCATCACTCAACGGATGAACATAGTCCGGATAATCCACGGAAGCCGTAGAGAATGGACCAAAGTCTTTCACTTCATATCCCAAGGACTCTAATTTGGCGACTAGTTGGGCTTTGTATTCAAAACCTGCATGATCTCCTCCTATTGCTATCTTCTTTGCCATGATTTTATGTTTTTTTAATTGCTATTCTGAGTAGTTTGATGATTCTGAGATTTCTCCCTTCGGTCGAAATGACAAAGAAAGTGAGGTCGAAATGACTCGATTAACGAATGATTAGAGATTTCTCACTTTGTTTGAAATGACAATAAAACAAAATCTTACATCATACATCTCAAATCCTACATCCTCAATCCCTATTTCCCATTGCATCTCTTGCTTCTTCCTCCGCTTCTTTGATCGCTCTTTTCTTTTCCAGACGTTTCGCAATCTGAATTCCGGCCTCATACAACACCAAGATCGGCATGGCAATCAAGACCTGAGAAATCACATCCGGAGGCGTAATAATCGCAGAAAGCACCAAGATCACTACAATGGCATGTCTTCTATAGGCTTTTAGCATGGCGGAAGACACCAAACCTGACATGGCCAAGAAATACACCACTACTGGAAGTTGGAACATGATGGCAGAAGCCAAGACCAACATCGTGAGGGTAGAAATGTAGGAGGTGATATCAAACTCATTCAGGATTGAAGGATCCAGCTGGTAGTTTGACAAGAAGTTGATGGAAAGTGGTGATAGGATATAGTATCCAAAGGCCGCTCCCAAGAAGAACAGTAAACTGACGAAGAATACGGCTCCTCGAGCAGCATTTCTCTCCTGGTCATATAATCCCGGACTGATAAATCTCCATATTTCCCAGAATACAAAAGGAAAGGCTGCAATAAATCCTACCACAAAACTCGATGTCATGTGCATGGTAAACTGCCCGGTCATCTGCCTACTCTGAATCGTAAATGGCAATTCGTCGATACAAAGAGCAGTGATACCGAAATAGTCACTGACGTTACATAGCCATCGATAAGTCACGAAGTCTACCTTGGATGGTCCCAAGATGACGACTCCAAAGACAAAGCTTTTGGCTACGAATGCAGCAACAGAAAGTATTAAAATTGCAGAAACAGAACGAAGAAGGTGCCAACGAAGGGCTTCCAAATGGTCCAAAAAGGACATTCCTTCTTCTTCCTCATCTTGATATTGATCTAACGCCACGGGTGATTTTTAAATTCTAATATAATGGAAACTGATTCATCCATGCATTGACTTCACTTCTGATGGTAGCCAATTCAGCTTCATTTTCGTGATTTACCAATGCGCGGTCAATCAAACCTACAATTTTGATCATATCATCTTCTTTCAGGCCTCTGGTCGTGATGGCAGCAGTACCTACTCTCATTCCTGAAGTGACAAATGGAGATTTGGTATCAAACGGAACCATGTTCTTATTGATGGTGATATCCACTTTGCCTAAAGTCTGTTCAGCTATCTTACCAGTCAAGTCCTTATTTCTAAGATCGATCAACATCATGTGGTTATCTGTACCACCTGAAATGATTTGATATCCTAAACGTACGAACTCTTCTGCCATGACGGATGCATTCTTTTTCACTTGCAACACATATTCCATGTATTCATCCGAAAGCGCCTCTTCGAAAGCGATTGCTTTGGCAGCAATGATATGTTCTAATGGACCTCCCTGGGTACCTGGGAAAACTCCCATATCCAACAAGGAAGACATTTTCTTAATTTCTCCTTTTGGAGTAGTTAATCCCCAAGGATTATCGAAGTCTTCACGCATCAAGATCAAACCACCTCTTGGGCCTCTCAACGTTTTATGGGTGGTAGTCGTTACGATATGGCAATGCTCCAATGGATCATTCAATAGACCTCTCGCGATCAATCCGGATGGATGGGAAATATCCGCCAACAAAAGCGCACCTACTTCATCGGCGATCTCTCTCAATCTTTCGTAATCCCAATCACGGCTATACGCGGAAGCACCACAAATGATCAATTTAGGAGAAACGGCCAAGGCCTTCTCTTCCACTTTATCGTAATCGATTCTTCCAGTCTCTTCTTCCACACCATAGAAATGTGGCTCATATAATTTACCTGAAAAGTTCACCGGAGAACCATGAGTCAAGTGACCTCCATGAGAAAGGTCAAATCCTAAAATCGGATCACCTGCTTTCAGGCAAGCCAATAATACCGCTGCATTGGCCTGCGCCCCAGAGTGAGGCTGCACATTCGCCCAAGTAGCTCCAAATAATTTCTTGGCACGGTCGATCGCCAACTGCTCAATTTCATCGACTACTTCACATCCACCATAATATCTCTTGTTTGGTAAACCTTCTGCGTATTTGTTGGTCAACACGCTTCCAGCTGCTTCCATTACTTGTTTGCTGGTGAAGTTTTCGGAGGCAATCAGTTCGATTCCTCTCTTTTGTCTGTCCTCTTCTTGGGCAATTAGATCAAATATTACCGTATCTCTTTTCATAATCAGGGGTTTGAAAGCGGATTAGCTATGGATTAAGAGCTGATTATCACAGCCCAAAAACGAGCCCAAAAATAGCCTGAAACTCTTGATATTCCAATCCAAATACTGCTTTGATCAAAGATTAAAGAATTCCTTTCACAGATTCACTATTTTAGCAGCATGTTTGATTTCAAATTTACACCTGAAACCTATTTTCAAGAAGATACTACATCGGTGCTATTGGTCAGGATGCAGTATCCGGAAAGTCAATGGGGAGAACAGATCAGCATCTATGCGCACTGGATAGAGGGAAAGATTCAGTTCGAGGCGGTAGATTTTTATGGAAATGACTTTATGCTTTATCCAGCCTCTAGCTTTGAACCCTTAAATTTTGAGGATTTGGTGTATCTATTGGAAGGAATTCAAGTGAATCAGGATTCGAATGAAGGAAATATCGAAATGACCCTATATGGGATTCCGAAGGCAGAAAGTGCTTTCTACCCAGAGCTGGAAAAATATTTTGAAGAAAAAAGGGAAAATGCAGGTTTAGATTAAAAATCTAAGGCATTTTGGCTTCTGTTGGATACATGACGAGAGCGGAACCAATATTCATAGGTAGAAAAGTCTACACATTCATTTAATTCCATTCCTTGAAATAGGATTTTCTTCAAACTATTGACAGGAAGCCAAGATTTAAGCTGTTGAGCTTGTTTCGAACTTAATTGTGAAAGTTGAATCCATTTTCGCCCTTCAATTGAAATAGGTACAAGTTTCGTCATATAGATTTATTTAGGTCAGGTAAAAGTATGCTGATTTTCAATACGATACAAAATTTGAAAATTAATTTTATGTTAATAGCTATTCAATTTTATCCTAAAACTACATGATACCAGTAATCATTGCAGTTTTAGGGCTTTTTTTGGGATTATTTCTTCAAAATCGAGACGGATTCCCTACCGAAAAAGCTACAAAATGGACCAATTTTTATTTATTGAATATTGTATTGCCTGCCTTGGCATTGCTTTATATCCCACAAATCAAAGCTGAATGGGGCTTATTGATCCCCATTTCTGCAGCCTGGTTTACCTTTATCACTTCCTGGATCATCTTCGGGATTTTAGGAAAATTGTTGCACTGGGATCGAGGCTTAACAGGCTGTCTGATCATTGTCGCAGGGTTGGCCAACACTTCATTTTTGGGATTTCCGATTGTGGAAGGTCTCTATGGAAAGGAAGGGATGCCTATTGCTCTATTGATTGATCAAGGAGGATCCTTCTTATTGGTTTCTTCTTTGTCGATCATTGTGGGGTCACTCTACAGTCATAAAAGTGGAAAGCTCAGCAGCATTCCCATAAAAATCATCAGCTTTCCTCCTTTTGGATTTCTAATGGGCACCTTAGTGATGAGCATTCTGGGGGTTCCTACTCCCGAGTTTCTAATGCCCTTGCTCAAACTTATTGGAAGAACGATGGCCCCAATGGCCTTATTTGCCATTGGGTTAAAGTTCTCTTTGGATTTTGACTCCTTAAAATCACGTTATTTCTGGATGGGAATGGGGTATCGATTGATTTTAGCTCCCATCCTGGTCTGGCTAATCTATCGTAATTTTCTACCTCAGGATAGCCTTACGTTCAAAGTAACCGTCTTGGAAAGTGCCATGGCACCTATGATCACTGGCTCCATCGTAGCCATCAGCTTTGATCTAAGGCCCAAATTAGCCACGCTATTGGCAGGCTTGGGCATTCCTATCGCCGGACTCAGTTTGTTGTTCTGGTATTACTTGTTGGGCTAATCCTATAGCCAGATTGCCTGAATCTCCTTGGTAAAGTCTTCTTGAATGTGGTGATTGCTGGCAATAATCTCTCTTCCGAAAATATAATTCTTACCACCTGAGAAATCGGTTACTGCTCCCCCTGCTTCTTGAACAATCAAAGCACCGGCAGCCACATCGTATGAATTCAGGTTGTACTCAAAAAATCCTTCAATCCTTCCAGCGGCCACATAGCAAAGATCTGTTGCAGCGCTTCCAAATCTTCTAATTCCGTGGGTCTTTTGCATAAAGGTCTTTAAGGCAAACAAATACTTATCGATCAATTCAAAATTGTAATAAGGAAAGCCTGTTGCAATCAAGGAAGCAGACAGGTCTGGAGCAGAACTCACTTTAATTTTAGTATCGTTACAGAAAGCTCCGCCACCTTTCATGGCATAAAAGCATTCATGTCTATTCACTTCATATACCACGCCCAAAATCACTTCATCGTATTCCATCAAGGCAATACTCACTGCAAAAACAGGTATTCCATGAATGAAATTGGTGGTTCCGTCTAATGGATCAATCACCCAATTGTATTGATCCGCTTGGGTAGTATTGGTCTCCTCTTCTGTGATAAAACCCGCTTCTGGTAGGATTTTGGATAGAGCAGCTACAATCATTTTTTCGGCTTCCTTATCTACATAAGAAACCAAATCGTTAAATCCTTTGTGCTCCACTTTATCTGCACTGAAATGTTGACGCTCTTTTCTGATAAAAGAACCGACGTTCTTTGCAATTTCCTGAGTTTGCTCCAGGAGCGCACTTAATTGAATCTGGGTATCCATAAAATAATAGGTTTGTTAATTAGGCTTTCGAGTTCTTTCCGGCTACTACTAAAACAATTTCTCCTTTGACTGAGTGGGTATTGTAATATTCTATTAATTCTGCCAGTGAACCTCTGACATTCTCTTCATGTAGTTTCGTCAATTCTCTGGAAACGCAGGCTTGACGATCTTCTCCAAAAGCTTCGGATAATTGAAGCAGTGTTTTTTGTATCCGATGGGTAGATTCATAAAAAATCATCGTCCTGGTTTCCTCCATCAGACTTTCTATTCGGGTCTTACGGCCTTTTTTATGAGGCAAAAACCCTTCGAAAACAAATCGATCATTGGGAAGCCCACTGTTAACCAAGGCGGGAACAAATGCAGTTGGTCCTGGGAGACACTGAACTTCCAAACCGGCTTCCAGTACTGCTCTCACCAATAAAAATCCAGGATCTGAAATAGCCGGGGTTCCAGCATCTGATATCAAGGCAAAATGCTCTCCCTCCTTCATCCTACTTACCAATTTCTCAACTGCTTTGTGCTCATTGAAAATATGATAACTCTGCAAAGGACGGGATATCTCCAGATGCTTTAATAAAACGCCACTTGTCCTCGTGTCTTCCGCAAGGATAACATCTGCCTGCTTCAGCACTTCTACCGCTCTGTAAGTGATATCTTTTAAGTTCCCTATGGGTGTAGGGACAATGTATAGATTGGGACGAGACGTTTCACTCATTTAATCAGGGCATCAATTTCTTTAGCTAACGACCGGTCCTTTTCAGTCACTGTATTTCCTTCATCATGTGTAGTCAACTCAATGGTTACCTGATTGTACACATTGCTCCAATTGGGATGGTGCTGGGAAGCTTCCGCTAGAAAAGCCACACGGGTCATAAAAGCGAATGCCTCTTGAAAATCATTAAATTTAAAAGTTTGCTTGAGTTTATTGTCTTCTTCGGTCCACATCTTCTGTTGTTTTTAAAGTGAGATAACTCCTTCGATCTTTGCTGCTTTTTCATAGAGTTCCACGATCTGCTCTGATGTTTCCATCATCGCCTGAATAGTGGCACTTATGTACTTTCCTCCAGAGCTTGGCTTTAATTTTACCTCATTCTTAGGAAACAATGCTTCGATCTCAGTTTCCTTTCCTTTTGGAACTATAAATTTAAACATATAGAGCATAGGAAATTGTCCTGACTCCTCTAATTTCTCTTTAAAGTTTTCTCTATCAAAATTCTTTTCCATAGTATTCCGATTCAATGTGATTAGAAATAGCTTCAAACAAAGAACCCATGCCGATTGGCATGGGTTCCGATGAGCTTCTTTAATTAAAAGAATTTATATCGGTAGTCTTTCACATCTGCGAGATCCTGTAAGGCCATCATGACCTGATAGGAAGTCCTTTGTGAAGCACTCTGAGTCAATTGACTTTGGAAACCACTATAGTCTCCTAATTCTGCAGCTGGGTTCAAGCTGTTTAGCTTGCCAACGATCACTCCTACATCTTCTTTAATCGGTGCAGTCATGTCACCAGCGTTCTTCAACCCGAAGATGGATCCGATTGCTCTAGGAGCAAATCCAACGCCTGGAATCACAGAAGCACTTAGCTTCAAATCTGGAGTAGTATTTAATGAAGCCTCAGGGAATACTGCTTGCATTTCCTCCAAAGTAGCTTTACCCGCTAACTTCTCAGCAATCATGGCAGCTTTCTTATCATTTCTAACCTGTGCTTCTACTTGAGTACGAACATCAGCCAATTTCGCATCTCCTTCTTCTTTCTTACTGATCAAAGAAGCAACTATATAATTGTTATCCAATTCGAATACTGGAGACACCTCATCGGCAGAAGCTTCTGTAAATGCCCATCTAATTACTTCTCTAGCATTTTGGATGTTGTTGATGTTTCTGCTAGTAGCATCTACATTACTTGCCTCCAAAACTCTGTAACCTTGTTCAGCGGCATTTTCTTTAAACTGGTTTCTGTTTCCGCTCTCGGCAGCAAAAGAATCTGCATTTCTGAATGCTTCATTTCTAGTAGCATCACTTGCTACCAACTCAATTTCCAAGGCTGCCAATTTAGTATACTGAGTTAATGGCATTCCAGTAACATCAATGATATGGTAACCATATTCAGTTTCAACCACATTATTGATCAAACCAGTTGATTTTGCAGCGAACACTGCATTGGCAAATGGTTCTACGAAATCTGCTTTCGCAAAGTATCCAAGGTCACCGCCATTTTGAGCAGTACCATCTTGACCATACTGGCTTGCAGTAACGGCAAAGTTAGCTCCACCTTTCAAATCAGCTAAAATCTGCTCTGCTTGTTCTTTGACAGCTGCTTTCATCGCATCATTCATTCCTTCAGTGCTCAACAAGATATGAGATGCTCTCATTCTAGCTGGACCTTCGTATTGATCACTTACTTTGTAAGTAATATAGGTGGAATTAGGAGTTACAAATGGACCATAAGTAGCACCCTCTTCCATTTCATCTACATTAGAAGTGAAACTTGCAGGAAGGTTAGCACCTGGAGCATATGTAAAGAAAGGAAACTGAGATTCAGAATTTCTAGCGACAAATGCAGAGTCATTCTCAGAATTTCTCAATTCTTCTGTCAAGCTTTGGATTTCAGAAATCACCTCAGCAGAATCTTCACTACTTGGTAAAATACTAAAGCTTACATATTCAATGTTGGCACTAGTGCCAGTTCTGAACTTGCTTTGATTTTTGCTTAGGTAGTCTTTCATTTCGCTTTCGCTCACTGAAACTGCTGAATCAGCAATTGCATAGTAAGGAACAAACAAATGAGAAACGTCTGCAATGGTATTAGCAGCTTCATATTCGTGCTTTGCTTCTACTGAAGTTACGTATTCAGAGAAGGTTAGCATGTTGTCATATTTGATTCTCAATCTGGATTCCGCAAATAGCTGTTCCTGCTGAGCCCAGAAAGCTTGCTGAGTAGGATCAGCATTTTCTAAAGACTGAAGGAATGATACTAATTGAGACTTGTCGAATTCACCGGTTTGAGGGTTTACTAATTGCTGACGCAATTCGGCAACAATGTTTTTCCCCTGCACCATATCCACTAATTCTGCATCAGAGATCGTCAAGCCAAGCTTTTCATACTCTTCGTTGAATACCTTTTCAACGATCAATGCCTGCCAAGCCTGCTCTCTTACGGTGAACATTTCTGGCTCGGAAGGAGCTCTTCCTGTTCTTTGCTGAAAAGCAACTCTAAATTGCTCAATGCTTGCCACGTACTCTTCATAGGAGATTTCCTCTCCTGCGATTTCCCCAACAACATTTTGATTTGAATTGAGTATGGAGGAATTTGGACTTAGCAAATCTCCACCCAATAGGAATAAAATCAACCCGCCGGCAATTACACCGATTGCGAGACCCGTTCTCTGTCTTATTTGTTTAATTAACGCCATTTGTATTTCTACGCTTTTTTAGAAGTGTCGCAAAATAATAGCATTAGGGTCGAAATTCAAAATATATTCTGAATCAAACATTTATCTAAAAAATCCCCGAGCTATTAATTTTCAGCTTAACTGAGTCAATTCTATGGTCTTGCTTGGTCATAATCGTAAACGTATAGGGACCAAAAACGACCGATTCGCCCTTCTTGGGCAGGTTTTCTGTCAAAGAGAGAATTAATCCTGACAAGGTTTCAAAATCACCGTAAGGTAAATCCCATCCATATTTATCA
Organism: Algoriphagus lutimaris; assembly: GCF_017051705.1. Classification (GTDB taxonomy): domain Bacteria; phylum Bacteroidota; class Bacteroidia; order Cytophagales; family Cyclobacteriaceae; genus Algoriphagus; species Algoriphagus lutimaris. The sequence continues at coordinate 1,042,709 of NZ_JAFIDJ010000002.1, read as the reverse complement.
TTTAAATAATCTATTTCGTGACGGGCACTTAACAAATATTCATGATCTCCGGTCTTTTGTTCGATCAAATCATCATTGTCATACTCATCTTCAATCTCTCCAAAGATCTCTTCAATGATGTCTTCCATGGAAACAATTCCGCTGGTTCCCCCAAATTCATCCACCACCAAAGCCAAACTTTTTCTTTCCTGAATAAACTGTATAAGCAGTTCATTAGCCAAGGCTGATTCCGGTGCAATGATAATAGGGGTAAGGATTTCCTCGATGCTCTTTGGCTTCTTGAACAATTCCAGTTGATGACAATAGCCAATCACATCGTCGATGGTTTCACGATATACAATCACCTTGGAGTGACCGCTTTCTGCAAATACCTCTTTCAGCTCTTCAATGGTATCCTCAATTTCTACAGACACAATATCGGTTCTTGGCACCATGCACTCCCTCACCCGTACCGTTTTAAACTCCACCGCATTGTCAAAAATCTTGGTATCTATATCCACTTTCCCCTCTTCTTTTTCCTGGGTCAAATGATTTTGGATAAAGCTATTCAAATCCGTCACGGTAAAAACCGGTTTGTCTTCACTGTATTCCAGTCTCAATATCTTGGTGATGAAGAATCTGGAAAGCCCTACCACCGCCCAAACAATAGGGTACATTAAGAAATAGATTGCCAAAAAAGGCAATGCAAAGAAGGTGAGCATGCTGTTTGGGTTCAGCATAAAAATACTTTTGGGAAGGAACTCTGCCGTCACCAATACAATCAATGTAGAAATCACGGTTTGGAGTACCAATACAAGCGCTTCATTGTTAAAGCCTTCCGGCAGCATCATGTTTAAAGGATCCTCTAACAGGAATGCCATGAAAATACCATAGAGCACCAAGGAGACAGTATTCCCCATCAAGGTAGTGCCGATAAATTGTCCAGTATTGTTGACGAAGGTGCTGAGTACTCTCCCTACCAAAGACCCCTGTTTTCGCTGAAGTTCAATCTGAAGCTTGTTGGAGGAAATAAAAGCGATTTCCATTCCCGAAAAAAATGCTGAAAAAAGCAGCGTGATAATCACGTATATCAAATAAGAAACATCCATGTTTAATGCTTTATCCGCTTTTTAGTTTTTTGTTTTGGTTTTTGGGGGTCTTTTGGGTCGTTGGTCCTTCTATATTGAAACCAAAATAGTAAGGCTACCGCAAACATAAAAACTGGATAGGACACTTCTACGCCTTGGCTCAGGCTGAGATGAATTCCAATGATTACTAATGCTAGCGCAAGGGATAAAATAAGGACGTCAGGTAATTTCAATCTAATATTTTTCGGTAAATCTAATATATGTGGAGTTTATTTCTCTTCTCCAGGAAGTAAGGTCCTACTATCTCTGATATTTTTCAACTTATAATTGGAAAAGCTTTCGTCCGCTTCCATCCCTGTTCCATTAAAAAGTGTCTGCCCGTCCCGAACCGTAACAAATTTCTCCGTATAAATTTTCTTTTGATTGGGATTCCAGAATATTTCTTCCGCCTTCAAACCCTGATCCTTTTCCAGATTTTCCACCTGCACATCTCCCTCACCTTTATAGATGTTATCTTCTCGGAGGTAATATCCTCTGTCTGCCCGCATGGTGGTAGTTATATTTCCCGCTTTATCAAAAAAAGTAATGTCAATCCCTTCTGGAAATTCCAAATTTCCATTTTCGAACTCCAATTGCTTGGGAGCTTTGATTTCAGATCTTATAATGGCTGAATCACTGGAAACCAAATTGATATTAATGGAGGTATTCATCGGCCCATCATACACCTGCAAGGCAGCCGCATCCACATCTTCCCGGCAGGAAGAGAATGCCATCACACAAATAGAAAGTAAGATAGTAAGGGTGCTATACTTCACGTTACAAAGATAAATGAAAATTAAATGATAAGTAGTAAACGCAAAAAGGGCAGCCGTGTAGCTGCCCTTTTTAGAATATTATCTTAGATTAATCTCTTGTAGCCAAAGTTACACTTTCGCTAATCCAACATCCAGTGTTGATGGTAGAACCAACTTGTAAACTTTCAGTAAACAATTCCTCTTTGGAAGGGAATCTAGCTTTGGCATTGGCCATTCCTGTATTATCACCAGCTCTTTGGTATGCATTGTAAGCAGCAATGTAAATAGAGTAATCTTTTGCACGGCTTTCTCCACCTTTACAATCGTTCATAGAACCCATGTACAAGTCACCGATCAATTTCCAAGCATCTTTAGACTTAGACTCATCCATTGCAGCAGCTTCTTTAGCAGCAGCTCTTGCAGCAGACTTTTGGCCTTTAGCTCCATAGATCTTCGCCAATTCAAATTTCACTTCAGCCTTCTGAGCATCGTTCTCAGCCAAGGTCATGGCCTTCTCCAATACTGGCTCTGCTTTTTCGTAATCTTTCTCCTGTAGGTACCTCATTGCTCTTACCTGAGAAGTTGCGAATGTAGGATTATTGTTATCAATGATTTCCAAAGCCTGCAAGAACGCATCAGAAGAGAAGCACTTGTATTGTACAGAGTAATTAAAGATTTGATTAGCTAATTTTTCGTTAGAAGGATCAGCAGCCAATTTAGGGCCCATGGTGTTTTCGATGAAATCACAATCGATCAATTCCATTGCCACCAACAATTGTTCTAAGGTACCTTTTTGGCTGGTAACATCTTTTCCTCCAGCTTCTGCTTCTGCAAGCATCGCCTGGATTTTATCGTGGATCTCTAAAATCTCCTCAGGAGTGTAAGCTTTGTTATAAGCATAGTTTCTGTAGACCAAATCAAAGTAAGCAGCTGTCAATTGGTAGTTGATCGTACCATTCAACTCCATTGCCTTCTCGAAATCTTTGATGGCTCCTTTTAGCTTCTCTTTATCACTTTTGTAATATTGATAGCCATAGTAAGCTTTGTTTTCGATCCACTTTGATTCATTGTCATACAATTCACCTCTTTTTTCATAAAGGGCAATAACTGAATCCTGATACACTCTTTTTTGAGCTTCATCAGAAACTGCATCTGCTGCACCATCATAAATTTTAGTCCCGTTGATATACAAAGACTCATTTAATTCTGGAACATTCACTAGTAACCAACTTAATGGCTTCGTTGCGTCAACATACTGCTCTGACTTCATATAGTCAGTATATGCAGCATTCAATTCTCTTGCTTTGGCTTCTTGCGCAGGATCAGATGGCCAATTCCATCCATCTTGCGCTTGAACCACGCCAGCCATCAAAACGGCTGCTAGACCTAATAGGGTTGATTTAATTTTCATGGTTATTATGCTTTATTCAAATACTCGTTTATAAAACCAACTATTATCATTAAGTGAAAATCCAAACGTGAAGTTCACATAATTTTCTTGGATCAGGCCATTATCGGTAGTGCCGCGTTGTCCCACCTTCACTGCCAAATTCACCAACGATAATTGATTAACTGGAAATGAAGCTCCAAAGTTAATGCCAATATCATTGATATTTGTCTGGTTCAGATAGTAGGGAGTCTGCTGATATTCTAATCCAAATCGATAAGTAGTTCTTTTCAATGGACTGTCAATCGCTAGGTAATCGGGTACGATCCGAAATCCCAAACCAACTTTAATGGCTTCCCTTAAAGAAAGGCTCTCTCCAAAAAAGGATTTAAACTTATTAAAATCCTGATATTGCCCCTCCAAACCGAGGGCGAATTTATTCATTTTTTCAAATGTTATCCCAAATCCGAAGCGATTTGGAATGTATATACTGCCTTTTTCATCATTGGCGATCAAATCACCATCTGAATCGGGATCGCTAGCTTCACCTAAAGCAGCCAATTTGGCAAAGGCTTTTCCACTAACATCCCCCAAATTCTGATAAATGGCACCAAAGTGTAAGTTATTCTTGTCAGAAAGCTTTGCAACGTAATGTGCACCTGCTTTAAGGCCAATATCACTAACTGTTAATCTTTCATAATATTCAGTAGTGTTCCCCACTTGGTTGTTATTATCATTCAAAAGTGACAATTGGTTGTTTCGAATAGTGGACCCAAAAAGATAAGAAGCCTGCGCACCTAAGCTGAAATTCTTGGCAACTTTCACCCCAAAGCTCATGTAAGCTTCCGAAATACCTCCATCTCCCTGCACATAATTATAGGCTCTTAACTCTGCATTTTCTACCGCGCTCTCTACCTGAAGTCGGTAATTCACACTGGTGATTTGGTTCAACCCAAGTCCCATCGTCACTTTTCCTGACTTTATCGGAAGTGACATGGCTACATAGGAGAGACCTCCACCATCAACATCAGAAGATTCAGAATTATTTTTAGCATTGAATCTTTTATAATTCAAGGCTGCCTGAAAATTAAATATGGTGTTGTAAGTAGTCAATGCCGGGTTGACGACATTGGCATTCCACCCAGTACCATAACTAACTCCAAGTCCTCCCATTCCCTGGTTCTGAGTTAATCCTGAATAATTAAATTCACCAATGCCCAAGGCACTATACGTAGAAGCTGAAGACTGTGCTTGGGCTTCACTAAATAAGAAAAGGGTGCAGATTACACCCAGCAATTGCAATTTGATTTTACTCAACATTGTGGTTTAGAATACAATTCAATCCATGAAGGACTAAATTTTGGACTACAAATATGTGGTCTTTTGCTAATGATTCAAAAGATTGAGCGTCTCCACCGCAAACAAAGACCTTTATTTGGGGAAATTTTTGCTCATATTTTTGGATTTGGCCTAGAATTTCTGATTCAATCCCATACCAAATACCTATCTGCATACAACTGATGGTGTTGGTTCCGATAAAATTTTCCGGCTTACCAGACACTTCCACCAAAGGAAGTCGAGCAGTTAATGCGTTCATTGCCTTGGCCCTCATCAACAACCCCGGACTGATGGCTCCTCCTCGATAGGTATTAGATTCATCTACCAAATCGAAAGTCATACAACTCCCCATGTCTATTACCAGCACAGGACCTGTTCCGGCCAATTTCCAACCTCCCACAGCAGCGGCCATTCTATCCAAGCCTAGTGTTGCAGGGCTACCGTAAGCATTGCCAATAGGAAATTGAAGATTGGTGGATAAGTATATAAATGGAAATGGAATTTGAATTTTAAGATCTTTTTCCGTCCATTTCACAGAACTTATCAAGCAATTTTGAAAAGTAAGACCTTTCCAATATTGCAAAGCAGTGGGCAAATCTATAAAAACTGATTCATTTACAAATTCAGTCCCCTTAAACAAGGCCGATTTGATTCTGGTATTGCCAATATCAATGATTAGATTGTCCATTCAGAAATAGGATAGACTGCAAATTAGGCATTAAAAAAAAGAGGGCTTTTCTACAGCAGCAAATTATCTTTGGATTGCTCCATACTTAACAAACTTTAACCCATGAGCAACGCTAATTACCACATCATAGGATTGATGTCAGGAACTTCAGGAGATGGTTTAGATGTCGCTTATTGCCATTTTGAAAAATCCGACTCTTGGCAATTTGAGATTCTAGAAGCAATCACCATCCCTTTTCCGGACCAATTGGGTGAACAGCTCCAAAAAGCCCATCTATTGAATGCGCTGGATCTTAATTACCTGGATGTAGCATTTGGAAAATGGATGGGTCAGGAAGTGAAGCAGTTCTGCTCTAAAAAGCAAATTTCTCCGATCGCAATCTGTTCCCATGGTCATACCGTATTCCATCAGCCACAAAAAGGATTGAGTTTACAAATTGGCAATGGATGGGCACTGCATCAAGCTTCGGAAATGAAAGTAATCAATGATTTCAGAATGCTGGATGTGCAACTTGGAGGACAAGGAGCACCTTTGGTTCCTATAGGTGATCAACTCCTTTTCCCCAATTTGGACTTTTGCATCAACCTTGGGGGCATTTCCAATATCAGTATGCAATGGGAGGGACAACGAATTGCGTTCGACTGTAGTCCATTCAACCTCTTACTGAACCCGATAGCGGAAAAACTGGGAAGCCCTTATGATCAAGATGGGCAATGGGCCCGTGAAGGACAGGTGGACAATGAGCTCTTGGAAAAACTAAACCAGATTTCTTTTTATCAAAAGAAAGGGGCCAAATCTCTTGGAAGAGAGGATATGGACGAGGTGTTCTCACCCATCCTTCAATCAAGCCGCGCTACTGAAAAAGATAAATTAGCCACTCTAACTGAGCATTATGCGATTCAAATCGCTCAAATAATTCAAACCTACTCGCTCCATGAAAAGCCAAGGGTTCTCCTCACAGGAGGAGGTGCCTATCATAAATATTTTATAGAGCGGCTCCATCATCAGCTCCAAGGTAATTGGCAACAATTTGAAGCTTCCAACGAACTGATAGAGTTTAAAGAAGCATTGATTTTTGGATTTTTAGGAGTGCTCAGGTTAAGGGGAGAACCAAATTGTCTGGCTTCTGTTACTCATGCGAGCAGAGATTCTTCTGGAGGAACAATCTTTGGCTGATTTGCTCTTCCACAAAATTTATGAGGGGGGCTAAATTTTTATATTTTTGGGGCAGATATAAACCCAAAAATTAATGCACGACTTATTAAAGAAGTTCGAAAACAAAAAAGCTGAAATTGTTTTTGAATGGAGCGACAATGAATCTGAAGCCGAAGGCTGGGTAGTCATCAACTCCTTAAGAGGAGGAGCTGCAGGAGGTGGAACCCGCATGCGCAAAGGACTGGACAAACGAGAAGTAGAATCTCTTGCCAAAACCATGGAGGTTAAATTCACTGTTTCTGGCCCCGCAATTGGTGGAGCCAAATCAGGGATAAATTTCGACCCGAATGATCCTAGAAAAAACGAAGTGCTTCAGCGCTGGTATAAGGCTGTTATGCCGCTGTTGAAAAATTATTATGGAACAGGGGGAGATATGAATGTGGATGAAATCCATGAAGTGATCCCTATTACGGAAGCCTACGGACTTTGGCATCCTCAGGAAGGAATCGTGAATGGACACTTTCATGCCACAGAACCGGAAAAAATCAAAAAGATTGGACAGTTAAGACAAGGCGTCTCCAAAGTATTGGAAGATCCTCATTATACGCCCAATGGACCCAAGAAATATACGGTTGCCGATATGATTACGGGATATGGTGTGGCAGAGGCTGTAAGACATTATTATAAAATATGGGGAGGTCAGATCAAAGGAAAGCGAGCAGTTATCCAAGGATGGGGTAATGTGGGCGCTGCAGCCGCATGTTTTCTGGCAGTAGAAGGAGTAAAAGTGGTAGGGATTATTGATAGGGAAGGGGGAATCATTCGTGAAGAAGGGCTGAGTCTGGATGAAGTACGAGAACTATTTATCGCCAGAGAAGGAAACAAACTGGTAGCCAAAGACATGATTCCTTTCGAGGAGATCAGTGAAAAAATCTGGGATATTAGCAGTGAAATATTTATTCCTGCTGCAGCATCCAGATTAGTGACTCAAAACCAAGTAGAGCGTATGGTAAATGCAGGATTGGAAGTAATTTCCTGCGGAGCGAATGTTCCATTTGCAGACCCTGAAATTTTCTTTGGACCTATTGGCGTATGGGCAGATAAGCGAATTTCAGTCCTTCCGGATTTTATTGCCAATTGTGGAATGGCCAGAGTATTTGCCTATTTGATGAGCAAGAAAGCTGAAGTCACCGACCAGGCAATATTCAATGATGTAAGCAAGACGATAGAAAAGGCTTTGAACAAAACATTTCAGGAAAATCCAGAAAAGACCAACATAGCTCAAAGCTCCTTTAAAATAGCCCTAGCACAACTCGTATAAAAAATAGTAGGTAGAATCGCTAGCAAAGGTTAATTTTTGAATTATTCTTGCTAGCGGTTATTTCTCTATTGGGGTCTTTCACCCAAAATCTGTAGTTTAGCAGAACCCATTTTGGGAATTTAACCGCTGGAAATTAATTACATTTAACCGAAAAGATTACCCAGCAGACCCTATTAGCCAAATGAAGAATTTCATCTTAAGTTTCTCCATACTTTTCGGAATACTCTTTCTTAATGGCCTACAACCTCAGCTTGCCCTTGCTGAAGAACGTGAGTCAAAAGAGACATTCTTAGCCCAAGCAGACCAAACTGATACAGAACACGCAACTGTTGAACATAACGATCAAGCCGATCATGGAGATGAAGTGCATCATGTAGCTCCAACTTGGCTGGTAATTCCCTTTGTAGTTTTACTATTAATGATTGCCACTGGTCCATTATTCTATGAGCACTTTTGGCATAAAAATTACCCTAAAATAGCCATAGCTCTTGCCATTTTGGTCGTCTTCTATTACTTGTTTATCCTTCAAAATGTCCACGCTCCTGTGCATGCGCTGGCGGAATATATACAGTTTATTGCCCTGCTAGCCTCACTTTATATTGCATCTGGAGGTATTTTGATTGAAATAGATAAAAAAGCGACTCCATTTGCGAATGTTTCCCTTCTCTTGATTGGAGCATTAATTTCTAATTTGATCGGAACCACAGGAGCTTCCATGTTGCTGATCAGACCTTTTATCCGGTTGAACAAAGGAAATATTCAAGCTTACCACATTATCTTCTTCATTTTCATGGTTAGTAATGTGGGAGGATCTTTAACTCCTATTGGAGATCCTCCATTGTTCTTGGGTTTCTTAAAGGGAATTCCTTTCTTCTGGACCTTAGAGCATAACTGGCCGGCATGGATTTTTGCTTTGGCCTTGCTAGCGATCGCTTTCTATTTCATTGATAAGAAATTGGGTAAAGCAGCAGATGATGAGATTGAACCAGAAGAAATCACTTATACCAACAAATTCTCCCTGATCGGGATGAAAAACTTTGGTTGGTTGTTCATCATCATTTGTTCTGTATTCCTTGATCCAAATGTGATTGAGGGAGTTCCTGCTATCGTCTATGACGGACAGAAGTTTTCTTACCTAAGAGAGGTCATCATGCTTTCTGTAGCATTCCTTTCTTATCGATTCGCAGACAAAAGAGCGATCCAAGGAAATGAATTTAATTTCGAGCCAATCCGGGAAGTGGCCTTTATTTTCATTGGAATCTTTGGTACCATGATGCCAGCATTGGAATTGGTAGGGAACTTTGCCAAATCTCCAGAAGGAGCATCCTTAATTTCCCATAATACCTTGTATTGGGGCACTGGTACACTCTCAGGCTTCTTAGACAATGCACCTACCTATTTGAATTTCTTGGCCGCAGCCATGGCTTCTAAAGGGGCTGACATCAATAATATTAGTCAGGTTCGGGAGTTTGCAGCCAATGGATTCCCCGATTCTTCTTTTGAGTTAATGGCTATAGCAGTCGCTTCAGTATTCTTCGGAGCAATGACTTACATTGGGAATGGACCTAACTTCATGGTGAAATCCATTGCTGAGCAAAGTGGAATCAAGATGCCTTCCTTCTTTGGCTATATCATTCGATTCTCCTTACCTGTATTACTTCCAATCCTTATTTTGGTTTGGCTGGTGTTCTTTGCCTTTGTAGGCTAATAGTTTTGAACTTCTGAATGGCGAAAGCAGTCCGTTAAATGGTCATTAACAAGACCCGTTGCCTGCATATGCGCATATATCGTAGTACTTCCTAAAAATTTAAAGCCCCGTTTCTTGAGATCCTTTGCCAATGCATCGGACTCAGGAGAGGTGGCAGGAGAGGGATCTCCTTTTTTAAGTTCATTTTGAATAGGCTTTCCACCTACAAACCCCCAGATATAGTCAGCAAATGTTCCAAACTCTTTTTGGACTTCCATAAAGCGTTGAGCATTATTGATGGCCGCTCGGATTTTCATTCCGTTTCTTATGATTCCTTTATTCGTAAGTAGTTCTTGCACATAAGATTCAGGAAATTCCGCCACTACTCGATAATCAAAATTGGCAAAGGCATCTTTATAGCCTTGTCGCTTTTTCAAAATAGTAGCCCAACTTAAGCCTGCCTGCGCACTTTCCAATACTAAAAATTCGAAGTGGATTTGATCATCCCAAACAGGTTTTCCCCATTCTTCGTCATGGTATGCAACATACTCCGGGAAACCCAAACACCAAGGACATCGGGATTTTTGATCGTTCATATAAATTTTCTAAAAGATTGAGAATAAAATTAAATGAGAATTGGGATAAAGGTACAGCATGTCTTACTTTTTCATTTCAATAAATTAAAAACGATGATCGCTACATCCTTCTTGGAAATTAGCGCAAAAGCTTACCGCCAAAATATTCGCTATATCCGATCTGAAATAGGTCCCAAAACCATTATATCGGCCGTAGTAAAAGGAAACGCCTACGGACATGGAATCCCTCAAATGGTAGAAATTGCTGAAAAAGCAGGAATCCGTCATTTCAGTACCTTCAGTTCTGATGAGGCTTGGGAAGTCTTCAGGCATTCCAAGAAAAAGTCACAGATCATGATTCTGGGGATGCTTTATCCCGAAGAGATGGGAGATCTGATCAAAGCCGGAATTAGTTTTTATGTCTACGATTTTCAAAGGCTAGAACTTGCCATCAACCTTTCAAAAAAACTTGGAATCCCTGCCAAAATACACATTGAGTTGGAAACGGGGTTTCATCGTACAGGATTTGAATGGTCCTCCCGAGATCGTCTCTCTAAAATATTACTTGCTGAATCTGACTCTTTAGAACTGGAAGGGCTGTGTACCCATTATGCAGGGGCAGAGAGCATCAGTAATTATGTTCGAGTAAAAAATCAAATTGAGGTCTACCATAAATTTAGAGAATACTTCACTCATAAAGGAATTGTATTCCATAAATACCATACTGCTTGCTCGGCGGCAACTTTGATTTTTCCTGAAACCATCATGGATATGGTCAGGATAGGGATTGCGGGATATGGTTTCTGGCCGACGAAGGAAACGTTTTATGCCAAACTCAATTCCTTGCCTAAGGCAAACAAAAATCCACTAAAACGGCTGATCACCTGGAAAAGTACGGTCATGAGCATCAAATCTGTAAAAATGGGAGAGTTTATAGGGTATGGCAATAGCTTTATGGCTTTACACAACATGAGGCTGGCCATTGTTCCTGTGGGCTATGGGCATGGCTATAGTCGATTGCTGAGTAATCAGGGGCAGGTGTTGATCGGAGGACAATATTGTCAGGTGGTGGGTACCGTCATGATGAATGCCATTGCGCTAAACATTACCAAATTGAAAAATATAGAAGTAGGGGATGAGGTGGTTTTGATTGGCAAGCAAAAGAATAAAGAAATTACGGTTGCCTCTTTTTCAGAATCTACGCAGCAGGTCAATTATGAGATGCTCACCCGGTTGCCCAAGGATATACCAAGGAAGATTATTCCTTAGTAAAAAATCACGGTTTTGTTTTTGAAGGCCAATACCTTTCTATCCAAATGGTATTTAATCGCCTTGGAAAGCACTACTTTCTCAACATCCTGTCCTATCTGCACTAAATCAGGGATAGTATTATGATGTCTTACTCTCGCTACCTCCTGCTCGATGATAGGACCGGCATCCAATTCCTCTGTCACATAATGAGCAGTGGCACCAATGATTTTTACACCACGCTCATAAGCAGCATGGTAGGGTTTGGCTCCCACAAAGGCTGGTAAAAAAGAGTGGTGAATATTTATGATACTATTAGGGAATCTTGAGATGAAGTTGGCTGAAATAATCTGCATGTACCTGGCCAATACAACAAAGTCTATCTCATACTTTTCCATCAACTCCAATTGCTGCTTTTCAGCTTCCATTTTTGTATCCCGGCTGACCGGAATGTAATAAAAAGGGATACCAAAAGCCTCCACGATGGACTTTAACTCCTGGTGGTTAGAAACCACCAAAGGAATATCCACTTCTAGCTGACCAGCATGATGCCTAGCCAAAATATCAAAAAGGCAATGGGATAACTTGCTGACAAAAATGGCCATTTTGGGCCTTGGAAAGTTGAAATGAACTTTGAAATCCATCTTGAATTTCTGTCCTACTTCTTCTTCAAATTTTTGGGCGATTTCATCTTTTTGGAGAGAAAAGGAATCCAATTCCCAGGCGGCTCGCATAAAAAACAAACTCAATTCTTCATCTACATGCTGATCAATTTCCAAAATATTTCCATGGTAAGCATAAAGAAACCTCGACACTTCTGCGACGATTCCTTTCTGATCGGGACATTGAATTAGAAGAATTGCTTTGTTCATCGGCATAATTTAATCATTCCAGATTTTCCACGCAGCTTCTGCCTGTAATTCAAGCATATCCTGTCCGTTTTTTGCTTTCCCTCCCGCTTGAACGCAAGCCCTCATCAACATGGTCTCGGCAGGATTATAAACTAAATCATACACCAGGATGTCAGGCCCCATTTGCTCTAATGGTATAGCAGGCATTCCTTCCACTTTTGGATACGTTCCAAGAGGAGTACAATTGACAATTAAGGGATGTGATTTTAATATCTCAGGATCGTTTAGCAGATCTTGATAACTGATAGACTCTGAATCTTTCGTTCTCGAAACGGAAAGAAAACCCATCCCCAAATCTTTTAAAGCCTGCTTTACTGCTTTTGAGGCGCCACCAGTACCAAGAACCAATGCATTTGGCCTTGCTTCCCCGATCCATAATTCTAAGGAATGCTTAAACCCAATGTAATCCGTATTATAACCGGTGAGTTTTTTGTCCTTTATTTTGATACAATTGACGGCACCGATTTCCTCACAAGCTGAATCCAGCTGATCTAACAACGGTATGACCTGCTGCTTGTAAGGGATAGTCACTGCCATTCCTTCCAGCGTTGGATTTTCCTCTAAAACGCCTATAAAATCCTCAACCTTAGGGATTTCATACAAATCAAACTGGCATCCTTCAATTCCTTCCTTTTCAAATTTTACAGTGAAATACTTTTTTGAAAATGAATGCCCTAAAGGATATCCTATCAACCCGAATTTTCTCATGATTTATTCAAAATACTTGCTAATCGATCAATTCCTATCACTAAGACTATTCCAAAAAGGAAAGCCAGAACAGCATACATAACCTGTGGGTCCTGACCTACTTGGTTCAAGTATTCCCCTGGCCACAGATTCTCTGTCAGAAATGGTTTTTCCTCTCCGCTAGAAGAAGTTCTGTAGGCAGTTACCACTTTCCATGGCCAAAGCTTGTTCATGGAGCCAAGCATAAAACCGGAAAGTAACCCGATCGTAACTGCGTAATATCTCTTTAACAACCAGGAGATTACTCTACTAAAAGATAAAATTCCTACCAAACATCCTAAAGCAAAAACTCCTAAAGTCATTACATCCCGTTCAGATACCGCATTTAATATAGTCTCATATTTTCCTAAGATCAGTAATAGAAAACTTCCACTGATTCCCGGTAAAATCATTGCACAAATAGCAATGGACCCAGAAATAAAAGTAAACCAAATAGAATCCGGAGAACTAACCGGAGGCAATTCCGTCACAAAATAAGCGATTATGGTACCGAGAATAATGGCCAAAACCACTCCAATATGCCAGCGTTTTATCCCTTTCAAAATGACAAAGGCACTGATCAGGATCAATCCACAGAAAAAGGACCAGAGCGGCACCGGATGCTCGTCCATCAAATAGGTAATGATTTTGGAGAGCGTGAAAATGCTGGTCAAGATCCCAAAAAACAAACTCAATAAAAAAGTACCATTAACTGCTTTATAAAATGGCTTGAAATGGAACGATAGCAATAATTTCAAATTCTTCGCATTGAAAGAGTTAATGCTATCGAGCAACTTGCTGTAGATACCCGTAATCAAAGCAATAGAACCGCCTGAAACACCAGGTACAATATCTGCAGCACCCATCGCCATTCCTTTCAGGTAATTCAGGAAATATTTTTTGATAAGATCCATAGATAAAAAGAAAGGCTGACCGGAAGCATTACCGATCAGCCTCTAATGGTTTTGATCCACTTATAATTTAATTTCTCCTATAAAATGATCGAAGGTATCTCCCCTCAACCCAAGGCGGATTGTTTCCAATGGAATCACTTCAGTGGGACTGATATTTCCAAGATTGACATTGGTGCCCAAAAGCTTGATAAACCAAACTTGCTGTGCCTTGATCGGAGCTTCCCAGATGATTCTCTCTTCCGGAATTTGAGTTAAAATCTCCTCTACCAACCCTTGTCTAACTTCACCGGAATCTCTGAACAAACCAACATTTCCTCCTTCTCTTGCTTCACCGATTACTTTCCAAGCACCTGCATCCAGTTCAGTCTGCATTTGTTCAATCCACTTATATGGCGGAATGATCTTGGCGGCATCTTTTGAACCAACTTCTGATAATACTGTCACATCCTTTGCTAGGGTGGAAATGTATTCACATTTTCTATCATGGTTTAAGGAGATGGAACCATCGGAAACCTCACAATACTCCAATCCATATTTATCCAACACTCTTCGGTAATCATCGAATTGACCCCTTACGATAAATGCTTCAAATAGAGTACCTCCTAAATAAACCGGAATACCTGCTTCTCGATAAACAGCAATTTTTTCAGAAAGATTTTTAGTCACATAGGACGTTGCCCATCCTAGTTTGACGATGTCAACAAAATCGGAACAGCTATCGACAAAATCCTCTGTTGCTCTTAGGCTCAGACCTTTGTCCATGGCCATAGTAAATCCCGTGGTACGTGGCTTTTCAGTACGTACAGGGATGTTCTTCAGCTCATAATTCATTGGCTAGGTTTTAATATGTTATGTCTCAGGATTTTCTTCCCGATACTGGGCGATGATCTTGGACATTGCCTTTTGCTTTTCCAGCTCTGGCATTAATTCGTACAAGACCACGTGCCTATCGTAGGCCAAAGTTAATGCATTTTCCAAATATGAAAACGCTTCTTTGTAATTGGCTAGTTTGATTTGAAAAACAACCATACGATAATATAGCTCCGCTTCCTCAGGAAGTTCGTCAATTCCTTCACTGATCACATCCACGGCTTCTTCAAATCTATTCTGATCAAAATAGATCAACGATAGGTTAATATAAGTCTCTAAGATACCGGGTTCCAGGTTGATAGCTTCTTCATAAGCCTCAGAACTGGCTTGTAAATTCCCTAGGTTAAACTCTGCATCTGCCAGACCTACCCAATAATTTGGACTTTGTTTATTCAAATTGAGCGCTTTCTTGAAGTAGTGAATCGCTTCAAAAAATTTCTCTTTTTTTAACATACACATGCCAAGCCCAAACCAGGCGTCGTCATACTCCTCATCTAACTTTGCTGCTTTTTTGAAATATTTAAAGGCCCCTTCAATATTTCCCAACTTTTCATAGGCAGCACCCATATAGCAACAATTCTCCGCATTGGCTCCTTCACAATTGATGGTATTTTGATATGCCTCCAAAGCAAGTTCATATTGCTCTGTATTCATTAAGGCATTACCCAAATTAAAATATGCAGAAGCAAAGGAATCATCGATAATGATGGCGTAGTCATAGGCTTTGATGGCTTCCTCAAATCTTCCGAGTCTATTGTAAACCACACCTAAATTATACCAAGCACCTGCACTATACGGATCTTGATCTATAAACTCTTGGTAAAACTGAAGAATCTCATCAAAAGACCCTTCCTCTTCCGTGATCATTGCCAACTGGAAAAGAGCGTCTTCATGATTGATTCGGTGCTTTACAGCTTCCTTGAAATAGTAAGAAGCTTTTTTATTGTCACTAGTCGCTCTGTATAGATTTCCCAGTGAATAATAAACCTCAGCTTTATCTTCTGCCAAGGGTAGAAAATTCTCCAATAATTCTATACCGTATTGGGGGCTTCCTGCCAAAATATGAGCATTGGCTAAGGCTAGCAGGATATCCTCGTTGTTAGGGGAAATATTGTTGATATTTTCCAATATGCTCAAGCCTTCTTCCAATTCATCATTGAAAATCAAGCATTGCGCCTTTAAAAGCTTTATTTCAACAGAGTAGGGAAATTTTTCCAAAGAAAACTCACTAGCCCTCAAGGCTTTAAGGAACTTTTGCTGATCAAAATAATATCGGATAATATCCTCTAATTCCTCCTCTTCAAAATACAATTCCAAATTGGATTTCAGGGAATTTTCAAACCGTTCTACCAGCTTTTTGTCATTTTCCCACTCGTGATCGTGATCTCCTGTCATTAAGATGAGTTAAGTTTATTTAAGATACCAAATAAATTGTTCTCTCAAAATCTCAATTTGTTAATTTTTATGTCAAAATCTAGAAATAATTCCGAAAAGATTCCGACCGTCTAAGAAGCAAACGATCGCTTCAAAAAATAAGTTTATTTCGCCCACAAAAAGGTCTCCTCGATCGGAGTATAGTTAAAATGAAGGAGCTTTTCTATTTTATCATTTTTGAAAGTAATGTCCTGTTGGGAAATCATTGCTGTTTGCTTATTCAGCGGGTTTTTACTCAACCCTACCATTCGAGCTATGCCCAGGAAAAATAATCCTATCTTCAATAAGGTATTAGAAACAGGTTTAGTTGGAACCTTTTTACCAAATGCTTTCGCCATCTTTTCGAAAAACTCCTGGTATTTAATTGTCTCTTTGTTGAGAATAAATCGACCTCCCCAACAAGCCTTTTCATAAAGCTCCCTTATGATTTTCGAAGCATCTCTAACGTCCAGATAATTAATACTACCCACAGGATAGTAGCTCGAATTTCCTAAGACATGAGAATAAATGGAGGTACTGCTTCTGTCATCGCTTATTTTCCCTAAAAGGATAGAAGGGTTTACCACAATCAATTCCAGCCCTTCCTGTTCTCCCCTCCAGGCTTCTAATTCACCAAGGTATTTGGAGGTGCCATATTTAGTGTTCAGAGGTGAATCCACCCACTTATGCTCCTCATCAATTACGCTTAATTCTGGATTTCTACCCAATGCAGACACAGAGCTTACATGAATTAGTTTCTTGACTCCAGCATTCAACATGCAATTCACCAAATTGGAAGTACCTCGAACATTTACTTCAAACAGTTCTTCCTCATCCCCTGGAAGAAAAGAGACCTTCCCTGCACAGTGAATTACCAAATCCATATCTTGAATTGCATCATCAATGGACCCTACGTCTGAAAGAGTGCCTTCATGCCAATGAATAGGAAAATTAATCCCATCCAATAGTCGAGTAGAAGAGCTCTTTCTTTTGAAACCATGTATTTCTCCCAAAGAGGCAAACTCTTTGGCTACATAGCTACCTAAAAGACCTGTGATTCCAGTGATAAAAATTTTCACTTGTATAGATTAAAGGCTTGAATTGAGAATTTCTATTTCCTTGATCTTTTGATAGGACTTTGACCTTGTCAAGGTCTCCAACATGTCTAGATACCTTGGGTTATGGCAGTCCGTCCCAAAAAATTTAATCAAGTTTCGCTCCAATAGCATTTCCGCAAAATCTTTTACTTGCTTGGAATAAAACCCAGTTAAAGAAAGAAGGTTTACTTGAAAACTGATTTGTCTATCTACCAGGTCTTCCAGAAGTTTTTTATCAGAAATTAAATATTGATAACGCTCAGGATGGGCAAAAATTGGTTTATAACCGGCCATTTCTAATTGGAAGAAAGTTTCCAAAAGCATTTGAGGCTTATTGATAAATCCCGTCTCTACCAAAATATGATTAGGCCCAAAGGTTAATAATTCCTCTCCGGACTTTACCTTCTCCAAGAATATCTCATCCATGTAATATTCAGCTGCAGCCTCAATTTCGATTTCTATCCCCTCATTTTTTACTGCTCGACGAACATCCTGAAGGCCCATATTTATTATTTCGGGCGTATTTCGATAGTATTCGGACATGATATGGGGAGTGGTAATGATCTTCCTAAGTCCAAAATCTGATAAGCGTTTGATCAGTCCCAAGGACTCTTCCATAGATTTAGAGCCATCATCTATTCCAGGAATCAGGTGGGAATGCATATCCACTTGCATCCAACTCAAGTCCAAATCTTCAACTACTACTTCCTTTTTTTTGAATAAATCAAAAATTCCCATTACAATCCTCCTTCGCTAGTTACTTTGAATTCCTCTAAACTTTGCCACTGTGTATCTTTTTCAGATATGATCGGATCATTCACCATCCAATCAATCTGAAGGCTTGGGTCATTCCATAGAATACCCCCTTCACTTTCCTTATCGTAATAATTGGAACACTTATAAACAAAAATCGCATCTTCCAATACTGAAAATCCATGTGCAAATCCTCTTGGAACATACAAAAGATTATGCTTTTCAGTGTCCATAATAGTAGAATAATAGGACCCGAATGTTTCGGAATCCCTCCTCAAGTCCACGACCACATCCAATACCTTTCCTTGAATTACCCGAACTAGTTTTGCTTGTGCAAATGGCTCCTTTTGAAAGTGTAATCCTCTTACCGTTCCTTTCTGAGAATAAGACTGATTATCCTGTACCCAAGTTTCAAAAACATTCTCTTTTTCTAACCAGTCTGCCCTGAATGATTCAAAGAAATAACCTCTTTGATCCTTAAAAACCTTAGGAAATATTTCTAAGACACCAGGTAAACTGGTTTTACAAATCTCAGCCATGGGTGATGTACGTATACGGCAATTAATTAAATGGTAAAATAACCATGCCAATACGGAGTATCCTAATCAATTCTAAGGAAATATCCCGAACTTTGCAGAATAATAAAAAGCATAGAGTATAATTCTAAGTTTAGAGGAGAGAATTTGATAAAATGAAACTTAATCTACCTCAAATGCTTTTTAGTAGCATATAACAGAATCTCATGGGTAAATTTTCAAGAAAACTTCAAAAATTACACGATACCGCTCCAAAAGTGGATACAGCAGTATTGGTAACGATCATCCGCCAAGGGGAAACCGAGCGGGAAACTGAAGAGCATTTGGATGAACTGGCATTTCTTACAGAAACCTTGGGAGCCAAAACAGTTTATCGCTTTACCCAAAAAATGGAAAAGCCTGATATCCGCACATTTATAGGGTCAGGAAAACTGGAAGAAATACAATCATACGTAGAGCATTTTGAAGTGGACATGGTCATATTCGACGACGATCTTTCCCCTTCCCAAATGCGGAATTTGGAAAATGAGCTGAAAGTAAAAATCTATGATCGCTCCTTATTAATCCTCGATATATTTCTAAACAGAGCCCAAACAGCCCAAGCAAAGACCCAAGTTGAGCTGGCTCGTTTCCAATATTTACTTCCACGCTTGACCCGAATGTGGACGCACTTGGAGCGTCAAAGAGGGGGAACCAGTACTCGTGGTGGTTCGGGTGAGAAAGAGATTGAAACAGATAAAAGAGACATTCGGAATAAAATCACCTTGCTGAAATCAAAACTCAGGGATATTGAAAAGCAAGGGATTACCCAACGAAAAGGTAGAAAAGGCATTGTAAGGGTTGCTTTGGTTGGATATACCAACGTGGGAAAAAGTACCTTGATGAACCTGATAACCAAAACTGATATTCTTGCAGAAAACAAGCTTTTTGCGACCGTGGACTCCACCGTCAGAAAAGTGGTTTTGGATAATATTCCATTCCTTTTATCAGATACGGTAGGTTTTATCCGAAAACTGCCTACTCACTTGATTGAGTCCTTCAAGTCTACCTTGGATGAAATCCGGGAGGCTGATTTATTGGTCCACGTAGTCGATATTTCTCATCCCAATTTTGAAGATCATATCAATGTTGTGACTGAAACTCTAAGAGAAATCAATGCTGGAGACAAGCCCATTCTGTTGGTATTCAACAAAATTGATTTGGTAGAAACCATGCCCGATGAGGAAGGCATCATGAATATGAGTGAACTGGAATTGGAAGAAGCTAATTACTTGGATTTTCCTTCTTTGTCTGATGCCTATGAGAAAAAAACAGGTATCAAGCCTGTATTTATGGCCGCCGCCTCTGGACTTCATGTGGAGGAATTCCGAGAATCATTAGTTACTGAGGTGAAGAAAGCCCATCGAAAAATTTACCCACATTACCTTGAAAATGAAATAGTGGATTGGGAAATGAAGGAAACCGATAATTCCTCTCAATGATGAATTACGATGGCAAATCTTTTCGCCCCATCAGCAATACAGAGAACGGGGAAACTTCTGAAGAAACCCTTTTTCACTACAAGCAAGAAGGAAAAATTCTTTCCTGTGACTATTCTGGTGGAAAAATTATAAAAGGACATTTGATCGGAATTGTAAACGATGCCGGAGAAATTGATATGCGGTATCATCAAATCAACATTTTAGGAGAGCTGATGACTGGATTTTGCAAATCTGTTCCTGAGTTTCTGGAAAATGGAAAAATCCGTCTCCACGAATCCTGGCAATGGACTTCGGGAGACAGATCAAAAGGAGAATCTATTTTGGAGGAGATTTAATAAGAACTATACATCTTACCATTTTCCACGGAATTCAACGTTGCTTTATTTCTTGGTGTTGATTGCCAGGAAAATGGATCAAAAAACCACGGACGAAGAATATTTTTCCTAAACTGGCTAAACTCTAATTCACTGAAGATCCCTATTCAATTATTGATCACAAAGAGGTAATTTGAATCCAAACTTCAACTCCATGGCACTTCTTACAGACATCCTAATTGGATTAATTGCAGCGCTGCATCTCTACTTTTTGTACTTTGAAATGTTCGCTTGGGATACCATCGGTCGCAAGACATTTAAGCAAATACCCCCCGAAGTATTTCCTAAAACCAAAGTATTAGCGGCTAATCAGGGTTTGTACAATGGGTTTTTAGTAGCAGGACTCATTTGGTCTTTACTGATCAAAGATCCACATTGGTCATTTTATATCGCAATTTTCTTCTTGAGCTGTGTGTTAATAGCGGGAATTTATGGAGCCTTGACTGCAAGCAAAAAAATCTTTTGGATACAGGGGTTACCGGCCTTGGTAGCGTTAATTTTACTTCATTTGAAATGGTGAAAGGAAAGGGTTTTCCCGCAGATTTTCGCTAATTATTTTCGCAAAAAAAAGCTGATTAGAAACATTCAGCGAATATCTGCGATTTTTATCTGCGTTTATCTGCGGGAAATCAACTATAAATCATCCTCCTCGAAATCGTCGGGATCCCCAGGCCCCATATCAAACATGGAACTGAAGAGGTCCTTGAATTTCAAACCGGTATCCAGCATTTTTTTACTCAATTGAGAATATTCTGCCAGTCCATGCAATGCAAATTCCATAAAGAATTCCTTTTCTTTTTCGGGCAAATTTTTCACCATTCCAGTAACCACTTCTTCCAATCCCGGAACAGATTGTAATGCGGTCTTATAATCTTTGTCGGGTTGAGAAGCCAAAATATCCAGTTCATTTCCCTCTCCAAACCAAGCCAGCGGGATGACATATGGATTTCCTTCTTTGGACTTTTTCTTTTGTTCTGGAGAAGGGAAGTAATTCACAAACTGCGAACGGATTGCTTTTCCAATCAAACTATACGCTACAATTCCAGCACCTTCCTGTTCTCCTTCATACACCAACTCCACTTTACCCGTAATGGCTGGTATTACTCCAATCAAATCGGCAATTCGAACCATGGTATTGGATTCACCATTCATATACATTCTCCGTTCTGCTGCAGAAATCAGGTTTTCATAAGCAGAAATGGTCAATCTTGCAGAAACTCCACTTTTCTCATCTACATATTCAGATGCACGAGCCTCGATGGCAATCTGTTCGATCAAATCTTTCATCAATTCCGGCACAAAAATATGCTCTATTGGCTTTCCTTTCAGATTCGCTTCTTGAGAAGTGATTCTTCTACCTATTTCAATAGACTTCGGATAATGGGTAATGATCTGACTTTCAATCCGGTCTTTTAAAGGAGTGACAATACTTCCTCGGTTGGTATAGTCCTCGGGATTTGCGGTAAAGACAAACTGGATATCCAAAGGCAATCTCAATTTGAAACCACGAATTTGAATGTCACCTTCCTGTAAAATATTGAACAAGGCTACCTGAATTCTTGCCTGTAAATCCGGTAATTCATTGATCACAAAAATGGAGCGATGGGAGCGAGGCACCAACCCATAATGAATGACACGTTCATCATTGTAGCTCAATTTCATAGTTGCTGCTTTGATGGGATCTACATCTCCAATCAAATCTGCCACCGACACATCGGGTGTAGCCAATTTCTCGGTATATCGATCATCTCGATGCCACCAAGCAACAGGTGTATCTTCACCCTTTTCTTCAATTTTCTCTTTTGCATAGGTACTCAAGGGTGCCATTGGATCATCATTCAATTCAGATCCAAAAACCACCGGAACATATTCATCCAATAGTTGAGTCATCATTCTGGCAATCCTAGTTTTCGCCTGTCCACGAAGACCCAATAAGTTGATGTTGTGCCTTGATAAAATGGCGCGTTCTATATCTGGAATCACCGTATCCTCATATCCCCAGATTCCTTCAAAAACATTTTCTTTGGCTTTGATTTTTTGAATCAGATTGTCACGAAGTTCTTCTTTAATGGATTTGGGTTGGTATCCGGCAGCCTTAAGCTGACCTAATGTTTTTATTTGCTTGAGTTCTTTTCCAGTCAGTTTTTGGTATTCCATGGTGATTAAAAGCGTTTGGTTCGGTTTCTTCTATAATCTTCAAAAATCAGGTCGCCCAGCCCTTTCAGGCTACTGTAATAGGCATTCCCGTTGTTTACTTTGGTAAATTCTTTGACAAATTCCTTCAGATATGGATCGGAAGCAATCATAAAGGTGGTTACTGGGATTTTTAATTTCCTGCATTGAGCAGCCAATTTCAGCGTCTCACTTAGAATCTTGCCGTCTATCCCAAAAGCGTTTTTATAGTATTTAATCCCCACTTTCAAACAGGTCGGTTTTCCATCCGTGATCATGAAGATCTGTTTGTTAGGGTTTTTTCTTCTTCTTAGCAAGTCCATAGCCAACTCCAATCCCGCTACTGTATTGGTATGATATGGTCCCACTTGAAGATAGGGCAGATCCTTGATTTCTATCTGCCAGGCATCATTTCCAAATACAATGATATCCAAGGTATCTTTAGGATAGCGAGTTTTAATCAATTCAGCCAAAGCCATGGCCACTTTTTTGGCGGGAGTGATTCGGTCTTCCCCATATAAAATCATGGAATGGGAAATATCAATCATCAACACGGTCGAAGTCTGAGAGCGATATTCGTTTTCTACCACTTCCAGATCATCTTCTGTCAACAAGTAATCTCCTCCAAACCCGTGATTTGCCTGGGCATTACGAAGTGAATCCGTCAAGGCAATCTGATCCAGATTATCTCCGAATTCATAGGCTCTTCGATCGGTGCCACGCTCTTCCCCTTGTCCGGAGTGAGTGGTTTTATGTTGTCCGGATTTTCCACGCTTGAGTTTACCGAAAATCTCTTCCAAAGCAGACTTTCGGATCGTTTGCTCTGCTTTTCCGGTAATTTTTATTTCTCCTTTTTGATTTTCCTCGGTCAGGTAACCCTTGCTTTTCAGATCGTCTATGAAGTCACCGATTCCATAGTTGGGATTGGTCAGTTGATATCGATTATCTAAATTGGTCAACCAACTCAAAGCTTCAGCAACATCCCCACCAGTCATGGTAACCAGTTGCAAAAATATATTCAGCAGGTTTTCGAAGGTGTTTTTCTCCGGATCCTGAGAGGGAACAAATTTCGTAAATCGGAATCCTTTCATAGCACTTGTAACAGTTAAAGTGGCTTATGAGTTTAATCTAATAAACAATATCCCAAAAAAAGTTGAAATCGAGCATTTTGAACAAAGCTCCCTAACGGGGTCAAAAAAAGTGCGATTTCAAATTTCGATGAATAAACATTTTAATCGTATGAAAAACTATTTGCAAGTTATAGGAATCGTGACCGGGATTTTGATAGTTTTCGTCACCTTAATCCAGTTAGAAGTAGCCTTACCTCTGATCTGGTTACTATTTATTTCAGGTCCAGCCTTAATACTGTGGATGGTTTGGGCAGTTTTGGCAGCTCCAGTAGAAATCAAAGAAACTTTCGAAGAGCAATGGTATCAGGATAGGCCAGATTTATTGAAGGGTTAGTTTGATTGAAAAAAATTAACTCTCTTATCTTTACCCTATGACTCCTGCCGAGAAACATGCGAGCCTGATCAAATCCACCGCCAAGCGGCTGGGATTTGATTCTTGTGGCATAGCGAAAGCGGGTTTTTTAGAAGAGGAGGCTCCGAGATTGGAAGAGTGGCTAAGCCGAAATTACCAAGGTGAAATGGGCTATTTGGCTAATCACTTTGACAAACGACTGGACCCAACCAAACTGGTAGAAGGGGCCAAAACAGTAGTATCATTGGTCTATAATTACTATCCTGAAACCACACTTCCCGATTCTCCCGAATCCATCAAATTGGCCAAATATGCTTACGGAGAGGATTATCATTTTGTAATCAAAGACAAACTCAAAGACTTCCTGAAAATCCTCCGGACTGAAATAGGAGAAATCGAGGGTCGGGCTTTTGTGGATTCGGCACCGGTTATGGAACGTCAATGGGCACAAAAAGCAGGCTTGGGTTGGATCGGTAAAAACAGCTTATTGCTCAATAAAAAACAAGGAAGTTTTTTCTTCTTGGCTGAATTGATCATTGATCTGGAGGTTGCCCCAGATACCCCTCTCAACAAAGATTACTGTGGTACTTGCACTGCCTGTATAGATGCTTGCCCTACTGATGCCATTGTTCAGCCCAGTGTAGTAGATGGATCACGATGCATTTCCTATTTGACCATCGAGCTAAAAGATGCTATTCCCAATGAGTTTAAGGGAAAAATGGACAACTGGGCCTTTGGTTGTGATATCTGCCAGGATGTATGCCCTTGGAATCGGTTTTCTAAGCCACATCAAGAATCCAAATTCAAACCTCATCCAGATTTGGAAGGATTTACAAATCAAGATTGGTTGGAACTTACCGACGAAACATTTAGAAAAGTCTTTAAAAAATCTGCGGTAAAGCGCACCAAATTTGCTGGACTAAAAAGAAATGTCGAATTTCTTCGATCAAAAGAATAGTACTTATGAGTCCTAAAGCTCCAAATCTTAAATCCGTTCAAAAGCTTTTTAAACCCAAAAAGAAGAAAAGACCTAGTCATAAAATCGGGTTGCCTCCAGGCTCATTGGTATTTACTGGAGACAAGAAACAAGAGGAAGTTTTCATCAATTTAATTACTTATGATGAAAATGATTTCTATGAGGAAAGTATCAAACTTGATCAGCTTGATGGACATTTAAAACTTCAGAAAAAGGTAGTCTGGATCGATATAATAGGGCTCCATGATGTAGAGTTGCTGGAAAAAATAGGGAATCATTTTGGGATACATAAACTGACATTGGAAGATATTCTAAGTGTAGACCAGCGGCCAAAAATGGAGCTTTTTGAAGATTATATCTTTTCCACTTTAAAAATGATCCAATGTCCAAGCCCAGAATCACCTATCGTTGATGAGCAGGTAAGTTTTGTACTACGTGAAAATGTATTGCTGACTTTTCAGGAGAAAAAAGGAGATGTTTTTCAATTCGTAAGAGATCGCTTGCAAGATCCCAAACGAGCCATCAGACAGCGCGGGTCAGATTATCTGTTATATGCCTTACTGGATGCAGTAATAGACAACTATTTCATAGTTATGGAAAATGTAGGCGAACGAATCGAAAATCTCGAATCCCAAGCCATGATCGAACCTGACACTGATACACTCAATTCACTTTATTTACAGAGAAGAGAAATGATGGATTTGAGAAGATCTGTTTATCCACTGCGTGAAGTGATTGGTTCTTTTGGAAAATATGCAGAGCATAAAATTTCTCCAGAGGTAAGGCCATTTATCCGGGATTTGTACGAAAATACCATTCAAGTCATTGAAACCATGGAAGTCTTTCGAGACATGTCTTCAGGAGTCCTGGACTTGTATATGAATAGTCTTTCCAATCGGATGAACAATGTCATGAAAGTCCTGACCATCATCTCCACTATTTTTATCCCATTGAGTTTTGTGGCAGGAGTCTATGGGATGAATTTTGACAATATGCCTGAATTACACTGGAAATATGGCTATTTCTTTGTGATTGGAGGAATGGGATTAGCCGTGATCGGCATGTTGTTTTTCTTCCGATGGAAGAAATGGCTTTGACTTATTGAAATTTTAAGATCACTCTTTTTTCGCCATTCTTTAACAATAGCTGCCCTCCGGCTTGTTGGTAATACCTCACCGATTTTAATGTTTCCAAAAACTTGTTTTCAAAAGCCGAATTCTGACAAGCCATCATCGTGGCTCCTATATCCCCAAAATTCAGTGTATTTTTTTTATCAATTTCATAAGGGCCAAAAATCCGGTTACATCCACCGGAACCCGAAATCTGACTTCTTTCAGCATCAAAAATCAAATGCGCATCTTGGTTGGTTCCAGAAATCTGTACAGGCAATCCCTCCATTTCTACTAAAGTCCACTGCTTATCATCCCACATGGAATCAGGAAATGATTTCGAACTACAAGCTGCTAGTATAAAAAAAGTAATTAAGTATAATGTATTTTTCATAATTGGTTTAGATGGTCAATAGAAATAGGGCAGAAATGAAGCCAAAATTAAAAACCCCTCTTAAAATGCTTTTAAACTGATATCCATACTTTGAACGGAATGCGTCAATGCTCCCATCGATATAAAATCAACCCCACATTCAGCAACTGGTACCAAGGTATCCTCAGTGATTCCACCTGACGCTTCCGTTTTAAATTGGTCACCTATCATTGCGACTGCTTCTCGCATAGTCTCATAGTCCATATTGTCAAGCATAATGAAATCCACTCCGCCGACTTCAATTACTTGAGCTACCTCCTCCAGGTTTCTGGTTTCCACCTCAATTTTTAAATCCAGATCATGCTCTTTCAAATACGCTTTGGTCTGGGTAATCGCCGGCTTAATTCCTCCCGCAAAATCCACATGATTATCTTTAAGCATCACCATATCATATAAAGCAAAGCGATGATTCACTCCTCCACCAATATGCACGGCCCATTTTTCCATGAGCCTGAAATTTGGAGTGGTCTTCCTGGTATCCATCAACCGGGCTTTGGTATGCAGGATTTTCTCGGTGAGTCGATGGGTGATTGTCGCGATTCCAGACATGCGCTGCATGCAGTTTAGCACCAACCTCTCCGAGG
This sequence comes from Algoriphagus lutimaris, assembly GCF_017051705.1. GTDB lineage: Bacteria > Bacteroidota > Bacteroidia > Cytophagales > Cyclobacteriaceae > Algoriphagus > Algoriphagus lutimaris. The sequence goes on along the minus strand of NZ_JAFIDJ010000002.1, from coordinate 1,015,618 downwards.
ATAATATGGAAGCGGAAGAGCCTTGAACAGTCAAGCCAATTTCTCCATACTGAACCGGATCCCCATCTTTAATCAGCAATTCAACCTTCAAAGAAGGATCATACATTTTAAAAATCTTCTCGGCAAGTTCTATTCCAGCGATGATCCCTTCTCCTTTTATCAGCAATTGAGCTTTTCCTTGTTTTCCTTGTGGAATGGAGGCCAAAGAGGAATAATCTCCTGGTCCGATATCCTCTTTAAATGCTGAATTGATAAATGCTTGGACGGCCGATTCCGTCAGGTAGGCTGGTTTCATGTCCCAAAAATAGGCAATTTGAAAAGCTGGATAGGAAATTTTTTTTGAAAATGAATTAACCTTTTACAAACTCAAGGCTATAAATTTTCAAATTTGAGTCCTGCTGAGAAACCTTGATAAAAACTTTGAAAGTTCCCTCACCACTTAAATAATCTCCAATAAAGGAACTTAAGCTTGGATTGGTTTCGCTGCTGTAGACGATGGTGAAGCCTTTTGAGGGGTTCTTTTTGAAAAAATCCCGAATGACTATTTCAGCCTGATTTCTGGAATAACTCCCTTGCTGCCCATTGACATTCAGGGAGATACTGGATTCAAAATACTTGGCTAGCTCGCTACTGGAATTGGTATTAATGGCAGTAATGACGGGGTCAATAGATACTCCATCCCCCACTTCAAATGAAGAAGTATGAAAAATGAATAGTAATGAAAAGAATAGGTTCAATATTGCCATCGACCTATCTTGGCAAATACTAAGCCAAAAGTAGAATTTTTTGGCAGAGTTACTGGTTAATAAAAATGAATAGACAAATCCTGTCAGTAATTGTTAAAGAGTCGGGATTGGGTCGAAAATTAATATATTTGCTCCATGGACAAGAAAGTACTTTTAATGATTTTGGATGGTTGGGGTATAGCCACCGACGCATCCGTATCTGCGATTGACAAAGCCAATACGCCGTTTGTAGATAGCTTGTATACTAAATACCCGCATGCAAAACTTGAAGCTTCAGGTCTTGCAGTAGGATTACCAGAAGGTCAAATGGGTAATTCAGAAGTAGGTCATATGAATATTGGCGCAGGAAGAGTAGTGTATCAGGACTTGGTAAAAATCAATCAAGCCGTAAAAAATGGAGATTTAAACACCCACCCTGTATTAGTAGAAGCTTTTGCAAAAGCCAAGGCCTCTAAGAAAAAAGCACATTTTATTGGATTAGTTTCAGATGGTGGAGTTCATGCACATATCGATCACTTGAAAGGGCTTTGCGATGCAGCTAAGTATAACGGAATGGAAGATGTATTCATTCATGCATTTACCGATGGAAGGGACACAGATCCTAAAAGTGGAATCAAATTTTTAACGGATCTACAAGAACACTTGAACACTTCTACTGGACAGATCGCAAGTGTTATTGGGAGATACTATGCTATGGATCGTGACAACAGATGGGAAAGAGTCAAGCTAGCCTATGATGCCATGGTCAAATCTGAAGGTGAAAAGTCCAAAGACATTTTAGCTTCCATTAAAAAGTCTTATGAAAACAATGTAACGGATGAATTTATCAGACCGATCATCCATGTAGGAGTAGATGGCAAACCTCTGGCGCATATCGCTCCAGGCGATTTGGTAATTTGCTTCAACTTCAGAACAGATAGAGGTAGGGAAATCACTCAGGTCTTGACGCAAAAGGATTTTGAGGATTTCAATATGAAAAAACTCGATCTGGATTATGTGACCTTCACTAATTATGACAATACCTTCAAAGGAGTAAAAGTCCTTTTCGAAAAAGACAATTTAAATAACACCTTGGGTGAAGTCTTGGAAGCGGCAGGAAAAAAACAAATCCGTATAGCGGAAACTGAAAAATATCCTCACGTGACCTTCTTCTTTTCTGGGGGTAGAGAAGATGTGTTTGAAGGTGAAAGTAGATTGCTTTGCCCATCTCCGAAAGTGGCCACCTACGACCTTCAGCCCGAAATGAGTGCTTTCGAAATTGCGGCGAAAATAAATCCGGAATTGAACAAGAAAAGTGCTGACTTTATTTGCTTAAACTTTGCCAATGCTGATATGGTAGGTCATACAGGTGTGTTTGATGCTGCAGTAAAAGCCTGTGAAGCCGTAGACAAAAGTGCTAAAAGTGTAATTACCACTGCCTTGGATAATGGTTATACCATCATTGTCATTGCAGATCATGGAAACAGCGACATGATGATCAATGAAGATGGTACCCCAAACACAGCTCACACAACTAATTTAGTCCCATTCATCATGGTGGATGGAAAAGATCAGATTCATGTTAAGGATGGAAAATTAGGTGATTTAGCGCCTACCATTTTGAAGCTTATGGGAATTGACATTCCTAAAGATATGACTGGAGAAATCTTATTAGCATAATGAAATACAACATCAGTTTTATTGTACTACTATTTGTCGGTTTAACAGCCTGTAGTGGAGGGGGAAATAATGGCAATTCCTTAGATGTATTGCCCTATTTTGATCTAAAAGGCTACATGGAAGGAGCCATCAAAGGCCTAGAAGCGGCAGATGTAACCAAAATTTCAAGAATTAACGGAGTAGAATCTCAAGTAGAAGTAAAATTAACAGAGGAACAATGGAGAGAAGAATTAGAGGTCTTTTTTGAAGCAGACATCAACAAACCTTCCTTGGTAACTGCCTATGATACAGAAGTAAAAAATGAATATTTGATTCATAATTTACTTCCTGACGAAAAAGGAGATGTTAAGAATATCACAGTTAGCATCATAGACGATAAGGTACATTTATTAACTTTAAAAATTGCCAAGGAAAATATTTTCTATAGTTCTGTCACCAACGCAGAATTCTATATTTCCAAAGCCACCGAAAAAATTGATCATTATACCATAGAAACCACCCAAAAAATCTGGTTTCTCAAACCAAATAATATCAAAATAATGGGTGCATTAAGATTCTAATTCAAAAGGCCTTTGAGGATTTACAACTCAAAGGTCTTTCTTTTTTCATAAAATTTTATTGGTCAAACAAAGGTGGTCTTTTTGCCTGCCAGTCTGAACGATTCTGGATAAAATCACCCAACTGGACCAATTTCTCTTCTTCAAACAAATTTGCTAATAAGGTGATGGAAGTTGGGCTTCCTGAATCATTAAATCCATTGGGCAGGCAAAGTGCAGGGTGCCCAGTCAAATTCGTAATTCTTAATTGTGGCCCTGCAAAGGATGGTGTAATGATGACATCGTACTCTTTCATTAATTCATGCATTTCCTGGATCAACACCGTTCTCTGCCTACTTAATTGAACATATTCCACCGCAGGAATAAACCGTGCTGCCCGGAAAGAATTAGGCCAGGCTCCTTTATGCTGTGCCACCAATTGATCATCCCATCCATATCGGGTCAACTCATCAAAAGCAGCGGCCCCTTCCACCATCAACATCATGACAATAGGACCTGCTTCAATAGTTGTTTTCAATTCTAAAGGATGTAACTCCAGTCCTTCGTTCTTTAATAATTCCAATACATTGAGATCGTTTTGACTTACCCGCTCTCCTTCAAAATAAGGTTTGAAATAGCCTATTTTCAGATCCTTTACAGATTTTTTGGAATCGTAGTTAAATGAAGCAGGGATAGTACTGGAATCTAAATCATCCACACCGTTGATTACAGAAAGTACGATTCCATCATCTAAAGCAGATCTGGATATCGGTCCAATTTTATCCATGGACCAACTCAAGGCCATCGCCCCATTTTTGCTTACTCTTCCATAGGTCGGTCTTAATCCAGTTACTCCATTTCTGGTCGAAGGGGAAACAATAGAACCCAAAGTCTCAGTTCCTATAGCAAATGGCACCAATCCAGCACTTACAGCGGAGGCAGAGCCTGCGGAAGAACCACTAGACCCCTGACTCAAATTCCAGGGATTTTTGGTCTTTCCTCCATACCATACATCTCCCATTGCAAGGGCTCCTAGTGTGAATTTACCTACCAAAACCCCTCCTGCATCATTTAGTTTTTGAACAACTGTAGCAGTTTGGTCAATTACCTGATCTTTATAAGGCATGGCTCCCCAAGTGGTTTTAGTTCCTTTGACAGCTAGCAGATCCTTGATTCCGTAAGGAATTCCATGAAGTGGGCCTCTGTAGTTTCCAGATTCAATTTCTTGATCCATTGCCCGAGCCTTCTCCAAAGCGGTTTCTTCCATTAAAGTGATCAAGCATTGAAGAGTATCTGAATAAGTTTTGATTCTGTTCAGATAAATCTTCGTAAGGCTTTCACTACTGATTTTTCTAGATTTTATTAAAACTGCCAATTCATGAACAGGTAAATAGGCTATATCCGATTCCTTTTCAGGTAAATCGACAGATGCTGGAAGCCCCCAATCATATGGTTTTTGGGTCAAGTCTGGACTGAAACCCTTGGGAAGTGGATTAAATACTAGGGCAGGAGCTACTGAATTATCCAACTCCACTTTGCGTAAGGATTCATAATTGGATAGCTGATTCTTCAAATTAGTAATCATGCTATCTTTTTCTGATGCGTTAAAGGAGAGTCCAATTAAATTAGAAGCCTCCTCAATACTTGTAGGAGTGATTTCACCCACCTTTTTCCCTAAGGTAAAACCTAAAGCAAGACAAGTGCTTGCGCCTAGAATAAGCAGAAAACCTTTAGTTCGGATTCGATTATTAATTTTCATTGGATAGTTTTGTATAATATCAAGGTATTAATTCATTCAAGATCTTCAATAAACCAAAATAAATCAAACCACTCATGGATGAGCAAACTCCGTTTCCTGTATTTCCCATGCATTTCAGAGGAATTCTCCTACTTACAGGAATGTATACCATCGCCTGGTCAGCATTTTTCAAATGGTTTGGACCTGATTTAATCAGTTGGCTTGCCATGGGAACCAAAGGCATTGAGAATCTTCCAGCCAACTATTATGGGACTTTTGGGATCCTGGTGGGGATTATCATTTTCGTCAGTGCATTTTATCCTGTAAGCTGGGTGTATTTGATTTTGGCAGGAATTACAGGTAAGCTCATTTTAGCAATTTGGTTTACACTGGGCTTTCTTCCAGATATTTCCTGGAACAAGCGAAGCGGTTTTCACTTGATTGTCAATGAATTGCTTTGGCTAATTCCTTTGATTGTTATCTTCCTAAGAGGTTGTCAGGTAAAAAATTTCTTGGAGAAAAAGGAACAAGGATAAAACTATTGGTTTTAAATGAATGATTCGAGATGGCTATCAAATATATCTCTCCTACTTCATTCCAATTTGATATGAATAATCTTTTTAGGAAGTTTCATGACCTTTCCTATTCATTAGAAAAGTGTTAAAACAAAAAAGGACTCGATTACGAGTCCTTTTTTCAATTTTGATATTTAATTAAAGGATAAGGATCAAAAGTAAAATAATGATGATGATCGCTCCTATTGAAAGAAAAATTCCATCTTTTTGAGCCTTAGCTTCTGCTTTCATTTCCTTCAATTCAGTACGAATATCCTTGATCTCGTCCTTACTCATAGACTTAAAGTCCATCCCTTTGATCTCATCCAATCTAGCTTTCATTTCTGCAGCCCTCATTTTCTGAGCCTCGGTTAATTCTGTTTTTCCTTTTTTCGATTCATTTTCAATGGCTGGTTCAGCATGAACGAATTGGATGGAAAGGAATAGGGCAAAAATCGCTAATAGCTTTTTCATAAAATGAATTGTTTATGGTTAGATACTGAAAATATCAATAAAGCCGCCAATTTTTGTCCCAGATAATATTGAACCAAAGTTTAGAAGCTTTTCAACGTCTATTTTTCTTAACTTACAAAGTCAAACTTAAGCTTAATTAGAACCAAAATAATTTAATAATGCCTCAAAACCAAGCACACAAGCTTTTTTTACTGGATGCCATGGCACTTATTTATCGAGCCCATTTTGCCTTCAGTAAAAATCCCAGAATCAATAGTAAAGGTTTGAACACAGGGGTGATGCTTGGCTTTACAAATACCCTACTTGAGGTCTTGGATAAGGAAAAACCTTCCCATATTGGGGTTGCCTTTGATACCCATGCCCCTACCTTCAGACATGAGCAATTTGAAGCCTATAAGGCAAACCGACAAGAACAGCCAGAGGATATCGGAGTCGCCATTCCATGGGTAAAAGAAATCGTCAAAGCATTTAATATTCCCATTCTGGAAATGGATGGATATGAAGCAGATGACATTATTGGAACCCTAGCTAAACAAGCAGAAGCCGAAAAGTTCACAGTCTATATGATGACTCCTGACAAAGACTATGGTCAGTTGGTAGATGATCATATTTTCCTCTATAAACCAGCATTTATGGGGAACGGAGTAGAAGTCATGGGACCAAAGCAGATTTGTGAGAAATGGGACATCGAACGAGTGGACCAGGTTGTCGATATATTAGGTTTAATGGGAGATGCAGTAGACAACATCCCAGGTATACCAGGGATTGGGCAAAAAACAGCCGTCAAGCTCCTGAAGCAATATGGCTCAGTGGAAGAATTAATCAAGAACACAGATGATCTAAAGGGAAAGCAAAAAGAAAACGTGGTCAACTTTGCACAGCAAGGGTTATTATCAAAAGAACTTGCAACCATCAAAGTGGATGTACCAGTGGCATTTGTGGATGAAGAGTTACAATACGATGGCTTCGATGAAGAGAAACTAAGAGCTTTATTCTCGGAATTGGAATTCCGAACACTTGCCAGCAGGATTTTCAAAGATGGAACCGGCAAAAAAGCCTCCATTAAAAAGAATGACCAATTGGGTCTATTTGGGGAAAGTCCGGTGGCAACCAGTAAGTCATCCGTAGAATTTGAAGAAGAATCGGTCAACCCTGAGCCTGTACAAGAAGCTGCTACCATCCATACGACTGCTCACCAATACCATAAAATTTCCGGAAAAGAAGCTATTCAAGAGCTGGTTTCCTATCTGCTCCTTCAAAAGGAACTCTGCTTTGACACGGAAACTACCTCTGTCAATGCAATGGAAGCAGAATTGGTTGGAATTTCATTTTCCTACCTGCCTGGAGAAGCCTATTATATTCCTTGCCCTGCAAAAAGAACTGAAACCCTAGCCATTTTAGAACTATTAAAGCCAGTTTTTGAAAATGAAAAAATTCAGAAAATTGGCCAAAACGTAAAATACGATCTTCTGGTCCTAAAAAATTATGAGATTGAAATCAAAGGAGGTCTTTACGATACCATGTTGGCTCATTACCTCATCGAACCAGAAGGAAAGCATTCTATGGACTGGCTTTCTGAACATTACTTGAATTACAAACCTGTATCCATCACTGAACTTATTGGTAAGAAGGGGAAAAATCAGGGAAATATGCGGGATGTAGATGAGGATGAAGTCACAGAATATGCTTCAGAAGATGCTGATATTACCTTACAACTCAAAGAAAAGCTAGATCCACTTTTAAAATCAAGTGACTTAGAAAAACTGTTTTATGAAGTCGAAAATCCTTTAATCCAGGTTCTTGCCGACATGGAGTTTGAGGGTGTCAGGATTGACACTAAAAGTCTGGCAGAAATGTCTTTGTTACTGGAAAAGGAAAGCAAGGAAATTGAAAATAGAGTGTATGAAATAGCTGGGGTACGATTCAATTTAGCTTCCCCAAAACAACTAGGAGATGTACTTTTTGAGAAACTCAAGCTGGATCCTAAAGCCAAAAAGACCAAAACCGGCCAATATGCAACCGGTGAAGAGGTGTTAAGCAAATTGGCAAATGAACATGAAATTGCCCGGGCAATTTTGGATTTTAGGCAAATGGTCAAATTGAAGTCCACCTATGTGGATGCTTTGCCTACTATGATTAATTCCAAAACAGGAAAGATCCATACTACCTATAATCAATTTGTAGCAGCAACAGGAAGACTTTCATCCATAAACCCGAATCTCCAAAATATTCCAATACGTACTGAGCGCGGAAGAGAAATACGAAAAGCATTTGTACCTCGAGATGAAAACCATATTCTTTTGGCAGCGGATTATTCTCAAATAGAATTGAGGATCATGGCCGCTTTCTCAGGAGATGAATCCATGATTGAGGCATTTAAAAATGGAAGAGATATTCACGCTACTACCGCAGCTAAAATTTTCCAGGTGCCATTGGAAGAAGTGACTTCAGATATGCGTAGAAAAGCCAAAACAGCGAACTTCGGGATCATATATGGCATTTCTGCATTTGGACTTTCTCAACGACTTTCTATTTCACGAACTGAAGCCAAAGAAATCATCGATGCTTACTTTAAAGAGTTCCCTGCAGTCAAAGAATACATGGATGGAGCCATTGAAAAAGCCCGAAAAGATGAATATGTAGAGACCATTTTGGGACGTAGAAGATACCTGAGGGATATCAATAGCAGAAATGCGACCATGAGGGGTTTTGCCGAGCGAAATGCCATCAACGCTCCGATTCAGGGTTCTGCGGCTGATTTGATCAAAGTTGCCATGATTGATGTACACCGTTGGATGAAAAAAGAAAAACTAAAGTCCAAAATGATCCTTCAGGTTCATGATGAATTGGTGTTTGATGCCCATAAAGACGAAGTGGAAATCTTAAAATCCCATATACCGGGGTTGATGTCAAATGCGATAAAAATGGCGGTGCCTGTTGAAGTAGAAGTAGGAACCGGAAACGATTGGCTGGAAGCCCATTAATCGATTTCAGATTTAGGATGTCGGAGGTAAGATTTAATTCTACTATTATCATCTACTGATACAACCTTCATGCTTATTTAAAATCTAATTGATCTTAAACCATATCGTTCCCTTCTTTCTAATTTCGTATTTCTTCTTTCGTATTTTCTAATATCTAATGGCCAAAATAAAAACCTCCTTTTTCTGTCAAAACTGTGGAGCCCAAAGTCCCAAATGGTTAGGGAAATGCCCTGCCTGTGGTGAATGGAACACTTACGTAGAAGAAGTAATCCAAAAGGAAGAATCAGGTAAAGGGAATTGGAAACCTGCCGGATCTACCAACAAGAAAGCCAGTACACCTAAGAAAATACAAGAGGTAAACTACGAAGAAATGCCTCGATACGTTACTGGTGATGCAGAATTGGACCGAGTGCTAGGAGGGGGAATTGTTCCAGGGTCATTGGTTTTAATTGGAGGAGAACCAGGAATTGGTAAATCCACCTTGATGCTACAAATCGCATTAACCCTAACAGGCAAAAAGATTTTGTATGTATCCGGAGAGGAAAGTGAAGCGCAAATCAAAATGAGGGCAGATCGAATGAAAACTCAAAACCCTGATTGTTATGTGCTTTCTGAAACCAACACTCAACATATTTTTCAACAAATCGAAGCGTTAAAGCCAGATTTACTGGTCATAGACTCCATTCAAACTTTAAACTCCCAGTATGTTGAATCGGCGGCTGGATCCGTTTCTCAAGTCCGTGAATGCACGGCAGAGTTAATGAAATTTGCGAAAGAAACAGGAACCCCTGTTTTTCTGATCGGACATATCACAAAAGATGGTTCCATAGCCGGTCCTAAAGTATTAGAACATATGGTCGATACAGTACTTCAATTTGAAGGCGATCGACATATGAGCTATAGAATCCTTCGAACCAGCAAAAATCGTTTTGGCTCCACCCATGAATTAGGTATTTATGAAATGAGGGTAGAGGGTCTTCGTCCTGTAGCGAATCCTTCTGAAATCCTCTTGACGCAGCGTGAAGAGGTTTTGAATGGTGTTGCCATTGGAGCCATGATGGAAGGGAACCGACCTTTATTGATAGAAATTCAATCCTTGGTAAGTCCAGCCACCTATGGAACACCGCAACGAAGTAGTACCGGTCATGATGCAAAGCGCTTGAATATGCTATTGGCAGTATTGGAGAAAAGAGGAGGTATGAGGCTAGGGCAGCAAGATGTTTTTCTGAACGTTGCCGGGGGTCTTCGGGTAGATGATCCTGCTTTGGACTTAGCGGTTTGTGCAAGCTTAATTTCAAGTTATGAAGATACTCCAGTCTCAGAACATATTTGCTTCGCGGGGGAAGTAGGTTTGGGAGGAGAAATCCGTGCTGTCCACCGAATTGAAAATCGAATTGCTGAAGCAGAGAAACTGGGCTTCAAAAAAATTATTGTTTCCAAATATGCAGTCAAAGGGTTAGATCTCGGCAAATACAAAATTCAAGTGATCCCAGTTAGCAAATTGGAAGAGGTGTATCAAAAGATTTTTTGATTTTTTATTCATTCATTGTTCCAGCAACTTAAAATGTATGTTTTAAAGAATTGGCTGGGTAGACAAATTGCCAAATTTCTTATGGTTGGGAATAAAGGATTCATTAAATTCAGAATCCATTTTAAATCCAACCTATGAAAAAGTTCATTCTTTCTGTTTTTACCTTACTGCTCACTGTAAACTTTTTGCAGGCGCAAGACCTATCCATCAAAGTGAGTGATGAGAATATTTCCATGAAAATCGGCCAGACACTACAATTAGAAGCAGTAGTGGTAGATGCCTCGGGGAATAAAGTTGTAGATCGTGATTTTATTTTTTATTCCAGAAACCGAAGAGCCCTTTCCGTGGTGGATAGTACAGGAATGGCAACTGCTGTAAAACATGGCGAGTATGATGTCATTGTAATCAGTCCAGGGGACCCACAATTAAGATCTAATATTCGGGTAACCATTGAACCCGCTGCTATTGCAAAAGTGGATTTTGGAACAATTCCAGAGAAAATCTATTCCGGAATCACGGTCCCATTAGAATTGACCGTGACGGATGAAGCCGGATTTGAAAGACCAGAAAAAGTAATCACCTTGACCTCCTCTGATGAAGAAATTGTATCAGTTGCTCCTTTTACCAAATTAATCCCTAAAAAAGCTGGTAAAGCTCAGGTGACAGCAACGGTAGATGGGGTAAACAAAACCTTGGAAATCAATGTCATCGAAAACCCAATTACTAAAATCCTTTTGAAATCTGACAAAGTAGAGGGACGATCTGGAGATGTATTTACTTTAAACGCAATGGCCTTGGATAAAGATGGCAATGAAGTAAGTGATGCCCCCATTAATTACTCCTTTACTGGAGAATCTTTTGATGTTTCTGCTGCCCCTTCAGGCTTGATAACAAAAGAAGGAAAATTTGTGGCCGATGAACCAGGCTTATATGTATTGAATGCTACTTCTGGACCCGCAGCGGCATCTATCACCGTACAAGCAAACGAAAGAAACATCACGCGAAAAATTGACTTGGTCGGTCAAGGCTCGGTCAATAACAAACACACTTCCGATTTGTGGGTATGGGAAGGAATAGATGGAAAAGATTATGCGGTAACAGGAACTTGGGGAGCAGATGGAACAGCCTATTTTTGGGATGTAACTGATCCTGCGGGTATACAATTGATAGATTCTGTAAAAGTGGATGCCCGTACTGTCAATGATGTAAAAGTTTCAGAAGACGGAAAAGTAGCCGTCATCTCAAGAGAAGGTGCTTCCAATAGAAAAAATGGATTGGTGATCATCGATGTAAGCAACCCCAGAGATGCCAAAATCATTTCAGAATTTTCTGAAAATCTTACTGGAGGAGTTCACAATGTATTTATTTACAAAAATCACGTCTATGCGTTAAGCGCAGGTAGGAAATATTACTCTATCAACATAGAGGATCCTAGCAAACCAAGAATTGTTGGTGAATTTGAGTTGGATACTCCTGGTCATTCCATCCATGATGTATGGGTACATGATGGGATTGCTTATTCTTCCAACTGGTCCGATGGGGTACAATTAGTGGACGTTGGAAATGGTATTGCAGGAGGTACACCTTCTAACCCGGTACAATTTGCGAGCTATGCTTACCCAAGTGGATCCAATCATGCTGCTTTCCCTTACAAGGATGAAAAGACCGGAAAATTTTATGTAATACTGGGAGACGAAGAATTCCCATATGGTTTGGATCCTGACGGTCGTAAACCTGCAAGAGCAGCTGGCTTTCTTCATATTATTGATTTCACAGATCTAAAAAACCCAAAAGAGGTTGCTTGGTTCCAAGTTCCTTTTGCAGGATCCCACAACTTCTGGATTGAAGACGATATTTTATATGCAGCATTCTATAATGCTGGAGTAAGAGTGGTTGATCTTAGCGGTGAACTATTAGGAGATCTAAACAGGCAGGGAAGAGAAATCGCCTGGATTGTCCCAGAAGATCCAGATGGATACATTGCCAATGCGCCTTTTACCTGGGGAGCACAACCGCATAAGGGTCATATTTTCTACTCTGACTGGAACAGTGGATTATGGTCTGCTAAACTACAGCCGGTAGTTCCACAAAATGCTACCATTGAGAACAAATAATTGACAAGTCATTTATGAGCAAGATTCTAAAATCAGTCTTCAATAAAGCTTTCCTATTCACAATAGCCTCAGGGTTATTCAGTCTGGTAGCTCAGGCTCAAGACTATTATATCTATGTCACAGCAGAATCTGAGGATGAGGTGGCTTTGGTAAAATTTGATGGAGAAAAAGCCACTATTGAAGAGACTATTCCCGTAGGAGTTTGGCCAGCCGAAATAGAAGGCCCTCATGGCATCAATGTTAGCCCGGATGGTAAATATTGGTATTTGTCGCTTGCCCATGGCAATCCTTATGGCACTTTATACAAATATTCCACTGCTACCAATGAGGTTGTTGACACTGTGATGCTTGGCTTATTCCCTGCATCGCTTCAAGTGTCTAAAGCAACAGGGCTATTGTATTGTGTGAATTTTAACCTGCATGGAGACATGGTTCCGAGCACAGTTTCTGTCGTAGACCCTGAGGAGATGATTGAAATTGAAAAAATCGAAACTGGAGTAATGCCGCATGGTTCTAGAATCTCTGCCGACGGCATGTATCATTATTCCGTGGGAATGATGTCTGGAGAATTATTTGAGATTTCAACAACCAAATTGAAAGTAAATCGAAAATTAAATCTTGATGGCATAGAAGAAGAAGAGCCTGCCAAGGGAGGAATGGATCATAGCATGATGGATCACTCAAAAATGGGGCATGCAGCGATGAGTACTCCCATGTACCATAGTGCGACCAAACCTACTTGGGCAATGCCTCATCCTACGAATGGAAAAGTATATGTTGCTGGAAATGGATCCGATGAAATTTTGGAAGTAGATCTAGAAAAGTGGGAAATCACAGACAGGTTCAAAACCGGAAAAGGTCCTTACAACTTGGACATTTCTCCAGATGGAAAGTATTTGGTAGCCACCTACAAGGGTAGTGGCGAAACTGGAATTTGGGATTTAAAAAAGAAGAAAGAACTTCCTCGTGTCAAAAATACGAGGATGGTTTCTCATGGAGTGAGCATTTCTCCTGATAGTAAATATGCTTTTATTTCTGTGGAAGGGATCGGCGGAGAGCCGGGGACCATGGATGTAATCGATATCAAAAATGCCAAAAAAGTGGCTTCGGTTGATATGGGTAAACAAGCAGGTGGTATTATCTTTTGGAAAATGGAATAAAGGGATTGTTAAACCTGTTATCAAAAGAAGGTATACTTCTGAATATGAACGCTCAAACTCATTTTTAGAAGATCAAGTTTTTTTAAATCAATAATTAACTTCTACTAATACCCGACATGTTAGTTAATAATAAAAAAGGAAGAAATCGATTTGATTTCTTCCTTTTTTATTGGAGGTCTATCACTTTGTAATCAATCTCTAAAAACTTATCCACATAATCATCCCAATACATCTTTAAAAACAGGGAATGATGTGGGTGTTCATTGTAAGCATCATAAGCTTCTTGACTTTCAAACTCCATTTTTAAGCCATATTCATACTCATTTTTAGGACTGGTTTCATCCAATACCAGAAAATTCTTTACAACTGAGATTGTGGAAAGTTTTGAGGCTGCATTCAAAAATATCCTTTCTTCAGAAGAACCCTTGGGGTACTTTAACTTAAAAAAAACACTGTGATTTATCATAGTAAAAGAATTTAAAATGAAAAGTGTGGGATTAATGATACACAGAAAATAAATACTAAGCCCTTATCCTGCAAAATTAATTTTTCATTCTAAAAAGATTAGTCTATTTTGTCATAAAGAAACAATAAGAAAATAATTTTCATTGTAGCAATACAACTTCCATTATGACCCTAAAATTACTACCTAAAGCGCGCTTCTTCTCACTGATTGCGCTACTTTCTTTTCAAATTTCAGCTCAAACTGAAAAGAAAATGCCTCCTATAATTGATGTGCATGTGCATGCCTCTAAGGTAAACCCAGCATTCGCATCTGATCTCTGTCCCTGGTTCCTTACTTCCATGCCAGGAAGCGGACCTAATCAACCAGCCCCTTCTTTCCTAAATAATGATTGCGTTGACCCATTAAAAGCTGCAAAATCTGATCAGGAAATGCAAGATGCTATTATATCAGCTACTGAACGGCTAAACGTCACGATGGTTGTCAGTGGAGATGCCGAAATTATCCATAATTGGTACAACGCTGTTCCTAACCGTATCATTCCTTCGATTGGAATTGGGCAGGATATGAGTGTGGAAGCATTCAGGGACTCCCTTTCAGGTGGTTTTTATAAAGTTATGGGAGAGATTGCACCACAATACCAAGGCAAATCCCCAAGTGACATGTCTTTAGATGAATACTTTGGAGTAGCAGAAGAACTTGGTATTCCGGTAGGTATCCATATGGGAACTGGTGGAAATGGAATGGCCAATATCACAAGCCCCTCTTATAGAGCCTCTATGGGAAATCCCTTCTTATTGGAAGACATGCTCGCGAGACATCCCAAATTAAAAATATGGGTCATGCATGCAGGATACCCTATGATCGATGAAATGATCGCTTTGATGGGTGCCAATGCATATGTTTATGTGGATTTGGCTGGTTTAATCTGGAGCTATCCTCAAGATGAAATTCATGACTATTTGAAAAGATTGGTTCAAGCAGGTTTTGGAAAACGAATATTATACGGAACAGACCTAATGATTTGGCCAAAACTGTTGGAAACATCAATTGGCCTGATCCAAAATGCCACCTATTTATCCTATGATCAAAAACGGGATATTTTCTTTAACAATGCGGTCAGGTTCTTCAATTTAGATGCCTCAAAATTTGAATAACTCTAAAAAACATGAATAGTAAAGGAGTAGACCAAGTTCACTCCTTTACTTCTTTTATGGAGATAATTGAAAGCATACTTCATTAGAAAGCATAACTATCTCATTTTCAATTGACAATTTGCTCTTTTTTGCGGATATTCCTTATAGCTTTTTTGATCTCAATTGGCATCTTAATAATTAATCTCAATTTTTATATAATTGCGAATCATGATTTTTAGAATGAACAAAGGACCTCGAAATAAGCAAGTAAAAGAAATCTGAATCCATTGATTCAATTTTTCACCTAATTCTTAGAATGATGAAACAGAAAATTACCTATGCTGGAATAAATCGTGTGGTGGAAAATGATGATGATATGAATTCCCTATTGGATATTTCCATTGCTAATCAAATTACCCATTTGCATGAATGTGGAGGGCATGGAAGATGCACCACCTGTAGAGTCAGGATACTGGAAGGAATCAATAACTTAAATCCAAAAAACCAGCTGGAACAGGAAACTTCTTACGCAAGGAAATGGGATCCTTCTATCCGACTAGCCTGCCAATCCTACCCAAAAGGTGACGTAACCTTGCAACGCTTAATCTGGTCTATGGGGGAAGTTAACCAATTACAAAAAGAGCTCTCTCCGGTAGGAAAAGCAGAAGAAAGACCCATTGCTATCCTTTTTTGTGATTTAAGAAATTATACCAACCTCTCTTCCAATAACTTGAATTACGACATGGCCTTCCTGCTCAACAAGTTTTATACCGCATTGGGAGACCCAATTCTGATGAATAATGGAATTATTTACCAATACGTAGGAGATGAAATTATCGGAGTGTTTGGGACCACTGGAGGCACAAGGGATAAAATTTGTACGGATGCCATCCGAGCAGGATTGGGGATGCATTTTGCTTTGACACATCTCAATAACACTGAATTAAAGGATTTGGACATCAAATTAAATTCCGGAATAGGTATCAATTTTGGCAAAGCCTACATTGGTCATTTGGGACATCCGACCCATAAGCAATTTTCAGTCATTGGAGATCCTGTGAATGTAGCGAGCAGGATTCAAGAGCAAACGAAAGTTACCCAATCCAAAATTCTCATTTCAAAAACAGTCTTAAATAGTATTCCAAAAGATACCCTTGAAATTGGGGAAACCTACTTAAAAGAACTGAAAGGGAAAGAAGAGCCTGCCGAATTGTTCGAATTATTAGCGTTCAAGGAAATGGATATGCAGTTGGAACTCCAAGCCTCTCTTCCCATCATGATGGAAAATCCGGAAGAATTTGCTTCTATTTTCTATGATAAGGTATTTGAAATCGATCCGAATGCCAAAAGCCTTTTCCGAAATAATATGACCGATCAAGGCCGACTCTTGACCCATATGTTAGGCGGCATCATTTATTCATTATCGAGACCAGAACATTTGGTCACAGGCCTACAGCGATTAGGAGAAAACCATGTAAAATATGGTGTGCAGGCCACACATTACCCAGTGGTAAAAGAAGCATTGCTCTATACCATAAATAAGACGTTAGGGGGAAACAATACCGAAAAATGCATGAATGCTTGGAACTCAGCTCTTGATTTCGTCATGGATGTCATGAAAGGAAAAGAAAACCCCTCGTAATGGGAATTAACAGGTCAGCAAAGGATCCCCTTTGTTCAATACATGGAATAATTTGAAATTCGATTTGTCTCAATTCTGACATGAATTTGTTATTATTACCAAGATGAAAATCCTCCACTCCATTCTTCTATTTCTATTTTTAAGTATCCAAATCACTTTTTCGCAAACTTACTCGAAGGAGGATAATTGGCCTGATGGTTCGAAAATTTCTCCTTGGTTTCATGATTATAGTAAATTAGAATTAAAGGATTTGGGGAAACAATATAAGATTACTTCTCATGGAGTAGTTGCGGATAGCACTTCCCTTCAAACCGAAAAAATTCAACGAATCATAGACGAGGCCAGTCAATCCGGAGGAGGTGTCATTGTCATTCCAAAAGGAACATTTTTAAGCGGCGCTTTATTTTTCAAGCCCAACACTCATTTACATCTAGAGGAAGGGGCCGTATTGAAAGGATCTGACGACATTGCCAATTATCCAAAAATCCCTTCGCGGATGGAAGGCCAAAACCTAGACTACTTCGCAGCTTTGGTGAATGCATATGGAGTAGATGGATTCTCCATTACAGGTAGAGGAACCATCAATGGAAATGGTTTGAACTTTTGGAAAGCATTCTGGAAACGAAGGGAAGAAGATCCGAATTGTACCAATTTAGAGGTTTCCAGACCCAGACTGGTATTTATTTGGAAAAGTAATGATGTCCAGTTACAAGATGTGAAATTGATCAATGCTGGTTTTTGGAGTAGCCATTATTACCAATGCAACAATATTAAACTCCTAGACCTAACCATTACCTCTCCTCATGAACCCATCAAAGCGCCAAGTACGGATGCCATAGACTTAGATGTAGTCAACAATGTGCTGATCAAAGGTTGCTACCTTGCTGTAAATGACGATGCCATTGCCCTAAAAGGTGGAAAAGGGCCTTGGGCGGATGAAGACCCAAACAATGGAGAAAACACCCACATTATAATCGAGGATAGTGAATTTGGCTTTTGTCATTCCGCCCTCACCAATGGAAGTGAATCCATTCATAACAAGAATGTGATCATGAGGAATATAAAAATTCAGGATGCCCGAAGGCTTTTATGGTTAAAAATGCGTCCTGACACCCCCCAACACTATGAATACATTACAGTAGAGAATATTACAGGGCAGGCATACAGCATGATCTATGTGAAGCCTTGGACTCAATTTTTCGATCTAAAGGGTAGAAAAGAAGTTCCAAAATCATTTTCAGACCATATTACCATGAAAAACATCAACTTGGAATGCGATATCTTTTTTGATGTGGCGATTACCGAACATGATCGATTAGCTCAATTTAAATTTGAAAATCTTAAAATCAAGGCAAAAAATGACAAATTCGATCCAAGCATAATCACTGGGTTTGATTTGAAAAATGTGAAGGTAAATGGAAGGACATTAGATTGACTCCCTTTCCCAATTGGCTTTAACTCCTGTAGACTAATCGATGGATAAACTCCATTTTTGCTTTTACTATTGGACTGATCACAAACGGGTACATATCAGGCATTCCCATGGACCGATTGAGACTGTTGATTGCAAATGATATGGGACCCCAGTCTTTTAAAATTTTCTCAAAATCCGTACAATCATAGGGATCAAAACCAATAGCCCCATCTAGGGTGTTCTCGTAAAGTTTTGGCTCCACTCTCATCCCAAAATAATAGGCGGTCTCTGCCATATCCATGATATGAAGATAATGGGCCCAAGTCTCAGCCCAATCCTCCCATGGATGAGAGGTAGCATATTGGCTTATGTAGTTTTGCTGCCAATTGGATTGAGGTCCATCCGAATAGTAGCTATTTAATGAGTTTCCATAATTCGCTCGTTCATCGCCAAAGACGTTTCTAAATTCCTGGAGAATACTAGGGTCATTGAATACCAATCGATCCCAAAAATAATGGCCTACCTCATGCCTAAAATGTCCAATCAAGGTTCGATAAGGTTCTGCGAACTCTTTCTTCATTTGTTCTCTATGGACAGCATCAGCCTCTGAAAGTAGGATCGTAATCACCCCATTGTCATGACCTGTCATTGCTTTTTCCCCAATTCCATATTGGTTGTTGATAAAATCAAAAGTTAGGCCGTTAGGATCTTCCATTATTGATTGAGGATTCAATCCCAATCTTACCAATTGATAAATGAGTCTATGTTTAGCAATTTCAAGTTTTTGCCACCTTTTGAAATTTTCGGCATCTGATAAATCAGGAATGGTTCTATTGAGTTTACAGGCAACGCAAAAATCATCCTGATCACTTGCTGGAATCAGCCAGTTGCAAACTCCAAACTCTTTGTTTTTACAAAATTTAAATTCAAAATTGTCTCCATCAGATTTCCATGAGCCCAATCCGTTTTCGAATGTTTTCAAATCCAGCTCGGCATTGGAGAACCCTACCAAATGCCCACATTTCTCGCAGCTTTGATTTTCAAAATAAAGCGGTTGAAAACACTTCCCACATTCGAATATCTTCATTTATTTATCTTTTTCCATTAGGCTTGTTCCGAATATAAATCCAATGGGTTCGGAATAGTTCAAATATGCAATACCAATTAGTAAACCCACAATACAAACAAACCTCTTAAGTCACCATTTTTTCTACTTATTATACAATTTAAAAGTTAATGCTTACTTGATTTTAAAATTATTTATTTAATTTCCTTAAGTCAGTTAACATCTAACCTGTTTTTATATGAAAAAGCTTATAGCAGAATTTATCGGTACCCTTTGGCTAGTACTTGGGGGCTGTGGCAGTGCCGTTTTAGCGGCTGGTTTCCCTGAATTGGGAATAGGTTTTTTAGGAGTAGCATTAGCATTTGGACTCACTGTCCTGACCATGGCCTATGCGATTGGACATATCAGTGGATGTCATTTAAATCCAGCGGTCTCCATAGGTTTATGGGCTGGAGGCAGATTTGAAAGTAAAGATTTAATTCCTTACATCATCGCTCAAGTCCTGGGAGGCTTAGCCGGTGCCTCCATTTTATTTGCGATCGTGACAGGAAAGGCAGGTGTGGAACTAGGAGGATTTGCCTCAAATGGATATGGCGAAGCTTCTCCAGGAGGTTATTCAATGGGCTCAGCTTTGATTACTGAGATAGTCATGACTTACTTTTTCCTAATTGTGATTTTAGGTGCTACCCACGGAAAAGCTCCTGCTGGATTTGGAGGAATCGCAATAGGGCTGGCATTAGTTCTGATTCATTTGATTTCCATACCTGTTACCAACACCTCCGTAAACCCCGCCAGAAGTACTAGCCAAGCAATCTTTGCCGGAGGCATCTTTATTCAACAATTATGGTTATTTTGGATTGCTCCTTTAGCAGGTGCATTTTTAGCAGGAATAACCTATAAATCTCTCTCTGGATCTCAATAAATCGATAAAAATTTTAATATTTATAACCTATTTAATATTAACCTCAAATGTTAAGCATATGAAGTATCTCAAAATTCTTTCGCTAGTACTTTTCTTTGGATTGGCAGCATCTCTTGAAAGCAACGCACAAGAATTAGGTATCCGTTTTGGTAATTTCAGAGGCAACAATGTCGCTGTTGATGGTGTTTTCTCCCTCGGTGAATTTAGTCGTGTTCACGGAGATGTAAGTTTTGGTTCAGGTGTGGGAATAGACTTGCTTTGGAACCCAATATACAGACCCGTTGGATCTAGCGAATTTAACTGGTACTTGGGTGTGGGGCCATCTCTTTACATTGATGATCCATTTTATTTGGGCGTTGCTGGTGAAATAGGTATTGAATATGCATTTACAGATGTGCCAATAGTGATAGGTGCTGATTGGAGACCTACTTTTTGGATCATTGAAAACACAAAATTTAATGCAGATATTTTTGGTTTGAATATCCGATGGAGATTTAGTAAAGTAGAATAAGAAATTCTTAATTAGGGCAGGCCAACAACCTGCTCTTTTTTTATGGAACTGATTGTTGAAGGAACATACCTCTTAGAAAAGTTTACCGGGAAAGGTGGTTGGACATTTATAAAGCTTCCAGGGGATTTAATCAAGTCAGGTAAGGCTTTCGGGATGATGAAAATCTCGGGATCTATTGATGATTTTTCCTTTGAAGGTAAACACCTCCTTCCTATGGGAAATGGTTATGTTTTTTTACCGGTTGCCAAACCTATAAGGAAAATCCTTGGAAAAGAAGAGGGGGATGAAGTGGTGATTAGGTTGTATAGAGAGGAAATCCCCAATACCCTTCCCCAAGAACTTATTGAATGTCTCCAAGAGGATCCAGGAAAATTGGAATTATTCAATCAGCTACCCAAAGAAGAGCAAAAAAATTGGATCAGCTATATCTATGCTGCAGAAGATATGGAGGCTAAATCCAATCGAATCATCAAACTTCTGAACTCACTAAGTTGAAACTTTAAAATTCAACTATAATTCCAACTGTTGGAAGAATTGTTCCCGCAGTATTTTCAATGAATTTAAGTTGGTAACGGGAAGGATCATTTGGATCAACCTTTATATCCCCATTTTCATCACGAACAGGCACCAATAAATCAGGTTGTTCCGCCTCGTAATTGTAAGCATTTTGGATATCTACATACCAGTTCAAACTCCATTTTGGGAAATAGTACTTTTTATCAACACGTAGGTCAAGTTGATGGAAAGCAGAAAGTCTTTGGGTATTTATTTGGGTGAAATCTAAAATAGGCTGACCTCTCAAATCCCAGTTACTGATCAAGGATGATTCTTCTACATCATAAGGAGTATAAGGTGTTCCACCCAAAAATCTCCACCTTCCGCCAAGCTCCCAATTTTTATTAAATCGTTTGCCTGCGGTTAAACTCAAAATCACTTTATTATCCCAGGAAGAAGGTATAAATCCTTCCGTATTTGGGTTTGTAAATTCACTACGTACCAAAGTCAAAGAGGCTATCCCATAGAAATTATTAAAAAGCCTTTGCTGTGCCAAAAACTCCAATCCAAATGCCCTGCCTTCTGCATTTGATTCTACGGGCTCATTTCCTATCACCCCAAAGTCAGCACCGAGATTTGCTAAAGCAATGCCATTTCGAATAGAAGAAGGATAGTTCTTATATTTTTTGTAAAAAGCCTCCATCGTAAACCTTCTATTTCGTTGCGGTGCCAAAAACTCCAATCCTGCGATCAGTTGGTTATTTTGAATAAATCTTACATCCGTATTTTGATTGACTAATTCGCCGGAATTGTTTCTATATCCTAGTACTGTATACGGAGGTTTCTGGTAATATATACCAGCATTGGCGGTCGCAAATAAATTAGGCTTCAGCTGATAAGAAATAGAAACTCTGGGACTGAACTGATTAAAAGGGTTTTGCGCGGTCTTTCCAAAATCGGAGCCATCAATTCTTATTCCACCTGAAACCAAGAGTCGTTCATCTGACGAATATTTAGTTCCTGAGATAAATGCTCCATACTGATTGAAATTAGAAGTTGATTCCACATCAATCACTTCTGAAGAATTCGCTAAAGTAGCACGGTCAAAGTTCTTAATGTAATACCTGGAATACTCATAATTAACTCCATATTTCAGGGTATAACCATTTCCGAAAATACTATTCTCTGCTCTGAATTTATTTTCTGATTCTTGGGAAATATATCGATATAATAGATTGGACTCAGAGCTTTCTTCATTTCGAAAGTACTTTTCAGCCTCATTATTGAGCATATTTCTGCTCAATACGAATGTCCAGAACCCATTCTCCCTGAACCGTTTTAATTTAAGTCCTGTAGTATAATTCCATTGACTTTGAACCGGCAAAACATCTAATAAATACAGGCGGTTTTCCAACTCTTCTTCACTCTCATCTTCAGGAATATCCTGATTCAGTTCAAATTGATCAATAGCACCAACTCCAATGAAAGTCAACTCTGTTTTATCATTGAGTTTGGTGGTCGTTTTCACTTGAAAATCATTGAACGTAGGCAAAAAAGGCAAGCCCAATACTTTAAACAGACCCTGCAAATAAGATCTTCTAGCAGATACTAAATAGGTCGTCTTTTCTCCGATCGGACCTTCATTGGAAAGGGTCAACTCAGACGCTCCCAAAGTCAATTGGGTCTGCATACTTTCCCTATTTCCTTCTTTCAACTGAATTTCAAAAAAGGAACTCAAGGCATCCATTCTATTAGCTGGAAATCCTCCTGCAATCAAATCTACATTCTTAATTAAATTAACATTAAGCAGACCCACTGGCCCTCCTGAAGAACCTTGAGTAGAGAAATGGTTAATTACCGGAACTTCAATTTCGTCTACAAAAAACTTGTTTTCATTCGGTGCTCCACCACGGATCAGAATATCATTTCGGAAACTGGGTGTACTTGCTACTCCTGGTAATGCCTGGATTACCCTTGAAATATCTCTATTCCCACCAGGGTATCTTTCTATTTCATTGCTATTTAGCTTCCTAACAGAAAGGGGCGTTTCTTCAGATCTTGAAAACTCTGAACTGACTACGACTTCTCCCAGCTCTGAGGCATCTTCGGTCAATTCAAAATCTAATTGTACGGATTTTGCCAAGGTAACTCGAACCTCATACCTGGTTTCAGTCTTGTACCCGACAAAACTTGCGCGCACATTATATAATCCGGGAGGAATACTTTCAATAGTGTAATTACCATCTTCATCAGAAATTGCACCGTATTCAGTTTCCAACACCAAAACATTGGCAAAGGCCACAGGCTCTCCATTGGAAGGATTGATAATCCGTCCTCTAATCACTCCTTGGGAAAAAGCAGAAATAGATATTAATACAATAAGAAATGTCAGTACTCTAGTTTTCATTGCGATGGGTAGTTCTAAAACAAAATGGTTTTAGAAAGAAAAAGTTTAGTTAAAAACGGTTTTATTTTATCATTTCCTCTTTTTTTCTCCAAAGCCTCCACCAAGGAGTTCCTGGAGAATCATGATGCTCATAATGATATCCAAAGAAATAGCATGAAATAAAAGCCCATAGGTGATTTTTGGACTGTGTATTAGAATGGTGTTTATTATCACTTTCACCTCGATGTGGGAGGTAAGTTCCAAAATAAAATAGTTGAAATGTGGATAACACTGCCGGAAGCATCCAGAATAAAATCAAGTTATCCACAGGTAAAAATAATTTTAAAATATTGAAAGTAATGGCCATTAGTAGGATTTGCCAAACGCTTAGATACTGTTTGATGAAGCTAAAATACCAGAGAATGAAATTATCTGAATGATGGTAATCCGGGTCTTGATCAGTGGCCACGAACCGATGATGTTCATGATGTTTAGGAAACAATTTCCAATAGAAATTGTACGAAAAAAGAAGGGCTGCAAACACGCCAATTAGATTGTTTACAATTTTATTGGATGAAACTAATCCATGCATGGCATCATGTGCTGTGATGAACAGACCTGTATAGAGATGCATCTGAATCAATACTAAAATATAGGTAAGAGGATTGGTCCAATTAATGTTCCACTGGAGTAAAAAGACCAGAGAGGCACTCCAGCTAGCGATAATCAATATAGCCAGTAACACCCCAATAGGGTCTATATGCTTGTTTCCTAAAATTTGATTTCCTGCATTCATTCCTGCAAGCAAGTTGAGTTAAATCAGAAAGTCAAGATTTTCTCTCGGACTTGTTCCATTAACCACATCGGAGTAGACGTTGCCCCGCAAATTCCAACGGTTTCATTGGGTTTAAACCAATCGGGTTTAATCTGGTCAGCATTGGAAACAAAAATTGTATTCGGGTTTTTTTCCTTGCAGACATTATACAGCACTTTTCCATTAGAAGACTTGGTGCCACTCACAAAAATGATCTTATCAAAGCGATCTGCAAAAGCTCTCAACTCCTTATCTCGATTAGATACTTGTCTGCAAATCGTATCATTCGTATTCACAGAAATCCCATTTTGCTTCAGTATCTCATTGATCTCATAGAATTTATCCGTGCTTTTGGTAGTCTGGCTGTAAAGCGTAATGTTTTTAGGAAGAGTTGCTAAATCCAATTCCGAGATATCCTGAAAAACTACCGCCTTATTGCTGGTCTGTCCCAAGAGCCCAATCACTTCTGCATGCCCATGCTTTCCATAAATATAAATCGTCTCATCCTTATCGAATGAATTTTTGATCCTATTCTGAAGTTTCAAAACCACTGGACAACTCGCATCGATAAGAGTCAGATTATTATTGATTGCCAATTGATAGGTAGAAGGTGGTTCCCCATGAGCCCTGATCAACACTTTCTGGTCTCTCAGTTCCTTCAGATCCTCATGATTAATGATCTTCAAACCTTTTTTAGTCAGACGGTTTACCTCCTCATCATTATGCACAATATCCCCCAAGCAATATAAATATCCTTGTTCATCCAGGATTTCTTCTGCCATTTCAATAGCATAAACCACCCCAAAGCAAAAGCCCGAATGATCGTCTATATGTACTTCAAGTTGCATCATAGCCTATTAACTTTCAATAGATTGAAATGTTTGTTGATTCCTAAATCTTTCATAAAAAGAGATATTCATCAATAATAAGGTCATCGAATAGATGGTATCTTCTACAGGTACCGTCCAAATCCTAATCCCTAGATTTTCTGCATTATTATAAATTACTACAGGTTCCTCCGTAAGCCCTCCAGTCAATATGCCATTGCATAGGAATAGAGGAATCAGATGTACAAGGTAGGCAAATAAGAATTTACCCAAATATTTATCATTAAATACCAGAAAATGAGTGACTAATGCACCTGCTCCGATTAAGAAATTAATGGATGTATATAACTTATCCAAATGCATGAATCCCAAACCTAAAAGAAATGGAACCATTACATATACAAAAGGCTTTCCAAATGCCTTCAATGGGTCTGTAGGAAAAAAATAATTCAATACTTCATAAATAAAAACACAGGCAAATGGCACTGTCAAAAAAAACAACCACTCTTCCAATGGCAAATCAAAAAAGTAAATCCCTAGAATGTAGGTGGGGTTAAATTCCCAAACGCCTAACTTGGTAAACCAGTGATCCCAAATCAAAAAGAAAGAACCAGTGAGGAAGATCGCTGGAAACAAGAATTTCCAATTTTTGAAATATTGAATCCTTTGTTCAAATGATCTTACCAAAGGAAAGGAAATGGTAAAGAGATTAACACCTAAGTATAAATACTTTTCCATATCAAGTAATACCTAACTTATTTACAAAATAAGTACCGATCAATAAGGATAGCTTTTTTGAATTCGGAATTCTTATTCTGGTCTTGGTGATGGTTTCCGCTGGTAGGCCTTTGATCTTATCAAACAGCTTTTGATAATAGAGATAGGCTACTTTTACTCCTAGCTTTGCTCCAATTGGTAATTGTTCAATCCCAATCAGCGAATCATCAAAATCTCGTTGGATATCTTCTTCAATTTGCTTTTTAACGATTTTATCAAAATGAGTAAACTCTACTCCTGGGAAGTATACTCTTCCTCTCTCCTCATAATCGCTTTTGATATCTCTTAAGAAATTTACTTTCTGGAAAGCAGCTCCCAGTTTACATGCTGGAACTTTCAACTTCTCATACTCAGCCTCATCCCCTTCACAAAATACCTTTAAACACATGAGTCCTACCACTTCAGCTGAACCATAGATATATTCATTGTATTTGGAATCATCATACGTTTTAAAATCCAAATCCATTTCCATGCTATGGAGAAAGGCTTCTATTAATTCTTGATCAATATGATATTTATTGACTACCAATTGAAATGCGTGGAGCACAGGATTCAAAGAAATACCGGATTCAATCGCCTCGTAGGTATCCTTCTTAAACCGAGCCAACAATTTCTCCTTGTTTTGGTCATGAAATGTATCCACAATTTCATCCGCATAGCGGACAAAGCCATAAATGGCATAAACAGGCATATGGAATTTTTGATCCAATGTTTTGATGCCCAACGTGAAACTGGTGCTATATCTTTGCGTGATTAGCTTGCTACACTCAAAAGTTGTCTGATCAAATAGATCTCTCGGGTTCATCATATATTAATATATCAATAATTGATTAATTATTTTCTTTGATCACCTCATTTGCTACAACTTTACCCGAAATTAAGGAAGGAGGAACTCCTGGACCTGGTACAGTTAACTGCCCTGTATAATACAAGTTGGAAACTTTTTTGTTTTTAAGCGAGGGCTTCAATATCGCAGTTTGGGTGAGCGTATTGGCCAAGCCATAGGCATTGCCCTTGAATGCATGGTAATCATTTTTGAAATCACGATGTGCATAGGACCTTTTGAAAATCACATGAGATCTAATTTCTTGTCCAGAAATCCTTTCCAACCTGTCCATGATGATGTTATAATATTTTTCTCTGATTTCTTCAGAGTCATCTAAATCGGGAGCTAATGGAATTAATAAAAACATATTCTCCATTCCTTCTGGTGCCACCGTTCTATCAGTAATAGAAGGTACAGAAGCATAAAAAAGAGGTTTTTCTGGCCATCTTGGATGCGTGTAGATGGCATCGGCATGAGGGCCAAGTGGCTCGTCAAAAAATAAATTATGATGGCGAAGGTTTTCCAAACGCTTATTAATCCCCAAATAGAACAACAAACTAGAGGGAGCCATCACACGCTTATTCCAGTAATCTTCTGAATAGTTGCTGTACTTCGGATTAATTAAATGTTTATCTACATGGTGATAGTCTGCCCCTGCAACGACCACATCTGCAGAAATTTTTTCTCCAGACTTCAACCGGATTCGCTTTGCTATTCCTCCTTCAATTTCAATTTCCTCCACTTCGGAACTATAACGAATTTTGACACCTTTTTCTTCAGCTAGACTGACCATTCCTTTGATAATTTCATGCATGCCTTTTTTGGGGTACCAAGTACCCAAAGCAATATCTGCATAGTTCATCAAACTATATAAAGCCGGTATATTTTCGGCAGTCTCACCTAAAAACAAGACTGGAAATTCCATCAAGCGAATAATCTTGTCGGATTTGAAGAATTTTCGAACATGCTTGGACATGGACTGGAAAATATCCATTCTGAGCATATCTTTAAGCAAGGAGGGAGAGGTAAATTCAAATATAGACCTACTTGGCTTAGTTACTAAATCATGGATTCCTACCTGGTACTTGTATGCAGCTTGCTCTAAAAATTTATCCAATTGAACCGCTGCTCCAGGTTCAATTTTTTCAAGCATTTCCTTAAATGAATCAAGGTTTGCAGGAATATCCAACACATCTTGTTCACCATAAATCACTGCGTAAGAAGGATCGAGTCGAATCAGGTCATAATAGTCCGATGGACTTTTTCCAAAATCAGCGAAATACTTTTCAAAAACATCAGGCATCCAATACCAACTTGGCCCCATATCAAAAACAAACCCCTGGTGTTCGAACTTTCTAGCCCTTCCACCGGGGGAATCATTTTTCTCTACTATTGTAACCTGGTAATTATTTACTGCTAAATGCGTAGCTGCCGATAGTCCAGCAAAACCTGAACCGATTACTACCGCATGTTTATGAGACATAGAATCAATTTTTATGCTTGTACACCATTAAATCCTCTTTCAGCTGCTTTCTAGCAATATGAATTCTATTCTTAACAGTTCCTATTGGAATCTGTAATTTTTCAGCAATTTCATGATATTTAAAACCTCTGTAGTGCATTAAGAATGGTGTTTTGAACACATCATCCAATCTATCAATAGACTCATAAATATCATCCATTGCCAAATTTCCAAATACTCCATTTTCGATTTTTATATCACTGGAATTAATGTAATGTAAATTATCTGTGGTGTCTACAAAAGTTCCTCTTCGTACCATCTTTTGATAATTCGTAATAAACGTATTTTTCATGATGGTATAAAGCCATGCTTTCAAATTAGTCCCTTCCGTAAATTTATCTCTATTCGTAAAGGCTTTGACCATCGTATCCTGCATCAGGTCATTGGCATCATCCAAATCTCGAGTCAATTTCATTGCAAATGGCTTCAATGAACTAGAAAGATTATTCAAAGAGTAGCTAAATTCTAGAGTCGTCATGGCTTATGAGTTTTTGTTTAATCAAACTTACTATTCATTAAACAAAATAACAACATTTTGTTTAACTTTTTTTATTCTTTATTAAACATTATGACTTAAGCGGCAGAATTTTAAGGTCTAATGGAGGATTTTAACCATAAAAAAAGCATTTCCGAAGAAATGCTTTGTTTAACCATTTTACTCTATCATTAAACTATTTCTCTAAAATCCCTTGTCCTATCTCATCTAGCACATCCTTGATTTCTCGTATATAGCTGAATTGCTTCACATTTTCTCCAAACTGCAAATCCTGACCTACGACCTGATATCCAGAAACAAAAATCTGAGATTTGGAGAATCTGGTAGAAAGGTAATCTATATATTCTTGAGGAGAATCATCTGGTGGACAGGATGTCATGACTGTCAAGATATAATCCGGTTCTACTAATTCATAAACGGCATCTAAGTCCCTTTTCGGAGTACTCTGACCCAAATAGATCACTTTATGTCCTTTGCTTTTAATCAAATAGGAAGCAAACAAAATCGAAATTTCATGTAATTCTCCTTCCGGAAGAAAAAGCAAAAACTTTTTCCCAGAGACACTCGGAATTTGTCCATCAATCGCTACAATCAATTTTTGTCGGACCAAATTGGAAATAAAATGTTCCTGGGCAGGGTTAATTGCTCCAGTTTGCCACAACAAACCAATTTTTGATAAAAAAGGATATATAATATTGAGCATGGTTTGCTCGAACCCTATTTTAATGATATTAGTCGTCAGTACTTTATCAAATCGTTCTTCATCCATTTCGATCATGCAAATGGTTAATGCATGCACTTGATCGTCATGGGTCAAAGACCTATCTGTCAAACGAATCACTTCCTCCTTCATTTCAGAGAGACTCATGGAAGCAATTTTACTGATTTTAAAACCATTATCGTTCAACAATGCGACATTCAAAATCAATTTTAAATCTCCATCATCGTAATAGCGAATATTAGTATCCGTACGTTTTGGGTTCAACAAATTATAGCGCTGCTCCCAAATTCTTAGGGTATGTGCCTTAATACCAGATAACTGCTCTAAATCCTTAATTGAATAATTGCTCACTCTTCCTCCTCTTTATAGTATTCCTTGGGTACCAAAAACAAACCAAACGAGACTGCATCATCTTTCTTATTGGTTCTATGATGTGCTTGATGTGCCCTAAATAATGCTTTTAAAAACTTACTCTTTGGTTTTTGAAACCATTTAATTCTTCTATGGATCAATATGTCATGTAATATGAAATATAAAAACCCATAAAGACTTATTCCAACACCCATCCAGAACCGATAATCGAATTCTTTCAAACCGACTATTATTAAGACAATGGCGATGCTACCAAATAAAACTGAAAATAAATCATTCAGTTCAAATGCAAACTTACTTGGTTGATGATGGGTTTTATGAATCATCCATAATGGCCCATGCATTAAATACTTATGAATTGCCCAACCAGACAATTCCATCAGACCAAAACCAACTAATGTAAAAACAATAGCTTCCATCATTTAGTAGTCAACTTAAATAATCTTATTTTGTTATAAAATTTTTAGAATTGGGTAAAAACCTTTTTCCCATCATGAGATACTACAGATTCAAAGTGAAATTGAGTATCGCGAAAAACAGTACCATTACAATTAACAAAAAGGCTGCCAAGGGGTTAGACTTTTCAAAATTTGCCTTCCTGTAAATCAGGTGAATTAAAAAAGAAACTCCAAACCAACCCAAATAGTTTTCAAACGGAATAACATCAAACTTCCAATACCACATGTCTACTGCCATGGCTACCGGTTCCATGATATAATCAAAGGCAGTCATGGCCACAGCCCCCATCAATGCAGCATAGTAATCATTGGAAATACTTTTTGAGAATACCGCACCTGTCAAGTAAACCAGAATAAACCAGTTGACCCCAATCACCAATGGAACATCCCACAATTTGGGGCCCAAAGTATCTCCATACACATAGTCACCATATAAATATCCGGTATGTATCCCAATCAATTCAGATCCAAAGCCAATCCAAAACGCAAGTGCTGCTACGATAGGAAATGAATCCGTCCAACCCTTATGAAAAAACAGAACCAGTCCCAACGTAATTAACAACTGTGCTGGAGTCAGGGATTGAAATAGTGGTCTATATTCCGGAATTGACATGCCAATGATCCCAACTCCATACAAAGCCACTACCACTAGTTTAACGATCAACAATTGTTTGTCCTGAGCCTTTGGAGGTGCCTTGGCTATTTTATGCATATTTCTGGGAGCTTTAGAAGGAGGAAATTCCGGTTTTTCGCTTTGAGATACCTAACTTTGAAGGGCTAAATCTGTTTACAAAAAAACAAAATTCCAGTTAAAATCTTCCGATATGATACTTTACAACATTACTTTCACTGTTAACAATGAGATAGAAGAGGATTTTGTCAATTGGATGAAAGAAACTCATATCCCTGATATTTTTGCTACTGGCCTATTTATAGAACATAAATTCTTCAGGTTACTAAACAGCCCTGATGATCATGTAACCAATTACAGTGTACAGTTTTATGCTGAAAGCACCAAGAAACTCATCGAATACGAAGGCCGGTTTGCACATGCGCTTCGCTACGAGACTCAAGCAAGGTATGGGGAAAAAGCACTTGCCTTCCGAACCCTCATGGAATCAGTGCATTAAGAAAACTTAACTAAATTTTATTCAGATTTTTCTGTATTTTCCATTCTTAACTTTTAAAGAATGAGAATATACTCGTTATGCCTTTATTTGTGTCTATTTTTTTCATATAATAAAAACAAGGACGCTGACAAAGCTGAAGAAGGAAATATCTTAGAGAACCTAGTCTTCTCAGTCGATAAATTGATGATTGACTCAAAAGAGGCATTTTTTGAATACAACCTAGGCCCAGGATCTTCTTCTATTTCAGAAGGTGGAAAACACCTATTTCTTTATAATTCAATGTTCAACCAGATCCATTCTTCAAAGACGCGAAGCTCTGGTCCTTTGTGAATGTGGAAGATGAGCTGGGGTTCTCGGTTTTTACTTTCAACTTTAACTTAACCAACTAACTATGAAAAACTTAATTTATCTTGCCCTATTTGCAATTTTACTGGCTTGCGCAGAGAAAAAATCGGATTCTGTAAAAGAAAACATGCCTGAGTTGAGCTATACAACCGATACGGTAATGGTAGACCCAGGGGATCACTTCTTTTTCTTAAACTGGGGTCTGGGAATATCAGACTTAACTCAAGATGGAAAGTTACTTTATAATCTTAATCCTGAATCACTTTTATTGGAGGTTGTGGACATGGATGCTTTGGCACTCAAAGAAACCATTCAGCTTGAAAAAGAGGGACCAAATGGAATTGGGGGTGGATTTATTTCCAAACTTCAAGTAATCGGAAATGGGAACCTGATGCTTTTTGATTTCAATAAAATAGTAGAAATAAGCCCCAAAGGCGAATTGATAAAAAAATATGAATTCGATAGAAACACCTTGAGCGGTTACGAATTTGGTGAAACAGATGTGGTCAGTAATATGGGAATATTCTCAGCAGATGGTAAAACCTATGTTGGAGAGTTGGAAGATGAAAGTTTCAGAAAACCCGCCAAAGGACTGGCAGTGATTGATTTGGAAAAAATGGAGTTGAATTTCGTCCCAACAGATGCTATTTCAAAGCTAGATGAATTCCGAATCTTGTTGGAAATGAACGGAAATGCCATGATGTCAACCGGTGAATCTTCTTATATGAAGTTTATAAATGGGCAATTGGTCCTTACTAATACTGCTATAAATGAGGTCTATATCTATGACTTTACAATGGATAGTTTGCTCCATAAAACTTTCGAAGCTAGCCTCACAGGCAATGAGAGGATCAAAAACTTTCCTACACAGGTGGACACTCGAGAGGCACTTTTTGAAGCCTCCAAAGAAAAAAGGAAGCAAGTAAAATTTGGGCCTATGATCTTTCAAAAGGAAGAAAATCTCATTTGGAGGATTAGTACTGACATGGATCGAATGATTGCAGATTCAGTGGTAACAAAAGATGTGGTGACATTTTTCGATACAGACTTTACGATGCTAAAAGAACAGACTTTGGAAAACCTTAGCAATTCAAGTAATCGGTTTTTCAAAGATGGAATGCTGTATAGTTTCCTCAATATCGATGACGAAATGGCTTTTGTGAGGTTGAAGCCAAGTTTTACTGAGGAGTAAGAACCTATAAAAAGCAATTCCCCCGCAGGGCCGGGTTAATTTTCAGCGTAATTCTGCGGGACTACCCTAAATAGATTTCTCCTTCGATCAACCTGACTCAGCCAATATTCATGTTTTTCTATTTAAGCCCCTCTACTTAGTAAAAATGATTGGAGCTAACTTGCCCGCTGATTCTCGCAGAATTAAGACTTAGATCTTCATTGATTTGCTTCCGCGTTTATCTGCGAAAGTTTTCAGCATAATTCTGCAGGACTATCCTAAATAGATTTCTCCTAGAGTTCGAAATGACTCCACCGAATTTCAATTCTAGAGTACTGAAAACTGAGACTGAAAACCGAATACTTTTTCAGCTTTCACCATTAAGAATTCTGACTTCTCAATCCAGTCTCGGTAAACTCAATTTATATTTCATTGCCAGGAATCGAATCCCGATAACTAAAGACATAGATATTAACAAATTATAATCCCGGTCCACTTCAAAGTAATTCAACACCACATACAATACCGCACCTGCCAGGCAAGCAGAGGCATACACTTCTTTTCTGAACAGAATGGGAATTTCATTAGTCAAGGTATCCCGGATCACGCCACCCATGACCGCCGAAAACATTCCCATGATCGCAGCAATCTCAGGCCTAACACCCAAACTCAGGGCCTTTTCCACTCCCAAAACAGTAAACAGTCCGATTCCTAGGGTATCAAATAAAAATAAAGTCTTTCTTAATTTGCTCAGGAACTTCGGAAATAAAAAGGCAGCCATGATACCGGCAAAAACCGCATATAATACTTTCACGTCCGCGATCCAGACCAACGGATAGCTATCCAATAATATATCCCGAAGCGTACCTCCACCAATGGCAGTAATGAATCCAGTAAAACCAGCTCCAAAAAGATCATGTTCCCGCTCCCGGACCGCCAAAGCCCCCGAAATGGCAAAAACGAAAGTACCCACAAGTTCTAATGCGTATTGTAAATCCATATTTTCAGTGTCCAGCGGTTTCGTTCTTCTTCATCATAAAAGCACCCATTTCCCGTTGGTCTAAAACCAGTACCGTTTTGGGCTGTTCTAAAAATTGGAAGCCTTTCTCTTGCAACTTATCCACATCTTCTAAAGTGAGCACAAATCTGTCTGAATCATCCGGTAAATGGTACCTACCTTTGCCTAAGGGCTTAGATTCGGACAAAATTCCTCCAACCCCAGTACACATTCGAAACCAAAAAATTCCCCCAGGTTTTAAAATTCGATGAATTTCATCGATCATTTCCCAAAAGTTATCCACATCTGAAGCAAAGTGTAAAACTGCGGAACAAATCACTGCATCAAATGAAGAAGAGTGAAAAGGAATATCCTCCAACTTTCCTTCCAAAAACCGATAGACATCATAATTGGGATTCAGGCTTTTGGCCTGGTATCTACAATATTGAATGGCAATTTCATTGGGATCGATCCCAAAAATCTGATAGCCCTCCCGAATAAAATAAACCGTATTTCTCCCTTCTCCACAGCCTGCATCCAGAATTTTCATTTCTTTGGAAAACCTACCTTTTAGAATTTGATCCAACAGATAGATATCCACATTCCCAAATAATTTATTCAGCTCCGCTATTTCCATTTTCCCAATGATCTAATGCTTTAATTGCTTTGATTCTTCCAATTTCGATTAATTCTGCTGCTCTATGAAACTCCAAAGTCCCTGCTTGCCTTCTGGCAACTCGAATATTGACGTCCACAGGATATTTCTCTATCAATAAATTACAAAATCGATCCTGCAACAGATCGAATGAACGAGTCATTAAATTGATAGAACTCAAAGAACTGGATTTAGCTACTTTCTCTTGTTCCGGAAAATATTCTTTCATCTTATTTCTATATTCCTTCACCCAAAGTGGAAGAGAAATAAACCGATGTCCCTCTGCATCTTTCTTAGGCGGAGTTACCAATTCCGTATCGGGCCCATTGAGCCCAACCACAATTACCTTACTTTCATGCGGATTTTTTAACAGAGAAACAGGCACTGGATTCAAGACACCTCCATCAATTAATTCATAAGGCGGATGTTTTGCAGGCTGGAATACTGAAGGAATACTTCCTGATGCACGGATTGCAGCATACAAGCTTCCATTTCTAAAAATTATTTCTTCTCCGGTTTTGTAATCCACCGCATTGCAAGAAAAAGGAATGGATAAATCCTCAATCTGGCAGTCCTTCACTACTCTTTTCAAAGCATTGTATACTTTCTCCCCTTTGATAAAACCGCGACTGGAAAAGGTGAAGTCCATCAAGGAAAATACATCAATTCGATCCAAATGGCAGATCCAGTCTTTAAACTCCTCCAGTTTTCCCGCTGCATACATTCCACCGACCAAGGCACCCGCCGAACAACCGGCAATTTCAGCAATATGATACCCTCTTTTTTCCAATTCTTCGATCACCCCCACATGCGCTAATCCCCTTGCACCACCGCTACTCAAAACCAAAGAAACTGATTTCCTATCTGACATTTTTTTCAAGAAATAATAAACTAAATTGAAGCAGAAAATTTCAAACGAAAGTACACATTATGAGCCAATTTAAACCCTTTCACCTGGCTTTCCCGATCAGGGATATTGAAGAAACCCGTGCATTTTATGGGGATTTGTTGGGATGCGATATAGGCAGAAGCACAGATAAATGGATCGATTTCAATTTTTTCGGTCACCAACTTTCCGCACATATCAAACCTGAAGAGCTTGCACTTGCCAAAACCAATGCGGTAGATGGAAAAAATGTGCCTGTTCGCCATTTTGGGGCGATTTTACCTTGGGATGAATGGCATGCTTTGGCAGATAAATTGAAGGCCCATGGAATTGAATTTGTAATCGAACCCTATATTCGATTCAAGGGTGAAGTAGGGGAACAAGCCACTATGTTTTTCCTAGACCCTTGTGGCAATGCATTGGAATTCAAATCCTTTCAAGACGAAACTCAAATTTTCGCGAAATAAATTACTGAAAATTGAAGTCTTTTTATCTACAAAATAGGATAGACAGGAAAATCATTTACCAAGACCAAGTTCTTCATTATTTCAGCGGAACCTCCTATTTGGGAATTGATGTTGTACCTGAATTTCAAGAGAATCTAATTATCGGCATGGATAAATATGGTTTAAACCATGGACTCAGCCGGATAAACAACATACGGCTTCAAATTTTCGAAGATTTCGAAGACTTTTTCGCAAAAGGAGCAGGTGCAGCATCGGCTATTGTCATGAGCAGCGGTTACCTATCTGGGATGGCAGCCTTACAATTTCTGAAACCACAAGCTCAGCAAATTTGGGTCGCTCCAGATACACACCCTGCTATTCTTCCCATAAATATAAAACCAAGCCCCAAACAGACTTTTCAGGATTGGAAAAATTCCTGTATTGAAAAATCAAACTCGCTAAAAGATCAAAAAATTCTGATTCTAGCAAATGCTGTAAATCCTATGATCCCAGAAATTCATGATTACAGCTGGTTGGAATTACTCGCTCAATCCAATGAAGTAACCCTACTCTTGGATGATAGCCATGCATTTGGTGTTTTAGGACATGAGGTGTTTGGCACCTATTCGCAATGGAAGGATTTACCAATCCATCTGATGGTCACCGGATCCCTTGGAAAAGCACTAGGGCTGCCAGCTGGAATAATACTTTCCAATCAACAAATGATTCATGATATAAAACAATTTCCAATCTATGGAGGTGCCTCTCCTTGTCCTCCGGCATACCTTCATGCGTTTTTGAAATCACAAGAGATTTATAAAGACAGAAGAAGTCGCTTATTCCAGCTGATCAAATATTTTGGACAAAAAAATGAGATGTCCGAGCATGTTTATGGCTTAAGCAATTATCCAACTTTTACCTATCAACCTGGGAGTTGGGCTGAAAAACTGGAACAGAAAAATTACATCACCTCTTCTTTTCCTTATCCTACCTCCGATGACCAAACCGTCAATAGAATCATTTTATCTGCATTTCATACAGCGCGCGATATTGATACGCTTTGGTTCCATCTTAAAGAAATATCCAATAGCATATAAGTCCTATTTATGAAAAAGTTTGTTTTCATTATTCTTTCCATTTGCTGTATTACTTCTTGCTCTCCGGAAACTGAAAATCCTTTCGAAAGGGATGTAAGCAACTACCCTATTCTCCAAAAAGTATTGGAAAACAAAGAGCAATATCAAGTACAGATACTCTATACTCAAATTGACAGAAATGAACATGGCACACCCATGTTTACCAATTATAGTTTCAACCTAGATGATGATCGATATTTTTATCCAGCCTCAACGGTAAAACTTCCGATCGCCTTGCTGGCATTAGAATGGTTAGATGAAAATTCTGTGGATAACTTGGACAAAGAAACAATTTTTCTGATCGATTCAGTGCGTCCATCCCAAATTCCTGCCTATGTGGATAATTCTTCGAAGGACTCTCTTCCAAGTATTGCTCATTACATTAAAAAAATACTTTTGGTTTCTGATAACGATGCCAATAATCGGCTCTATGAACTTCTAGGACAAGAATATATCAATGAAAAGCTGAAAGGTAAAGGCCTGTGGAAAACTGTCATTAGCCAACGACTTTCATTTCCAATTTCGCCCGAAGAAAATCGGTATTTTAACCCCATTCGCTTTGTGGATAAGTCAGGAAATACACTTTTGGAAATTCCTGAAAGACATACAGAAAAAATCTATGCCGTGGATCCAAAACCCTTGTTGGGAAAGGCACATGTGGTAGGTGACTCCTTGATCAATGAGCCCATGGACTTCTCCTATAAAAATAAATTTGCGCTTTCTGATTTACATGGAGTAGTTCAAAGAATTGTTTTTCCAAATGCATTTCTGGAAAGCGAACGCTTCCATATTTCTGAGGAAAATAGAAAATTTGTGTTGAAATATATGAGTATGTTTCCTGAAGAAAGCGACTTTCCGAAGTATGATTCATCCGAATTTTACGACGGATATTCCAAGTTTTTCAAATTCGGAAATTCAGAAAATCCTATTCCAAAAAACTTTAGAATTTTCAATAAAACAGGTTGGTCTTATGGCTACATGATAGACGGAAGTTACTTTTTGGACCTTGAAAAAGGAGTAGAGTTCTTCGTTTCAGCCATTGTTTATTCCAATGAAAATGAAACTCTCAATGACAACATCTATGAATATGAGGAGATTGGAAAACCATTTTTTGCCGAGCTGGGGGAATACCTTTACCAAAGAGAGTTAAATAGAAGGAAATTAATTCAGCCGGACTTGAGTGAATTTAAGTTTGATTATTGACGGAAAGAAAAATCAGATTCCAACGTTCATTTACTCCACATGTTAAATTTGGAGTAAAATCACTTTGCCTGGGGCCATATTTTGGACTTTTGGATATTATTCGATAAAACACCGAACATTTTCCTCGGCTTTTCTAAAAGATTCGGATTTATACCTCATTTTAGTCTCATCGCCAGTAGTATGGTCCATTGGGAATTATTACTTCATTTATAAACCCAACCTAGGACAAAAGAAGAAAAATGAATTCTAAAAAGCCTCCATTTATCTACCAGTCCTTCTTTAAATTCTGGTTGGTTATTGTACTTCCTGCATGTATTGTTGCCTTGACCGTATCGAAACTATATTATAACGGTACAATCAATTCTGAACCATTATCCCAACCTTCCACATGGTTCTATTTTATCTTCATTCAGGTAATCCTGGGTTTTTTCTCTTATCTCTGGGTGTATCGAACTAAGTCGAAGTCTTTTCGAAGATGAATTTATTTTTTGGGAGAATACATGACTCCAGCGCGAACTGCCAATTGCAAGTCATTTTCTCTTGGAAGAATGGGACAGGCATACCCATCGGAATAGGCACAAAATGGATTATAGACTTTATTGAAATCCAATTCCATGGTATCACCAGAAGGAATTTTCAAATCCATATATCTGCCTCCACCATAGGTTTCAGTTACATTCGTCAAATCTGTAAAGGGTAGAAAAAGGTAGTCCTTGTACTTTTCCTGGGTCCTAAAGACATGGCTTTGATAAACATTTAAGCAATATTCCTTCTCTTCCAATGAAAAAGTCAATAGTCCATACACATCATAGTCTTTGATAGAATTTGCGGTTGTTTTCATTTGAAATAGACTTCTTGGCGGAAGTTTTTCAAATTTTGCAATTACCCAAAAGTGTTCATCAACAGGATAAAAGGGAAGGCCTGTAAACTCTTTTCTATCCTTAGCTGAAAGTGGCGATTCATCCTGATTTTTAAATTCTGCATTGAGCTCATCCTGAAATTCAAGAATTGAATTTTTATAATCTTGCCCCATTGTTGAAACAGAAAGAAAACAAAAGACACAGGCTGAAAGCAATAAATTTTTGATCATCTCGGATGGGTATAAGCACCAAAAGCCTAATTTAAGGAAGTGATTCTTCAAATCATTTATATTAGAATATGCAATTTCCCAACCTACCAAAACAAACACTTGTTATCGCCCTCTTTTTCGCACTTCCTTTTGGGGCAATCTCCCAAACATTAGCAGAAAAACTTGGCTATTCAAAAGAGGATAAACTACTCATCATCCATGGAGATGATGTAGGAGTAGCTCACTCTCAAAATATAGCCACCTTTGAGGCTTTGAAAAAAGGTTTGGTCACTTCCACTAGTATGATGGTTCCTCCGGCTTGGTCCGCAGAAGTAGGGGTGTTGGCGAAAGATTTTCCAGATGCAGATATCGGTATTCACATCACCTTGACAAATGAATGGGAAAACTTCAATTGGCCTCCAAAAGCAGGAAAGTCGGTAGTTCCTGGACTTAGCAACGAACAAGGATTTATGTACCCTGATTGCCCTCCAGTCACAAAAAATGCCAGCCCAGAAGAAGTAGAAATTGAAATCAGAGCACAAATCAAAGCCGCTAATCAAATGGGAATACAACCTACCCATTTGGATTCCCACATGGGCTGTATTTTTTATGGTAGACCTGAATACATGAGGTCCTATTTGAAAATTGCTCAGGAACTGAAGATCCCAGCTATGGTCAATACCCAAATAATGGAAGGAATTATCAAACCCAACCAAGCACTATTTGAAGGAATCAACTTGGAGAAAATTCCGGTCATCAATGAAATCATCATGGCCAACCCAGAAGACTATGAAGCTGGAATGGAAGAATTTTACACCAATAAATTAGAAAATCTAAAACCAGGAGTACATGTGCTCTTGGTGCATTTGGCATTTGATGATGAGGAAATGAACGCCGTAACTGCAGGTCATACTACCTACCATGCCTCATGGCGACAAGAAGATTTTAATTTCTTCACAAGCGATCAGGCGAAAAAACTGATTCAGGAGAACAACATTAAGCTAATCACTTGGAAGGAAATAGGGAAAATACTCTAGCATTTGAAAAGAATTAATCTAAGGGATCTTTTAAGGAAAGGCCTTTTGACATTTGGAAGCATCTTCCTGATTTATAGATCAGGAGACCTGGTGATGGGTTGGAATAAAGCACAAACCCATGATAGTGTTGAGGCTCTAATTATTTCCTTCCTGGCAAACCTCTTCATTTTGGGAGCATTTGCTTTTGCAGGATTTGCTTGGCCTACCTATCAACTCCTTCCAGAAAAGTACTATAAAATCAAGAATCCACATGGGTTGGTTTCATTTTCAAGAAAAATAGGAATCGGGATCTACCAAAAATTCCTCTTGAATACTTTTTGGAGAAATAAAGACCAACTGCGAGCCTATTTCAATGGGACCAAATCAGGAATAAACCATTGGATCATGGAGTCAAAAAAGGCAGAGTTTGGCCATCTAATTCCTTTCATACTCCTATTTCTCTTAAGTATATGGAGCGCACTTTTGGGCTTTTGGAAAATGGCTTTCTTCAACCAAACATTGAATGTTTTGGCTAATTTTTATCCAATTCTCCTTCAAAGAAACCATCGAGCCCGATTGATCCCTATACTTAAAAGGATTAAAGGTTCAACCAATAATTTAGTTTAAATACCAGAGAACGCTGTTTTGGTGCAAAAGAATCAGGGAAATAATTATCCGTATAAACGAGGAAGAAGTCTGAAACAGGGGCAAATCTCCATTGCAAACGCGTATTGATGTTCAAATTATCAATTTGGTTATTATACTGGATAAAAGTAGTCCAGAAGAGTTTCTTGGTAAATGTCAAATCTATTCTGGGCCCTACTAACACTAAATCAGCATCATTTTGAGGCTCTGGAAGTCGGATTCTTGCATAATTAAAGTTCATGGAAATATTAGCTTTATTTCCAATTCTAAGCCCCATCTCACTCACTACTCGCTGAAAATCCCCTGTAAAGTATTGACCAGCTTCAGCCTCTAATTTTATTAAAAACAGATTTCTCGGGTTACTACTGTATTCTAATTGAAGTGTTTTGGTTTTATAATCTGTACCTGCAGGAAGTTTTTCTCCACCAGTCCGAGTTGGGTCAAAATCTTGAAAGAGATACACATATCTGTTTTTTTGAGTCAGTGTAATAGTAGAAAAGGAATTGAATTGCACATTATAACTCAAATTGATATCTCTATCAGTTGTCCCAATAGTCTCATTCCATAAGCCTTCATATTCCACCTTTGGTCCGTGTCGATTGATCAAGTTAGAATTTGGGTAAAATAAATAGGCTACATCGGGATTAAATCGCTTATAATTTGACCTGGGTACGTATCCGACTTCCGGATTAAAATCTTCTCCTACATCTCTGTAGCTCAGACTCCAGGCCCAATGAATATCATTGAATAAGATATATGCATTAAAAGAGTAGGGTTTCACCGTTTCCTTGGACTCAAAAGTCCTATGATAGAATGCTTTCCCAGTCCATTTTCCATCCGCTGAATTCAGGTTATAATCCACTCCCAACAAACGGTTGTATTCATTGGGGTTAAAAAGAGACTGATATTCATCAAGGGCAAGAGATTCTCGGTCTACGAAGATCACCCCAATATTGGAGCGAGTAAAGATCTTTTTTTGAAGAGCCACCACGGAGAAGTTCTTTCCTGAAATTCCTGCCTCCTCATCCGTAGCAGTTTGCATATTCATTACACCCAAACGCCAATCATCATTTATTTTACCACTCAATCGGGCCCCATAAATAATTTTACTTTGGACGTTCTGGCCAGTAGCTGAATCGATATCCACTCCAATTCTCCTGGAGAAAAATGGTCTGGATTGTCTGGAGCCAAAACTGTCAAAGAGGTCGGCATTTTCTAGGAAAAACTGTCTTCGCTCTGGAAAGAAGATTTCGAAACGATCCAAATTGGTCACTTGCTGATCCACCTCTACTTGTGAAAAGTCCGGATTGAACGTCAAATCCAAATTCATTGCCGGACCAATCCCCACTTTTGCATCTCCCCCGAATGCTGGAGAAAAACTCTCGGAAGTGTTTTCCAAGTAATTTTTTGAAGTTTTCCCTGCCACATAAGGAATCAAAGAAATATTAGCAGAGTTTTTCCTTAGTGGTTCCTCAAAAATCAATTTTCTATTGAATGCAGTAGAAATAATGGATAAGTTTCTGGGAATCGGCGACCAAGTACTCCGCTCTCCGGTATGGCTATCAATCCTATAAAAATTCACATTCCAGTTTTGTGTTCCATCCTTGAATCGTATGGTGGAAAGTGGGATGATGGCTTCTACTTGCCAATGGGTATCATAAATTTTTGCCTCAGCATACCATTTATTATCCCATGCTAAACTCAAATCTTCACTTCTAATCCCTCCATTAGCCAATAGGCCTTCTCTTTGAACCCCATAAGGATTCACTCCAAATTGAAAAGCGTTGGTTTTATCGTTGAAGGTGTCAAATACAAAAGTAATCCCATCATTCTGCTGACCTCGATAATCTCTTCTTAATGAAGTGGAAACATATTCTCTTGGACCATTATTCTCCATAATTGCCGCGATATAAAGGTTGTTATCGTCAAAGGCAATCTTCACTTGGGTATTGACCACAGACAAAGATGTGTCCGAAGGGAAATACTGCATAAAATCTGTATTCCAGCCTTCTGGATCCAACCATATCTCCTCGTCCAATTCTCCATCTAAATCAATAGGTTGATTTAACTTAAATGCAAAAGCATTCGCATTTTGGCTATTTTGAGAAAAGGCTATTCCTATTCCAACTAGGAATGCAAATAAAAGGAAAATACAAGTTCGCATAGTTCGGGATACCTTACAAAAGTATCGTCAATCCATTACGATCTTACTTTTATTATACCAATGGCGATATTTTATAATTTTAGGGAGCCATTTTAATACGGCTCTCCAAAAGCGGTAAGGATTAAATTTCTAGGAGATGCATGATGTCTAAATTCGCACAAATAAACTCCTTGCCACATACCTAGCTCCAATTTTCCATTCGAAATAGGAATTTGGAGTTGTGAATCAAAAAAGCTGGCTTTTATGTGTGCAGGCATGTCATCTGGTCCTTCATAGGTATGAATAAATCGTGGGTAATCCTCCGGAATCAATTCATTCACAAAGGTTTTGAAATCAGTCCTTACAGTGGGGTCTGCATTTTCATTGATCGTGAGGGCAGCAGATGTATGCTGGATAAAGATTTGGAGAAACCCGACTTTTATCTTCTTGATTTCCTGAAATTCGCCTTCGATTTTATCGGTGATTAAGTGATAACCCGCAGGGTAAGGCGACAATCGTATTTTTTGCTGAAAAAACTTGGTCATTCCCAAATGTAAATTCTCCTAACTAAATAAAAAAAGGAGGTCTAACCCTCCTCTAGTTTATTTTTGTTTATTGAAATATAACTTAGGCCCATCACAAGCATCCCAGGTACCCGTCAATTGCCCTTTGCTGTTAATGAAATAATCCTCCGTACCGGTGGCACAGCTATGAATCAACAAGCTGTTTTTAGAGGTATACATGAATTTATAACGTTTCAAACCATCAGAAAAGCTCTCCTCATAGGTTCCCTTCAATTCATATTCTCCTACTTTCTTTGAAAATCTTCCATCAGGCAAAAGGGAATATACATAGGCTGAATCCTGAATATTTGTATATTCTAAATCTCCTGAAACCTCTACTTGATAACCCGCCAAAGCCCATTTTTGAGTTTCATCCCGAGGCTCAGGTATATCATTAAAATCACAGGAAAAAACAATAAGTGCTATGAATGTAAAAATAAGGGAATGTTTCATTGGTTTAATCTTTTGAGTAAGCGCATTCCATTTTACTCAAGTTCTTTGCCAAGATTATTCCAATCCCTATTCTACATTATTATTTCTTGCTGCTTTTCGCCTCTGGATTGTATTTCAAGGCCATTTCTACCCAAAAATCCCAATCCGCATCTAGGTCAAATCCCTCTGGGTCAACAAAAACAAACCCTTTCATGGGCCCGCCAGTAAATTCCATACTTCGACAACCTGTCCTTTTCATACACATTTCCTGAGCAGATTCACCCACTCTGACCATGAGCTGGTCTTTTCCTGTATTCTTATCTTTATTGAGGCCCATGCACATCTTTTCATTCACCATAAACACCAATCCACCCATCATTCTCTTCGCTTCAAAATTAAGTCCTCTGCCTTGTAGGCTTTGAATCATCCTTTCTGCAAGAAATTCATCGTAAGCCATGGTTCCTTAAATTTTGGAAATAAAGTTTTCAAGCACCCCAATCTCATCTATACCAATTCTAACCCGATCTCCCTCTTCCAAAGTAAACTCATCAGGTACGATTCCGGTTCCGGTCATTAGAAAACATCCTATT
The DNA here is from genome assembly GCF_017051705.1 of Algoriphagus lutimaris. Lineage (GTDB taxonomy): Bacteria > Bacteroidota > Bacteroidia > Cytophagales > Cyclobacteriaceae > Algoriphagus > Algoriphagus lutimaris. The sequence goes on along the minus strand of NZ_JAFIDJ010000002.1, from coordinate 970,847 downwards.
GGGAATGTATTCGCTCTAAAAAGCCATTCAGCTAACTCTTGAGGCTTTCGCTTCAATTGAGATAATGCGGTTTCTCCCGCAAATGCCAACTGACCCTCACGAAATATTTCCAGCCTGATTTTAACATCCTCGGACAAAACCTCATCTTGAACTAAAATGCAAGGACCAATAGCAGCACAGCCATGGTATACCTTGGCTTGAGGTAAATACAATGGATTTTCTCCTTCTATACTTCGACTACTCATATCGTTGCCAACAGTAAATCCTTGAATTCTACCTGCCGGCGAAATCAATAGGGTTAGTTCAGGCTCCGGTACATCCCAAGTTGAGTCTTTTCTAATATTTAGTTTTCCACCAGGAGGTGACACCCTACTTGCTGTAGCTTTAAAAAAAAGCTCAGGTCTATCAGCCGCATATACTTTATCGTAAAAATCTGCCCCTCCAGCATCTTGGCTTTCTTCCATCCTAGCAGTTCTACTTCGAAAATAGGTTACTCCAGCAGCCCAGATTTCTTGATCTCCCATTGGAGACAATAGACCTACACCCAGCAATTTTTGAGCTTCTTCCTCTTTTAATTCCCTCCAGCCTTTCGATTCAAAATTTAAATATTCCTTCAGATTTTCTCTTCCCAATAGTTCATTCCAATTTAGACTCGGTCCCAAAAAATAGGTATCCTCCTTTTCAAGAAGAGTCCCCGAAGGAAGTTTGTAGATTTTCATAGGTTTAAGGGTTTGTTGAACAAGAAATTTAGTGAAAAGAAATGGGAAGCGTATCCATTGATCAGCTGAATTTGGTAATAAAGAATTGCAAAAATCCATTTCCCCATTACCTTTGCAACAAGATCATAAGGGGTGCCTAAATAATTCGGGCTGAGATCATACCCATAAGACCTGATCCGGGTAATGCCGGCGAAGGGAAATGAGCAGCATAACAAAGTACCAAATCGAGTTCGCAAACAGGCGCCGTTGCGCTTTCAATTTTGTACAAGTTGTGCATTCGGGTAAACAATCAAGGAAGACTTCCCCTAAGTTTTCTCATGTTTCACCTCAATACCCCGCAAGGGAAAAACACATGAAAAAATTAATGCTAAATCTGGCTTTATGCTTATTGGCAGTTTCTGCTTGGGCACAAGAAAGCCTAAAAGGAAAAATTCTGGATGCGAATTCCGGAGAACCATTAATCGGTGCTTCTGTATGGGCCGAAACTCAAGGTAGAGGAAGCGTAACAGACGAAAATGGAAATTTCACTATCACCAAACTGAAAGCAGGGGAGATCCAACTTCGGGTTTCTTATGTAGGGTTCGAAAGCTTAAAACAAAGTTTGACGATACCTTACTCGGGTGATCTGACTTTGAAACTCCAACCTACAGAGTTGCTGACAGAGGAGTTTATTGTCTCTGCTACCCGAGCTTCGGCTACTACTCCGACTACTTTCCAGACCATCGACAAAGCAGAACTTTCAAAAAGAAATTTAGGTCAAGACATCCCTATACTTCTCAATTTTACTCCTTCCGTGGTCACCCATTCAGATGCAGGAGCAGGAATTGGATATACTGGATTGAGGATACGGGGATCTGACCAAAGCCGAATCAACGTTACCGTGAATGGGATTCCAATGAATGACGCTGAGTCTCATGGGGTGTTTTGGGTAAATATGCCTGATTTTGCCTCTTCCGTGGATAACCTTCAAATTCAACGAGGAGTGGGTACCTCCACCAATGGAGCCGCCACTTTTGGAGCAAGTTTGAATTTTCAGACAGATACGCGTCAGGATGATCCATATGCTGAGATTTCCAATTCTGTAGGATCCTTCAATTCATGGAGGCATACCGTAAAAGCAGGAACAGGTCTCTTGAACAATCGTTTTGCAGTAGATGCCCGACTTTCCAAAATAACTTCTGATGGCTATGTAGATCGTGCATTTTCCGATTTGAAATCCTTCTTCGTTTCAGCAGGATACTACGGGGAAAACCATGTGGTCAAACTGAATGTGTTCTCCGGAAAAGAACAAACCTATCAATCCTGGTGGGGGCTGCCTGAATCAAAATTAGAGGATGACCGAACCTGGAATTATTACACCTATGATAATGAAACTGATAATTACCAACAGGATCATTACCAATTAATTTACACTGGTAAAATTGGTTCCAATTGGAAAACCAATGCAGCACTTCACTATACGTATGGACGAGGATACTATGAACAATACCGTGAAGATGATGATTTTGCAAGCTATGGCTTACCAGATGTAGTGATCGGAGAGGAGATCATATCCAGTACTGATATTATTAGAAGAAGATGGTTGGATAATGATTTCTTTGGTGGAATTGCCTCTATCAATTATATCTCAGATAATGGAAAATGGGATGTGGTCCTAGGCGGAGGAGCAAACCGATACGATGGAGATCATTTTGGAGAAATTATTTGGGCAAGAATAGCAGGAGCAACTCAAATACGAGATCGATATTATTTCAACAATGCAGTCAAAGATGATCGAAATATCTACCTAAAAGGTACCTATGAACTTAGCCCTGGCTTGAACCTATTTGGAGACTTACAAGTACGCAATATTGATTACACATTTTATGGGGTCAATGATGACCAACGGATTGTGGATGGTCAACAAAGCTATACCTTCTTCAACCCAAAGTTTGGTTTTAGCTACGAGCAAAACTCAGGAGAAGTGTGGTATGCCAGCTATGCCGTGGCCAATAGAGAACCAAAAAGATCCGATTTTACGGATAACCCTATCACGGAAATCCCAAAACCAGAACGCCTCAACAATATAGAGGCAGGTGTAAGAGCACAAAAAGGAAGGTTTAACTACAATGCCAACTTCTATTTTATGGATTACAAAGACCAATTGATTTTAACTGGTCAGATTAATGATGTAGGTGCATATATTCGCGAAAATGTCGCTGATTCATACCGTGCAGGAATAGAGCTTTCAGGCGCTATACAAGTGGCAAAAGCTTGGGTCTTTGGAGGAAATGTTACCTTCAGCCAAAACAAAATCAAAAATTTTACGGAGTACATAGACGATTATAGCGAGTCCGAATTTCAGCAGATTTCAAATACCTATGAAAATACAGACATCGCATTTTCTCCAAATACCATTGCTTCCGCTACGATAGAATACAAACCTATTGATCACTTATCCATCAACTGGATGTCTAAATATGTAGGGAAGCAATACCTGGACAATACTAGTAACGATGCCCGGTCTCTTGACTCATTCTTTACAAATGATTTTAGAATCAGTTACCAAGTTCAGCCTAGGTTCTTCAAAAGTTTAGAAGTAAATCTTTTGGTCAACAATATTTTCAATGAAATGTATGAACCAAATGGGTATACCTTCAGCTACTACTTGCCTGGGGATTCAGGAAAAGAATTGATTACAGAAAACTATTATTATCCAATGGCAGGAACGAATTTCATGCTAGGATTGAATTTGAAGTTTTAAATCACACTCTTTGACATTAATTAAAAAAACCCCCTGTACATACTAATACAGGGGGTTTTTATTTATTTTCAAATTAATCAGGAAATACCGTTTTGTCCATCCCGGGCACAATGCGAAGGGCATTTTTGTAATACAGTTTCTTCAAAACTTCATCAGAAAGACCTAGGCCATACATCGCCCAAAAAGCATGGTACTTTTTATAATAAGGGAAGTATTCATCTTCCGTCTCCAACACTCGGAAATAGGTGTAATATTCCTCTTTGTTATAAGCATCTTTTCCAAAAAGTACTCTATCCTGATATTTCTCAAAAAACTCATAGGCTCTTTTAGGCTGTCTTCCAAATTCTGCGATGACAGCACCTATTCCAAAATTTACATTCGGATATTTATCTAAATGTGCGGATGCCGCATCTAAATCATTCGCCATCCATCCCATGTGTGCATTGATAAAGGTCGTTTCAGGGTGCTTTTCAAAAACATGGTGCTGCTCCGCAATGATTTGTTCAAAAGGAGCCGGGTTATCATCACCTCTTTTCCGGTTGGGATGTGTCTTCAATTCCAACCAACGTTCATTATTAGCGTCCATTTCCTGCCAAAATTGAGCTGGATCCGCTGAGTGGATAATCACAGGAATTCCTAATTCACCCGCTTTTGCCCAAACAGGGTCTAAATCAGGATGGTCTACTGGAACCCGATTCCCATTGATGTCTTTCACATTCAACCCGAGACTTTTATAAATTTTCAATCCGCTGGCGCCAGCTTGAACATCCTCTTCCAGTTCTTTAACTGCAATTCTTGTCCAGTTTTCATCTCCAAAACCGGCAAAATTCAAATTGGTAAATACCATAAATCTCCCAGGTGCAAAGGTATTAAATTCTTGGATCATAGATTTGATGTATTCCTGCTGGGAATTACTGTCCCCACGTCCAAAACCTCTTCCACTCAGATTGACCAACACACCCATATTAAGCTCGTCCATTTCAGATACCAATTGGTCTATTTTCTCTTCATTGATTCCTCCTTGGTGGCTATGAATATCTACAAAAGGGTATTTGGCTCTATGAACAGGATTCTCAGGTACCTTGAGCGTTGATGGAGGATTGTACTCTTCAAAACTCATTTCTTGGGCTTTGGAAAGGGAGGAAAATCCTAAAAAAATTACGGCTAAATACCATCTAAAATTGAGAAGTATAGATTTTTTCATAAATGAAGAAGGGTGTTAGAATACTATTCTGGCTGAAAATTAATAAATCACAAAACAATAACTTGTAAAACGAATGCTTTTAAATTTTGGTTGGAACTTTCTTGAAAAAACACAAAATAAACAAAAAGCCCCAAGCTAAAAGACATGAGGCTTAATGATTGTTTTACCTTGGAATTACCTTCCAGTACCTCTCTGAATGGTTTGTCCAAAGAATATTGCATTTAGATACAGCTTGTTAGTTCCAAACCAAAAAGCTCTAAAATTCATATTATCAGCAAACCCAACAATCCTTCCACTACCTAGAGAAGATATCCGTATCACTCCACCATTTTTTAATCCTTCTAAGTTGGAGGGGTGGATATATCCAGAGGCCAAAGGATTATCCGTGTAAACTAGTGGATTTGCATAAGGATTCTCCGAAGGCTCCATGAATTGATTATCATTCCTGAATGTATGAATATTTGCATCCATATATCCATAGCCTATCGGATGCGTAATGTCCAGTTTCGCATTAAAAATAGCTCCTCCAGTTACCTTTGCTCCAGTAGCATTATCATAATCTGCATAGCTTTTTTGTAGCCCTTGCTCTTCCTCTGGCAATTCTCTAAATGAAAAAGAACCTACTTCATTTTGTGCGAGGAAACGAACAGCTCCACCTTTGGCCACCAAAGTTCCGCCCTTGGACACCCATTCTTTTAAAACTGCCGCACCTGATTTACCTAACCCATTATATCTGCCATCAGGCATCAATACTACATTATACTTATCCAAGGTGGTTCCTCCAATAGCATCCATTGGAAGCAAGGTAATGGCCATTCCCATTCGTTGATCCAATAAATGCCAAACCTCACCAGCTTCGTAACTATCTACTCCCCCTTCAACCAACAAAGCGATTTCTGGTTTGTCTAATGTTTCAGTAAAAGTGGACCCCATATTAATTCCAGCAGTATAACCCGTATTGATGGCGTAGATATCCACATTGGAAGAGGCTGCGATTTCATTTAACTTCTGATACATAGTATTTTCATCCAATCCAGAATCACCTTTACCTATTAAAATGGTACCCCTTCCAAAAGTCTTACCTTCAGGAGTACTGAATTCAGCATGGGCTACCCGTACCAAAAATCCTGCATTCATTAGTTTGTTTGTAGCCTTTGGGGCATAATAACCGGTCCATTCCATCGCATACTGATAAGCACCAGGAGCTCCAATTACCTTTCCAGGAGCTAAAACCAAATTGCTTTTATCCACTTTTTCAACACTTGCCAAGTTCAAAATTCGACTGTTTAAGGCTTGATAATCCAAGTTGAAAGCCATTGGATAAGTCCAAGCGGAAATGTCATAGAAAAGGCTATCTTGAAAAGACGTTCTGGTTTCAAACATGGCCTTAATTAGACGATATTGTGGTTGATTCGCTGGAACTATATAGGAGTTCTCTTTCTTAAATTCCTTTCCATTCAAAGTCACATCTTCTTTGAGACTATACACTTCGATATCATGCTGAAGAATTAAATCAGCCAAATGATAGCTTCGAGCCATATCTTCTTTACTACCAAAAATATAGGCTTTGTTAACATCCGCTTCACTTTCCGTTTTGATTTCAGAATAAAAATCCCTCATCCATTGATTCAACTCCTCACGCATTTCTTTGGCAGCCTGATAGGAGGATAGATTAGCAGTAAACTGGTTTCTAATGGTAAATGGAAAGCTCAACATTCCATAGTCAGTCTTTTGTAAATGTCCTCTAGAGCTTGCCTGCTCAAATAAAATACCAATGGAGCCTTGAACATCTGGGTAAGTAGAACCCTTTCCATAATAGAAATCATCATAGTTCTCTTGGTTGTAGTACAAGGAGCCTATTTGATCCAAGGCTTTGGCATGGTACTCTCCAATCTTTTTGGTCAACTCAAAATTCTTTTGAGGAGTAAGAGGGTGCATTCTTGCAGGAACTCCGGGCTGAAAAAAGAAGGTACTATTGCTTCCCATTTCATGGAAATCCAAATGGATATTAGGAAGCCAATCCTGAAACACCCGTACTCTATTTCTTGACTCGGGATGCTGAACAGGCAACCAATCTCTATTTAAATCAAACCAATAATGATTGGTTCTGCCTCTTGGCCAAGCTTCATTGTATTCTCTTCCTTTAGGATCTCCATTAAGATTGTAAGATTTATGAGAATTGACCCAAGAGGCGAATCTGTTTAGTCCATCAGGGTTGATTGCAGGATCTAGCAACAGTATGATGTTATCCAGTTCAGGTCCCACTTCATTGGCTGCTGCAAAATGATAGATAGCCAAGAGGGATGAATTTGCTCCACTTGGTTCATTCCCGTGGACTGAATAGCCCATAAACATGACAATTGGCATGGAATTAATATCCACTGAAGCCCCGGGATCTCTTAGTTTAGCCCTTTCTGCCTTGATTTGATCAATTTTACTATGATTGGCAGCAGAGGTGATTGTTAGTAAAACCTGGGGTCGCTTTTCGTAAGTCCTTCCGGTTTCTTCGATTGTCACTCGATCAGAAGCTTCAGCTACTGCCTTCATATACATTACTAACTGGTCATGACTCACATGCCATTCACCCACCTCATAACCCAGCACCTCTTTCGGTGTAGGAATATTGGAATCATAGGTAAAACCTTTTGGTAAGTAATAGCTCAAGTCCACCTGAGCATAGCTAAAAAGGGCAAAAACGGTCAATAAAAACGACAAAACAGCCTTTTTCATGTGATTAAATTGATTTAAATGAGCCACATGGAATCTCGCAGATTGGGTATTTAAACCTTTGTCTAACAAGGTTTATGCTCGATTTCATATAGATAGATGGATTAAAACTTTCGACTAAATTCCTACTTTCATTCTTTAAAAAAAACTAAATTGGTTTAATGGTTAAAATAATTGAAGAAGCACTATGGATTTGATAGTACCGTCAAACGGTCTACTCTTTTGGCTACTCGGTAGTTTATTGTTTCTAGTCAGTTATTTCGGATTTACAATATACGCCCTCAAGGATATGATTCGATCTGATTTTCGAGATCATCAAATGAAATTGATTTGGGTAATGGTGATTTTAATACTCCCCATCCTTGGTAAATTTCTTTACATAAGTATGAACCGGAAGACCAAAGGAATTTTAGAAACTTTGAACCTAATTTTTCAAAACCCACGAATTAATACATGACATTTCACTTTATACAAAACATGGGAGGAGGAATGATCTTCTTTTTTATGATTTTTGGCCTCTTATACACCATATTATGGATTTATTGTTTGGTTGATATCATCCGCTCAGAGTACAAGGATGCGAACATGAAACTGATATGGTTAATTATAATATTATTTGCCCAGGTTATTGGGCCTATTGTTTATCTTATCTTGGGAAAAAGCACGAAAACAAGTTAAAAATATGTTTGGAATAGGAATTATCGGCCTTGCCATCTACGCATACACCATCTATGATGTGGTCATTAGCAACTTTCACAATTCAACAGACAGGCTGATTTGGCTACTGATTGTAGTATTGGTTCCTTTTCTGGGAACTATCCTTTGGTTTTTGATAGGAAGAGGAAAAAGAATTTAAAGATTCCTATCGGTGAAAAATATCCTTCAATGCAGGAATGAGTGTGGGAAACTCATATTCAAAGCCTGATTTTTGAATTTTTGAAGAGGAAACCCTATTGCCTCCAAGAACCATTGCGGCCATCTCCCCTAAGATTAGGCGGAGTAAAAATGGAGGAACTCCTATTCCAACAAACGGTTTTCCTTTTGCTCTTGCTGCTTCTTGGGTTAATCTAAAATTTGTAGCTGGATTGGGTGATACTGCATTAAACACTCCTTGCAACGTGGTTTTTTCAAGTGCGAAAACAAACATTTTTGCCAAATCCTCAATATGTATCCAACTCATCCATTGGTCTCCTTTTCCCAAAGGAGCTGCCACTGGTGGTTTCAACATTTCTCCTAAAGCCCCTCCGTGTTCATCCAAAACAATCCCTATTCGTAAGATCACGGTTCTCAAATGAAGGCTTTCTATTTTTTTTACTTCTACCTCCCAAGCTTTGACCACATTAGCTAAAAAATCATTTCCCTCGGGAGATGATTCATCCATCAAATCGGTAAAAGTGTGGAATCCATAAATTCCAACAGCTGAAGCAGATATCATTGTATCCGGTTGGTTGGTTACAGCAGCTACTGCCTTATAAATAAGTTGGGTAGATTTTGTTCTAGACTCTAAAATCAATTTTTTCCGTTCCTCCGTCCATCTTTTATCTGCGACTCCAGCTCCCGCTAGATGGATAATAGCATCTGCCCACTCCATTGCTTCGGGATCGATGGTTTCATTTTCAATATCCCAAATAAAAGATTTTTGGGATTGTTTACTTCTGCTGAGCCAAGCCACAGATTTGCCCTGTGCTTCCAACAAAGCAGTGATTCTTTGTCCAATTAGACCTGAACCTCCGGTGATAAGGATATTTTGCATAGGGCGATTTATTCGAAGTTAACCCGAAATTTGGGAAATTGTTAATTTCAAAATCTGACAATACTGTCCGACTGTTTATTCCATTTCATTTTCTATGCCTAATTTGGGCCAAACTTTAAAAAAAGGAATTGAACTTCACATCACTGGTTACTTACTTATTTCGTTGGACAGGATTTGGTTTATTGATAGGGCTACTCGCAGGAACAGCTTCTGCTTTCTTTTTAGTTGCCTTAGATTGGGCCAGTCAAACCCGCGAAAGTAACCTTTGGATTATTTCGCTCTTACCTCTGGGAGGTTTTCTCATCGGGTGGACTTATTATAAGTATGCTGAATCTTCTGTAAGAGGAAATAATCTTTTACTGGAGGAACTTTACCAAACCCATCAACCCATTCCATTACGAATGACTCCGTTGGTACTTTTTGGTACGATTGCCACCCATCTTTTTGGGGGATCAGCAGGCCGAGAAGGCACTGCAGTGCAAATGGGGGGCTCTTTAGCGGACCAATTGACCAAATGGTTTGGATTGGCAAAAGAGGATAGAAGGATCGTTTTAATTGCTGGAGTGTCTGCAGGTTTTGCCTCGGTATTTGGAACTCCATTGGCTGGAGCGATCTTCGCTTTGGAGTGGATGCTCAATAGAAAGTTTAGATGGAAGTCTGTTTTTCCTGCCTTGTGGACAGGCTTAGTAGCGGATTTTGTATGCGCAGATTTGTGGGGAGTAGGCCATACTCATTACATGATTCCAGAGGTACCTTCACTTTCAATTATCAATTTTCTTTGGATCATTCCTGCAGGAATTGCCTTTGGGTTTTCAGGAAGATTATTTGCCCAAACCACGCATTTTTTTTCTCATATATTTTCAAAATGGATTTCCTATCCTCCTATGCGTCCGCTCATTGGCGGACTTTTAATTGCCCTAATTGTATGGATATCGGACACTACTACTTATATCGGCTTGGGTGTACCTAGGATTGTAGAGGCCTTTGAAACACCTTTGCCATGGTATGATTGGTTGGTAAAAACGGGTATGACTGGTTTTACTCTAGGTGCAGGATTTAAAGGGGGTGAAGTTACTCCTTTGTTCTTCACCGGAGCAACTTTGGGAAATGCCTTATCATCCTGGATTCCTTTGCCTTTAGCTTTATTGGCAGGAATGGGTTTTGTGGGTGTTTTTTCCGGAGCTACCAACACGCCGATGGCTTGCACAGTGATGGGAATGGAATTATTCGGAGTGGAGTCTGGCTTGTATCTGGCGGTGGCATGCCTCATTGCTTATCTCTTTAGTGGCCGATCCAGTATCTATTCTGCCCAAAATTTGGAAGGTAAAATTCTCATATTTCCCTCAAAAAGCTTTTTTTCATGGAATCGATGGTTTAAAAAGTAAAACACTAAAGCATATCTTTAGGTAATTGAATCAAGCCTGAATGAAACTAAATTTTAAATTTTTTTCTAATCCTGTCCGCAATTTATATTTCACACGTAAGCTGAAAGCAATTGTTGAAGGTGTAGTTCGTTACAGCAGCTTCATCAGCTTCGGAATTTTATTGTATCATTTGGGATATGAACCCACTTCAGGTTCCTATGCTGTCACCTCATTTATCTTTACCCTTTGCCTGATCTTGATAGGGATTGGATATATCCTAAAAATCCTACTTAATGAGCCATCCATTTTAGTAAGTAGGGTATTATTGGAGCTACTGCTTTCCCTTTTCTTAATTGGTTTTTCCTTATTGAGGTGGAATGTATTTGGAATGGAATTTTCCGAAGGAATTCTAAACTACTCACGCCAGTATTTTATAGTAAATATTCTGGTGGCTATGCTATTTTTTATAGAGATCAGCAAGTTTAGCCTGACTATTAACCGTCTAAAAGCCAGTCCAACCCTAGTCTTTATCATGAGTTTCTTCATTTTGATTTGGATTGGAGCCATCTTATTAAGCCTTCCTCATGCCACTCAACATGGCATTTCCTTGATTGACGCATTATTTACCTCCACTTCTGCGGTATGTGTGACAGGTCTGATCGTACTAGACACCGCAAAGGATTTCACATTTTTTGGTCAGACCATCATCATGATCCTTTTTCAAATAGGGGGCTTGGGAATGATGACCTTTACCAGTTTTTTTGGTTTCTTTTTTAAAGGCAGCTTCTCCATAGAAAACCAGTTGTTCATCAGAGATTACATCAATGAAAACAACGTTGGAGAGATTTATTCCACCTTATTAAAAATCATCTTCTTTACGGTATTGACGGAGGTAATAGCTGCTTTTTTAATTTACCATTTCACGGCAGATGACTTATTTAGCTCCAAAGGAGAGCAATTGTTTTTTGCAGCTTTCCATGCTATTTCAGCATTCTGTAACGCAGGATTTTCCACCTTGAGCAATGGGCTCTATGAGTCTGGGTTTAGAGAGGCCTATTCCATGCATTTGGTCCTGGCTTTGGCCATTATTTTAGGAGGGATCGGTTTTCCCGTCTTTATTAATTATTACAATTATTTGAAACACGTAGTAGTCGGAGGAACAAAAAACCTATTGGGAATAGAATCCTACAGACATGTTCCAAGGATTTCAAATGTCAGCACTAAGCTTTCTCTGTATACCACGGGAATTCTATTGGTTGTTGGCTTTATCACCTTCTGGGTGTTTGAAAGTGAAAGTACCCTTGAAGGGTTGAGTCCTTATGGAAAATTCGCTACTGCGGTTTTTGGAGCAGTAACTCCAAGAACAGCTGGGTTCAATACGGTTGATATGACCTTACTCACTGTGCCTACCATCTTAATATATTTGATCCTGATGTGGATAGGAGCTTCACCTGGATCTACTGGCGGAGGACTTAAAACCAGCACCTTTGCTGTAGCCTTATTAAATACAATAAGCATTGCCACCGGTAAAAAGAGAGTAGAAGTTTTTATGAGGCAAATTTCAAATGAAACCATACAAAAAGCATTTGCAGTAATTGCCTTATCCTTTTTAGTAATTGGTTTAGGAATTTTCTTAGTTATGCTTTTTGACCCTCACCTACCCTTGATCGACGTGGCTTTTGAAGTATTTAGCGCATTTTCGACGGTGGGATTGAGTTTGGGAATTACTTCACAGTTGGGGACAGCCAGTAAATTGGTGATCATGATTTGCATGTTTATGGGTAGGGTAGGTACGTTGACAGTATTGATTGCAATTGTTAGAAAAGCAGGCCAGCACCGCTATAAATATCCAGAGGAAAATGTCTTTATTACGTAAATTAATTATGCTGTAAAACCGAGCATAAAACTATACACCACAAATGGAACGATAAAACTTAATAGATTCCAAGTGGCCTATAAAAACCAAATTAAAAACACATGAAATACATCATAGTTGGAATGGGAAACTTTGGCGGGTATCTCGCCATTAGACTGACCGATTTAGGCCATGAGGTAATCGGAGTAGATAATAGCGAAAACCGCATTGACCTGATCAGTAACAAAATCACCCATGCGGTGACGATGAACGCTACAGACGCACAAGCGGTGAAAAACTTACCCCTCAAAGACTGTGATGTGGTCATTATTGCTATTGGGGAAGATGTTGGGGCCTCCATCATGTCTACCGCTATTTTTAAACAGCTTCAGGTAAAACGGATCATCGCAAGAGCCATCAATGATTTACACGAGACCGTGATTCGAAGTATTGGAGTAGATGAAATCATACATCCAGAGGAAGAAACTGCTGATCGATTATCAAAAAGATTGGAGTTGAAAGGAGTGATGGACTCACTGGAGATCTCAGATGAATACAACATTGTGGAAGTAAAATTGCCGAAGCGTTATTTCGGAATGAAGGTATCCGAAGCCGAAATTCGAAAGGAGTTCTTTTTAAACATTTTGACTGTCATCAAATTGGAAGATAAAACCAACTTGCTAGGTCTTAAAACTCAGGAAAAAAGAGTAATTGGGGTAATAACCCCGGATTATTTACTTGAAGAAGGAGATATCCTTTTACTATTCGGAAAGATTAAAAACATCCAGGAGTTTCTGAATCTGGAAGATTAACGTAGGCTGATCCCACAATTTGCACAGAAATTGTCGGTAGGTTTCAAATCGTCCTTTCCGCAATTTGGACATGTAATCAACTTAGGCCTATCTGCTTTTTTTCGTTGAGAAGCCATTTCCGTACTTACAATACCAGTAGGTACAGCTATGATCGCATATCCAAGAAGCATAATTATAGAGGAGACAAACTGGCCTAAGGGAGTGGCAGGAGTGATATCTCCAAAGCCTACAGTAGTCAAGGTGACGATCGCCCAATACATTCCAACAGGGATGCTCGTAAATCCATGTTCCGGACCTTCTATAATGAACATCAGGGTTCCCATGATCAATACAATGGTAACCACAAACCCTATAAAAATCATTATTTTATGTGAACTGGCACGAAGGGATCGTTGTAAATATTCAGCTTCGGAAACATACCTCCCTAATTTTAAGATTCTGATCACCCGCAACAAACGTAAAGCTCTTACCACCGCCAGAAGCTGAGAATTCACCACGAAAAAGCTCAAATAAGAAGGTAAAATGGCTAGCAGGTCTACCAAGCCATAAAAGCTAAAAATATAACCTCTGGGTTTTCTAGATAACCAAACCCGTAGTACATATTCTACTGTAAATAAAATAGTAAAAACCCATTCCAACCACCAAAAAAAGTCCCCATAGGTAGCACGAAGACTTGCCACCGAGTCTAGAATGGAAATGAGAATACTTCCAAAAATCAAAAAAAGCAATACAATGTCGAAAGTCTTCGAGGCCCAATCGTCAGACTCAAAAACTATATGAGCAAGTCGTTTTCTTGTGATTTTCATAAATGAATTTAGGAAAAAATATCAGCCTTCACCACTCAATCCAAATAGTATACACGTTTTACTCTGGTACTGATATTGGTTAATAACTCATAAGGAATGGTTCCTATTCGGCTTGCGAGCTCTTTCAAAGAAATCTGCTCTCCATAGATAATTGCTTCATCTCCAGGTTTGACATCCAAATCACTCACATCTACCATGCACATATCCATACAAACGTTTCCTACTACAGGAGCTTTTTTTCCCTGAATGAGGACATATCCATTTCCATTCGAAAACCTCCTGTCATAGCCATCTGCATAACCAATACCAAGAGTAGCTATTTTTCCTCCCTGAGGTAAGGCTCCTTTTCTCGAATAACCTACCGTTTCACCTGGATTTAAAGTTTTAACCTGGGAAATAGTCGTCTTTAAGGTACTGATAGACCGAAGCGAATTTCCATATTTACCGGTTACCTCTACTCCGTACAAGCCAATTCCAAGCCTTACCATATCAAATTGATATTCCGGGAAAGCTGCTATTCCAGCGGAATTGAGGGCATGAAACAAAGTGTCTGTAGGTAAAATTTGCTCCAACTCTGATTTCATTCGCTGGAAACTGAGGATTTGTTCTAATGAAAAATCACGATGGAGTTCTTCGTCAGCACCTACCAAATGGGTATACACGGAAGCTATTTTTAAATGTCTTGCCTTTGAAATCAGCTCCTTTAATTCATCCAGATGCTTCTCCTCAAAACCCAGCCGGTGCATACCGGTATCCAAATCCAGATGAATAGATAAGGACCGCTCATTTATCTCACAATATTGGTTGACCTTTTTGAAAAATTCAGGACTAAAAACCACTGGTTCCAAAGCATACTCATGGCACAAATCTATAGACTCCTCTAGGGGATTCAGTACCATAATCGGTAAGGAAATTCCATGCTTTCTTAAAATTACTCCTTCATCGGTAAAAGCCACTGCCAGGTAATCTGCACCCATGGTTTGTAAGTGATTGGCAATTTCTACTGCACCTCCACCATAGGCAAAGGCTTTTACCATCACCATCATTTTGGTTTCAGGTTTTACCAGTCTTTTATAAAAATTAAAATTATGCGTTAATGCATTGAGGTTGATCTCTAAAGTTGTCCCATGGATACGTTGCTGGAGTCTATTGACTACTCTTTCAAAACCAAACGGCCTTGCTCCAGTAATCAGGATCAAATCATTTGTAAATTGTTCAGGGTCTAGGACATCAAGCAAATCTTCCGTTTTTAAATAAGTCTCAAACTTACCTGGAAAATTAGTGCCAATCCGCGCAATGTCTTGACCCACCCCTACAATTTTATCTAAGCGATAATTCATTATCAAATCGGAGACCATGGAATAAACCCGATCCGGCTCTCCCTGTTGCAATAAATCAGAAAGTATCAAAACCTTTCTGTTTTTGGGACGCTGCTGCTGCATAAAATCCAGCGCGACCTTTAAACCAGCCAAATCGTTATTATAAGTATCATCAATTATAATAGATTCATGCACACCCGGCTTCAAAGTCAAGCGCATATCGATCGACTTCAGATGATGCAACCCTTCTTGGATAGATTCTGAAGATTGACCCAATGTTAAGGCGGCAACTAGAACATGGGTAATATTTTCAATAGAGGCTGGATCTCTAAAAGGAACTTGAAATGTATAGGTACTTAAATCAGATTTTAATAGGAATATTTTCGTTTGATGATCTCTGATTTTAACAGATCTGGTGAAATCTGAACCAGGCTCATCTGACCAAGCTATCAATTTATCCTCTGGAAAGGTATTGGCAATCTTAGAAGCCAATATTGGATGGTCTTTACAGTAAATCAACAGTTTTGAACGCTCAAAAAGGCTGAGTTTCTCCGAAATCTTTTGCTCTTGGCTTTCAAAACCTTCTTGGTGGGCAGTCCCAATATTGGTGAAAATTCCCAAACTTGGTTGAATCATTTTTTCCAAAGCAGCCATTTCCCCAGATTTTGAAATCCCCGCTTCAAGAATTGCCACCTGATGATCCTTTTCGATTCCAAAAATGGAAAGAGGTACTCCAACTTGGGAATTATAGCTTTTAGGGCTTTTGGCTACATGAAATTTTTGGCTTAGGACCTGACCTAACCATTCCTTGACAATGGTTTTGCCATTGCTCCCTGTAATGGAAACTATAGGCTTTTGGAACTGGTTTCGTTGAAATTCAGCAAGCTTCTGTAAAGCTGATCTGGTATCTTCTACTACCACATAAGATGCTGTATCTTCCTTTGTTTTATAATTTTTTGGAACCAGAAAACATCGAACGCCCAACTCAAAAAGTTGGGGAATAAATACTGTTCCATCCGCTTTTGCCCCTTTTAAGGCTACAAACAAGCTACGGCTAGGATGTATAATCTGACGGGAATCAATAGCTACTTGAGAAATCAAATTGCTTTTTACATTTCCTAAAAGTTCTCCTTTAGTAATTTCAGCAACTTGCTTGATGGTCATTTCCTGTAGCATATTACTCTAGGGTTTCATTCTCCTTTTTCTTAAAAAAGACCTGTTTGATCCATCTAGGCAAGAATAATGCCCCAAGAATCAAGTAGGGGTAATAAGATAGTAGCCTCCACACGATACTCGTCACAAAGGTGTAAATAGTAAGGAATTGGGTGAAGAACTGCGCAAAGAAAAACTCAGCCGTACCGCTACTACCTGGAGTGGGAGAAATCATCATCACGATCCACATGATCACCTGCCTTGCAAATACAATGATATGATCATTGAGACTCAATGGCACAAAGGCAGAGATTAATGCATTCAACATTAAATATCTGGAAGTCCAAATAAAGATTGTAGCTGCCACGATAGGAAGCCAATACCTGAAGTTTTTACCGGTCAATTCTTTGGATGCTTCAATGATCTGATTTCCATATTCACTTGCATCATGCTTCCATTTGCGGAGCCATTTGATAGAAAATAATTTGATCAACACCCATTTGAAAACTCTAGGTCTATAAAATAGTGCGGCTGCCATGATTAAGCTATAGGTCGCATAGAGGGCATAACTAATCCAGAAAATTGCCTCCATACTACTCTGCATCTGGGTTTCCAACACCTTGCTTTCTGGAAATATATTTCCCTTTGCAAAAAACAAGATAATAGGAGCCCCAATGACAAAAAACAAATTATCTAAAATCGCCGTCACCATGACATAGGCAATCGCTCTTCCTAATTTGATCCCTTCCTTGTTCAATATGAAGATTGCTACAGCCGTACCTCCTACTACAGAAGGGGTTACCGCCGAAGCAAATTCCCAAAGAATAATCACGTAGATAGACCTAGACCAGGTAAGTTCTCTATTGGTAATTTCCCGAATCCGGTATATATATCCGGCATCCCTAAAAAGAATGACTACGATAGCCAAAAAAATCCAGGACAAGGATGCATCAAAAACAACACTTAAGGTTTCAGCATTGATTGAGGGGTCAAAATAAAACATCGCAAATACGATCCCCAAGCCTATGATAATAGGCACCCAAACCTTATTGGGGTTTAATGTCTGAAAGATTTTTTTGTTGTCCAATTTCATACTTAGCCCGCAGCGATTGGCTCAGTCTTTTCCACCCAAAAATTATTAAAGCCTTCACCGATAATGATGGTAACTTTAGAAAGCTGAAGTAATTCTAGAATTGCCAGAAAGGTATAAATCACAAAAATTTTGTCTGGTTTGTAGGTGATAAATTCTGAAAATGGTACTTGTTTTTTAAAACTAATTCTTTCCAATACGAAGTCTTTTTGCTGCTCTATGGTATAGGGATACTGGATGACCGTATGCTTTGTTTCATCCCCTCTCGCGGCGAATTTGGCCATACTCCGCTGAAACACTTTGAGCAGTTTGTATAAATCCACATGCTGCATTTCAGCATCAACGTCCTCTACTTTACTTAGTTCCTGCAGCTCAAAAAGCAAGTTTCCTCTTTTTTCTTTGGTTAATCTGGTCTCTTCCAAACTTGCCAGATCCTGTATCACAGATTTGTACTTTTTATACTCCAAAAGGTTTCTAATCAATTCCTCGCGAGGGTCTATTTCTTCACCTTGCTCATTTAATTCAGGCCTTGGAAGCAAAAGTTTGGATTTAATTCGCATTAAAGTTGCTGCAAAGAGAATAAAATCACTTGCCACTTCTATCTCCATTTTTTCCAGATGATGTAGGTAGTCTAAGAAATCATTGGTTATCTTGGAGATAGGAATATCATATATATCCAATTCGTCCCGCTCAATGAAGAATAACATCAAATCGAACGGGCCCTCGAAAAGCGGTAATTTGATTTCGAAACTCAAGGGATATTTAAATTATTGGTTAATTTTGCAACCTTGTAGCCAAAGATATTCAATTAAGCGTAAATTAATTGGACTTAGGCCAAAGAATGAAAAAAGGTAGGCAAAAAGAAATCCTAACTGATTTTAGAACAAATACTTAAAAGGAGAGTTATTTCTTTTTGACACCAGAAATTAGATCATGTTGATTCAACCAGGAGAATTATTAGCGCAAATCAACAGCCCTGCTGACCTGAAGAAGTTTCAGAAGGAAAAACTCGTTCAGATATGCGATGAATTGCGTCAATTTATAGTAGATAACGTTTCCGTGTATGGGGGACATTTTGGTGCAAGTTTAGGTGTAGTAGAGCTGACCGTGGCTCTTCATTACGTTTTAAATACTCCTGAAGATCAATTGGTGTGGGATGTAGGCCATCAAGCCTATGGGCATAAAATCCTAACTGGCCGTAGAGATCAATTTCATACCAATCGAGTGTACGGAGGTATTTCCGGTTTCCCTAAAAGAAAAGAGAGCGAATACGACACATTTGGTGTAGGTCATTCCAGCACTTCCATTTCTGCTGCTTTGGGAATGGCTGTAGGCTCCAAATACAAAGGAGTTCACAAGCAACATGTCGCAGTCATTGGCGATGGATCTATGACCGGGGGAATGGCATTTGAAGCCATGAACCATGCAGGAGTCAGTGACTCCAATGTCCTGATTATTTTGAATGATAACTGTATGTCCATTGATCCTAACGTAGGAGCACTCAAGGACTACCTCACAGATATTACTACTTCGCATACTTATAATAAAGTAAAAGATGAAGTATGGAAGCTCTTGGGAAAATTCAGCAAATTCGGTTCTAGTGCCCAAGAAGTTATCTCAAAAGTAGAGGGAGCCATCAAATCCGCAGTACTTCATCAAAGTAACTTATTCGAATCCTTGAATTTAAGATACTTTGGTCCTGTAGACGGACATGATGTAAATCATTTGGCTGAAATTCTCAAGGATTTGAAAGATATCCCTGGCCCGAAAATTTTGCACTGCGTCACAGTCAAAGGAAAGGGATACGCGCCTGCAGAAAATGGAAACAAGACGACTTGGCATGCACCAGGCACTTTCGATAAAGTAACAGGAGAAATTTTCAAGAAAACTCCTTCAATTCCTCAAGCTCCAAAGTATCAAGATGTTTTTGGAAATACCTTAGTGGAATTAGCTGAAATGGATGATAGAATCATGGGGGTGACTCCAGCCATGCCATCGGGATCGTCCATGAATATCATGATGAAAGCCATGCCTGACCGAGCATTTGATGTGGGCATTGCGGAACAACATGCAGTTACATTTTCGGCAGGTCTTGCTACCCAAGGTTTAGTACCTTTTTGTAATATCTATTCCACCTTCATGCAGCGTGCCTATGATCAGGTAGTACATGATGTGTGCCTTCAAAACCTTCCAGTAGTACTTTGTCTTGATCGAGCTGGTTTTGCTGGGGCTGATGGACCTACCCATCACGGTGCCTATGATATTGCCTATTTCAGATGCATTCCAAATCTGGTTGTTTCTGCACCAATGAATGAAGAGGAACTCCGAAATATGATGTATTCAGGTTCATTGCACAATGGACCATATTCCATTCGATATCCAAGAGGTAAAGGAGTAATGCCAGAATGGAAAACACCATTTAGACAAATTCCTGCAGGACAAGGACGAATCATCAAAGAAGGAGAGGAAGTAGCAATTTTAACTTTGGGCCACATTGGAAACTACGCTGTAGAAGCATGTGAAACCCTCCAAAAAGAAGGTCTAAATCCTGCGCACTATGATATGCGATTTGCTAAACCATTGGATGGAGAATTACTCCATGAGGTGTTTGGCAAATTCAAAAAGGTTATCACTGTGGAGGATGGATGTCTCATGGGCGGTTTTGGATCTGCAGTTCTAGAATGGATGATGGATCATGGCTATCAAGCACAAATAAAACGTTTGGGAATTCCAGATGAGGTCATCGAACACGGTGAGCAAATTGAATTGCAAAAAGAGTGTGGTTTTGATCCTGATGGAATAGCAGATGCTGTGAGAAGCATGGCTGAGGTAGCCAAATCCCTCTAAAAAACACAAATATGTCTGGTATTGAATTTTTTGAAAAAGGACAGGGTCAACCCATTGTCCTGATCCACGGTTTTTGTGAAATAGCAGAAATGTGGAGTGATTTTGCCAATTCATTATCCAAGGATTTTAGAATCATTTGTCCAAATCTTCCCGGCATAGGAAATTCCAAACTTGAGCAATCTAGTCTGACTATGGAAGAGATAGCTGTTTTATTGGAAAATTGGTTGGAGGAAGAAGGCATTTTAAACCCTATAGTAATCGGACATTCCTTAGGCGGCTACGTTACTTTAGCCCTCACAGAGTTAATGGGGCACAAGTTAAAAGCCATAGGCCTTTTTCATTCTACTGCTTTTGCAGACAGTCAGGAAAAGAAAGAAATGCGAGACCGCACCGTAATTTTCCTTCAGAAATATGGAGTAGATACCTTTGTTACTTCTTTTGTTCCACCTCTTTTTCCGGAAAATAGAAGAGAGGAATTATATTCAGACATCCAACTAGCCATCGAACAAGGTAAAAATTGTTCTCTTGAGGGATTAATTGTGCTTACCAAAGCCATGAGAGATCGAAAAGACCGAATGGAAGTCTTAGAAAATTTTCAAGGTTCAAAATTGATGATCGCTGGAGAACTGGATGCAGCGGTACCAATTGAAGCAAGTAGAAAACACCAAGAAGCGGTGACCAACTACGTTGAACTTCCAGAAACTGGTCATGTAGGAATGATTGAAAGAAAGGAAGAAACGATTGAGATCATCCGTTCATTTGGAAAAAGTCTAAACTAAAGAACCCTTGATTAATAGACTAGAACGGATTTATTATAAAGTATTTCCTAAAGAGTCCATTAACTTTTCCAGATACTTTTGGTCGGTTTGATCAAAATCATCTAATTGGTCAGAATCCACATCCAAGATCATTACGACCTGTTTATCTTTAAATACAGGGACCACAATTTCTGATTTTGAGGCAGAGCTACATGCAATATGTCCTGGAAAAGCATCAACATCCGGAACAACTTGCGTTTTGGCTTCTTGCCAAGCCGTACCACAAACCCCTTTTCCAATTGAAATCCGAGTACAAGCGATAGGGCCCTGGAATGGACCTAATACCAATTGAGTTTCCTTCACCAAATAAAAGCCTACCCAAAAAAATCCAAAAGCCTCTTTCAAGGCTGCAGAAATATTGGCCAAATTGGCATATAAGTCTGGTTCTCCACTTATCAGCGCTTCAATTTGCGGGATTACCGCTTCGTATTTTTCTGCCTTGGTAGCAGCTTCTGGGATAAATAGATTTTCAGACATGATAATGTATTGCTAGACGATCTTCTAAAATTGAAATAAATTCGGATGCAGGATTATTAATGATTGGAGCAACAATTCCTTCCTCAAATTTATTTTGACTGGTAAACACACGAGCTTCATCCCAAAGTTCAGATTCCAAAAATTTATTCAATAGGAAACTCCCACCTTCGACAATCAGGCTTTGAATTTTCCTTTGATTTAAATCCTGAAGTATATCTTGAACAGAAAATCCAGACTTTAGTCTCACAAACTCTAAATTCCCATATACTTCTGATTTTTGAGTGTTATAACATACAGTAGGAACTGCTTGATCAAATAATTTTAAGTCTTTTGGTAATTCCAATCTGCTATCAACAAGAATCCTTAAAGGATTCTTACCTACCCAATTTCTTACATTCAGGGTAGGATTGTCATATTTAGCAGTATTCTTCCCTACCATAATTGCATCTTCCTCTGCTCTCCACTTATGAACCAATTGACGGCTGGAAAAATTACTTATCCATTTTGAGGAATAATCTTTTCTTGCTACGAAGCCATCAGCGGTTTGGGCCCACTTGAGAATCACATAAGGACGCTTTTTTTCTATTTGCGTAAAAAATCTGCGATTTTGCCATCGGGCTTCTTCTTCTAAAATTCCGGTGTCCACTTCAATTCCCGCTTCTTTTAAGATATTAATGCCTTTTCCCCCAACCAAAGGGTTGGAATCCACGGCTGCAATGACAACTCTTCCTATCTTCATTTCCACCAATAAATTGGCACAAGGAGGAGTTTTCCCAAAATGGGCGCATGGCTCCAAAGTCACATAGGCAGTAGCGCCCTCTATTAACTTAGGATCTTTGACATCATTTACTGCATTGACTTCCGCGTGAGCTTCCCCATATTTCCGATGGTATCCCTCCCCGATAATAAATCCCTCCTTCACAATCACACATCCCACCATTGGGTTTGGACTTACATTACCTCTCCCTAATTCAGCAAGCTCTAAAGCTCTTTGCATGTAGAGTTGATCATTCATACTAAGGCTTCAATTTTAAAGTCACCAAATCCAAGGAATTTGTTTCTCTAGCCACTACTTCCACATTGTGAATTAGGGTATCTGCATAAGACTCATTTTTGGGATCAAAGTAAAGTGAATAAGTCCCCTCAGGAAGTCTAAAATTATAGGTTCCAGAACTGTTGGTATGTGTACTTATTGAATCCCCTTCTAAAATTGCATAGACAGCTGGTTGCAAGGCAGTGGGGCTGACTACCCCCCTAATTTCTCCTGTGCCTGCGCCTTTATACGCTTTTACCGAAGGATTCAACTCAAAAGACAAAGGCCCTTCACCTATGACTTTTATAGATTTTTCAAGATCAAAATCCAATACGATATCATAGGAAAACCCTTGCTCAATATCCATTTCAATTTCTATAGGTACCTCATTGGAGGAAGATTCTGCCAAACTCATAGAATACCTTTTTTCATCTAGGTAGAGGAAATATTCATTTCCCAATCTCATAGTCAAACCCAACACCTTCCCATTTGGTAATTCATCCCTACCTAATAAAAGAGCTTCCCCCGCTACCAAGGAGCTAACTTCAATTTTTTTATCTCCTGGAGCATAAGGAAGAAAATAGGTTTCAATCACACCATCTTCTCTACCCGATCTGATCAACTCTACATCAACCCCTTGGATCTCCACAAAAACAGAGTCCCATTGTGCAGGTGCATCTATCAGAATAAGGTTCAGCAAGCCTTTAGGGTTAGAATCAAATTCGCTACAACCCCAAAAGCACAGAATTAAAAGAATACTTAAGAAATTAAAAACGCTTCTTTTCACTTTACAAATTTAGCCTAAAAGTAGTCAAAATTTAGCCTTTGGGAGATAGATCAAAAAATCATAAAAAAAAGCCGGTCGAAACCGGCTTTCATTTTTATTCTTCTATAGGTAGAAGTGTAATAGGGTCTAGGGTAAGCACAACTCCTTCCTCTACAACAACATTTTCTACTACCAATATTTGGTAACCATCATTTGGAGTAAATGTAAAGGTATAGACTCCATCATCCATTCCTAAAATTTTGAAATTACCATTATCATCGACAAATGTATTATACTCATCATCACCTTTTAGGGCATTCACTGCCACTGGTTGAGCTTCTGCTGGGAATACTTGGCCCATTACTCCTGAAGCTGCTTCTTCCAAATAGGCTCTTAAAACAGGCTTCAAGATAATATTCCCGGAGTTTCCTGCCTCAACAATTGATTTTGCAACATCAAAATCAATAACCAAGTTATAACTCATACCTCCTTCAATATCTTCATCAACCTTGATTTTCAGTCCACTTTGCTGAGCACTTGGTGTTGTCAAATCAGAACGTTCACCGTCTCTGATCACGTAGTTATCATCTCCAAGCACCAATCGCAATTGATCAATTTCGCCTTCAGGAAAATCTTCTGATCCAATAAACAAGGAATTTTCACCTGTTAGATCCATCAAATTCACGTAAGGGCTAGCTTCATCGTAAGGAATTTCAATCCAATCAGATTCATTCTCGTCATCATCATCATTGCCTTGAACATCATCATCCATGGAATCATCTTCTGCTTTAACTCTAATTGCAAGCACTTCAATCCAAACTTCCTCAAAATCTCCAGGAGCATCTACCAAGTAAAAATTTACTCTGGCGTTTCCTCCGTTTGGAGTTTCATCATCATTGGAGCATGCAACAGCAAAAAGCATTACTCCGAGCAACATCAAATAATTAAATATATTCTTCATACGTAAATTGTTGGGTTAGTTTGACCGGACAAGTTTCAATGTCCGTGCCAATTTACAATTTAATTTTTTTAAACGGATTGTAAAAGTAGCTTGTTATTTTTGGGGATGATGAAATGGGAAAAATTATTGGCCAGGGGCAGATTTGGAGATGAGCCCGGTTTTATTCCAACTCAAATTACAAGAAGTGAGTTTGAAGTAGATTATGATAGGATCATATTTTCAGCTCCTTTTCGAAATCTACAGGACAAAACACAGGTCTTTCCATTACCCGAACAGGCCTTTGTCCACACCCGGTTAACGCATAGTCTTGAAGTATCAAGCGTAGGAAGGTCATTAGGTAAATCTGCTGGAGAATTTCTATTGGAAAAATACCCTAATCTGCAAAAAACGGGGATTTCAGCCTATGAAGTAGGGGCTATTGTGGCTGCTGCTGCACTAACTCACGATATTGGAAATCCTCCTTTTGGACATGCAGGAGAAGAAGCTATTTCCGATTTTTTTAAATTTCACGATACTGGGAAATGTTGGGAATCTCATGTACGGGGTGAGCAATGGGAAGACCTTTGCAACTTTGAAGGTAATGCACAGGGATTCAGAATGTTAGTTTCAAAATCAAATGGTTTGAAACTCACTTATGCTACGCTTGCAGCATTTACCAAATATCCTCGACCTAGCTTTATTCCACATAGGGACATCGCAAGAAGAAGTCAGAAAAAATATGGCTTTTTTATTAATCAATTAGTTGATTTTGAGCAAATGGGAACCTTTTTGGGAATGGAGAAATCCAGCCCTGAATGTTGGTTACGACACCCCCTAGCATTTTTGGTAGAAGCCGCAGATGACATATGCTACAGTATTATTGATTTGGAAGATGGATGCACTTTGGGCCTGGTAAGTTTTGAAGAAACTGTCAAGCTTTTAGCTCCCATTTTGAAAGATAAATTTGATCCGAAAAAACTGAAAAATCGGACCAATTCCCAAAACCTAGGTGCATTAAGGGCATTGGCAATCGGAGAGTTAATCCGTGAAACTGTAGAAGTTTTTGCACAGTATGAGGAGAGCATGTGCAAGGGAAACTTTGACAAAGCATTGACAGACATTATACCATCTGCTAAAGCACTCCAACAAATCACCATGGTCTCTATAGATAAAATTTATCGCTCCAAGGTCGTATTAGAAAAGGAAGCAGCAGGCTTCCAGGTACTGGAAGGGTTACTTTCTGTATTTTCTCAGGCATTATATCACCAATTTTATCTTCCTGAAAGATTCTCAGGTCAAGATAAAAGTATTTTACGACTGCTTCCAGAAGACTTTCCATTAAAGGGCTGGGGAGCTGAAGTAAATCCTTATCCATTACTGAGGTCTTTGGTTGATTTCATTTCTGGAATGACAGATAAATATGCAGTCAATCTATATAGAAGAGTAAAAGGAATTTCCTTTCCGGGGTCTTAACTAAAATACTGCTTTTCATATTACAGGTCATGGTTTTTTTCTAAATCATGGCCTTTCTTATTTCCAAGTCAAAAAATTTACTATTGAACGGCTTAAATCTTGCTTTAAATTAAGCCTTTACGGAACAGTTCTCCGTAATTAGCATTGCAATTCCATTCTGTATAAAAGGTCCTATACAACTCAATTGCCCAATTTCAACGATTATGAAAAAGACTCTATTAATACTATCTGCTATATTTTTATTTCTGATCGCTTCAGCCATCGCTATTCCCTTCATATTCAAGGATAAAATAGCTGCCCGAATTGACCAAGAAATTGCCCAATCTGTGAATGCAAAGGTGCTGTATGATTTGGATAACATCAGTCTCAGCATTTTTAGAAATTTTCCTGACATCTCGGCTAATGTCAAAGATTTTGGAATCGTAGGAAATGCACCTTTTGAAAATGACACGCTGGCAAGGTTAGATGAACTTCAAATAGATTTTAATTTGAAGTCGGTATTGTTTAATGACTATCCTACCTTGACAGGAGTACATTTGAATGGAGGAAGCCTTTATGTGAAAGTATTGGAGGATGGAACTGCCAACTATGATATCACTTATCCATCTGAAGAATCTACCACAACGGAAGAAAGCAACCTAAGAATAGGTGTAGACCAAATTGAAATCAATCATCTTAACCTGGTTTATGACGATCGTTCCCTTCGTTACTTTATGGCTTTAGGAGATATTAATGCTACGGGAAATGGAGAATTTACTTCTGACGTATATGAATTACCAATAGAACTTGAGGCCTTAATTGCGGAAATAAATTATGAAGGTACTAGCTACCTTTCCAATAAGACTTTTTCAGGAGAGACGTTGGTCAACATTGATATGGATAAAATGAAATTTACCCTTGGAGAAGGTGAGTTTCAACTGAATGATTTTGTATTTGGGCTCTCAGGGTTTCTGGCCATGCCTACAGATGATATTGAATTGGATCTAGCTTTCTCTGGAAGAAACAATGAATTTAAAAGTGTCCTTTCCTTGGTTCCGGGAATCTATTCAGATAGCTTTTCCAGCCTGGAAACATCTGGGACCATGGACTTCTCGGGTTTTGTCAAAGGAATTTATAATGAGACTAAATTCCCCTCTTTTGACATCAGCTTGAAAATCGCTGACGGGATGTTTCAATACCCCGATCTACCAAGACCCGTCAAAAATGTAAATCTAGACTTACACGTCTTTAACGAAACTGATCACTTAGACAATACATCTGTTTCTATTCCTACTTTCAATTTAGAGTTTGGTAGCAATCCACTTTCTGGAAAATTCTTTTTGCAAGACTTAATTTCTTATACCATGGATGCCGCGATCAATGGGAAATTAAATCTAGAGGAAATGACTTCCATTTTTCCAATTGATGGATTGGCGCTGAAAGGAAATCTAGCTATCAATGCAACGGCAAAAGGGAAATATGATTCTATTGCCGGAGTGATTCCAGCAATTGATGCCAAACTAGTGTTGGCAAATGGCTATGCAAAAAGTACCGAATATCCTGCCCCAATTGAAAACATCCGTGTGAATGCCTTGATTCAGAACAACAGTGGCAAAATGAACGATTTCTTGGTCAACCTAAGCCAATTTGGTTTTGAATTGGAAGAAGAGGAAATCCATGGAAAAATGAAAATCACTGATTTTGAAAAATTGAATTGGGATGGAGAAATCAAAGGGGAAGTGGACCTGAAAAAAATCATGGCAATTTTTCCTGTGGATGACATGAATTTGGAAGGTCGAATTCAAGCTGATATACTAACTCAAGGATCCTATGCTGCCTTGGAAGCAGGAAAATATCAGCAATTGGACACCAAAGGAACAATGGAAGTATCGGACTTTAAGTACAGCTCTTCAGAGATACCTCAAGGTGTTGAAATATCCAAAGCAATCACTGAGTTTAGTCCTACTAGTATTAAGCTCACTGAATTTGACTCTAAATTAGGAGAAAGTCCTGTCCAAGCGACGGGATCATTGTCCAACTACATGGAATATCTTCTCAGTGAGAATGGCACCTTAAAAGGTCAATTGGCGATCAACAGCACTCGGTTCAATGTGAACGAATGGATGACAGAAGATAATAGCCCAGACACTTCAAGCACAGAATTGACTGTCATAGAGCTTCCGACAAATATTGATTTCACCATGAGTGTATCAGCGAATGAAGTCATTTATGACAACATGAATCTTAGAGATATGAAGGGAAGCATGACCTTGAAGGATGGAGTGTTGAAGTTTAGTGATGCCTCCATGAAAACTTTAGGCGGAAGCATTGCATTAAGCGGTACCTATGATCCTAGAGATATTACGGTACCAAAATTTGATTTTGATTTGAATATCGTGGAGTTAAGTATAGCAGAGGCTTTTAAATCATTTAATACAGTCAAAGCTTTTGCTCCTATTGCACAAAACCTGACAGGAAAATTCAATTCAAATCTTAGTTTCTCAGGAAACTTAGGCCAAGATATGATGCCTCTTTTATCAAGTTTGGATGGCTCTGGCTTGTTAAAAATAGCCGAAACAGCCCTTAAAGACAGTAAAATTTTGGAGGGCATCACCAGCTTGACCAAACTAAAGGATGTCAATACGCTACAATTGCGTAATATTTCCATCCCCATTTCCATTGATAATGGGGTAATGGATGTGAAGCCATTTGATGTAAAACTTTGGGATTATGAAGCCAATGTACAAGGATCTGCCGGGTTTGACGGGTCCATCAATTACCTGATCAATATGCAAGTTCCTGCTGGAAAATTTGGGACTCAAGCCAATTCAATTTTGGCAACCCTTTCGGGATCTACAGTAGATGAAAACACCAAAATCCCTATTGCTTTGAATCTTTCAGGCACATACAATTCTCCAAAAATAGCTTTGGCAGGAGGGAATAGTATGGAAAGTTTATTGACAAATGCATTAAAAGCTAGAGTAAGCGGGGAAACTCAAACATTGCAAACGAAAGCTACAGAGCAATTCAATGCTGCTCAGGATAGTATCAAAAAAGAAATGAAGCTCAAGGCGGAAGTAGTTCAAGATAGTGTCAAAAAAGAATTAGAAAAGCAGGCAAATGTCACCAAAGACAAAGCAGTAAATGAAGCTAAAAAACTACTGAAAGGATTTTTATCTGCTCCCAAAGAAACCAAACCAGATACCACCATAATCAAAGAAAACTAAGCCATATTGAAGCAAAAAGCCCCAAACCTTTCGGTTTGGGGCTTGGCTATTTTGGGTTTTTATTTTTTCCTTGAGCTTTCAGTCTCAAAAAACTTGCCCTGAAAAAAGGAGATGATTCAATCAGTTGGAAGCTATTTTTTGAATTCTATTTCATTAATCGCAGCTAAGATTTCCTCTGATTTCGCATCTGCATTTTTAAATATAAAATAAATATCGTGTTTGCCGCTTACCTCGGATATTTTCGCTGATGGTTTGGCAGAATTCTGTCTTCTCCACTCCAAGCGTGATACTCCAGCTGGAGGTCTAAAGCCTCCGTTCGGCGCTTCAGTAACTTTTTCTGTTTGACCAATAAGCGTTCCAGTAGGAGAGTCAACTCTTACCTCCACTGATGCTCCTTTGGCTCCGTTTCTGTTGCTAATTCCAAGGTAAAGAACAATTTCCTGTACTTCTGTCAAATCAATGTCCTTGAATCCTATATAGGATTGGTCACCTACCATAAAGAAATTGATACTAGGCGTTGTCAATAATTGAACACCTTTTCGCATCTCCGAAAGTTGTGGGTCCAAGAAAGGATTTCTTAAAGCCACATAATCCTCGCCAGTCAAGGAAGTAATATTGCCAGCTCCTTTGTCGGTATAAAAAGCTCTCAATAAAAATCCACCTTGGCCATCTTCACCGGTTGGAAATTGTGGATTCAGTTGTCCTTCCAAAGGAAGAGATGTAACAGTTGGATTCACTTCATTCAAACTGAAAATATATTCCACCATTCTCTTGGCATCAGCTTCAGAAAGCTGTGGGTGAGCACTCATAGCATGATCTCCCCATACACCGCTTCCGCCATTAATAATCTTACTTACTAACATATCAACATTAGCAGGAGTATTGGAATATTTTTGGGCAACCGCAGAATAACTTGGCCCAATAGAAGTAGAGTCATACTGATGACAAGATTTACAATCACTGGCTTCAATCAAATTTCTACCAATATTCAATACTGCCATGGACTCTGCTCCACTTTGATTAGATGCCATTTCAATTGGATCAAATCCAGCTGGAACGTAATCAAATGTGATAGCCATTTCCTCAGGTTTGATCGAACCATCCAAAGTAGACCCATCTTCTTTATCCGAAACGCTCACTTGATATTCCAAAGAGCTTTCTCCAAAATAAAAAGTTCTGTTTTTTCCTTTGAAATCAATACTCACCTCAGGGCGATCATTTCCGGCAATCAACTCAAGGTTTGCAACATTTGATTCTCCTTTGGTATCTGTCACCGTAAGTTGAACTTCATACACCCCTGGAGTATCAAAGGTATAAGTAGCATTTTCTCCTTGAAGCGTTTCTTCAGTGCCGTTATTTGAAGATATAGACCAAGAATAGTCAAGCTTACCTTGATCATAATCGTCGTAATCACTGGTTCCTTCTGAGGAAAAGTTGGAGGTAAATGGAACAGCTCCGGCCAACACATCTGCAGAAGCACTTACGTTAGGCTTTCTATTTCCCGCATTGTATTCGATTTTAACCAATTTAGAATTGGAATTTCCCCTAAACCAGGCACTACCATACTCCAAAACATATAATGCTCCATCTGGACCAAAATCCATATCTATGGCAGAGCTGAAATTATCGTTAGGAAGAAAACGCTCCATGGATTGATAATCACCATTTTCATCCATGGTAACTGCCATGATCCAACCTCTCATGAAGTCTACAATTAACCATTTTCCTTCATAATAAGCCGGGAAAACAAACGGAGCATCTTTTGAAAAGTCCTTCTTTCTTAAAACTGGTCCTCCAGTCGCACTTCTTCCAGAACTACCGAGCATTGGAAACTCCTCAGAAACACCATAAGGATAATATATAAATGCAGGAATCACTGGAGTAGGTAGCTCTCTTAAGCCCGTATTATTTACAGATTCATTTACAGGATTGTTGACATCAAAAGGCTCTCCATAGGTATCTGTGGCCAGATCATGTCTATTGTAAGGTCTATTATTAGCAATAAAGTAAGGCCATCCAAAAAATCCAGGACCTTTGGCTTGGTTAAATTCATCATACCCTTTAGGACCCCAAATGGAATCAACAGAAGCATCCGGGCCTACTTCACCCCAATACAGGTAACCGGTTTCACTATCCAAAGTAGGTCTCCAAGGGTTCCTATGTCCCATTGTATATATTTCTGGTCTTGTTTTCTCTGTGCCTGAAGGAAATAAATTTCCTTCAGGAATAGTATAAGTACCATCATCTTCTGGGTGGATTCTTAAAATTTTTCCTCTTAAGTCATTGGTATTTCCTGGAGCTCTTTGATCGTCCGAATTTTCATGGCCTGGTCTTTCATCCAGATTGGAAGAACCTGTTCTTGGATTTACTGTATTATTTCCCACAGTAAGATATAAGTTTCCTTCTTGGTCAAAGACCATCCCTCCACCGGTATGGCAACATTCTTCCCGTTGCGTTGGAACAACCAAAAGAACTTTTTTGGTCTCTTCTTTCAGGGTATTACCATCCAATTCATAGCGGGCCAAGACATGCTGTGTATCCACAGGATCTGCATAATAAAGATATATCCAATGGTTTTTTTCAAAATCCGGATGTGCTATTACGCCCATTAAACCTTCTTCTGCTTCTCGTACAGCTCCCTCTTTATTAGTGTATTTTGTATTTACGGGAATGGTAGCTACCAAGGTCATTTCACCAGTATTCTCATCTAGTATTTTGACCCCCCCTTTTCTTTCTACAATCAACACTCTTTTTCCTGGAAGAAAAGTCATTTCCATAGGTTCGTCCATCCCCTCCGTCAAAACCACTTTTGTAAAGCGATTTTCCTCTGGTTTGATGGTAGGATCATCCGCTGGCTCCGTTTCTTTACAGGAAATCAATCCCATGAATAAAAGAAAGACCATGAAAATCTGGCCTTTATAAATTTTATTTACCAAATGACTCATTAATCAATTGATTTTGGATAATTGTTTTCGGCTTTTAATTTGTCAATTTGAAAAAATAGGCAACAAGCCACTATTCAAAATACGTTCTACGGCATTTTATTGGGATAAATGAACTATTAATCCAAGTTTTTATAAATGTTAATCGATCTTTACCAAATTTATTTTTTTCGAGAAGCCTGGTTTGTCTAACACGATCACTCCTTTTTCAGATTGATTAAAAACCAATTTGATTTCTCTTAATTGATAAGGATTCAATGTGTTGTTTTTATTTTTAAGCTCCTCCAAATCAAAGGTATATTTCTGAAATACAATTTCTGAACTACCATCTCCTTCTACAAAATCTGTTTTAAGGGTATTGACTACAATTTGGCGTTGCAGGGAGGAAAATTCACTCAGGAGAAAGCTCACGTGATTTCCACTGCTATCCACTAAATGAATGCTCAAATCCAAAGGCTTCTCAGGCTCTTTTTCTTCATCTTCCCCCTCTTTGGGTTCATCTTCTTCACTGGAATTATTATTTTCGGATTTGACATCTCCATTTAGATCCTCTTCATTTTCCTCTTCATCCTCATCAGAAATCCATTTTCCACTGGCTTTTGGATTGGAATTTTCTTTGGACTCAGCCATTTCAAAAACGAAAACTGAGGTAGAGTCTAGCATTAAATCCTCAGATTTTGGGAAAATAGAGTAGGAGGCAATCAACGAATCGGGCACAACTTCCTGTATAGGACGTTCTTTTAAGCTATCCGGAACCTCATAACTCCATCCTAAAAAAACTGCCCGTGTACCTTTCTTTCCATATTTTAGTTTAACTTCTGATTCTCTCCATACACTAAGGTTATTCCCAACAATTTCTCCTCCGTAGCCTGTATTAGTTACATCAAAATCTTTATTGAAATCTACCAAGTAGCGTGTATTTGAATCTTCAAACTGGTTCAAATAAATGGTTTCAGGAAGCCAGCCTTTCCCAGATCTGGCATCCATAAATAAAGGGAGGTATTTAGTGTCAGCATTTAGAGTGGTTTCCAAAAAGGCAGAAATATACACCTTGGCAATTTCCTGTTGAGACTTTTCATCCATTTGTTGCTCCAGATTCAACAAGCCTTTGAAGGGGTTTCCTGAATCATTATCCCCCCAAGAGGTATTGAACTGACCATGATTTGCCCCTTGGATATATAGACCTGTCTTGAAATGGTAGCTGGAGTCTTCAAAATAGACACGTTCGAATTGCATGGATCCCATAAAAGAAGTTACATCTGCATCCTGTGATCCATGAAAAACAAAGTAATCAACGTCCTTAAATTTTGTGCGGGTTTCCCCGGGTTGGTATTGCCCATCAACTGGAGCAATGGACACGATGGACTGAATATTGAAATGATAACCCAAAGGTATCGTGGCATCATCTGGATAATAATCCAATTCATTGAGCATGGCAGCATGAGCCACCGCTTCACCTCCTCTGGAATGGCCCATCAGGGCTATACGGTCCATATCAATTTTTCCTGCAAATGGATGATCCGAAGAGGTATTCCACTGATCCCAAACTTTCAGATGCTCCAATAAAAGCCAACCTCGGGCATCATTTTCTTTGCTCAATCCTCCAAAAATGTCTGACCAGGAACCATTGACAAAATTTTCATCTACAGAGGCCAATATCATACCTCGAGAAGCCAATAACTCCCCCAAGTAATCATAGCCCGGATCAGAATAATCTTGCATGGAGTGGTTTCCATGGACCACCAATACCAAAGGGAAAGGTCCTGGACCCTCAGGATACCAAACTCTACCGTTTATGGGCAAGGATTTGGAATCAAATCCCCAATATTTCTCTCGCCACCAACCACCAAATCCATCCCAATTATCCAAAAAAGCTACCCCATTGACGGAGTCCGTTTTAAAGGTTACTTCCTCTCCAAATTCCTTTCGATGTTTATCTTTTCCACTTCCATAGGTAAAGGTTTTGACTTCAAAAGAACCTGGAGTAGCTGGTGATTCCCCCTCAATAGTAGGAATTTCAACTTCTGAATAAAGTGCGGCATTTTCTATCTTATCCATTTCCAAACCTCTGAGAGAATAGTAATAGATAGTAAGCCCAAAGCCTATAATTCCTAAGAGACTCCCAAGGATAAAAATGACCTTTTTGGGAGTTTTAAGTTTTTGAAAGCCGGTTTTTGTAAACGTAATCCAAAAAGCACCAAGGAAGGAAAAAACTAAAACGCACCATCCCATCAACAGAAAATTCCCATAAAAAGTAAAGGAAAATAGTGGAACCGATACCAATAAGGCTATTTTATACCACTTGGGAATTTTATAAATCAATTTGATCACCCAAGCTGATAAGAATGCTGCGAGGATGGCAGCAGCAACAAGCAAAATGCCTAATACCAAGATCCAAGGGTCCCGGATATTAAATGCTCTAATTATGGATGAAAGGAGCAACAAACCAATGCTCCCGATTAGTAAACCTATGGCAGCACCTTTGATAGAGGTTTTACCTGGTGTGATCAACAAAGTCTTGGCACTTATCCATGCCCAAGCCTGCTTCAGTTTTTTTTTAATCATTGTCAGTAGGTTGGTGGTTTTATGTCAAAAAATGACTGGTATCCTAATCTACTGAAATTATTAGATTTTACTGAAACCATTCATAATTAAGGAATTATTGCTCAGTTTGGTGTTGGAACATACTTCCCATATACTGCATCTCTAAAATTTTTATGAAGCCTTATTCCATCATAAGGGAATAACTGAACAAACAGGACAGCAGTCAATTCATTGACAGGGTCTACCCAAAATAAAGTACTTGCCGCTCCATCCCAAAAAAACTCTCCAACCACACCATTCATTTCCTCTGCGGAAGCCGGTGGGTCTGTCCGAACAGCGAAGTCAATTCCGAAGCCGACTCTTCCTTTGCTTGGAAGCCAGGATCTTTCTGTGACGGAATCAGGAAGATGGTTCGTTGCCATCAATTTTACAGTTTCTGGTTTCAGAATAGTAGTTCCTTTTAGAGAGCCTTCATTAACAAGCATTCTCGCAAAAGTCATGTAATCATCCAAAGTAGATGTCAACCCAAATCCTCCTGGAGTCAAAGGCCATTTTTTAAGGTTAAAAGCATGGGCTACAGAGTCGGGCATTTGGGTCAATTCTCCTTCACCTGTTCGCTGATAAGCAGCAGAAAATCTATCTAAATCTTCTTCTCTAACCACATATCGAGTATCGCTCATCTGTAAGGGGCCCAACACATGCTCATAAACATACTCTTCATAAGGAATTCCGGAAATTCTTTCTACCAAAAAGGCCTGCACATCTACTGATTGGCCATATTCCCACTGGGTGCCAGGTTGGAACCAAAGCGGAGTACTTCCAATTTTCTCTGCCATCACCGTAAGTGTGTTTTCATAGCTTCTGGCATCTTTTTCCTTCATTACCTCACTCAAACCTGGGATATTGTCACGGTTGGGAAAACCGCCTGTATGCCTGGTAATGTCACGGATCGTCACTGGTCTCTCTGTATCTACCAAAATCATTTTTCCATTTTCATCTACCCCTTGGTAAACTTTCATATTGGCAAATTCAGGCGCATATTTTTCAAGTGGATCATCAAGTTGGAATTTTCCTTCTTCATATAAGGTCATCAAAGAAGTACCCGTAATAGGTTTTGTCATCGAATAAATCTGGACAATGGTATTTCTCTGCATCGGGATATTCTTCTCTTTATTGGCATATCCAAAAGCATTAAAATACACCTCCTGATCCTTCTCAAAAATCAATGCAGAAATCCCTGCTACATTTCCCGAATTAACATAGGCTTGTAGGGTAGAGTCTAATCTGGCAATAGCAAGTTCATTAACAATAAAATCTGACTTCTCTTCTTGCTTTGTGCAAGAACTAAGCAGTAAAGCGAGACCAATAGAGATGGAAAGAAGGCTCTTTAATGATTTTATCATAGAGTATTGACGATTTTATAGATTTTTCCTTGATTCTTACTCATGATATAAACCTGTTTTTCGGCATCGATTCCAAATTTCAAATCTACTCGACCGCCAACTATTTCTTCCATAGTCGTTTCATTCCCTTCAAAAACCACTTTCATACTTTTCACTTCAGGGTTTGGATTTTGATCTAAATCAGCAAAAAACAATCTACCTGTTGGAATATCTCCAAACACAAAATTCCCTTTTAGTCTCCCCTCTGAAAGAAAATAGCCTCCAATTACCGCCACAGCTTCATCATGCTCCAACTGAATAAGAGGATAAGTTACCCCCTTTTTTTCATCATCCTTTGGCAAGGGATAAAGGGTACGGAAGCTTCCAAAAGGATTAATCATAAATCTTCCTTCCCGAATGGGCCAGCCATAAAATTTTCCCGGCTCAATCAAATTAATCTCTTCAATACTATGCTGCCCAATATCAGTTGCAAATAATTTGCCTGATTCATCCCAAAATATTCTATTTGGATTCCGAAACCCAAACGCCAAAACTTCACCTGCTTTTCCTTGGATACCAGAAAATGGGTTAATTGTAGGGATCCCATATTTTCCATTGGCACTATTATTCCCTGCAGGATCAATTCTCAAAATACTGCTGTAAACCCCAGTCCCTCCATGATCTGAGATATAGGCAAATCGTTTTTCTACTGTACCACCATCTCCATATCCTATATAAAGCAACCCAAAATCTTCATCTCCTTTTTTCGAATTTGGATTAAATGTGAGCTCCTGCATTCCATGAGCCTGAGAAGCATTATCAATTCGGAGAATTTCCCGACTGGTTCCTTCGAAGGTTTTTGAATTTGGCGAATCTGTTTTCCATTCAGTTAGAACCCATTGCATAAAAACATTCAAGCTATCAGTATAGCCAAAATCTGAAAGTTGGGTTCCTCCTGGCTCAGTATGAGCTGTATAAAATAGACCATTCTCCAAAAACTCCGGATGAAAGGTGAAGCTACCCAAACCCGTTGCCCACCCCGGTTTACTCACCATATCAGGTCTTTGCTTTAATAAATCTAGATATAGCTGTGGTTTTTGATTCACTAACTCATAGATTCCTATCCGCTGGTCATTGATCATTAGGCGATTTGTGCCAGGAATTGGCTCCATTTTAGTCATTTTAGCCAAAGCTGGAGTTGTGTCTGAAGCCGGTAGTTGCGCAAAAAACTCTAATTCAAATCTAATTCCTGAATCCTGTATTTTCTCGGGAATTAAGTTCGAGGTAGTGTCTCCTAAAATTTCAATAGGGAGGGTTTCAAAGGTGTGAAGATAGCTTAGAATAGAATTCAGATCTGATTCTGAAAAGTTTGGAAATGCAGGCATTTCATTTTTATAAATGGCTAAAAGCCTTTCTGCTCTTTCATCTTTAGCTTTAAAAAACTCAGATGGGTTTTTAATAAATCTTTTGATCCAATCTGTTTCTACCTGACGGGTAAGACCACTTAGATTAGGGCCTATTGCATTCTCGTTAAAATTATGACAAGTAGAGCAATTCTGATCAAAAAGGACTTTTCCGGCTTTAATTTGATCAACGTCTTGACTAATAGTTGCACCAAACTCTTCTTCATTAGTTGAAGTACAGGATAGGGTAGCAAGAATTGTCAAAACGGAAAAAAGGGTACTTAATTTTTTCATCGATACTAATTTGGGAGTTTTTGTTAAATACAGAAAAATATATTGTTTTTCTGTCTGGTTTTAGAAATAAAAAAACCTCTGGCACAAAGTACCAGAGGTTTCACCAAATAATCCCTGTTTAGTTAAAATGGGTATTTCCCTTGCTCGATCATATAATCGGCAATTTGCCTTCTAAGTTCCTTGGTATTCACTAAATCAGCTTTGGTGAATCTTTTCAGTCCCATGAGCATCACTTTTTGTTCATCTCCTTTGGTAAAACTTGCAATGGCTTCTTTTGCTGCTGCATTTATTTTATCTACAGCTTCAGCCAAATAAACCTGGCTCATCGCAATTTGATGGGCAGTAGCTTCTTCACCTTGAATGCTCACGAGTTTTTCACTCCGAAGAATTGCCGATTCTGCAGCATAAATCTCGATCATTACATCAGCCAAATTCATCATGATTTCCTGCTCCTCTTCAATTTTATCTTGCAATGCCATCGCAGCTTTACCTCCGACCATTAAGAATACTTTTTTCAACTTCTTCAGCACTTCTTTTTCTGAGGCAAATAACTCAGATGTGTCAATGGTTTCGAAAGAAGGCACCGAAGTCAATTCAGCAGAAACAGCCATCGCAGGCTCAAATAAGTTAATTTCTCCTTTCATGGCTCTTTTCAAAAGCATTCCAATCATCAACATCCGGTTGATTTCATTCGTCCCTTCATAAATGCGGGCGATCCGAGCATCCCGATAAGCTCTTTCCATAGGTGCTTCCGCAGAATAGCCCATTCCTCCATACACTTGGACACCTTGATCCACTACATAATCCAATACTTCAGATCCGTGTATTTTCGCGATAGCACACTCCATGGCAAAAGCTTCTACTCCCTTTAATTTAGCTTGGCTTTCCTCCATTCCTTCTGCGACGAAAGAATTAATCTGCTCTTCTATATCCTGACCCGCTCTATAGCAAAGCGATTCTGAAACGTATGTTCTTATGGCCATTTCTGCCAACTTGGATTTAATTGCTCCAAAGGTGTTGATGCTTACTCCGAATTGTTTTCTTTCCGTGGAATACTTGATTGCTTTCGTAGTGACTGCTCTTACACCTCCTAAAATCCCAGAGCCTAATTTTATTCTACCAATGTTTAAGATATTCACAGCAATCTTAAATCCATTTTGACGGTCCGAAAGCATGTTTTCTACCGGAACCTTACAATCATTGAAGAATACCTGACGGGTAGAGGACCCTTTAATACCCATCTTTTTCTCCTCCTCATTCATGGTGATTCCCCCAAATGTTTTTTCAACAATAAAAGCGGTCAAATTCTTATCGTCCTCAATTTTGGCAAAGACGATAAATAAGTCAGCGAATCCTGCATTCGAAATCCACATCTTTTGCCCATTAATCAAATAATGCTTACCGTCCGGCGTTAGTTCTGCTTTGGTTTTTCCACTGTTCGCATCCGATCCTGCATCGGGTTCTGTCAAGCAATAACATGCTGCCCACTCACCAGTGGCTAGCTTTGGCAGATACTTTTGCTTTTGCTCTTCCGTACCGTAATACAAAATCGGAAGGGTTCCGATTCCGGTATGCGCTCCATAAGTTGTAGAAAAGGAACCAGCTGAGCCAATGATATCCGCAATCAGCATGGAAGTAACAAAGTTCATCCCCATCCCTCCATACTCTTCAGGTACAGAGATTCCTAATAAGCCAAGTTCACCCGCTTTTTTGAAAATTGAAGGAACCAGATCAGGATTTTTCATACTATCAATCTCCTCAATCTTAGGAGTAATTTCAGTGTCAATAAAGTCCTGACAAGCCAGAGCCATCATTTTTTGCTCTTCAGTATATTCCTCTGGAATAAAAATTTCATGTGCTGAGGTTTCCCGAACCAGGAATTCTCCTCCTTTGATAGATTTTGCTAACGTTGCCATTTGGAATGCTATTAATTTTTTTCTTTTTCGATTTTGAAGCTTGAATTATTTCAATAACTCATAAACGCCTGCTACTCCTTGACCACCACCAACACACGCAGTTACGAGGCCATATTTTTTATTTTGTCTCCTTAACTCGTTAAAAATCTGTACCGAAAGTTTTGCTCCAGTACAACCTAACGGGTGCCCTAATGCTACTGCTCCACCATTGACATTGACGATATCAGGATTCAAATCCAAGGACTTAATAACTGCCAAACCTTGAGCAGCAAATGCTTCATTCAATTCCACTAAATCAATATCCTGTAGACTTAGCCCAGCTTGCTTCAGGGCTTTTGGAACAGCCTCTTTTGGGCCAATTCCCATAATTCTTGGATCTACCCCAGCAACACTGTAAGACATTAATCTCGCTACGGGCTCCAAATTGAGAGACTTCATGAACTTTTCAGACATCACCACGACAAAAGAAGCTCCGTCAGAAGTTTGGGAAGAATTACCTGCAGTGACTTGCCCTCCATTTTTAAATGCAGGCTTCAAACCGGACAAAACTTCCAGGGTAGTACCAGGTCTAGGGCCCTCATCCGTGTCTACCACATATTTTCTGGTTTTCTTTTTCCCTTTTTCATCCAAGTAAGTTTCTTCAACTTCTACAGGGACGATTTCATCTTTAAATTTTCCTTCGGCAATAGCAGCCAAAGCTCGCTCATGTGACCGAACTGAAAACGCATCAGCCTCTTCTCTAGTAATGTTATATTCTTTTGCCAATTCCTCTGCAGTCAATCCCATACTGATGTAGTAGGATGGATGCTCGGTAGCAATTTTATAATTCAAAACCGTTTTGTAGCCCATCATCGGTACCAAGGACATACTTTCAGTTCCTCCAGCAATGATGCAATCAGCCATTCCAGCTTTCACTTTTCCTACAGCCAAAGCAATAGCTTCCAATCCGGAGCCACAATACCTGTTGATGATAAATCCGGGATTATCGATTCCAAGTGCAAGCAAAGAAATCATTCTACCCATTTGCATGCCTTGTTCTGCCTCGGGTACCGCATTTCCAACAATCAAATCATCGATGTGCTTTGTTTCCAAACCAGGTGTATTGGCAATCAAATGAGTGATTACATCAGCGGCCAAATCATCAGGTCTATAAAACCTAAAACCTCCTTTTTTGGCTTTACCCACTGCAGACCTATATCCATTTACTATATATGCTTCCATTATTGTGCTTTTTTGAGTTATTGAGTTTCTTGATACCAGGCGATTTAATTTCTCAAAGGTTTTCCTTTGAACAGAATGCTATGTATTCTTTCTAAGGTCTTTTTCTCTCCGGTCAAACTTAAAAATGCCTCTCGTTCCAAATCCAATAAATATTGTTCTGATACCTCTGTTGGAGAAGACAAGTCTCCCCCTGACATTACCCAAGCCAGTTTTCTGGCGATTTTAGCATCATGTTCAGAAATATAGGCTCCGTATTGCATTCCGGTAATACCTGCTTCAAATAAAGCCAAGGATTCCTTTCCAAGTACTTTAATGTCTTTCTTTTCTATAGGCTGTGAATAGCCCTCATTAAACAGGGAAATTACTTTGGATTTGGCATCTGCCAATTGTCGCTTACGGTTCAATGTAATTCCGTCGCTCTTTCTCAGATAACCCAAATCTTTTGCTTCCTGAGCAGAGGTAGAAACCTTTGCCATGGCAATGTTCATAAAGTATTCCTGTAGTTGATTCAATTCCACATCCCCACTAATCAAGCTATCTGAAAATCTCAAGGTCATTTCTTTGGTACCACCACCTGCAGGTATTAAGCCTACACCGACTTCCACTAATCCCATATACAATTCTGCATGAGCTTGAACATGATCTGAATGTAAAGAGAGTTCACATCCACCTCCCAAGGTCATATTATGAGGAGCTACCACCACTGGAACAGAAGAAAATCTAGCTCGCATCATAGTATTTTGGAATTGGGCAATCATTAAATTGATCTCATCGAAATCCTGATCCCCGGCAAACATAAACAACATGGCAAGGTTGGCTCCCGCAGAGAAATTGGCCCCCTCGTTTCCAATCACCAATCCTTTGTAAGATTTTTCTGCCATTCCAATCGCAGTATTGATCCCTTCTACCACTTCAGACCCCATGGAATTCATTTTGGTATGAAATTCCAATCCGATCACCTCATCACCCATATCATAGACTGTAGCTCCAGCATTTCCCCAGATCTTTTTCCCTGCAGATTTTAACGTATCAAGAATGATGAAATCCTCTATTCCAGGTACCTCTTTGTATGTCTTAGTAGGAATATCATAATAGTGTTTTTTGCCTGCATCTACTTTGTAAAATGAAGAATTGCCAGCGTCTAACATTTCATATACCCAAGCTGCTGGTTTTTCGCCTGCAGCTTCCATTTTTTCTACCGTTTCTTTTACTCCCAGAAAATCCCAAGTTTCAAAAGGTCCATATTCCCATCCAAAACCTGCGCTTACCGCCTGATCGATTCTATACAACTCATCAGCTATTTCCGGTATTCTATTGGAACAGTACCTGAACAAGTCATAAAAAGTGGTGCGGTAAAATTCTCCG
Organism: Algoriphagus lutimaris; assembly: GCF_017051705.1. Lineage (GTDB taxonomy): Bacteria > Bacteroidota > Bacteroidia > Cytophagales > Cyclobacteriaceae > Algoriphagus > Algoriphagus lutimaris. The sequence goes on along the minus strand of NZ_JAFIDJ010000002.1, from coordinate 928,676 downwards.
GCTTGATCATCAAAATTGACCAAGAACTTGAGTCGCTCTTTTAGGTCTTCAATGCTTTTGGAGGCTTCTAATGCTTTAAATTTTGGTTTTTCAACGTCCTTGTATTCGAATGTATTGAAGTCAATTTCTTTTAATTCTTTCGATCCATCTTTATGACGGATCATTTTGAAATAACCTTGGCCTGTTTTATCTCCAAACCACTTATTGTCATAAAGGACTTCGACAATTTTTGGGAGCTTAAATTTCTCTCGAGATTCATCATTGGGAAGTGCTTTGTATAGGTTATTGGCCACATTCACTGTAGTATCCAATCCCACAACATCCATGGTTCTAAACGTGGCAGATTTTGCTCTACCTATCACCGTTCCCGTCAATTTATCCACTTCAGAGACACCTAATCCCATTTTTTCAATAGAATGCATAGCCGAAATAATGGCATACACTCCAATTCTATTGGCAATAAAAGCAGGAGTATCTTTACACAAGACCGTTTCTTTACCTAGAAATTTATCTCCATAATCCATCAGGAATTCGATAATCTCAGGATTCGTTTTAGGCCCTGGAATAATCTCCAATAACCTGAGATAGCGAGGAGGATTAAAAAAGTGAGTTCCTGCAAAATTGATCTGAAAATCTTCAGACCTACCTTCACACATCATATGCATAGGAATACCAGATGTATTGGAGGTAATCAAGGTTCCAGGTTTCCTGAATTTTTCAACCTTTTCAAAAAGTGATTGCTTAATATCCAGTCGTTCTACGACCACTTCCATAATCCAGTCATAATCTTTGATTTTAGATAAATCATCATCAAAGTTTCCAGTCCGAATTCTTGAGGCAAAGTCCTTATCATAGATAGGAGATGGTTTAGCTTTTAAGGTATTTTGCAAAGCCGTATTTACAATCCTATTTCGGACCATCGGGTGCTCTTTCGTTAATCCTTTCTGCTCTTCCTGTTCCGTTAATTCGAAAGGAACAATATCTAATAAAAGTACTTGTACACCTATGTTTGCGAAATGACAGGCAATTCTTGACCCCATCACTCCTGAACCTAAAATGGCGACATTTTTTATAGTTCTTTTCATTTCTTTGGGTTTTTCGGTAGTTATTGGCCTAATAAGGCTCTTAGTTTATAGTTCAAATATGATTTTGTTGATTTCATCTGATCCTTCGGACTGAACCTGATCGATCACCAATTGAATTTTCTCAAAAACTTGAAAGAAATTTTTCAAATCAGTTTCGCTTACTACCTCGCGAATCAGTTCGTTAAACTCCTTGATAGTGGCTATTGAAATTTCTTTTTTTCTTTTTCCTTCTTCCGTTAAAAATATTCTAACGGATCTTTTATCTACAAGATCAGGCTTCTTATAAATGAGTCCTTTTTCTTCCATGTTTTTCAGCATGCGAGTAAGGCTTCTTGTTTCCAATCCCATCATCGGGGCTATTTTCGTAGCCGGTGTCCCTTCTTTAGAATTAATATTGATCAGGACAAAACCTATCGCTGTAGTAAACCCTTCACCTGCTGCCTTCTGATTGTACATTCTAGAAATAGCATGCCAGGCACTTTTAATATGATAATCAACTGTCTCTTCTCGCTTCATACTTCAGATTTTGTCCAAATTCTAAGGACTTCTAATGTAACGAAAATTTTGTATGCATGCATACTATATTCTATAAAAAGTTATGCATGCATCACAAATTAAAAATGGTAATTCTAAAATAAACAAAACTATTTACTAGTAATTTCAATCAATATAAAAATATTCAGAATATAATTTAAGAATAGCTTCCTATTCCAAATCATGTTTGGCAAAATTGAAAAGTCTTAAATTATCGATCAATTCACTTCAAAAACATAAATTGATCTGGATCAAAAGAATATCAAGATTTATAAAGATTTTCTACCTCTTTCTCGAATTTACCCAAGATGATTTTTCTCTTCAATTTCATAGTAGGGGTTAATTCACCAGATTCAATAGACCATGGATCCGGAAGTATTTTAAAGCGTTTAATGGTTTCCCATTTTGCAAAATACTTGTTCATCTCCTCTATAACCCTTTCATATTTAGCAATAATTTCCGGCCTTTCTACCATTTCAGCCATTTGAGTAAATGGATATCCTTTATGCCTGCAATATTCTTTCAAGCCATCTTCGCTCGGAACGATGAGAGCTGCAGGATAATTTCTGTTTTCACCAACTACCATAATCTGGTCAATGAGACTGGATTCTTTGATTTTATTTTCTATTACTTGCGGAGCAACGTATTTGCCTCCAGAAGTTTTAAACATCTCTTTCTTTCGATCGGTAATTTTTAAGTATTCTCCATCCAGCTCTCCAATATCTCCAGTGTGGAACCAGCCATTTTGGAGTACAGTAGCGGTGAGATCCTCCTGCTTGTAATACCCTTGCATTACATTGGGTCCCTTCACCAGAATTTCACCATCTGCAGCGATTTTCACTTCAACTCCTTCTAAGATTTTACCTACATAACCGATTCTGATCTCATCATGGTTACAAATAGATGATGAAACTACAGGGGATGTCTCTGTAAGACCATACCCTTCACAAACTTTGATTCCAGCAGCCCAGAAAATTCTAGCTAATCGAGGTTGTAATGCAGAGGCACCTGAATTGATCTGGATTATTTCTCCTCCCAAGGCTTCTCTCCATTTACTAAAAATCAATTTATTAGCCATTTTCAACTGCCAATTATACCAAGCTCCTTGATCAGTTGCTGGATCATATTGATTTCCTAATTTTAAAGCCCAAAAGAAAAGTGACTTTTTTATTCCTTTCAATTCATATCCCTTAGATACTATCTTATCATAAATCTTTTCCAAAAGTCGAGGAACAGTATTAAAACCATGGGGTTTGATTTCTCTGAGATTATCCCCAATTTTTTCAAGACTTTCTGCATAATAAATCGATATACCCAAATAGAAACAACAAAATGAGCCGGTTCTCTCAAAAATATGACAGATAGGCAAAAAGCTTAAAACTTTACTAGTTCCCTTTTCAAGAACTAAGCGCTCAGAAACTGCCAACACATTGCTTAACACATTTTGATGAGTTAGCATGACTCCTTTGGGTCTACCAGTCGTTCCTGAAGTATAAATGATTGTGAATAGATCCTCGGGAGTTACTTTCAATTTGGCTTGTTCTAGTTCGCCCAGATCTCCATTTTGACCTAATTCCATAAAATCTCTCCAAAATTCTACTCCCTCCAATTTCTGAAAACAGTAGATATTCCTGCCATCTGCAGCTTCTTGTGCTTTGGTTAGAATTTCCTGGTCTCCTACAAAAATCATTTTAACTTCTGCGTGATCGAATATGTATCGATAATCTTCGATAGTTATTGTAGGATACATGGGGATAGAAATCGCCCCTATTTGCTGCAAAGCCAAGTCTACAAAATTCCACTCAGGTCTATTTTGGGAAATTAGGGCAACTTTATCATTCTTTGAAATTCCTGCTTTTAAAAATGCCAAGCTCAAATTATCTACTATTTCTTTTACCTCTCTGGAAGAATAAGTTTGCCATGTACCATTTTCTTTAAAAGCAAGTGAAATCTCTTTATCGTATTCACTGATCTGATATGGGATAAGATCAAATAATCGATGTAAGGCCATTTTGTGTTTTTTGGGTTATGGATAAATAAGTTAATGAAAAAATGGCTTATTCTTGAATCTATCCACATTATCCACCTTTTAATAGTTATTATATTTAGTTTTTAAAAAAGAACTATTACAGTTATTAGGTGTGTGGATTTGTGGACAAAGTTCATTTAAAAAGTTCTCCACCATCCTTTAGTAGTTTATTCTTCTTTATCCCAACAGTTATACCAGCTTTTTCCACATGTAAATCCTTGATTTTCTGATCAGTGATTTTTTATCCACTATTTTGAAGTTTTTTAATTTTTATTATCTGTTGGTAAAATAGCTGTGGATTACTTATTGGGCTTCTGTGGACATTTCTATAGTTATCCCCCAACAGTATGAATTTGTTTTTTTCATTTTACAAGGATGGGGATAAGTATGTTTTTTTCCTGTTTTTGTTTACTCTTTTCCACAGCTTATCCCTAGTTATCAACAGGAGGAATTTAATCCTATTTTAACCCTGTTTTTGGAGTTGCTTCGATGGTAAGGTCTTCGGTAATCCATCCTGATTTTACAACTATCTCTTGTAAATTGGTATCTGGATGTACGTAATAAAAGACTCGTTCAGCGTACCTGTTCTCTAGATAATTAGAAGGGTCCCATCGGCGATTTTTATTTAAGTCTTCGATTACTCTGATTTTGTATGTAATAGGTTCTAACAGTTCAAATTTGAATTGGTTTCCATCCGTTATGTATAGCTCCTTTGCAATTTGGGATTTAGAATCAATTAATTGAATGAGGTAAGGTGCTGTCCCACCTATTATTTGTCCTGATATCTCGTCTGCTAAGGTCTCTCTTTTGAGCTTTCTGTAGTTTGCTGCTAAAACTGCTTCATTGAATTGTCCTTCGATATCTTTAAATGTAGAATCCGCTGCATTTATACTGAATATATCTGTATTAAGGGAGTCAGGTATTACTAGTTTAATATTTAACTGGTCCCTTTTCATTGAATCTTGAAAAGAAAGCATCTCAGGGGTTATAGTGATTTGAGATGCTGTATCATAGGTGATGTATAATGAATCGAAATAGATATCAGCTAGTGGTTTATTAAAGGTTAATTCTATGAATAACTCCTGGTAAAAGTTTTTTCCAGAATTAACTGTGTAAGTTAATTTTTCCGCTCTTCTTTCGGTTTCTTCAAACTTTGCATAAATGGTAGTATCTACCTTAAAACTCAACGAATCTTGGAGTAGAACACCAATTTTCACGCTGTCTTGAATAGGCTCTTTTGAAAAAAGTGTGATTTTTTTATCGGCTACTTTATAAAAAATATCTTTTCCTATTCTTTCATTTTCTAATTCAATTTCTAAAGGATCCTTATTGAGTACTAAGTCATAATTTCCTCCAGAAGAAGATGATCTTGTTAGTTTTATTTGAGTTTGATCTGCATTGGATAGATTAAATACTGCTCCTGATACTTCATTTTGAATATCAATGGTATCTAGGATGAAATCATAGGCTTCGCTTTTATATTCTGCTTTGAGTGAATTATTGTCATCATCCCAAGCATAAGCCCTATACCTTCCTGCTTTGATGTTTTCAATTGAAAAATTTCCTAATGAATCTGCTTGACTTAAGTAATAAGGAGGAGCTGTAAAAACATCAGTTGTATCATTTGATTCATACAATCCTATGATTACATTTTCGTAAGAGAATCCTCTTTTTGGAAAGTAATTATTGACTTTTCCTGTAAATTTTAAGCTGTCTATTGTTTCTCCTGTAGAAAAAACAAGTTTTAAATTTTCTGTGGGGTTACCCTCCGATAAGTCTTGAATAGATTTTTGGAAGTTGAATACATAAGTAGTACTGTCTTCCAAATCTTGATTCAGTTCTATTTTCACTATGTTTTTTAGTGCTGTAATTACTAATTCATCTTTGTTTACTTTAGGAGTAATGATAATATTTTTATTAGGGTTATCAAGTTTGATGTATTCATCGAATACGATTAAAATTTCCTCAGGCTTTTGGTTCAGACTTTGGTTGGTTGGATACATTTCTAGTACCACTGGTGGGTCCTGATCTCGAGGTCCTCCCATTGGGGTGCTTTGCTTTGCGCAAGCATATAATAGAAAAGCGATGAATAGGGATGCTATGTATAATCTGTATTTCACTTCTTTTTAAAAATAAAGAGATTACTGGAGTATTGTCCAATTTGGTTTTTTGCTTTTTTGTTGGATCTCCAACCGGAAATTACTGCTTTTAGGTATTTTGTAATAGTAGGTTGATTTGGTTGAAGATATCCTTCGGATAATAAGGATACATAGTAGCTGTCAAAAGTCATTGGATCAGTTCTAACTAATTCTAAATCAAATAGTTGTTCGAAGTTTTTGATAGCAGTTTCATTGAAATGATAAAGGTGTCTAGGTACGTCCCATCCAGCCCATTCTTTTCCATAGTTTTGTGCATCCCAAGATGCTGGATTCGGGACAGCAATTAGTATGTAACCATCTGATTTTAAGTGTTTTATAAGTGTTTTTATGGTTTTCCTAAGTGTATGGATGTGTTCCAATACATGAAAAAGACTGATTACATCATATTTCTTTTTACCTTCTAACTGATCGATGGTTCTCACGACCGAATCTTCCAATAGTAGATTTGCCTGTTCTCTGGCTTTTTTTGTAGGTTCTACTCCTTTTACTTTCCAACCCTTTTGTTTAGCAGCATTTAGGAATTCTCCTGTTCCGCAGCCATAATCCAGAAGTTTGCCTGTTCCTTTTAGAGAAGTAATCAGCTTTACTTTCTCAGAAACTGCATAATCCCTTACCTTATTATAAATGTATTGGGTAATATTTTTATTATTCTTTTCGTGGGAATAATATTCTGGGAAATCATAATAGGGACCTATTTTATCTTCTTTGGGTCTAGGATTGGTAAAAAGTAAGGAACAATTCTGGCATTGGCAGATAATGAAGGTCTCCTTGCTTACTGCATAATCTTTGATTTCTGTGTAATTAAGAAAAAGCCCACTTTTGCAGAGTGGGCATTTACTGAGTCTTTCAGCCATGATTATCTTCCTAAATAAACGGTAAGGATCGAGAGGTCAGCTGGCGATACCCCACTGATTCTTGAAGCTTGTCCTAAGGTTTCGGGTTTTATTTTGTTTAGCTTTTGTTTTCCTTCATTAGAAAGTGCAGGAATGGTTAAGTAATCAAACTTGAGTGGAATTTTATAATTTTCCATATTACTCAGTTTTTCTACCATCTGCTGTTCTTTTTCAATATAGCTGTCGTATTTAATTTGAACTTCAGCCTGTTCCCTGACAGCAGTAGTGAAACCTGATAGGAATTGGTCTAATTCGGGATCTAAAATCATTAAGTCATTCAAACCAATTTGCGGTCTTTTCAACAGTTTTTCTGCTGTTATTTTTTCTTTGATTTCTGCTGTGCCTATTTGTTCTAAACCTTTATTTATTTGTTCTGGAGCCAGTTTTTTTTGTTTTAGATCATTTATTAGCCGGGCAGTTTCTTTCTTTTTATTTAGCATTTTATCCAATCTTTCCTGGCTTGCCAAATTAATATCATAGCCTAATTGGGTAAGACGTAAATCTGCATTGTCTTGTCTAAGTAACAACCTGAATTCTGCTCTTGATGTGAACATTCTATAGGGTTCTTCAGTCCCTTTATTTATCAAATCATCAATTAGAACACCTATGTATGCATCTGATCTCTTCAATAAGAAAGGTTCCTTTTCCTGTACTTTTAAACTTGCATTGATTCCAGCAATTAGTCCTTGAGATGCTGCTTCTTCATAGCCTGTGGTACCGTTGATCTGTCCTGCGAAGTATAAGTTTTCTACCAATTGGGTTTCTAAAGTAAGTTTGAGCTGAGTTGGTGGGAAGAAATCATATTCTATAGCATATCCCGGTCTAAACATTTTTGCGTTTTCGAACCCAGCGATTTTACGGATTGCTTTGTATTGTACGTCTTCAGGTAAAGAGGTCGAAAATCCGTTGACGTAGATTTCTACTGTGTCCCACCCTTCAGGTTCCACAAATATTTGGTGTCTATCTCGTTCTGCAAACCTATTTATCTTGTCTTCAATAGAAGGACAATATCTCGGACCTAATCCTTGAATCCTTCCATTAAACATGGGAGAACGGTCAAATCCTTCCTCTAAAGTACTATGAACATCTTTATTGGTATAAGTTATCCAGCAGGTTCTTTGCTCTTTGATAGGTTGAGTTTCATCAGAATAGCTGAATTTCTCTGGATTTTCATCCCCATACTGAACTTCCATTTTGGTATAATCCAAACTTCTTCCATCCACTCTTGGAGGGGTTCCAGTCTTCATCCTACCAGATTCGAAACCCAAAGAAACCAATTGTTCTGTAATTCCTTTAGCAGCAGCTTCTCCTGTTCTACCTCCTCCAAATTGTTTTTCTCCAATATGAATAAGACCATTTAGGAAAGTTCCATTGGTCAAAACTACGCTTTCTGCCTCAATCTCTATCCCTATACCTGTTCTGACTCCTTTTGCTCTGCCATCCTTTACTAGGATTCCAGTAATCATTTCTTGCCAGAAATCCACATTTGGTGTTCTCTCTAAGGCTAATCTCCACTCTTCTGCGAATCTCATCCTATCATTTTGAGATCGTGGTGACCACATAGCTGGGCCTTTTGATCTGTTTAGCATTCTAAACTGAATCATGGATTTATCTGAAATTATTCCAGACATTCCTCCCAACGCGTCAATTTCTCGAACGATTTGACCTTTTGCCACTCCTCCCATTGCAGGATTACAAGACATTTGGGCAATGGTATTCATATTCATTGTACACAATAATACCTTGGAACCCATTTGTGCTGCTGCATGCGCCGCTTCACATCCAGCATGTCCTGCTCCTACTACAATTACATCATATTTTGGAAACATGATTTATATTTTTGTTTACTGTTTCACGTGAAACATTAGTATTAATAGAACTCAAATTATTCATCTGTTCCACGTGGAACACTAGATGTTTTGAAATAAATTAATTGCGAACTCCTCTTTTGTTCGCATTATTTCGACTTCTTCTATTTTCTTGTCTTTGTATCCCATTAAATGAAATAGGCCGTGACTAATTACCCGGCTTAGTTCATCTTCTATAGGTACTTGATGTTTTTTTGAGTTTTCTTCTACTCGATCGATACTAATGAAAACATCTCCTTCAATTTTGTCTTCTTCTTCAGAATTATCAAAGGTGATGATATCTGTATAAGTATCATGGTTTAGGTATTCAACATTGATGTTGTAGAGGTATTCATCGCTGCAAAAGATGTAATTTAAATCCAGGATTTTAAATTCTTCTGAATCTGCTATCGATTTAAGCCATTTTTTACGTTTTAGTCTTTTCTCTAAACGAAAAGTGGTTTCTTCCTCAAAGAAATTTATAGCCATGTTTTAATTCATATAGAAAGATAAAATGGTCTTTCTTCCTTCCTCTTCAAATTTTACTTCGTCGGATAAATGTTTGATCAGGAAAATTCCCCTTCCTCCTGGTTTTTCTATGTTTTCCGGTTCTGTAGGGTCTCTTAATTCTGTTAGATCAAAGCCAGGACCTTCATCTTCTATAATGAACCGTAAAAGCTCATCTTCCATAAATAGTTCCAGATGGACTAATTTATTCTTGTCATGTTGATTTCCATGAATAATTGCATTGCTGATGCATTCTGTGACGGAAATCATGATATTTCCATAGATATCATCGTTGATATCGAAGTTTTCTCTTGCGTTATCGATAAAACTTTCGATTATTTTAATATTCTCTATTAATGAGGGTATGGAAATTTTTATTGATTTCATCTTAATTTTATTCAATGATCAACAGGTATGATTTATTCAGTTAATTCTAATAATATGGGACAATGATCTGAATGTTTTGCATCAGGCAAAATTACGGACCTTTTCAGTTTATTTTGCATTTCTTTGGAGGCCATATGATAATCTATTCTCCAACCTAAATTCTTTGCTCTTGCATTGGCTCTATAACTCCACCAGGTATAATGATTAGGATCTTCATTAAAATAACGGAATGTATCTGTAAATCCTGAGTCAGTGAATTTATCCATCCATGCTCGTTCTTCTGGTAAAAAGCCAGAACTATTTTTGTTGGAAATAGGATTATGAATATCTATTGCTTTATGACAAATATTATAGTCTCCACTTAAAATGATATTTGGTTTCGATTGTTTTAAGTCCTGCATGTATCCATAGATATCATCCAAGAATTCATATTTAAAGCTTTGTCTAATGTCTCCAGTGGTACCAGATGGAAAATAAGCAGATATAAAAGAAAAATCATCGAATTCAACTTCTAACAACCTTCCTTCATCATCATATTTATCCAATCCCATACCATGTTTGATAGATTTAGGGCTTTTCTTAGTAAAAATTGCTACTCCACTATAGCCTTTTTTCACTGCTGGATACCAATAAATTTCATATCCTAAGTCCTTAAATATAGAACTATCAATCTGACTTTCTAATGCCTTAACTTCCTGTAAACCAATAACATCTGGGTTTGTTTGTTGTAACCATTCTACAAATCCTTTGTTCATGGCAGCCCGAATGCCGTTTACATTATAGGAGACAATCTTCATTTTTACTTTATTTCTATTTCGTACTCTTTTTCAAAATATTCCAGTACCTGAATTTTTAACAATTTTTCTTGTTCCAATAAATCGAAATATGGAAGCTCTTTTACCAACTTCCAGTGTGGCCAACCATCTTGGTCTACAAAGTCTAACTCATAGAAACCATCATAGCTTAGTACTTTACAAATGGCAATATGCATCAAATCTTGCTTTTGCTCCTTCGTAAAAGTCTTGTTTCCCTGACCCAATTCTTGTACTCCTATTAGAAACAAAACGCCATTTAGATCTGATGGTTTTTTTCCTATCGTTTCTTTTAGACCTTCTAACAGTTTGGCCCACCTTTTTTCTAGATCTAAATCCTTTTTAAACATCTTGTAAACTATTGATTTTCAAGTTCTTCCCAGTATTCTGAAGCTCTTCTTAAATGAGGAATTACAATGGATCCACCTATTAAAGTTGCAATCGAAAATACCTCAAAAATTTCGGTTTTATTCAATCCAACCTCTTTGCATTTGCCTAGATGATATTTTACGCAATCATCACACCTCAAAACCATCGAACAAGCAAGACCCAACATTTCTTTGGTTTTGACATCCAGAGCACCTTCAGCAAAGGCATTCGTATCCAAATTGAAAATCCTCTTTAACACTTTATTGTCAGCAGCCATGATTTTTTCATTCATCATCGCTCTATAATCATTGAATTCCTCTATGAGATTCATTAAATTAACAGTTTAGGATACACATTTACAGGCAAATATAGCAGGTATTCGGCCTAGGATTGTACTAACAGAACTTTTTGCTGATGCGTTTACTTTTTATCAAAGATTTTTTTGATTTAATATTCCCCAGAACCTGTGATTTATGTGGTAGAAATTTATTTGATTTTGAATCCTGCCTTTGTAAAATATGCATTGGAACGCTACCTAAAACACTATATCATCTGATGCCAAGTGAAAATGACCTAATTCAAAAAATAAAAGGTATCGCAAATGTGGGTATGACCATGTCATTTTTAAGATTTACAAAAAATGGTCAAAGTCAAAAAATTCTCCATTGTCTTAAATATCGAAATAAGCCAAAGCTAGGAATTCAATTAGGGGAACTTTATTCCTATCAATTAAATGAAGTTGATTTGACAAAAAATTGGGATGTTATTGTTCCGGTTCCACTTCATCCCATTAAAAAATATCGTAGAGGCTACAATCAAAGTGAGGAGTTTGCAAAAGGGCTTTCCAATGGATTGAAATTACCTATGGAAGAATTGTTAGAAAGAAAGAAATTCACTGAAACTCAGACTAAGAAGACAAGAATTCAAAGAATGGAAAATGTGGATGAAGTTTTTGTTTTAGCTAGGCCGACAGATGGAAGAAGAATTTTATTGGTAGATGACGTAATTACCACGGGGGCGACTCTATGCTCTTGTGCAAATGTGCTTTTGGCTAATGGAGCAAAAACTGTAGATTTGATTACCATTGCAGCAGGAAAATAAAGACTATATGATAGACATTGAATTGTTGAAATATCCAATTGGCAGATTTCAAATACCATCCCAAATCACGGAACCGGATTTAGCAGAAGCGATTGAAGATATTAAGTCCTTTCCAAAATTTTTGGAATCCACTGTGAAGAATATGTCGGAGGAACAATTGGATACTCCTTATAGACCAGGGGGTTGGACTGTCAGGCAGGTAATTCACCACTGCGCAGATAGTCATATCAATGCCTATTCTAGGTTTAAATTAGCCTTAACTGAAATAAACCCTACTATTAAACCTTATAATGAAGCAGCTTGGGCTGAATTGGCGGATAATAAATTGCCTATCGATATATCCATCGGAATACTTAAAAATATACATTTCAAATGGGGGGTGATCTTAGATCATATGTCTCCGGCTGATTTTTCTAAAACTTATTACCACCCGGAATCACAGCATTCGGCACCTCTCAGTGAAATAACATTAATGTATGGTTGGCATGGGAAGCATCATTTAGCCCATATTCAAGCATTGATGATTAGGGAAAACTGGTAAATCCTTGGCAATCTTAAATTTCTATGCTGTTTAATTCCATTGAGTTTGCCATCTTCCTTCCAATAGTATTTATACTTTATTGGGCATTAAGAAAGCACTTTCGATTTCAACTATATATCTTATTAGTAGCAAGTTACATCTTCTATGGTTGGTGGGATTGGCGCTTTTTGAGTTTAATTATATTTAGTTCTGGAATAGATTTTCTGATTGGAAAACGGTTAGGTACTCTTACTGTGGAATCAAAGAGGAAAATGCTGCTTGGATTAAGTTTGTTGACAAACTTAGGTCTTCTAGGTTTTTTCAAATACTATAATTTTTTTTCCGAATCACTAAGTGAAGCATTTACATTTTTTGGGAAAGAGATATCTACTGGAAGGTTGAATATTATTTTACCAGTGGGGATAAGTTTCTATACTTTTCAAACCTTGAGTTACACCATAGATGTTTATAGGAGAAAACTAGAGCCTACCAATGATTGGTTGGCATTTTTTGGTTTCGTTAGCTTTTTTCCTCAATTGGTTGCTGGACCTATTGAAAGAGCTTCCCATTTATTAGGACAATTTCAAAAACCTCGGGTTTTTGAGTATTTATTTGCTGTTTCTGGTCTAAGGTTGATCATTTGGGGTTTGTTTAAAAAGATTGTAATAGCAGATAATGCTGCATTTATGGTAGATGAAATATTTCTAGATTATACCAATCAATCAAGCCTATCATTAATCCTTGGTGTGGTATTATTTGCATTTCAGATATATGGAGATTTTAGTGGATATTCAGATATAGCAATTGGATTGTCGCGTATTTTTGGATTTGATTTGATGCTAAATTTTAGATTTCCCTATTTAGCTCAAAACATCAATGACTTTTGGAAAAGATGGCACATTTCACTTTCCAGTTGGTTTAGAGATTATGTTTATATTCCTCTTGGAGGGAGTAGGGTTTCCACATGGATATCCTTTAGAAATGTTTTGATTGTTTTTTTGGTTAGTGGCTTTTGGCATGGGGCCAATTGGACATTTATCATTTGGGGTTTGATTCATGGGATCTTATACATTCCATTTTTCTTTATGAAACCCCATCAGGATTTACATGAGCATTCCATCCTTAAAAATCTGCCAAAAATATTTTTAACCTTTACTGTCGTCTGTTTAGGTTGGATTTTTTTTAGGGCGGACAGCGTTTCCCAAGCATTTAATTACATTGGTTTGATATTTAGCAATGAAGGATCTTCCAATTTTATTTTTGAAGCGAATAAACGAAAGATCATTTTAACAATTGTTATGCTATGTATCATGGGAATGATGATAATAGAAGGCTACTTTGAAAGCAAACAGAAAAAAGAAGTGTTGCTTCCTTCTTGGAGCTTGGTATTGATTGTACTGTTTATATTTTACTTCGGGGGTTTTAAAAACCATGAAAGTTTCATCTATTTTCAATTTTGATGCTTGATGAAAAAGTTTGTAACTAAATCAATTGTTTACCTAGTTCTTACACTTTTAATTGCTAATTTTTTGGCATTTATAGGTTTAAGAACTCTAAGTAAGAGTGATTTTTTCAAAACAACCTATTTGGTCCATCATTTTTCACCAAATCAGGCTTTTGATTTGACTGTTTTTGGATCAAGTAGAAGTTTGGCGGCTATTGATACAAAATTGATTGGTGAAGCGATTGATGGCTACTCTGTAAATTTTTCGATGGATTATACTGCACTGCCTTCGACTTTATTGATGCTTGAGCATTTTTATGCCCAAGGTTATTCCTCTGAATGGGTTGTGGTTTCCTTGGACTTACCTGATTTTGAAACTTCAAAGACCATTATTTCTGAAAATGATCATAGGTTCCTGCCCTTTGTTTCGGAAGATTATATTCAAAGGTATTTTGAAAAATATGAGGAAGGTTGGGTGAAACCATTATTCAGTTCACAATACTTTCCTGTATTGGGTTATGCCTATTATAACATGGAATTATTACCTCCAGCGGGTTTAGCTTTAATCAAACCTGATTATAAGTATTTATTTGATGAATTGGGAAATTACCAATATCCCGATTATTTGGCTCAAGAAATTATGCCGGAACCAAGGTTCTTTGAGACGGAGTTACCAAACCCAATTCTTGATAAAATAAGCGAGTTGGCACAAAAGAATGGAAGTAAGTTAATCATCTACATTGCTCCCTATTTAAGGGATGATATCAAGGTTGATAATTCAAAATTTCTTGTGATTAACCATTCCCGAAAAATTAATGATCCTAAGTATTTTTCTGACTACATCCATATGGTAAACTCAGGGAAAAAAATAGCAACAGAAGCATTTATTGAAGAATTCAATATTCTCAAAAGTTCATTTTAAAATTTCCAACTATGAATATTTCATTAACAGGTCAGAGAATCCTGGTTACAGGCGCATCTCGAGGAATTGGAAGAGCCATTGCAAAGCAACTTTCTGAATCAGGTGCTGAGGTGATTGTACACTTTAATGCAAATGAATCAGAAGCCCTCAAACTACAGAAAGAACTAAAGACCTCTGGGTTTATTGAAAAATGTGATCTAGGAGACTCTTCTCAAGTGATTGGTTTTATACCTTATTTGGTAAAAAAATATGGTCCCCTATCCGGGATTGTAAATAATGCCGGAATTGCTAAATCAGCTCCGGATACCTTGCCTACTGATGAATGGGCAAAGATTTGGGACCAAACATTACAGGTCAATACTACTGCTTTGGGAATTTTATGCAAAGAATTTATTGATCAGGCCAAAGAATTGGAAAATGGGAGAATAATAAATATTTCCTCCAGAGCAGCATTTCGCGGAGATACCACGGATTATTTAGCTTATGCTGCTTCAAAAGGGGCATTAATCAGCTTGACCAGATCTATAGCTAGGTATTACGGAAAAGTAGGGATTAAAGCATTTTTGGTGGCACCTGGATTTACTCGGACAGATATGGCCAATGAAATTTTATCCGAATATGGGGAAGAATATGCTTTAAATGACATTGCATTGACTGAGTTGACTAAACCAGAAGATATCGCCCCAATGATTACTCTTCTTTGCTCTGGCTTGGCTGACCATGCTACAGGAACTAGCATAGACATTAACGCAGGATCCTACGTACATTAATCTAACCTTTAAATAGGTTTACAGTTGATTAAAGTATGGGAAAAGGCACCTCTAATGATCCAATATTTACGCCTGAGCTACTGAAAATTCTAAGAATATTTGGGATAGCTTCAGTATTCATTGTATTGATACTTTCTTTTTTCGACGAAAAAAGAGCAAATAATACCGGAGAAGATCAAACGTTTAAGGTGAATGACTCCAATCGCCTGTTTTTTTTAAACTTGAGGGCGATTCATTATGATCGCGAAGCCCGTAAAGATGCCAAAATGCTCTTGTTTAGGCATAAGGACAGAAATCAGGAAGAAAATGAACCAGGATTAGACTTGGTGATTATCCAAAACTCCTTAAAAGATGAGGCTTATATTTATCTGGAGCCAAAAAATTTGGATTGGCCATTGAACATCAAAGCAATTACTCCAACTGATTCTACTTCCTTTAATTTTGAAAATGGGAATGCTCAGACCTTTTTATCCTATGTGAATTCCATAAAACTCTGGATTGATGCTCAGGCTAATTTTTCAATAAAATCTAAATATGGCTGGCAACCTTTATGGCAAAAAAAAGAAGAACAAGCGGCGATAAAAGAAATATTGAACGATTATTTTAAGTTATTAGAGGATAAATAGTTGTAAAAATGCCGACGCCTTTAGAGTTTTTTACCGCCCTAATTGGGAAAAAATTAGATCATACCCCTTCATCTGCAGGAAATTGGCTTGATGGAACGCTTTTGGAAGTTTCAGAATCCCACATTAAAGTGAGGTACAAAGTAAGGCCAGATATGTGTAACCCTGCCCGAATTCTTCACGGGGGAGTTGCATCTTTGATGTTGGATGATGCAATAGGAATGGCAAATTTTGTGACTGGTACAGAATATTTAATGACCAGTATTAATCTAAGTGTAGACTTTCTTTCCTCTGCTCAAATTGGAGAAGATTTGGATCTTACAGCCGAGCTCGTACGATCAGGGGCGAATATAAACCATTGGGAAGCGGTGATCAGAAAAAAAACGGGAAAAATCGTAGCTAAAGCGAGTTCAAATATGATCAAAACCCATGTTAAGATGGGTGATTTAAAACTATAGGAGTAACATTCGAAAGGATTTAGTACAACTAAAAAACACTTCTTCAAAAAATTATTTTTTTTCTGTGTCTTTTTAAATAGTAGCGCATTTATTGCCCAAGCCCAGTAGAGAACCTCATTTCCTATAGGCAATAGACTTTTTTGTTGGTGTAGACCGGCTATTAGGGGATAAATGGCTTCCGGAATTCCGGTTAGAGGGAGATAATAGTTTTGAATGTACCGACTTGGAACTGGTTCTCAATTATTCCTTTTTCCAAAATGAAACAGTTCAAGTCTACGCATGACCTAGTGGCAGAGGGAATTATATTTCAGGTTTAGCCATACTGTCAGTCTTAAATATTTACCCTTTGAGAACATAAATTTTGGCTTCCAATTGGAAATGGCCAGTTTACTTGACGAAATGAGTATCCTAAGAGGTTCTAAAGTAATCAGATATCGATTTAAAAAAACTAAAACTGCTTTAGCTTTACCATCATATCCCAGACGGCTATCCCTAAGGTGACAGAGATATTTAAGGAATGTTTTGTCCCCAATTGAGGGATTTCCAGGACATGGTCGCATTTTTCCAAGACATCATCTTCTACCCCAAACACTTCATTTCCAAAAATCAGCGCAATTTTATCTGTTATTTCAGGTTGGTACTCATTTAAAAAAATAGAATTATCGACCTGTTCCAAGGCGCAAATTTTATATCCCTGTGCTTTTAAGTAGGTAATTGCTTCAACTGTGCTTTCAGAATAGCTCCATTCCACGGATTCTGTAGCACCTAAGGCTGTTTTTTGAATATCTCGATGAGGAGGAGTTCCTGTGATACCACAGAGAAAAATTTTTTCTACTCGAAATGCATCTCCTGTTCGAAACGCTGAACCCACATTATTAAGGCTTCTCACATTATCCAAAACAAGCACAATCGGGCTTTTTCCTGCTTTTTTGTAATCTTCAATTGAGAGCCTGTTGAGCTCTTCCATACTTAATTTTTTCATCGCCTTTTGTTCTGCTTGAGGATTGCCTTATTTTCAGGTTTTATTCTAAAGGAATAACCTGAGCAAAAATAGTATAAAGTAAGCATACCCTCCCATGAGTAAATCCAAAGATGGCAAAGAAACCCCTTTAATGAAGCAGTATAATGCCATTAAAGCCAAACATCCAGGCGCCTTATTGTTGTTTCGGGTAGGGGATTTTTATGAAACTTTTGGTGAAGATGCCGTCAAAGCAAGCAAGGTTCTGGACATTGTATTGACGAAAAGAGCAAATGGCTCTGCCTCTCATATTGAATTGGCAGGTTTTCCCCACCACTCCCTTGATACTTACCTACCTAAATTGGTAAGAGCTGGAAACAGGGTTGCTATTTGTGACCAATTGGAGGATCCCAAATCAGTCAAAGGAATTGTGAAGAGGGGCGTGACTGAATTAGTAACACCAGGCCTTTCCTTCAATGATCAGGTACTGGACACGAAACGAAATAATTATTTAGCGTCCATCCACTTTGGAAAGGATACACATGGTATATCATTTCTAGACTTGTCCACAGGTGAATTCATGTGCGCCGAGGGTTCAGCATCTTATCTGGAAAAGTTGATCCAGAGTTTTGCTCCTTCCGAAATTATTTACTCCAAAGCTACTAGAAAAGTGGCTCAGGAACTGCTAAAGGATGATTTCATTACGTTTCATTGTGAAGATTGGGTTTTCCAATTTGACTTTACCTATGAAAAACTTAAGGGCCATTTTGGAACCGCTAACCTAAAAGGTTTTGGAATTGAAGATCAAGAATTAGGGATAATCGCAGCAGGGGCAATTTTATATTACCTGGAAGAGACAGAGCATAAAGAAATTCAGCATATCTCGGCTATTTCCAGAATTGCAGAGGAGAAATATGTATGGTTGGATAAATTTACCATCCGCAATTTGGAGTTGGTTTATCCTCAGCATGAAGGAGGAGTGCCATTGATTCAGATATTGGATCAAACCGTTACACCCATGGGTTCCAGAATGATGAAAAAGTGGATGGTGTTGCCTCTTAAAGACAAAGGAGCCATCGAAGAAAGGCTGGATGTTGTAGATTTCTTCTATCAAAATTCATCATTGATAGAAATTATCGTAGGAGAGCTCAAACATATAGGGGATTTGGAGCGCTTGATATCCAAAGTAGTGGTAGGAAGAGCAAACCCTAGAGAGATCAATCAGATCAAAAGAGCCCTAAAAGCACTTATTCCTATCAAGGAGCTTTTAAAAAGTAAGGAAAATCCAACCTTAAAAAGGCTTTCGGATCAACTCAATCTTTGTGAGTTTTTGTTGGAAAAAATTGACAAAGAGCTCAAAGAAGATGCTCCTATGCTGACACATCAAGGAGGCATCATCAAAGATGGAGTTGATGAAGAGCTTGATGAGTATAGAAACCTAGCCAATACTGGAAAGGACTTTTTGGTTCAGCTTCAGCAACGTGAAGTTCAGAATACTGGAATAACCTCTTTAAAAATAGCCTTTAATAAAGTCTTTGGTTATTACCTAGAAGTTACGCACGCCCACAAAGATAAGGTTCCTCAAGAATGGATCAGAAAGCAAACTTTGGTCAATGCGGAGCGGTATATTACTCCAGAATTAAAAGATTATGAGGAAAAAATCCTTCATGCAGAGGAGAGATTAGTAGGATTGGAACAAAAGTATTTTTTAGAGTTGGTTCAGGAAACTGCTAAATATGTTACTCAAATTCAGCAAAATGCACGGGTAGTAGGTACCCTGGATGTGTTATTATCTTTTGCTCAAGTAGCATTGTCTAATTCTTATACTAGGCCAAAAGTTTCAGATACCGAAACATTGGAATTTAAAGATGGTCGTCACCCTGTGATAGAGAAACAACTACCATTAGGAGAAAATTATGTTCCAAACGATATTTATTTGGATCATGACAGCCAGCAAATCATGATCATTACTGGTCCTAACATGGCAGGTAAATCGGCATTATTAAGACAAACAGCTTTGATTGTTTTGATGGCACAAATGGGAAGTTTTGTTCCGGCTTCATTTGCTCGAGTAGGAATTATTGACAAGGTTTTTACAAGAGTTGGAGCATCCGATAATTTATCAAAAGGAGAGTCTACGTTTATGGTGGAGATGACCGAAACGGCTAGCATTTTGAATAATTTATCTAACCGAAGTTTAGTTTTGATGGATGAAATAGGAAGAGGAACTTCTACTTATGATGGGATTTCCATAGCTTGGTCCATCGTGGAATACCTACATAATCATCCGAATTTTAAAGCTAAGACACTTTTTGCAACTCATTACCACGAATTAAACCAGTTGACAGAAGATTTTCCGAGGATAAAAAACTTTAATGTTTCGGTCAAAGAAGTGGGAAACAAAGTCATTTTCATGAGAAAATTGAAGGAAGGTGGTAGCGAACATAGCTTTGGTATTCATGTAGCACAAATGGCGGGCATGCCTAATCCGGTTGTTTTAAGGGCCTCTGAAATTATGGGGCACTTGGAAAAAGACAAAGCAGTCAATGAGAAAAACGAAAGCATTAAATCTATTCCTAAAAATAATTATCAATTAAGTTTATTTGAGCTTGATCCTAAGATTCAAGAGGCCAAAGAGTTAATAGAGCAAATAGATATCAATGCGATTTCTCCTATTGAGGCTTTATTGAAATTACATGAGATTAAGAAAAAATTAGAAGGGTAGTTGATTGGTAAATATGTATATTAGAATAGAGTTTAACCAAGGAAGCAGAGTTTATGGATAAGGTGCTTTTGAAGGACCTGAAAAAGCAGGATAAGTATTCAAAATTTTTTCATTCATGGAAAGAGCAGGAGTTTAAAGATTCCCCTAACGAGGAACAGATGCTTGCTGATCTTGAAGTTCTCAGTCAAAATATTGGGATGAGAGAAGGATTGGTAATTGCATGTTTTGATTACCGAAATTTAAGTTTAGGGTTCTTTACTGGAAACATAGAGGAGTTGACAGGCTATCCTGCCTCTATGTTTAAATCGAAAGGGATGGAAACCTCATTTACCATGATTCATCCAGACGATAGAGAAGAACTTTTTCGTTTCCAGAAGATTGTGCTTGATGCTTTTCATCAGCTATCCATTGCGGAGAGACATCGATTTGAGTTTTCTTATACCACCAGATGGGTTCATAGAACTACCCAGGAAGTGTTTTGGATGATGGGAAGGGTAAAACCTTATTTGATCGACTCGGCCGGTAATTTTGCGATGGATTTACATATCATTGTGAAACTGCATACTCCTCCTAAGACCAAAAATTATGACTGGAATTATTCCTATGTGAAAGATGATGGAACTAGGATTTTTGTCAGCAAAAACTCTCCTTCAGATCGTGAAATTTCCTTGACTAAAAAGGAAAAAGAGATTGTTAGATTGATATTGGATGGGCTAGGATCCAAAGAAATCAGTGAAAAATTGAATATCTCTTTTAACACGGTTTCTACCCATCGAAAAAATATTTTAAGGAAGTTGGGGGCAAAAAACTTGGGAGAAATGATAAAAATTATCGCATCGTATGACTTTGATATGGTGCTGTAAATCAAGTTTATCAGAATTTTTCGTAAGAAAAAGAAAAAAAATACGCGTTCAATACTTGTAAATTTATTTTACGATCTTACCTTTGCATCCACAAATCGCTCAAAGATCGTTTGAGTTTTGAAAAAGCGAGAGTAGCTCAGCTGGTAGAGCACGACCTTGCCAAGGTCGGGGTCGCGAGTTCGAATCTCGTCTCTCGCTCTAAGAAGCCCTTGATTCAAGGGCTTTCTTGTTTAGAGTTTAAGTAGCTCCGAATTGTTGGAGTGAAGCCGGGATGGTGGAATAGGTAGACACGCAAGACTTAAAATCTTGTGGCTTCACGGCCGTGCGGGTTCGATTCCCGCTCCTGGTACAAAAGCCTCACAGCAATGTGAGGCTTTTTGTATTTTAGGGTATGTTTCAAGTTTATGCTATATCGAGTCAGACCAGAGAATACATTTATGTAGGTCTCACCTCCGATCTTGAAAACCGGATAACACGTCACAATTCGGGATACGAGCGAACTACAAAACCCTATCGGCCCTTCAAATTGATTTATAGTGAAGAATTTCCAGATAGGTCTTCCGCAAGAAGACGGGAAAAGGAATTGAAAACAAGCCATGGTAAGCGGTTTTTAAAGGCATTGCTAAAATAGTGCGGGCCTGCCTACTGCAGGTAGGTTCGATTTTACCAGTCCCGCTCCTGGCCTCCCTGTAGGAGGTAAATCCAAAAGCCTCACAGTGATGTGGGGCTTTTTGTATTTTAGGGTATGCTTCATTAATTTTTTCAAATTCCACCGCTACTTTCTTGGGACAGGATCATAAGACCTATAAATTTGAATGACCATTCAACTTTTGCCTTTATTTCACGAAAAATGATCCCACAAGGCCATTAAATCTACAAAAATGCAAATCATCCCTTTATTTATAGATAATAAGCCAGTCGGCGGACAAGGTAAGATTTTTGATAACTTCAATCCTGCTACCGGTGAAAAGACTCATCAAGTCACCAGTGCTTCTCCGGAAGATTTTGAAAAGGCGATTGAGTCCGCAAAAAGAGGCTTCAAAGTATGGTCTGCCATGTCTCCCACCGAACGAGGAAGAATTTTACATAAAGCTTCAGCATTATTACGTGAGAAAAATGAGGAATTGGCCTTATTGGAATCTCAGGATTCCGGTAAACCCTTCAAAGAAGCTATAGCAGTAGATGTAATTTCCGGAGCAGATTGTTTGGAATATTATGCAGGATTAGCCCCCTCCTTACATGGAGAGCATTTTGAATTGGGAGGAGATTTTGCCTATACCAAGAGGGAACCTTTGGGTATTTGCGGAGGAATAGGAGCATGGAACTATCCAATTCAAATCGCTTGCTGGAAAGCAGCCCCTGCTTTAGCTTGTGGGAATGTGATGATTTTTAAACCTGCTGAATTGACTCCTTTGACAGCCTTTCTTTTGGGTGATGTATTTAAGGAAGCTGGGATGCCTGATGGAGTTTTCAACGTGATCCAAGGCGATGGAGAAGTAGGACAATTAATGACTGCTCACCCAGACATCGCTAAGGTTTCTATAACTGGGGAAGTAGGAACGGGAAAGAAGGTCATGGCTGCTTCTGCTGCTACCCTGAAGCATGTTACTTTGGAATTAGGGGGAAAATCACCCATTATTATTTTTGAAGATGCCGATATTGATGAAGCGGTCAATGGGGCCATGCTTGGCAACTTTTACACTCAAGGAGAAATTTGTAGCAATGGAACTCGCGTTTTTGTGCATGAAACTATCCGCGAAAAATTTATTGCAACACTTGTCGAAAAGGCGAAGCAGCTCAGAGTGGGTAATCCTTCAAATCCTGAGACCCAAATAGGTGCACTAATCAATAAAAGCCATTTTGAAAAAGTGATGGGCTACATTGAATTGGGGAAAGAGCAAGGAGCCGAATTAATCTATGGCGGGAAGCAAATCAAGGTCTCTGGTTGTGAAGGAGGTTATTTCATTGAGCCCACTATTTTTGGAAGCAAAGTGGACCATTGCCAGATCGTTCAAGAAGAAATTTTTGGTCCGGTCATGACTATCCTGACATTCAAAGAGGAGTCAGAGGTTTTACAACGTGCCAATGATACCGAGTTTGGTTTAGCTGCTGGTGTCTATACCAATGATTTGCGAAGAGCCCATCGTATGGTAGCCGGTCTTCAAGCAGGTATGTGTTGGATCAATACCTACAATATCAATCCAGTTGAAATCCCTTTTGGGGGCTATAAACAATCCGGGATAGGAAGAGAAAATGGATTGGCGGCCATCGAGCATTATTCCCAATTGAAGACTGTATATGTTGCAATGAAAGACCTTGGCAATCCTTTTTAATTCAAGCAAGTTCCTCATATTCCTACATTGATAGGGCAGAAAATTCTAATCTGATTGACTTTTTGTATTTTACTAAAATGAAGGAATTGGAATTTTTCTCTATGGATTGGGCTACCCTCAAAAACGGATTGCTCGTTGCGGGTGTCGCTTTAGGTGTTTTTTTATTATTTGTCTTTTTCGCTAGAAAATCGAAGACCTTTCTGAGGGCTCGTTTGATAAAGCGAATGGAGGATGATTTACTGGCAAATTTTCTTGCTGGGATTGCCAGTGCTTTGGTCATCCTAGCTGGCTTGTTGGTTGTCCTTAGAATTATTGGTTTATCAGGAGTGGTTTCTGGATTATTGGCCGGGGCCGGAATTTCCGCTTTCATCATTGGTTTTGCCTTGAAAGATATTGGGGAAAACTTTTTAGCAGGGATCATTCTCGCATTCAAAAGACCTTTTCGGGTAGGTGATTTGGTAGATATCATTGGGATGAGAGGTCAGGTACTTACCCTCAACCTGAGAGATACCCAAATTAAAACGGCAGACGGAAAAGATGTATTCATTCCTAATGGAGTCATTCTAAAAAACCCACTGACCAATTTTACCATTGATGGATTCCTTCGATATGATTTTATTATTGGTCTGGATTATGGTTCCGATTACCAAGGTGCAGTTGAATTGATCCAATCTTCTATTGTGACTGTTCCAGGGGTGCTGCAAGGGGCTAAATCCCCGAAAGTTTGGGTTGTGGAATTAGCAGAAAGTACCTTAAATATCCAAGTGACATTTTGGGTAGATACTTTTGAACGTTCAATTTCTGATGCAGTAGTCAAAAGTAACGCCATCATTCAGGTATTGACGGCATTAGAAAAGGCCGGCTATAATTTGCCGGCCAAGATCGTTGAATTGAAAAATCATCAGGGGAAAAGTCTGAAGACTTCTTAATTTATTTATTGAGGATACCTGCTAAGTCAGCAGGAGAATAATTGACTGATTTTAGGGTTTTGTGATCCCCTTCTCTGAAAACTAAATAAAGCTCCCCTTCTTTTTCATAAAAGCAAGGAGTTCCCTTTGCTTCATAATGTGCTACGGTCGCTTTCGCTTCTTCTTCTGATTTACAGGCTTTACTCATGTTGGAGCGTTGAACCTCATCAAATAGGGTTTTGAATTTTTCTCCTAATCCAAACTCTAAGATGGCACCAGATAATACGTATTGTAAATCACAAAGAGCATCGGCAATTTCAACCAGGTCTTTGTTTTCAATCGCTTCTTCCAATTCTCTTAGCTCTTCTGCCAATAAGGAAACACGTAGATTACAGCGCGTATCGGAAGGAATGGTAGGTTCAGCTAAAACTGGATGTTTGAATGTCTCGTGAAATAAAGCGACCGAGGTAAGTGACTTTGGATCTTGCATGTTTTATTTTAATGATTGTTCGAAATAAATGAAAAAGACTGGAATAACCGGTCTTTAGAGGAAGCTTTTATTCCTGCAAATTGAGGATCTGCTTTGAAAAGCCCCTTGATTATTCGAAATGGGCTGTATACTAGCGCAATTTCTGCCGTTTTTTAAATTGAGAATCAGACAATAAGTCTGATTTTGTGACAAGTTGATTAAGTTTGCAATCTATATGGCAGTTGGTTGAATTTTTGAACCAAGTTGCTAGAATTATAATTCCATGGAAATTACCTTTTATAAATATCAAGGAACAGGAAATGATTTTGTAATGATCGATGATCGTTCTGAAGCATTTGATGTTTCTAATTTGGAGCTTGTTTCAAAGTTATGCAACCGTAAGTTTGGAATAGGGGCCGATGGATTGATTTTGATTCGGAATCATCCAGATTATGATTTTGAAATGATTTATTTCAATGCCGATGGGTCGCAGAGTATGTGTGGAAATGGAGCACGATGTGCTGTTGCTTTTTCTGCATTTTTGGGAATTGTTACATTCAAGACTCATTTTCTTGCCATTGATGGTGCTCATGATGCAGTGATCAAAGATGGTTTAGTCCAGTTACTGATGGGAGATGTGAGCGGTATAGAGTCCAAAGAGCAGGATTATTTCGTCAATACCGGATCGCCTCATCATATTCGTTTAGTAGGTGCAGTATCTGACTATCCAGTTTATGCCGAAGGTAAAGAGGTGAGATACAGTTCCTCTTATGCTCCCGGAGGTGCCAATGTCAACTTTGTAGAAGCGATTTCTGATGATGAGCTATTTGTTAGAACCTATGAAAGAGGCGTAGAAAATGAAACCCTTTCCTGTGGGACAGGGGTGACCGCCGCAGCATTGGTCTATGGAAAGGATCTTCCTGCCGCTGAAATAAAAATTAATACCCTTGGAGGGAAGTTATCCGTTAAATTTACTTCTAAGCCATCAGGAGGTTTTACCGATATTTGGTTAATCGGTCCAGCAGAGCAAGTGTTTAGCGGAACTATTAAACTTTAGAAGAAAAAGGATCATTCAGGACTAACTGAATATCATTATCAATTGTAATAAAAAGGGCTTAATTTTAGAGCCCGATTTGAGAATCACATTCACTCGACATGTTAGAATTAATTGCCAAAGGACTCGCGAAAGTATTCGGTACTAAGTCCGATAGAGATATTAAAGAATTATCCCCAAAAGTAGAAGAGATCAATAAGATCTTTAAAAGCTTAGCTTCTCTCAGTGATGATGAGTTGCGGGCAAAGACTGCTGAAATCAAAGGTATCATTGATGCTAAACTCAAAACTATCGATGATAGCATTGGAGAGCTAAGAATAAAGATCAATGAACTTCCTGCGAATGCAATTCATGAAAAGGACCAACTTTTCAACGAAATTGATCAACTGGAGAAGCAGCGGGATGAATCCTTGGAAGAGGTACTTTTGGAGGTTATGCCTACGGCTTTTGCTGTAGTGAAAGAGACTGCGAGAAGATTCAAAGAAAACAAGCAGCTGAAAGTTACAGCCAATTTACATGACCGTGAATTGGCAGCTCGCAAGCAAAATGTTGAAATCGATGGAGATCTTGCCATCTGGCACAACACCTGGTTAGCAGCAGGTAACGAAGTAGTTTGGGATATGGTCCACTACGATGTTCAGCTAATAGGAGGGATGGTTTTACATAGTGGTAAAATTGCAGAGATGGCTACTGGTGAGGGTAAAACCTTGGTTTCCACACTTCCTGCGTACCTCAATGCCTTGGCAGGAAGAGGAGTTCACATTGTCACAGTCAATGATTACCTGGCGAAACGTGACTCCGAATGGAATGCACCACTTTTTGAATTCCATGGGCTGTCTGTAGACTGTATTGATAAATACCAACCGAATTCAGCTGGAAGAAAGAAAGCCTATGCATGTGATATCGTGTATGGTACCAATAACGAATTTGGATTTGACTATTTGCGTGACAACATGGCTCGTGATGGCGGAGACTTGGTTCAAGGCAAGCATCATTTTGCCATGGTCGATGAGGTCGATTCCGTATTGATTGATGATGCTCGTACTCCATTGATTATTTCTGGCCCTGTGCCAAAAGGCGATGTACATGAGTTTGATGACATGAAGCCTCGTGTGGCCACTTTGGTTGACGAACAAAGAAAATTAGTTCAAGGATACCTTACCTCTGCTAAGAAATTATTGGCAGAAGGAAATGAAAAAGAAGGGGGATTGGCATTATTTAGAGCTTTTAGAGGGATGCCTAAATACAAGCCATTGATCAAGTACCTTTCTGAGCCAGGTATTCGGGTAATTCTTCAAAAAACAGAAAACTTCTATCTACAGGACAATAAGCGAAACATGCCTGAGGCTGATGAGCCACTTTTGTTTACGATTGATGAAAAAACCAATGTGGTTGATTTGACTGATCGTGGGATAGATACGATGACTAGCAAAAATGAAAATGCTGAGTTTTTCATTTTGCCGGATATCGGTGTAGTAATCGCAGACTTGGAAAAGGATGATTCTTTGAATGATAAAGAGAAGTTGGTTCGAAAAGAAGAAGTCATCAAAGACTATGGTGTAAAAGCACAACGTATCCATACCGTAAATCAATTGCTAAAGGCTTATTGTATGTTTGAACGAGACACAGAGTACATCATTGTGGATGGAAAAGTGAAGATCGTGGATGAGCAAACAGGTCGTGTCATGGAGGGTAGAAGATACTCGGATGGATTACACCAGGCGATTGAAGCGAAGGAAAACGTGAAAGTGGAGGATGCCACTCAGACTTACGCGACGATTACCTTACAGAACTATTTCAGAATGTACCACAAGTTGGCTGGTATGACTGGTACAGCAGAAACTGAAGCTGGGGAATTTTGGGAAATCTATAAATTGGACGTGGTAGTAATTCCTACCAACCGAGTTATCCAACGTTCAGATAGAGAAGATAAAGTTTATAAAACCGTCCGTGAGAAATTCAATGCGGTGGTTGATGAAATCAATGAATTGGTAGCAGCCGGAAGACCTGTCTTGGTGGGTACCACTTCAGTGGAAATTTCAGAGGTGTTAAGTAGAATGCTGACTTTGAAGAAAATTCCTCATCAGGTATTGAATGCGAAGCAACACGCGAAGGAAGCAGATGTAGTTGCTGCTGCTGGTCAAGCAGGTACCGTAACCATCGCTACCAACATGGCAGGTCGTGGTACCGATATTAAGCTTTCGGATGAATCCAAAAAAGCAGGAGGTTTAGCCATTATAGGTACCGAAAGACACGAATCCAGAAGGGTGGATAGACAGTTGAGAGGTCGTGCTGGACGTCAAGGTGATGTGGGTTCTTCTCAATTCTTCGTTTCGCTTGAAGATAGCCTAATGCGTCTATTTGGTTCGGATCGAATTGCCAAGTTAATGGACCGAATGGGGCTTGAAGAAGGAGAGGTAATTCAACATAGTATGATTACTAAATCCATTGAGCGTGCTCAAACGAAAGTAGAAGAAAATAACTTTGGCACCAGAAAGAGGTTGCTAGAGTATGATGATGTGATGAACTCACAGCGTGAAGTAGTGTATAAAAGAAGAAGAAATGCACTAAAAGGAGATCGTCTGGAGTTAGATATATTGAATATCATGTATGATGTATGCGAAAGCAACATCGAAATGGGAAAATCTACCGGTGATCCAGAAGATTTGAGATTGAATGTCTTTACGTCATTGGGCTTGGATTATCAGATTTCTGAAAGTGATTTGAAATCTAAGGATTCTACTACTTTGACTCAGGAGTTGTATGAAGCAGCCTTTGATAATTACCAGAAAAAGAATGAGTTAATCATGAGCACTGCGCTCCCAATCTTCAAGAAAGTTCAGGAAGAAAGAGGAGCTACTGTAAAAGATATCATGGTTCCGATTTCTGATGGCATCAAGCAGATTGGAGTAGTCGTAAATCTAGAGGGAATGATCAATAGTGAAGGTCGTGAATTGATCCGATCCATTGAAAAGAACGTGACCTTGGCGATCATTGATCAAAACTGGAAAGAGCATCTGCGCGATATGGATGACTTGAAGCAGTCTGTTCAGAATGCAGTGTATGAGCAAAAAGACCCGTTATTGATTTATAAGTTTGAAGCGTTTGAAATGTTCAAGCGCTTCATCGGTAAATTGAACGAAGATGTCATTTCATTCATTTCTAGGGCGGATTTACCGAAGCAAGACCCAAGTCAAGTGAATGTGGCGCAGCCTCCGAGAGCGGCAGAGCCACAGGGACAAGCGAGCAAAGCAGAAGTTTCCAGTACTTTGAATCCTGGTGCCAATAGAGCGGCTGCTGCTGCAGCAAGTGCTGGAAGACCAGCTCCTCAAGTGGTTGCTCCAAGAAAGTCAGACAAAGCTTATGGAAGAAATGATCGGGTGAATGTTCAATATACCAATGGAACTACCAAATCAGATGTGAAATATAAAAGTGTGGAGCAGGATATTCAGGAAGGTAAGTGTATTATTATCGATTAAAGTAACAGATTATGAAAGCAGTTTGGATTCTCGGATTAGTAGTCATTGTAGTAGGTTGTAATTCCAGTAAGTCAGCTTCTGGAGGAGCATCTGCTTATGCTTCTTATCAAGAAAATCTGACGAGTTCATTGCCTGTGTATCCTAATTATGAAGCTGAATTGGCAGCTAAATCCAATGACAATGTCAATACTTCCGTGAAAACGGTAGATGCAGAGCTAGAACAGAAGATTCAAGAAATCTATGATAAAAATGTAACGGAGCCTTATTTCAACGGGTATTCGGTATTGGTTTATTCTGGCATTGACCGAACAAAGGCATTTGAGACTCAAGATGAATTGAAGGAATATTTTCCTGATATAAAAGCTGAAATGCAATACCAAGAGCCACGCTATATGGTAAAGGTGGGTAAGTTTAATTATAAAATAGAGGCTCATAAGAGCTTTTCACTGATCAAATCTCAGTTTCCTACTGCAAGAATTATTCAGGATAGATTTCAGAGAAAAGAATATGAAGCCCCTGAAATCTTAAATTCGAATGCTGAAGGACAAAATTAAGTCACTGGCCAAGGCCTATAAAGAAGAAGTTATTGCGAACCGCAGACATCTGCATGCCAATCCAGAACTATCCTATGTCGAGTTTAAGACCTCTGCTTTTGTAGAAGAAAAGCTCAAGGATTTGGGAATTACTAAGATTGATAAAAAAGCTACTACAGGCTGGTCAGCTTTGATCGAAGGTAAAAATCCAAGCAAAAAAGTAGTGGCTCTTCGAGCTGATATGGATGCCTTGCCAATCATAGAAGCTAACGATGTGCCTTATAAATCTAAAAATGTAGGAGTGATGCATGCCTGTGGCCATGATGCCCATACTGCTTCTTTATTGGGAGCGGCTAAAATCCTCAATGAAGTAAAAGACGATTTTGAAGGTACCATCAAATTGATTTTTCAACCAGGAGAAGAGGTAGTACCTGGTGGAGCTTCTTTAATGATCAAAGATAAAGTACTAGAGGACCCTAGACCTGCCGGAATTATTGGTCAGCATGTGATGCCTTTTATTGATTCTGGTAAAGTAGGCTTCAGAAAAGGTATTTACATGGCTAGCGCCGATGAAATCTATGTTACTGTCAAAGGTAAAGGTGGGCATGGAGCCATGCCTGAAACGTTGATTGATCCTGTATTGATTGCTTCCCATATGATTGTGGCATTACAACAAGTGGTAAGTAGAGCTGCAAGTCCTAAAATCCCATCGGTTCTATCTTTTGGACGATTTGAAGCCTTAGGAGCCACCAATGTGATTCCAAATGAAGTGAAGATTCAGGGAACGTTCAGAACCCTGAATGAAGAATGGCGGGCGAAAGCACATGAAAAAATGCTTCAGATCGCTCATGGGATTGTAGAAGGAATGGGAGGAGAACTGGATTTCGAAATCCGAAAAGGATATCCATTCTTACAAAATGATCCAGAATTAACAGACAGATCCCAGCAAGCTGCCATTGAATACCTAGGAAAGGAAAATGTATTGGATTTGGATATTTGGATGGCTGCAGAGGACTTTGCCTATTATTCCCAAGAGATCAACGGTTGTTTTTATAGATTGGGTACCAGAAATGAGGCAAAAGGAATCACTTCTGGAGTACACACCCCAACTTTTGACATTGAAGAAGATGCCTTGGAAATAGGAGCAGGCTTAATGGCTTGGTTGGCAGTGTCAGAATTGCAAAATTCTTAATATTCAGTTTACCTCTTCTTTTTATTTTCCCCTTAGATTTAGGACTAATTTTATTGTTATGAAATTCATCAAATCTATTGTATTGACATTGATCATGTCATTGATGGGGTCACAGGTTTTCGCCTGGGGACAACTTGGTCACTATTTGATCGGCTATATGGCCAATATGCAGTTGAAAAACTCTACTCGAAAGAAAGTAGAGCAGGTCCTCGGCCCCATGAGCTTGGGTAGAAGCGGTACTTGGATGGATGAAATCAAATCTGACAGATCCTACAACTATGCATATTCTTGGCATTACCTGACCAGCAAGTCTGGAGAGTATGATCCTGAACTTCAGGAAGAGGGTGGTGATGCCTATGAAGCAATTCTTAGATTGAAAAGTGAATTGATCGCTGGTAACTTGAGTCCTCAGGAAGAAGCGGAAAAGCTGAAAATGCTGATTCATATTGTTGAAGATATTCATCAACCTTTACATGTTGGTACTGGTGAAGATCGGGGAGGCAACGATGTCAAATTGGAGTATTTTTACCAACCAAGTAATTTGCATTCGGTATGGGATTCCGGAATGATTGACCGTTGGGCGATGTCTTACACAGAAATTGGAGATGAATTGAGCAGGAGGATTACAGCTGAGATGGAAAATCAATATAGAAAAGCTACCATTGATGATTGGTTGAAAGAAGCGGTAAGCTTAAGACCGATGGTTTATAATCTTCCAGAAAATAAAAAGATCTCCTACGAATATGGATATGAAACCAGAGATATTGTGGAGGAGCGATTAATAGCAGCGAGTGTACGATTAGCTCAGGTATTGGAGGAGATTTATTAAATACTCAAAAAGAGATTTCAAAAAAGCTTCTGGAATTAAAAGTTTCCAGAAGCTTTTTCATTTTAATTACTTTCTCTTTTCAAATTCTTTCTTTGCCCCATCCAGAAATTCCACAAAGTTGGAGATATCGGTATCATAAGAATGAGGTTTTGCTAAAAGTGCTCCATTGTGGTCCAAGATCACATAATAAGGTTGCGCATTATTATTAAACTCAGTGATCTGAAAATCCGCATTTTGCTTACCTAAAGTCTTTTTGACCTTTCCATCGTATTTAGAGGTATACCATTCACTTTCTGGAAGTTCCAGTCTCTCATCAATGTACAAAGCGGCCATGACAAAATCTTGTTGAAGTCGGGTTAGTACAGCAGGATCTACCCAAACATTTTCTTCCATCTTACGACAGTTGACACAGCCATGCCCAGTAAAGTCAATCAATAAGGGCTTCCCTGCTTTTTTGGCCGCTGCCATGGCTTGATCATAATCAAAGTAGCCATGGATACCGTAAGGGATTTCCAAAATATCAGAATAGAGGATTGTTTCGTCAGAAACGGGTCTTTCTGACTCTAATCCTGGCACTGAAGCTATGGAGAAGTTTTGAGTAGTCATTGGGGGAAGGTAACCGCTTAATAATTTCAGCGGAGCTCCAAATAAGCCAGGGATCATGTACACCACAAACATGAAGGTAATCAAAGCTAATAGTAGTCTTGGTACCCCAATAGTTTCCAATGGAGAATCATGTGGCAATCGGATTTTTCCTAGTAAGTAAAGTCCCATTGCCCCAAAGATGACAATCCAGATGATCAAGAATATATCACGATCCAAAATTCCCCAATGGTAAACCAGGTCTGCTATGGAAAGGAACTTGAAGGCCAAAGCCAACTCCAAAAATCCCAATACTACTTTCACTGAATTCAGCCAACCTCCGGATTTTGGTAGGGATTTCATCCACTCTGGAAATATGGCGAATAAGGTAAATGGAATTGCAAATGCCATTGAGAACGCAAACATTCCCAAAATCGGCTTGATAAGTTCTCCTCCAGCGGAGGAAATCAAAATGGATCCGACGATGGGTCCTGTACAGGAAAAGGAAACCAATACTAAGGTAAAGGCCATGAAGAATACTCCGGCCAGGCCTCCTTTTTCAGCTTTGGCATCTACTTTATTAACAAAACTGGATGGAAGATTTATTTCAAATAATCCTAAGAAAGCCAAGGCAAAGAAGATGAAAACCCCGAAAAAGAAGAGGTTGGGTACCCAGTGGGTTGCCAACCAATTTGCAAATTCCGGTCCTTGGATTGCGGCCACTGCCGTTCCGGCTACGGTATAAATTGCGATAATGGAAAGTCCATAAATAAAGGCCTGTCGGATTCCCGCTGCCTTGGATTTTGACCTTCCAGTAAAGAAGGTGACGGTCATGGGGATCATGGGAAACACGCAAGGCGTAAGCAATGCTGCCAAGCCTGCTAAGAATGCCAACACCATAAAACCTACTAAGGACTCACTTGAATCCGAAGTTTCTGTGGTAAATGTGGAGACTTGTTGCTCATCTGCATCTGTAGAGGGAGATTCAGATTCTACCACATCAAATGGGCTATCTAATTCGGCCTGTTCTTCACCTGCTGCATCGGAATTTACACTGCTACTTCCTGAGACTGCATTGAAGGAAATTTCAAAATCTTCTTCATAGTTGATACATTGGCCGGTGACATCTGAGCACATTTGGTATTCCAAATAGCCTTTAATGGTTCCAGATTCGGAATTCGCAATAAACTTTTGCTCAAACCTTCCTTTTCCCATGAAATACGTGACATCCCCTTTCCAGATAGGATCAAACTTTTCTTTAGGATTAATAGGCGTCAGAGAACCTGAGAGCGTATAATCTGCAGATTCTTCTAAAACGAGGGTGGTCAAATTGGGTCCTAAGTCTGGATCAAAATCATTGGAGTAAACATACCAGCCTATAGGTATCTGAGCTTCAAATACTAGCGTAGATTCCTCGCCCACAAGGGTTTTATTAGGCTCCAAACTAATACTCCAACTTGGGGGAGATACAATCTGAGCTTCCGAAAGGGAGCCTAGACTCAGGAATAAGATAATTGCTACAGCTACCTGAAGAAATCTGTTGATTTTCATGTATTCAAGGATGATTGTATTCGAAAGGAAATTGAAGTGCAATAAGTTCCTGAATTACTGACTACTTAAAGTTTTGAAATGTTTGAAGAAAGCCGCAATAGTTTCAATTCCAATAAAATAATTGGCAACCCCATAGTGTTCATTGGGTGAGTGTAATGCATCGGTATCCAAACCAAAACCAAATAAAATTGGATCGGTTTCCAGCTCTTTTTGAAACAATGCGACAATAGGGATAGAACCGCCTTCTCTAGTAGGAATAGGTCTTTTTCCAAAAGTCTCCTCCATGGCTTTTTCTGCTGCTTGGTATCCAATCGAGCTATCAGAAACCACAGCTGGAGACCCTCCATGATGTGGGATTACCTTGACAGTTACTGATTTTGGAGCGATAGACCTGAAATAGTTTTCGAAAAGCTCAGAGATTTCATGCCAATCTTGATCTGGAACCAATCGCATGGAAATCTTTGCAGAGGCTTTGGATGGCAACACGGTTTTTGCACCTTCTCCAATATATCCTCCCCAAATACCATTGACATCTAAAGTTGGTCTGATACCCACTCGTTCAATGGTTGTATATCCTTTTTCACCTTGAACGTCGGCTATTTTTAGTTTCTTCTTGTATTCATCGAGGTCAAAAGGAGCTTCATTAAGCCTGGCTCTTTGTTCTGCTGTTAAATCTGCAACTTTATCGTAAAATCCTGGAATGGTGATGTGATCATTTTCATCCTTCATGGAAGAAATCATATCGCATAGTACATTGATTGGGTTGGCTACTGCTCCACCATAGGTTCCAGAGTGTAAGTCCCTATTTGCTCCAGTCACTTCCACTTCCATATAAGCCATGCCACGAAGTCCTACCGTAATGGAAGGGTCTTTCATGCTGATCATATGAGTGTCTGAAATCAAAATGACATCAGCTTTTAATTTCTCTTTATTTTCAATAACAAATTTGTCCAGGTTATCCGATCCGACTTCTTCTTCTCCTTCAATCATAAACTTCACATTACATGGTAAATCTCCAGAAGCCATCATGGCTTCAAGAGCTTTTATATGCATGTAGAATTGTCCTTTATCATCGGCCGAACCCCTAGCAAAAATTGCTCCTTGTGGATGCTCTTCTGTCTTTTTGATAACTGGCTCAAATGGAGGAGAATCCCATAATTCGTATGGATCTGCAGGTTGAACATCATAATGCCCATAAACCAATACGGTAGGGAATTCCGGGTTTATGACCTTTTCTCCATAGACAATCGGATACCCTTTGGTCTCACATATTTCTGCAGTATCAGCTCCGGCTTTGATTAAGCTTTCCTTCACAAATTCAGCTGCGGCAAAAACATCATTTTTGAATTTAGGATCTGCACTGACGGATGGAATTCTCAATAAGTCTAATAGTTCATTTAAAAAACGGTCTTTATTATTCTGGATAAAATCTGAAACTGCCATAGAAGTTTATAATTGGGTTATACAAAGCTCAAAATTATCCTTTTAATGAGGAATTGCCTACTTTAAATACTACTTTTCTTCTTTATGAAATTCTATAAAAACGAATGAAAGCGATTCTTTGTGAGCAATTTGGAGGACCTGATCTTTTGAAATTAAGAGAAGTGCCAGACCCAATTGTTGGGGAAAACCAAGTTTTAATAGAGGTGGATGCATGTGGTGTGAATTTTCCAGATCTGCTGCTGATCCAAAATAAGTATCAGTTTAAGCCAGACTTGCCTTTTTCACCTGGAGGAGAAGTCGTTGGTAAAGTGATAGAAATCGGTAAAGATGTCACGCAATTCCAGGTTGGACAAACAATTCTTGCACTTTGCGGCTGGGGTGGATTTGCTGAGAAAGTGGTAGTGGATAGAGATCGCGTTTTCGCAATACCCTCGGGTTTATCTTCTGAGACGGCTGCTTCTACATTATATACTTATGCGACATCTTACCATGCCTTGAAGGATCGTGCAAAGTTATTATCGGGAGAAAGTCTTTTGGTATTGGGCGCAGCAGGAGGAGTGGGACTGGCTGCGGTGGAGTTGGGGAAACTAATGGGTGCCAGAGTAATTGCTGCTGCCTCGACAAATGAGAAGCTTGAGCTATGCCGCGAAAAGGGAGCTTCAGAAACGATTAAGTACACAAGCGAAGATCTAAAAACCCGAATCCTTGAGCTGACTGATGGGAGAGGAGTTGATGTAATTTATGATCCAGTTGGAGGTGATTTTATGGAAAAAGCTTTGAGGGGAATAGCATGGAAAGGACGTTATCTTGTCGTAGGGTTTGCCAATGGGGAAATCCCTAGAATTCCGATGAATCTTCCTTTATTAAAAGGGTGTTCAATTATAGGTGTGTTTTGGAGCCAATTTTCGAAACTTGAGCAAAAACAGAATTTTGAGAATATTTCTCAGTTGGTTCAATGGATAAAAGAGGGAAAAATTCAACAGCACATTAGTAGGAGGTATTCATTAAAAGAAGTACCGGAAGCTTTGCAGAATTTACTAGACCGAAAGATGCTGGGAAAGGGAGTGGTAATTATTGGGGGAAGAAAAAAGAACGTAATTCAGGGCTTTATTAGAGCGTAAAGAGTCATTAATTAAAAACATCTTTATGTTTTATTGGAATGGAGTCTTTTCTAAAATATTAATTTTAAAATTCTATAAACCATTGACAAACAATTTGATGTTGTCAAGCTATTTAGAATTAAAAATATATAACGGTTTTGAAATTAATATTGTATTCTAATTATTCCTTCTCTCAAGAAATAAGAAACAATGAATATAGAAACTCGGTTTTGATTAAATTCTTAAAAATCAAAGGATTTATATTTCATGAATAAACCCCCATTTTTTATGGCAAAAAACCTACTTTTCTACGACTTTAGTAGTAGGCCTCATCCTTGCTTATTTACTTAATTTTGCATATTAAATCAATAATTTTCCAAACCTAAATATCAGTTCCTTCATAGCAGAGAGTTCTTTTTATTGAAGCACTAGGATAGATTGGAAGAATTTAAAAATGAAAAGAAAGTAATTAGAATTATATTCAGTAATGTAGAATATCTTCTTTTTCTCATTAAGGTTTTGGTAGCTACCAATTGAAATGATGTCTTTATGAAAATGAAAAAAATATTAAGCTTTTTGCTAATTCTAGGGATGGTTTTCGCATGTGAACAACCTTTGGACCCCATAATTAAAGCTGTAGACCAAACCAATAATCTGCTTCAGTCCAACGTGTGGAAGTTAGAGGATTTTACTGTAAAAGTGAGGAGTTCAGATATCCCAGCACCAATTTTATTTGGATTGGGTGAAGATGTCATGAAATCTGGAATTTATGATTTAGATGACATGGTGTTTGATGCGTCGGATATGAGGGATTACTCGGTCATTTTTGATTCAGAGGGGAATTTGGTTACATCAAATGGGCCAATAGACGTATTGGGTGATAGTATTGCCTCCTATTTTGTATTTAACGATAGAACAGTTCAAATAAAAACGGAAAAAGTTAAATTAAATTATCGGTACTTATATAATGAGCCTGAAAACACGCTTTCGATGACGGTGACAGCTGATGATGCAAGTGCATTGATTCGGGATATCAACGATAAATTGGTCAGTGCCGTTGCTAACAGAACGCCAAATAAATTAGGAGATTTAGTTGCGGATTTACTTTTTAATAACCAGAAGATCCAAAAGCTGATCAATGACTTGGTTGTTTCGGCTTTGGCTGGGGAATTGGAATCAATCACTGATTTTGACCCTGAGGAAGCAGCCGAGCTTTTGGCTGGAAAGATAATTGATTCTTTGGGGGCTATTGACTGGGAAGGTAAATTAACAGATTTGATAAGACCGGAATTGGAAAAAATAACCAATATCGATCCGGACTTAGTGGCAAGTAAAATTGCCTCGGAAGTTGCTGAAGCCATTAATAAAGGCCTTTCTACAGAAAATATTTATAATTTGGTTCTGCCATTCTTGAATGAATTATCCACTAATCCTGACGAAAGTGCTAAGGCAATTTCTACTCTTGTTGTAAATGAATTTTTAAAGATTTTCAATGAAGAAAATGTCAAAGTACTTATCGCCGGAGCTTGGGAAAAATTCACGAAATTAGATGATGAACAAGTCAAGGTGATCTCAGATACGCTTACATCGATCGTAGAGAAAGTCTGGATTAATGAGGAAAATTTCAAAGAACTATTTCTTCCTTTTACCTCTAAAATAGAAAACACATCCATTCTTCAAATGGGCCAATTGGCAAAGGAGACAACAGCAGCTCTTGAGCAGCTCATTGGAAAAATCAATGAAGAGTTTCCGGATTTAAATCTTTCTCCAGACTATGAAAAAATAGAACAGCAAATCAAGGCTATTTTCATTGCAGCGAAGCCCGTTATAAGCCTAGCAGGTGGAGCAGAGAAAGCAGCTGCAGAAGTGGGAAAATTGGTGATTTCTGGATTTTTAAATACTGAAAATATCAATTCTGTATTTGTCTCTGCAATCAATGCATTACAACAGTTGGATCCAGAGCTTGTTGGATCGACTATTTCAGCTTGGTTAGTGAACTTGGTAGATAACGTGTCTCCGCAAATAATCGATTATTTGTCAAACCTTTTAAGCCCCATTTTGGACAATATTAATCCAGAGTTGGTATCCTTTAAAATCGCGCAGGCACTCAATAAATTTATTAAAGAAAATGTAACCGAAGAGTCAATTAAACTCTTAATACAACCTGCTATTGATTTCATTGCAAACATCAATGCCGAGGCATTAGCCAGATATATTGCCAAAGGCATTTTATCTCTTGATATAATAAAAGATACCATAAACGAAGAAAATATAACTGCAATTCTTCTTCCTGTTCTTCAATCAATCAATGCTATCGATGCAAAAGATCTTTCCCAAAAATTGATCAATGCGGTGGTAGCCAGTGGAATCTTCGAGGATGTAATCACTGAAAAGAGAGTATCTGCAATCATTGCTCTTTTGATCTATAATAATTTGTGGGAGCAAGTCCAGATTGCAAATAATTTTAAAGAAGCAACAATAGTACTAAGCCATAAATAGTCTTATGAAGAAGTTAACATTAGTAGTAGTTTTTATTTTGTTTGGGACATCAGCTTTTAGTCAAATTGGAAACTTGAGTTTGGATGAAGTTTATGAAAAATATAGAGATAGTATAAAAACTTCAAATTATCCTTGGCGATTCCCGGTGATGGGAGCAAAATTGAGGGAGTTGGGTTTTGATCTTCCTTATCCAAATGGGGTGTCGATATCTTATGGTTATTCCACACAGAACTTAATTCTGGATGATCTCAAAGTCGGTTTTGCCCCAGATAAGATGGTAAATGTGGATGGTCTCGCACGTTTTAGATCTATTGATGCCAGCGTAAATGCAATTGTAGCCCGGTATGATTTTTATGTTCTTCCTTTTATCAATTTTTTCGCTATAGCCGGTCATATAGAGTCTAAAACGAATGTGGATATGGGGCTTCCGTTTTCTTTACAATTTCAAACAGAAAATTCAGGAAACACTATTGGCTGGGGTACTGTAGCCGCAGGTGGTGTGGGACCTTTGGTAATGGCAGCTAACTATGTCCAAGCTTGGACTTTTGTCCCCAGTCTAGATAGACCATCAAAATCTACCGTTGTTGATGGAAGAGTTGGCTATATGCTTAGATTTAGAGGAAAGCCCCAACAGAATCTTGTGTTGCTGGTCGGAGCCCAATATATAGGTTTGAATCCTAAGAGCAATGGATCTGCCAATTTGGAAAAATTAGTTGGGATCACACCAGAGGGAAAATTAGAAGCTGCAGATAAATTGGACGAATGGTATGGTGATCTCGATGATCAACAAAGAGAGTTATATGAAGGTATTTATGATGGGTTCTCAAACTTTTTAAGGAGTGAAGATCCGCTTAGTATTTATTATGATTTTACAAAGAGATTGTATTATCCTGTTAGTATGACCGTTGGCGCTAACTATCAACTTAATCATCGTTTTCAATTTAATGCGATATACACCTTTTTGGGCAGTAGAGAGCAGATTGTAGCAGGCGTAGGTTATAGATTTGGATGGAAAGGTAAAAACTATCTCAGAGGGCTTACATTATAATCGAAACTACTCTTAATTCAACATCTTGGTTTCTTTATTTATCGCTTTGTAAAGTTAAAATTGACTTCTTCTATTTAGTTTAAAAAGCCATTTGCCTGAGTTTAAATTCCGGAACTTCACAAACGCAAGAAGCTTAGAGCCATTGGTTTCACGTTGGAACAAAGTCAAATAAAGGGTTATTTATGAATAAAATTGCTGACGGGAAAAGGGTTTTTAATGGCTTTATATTTGCTACTGGTATTTTTTTTATCCTAGGGTTCCTTGGGATTTCTCAGGAAGCAGAAGGCCGGCAGCTTTTTAAAAAAGACTCTACTAAAGCTCAAATCAAGCCTAGAAAGTTATATTTTATCCCCCTACCGGTGATATCCTATAACCCGGCTTTTGGGGCTATTTACGGTGTAGCTGCATCAACAAACATGCTGATTGGCGAATTAGAAGACACCAATCTTTCTTCTGGATTTTTTAATGCTACCTATTCTTCCAAAAAACAATTGGTTCTCAGTTTGAAGACAACCATCTATACGAATCACAACAACTGGATTTTATTGGGAGACTGGAGATTTTTGGACTCTTCTCAACCAACTTATGGATTAGGAACAGGCAAACAAAGTGAGATTTTTTTGAATGAGCCTGGAAACGGCTTCGAGCTGGGGGATTACAAGGATGGTGTTGATTTAGAAGAATTGATGAATTTTAATCTCCTACGAATCTCTCAGGTTGCCTTGAAGCGGATCAAAAACGAATTTTATTTAGGCTTTGGATACCATCTAGATCGATATTACAATATCGATGATACACTTTTGGACCTGGAGAGTGATCCAAAAAGGATTACCAACCATTTCGCGTATAATGTATTGCATGATTTTGAATTAGCGCAATACTCTATCACAGGCCCTAGTTTGAATTCAGTACTTGATACACGAGACAATGTGAACTTTCCCTATAAAGGAAGGTATGCCTTTGCCCAATACAGATTTCTTCCGAGTTGGTTAGGAAATCAGAAAAGTACTCATTCATGGTGGCTGGAATATCGACAATATTGGAATGTTTCCCAAAGAGTTAAAAGAAATACTATAGCACTTTGGGCTTTTGCCAATCTGACTGCTTTTGGCAAATTACCCTATATGGGATTACCCGCACTAGGCTGGGATCAACTGGGTAGATCAGGGCGTGCATATCCCCAAGGGAGATTCAGGGGGGAAAACCTTATTTATTCTGAATTAGAATATCGATTCAGAATTCCTTTATTTAATAAAAATCCGGATTTTTTGGGAGGAGCAGTTTTTGCCAATGCCACATCTGCCTCCTCAATTGACCAAAACGTAAAACTATTTCAAACCATCAAGGGTGGAGCTGGGGCAGGTCTAAGGTTCATGTTTCAAAAGGCAACTCGCTCCAATGTAACTCTAGATTATGGAATTGGGGCTGATGGCAAGGGGGCCATTTATTTTGGGTTGAATGAATATTTTTAGAATTCTTAATCAAGTGATTTCAAATTATACTCCATTAATTTAAGTATTATCCTCCAATAGATTTCGGTTGTAGTATTCACACTTTGGATGTTAGACCAAGTTTTAATTGCTAATCTATGGCCCTCACATTTACTTCAATATTTCCCCTGGTGGCTTTGGAAATCAAACAGATTTCATGTGCTTCATCTGCAAGTTTTTGAGCTTCCTCTAAAGAACTTGCATGTGGGATTTTTACAAAAATATCCACTGCAATACCATAATCTTCAGGACCAAAACTTCCTAAATGTACTTTGGCTGTAATTTCAGAATCACGCAAACTTACTTTCTGTGCAACTGAAGCCAGCGCCCCTCCAAAACAAGTAGAAAAGGCCGCAGCTAATAATTGTTCAGGATTACTACTAATTCAGCCTTCATGATTTATTCTAAGAAGAAATCTACCATGAAAAAAATATTTTTTACACTTTTTCTTTCTTGAATTCTAGGATTTGGGTTTGCCAAAGTTCCATTCCTTTAAATAGTAGCTATCTTAAAGCTCGTGGAATTTCACCTAAAATCCTGGATGCTGTCTTGAGTGCGACCCTGCAAGAGGGTGCCTATGTCCAAAACACAGTGGCCAAAAGGATGAAAAATGGACAAGCAGATCCTGTTCAATTTATTTTGAATTATGATCCAAACTTCAAGGAAGGATTAGATATCCAAATAGAATACAATCCGGACTCCCTTAGGATTATAAAGGAGAAAGAACTGGTCAAGGCTGTGAAGGAAATGCATTCTTAAATCCGCTTTTCCAAGTCCTATTTGTATGATGAAAGTACTTTGACCTTAGTCATTCAGGATGGATCTAATCTAGTGTTCTCCTTTCTTTATGATCCATCCAAATTAGAACCAGAATTGAAATTTGGGAAAAAAGTAAAGGGTTTAATTTATCTAGTTGGAGATGATTTGGAAAAGGTAGAATTAGTAAATACCGAGCCTCTGAAATTTATGGGTCAAAAAATTGAATGGGGTGTTTTCCAGTGCACGGTTTATTTTCAAAAAATCCCCGAAAACGGAGGCTATATAGTAAAGTCCTTGGATGAGAGGTATGAGTATCTATCTAAAAAAGAATCCATTACATCCGAAATTTCTAGAGAAAACACCTCCTATATGGACAAAAATGATCAAACAATGGGTTAAAGATAAGTTTTTTTGTGAGGCATGTTTTTAATCCAAAATCTTAAAAATGGTCTGTGCCATCCCTTTACCTTGGTTTCTGCGTCATCAGGCTGTGAGGTTTTGTCGAACTATTATATTATACTTCTACGGCCAAGAGTATTTTCTTAATCCGTAGAAGGTTTAGGATTACAATTTCCACTCTTGTCAAATAATCATTATTTCTTTAAAGGGCTGAATATCGGACAAAGTTGTTTATGTTCAATGATTTATTTATTATTCATTAAAAATTTCTATGTTAACGACAATATTACTTGCTTTTCAGTTTCTGATCGGAATTATCAAACGCCTGATCAAGGATCGGTACTACCGTTCTATCGGTTTGCTTAATTTATTGGTCCTGCTAGTTGGGACATTGTATACTTGGCTTGCTGGTGGTTGGCCGTTAAAGGAGTCTATCCTCTATTCAGTGACGACTATGTCAATGAATACTCCTTATTCAGGACCTTTGATTGAGGCATCCGGTGATGAGATGTTGTTTTTCCATTTGTTCTACACTTTCCTCAGTGTCGGGATATTCATAATCTTCACCATGGAGACAGGGAAGACTATACACATTACTTATGAGGAAGCGGTAAAAAAAATGGCCCAACGCAGAGCCAAGAAAAATGCAGGGAAATAGGATGAGGAATTATTGGCCAGTAAAATGATAAAGAATGCTTTCTATGAAGCTAAGGTATGTTTATTAAATAGGTTGGTTTACCAATAAGCTGAAGCTTGAGGCAAGAAACATGTTCAATTTCACTTTTCTCCTGGAGTGATATTCTAAAGTGGCTAAAAGATCGCTTTAATGTGGCATTCACTTAGACCTAAATTGATGATAACCACATAAACTGAAAAATCTGCGCTTGAAATTAAAATCAAGTCTTATTTATAGGCTTCGAATATCTGTCAATTTAAATGAATTTGAATTTTGTAAATCTTCATAAGGTGTTTTTTAGCCCTTCTCTTGGTTAAGATTACCTAGATTAATT
The DNA here is from genome assembly GCF_017051705.1 of Algoriphagus lutimaris. Lineage (GTDB taxonomy): Bacteria > Bacteroidota > Bacteroidia > Cytophagales > Cyclobacteriaceae > Algoriphagus > Algoriphagus lutimaris. The sequence continues at coordinate 884,992 of NZ_JAFIDJ010000002.1, read as the reverse complement.
TTTTCCAATCACTAAATCATCCAATATGAAGCTTGCAAATCACCTTTTTGAAGAAGGAAAGATTTCCCCTTATTGATTTACCTTTTTTATTATTTATTCTGAAAAAGTCAGGCGTCAATTTTGACGCCTGACTTTTTCAACAGCTTTTACTCTCACCACCATATTCCCTCTAGTAGCCTTGGAATAAGGGCAAACTTGGTGGGCTGCTTCGACTAACTTTTGTGCTTCTTCAAGAGATTCAGCATGTGGGATTTTTACCTCGATGTCCACTTCAAGTCCGTAGCTGTCTGGGCCATAATGACCAAGATGGACTAGTGCTTTGATTTCTGAATCTCTCAAGCTGGTTTTTTTGGCAACTGCTCCCAAAGCTCCTCCAAAACATGCAGCATAGGCTGCTGCAAAAAGCTGCTCAGGATTGGTCTTTTCACCATCTCCTCCAATTTCTTTGGGCATAGAGACTTCCATGTCAATTTTTCCATCGTCAGTTCTGACGTGGCCTTTTCTCCCTCCTGTATTAAAAGCCACAGCAGTATAATCAACCTTTAATTTTTTCATTCCTTTTTAGAATTTTTTAGAGTTTCTACGCTTTCTAACAAGTTTTGTAGGGAATGGTTTAAATCGTATAATTCCAAACCTGGAATTTCGTTTAGAATTTCCTCTAAAGGCAGAAGGGCTTGCTGGACTTTCGATTGAAGTGACTTGCCAGGGTAGGTCAACTCAATATGAACAGTTCGTTCATCATTTTCTCCTCGTTGTCGCTTGACGTAATTCATTGCTTCCAATTTTTTTAACAATGGAGTCAGCGTTCCAGAGTCTAAGTGAAGTCTTTCTCCTATTTCTTTTACCAAAATGCTATCCTCTTCCCACAGTACTGTCATAGTTACATACTGAGGATAGGTTAGATTAAATTCTTTTAGGGTGTTTTGAAGAAGTTGAATCAGTAACCTTGAAGTACTATAAAGTGCTAGAGAGAGTTGATGAAGGGAGACCATTTTCTATAAATTAAGTTTTATACAATTTAACTGCATAAAAACTAAATCCAAAGATTTTCAATAATATCTCCCGATTAATGAGTGATCTACAATTTGTCTTTTGAGGGCGAGTATATCAATGGTTCCGGGTACGAAATAGGCTATTTCCCCTCCTGGCTCCACCAACAAGGTGATCGGTAAACTTCCGTCCCAGTTTTCTCCCACCACCTCGATTACTTCATATTTATCATCCGTGTTCATGATGTAATTGGGTAAGGCAGAGGCTTTTCCTTTCAAAAACTTCAGCGCTTTGGCCTCTTGCTCAGGATTATCCATGCTTATGGAAACGAATTGAAAATCACGTTCCCCATACATTCTTTGAAGTGTAACAAACTCTGGGTACTCAATGATACAAGGGCCACACCAAGTAGCCCAGAAGTTCACAAGTAGCAATTCATCTGTATCATTAATTAGAAGTTCCGCTAATTCAGACGGAGATAATTTTTCCAAATTCACTTCTTTTTCTTTCCAGGCTTTATTGGTTTTAATGGTGTATTCATTTTTCCAGGCCCATTTCATAGAACAGCCAAAAGATGGAGTTTGAGCTTGATCAGAGGGAAGACTTTTTCCCTGCAAAGTCAAATCAATGGCATTTCTTAAATCCTCTGCATTCGCAGTGCCTGGTTTTTCGGAAGCATCGATTCTTCCGGAATAGGTCAATTTTCTATTCTTATCGAATACAAATACATGTGGTGTGGCAGTGGGACCATATGCCAAGGAAAATTTGTGTTGGTCTCCGTCATATAAATAATGGAAATTATAGCCTTTGTCCTTCGCCCTGATTTTCATTTCCTCATAGGTATCACTGAGGTCAGTATATCCCAACTCCTCTGGAAGAATAGCGATGGGGCTATTAGTAGAAATAGCTATAAAGGCAACGTTTTTGCCTTTGTAGTCTTCCACTGCTTGAATAAATCGATCTTCATAAGCTTGTGCAGTTGGGCAGTGATTACAGGTAAAGTTCACTACCAATACATCGGCTTCACTATAGTCTGAGAGTTGATGGAAATCACCATCGACCCCAGGTAAGTTAAAATCTGGAGCCTTGTCTCCTATTGCCAGTTTTCCAATTGGTTTTTCTTCCACCATTTGAGGATTTGCTACAAAGCTTGACTCTTCTAGATCTAAACCTGACTGTTCACCTCCTTTTTCATCAACTGATTTGCTGTTACATTTTGTAAGTAGAAAAGTCAAAAGCAGTAATAATTCAACAACTAGAATAATTTTCAACTTTGATTTCATAACACAGAAGATTGAGGAGGGTTGAGAAAGTTTGAATTAGCCTAAGGAATACCCATGCTGGTACACATAATGCAAATGCGTGTTGGCTTCAAAATCATCGATAAACACTTGTTTCGTTGGATCCCATTTCAATGGTCTTCCCAGTTTATGAGCGATATTTCCCAAAGTGCAGGAAGTACAAGTGCTATGGCCTATTTCCACAGGAACAATTGGATCTTTTCTCATTTTGACAGAATCGATAAAATCGACGTGATGAGCATTGAATCTGGTTTCTTCATTACTGAATTTTCTTTCACATGCCGGAACATTGGTATCGTATTGGCCACGTGAAACTTTTATCCAGCCCTTTTCACCAAAGAACTTGACTCCTTGTCGCCCCTCATCAAATGGAGTGATATGTATCTTTACACCATTTGGATAAAAATAGGTGAGTGGACTGGAATCTGTTGCAGGTATAATCTCCACTGGTCCGTTTCTATCCATTCCTATTCCCCATTGTGCTATGTCAATCATATGTGCACCCCAATCGGTCATCAATCCACCACCGGTTTCTTCATACCATCTCCAAGCTCCCCACACTTTTTCATTTTGTTCAGGATTTAAACTGATAGGAGGGTTTAGTTCTTCGTTATAATGAATATCTGGAAGAGGACCAGTCCAAGTTTTCCAATCTAATCCTGCCGGAATTTCCTGCTTTGGTAAATCGTATGGCTTGGGATGAGGAGGAGTTCCCACATTGACCAGCACTTCAGTAATTTTACCTAGGTTTCCTTTTTGCACCATTCGTACAGCATGTTGGAAATTTGCAGCGGAGCGTTGCATACTACCAACAGCTAACACAATATTGTTCCCTCTTACTGCTTTGATTAATTCCTGCCCTTCATGAATGGTAAATGTCAGCGGCTTTTCCAGGTAAATATCTTTTCCTGCATGGCAAGCATCAATTGCCATCATAGCATGCCAATGGTCTGGTGAGGCGATGACTACTGCATCTACCTCAGGGTTTGCCAACAATTCCTTATAATCTGCATATAGACGAACTTCTTTGGCTTCTCGCTGATGTTCCTCATAATTCCTTGCCACGCGTTCTTTAAAACGCTGTAGCTTTATTTCGTATACATCTGCGCCTGCTATCACATCCACAGAAGGATTGTTCATCATATTATTAAGCAGTCCCATTGCCTGCCTACCTACACCAATAAAGCCCAGTTTGATGGTCTCGGAATCTTTTTTAAAGGCGGGATTAGATTTGGCAAAAGAGAGTGCAGGGATGCTACTAAGACCGATAGAGCTAAGAAGGGAAGTCCCAATAAACTTCCTTCTTGAAAAAGAAGATTTACTCATTTGTATTTATTTTGGGTTTGTTGATTGTCTATTCACGATTAGAGGAAATAAATTACTGTTTTTCTGAAGTTTAGTGAAATTTTCAAACCTTATTTTGACCAAAGGTATCCAGGTTCCTTGTTTGGGTTCGCTAGAGGGTTCTCGAAAAATCTTTACTTTTATTAACCTAAACCTACTTTCATGACTATTCAACAACTAGAATATTTAATTGCCGTGGATAAACATCGGCATTTTGGGCATGCAGCTGAAAGTTGCTTTGTTACCCAACCCACATTAAGCGCACAGTTGAGTAAGCTGGAAAGAGAATTAGGGGTGATTTTGTTTGATAGAAGCAAAATGCCTGTAATTCCCACCGAGATTGGAGTTCAGATTATTGGCCAAGCCAAAAGAGTAGTATCTGAAAGCAAAGGAATTTTTGAGTTGGTGGCCCAATTGAAGGGAGATATTTCTGGCGTGATTAAGCTGGGGATTATTCCTACGCTCGCTCCTTATTTACTTCATCTTTTTATTAGAAAGTTTCTTGAAAAATATCCAAAGGTGAAAATGGAAGTTCAGGAAATGATGACCGAAGAAATTGTCAGAAAACTCAAAAATGATGAGTTGGATTTAGGGATTGTAGTCACTCCACTTCATGAAATTGGGGTGGTCGAAAAGCCTATGTTTTATGAAAAATTCTATGCCTATTTGTCCAAAGGCCATCCCTTATTGAAAGAAAAAGAATTCAGGCCAGAAATGATCAATCAAGAGGACTTGTGGATTTTACAACAAGGTCACTGTTTCAGGGACCAGGTGATCAATCTATGTGATCAAAGATTGAGTGGGCCCAGTAACTTCCATTATGAAAGTGGATCTTTGGAAGGCCTAAAAAACATGGTCAATAAATACCAAGGAGTCACCTTGCTTCCAGAGTTAGCTACGTTTGACTTATCCGATGAGGAAAAATCAAGAATTCGTCCATTTTTTGGAGTACCTCCTATTCGGGAAGTAAGTATAATTTTGAACCGCAGTTACCTGAAACAAAAATTAGTAGAGCTCCTATATAACGAGATAACTGAATCTATTCCTGCAAAAATGACTTCCAAATCCCACGGTAAAATCGTTCGGTTTAAGTAATCAAGGTTTTTTGTAAAGGATGTAATGGTCGGCCAAGTCTCCGGTAATCATGTTACCTGATTTGTCTAATTGCCAAATTTGATTTTCACCGATTTTATATTGGTTCGGAGCATACTTTACGCCTTCTAAGAATATTTTCGAACCCGTATCATCCCATTTGAAGGTTCCGTTGAAGGTTTCTTCCAAAGCATCATTTCTCCCTAAATAATTGGTGACTATGTAATAGGTTAGATCCTGATTGAGTGTCAGGGTGGTTTCTATCCCTTCGCAGTCAGCGCAGGGTATGATCCCTGAATAAGTCCCATTCCAATCCAAGGAGGTTCTGGAGTTGTCTCCAATTGGTAACCCTTCGCTTAATTGCTCCTGTAAATTATCAGTTGTTTCTGCTTCCTTTTTATTTGTTACTTTCTCATTGGAGCAAGAACTTAGAAGAAAAAGAAATAAGACAGTAAAAATTGAATAAAGGCACTTCATTTTAATAAAATTTGATACAAAGGTAGCTTTGAAGAAATTAAACCAAAACCGAATGTATAATAAAAAAGGAGAACTGATTACAGTTCTCCTTAGGCTTAACAATTGCTAATCTTTTAAAGTGATTTTGGATGATTGGATGCTCCATATCCCACAATCACTACATGGGTTATCTCTTGATTTTTTAGAAATGTACTTTGATTGAAGTCTAATTTTGAAAGCCAGTTTTCTCCAATCATTTGGTAATACTCGCCTCTTTCATGATATAGTTTGGAAGAATAGGGGTTTTCCTCAATTGCTTTATTTAATACAGCAAGATGATCTACTTTTTCAGGAGTTTTATACTTCGTCAATGGATTTTTAATAAACTCACCTCCTTGGCTTAAGCGGAACTCAAAAGTCATCAAGTATTCTTCACCGGTCTTTTTTCCATCTAAAAAACTAGGATCCCAATTTTCTTTTAACAACGCAAAGGTTCTTAATATCTCTTCAGATAATTTTTCATGAGAAGAATAAACCGTAGGCTTTCCCATGGGATAACCAGAATCATCCATGGATATGGATAAAGTGACAAATCCAGACTTATTCTCTGCTCTGACCTCTGCTGGATATTTTACATTTTTAGACAACATTTGATTCATGGCTGCTGGCCCACTGGAGTTTTGAGCCATTGCTCCAACCCCTACAAAAAATAAGATCAAAAATAGTGAGGTTAATTTTTTCATAAAAAATCTGGTTTAGTGTTAGTTGAACTAAACTACTGATTTTAAAGCAAATAAAAAAGTAATTCTTAGTTGTTTTTAAACACTCCAAAGTGCCATAGAACTCCTGCTGGATCGTGAAGAAAAAACTCACTTCCCCATTCTTCATGTTTGATAGTGCTCAACTTGACTCCTTTAAACTTATCCGGAATACCAAGCACTTTCATAGCTTCCCAATAAGATTCCAGCTGATCCACTTCCAAAAAAATCATGCAGTTTTCACACCATTCTTTGGAATAATAGTCCTGTAGATAAAAGCAGATATTTTCCTTAACAGTCACTAATGAGAACCCTTTGCTTAGAGGTTTTACAGTAAAACCTAGGGTTTGGTAAAATCGAGTACTCTCTTCGAAGTTTTTGGCTCCTATAAATGTTCGAATTGATTTTGCTGGATGATTCATACGCCAAATTGGTTCAGATGATGGTCCAAATGTTTATAGAATTGATTATTCCATTCTTGAGCAGTCATTGGCCCGAAGGAAATAGATGCTTTTCCTTCAAAGTGTTCCTTTCCCAATTCTAGGGTATGGTTCAAGTAACCAATCAAACGTTCCTTTTCCTCATTGAAATTTCTAGAGTCAGCAATGATAAAAGCAGGAGCAGTCCTTACATTTTTTGGGTAGGGTTTTTCATTGACAACCCCATTTTTGACGAAAGTCTTTAGGAGAAACCGAACCAACGCATTAGGTTTTGCATGCTTATCAGTAAATGCCATTTCATAGGCCACATTACAATGTGCAAGCATTTGGTCTACACTCATTTTTCCCCAAAGTCCTTGAGTTTCAGGTGTCAATTGATTGATCCTGTCTATTAGTTTAGCAGTGACAGCTGGATCAAAGATATCTTTCATAATTGGTATGTTCCTTTATTATTAAAATTAGGCATCTTTCTTCGTTTCAAACAATTGATTCATAAATATTTGTATATAAATAGGTTTATAATGTAAACCTATTTATATTTGTTCCGTTATAGCAAGAAAACAAAAAACTATTATGGAAAAAGAGCTTAGCAGTAAAGATTCATTAGCACTGATTACTGACATGATCAGAAAAGCGAAAAGGGAAGTAGCTGGAGATGGAAGTTTTCAGATTCTACTATGGGGGTGGGCGATATCCATCTGTAATTTGGGGCATTATGCTTTGATGAAAGCAGGGATAGCCAATTCCTATTTGATATGGCTATTAGTGATCCCAACGACGATTGTAAGCACGGTGCATGGTATTCGAAAGGGAAAAAAGGCAAGAGTCAGAACTCATTTAGACATCGTGATCAGCCAATTGTGGATTGCCGTGTTTGTTGGAATTATCATCGTGTTGGGATTTATGAATATTTTGGAATTCAATCAGAATCCGGTGATTTTAATTTTGGCAGCTTTGGGAATGTTTGTTACGGGGACTCTTATTCGGGTCAACGTAGTTAAACTGGGTGGAGTAATCCTTGGTATAGGAGCCATCGTTGCTTTTACATTACCGGTCATGGATCAGTACCTAGTAGCAGGGATTGCCATCATTTTAGGATATCTTGTGCCCGGATATTATTTGAAAAAAAACTACCGTGAACGTGTTTAAGCCACTTGATCCTCTTCTTCACTCTCAATTAAGACTGGCAGTCATGTCATTGTTGATAGGACTGGAGGAAGCAGAGTTTACTTTCTTAAAGGAAAAAACGGAAGCGACCGCGGGTAATCTGAGTGTTCAGTTGGATAAACTCGAAAAGGCAGGTTATATCAAAATCCATAAATCGTTTAAAGGTAAAAGACCTTTGACCACCTGTAAAATTACTTCCAAAGGGATAAAGGCTTTTGAAGACTATGTAGAAAATTTAAAGAATTACATCCATTAAAATTTTTTGTCATTTTAGTTTATAAAATAAACCAGTTTACAAATGAAAAACTTATTTAAAATTATGTTAGGAATCTGGGTTCTTACAGGAGTTCAGTACCAGGCGTTTTCTCAAAACGTAGAAACCGATCCTGTTTCAAAAGAGGCGATAAGTTCTCTTCAACACTTAATCGGATCATGGTCAGGAAGTGGATGGATGATGGGAGCTGACCGGGAAAGATATGAGTTTACCCAAACAGAACACATCCAGTTTAAATTGGACTCTACAGCAATTTTGATTGAAGGACAGGGAAAGACTCATGATCAAATCATTCATAATGCAATGGCCATAGTAACCTTTGGAGGAGAAAAAGATCAATACTCCTTTCAATCCTATCTACAAAACGGCCGAAAAGGAGAATTCAAAGCAGAGACTATTAATGGTAATTTCTATTGGTATCCAAGGGAAGATATTCGATACATCATCCGGATTGATGAACAAGAAACTTGGTTTGAAATTGGAGAAATTAAGAAAGGAGAGAATTGGTATCAATTTTTCGAGATGACTCTTTCTAAAAATGCGCAATAACATTCCGTAGTTTTAAACAGGAAATCAGAGCAGGACACAGTTCCTGCTTTTTTCGATTCCAGTTGATTTGTAATTTGTAATAAGCTTTTAACTACTACCACATGAATAGAATTTTTCACTTTACAATTGTTCTTTTGATTCTAAGCTCTTTTTCAGAATTAAAAGCACAGGAAGAGATAGAGAAGGAAACGAAGGAAGGAAAACATGTGATTGCCTTATTATTGGGTCATTCCAGAATTGGTCAGGGCAGATCCAGTGAAGGGAAAAAGCAATTTACCATGGTCCCTTCTTTTGCAGTGGATTACAGCTATTGGTTTTCAAATAAGTTTGCTTTGGGGGTTCAAACGGATTTTGTCAACGAGAATTATTTTATCGAAACAGGAGATGAGGGAGGTGTGGTAGAGCGTGAAAGACCTATTGCTCCTACCATTACAGGGTCCTATAAGTTTGGAATATGGAGTAGAAATTTCAAATGGCTGGGAGATGGTTGCTGTTTTATCCCAGGATGTAAGGTCTAATATTTATGATGTGACGTCATTTGCTTTAGGAGTTGCAAAACGATTTTAAAAAATTGAGTACTGGTAAGAATTTAGCCTCTTAGTAAATCGTAAACCTGATTTTTAAAAATCTCGACTTTTTGCTCGTAAAGCTCCTCATCATCAATCATGGATAAATAATAGTAAGCACCTTCTACTACTACAAAGATTTGCTCAGAAAGTAATGCAGTATCTTTTTTATTCAATTTTTCATCTTGATCAAGAATCTCCTTCAAATTTTCTCTGAGTTTGAGATGAAGGTTTCGGTATTCCCGCTTAATAGTATCATTCCTGAAAATCAAGCTAAAGCAACTATAAAATACTCCATCATCAATCAATAGGTTCCAGTCTCTCGAAAACATTCGCTCTACAAATGTATGAGGGTCGGTATAGTTTTGAACCCTCAATTCCTTGATAATAGGTGTATAAATTTGCAATAATCTCTTTAGAATAAATGAGATGAGATTAGAAATTAAAATGTCCCTGGTGGGGAAATAATGCATGATCAGACTAGGGGGCATCCCCAGGTGTTTTCCGATTTTGGCAATGGATGTGTTTTCAATTCCATTTTCTTTGGAAAGCTGATAAAACCCTTCAATTATTTCTCTTTTCCTATCAGCAGAAACCTTTGTGGCCATGTTAATTAATTATTAAAATAAAGTTAATGCACTCTTTAATTAGAGTAAATTCTTTTGTTTTGACTTTTACAATATATAATATTGAATGGTCATTCAACAGAAATCGGGTGACTAAAAATAAAAATAATTCAAAAAATGCTGATTTTCATGGCTTTTAGTCAGGAAAAATTGATTTAAAGAGAATATGAATAGAAGGAAGTTTTTAACAAATGCTGGATTTATTTCTGCAGGAATAGGATTGCCTACCGTTTCATCTGCTAAAGACATTAATTCTGCTAAAAAACCGGTGTTAACAGTTGCCCATATTACTGACGTTCATATTCGGCCCGAAGAAGATGTTCCTTCTAGAGCCATAGACTGGTTGAAAATCGTTAAAAAACATAAACCCGATTTTTATCTAAATGGAGGGGATAGCATCCATGATGCTTCGTATGAAGGAGTGACAAAGGATCGAGTCATTGCACAATGGGAAGTTTGGGATCAATTCAGGGAAGAAATCAAAGAAAGTGAAGTGTATAGCTGTATTGGTAACCACGATCCTTGGTGGGATGTTGCTGATAAAAATCAAGAGCCGATGTATGGGAAGCCTTATGTAGTGGAACGTTTGGGGATGCCATCACCTTATTACAGCTTTGATAAAAATGGCTGGCATTTTGTCATTTTGGATGGAAATCATGAGGGAATTAGCCTTGGGGAAGAGCAGATGAACTGGTTAGAAAATGACCTAATTCAACTTGCCGAAAATACTCCAACCTTAGTCATGTCTCATTTTCCAATTACATCCATTACCAATGCGCTGGTAGGTGGTCAGCATCAGGACCATAAAGAATTGAAAAAATTATTCTACCAACATAAAGATAAGGTTCGGGTGTGTTTGAGTGGTCATCAACATTTGTTGGACAGAACTTGGTACAATGATGTACATTATTTCTGTAATGGATCCCTTAGTGGATTTTGGTGGGGAGATGGAGATCAGGAATCTGCTGGTAAACAGTATTACTTGGAGACTCCTCCTGGATATGCAATTTTAAAATTATATGAAGATGGTCAGGTGGAAAATGAATATTTCCCTCTGCGATAAAAAACCATATTTTTCTGAATTGACAATTATCTAATAAGCCATCATTTAAGGGTGGCTTATGTTTTTTTATATAATTCCATTCAATGATTCATAAACTGCAAATAAGCAGCTTGCTATAATCAATGGGTCAATTTTTTGTGGAAAAACTTCAATTTTTAGCATTTTATTATTGATTCATTTCTTCAGGATTAATTACTAACACTAAGTATTAAATTATTATTAACTATTTAAAATGGAAATTTAATTCCTTTGAATTTTAAATTACAATATTTAATATTGAATGAATGTTCAATAAATTCTTGGTTAAATTGGCAATTTTTTAACCGTTTTTGGAATAGAAAATTTGAAAAAGAAACAATTCAACTCAATACTATATGGAACAAGTTTTACAAAGAATCCCAGACCGAAACTCCTTGATAAGGAGGACAGGCCTTATGATTTTTTTGGTTGTGACTTTTGCGATTAGTTCGTTCGCACAATCTCAAATCAAAGGAACGATCACTGATAAATCAGGATTAGGAATGCCTGGAGTATCCGTATTGGAAAAAGGTACTCAAAATGGTACGATCACTGATTTGGATGGATCTTATACGATTGAGGTTTCCAATGAAAATGCTGTATTGGTATTTTCTTTCATTGGATATAAGACCATGGAGCAGCCTGTGAGAGGAAACAGTATCATTGATCTTACTTTCGAAGAAGAAGATACGTTGCTGGAGCAGGTAGTTGTAGTGGGATACGGAACTCAGAAAAAGGTAAATGTAACGGGTGCCGTGGATCAATTGGCTGGAGAAGAAATTGCCGATAGACCTATCGCGAATGTTATGCAAGGACTTCAAGGGATGAGTCCTGGTTTGAACATTACCTATCAAGGAGGTAGACCTGGATCCGTTCCTAATATCAATATTAGAGGTTTTACTTCTATCAATGGAGGAGACCCTTTGATTATAATTGATGGAATTGCAGGAAACAACAGCGATTTATTGAGGTTGAATCCTTCTGATATTGAATCTTACTCCGTACTTAGAGATGCTGCTTCAGCTGCAATTTATGGTGCCAGAGCCGCATTTGGAGTGATTTTGATTACCACCAAAAAAGGAACATCCGGTAATCAGCGAATAACCTACAATAACTATTTTGCATGGGGTCGACCTTCTGTACTTCCAGAACCTGTAACAGATCCGTATATCCATTCCAGAGTGTTGGAAACATCTACCAATAATACACCTTGGGATTATGTCAATTATTCTGATGCGCATTACCAATGGGCAAAAGAAAGATCAGAAGATCCTTCTATCGAGGATACTAGATTAGATCCCAATAACCCAAATCGTTGGGCTTACATGGGTAATTATGACTGGTATGATTACTTCTTCAATAAATCCAGCTTTTCTACCAACCATAGTTTAGCGATTAGTGGAAATAGTGGTGGAAAAATGCCAATGGGCTATTACGTCTCAGGTGATTATACCAATGAAAACGGACTAAATAAATTAGCTGATGACTATTGGAAAAGGTATTCCCTTAGAGCTCGAGTAACTGCTAAGCCGTTGAAATGGCTAGATGTGGACAATAATCTGAACATCTACCAGACTAAAAGAGAAGATCCGACCAACAATATTACAAGTGTTTACAACTTAAGACCAATTGATGTGGCGGTCAACCCTGATGGTTCCTGGGCAAACACAGCGACAGGAAGATTAGCTGCCAGGTTAGTAGATGGAGGAGAGAATCAAGAAAACATGTTTGGTTTCCAAAATATTTTGGGAGCTACCGCTACCATGTTAAACGGGGATTTGATTTTCAAAGGAACGGCCAGTTTCAAAAGAGAGCAATGGAAATACCATTGGAATAGAAAGAAATATAATATTGGCTTTGGTCCTGAAGACATCCGAACAGAAGGTGGAGATGGATCTGTAATCGAAAGAAACGGATCTTTGAATACCACCATCTTGGATTTTTATGGTAGATATTCCAAAACTCTTGGTAAGCATAACTTCGGAATCTTAGCAGGTTACAACCAAGAAAATTATGACTACTCCACGATTCAAGCAGAAAGAAGAGTGTTGATTTCCTCTTCCCTTCCATACATAGGTTTGACTACTGGAGAATCATTCATTACGCCATCCTATAGTGCCTATTCTGTAAGAAGTTTGTTTGGTAGAATTAACTACACCTTCAATGATAAATACATCCTTGAGGTGAATGGACGATATGATGGGTCATCCAGATTCCCAAGCGACAACCGTTGGGGCTTCTTCCCATCCGTTTCTGCTTCCTGGTTGATGATGGATGAAGGTTTCTTCCAACCTTTGACCAATGTAGTATCTACGTTCAAAGTGAGAGCCTCTTATGGTAGTTTAGGAAATCAGAATGTAGCGAACTTTGGATATATCCAAGCTTTGCCAACCAACTTGTCTAGTTACCTAATAGACGGTAGTAAGAAAACCATTATTACCTCTGCTCCATCTTTAGCGGTAGATCCTAATTTCTATACTTGGGAAGAAGTAATCTCTACAAACGTAGGTTTGGATTTCGGATTTTTAGGAGATAGAATCAGTGGTACTTTTGATTATTTCATCCGGGATACCAAAGGAATGCTTACGGACCCAGTAGAACTTCCAGGAGTATTAGGAACCGCACCTCCAAAGCAAAATGCAGCTGATTTAAGAACAAAAGGATTTGACTTTTCCATTGGATATAGAGATCAGGTAGGAAGCACATCCAACCCAGTAACTTTTGGTGTGAAAATGATCCTTTCAGATTCTAGATCTACCATTACCAAATTCCAAAATGAGCAAAACTTATTTTCCAATTGGAGAGTAGGCCAGGAAGTGGGTGAGTTGTGGGGGCTTGAAAGTGATGGGTTATTTGCCAATGAAGATGAAATTGCTCAATTGGATCAATCCAGTATCGTACCATGGGGAGCTTTGGACATTGTTCCAGGCTGGCCAAAGTATGTAGACCAAGATAATGATGGTAAAATCGAAAGAGGTCAATCCCAAGATGATCCAAAGGACTTGAGATTAATTGGTAACACTACTGCTAGATATCGATATGGAGCTAACATTAACGTAGGCTGGAGTGGATTTGATTTATCCCTTTTCTTACAAGGCGTAGCTAAAAGAGATTATTACCCAAGCCGTTACCTCTTCTGGGGACCTTACCAACAGCCTTACGGGAATGTTTATCCTTGGAACCTTGATTTCTACAGAGCAGAGGCAGATGGAACTGATTTATTGGCTCAGCATTCTCAATCTTACATTGAAGCGGGCTTAGCAGAGCAAAATTTGGATTCAAGCTATCCGGTACTTCAATCTTGGTTGGCAGATGCTAATTATGGAGCAGGGTTGGATATTCCTCAAACCAACTATTTGCTAAGTGGTGCTTATTTAAGACTTAAAAATATCACTCTTGGTTATAGCCTTCCTCAGGTGTTGACAGAAAGGCTAAACGTAACCAAAGTAAGATTTTATGTAACGGGAGAGAACTTATATGAAATCTCTGCCATCAAGAAATATGTGGATCCGGAATCGGTTAATGCGTCGAGTGGAGATGCAAATTCATATCCATTCCAGAGAAAATTTGCATTCGGAATCAACATAGATCTGTAATTAAGAATAGAAAAAATCATGAAAAAATATTTCCTTTATTTAAGTGCAGCTTTCCTTTTAGCTTCATGTAACGATGATTTTCTAGATAAATATCCTCAGACTTCAGTAGCTCCTGAAGAGTTTTTCAAAACAGAGGAAGATTTAGAATTGTATGTAAATGGGTTACTTACCATGGCTGGACCTGGAAGTTATTTAGCTGACCAAAGCAGTGACAATAGTGCCACTACCGGCGCCATTGAAATAAAAAATATCATGACAGGTTCTCCAAGTTCACAGACAATTACCAGTGGCTGGAACTGGGGAACACTTAGAAACATCAATTATTTCCTTGATAACTACAGCAAAGCCACGGGTACCGAGGAAGGGATTGCCCATTATGTAGGTTTGGCGAGGTATTATCGTGCGTTGTTCTATTTCAACATGGTAAAAAGATATTCTGATGTACCATGGTATGAAAGTACGTTGAGTCCAGGTGATGAAGATTTATATAAGCCCAGAGATTCCCGGGAAATGGTCATGACCAAGGTCATGGAAGACTTGGACTTTGCTATGGCAAATGTAAGAGAATCAGTTCCTACAGGTACTCCTGATGTTTGGGCAGTCAAAGCATTTACTGCGAGAGTAGCTTTATATGAGGGAACTTATAGAAAATACCATACTGAATTGGGATTAGAAGGAAGTGCAGCGGCATTTTTGGAAAAAGCTAAGAACGTTTCTCTAGAAATCATGAATTCAGGTTTGTTTTCCATTTTTAACTCTGGAAATCCAGAAAGTGATTATGGATCTTTATTTGGTGCACAGGATTTGGTAGGCCACCCTGAAGTAATTTTAGCTAATATTTATGATTCCAATAAAGACCGAGGAGCTAATTTCAATACCGTCATCTTTGGTGATTATGAGCAATCTCCTTCAAAGGATCTAGTATTAAGTTATTTGATGAAAGACGGATCGAGGTTTACCGATTTGGAAGGTTACAATGAAAAAGTTTTTGTAGAGGAGTTTCAGAATAGAGACCCAAGGTTAAGTCAAACTGTCGTTTATCCAGGCTGGATAAGACAGCCTGATGCTACTCCATACATTCAATCTCTAAATAAAAATTTTACTGGATATCATCAATTGAAAGGCTATGTTAACAGCATTGATAATGTGGAAGTATCCAGTGATGATTTCCCTGTGTATCGATTTGCGGAAACCTTATTGATTCATGCAGAGGCAAAAGCTGAATTGAATGAATTAAGCCAAGGAGATTTAGACATGACCATTAATGTTTTGAGACAAAGAGTAGGTATGCCAAATTTGGAAATGGCAGCAGCCAATGGAAATCCTGATCAATTCTTGACTTCTAAATATCCTTCAGTTTCAGGTGCTAACCAAGGTGTACTACTTGAAATCAGAAGAGAAAGAAGAGTAGAGTTGGCCTTGGAAGGATATCGGTATGATGATTTGATGAGATGGAATGCAGGTAAACTTCTGGAAAATATTCCAGAGGGGATGTATTTTCCAGGTCTTGGAAAATACGATATGACGGGAGATGGAATAGAAGACATTATTTTAGTGGATAAGGACAGTACTATCCCTGTTGGAGATGATAAAGAAAAAAACAGTCTGGGTGAAGCTTTGATTTACTACAAGGCTGGAACAATTGACGATAATGTAGATGTATTCTTAACAGATGGTGAGAATGGAGGTAACATGGTTACTGAAACGAAGGAAAGAAACTTCGTGGAGCCTAAATATTATTACCGACCTATCCCAATTCAACAAGTAACTTTAAATCCAAATCTAGTTCAGATCTTTGGATGGGAATAAACTAATCAAGTAAGATAAATAGCCCGGTAAATGTGCCGGGCTTCCTCCATTTATAATAACTACAATGAAAAACCTATTTGTAGCTGTATGCCTCGTATTGGTGGCATTACAATCTTGTACTACCGAAGAGAAAAATCAACCAACTGCTAAAAAAGCCATATTTGTAATCTTAGACGGCATTCCTGATGATGTTCTGGATACGGTTCCTACCCCAAATTTGGATAAAATCATAGCTGAAGGAGGAATAACCAAAGCAATGATGGGTGGTGAAAAAGATGGTTACAGCCAAACACCCACCATTTCAGCTGTAGGTTACAATACGGTGCTTACCGGAGTTTGGGCAAACAAACACAATGTTTGGGGGAATTCTATTAAAGATCCGAATTATCATTACCCCACGTTATTTAGGGTACTCAAGAATAACAACCCTGAAAAAAAGAATGCTATTTATTCTACTTGGTTAGACAACAGAACCAAATTGGTGGGAGATGGTCTTCCCCAAACTGGTAATTTGACCGTTGATTATCATTTTGATGGTTTGGAAATAGATACCGTCAGTTATCCTCATGATGAAGAACGAACCTATATTCATTTGATCGATGAAGAGGTTTCAAAAAAAGCGGCAGAGGAAATATTAGAAAAATCACCAGATCTAACCTGGATGTACTTGGAGTTTACTGATGATATGTCTCATAAGTTCGGCAATAGCCCACAGTTTGTTGACGCCATCCAAAAGGCAGATATCCAAGTAGGAAGAGTCTGGGATGCAATCAAAAAACGAGAATCTAAGTATAATGAAGATTGGCTAATTGTCATTACCACAGACCACGGTAGAGAGGATAGTGGATATGGTCATGGTGGTCAAAGTGAGCGTGAGAGAAGTGTTTGGATTGCTACTAATTATCCAGAGACCAATGCTCATTTTAATGAAGTAGGCGCTACTGTAGATATTTTCCCATCCATCGTCAACTTCTTGGATCTTGAAATCCCTAAGGAACATGCAATGGAGTTGGATGGTGTTCCATTTATTGGGCAGGTGGATGTGAGTAATTTCAAAGCGGTTGAAAAAGGAGAACAAATTCATTTGACATGGAATTCGCTTTCTAAAACAGGGACAGGAAAAGTTTGGATTAGTACTACCAATCATTTTAAAATGGGTGGAACTGATGACTACCAGTCTATAGGAGAGGTAAATCTCTCTGATGAAAAATTCACATTTTCCCCGGAAAATTCAGATTCAGAATACTATAAAATAGTCTTGGAAACCCCTTCAGGCTATTTAAATTATTGGATTACAGAGGAGTAAATTAGAGTTGAACTAGGAGATGCAAGGACCCTAGTAGGTTTAATAACCTCAAAATATTGATTACTATGAAGTACGATTATATAATTGTTGGAGGCGGTTCTGCTGGTGCTGTCCTTACCAACAGACTAAGTCAAGACCCCTCAAAAGAAGTGTTGGTACTAGAAGCTGGAAAACCAGATTATACCCTGGATTTTAGAATTCATATGCCTGCAGCACTCACCTACCTTTTAACGGGGACCCATTACAATTGGGGTTATTCTTCAGACCCGGAGCCTTATATGAATAACCGCAGAATTGCCCAGCCACGCGGGAAAGTTTTGGGGGGATCTTCCTGTATCAATGGGATGATTTGGATCCGTGGTAATGCCATGGATTTCAATAAATGGTCTCAGGATAAAGGCTTGGAAGATTGGGATTATGCTCATTGTCTTCCCTATTTTAAAAGAGTGGAGGAGCGATTGATTGGAGGGGACGATTACCGAGGGGACAAAGGAAACTTGAAGTTGACTACTCCCAAGTGTAATAATCCGTTGTTTGATGCCTTTTTTAATTCAGTTAAGGAAGCAGGATATCCTTTGACAGATGATGTGAATGGATACCAACAAGAAGGTTTCGGGAAGTTTGATCAGACCATATACAAGTCTAGAAGATTGAATGCTGCCCGTGCCTATATTCATCCAATAAAACACCGAAAGAATCTTCATGTAGAAACCTCAGCCATGGTGATGAGGATTCTTTTTGAAGGGAAAAAAGCGGTTGGGGTAGAATATCAAAAAGGAGGAAACGTCAAGCAAGTATATGCCAAGGAAATCATTTGTTGTGGAGGGGCGATCAATACGCCTCAATTACTTCAGCTTTCAGGAGTAGGAAATGCCCCACATTTGAAAAGTTTGGGAATCCCAGTGGTGCATGATTTGCCAGGAGTAGGAGAAGATCTTCAGGATCATTTGGAAGTATATGTTCAGTGGGCCTGTAAAAAGCCGGTTAGTTTATTTCCAGCTTTGAGCCCCTGGAGAGCACCAAAAATCGGGTTCGACTGGTTATTCAGGAGAAAAGGACTAGGAGCTTCCAATCATTTTGAGGCAGGAGGATTTATCCGAAGCAATGACACTGTAGAATATCCAAATTTACAATTCCACTTTTTGCCTTTGGCAATCCGCTACGATGGTTCTGCCCCAAAGGAGGGACATGGATTTCAGCTTCACGTGGGTCCAATGAACACGGATGTGAGAGGAAGAGTGAAAATTAAATCAGCAGATCCAAAAGACTACCCGAGTATTCTTTTCAATTACCTGTCCACAGAAAAAGAGCGTAAAGAGTGGGTGGAAGCCATTCGCTTGTCGCGAAAAATTATTGAGACAAATGCCATGGGTGAATTGAGAGGGGAGGAACTTTCCCCTGGTAAGGATGTCCAGACGGATGAAGAGATTTTGGACTTCGTAGCCAAAGAAGGTGAAAGTGCCTATCATCCATGTTCGACTTGTAGAATGGGTGTGGGCCCAATGGATGTAACCGACCCTAAAACCATGAAAGTACATGGAGTGGAAAACCTCAGAATAGTGGATGCTTCTGTATTCCCTTATGTTACCAATGGAAATATTTATTCTCCTGTGATGATGGTGGCTGAAAAAGCTGCTGACATTATTTTGGGAAATGCTCCTCTGCCAGCTGAAAATGTTCCTTATTATAAAATAGAAATGCCTGATTCAAAAAAAGAGGCTGTCACCAAATAGTAAAACTTCGGTCAACAGCCCTTTCTATAAAAGCCACGAATAATTCCTATTCGTGGCTTTCTTTATGTTCTACTCTATATTTTTTGAGTGCTTTAAAGATTGAATAGCAAACTACTAGCATCAATATACATACGGGTAATCCAGTAACTAGAGAACCAGTTTGAAGGGCAATCAATCCTCCTCCCAACACTAATACTGAAGCTACTGCCCCTTCGATTAATGCCCAGAAAATTCGTAGTTTGACAGGGGTGTCATCTCTTCCACCACTGGTGATAAAGTCGATTACCAATGATCCACTATCGGAAGAAGTAACAAAGAAAATAACTCCGGCAAGTACCACAAAAAAGATACTTAGGTAAGGAAGAGGGTATAATTCAAGTAGTGAATATAGACCTGTGTTGATATTTTCCTGAACTGCTTCACTTATTCCTCCTGGCCCGAATAATTCCACATAAAAAGCAGTATTTCCAAAGATGGAAATCCATATGATACTAGCTGCTGTAGGACCAAGTAATACTCCCATCATGAATTCGCGAATCGTTCTACCTCTTGAAATCCTTGCAATAAATAGTCCCACGAATGGAGCCCAGGCGAACCACCAAGCCCAATAAAAAAAGGTCCAGCTATCCATCCAATGCGTTCCCCGATAAACTTCCATCCAAGTCGCAGTACCGATAAGGCTTTGAATATAAGAGCCGGTACTCTGAACAGTCGAGCCAAGGATAAATAAGGTGGGTCCTACGATGATCATAAAAGCCATTAGGGTAATCGCCATAATAGATGCTATTTTACTAAGGACTTGAATTCCATTATGTAAACCTGAAACCACTGAAGCGGTGGCACAAATAGTGATGATTCCTATCAGGATTACTTGAACATTGGCACTGATAGGGATATTGAATAGGTATTCCATACCAGAATTGATATGTTGAATTCCTAATCCTAGGGTAGTGGCCAGACCAAACATGGTAGCAACTACGGCCATGGTATCAATGAAATGACCAATTGGACCTTTCAGCCGATCCCCTAATAATGGATATAAAATCCAACGCACTCCAAGAGGAAGTCCTTTATTGTATTTGAAAAAAGCGATGGATAATCCCATTAAAGCATATACACCCCAGCCGTGGAGGCCCCAATGCAAATAGGATAAGTTGAGGGCATTTTTAGCAGCGGTCAAAGTTCCCGCTTCCCCATAAGGAGGATTTGAAAAGTGACTAACCGGTTCAGCTACTGCATAAAACATCAAAACCAATCCTATACCTGCATTGAAAAGCATACTTAACCATGCCCAGGTACTGAATTCGGGTTTGGCGTCCTTCCCTCCAAGACGGATGGTTTTATATCTGCTAAACCCAAGGTAAATACAGAAAATCAGAATAACATTTACAGCTAGGACGTAAAGCCAACCAAACCTTGTAGAAATGTAGGATTGTGCAGATTCAAATAAATCTCCTACGGATTCTTGGAAGATCAAGGTGAGTGTAACAAATAAAACAATCAAGCCAGCGGAGGGAAAAAAAACCCAGGGTTGAATGCTCTTTAAAAAGGGAACTTGGGTACTTTTAGAATCTTTGATAACTAAGGGTGTTTTTTTGGCTAATTTAACCCATTTATCGGGCTTAGGGAAATATATGGGACGGTATATCCACTGTTTTTGTAAATCCTTATTTAAGAGGCAAATACGTATGAAAAAAGGCTTCTTATCCTAGGTTTTTTCTCACTTTTTTAGGATAATTTTAGGCTGTTTTTTTTGGAAAAAAAAGAACCCTTTTGAGAACTAATTTGTGTTTAAAATGCAGCTGTTTTATTTGGTTAAAATAAAGAAGGCCTTGGTTTTACCAAAGCCTCTTTTGTCTTCGAAGAAAAGGGAATTTTTAATCGGTTCCTTTCTGGATTTCATTCTTGTTTTTTACATACTTTTCCAGCCAGGTGTCCATCTCCCAAAGGGTATGCAATATGGATTCTTCTGCTGCATAACCATGGCTTTCATTGGGTAAAAAAACCAATCTAGCAGTCGCTCCATGGCCTTTTAAGGCATTGTAATAGCGTTCTGATTGGATGGGGAAAGTTCCGGAATTATTATCCGCCTGTCCATGAATCAACAAAATTGGGGTTTCTACTTTGTGAGCAAAAGAGAATGGGGACATATTGAAATATACCTCAGGTGCTTCCCAATAGGTGCGTTGTTCATATTGGAATCCAAATGGGGTCAAGGTTCGGTTGTATGCCCCGCTTCTGGCAATTCCTGCTGCAAACAGATTGGTATGAGAAAGTAAATTGGCGGTCATAAATGCCCCATAAGAGTGTCCTCCCACTGCAATTCGGTCCCGATCACCAATCCCTAATTCTACAATATGGTCAATGGCCGCTTCTGCATTGGCTACCAACTGCTCCACAAAATAATCATTCGGTTCTTGATCTCCCTCTCCTACAATCGGCATTTCGGTACGGTCCATGATCGCATATCCTCGGGTCACCCAATACAAAGGGGAGCCCCAACTCAATCTAGTAAAAGCGTATTTTGAACCACGAACCTGAGCTGCAACTTCCTTGGACTTATATTCTCTTGGATAAGCCCACATCAAAACTGGTAGCGGACCATCTTTTGCCGGATCATATCCTGCTGGAGTATAAATGACTGCAGAAAGATTCAATCCGTCCTTTCGTTTGTAAGTTACCAATTGTTTTTGTATTCCCTTTAAAGACTCATACGGATGTTCAAAATTTGTCAATTGCATCGGAGCAATTCTCTTTCTTGTATTGACCAACCAATAGTTTGGCTGAATATCTGTACTTTCTTTCAGGGTGATAAATTCTGTTCCGTTGTCATCTAAAACCTTAACAACTCGTTCATAATAAGGAGCTTGTGATCTCCATAAGATTTCCTGCTCTTTCGTTTTGGTATTAAATGTGGAGAGAAAAGGCATATTTCCGTCAGGAGAACCTCCTTGGCTAGTCATGAAGACCAAATCGCCATTTCTAAGAAGTACATTCCTTCCAAATTCATTTTCGGTGAAAAGCGGATCTCCAGGGTCATTGTATAAATCATCAGAAGATCGATCAATGATCACTCTTTTTTCCTGGGAAGGATCAGATGGATTGATTACCGACCTAACTTCTTTTCTAGCTTGTGACCATCGTTCGTTCATGATGGCAAAGTTGTCATCAGACCATGCGATTCCGGCAAATCTATAGGAGCTACTGGCCAGTTTTTTCTTGTTGCTAGTAAATGGAGCTTCTAGGGAGTAGATGATTTCTCTTTCCTCCATCTCTACCCTGGCATCACCACCATCTTGTGCTTCCACCCAATAGAGGGTGGCAGGTTTATCAGCTCTCCAGCTAATATTTCTGGGACCAGTAACAGTAGCATCAAAGCCTGTGGGACGGTTTTCATCCAATGGAATTTCCGCAAGGGTTTTCATTTTATTACCCTCTTTTGACCAGATTTCCACATCATATGGGAATCGATAAGCTGGAACTAAATAGGAAAAAGGTTTTTTGATCAAGTCTACTAAAATATAGGATCCGTCAGGGGAAAGATCCACTGATTTTATCATTCCAGGGCTTCCGATTGCATTTTTTGTACCATTCAAATCCACCAACATCAATTGAGAATCCATGAAATAAGCAAATAAAGCCTCATCATATGGGTCTGATAACAAGTCTTGATAGGTTCTGCTTGGAGCTGCTTCTCCGGTAGTTTCTTGAATAATAGGGCCTGCAGGAGCAGCAGGTCTTTGAGGCATCGTACCTCTACTAGGGTTGGCTGCTTTGATCAATAATTTATTTTCAGGAGTCCAAATCACTGAATTGCCCATCACATCATTAATGATAGGATCCGTTAATTTTTTTGCGTCAAAAGTGCTTAAATCTACTACCCAAAGGCTGATCCCGGTTGCTTCAGTTTGGGTAAATGCTAGGTATTTTTCATCATGAGAAACTCTAAAGTCACTCATATTAGGTTGAGATGGAAGTCCTGTTATTTGCTTTTCTTCTCCTCCTTGGGTCATCTTTATTTTTATTTTTTCGATGCCTCTTCCTCTACTGGGCCCAGAAGTTGCCGGATTAATTCGAAGTCCCGCAATTTTCAATTCTGGTTGGGAAAGCGATTCAATGCTAGGGTTATCGGCACTTTCCAATAACAGCATCCAATCCCCATTTTTACTAAAATTTACCGAAGGAGTATTAGGCGCATTTACCAAGTCAGCAATTGACTTTGGTGGTTTCTGGTAGCCTGTTTGTGCCTGAGAATCAGGGATTCCTAGCCAGACAACTAGCGCAAGTAGTATACAGATTGTAAAATTTTTGTTCATAACGGTAAGGTTTAATTTTCGCTAATTAAAATAACCCCTTTCGATCGATTTTGACTTCAAAAATAAGATCAATGGTAGGTATCTGGGTTTAATAGTCTGAATTTAAAGTATACGTTTAAGAATATGCCTATTTGGGCAGGTACTGTGAATCAATTGATCTAAAATAACATTTGTTTGAGAAGATTGTTAAATAGGCAATAATCAAACGAATAGAAAGAATCTGTATTAATTAGTTAATGATTTGTCAGGCTTTTTTTGACCCTTTGATTAAAGTCTTTTAAAATTTAAATATCATCCTTTCAAGCTGTGTTTTAAACCAATGGAGCTTGATTAATTTTTATTGTAATCAATAAAGGTTGAATTTTGAGTAGAAAAAATTGTCAAAAAAACATATTAATTTTAACGATGACTTAAACTTTTTTTAGTCCGAAATCTTACCTTAAATATATAATAAATGAAGAAAGTAAATTCTATTTTTCTATGGACTTTGAACCTCTTCTTATTGGGGCCATGCCTGGTGTGGGCTCAAGATAAGCCGAATATTTTGGTGATCTGGGGGGACGATATAGGTTGGCAAAATGTAAGTGCATATGGAATGGGTACAATGGGATATACCACACCCAATATTGATCGAATTGGAATGGAGGGTATTCGATTTACAGATCACTATGCTCAACCAAGTTGTACAGCAGGAAGAGCTTCATTTATTACAGGTCAATATCCTATAAGATCAGGAATGACTACGGTAGGTCAGCCTGGTGATGCCTTAGGTTTACAAGCTGCATCTCCTAGCCTTGCTAGTTATATGAAAGAAGCAGGTTATGCAACTGGCCATTTTGGTAAAAATCACTTGGGTGATCGAAATGAACATCTTCCAACTGCCCACGGATTCGATGAGTTTTATGGAAATTTGTATCACCTAAATACCCAAGAAGAATCTGAGCAACGAGATTATCAACGATTTGGAAAAGCTTTTTCCGGTGATTTAGAATCGTATGAGAAGAGATTTGGTACAAGAGGTGTCATTCATTCTTGGGCAACTGATCAAATGGATAACTCGGAGGATCCAAGATTTGGAAAAGTGGGAATGCAGCGAATAGAAGATACGGGACCGCTTACTCAGGAAAGAATGAAAAACTTTGATTCTGAAGAGGTAATCCCAATGGCTGAAAATTTTATGAAAAAAGCCAAGGATGAAGATAAGCCATTCTTTGTCTGGTTAAATACCAGTAGGATGCACTTATATACTCGTTTGGATGAAAAATGGAAATATGCTGCGGAGGAATATACCAGTGAAGCTGACATTCATGGTTCAGGAATGTTACAACATGATCATGATATAGGAATGGTGCTTCAATGGTTGGAAGAACAAGGCTTGGCTGAAAACACAATTATCTGGTATTCAACTGATAATGGTCCTGAGCACGCTTCTTGGCCACATGGTGCAACAACTCCTTTCCGTGGTGAGAAAATGACTACTTATGAAGGTGGAGTGCGTGTAATTTCAATGTTAAGATGGCCTGGAGTAATCAAACCGGGACAAAAACTTAATGGCATCCAAAGTCATATGGATATGTTCACCACACTTGCTGCGGCTGCGGGGATAGATAATATTGCAGACAAAGTTATGAGCGAAAAAAAGCAAGTTATTGATGGCGTTAACAATTTAGCGTATTGGAAAGGTGAAACAGATAACTCAGCAAGAAATTCAATTTTCTATTATTATGAGTCGAAACTTACTGCTGTCAGGATGGGACCCTGGAAATTCCATTTCTCAACCAAAGAAGATTATTATGCAAATGTGATTCCTAGGACGGTTCCCTTAGTTTTTAATATTAGAATGGACCCCTTTGAGTCTTATGATAATAAAGATTCGTATGGACATCTTATGCAAAAAGTTTCATGGCTACTTCAACCCATGGGAGTTCTTATGCAGGAACATCTACAATCCCTCGCTGAATATCCCCCAGTTCAGGGAGGTAAAAGTTTTGATATGTCTAATGTGGTAGAAGAGTTTATCAAAAAAAGTAAGCAATAAATATCTTCATGTAAAAGAAATTTTGAATTTGATATGCCCTCAAAAAGTTATTTCTTTTTGGGGGTATTTTTATGAATAGAGAGCACCATTTTTTATCCAGGTACGTGTAAGACCACGGTTAACCCTGAAATTTGCCGAGCTGTTTGAAGTTATATTCCAATTACTGTTTTGAATACCTCAATCTTCTTCAGAAACTGAATTAACCTCCTAATCTTTCCAAGTTTGTTAGATTATAAGCGTAAAAGATTTTAATTATCTAAGATTAAACTATCTTTATTGGTTTAAACCAACATGACAGTGAAGAAGGTTTTTACTCTATGTACTTGCCTATTTTTTTTATACACACTCACGGCTAATGCACAAGATGATGCTGCCGAACTAGCAAAAAAACTTGCAAACCCTATAGCTTCCTTGATATCGGTACCTTTACAGAATAACACTGATTATGGAATAAGTTCTTTTCAAGGGACAAGAAATACACTGAATATTCAGCCAGTAATTCCAGTTTCAGTAAGTAAAAATTGGAATATGATCACTCGGGTGGTGCTACCAATTATTACGCAATACAATATTTCTGCACCGGGGGAAAAACAATCCGGTTTAGGAGATGCGGTAATGTCTGCTTTCTTTTCACCAAAAAACTCCGACAAAGTAACTTGGGGAGTTGGGCCTGCACTGCTTTTGCCTATTGGTACCAATGATTATTTGACCACCAAAAAATTTGGAATGGGCCCAACGGCTGTGGCATTAAAACAAGCCAATGGATGGACGGTTGGTGGATTGATCAATCAACTCTGGTCTGTAGCAGGAAATGAGGACCGCCCTGATGTCAGCCAAATGTTTGTTCAACCTTTTTTGGTGTATAATTGGAAAACCGGGGCAGGAGTTGGAGCCAATATGGAGTGGACACAAAACTGGAAAACCTCATCTTCGACGATTTGGTTGAACCCAACTTTCAGTGCTGTGACTTCACTCGGAAAACAAAAAACACAGTTTGCAGTAGGTCCACGGATAAACCTGGTAGCTCCCGAAGGAGGCAAAGCAGATTGGGGATGGAGAGCGGTGTTAATCTTCCTTTTTCCACAATAGACCGTTGGAATTTATTTTTTTCCTCAAAACAAAAATAAGGTGATTATTATTTATCACTTCATTCTCAAGAAGATAAAGGGTTATATTTAAGTAGCTTAACCTCCTCGCTACCGTATATGTTATTTCTCTTTTGGCCTGGAATGATCATAGGGTTATTGGTATCTATAATCCTGATATTCTTCCCTCGATCGAGGGAAAATGGAAATATTTTGTTAGGGTTTTGTTTACTCACCGTTTGTCATTGCCTCTTAGTTTCTATTCTATATCAAAGTGGAGATATGGTTAATGTACCCCATATTTCAAGAACAGGGAATCTTTCTGCATACCTTGTTGCTCCACTATTTTATCTTTTTGTCAGGTATTTACTTTATCGAGGACCTTTATTTAAAAGCCCGGACCTACTTATTTTTTTACCGTCTCTCCTAAATTTGATTGATTTTTTGCCTTATTATTTACTTTCGGGGGAGGAAAAATCCAGCATTATCCTGGCTCAACAATTAGGAGAGGATCATTTCTTATTTAGCGAAAGCAGCTTTCTTCCTGATAGCTTTCATTTCTACTTTCGGCAGATTTATTTATTGCTTTTTTTGATCTTAAGTATCCGATTGCTGTGGATTAACCGAAATTTAATAAGGAGAGAAGAGGCTAAGGTCAACCGGGATATTAACCGTTACCTTTGGTTTATGGTGGTGACAATGAGCATTTCGATTTTACCTCCATTTTTTAGGGTTATCAATTTGGTAGAAGCATATACCCTGGGGATGCAAGCCCTTACTTTAGCGATCACTCTTATAGGATCAGGAATATTTTTATTCTTCCATCCTTCACTCTTGTATGGTTTTTATTGGGAAAATGAATCCCAAGAAAGGATTGATTTTAAAAAAACCAGTGAAACTAGTGTAAAGGAACTGCAAAGGTTGGAGCGGGAAAACCAAGAGCTTTGTCAAAAATTGAATCATTTGATTCAGGAGGAGAAATTATTTTTAAAGAAGGGTTTTTCCATCAATGATTTGAGTGTAGCATCAGATATTCCCGTTTATAAGATTTCCCCCGCTATCAATGCCTGTTTTCATATGAATTTCAATCAGTGGATCAACCAGTTTAGAATTGAGGAATTTGAACAGTTGATCTTTGAAGGGTACCATGAAAAAATGACCTTAGATGGAATAGCCTCTAAATGCGGATTTTCGAATCGTACTACATTTATATCTTCCTTTAAAAAAGTCAAAGGAATTACACCCAGCCAATATTTGAAAGAGATTCCAGATACAGTCTTCTAATAGTTTTAAGTCATCAAAATTTTACGTTGATTATTATTTATAATTGGATTTGATCCTATATGATAAATATAAATATGGCTGAACTAGTAAAATGTATGGATTTTAGAAGAGTTTTTCTAAGATTTCAGTAAATTAAAAATTGATTTTAGAGAGTAAATACTTATAGGTTAAGATGTTGGAGAATGGATGGGATGTTTTTACGGAGGAAATACCATTTTGTCAATATTAGGCTATTCTTAACAAGCCTATACTTTTAAAAGGACTGAATTTTCATCAAATGGGTGAGATTTGACTTTGATCATGTTTTAGATTTAGAATTTTACTAACCTAACTGTTTTCATTATGAAAAAGATTTATTTAATAGTGGGGATATTTTTATGGACCTCATTAGTTTGGGCTCAGGATAAACCCAATATTCTGGTGATTTGGGGAGATGATATTGGAACATGGAACATCAGCCATAATAACCGCGGCATGATGGGCTATAGGACTCCTAATATTGATCGAATTGCAAGTGAGGGTGTAGGATTTACAGATTATTATGCTCAACAATCATGCACGGCTGGTCGTGCAGCTTTTATTGGAGGAAATGTACCCGTTCGCACAGGAATGACCAAAGTAGGAATGCCAGGAGCTAAGGAAGGATGGCAGATGACGGATATTACCATCGCCACTGTCCTAAAGAACTTGGGGTATTCAACTGGCCAATTTGGGAAGAACCATCAGGGTGACAGAGACGAACATTTGCCAACTATGCATGGCTTTGATGAGTTTTTTGGAAATTTATACCATTTGAATGCGGAAGAAGAACCAGAAAATTTTGATTACCCAACCGATCTTGTCTTGAAAAATGGCAAATCTTTCGGAGAGGTTTATGGACCAAGAGGAGTCATTCATAGTTGGGCCGATGGAAATGGGGGACAAAAAATTGAAGATACTGGGGCTTTGACCAAAAAAAGGATGGAGACCATTGACGATGAAACAATCGCTGCGGCAAAGGAATTTATCAAAAAACAAGTAGATGCAGATAAGCCATTCTTTACATGGTGGAATGCTACTCGGATGCACTTTAGAACGCACGTGAAGGAAGAGAATAGACATCCAGGCAATGATGAATATACAGATGGAATGATTGAGCATGATATGCATGTAGGGCAATTGTTAGATTTATTGGATGAATTGGGAATTGCAGAAAATACCATTGTGTTCTACAGTACAGATAATGGACCTCATTATAACACCTGGCCAGATGCAGGCACTACTCCTTTCCATGGAGAGAAAAATAGCAGTTGGGAAGGAGCATATAGGGTTCCTGCATTTATTAAATGGCCTGGTAAAATACCAGCGGGAAAAACTTTGAATGGTATAGTCTCTCACGAAGATTGGTTACCAACATTTGCTGCCATGGCCGGAGATCCAAATGTGAAAGAAAAAATCATGAATGGAGTAACAATGGGTGGACGAACTTATAAAAATTACATAGATGGAGTGAACCAGCTGGATTATTTGACTGGAAAAGTGGAAGAGTCTCCCAGAGAAGGATTTATTTATGTGGATGATGCGGGGGCTGTAGCAGCTTTAAGGTACCAAGATTGGAAGGCAATGTTTTTAGAGAATAGAGCTGATAGACTTCAAATATGGTTAGAACCTTTTGTAGAATTAAGGGCCCCCTATTTGTTTAACTTAAGAAGAGATCCTTTTGAAAAAGCACTTATTGGTTCAAACACCTATTATGATTGGTATATTGATCGGGCCTTTATTCTTATTGCAATGCAAGGATATGCTTTTAATTTTTTATCTACCTTCCAAGATTATCCTCCAAGTCAGACTGCGGGCGATTGGAGTTTGAGTAAAGTGGAAGAGCAAATAAATAATATGGTCAAATCACATAATAAGTAAGTCAAAGCCGGTCCCAAAAGACCGGCTTTTTAATTCCTATTATTCTCTATGAAACCAATGAACAAGAGTTGTATTTATATCATAATAATCATCAATTTAAGCCTCATTAGTTGTAGAACTAACGAAGAAAGTGACAATAAAAATAATCCGGTTGTTGCTGAAAAGATGGAGTTTCTTGAATCATGGAATGAAGGACCAAGTAAAGCTAGAATTACAGCGTTTGTGGAAAAAACTACAGATTCAACAAGTACTGATTTTATTCCCAAAAATGAGAGGATAGCTGTTTTTGATAATGATGGTACTTTATGGTCTGAAAAGCCGCTCTATTTCCAACTTTTTTACGCGGTGGACTTTATCAAAAAGCATGCAGCTGAACATCCAGAATGGTCAAAAAGTGAAGCTGTTCAGTCAATTCTTAATGACGATTTAAATGGAGCTTTGGCTGGAGGTGAAAAAGCCTTGGCTGAGTTGATGATGGTTTCCCATGCAAATATGACAGAAGATGAGTTCGCAAACTCTGTTCGTGAGTGGTTATCAATGAGTAAGCATCCCATAACAGGTAAACCATTTAACCAAATGATATTTCAACCCATGTTGGAGTTGCTGGATTATTTAAGAGACCATGGCTACAAAACGTTTATTGTGTCAGGCGGAGGGATTGACTTTTTAAGGGTTTGGGCAGAAGAAGCCTATGGCATACCTCCTTATCAGGTGGTAGGTTCCTCCTTAAAAGCCAAATATGAAGAAGTAGATGGGAAACTTCAAATCCTCAAAATACCGGAATTAAACTTTTTTGATGATAAGGGAGGTAAGCCAGTCGGCATACATCAGCATATTGGAATGAAGCCGACTATTGCGGTGGGGAATTCGGATGGGGATTATGAAATGCTGGAATACACAACAAACTCTGATGGCCCAAGATTGGGGATTTATATCCATCATACAGATTCCATTAGAGAGTATGCCTATGACCGGGAATCTTCCATTGGAAAATTGGTCAAAGGCTTAGATGATGCTGAAAAAAACCATTGGTTGGTAGTGGATATGGCAAAAGATTGGGAGTTGATTTACCCAAATTAATTTCACTTACCCTATATGGATATTATCTTAAGAAAGGGAACCTTTTAAACTCATTTCAATGATTTGCCGCACTAAGCTTTTATTTATCTTCCTATTCAGTTTTTATTGAATTTGAATTGTAGGTTTGCAGGCATCAGTAAAAAACAATAGATTGAAATAAATCCCATTGACCATGAAGCTGCGCCCTAATTTCATTTTCACCCTTGTTTTATTCTTTGGAGTAGTAAGCTATTCAAATGCCCAAGTATTAATGAGCTTGATATTTGGAGATAAGTTAAATACAGAGAAAAACGCCTTTGGAATGCATATTGATTACAGCTTTAATGGGATCACGAACATTGAAGATTCTAGAGCATTGGGTTTGGGCTCTTTGAATTTAGGATTGTTTTTTAGTCGAAAATTTGACGATCATTGGGCTTGGAATATGGATTTGCTTGGTAAATATATCAGAGGAGCATCAGAAATTCCAGCTTATTCACTTATGGATCCAGATTTGGATTCTCAATTTTCAAACACTCATTTTGATCGGAAAATCAATTATTTGAGTGCTGCTCCCACCATTCGGTATATGAATGATAAGGGGATGTTTGTAGAGGCTGGTGCTCAGTTTTCCTGGAGAACAAAAAAAGCAAAAGACTATTTTACAAGAAGTGTACCTGATGGAGATTTGGTTCTGGAAGTGGATGTTAAAGATCAGATCAATCAAATTGACGTTTCCTATATTGTAGGGGTTGGAACATTCATCGGGAAGTATAAGGTAGATGCAGTGGGGATCCGATATGTTGGGGGAATAGTTAATGTGATGAAAAACCAAGGGAGTAATAAGCACAGTCAACTTGCCATCTATTATAATCTTCCAATTGGAAGAGGAAAAGCCGGTTTGAAGGATTAAAGTCAGATCGTTGCGATTGACTTAATCGTTTCGTTATTGGGAAAAGTTTTCCTCCTTTCTAAAATTAGAAATCAATGAAGAACGCTAGGGCATTTTTTCTTTTCACAATTCTCTTAGGTTTATTTTCCTGTAAAGAAGACAAAGACATACTACCGCTCAGTCCGCTTGAAGGAATTTGGCAGCGTGCAGTTTATAATTCCGATCAGAAGGTCTTTTTTATTTTCCAATATATTTTTCAGAAAGATGGCACTTTGGAGAAAAGTATTTTGATTAGAGAAAGTGAGACTACCACCATACTTGGTTATTATAGTAATGCAATTGGAACGTACGAACTCCGTGGAGAGTCCTACACAGAGAATATTACCAAGATGTATGAGCTAAAATTGGATGCATACCTCTTGTATGTTCCAAAAGAAAATCTTCAGGAAACGGAGGTTACAGGCACCTACCCCATTACTGGTAGTATGATTTTTTCTTCAAATAACAGATCTTTTGATTTGGTGTATCCTTGCAATGACACTCCTAATGGAAGAGTGAACAGTTGTGTTGGAGCCCTCACCTATAGAAGAGTGGATTAAACGGTATTAGCCATTTGGGTGCTTTTTCATCCAATGATCTACCGAAAATTTTCCTGATCCGAATATTAAAAAGACAATCAGAAGTACCAATACCAAAATGGAGGTTTCAAATTCCAGGTTATTGGAGA
This sequence comes from Algoriphagus lutimaris, assembly GCF_017051705.1. Taxonomy (GTDB): domain Bacteria; phylum Bacteroidota; class Bacteroidia; order Cytophagales; family Cyclobacteriaceae; genus Algoriphagus; species Algoriphagus lutimaris. Next base: position 852,604 of record NZ_JAFIDJ010000002.1, on the reverse strand, counting down.
CTGATAAAAAGCCTTGATTAATATTCACGAACAATACGGCCCCTAAAAGAATTGGGATCTGGAAGGCTATGGCAAATCGGGTGACCAAGCCCATGGCGATCAATATTCCTCCTACCAAATGGGCAAAAGCCACAAAGTGTGCTAATCCTAAATTTACAAATTGTAGATCCGCATTTTTCATGATTTCTAGCAAGGCATCCGTATTTGAAATGAATAAGACCCCTTTATAAAAGATAAATAGGCCTAATACCACTCGTAAAAAATCAATCCATTGTGGATGATGGGCATCTGCCCAATGTTCCATTTTTTGTACAGCATTCATGTTATTTTGGGTTTTGATTATACTCTTTATACGTTGAAATCGAATTAATGATTTGAAATTCAATAGGTTGTGTGTTCAATTGACTGGAGGTTTTCGCTAAGTTTTAAACCCTATTTCTTGCTACTTGAAGGATTTTCTGACCAAACCAATTCGAAAATGCTGTACCTTCCTTTTTCAAACCTTGTTTTTTATGAACATCATTTTCAGATCTCTTTTCGTTTTTTTAGTTGCTGCAATGATGCAACCTTCCTTTGCTCAGGAAATCCCGGCAGGATATCAACTTGTCTGGCAAGATGAGTTTAATGAAGAGGGTTCCGTTGATCTTTCTACATGGAATTTTGAAAAGGGGTTTGTCAGAAATAATGAGCTTCAATGGTATCAGGAGGCCAATGCTAGTCAGAAAAATGGGATACTCCTGATCCAAGGGAGAAGAGAAAAACTAGCTAATCCTGCTTATGAATCAGGGAGCGATAATTGGAAAAAAGCACGGGAATTTGCTGATTATACTTCTTCTAGTATCAATACCAGAGGCAAGTTTGAATTTCAATATGGTATTTTGGAAGTCCGCGCTAAGATTGATACAGCTTCAGGAATGTGGCCAGCTATTTGGACTTTGGGAATAAGTAAGCCCTGGCCAGCAAATGGAGAAATAGATGTAATGGAGTTTTATCAGGTGAAGGGAGAGCAGACCATTTTAGCCAATGCTGCTTGGGCGGATGCGACCAAAAGAGCTAATTGGGACGAAGCTAAGATTCCTCTTTCAGAATTTTTAGAAAATGACCCTCAATGGGCCGATGAATTCCATATTTGGAAAATGGATTGGACGGAAGAATCTATCAAAATCTACCTGGATGAAGTTCTATTGAATGAAATTGATCTAAGCAAAACCTTAAATCCTGATGGGTTTAACCCGTTCCATCAACCCCACTATATTTTACTGAATTTGGCTATTGGCTCTAACGGAGGGGATCCTTCTCCTACAGATTTTCCAAGGGAGTATCAAGTGGATTATGTTCGGGTTTATCAGAGAAAATAGGGTTTGGTATTCTAGTAAACTTTACTCTAATACCAAATAGTAAGTCCCATTTTATAGGGTCGTCGGTAGTTCATAAAGGTGGATCATTATTTTTCCCTTACTTTTTTGAAAGTATGCTTTTTGGCAAAAGTATCTGTAGTTGTAATCTCCATTGCCAATCAGGGCCAAAGTCTGGATGTTCCACATTATAATAAATCTGAGATTGAAGGTTTAAGGGTAGTCTTCCTCCTATCATCACAAGTTTTCCTCCTCCTCCACCTACAGGCACAGTCCACTGTTGACCTGAGGGAGCTGTCCAATCGGCAGTTATAATTGGAGCGCTGTTCACATACCAACCATTTCCAAGTTGTAGTACAATGAAGGCGTTAAATAGCATATGATTTACATCCGAGCGATCCTCATTTCCGGCAAAAGACCAGGCATTATTTACGAGTGCTCCAAAGGTCCAGTCCCCTGGTTGAACCAGAATCACAAAAGAAGGGCCTGCACTCCATTTTTGGGAACCTCTTTTCCTCCCGCCAGTGGGAAGTTCCAATACGGGACCAATTCCCCAAGTCACACTACTTTCTGGCGAATAGAAAGCGGTTAATACCATATCTCCTAAACCGGAAGAGTACTTTCCAGTTTCGCTTGAGAAATCAGGAATTTTCATGAATGGCAAAATGGTCCTGGTAATGATCGTCCCTTTTTTTAACCCAAATGGAATCACTGGTTGGAAATTCATGATATTCAAATTCCTATTAAAAGGGCCATAATTCATATTAAGGTTATTCTGAAAAGGAAAGCTCATCAGGTTTGCTAATGGATTAGCAGCTTGTTTAGACAGCTCTTCCTGAGATTGCCCGTAAATAGTTCCGGTTGCCAATAAAATGGCGCTGAAAAGGCAGATTAGAGATTTCATTTTTTGAATTAAGATTTTTTCTTCATTTTGAATTCATGGGAAAATAGAATTTGGTTTACCTTAGAATTGACTTCAATTAGCTACAGGAACTAAATAAATAATGGGGCTAGAAGACAAATAGGCCTCATCAGTTGGAATAAGTTGATTATAGTCCATCAAGCCTCTTAGAGATTTCACATATTCCTCACCACGCTCTGAATACTTGGTTAATTGTCCAGCAAGAATATATCCGGTGATTTCTTCATTATTTCTTCTCAGCTCTGCCCTTTTGTCTCTTAGGCTGGAATAAGCTCGATGGGTATTTAAATTGAGCATGTAGGCACAGATGGACTGTTGAAGATTTTCAAAGGAGGCAATTCCATAATTCCCTTTTTCTTTTCGTTGATTTTCCGGGATTATTGCATTGGATCCCCATGTCCATTGGCCATAAACTGCATTTCCTAATGCTGCAAATCTTGAAGTTCCCCAGCCACTTTCTTCAGCTGCTTGAGCCAATGCCAAAGAGACAGGAACGATATCCACTTTTTTCCATAATTCATCAACCCGATCAACCGAAATCTCATCCTCTTTTACCTCCACTTTGTAAACTTTGGCAAGCTTAACAATCCATGTCTGATCTTCTTTTGAAATGGAATTACTCTGTTTCAAAGAAGATCTTATTTCACCCAGTCTGTCTCTGTCTTTTAAAATCAGTTCATTCGATCTTAATATCAAAGGGGCTAAGGTTCGAAAGAAGAGCCTCTTTTTGTTGTCTGTGGTTACTTCCTCTGAGTTTCCGGATCCCCATCGGTCACCAATGATCGGAAGGTATACTCTTGGAACTTCCCTGATGCCAGACTGCCAAGCTTCAGGAGTATAGTTAAGCTTCTCGTATAGTTCAAATAGGTCCTTATAATTCCTGACTTCTATATTTTGGACATCAGGTCCCGATTCTAGGGTGTTGGAATAATTTTGTGGATTGGAATAAATTAAGGTGTCTACTTTATTTTTTCCATTGGTCACCACTTCCAAGGTTGATTTATCCTCATTCTTTGAAATACAGCCTAAAAGAATAGCTACTACAATTCCTATAATCATCAATGCTTTAGATCTCATTGTTTATTAGTTTAGGTTGATAATAGAAATACTAGGTACTTCCTTCCTCTAATGTTGAGGTATTAAATTCTCGAAAAATTAACCTGAGTTTACTGTCTTGCTTATCCACAGATTGATTGTTAGAAAACCTGGTACTTAATTAATGTGTATACCACAAGTTATCTTACAAATCACTGATTATGATTGATTTAAAATTCGTTTTATTATGATTTAAATCAGTTTACTTGAGGGGATAATTGGTAAAAAATAAAAGCTTAGTGAAAAAAATAAACCCTATTTCAATAATTAGTTTATTAGATTATAAAAGTATAATCAACAATTATAGAACAAGCTTAGTCTAAACTAAAAAGGCAAAAAAATAGATTCTAATGGGTTTAATCGAAGGTTTTTGAACTGTCTGCTACCAGGTAGTTGAGTTCTTTCAGTTCCTTTTCGGTTAAGTCTCTCCACTTACCTATCGGGATATCCAGGCGCACATTCATAATCCGGATGCGTTTCAATTGCTTCACTTCGTATCCCAAATATTCACACATTCTTCTGATTTGGCGATTCAGCCCTTGGGTGAGGATAATTCTGAATTTGAATCGGGAAATCCGTTCCACTTTACAGGGATCAGTGACAGTGTCCAAAATGGGAATCCCAGAGCTCATGCGTTGAATAAAGCGATCGTTGATAGGCTTGTCCACAGTGACAATGTATTCCTTTTCATGGTTGTTCTTGGACCGCAGGATTTTATTGACAATATCTCCTTCACTGGTCAGGAAAATTAAGCCTTCACTGTCCTTGTCTAATCTACCGATTGGAAAAATCCTTTGAGGGTGCCCAATATAGTCTATCATATTATTCTTCTCCCCTTTGGTATCGGTGGTGGAAACTATTCCTACGGGTTTATTGAATGCGATATACACATGGTTTTGAATCGGCTTTCCCACTGGCTTGCCATCTACCCTCACAATATCATTGGGCATTACTTTAGTGCCCACTTCCGGGATTTTACCATTTAAAGTAATCCTCCCTGCTTCAAGAAGCTTATCGCCTTCTCTCCTGGAACAAAAACCTACTTCACTCAGGTATTTATTGATTCGGATTCCTTTATTCTCTTCCATACTGTAAAATTTCCTGATTCTTTGGAAATAAAAAAGCCCCGACACGAAAATTCGCTCGGGGCTCTTCAACAAATATTTAGAATTATTTTCCTTTTTCTCCAATAGAGATCATTGCACATCTGAAACCAATAGAGTTGGTAGCAGAATCTTGGTGCATAAATCTACGAGTACCTGGAGCTAACCAATAAGAAACATCTTTCCAAGAGCCTCCTTTGTATACTCTAAACTCATCGCTTAGCATGGTAGTCTCATAATTGTCAATCTCATCATATACTCCATCTTTTCTCAATGGATTAAGGTCATCAAAATCTTGGTATGAAAGTGGACGATAAACATCATAAACCCACTCATTCATGTTTCCAGCCATGTGGTACAATCCGAAATCATTTGGAGCCATATCATACACGTTGGTAGGAAGGATTTCTCCATCATTTCTTTGATTACCAGCAATACCTGCATAGTCCCCACGACCTCTTTTGAAGTTAGCTAAAAAATCACCCTGCTTGCCTTTTCTCTTCACATTGTATGGATTTCTCACACCGCGACCATCCCAAGGATAAATTCTACCATATTCCTGATTTTCGTCTAAGTATTGGGTACCGATCATTGCTTTGGCTGCATATTCCCACTCACCTTCGTTTGGCAAACGGAAATCAGCCATGGCAACTCCTCGTTCGATCAATTGGTTTTTAGTAAAAGTAGAGTCAATTTCTCTTTCTTTTCGAATGATTTCCTGAACATATTCAGTTCTCCATTTTGAATAAACGTTTGCTTGAGTCCAAGAAACTCCAGCAACAGGATAGAAATTAAATCCAGGGAACCTGAAATAGTATGACTGATAAAGGTCATTGAAAGACATAGCGCCAGACCAAACATTTTCCGATGGCTCCAACTTCAAAAGAGAATCAGCACTTACCTTTTTCTTCATATCGAAAAGAAATTCACGATAGTCATTATTCGTGATTTCAGTTTCATCCATGTAGAAATTGGAAATTGTCACGGTTCTTTCCTGGTTGTCTCGGAATGCCATCACATCTTCCTCTTGAGAACCCAAAACAGCCCGGCCACCTTGGATGAATTTCAAGTTTGGTCCAGGAATTTGTTCCGCATTTTTTGCCACAAAGAAGTTAGTAGAGTCGTTTTCTTCAAAACTGAACTCAGCTCCTGTCGTCGCACTTTTTTTGCCTGGGTTATTGGCAGTTCTTCTACCATAACCTGGAGTTTTGTTACAAGAGGTTAAAACAGAGCCAGCTACAATAGCCAAGGCAGCTGTCCACATTCCCCATGATTTGTTACTCAGACGCATATTTATATCTATTTAAGGTCTTGATCAGTTTGTAAATATAGAAGCATTACAGACTACTTCCAATCAAATTTCTAGAACGCAAGTTTAAGAAAAGGTGCTTATTATGCAAATTTTCGAGTATTCTACAAATTTGGTATGGAAAACAACAATATTTATGCCAGTTAAATTTTACGAAAATCAGACTTCAGACATCTCTTTTAGAGCACTTTGAGCCTTTGAGATCGTTGGAATTTCTGATACTGTTAAAATCAAACGATTTTTGTACTCCTTTATTTTACTTTGCTTCGCATGTAACTGAACAAATTTCATAATCTTCCCAAATATCTCGGAGGAATAGAAATCATCTCTGGTAGAAGGGAGTAGGTAGCATTTCATTTGCTTGCCTTTCAAATTTAGCTTCTCAATTCCCAGTTTTTCTGCCATCCATCTCAATCGTACCGTTTCCATCAAATCCTTGACCGAATCAGGCAAAGGACCAAATCGATCGATCAGCATCGCTGAGAATTTACTCAGTTCTTCTTCGTTTTTAATGGTATCCAACTTGGAATAGAGCCCCAATCTTTCTGAAATATTGGTTACATATTCTTCGGGTATCAAGAGTTCCAAATCTGTTTCAATGGTACAATCCTGTACCAATACTTTCACTTTTTCTTTCAGATCCACTTCGAAAAGGGCAGCAAACTCATTTTCCTTCAATTCCTGCACTGCTTCATCTAGGATTTTATGATACATTTCAAATCCTAGATCAGTAATAAATCCACTTTGTTCTGCTCCCAATAAGTTGCCCGCTCCCCTGATATCCAGATCTTTCATAGCGACTTTGAATCCATCTCCCAGATCAGAAAATTCCTCCAATGTTTGTAGTCTTTTCCTCGCTTCAGGGGTAAGGCCAGACATCGGCTGAGTCAATAAATAGCAGAAGGCTTTTTTATTGCTTCTCCCCACTCTTCCTCTCATTTGGTGCAAATCACTCAAACCAAACATATGAGCTCGGTTAATGATAATCGTGTTTGCATTAGGAATATCTAATCCTGATTCAATGATGTTGGTAGAAACGAGCACATCGTATTCATGATTGATAAAATCCACCATAATTTTTTCGAGCTTTTTGCCATCCATCTGTCCATGGGCTCCAACTACTCGGGCATCAGGAACCAGTTTCATGATCAAATTGGCAATGCTGTCAATTTCTCCTACGCGATTGTGAACGAAAAATACTTGTCCGCCTCTTCTTAACTCATAGGCTATCGCATCACGAATAGTTTCTTCCTGAAAGGTCGCGACTTCGGTAGTTACGGGTTGTCTATTGGGTGGAGGCGTGGCAATGACTGACAAATCCCGAGCGCCCATCAGCGAAAAATGAAGGGTCCTTGGAATCGGAGTGGCGGTCAAAGTCAATACGTCAACATTGACTCGAAGATTTTTCAGTTGGTCTTTTACTTTTACCCCAAATTTTTGCTCTTCATCGATGATCAACAGGCCTAAGTCTTTGAAAACGATGTCTTTGTTGACGATTTTATGCGTCCCAACCAGAATGTCTATTTCTCCAGTCTTCACCTGAGCAACAATCTCTTTGACCTGTTTGGCGGTACGGAATCGGTTGATATACTCCACTTTTACTGGTAGATTTTCCAGACGTTCACAAAAAGTCTGATAATGCTGCATGGCTAAAATCGTGGTGGGAACCAAAACAGCCACTTGCTTTCGATCGTTGACTGCTTTAAATGCAGCACGAATGGCCACTTCTGTCTTTCCAAAACCTACATCACCACAAACCAAACGATCCATAGGGTATGATTTTTCCATATCGGCTTTCACATCTGCAGTAGACATGGCCTGATCTGGAGTATCTTCATAGATAAAGGAAGACTCCAATTCCACCTGCAATACAGAATCCCTACTGAAGGCAAAACCAGGCGTAGATCTTCTTTTTGCATACAAGGAGATCAAATCCTTGGCTATGTCTTTGACTTGCCGCTTTACCTTTTTCTTTTTGTTGTCCCACTCCGGAGAACCTAATTTTGACATAGAAGGCATGGTGCCTTCTTGCCCAGAATATTTTGAGATTTTGTGTAGGGAGTGAATATTTACATATAGCAAATCATCGTCCCGGAAGACCAGCCTGACGGCTTCTTGAAGTTTTCCATTCACATCCACCTTTTCCAATCCTGCAAATCGGCCGACCCCATAATCCACATGCACAATGTAATCTCCAGGATGTAGTGCCTTCAGTTCTTTGATGGTCAACGCTTTGGACTTGCTGGCTTTGTTTCGGGTCTTGTATCGGTGGAAACGTTCGAACAGCTGATGATCCGTGTAGCAAACCAGTTTTAGAATCCGATCTTCGAATCCTTCTCTTAAGCCCAGCAGCATGCTTTGTACTTGCAGGGTAGGATCCAACTCTCTGAAAATTCCCAGCAGACGCTCTATTTGCTTTTCATTTTCCGCAGTCAGGATATTGGTAAATCCTTTTTTCTCATTCTCAGAAAGATTGCTTACCAATAAGTCAAAGTTCTTATTAAAAGAAGGTTGGGGCTGACTATCCCATTTGATTTCTTTCCCTCCCCGGAGGTAAAATTGCTTCCCAAATTCAATTTGAGAATGGTTAGTTGCCAATTCCCGAAAATCCTTTCCTTTATCAAAAAGGTCAGAGGGCTTCAGCATGAGCTTATCAGTCTGGGTTTGCTTTGCAATGGTATCAAAAGCCTGTTCTGCTTTATGAAAACACTCGTCCATCACATCCAGGTTGAGCTGATAGTCCTTATACCAGATTTTGCAGTCTTGGGGTAGAAAGCTTAGAAAAGACTGGCGAACTTCCTGAAGTAGTTTCGTCTGAACATTCGGGATCAGTGAAATTTCATCGACATTGGCAATGGAAAGTTGGCTTTCCGGGTCAAAAGTTCGAATACTTTCAATCTCTTTTCCAAAAAGTTCAAGACGGTAGGGGTGTTCATTCGAAAAAGAAAACACATCCAAAATTCCCCCTCTTATGGCAAATTGACCAGGTTCATAGACAAAATCGGTTTTTTCGAAATCATAGCTGGTCAAGACTTCGGAAACAAATTCCATATCCACAGATTCTCCCACAGAAGCCGTAAACGTATTTTCTTTCAAGGATCTTTTATTGATAACCCGTTCATAAAGCGCTTCTGGGTAGGTGACAATAATCCTGGAATTGGTCTTGGCATCCAGTACAAGATTTAGGATTTCAGAACGTAATAATACATTGGCATTGTCTACTTCCTCGTATTGGTAAGCTCGCTTGAAACTCGAAGGAAAAATCATATGATCTTCTGTGTTCAACAGATTTTGAAGATCTGAATTGAGGTAGGCAGCTTGTTCTTTATCCGTAGCTATGATTAGGTGAAAACCACCATGTTGGAGGAAATAGCTTGAAAAAAGCACCATATCAAGACTTCCGGAAAGACCCTTCAATTGTAAGAGGAATTTTTCTTTCTTGTTTAATTCATGCGAAAGCGTCTGAAAAATCGGGTCTGATTGGTAGATGGAGAGAAATGCCTGTCGATCCAAAATAGTAGCGTAGTTTGTAAGTAAGGTTTGGAGATCAAATTTAACGCATTTGATCGTCAATAGAGCTAAATTGAGTTGATTTAGAAAACTCTGAACCTAAGGATAGATAAAATGTTTATCAAACATGGGGAATACAAAAGAAACTAAAACTTGGTTCCAAAAGCTGGAAAGCCTACATCCATATGAAACACTCCTATACTTAGGAATGCTTGGGAGTGGCCTGATTTTCCTTTTTTTGGTGGTCGCTTTCCTTTTTTCCGGATTAAGGCAATTGGAAGGATTAAATCATCGCGTTCCGATCGCTTTCCTGATTTCTACCATGCTGCTGATTTTGAGTGGCTATACTGCCACCCAAATGAGATTGCATTATCAGGAGGAAAATACCGATAAGCTTCAGGCATCCTTGCGAAACACTATTTTGTTGGGAATTTCTTTTACCTGTTTCCAGTTGGTTGGATGGATGGAATTGAGCAATATGGGGATTAGTTTCACAGGTATTCCCAGTGGTAGTTTTTTATACGTATTATCGGGTATCCATATTTTCCATTTATTGGGAGCTATGGTATTTGCCCTCATTATGTGGGTTCAATTGAGAAAACACCAAAGAGATCAGATTAAAAACCTCGTAATGCTAACCAATCCCTTCGAGAAAATGAGGATTAGACTATTTACTTTTTATTGGCATTACATGGATGCCATTTGGTTGGTTTTATTCTTCTTATTTGTTCTTAGTTTCTAGTCAATTTGCATGAATATCAAAATTAAAACGAGTGTGGAGCAGGATTATCTTTCGGTAAAAGAAGGATTTCAAGCGACCCTTTTTAAAAAATTAAGTCCACCCTTCCCTCCGGTGAAACTGATCAGGTTTGATGGATCTGAGAAAGGAGATATAGTTTCCTTAGAATTGAATTTTATGTTCTTCAAGCAGAAATGGGTAAGTAAAATTACGGATGACCAAACTACCGAAGAGGAATTTTATTTTATTGATGAGGGAATTGAGTTGCCCTTTTTTCTAAAATCCTGGAAACATAAGCATCGAATTATCCAATCTGGTGAAGGCAGTATTATTCAAGACGAAATAAGTTATCAAGCCCCATTTCAGCTCCTGACATGGCTTTTATATCCTGCCATGATTCTTCAATTTGCTTATCGAATTCCGATTTACAGGAAAGTCTTCAAGAAAGAGGATTAAACCAACGGAATCTTGTTTTCACAATTTTCAATCAAACAATCCCCATAAAGCACCAAGGAGTGACTTTTTATGGAAGACTTAAATTCCTTTCCCATGGATTCTTTGATTTCATTGATTTTCGGATCAGAGAATTCACGGATTTTTCGGCATTGGTTGCACACGTGGTGATCATGATGCTTGTAAGTAAGCGCCTGCTCATAGAGGGCAACTTTATCCTTAAATTGGTGTTTGACTGCTAGACCACTTTCTACCAAAAGATCCAATGTATTGTAAATGGTGGCCCGACTGATGGTATAACCTTTATTTCTCATGCTTAAAAAAAGGCCTTCCACATCCATATGTTCGTCTTCTGGAAGGGAATACAATTCATCGATTACAGAGAATCGTTCGGGGGTCTTTCTGCTTCCTTGTTTGGTAAGGAAGTTTTCAAAAATCTTTTTTGCTTTCTCTATAAGTGCTTTATCAGCCATATCTCGGGTTGCTAAAAAATAAAGATGGAGGATTCTTGAAATTTTGGCAAGAATCCCATCCTTTTCTATGCTAATTTGGTTTTATTCTAATTTAACAAAAGAGAAACTATTGCGTAAAACATAAGGTTAGCTTAGGGTTTAGAGAATTCTATGCTGAAAATTTTACAAAAAGATTTACCTTATATCAGTCACCCGGACTTTTCTTTAAACATGTGTGCAAGGATAGCCTTATTTCTTTTCATTTGGATTGCCTCGCTGCCTACCTATGCCCAACTTCCTGGATTCTATATGAAGGAGGAGCAACATAAAGTTCAACTTCCTTTTTACGCTTCCAATAGTTTGATTATTATTCCCGTTTCCATCAATGGAAATTACCCGGTTAATTTTCTAGTGGATACTGGGGTTCGCTCCAATATTTTATTCAGTAAAAACCTAGGGGACGCTATGGAATTGAATTATTCCCGTCAACTTGACCTGATTGGAGCGGATGGTTCAGCGAGTCTGTCTGCTTTCGTTTCTCCTACCAACACCTTTGATTTAGGGCCTATTGAAGGGACATATCAAAATTTATTGGTTCTGGAAGAGGACTTTTTAGAGTTGGAGACTGTGATTGGTATTCCTGTATATGGAATTATAGGCTATGAATTCTTTAAATACAATCCAGTCAAAATCGATTACGATAAGGAACTGATAACCTTTTATGAAAATGATGCCGTGAAATGGCGACCAATTTTTTATAAAAAGCTGGAGATGATTGTAGAGAATAGTAAACCCTATATTGAGGCAAAAGTAAGGCAACAGGATGGAAGTATCCTTAAACCCAAACTATTGATTGATACTGGGGCAAACCATGGTTTGTTATTGAACAAAGAAACTTCCGATGATATTATTTTACCTGAACTGTTTATTGAATCCGAATTGGGGCAAAGCTTGGGAGGGGTTCTGGAAGGATTTATAGGGAGAGTGAAATCTCTCAATCTTGAAGGTTTTAGGTTGCAAGATGTCCTTACTTCCTATCCTAACGAAACGCCTTTCAGCTATGTGATCAAAGAGTCAGGAAGGCAAGGTAGTTTAGGTTCTGAAGTCCTGGGAAGAATGAAATTGATCATTGATTACCCCAGAAACAGATTGCTGATCCGCAGAGGTGAAAAATATTACGCTCCATTTGAATACGATATGAGTGGGATTTCTGTCAAGAAAGTTCCAAATGAGGAAAACCGGATTTATGTAGGACAAGTAAGGGTCAACTCTCCTGCCAGCAAGGCTGGGATTGAGGAGTTTGACGAAATTTTGTCCATCAACAAGATTCCAGCTTTTATCTGGGAATTGTCAGATGTCATCAAGCTTTTGAGATCAGAAGAAGGAAAAGAAATTGAATTTGAGGTCCGTAGGTACGAAGGCTTGGACTTGACCAAGTATAAGGATATGGTATTTCGTATTGTGCTCAAAAAGCAGATTTAATTCAGGATTGACCTGATTGGAATAAAAAATGGATATTTTTGATTTCAGTTTGGGGAGATAATCAAACCTCTTTCTGTGATTTTCGTGATTAATTCCGATTTCTAAACCAAAAAACAGACTATGAAAAAATTATTGATTCCTATTTTGATCTTAGCAGTGGTGGGTATCTATATGTACACCAAGGCAGTAGGAACTTACAATCAATTTGTTCAAACCGAAGAGCAAATCAACGTTCAATGGGCTGAGGTACAAACGCAATATCAGAGAAGAGCAGACTTGATCCCAAATTTGGTCAATACCGTAAAAGGATATGCAGATTTTGAGCAGGAAACCCTCACTGGGGTAATTGAAGCGAGAGCCAAAGCGACTTCCGTCAATGTAGATGCAGGAAACTTAACTCCAGATAAATTAGCAGAATTTCAGCAGGCCCAGGACCAGCTTTCCGGTGCTTTAAGCAGATTATTGGTCACTGTAGAGCGGTATCCGGATTTGAAGGCAAATCAAAACTTCCTAGAGCTTCAAGCCCAGTTGGAAGGAACAGAAAATAGAATCGCTGTGGCCAGAAGGAACTTTAATGAGTCTGTTCAGGCTTATAATGCTAACCTCAGAACATTCCCTAATAACATATTTGCGGGATGGTATGGCTTTGAAGCCAAAGGTTACTTTGAAGCATCTGCTGGGGCTGAAAATGCTCCCTCAGTACAGTTTTAAGTAAAATTCCATGGCAGAAAAATTATTCAGTTCTGCGGACAAAAAAGCAATAGTAGATGCAATTAAGTCCGCAGAGGTTTCCACTTCCGGAGAAATTCAAGTTCACATCGAGAGTCGCTGTAAAGGGGACGTGCTTGATTGTGCGGTGGTGGTTTTTGATAAACTCAAAATGTATCAGACTCAGGACCGAAATGGGGTCCTATTCTACCTAGCAGTAGAAGATAAGAAGTTTGCGATTTTGGGTGATTCAGGAATCAACGAAGCCGTTCCGGATGGTTTCTGGGAAAAAATTAAAGAAAATATGGTCAGCCGTTTCAAGGCTGGCGAATTTACACAGGGTCTGATAGAAGGTATTAATGAAGCCGGAACCCAGCTTGGAGCCCATTTTCCTTACCAAGGGGATTCAGACATAAACGAACTTCCTGATGAGATTTCTTTTGGATCATAAGATCCGACCACTTGTCATCATTCTCTTTTTGTTTGCCGGAGGGACTTTTGCACAGGACTTTCCTCCTGCCCCAAACCCTCCGAGGTTGGTCAATGATTTTACCAATACCCTTTCCAACTCGGAACGGCAACAATTAGAGAATAAACTGGTGGCTTACAATGATAGTACCTCTACCCAGATTTCCATCGTCATGATGCGATCCGTCGGTCAATATGACATTTCGGATTATGCATTTAGACTGGGAGATGCCTGGGGAATTGGAGGTTCCGAAAATGATAATGGGATTCTTATTTTGGCAGCAATGGATGACAGAAAAGTCTTCATTGCCACTGGATATGGTATGGAAGGAGCAGTTCCTGATGCCTTGGCCAAAAGAATTGTAGAGCAGCTCATCATCCCTAACTTCAAAATGGAGGCCTATTATCAGGGCTTGGACCAAGCCACAGATATGATTATCAAATTGGCTTCCGGAGAATATAAGGCAGAGGATATTGAGTCTAAAGGAAAGGGCGGAGGAGCCATCTTCTTGCTATTGATCTTTATTTTCTTTTTTGTGATTCTTCCATTGATCCGAAATAAAAATGACAATGATAACCACATGGGTGGTCGAGGTGGAGGTGTAGATCTTTGGACAACCATTATGCTGGCCAATATGCTGGGTGGTGGTCGTAGAGGCGGCGGCTTCGGAGGAAGCGGTGGCTTCGGCGGTGGTGGAGGAGGCTTTGGCGGCTTCGGAGGAGGGTCTTTTGGTGGAGGAGGTGCCGGTGGAAGTTGGTAAAAACAAGTAAGAAGTCAGATGGATGAAAACAGATATCTGAATTAATATTGGCCTGGAATCAAATTGGTTTCAGGCTTTTTTATGTCTTGCAATAAGGATTGCTTAGATTTCTTTTTTCTTGGCAGGATTTAAAGGAGAGGATTCTCTTTTCATGGAAATAAATACGTAATAATACTTAATTTACCTAACCTAGTACCTTGTTCAACATCAATTATGGTTTCAGTATTTCAAGCGCTTTCTATCATCGATCAAAACACAGAAGCTTTGGCTCCTATGCTTTTGCCTCTTTCTGAGGTAAATGGGTGTGTTTTAGCAGAAGATGTCAAAGCTCCAATCAATCTCCCCCCATTTCGCCAATCAGCCATGGATGGTTATGCCTTCCAACATGGAGCGAAGGGAGATTTGAAGCTAATTGGCGAAAGCAAAGCGGGAGATTTCCAGGAATTTAAGGTGTCCATATCTGATTGCCTTAGAATTTTTACTGGTGCTAGAGTTCCGGATCAGGTAGATACTGTGGTGATGCAAGAGCATGTGGAGAAAACAATTGATGGCATCCGAATCCTAAAAATGCCTGAGAAGGGAACCAATGTGAGACAAATTGGTGAACAGATAAAACAAGATGAGGTTGTCCTAAAAAAAGGAACCCAAATCAATGCGGCGATTGTGGGGTTTTTGGCTGGTTTAGGGATCTCCAAGGTTTTAGTCATACGTATACCCAAAATTTCGCTAATTGTAACAGGAAATGAACTTCAGGAGCCGGGAACGCCTCTAGAACCTGGATCAGTGTATGAAAGTAATCAGTATATGTTGGAGGCTGCCCTGCAATCGGAGAAAGTGGATTTGCTCTATTCTGCCCATGTGCTTGACGATAAAGAATACACTTTCCAAGCCATCCAAAAAGCCTTGGAAGCTGATCTCGTGATGATCTCAGGAGGAATTTCAGTGGGTGATTATGACTTTGTCAAAGAAAGCCTGGAGAAAAATGGGGTGCAGGAGAAATTCTATAAAGTAAATCAAAAGCCCGGGAAACCGCTTTGGTATGGAAAAAAGGGGGAAAAGCAGGTGTTTGCGTTGCCTGGGAATCCTGCTTCTTCCCTAACATGTTTCTTGATATATGTGACTGCGGCCATTCGCAAAATGAATGGAACTGCCGCCATAGACATCAATTTGAAAAAAGGTAGATTGAAGGGGAATTATAAAAATGTATTTAATAAGGCCCTATTTCTTCAGGTGAGAGAACATGCCGGTGAATTGGAAGTCTATCCAAAGCAGGCATCCAGTATGTTGGTGTCTTTTACCCAAAGCAATGCGTTTTTATTCGTACCTGATGATGTAAAAGAAATCCAGGATGGGGATGAGGTCATGTACATCCCCTTTAAACTTTAATTGACCTGATGCTCCGAAGCAACGAAGATATAGCGGTTTATATTCTCTGTGGAGGAAAAAGCTCCAGAATGAATACGGAGAAAGGGCTGGTGGAATTTCATGGGAAGTCTTTTCTTCAATGGATTCTGGATGCGGTTACTCCTATGACTAGCACCATTACCTTGGTAACCAAGAACGTTGCTTATGCATGCTTTGGATTACCCATGATTCCGGATTTGGTGGAGGATCAAGGGCCAGTCGGAGGAATTTATACTGCTTTGGCTGATTCCAGCTTTAGGTACAATCTGATTTTAAGTTGTGATATCCCCAAGATAACTACAGAAGTGTTGTCCGCTTTGATTCAAACTGCAAAAGGATCCGATAAAGATGTCTTTATCCTTTCAGATGGCAAGCATGATTATCCTTTAATCGGGTGCTATCAAAAATCCTTGCTTCAGGCATTCCAATATGCCATTGAGCAGCAACATTTAAAGCTTTGCCCTTTAGTGGATAGCCTTAGGCATCAAAAATTAGTCATTACTCCAAAAGATCAAGCTGCAATACGAAATATCAATACACAAGAAGAATTACTTAGCCTCACCTAACAAACCTAGCCATGATTAGTATCACAGGAAAATCAAATCATCAAAACCCTGTTGAAATCGGTCTGGGGAAAAGGTAATTCTTGATTTTGGAACAATTGAGATCATCCATCAGTTGAAAGGAAAAGGATAAATGGCGGCTATGGCAGTCATTGTCGTGTGAGAAGGGATGAACTTGACATCCAAAAAAATCAAAGAAGAATAGGAAGATGAGTTAATTTTTAAGAATCTTAATACCATTCCATTCGTAAATTAGGAGAAATTTATAGTCTATGATACAGGTAAAGTATTTCGGAATTATAGCAGAGGCGGCTCAATGTGAATCAGAAAATATTGCGGAGGAGAATATGACCTTATCTAAAGTTCTTTCAGATTTAACCTCCCGACACAGTTTGGGCGAATATAATTTTCAAATTGCGGTGAACAGGAAAATCGTATCCAATCTCTCTGAACAGCTATTAGAAGATGGGGACGAAATCGCCTTCTTACCACCCTTTTCCGGAGGCTGAAATGAATCGATACATCCGTCAGACAACCTTACCTCAAGTGGGAGAGTCCGGTCAGCAAAAACTGTTGAACAGCCGGGTGCTAGTGATAGGTGCTGGAGGATTGGGTTGTGCTGTTTTGCCTTATTTGGCAGCGGCAGGAGTTGGTACCATCGGAATTATTGATGGAGACCAAATTGAAGAATCCAATCTTCATCGGCAAGTGCTTTATACTCCGGATCAACTGGGCTTTTACAAAGCGTATGAAGCGGCCGCTTCCATTTCTAAGAATAACCCAAAGGTGGAAGTTTTGGTGTACAAGGAATTTCTGACTTCAAAAAACGCTCAGGAAATTTTTCCTACTTATGATTTGATCATAGATGCTACGGATAATCTATTTATTCGGTATGTCATCAATGATACCTGTCTGGAATTTGGAAAACCCTTTGTATACGGCTCCATCCATCAATTCCAGGGTCAGGTTTCCGTTTTCAATTATGAAGGAGGGCCTTCCTATCGGGATATATTTCCTCAGGAAAACCAATCCGTGCCGAACTGTGCAGAGGCTGGGGTCTTAGGAACCACTGTGGGATTAATCGGAATGCTTCAGGCAAATGAGGCCATTAAAATTATTTTAGGGATCGGTGAGGTACTGTCGGGTAAGCTGTTGATATATGATTTGCTTCAAAACACCCAACAAGTATTTGAATTTGGGAAGGTATCCTCCCCAAAAAAGCCCGATATTTCTGTTTCCTTCGACATGATATTGGCAGAGGAAGCATTAAATGGGGATTCTATTTTGCTAGATGTCAGAGAAATTGGAGAAGAACCGGAAGTCTCTTTCTCGAATACCCTCCAAATACCTCTTTCGGTCTTGGAAAGAGAAAGTGAAAAGTTGGATCCTAAAATAGAATTTAGAATCTTTTGTCAATCTGGAATTAGAAGTAGAAGTGCAGCAGAGTTGCTTTCCAAGAAAGGATTTCAGAATTTGAAGTTGATTCGAGGGGGTGCTAATGATTTATTACAATTAATTGATACATGAAATCGCACGGAATCAGGAGGATTTTATTGTGAACTAATCAGTGATTATGCGAGATTCCATGTAGCTAATAACTTTATAATAAAAATTACATGAAAAAGGTATTTCTTGAGGGAGCGATTTCTCCGGAATTCATAGCAGATTCGATTGCCAAGCATCAAGGCAAACATAGCATTGGTGCCCATAATATCTTCTTGGGACAAGTACGAGGGGATGAAGTAGATGGTAAAAAGGTAGAGTCCATTGACTTTACCTGTTATGAGGATATGGCCAATGAAAAGCTACATGAAATCCGGGAAGCTGCTTTTGAGAAATTCGACTTGACCTGCATGCATATCTACCATAGTTTGGGAAATGTGAAAGTAGGAGGTATCTGTATCTTCGTTTTTGTGTCTGCTCCTAGAAGAAAGCAAGTATATGAAGCCACCGAATGGTTGGTGAATCAAGTGAAATCAGAGGTTCCTATTTTCGGAAAGGAGATTTTTGAAAATGAGGAGAGTCAGTGGAAAGTTAATAGTTGACAGTATTCTGTCGCAGTAGGTAGAGGGAAAGGAAGAAGTATAAAGTGAGAAAGCTGAAATTTGAAGACAGTTTTTAGTGATCAGTTGCGGTAGGAAGGAAAAGCCAGAATATAATATAGGAATGGTAGACATTACACATAAAATAACGACGCTACGAGTTGCGAAGGCAAAGGCCATTGTTCATGTGAGCATGCCCGGAACGATCGCAGCAGTGGTCGAAAATAAAGTGCCCAAAGGCAACGTCTTTGAAATGGCGAAAGTGGCGGGTTTGTTTGCCGTGAAAAATACCCACATCACCATACCAGACTGTCATCCCCTTCCCATCGAATACACCGCTGTGGAATACGATATCCAAGGATTGGAAATACATATTTACATCACTGTTAAAACGGTATATAAAACAGGGGTAGAAGTGGAAGCCATGCATGGTGCATCTGTGATTGCTTTGACCATGTATGATATGCTCAAGCCGATCGACAAGGGAATTGTAATCCGTGAAGTAGGTTTGGTGGAGAAAAAAGGAGGCAAAAGTAGCTTCAAGCAACAAAACCCTAAAACCATCAATGCTGCGGTAATCGTTTGTTCGGATTCCATTTCCAAAGGAATCAAAGAAGATGCGGCAGGTAAAACCATTGTAGAGAAACTTAAATCCATGGAAGTGGAGGTGTCCTCCTATGAGGTTATTCCCGATGAACTGGAATTGATCCGTCAAAAGGCATTGGAATATGCAGATACCAATAAACTGATCATTTTCACAGGAGGTACAGGTCTCTCCAAACGAGATGTGACCCCAGAAGCATTGGAACCTATCCTGGAAAGAAGAATTCCTGGGATCGAAGAAGCTATTCGAAGCTATGGACAGAAAATCATGCCTTATGCCATGCTGTCCAGATCCGTAGCAGGAACAATTGGGGATGCTTTGGTTTTGGCGCTGCCAGGAAGTACCAATGGAGCAAAAGAATCCATGGATGCGGTATTCCCGCATTTATTACACGTATTTAAAATCTTGAAAGGAGCTCAGCATGAAACAGCAGACTGAACATCTTCAGGTACTCAAAGATCAATTTGGTAGGAAACACGACTATCTCAGGATTTCTCTGATCGAGAAATGTAATCTGCGTTGCAAGTATTGCATGCCGGAAGAGGGAATTCCTTTGACGCCTTCCAAATTCCTGATGAATGCTGAGGAGATAGAAAGTCTAACTAGAACTTTTGTGGGTCTTGGAGTAAAGAAGATTCGATTGACAGGGGGCGAACCACTGCTTCGAAAGGATTTTGAAGATATTTTAAGCCGGTTATCCCAATTTGAGGTGGACCTTTCCATTACCACCAATGGGATTTTGGCTGATCGCTTTCTTCCCGTATTCAAAAAGCATGGGCTTAAAAAAGTCAATTTCAGTCTGGATACCTTGAAAGAAGAACGGTTCAAGGAAATCACCCGCAGATCAGGTTATCAGAAGACCCTGGATAACCTGGACTTGTTTATCCGGGAAGGCTTTGAGGTGAAGTTGAATATCGTACTGATGAAAGGGCTGAATGACGATGAAGTGGTTGACTTTGTGCGATTTACCAAAGACCTGCCCATATCTGCCCGGTTTATAGAGTTTATGCCTTTCGATGGGAACAAATGGGATCGATCCAAAATGGTTTCCGAACAGGAAGTGCTCGCGGAAGTGGGTGCTGCTTTTGGATCAGAAAACTTGGTTTCCTTACCGGACGAACAAAACCTAACTGCCCGGAAATTTCAGATTAAAGGTTTTCTGGGAGATTTTGGGGTGATATCATCCGTGAC
The DNA here is from genome assembly GCF_017051705.1 of Algoriphagus lutimaris. GTDB lineage: Bacteria > Bacteroidota > Bacteroidia > Cytophagales > Cyclobacteriaceae > Algoriphagus > Algoriphagus lutimaris. The sequence continues at coordinate 832,443 of NZ_JAFIDJ010000002.1, read as the reverse complement.
CAATCCTTTTTGTGGAACTTGTAATCGCATCCGCCTAACTGCCAACGGGAAGATAAAAAATTGTTTGTTTTCCAATCGGGAAACCGATTTGTTGACAGCTTTACGAGCTGGGGAAGATGTAGAAAACCTGATTTTGGAATCCATTTTTCATAAAAAGGCCGTTCGTGCCGGCATGGATAATCTTGAAAAATTATCCGATCCGGACTTGCATTCCGATAATCGCAGTATGATCGCGATTGGGGGGTGAATGGTTTTTAGCCTATTCAAAAAGATTTCCGATAACTAGGGAGCCAATACTGCTCTTCGAGTTCTGACAATTATCGGAATATAATCTCGAAGCTCAATTTTAAGGATTTTTAATCTTTTTAATTAATCCGGATTTCAATTCCGCAGATATTAGTTCAGGATTGATTTTTTTGGCAAGCTAAAAAGAAAACTGCCATCGAAGTTAGAATAAGAATTTTTGATTAATTTTTTGTGTGAGGTGAATTGGTATCATCCCAAACAATTGTAAAAACAAGTTCTCATCAACCTAATTTTTATATTTCTAAAATATATACTAGAATCAGAATGATTAAAGAAAACAATTTAAGGAATTCGTTGTAATTGAGGTGGTTGGGCAATCTTGATTTTAAAAGTTATTTGAAAATAGGTTTTCAAATAACTAGCCTTAAAAACTTGTGTCCTTTTGACTTAAAATGAAAAGAAGGTACGATAAAAAATACCCACAAATATGATGCGGGTATTCCATGTGGTTTCTTATTATCGAACTTGAACTTGTCCTTCTTCAATATCTGTAAATCCAACAAAGTTAGGATTGTCAAATACCGCAGAGCAAGGAAAGTCTACCAAAAAATCTTCTGGTGTTTCATAAAAATTAAACCAATCAAAAAAGATTAGGAGAATATCACTACGTTGATCTGGATCGCTGTTTTTACCTTCCCCATTGTCTGTCACTTTGATGAAAACAATGTTGTTCTCCTGTAAAGCTCCAATAGGAGTTTCTACGCTGGTAAGTAGCACGGCAAAGATGGCCTCATTGTCTACGTTAGAGACGCAAATCGTTTCTGATTCAATCCTTCCCGCTAAGGTATGATCCACTACCATTTCTCCACGAATTCCGCTGCTATTCATGACAGCACTAAAATCATAGAAATTTCCAGATGGAGTATTAAACTCACCGGTAACTGCTAGGTCTGTGGCTAATCTACTTTTAGAGTTAATGGATTTTTTGTTTAGGATTGGAGTAGTAGTTTCCGTATCCAGCACTTTCCCATCATCTGTCATAGTACTTAATCGTAAGCCCATTTCGGGCCCCTTCAATGGAGTTTGATCTTCGGTCACACTGTTGTCACATCCAAAAAACACTAATGCAGCCAAAAAGCTAAAAGCAGATAAACTAATCTTTAAATTTTTCATTTTACTTTGGGTTTAAAAGTTGAATTGTTAAAAATTTCTTAGAAAAATTATTAAAATATTTTGAGTCAAAAAAGCAAAAAATGATAGTTATTTAACTATAAGAAAAGTAATTAAAATATTGATTTAAAAGTAGTTATAAAATCAATTTTATTCAGGAGCTATGCCACTTTACTAATATTAGGAAAATTAAATCTCTCATTTTACCCACGTCTACACTTAGTTACCTGAATCCCCATTTCCACTAGTCCTATCTGTAAGTTCAGAATTCTCAAAAAGAGATATGAAGATTCTTTTTAAAGTATTTGGATTCACTGCCAAGTTTAAATTAAGTGTAGCTCTTTTGATTTATTGGTAAGCTCAACCAGGTTCTTCACATTAAGTTTCTTCATCAGATTAAAGCGATGTACTTCTGCTGTCCTTTTGCTGATCTTTAGGGCCTCTGCAATTTCGTTATTGCCTTTCCCTTCCAGGATCAAATCCAAAATCTGTTTTTCCCGATTGGTCAAAGCTGCCAATTCATCAGGAACTGATTTAGGTTTATGGGTGACTTTAGGTTTATTTTCGACATAATGATGAATGATGATGGCAGAAACATCACCAGCGAAATACTTGCTTCCAGCTGCAATTGTTTTCAATGCTTTTATAAATTCATCTTTGGATGATCCTTTCAGTAAGTATCCATCTACACCAGCTTCTATCGATTCTACTACATATTCTTCAGTACTATGAATTGACAAAATCATTTTTTTGACATTGGGATACTTTTGTTCCAACTGCCTTACTAACTCAATGCCATCCATATTGGGCATTCGAATATCTACTATCACCAGATCAGGTTGTTTTTTGGCAATTACGTGTAAAGCTTCCACGCCGTCTGCAGCTTCAGCAATTACCTCAAAACCAGATTCTTTCTCCAATAGGAATTTAATTCCATCACGAACTAACTCATGATCATCAACAAGAACTATTTGGGTTGGAGACATACATACTAAATTTAATACGTAGTAAAATAAGCACTTTTACGTATAAAAGACCAGCTATTGAAATCAATGGAGGATTCATTTTATTCTAACCCTACTTTTTGGATTAGCTGTAGATTCTCTTTTGTAAAGATTAATTGGAGTGAAGCTTGATGGCCTCTTTCCTACATTTTTCCCCAGGTTTTTCGAAAGATTATTATGATTTACTCTTTTTCGGATTTGGTGGAAAACTCCTCGAAATAATCTCTCAAAAAAACCAGGCAGATCACGTCTTCCAGAGTCTGGGTTTCTTCATCGATTTTTGAAATAGTTCTCTGGGAAGTGTTCATGCGTAATTGGTTTAATCTGCAAAACCAATATATCCATTTAACTCTTCTACTTTTACCATGATCAGTAGCGATGCTATAGTCATCTTCACTCAGGCTGTTGCCTACTTTAAAAGGAAGTTCTCATTATAATGAACATCACTCCATTTGTTCTTAAACCGACTTAGGAGTGAGCTAATCAAGTCATTTCTTGTCTAGGTTCTTATCTGAAAACCTTAAGTCTTCAAAATGGCTATTTTGTAAAGACGGCGAAATAGAAACCTTGTTAGACTTGAAGAATCTATTTTTTAGGGCACTAACTTGGAAATGGAATTGATAAAAATCAAAAAAGCACCCCCTATGGAGGTGCCTTCAGAATAGATTGGGTATGTATATTATCCTATTCTTTCGATTTGAGAGAAGTAGAAATTTCCTTCGATTGCTGCATTTTCATCAGAATCAGATCCGTGAACTGCATTTGCTTCGATTGATTTAGCGAAGATTTTTCTGATAGTACCTTCCGCAGCATCAGCTGGATTGGTAGCACCAATTAATTTTCTGAAATCTTCTACTGCATTTTCTTTCTCCAAGATCGCCGCAATGATAGGTCCAGAAGACATATATGCGCAAAGATCTGCATAGAAAGGTCTTTCTTTATGCACTTCATAGAATTTACCTGCAGTAGCCGGGGTCAATTGAGTTGCTTTCATTGCTATGATTTTGAAACCAGCTTCTTCAATCATTTTAAGGATAGCTCCTGAGTTGCCTGCTGAAAAAGCATCCGGCTTGATCATGGTAAATGTTCTGTTTGTTGCCATGGGTTTTCTTATTTACATTGGTTTAATTCGGGCGCAAAAATAGGAGAATTTAATCCATCTTCCGAGTATTATAAATTATTTATCGGATATCCGGCTAATTTTCAGGTAAATGCATAAGTTGGGATTTGTCAAAAAATTAGTGACCTTTGCGACTTACTTAGAGCCAAAGTGCCGCTAATTCTAAAAAATGGAAGCATTAGCCTCATTTAAGAAAGAAATTTCATCCCCCAAAAAAATATTCATTACCACTCATGTGAAGCCCGATGCTGACGCACTGGGTTCCTCTTTGGGTCTTGCTAACTACTTGATCAAAAAAGGACATGAGGTAAGTGTAGTGACTCCAACCGATTACCCTTCTTTCCTTAACTGGATGAAAGGGAATGATGACGTATTGGATTTTAGCAAACCTGAACATCGGGAGATTGCCATTAATAAGCTGGAAGAAGCCGACATTATCTTTTGCCTGGATTTCTCTGTTTTGAACAGGGTAAACGAATTGGGAGAGATGATTCGTGAATCCAAAGCTTATGTGGTCAATATTGACCATCATCAGGATCCTGAAGATTTCGCAGATTTTGAATACTCAAGTACTCAGGCCGCAGCTACCTGTGAACTGGTTTTTGAGTTGATCGATGAACTAGGAGACAAGTCCTTGATCGATAAGGATATTGCAGAATGTCTTTATGCAGGGATCATGACTGATACGGGAGGTTTTAGACATCCTAATACTACTAAAAACGTACATTTGGTAGTGGCAGAGTTATTGGATTTGGGAGCGAATAGTTCCCAGATTGCCAATTGGATTTATGATTCCAATTCAGTCAACAGGTTGAAATTTATCGGATTTGCCATCAGCAGAAGATTGGTGGTCCGAGAAGATCTACATACTGCTTATTTTGCCATCAGCAAAAAAGATCTTAAAAAATATCAAAGCCAGACTGGAGATACAGAAGGATTGGTTAATTATGCTTTATCTTTGGATGGCATAAAATTGGCCGCTTTATTCTCAGAGCGTGAAGATGGCATCAAGATCTCTTTCAGATCATCCAGTGAAGTATCAGTAAATAAATTTGCTGCTCAATATTTCAATGGAGGTGGACATAAAAATGCTTCTGGAGGTAAGTCAAATTTGGGACTAAAAGAAACTGTAGAAAGATTTGAAAAATTAGTAGAAGAAAATCAGGATTCGCTTTTCCCTGTTGAACCTGTTGGAGCAAATTAAGCCCGATTTTATCACCACACTTTACTTAGAAAATTCACTTAATCTTTATGAAAAATAACAACAGCCTATTGGCTTTAATCGTCTTGATGCTTGGGGTAGCCCTAGTTTCTTCTTGTCAAAAGAAAAAAGTAACCGAAAAAGACGGAATTGAGTACGCCTACGTTTCTGAGGGAAATGAGACGGCTCCTAATGGAGATTTTCTTCTTTACAACTTGGAAATTACCAATGGAGATGACTCTGTCATTTATTCCACAGCAGACCAGCCATTTCCAGGCTATTTGATGGCTAATGATTCCATTACTCCTACCAATGGGATGGATGAGATTTTCTTGAACTTGAAAAAAGGAGACAGCATCGCATTTGAATCTACTGCCAAAATTATTTTTGGGGAGAATTTTCCTCCATTCTTGAAAGAGGATGATGTAGTAAAAGTAAGATTAGGTGCGTTTGAAATCATGGATCAGTTAGAAATTGAGGCTTTTTTCAACCAAACCATGGAAGCTGAAGAACTAAAAAGAGCGGATAGAGCAAAGGAATTATTGGTAGAAGAAGCAAAAACTATTGAAGCATATGTTGCGGAAAAGGGTTTAAATGCGAATAAGACTGAGAGCGGACTATATTATGTGATCGAAGAAGAAGGAACAGGTGAGCCAGTCACTCCAGGTACTACCATGAATGTGAATTATGCTGGTTACCTGTTGGACGGGACTTTATTTGATACTTCTATAGAGGAATTAGCTAAGGAGAATGATGTTTATAATCCTCAAAGACCCTACGAACCACTTCCTGTCAATGTAGGAATGGGTCAGGTAATTCCTGGATGGGATGAAGGATTGTTATTGTTGAAAAAAGGTTCTAAAGGGAAGTTCTTGATACCTTCTCCATTGGCATATGGTGAAAATGGAGCTGGAGCTATGATTGGACCTAATTCTATCCTAATCTTCGATGTAGAGGTAGTAGATGTTCAGAAATAAGTCCGCCAAGACTTAGGACAAACAATTAAAACTATACCAACACAATGAAAATTAAACTGTATTCATTTCTTTCCTTACTTGTAGGAAGCATTACACTTGTATCTTGTATTGACACTGAAGAGACTTCAGAAGCTATTTTCTTAGAAGATAAAGCAGAGATTGAGGCTTATTTGGATACTACTTCCATAGTCAATGTCAAAGAATACAAGGATCAGGCGAATGCCTATTACATTATTTGGCAAGAGCTGTCCAATAGTAAAGATTCAGTTTATGTAGGTGATACAGTAGTTGTTCACTATACAGGTAAATTCTTGAGTGGAAAAGTGTTTGATACCAGTATCGAACAAGTAGCCAAGGATAATGGCTTGTATAGAGACAATTATAATTATCCTCCACTTTCATTTAGAGTGGGTTCCTTTTCTGTTCTTACTGCCTTTGAGTTTGGAATTAGACAAATGGAAACTGGGGATAAGGCAACCATCATCATGCCTTCTGAATTAGGTTATGGTAGAAATGGCCAGGGACCAGTACCTCCAAATACCCCTTTGGTCTTTGAAGTGGAATTAGTGGAAATCAAACCTGGTCTAAGAGAAAATTAATACATGAAGAAATTATTCTATTTCCTTTTAGTTGGGCTTTTCAGTGCAATTATTGCCTGCGAACCAAATAATCCTTTCAACACGGGTCCTGTTTATGATGTAGATGGGAATCTTGCCATCGACTCTGTGAAAATAGCGGCTTATATTGACACGGCTCAAGTAGACAGTCTGTATAGAATCCATGACCCATCTGGTGTAGTGATTATTGTTCAAGAAGAGGGAGTAGGGTCTCGACCTACTGGCGGAAATATTGTATATACGGATTATACTGGCTTCTTAATGGAAGATGGTTCCGTATTCGATACCACCGATGAAACCATTGCCAGAGAAAATAATATCTATGTAGAAGGAGCTGCCTATGATATTTTCAAATTCCAGGTAGGAGCGGGAAATGTAATTACTGGATGGGATATCGGTTTTAGACGAATCAGACCAGGTACCAAGGCAAGAATGATTATTCCTTCTCCTTATGGTTATCGTTCTTCTGAAAATAACAGTAGGATCCCACCGAATTCGATATTGATTTTCGATGTTGACTTTAAAGGAACAGATTGATATTAAAGAGGGCTTAGGCCCTCTTTTTTTTGCCCCACCTAGGAAGGATCATAGGGACCTTTTTTTGATACTCCCGATAGGCTTTACCAAATTGATCTACTAGATTTTTTTCTTCGAAATACATTCCAAATGGTAAATATAGAATCAGACAGCTAAAATGAATCAAAGCTGTATAGGTTGCAGAAACCAACAAATAGCCTAAAAAGATTAAAACCAATCCCAAATACAGAGGGTGTCTTACTCGGCTAAATAACCCAGTGGTGATTAATTGAGGGGACTGTTCTTGTGCAGAAATTCCCAAGAACTGTTTGAGATGGAGTTGCTTGGTGGATTTGACTAGTAGGATAGTTCCAAAAGTGGCAAACATATATCCCAAATAGGTCATGAGTGCATTTTGATCTAAAAATTTTGATGCAGGAATAAATAAGGATTGAATCATGATTCCCATAAAAAGCAAGGTGGAAAAGATGGTGTACAAAAGTCTATACCATTTTTGGCTTCCTGCCCATTGGGCTTTTAGAATTCTTTTTAACTTGGCAGAAGCGAAAAGGCTGTGCGTACTATAAAATATGCTCCAGCTGAAAATTAATAGTATATAGCCCATTTATAATTCGATTACCCGATAACCTTATTTTTATGAAAATCGGAATTATCCGCGAAGGAAAAAACCCCCCAGATAGACGAACTCCATTTACTCCTAGTCAAGTCATTCATATTCAGGGACAATATCCTGGAGAATATTCTTTTTATATTCAGTCCAGTCCTCACCGTGCCTTTACTGATATGGAATACATCCATGCGGGCTGTGATGTAGTGGATGATTTGAGTGATTGTGATGTTATTTTTGGAGTAAAAGAAGTGCCCATTGATCAGCTGATCCCGGGAAAAACCTTTTTTTTCTTTTCGCATACCATTAAAAAGCAGCCTTATAACCGTGGCTTGTTAAAAGCGGTTTTGGATAAAAATATTCGCTTATTGGATTATGAAGTTCTGAAAGATGAATCTGGAAAAAGAGTAGTGGCATTTGGAAGATGGGCGGGAATAGTTGGGGCCTATAATGCCTTGTGGACGTATGGAAAGAAAACGGACCTATTTGATATTAAGAGGGCTTATCAGTGTTTTGATAAAAAAGAACTGGAATTGGAGCTTCAAAAGGTACAATTACCTCCTATCAAGATCATCGTAACCGGTTCTGGTAGAGTAGGAAAAGGAGCTAAAGAAATTTTGGATACTTTGGGTGTGAGAGAAGTTTCTACCCATGATTTCCTTCACCATTATTTTGATGAGCCTGTGTATTTGGTTTTAAAATCCTCGGATTATAATAGACGCAAATCTGATGGAGGATATGATCAGGAAGAGTTTTACACTACTCCAGAAAAGTATGAAAGCCATTTTTTAAAGTTTGCGGAGGAAGGGGAAATTTTGATAGCCTCACATTATTGGGATCCTGATGCGCCTAGGTTGTTTGAATTGAAAGATATTGACCATCCTGATTTTGCAATTTCGGTAATTGCAGATATCTCCTGTGACATTCATGGGTCCATACCTACGACCGTGAAAGCTTCCAATATTCTGAACCCAGTGTATGATGTAGATAGAAACACAGGGGAAGCCATTGAAGCATTTGGCAATCAAACCAGTATTTCCGTGATGGCCATTGATAACCTCCCTTGCGAGTTGCCTAGAGGAGCTAGTACTGATTTTGGAGATCAACTGATCCAATGGGTTATCCCAGAATTGAATAAAGATGTTTCTCCAATTTTGGAAGGAGCCACCATTGCCCGGGATGGGGATTTGACTTTGGAATTCATGTATTTATTGGATTATGTAAATGCAAAGTCTTGATATGAAAAACTTTAATAGGTATTTGGAATCAACTCTACTTCAAGCCAACATGACTTCGGATCAACTTGATCAATTGATCAAGGATGCCATTGAGGAGCAGTTTGTAGGTGTATGTGTTCCACCATTTTGGTTGAAAAAAGTTAAAAGAGAGTTGAAAGAGGAAGAAATCCAGTTGGTCACGGTGATAGGGTTTCCTTTGGGTTACACTGATACCGCAACAAAAGTGTTTGAAACGAAGGAGGCAATCAAACAAGGAGCGGATGAATTGGATTTGGTATGGTCCCAGACTTCTTATCACTCTGGAATGAATTGGCCGAAGATAGAAATTGCTCAGATCGCTAAATTATGTCATGAGGAGGAAAAAATTTTAAAAGTTATCATTGAAACTGCTAACCTGAATGAGTCCCAAATCAAAGATGCCTGTCTGATCTGTCAGGATGCAGGTGCGGATTATGTCAAAACATCAACAGGCTTTTCCACTAGAGGAGCTTCTGTAGAGGATATCCTTACCATGAGAGCAACTCTATCTTCGCATGTGGGTGTCAAAGCCTCTGGGGGTATCAAAACGCTGGAATTTGCGATTCAACTGATTGAAGCGGGAGCAGATCGAATCGGAACCAGTTCTGCAAAGCAATTAATGGATGCTTGGAAAATGAAATATTCTTAATAGTTGCTGAAATAAATCAGTAAGAATGGAATGATAAAGAAGGTCAGCAAAATATAAGCGAAACCAATAAATCGGGTTTGAACTGATTTTGCTCCCATATAAGTAGCCATTCTAACAGGGATATTTCGGATACCTGGGAAAGGCAAGATGATTAAGGCTCCAAACAAGTTTATCAAGAAGTGAACAATAGCTAATGCGATGGCTGCCTCTGTTTTATAGAATGCGGCTATGGCAGCAGTAATCGTAGTGCCAATATTTGCCCCAATGATAAAAGGGAATGATTTTTTAAGAGATACTTTTTTATTAGCTACGAGCGGTACCACCAATGAGGTTGTTACGGTGCTGGATTGTACCGCCGCGGTAAAAAATATTCCATAAATAAACGCCAAGTTCGTTTTCTTGAAGACAAAATTGTTGATTTCCTGAAAGCTATCTAATACAAAGGCTTTATAGACAGAAGAGGAAAGCAATTTAATGGCTCCAAAGACCAGGAATATTGCCAATACCAAGGTTAAAAAAGGAATCTGAATTGTTTCAGAGATCCATTCTGTCATAGGACGTGTAAATACTTTGTTGTTGTAATTGAAGTTTCCTGAATAGTTTTCGCTAGTAAGGAAAAAGGAAGCCAGTTTGTGAGCAATTCTGGATAAAAACTGGAAATAATATTCTAAAGGGAATAAAATAAAAACAGTAATAATGTTAAATAAGTCATGAATGACCCCTGCTGAGATGGCTCTTTTAAACTGTTTCTTTTTCATGATATAAGAAAATGAAACAAGTGTAGAGGTCAAGGTAGTACCTATATTTGCACCCATTACCATTGGAACGGCTTGTTCCATGCTCATATTTCCCGCGGCAACAATCGCCACGATACTCGAAGTTACTGTTGAGCTGCTTTGGATTAGAGCTGTCATTAAAAGACCAATGAAAAGGCTGACGAATGGATTTTTGGTGGCCATTAAAATATCATTTGCCACAGTGCTGTTTAGTTGACCCATCGCAACTGTAAGAAGGTCGATCGAAAAAATGAATAATATGATGGCCAAAAGCATTAAGATATAGCTTTTGGTTTTGTTTTTTACAGGTTGTTCCTGATCATATAATTCCATCCCAGCGTATTATAGTTGGTAGTCTACTAATACTAATGATATTTCACTTCGAAGCCTAATGTCGAAGAAATTCCAAATTTTAATTAAAATAAATCGCAAAAGTTGAAATTTTTTTGCGAATTACAAGCCAAACTAAGTGTAATAGAAAAGAATTTGTGCGTACTTAACAATTTCTTAATATTCCCAGAAGATTATCTTCATTAATTTTGTAGCCAAATAGAAAACAAAGACATGGCCAAGGCTAAGAATAAAAATCTCGACCAGAACATTAATCAGGAGAAGTTAAGTAAAAGTGCATACTCTATATTTGACTTTGCCAAGAAAGAAAAGCAGTTCCTGATAGGTATATGTATACTTATATCAATTGCTGGATTAATACTACCGTATACTTATGCCGCCATGTGGTTCGGATTTGCTTTGGCGGCCTACTCTGCCATTGCCAATGATAGTATACAGACCATCGGTACTTTCATAGCTTCTAATCAATCCAAAAAATGGTATTGGTTGTGGTTGTTTATGGGGTTAATTTTTGTGGGAACAGTTACCTATAGCTGGTTTACCTTCAATGGTGATGTGAGTTATGAGCGTTTGACTACCAAAGGCCTAGATAAAGCTCCCGAAAGCTTTGTGTTTTTACAGTTGGCAGCGCCAATAGTCTTGTTGATCATGACTAGAATGAGAATGCCGGTTTCTACGACATTCCTATTGCTAAATGTTTTTACCTATAAGGCAGGTACCATTTTAGAAGTAATGAAGAAGAGCTTTGTAGGTTATCTTTTGGCATTCGGTATTGCGATAGTTGTTTGGTTTGTATTGGAGCGGTTTGTTCAGAATTACCTAAAAGGAAAGCCAAAGCCGTACTGGATGTTTTTGCAATGGATCACTTCAGGAACCCTATGGGCTGTTTGGATCATGCAAGATGCGGCAAACATTGCCGTATTCCTTCCAAGACAGTTGAATGTCTATGAATTTTCTGTTTATGCAGGGTTTGTCTTCTTGGGACTTGGATTCCTGTTTTATTTAAAAGGTGACAAAATCCAATCTATTGTAAACGAGAAGTCAAATGTCACGGATGTGAGAGCAGCGACTATTGTGGATTTTGTGTACGCCATTATATTATTCTATTTCAAGATTCACAGCAAAGTTCCAATGAGTACGACTTGGGTGTTTATCGGATTGTTGGGAGGACGTGAATTAGCCATTGCCCTAGGTAAAGCAGCCAAGCCAGAAAAACGTAGAGACTGGGTTAGCAGAGCTTACAAATTGGCAAGTAAAGATGTGGGCAAGGCATTCATTGGATTATTGGTTTCCTTATTGTTGGCAGTCATCATTAACGAGGGAATTAGGGAGGAGATTTTCGCATTTTTCAGATAAAAAGAGTTGGAGCTTTTCACGCACGAATATTTCATGAATGAGGCCTTTAAGCAGGCCAAGGAAGCTTTTGAAGAAGGTGAAATCCCAGTAGGCGCTGTTATTGTGTGTAAAAACAGGATTATAGCAAAAGCTTACAATCAAACTGAAATGCTCAATGATGTGACCGCACATGCTGAAATGCTGGCGATCACCTCAGCAGAAAATTACTTGGGATCCAAATATCTCAACGAATGTAAATTATATGTGACTTTAGAGCCCTGTGCCATGTGTGCCGGGGCTCTTTTTTGGTCCCAAATCGGAGAGGTGCATTTTGCAGCACCTGATCCCAAAAGAGGTTTTAAGCAATGCAACCCTGCAATGCTACACCCAAAAACCAAATTTTTTCAGGGGCCTATGGCCTTAGAATCGGAGCAATTGATACTTGAATTTTTCAAAAAGCTGAGAAACTAAAAGGAAATTGGATTTCAGGGAATTTTTTTTCTTTTCTACCAGTTCCTTAGGCAGATTATTTGAATGAATATAATTTTAACGTTTAACCTTAAATTTTAACAATATGGCTTTTGAACTTCCTTCATTACCTTATGCATATGATGCATTAGAACCAAACATTGATGCACGTACAATGGAAATCCATTATACAAAGCACCACAATGGATATGTGACTAACTTAAACAATGCAATTGCAGGGACTGATCTAGAAGGTAAATCTCTGGAAGAGTTGTTGAAAATCGCAGGTTCAAATACTGCGGTAAGAAATAATGGGGGTGGTCATTTTAATCACTCACTTTTCTGGACGATCCTTTCTCCAAATGGTGGAGGAGCCCCTACTGGAGAGTTAGCTACTGCAATTGATGCAAAATTCGGCTCTTTCGATGCATTCAAAGAAACATTCAATAAAGCTGCTGCTACCAGATTTGGTTCAGGATGGGCTTGGCTTTGTGTAGATGCCAAAAAAGAACTTTGTGTTTGTTCCTCCCCAAATCAAGACAATCCATTAATGGATGTTGCTGAGTGCCCTGGTACTCCAATCCTTGGTTTGGATGTTTGGGAACATGCATACTATTTAAATTACCAAAATAGAAGACCTGATTACATTGCTTCATTCTGGAATGTAGTGAATTGGGAAGAAGTAAGTAAGAGATATGCTGCTGCTAAATAAGCAGAACTAAAAATTCTTTCTAAAATCCCCGGTATGAATCGGGGATTTTTTTGTTTAAAACCGATCGAAATACTGTTCGGTTTTGATACAGTTCTATTTTTTGTTTTGCTAAAAAACGCCATTCTATGCTTTTTTGGGGCATTTTTTACTCTTGGCATTTTGTTTTCACTAGTTGGCACAGTTAACACATATATTTCATAGTAATGAAAACTACCAACTTACTCTTTTTAACTCTATTCTCATATTTGTTGGGAATGAGTAATCTTGCTGCAAAAGATCTTAGTAAAATATCCGGAAAAATTTTAGATCAGAATGGGCAGGCAGTTCCTTATGCCAATGTGGCCTTAATTGCGGTAAATGATGGACATCTTGTAGATGGAGCTGTATCCGATGAGAATGGATTATTTTTGATTGAATCAGCAAAAACAGCACAAGTAAAAGTGGTGATTTCCTCTATTGGTTTTAAACCATTTGAATCTGATCCGTTTGAATTGAAACCTGGGACGATTAAGGAAATGGGAGAATTGACGGTACATGATGAAGCTACCGGATTGGATGAGGTGACAGTTTCTTCTACACGACCAGAAATTATCATTGAACCTGACAAAACCATAGTCAATGTAGAAGGAACAGTGATGGCGGAAGGATCAACCGCTTTGGATGTGATCGGGAGATCTCCAGGGATCTATGTGGATCAGGATGGAATCATCAATTTGAATGGTCGTACTGGTGTCGTAGTGATGATCAATGATCGCCAAACTTATATGAGCGCCACAGACTTGGCTAATTTCTTAAGAGCTATGCCAGCCGACAATATTAAGAGTATTGAAGTTATCAATAATCCGTCTGCCAGATTTGACGCAGAAGGATCTGCAGGCGTGATCAATATTCGACTTAAAAAGAATACCGTAGATGGAATGTTTGGAAATGTTCAGGCGGGTGGTCAATATAATGGCTACTGGGCACCGATTGCAGGAGTTTCTTTGAATGTTAAGAAAGGGAAATGGTCCACTAATGCAGATTTGAATTATAATCATTATGCCAACTTAAATGAGTTAGACATTGAGCGGAATTTTGATGTAGCGGAAGGGGTTTCCAATTTCTTACAAGAGTCTAGAATTAGGCAAAGAAATAAAAATTTGTTTTTCAATGGAGCAGCAAATTATGAAATCAATAAGAACCACAACATTGGTATCAATCTTCAGGCATCCGATTTTGACAATACAACCACCAATCCATCTCTAACTGAAATAATTACTCCTGGGGTGGTGGATAAGACCTATTTAGATTCTTATAATGATTCAAAAGGTGGAGGAAATCGATTCTTCGGAAACCTTCACTATGGTGGAAACTTGGATACCTTAGGTACTAAGTTGACAGCAGATTTTGACTTTACCAGAATGAATTCAGGTAGTGAATCCTTGTTGAGTACGACTACATGGACTGGAGAAGATCAGGTTGATGCTGCCCGTGGGAGGCTTAACACTGTAAATGATATGTACTATAATATCTTTACTGCAAAAGTAGACTTTGTAAAGCCGCTGGGTAAAGGAACGCTAGAGACCGGTGTAAAAGGGTCATGGGTGATGTCAGATAATAATTTGGATTTGACCTTGGCGATAGAAGATGGTCCTTTTGAGCCAACTCCAAACAGTAATCACTTTATATATCATGAAAATGTCTTGGCAGGTTACGCTTCTTATAAAGGAAAGTTTTCTGATAAGGTAAGTTACCAGGCAGGTTTGAGAGGGGAGTATTCCAATATTGAAGGGAATTCGGTGACTTTGGATCAAATCAATACTCAGGAGTATTTCAACTTATTTCCAAGTGCATTTATCCAGCATAAGGTTTCTGATAATTATCAGATCGTTTATAATGCGAATAGAAGAATTACTCGTCCGAATTATAGATTGTTGAATCCATTTGTTTACTATATCGATCCATTGACTTCAGAAAGAGGAAATCCGAATTTGAAGCCTCAATATTCCAATAATTTTGAGATGAACCACGTAGTAAAAGGGGCTTATCAATTTACTATTGGCTACAGTGAAACTTCAGATGCATTTAATCAGGTGTTCATTCAGGATGATGAAGAAAGAACCACTACGACTTTTACCGACAATTTTGATAAAACAAGAAATGCCAACTTTAGAGCAATGGTTCCTGTCCAAATCAGACAGTGGTGGGGAACTTCCAATATGTTGCAAGTAAACTATAATAGATATAAGTCTCAGATTGGTGACGACTACCTGGATACTGAGCAAACTTCATTTATGGTGAGATCACAACACAATATCAACTTACCGAAAGGATTCAAGCTTGAAGTAGTGGGTATGTATTTAGGTCCACAGATTTGGGGACAGGGAGAATTAGAAGGCTTCGGATGGGTAGATGCAGGAGTTACCAAGACCATTATGAAGGATAAATTGACTATCGCCGTAAATGGAACCGACCTATTTAGAACTCAAGTAATTAAAGCGAAAGTTGATTTTGCAGATATTGATTCTTCTTTTAGACAATATAGAAGTAACCAAGGTGTAAGATTTACCCTTCGTTATCGATTCTCTAAAGGAGAAAGTTTCCGAGTGAATAAAAGTTCTGGAAGTGCTGAAGAAAGAAACCGTCTTAACTAATCCTTCACATCCTCCTTGTAACCCAAGGAGGATTTTTTTTATCTTCATTGAAGACAATTTGCTATGAAACAACGGTTTATCTATTCATTATTTATTTTATTGTTTAGCGGAGCTACCCTGATTGCACAAGATTTCAACAAACTGGATCAATATTTCGATTCCTTAGAAGTCCACGACAAGTTTATGGGGAATGTCCTTTTGAAGGCAAATGGAGAAGTGCTTTATGCCCGTTCTCTTGGCTTTAAAGATGTGGGTGAGGGAGTAAAATTAGATGATGATACTAGATTCCGGGTGGGCTCTATCACCAAAATGTTTACCACAGTGATGGTTTTCCAGGCGGTGGAGGAAGGAAAGATGAAATTGGATCAAAAGCTATCTGAATTTATTCCCGAAATCCCTCATTCGGACCAAATCACCATCAGCATGCTCCTTCAGCATAGAAGTGGCATTCATAATTTCACCAATGATGATTTATATGATACTTATTTCACAAGTCCTCAAACTCGTGAGCAGCTTGTTGAAATCATCAAAGATGGAGGAAGCGATTTTGAACCAGACTCCAAAGGAGAGTATAGTAATTCCAATTTTGTCTTACTCACTTTTATTTTAGAAGATGTTTACAATGAATCTTATTCGGAATTAGTAGAGGAAAAAATCACCAAGCCTTTGCAATTGGAACATACCTTAGTGGGTCAGGAAAAAGGAACAAATGAAGCCAAATCCTATTCCTATGAAGATGGTTGGGAGGAAGAACAGGTTACCGACATGTCTATTCCTTTAGGAGCTGGTGCTATTGTTTCTACCGCAGAAGATTTAGGGAAATTTATTGAAGGGCTTTTTTCTGGCAAACTCATTTCTGAGGAGAGTTTGGCATTAATGAAAGAAATAAAGGACGGGTATGGAAGGGGCATGTTCCAATTTCCTTATTATGAAAAGATAGCCTATGGCCACAACGGGGGGATTGATGGTTTTTCGTCTATGATAGGTTATTTACCCGCAGAAGATGTTACAGTCTGTATTTTGTCAAATGGCAGTAATTACAATAACAATAACATCATCCTAGCCATTTTGGATACTCAATTTGGAAGAGAAGTGAAGATTCCAAATTTTCAAACTGCAACATTAACTGAAGAAGAGTTGGATCAATATTTAGGGGAATATGCTTCAGACCAGATTCCTCTTAAAATGACCTTCGTGAAAGAGGGAAATACATTGATTGCGAAACCTACCGGTCAACCTGATACTCCTTTAGAAGCCAGAGGAAATCATGTTTTTGAATTTGTCCAAGCAGGGGCTACGATGATTTTTGATCCAGAGAAAGGCGAAATGACTCTTAAACAAGGTGGGGCTACTATCTTGTTTCAGAGAATAGAACAGTAAAAAAGCCGGAAAATCCGGCTTTATTTTTAGTATAAGATTATGTCAATTGATTATTGAAAGTGGTATAGAAATACTAATACGCCGGTAAAAGCTGGTTTTTTCTGATCTTTGATTTCCAGTTTTACAGATACTTCCGCCTTCACGGTCCCTCTCAGGTTGACTACGGATTTCAGGGTGGCGACTAATCTTACTTGGTCAGTAACCAGCACGGGATGAGCAAATCTGAAATTCTCAATTCCGTAATTAATCATCATTTTTAGATTATTGACCTTAAGGATCTGTTCCCATAAATGAGGAACGATACTAAGGGTTAAATAACCATGTGCAATGGTATTTCCAAATGCTCCTTGGGTTTTTGCTTTTTCAGGATCGGTGTGGATCCATTGGTGATCATAAGTTGCGTCTGCAAATAAATTGATTTGCTCTTGGGTTATTTGGAAGTACTCAGATGTGCCTAACTCTTTACCGCTATATTTTTCAAAATCCTCGAAACTTCCAATTTCTATTGCGCTCATTTGGTTTATTATTTCGTCAAAATCCAAAATAGGGAACTTTTAGGGTTAATTACAAGGGGAAGTTAATGTGATGATAAAATTCAGACTGAAACAATGGAATTAACATACTTCTATTATTTTCTTGATAATTTGCATTAAAATTTAAGTCAATGACATCATACATTCATGGATATGTACCCGAAGAACAAGAACGACTGGTAGAACAAGCAGGAGTGTTAGGTTCTTTGATTTATCCCAGAATTGATTTTAATGGATGTAAACATATCCTTGAAATCGGTTCTGGAGTAGGTGCTCAAACCCAAGTTTTGCTGGACCTATTCCCCGAAATTAGAATCACTTGTGTAGATGCTGAATCGAAACAATTGGAAAAGGCTCAGGTCAATCTTGATTCTTTTAAGGATCGACTTAGTTTTGAGCATCAGGATGCTAGGAATCTACAGTTGAATGAGAAATTTGATGGGGCATTTATCTGTTGGGTATTAGAACATATTCCAGAACCAACTCAGGTATTAAGGAGCTTAAAATCTCATCTTTTGCCTGGATCCAAAATTTGGCTGACTGAAGTTTATAATAGTTCTTTTTACTTTTATCCCGAACTTCCAGGTTTAAAGAATTACTATGAAAAATATAACCAGTTTCAAAGATCCCTCGGAGGAGACCCTGATGTAGGTTTGAAATTGGGGAATCTACTTCATGAGGCAGATTTTATTGATATTAACCTCTTCCCAGGAGGATTTCACTTAAGCCAGCACGACCCTAATACCCTTCAGCAATTTACCACTTATTGGAAAGGGCTGATGAAAAGTGCAGCTGCTTCCATGTTAAAGGCTCAGTTAATCAAAGAAGAAGAGATACGATTAATGGAACAAGATTTGGATACCATTTCCGAGGATAGAAATGCGGTCTTTTACTATCGCTTTGTTCAAGCCAGCGCAACTGTTTAACTAAATGAAAGTATTTCGTAAAATTTGGAGATTTCTCTGGAAACTGTGTATATGGTTTCTTATTCTTTCTATTGGCTTTACAGTTCTTTATCGTTTTGTCCCTGTTCCGGTGACGCCTTTGATGGTGATTCGGCTATTTGAACAAACATTCGATTCAGAAAAAAAGGTGAAGTTGTCGAAAGATTGGGTACCAATGACCCAAATTTCAAAGAATGCTCCCCAGGCAGTAGTGGCTGCGGAGGATCAAAAATTTCTGGATCATCATGGCTTTGACTTTGAGGCCATGAAAAAAGCCTGGGAAGGAAATCAAAAAGGAAAGAATATCAAGGGGGCAAGTACCATTACCCAACAGACTGTAAAAAATGTGTTTTTATGGCCAGATAGAAGTTATCTAAGGAAAGGTTTAGAAGCTTATTTTACGGTGCTGGTAGAGTTGATTTGGCCCAAAGAAAGGATTCTTGAGGTTTATTTGAATGTGATTGAAATGGGGAATGGCATTTACGGGATAGAGGCTGCTGCCCAAACCTATTATAAAAAGCCTGCAGCAAATTTAAATAGAAACGAAGCCGCAATGATTGCCGCCGTATTGCCTAATCCTATTCGTTGGAATCCAAAAAAACCTACTCCTTATATTATTGGAAGACAAGCCTGGATCTTAAAACAAATGAATAATCTGGCCCCGATTGGCTTTGGAATCTAAGGAATACTATTTGTATTATATCTGTTAAAATTGGCTTATACTAATGTGAAGTTTCTGAGAGAATATTTTACCATTTAGGTAAATCCAACTTCACATCTTAAAATGAAGACTAAAAGTTGTGTTTCAGAATATTATTCTAAACTTTGAATTTCTGAGCTTCGAAAATAGAATTACAAATAGAAATTTGCTCTTAGGTTTGTTTAAAAAAAAGGGCCTTGATTGCGTCTATTTAAGGATTGAAAATTGCAAGAAAATTTTATCCACATTTTCATTAATTTATCCACACTTTTCCACTTTGTTATAATAAGTAATTGAAAATCAAGTTTTTATAACATAAAACAATAGCTCGATTTTGTGGATAAAAGTAGCTATCTTAAAAAAAAGGAAGATTTAAATCTTGAAATAAGTGGATAATTTCCAATTCCAAATTTTATTCTAAACTCGCTTAATCTTGCTTCTGTCGAATGAGACGTTTCCTATATGCATTGAATATCCTGGATTTAGAAACGAAGCCTAAATAAATCCCATTTTCAATAACAGGGAGGTTCCAAGCTCCTGAGCTTTCAAATTTTTCCATGGCTTTTTGCATATTTTCAGTAGCCAATAGGATTTCTGGAGGGCTATGCATCAAATCTCGTATAAAAACGGAATCCTGTTGTGATTGGTCAAACATGATATCTCTAATATCATCTAAGGTGACGATGCCTCTAAGGGCCTTTTTCTCATCCACTACAGGGAAGATATTCCTTTTCGAAATTTTAACCAAGTTGGTCAGATCCTTTAATTTAGCATCGGGATGAACAGGCAGAAGATCCCGTTCAATAACATGGGTTATATCAATTAACTCTAGTAGTTCTTGATCTTTTGATTCAGGCAAAAATTTACCCTTGTCTTTTAATTGAAGGGAGTATAAGCTATCCTTTTGATAATAGGTAGTGGTGATAAAGGAAATTGCTGAAACAAACATCAAGGGGACGAAGAGTTCATATCCTCCCGTAATTTCAGCAATTAAGAATATCGCTGAAAGCGGTGCATGCTGTACTCCACTCATGACCCCACACATGGCTACCAAAGTAAAGGAGGCCAGAGGAAGAGGAATGTGGAATCCAAACAGGTTTTTGGAATAGGCAAAGACAAAACCTACGATACCTCCCACATAAAGAGAAGGGGCAAATATCCCTCCGCTACCCCCACTCCCAATGGTTAATGCGGAAGCAATGGGTTTAAATAAGATGATCAAAACCAAGAAAATGATGATCATATAAGGGTTCTCGATCACGGAGAAAAATGGGCTTCTATTCAAAATTTCTGCCGATTTACCTTCAATCAATTGGTTTAGGATATTGTAACCTTCTCCATATATTGGGGGGAAGAAAAACACCATAAAACCTAGAAAAGCACCTCCATATAGCATTCGCATCGTTTGGCTTTCCAATCCTTCCAGAGCTAATTCTGTTCTTCTTACCGCACGGTTAAAATAAAGCGATACCAATCCACAAATAATACCTAATAACAGGTAATAGGGCATATGGGAAGCCTTGAAGGTTTCGGTGAAATTGAAGTTAAAAATGGAATCTTTCCCAATCAAAACCATGGAGGTAAGCGAACCCATCACCGAGGCAATAAGTAGAGGGATGAAACTTGCGGTGCTTATTTCCATTAGGATCACCTCAATTGCAAAAATCACCGCTCCAATGGGCGCTCCGAAGATGGCTGAAATAGCAGCGGCGGCACCACAGCCAATCAATAGGGTTCTTTTTTTTGCATTTAAATGCATCAGCAAGCCTGTATTGGAACCGATGGCAGACCCGGTTACCACCATTGGAGCTTCCAAACCGACTGAACCTCCAAATCCTACGGTTAGTGCCGAAGTAAATAATCGGCTATACATTTTTACCCTAGGAATGAGGCTTTGCTTCTTGGAGATGATAAACAAAACATCCGGGATTCCATGTCCGCCTACATCTTTAAAAATATATTTTCCTACTACATACGCAGCTGTTATCCCTATCATAGGATAAAGGATATACAGGAAATTGGCGTATTCGTTGTAAAAGTCTTCTGTTAAGAACTCCTGAATGGCATGGACTCCGCTTTTCAAAATTACAGCTGCCAGTCCTGAAATTATTCCTATGATCCCGCTAAGGATGATAATAAAGGATTGATTACTCAGATGTCTGAGTCGCCAGATTAGTAGCTTTGTGATAAAATCTGTTTTTGGCAAAATTCAGCGGTATAGTCTTAGAAACAAACCCCAAATTACGCATCCTTTCAGGCAATCCGAAGGATTAATACTATTCTTTCAGTAATTCACGATCTAAAGCAAGGGTGCATTTAAGAATCAGGTTAACTGCCTCGTAATAAAAATCAGGTTGTATGTTTTTAAACTCATCACTTGGCTTGTGGTAATCCGGGTGATCTTCCACCCCAAAATAAATATGTGGAACTCCCTTTTCTAGGAAAGCTCCATGATCTGAGGATTTACTCCAATCATCTCTACCGGTATCTGGTATATCATGACCAAATACTAAAGTTGGGGAAAGACCTAAAGACGCTTTTTCCAAAATCGGTTTTAAATCTGGGTTTTGGTAAGTTCCAGAAGCATATAATTCTCCCTGATTATTTCTGGAAATCATATCCATATTGATATTCAATTCAATTGTTTCAAGTGGAAATGGAAAATCCCTGACCAATGCTCTAGCGCCTTGCAGCCCCATTTCTTCTCCATCCAAAGCGGCAAATATCATACTGTGCTTAGGTCTATTCTTTCTAAAGTATTCTGCCAAAGCTATTAAAGCGGCAGTCCCCGAGGCATTGTCATCCGCTCCATTAAAAATGCTGTCTCCCTCAATAGGGTTTCCTACTCCCACATGGTCGAAATGGGCGGTGATCACGATTAATTTTCTAGATTCACTGCCTGCCACAAACCCTACCACATTAGCACCGTCGAGGCGATCATTAGATCTTCTATTTTCAAAAGAAAACTTTTGCTGAAACTGGAGATAGTGGGTTTCTAATCCAATGGATTTGAACTTCTCAACGATAAAATTTCTGGCTTTTAAGTTTTCCGCACTGCCTGTTTTTCTCCCTTTGAAGTCATCTGAGGATAAATATTCTATATTGTCCAATAGTGATTTTTTATCCACATGTTGAGCTTCGGAATAAAAAGCCAATAGGATAAACAGAAAACTTAGGAAAGACTTCAAATTAATCTGCATCAATGAAAATATTTTTCGTTATGTATATTCGTAAAATTACTAAGCAAAAGGACATCACCTATTTCTACTAATGAAATATATCTTATCTCTAGTTTTTGTTTTCATTTTCCTACTAAGAGGAATGGGGCAAGGCACTTTGCCAGAAACTTTTTTTGATGGGAAATCGATCGTTTTGGTATCGAATGACCCCGGTGCCAGACCTGCGATGGAATGGAAAGCATTAGCTGATAGTGTCCATTCATCCTTGGTGGAGGCAGGAGGAGACCCTGTGGGGTATTTTGAACTGGAACAGGTTGCCATATCAGATGCTGTTCAAGCAGATTATTCCAATGCATTTTCAAGTCGATTGGTCAAAAATATCATTTTTGTAACACGGCAAAAAAACAACACCTCCATTCATGTGGCTCCCTATACAGGGAATGCGCAAATGATCCCTTCTACCAGCTTATTTGGAGTAAGTGGACCTGATTTACAAACAGCAGCCAAACAATTTGCCGCGGTCGGAGCAAATACTAGATCCAAAAATCTATTAGTGATAGATGTGCCTGAGTTTCCTAACATTGGGCAAAATGAGACTTCTTCCGCGCAACAGTTTATTGCAGAAAACCCCTTAAACCTAGAAGTATTTAAACTTGGTATTCCGATCGAAGGCTCCTCTGCTGAATCAGGTCTATTGAGCTATTTCAGGTATGACATGTATGGAAAATCCCAAGCTACCATATTAGCAGAACAGGAAGCTCAAAAATCGGGTATTGAACAAATATTGAAAGCTGAATATCCTTATGCCACAGAATGGTTAACGGAAGCAAAAACTGACCAGGAATTAATTAGGGATCGGGTACAGTTCTTATTAGTAAAGGTGGAAGCAAGAGAAGCAGATATGATGAAAAGTATGGGGTTAGAAGTTCCCGCAGGAGAATCTACGAATCGTACGGTGGTTAAATATTATATCAAGCTTATCGTTCGAAATGAGTTATATATAGGCCCCGAATGGGATGCAGATCCGGATTGGCAGGTTGCGCTTCGAAATTTCCTAAGGAATCTAAAAAAATAAACCTCCTGAGGAGGTTTATAGCTGAATCAATTTTTGGGTGACTGAAACAACTTCTGTAATATCTGAATTGAGTGTATCTACATTTAATGTTACTAATCAAACTCAATTAATTGGATTTTCCAACCATTTTAAAAATTTTTTATAATATAAAGGCAAAAATGTTACTTTTTTACTAAAACTGATTTTTTAGTAGAGGTTTTTATTTAGAAATGGTATTAAAGCAAGAATGATTGCTTGAGAATAATAGGCTTTTCTATCCACTACACCATGGGTCAGAATTCCTACCGAACCACCTTGTTGTTTTGAATTTAGTTGACTAAAAACCTGATCATCAGCTTCACCAAGTTCCATACCTGATTTGATGAGCTTAGTTACTTCATCGGGGAGATAAAAAGTACCCGTCTTTGACTGACTTGATTTATTTTGAGCACTTTCAATGTAAATCCAAGCAAAAGCAAACATGCCATGTTCGTCTTCATCTACACCTCCCTCTATACCTACCCAGAAATCTGCTTCAGGAAATGTTTTTTTAGCATTGATTGCTCTGTTTTTAGCACCTTTCAAAGTTTCCTCGCTACCCAAAGGTTGATCGGAAACACCAGAGGATGTATTCACTCCGTTGACTAAAAATGATTTTGAAAATGCTTCTGAAAATGCTGATTCAGTACATGAGATCTTGACAGGGTTTTTACTTCCTACAATGATCAATTGTTTTTCAGCATCTTGAAAATTTACTCTTTTTGGAAAATTCATAGACATAAAAAAGCCTAGGCAATTGCCTAGGCCATGTTGGTAAATACTTGATTGACATCATCATCTTCTTCCATCTTTTCAATCATCTTATTGATGATTTCTTCTTGCTCTTCCGTCAATTCAGTTAAGGAAGTTGGGAATCTTTGGAAATCTGCACTGATCACTTCAATCCCTTTTTCCTCTAATGCTTTTTGCATGGTGCCAAAATCTGCAAATTCAGTGTAAACAAACAGTTCACCTTCATTCTCATCGATCTCTGACAGTCCATAATCAATTAACTCTAGCTCTAATTCCTCCATGTCCCAATCGCCCTGCGCAAATCGGAATACAGCTTTATGGTCAAACATAAAACTAACGGAACCTGAAGTACCTAGTGAACCTCCGGCCTTGGTAAAGTAAGAACGGACGTTTGCTACGGTCCTATTAATGTTATCTGTTGATGTTTCTACGATGACGGCAATTCCAAAAGGGCCGTAACCTTCATATACTACTTCCTCGTAATCTTTTTCATCCTTATTCGAAGCTCGTTTGATCGCAGCTTCAATTCTGTCCTTGGGCATTTGTGCTCCTTTGGCATTTTGGATGATTGTTCTCAATCTCGGGTTGGACGCGGGATCGGGACCACCGGACTTAACCGCCATCACTATTTCTTTCCCTAGACGCGTGAATACTTTGGACATTTTGTCCCAACGCTTGAATTTTCTTTCTTTTCTGAATTCAAATGCTCTTCCCATGGATATACTTTATTAGGGTGGTAAAAATAACAAATCTTTTTATCTATAGGCTAGTCCAAGTTGGCCGATCTTTTAAATAGGAAAAAGGGAGCAGAATTTTGTCCTTATCTATTTCTAATTCGTTAGCTAAGAAAAGCCATAGCCAATGTTACTACCCGCACAAAAACCCATTCCAAATATTCCAGAAACCAACCTTCCCAAACTCGTCATAGTTGGAGGAGGTTTTGGTGGATTAAAGCTTGCCAGAAAGTTAATAAAGGGACCTTATCAAGTCATCTTACTTGATAAAAACAATTACCATCAGTTTCAGCCACTCTTTTATCAGGTGGCCACGGCTGGATTAGAGCCCAGTGCTATTTCTTTTCCTTTAAGGAAGATATTTCACGATACTCCAAATTCTATTTTTAGAATGGCAGAAGTACATTCTTTTGATTCGAAAATCAAACGACTTTACTCTGATATTGGATACATAGACTATGATTACCTAGTTCTGGCAATGGGGGCGGATACCAATTACTTCGGCAGTCAATCCATAGAATATAATTCCAGTCCTATGAAGACGGTATCCGAAGCACTTTACATCAGAAATAAAATCATTTCCAATTATGAGCGTGCCATCAATATTGAAAAGCAAGAAGATAGGAAGTCCTTGATGAATGTGGTGATTGTGGGAGGAGGTCCAACAGGTGTGGAACTGGCAGGTGCCATGGCGGAACTGAGAAATAATGTGTTCCCAAAAGATTATCCTGAGCTGAACTTTAGCAATATGAAGGTAGTCCTGATTGAAGCAGGCCCAAAACTCCTGGGTGCAATGTCAGAGGAATCACAAGATCATTCTCTTAGATATTTGCAGAAGTTGGGAGTTGAAGTGATGCTGGATACCAAAGTACAGGACTATGATGGGGAGCAGGTAAAATTGGAAGGGAAAGAATCAATAAATACCCATACTCTGCTCTGGGCTGCTGGGATAAAACCGAATTTTATTGACGGACTCTCTAAAGAGCATTTTGCACCTAATGGAAGAATTTATGTAGACGAAATGAACCGGGTAGTAGGAGAAAAGGACATTTTTGTTTTGGGAGATGTGGCTTTACTAAGAGAAGAAAAGTATCCCAAAGGACATCCTCAGGTTGCTCAGGTAGCCATGCAGCAAGCTGAGAACTTAGCAAAAAATTTAATTAACCTGACCAAGGGAAAGGAAATGGAGCCATTCCGTTATAAAGACTTGGGTTCTATGGCTACAGTTGGTAGAAAATTAGCCGTAGTAGATCTTCCTTTTATTAAATTTCAAGGTTTAATGGCTTGGCTAACCTGGCTTTTTGTCCACCTGATGGCCATTTTGGGAGTCAAAAACAAGATGTTCATTTTTTTGGATTGGGCTTGGAATTATTTGAGTTTTGATCCTAGTCTGAGGTTGCTGATCAAACCAAAATATGTAAAAGCCAGTGAGCGTAAAGAATTAATTGAAGAAAAGTAGAATTTAAGGTTTGTTAACAAGGGTTTTGCATTTCTAATTAAACTATCCAGCAAATGGCATGTCTAAAAGACAAACAAACCGTAGAACAATGAAAAAGCTAACTATTGCATTGATGATGGTCATGATGGCCGGTACAGCTGCCTTCGCTCAAGAGGCGAAAACAAAAGAAAGACCAACTCCTGAAGAGAGAGCTCAAAAGCAAACAGAGATGATGGCAAAGCAATTGGAACTTTCTGAAGCTCAGAAAACTGAGATTTTGGCAATCAATCTGGAAAATGCTAAGAAAAGAGAGGTAGAGATGGAAGCCAGAAGAGCCGAAATGGATGCTAAAAAAGAAGAGATGAGCGCAAAGCGTGAAGAGATGAAGGCACAAGATGAAGCAATCAAAAAAGTCCTGACTGAAGAGCAACGAGCAAAGTGGGAAGAATTAAAAGAATCCCAAAGACATCGAAGGGGAAGAAGACCTGGTGGAGAAATTAGAGAAAGAGGCGAAATACCAAGAAGAAGAGGAGATAATTAAAAATAGGAAAGCCATCTGCCGAAGCGGATGGCTTTCTGTTTCGCAGGGTTGTCAACTAAACAGGGATTCTATTGGATAATCTGAGCTTTTAGGCTCAATCAATACCTGCGATTTCTTCTTCCACCTGGAAAAACGATTCGTCTTTCATTGGTAGAGATGAACTTCCCATAAGATATTCATCTACTTTTACAGCAGCTTCTCTTCCTTCTGAGATTGCCCAAACTACAAGTGATTGACCTCTTCGCATATCTCCGGCAAGGAATACTTTGGAGTTTGTGCTTTGGTAATTTTTGGATTTTGGAAGGGTATTTTCCATGGTGCCTACACCAAATGCATCTAATAACCCATTTTGAGTAGGACCTGAAAATCCAATGGCAATGAACGCAAGGTCACAGGGAGCGACACGCTCTGACCCCTCTACCTCCTCAAAGGTCATTCTTCCACCATTTTCTTTCCACTCTATATCTACTAATTTCAGTCCGGTCACTTCGCCCTCCTCATTTCCAATAAACTCCTTGGTCAAGATGGAGAACATTCTTTCTGAACCTTCCTCATGAGAACTGGAAGTTCTCAAGGTCATTGGCCATTCTGGCCAAGGGTTTAGAGTAGTTCTTTGCTTTGGAGGTTTTGGCAATAATTCCAATTGAGTGATAGACTTTGCCCCATGTCTGTTTGAGGTACCGATACAATCACTTCCAGTATCACCGCCACCAATGACAAATACATGCTTGTCTTTCGCTGAAATTGGATTCTCTTCCAACTCGCCATTGATCACTTTGTTTTGGTTGCCGAGGAATTCCATTGCAAAATGTACTCCTTTCAACTTGTCTCCATTAATTCGGAGTTCCCGTGGTTGTCCAGCTCCGGTACAAATCACGACCGCATCAAAATTTCTGAGGATATTTTCTGCCTTGATATTAAAACCTACTTCTGTTCCACAAGTGAAAATCACACCTTCTTCTTTCATGATGTCGATCCTTCTATCAATGACCCATTTTTCCAATTTGAAATCTGGGATTCCGTATCTAAGAAGACCTCCAGGTTTGTTGTCTTTTTCAAAAACAGTAACCTCATGACCTGCCTGATTCAACTGATCAGCCGCAGCAAGTCCAGCAGGGCCCGAACCGATGATAGCTACCTGTTTACCGGTTCTTTTTTCAGGAGGCTTAGGAAGGATCAAGCCTAGCTCATATGCCTTTTCAGCAATGCTTTTCTCGATCAATTCAATTGCAACAGGATCTTTGTTGATTCCTAATACACAACTTGCTTCACACGGAGCGGGGCATATTCTACCCGTAAACTCAGGGAAGTTATTGGTACTTTTCAGAATATTGATCGCTTGCTCCCATTCCTCATTATATACTGCATCATTAAAATCAGGGATTACATTCCCCAATGGACAACCGTTATGACAAAACGGAATACCACAGTCCATACATCTTGCCGCTTGGTGATTTAATTGTTCACCGGAAAATGGCTTATAGATCTCTTTATAATCGCCTACCCTTTGCTTTGGGTCTCTTGATTCAGGCGTCTCTCTTTTGAATTGTAAAAAACCTTCTTTCGCTCCCATCTTACACCAATGATTTAGATTGTTCTGAAGCTCTTTTTTGTAAAACAGCTTTGTAATCTCTAGGGATTACTTTAATAAATTTCTCTTTTGACTGATCCCAATTTTCTAGGAATTTCGTTCCCAACTCGCTTTCTGTGAGTTTCACATGTCGCTTAAGGAAGGATTTTATCGTAGCAAAATCTTCTTCTTCCAAGTTGTCGATATCTACAAGTTCAGGATTGATTTCTGTGATATAATCTTTAAGAATATAGGCGATACCACCACTCATTCCAGCGGCAAAGTTTCTACCGATCTCTCCTAAATTGATCACTAAACCACCGGTCATGTATTCACAACCATGGTCTCCAATTCCTTCAATGACGGTTTTTACTCCTGAATTTCTTACACAGAATCGTTCTCCTCCTTTACCATTGATATAAGCTTCTCCTGAAGTAGCTCCGTAAAAAGCCACGTTGCCAATGATGATGTTTTCCTCTGGCTTGAATCGTGCATTTCGGCTCGGATAAATAATCAGCTTCCCTCCAGAAAGACCTTTTCCAAAGTAGTCATTAGCTTCACCTTCCAACTCAAAGTTTACTCCTTTGGTAAGGAAGGCTCCGAAGGTTTGCCCTGCCGAACCAGTAAACTTAAACTCAATGGTATCATCAGGTAATCCTACACTTCCGAATATTTTCGAAATTTCATTTGAAAGCATAGCACCTACAGAGCGATCAGTATTCTTTATTTGGAAGTTTCCTGTAGAAGGAACTGCCTGTTCCAAAGATGGATGTGCCGCCTTGATCAATTGTCTATCCAGTACACGTTTCAGTTCAAAATCCTGATCGATTTGCTTATGGATACCGACATGATCCGGCACTTCTACTCTATGGAATATTGGTGTCAAATCTACTTTATCCCATTTCCAGTGGTTTAGATGTCCGGTAGACTGAAGGATATGACTTTGGCCCACCATTTCATCGATGGTTCTAAATCCAAGAGAAGCCATAATTTCACGAAGATCCTGAACCAAGAAATTGAAATAATTCACTACATGGTCTGGATCTCCTGTAAATAACTTTCTCAATTCTTCATTTTGAGTAGCAATTCCTACTGGGCAGGTATTTAAATGACACTTACGCATCATGATACAACCTTCCACTACCAAAGCAGCGGTAGATATTCCCCACTCCTCAGCACCTAATAAGGTAGCAATTGCCAAGTCTCTTCCGGTTCGTAACTGACCGTCAGTTTGAAGCGTAACTCTACTTCTCAAATTGTTTTTCACCAAAGTTTGGTGAGCTTCGGATAAACCTAATTCCCAAGGTAATCCCGCATGTCGGATAGAACTCAATGGGGAAGCACCTGTACCTCCATCAGCACCTGAGATCAAAATCACATCTGCCATAGCCTTGGCCACACCGGCAGCCACTGTTCCTACGCCAGCTTGAGAAACCAATTTTACGTTGATTCTGGCTTTTCTATTGGCATTTTTAAGATCGTAGATCAACTGAGCCAGATCCTCAATAGAATAAATATCGTGGTGTGGTGGAGGAGAAATTAATCCTACTCCCGGAGTGGAGTGCCTTACTCTTCCGATCCATTCATCGACCTTATGTCCAGGAAGCTGACCCCCTTCACCTGGCTTGGCACCTTGGGCCATTTTTATTTGAAGTTCGGCAGCATTAGAAAGGTAATTACTGGTCACGCCAAATCTTCCAGAAGCTACTTGTTTGATAGCAGACCTTTCCCAGTCCCCATTTTCTTTCCTTGCAAATCTGATTTCATCTTCTCCTCCTTCTCCAGAATTACTTTTTCCTCCGATTCTATTCATGGCAATAGCCAAGGTAGAATGCGCTTCATGAGAAATTGATCCAAAGGACATCGCACCTGTAGCAAATCTTCGCATGATGCTGGAAGCAGGTTCTACTTCGTCAATAGGAACAGTAATTCTCTTTTTGAACTCAAATAGACCTCTTAATGTAAGGGCATCCTTGGATTGCTCATTAATTTTATTGGCAAACTTCTTATACAACCCATAGTCATTAAGTCTGGTAGACTTTTGAAGCAGATGGATAGTCTCTGGATTGAATAGGTGTTTTTCACCTCTTCTCTTCCATTGGTATACTCCTCCTGTTTCGAGTACTGGGCTTTTGGTTCCGTAGGCAGCCCTATGTCTGATCAATACTTCTTCTGCCAATTCATCAAATGAGATTCCGGAAATTCTAGAGATGGTTCCTTTAAAGCATCTATCAATTACCTCAGGACCTAATCCTAATGCTTCAAAGATCTGAGCACTTTGGTAGGATTGAAGGGTAGATATACCCATTTTGGAAAGGACTTTAAGTAATCCTTTGCCTATGGCTTCTTGGTAATTGGTCAATACTTTTTTACGCTCTTTAACTTTTGTAAGCTGTCCATTTTCAAACATTTCCAAAAGTGATTCCAGAGCCATGTATGGGTTAATGGCAGAAGCGCCATAGCCAATAGCTGTGGCAAAATGATGCGTTTCGCGGATATCTCCAGACTCTAACACTAGACCGGCTTTGGTTCGGATGTTATTTTTCACCAAATGATGGTGCACAGCTCCGATGGCTAATAATGATGGAATAGGAGCCCATTCCTCAGAACTGTTTCGATCAGAAATGATCAGGATATTTTTGCTATCCTTGATTGCTTTTTCTGCCTCCATGCAAAGTTTCTCAAGAGCTTCCAGCAGCCTTCCTGGTTTATGATCTGTATTGAAATGCGCATAGATTTTTTGGCTTCTATACCCAAGGTGCTCCATGTTTTGGATTTTATCCAAATCTTCATTTAATAATACCGGTTGAGAGATATGAATCTGTCTGGTATGTCTTGGGCTTTCCTCTAATATATTATGTCCCTCTCCCAGACGGGTAAATAAGGACATAACTAAACGCTCACGGATTGGATCAATAGGTGGGTTACTTACCTGAGCAAAAAGTTGCTTGAAGTAATTAGAAATATGCTGACTTTGTTTTGAAAGAACGGCCAAAGGAGTATCTGCTCCCATAGAACCGATGGCCTCGTAGGCGGTATCACCCATGGGGGCAAGTACCACTTTGAGTTCCTCAGAAGTATAACCAAATACTGTTTGGCATTTCTTCAGATTTTCGAAATTATAAGGATGGGATAATACCTCTGGGTCAGGCATCAAACGAAGCTTGATCCGTTGGTCTGCAACCCACTTTTCATACGGTTGTTTAGTGCAGATTTCACCTTTTACTTCCTCGTCAAAAAGTACTCGTTTCTTTTCCAAATCGGCCCACATCATTCTGCCTGGGCTAATTCTTCCTTTTTCAACAATGGTAGCTTCACGAATAGGTAAGGCACCTGCCTCAGAGGAAAGGATTAATCGTTGATCCTTGGTTATAAAATAACGCAAAGGTCTTAGTCCATTTCTATCCAAAGTAGCTCCAACAGATTTGCCGTCGGTAAATAAAAGCGCAGCAGGGCCATCCCATGGCTCTACTAAAGAAGCATGGAATTTATAAAATGCCTTTCTGTCTCTATCCATGACTTCATTGTCCTGCCAAGCTTCTGGTACCAGCATCATCATGGCATGTGGCAATGACCTTCCTGTTAGAGTCAGAAGCTCTACCATTGCATCAAGGTTTGCTGAATCGGAATTCTGACTGTTGGTGATAGGTAACAGCTTTTTAAGCTCCTCTTCTGAATAGTACTTTGTTTTCATCAAAGATTCCTTTGACTTCATCTTGGTCACATTACCTCTAATGGTGTTGATTTCACCATTGTGAGATAGGAATCTAAATGGCTGAGCCAATCTCCAATTCGGGAAGGTATTCGTAGAAAACCTGGAGTGCACAATGGCAAACGCAGATTCAATTTTGCTGTTTTGAAGGTCCTTATAGAAGGCTAAAACCTGATCTGTTCGAAGTTGTCCTTTATATATAAGTGTATTGCTACTTAAACTGGCAAAATAGAATGAATTATTTACCCCTGGAATCTTGGAGTTGATTTCAGAAGTAGTGTAATTTCTCAATAAGTAGAGCTTTCGTTCCAGATCAATTCCAGTCAATCCCTTTTTGTGCTTGACAAATAATTGCTCAATGTTAGGCATTACTTCCAAGGCACCTGAACCAGGGACTGTTTCATCAACTGGGACTTGTCTGTACCCAATTAATTCGAAATCCAATTCCTCAATTATTTGATTAAGGAGTTCTTTTGATTTATGAAACAACTGTTTGTTTTTAGGGAAGAATGTCATCCCCACACCATAATATCCAGCCTCAGGCAGATTGATTTCTGACCTTGCTGTAATGTCCTTCAAGAATTGATGCGGTACTTGTATAAGTACTCCCGCTCCGTCTCCAGTTTTCGGATCGGATCCTCTGCCACCACGATGCTCCATATTACTAAGCATGTATAAGGCATCGCTAATTGTCTCGTGGGAAGGTACTCCCGACAAGTCGACAACTGCACCAATACCGCAGGAGTCATGCTCAAACTCCGATCGATACAACCCTTTTTGCATTTTTCTGTAGAATTTAATAGGTTCAAAATTTCCAAAAAATACAGAAAAAATTTCTTTCATTAAAATTTAGGCAATAAACCAGCCTTCTAAATGCCTTATTTTTTATGAGATTAGAGATTTTTGATTTTTTCGTAAAAAAGTAGAGGGTTTAATAAAACCTACTTCTGTTGAAAAATGTGATAATTTTAGGAGGTAAAGGGTAAAAAACAACCAATAATTACGATAAAAAATGTGAATTTGACAAAAAGTGGTTTTTATCGGAAAATTTTAAAAAGAAATAAATTTTTTTTGAGAAAATTTGATTTCACCTTTTTGATGAAATTAGTATTTGGAATTTAGCAATATATTATTCTGCTAAGATTGAATAACTAAGAATCAACTACTTAAATGCTTTTTCAGTCTGTAAAATTAGCAGTATTGCTTTTAGGGGACCCTAAAAGATGAACTTTGACTTTTTTGATTTTTCTGGCGTCAACGGCCAGGATAGTAAACTCGAAATATTCAAATTTGATTTTAGTTCCATTTTTCGGGAGTTTGGAATTTAGCTCTAACAGCAAGCCTCCCAAGGATTCGTTTTCACCTTTGACTTCCTCAAATAACTGAGGATCCAATTCTAGCTTCTTGCAGAAGTCATTCAAAGAAACTTTCCCTTCAAAAATAAAGGTGCTTTCATCAATTTCCTGAAAGAAAATATCGTCTGTGTCATCAAATTCGTCATTGATTTCACCGATAATTTCTTCAATCAAATCTTCTAGAGTAACCAACCCAGATGTCCCTCCATATTCGTCCACTACGATGGCCATGTGAACTCGTTTTAATTGGAAATCCTTCAGTAAGGTGTCTACCTTTTTATTTTCAGGTACGAAGTAACTTTTCCGGATCAGGTCTTTCCAATTGAAATTCTCGTCTCTTTCTATAAATGGAAGTAAATCCTTGATGTAAAGTATCCCTGAGATATTGTCAATAGTCTCATTATATACTGGAATCCGGGAGAAGCCACTTTTATTGATTTTGTCCATTAATTCATGGAAGTCCATTTCTTCATCAATCGCCGTGATTTCCATTCTACTTCTCATTACCTGCTTGACGGTCAAGGTTCCAAAATTTACAATCCCTTTTAAGATATCTCGTTCTTCTTCAGGAGTATCCTCAGTGGTCATTTCCAAAGCTTGATTTAATTCATTCACCGAAAGTGAGTATCCTCTCTTTTGAATGTTTTTTTCAATGAGGTTACTCATTGCTTCCAAGAAAATGGAAATAGGTTTGAGGATGGTACTGAAGAAACTGATACTAGGTGCCATGATCAAACTAAACTGCATGCTTGCTTTTGCAGCATAGACTTTTGGGACTATTTCCCCAAAGAATACAATGGCGAAGGTAACTCCGATCGTTTGTACAAGGATGACGATGATTCCGGTGGCATTCATGCCAAAGATCGACCATGACACAAAGGTGGTCAAGGTGACAATTCCAATGTTGATCAGGTTGTTTAGAATAAGTATGGTGCTTAGCAGGTTTTTAGGTGCTTCTACCAATCTGATCACTTGTTTTGCTTGTCCGGATTGATCGAGTTGAAGTGAATCTAAATCTTCGTTGGATAGGGAGAAAAATGCTACCTCTGATCCAGAAACCAACGCGGAACCAATCAGAAGAATAAGAAAAAGTAAACTGTTAAAGATCAGGTAGCTTAAGCCTAGTTCACTGATCTGTGCGAGTAAATGGTAACTCGGATAGGGGTCGTCCATGGATTATCCAGAATGTTTAGGACAAAAGTAAAAAAAAATCCCCCGAAAATAACGTTCAGGGGACTGTAATTAAAATGGAAGATCATCATCTCCTTCATCCATGACCATTTTGTCACCTCCGGAAGGGGCCGGAGCTGTGGTTGGTTTGGATTGAGGATTACTTGCTTGACCTGCTGGGGTGTTTCCACCTTCTGGTTTACCGCCCAGCATGGTAAAGCTCAAAACACGAATTCTTACCTTTTTTCTATTTTGACCTTGTTCATCAGTCCATTTGTCAGATTTTATCTTTCCTTCCACATAGATTTGACTTCCCTTCTTTAGGTATTGCTCGGCAATTTTGGCCTGCTGACCCCAAAGTTCCAGGTCATGCCATTCCGTTTGTTCTACTCTATTACCATTTCGGTCTTTATAGGCTTCTGTGGTAGCTAGACTGATATTTGCAACTACATTATCTCCTTCAAGGTATTTTACTTCAGGGTCTGCTCCCAGATTTCCTACTAATATTACTTTGTTGACTCCTGCCATATTTTATGAATAATGTGAATATCTAATTGAAAGAATGAAGTTACTCAAATCCCCTGATCAGTCAAAAAATTTACGATTAACTTAGGCTTGGCCAGTTCGTCTATTTGATCTTCTTTGACCAATGTAAAACCTTCCTGATCGCACCATTCAGCCAATTTATGATAATTCTTACTCGGGATTTCTACTTCTGAAAATGTAGCATTCAAACGCTGGTGCGACAGAATATGTCGGTATTTCTTTTCATAATGTTGGGTTTCTTCTCCCTCAAAGGTTTCCCAATCAAAAGAATTTTTATTTACACCCAGTTCCTTGGAAGGAAAATCAAAAAGACCTTCCCAGATATCTCCGGCTCCTCTTTTATTCCAGACCCACTTACTTCCGCATTTGATCAGGTAATAATGGAAGTTCCTTTCTCGTATTTTAAGTTTCTTTATTTTGACAGGAAGTACTTTGGTCAGTTCATTAGTATAAGCAAAGCAATTTGATTTAAGGGGGCATGCTGTACAATTGGGGTTAACGGGAGTACATTGCCTTGCTCCAAAATCCATGATTGCCTGGTTGTATTCATCGGGCGTGTCCTGTGGAATGATGTCATCTGCTAATGCTTCAAATTGTTTCTTCCCTTTACTGCTGGCAATGTCAGTCTCTATTCCGAAATATCGGGCCAGTACTCTGAATACATTTCCGTCTACTACGGCTTTGGCTTCCCCAAAAGCAAAACTTGCTATGGCGGAGGCGGTATAGCTGCCTACTCCTTTTAATTTTAATAGTCCTTCATAGGATTCTGGAAACTTCCCGTCCAGCTCAGTGCAAATGTATTTTGCGCAGAAATGGAGGTTTCGGGCTCTACTATAATAACCCAGACCTTGCCAGAGTCTCAAGACCTCTTCTTCAGGGGCATTAGCCAGCTCTTGAACTGTGGGATATTTGTTTACAAAGTTTTCATAATAAGGTAAGCCCTGAGCAACGCGAGTTTGTTGGAGGATGATTTCAGAGAGCCAAATTTTGTATGGATTTCGTATTCCTCGCCAAGGTAAATCTCTAGGATTTTCACGATACCAGCGTAGGATTTGATATGAAAATGCTTGAAAGTCAGTGTCTTTATGGTTCATGAATGTGAAAATTCTATCTTACAAATCAAGCTAATTTTTATCATTTTGTTTTTTAATTGCGATGGTTCTTGTACATTTGCAGTCCCAAAAACACTTGGTTAATAGGTTGTTAAGCTTATTTCATAATTTCTAAATTAAAATTACTGTGACAAAAGCAGAAGTAATCACTAAGATTTCAGACAAGACAGGAATCCAAAAGGATGATGTTACACAGGCCGTTGAGGCTTTCTTCAAGGTAGTAAAAGATTCTATGTCTGAAGGAGAAAACATTTACGTAAGAGGTTTTGGTAGCTTTATCAATAAGAAAAGAGCTAAGAAAATCGCTCGTAATATTTCTAAGAACACAGCTATCGTAATTGATGAGCACTACATTCCAGCTTTCAAGCCTTCTAAAGTGTTTGTAGAAAAGATCAAGAATAGCAAGAAAATTAAAGAATTGGCTCCTCAGGATTAATCTGAGAAGATAATTTGACATGAAAAAAACTCAGCTCATTCTCATTGTCGTGGGAATCATCGCCATAGTAGGACTATATGCCTTGCCAAGTGTGGTGGTGGATAATGAGGGCGAAGTAGATGCAATTTCTCAGGATAATGCAGGTGCAGAGTCCTCGGATTCCAATTCGGTTGCCATGCATGAGGCTGAGTTGACTCCTGATCAAGAGGCTGTTGTAGCTTCACTCAAAGAAAGATTGGACAATGGAGATTCAGATGTGAATACTGAATCATTATTGGATTCTTTGGGTTCTATTTATCAGGAGTTGGGAAAATTTGACAGTGCTGGCTATTACTTTGGTTTAGCTGCAGATGAGCGCAATAATTTAACACTGGCTGAAAAAGCCGGAGATTCTTATTATGAAGCTTTTACATTTGCGTTAGATGCCAATAAAGTAGCGTTTACTGCCGAACAGACCCGAAAGTACTTAACTCAGGTGTTGGAAAACGATCCCACCCGATTGGATTTGAAAACCAAAGTCGCCATGACTTATGTGTCGTCTTCAAACCCTATGCAAGGCATTACCATGCTTCGGGAAATTCTCGAGCAAGATCCTCAAAATGAGGATGCTTTGTTTAATATGGGTATCTTAGCGATTCAATCAGGTCAATACAAGCGAGCTGCGGAGCGTTTTGAGGAGTTGGTTCAATATCATCCTCAGAATCTTCAAGGTCAGTTTTACCTTGGGGTGAGCTATTTTGAAGCCAATCAAAAGAATAAAGCAAAAGCTCAGTTTGAGGCAGTGAAGGAAATGACCGGGGATGAAATGATCCTTAGTAGTATCCAGGGCTATCTTGACAGGCTATAAATTATTATATCACTTAAATTCTAAAGACTATGCCTTGCGGTAAGAAAAGAAAAAGACATAAGATCGCTACGCACAAGCGTAAGAAGAGACTTAGAAAAAACAGACATAAGAAGAAGTAATATACTTCTTCTTATTCCCGTTTTTTAACACACGTTCATTTACATAATAGTTAGACGCGATTTTGAGTACGGAATTATTAATTGATTCTGCTCAAAGTGGTAGTCGTATTGCCCTCCTTCAAGATAAAAGCTTGGTTGAATTGCATTCCGAAGGGATGGATAATCAATTCAAGGTTGGTGACATTTATTTGGGTACGGTCCGAAAAATCGTCAATGGGCTCAATGCAGCCTTCATTGATGTAGGTTATGAGAAAGATGCCTTTCTTCATTACCAGGACCTCGGCCCGAATTTCAACAGCCTGATGAAGTTCACCAAAATGGTGCGCAACAACAACTTTAGCAATTATAATTTGAAGGGTTTTGACAACGAACCTGAAATAGACAAGATTGGGAAAATTTCCAACATCCTGTCTAAAAATAATCAAGTGTTAGTACAGGTCGTTAAAGAACCCATCTCTACAAAAGGACCCCGACTATCCTGCGAGCTCTCTCTACCGGGTCGTTATCTCGTATTGGTTCCCTTCTCAGATTCTGTGAATGTTTCTAAGAAGATAAGAAGCAACGACGAGAGAAAAAGACTTTTAAGGCTCATTAATTCGATCAAACCTGCCAATTTTGGGGTGATTATTCGCACCGTGGCAGAAGGTCAGTCCGTTACAGAACTGGACAAAGATCTTCGAAATCTTCTTACAAATTGGGAAGATGGGATGAGAAAATTATTGAAAGCCAAAAGTCGAGACAAGGTTATAGGAGAGATGAGTATGGCTTCCTCACTGGTGAGAGACCTTCTCAATGAATCCTTCGATGCAATTACCGTAGAAGAAGAATCCACTTACGATCAGATCAGATCCTACATCAGGTCCATAGCGCCTGAAAAAGAAAAAATTGTCAGGCTTTACAATGGTAAAGCCAAGCTATTTGAAAATTTTGGAATAGAAAAGCAGATCAAAAGCCTGTTTGGACAGACGGTCAGCCTTCCTCAAGGAGGGTATGTGATCATCGAACACACCGAAGCCCTTCACGTCATTGATGTGAATAGTGGAAATAAATCCAATCAGGAAAGTGACCAGGAATCAACAGCATTAAAAACCAATCTGGTCGCTGCGAAAGAAATTGCCAGACAGCTGCGCCTCCGAGATATGGGAGGTATCATCGTAGTTGACTTTATAGACATGAGAAGAGCCGAAAATAAAAAGGTAGTCTATGAAGCAATGAAAGAAGAGCTAAAACTGGATAGATCTAAGCATACTGTTTTGCCGCTGAGCAAATTTGGGCTCATGCAGATCACCCGCCAAAGAGTAAGGCCGGAAGTTAATATTGTTACCAAAGAAACCTGTCCTGCTTGTAATGGAACTGGAAAAATCCAGGCATCTATTTTAGTTGCCGACAAGCTTGAAAAAGATCTGGAGCATATAGCTACTATCCAAAACGTGGATCATATCCACATTGGGCTGCATCCCTATCTGCACGCATACTTTACTACCGGTTTTATAAGCCGCAGAGTAAAGTGGTTTTTAAAGTATTACAAATGGATTAAACTGATCAAAGATTCTTCCCTACCGGTAACGGAATACAGATTCTTAGATGAATCTGGAGAGGAAATAGAACTTCAAGTAAAAAGCGAGACTGTGTAGTCTCGCTTTTTTTTTGATCTGACCAACTTTTTTTATCAGAATGAATTATTGTTTAATAAATTCAAAACTGGACCAGTTTTCCAATACTATGAACTGGGGCTCATTATTAAAAAAATCATAACTCAACATCAGTTTTTCTACTCGAAGTGTATGAGGACCAGGGGCCAATTCTTTTAAATCAAACACGGCCTGATAGATTTTTTGTTTGGTATTAGGGAACCGCACCTTTGACCATTTACCTATTGGGATTAGTGAATTGTCTACATATATACGATGTAGATGGGCTGTTTCTGTTAACTCTCTCCATTGTAAGGAGTCTAATTTCCCCGAAAAATTTTTCTTAATGTCTTCCATTACTTTTCGATCTCCTTCATATCTGGCAATGCTAATTTCTATGATGTTGTCATTCGTGATTTCCTGATCTATAAATGCCCTGGGGTATCTTTTTTCAGGGTCATGGTAATCCTCAAAATGAAGGTATTTGGCCGGCCATTCCTGCTCTATGGGGCCTCCAATATTTCTTTCATTGTCAAACATGCCAAAATCCTCTATATCTGTCATGATAATGGGAATGGCTAAAATAAATATGAAGAAGGCGTAAAAAACAGTGAACCATTTACCTAAATTACTTTGATAAAGGGATGAAATCGAACTGATGATGGTACTTGCATACCATTTCTTGAAACGGGTTCGCCGTGAGGAGATCGTAAAAAACACAAAGCCAAGAACCGTCATCAAAAAGATCAGATATATAAATAGAAATGGGAGGTCCAACCATATATAGATGGAGATTAAAATCCCTAAATAGACTGTGAAGATTAAAAATGTAATCACGAGTGAAACCGGAAATGCAAAGGTCATACTGCAAATGCGCTCCAGCTTCAAGACCATTTCATCTGGTTTTTGATAGCGATAACCTTGCCCGACCTTAAATAGGTTTTTTTCAATCACACCTTCGGGAAATGCATAGCTCAACCCCAACAGACCTGCCCAAACAAACCTCAGGATTAAATGAACCACGAAAAAAATTTTAAAAACTGAAATGATGGTAGAAGAATAAACCAAAATTAAGATGGCCGGCAAAAAACCTGTTCCCAGATCTTGAATGAGGTATGCCGCAAATTCAAAAAGTTGGGAAGGAAAAGCAAAGAGAAAGGCAAGCGTAATACCTGATATGATGACCTCAGGTTCCCAACTGTTTCGCTGAAGGTTTTCTAACCAACTCAGTTCTTCCTGTCTTTTTTCAGTATCTAATTTCTTTTCCATAAAAAATTGTGATGGTTAACCATCCAGCCAGCTTTTAAAAGC
This sequence comes from Algoriphagus lutimaris, assembly GCF_017051705.1. Lineage (GTDB taxonomy): Bacteria > Bacteroidota > Bacteroidia > Cytophagales > Cyclobacteriaceae > Algoriphagus > Algoriphagus lutimaris. The sequence goes on along the minus strand of NZ_JAFIDJ010000002.1, from coordinate 791,680 downwards.
TGAAGTTTTGTCACGACTGATCAAAATGTCCTGATCTTCACAATTAATCAGTTTGATTTTGAGTCTACTATTTGAATAAGTGAAAATATCTGAAATTGAGGAATATGAACAAAGATATTTTCGGTTTATTCGGAAAAATAAAGTAGGGTTTATCTGTGATTCTACCTGCTCTAAAGTGCTGTCCAAAACATATTTTTTACCCTTATGGGTTTGCAAAAAAGTAACGCGCTCTTCACTATAAAAGAAAGCAACTTCCTGAATAGAAATACTTTGAATTTTTTCTCCAAACTTCACTAAAAATCGGTTTTTAAAGCTGGACTTTTCTTTGGTAATGAGCTGCTGAATAAGTGATAAATCCAGGTTTTGATTAAGCTTCTGTTGATTAAATTTATCTATTGCTCTTTGTAATTCCTCAGGGTCGATGGGCTTTAATAGATAATCCACAGCATTGACCTTGAAAGCTTTAATAGCATATTGATCGTAGGCGGTTGTAAAAATGACCGGAGTTTTAACACTCACTTGCTCAAAAATCTCAAAACTGTTTCCATCTGCCAATTGAATGTCGCAAAACATCAAGTCAGGGTTTTCATGGGATCGCAACCACTGAATAGTTTTTTTCACCGTGTCTAGATCAGTAATGAATTCTGAAGTAGGAAAGTAGCCCTTTATAAGACTCAAGAGCCTTTTGACAGCTGGTTTTTCATCTTCAATCAGTAAAATCTTCATTTGAATATTTTTAATAATGGAAGCTGAACAAGAAATTCATCTTGGGTTTGGGTTATTGTAATTTCTTTATTGCTGAGATGAAGGTATCTTAAGCGGATATTTTCCAGCCCAATTCCTTTATTAGTGGTTTTATTTCCTGATTTCAATTGTAAGGTATTGCTTACCCATAGCTCATCCTCTTTCTGAATAATATGAATAAAGAGCGGGTTTGCCTGACTTGCAATATTGTGTTTAATGGCATTCTCTAACAGCAATTGCAATGACAGTGGGGGTAGAAAATAATTATTTGCTTGTTGAAGTTGGATGTTGAACTCTAAACTGTCTTCAAATCGGATTTTTTGTAGTTCTAAAAAGTTTCTTGCAAACGCAGCCTCTTTTTCCAATGATATCAATTCTTCATTTTGGACATCTAAAACGTATCGATAAATTTTAGAAAGTTTTTGAATAAAAGCAGCAGACCGATCTGCATCCTCATACACAAGGTTTGATAGCACATTTAAAGAATTAAAAAGGAAATGTGGATTCAGCTGATCTTTTAGCCCCTGATACTGACTCGCTAGTTTTTCGGACCTCAGTTGCTCTGCCTCGATAGCTGATTTACGCCATTCCAAGAGCCAGCTTCTCGTTGTGAATATCGCCATGAATACAAATGCAATCTGCATTGGTACAAAGGTGAAATCCAGAATGGATCTCCATGGGATTTTAGAAAAGGTAAATTGGCCTTGAAGGTATGCAAAGGAAAATACTATGATAAAAGATACGATAAAAGAATACACCAAATAAGTCAGTATGGTGCATACTAGCCTTTTGAGAGGAAAAGAAATCCATGAAATTCGTTGATCATAAAAATCCTCTATTTTACTTCCTCCAAAACTCAAGGCCATGGAAATGAAGAAGCTATAAAAAAAATCAGGAATCACATTGACAATTCCTTCCCAACTCAAAAAGCATTTGGGGCAAAAAAGAATTACCAAGATGATGGCAATGAATAGGTTAATGATCAGGAAGCTGCGTAAGTTATTCCATAATCCTTGGCCTTTTTCAGAAGATGAATTTTTAAGCATCGTAGGAAGATAATAAAAAAGAGCTAATTCAGAATAAAGATTCGTATCCTCTGTAATTAGCTCTTTATGGATTTGATACAATTAAATCAATTACAATTCTTTAAAATACCCTCTGCATCTCTTTCCCCCCAAGTAGGTAAGATATATTCATCCGTAATTTTCATTTTCTCTTTCTTAAATAGCTCTAATCCTAACCTTGCCATACCACATGCTTTTTCTGGTCCTGAACCAAAGAATTGAGACATTCCTAATTCCATTTGGGCCATTAAGGTAACAGCACGAGGGTTTTCACGATCTTGGTTGATTGCCTTACTAAAAAGTTGCATGGCCATAGGGCTCATTTCTTGTCCTCTACTAGCTGGATCCACACTTAGTTTACCCATGATTACGAATCCATGCAGGGCTGTGATTTCAGAATTATCTGGGGATATTTCAGCTGCTTTATTTACCCATTGAAGAGCTTGGTCAAAATATTGATCTTTGTTGACTTCAAATCGGAAAGCTGACATTACATTTGTATATGCAGCATAATACAATGGGAGCCACTCCTCATTTTTTGCTTCTGCGATTCTGATAAAACCATTGGTTACTTGCTGTGCAGTTTCCAAGTTTGGGATAGAATTCATAGCCTGAATTTGCTTTTGCATAGCCGCTTCATAAACAGGGTCCATGGCTTTTACAAAAGTGATCCACATAAATATTAGTGCGAAAGTTAAAATTGACTTTTTCATGATTTTAGTTTTATAAGTTGTTTAGATTATTTGCTGTTTTGTCTTTGGATATAGTCAGGAAGATCCCAAGGAAGAGAAATCTAGGAGCTACCTGTCCGCTTGGTAGAGATTCAAAAACTCCCATTTCATTGGGATTTTGAGTATAGGTATACCCAAAGATATTTTCCCTTCCCAACACATTGCTGCAAGCTAAATGAATGATCAAATTCGGTTTGGGCAGGTAGCTCCATGACAAACTTAAACTTTGATAGCTCTCGGTTTTTGAGTTCATCTCTCCTGGAAAATTTGGGTTGGCGTAGGTATAGCCATCATTCAAAGAAAATGAAGCCCCAAATTGTGAGTTCAGATTTGTAATGAAATGCTTTGCCACTATCGAAAAGTTATGCTTTGGAGCAAAATTCGGTTGAACTTGGTTGGAGTATTGATCAAATTTTCGTTCACTGTCGACAAAACTGTAAGTCACCCAAAAATCTGTGTTTTTGATACTTTTTCTATCCCTATAAAAAAGATCAAATCCCTTTGCATTTCCATATCCACCATTAGTTAGCTGTTGTGGATCCTGTGGATAACCTTCAAAAGTGACCAATCTATCATATGATTTATAAAATAGCTCACTTCGAAATGTAATGCCATTATTTGCATATAAGTAATTTAAAATCAGGTGATTGGAATTTGAATTTTGTAAACTATTTTCTATGACTCTGTAGTTATCCACAGGTAATTGATGAAATTTTCCAGAGGCAAAAGAGATTGTCCCACTTTCGGAAACTTTGTATGCTAATGAAATCCTAGGGTCGAGCCAATATTGATCGGATAGCTGGCTCCTACCTCCTCGAAGGCCCCCTCTTACTATGAAATCTTTGTTGAGATACCAATCCCATTCTGTGAATAGGTAAGCTTCGGTTTCATCAATTTTTCTGCTAAGATTTTTATTGGGAAGTAACTCTTTATAACCATGGAGATACACTTCTATCCCCGTATTGGCAGATAATCGATCAGAAAAATCTTTGGTTGCTGTACTTTTTATGTGTGTAAGGTTACTAATTCGGTGGATCTGTAGACTATCCAAACCGATCTCATCCTTGTTGTGCGAAAGGGCGATACCTGAAAATAGGGTCCAGTTATTTTTAAGAGCTTGTCTATAATTTGTCTGAACATAAGAATAGGAATTGTTGATGTCAGTCAAGATTCCTCTTTCTTCTTTACCAGGTTCTGGCCTCCAAAGAGACATTCCCCCTGATTCTGTTCTAGCTAATACTTTCACTAAGCCATTCTTTTTAATTTTTTGTTGAGCGGCTAATTCCAGATCCCAGCTATGAGGACTTCTTTCCCAATCAAAGTTTTGTTTGATTAGATTTTGATAGGGTTGTAAATCAAAATAATTGGCAGATAAGGTAATGCTGTGTTTTTCGTTTGCGAGTGTGTGGGAATATCCTCCTCCTACAGACATGATGCTAAGATCCCCTTGGTTTCGGATAGCTAAGTCTTTGGTTTTTAAAGCCAAAGCAGAGGATAGTGCTTGGCCGTATTCCGCTGAATAGCCCCCGGTACTGAAGAATGTACCTTTGAATAAGTTCGCATTGAATCGAGTCCTTGTTGGAACATTTGCAGCAGTGGTCCCATAAGCATTTCCCACACGCATACCATCCACATAGATTCCCACTTCACTGGCATCACCACCACGAACAAATAACCTCCCGTCATTTCCTACAGTGCTTGTTCCTGGTAATGTCTGAAATGCTCCCACTACATCCCCCATGGCACTAGGAGTCGTGACGATGTCAATAGGTTTCAAGATAACTGCCTTACTTTCATCGGACGCATCCATTGCTCCTGCAGAAATAGTTACTGCATTCATTTCGGTTATTGCTTCTATTAAGTGGATAGATTCTACTTGTATCTTTTGTTGATTACAATTGATAGACAGTTCCTTGCCTTTGAATCCTAAAAATTGGAAAACAAGGGTTTGCTCACCTTCTAAAGTGGTTTCAAAGACATATTTGCCTTCGATATCACTACTTGCCCCATCAAAGCTTCCTCTAATAAAAATATTTACGCCTGGAAGGGGGATCCCTTTTTCATCTGTGATGATTCCTGATATTTGACTTTGTCCAAATAAGAAACCTATTTGAAGAAAAAAGAGATACGTAAAAAGATATAGCGTTTTCATGTTGGCTTAGATTTAAGCCAAATATGTTTGGTAGAGTCCAGGCTAAAAATTTGATTTGACTGAACCGTAGGAAACCGCTACTGAACTGTATTAAGAAGTGAATGAATTTTTTGGCTTTTATTTGAATCGAGGGGATTTATAATAAAGTCATGATCTACTATAAAGAATGACATTACTTTTTGATCTCCCGATTTAGTTCCCCATTTACAAACTTGATTCAAAGCCTGGCAAGTTTTAAATGAGAGGCCCTTTTAAGGTATCCTATCCACTGGAGTATGGACTTAAATTCGGTGTATGGATTAATTCCTTAAAAAAAACAATAGGCAGAAGTTGCCATTGTTTCAAAAAATATTAGATTAAGTATAAATATTTCAATAATAAATATTGTAAGAGTAGCCTATAGATCGGAATATTTAAATTTTTACTGATTTTAATCAGGAAAGTTAATTCTTTTTATCACGGTCAACCCGAAATGCTTTGTGTAGATTTGAATTAAAACAAAACCACTATATTTTATGGGGCTTCACCGAAATTTTAGCGGATTTTTTGCCACAATCCTATTTTTACTGTTGGCTGTTGAAAGTACGGCTCAGACAAAGTTTTCATTTTCTGAGCTAAAAGAAATGAAAGTTTCAGGCACTTCCACTATTCATGATTGGGAAATGGTAGCTGAGAATGGCGTTAGTGCCACTGCCAGTATGAGCCTGGAAAATGGGCAGTTAAAAGGGATTTTTTGCCTCAAGGTGGAACTGAAAGCCGAAAGTCTGAAAAGTGGAAACAAAGGAATGGATACCAATGCCTACAAAGCTTTGGTAACCGATAAGTATTCCACCATCTCTTTTGAGCTTGTGGGACCTGCCAAAATCAGTGGTAATAAAATTTCAGCTAGTGGCAGAATGACAATTTCAGGCACCTCACAAACTATTCCTATGGTGGTTTTGTATCAGGTGAATGGTACAAAGATTACCTTCTCCGGTACGAAAGAGATCAAATTTACAGACTATAATATAGAGCCTCCCAAAGCTGTTTTTGGTACCATCAAAACTGGAAATGAGCTAACGTTGTCATTCGATATTGCATTGACACAAAAAACTTAATTTACCCCCTATCACACATGAATAGAATTCTACAATTTTCAAAAATTGGAGCAAGCCTTTTGTTGGCACTGTGTTCCATTTCGGTTTTAGCACAAGAGAAAACCCAGCTTGAGTATTTTCGGGAAAATAGCAAGGAAGGGGTGAATGTTTTCGAAACTTCAAAAGAGTCAGAACAGACTTTTGATAAAGTCCGGGTTTTTATCGGGGGTGATTTCGCCTTGCAGTTTCAATCAATAGATCATTCCAATTACTTGGATAATCTAGTGGGTTTAGGGTCGAACATTAACCTTCCTTCAGCCAATCTCAATTTGAATACGCAACTGGCCCGTGGTCTTCGTCTTCATTTACGGGTTTATTTATCTTCCAAACACCATAATGAGGCCTGGGTAAAAGGTGGCTATCTGCAGATGGATCGATTAGACTTTATAAAAGAAGGGTTCTTGGAGGGGATTATGGATTATACTACCCTCACCTTTGGGATGGATGAGTTCAATTATGGTGATGCACATTTCCGAAGATCTGACAATGCCCGAGTTATTTATAACCCGTTTATAGGAAATTACATTATGGATTCTTTCTCTACTGAAGCCTTTGGTGAAGTGACCGTACAAAAAAACGGCTTCTTGGCAGTTGTCGGATTGACCAATGGGAAGTTAAATCAGAGTGTCATTGTCAATGATAACACCAATAACAAGATGTCATTTTATGGTAAACTTGGTTATGATAATTATGTGACTGAGGATCTACGGGTAAGGCTTACTGGATCCTGGTATTTAAATAAGGGAACTACCTCTGGTACCTGGCTTTATGGAGGGGATCGTGCAGGAAGTAGGTATTACCATATATTGGATTTATTGGATGGAACTACCAATGATTTTGAAGGAAGATTCAATCCTAGGTTTAAGCAAATGACTGCTTTGCAGTTTAACCCTTTTATTAAATATAAAGGGCTAGAGTTTTTCGGGATTCTAGAATCCGTAGGAAATTCAGAGGAGCAGGGTGGAGGACAATTCACTCAAATAGCAGGAGAATTGTTGTATCGATTTGGTAAAACAGAGCAGTTTTATTTAGGTGGACGGTACAATACAGTCAAAGGATCCAATAATGAATCTGATCCTGAGGATATAGAAATCAGCCGAGTGAATGTAGGTGGAGGTTGGTTTATGACCAATAATGTGGTTGTTAAATTGGAGTATGTCAATCAAGAATATAAAAATGGTTTTGGCATGGATTCAAAATATTATCAAGCCAAATTCAATGGAATCAATATTGAAGCTGCAATAAGTTTCTAAGGAATTAAGAATAAGGTCAGTTCTGCATTCAAAAGCGGAACTGACTTTATAATTACACGACTATGCCCCTTTTTCAATCCTTCCTAATTTTGATTTGGTCCATTCTTTTAGATGCTTCTCCTAAAGAAGAAGTTATTAATTGGAAAGTCACGAGAGATAGTATGCTAGAGGTTTTGGGGACAACCAATGTTTCCAAATTTACTTGTGAAAATTATGAGTATACAGGTCAGGAATACTTAATTCAGAGGATTCCAAAAGGTCAGGAAGTTGGTCAGTGGAATGGTGAAGTCAAAATCACAAGTAGAAATTTTGATTGTGACAATGAGTTGATGACCAAAGACTTCAAAAAGACGATAGAAGTAGAAAAATTTCCTACTATCTCTGTCAATTTTTTGGGTTTAACAAAAGAATCCGAAACTCCTACTCAGAAAAACCTCATGGGGCAAGTAGAGATTACTATGGTGGGAATTTCTCGAAAATACGACATTTCTTGTGTGTTTTTAGCAAGTGAAAATAATTCTGCCTTGCTTTCGGGAGAGCGAAAAATTCAGCTGTCAGATTTTAATATTGAGCCTCCAGAAAAATTCTTTGGAGCTTTAAAAGTCAGCGACACTATAGCAGTAAATTTTTACCTGGTTTTGGAACGACAAGATTTAATAATTTCTAACTAATGTGATTTTCATTGATTACGATTGGAAACCATTGATGGAAAGAAGGCTACTTGATACAACTATACTCAAAATAAGGAGGCTAATTACTCCTTGCTATTTTTCTTTTTCCCATGTTTTTTCCCTCTTTTATCATTCTTGGAATGAAGCATTAGTTTCTGAGCGGCTTTGATTGGAACGGTAGCCAAGAGTCCATCCTTGGCACTCAGCCAGATTAAATTGATAGGTCCCTTGTATGGGTCTCTAGGAGTGGCGTATGCGAGTTCTTGATAATGTTTATCCCCAGGCTTATTTTGTTTGTGTACTGCTAAATTAGCCAGACCACTTAAGAATCCTTTTTTATGGTGTTCGGGATTCAGCAATTCAATTTTAAAATCTTCATATTCCATCAAAAAATGGTTATCCGAAAATTTGGCATTTGCTTCCATGTTAAGATGAAGCTTATTTAATTTTCCAGAAGTAATGGAGATGCCCGCCAAGTTATTGACTGTTTGATTGAGATTTGTCATATCCATATTTTCTAAAGTAAGGTCAGCTTTCCATTCTCTTTCAAAGTAATTTTCATGGACCTCTAATTTCAACTGGCCTGACCTGTCAAAAATTGCAGTTACCTCCACATAGAGACTGTTTACCCGCTCTACTTCTTCTATGGTAGAAACATTTAAGATCAGTCCATTGACTTCTGATAAATCAATGGTTCCAGGCAGGGTATGTCCATTTCCAATTTCCGAATAGGTTACCGTGGAATTGGTGACCAGTAAGGAATCTACCCTCATTGGAAAGGTCAAGGCCTCCAGCAAATAGGAAAAATCTTGTTTGAGTTCCTTTGGTGGGAAGGGTCTGTTTTTGTCTTTCCCTATCTTAAAATCAACACTATCCAAGGTGATCGATTCTGCAATGATCATTAATGAATCTCCAAATTGGCTTGCTTCACTCAACCCTCTTATGGCAACACTTCCAATGTCAAATTCCATAATTTCCTTTTGTTCGGGTTGATTTTTGGCTTGTTCATACCACTCCTGATCGAGCTCCAAACTGATTTTTTCTAGGTCCATTTGACCTCTGGAAAAATCAAAGGCATAGGATTCAAAACCAAAAACCTGATTTTCTGAAAGCAAGTAGGATAGATTTTTAAGCCCGATTTTCAGTTCTTCCAACTTAAAAGGAATGGCTTTATCTAGCTGAACTGAATCAGTCTCTATGCCACTTGCTAGGATCTCAAGATCATCAAAGGAGCCTATTCTCTGAAGACTATCGTTTTGTTCAAATAAAATGGCTTTCCCTCCAGATAGAGAGAAATTTTTTATCTCACCTCTGGAAATGATATCTCTAAATAGCGTTTGAAATGGTCTAGTGGATTCCACCTGATCTTTTTGAAAATCCGTGCGTATAAGGGTGAATTCTGGGTTTAGAAACCCTAAGTTTTCAATGCTAATTTCTTTGGATCTCAAAAAATTGATGAATCCAATTCCATCTAAATTCGCCCGTTCTACTGAACCTTCTATAATGGTTGGAATGCTATCGACGATCAGGGGGGTGATTTGTAATTGATTTAGTTCAATTCTTCCTTTAAAGATACTAACAGTCAGCTTGTCGTAATTCAGGTCATACTTTCGCTTTGGGTTGGAGTTTAAAGTATTTTGAAATTTCGTTTGAACCCAATACTCCAATACAATAATTGAGGCAAATAGGAAAAGCAGAATGGACCCTATAATTATGACTATTTTTTTCATTAAGAATGACTTAAAAGCTTATCAGTCAATTTAATAAAAAAAAGGCTTTTTAAATAAGCCTAGAGAAACATCCTAAATCAACTAATTTGAATGTCCTAAGAAGTAGAGTTACCATTCCCTACCTACCGGGATCACTTTCCAGTTTTGGTCAATGAATGGGGTTTGCTCATAAAACCAACGGTAGATCTGTCGAGGGGAGGAGGCGAAGTCTTCCTCGCTTTCCAATTTCTCATCAAATCTTTTCTTCAATTCTGGGTCTTTACTCAGCATTTCCTGAATCATCGGTTCCATCACATAGGTTTCCATGTATTCAGTTTGGGATAAAATGGTATTGAAATATCCCCATTGGAAGAAGCTATCCACAGATTCAGGTTCTAAAAGAATGACAGCTAACTCACCTAATGCTTGATCAGTTTTTATTCGTACAGAACCTGGTTGCATCGTTACCCTTTTATAAGCTTTATTCAAGTCAAAGGATTGAAATCTCATTAAACCTTCATAAGGTCTACTCACCATTTTGAAATCATTGACAGCAGAAAACTCTAGGTTTAGTTCTTTGTGCTCTTCCAAGACTTCCATTTCTATCCCATGATTTTCCATTTTTTGTATCACTGCTGACCATTCTACTGGAATCCAATAAGCTTTGGGCACAGGAACAGAGGAGACTGGCTTGTCCATCAATATACTTGGTACTATTTGAGTAGTAGGCTCGCCTTTCCAGTCTACATATTCATTTCCCGTAATCTTAGATTTTACTAATTCGGATTTTACACCTAAAAATTCTACTGAATCTGCCGGGGTATCCCGAAAGCCAAATTTTACAACTACCGTTTCCATAGATTGATCCTTGTCTGAGGCTATAGCCTCTTGAAGTTCCTCAAAATGATTTCCAACAGATTTGATCATTTGTTCCAAAAACACATAGGTTCCCAAAACGCGTTGTTCAAATGGTTTTAAAGAGTGGTTTTCAATTAAAATGGCTGGAAGATGTCGGATATCTCCATAGGTATGGGAAAACCTAGGGCTAAAAGAAAAAGCAATATTCCCCTCTGTAAAATCCTGTCCATTGGCAGCAAAAAGTAAAGGGCCAGGGATATGACCTTGATCTTTCAAAGCCTGATCTACTTCAGGTTTGAATTTTTCAGCCAACCAAGAAGAAATCTTCGGAGAATATCCTCCTGTTTCCACAAAACCGTAGGTTACGTCATATTGATAATCAGCACCATCAGTTACATGGATGTCTACATACAAATCAGGATCATAACTGTTAATCACATGGGTAATGGCTTTAATTCCGGCAGTTTCCAACTTGGTGTAATCCCTGTTTAAATTCAGGTTATTCGCATTGGTTCTCCATCCCATTATTTTAGGACCTCTTTGGTTGACCCTTCCGTATTCGCTTTTCCTTTCATGTCCGTCCACATTCAAGATGGGGATAAACAGCAGGTTAGCGTAGTCCAAAAGCTCCAATTTTTCTCCTACATTGATGTCTCTTAGTAACATCATCCCAGCATCTTTTCCATCAATTTCCCCTGCATGAATTCCTGCCTGGAAAAGAATTAGGGGTTTTTTGGATGTGGATAACTCATGTGCGGTGAAGTCTTGATCTTTAGAGACCATCACCATTTGAATGGCTCTCCCTTGTTCACTTACGCCTATGGAGTTGATCGCAATATAAGGTGAGCTTTCACTTAATTTTTCCAACCAAGCCATCGTTTCCTCATAACTTGGAGATTCAGTAAGTCCTGTTAATTCGCTAGGAGTAACCCAAGGGTCAGAAGGCTCAGCGATCAAAGTTTTACTTTTCCCCTGCCATGGTAGTGACGGAGGAAGGAAATCCTGTGCCGAAGCCTGAATAGAAATAATGCCAATGATTGGCAACAGAAGTGATTTCCTTAAATTTTTCATAACTAGTGATTAAGGCTTAAATATGGTGTAGATCCAGTGAATCTAGTAGGATTAAGATTTCAATGGTTCAATATCCATGTGAATTTTCGTTAGTTAAAGTCGATGTATGCTGGATTTGGGGTTTGGGGAATTGGTGCTGAGGTTTCTTCCCACCAAACTTTCATTTTTTCCAGTAATACTTTTGTAGTATCAGGAAGAGATGTGGATAGATCATTATGTTCAGAAATGTCTGCTTCCAAATCAAACAATTCGACTTCATTATCTTCAAAATAATAGTGCAATTTCCATTTACCTAATCTCATAGCAGTGCCGGGTCTTGTTCTGAACAGTGGATCCCGGGTTTCATTCTGACCATATTGATAGGCCTCCAAATAGATTGGGAAATGCCAAAAGAGGGCTCTTTCCGGAATACTGCCCTCCCCTGTTAATATTGGAAGAAGACTGTTGCCATCCAGTTTTGAGCTTCGATTAGTGACTCCAGCAGCTTCCAAAATAGTGGGATAGATATCTAAATTAGAAATTGGTGTTGAATTGGATGTCCCGGCAGAGATTTTCCCTTCCCAAATAAAGAAGAAAGGTACTCGAATTCCCCCTTCATAATAACTGCCTTTACCAGATCTCAAAGGTTGTTGACTGGTAATGCCTTTCAGTCCTCCATTGTCAGAGATAAAAATGATCAGAGTGTTTTCCAATTGATGATTGGTTTTAAGATTGTGGATAAGTAACCCAATATTTCGGTCTAAGTTATCCACCATGCTGGCATAATCGGCATTTTCTTGGCCTAGTGTAGAAGATTTATGTTGGTACTTTTCCACTAAAGAATTTACCGGCTGAATAGGGGTATGTACTGCATAAGGTGAATAATACAAAAAGAAAGGAGATTGGGTTTGACTAAGCTGCTCCAAGGTTTTTGCCATGATGGCATCCGTTAAATAGGTTCCATTTCCGTCCAATTCGACATTTCCATAAGGAGGGTAATAGCTTCTAGGATGACCATTATGTCCTCCTCCAATATTTACATCAAATCCATAATCCAGTGGGGAGTCGCTTAAATGCCATTTGCCTGCATGAATGGTTTGATATCCAACTCGACGCAAGGATTGTGGAATCAGCTCATGAGCAGAAGAGATGGTGGTAGTGTTTGGTGTGGGGATAATTTTTCGATCTTTGGACTTTCCTCTTTCGGAAGTTCCGACGGTATACACTCCATGTCGTGGCGACCAAAGTCCACTCATCATGGATGCCCTACTGGGAGCACAATTTGCTGCAGAGGCATATCCCTGGGTAAATATCATTCCGACTTTTGCCAAGCTATCTATGGTGGGAGTTTCGTAAAAATCACTCCCCATAAAGCCTACATCTCTCCATCCCATATCATCAATATTGATTAAAATGATGTTGGGTTGCTTTTGTGCAGAAATAATGGAGAACGTAAAAAAGCAGCAAATTGAGAAAATGACTCTTTTCATGAAGAAGAATTTAAAACTGAAGCTAGTCATTCAAATACTTTCTGGCAAACTCTATGAAATATGCCCAATTGGGACCTTCTGTGTGTCCACCATCATGTTGTCTAAATACTAAATCTCCATTGAGGAGGCCTACATTGGTACCAGGATATTGAGCGGTATCCAAGCCCTTTTTTCCAAGCAATTCATATACAGGGCTTGCTGCTACTGCTGTCTTGAACATCCCTACTGCATCGATCCAATGACCTTCAACCTTGGGATCTCCACTTGAAATAAATACGGGTCTTGGAGCACATAAAGCAAGCATTTCATGAGCATCGATGGGTAAATCCATAGGAGTCAACAGGCCCGCATATTTGATGAAATTAGGCGTAAACCAATGATATTCTCCCGAGGAGGCTAAATTTTCCACCTGTTCTCCATACACTCTTCGAAATATTTTGGTTCCTCCAGCACCTGAAGAAGCAATAAAACCAATGGCAAATCTAGGTTCGTCCACCATCGCTACTAAGGCTGCTTTGCCATATCTGGAAAGCCCTTCAATACCTACTTTTTTGGCATTGACCAATGGGTCAGTTTCAAAATAATCCAATGCCCTGCTGGCCCCCCATCCCCAAGCTCTCAGGGTTCCCCAATCGTCTAGTTTCCGAGGCTGGCCTTTATTGACCAATCCGATAATTCCTTCCCTTAAACCTGCTCCATTGTCAGCCTGAAAACTGGTAGGGATCAACATGGCAAAACCCCATCCTTCAGAAAGAAGTTGCTCTTGCCAAGTAGGTCCTTCTGGCTTGGGTCTTTGCATACTGGCAGGCCAAATCCAACTAAATTGCATGATCAGTGGGACTGGACTTTTGCTTTCTAAAGGGGTAGCCATCCGCATCTCGATTGCCACTTGGATCTCGGGATAAGAAGAGTTATCCACATGGCCAATTAACTTCTTATACCTGGCATTTACTTCACCAAAAAGACTGTCTTTTTCTTCCACAATTTCCCATTTAACTCCTGGGATATGCTCAGGCATCCGACCATATACTTCAGAATCAAAATGTTCTTTGAGTTCTTTTTTCCTCTTCTCCCAGTCCTTTTTGGAATTGACCTTGGCTCCATTGTCAAAGAAGAGAGGATTCGGCAATTCCTTGTAGGGAGTAGCTTTGGACTCATCTGAATTTGCAGCATTAGGAGCGCTCGGATTTCCGGATGGGCCTGGTCGCAATTCTTTAATCCCCAATCTCTCCATCATCAATTGATGGTCTTCCTTACTTAGTTTTGCTATGCTATCTCGAGCTTGCTGTGACTGTTGGGCAACTGCGGATAAGTGAGCACCTATGAAAAAACAGGAAAGTAAAAGGATAAAATTTCTCATAGGTATTGGTATTGGGTAAATTGTAGACAGTCAAATTACAAAAATGCCGAGGCTATTGTATGAATAGGCCTAGCATTAAAGGCATAAGGATTTTTAGGGCCTTTTAACTTTTTGTCCTGATACATCAATTCATAGTACTCTTTAGCCAATCGATCACTTTCAAAGTTTTCCACTACTTCTCTCATGCCATTCTGAACGATATTTCTCCAGGTAGTAGGGTCATCATAATAGGTGGGAACGATTTCTTTCTCAAGTACCTGAAATAGATTTTGCAAATCGAAATCATCCTGTTCAGGGATATTCATCTTTTTATAATCTGCCGTGGGGACAATAAAGCTATTCTCTCCATGCTTAGCGAATTCACGAATCCATCCATCGAAGGTGCTAAAATTTACAGCTCCGTTCATAGCTGCGGTCATACCGGAAGTCCCACTTGCTTCTCTAGGTACTCTAGGATTGTTGAGCCAGATATCAGAAGCTTGTTTCAATCTTTTACTTAGTGCCAGTTCATACCCCACACAGACTGCTACATTGGGATACTTCTTACTCAGATGAACCAATTGATTGAATACTGAAATTGCTCCGTCATCCATAGGGTAGGGTTTTCCCGCCCAGATAAATTGTACCGGTTTTGTAGCGTTGTTAATCAGTTTTTCAAAACGTTTTAAGTCTCTAGTCAACAAGTCAGGTCGTTTATAACTGGCGAATCTTCGAGCCCAAACGATCGTCAAGATAGATGGATCCAAGAGTTTGCCAGTCTGGTCTGCTACGATTTCAAAAGCGCGTTTTTTTAGGAAATATTTCCTATCGTCAAACCGATCCACATCCTTTTCATCCAAGTATTTATACAGCTGTTTGTCGGCCCAGTAGTGATAGTTTTGGGAATTGGTGATGGAGGTGATTTCTGGAATGCCCTCGTAATTTCGCCACATGTGTCTGCTGACCTCTCCATGTAGTTTGCTGACGCCATTGGCTTTCCTTGCAAATCGAAATGCAGCTAAGCTATGGTTAAATAAGTCTCCTGACATTCCGGTCAATGATCTTACTTCGGAAAGTGAGAATCCGTTGAAATACCCCATTTTTTCGCAGAGGTAAATATCATGTTTTTCATTTCCGGCTTCTTCTGGTGTATGGGAGGTGAATACCAAATGCTTTTTCACTGCCGATTTGTTTCCGAATTTTCTCATCAGGTGAAATACGGCACTGACCCCATGTGCTTCATTCAAATGATACACATCAGGATTAAAATTAAGTTCATCTAATAACTTGGCTCCTCCCAGTCCAAGGAGCATAAATTGGGCAATTTTACCTGCCACATCCGAATCATAAAGTTTGTGAGAAATGGTTTGACTCAAATAGTCATTTTCCGGTAAGTCCGTACTTAATAGAAATAAAGGGGCGCTTCCAAATGTTTCAGGTGGTAAATAAAAGGCTTTGACCCATACAGGAGCACTGTGTACCTCTATTTGGAATTTGATTCCCGTGTCAACCAAGAAGCTGTAGGTTTTTTCATACCATTCTGGCTTGAGCGTCTGGTCCTGATTTCTTCCCTGATCGTAATAGCCATATTTCCATAAAATACCTATACCGATGAGGTTTTGCCTTAGACCATAAGCACTTCGTAAATGGGATCCAGACAAAAAACCCAATCCACCAGAATAAATTTTGAGAGGCTGATGGATCGCAAATTCCATTGAAAAGTAGGCGACTTTTTCTGAATAAGCGACAGCAGGTTGATAAGGAATGGAAAAGTTGCGAAAGGCGGTCATATGTTGGAGATTGTTCTTTCTAATTTAATGATTATCCATAGCTCTAAGGTGTTTAAAAATAAAAACCGGGTGGTTTTTCAACACCCGGTTTCACCTTAAGCTTCTAAGGCTGTCCTTCCCCGTTTATCTGGATTATTTTTTAAGGAACTTACATCATTCAATATCATGGTTTCTCCACCTTCTGCTGTATATTCTTTCCAATTAGGCAAAGCACCAGCGTTTGGATTTCCTGTTTTCATAAATGCCAAAAGCGAAGCCGACATGGCTTTAGAGAGTTTTCTTGGTCTGTCACCACCACCGGTATGTGTATACATACGATCAGTATTGTCAAACCAAAAACAAATATCGATGCAGTGGAAGGCTTTCATTCTTCCACTGTAGAGGTCTGGTTCCCATCCAAACCAAGCTAGATATACAGGTGCTTTTTGTTTGGATTTTGCATTAGCAGTATTGATGGCCCCTTGTCTGTTAGATAGTATCATGGCCCAAATATCTGCCGGTGATGCTTCCGGGAAATCTTGGCTGTAGGCATCCACGATTTTTTGGGAATTGTCTCCAAATCTTGGTTGGATCTTTTCCACAACCCCTGCCCAGTCGATTTTTTCGAGTTCTGGAGAAGTTCTTGTAGGGTTCCATTCATGAAATGTGGTACAGATCAGCATTGGAATGTCTGAAGCCAATCCATTTGGATCCGAAAAAAATTCTCCTTTAGGGATATTAACGCCATCAGCCACTGGCCCAAAGCCACCTCTAAACCCAGGAGTTGGATGATCTTTTCTCATTTTTTCCAAAGCCTTATTGGCAATGTCAATGTATTCTCTCCAGTTTAATTCCTGTAGCTTGTCAATAGAATCAGGAGTAAGCCCAGCTTCTTTCATCACGTATTCCCCTAGTTTTCTGGAATACTCCTGGTCATTGGCACGGAGCATGGAGCCACTCAATGGGACTCCCTTGTGAACCAATCCTTTTGCTGCAGGCATGGACATGGTGGCCGTTACTTTTGCCCCACCTCCAGATTGTCCCATGATGGTCACGTTACCTGGATCTCCACCGAAATTGGCGATGTTATCTCTTACCCATTCCAATGATGCGATGATATCTAATTGGCTGACATTACCTGAGTGGGCATATTTTGAGCCTCCTACACCTGAGAGATCGGTAAAACCAATCGGACCTAAACGATGATTAATGGAAACAAAAACGATGTCTCCGTTTTTGCTGATATTTTCTCCATGATACCCATCTTGCTCGATACCATTTCCGTTGGTAAAACCTCCTCCATGTAACCAAACTAATACAGGTCTTTTTTTAGTATCCAATGCGGGAGTCCAAATATTCAATTTGAGACAATCCTCACTGACATCGTCATAATTCCAATGATCTGCAAAGGAGTAATCAGGGCTGGCATAACGATTATCCATAATTTGCGGAGCAGTATTTCCCCACCAAATAGTTGGCTTGACCCCTGTCCATTTTTCGGGTTTTTGTGGAGGCATAAAGCGGTTTTTCCCTGAAGTGTCTGCGCCATAAGGAACGCCAAGAAAAGTGTAAACATTATTGAGGATGTAACCTCTGATTTTTCCTGAATCGGTATTGGCTACAGCGATGTCATCCCCGATTTGAAGAAATTGACCGGAAGGTGCTTCATGTGGAGGATTTGGGGTATTAGCATTGGAGGCAAAAGGGACCGTAGCAGCCAAGCCAAGGCCTGCGGTTCCTACCCCCACTTTCTTAAAGAATTCCCGTCTTTGGTTTTTCATAATTTTGGGTCTAATGGTAATGGTTTGAAATTCAATAAAATATAGGTTTCTATTTTTAGTAATCTCAAATTAATCAGGAATTCTTAATGAAGAATTATTTAAGTGGACAAATATTGTTTCAAATTGAAATAATAGAGCAATAGCAATAAAAAAACCGACCACTTTTCAGCAGTCGGTCTTCCTGTTTTCAAATTTATCTTTATTGGCCTACCATAAAAATAGCATTACTCAATACTAGTTTTCCTGATTCCCAGAAGCCTCTGAAAATTGGATCATCTACAAAATAGACGAGTTGTCCTCTTCCTACTCTTTCTGTACCGATAGCCATGGATTCTCCCATTTTGGATTTGATTTTAAAGCCGATATATCCAGTTCGGTATGCATCGTTGTTGGCGATAATTCCAGCATTTACACCGCGGGTTAAGTAGGCATACCTACTAGAATTGTTTTTCAAGGTAAAGTATTTTCCCCCTGTACCATATCCCAGAGGATGTGTCTCATCCATGGTAACTTCATAGATAGCACCAGCAGCTCCACCAGAAATTGCCACTCGTTCACCTTCTTGGTAAGGTGCAAGCCGCTCTTCTTTTGCTAATTCAGTAGATTCTTTTTCTGCGGCTTTCTTTTCTTCTTCGGTATCAAATGTCTTTAGCTCGAACCCTTCTTTATTGGCAAATACGTTCAACGCACCATCAATGGCTATTAATTTTCCTCCACCTCGAACCCATTCCAAGACATTGTCCATAGCAGGTTTGGACAAACCTCCTCCTCTGGTAGAAGGCATGATCAACACATCGTATTTATGAAGATCGTATCTGGCCATATTTTCCAACTCAAGATTTACTAAAGGATAATTCAGTTCTTTTTCAAAAAAGTGCCAGATCGCTCCATAATTCAAGGAACTGGTTCCGGATCCGCCAATCAAGGCTACATTTGGTGCTTGGATAATTCTGATATTTGGTGAACCAAAGTCCTTACCTTTGTCCATGTATCCACTCATGGTGGTTTCTAATGTTATTCCAAATTTATTGGCGATCTCTACTACCTTTTGATCAAAATTCGGAACATATTCATTTCCTCCTTTGGTGATCAATAAGGATCCGGCAGGGAAGCTTTTTCCTTCTACTTCAAATGGAAACTCGGGATACTTAACTCGGATTCCAGCATTTAACAACTCAGCCAAGAAAGCCACATCTCTAGTCCCTTCCCATGCGGCCATGTAAGCCACAGGAGTTTTTCCTACTGTATTGGCAGTGAATTCAGGAGCTTCGTATTCTCCAGTTGGATCTAATCTTGTTTCTATTGCATAAGCTTCCAGTCCATAGGCATAAGGTAAAGCCCAACTGGTAATGTCATAGGTAATGCTATCGTGTAAAGCAGGATTGGGTTCGAAGAAAACCTGCGCCAATACAGATTTGGGTTGGTAGGCACTGATGATGATATCTTCGTCAGAGGTAGCAAATGAACCACTCTTACCAGTCTGGTATTCATATCCTTTGAGGCCGGACTTAGAACCTGCCTTGCCATATCTGATTCCATTCTTATCTAACAATTCCAATAATTTGGCTACTTGTGCAGGGTTGCTTTTTCCTTTGATGACAAAGCTCTTATACTTACCCTTTGGATTGGTAGAGTTATCCTCATAGAATTTGGCATATTCCGAAAGCAATTTTTGAGCGTTCTGGCTGGTAACTTCTGCAGCTGACATCGCAGCTGTATAATGCCCCGCAATCCTATAACTCAAAGTCACTGTATCACCTACAGAATTGTAACCTCCTATACCTGCTTGACCGCCACCGCCTTGCTCGATGGTCATCCCGATAGCACCATTGAACATTGGGTAGGAATCCCCATAAGATGGGTAAAGCAAGTCAAAACGCTCCTTGGTGAAGTAAAATCTTCCAGCCTCGTCAAAGTATTTTGCCGTATTTCTTCCAAAGGTATCCTGGAACTCATGTTGCCAAGGAGTCAATTGCTCATGCAAAGGTTCCGCAGCAGGCGCCATGTAGAATGGATTATTGATTCCTTGCTCATGGAAATCCAAATGCAACTGAGGCATCCACTGTTGATAGATTTTCAATCTTGCCTGAGATTCCACCTGTACTTGCCATGCCCAATCCCTGTTTAGGTCAAAGAGGTAATGGTTGGCACGACCTCCTGGCCATGGTTCATTATGTTCTACAGATTGCAAATCAGGCTGAAGCCGAGTATTCATTTTTTGGTTGTACCACATGGCATATCGATCTCTTCCGTCAGGGTTGATGGCCGGGTCGATGATGACGATCTGGTTTTGTAACCATTCCTGTGATTTAGCATTTTCTGGGTTTGCTAAGGTATAGAATGAGGAAATGGCGGCTTCCATTCCTACAGATTCATTGCCATGTACATTAAAAGACATCCAATTGATTGGGATAGCAGTGGAAGGAGTTCCTTCCATAATACCAGCTCTTTTGAGGTTGTCCGTACGGATTTGCTCCAGATTCGCCATGTTTTCCGGGCTGGAAAGAATCGCGATGATCAACGGGCGTTTTTCGTTCGTTTCCCCATATTGAATCAATTTGACATTTGGATTGTTGGCAGCGACATGCTCAAAATAATCCACCATTCGATGATGGGGGGTAAATCGATCACCAGGCTTATAACCTAAAAATTGCTCTGGAGTCTGAATTTGAGCCCAAGAGCAAATAGTGATCGAAAAAACGAATAATGAGAGAAGTATATTTTTTTTCATAGAGTTTGTTAAAGAATGATGCCTTGAAGTTAAAAGGAATTGTCTTTTCCATTCACACCGATCAAAAAAAACTCCCAGGAGTCTTTGGTTTCAATGAAATCAATGGTTTTATCAGCTCAAATTGATTCATGTGAAGATAGGCCCCTTCTAATGTGACAAAAGTTCCTGTGGAGGGGTTTAGAAATGTTGACATTTGTCATAGAAATTAAAAAAAGAAAGCGATATGTATTTTCAACACGTATATGACAAGACCCTGGCGCAAGCCAGTTATTTCATTGGATGTCAAGCCAAAGGAGAGGCAATTGTAATTGATCCTCAGCGAGACATGGATGTTTATTTGGCAATTGCCAAGCAGAATAATATGAAGATTACTCATATTACTGAAACCCACATCCACGCAGACTTCTTGAGTGGAGCACGCGAATTGGCTGCAGTAACAGGTGCTAAAATGTATCTTTCCGATGAAGGGCCTGCTGAATGGCAGTACGAATTCCCACATGAAGGATTAAAGCATGGAGATAAAATCAAGGTAGGTAACTTGACTTTAGAGGTATTGCACACACCAGGCCATACGCCAGAAAGTATCAGTTTCTTGTTAACCGATCACCCTGCTACAGATAAACCTGTGATGGTATTCACCGGAGACTTTGTCTTTGTGGGAGATGTCGGAAGACCGGATTTATTGGAAAAAGCCGCAGGTATCGTAGGTACCCAGGAAAAAGGTGCCAAGCAAATGTATGAGTCCATCCAGCGATTTGCGGAGCTCCCTGATTATGTACAGGTATGGCCAGGTCATGGAGCAGGTTCTGCCTGTGGAAAAGCCTTAGGCTCTGTTCCAAGTTCTACTGTAGGATATGAAAAAGTAAGAAACTGGGCATTCCAATTTGCAACTGATGAGAATGGTTTCATTGATTACTTGTTGGATGGTCAACCAGAGCCACCAAAGTATTTTGCGATGATGAAACACCTCAATAAGGTAGATAGACCTTTGTTGGTGGAAGTTCCAAAGCATCCAAAATTATCAAAAGAACAATTTCTATCCGCTTACCAAGATGGGTTGAAAGTTATAGATACTAGAAACAAAGTGGACTTTGCCAAAGGGTTCTTACCTGGCAGCATCAATATCCAAGGAAATAACTCCTTTGCAACTTGGGCAGGTTGGTTGTTGAACTATCAGGAGCAGTTTATTCTGGTGGCAGAAGAGAGCCAAATGGAAGATTTGACTAGAAAATTGATGCGAATCGGTTTGGATAACATCTATGGATTTGTGGAATCTGTAGAGGATTTGGGAATTGAACTTCAGAGCTCAGAGGTGATTGGATTGGAAGAGTTCAAGTCCATGGTAGGCAAAGAGGATGTCCAAATTGTGGATGTAAGGAATACCACAGAGTTTAAGCAAGGACATGTGAAAGGAGCAGAGCACGTATTTGTGGGAACTCTTGTAGATAACTTGGAAAAAATCAACAAGGATAAGCAAGTGGTTATCCATTGTCAAAGTGGAGATCGGGCGGCAATTGCTTACTCTCTTCTTAGAAGAAATGGATTTGAAAATGTGAAAAACTATTCCGTAGGAATGAAGGAATGGAAAGAGACTGGACAGGAAACTGTCACCAATGAATTAGTAAACATTTAAAGAAAATAAATATGGGTTTTTTCTCAGCAATATTCGGAACGAAGGACAACACGAAATTAGTGGAAGCCATCAAGGATGGGGCATTTCTAGTGGATGTAAGAACTCCAGGAGAGTTTGCTTCGGGTAGTGTCAAAGGAGCGGTTAATATTCCTTTGGATAGAATTGGAAACCAATTGGCACAATTTAAAAACAAAAAGCACGTAGTAGTGTTTTGTAGAAGTGGAAACCGAAGCGGACAAGCTCAAGGTATTTTAAATCATCATGGGATTCCAAATGTCATTGATGGTGGTACCGTGGGTAATGTCAAAGAGTGTGTAGGTTAAAAAGGTTTGGGTTAAATGAAAAGAGAGTCAATGTTGACTCTCTTTTTTTTTGGTAATGACTGAAACATTTTGAAAGTTTTTGAAGTAAATTAAATTCACAAAAATTTGAATCAACATTGAAAAAAGCGGGTGTAGCTCAGTTGGTAGAGCGTCAGCTTCCCAAGCTGAAGGCCGTGAGTTCGAGACTCATTACCCGCTCAAAGAAAGAGCCATTCCATTTCGGAGTGGCTCTTTCTTTGAATTTTATGGGATGCAAAATCTAGACAACTGCGTTGCTTAAGCAGCACCCAATACTAACTGCGCTAAATTTCCTAATTATAGGTCCAATAAAGGAAACCTTTGAATTTTTCAAAAACTCGAAGGGTTAAACAAAAGCCTCTCGCAAATACTTCGCGGTATAGTTGTTTTGTTCCTTCATCATCTCCTCTGGAGTGCCTTCAAAGGTCAAATGTCCACCTTTGTTCCCTCCTTCTGGGCCTAAATCTATTACCCAATCTGCTGATTTGATTACCTCGGTATTATGCTCGATGATAATGACAGAATGCCCTTGATCAATCAAGGCATTGATGGAATGAAGTAATTTTTTGATGTCATGAAAATGTAGGCCAGTAGTCGGCTCATCAAAAATAAAGAGGATGTGCTCATTTGATTTACTCCCACCCTTCCCTAAAAAGGATGCCAGTTTCACACGTTGGGCCTCTCCACCAGATAAGGTGTTGGAGCTTTGTCCCATCCCTATATAGCCTAGACCTACCTCCTGAAGTGGAAGTAGTTTGTTGACAATTTGGGTTTTGCCTTGGAAGAACTCAATGGCCTCATCAATGGTCATGTCCAGCACTTCGGCAATGTCTTTATCCTTGTACTTCACATCCAGGATTTCATTTTTGAAGCGTTTTCCTTTGCAGGATTCGCAGGTCAGGTGAATATCTGCCATAAACTGCATTTCTACCGTAGTAGTGCCTTCACCAGCACAGGCCTCACATCTTCCTCCATCCACATTGAAGGAGAAAAAGGCAGGTTTGTAGCCTCTTTGTTTAGAAATGGCTTGTTCCGAATACAGGGAACGAATGGCATCATATGCCTTTACATAGGTTACCGGATTAGACCTAGAAGATTTACCAATGGGGTTTTGATCCACGAATTCGATTTGGGAAACAGATCTATAGTCCCCATCAATCTTATCATACTTCCCACTTTCATCGATTACAGTACCCAGCATTTTACCTAAAGCAGGGTACAAGACCTTTTTCACCAAGGTAGATTTTCCAGAACCGGAAACACCAGTTACCACGGTCAAAGTATTCAATGGGAATTTTACCGTCAGGTTTTTTAGGTTATTCTCTTTTGCGCCTTTGACGATAATGCTGTCTTTCCATTTTCTATTGCCCTCCTTCTCGAAAATCAATTCTTCTCCACGCAGGTATTTAGCCGTATATGTTTGGGCGGATGCCATCAAGTCTTGGATAGGTCCTTGAAACAACAATTCCCCTCCGTTGACACCCGCATCCGGACCAATATCGATGATCTGGTCTGCGGCTTTCATTACTTTCTCCTCATGTTCCACCACAATGACGGTATTACCTAAATCACGCAGGGATTTTAAGACACCAATCAACCGATCGGTGTCCCTAGGATGAAGACCAATACTCGGTTCATCCAAAATATACATGGAACCCACCAAAGCAGATCCCAAAGAAGTCGCCAATTTGATTCGTTGGTATTCTCCACCAGAAAGGGTGGAGGTTAGTCGGTTCAAAGTCAAATAGCCCAATCCAACTTGATCCATGTACTCCAATCGACTTTGAATTTCTTTTAGTAGGCGGTTGGCGATTTTTGCCTGATGGGATGGTAAATCCAATTTCTGGAAAAATGGCAAGGCTTCATCAATAGGCATCAATACCAAGTCAATAATGGATTTTCCATTAATCTTTACATAAGAAGCATCCTTTCGAAGGCGTGTTCCCTGGCAATCTGGACAGGTTGTTCTTCCGCGGAATCGTGAAAGCATTACACGGTACTGGATTTTGTGGGTTTTGGATTCCAGGTCTTTGAAGAAGGCATCCAATCCCTTGAAATATTTGTTTCCTTTCCAGATCAGGTTTTGCTCCTTTTCTGTCAGTTCACTATACGATCTGTGGATGGGGAAATCAAATTCAATTCCTTTTTTTAGCAATGGCTCTAACCAACTTCTGGAGGTTTCTCCTCTCCATGGTGCAATGGCTCCTTCAAACACCGACATTTCTTTGTCTGGAATCACCAAGTCAGGATCTATTCCTAACACATTGCCAAATCCTTCACAGGTTCTGCAAGCCCCATAAGGGTTATTGAATGAGAAAAAATTGACTGAGGGAATTTCGAATGACATTCCATCCAGCTCGAAACGATCCGAAAAAGTACGGGTCTCTTTTCCTGGAATTGTGATTTTACAGTCTCCATGTCCTTCAAATAATGCCGTTTGAACGGAATCTGCTAATCGGAATTGATTGTCTTCATCATTCTGGATTACAGAAGCCCGATCAATTAAAATTTCATAGGTTCCCTTGGGTACACTTTTCTCTCCCAATAAGTCTTCTACAAAGTATACCGTTTCATCTATCAAAATCCGTGTATATCCTTTTTGAAGTAAAAGCTCCAGTTCTTGCTCGATTTTTCTACCTCTTTGAATCTGAAGCGGGCAGGAAATCATGACCTTGGTACCTTCTTCAAAAGATTGGATGTAATCTACGATGTCAGTTACCGTATGGTGTTTTACTTCATTTCCGGATATGGGAGAAATGGTTTTTCCGACTCTGGAGAAAAGTAACTTGAGGTAATCGTAGATTTCAGTAGTCGTTCCAACAGTTGATCGAGGGTTTTTGGTGTTGACTTTTTGTTGGATCGCTATGGCCGGAGCTACACCTTTGATGTATTCTACATCGGGTTTTTCCATCCTTCCCAAAAATTGCCGTGCATAGGAAGAAAGGCTTTCCACATACATGCGTTGTCCTTCAGCAAAAAGTGTATCGAAGGCCAGAGAAGATTTACCTGAACCCGATAGTCCGGTCACGACAATCAATTTATTTCGTGGAATGGCGACACTTAGACTTTTTAAGTTATTGACCCTCGCATTTTTTATGATGATAAAATTCTTAGGGTCAAAAGAATCAATGTCTATTTTGGAGGATAATGTGCTCAAAGTCATAGCTGGCAAAGATACAAAGGCAAATCCTTTTTTGTTTGGGAATAGGAAGAGTTTAAAATTTTCTCAGGTGAGGTGGAGTAAATAATGATTTTTGCAAATATTATTATTGTCCATTTTACATGATTATTGGAGTAATTTTTTTAATTAAATTCAAAAATGTTTGTACTTTAAGACGTTTATGAACCAACATGTTTTTCCGTAAAGGTCTTTCATTGTTGAACTAAAACTTCAATTAACGACTAATAATTTTTTAATGCCTGATTTTAGCTTTGATATACTGGATAAAGTTCGGGAGAACTCAAGATACATCGTTTATAAAGCAAATCGGATTCAGGATTCGAAACCTGTGACCATTCAAACTTTTCGCTCGGCTTATCCTAGTTTTCGAGATTTGAATCACTTAAAACAAGAGTATTCCATTTTATCAAAGCTTTCTCATCCAAATATTGTTCAGCCCATAGGATTAGAATATTTGGAAAATTTGCCAATCATAGTCAATGAGGATGTGATTGGGGAGCCTTTATCTGAGTATCTTAAAAAAGGGAATTTAGACCTAATCAATTTTTTAAAAATTGCTATGGAGATCACTAAAGCAGTGAATTACCTACATAGTAAAAATATCATCCACAAAAATATTAACTCCTCAAATATTATAGTGGATAAGAACGGAGAAATAAAAGTTTGGGGTTTTGACTATGCGATAGAAAGAGGTAGAGATCTTAATTTTTCCAATGTGAGCGAGGCCTTGGAATTAGGACTGCATTACATTTCTCCTGAGCAAACTGGAAGAATGAACAGGCCTATTGATCATCGAACTGATTTATATTCCATAGGGGCTGTTTTTTACGAAATGCTAACAGGCAAAACGATATTTAATTTTTCTGATCCCATGGAGCTGATGCACGCTCATTTGGCATTGCTACCAGAAGAACCAAGTAAGTTGCGTCATGATATTCCTCAGGTTATCAGTAAAGTCGTTTTAAAACTGTTGAAGAAAAACACAAGTGAAAGGTACCAAAGTTGCTCTGGGCTATTAAATGATCTGCAACAGTGTTTGGATAGGCTTTTGGATATCAATGAGATCACCGAATTTACTTTGGGTACTCAAGATCGATTAGATCAATTTCAGATTTCTTCCAAAATCTATGGAAGGGATGAGGAATTAAAACAAATGAATGAAGTCTTTCAGCGAATAAAAAACAAGAGAGCTGAATTGGCATTGGTGAGTGGATACTCTGGAGTAGGTAAATCAAGTTTTGTCCGAGAGTTTCAGAAATATATTGATTTAGGTGGAGGGTTTTTCATCTCAGGGAAATTTGAACAATACAAAAATAATCCTCCTTTAAGTTCATTATTAATTGCATTAAATGACCTTATCGACCAAATTCTAATCCGGGGAGAGGAGCAACAAGATTATTGGAGGAAGTCAATTTTAAAAGCCGTAGGTAATTCCGGTCAACTGATCATTGATATCATGCCTGATCTGGAATTGTTGATAGGCCCGCAAGTGGAAGTTCCCCAACTTCCTATGAATGAGTCCAAAAATAGATTTGACCAAGTTTTTAACAGCTTTATCAGGTCTTTTGCAAGCGAGGATCATCCACTATGTATTTTCTTGGATGATTTACAGTGGTTGGATAGTACTACTAGAAGGTGGTTGGAAAATACATTAATGGATTCAAGTTTAAAGCACTTGCTTGTTATTTGTGCTTACAGGGAAAATGAAGTTTCTCCCTCACATCCTATGATGTTGATGTTGGATCGGTTTAATTCTCATGGGGTCACTACTACCCAGTTCGCTTTATCTCCTTTAGATCAAAATTCTGTCGAAGAAATCATTGCAGACTCTCTTTCAATTTCAAAAGAATCAGGAAAAGATCTAGCTAAAATAGTTTACAGGAAAACGCTTGGAAACCCTTTCTTTATCAGGCAATGCCTTCTTACGCTCTATGAAAGTGGGGTAATCCAAGTATCTCAAAACACACAAAGTTGGACTTATAGTATTGAGAAAGCCAATCGTGTAAGCATCAGTGATAATGTAATTGACCTGATGTCGGAGCTATTTTTCAGGCTTCCAGATGAGGTTCAGACTACTTTGAAATATGCATCCTGTATAGGAAACACCTTTTCAATAGAAATTTTGAGTGGTCTAGTTGATATTTCTGAGGGGGAGCTAGACATGCAACTCAAATTTGCGGAAAAACTATGCATCATTGAAAACATTAAAACAAAAGAGCGCTCGGGAGATGATGATTACGGTTTCCAACATGATAAAATTCAACAAGCTGCCTTAGGCTTACTTTCGGAAATTGAAAAGCGGAAGGTTCGACTTGAAATTGCAAAAAGTATTATATCTAAACTTTCTGATATTGAACACTCTGACTATGTCTACATAGTTACTGATCATCTTAATTATGCCCAAGAACTTATTCTTGATCAGGATTTATTAAAGAAATTGGTAGAATTGAATATTTCTGCAAGCATCCGAGCAAAATATGCGAATGCCTATGAATCAGGATTGAGCTATATAAAAAATGCAATGGAATTGGTTCAGTCTAAAAATCTGAACGTCTCTAGAGAAACCCTACGGGATTTGAATTTGCAAAGGGCTGAATCCGAACATCTAGCTGGAAATAACACCTATGTAGTAGATTATTTTGATGAGGCCCTAAACAATGCAGAGGATGTAATAGAAAAAGCAAAAATCACCATTCGAAAAATTCAGTTTTACAATAATATCAGAAATTTTGAGGCAGCATATAAGGTTTGTAGGGAAGTAACATCCGAATTAGGAGTGAGTATTCCGGCTAGTTTCTCGCCTCCTAGCCTAGCGATTGAGTTCGTGAAATACAAAGCCATGATGGGTAAAAGGGATGTGGAGGAGTTGATTGACCTTCCGGAGATGTCGGATGAAAAGCTTAAAACGGCTATTCTTCTGATGGCTGCAGCTGGTCAATCTGCATTTCAAATTAAGCCGGAATTATGTGTATTGGTTTGCGCGATCATGGTAAACTTATGCTTAAAACATGGCAATACAGATGGAGGCTTTATCGGTTTTCTTGGTTTTGGCCCCGTTTTTCATAGCGGTATCCTGGGTTTTAGAACAACAGGATATAAGATAGGGCAGCTCACCCTAGGTTTAGTTGATAAATACCAGAATTATGGTGCAAGAGCTGAGGTAAATTTTGTAACTGGGTACTTTGCAATTCCATGGAAAAAACCTGCCAAGGAAATGGAAGGGTATTGGTTAACCGCGTACGAGGCTGGATTGGAGGTAGGAGATTTATTTCATGCCAGCTGTGCGAGTTGTGCGATGGTGCAAAGTTATTTTATGAGAGGAGTTCAGTATGATCTGGTTCTTGAGTCATGTAACTCGTATTTAGATTTCTTAAAAAGATTTCAAATTGAGGAGGGGATTCTCACCATGAGTGCGATTTCTCAGTCCATTAAAAATCTGCAGGGCAAAACAAATTCAATTGATTCGTTTTCTGATGAGGGTTTTAATGAAAATGAGTATGTAAAAAAGTTAGAAAACTTTAACTCAAGGCATTTTGCACACTTTTATTATATCAATAAGATGCAGTCCCTTTATTTATGGGAGGAATATGAAAAAGCCTATGAGGTCTCTCTTACTTCGGACATTTACTTGAAGGATTCTCCCGGGATGCTGCATACTGCGGAGCATTATTTTTACAAAGGATTGATTTTAGCCTGTCTGATCCCGAATGCAAATAGGGTAAATAACTTAAAGTGGAAGAGGGCACTTTCATCTATTGTCAAAAAATTCAAAAAATATACGCAGCAAAGTTCCTCAAATTTTGAACATAAATATAGACTTCTTTCTGCTGAACTAGCTTTGATTCAAGGGGATTTAGAAAAGGCTCAATCTGAATATTATGAGGCGTTAAATTGTTCTGAAAAGAACGAGTATCTACAGATCCAGGCATTGGTTAACCGTCGCCTGTTTGAATTGAATTTGAAAGATGGGAAAAAGAAAATAGCAGCAATTCATTTGAGTGATGCCGAGTATCTATATAATCTGTTAGGAGCCAAAGGTATCGTTGATTTAATGGCTTCAAAAAGGAGTTCGAGTAATTTTTCCCGAATGGAATTCAGATTTGGGCAACGTGCAGATGAGAAAGGAGTAAGTCAAAAATTTTCGAATAATGATTTGGATTTGAAATCCGTGCTGAAGTCCTCAGAAGCAATTTCAAAGGAGATCAAATTAAAGGATTTGCTTAAAATTTTGATGAAGATTATCATCGAAAATGCCGGGGCTCAACGCATGGTTTTATTGTTGAAAACTGAGAATGAATTCACAGTCCAATCTGAATCCTGTACTAAAAATGATGAGCCAAATTTATTTGAAAACCTCCCTCTGAAAAGTTTCGAATCTATAGCAAAAGAGGTGGTCTTGTATGCTTTGAAGAATAAGGAGAGTGTCATTTTGGAAAATGCAGTTCAGGACAAGCGATTTAGAAAGGATCCGTACATTCTAAAAGAAAAGCTCAAATCTATAATGATTGTTCCTTTGATGAAACAAAGTGAAGTGACTGGGATCATTTACCTGGAAAATAACTTGATTGAAGGGGCATTTACAATTGAACGCTTAAACCTGATCAATATCCTTTCAAGCCAAATGGCCATTTCTTTGGAGAATGCGATGCTTTATCAAAATATGGAGGATAAAATTCGATTGAGAACCAAACAGCTTAATGAGGAGAAGGAAAAATCTGAGGAATTACTATTGAATATTTTGCCTCCAGAAATAGCCAGTGAACTGAAAAATAATGGGATGTCAAAGGCTCGTAATTTCGATGATGTAAGTGTCATGTTTACTGACATTGTAAATTTTTCCGGATTATGTGAAGTCCTCACGGCGGAAGAATTAGTGGCTGAGTTAAACTATTTCTACTGTGAATTTGACCGAATTGTTGATCGATATGGGATCGAAAAAATTAAGACAGTCGGAGATAGCTACATGTGTGCCGGCGGATTGAATTTTACCAAAGAGTTTGATGCCTCTAATATTATTTTAGCTGCTTTTGAAATTAATGAATTCATACAGGAGCATATGAAATCAAAGATTTCTGAAGGAAAACCGCCGATCGGTATGCGGATTGGAATCCATACTGGGCCTGTCATTGCAGGGATCGTTGGGATCAAAAAGTTTGCATACGACATCTGGGGAGATACTGTGAATGTTGCCTCACGAATGGAAACTGCAGGAGAGTCTGGAAAAATTAATATTAGTGGGCAAACCTATGAGCTGATCAAAGATAAATTTAACTGTACGCCTCGGGGAAAAATCAAGGTTAAAAACAAAGGTCAGGTAGAAATGTATTTTGTTGATTCTAAAATTTAATCCATCTATTTAGATGGATTTTTCGAGTATAATATTTTATTAAAAATTGTAATTAGTTTATTATGAGTTATTTATCTTATCCGAGGATTAATTTTTACGGTCGATTTTTTACCGATCCTTCTACTGTAAACAATGATCCTACCCATTATGAAGTTGACAATACTGTTCCTTCCCCATGGCAGAATCCAAAAGGACTTCATAAGTTTCAACTCCAAGATTGTAGTATAGTTTCTACAATAGGAAAGGATGGTGAAATTCAAGATCCAATCTTAGGGCTTCCATTTATCACTACAGATCAACCATCAGCTGCTAAAATTGCTGATATTGATGTATACCAACAAGGAGTGCCCACTATTTATGGAATGGAAGTAAGCATTCCAATTTCTGATTCTATCAGTCTTACAGGATTGATTGACCCTGCTGTGCTTAATCAATTATGGTGGGTATCTGTTCTGGCGACAAGGAGTTGGCAAGATGCTGATTATCAAATGGATAGTTTTGGAGGGGATATGAATGCAAGTGGTGTTTACCAATCCATTATACGGGTACCTTTTTCCTCTTGGCCTAGTGATGAGGTTTCTCCGGTATTAAAAGAGTTGAAATCCAGGACATTGCAAGAAAATGGAAATTACTTGGTGTCTATTCGATTTGTTGTGGATGGATATAGAAATGTCCCTGAGGATAAGCAATATCAAACTGGAAGAATTACGGGGTCTTTGGGGCCGGTTTTTGCAAATGAACCGCTTTATAGTCCTGGTGTAAGAATACTGAATGGGAGACCTCAAGATAAAAGTGATCCTTGGCATTATCCAATGTTTAACAATTGTCCCTTTACAATTGATGAGGAAAGAAAATTTTTGATTCTGGACTTGGCAAATGGAATTTGCAGAAAGAATGCAGGAGGTCCACCAGTAGATTTAGGAACTTTGACGGCTTGGATTAAGCCTGACCATGCAGATCCAATTTTAATAGGAGAGGTAGACTATTTAGAATATTGTTTTAATACTTATTCCCACATAGTTCAGATACCACTAAGTGATGATCAGATTACTGCCCTTAATTCATCAGCATTAAGCCTACAGATATCCAGGACAGATATTGGACCCTCCGAGATATTTGTTGAAGATATTACCCCTGTAAATATTGAAGTAGAAGTCAGGCCGATTCGACTTGAAGGATCTCCTGGCAGTGTCGCAACAACTAAAGTTTATGTTAGTAGGCTAGGGAAACCTGTTCCTGGGAAAAAGTTAGGTGTTCAAATTGTGAGTGTTCATGGAAACACTCCGGGCGCAACAGTTCCTCCCTCGAATCCCGGAAATACTCCTCAGGCATTTGGAGCTATTGATGCAACCATCACAGAGACTGACTCTTTAGGTTTTGCAACAGTTTCTATTGTAGTGCTTAAAGATCCAGGATTTAGAACTCCCCAATTGGATGGCCAATTATATTTTATCAACCTATATGATGCGGATTATCCAGTTCCTTCTAGCATTTCCCAAAGTGCTATGATCTCATGCCTTGCTTGGTCAGATTATAAAGTCAAAAAAAATCCAAAGTGGGAAGATGTTCAAGATATATTAGCCCCTTATGTGAAGTTGTTTCCAGGAATGACGGAAAAAATAAATCTTATTGATTTCAAATCCTTTGAAGTCTTTGCGAAAAACCCCCCATGGAATCATATGTATGGTCCAAATACCCCTCCTTCGCATGGAATAAAGGCAGGTGCGATAGGGTTTTTTATGACCAGAGATGAGAATGACACCAGGTATATGCCTGTAACGCGGGATTTGTCAAAGGCAAAAAGAGATACTGTCTTAAATTTTATTTTTAATCTCCAAAACGGCACAGCCACTGGACCAAACAATCAAGAATCATGAATAAATTTATTTTAAAATATATTGGATTGGTGGGGTTAGCCAGTGTTGTATTTTCCTCCTGTGAAAACTCGGGAAGCGGAGGTTCACAAACTTCTGAAGAAGCTCAAGGGATTATGATGGTACAAACGAGTGTGCCAGATCCAAATATTCAACAGGATGTTTTGCCTTATACGATAGAATTTGTGGAGCAAGAATTTTCTAATAAACCTGCGCTTCCTGGATTGCAATCCTATACAAGTGCTGTTAATCAGGCGGGAGAAATATTAATAGTCGGAGGAAGAAGGCAAGGATTACATACTTTTAAAGCTGCTCCTGAGAATAATTTTATTCCAGATAGTGCCAACAACTTTCTTTATGTTATTAACCCTGAGACAGGAGACTTTTGGTCTTTCGATGTAAATGGGTTGAAAGATGAGCTGTCCGCTCCTTTACAATCCAATAATTTGCAGGGATACCATGATGAAGACACGGATGAAGTGTATGTGATCGGAGGCTATGGATGGAAGGCCGACGGTTCCGATATGAAGACTTTTCCTAGTATCATTCGGTTCAAACTTGAAGCAGTAACTCAAGCAATCAAAAATGGAGCTTCCGCAAGTGAAATGGAGGCCCTTATGGAATATGGAGAAGATGACCGATTTGCTGTGACAGGAGGAGATCTAATTAAACTTAATGGAAGATTTTATTTAGTCTTTGGTCAGCGCTTTGATGGTCAATATCGAGCATTTGGTGGAACTGATTTTACTCAGGAATATACCGAAGAAGTAAGGGTATTTACCTTAAAACCAGGGTCTTTGGATATATTAACCTATGGTACATCAACTAGTCCAGATCCAGATCGACCTTTTCATCGAAGAGACGGAAACATTATCGAAGACATTGATCCAAGTACTGGACAAGAAAGAATTACTGCTTTGGGAGGTGTATTTCCTCCAGGTATCATCGGAGGATATGATTACCCTATCTATATTACTGGCCCCCAAAATCCTGTGGTGAATAAGGATGTTCATCAGAAGTTTAGCCAATATGAATGCCCGATTATTTCAATTTACGATGATGAGGCAGATAATAAATCTATTTATAGGACCATGTTTGGTGGAATAGGATTGTATTACTATTCCCAAGACTCAACTCAAAAAGCAATCTACGATCTGGCAACCGCCCAAGGTAGAAATGACGGAATCCCCTTCGTGGCAGATATAAGTACCTTCATAGAATCAGCAGATGGAACTTATTCTGAGTATATTAATTCTGAGCCGATTAAAAATAATAGACTTCTTGGAGCGAGTGTTACCTTTATCGGAAACCGAAAACTTGAAAGTGAAGGAAAGGCTACAAGCAATGGAATCTTAAAGTTGAGTGGGCTTTCAAACGGAGAGAAAGTTCTTGCAGGATATATTCTTGGAGGGATTGAAGCAGCAGCGCCCTTGCCCAAAATTCCAAACCAGGGTACTTGGGCTAGTAATTCGATCTTTGCAGTTTATGTGACTAAGACTCCCTCCGGAGCCATACCAGCAAGCTTTGCAACTAAAGCAGACCCAAATACCCAGTAAAAATTTAAATTTCTGCTGAGTAAAAAGCGAGATTCAATCTCGCTTTTTTTATATGATAGGATTCAAGTTTATTTTCTTTATTTCGTGTAATGGAAATCCAATGGCTCCTTGATGGTTTAATAAAAGGCTTACAGCAGATGAGCTTGCTGGAGGGGATCGCTGTCTTTTTTGGCATCGCTTCTGTTTTTTATTCCATCAAAGAAAACATTTGGGTGTATCCAACGGGTATCATCTCTACTTTAATTTATGTATGGATCTGCTTTCAATACAAGCTATATGCAGATATGGGGATCAATGCCTATTATTTTAGCATGTCCATCTATGGATGGTATGTTTGGACGCACCCTAAAGAAGGAGAAACTGTCTTACCGGTTACATGGTTGAAGCCTTCCGGTTGGTTTTTTTCAATCGTCCTTTTCTTATTTTCCTATTTGGTCTTGTACTTGATCTTATCCCAATTTACGGATAGTGATGTGCCCTATTGGGATTCATTCACTACTGCCTCTGCTTTTGTTGGGATGTGGCTGATGGCAAAAAAGAAAGTGGAAAACTGGATTTTTTGGATTATTACGGATTTGGTTTCCATCCCACTTTATTTTTACAAGGGGTTAATTTTAACTTCCTTCCAGTTTACGTTTTTCACGGTGCTGGCAATAATGGGCTTGCTAGCTTGGATAAAATCTGAAAGAAGTTATGCAGCCTAAACGAATACTGATACTAGGCCCAGAGTCGACAGGGAAAAGCACCTTATGTCAAGACTTATCCACAGCCTTTAAAGAACCCTGGGTTCCAGAATTTGCCCGGGAATATTTGGAGAAACTAGGTAAACCTTATCAATACGATGATTTATTGGAAATAGCCAAAGGGCAAGTGGAACTGGAAGATCAACTTGTACAAGAGGCGACTAAATACCTTTTTTGCGATACGGATTTACGAGTTATCCACATTTGGTCCGAACATCGATTTAACAAAACAGACCCTTGGGTCTTAGATCAAATCCAGAAAAGAACTTATAGTCTGATTCTATTGACCGACACAGACCTTCCATGGGAACCTGACCCGCAACGGGAATACCCAGAATTGGAAATGAGAAAGTATTTCTTTGACAAATATTTTCAACTTGCACAAGAAAGCGGATTTCCATTCGAGGTGGTCAGTGGAAAAGAGGTTTCAAGACTTGAACAAGCAATAAATTATATCAATAAGTACCTTCACAAAAACAACCCAATATGAATCGAATCTTTTTATCTCTATTTGCCGTAGCCTTAGTTTTTGGATGCTCCTCACCTGAAGAAAAGCCCATCAAGCCTAATATCGTATATATTCTAGCAGATGATCTTGGGTATGGAGAAGTAGGTTACCAGGGGCAGGAAAAGATTCATACTCCTAATATCGACGCATTGGCGGCTTCTGGAATGGTCTTTACGAATCACTATTCTGGAGCTCCAGTTTGTGCTCCGGCTAGATGCATTTTATTGACTGGTAAGCATGGTGGGCATGCTTATATTCGTGGAAATGACGAATGGAGAGAAAGAGGTGAGGTATGGGATTATGCCAAAGCTGCTGCAGACCCCAATTTAGAGGGACAACGACCTTTACCAACCGGTACAGTTACACTAGCTTCACTTTTGCAAGGCCAAGGTTATAAAACAGGAATTGTGGGTAAATGGGGCTTAGGTGCTCCGACCACTGAAAGTATTCCCACAAAGATGGGCTTTGATTATTTCTATGGTTACAACTGCCAAAGACAAGCGCACAACCTTTATCCACCACATATGTGGGAAAATGAAACGAAGGTGCCGCTTAATAATCCGATCGTGGTTCCTAATACAAAATTGGATCCGCAAGCTGATCCCAATGATCCCGCCAGCTATTCTAAATACCAGCAGCAAGATTATGCACCTACCTTAATGCACGAAAAGGTTTTAAGTTTCTTGGAGGAAAGCAAGGATGAGCCTTTCTTCTTGTACTATGCTTCACCATTGCCTCACGTCCCTCTTCAGGCACCTATGGGAGATGTGGATAAGTATGAATCTGAATTTGGCGATGAAGTGCCGTATGATGGATCCAGAGGATACTTTCCAAATAGATATCCACATGCTACCTACGCTGCCATGATCACCCTCCTTGACCAACAAATCGGTGAGGTACGTAATAAACTAAAAGAATTGGGATTGGAAGAAAATACCATCATTGTCGTAACGAGCGATAATGGACCGACTTATACTGGAGGTGTGGATTTCGATTATTTCCAAAGCTCTAAACCATTTACCAATGGCTATGGAAGAACCAAAGGCTTCGTATATGAAGGAGGCATCAGAATCCCGATGCTGGTGAGTTGGCCAGGGAAAGTTCAGGCTGGTTCTACCACTGATCATATCTCTGCCTTTTATGATGTCATGCCTACCATATGTGATCTTTTGGGAATACCAGTTCCTGCCGATGCAGATGGAAAAAGCTTCTTACCGACACTACTTGGTCAGGAGCAAGAAGAGCACGAATATTTGTTTTGGGAATATCCTGAGTATGGAGGACAGCAGGCTGTTCGAATGGGTAAATGGAAGGCTGTTCGCCAGAATATCGTAAAGGAAGGAAATCTGGAAATTGAATTGTACGATTTATCTGTTGACCCAAAAGAGCAAAATAATTTGGCAGAAGCAAATCCGGAAATCGTGAAAAAGATGGAAGAGATAATGAAGATGGAGCACACCACTCCAGAAATAGACCGCTTTAAAATGGCAGCTTTGGGCGATAAATAAATTTTACACAATTTAATTGTTTACCACTTTCCTAGGGAAAGTGTAGCTGCCTCCACAAGCCTCATCATATCAGGATGATAATTGTTGTTCAGGATGATGATGGTTTTATTTTCCTCAATGTATCTTACAATAATGGTCTTGTATCCGGGATTGTCTCCTGTATGCATGACCATTTTTCCTAAAGGGCTTTTGGGTTCCAATTCCCAACCGAATCCATAATAGCTTCTAGTGCCATCATTAAGTTTGGCTGGAGAATAGGCGAGTTCCATGGTTTTTTGGGAAACCAATTGATCAGTATATAGAGCTTGATCCCATAATAAAAGATCTAAAGCAGTACTACTTACTCTTCCTGGTCCTTTTCTATTTCCTAACCAAACGGTATAATCCGAGGAATGGAAGTTATTTGCATTGACATATTCCCCCGCTTCATTTTTAATGTGTCCAGCCGCAAAGTTTTTTACTTTGGCTTTCGCTTCTGGAGATCGGATATCGGTGTTTTTCATTCCTAAAGGCTGAAATATCCATTCCCTCATTAATTCCACGAAATCTCTTCCGGTGGCTTTTTCCACTATACTTGCCAAGAATACATACCCGGTGTTGCTGTATTCATATTTTTCTCCGGGCTCAAAAATCATAGGTGGTTGGTATTGATTTAGGTACTCCAGAATATCAGGATTACCCGCTACTTTGCTTTTGTCCCAATGCTCATCCATCACTGCTTGATAATCTGGTACACCGCTGGTATGTGTTAATAATTGTCTAATTGTAATTCCCCGGTAGGGGATATCCAGATATTTCCCCACGGGATCATCATACTCCAACAATCCTTTCTCCTGGCACATCATGATCATCATGGCGGTAAATTGCTTGGATACTGAAGCCATTTCGAAAATATCGTTCTTCTTTAAGGCGACATGGTTCTCAAATGATCGTAACCCTATGGCTTCTTGGTACAGGACTTTACCTTCTTGGGCAACCAATATTACTCCTGAAAAACCTTCACTTCTCGCTTTTTCTACTGCGTCTACCAGGATTTTTTCTTGGGCAATCGTCGGTGAGGTAAATGCAAAAGATAGGAGGATGAATTGAAAGATGATTTTTTTCATGTTCATAGAGTAAGGTTTAGAAAAATACAAAACCTTTTACTCATGCACTAATAGGGGAATTGTAAAAAGTGGAAAATAAGAAAGCCACAGATGTCTGTGGCTTTCCTAATTTGATTCAGTTTGGATTAATTATCCAATCCGCCTCTTCTGGTTGGAGATCTTTTTGCAGGCCATTCAGTAGGCTCACCATTTCTTCCCACAGGAACTCTCACTTCTCTGGAAACCATATTTTCCTCTTCACTGGCCATGTATACCATGATAGCAGCCATAATCACATTGCTCTGAACATCATCAAAAATAATTTTGTCATAAGTATCCAAGTTGGTATGCCAAGTGTAATTAAAATATGACCAGTTCAATGAACTCAAAGAGAATGCTGGTACTCCTGCTGCAACGAAAGAAGCATAATCAGAGCCTCCTCCACCTGGATTGCCAGGGAAAGTCGTGTTGATATCTTTTGTGATTTCTCTTGGAACTTTTGACATCCACCTACCCAAGTACTCATAGCTATCTACAAAACCCTGTCCAGAAACATTAGCTACTCTACCTGTTCCGTTGTCTTGGTTAAACAAGGCTTGGATTTTATCCATCATTTCCGGATGATCTTCTACAAATGCTCTTGAACCGTTTAAGCCTTGTTCCTCAGAACCCCAATGTCCTACCAAGATGGTTCTTTTAGGATTTGGGTAGATTTTTTTCAAAACTCTCATTACTTCCATCATCATGATGGTTCCGGTTCCATTGTCGGTAGCACCCGTACCTCCATCCCAAGAGTCAAAATGGGCTGATAACATCACATACTCTTCTGGTTTTTCTGTTCCTTTGATTTCCGCAATGGTGTTGAAGGTAGGAACTACCCCAAGATCTTTGGATTGCGCATTAAGATGGATCTTTGGTTTTTCTCCACCTTCTGCTAGTCTAAATAGTAGCCCATAATCTTCTAATGAAAGATCGATGGTAGGAACTTTTTTGGTATAAGCTGAGAAAATTTTATTTGCTCCAAATCCTTGTGACCAATAAGAGGTAATGATTCCCAAAGCACCTGCATCTTCTAAAGTGGTAGGGAGTTCTCTTCTGCCTTTACCGGTTTTTTGAAGTCTTTCATTCCAAGCTCTATTGGATTCTGTGCGTTCCTCTTTCATCTTCTCGAAAGATTCTTCCGTGGCAAATTCTTCCCAATTGTAATCTGGTCTACCAGTGATTTGAGGAGCGGAAATCATCACGTATTTCCCTTTTACGGATGGTAACCAAGCTTGGAAAGCAGCTTCATCAGCCACATTTGGAATAACAACAACTTCTCCTTGTGCACCACCTGCTGGAGATGCTGGACTCCAGGCTAATTGTTGACCTGCCAAAGATTTGGTCCATGGAGCCACCATATCAATATGGGTGATTCCTCTTTCCCATCCTCTCCACTCACCCCATTGTTCGTTGCGAGCTTCAATTCCCCATCCTTCGTATTTTGCTACCGCCCAATCATGAGCTTTCTGCATATTTGGAGTTCCCACTAATCTTGGACCGATACCATCCATTAATTCATGAGCAATCTCTTTTAACTGAGAATTTTCAGTTTCTTCCTTGATGATCTTTTCGATGATTTCGTCTTGGGCTTGCACCTGACTTCCCAAAATCAACATCATACTAAGACCGAGTAGGTATCTCTTTTTCATATTTGGTGTATTTAAACGATAAAAATAGGCTTTGAAGAACGCTTTTCCACACCGCTGGTGGATTTGTATTTGTCTAAATAAAGTTCCTCTTGATGATTCCTCCAAACTCCCGGGGTTTTCAAGTTTAAAAACAATAATTCAGGGGTTATTCAACAACCCTAGATGCTTCTTATCTATGGGACTATCTGTATATTTTTGTAGTTTTCAAGTGCGTACAATCTCAATTTGAATGATCACGACTTTTTTTCATGTTCTTATATTGCTTCAATTGAATCATTTTCATGATTTGGGTCGAAATCATTCAGGCGTAACTGATACTTTATTTTACCAAAACCCAAACTAAATCCATGTATCTTTTCACCAGAAAAACTTTTTTACTACTTGGTATTACAATAACCTCTTTTGCCTGCCAAAATGGTTCTGGCAGTAATGAAGTGACAATAGTTGATAAAATTGAAACTCAATCTACTAATCAATATTATGTAAGTAATCGGGCTCCGTTGATCCCAAGTTCTTTAATCAAACTGCCTGTGGGGTCGGTAAAGCCTGAGGGTTTTTTAAAGGAATACCTACTAAGACAAAAAGAGGGATTGACAGGGAATTTAGGAGAAATTTCTGCTTGGCTTCAAAAAACGGATAATGCTTGGCTTTCGCCGGATGGAGAAGGAAAATGGGGATGGGAAGAGGTTCCTTATTGGTTGAAAGGCTATGCCAATATCGGTTACATTTTGGAGGATCAAAAAATGATCGATGAGGCGATGGTCTGGATTGAAGGAACCTTGGGTAGCCAACGGGAAGATGGAAATTTTGGTCCAAAGCATTTTGATGGGGATAATCAGGATTTTTGGGCAAATATGATCATGCTCTATTGCCTTCAATCTTATTATGAATATTCCCAGGATCCCCGAGTATTGGAGTTAATGACCAATTATTTCAAGTACGAGTTGACAATTCCTGATGAAAATTTCCTCGAAGGCTACTGGCAAAAACTTCGTGGAGGAGATAATTTACATAGCGTGTTCTGGCTATATAATCGAACTGGGGACGAATTTTTATTGGAATTGGCGGAGAAAATTCATCGAAATACTGCCAATTGGACTGGAAGGGATTTACCCTTGGAAGATATCAGAAACTACTATGAAGTAAGAGATGGAGGGGAAGTTCCTGACTGGTATAGAGATCAGGTGGATTGGCATAATGTGAACCATGCTCAAGCATTTAGAGAACCTGCCCAATATTACTTGCTTTCCAAAAATGAAGCGGATTTAAAGGCTTCCTACGAAAATTTTGAAATCATTCGGAACCACTTTGGACAGGTTCCCGGAGGAATGTTTGGGGCAGATGAAGATGCTAGACCTGGGTATGCAGACCCAAGACAAGGAGTAG
Organism: Algoriphagus lutimaris; assembly: GCF_017051705.1. Classification (GTDB taxonomy): domain Bacteria; phylum Bacteroidota; class Bacteroidia; order Cytophagales; family Cyclobacteriaceae; genus Algoriphagus; species Algoriphagus lutimaris. The sequence goes on along the minus strand of NZ_JAFIDJ010000002.1, from coordinate 750,349 downwards.
AAACTTGCGGGATGGTGGAGCAAATGAATTCAGACGAACATATGCTTAGAATCACCGGAGATCCTTTTTGGGGAGATCATGCGGAGGAAGTTGCCTATAATACCTATCCGGCTGCAGTCATGCCGGATTTTAAAGCTTTGCATTACATTACTTCTCCCAACATGGCTTTGCTGGATGCTGAAAACCATTTCCCGGGAATAGGCAACAAAGGGCCATTCTTGATGATGAACCCCTTTAGTTCTAGATGTTGCCAACACAATCATTCTCAGGGTTGGCCTTATTTTATTGAAAACCTATGGATGGCCACTCCCGACAATGGGGTGGCTGCGACACTCTATGGTGCAAATCAAGTGGAAGTCAAAGTGGGAGATGGTACGCTGGTAACCATTAAGGAATCCACGCACTATCCATTTGAAGAAGAGATTCAGTTTTCCTTAAGTATGGAAAAGCAAGTCGATTTTCCACTTTATTTAAGAATTCCAGCTTGGGTAAAAAGTGCCTCTATTTCCATTAATGGAGAAGTTGTAAAGGATCATATTTCGGGAATTGGATTTGCAAAAATCAATCGAACCTGGTATAGTGGAGATCAAGTTTCCATTCAACTGCCAATGGAAATAGAAACCAAACGTTGGGAGAAAAACAGCAACAGTTTAAGTGTGAATAGAGGTCCTTTGACCTATTCCTTAAAAATCAGGGAGAAATATCTTAAAAAGGATAGTGATGAAACGGCAATCAGGGATTCCAAATGGCAAGAGGGGGTGGATACCAAAAAATGGCCTTCCTGGGAAGTTCATCCTGTGACGGACTGGAATTATAGCATCATTGTCGATGAAAATGATCCTTCATCCTCTTTTGAAGTAATGAAGGGGAAATGGCCTTCTTCTAACTTTCCATTTACGCTGGAAGAAGTTCCGATCAAAATGGTGGTAAAGGCACAGCAAATCCCGGAATGGCAATTCGATGAATATGGCTTGGTTGGAGAATTGAAAGACCTTCCCAAAACTTCGGATCAACCTGTGGTAGATGTGACCTTGATCCCGATGGGAGCTGCAAGGTTAAGAATTACCGCTTTTCCAGAGTTGAGACAGAATCAATAAATTTGAAATAACTGGCTAATTATAGCCTAAATATTATACAAGTAACCGTTCTCAAAACAGTAAACCTTTTAGATTAATGAAAAGATCCTTAATTATCGGCGCAACCTTGCTTTTTGCGCATCAATTTTCCGTTGCCCAAGCACAAGAATGGACTCCCGTTGAAGGGAAAATAATGACCGAATGGGCGGCAAAAGTAAATCCGGAAAATGTGCATCAAGAATATCCAAGACCACAAATGACTCGACAAAATTGGGTCAATCTGAATGGACTTTGGGACTATGCAATTCTTCCTAAAGGAACACCTATGCCCAGCAATTATGATGGTGAGATTTTAGTCCCTTTTGCAATAGAATCAGCTCTTTCTGGAGTTGGAAAGACAGTGGGAAAAGACAATGAATTATGGTATAACACCACTTTTTCAACCCCAAAAAAAGGAAGCAAGGATAAAGTTTTGTTGCACTTTGTTGCTTCTGATTGGGAGACAGAGGTATTTGTCAATGGGCAATCCGTAGGTGTGCATAAAGGAGGATATGATCCTTTTCAATTTGATATTACTGAATTTTTAAAATCAGGGAAAAATCAAACACTCCAAGTAAGAATTTGGGATCCCAGCAATGATGGACCACAGCCTAGAGGAAAGCAAGTAAATAAGCCAGGAGGAATTTGGTATACTCCGGTGACGGGGATCTGGGAAACTGTTTGGCTAGAAACAGTTCCTGCAAGTTATATTTCTGGGATCAGAAATTCCTCTGACATTCAATCCAAACAAATTTTAGTGAGCCCTGAAGTGACAGGCGTAGCAGAAGGTCATCAAGTAAAGGTTTCAGCCTGGAAAGATGGAACTATGCTGGCTGAAGAAATTATCAGTCCTAGTGGAACTGCAAAGCTTAGCATATCCAATGCAGAATTGTGGGAACCTGGAAATCCCGTGTTATATGATTTGAAAGTTGAGTTGATCAATGGAAAGAAAGTCCTTGACGAAGTGGGAAGTTATGCTGCTCTTCGTGAAATAAAGAAGGCACCGGACTCGAATGGCATCCAGCGAATGATGTTAAATGGTAAATTCCTTTTCCAGTACGGACCACTGGATCAGGGATGGTGGCCTGATGGATTGTATACAGCTCCTACTGAAGAGGCGTTGGTGTATGACATTGCCAAAACCAAGGAAATGGGTTTCAATATGATTAGGAAACATGTGAAAGTAGAGCCAGCCAGATGGTATTATGCCTGCGATAAAATGGGTATGTTGGTGTGGCAGGATATGCCAAGCGGTGATATGGGTAATGGCTGGGAGATGAAATTGGCTGTACTAGGAAGTCAAACTGATCGGGATCGTACTCCTGAATCTGAAGCGATTTATAGAACAGAATGGAAAGAAATCATGGATGATTTTTACAATTTCCCTTCTATCGTGGTTTGGGTCCCTTTCAACGAGGCCTGGGGACAATTCAAAACCAAGGAAATCACAGAATGGACTGAGGCACATGATCCAGGTAGATTAGTGAATTCTGCAAGTGGAGGTAACTTTGAAATGGAGGGAGCAAAGATCACCGGAGATATCATTGACTTGCATAATTACCCTGATGCCAAAATGCCTTCACCGGGGATCTATGGAAAAGAGAACATCCTCGTGTTGGGCGAATTTGGAGGATTAGGGCTTCCTGTAGATGGTCATGTCTGGCAACAGAAAGACAATTGGGGATATCAGAGCTTCAAAAATGAACAAGAGCTTTTAGCCAAATACTCCCAATTGATGAGTAGAATGGAAGAATTAATAGCAGCAGGTCTTTCAGCAGCGGTGTACACACAAACTACCGATGTGGAAGTGGAGACGAATGGTTTGATGACCTATGACCGTAAAATCATTAAAATGAAAGCAGCAGAGTTAAAATCTCTTCATGATCGACTTTATAAGGTTTCGATTCAGTAAAATCAGGTAAATTGGTAGGGTAGAAAGGTTTCATGAAATCTTTTCTACCCCAATTCCCCAATACAGACTGGACCCCATAGCAATGAAAAATATAATCCAAATCCTAGGCTTGAGCTGTATCGTTCTTATGTTTGCCTGTGCTCAAAAAAAACAAACCGAAATGCCTGAAGAAACTATGATTCCAGAAGAAAGCCCCTACCAAATCCTGACTTTATCCAATAGCAAAGGGATGAAAATGACGGTCACCAATTTAGGTGCAAGGGTAATGACCTTACTTGTTCCCGATAAGAATGGGGAATTAATCGATGTAGTGTTAGGGTTTGACACTCCTTCGGAATACCTCACGTCACCTGAACCTTTTTTTGGAACTGCAGTGGGTAGGTATGGAAATAGAATTGCAAAAGGAAAATTTGATTTGAATGGACAAACCTATTCTTTGGCTCTCAATAACGGAGCAAATTCCCTACATGGTGGACCAGGAGGTTTCCACAATGTGATCTGGAATATTCAAGAGGCTGATGATTCTCATATCGTTTTTACCTACTTATCTAAAGATGGAGAGGAAGGTTTTCCTGGGAATTTGAATGTGAAAATGACCTATTTTCTAACAGAAGATAATGAGTTTAAAATCACTTATGAGGCTGAAACCGATAAAGCTACACCAGTCAACTTAACGCATCATTCTTTTTTCAATTTAGATGGGGCTGGAAGTGGTGATGTGCTGGATCAAGAGCTTCAATTGATGGCCAGTAAATATACCCCTGTTGATAGCACCTTGATTCCTTTGGGAGGCAATGAACCTGTGGCAGGAACACCTTTTGATTTTACTAAATCAAAACCTATCGGCCAAGATATTAACAAAGACCATGAACAATTGAAATTTGGTGGAGGATTTGACCATAACTGGGTGCTGGATAAAAAGGAACAAGGAGCATTGGAATTGGCTGCTACTGCCTATTCTCCAAATTCAGGAATTGAAATGAAGGTTTTTACCACCGAACCAGGAATTCAGTTTTATGCGGGTAACTTCTTAGACGGTACTGCCAAAGGCAAAGGTGGCATCGCCTATGAATATAGGTCTGCATTTTGTTTGGAAACACAGCATTTTCCAGATTCTCCAAATCAACCGAACTTCCCATCTACGATTTTGGAGCCTGGAGATCAATACGAACAAACTTGTATTTACAAATTTGGAACGAAATAAAAATCTAGCCTTGATTTAATTGAAAAAGGGATCAGATTTCATTTAATCTGTTCCCCTTTTTATCGTTCGTTCCATCCTTTTCCTTCAAAGATCTTGTTCATGGATTTTTCTATCCTTGAAAAACGAGTGACTGATTGTTTGGCTTGGGAAAAATAGAGGTTATATCCTCTTTGCCTTCCTGGTGTCAATGCTTCAAATGCAGATTTAAAAGAAGGGTCTTCCTCCAGCTTTTGCCAAAGTTCATCCACAAAATCTGTTGCTGTAAGTTCCTTTGGAGGTAACTTTAAACCGGATTTTTCTACTTCTATGGCTTCGCCAATTGTAGACTTTATTTCAGAGGTAAATTTTTTGATTTCCTGGACATTGGTAAATCGAATCAATCTTGCTGCATAGGTATTTTCGCCCTGTTTGGACAAGATTTTATAAGGGTCTTTTAGCAGTGCTCCTTTAAAAAAGCTAAGACAACAATATTCTTTGAAAGCGCTAATAATCAGCACATTTACTCCTTGGAAGGTATAACAGGGAACACCCCATTTGCATTCTTCTTTTAATTCACTTTCCTGAAGGATTTCCCGGAGAAGACCAAGTTCCTGAGCCCAAGAATGGACTTTACACTGGGGAGTTCCTCCGAAGGGACATCTTCCACATCCTTCAATGAAGTAGTTGTCTACACTTTTATTCATCATCAAACTGCTTGTATTCGTTCCAATTTTCCATGACCTCAGGATCTGAAAAAGTAAGATGAACCATTCTTTTTACTATGCTAAGGCCATTTTGGCTATTGGTGAAATATACTAGACCAACCTCTGTTTTTGGGGAAAAGATAAAGAATGCTCTAAAGGTGCCATTGTCTCCCCAATGCCAAATGTATTGGTCTAGGGAAGTGGTATTAATACCTAATCCTAAACCCCATCCTAGAGAAGGGTCTTTTGAGTCCATGAGGGTCTCTTGGGAAATCATGTCAGAAACGAAGGCCGAATCTATTAAACTCGGATACATGAGTTCAAGTAAGAATTTCGAATAATCCTCAGCAGTAGTGTGTAAACTATAGGCAGCATTTGCCTCTTTTGGCATAAATTTTTGATTCGGTTCATTTTTTGGATTATGTCCTACTGCAAAATCATCTGTTTCAGGAAAAATCAGGAAGCTTCGATGCATTTGCAAAGGTTGAAAGACAAATTCCTGAGCGATTAGTTCCAAGCTTTTCCTTTCGATTTGCTCCATCACTTTTTGAAGGTATACAAAGCCCTCCCCAGAGTATCCAAATTTGGTATCAGGATCGAATTTGATTTCTAACTTATTGCTATTTCTGTTTTTCCTCCAGTTTGGAAATCCAGTCTTGTGAGAAAGCACCATTCTGCCCGTGATCAATTGGTACCTTTGATCGGAAGCTGCATCCGGATATTCCAAGTACTGATAAAGAGGCTTATCCAAATCCAATTTTCCCATTTCTACCAACTTCATGGCACAGAAGGCAGTAATGGGCTTGGTCAACGAGGCCGCTTCAAAAATAGTTTGCTTACTTATTTCACTCTCCTTTCTAAGCTCCTTTCTTCCGAAAGCGCTGGAATAAACCATCTTTCCTTGGTCGATGACGGCTATGCTGATGCCTGGTATTTTGGCACTATCCAAAATTGCAGGTAGCAATTCATCCATCTTTTGCACATTCACTTGAGCGGAAAGGGGTTGGGAGATTAGAATCCCCCAAAAAATGAAGTGGAAACCAAATTTAGAAAGCTTAGCCTTCCACATGTCAATTTTGAATCAAGAAATGATCATAAATAAGCTTTGAAACCTTAGCCAATTGATTAGTTCCTTTGTCAAAATCCTGTAAGTTTTTAGAAAGCAGAACAAGAACGTAGCTCCTTCCATCTGGCAAGTATACGATTCCTGCATCATGATGAACTCCTGTAATGACCCCAGTTTTATGGGCAACTGAAACATCCTTGGGTAAGTAAAAGGGGATTATTTCATTGAATTGTTGATCTTTCAAAATGGAGATCATTTCCTCGCAATCAGTAGGAGTTCCGGCCTGGTCCTCAGCGATGGCTTTCATAATCATCATTAGGTCATTGGCTGTGGTGGAATTACTTAATCCCAGATCATAAGCTTTTTGATCTTCCACTCCCCTTAACACCTGTATTTTGTCAGCTCCTAATGTTCTCATTGTTGCAGTTACGTTTTTGGCATCCACCAATTCGATCAATACGTTGGTTGCCAAATTGCTACTGACCGTAATCATGCTATACATAAGATCATTTAATGAGACAGTACTTCCAATTTTACTGTAAATCACATCATCACTATCATCTCCTATGTCCATACTGTATGGACTACCATCTACAATACTTTTGAATTCATTGACCAATACAATAGAATCGTTTAAATCGAGTTTACCTTCTTTCTCTTGTTTAAATAATTCAATCATGACGGGAACTTTCATCGTGCTGGCGGCATGGAATTCTTCAAAAGCATGAATCATCAAGGTATCAGAAGGATCACCCAAATTGAAATATGCCACCGCTACATCTCCTTGGATTGAGTCTAGCTGTGCAAGAACACTTTCTTCAAGACTTGGTTTTTCGGTAGTTTTCTTTTGGCAGGAAAATAGGGAGAGGAATGCCAAGACAATTAACACTTGTTGGGAATAGGAAGGCATGGGAATCAATTTCATCATTTGTTTAGGATTCACTCTTAAATAGAAATAGTGATTTTCTAATTTATGAAATCCAGATTACTTCATCGGATCAGGAAGTATTAAAAAGTTTTCATTTGAGAATTCTGGCAATGATGATGCCCTCTACGAGCGAGCCTAGAAGTAAAACCGCCAACTCTAACAAGTTTAATAAAATGGGTTCTCCAATCAGTGTATGATAAATAAACCATTCTTGAAATACCCAATAGAGCAACCAAATGGTAAAACCCCAGAATAAGCCTTTTTTAGCCCAAGTAGTGCCGGGAATTGAGTTTTTAAAGAGGTAATAAAACCATGCATGAGCTATGGTCAAAATTACCATTCCTGCAATAGACAGGACTAGGTTTCTCTCAGGAGTAAGTTGTATAAAAAGCTCGCTTTGTAAAGAGGGGTCATATAAAATAGAATGGATCGGAGGACTCATAAATAGTGCTCCCATCATACCTTCCCCAATAAACCCCCCAACAAGTCCGGCAAGAATAATTTTTAGATATCTTTTCATAGGGTATTTAAAGATACTCTCAATGAAGGAAATCCTTGTTTTTATAAGAACTAAAGCTTTGAATAAGTGTATTTTAAGATTACTTAAATGCTTCTCCCAGCCAGGCATTGATTTCAGAACAAACTGGATCTTGGCAAACTTCCGAATTAATTCTTTTTACAATGTTGGACTCGATTTTCTGAAGTAATTCGGGACCTCCTTCTTTAAGAATCTCTTTGATAATGGAATTCCCTTCCACAAATCCAATAGCTGCGTCCAATGCTGTTTGGCAAGTTGCCTGTAAACTCACTTTTTCAATTTTACCATTTTCAAATCCAGCATTTTTGGTGTAGGCTAATAAGTCATCAGGATTATTCATGGAATAATAGGCTCGTCCAAAATATGCCGGAGGACTGGCTTTTAAATGGCTTAGAATAGTTTCTTGGCTAATATGCAGTGTGATATTGTTTTCAGCTTTGTCCCAAGTAACAAAAATAAATTGGCCTCTAGGTTTTAAAACTCTCCATGCTTCATTGAATCCTTTTTGTTTATTTGGGAGAAACATGAACCCGAATTGACAAACTACAAAATCAAAAGTGTTGTCTTCAAAGGGCATTTCCTGGGCATCCCCATGGACAAATTCGACTTGGTAACTTTGCACCTTTTCTTTGGCCACAGCAATCATATTGGAGTTAATGTCTAGTGCCGTTAGCTTGGCAGTTTGACTTAAGGAATTAACCAAATGATTGGTAAGTCTACCAGAACCACAACCTATTTCCAATACTTGTTGTGGGTCACCTAGTATTCTATTGGTGACATATTTGGAAAATGGTTCGTATAGATAAGGGCCCAAGTATTTTTCATATACTTCAGGAATAGACTTTTCAAAGGAACTAGATTGATCTTTCAAAGGATAAGGGTTAAGCGTTTGTCCATTTCTATTTTAGACCTAAGGCAATAATTTTAGCTGGGCCAATTGATCCTCCCACTGCAAATGCAATGTATTGTTTTCCATTTGCCATATAAGTCATTGGTGCACCAGTGACATTGAGGGGGAGTTCAAGTTCAAATATCAATTCCCCATTTTCCTTATCGAAAACCTGCATTTTTGGATCAAACTTGATGATTTCTTGGGTTTGTACCTCGGTTAGCTTAGCTCCTCCCACCAGTGCAGGAACGAACTCCCAGTACTTTCCTTCTTGCCCAATAAATAGGAGTGTTTTCGTCAAAACTGGTGATCCGCGTAAATTCCATCCCAGTCTTGGTAAGTTCAAGTCTTTTAGAAGAGGATGATTTCTTGGTCCTTCTCCCATGGGTGATTGCCATATATGGTTACCCTCATTCATATCTATTGCTGTGATCCTGCCATATGGAGGTTTTAAGAATGGCAATCCATTTGGGCCAGGGAATCCAAAATTTTCCCATTCGTAATTAGCATCTGTTTTGGTAGAATCAGATTTGACGATTCTAAAGAATACTGGGAAGGTCATCGAGGGAACATATAATATTCCAGTTTCAGGATCTACCGCAGCACCATGCCAGTTGGCACCGCCAAGTGCCCCGGGAAGATACATTAACCCATTCTCAGTAGGAGGTGTAAAAAGTTCACCCAAGTCCACACCCTTTAAACTGGACCATGCATCTTCAAAAATTTTCGGAGTAAAGTCTATGATATCTTCTTTAGTTACGCCTTGTCTGTCAAATGGGGCTGGTTTGGTCGGGAAAGGTTGTGTGGGAGAGGTCCTTTCTCCCGGAACAGTAGATTGGGGTACAGGCCGTTCTTCAATTGGCCAAATGGGTTCGCCAGTTACTCTGTCAAAAACATAAGTAAACCCTTGCTTACTAACCTGTGCAACCGCTTTAATGGTTTTTCCATCTTTGTTTATATCCAGTAGGTTGGGTGCAGCGGGAAGATCATAATCCCATACACCATGGTGGACCATTTGAAAATGCCAAATTCGTTCTCCAGTTTTAATATTTAGACAAACCAAGCTTTCGGCAAAGAGGTTGTCCCCTAATCTATTTCCTCCGTACCAATCGTTAGTAGGGGTGCTGATGGGAAGATATACATAGCCTAACTCCTCATCGGCACTCATTCTGGTCCATACATTGGTATTTCCGGTGAATTTCCAGGATTCATTTTCCCAAGTTTCATTTCCGAATTCCCCTTCTTGTGGAATAGTATGGAATACCCAAAGCTGTTTTCCGGTTTTCACATCAAATCCTCGAATGTCTCCCGGAGGACGCATACTTTGAGGGTCTTTATCTGTAATGGAAGCACCAATCACAATGACATCGTTGGCGATGATGGGAGGAGTAGATACTCCGTAATGGGAAGGGTCAAATTCTCTACCCAGTCCTTTGGAAAGGTCCACAATCCCCCTTTCTCCAAATGATTCGACCAAACTCCCGTCCCTCGCATTTAAGGCGATCAAACGGGCATCAGGAGTTCCAAAAATGATTCTTCCTTCCATGCCATCATCCCAATAGGAAACCCCACGATGGATAAAAGCTCCATGGGCTGGAGCATTGGACTTATAGGTTTCAGGGTCATAGGTCCAAATAGTTTCTCCAGTAACACCATGAATCGCTGAGACAATTGCCGAAGAAGAACTTACGTACAATATTCCATCTATGGCAATAGGGGTAGCTTGGTAGATAGAAACAGGGAAATTGAACTGATTTACCAAGGCATTATCCGGGGAGTCCCATGTCCACTTTATGGTTAGGTTATTAACATTGTCCTTGTTGATTTGATCCAGCGGGGAATATTTAGAGTTAAATTTATCTGAAGCGTAGGAAGACCAATTTACGCTTTGAGTAATGGTAAGAGGATCATTAGGGCTGGAACATGCAAATAAAAGAAGCCCAACAACTGACCACACTAAAAATGAATAGGTAGATTTCATCTTTTTATTGGTTAGGTAAAAATTTAAGACAATGATTTCCTAGAATTATTAGCTTTTAAAAGAAAAACCAAGACAAGAAAAATTGAATCCCAATAAGCTTAGACTATTCATTTCTCTTGAGAAATAAAGCAAAGTTTGTCTCTTAAACACAATTAAAGCGTAGTAAAATACAAATAAATTATTAGATAGATACAATTTTATAAGAAAAAGAATATTTATATTTAAAAATTAGTTAACAAAAAATCCCCATAGAATTTTGGGGATTTTTAGAAATATGTAGCGGTAGAGTATCTCTATTCTGCCTTGGCAGTAAGAAATTGATTGACATCCAACCAATGAATAAAAGCATCGAACCAACGATTACTAGTACGATTTGGATTGCCTAGCCCAAAACCATGACCGCCATTTTGATACAAATGAAACTCAACTGGGATTCCGGCTTTGAACCAAGAATCGATTACTCCAAATTGACCTCTAAATAAAAAGTCATCAGAGGCAATGACATTAAACATAGGAGGAGCACCTTTTGGAACTTCCACAGGTCCCATTCCACCATAAATTGGGCCTATAAATGCCAACTTCATGGTTTTGGAATTCAAAGTAGAGTGCATAGTAAGTCCTGCTCCTGCAGAAAATCCAATCATTCCAATTCTATCGGTGTCGACTCCCCATTCTATAGCACGGTCCAAGATCATCGCATAGGCAGCCTCTGCATCTTCAAGTTGGTTGGTAAGATCCATAGGTGCAGGACGAGGAGCAGCATCTGAAGATGTCGCAGGAGTAGTAGGGCGAGGACGATTCATCCAGTCGCTAAAATCATCCAACGATTCAGGTGTAGGATGTAAGCGGTATTTGAGTACAAAGGCGGCGATTCCCTGTTTCGCAAGAGCCTCAGCTACTTCCCATCCTTCATTTCCCATAGAAAGCCATCTAAAACCACCTCCAGGAGCTACGATCACTGCTGCACCATTGGCAGTTCCAGGTTCTGGAAGAAATGGAGTTAAGGTCGCAGTGGTAATATTTCTAGCCATTGGATCTCCCCATTGTCGAAACCAGGTTTCGGAGGCAGGTTGATCATCTACCCCACCGGTATTAAGTAATATGGCATTTGGTTCAGATGGGGTTTCTAAAGGGTAAATGGTACCGTCTTGGGCGAAAGCGGACGCAGCAAAGCATAGTAAGCCAACAAAAGTGGCGATTTTTGAAAATTTCATAGGTTTATTGGGTTAAGAGAACTAATTGATAATTAGGTTTTTAAAAATATATGCTTTCCCTCATATTAAAAATCTTTCTATCCTATTCTAAATAATAAGCACCTTATTAAATGATGGTAACTTTAAATACAACCTTTTATTCTATCAACTGGAGAGGGGCTGCAGACTTAATTTTTTCTAATAGAATAGGTAATAATTTTTAGACCATTTTCGAAGGTTTCATCTTGCATCAAATCCAGCTTTCCTTTGGTCTTGGATGATCCGAATAGCCTAATTCCATCTCCCAGGATAATGGGGTTCAGTTTAATTTTCAATTGGTCGATCAGATGGTGGTCCAATAGCCAACCTGCAAATATTCCTCCTCCACATAAATAAATATCCGAAGAAGCAGATGCTTTAATTTCTTGAACCCGAGAGATTTTCCTAGGTTCTACATGGACCGATTCGGCCTTGTTTTCAAATGTCAGCGAATCTGAAAAAATATGATGCTGCATGTGTTGGTAGGCTGGTTGTCCAGGTTGCAAGCCAAATTTGTAACCGAATTCATACGTTTTCCTTCCCATGATCACTGTCTTGAATTTTTTTAAATCCTCGAAGTATTTTTCTATCCCTTTTCCTCCTGGAACAAACATTCTAGTATCTTCATTGGGACCAGAAATAAATCCGTCTAGAGAACTTGCGACATAATAGATGATCTTTCCCATGTTTCACTGCGTTTTGTTTCAAAAAAACTGAGGATTTATCCTCCCGTTAAATACTCCAGTCTTCTTTTCACCTCACTATCCTGAATGACCGTGGATGAAATTTTGCTTTTGTCCAAATGGATTTCATAGCCATAATCAAAAGAACTCTGGAGCACAATCGAGTTTAAAATCAGCAAAGCCTCCATTGGTTTCTTACTTTCGTACAAACTTTCTACCATCACTTGACTTGGGTCAATTTGGTTGGAAATAGATAGAAATTCGGCTGCTCTTACTCTGTTTATTAATTCTTCATCTTCTTTTGAGATCTCTGAAATAAGAGAGCTCAGACTTTTTGCTTCTGGACCAAAATTACTGGAAGTAATCAAGCCCCAATACCTTTCCCATGGATCCTTTGACTTCAGACTTGTCTGTAAGAAGTTTTCAATTTGTTCGAAAGGCAAAATACTCCAGTTGGCTATATCTATATATCGTTGAATATCCTTTTGATGTGCTTTTCCAAATGCTGTCGGGTTTGAAAATGCCTGGTCTATCAGTACATGCTCAGGGTAGAAAGAGAGGTCAGGCATTTCTTGTAGCCAATTATTCAGTTCCATTCGTAGGTCCTCGGCTATTTTTTTGGAGGAAGGATCGGTTATGAGGTTGACCGTTTCATAGGGGTCTGATTCTAGGTCAAATAGCATTTCTGCTTCTTTAGGTTTGAAAAATGCAGCCTGTATCTCATTTAAAGCTCCTTTTTCATATAGTTCTTTCCATTCTTGATAGGCTAATTGGATGAATCTGTAATTATTCATCAACCCATCAAAATTGAAAGGTTGAAAATTTCTGATGTACTTGTACTTCCCTTTTCTTACAGCTCTGACCATATCGTATTTTTCATCGAATCGATCTGCATAGCTAAAGGTAGTATTTCTAGAAGCGATCATTTCTTTGGTAACATTGTCTCCAAAAAAGGGCTTGCCATCCATTCCCTCGGGAGTTTTTATACCTGCCAATTGAAGCACAGTAGGCCCGAGATCAATGAAACTCACAAACCCATTCACCTTGCCTTCTTCTCCAATTTGGGCGAGGTTTTTATACTTCTCGGGTACATGAACCACCATGGGAACATGCAATCCAGTTTCATAGAGGTAACCTTTACTTCCGGGAAGTACACCTCCATGATCTCCAAAATAAAAAATGAAGGTGTTTTCCAATAAGCCGTCATTTTCAAGCTCTCTGATAACTTCGCCTAGTCTTTGGTCCATTTCCTTGATCTTATCCCGATAATAGGCATTGGTGTAGCGGAATAATTCCGTATCTGGATGGTTCGGCTGGATTGAAAATGAATTTTTGTTGGTTTGTGTGGGAGTAGTCTCCATCTTTTCTTTCGAAAAGTGCAGGCTTGATTCATGGCTAACTCCAATATTGAAAACATGAAAAAAGGGTTGATCAGGTTTCCTAGACTTCCAGCTTGCCTCTCGTGAAGACTCATCCCAAACCCCGTCTCCTTCGATGATATTATAGTCCTTTTTGTTGTTATTACTCGTATGATATCCTGCTCTTCTTAAGTAAAAGGGAAACATTCGAAGGGAATCCTGCATGGGAACAGTTTTGTTTTTTCTATGAAATTGTGCGCCGATTCTTGGAGCATAACTTCCCGAAATGATGGTGGACCTGGCTACGCTACAAACGGGAGCATTTGAAAATGTGTGTGTAAATACCAGTCCATGATCTGCCAAGCTTTCTATATTTGGAGTTGCTATGCCATTTTCATGGAAAAGCTTTAAATAATGCATGGAATTATCCTCAGAGGTAATCCATACTATGTTGGGAGGAGGAATGCTAGGATTATTTTGGGCAAATAAACTGCAGCAATTAAAAAATAGAAGAAGACTGTTCAGTAGTGGGATTCGAAGGTTCATCTTGGGTTTTTTTGGAAGGTTGATGGGAATCAACTTATTAAGTTGTGGATTCCATTCAGTTGGCTAGGAGAGACACTCTAAATGAATCGATTCGAACAATACCTAGTGCTCTCCGAACCTTGATAAAATTACTGATTTTGGAGAAACATATCATTGAAAACCAAAATCAGAAAAGCATAAAAAATCCCAGGGAGAAAACCTCCCCGGGAGATATTTTAAAGCAGGTAGTGCTTATTTCTTTTGATTTCGGACCATCTCTTTGATATCCTCCCTAAGCTGAACTGCATCGTAAACAATCCCGTCTTTGATGGTATATTTTACTCCACCCACTCGCTCCATTTCACCCGTCTCATCATTGAGTTTCAAGAAGCCAGTTCCATAAAGCACCTTGAGATTTTCTATCGGGTTTTCATCCACTATCACCAAGTCTGCCAATAGGCCCGGACGAATTACCCCAAATTCAATGGGTTTTCCCTTAGGTTCAAAGATTGCTTGAGCCGCATGTAATGTTGCTCCTCTGATGACTTCTAAAGGATGGAAGCCTGCCTCTTGAAGCAACTCCATTTCCTCAATCAATCCAAAGCCCCAAAGATTATAGATAAAAGACGCATCGTCACTGACAGTAACCCGACCTCCTGCATTTTTGTAGTCGTTCAGGAATGACATCCATACTTTGTAGAAATTCCGCCAGGCAGTTTCATCCCAAGAAGTCCAGTTGTAAAAATAGGATCCATGGTTTTCACGGTTTGGTGTGTAAAAATCCCAAAGAGAGGGCAAGGTATATTCCTGATGCCATTCAGCATTTCGCTCCCTCATAAGATCTCTTCCAGCCAGATAGGCCGTCATGGTGGGATCAATAATGAAATCATGCTCCAAAAATTCTTCTATCAAAGCATTCCATTGAGCACTTCCTCTTGGATGTATTTTGTCCCATTGATAAGCTACCTGACTAAAGCGATGCTGCTCGTCATTATAGTTGAACTCAGCAGGCCAATGTTGTATGTCTTCATCTTTATACAATGCCTCAAATAATCCATAATAATGAGTCATGTTATCAAGGCCCATTCTTGCTGCATCTAAGGCATTGGTCTGGGCGACCATTGGCTGAGCGATATGGGCGACCGTTCCCATTCCATTTTCGTGAGCAGCGTCGATTGCAGCTTGAAGCACATCTGGATCATGGTTGAAGAACTTGATTCCTTCTACTCCTTGGCTGGCAGCCCAAGAGACCCATTCTCTGGCTTTTTCAGGGGTATAAACGGCTCCTCCCTTCCAGTTTTCTCCTTGGCCCAAGGTATGAAAAGCAACGATTCTCGGTGCCACGATTTCGTTGGCAGCGGAGCGTTTTTTCTCGCTTTGTGTCCAAGCTACATTGGCAGCAGGCACTCCCCTAATCGTGGTAACTCCATGTGCCAAATACAACTTGTAGGGATATTCTGAATTGGGTGATTTTTCAGCACCCCCGATGTGAGCATGAAGATTGATGAATCCGGGCATAATGTAGGATCCATGCGCATCGATTTCCTTGGTAGCTCCTTGCGGTCTGGAAGCATCGTCTATTGGGACATTTGGAACCCCGACCTGTCTGATTTCCACAATTTTATTTCCTTCGATGACGATGTCAGCAGGTCCGGCAGGAGGAGCCCCTGAACCATCGATGACGATGGCACCTCTAATAATTAATCGTTCAAAGGGGCCTTCTCCTTCATCAGCTCTTCTATCTGGAGCTGGATTGAGTTGAACTTGGGAATACACGCTGGAGCTAACAAGTATAAACCCAAGGCAAAAAGTTAGTAGATGTTTCATATGGTTGGTGGTTGGTTGCTTTATGAAAAACGCTAAAAAGTACTTGATTACCAAAGTTTTGCAGGATTCAGTCATAATCCTGACAAAATACAATCAGTACCAGTTAATAGACACCAAAAATCTAAATTGAATGAGCTACCTACTACATTTTATAAATATTTAAATCCAGGTAGCTATTTCGGAATTTACCTTCAGGGTCGTAGCTGTTGGCCAAAGCCAGGAATTCAGGAAATTTCTCATACAATACATGAAGGAGTGCAGGAGAGATCGTAAATAATTTTCCCCAATGAGGTTTAACTCCAAAAGGAGCCAATACCTCTTCAATTTTTGGTAAGGTTTCCATTACTTCCTTGGTTTTTGGTTTCCATGTAAAGTGAATGGCAATAGAATCTTGTTGATAGCATGGGCTCATCCAAAAGCTATCTGCAGCGATGGTTCTAATTTCAGTAATCATCAAGTGAGGATTTATTTCCTCTTTCAGTTTTTCTACTGCCATGATTGCTGCTACTGCATGCTCTTTTGGAATAAAATATTCGGATTGCAATTCTTCTCCAGCACTTGGTGTGAATCCCATTTTAAAATGAGGTAGTCTATCATACCAAGGACCGGGAACTCCCATTTGCGCTGAACAAGCTTCCGCGGATAGTTCTACGATGGGATGCAGGTCTTTAGTAGCTGCTTTTGCTCCATAAAAATCATCTCCCAACTCTTGTGGATTGGTGTCCATTCTCCTTTTGATCCAAACTTCACTAACCTTTTTATCCATCCAGTCTGTAAACAAGCTGACACTATAACCACTGGACATGATTTCATCAAAGCTGTTTTCTACAGATGAGAGTGGTAAATCCTGAAAAACATCCTGCCTTACATCAAAGGCATTCTGGATTTCCAAAGTCACTTTACTGATAATTCCAAATGCTCCCAAACCTACTACCACAGCAGGAAAGTCAGGGTGGTTCCTGTCAATTTTAGCTAGTTCACCAGATGGCTTGATTAATTCTATTGCTACCACTGAAGTGGCTAGATTCCCATTATTTACACCAGAGCCATGCGTCGCCGTGGCACATGCACCGGCCACAGTAATATGGGGCAAAGAGGCTAGATTATGTAGGGCGTATCCTTTTTGATAGAGTTCTTCGGAAAAATTGCCATACCGAGCGCCTGCCTCTACTGTAAGGGTCTTGTTTTCTTCATCCAGTGAGACAATTTGATTTAGGTTTTTGGTGGAGATTTGATTTTCCGGACTATCGGCAATGTTGTTAAAACAATGTCTCGAACCTAAAGCTTTTTGTTTATTTATAGACTTGATTAGATTTTGTAGTTCTTCTACCGAAGTGGGCTCGTATAGTTTTTTTGCTTGGTAGGTATAATTCCCAGCCCAGTTTTTCCTAACGATTTCTTGAAGGTCTTCTTTCGTTGTATTTTGGGGTGAACATGCTAAGTATGGGGAAAGTAGACTTCCAGCAAAAAGTACTGAAGATGTTTTGATGAAATCTTTCCTTTTCATATTCCTTATTTTCAGTAAGATAAAGAATTTTGAATGGAAAAGAGGAATGGAAAGTGGGATTTAGCAGAGCTGGTTCATCTTACTTTTTGCTAAGCCTCTATGAAAATCAGGCTAGGCTTATTGTCCTATGATCATCCCTTTTAGGGATTCAAGAATTTTGGTCACTTCATTTTGGGAATCCTTATCTATTTGATGCTTTTCCAATACCCCCATGATATCATCTACTACACATGCATATTCCTCCGGAGTAATGTTCATCCCCTTATGGGTAGTCACCATATCTCTCCCTTTGTATACCACCGGGCCACCACTTCCTTCACTAAAAAAATCTACGGTATGCTGTAAGATGACCTCTAGTTTTTCAGGAGTATCCTTATAAGGAATGAAAATTGCCTGGATTTTGGGGTTCTCCATATGTGCTTGAATCACATCTTCCACGATCCTAGTGATCCCATCTGTCTTTCCCAATCTTTCGAAAAGGGATACGTCTATTTGTTGAGTTGAGTTTGACATGGTCATTTATGGGTTTTAGAATTGAAAAATATAGTTCAGCAGTTTTCAAAAGTACCGGAATCATCCTAGCTCAACGTGCACAATTGGTTTTTTTTCCTGCACATTTGGTTCAGTATTATTCTATTTTTTTAAATAGGAGGAAGGAAGAGTCCCAAATTGTTTTTTGAAGCATTTTGAGAAATAATTAACACTATTAAATCCTGATTCAAAGGCTATTTCAGTAAGTGATTTTTCCTGTTTGGTTATTTCATCCAATGCCTGGTCGAGCCTGTATTTGCGTAAAAAGTTATTCGGGGATTTTCCGGTCAGTCGGATCATGTTTCGGTACATCAAAGTTTTGCTCAATCCTAATGAATGGCCAAAATCCTCGACTTTTACTAGGGGGTTTTGCCATTCCTTTTTTATAAATTCTAAAAGATGACAAAGAATTTTTAAATCCTCTTTAGGTAAATTGATAGGCCTATTTTTTTGTAGGCCCTCTTGGTTTATTAAATATGAATCTGAAAGAATGATACCATTTGATTTAAAATAACTCAATGCAATCGACTCGGATATTGCAGGCTCAAAAAGATCATTTCCATCACTGAGAGGCATGCCGGTAGATAGCCCGATTTTTATATCGAGTAGGTACTTCCCATTTTTTAAATGTTCTGATTTAAAATGATTTACTAGTTCTTGGCCGCACCTAATCGCATCTTGGAAGTTTTTAAATGAGATAAAAAATTGAGAACCTACTTGATTTCCTATGTTACCTTCGAATTTGCTTAGCTTATCTCTAAGGGTATACAAGTAGCTTTGAAGAAGACTTTTCCATTTCAATACAGGTAGGTTTTTCAGTTGTTGCGGTTCAAACCGAAGGCACATGATCACTCTTTGTGCGGATTCATTGATTAAACCTTGTGCTTTGGGAGAAGATGGGAAAGGATCTTTGATCCTACCTAGAAAAGATTCTACTAATTGAGGATCCACTTCGATGATTTGATTGGGGACTTCTCCATGGGCATGTTGATGCATCTTGTGAATTGCATCTTGATTGGGTGCCTCAATCAGGCAAAAAGCTATTTTTTTGGATTCATCAAACCAATAGGTTAAGCCCTTGCAACTAAACTTTGCTTGAATTTTCAGGTCTTCTCTATGCAGTTCAGCCACGTTTTCTGCAGTAACATCTGCTGAAATATCGTGTCGGTCCATGTAAATGGGCATCGTTTTTTTCTTAGTGTTACAAAATTGAATCGTGGCATATAAGCCGAACTTCGGCTTATATGAAAGAGAAAGAATATTAACTTATCGTCCTAAGTGGAATCAATTATTTTCTGATGAATTCTAGAATTGGCCTGTACAAACTGTCAGAAACGTTCTGATAGATAGCATTGTGTCCATAATTTTCAAGAAGCAAGAGAGATCCATTCTCTCCTGCATGTTCTAGGAGTCGCTGGCTATGTTTAAAAGGGACGGAATGGTCTTTTTTACTGTGGACAAATAAAATAGGGAGTTCGATATCTTCTACAAACTCTGTATTGTTCCACAGGTTTGGCCAGAGAAAGTCGGAATTACTCGTAGCAATTTTTAAATCAATAAGAAGCTCTACGATGGAAGAAAAAGCAGCATGTACTATAAGTTTTTCGGGCGCAGGATCAAGTTGATTTGCGATGCCCAAAAGGGGAGTTCCTCCTAAGGAATGAGACAAAGCAAAGCGCTTATTGGCATTTGGCGTCAGTAAAATAAACTGTTGATATGCCGCTAAAGCATCTTCAAATAGACTGGTTGAAGAAGTCTTTCCTGTACTGTTTCCAAATCCGGAATAACTAAATACAAAAGAGGAAAACCCTTGTTCATACAGATATTTCTGAACTTCCAGCCATTCATATAAAGCCTCCCCGTTGCCGGTACAAATGAAAATAGCAGGAGCATTTTCATCTTTTTGGTAATAATTCGCAGCAAGCACTCTTTTTTTTACAGGAATCTTTATCTTTTGAATAGGTAAAGAGTCCAATGGGCTAGGTTTTTCTGGAACAGTGACTATTAAAGCAACAATTGCCTCTGTTTTGATTTGTTGAATTATGAAATAGGCGGCAATAATCGATAAAGCAACCAAACCTCCTATAGTTACTATTCTTTTCATAATTTCTATCGATTGAGTGACCTATACTTAAAAGTAGGTAATTCACTGTCCATTTAGGGAAGGGAATTCAGATTTTTTCGGATGATCAGTAAACACAAAATTATTTACTGAATATACTAATTTTTTATTGTTCAAAATTGGATCATATACTGGTCATTAAAAGGGATGATGAATATATTATTGAATCCTATATTTCAATTCAACTTCAGGCTCTAAATAGTAGTTGAAAATCAAGGATTGAGCGTTAGTTGGAAGCTCTATCGGTAGTTCTATGGGTAAGGTAAGTGAGGATTCATTTCTGAAAAGTGCAATATCCTTGTATATGTGTACAGTGGTATCTAAGATAAAGCTATGGGTAGGTTGGATGTCAATAGTAGTAAAGGGAATAACCACATCAGGGAATATAGCACTGGATAGTTGTTCATTTGATAAGGTGGATAGGGTATCCCGAACATTAAAAATTGTGCTGATTTCTTCCTCATCAGGGTCTTGCTGGTCGGCGTTTTTTCGCAAGCTGAGATGAATAGTCACGTTTTCGGGAATCAAAGTTACCTCTGGGTCAAATTGTGGAAGCAAGTTATTCAATATTGGGACATAACATTCCCGGTATAGCAAGGCATCCAGTGTTTCACTAATTAGAATATGATAGTGGCTTGGGTCAGGAACTTGAACAGTTACTGCATCTTCGAGAAAATCCGTCTTTAAAAAGTTTGTCAAATTTAAGGATCGGATTAATCTTTTAGCTGAGTTTAGGGAGTTTTCATTGATTTCTAAGAGGGTGAATTGAATTTTATCAGAAGAAAAAAGTGGTGCAATTAAAGTTAGAAAGGGTGCATATGGGCCACAACCAGCATAAAATATCTGTATCACTTTACCTGGGTATAGACCTTGCTTTTCTTTGATGGCCTGTAAAATGGCCTTGACAAATTTCACCGTTCGGCGGTAGTCCAATAAGCATTGAGCCGCATGATTTAGACCAAGTGCTTTTCCTTTTGAAGTGGGGATGGCTGCTAAATATTCAACTTTTAAGTCAAAGCCTGAGATATCAGTCAGCTTGCAAAAATGACTGTGGATATCATTAATTAATCGTTCGGCTTGAAGTGGATCTATCTCGTTGTTTTGTAAAGAAGAGCTGAATTGTTTGATTAACGTAAGAGCTGGGTTGTCTGGCATCTAAAAGGATGATTCATCTTTATGAAAAGTTATTTGAAAATACTTTAGATAAATCAAAAATAAAGAGCATTCTAGTTTATTCTGGGATTACTGATAAAAAAGTAATGGCAAATAACCTAGTTATTTGCCATTGTAAAATTAGGCCACATGTTGGGTTAAGCTTTGCCATTTTAGGTTACCCATATAACGGTCAGAGATGTAGCCTTCCTCATCCATGGCCATCAGAAATATCCATTCATTATCACATAGATTTTTTACAGAGGGATGCTTTTCTAAGATCCCGTTGATAGCTTCAAGAGGCGCATGAATAATCACCTGTAAGCGATTGGGCTCATGTTGATAATTCTCTCCATCATGGATTGCTTGTAAGGGAAGCCCTACTCTTAAATCCCCGGAGAATCCTTCTAAAACTCCCAGACCAGCAGTGACATTGTGTAAGGTTTTGTTACCAGACCCGTGGTGCTTGTTGTCCACTGTTGATCCATAATATTGGAGGTTGATCCAACTGGTCACTACCATTGGTGCGGTCATGATCAATTCGAGAATTGAGAAGCCTTGATCTTTTTTCCAATCATAAGATTGGAGGAATGATTTTCCTTCTAGGTCCAGATTTTTTGTTTTCTCCCGGTTAGCGACCACGAATGTGGAGCAGCCAGCCAATCCCCACTCTGGTCGGGTTTCTGACCAATCTTTACTTTTTGCAAAAATCATCTTTTCCACACTTGAATTCTTTTGACTTGACATTCGGAGCGCCCGCTCTGTTCTGGAAGCTTTCCCTGCATTTTTAAGGGAATTTTTCAGATCTTCCAATTCTTGTGCTCTTTCGGACGGCACCACTTGTTCATTAAAAATGGTCACTTCGTCAGTAGTAGTATCATGTAAACAGGCCAGGAAAATGGTCTGAACAGGGATGAAGATGTTTTCTTGGAGTAAGCCGGTTCTTACTTCCCGGTTATTTAACACGGCTGCCGCTACTTTGGCATTGGCTTCGCCTGTATGTCCTCCACAAGCCCCACAATCATATCCTGTGGCATGAGGGTTATTGACAGTACTGGAGCCATGCCCGACTATCATGACGAATTTTCCAAAATCATCTGTAAGTGACATGGCTTTTAAGGCGTTTTTGGCCATCTGAATTTGTTGATCAAGTGGAATCCCTGCCGAGTCAGCTTCATAGTAATGAGGTTCCAATTGGACTGTTTTACTTTTTAAAATGCTGGAAGAAATCCCTTGCTTATCTGGATGGGGAACCGGTCTCGTCCATCGAAAGGAATCTGTGAAGATTTTGGGTAGATAAGATATACCCATGGGGCTCACAAAGCTGAAGCAGGTGACCGCTCCGGATTTGAAAGACTTCCATACATTACCAATTTGATGAGACAAAATACGGTCTTTGACCGCTTTCTCATGGATTTCAGGATCAGGGATCTGCTCCTCAATTGTTGGCCCTGTTTTCAATAAAACCGGACATTGTGCCTCTCCGCTTTGATGTCCTAAGGGAATGTAGTTGATCGGGAATCCGAAAAATCCCGCAAATCCCAGGGTTTCGATCGACTGGTCCACTAATTCCAAATTTCTTCGGAAGACTTCGGATCTTACATCGATGCAAAATACCGCCTGAGCCTTAGGCTGCTCTTTCTTGGATTTATTTCCGCCCTGAATATTTTTAAACTTCTCTATCAGCCTTCGTTGAGTAGCCAAATCAAATGCTTCTTGAAGAATCAGATTTTCAGTGAGTTGCTTGTTGACTTCCAAGTCCTCTTCACTTCCTATCCATTGATCTTTTAGATCTTCCCACAAAGGTACGATTTCAAACCCTTTTAGGCTTTTCAATAGAGCAGCTTCCCAGCAAATCAGGACAGCAAGAAATTCTACGATCATCCCATCTTTTTCTCCTGCTAATTGTTTATCCCAATCTAACCTAGCTACATGAGCTGCCCATCCTCCTTGTTTCAGTAGGAGTCGATGAAAGTAAAATGAGGTTTGATCAGCAGGTATCCCAAGTATTTCAATTGCTTTCTGAGCAGCTTGGATCGGATGATCAGGAAAAGATTGGATAATTTTTCTAAAATTAGTTAAACCACTCAGGTCTGGAGTTTTGTCCAATTGGGCTTCAGTTTTCCAAGCTTTGAAAATACTTACCTGTTGATCTGCAGCAATCCAGATCGCCTGACCTTTATCGAAGTAAGATGCTGCCCATTGAGAAATTCTGGAGGTGACGAAACGGTTCCAGTCCTTTTGGGTGACTTGCGTGGCTAAGTCTGCCACCGTGGAAACATAAATCATGGATTCATTGGAACCCCTGTTATTTTCTACTGATTGAATGAATTCCTTATATCCCTGTTTGCTTTTTCTATGCTTCAAAACCTGGAGAACGTCTTCCTTTTTCAAACTTCCTTCCTGGATCTTTTGGAGGTAAAAAGAGCTAGGTAGGGTCATTTGTATATCTCCCGCTGTAGCCAATTCATGTGCAACCTGTTCAAATCTTTTTTCAGTAAATCCAAGGTAGGGGTTTACGGCTACAAAATTCTCCAAAGGCCAGACAGGAGCGATTTTCTTTCCTGCTGTTTTCATGGTTTTCATCAGGAGTTTTTGGTCTTGATCCAGATTTTCGAGTGTATTCATGGTAGAAGTTTTGAGATGGTTCATTTGATGACTTTTAGCGGATTGCATATTTCTACACTTAGTTTAAGCTTCTGCAAGAGTTTTTTCCAAAGTTTCCTCTTGTCTAGACTTTTGCCGAACAGACTTTGAAATCAAAGCTGGATGCTGCAAAGGTTTATGCGTATAAAGTGATCTTACCATTCTGTCAAATATTGTATTGATGTATAGACCATTTCTAATGTGAACTGACATAGCCAAGTAGGCAGGGTTTGAGGAAAGAGTAGGAGCAAGGATTTGAATGAACACTGTGATTCCAAAGGCAATCAACATGATGCCCAATAAGATGCTTTCAAATAGATTGGGTTGAGTTAGTTCAGGAACTTGGGAAGAAAGCAGGAAGTGCGCACCTGATTCAAGGGTGAAGAAAGACAAGGTAACAAGCATAGATAAAGCAATTGCTCTTGAGATCAGCTTCATACCCCCATTCGAATCTATCGCAGAGGTAAAGAGTCTGGTCAGTCCCAAGATGATGATTGCTCCTATGGCAAGTAAGGATAGTTCTTTTTGCGGATCTATACCCCAAAGCATGGCAAAACCTGAATATAAAACCAAAGCTAGAAGGGCACCCATTAAAATTCTTATTGGGCTTCCTATTCGTTTGTAGTTAATAACATTTGAAGCTCTGATTACCTCGATTACACTTCCCGAGGATAGGAAAGAATGAGCTTTATAGAAGGAGTGCGATACTAAGTGAAGCATCGCGGCAGGATAAACCCCCAAACCACAAGTCATCAGGCTAAAGCCCATATGTGCCACACTTGAATATCCCAAGGCTGTTTTGACAGATGTTTGGGTAAGGAAAACGACCGAAGCAAAAAGTGCGGTAAATCCTCCAATCCCTATTAAGATCGCTGAAGCATAAGTACTTGCATCCATTACAAAGGCCATTCGAATAATCAGAAATGGACCTGCATTGAGTAATCCTGCATGTAGGAGTGCAGATACAGGAGTGGGGGTTTCCATCACTTCAATCAACCACCCATGAGTAGGGAATTGAGCGGATTTCAGGATAGCTGCTGATGCTAAAAGTACTGCAACCAGCTCGATCCCGGGCATGGAGATTCCGGTAGCAAGATTACTTTTTATCGTTTGGAAAAGTACTTCTAAGTTTCCAGTCCCAAATTGAGAATATAGGAGAATAGCGGCTGCCAATAGGCTGACATCTCCAAGTCGTGCCACAATGAATTTTTTACGGGCAGCGATGATGGCACCAGGTCTTTCCTTGTAAAATACCAGCAATCTATGAAGGGACATGCTAGTGAGTACCCAGGAAATAAATAGTATTCCTAGGTTTCCTGATAAGACCAAGAGCTGAACAGAGGCAATGGCTGCGGCCAATCTTCCTATAAATGTTCCATGCCGGGAATCACCATCTAAGTAATTCAAGCTAAATCTGATCACAATAAATCCTAATAAGGCAATCATATTCAGCATAATTACACTCAGCGCATCCAATCTAATACTGAATCCCAAATCTGCTATTCCATAAAAAGGAGATTCCAACAAGGAGTAATTGGCTACAAAAAAACCGCTTAAAGCGGCGATGGAAATACTTATGATAGAAGCAGCCGTAGCCAATTTTTTAAGAAAAAATGGTCGAATTCCCGGTTGGAACCAAGATACAATTGCTGTCAATATAAAGACAACCGGAGATACCAAGGTTAGAAATGTAAGTAGGTTTTGAAGCATAGCTAATCGATTGATTATATAAGTTCTACAGAAATGGTGGAGGAAATTTTCAGATTTCTGCCCTGCTCTTTTGCTTCCTTGATTACTGTATTAAATGAGGATAAACAGGCTTTTAATTGCTGGATACGTTCAACTGAATGCTGATCCACTTCTCCAAACCTGATCTCACTGCTAAAATTTCTGTGCTCGTGGAAATTTATCTTCTTGGAGATCATATGATAAATCATTTCTGAAGCATCCTCAGGGGAGAAATCTCCTTTGATCAGATCATACTTTTGGAGTTCAACTGGTTTTTTTTCTGTCAATTCTGTTTGTATCATACTTCAAGTCTTTAGATTTCGATACAAAGTTTGGAAATCTTATTTATAAATTTTTATTTATATTTATTATAATATACATAAACAAAATTTATGAATTACACGATACATCAGTTACAGATCTTTTTAAAAGTGGTACAGACAAGGAGTATTACCAAGGCCTCTGAGGAGCTTTTCATGACACAACCTGCAGTCTCTATCCAGTTAAAAAATCTTCAGGACCAATTTGAAATCCCCTTGACTGAGGTCATTGGTCGGCAGTTATACATTACAGATTTTGGGAAGGAAATCGCACAGGTAGCAGAGCGGGTAATTCAAGAGTTGGATAATATCACCTATAAAACCCAAGCCTATCAGGGGATTTTGACGGGGAGACTTAGCATTTCTTCAGCTTCTACCGGGAAGTATGTCATTCCTTACTTTCTATCCGGATTTATGGAATTGCATACCGGAATTGATTTGGTTTTAGATGTGACCAATAAAAGCCGTGTGATAGAGAGCTTAAAGAATAATGAAACAGATTTTGCCTTGGTGTCTGTTGTTCCTGAAAAGCTACCTGTAGAGGAAGAGCTATTGATAGAAAATAAACTATACCTTATTGGAAATCAAGATTTTAGAGATGAGAAAAAGCCCCTGATTTATAGAGAAGAAGGGTCTGCCACCCGATTGGCCATGGAGAAATATTTTGAGGAGCACCAAGGAAAGCAGAGGAAAAGGATGGAGTTGACTTCCAATGAAGCAGTAAAACAGGCGGTGATTGCTGGGCTGGGTTATTCCATCATGCCAATGATTGGGATTCATAATGAATTGGTCAATAAAGAATTATTTATCCTTGAATCTGTGGATTTACCCATCAAAACAGAGTGGCGATTGATTTGGCTCAAAGGCAAAAAACTATCTCCCATTAGCCAGGCATTTCTAGAATTTATCCGTTCGGAAAAGCAGCATATCTTGGACCATAGCTTCAGCTGGTACTTAAGCCATTAATCCTCAGGATGTCAATTATTTTTTTGCTGGAAAGTCCTCTGAAGTTGGCTATTCAAGTTGCTTCTCACACTATTGTGTGATTTTTTAAAATCATCTTTTTGGGTGTAGTATCCTCATCTTTCTCTTTGCAATTTTGACTCATCATTATTTCTCACAACTGGAGAAGTGAATTGAAACCAGCTTCCTGTAATGGAATAGGGCAAGGAAGTGGATTGTTTTAAGTATCAGAAGTCCCCATCCCCAAATCTGCTTTTTAATCAATTTAAATCATAAACCATATTTTATTATGAAAGAGGACATCATACAATCGAGAAGGAATTTCATTGGTTTAGTTGCTACTGGGGCGGTTGCCTCCGGACTTAGTTTACTTCCAAACAACCTTCAGGCTAAAATCAACAAGGATGCTTCATCAGGATTTGCCATGAGCAATATGGGTGCCGGTGGAGCGGAACTGGATGAGGAAATTAAAAGAATAGGGAAGAAGAAGCATCCGGTTTCCTATGATATTTCTCAAGCCATTCCATGGGGATTCATTTGGTCCAATGTGTATTATTTGACCAATGCGGAGACTGGTACTCCGGGTGAACAGCTAGGTATTTTTAATGTACTTCGTCACCACGGGATGATATTCGCCTTGAACGATGAGACAATTTCCAAGTACAAGCTGGGAGAATTTTTTGGGTATAATGACCCTGTCACAAAGCAACCTGCTTTAAAAAATCCATACTATATCCCAGAAGATGGGGTTTTTCCACTTCCGGGGCTTGCTGGTATCAAAGGATTGCAGGAGCAGGGCGCAGTTTTTTGTGTCTGTGATATGGCTAGAAAAGTAAATGCCATGTTTGTGGCCCAGAAGATGGGCTTGAAACAAGAGGAAGTGTATCAGGATTTTGTGGCAGGAACTCTTCCTGGAATTTTACCTGCACCTTCTGGAGTTTGGGCATTAGGTCGATTGGCAGAAAATAAAATTGCTTACATCGATTCCAGTCTAGGTTAAAGAAAAAACACCTTTTGAAGGTAAATTTCTTCAGAAGGTGTTTTACTATTTTTTAAACGTCTATCTTTTTTCAGGAATTCAGAGCTTCCAAGACCCGATCTGGGGTGAATGGCATATGTAGTAAATGTTTTCCGGTTAATTGAAGGAAAGCATTGGCAATGGCACCAGCCACCATCGGTGTTGCTGTTTCTCCCACTCCTTGAGGAGTTTCTCCAGATGGAATCAACACCGTTTCAATGCTATCTGGGGCATCCTGCATTCTCAGCAAAGAATAATCATTGAAATTACGTTGCTGAACCTGACCATCCACTACCGAAATTTTTTCTTTCAAGGCACTGCTAATCCCCATGATGATCCCGCCTTCCATCTGCGCTTTGACATTATCGGGCTGAATGATGGTTCCGGCGTCCAAAGCAATCCAAACACGATGTACTTTAATTTCGCCAGTTTCTTTATTCAATGAAATCTCCACTACTCCTGTACCTAAAGATCCGTGTTCCACGAATGAGATTCCCTTGGCATAGCCCTCAGGAGATGGTTCTTCCCAACTGGAAATTTCTACGGCTTTCTCCAAGGTAGCTAAGGCCCTCGGTGAGTTGATCATCAGCTTCTTCCGTAGTGTTACAGGACTTATTTTTTGATCAAAGGCAATTTGATCTAACATGGATTCTATGGCAAATTTATTTGGACCATGTCC
This sequence comes from Algoriphagus lutimaris, assembly GCF_017051705.1. Classification (GTDB taxonomy): domain Bacteria; phylum Bacteroidota; class Bacteroidia; order Cytophagales; family Cyclobacteriaceae; genus Algoriphagus; species Algoriphagus lutimaris. Next base: position 721,742 of record NZ_JAFIDJ010000002.1, on the reverse strand, counting down.
TACCGAACGCCAATGCTTTAATCGAATCCCATGGGAAGTGGATCTCCAATCGGCAAATTGATTGGGAATGGCATAATGATCGTTTCGGATACCACTGGCCACCAGATTTCCTCCGTCTCCTACGACCGTATGCGAAAACGCATGGATAGTTCCAGAAACATCAACACTTGCTTTGATTCGTTGAAGGGACATAGGTCTGAAAGTACCATATCTCAGGTCATCTTCACGTGTCCAGATCAATTTTACGGGTTTTGGAGCTACTTCCTTGGCCAGTACAGCACATTCTTCCACAAAATCACTGAGGCTTCTCCTTCCAAAACCACCTCCCAAATATTGTAAATGGACATTGACATTTTCGGGAGGGATCCCCAACACTCTTGGTACCCCAAGTTTGGTATCGGTCCCTTGTTGACTACCTACCCAAACGTCGGCTTTCCGAAGATCTTCCGAAACCTGTATGACTGCATTTAAAGGTTCCAGTTGGGCGTGGTAGACATAATCGTTTTTAAAATCCGCTTGATAAACTTTGGAAGCATTCTGAAATGCTTGGCTTACATCTCCTTCATTAATAATGACCTCTCCCGATTGATTTTGGTTGGCAATCTTTTTGTATTCGCTGTAGATTTCTTCTGAGTTAAAGCCTGAGGCATTTGAAGTACTCCAATCGATTTTGAGCTGACTTTTTGCCTTTAAGGCTAGCTCTAGCTTCGTGGCAATGATTCCAATGGCATAATCGTAAGGAACGATTTTGACTACCCCTTCCAATCCCAAAATTTCAGACTCATTGAGTAAGGTGGGTTTGGCTCCATGAAGGTTTCCTCTTTCCAGTACTCCATAAAGCATATCTGGTAGGCGAATATCAATTGCAAATTGGGCAGTGCCATCTACTTTGGAGGGGATTTCCGTCCTAGGTATTTCATGACCGATCAATTTGAATTTGTCTGGGGCCTTCAGAGGTACTTCTGATAAATCCGGCATAGTTTCTCCAGCAACCAAATAGGGTATCAATTCTCCGTAGGTGATCGTTTTACCCGAGCCGGTATGGGAAACCACACTGTTTTCAGCACTCAACTCTCCCACTGGCACCTTCCAATGCTGAGCTGCAGCATGGAGCAAAATAGCTCTTGCTTGTGCACCGGCTGTTCGCATCGTATTGAAATAACTATTGGTGGTTCTACTACCTACCGTAAACATCAATTTGCTTCCGGGAGCCCAACCTGGTGAACCGTAGATATCACTTTCCTGGGGAGAAAACTCTACTTGTACATTGGACCAATCGGCATCCATTTCTTCGGCAAAAATCAAGGGTAAAGAAGTCATGGAACCTTGTCCCATTTCTGATGCAGGATTATAAATTATGATCTGACCATCTTCTGAAATCTTTACCCAAGCGGTAATGGCATGTTTTTCAAATTGCTCCTGGATTTTTTTGGTATCTGTACAAGAAACCAAGGCCGGAAAAATCCCGGATGCTCCGATAAATAAGGCAATACCTCCCGATGACTTCAGGAATTCTCTCCGGTTCAACGTTTCGATTTTGGAGTGTTTTTGGGTCATGGCTTATTGGCTTTGGGCGGCTAATTGGATGGCTTGCACAATTCTCAGATACGTACCGCAACGGCATATATTTCCATTCATATGCGTTTTGATTTCCTCTTTGCTTGGACTTGGATTGTTTTTCAACAAGGCGGCAGCTTGCATGATTTGACCGGAATGGCAATAGCCACATTGGGGAGCCTGAACTTCTACCCAAGCTTTTTGAAGGGGATGATCGCCTTTTTCGGATAATCCTTCTATGGTTTTGATCTTTTCTCCATTGGAAAAATCCTCAACTGAGAGCACACAAGCTTTCATGGGGGTATTGTCCACATGGATGGTACAAGCACCGCATTGGGCTATTCCGCATCCATATTTGGTTCCAGTCAAACCCAAATGTTCTCTCAACACCCACAATAGTGAGGTTCCTTTGTCCACCTCTACCTTGTGAGTTTGATCGTTAATATTCAATGTATAAGACGCCATAACAAGATAATATTTGAAAATTTCAAAATACTGAAAATAAGTCACTTGACAAGAGTTATAAATGGGTATCAGCCAAATGGGCTACTAACAATTGACAAAGACTTTTTTCAACTATTTGAGTTTTGAGATTTCTACTCCCTTAACAACTCAGTTTGGATTACTGTTTAGTCATCCAGCGCCAGGTGATTTCACTGTAGTTAGACTTCTTGTTATTTATAGCATTTGAGCTGCCAGATAACTTTCCATTCTCAGTTTTTTCGGCTTTCAGTTCTGTCATCGAGAATTCGCCCTTTTCGTAATTATAACTCACTCCATCGTCGTCATACAATAAAAATGAATTTTCCTTTTTTCCATAGTGTCTGACCTCCAGTGAATTATCTGTTTCACTCTTACTGATAGAAGTCAACATAGGAATTATTGCCCCATCTTTTACAAATAGAGGAATTTCTTCCAGTTTGGTTTGTATGGTGATAATTTCTCCATCACCGACGTATTCCCCGGTATAGAAATCAAACCAATCTCCTTGAGGAAGTACTACGTTTCTCTCTTTCTGCCCCGTAAAAACCGGTGCGACTAGAATCGATGGTCCCATCATATACTGATCTGTTACTTCCAATCTTTTTTCTTCTGCATAGGGATTGGTAACATCATTTATAACACCGCTTTTTTGTGTCTCCTGAGTCCTATAACCGTTTTCTAGAATCATGGCCCTAAAAGGAGGAATTCCTTTTTGATTGTAATCATAAAATGCCGTGTAGAGATAGGGCAAAAGCTTTAATCTTAGTTCTATGGTGTTTCTAACAATATCAGTTACTTCTGGAAAACTCCAAGGCTTTTTACCCGATGACCAAGCGTTAAGCATCATCAATGGAGAGAATGCAACAGTTTGAAATCTCCTGACCCATTCCTCTCCTGAGTTTGCACTTCTGATTTCAGGAGTCCATAAAAGTCCGGTTAAGGATGCACTTGCCATCGCTGTTACATACCCTTTATGATCATAATAATCGCTATACAAAACGAAATTATGATTGCTTGCCCCAATATAGGCGGAGCGAATAAGGCTATAGGTTCTGGTGTTTTGCTTTTTAAAATAATCATCAAACATATCCTGCATCATCATTCCATAGACTTGTCGCATTTCTACCGCATCAGTTCCTGAAGGGAAAGTGGCATGGTCTGGCCATAACCAAACATCATAGCCATCTACTTCATCAATCTTATACCCACTGACACCTAAGTTTAAATGATTTTTTTCGTGATGGTTTAGCAGTACTTCCCGGGCTTCGGGAATGGTATAATCCGGAACTTCACCTAGCCAAACGGTATGGCTACCAGTGAAGGGTCTAATATCTTCGTACATGGTGGAGGAAGGAGACACATAGGGATTTTCCCAGAGATTGACTTTTATTCCTTTCTTATCCAGCATGTTTACAAAGTTCCCAGGGTTAGGAAAACGTGTTGGATCCCAATCAAAAGAGCAAGGGTATGCGAAACTCTGCCATCCTGGTTCCAATCCGATTACATCCAATGGAAAATTATTGCTTTCAAAATCTTGTATTTCTTTCAAGACATCCTGATCAGAACTTGTAGTGTGCACTCTATGCCAAAAGCCAAGTCCCCATTTTGGAGGGAGAATTCCTCCTCCAAAAAATAAATTGTATCTCTGAACTACTTCAAGGTTTGTTTGTCCAGTAAAGACATAAATTTCCATTCCTCCGGCTTGGACACTTGCTTCAATGGCGTCAGAAAGGGGTCTTGCAGCCCAGTTTTTACCTGTTGTTCGGTCGATTCGCTCGGGTAAATTACTATCTTTTCTATTGCCAACGCCAACATGAATTTTGACTCGTTGCGAAGAATTGATTAGTACACCATAACCCTTGCTCGAAATATAAAAAGGCACTGGTGCGTGCGTGTATCCTTTTGTGCCTCCATAGTGATCTACTTTTAAAGAATAAACATTACTTCTTCTATTCATTCCTTCAAATTCTAAACCTAGCCCATAAATCTTTTCGGTTTCACCTAGAGGTAATCGAATGCTAGCCCGGTTTGCTGTTAGAAGGCTATAAGTAGCCTCTTCGTCAAAGGGAAAAGGAGTATCTCCCAGTTCTTCTATTGCCTTTATATTGGGTGGATTGGTATAATCCATGGGATTTAGACCCATTTCACCAAAACTTGCCTTCCAAATTCCAGGCATGACCTTCTCCCATTTCAATTGATCCATGTCAGAAATAAGGGTGTTCTGAGCAAATCCATTAAAACAGAAAATGATTAAAATGGATGTTAAAAAAAGAATTCTTGATTGATCTTTTAAAAGCTTTGTCTTCATATCAACCAATCTAACCTGATTTTACGATTGAATCAAAAAATAATTGGAGTACTATAAAGTTTAATAAACAGGAGTTTCAATGCAGCAAGCACATTTTAATTTTCAATCTCTAATACTTTAATATCAGCTTTTTATACTACTTTTTCGGCCTTCTTGTGCATTTAATCTACAAAACGAAGAGATTGCCTTCACCTGATCATTTTTAATGATTTTGACTTTTCACCTGACTTTTGGATTTTAATATTAGAGATCTCTACATGGGATTTTTTTGAATTGAAATGATGGATTAGGGTTAGTTTTCAACCTTGACAGCCTTTGGAGGAGTCCAGGTTGTATACTTTTCTAGATCAGGAGCATATACCCTTAATATGACATCAATATTCTGGTCAATTCTATTGATAGGAAGCCAGTTGTCCATAGGGATGTCATCTGGTTTTTTCTCGGAAATGTAAATTTTAATTCCTCCGTCTGGATTCAATTGCATGCCTGAGTTTTCCCCTACACTGTATTTCTTATGGTCATTTGGGATGAAAAATCCATTTTCAGTATCATAGAGAGTCAGCGACCAAAAAGCCGTAGCTGGAGGGATATCCTCTTTTGACATTTCGATGACGTAATCATTCATGGCATTCATTGGAGCTCCATCTGAGGTTACCACAGGAGGATATACTGCCTCTTTGAGTGGAAGGCCAATGGGCCCAACGACAGATTGAAGCACCATAGGTTCTAGGGTCATATTACCTTTCAACTGAAACAACTTTGGTAATAGACTTTTACTTTCTTCTGGATTATTCATTTTAGCTAAGAACTCCTCTTTGATTTGGATGGATTTTTCCCGAAAACGTTTCCCATCAATACGAAAGGCTGTTTCTGGATCATAGGTTTTCCCAGGTTCAATACCCAAGGGTTTGTAAGCATCCAAAACTCCCTTATCCAAGATCTTGGTAGTATCGAAGGTGGTATGGTTGAATATGAATTGCATTACCTCCAATAAGTTATGTTCGAATATATCGGCATCTGTGGCTCCATAATCGGGGAATTCAATGGGTTCTTCCGGAAGTTTTGGTTGGCCTTGAAACTCCGATAGGGTCATGCCTTTGATTTGATTAATTTGGTCTATAATCCTTTGAAACTTTTCTGGTTCATTGGCATGAGGCATAACTCTTAGTACTACAGAGACAAAATCACCTGTCATTTCGAAGATTTCGTCCACACCTTCCACAGGAGATCCATCGTAATTTTCTGTTCGCTGAGTATAGAAAAGAATGGTGGTTGGTTCTTTAAAATCACCTTCAGTGGTGGTAAGAGGCACATTTACATAATGATCATAGGCAGTGGCCATCAAGGATACATATTTGGATTCCATGGCAGGAAATTCAAATACGGCGGCATCTTTTCGTAAGTCCAACATGGCCATTTGATACATCACATCATTATTGGGCCTTGCAATGGCTTTGACGGTGTGGTCCAACAATTGGGTGTTTTTTAGGCCCTTATTATAGCCCCTAGTGGACATGCCTGACTCAGCTAATGCAAACTTGTTATTTACATTGTACATAGCGACATACTGGTAGGAGCGCTTGATTAAGTTTTCTACCTCAGCATCTGTGAGTATTACATAGCCTTGTTCATCTACTTTTAACTCCCCGGTTTTTTCAGTCTGATTCTCACATCCAACCAGAAAAATGGATATACTAAAAGCGAATAGAACAGTAATTAGAGTTTTCATTGTATTGATTTTTGGTATGCCTTATTTTTAAAAAAATAGCGGTTTTTCCACTATTTTGAATCTGTGTATTTTACCTGCATTTCATCTATTGTCCCATTAAATTTAAAAGGGGCTTTATCATAATAATCTATGGAAACAGGGGATCCCAAGTCTATCCCAACATCCAAGCAATCATTAGCAGTGAAACCTAAAGGAGCACTTACTGGGACTATCCCTTTGGCCACCTCTTTTCCATCTACATAGATGGATACTTCTAAAGGTCCTGCAGGTCTTTTTTCTACATATTTCGTGATGACTTCAATCTTTTTTGCGCCTGGAGAAAGCTTGCTTTTGGCTTTTATGTGAGTCCGTGAGATTTCAAAGAGATTGTATTCATAGGATAGGATTCCTTTTTCCATATACAAACTGAGGCCGGCAGAAAACCCACCCAAGGAATAGATCACCCCATCTGCGTTTGCTGGGAATTTTGCATTAATCGTCACGATATTCTCTTTGTTGCCCAGAGCTGGAGCAGCAAATTCCGGCATTCTGGTCATGTTTCCGGCAAAAGTCCATTCAGTATATGGAGTGGATACTCTCAGGTCAGGTCTCACCAAAGGAACAAATAATCCTCCGCCTACTGGCAAGCCTTTGTTTTGACCAAATTCAACCAAGAAAAGATCCTGCATTTCCCTAAGTTTCTTAGGCATTTGACTGGATAGATCATTGGCTTGAGACCAATCTTCGTCCAAATTAAAGAGCTCCCATTTGTCATCATTGGGGTTCCAGATCAATTCTCCTTTTTCATTAAACATTCCTTTTGGTATCCCAGGAACCCAAGGTTCCCTTGGTCCTTTAGCACTGGCAAACCAACCATCATGATAAATTCCCCGACTTCCCATGATTTCGAAATATTGGGTAAGTTTTTCACCTTTAGCTTGACCATTGTCGAAGCTGTACAACATACTTACTCCTTGAATAGGATCTTGAGGGAAACCATTTACCACCTTGGGAGGAGTAATATTTAGGATGTCATAAATGGTAGGAACAATATCATTGACATGATGAAATTGAGTGTGGGGTTTTGAATCTGGCTTGATAGATTTAGGCCAGCGGATGGCCATAGGGTTTCTTGTTCCACCGAAATGGGCTGCAATCAATTTGGTCGATTGGTATGGAGTGCTGCCTGCCCATGCCCAACCTCCATGGTACATGTTATCAGTTTTTGGGCTACCAAGAACATCTAGCCCCCCTAAATCATTCAATGTATTGATATGCTGGTCAATGGTAGTAGGTATTCCATTTTGGGCCAACAATTCGCTGATAGTTCCTCCCTGCCCCTCTGCTGAAGCTCCATTATCACCCCAGATATAAAATATGAGGGTGTTGTCACCATAACCCAAGCGATCCACTTCATCGATTACTTTGCCTACTTGTACATCGGTATGTTCCACAAAACCTGCGAAAACTTCCATTAACCTTCTTTGAAAAGGTTTTTCGCTTTCTGGAATATCATCCCAAGCCGGCAAAGTTGCTGGTCTAGGAGTCAATTGAGCATCTTGAGGAATCCATCCTTTGGCCTTTGCATTGGCAAATACACGTTCTCGGTAGGCGTCCCAGCCATCGTCAAATTTCCCTTTGTACTTGTCAGCCCATTCTTTGGCAACATGATGAGGTCCGTGGACTGCTCCCGGGGCCCAATACATGAAAAAGGGTTTATCTGGAGAAAATGCTTTATGGTCTTGAAGCCATTCAATTGCATCATCAGCGATATCTTCTGTTAAATGATAGGGTTTTCCATTTTTTGGTTCATTGGGATGGACAATGGAAGTATTCCGAACCATATTTGGCTCATATTGAGAGGCTTCTCCAGCTAAAAACCCATAGAAATATTCAAAGCCATATCCGGTGGGCCAATAGTCAAAAGGACCCGCTGCAGTAGTGTATTGGGCAGGAGTATTATGCCATTTCCCCCAAGCCCCAGTGTGATATCCATATGCTTTTAACACCTCAGGAAGCATGGCACTGGTTTTAGGTTGAACTCCTGAATAGCCATCCCAATCATTTGCTAATTCTGCAATTTGACCTGCTCCGACCATGTGGTGATTTCTTCCCGTCAATAGGGCAGCACGAGTTGGAGAACACATGGCAGTGGTGTGGAATCGATTGTAGGTGATGCCCTGCCCTGCTATTTTGTCCATTGTAGGAGTGTTGATTTCTCCTCCAAACGTACTTGATTGTGCTGGTCCCACATCATCAATCAAAATGATAATAATATTGGGTGCATCTTTACTTAAATAGCTTTTTTCTTTGTTAGGACTATAAATTGACTCCTGAATCGTCAAGCCAGGAGTTCCACCTGATTTCTTTTGTGGAAATGGGATCACCTCTTGAGCTATACTTATAGGAATGTAGCTAAAAATACCAAGTATAAATACTAGGCCCCCCCCTGCTTTTTGTAAAAATGATGAATTCATAACTTGCCTAAGTTTGTTGATATTATATGTATAAACGATTTACTTACTCTTGAACTTTGCCCTAAAAATTGAAGTTGATACTACTTTTCCCGAGATTCAATTTGATAAAAATTAGTGATTACTTAATAGTAGCATTCAATCTTCAGTTGGATGTTTAAGTTAAACCTAATGGAATAAAAATTCCATGATTAAAATCATGAAATAACTTATAATAAATCAATTTGATATTCCTGTAATTTAATGATAATCAATCGGAGTTTAAAAATACTTAGGTTAAATTGTACTTAAGATATATTCTTGGAGGGCTGTTTTAAACTGAAATGTTGTTCCAGAGAATGGAAAAATAGCAGGAATACCGAAGTTCCTGATGCTTTTTATTTTGTTGACATTTCAGGAAAAATGGCTGAAATACCTTTTCTTTTTATATTTTATTATCAGGTCAGCCTCCCAACTGGAATACAGAAAATTTGAGCTGGTGATGTAATTAGGAATGATTGAATTCACCTTTTTCCGCTTCATAAAATCCAAATTCATTATAATATTCTAAGAACCCTTGTACTCTGCTAAGGGATTGAAAATTTATGGAACGAACTTCCTACTAGATCCCTTGTATAAGTGGATGTCTAAGCCTTTGACTGTTCTGTCCAATTCTCTATCACACCATCCAGTGTTGCCTTAGACATCCGAATAAATCAGTTTTTTAACCCTTAATCCATTTTAATTATGGCTAAATGTTTCGCACTAATGGGCTGGAGTTTGCCCGTCATAGAAAGTATGCAAAAAACAGGAAGACCCTTTGTAGTGGTCTCCTTTCCAGATTTTGAACCGTATGCACAAGAAAATAATATCCCATTTCTTCCATATCAACTAGATGAGTGGAGTGACAGCTCCAATTCCCTTGACCTTTATGAAAAGCTTAAAGCATTCGATGCGGATGTAGCAGTTCCCTTATACGAAGAAACAGTAGAATGGGCAGGTGCTCTTAACTCTATTTACCGTGGAGACCCACGTGTTCTTAATAGGGCATTTTTATTCCGTAATAAGGCCATGATGAAGAGAAAGGCCTTAATTGGTGGTTTACGAGTTGGGCTCTTTGAGGAAGTGTATAACAAGGAAGGCGTAAAGGCCTTTATGAAACGGCTGAATCAGGCAAACCTGCAGTTGGAAGGAGAAGAAGATAGCTGGGTTCACATCAAGCCATTTGCCTCCGCTGGTACGGTAGGCCATAGATTACTTCGTTCTATGAGTGATGTAGACGAAAAATGTGAGGATAGCGATTTCCCATGTTTGGCGGAAAGTCATTTGCCAGGTCGGGAGTTTTCTTGTGAAGCATTTATCAACAAAGGTAAAATCAGATTCCTCAATATCACTGAATACGTGAAACTGGGCTACTCCAACTTTATCCCAGAAGGAAAATACCTGGAAAGTAAGCGGGATTTGATCCATAAGGAAGTTCAGAAGATGGTAGACATCTTTGGAATCGAATATGGTATGGTTCACCCAGAGTGGTTCTTGACTGAAAAAGATGAGCTTAATTTCGGGGAAACTGCCTGTAGAATTCCAGGAGGGCATATTCTAGAATTATGTTCTAAATCTTATGAATTTGACGCCTTGGCTGCCTTTGTGATTAGCCATGATCCAAACATCACCGAAGAGGAGTTGGATGAGATATTTCCTGCCAAGGATTTCAAACCCAAAAACTACCACGGAAACGTGATGATCTATCCACAGAAACGTCAGTTCTCCAAGTTAGAAATTCCTGAGTCCCTCAACAATGAGCCTTATTTCGTGGAGCATACGTTGATTGCACCTTATGAAGGGCAGAAGTTAAGTGCAGACCGAAATGGATTTGGTAATCACTTTGGAACCATCAATTTCAAAGGGGAGGATCCGGATCGGATGACTGAGCTTCTAAAACATTATGAGGAAGAAGAATTTTATGTATAATTTGAAGTAATTAATGGGATTGACGACCGATAAGGTATTTAATAATTTCGATCAAAGTCTCCAGGAGTTTATCGACTCTGGAGCACTCACTAAGAAAGAGAAAGCTACCAAGTTAGCCAGCCACATTGATATTTTGAGTTTGACAAGATCAGGTCTTGCTTACCTCTATCACAAAAGTGTCGAGCTGGAGCAAGCGGGCTTTTTTCAGGGGACTTCCTGGAATGATCCTGATAAGCTGGTGCCATTTTTAGTGAAAGGTACGCTCAAATATGGGCACCCCTCCTCTAGTTTTGAAACCCTATCCGAACTGCGCATGCTTCGTTATGCCAAAGGAGAGGATGTCCACGAGCTACTTTCTGCAGAGGATGCGCAAAGCTTTCTAGAAGAAGTCATTGTGCATAATCTGGAATTTGCCCTAAGGGAGCCAAATGAGGAAACCCGGGTTCGGATGTCGGACCGGGAGTTGAAAAAAGCCTTCAATCTCTTTGGCTTTATCATGTCTGAAATGGACCTCAATGGGGTCTATGGAAAGTTGGTAGATGAAGTTCAGATGATTTGCGAGCAACGACCTATTCGGACCCAAAAAGCTCGAGAACTGATCAGCTTAGTCAACAGAAGGTTTGATACCTCAGGTACCACTAAGAAAGATAAAGCGATTCGCATTTATATAGATGCGCTTTTCGCACCATCCGAAGGAGCTAAACTACATGAAGGAAAAGAAGAATATCTAGAGTTTTTAGATCAGGCCTCTGAAACTGAACTCGCATCGGAATCTCTTTCCATGGGGGAGTATATGAACGCCACTGGATTGGTGAGTGGGTATCATGCCCTCTTACTGCGATTTATAGTTGAGAAAAATCCAAACTTGGTTCCTATCTGTCTGGACCTGAATGATCGGGGAATTGCCGAATGGGAGAAGTTCCATGAGATGGTCTCCAACTTGATTTTGGAAACAGTAAGCTGGGACAATTGTCAATGCATTTATGGTTTGGCCAGGATGTTGGGCAAAAACCTATTTTCCAGAAGGGCTGTTCGAATAGGCTTGGAAAACCTTCGGCGTATTAAAATAAATCCTCAAGTGGAGAAGAGGATCATGAAATCCTTAACGGATCCAGATGCTGAGATTACTGCTCTTCAATATTTGATTGGGGGCACGATCAAGGTTTTGGGACAACCGCTGGGGGTAGGTCAAGGGAATAACCCTACCTGCCAATCGGCGAGGGGAATCAGTATGTGGAGCCAGCATTCTCCTGCAAAACTGATTGATATGATCATCACCGTGTCCACCCAAAACAACCTGATCATGCGATTTGAAAACCAAAACTTGGTTTCAAATAATCTATTGAAAGGCTTGGTGGATCAGCTCGATTACAACTTGGATGTGGTTTCTGTGGTATTGGTTCCTCACTTGGATAAGATTTACAATGAAATGATGAGGCTATCCACTGGAAGGCTGGAGGACCCACACAAATGGGTCAATCCGGCGATGTATGGTCAGTGGATTCAGGTGGGCTTTGCTTCCTGTTACGATTATCTGAGCAATTCCATCATGGATTATCCAGGCTACCTGCGAATCTTTTATGGGGCTTTTCACCCTAACTACAATGGGAATCAACAAATGGTTTACCCTAACCCCGTAGGAATTTTCATTACGAGCAATAAGGGAGATATGATCGGGTTTCACGCTGTATCCCTTCTTAGGGTTGATGAAACCAAAGCCGGTGAATTGCGGGCTTATTTTCTCAATCCAAACAACGAAGGCCGACAGGACTGGGGACAGGGAATCAAGCCATCAGTGCATGGTCAAGGAGAAAAACAGGGCGAATCATCCTTGCCTTTCCATCATTTTGCTGCGCGAGTTTATGCCTTTCATTATAGTACTTTGGATGTGAGAAATAAGCTCAATGAGGTGCCCCAAGAGGAGCTCATTCTGGTGGAAAAAATGGGTAGGGAAAGCTGGGGGAAATCGTATGTATGGAATCAACAAACAAAATTATGGTAAGACATTCGTCGAGAATAGAATTGAGTCAATCCTCGCTAACGAATAATATTAATTTCATCAGGAAAAAGGTTGGTGAGGGTGTTCGGATATCCTCTGTGGTCAAAGCGAATGCTTATGGTCATGGCATTCGATCTTTTGTAAAGATGGCCGAAAAAGCTGGAGTAGGGCATTTTGCTACTGCTTCAGCTTTTGAAGCGGAGGAAGTTCTGGAAGCCAAATCAGAGGTCAGTGATGTGATGATCATGGGTATTCTCTATGATGAGGATATTGAATGGGCTATCCGGAATGAAATTGAATTTTATGTGTTCAACTATGAGCGCCTACCGCTGGTGCTGGAGTTGGCAAAAAAGGTGGGAAAGCAAGCAAAAGTGCATATTGAGGTGGAAACTGGTGCCAACCGTACCGGAATGACCAAAAAGGAATTCGCTCCTACTTTAAGTTTCCTTAAGAAGTATCCGGAGGAGATTGCCTTCAAGGGGCTTTGTACTCATTTTGGGGGAGCAGAGAATTTTTCAAATCTCTTCAAGATCAATGCTCAGCATGAACGGTTCAAAGGTTTCCTCAAGCAATGTCAACAAAAGAAAACGCTTCCTGAAATCCGACACATCGCTTGCTCTGCAGCCGCCTTGGCCTACAAAGATACCGTGTATGACATGGTGAGAATTGGAGTAGCACAGTATGGATTTTGGCCCAGTCCAGATATTTATTACTCCCATTTGCAGGAAATCGGGAAGCAATCAGATGGAGCACTCAAACGAATTTTTACCTGGAAAACTGATGTGATGGATGTAAGAGATGTGGATGCGGGCGAATTTATTGGCTATGGAACTTCCTACCAAGCTTCGCAAAACATGAAAGTGGCCGTGATGCCCTTAGGCTATTCCAACGGATATCCCCGTGCCCAATCCAATCGAGGGCATGTACTGATTAAAGGTAAAAAGGCTCAGATTGTGGGATTGATCAATATGAATCTGTTTATGGTGGATGTGTCCCACATTCCGGGTGTTCAGGTTGGTGATGAAGTGGTGTTAGTTGGAAGACAGAATAACAATACCATTAATATTAGCTCATTTACTCAAGTAACTCAACTTATGAATAATGAGATGTTGAGTAGGTTGCCCTCGGCGATTCCCAGGAAGATTGTGAAATAGACTCGTCTATTCCTAGCTTAATAAGATTTGAAATTTGCTTGAAGAAACAGTCTTTGTTTAATTGCCTTGACTTAAAATTTCAAGCTTGTTCTTGGCATGTTCATGGGTGGGATTGAGATTCAGGGACTGCTGATAACTCTCAATGGCCTTTTCTGTATCACCCAAGGTTTCATAGGCTTCTCCCAGACTGTCAAAAGCATTGTAAGATTCAGGGTAGTTTTGGGTATTTAAGAGAAAAAATTCCAAAGCCTTGACTTGCTCTTCAGGATTTCTGCTTTGAAGGAAACCGTAACCGACTCGGTTGACCAAGTATTCTGGAGGGTGAAAATCATAGGAAAGTCGTTGGGAAATCAATTGAAAGTGCTGAAGCATTTGATCCATGCTTTGTATATCTCTGTAAGAAATCCCATATCCCTCAAACATGGAAGAGATACCCTGATAAAAAGCAATCGGAGGGACAGAACCATGATTTTCTTGTTCGAAATACTCGTACTTAGCAAAGAATTCAGCGGGGCTTTTGCTATGTAAAGATTCATATAACCTCACATGTCGATCTCGGTTTCTAATATTCCTTTTGCCCCAGTTTGCAGTGGCTAGATACAGGTATCGTTGATAAGACTGATCGGTCACTGCCTCGAGTTTTTGGTCCATGGTTTCCGCATCCCAGGTTCCAAAACTTGGATCTACGGCGATGAATGCATTAAACAGCGTTTTTTCTTTCATGTAAGCATGTGTTGCCAGCAAGCCTCCCAAGGAGTGTCCGAATAGGATGCGATAGGAATCCGTTCTGTAGTTTGCATCCAGCTCAGGAATCAGTTCTTCTTCCAAAAAGCTTAAAAATTGTTCTCCCCCTCCGGATGTGTTTTCTCGAACCGTGATGATTTTGTCTGGAGTAAAGTCTCGTCTTCGATCCACATTCTGAATGGCTACGACGATCATTTCCGGAATGACCCGATTTCCATTGTACCCCGAACTCATATAGTTTACCATCCCCGTGATGGACCGAAAATGAGCATTTCCATCCAACAGGATCAGAAGTGGATATCTTTTGTAAGAGCTGCCTTTTTCATGGTAAGATTCGGGTAAGTTGACCCAATATTCCCTATCCTCGTTGAGCTGATCGGAGTGAATTTGGTGAACGGTGCCGATGGAGATTTCTTTTGTTTCTTGGGCTTTGATAATTTGAATTCCAGATAAGAAAAAAATAAGGAGTAGGATATTTTTACTCATGCTTTTTGGGGTGAGGGATTTAATTATCCTAAGATAATGGACTTTTTTGTCTTGGGTTTTAATCCAAGATAGGATCAAAACTTTTCACGGGAATCTGAAGATGATGTTTAAAAATTTGTTTTAGGTTTTAATTTAGTCACCCTAGTTGAGGTTCAACTCAAAGGAAAAATGCATTTAGCGACGTCAGGGGTGTTTTCTATTTCTGATAACCTTAAAATACGATTAACTAATATTTTACATAGATTCCAACTTGTATAAACCCAATTACCTTTCACCAATTGCGTATATATCTTATTTATCCACAATTTAAAAGGCTTTGATTTCCTAAATTAAATACTACTTTAGTAGAAGACGGAGGATAGTTATCAGAAAGTTTAAAAACTTTTTAACCTCTGGTATTTTCGTTGAATGCCACGATTGCTATCTGAGATCCCGGTCATTACTAATTTCTTTTCATCTACTTCGATTTTCCAGCTTTCAGGGCCCTGATCTCCTTGATGGGGGAGTAAGGTGATTTCTGGCCTATGCCCATTGATATGCCAATAACCTGAAAGTCTTTTTCCTTCTGGAGAAAAATTAATGTAGATCCTGTCCCAACGAATAAATAATTTATGTTTTCCCTCTCCATCGAATTCGTTTAAAATGGATTGCTCGTTTTCTGTGATTTCCACCAAATCCCAAATTCCTTCCAAATAATCTGTAGGTGACATCGGTAATTTTTCGATAGGTACTAATATCACTTTTACATGCATCCCTTCTTCTTCACGTTCGAAAATCATTTTTTCACCCGTAAATGAGACGTCAAAAGCCCCGAAATCATCCGCCACATCTAAATTGTCTTGAGCAGCATACTTATTTGTTTTCGCGTCGAAATCCCAATGACCCTCCCCATTTTGTAGCCATCCATTTCCTGCTTGATAGGTTCCATCTTGGTTTATTTTGAACCATTTGGCCACCGGCGTCATGTTTTCTTCCCCAACCATTACATTTTCAACTTCCCAAAATCCTAAGACCTTTTCTTTTTGGGCTTGAGCAGGGATAGAAAGGAGTAAAAGGATACATCCTAGGAGGTAGTTCAATTCTTTTTTCATCTTTAGTTTATTAGAATGTTTACAATTGCTTTAGCGAGTTGGATTTCATTGGTCTTGCTTCCCACATTACTCAGGAAGCTGATGACATATGCTCCATGATTGATATTGATGAGCATGGCTTTGTACCCTTCCGTACTCCCCCCATGAATGATGTAGGGTTGGCTTATCCCCAAATCGACCATCCTACTTTTGTTTTCTTGGTCTATGACAACCCATCCATAGCCATAGCTAAAGTTTTGGTCGATGGTGGCTTGGTGGTTTTGCTGCATCAAGTTCAAAGATTCTGCGGTTAACCATCCCGGATTATCCATGACATGGGCCCATCGGTTTAGATCAGAGGGAGTAGAAAATATTCTTCTTCCTAGGCTTAAGTCAATGAACCTATTCTCATGCCAGCTTCCTGTCTGCTCTTGGTAGTTATATGCTCTGGCAAGTTGTGGGATGATGATTTCGTTTTGACTTTCAGAGACTGTATGTTTTAGTCCCAAAGGACGAGTCAGTTTTTCCTTTAACAGTTCTGCAAAAGGCATATCATAAGTTTCTTCCAACAGGATAGCCAGGAGGTGATAGGCAAAATTGCTGTAGTAAAATTGTTGACCTGGGCTATTGATCGGCTTGAGGGTACTGATAAAATCAACATAGCCCACATTCGTAAATCGCAAACGCTTAAAAGGCAAAAAGAAATCTTCCTGTAATTCTTTGGCTACTCCATCATAATCTGGTAATCCCGAACTGTGGCTCATAAGGTGATGGAGGGTAATGTCAGGGTGAAAACTTCCCTGGTAAGAAAATGAAGATAACAAATCCACCAATTTATCCTCTAAGCTTAGCTTTCCTTCTTCTACACCTTTTAAAACAAGTGCAGCAATCATGGATTTGTTAACCGAGGCAATATCGAATTTGGTGTCATTCGCCACGGGAATCCCCCAGGTTCTATCTGCCAGTCCCAGGTAGTTTTCGTAGAGGGTTTCTCCTTTTTCCGTAATGACTACTCCCCCGTGGAATTGATTCTGTTGAAAATGTGCCTGGATCAGTGAGTCTATTTTTTGAGCTTGATCCGGCATAGAAGACACCTTGCCATCCTCTTTCTTTGATTGGCAGCCGACTGAGAAACTCAAGAAAATTCCTATAAACAGCAGGATTAAATTGTTCTTCATGGACTTTCGTTTTTTACAAATATGAAAGCCTAGAATGCTGTTTGACGAATAATTTGGCCGTTTTGGGATGAAAAATTTACTGGAGGGACGAAACGAAGGATCAGTTGAGAAAGTGTGTTTGAAACTGTTTGGATACAGGTAAACTGTGGCCATTTATTTCAACATGTACTTTCCCTTTGAGTTGCTTTACAGCCTGAATATTCCTTCTATTGACCAAATAACTTCTGTGGGCACGCTCAATTTCTAAATGGGTTTTTAATTCTTCTTCCAGCACCTTCAAGGGTTTTCGGATCAAGTGCTGCTTGCTTTGGTTATGAGACAGATAAAAAATGGTGATGTAGTTATCAGAAGAGTTTGCAAACATAAAATCACTCAACTTCACCTTTAAGAGGTCTTTGCCATTTTCAGATTGGAATAGTAAATAATCCGCGTCGATCCCTTTTGGTTTGGTCATGGCATTTAGAACCAAATAAAAGGATAGCGGGAGTACCATCATCAAAGGGAATTCTTTAATAATCAATCCATAGCCTATTAAATCCCACTCTTGCCAATTCCAGAAATAATTGAATAGGATAAAGATGAGATGGCTGCCCAACATCACTAAACCTACATACCAGGCGGTTTGATTCAGCCAGCGACCTTTTGCCCATTTTGGCTTGAGCCAAGTTTCGAACAGTGTGAGATAGGTAAAAGTCAACACACCGAAACTGATGCTTCGAAATAGATGGGAATGGCCTGAGTAAGACAGTCCTTTTTGAATTCCATAAGCTTCAAAAAAATACAGAAAATAGAAGACCGAAAAGCCAGAAAGAATACCAAAAATTACTGGAAAATACCTGGACAAATAGCGTTTGTTAAAATTGATGGATCCTGCTATTTTCAATTCTTTGGTCACTATTATTCAACCTGTTTTAGAGTGGAATACCTGATTATCATTCAAATCGCTAATAAAACGGAATGAAGTTTTGCCAAGTGATGTACTAATTTAGCAAAGATTCAGAGATTGAAAGCTTGGGTGTTTTAAGAATGCTTGGTGAGGATATAGTTTTAAGTATTACTGATTCAAATCAAAATTATCCACAGCAGTTCGTTCCTTTTTGAATCGGAGGACATTTCACTGTTCCATAACTGCAATAAACACAACAGTCACCCTGTTTAGGTTTTAAAATTTTCTTACAGTTTTCACATTCGTAAAAGAATTGACATGCATCGGTAGGCATGGTTTCTTCTTTTTGATGTCCACAAGCAGGGCAAGTGATTGTCGATTGTAAGATGAGTTTCATTATTTGTTATTAAGAACCAATGACAAGTTAGTGAATTCAATCAACTTCAATTTTGGAGGTTGGTATAGTTGACAAGGTAAAGTGCTAACTTGAACGAAAAGTTAAAAGAGGGGGATCATTTGTGCATTTGATTCAGTTTTTGGTCATAGAGCTCATAGTCTTCCTGATTGAAACATACAAAGGTGAGGATTTCTATTTCCGGGAAATTGGCTTCCGATACTGCTTTTATGGCAATCTCCGCGGCTTCTTCCAATGGATATTCATAGACTCCTGTGCTGATATTGGGGAAGGCAATGGATTTGACCCCATGTTCACTGGCAATTTTCAGGGAGTTGATATAGCAATTCTTCAATAGCTCTGCTTCTCCGAACTTACCACCCTTCCAAATCGGTCCTACGGTGTGAATGACATAGTTTGCTTTTAGATTTCCCGCAGTCGTAATCACTGCTTCACCGACCTTACATCCTCCTTGTTGAGCTGGGATTTTTTGACATTCAGCTAGGATTTCGGGTCCTCCAGCTTGGTGAATTGCTCCATCCACTCCTCCTCCACCCAATAAGGAAGTATTTGCTGCATTGACAATGGCATCTACGGCTAGTTGGGTGATATCTCCTTTAAGTAGTTCGATCTCCATTTTTTCAGGGTTCGTGTTTATCAATTGGTTGATGCTTCTCCAAAGTTGGGATTATCTGGTAACAGTCTTTATATGCGAATTATATTTCCTGATAGATTCTTTTAATGCTTCCATTGATTTTTTTACAACATCTCGAGGGGAAGTTCATAGTTATTCTAAAATCCTGTAATCCGTTCGATCAACCAGAATACAGCCTTTGAGCTTATGGCATAAGGAACAAGTTTTTCGGTCCAACTTTTTGATGGCAGAATAAATTGTGTGAATCTTATGATCTGCAAAACCACCAAGACAAAAAAAATTTGTCCTAATTCTGCTCCCACATTGAAGGTAGTCAAAGTCAAGGGGATTTCATTTTGAGGCAATCCGATGTCTTGTAATGCTCCTGCGAATCCAAATCCATGGAGTAAACCAAAAATAAATGCGACTGTCCAGGGCTTTTGACTTGTTAAGGTAGATTGACCTTGCAGGATTTTTAAGCCCTTATTTTACCTTGCAATAGGCCCCGCTTTTATACCATTTGCCAAATCAAAAACATCACCTACAGATCCAACCACAGCATCACTACGGTCTAGTTCTAATAAGCCTCTTAAAGTATATAGCGAATTAATACCTGTACAATGGGCTCCAATTATTTTCTAGACTCCAAACTCTCAGGTTGCTTGTCGTCCAGTTCAAATGCTCTTCTGATGCATTGAATAGATGAAATCCTAGTACACTTAGTATAGCAACTTCTAATGCAGGAAAAATATTCTGAATCGCAAATATTTCAGATTCACCACGAGCAGCTGATTTTGATGCTGGGAAAACAGATAGCGAAACTAGGGTGAAATAAGTATTGGTCCAACAATAAATTTTTCACCTAATCTTCTATGTATCAAAGTCTTTCTTGAATCTATGTAAATCAATTGTGTTAAAAGTAGTCCGAGCCATATGAAGGTTGTAAGAATATGAAAGTTTTGATAAAATGTCGGGCCATCAACAAGACTAAAATAGGTATTCCATTTACCTGAAATGCTAATCAAGATGATAATTCTTGTAAATACTCGATTGATATTGTTTCTGATATACCCACTATTTACTTTACAGATTTATTCTTTTAATTGCTGAAATCCGTATTATATAACTCCATCCTCTGTAAAAAACTTAATTACTTCTTCTCTTTGTAACACATTTCTTTTTAAATAATCAAAACTACCTTCTTCAGGGGGTACAGAGCCCTGTATTTGAAGGGGCCTAAATGAGCCATCTTTTTGGGGAGTGACTAGAATAATACTTCCATATTCCAGATGAAACAGCCTCATGTTGCACGACTGCAAAGCTTCCTTTATCAAGTGTTGTAAATGCAACAAATTCGACCTTATTATCTTTTGTAATAATTGATCCCTCGCCTCCATAATCTGGGTGATTTCCGGAAAGAAAATAGGACCCTCCTAAAGCAAAATTATTAGTGTCAACAGTATTTATTTTTTTTCTAAAGCAAAAAGATCGTCCATAGAGAAATCCTTGTTCTCTCTGTAATTGGTTTTGCAATATTCTAAAGCTTCTTTCCCCTTTTGAATTTCAACCATATTCTCCAATGATAGCTTTGCGATGTGATAGGCAAAGCCTAGGGAGAAATGCTCAGGGAGTTTTTCTCTTCCTTTCTCAAGGAAAATTATACCCTCAGCAATTTTACCTTCAGCTTTATAGGCTCTGGTAGCTGCATACAAGGCATTTTTATAAAATAAATCAGGATTTATATTCTCAATTTCTTCAAGGGCTTGATTGAAATAGCTGATAGTCTCGTCATAAGACTCAATCATGAAGTAACCCATTGCTTTGTTAACAGGATCTACTTTTCCGCCATTAAAAAGGCGGTTCTCATCCATAAACTCCATTATATATTCATACTCCTTTTTATTTTTTGTTTTCATTAAGTTTAAGACATACCCTTCCAACTCATCTCTGGTAATTTGACCCTCAATTCCATAATTCTCTTTTACATTTTTTAGATAGTTTTGAGCGTAATCGTATATAGTCGGGTAGACATCTAAATCGCTGTAATCTCTAAAAATAAATTGAAGACCATCGTATAAGCCGAGAGGGACTATGGTTTGATGGTTTGCTTTATAGGTTTGGCTTTTGAAGTCGATTTTTGAACTGGGGTTATGTTGATACAAACTATCAAAGGTTAGTCCTGCCTGATATCTATCTGGTGAATCATATGTGCCATTGGCTATAAAATAATACATCTTCTTTCCATTATAATCCTTGAGAAATGAAGGGAGATTGCCCTTGATATCCTTTGTTCCGTAAAAGGACGTTGAGAGTGATATAAAACCTCTAAATGGGTTATCCTCTCTAACCAATAATGTATGGTTGAATTCAGCTCCATTCGAATGGCCTACCATGATGTTGAAACCTGAGGTGCTGTAGGTCGATTCAATGTATGGCATCACCTCATTAAGTAAATATTCAGTAAAGTGCTTGCCATTCCCTTCATTGTAAAGTTCTTCATTTCGGGATTTATGTACGACTCCTACGACAATGGAAGGTGGAACAAGCTTAAAGTTGGGTTGAGAAAAGGCGGTTACATATCCTTTAACTGCAGGGAAATTTGTGCCTGAGCCGTCAGTAAGATAAATGACGGGGTATTTTCTGTTTGGCGAATAATTTTCGGGCACATAGATATTGAGCATTCTTTCATCACCGAAGAGTTTGGAGTTTATGTATTTGATGTCATAATCGAGACCAAGTTTGTCTGCCTGAATATTATCCCTCCAGGTTTTTACTTTAAAAGAATTACTAGCATTTCCGTCTTCGATTTTAAGGTTAGGGTTGTCCAATAAGGTTGTTACTATTCCTTCGCTTTCCCAACTTCCTTTTGTGAACTTAAACTCTGCCGGGAAATTAAGTTCCAATGTTATGGTTCGTTCATAGTCGGAGGCTTTCTCCATTTTAACCTGATTGGGCTGCCAGTTTCCTAGAGCATCCTGATTTCCCACAATATATACTTCGTCCGATTTATTTGGGACAGACACTTGAATGGTGGTTAACTCTTGTCCAAAAGAGATGAAAGAGAGTAGGCCAAAAATGATAGTCAATGATGTTTTCATAAATAAATAATGTTTTCTGTATTACTGCATATATCCGGCTATTTCAAAAGATACTTTCATACCTGCCTTAGGTCTAAACATTCTCGCCACACTTGTCTTACCTTGACTATTATCTGAAAATGACATCCAAGCTTCACTTTCCCAGCTTCCTTTTGTAAATTTTACCTGGACAGGGTCCTGTACTTTTAAAGTGATTTCACGTTCTAACGGTGACGTTTTATTCATTTTGATTTTTTCAGGCATCCAATTCCCTAAGCTTTCTTGATTACCAGTGATAAAAATCTCATCATTTTCATTTGGTACTTTTACCTTAAAAGTGACTTCAAATTTTTCTTGGGAGAGTAATTTCTCTTGAATTGGCTCAATTTCATTCATGTATATCGAGATAGCCGATTTAACGCTTGGGATATAGCCTGATCTATGCGATTCACTTGGATATTCCTCTACTACAACCTTTAGATTCTCTGTAGCTAAATCATTTTTTAGAATTTTATAGGTTTTTTCATAGGCTTCTCCCCAGCCTCTATAATTACTGTTTTTTCCTTCATCGGCATTACTTACATATAGGAATTTGGTAGAAGAATATTGATTGGGATCAAAAGTTGCAAGTTGCTTTACTAGCCGCTCATTATCATCTGCTAAATTGGGAGAAACAGCAATTATATTATCAAATAGCGAAGGTTCATTCATCATAGTATAAAATAGAAAGGAGGCCCCAAGCGAATGACCAACAGCGGTTTTATGCTTTAATGTTCTGTAATTATTATCGACATAAGGAATCACTTCATTTTTCAAATATTTCAAGAAGTTTTCCGCATTCCCTTTGGACTTAGGTCCCATATTTCTAGTTGTTGTAGAAGGAAGAAAATCATGATTTCTAGCATAGAAATTGACTGGATCATAAGTAGCCTTGATGCCCACCACAATAAATCCTTCATGATTTCCACTAATAAGATGTGCTATGGAGTTTACATAGTCAAAAAGAGGCCGATCATGGGCATCAAAAACATATATGACGTTATAATAGGTATACTCATCATAATAATTCACGGGCGTGTATACCACGATTTCTCTTTTTTGATTTAATTCTTTTGAATCAATTGTGATTTCCTCAAACTTTTGAGCAAACACACCCGATACAATAAAAATTAATGGAAATATTAATAAGTGTAACTTTTTCATTTTTGTTATGTGGTTGTTTCAAACAAATGTATCCTGCATACTAGATAAACTTGATAGAAGCCTAGGTTGAAATTGGTACTAGTCCCTAGGATGATTTTTATTTTATCGGACAATAACTTCTTCATTTTTAAGTGTTTTAATGTTTTTAATACACTTAAGATCTGTTTCATTCTCCAATAAATGTATCGCAACTATAATGCTCCCTCAGAGTTCCTTATTAGAATCATATATTGATTAATATCAGTGGTTACTGATCCTTCTAAGGAATTTAGGAGCGGCCCTAGGGGCAAAATCTGCGACATCATTGAGAGTCTTCGCGATTCCATATATGGGGAGTTTTTGCCGTTCAGCTTTACTATATTAATGGAATGTGGATTAGAGGATCTCCTTAGTTCATCTATACCGTGTAAATAATTCATCCAAATGTTATCGTAGGACACAGATAGCATAGTAAACTCACCCTCATCTCTTAAAATCGATGAGAGATTATCACTGTTCATAGTCATATGACTATCTAAATTAAATTCGCAGTCAGGATTTTGCCCTCCATTTCTGGTTTGGCATTTTTGAACCTTGATGCCATAGACTCATAACCTCCACTTATTGGGTTTAGCATGGTATGTCCAAGTCCGTAGTAGCCATATACCTGCTTCTGGGATAGATTAAAATGATCATGTAGATCAATCAGGTTATTTGTTAATACCTCTTCACGGTTTTTGGCATTTAGGGAATAGTCGATATTCTACAAAGAAAGTATCTATTAAAAGCCCGAAATTTTCCCGAAGCTTTCCTGATTTCAGTATTATTTAACTTACCATTTGGCATGAAATATCCCTCCTGATCAGTACGGTCGTTGGTATGCGAGCTGAAAAGGTCCAGCTACACTAGAATCAAATTAAGCGGAAGACCGCCGCTGCTAAAGGCATCAAAGTAGTGAATGGCCAGACTCTTTTTTTGTCCTGAAAACACCATGTTTATGGATTAGCAATTTCCATTTTCCCAAACGAACTCTTTACAAAACCCTTTGCAGATATGAGGGATACTTTTTAATCTCCTTCTCCCTTTATCTATTTGTCATTTTTCTAAGTCTCCTTTTTACCTTGCAATAGGCCCCGCTTTAATACCATTTGCTAAATCAAAAACATCACCTACAGATCCAAACACAGCATCACTACGGTCTAGTTCTAATAATCCTCTTAAAGTGTATAGCGAATTAATACCTGTACAGTGGGCTCCAATTATTTTCGAAACTCCAAAATCCCTAAGTTTACTTGCCGTCCAGTTCAAATGCTCTTCTGAGGCATTGAATAGATGAAATCCTCCAATAATCGCAAACACCTTTTCTTCTTCACTATTTGCAACAATATGATCAAGGGTATTGATAAGACCTGCATGCCCACACCCTGAAATCAGAACAAGTCCATTTTTTGTGTTTATCACCAAAGACTGATCTTCAGGTATAGTATCTTCTACCAGCCCACTGGCTGTTTCTATTTTACCATTTCCAGACCAATTTCGCTCATTATGAATTCGGTTTATGGGCCCTGTTATCCAGACGCCAGGAAATAATTCCTGTTGATTTTCATAAATGTAAAACTCCACATCATCGGCTTCTAATTCTTCTCGAATTGCCAAAATGGTATTTTCGGAATTCACCCTTTTACTAAATATGCCCTCTCCTACATGGATTCTTTTGAGAGCATTGGGGTTTTGTTTTTTCAACTCCTGTCTAAGGGTAAGAAGACCGCCAATGTGATCCCAATGATTATGGCTGAGCAAAACATCTTCTACATCAGATAAATCAATGTCCATTTCCCGCGCATTTTGTAAAACAGTTTCAGGTTTTGCCCCTGTATCAAAAAGTATTTTCTTTCCATCCACATCAATTAATGCCGAATATCCCCATTCCCCTACACCTTTTAAGTTTACCAACATCGTGGATAAGGTTGTAATCTTTAATTGAGAAACAGAATGATCCCCTTGCTGACCAAAAAGTAAATTGGTGTTTAAAATGATTAGGATGAGAAGCGCCAAATATTTTCTTATTACCATAAATCCTATATCTATTATTAAAAACACTTGGATACACCCGGATCCGACTGGTCTATTGCCTTCCTGACAATCTTGTCCACAGGGTTTTTTTATGTAAAGTAAGAATTTCATGCCTTCCATCCCTCACACAATTAAAAAGTTTTGGATCTGAAGGATTGAAATTCAAGTTACAAATCTTGACTTAATAATTGTCTTGACTTAATACCAGTTTCTAAATCAAAACATCACCTATAAATCTGACATTTGCATCATTTTGGTCAAGTTCTAATGGGCCTCTTAGTGTGTAAAGGGGATTAATAGCTGCACGGTAGACTTCCATTATTTTTGAAGCTAAAATCCTTAATATTAATAAGTTACAGTCAGATAAATAAATATCATCCTAGGGACTAGTACCAATTTCCACCTAGGTTTTTATCGACTTTATCTAGTATGCAGGATACATTTGTTCGAAACAACCACATAACAAAATGAATCGAAAAATAATTGTATTCGCACTATCAATGCTTTTTATAGGGAAAGCATTTGCTCAAGAGAACGTAACCATCAAGGTCATTGTGCCTAATAAAACCGATGAGGTTTTTATTACGGGTAACCAAGAATCTTTAGGAAACTGGGACCCAGGTGTTGTGAAAATGAATAAAGTATCAGATTTCGAGAGAGAAATCACAGCAGCTATTACTTACCCAGCTGAATTCAAATTCACAAAAGGAAAATGGGAAAATGAAGGGATTATTAATCAACTAGATAATAATCCGAATCAAAAATTATCCGATTCTAGTTCCAAAAATATATTTTTCGTTAAGGGTTGGGCCAACGAATCTAATGCGGAGTCTTTAGGACTAGGATACAGCACTAAAATATTTCAATCCAACTATTTAGGAGCAGAGCGTTTAGTTAAAATTGCTTTACCTGAGAACTATGATCCTGCTAAAAAGTATCCTGTTTTTTATACCACTGATGCTGGATGGAATATGTTTTCAGTGGCCAAAAATTATATTTCAAATCTTTCTTTGGATGAATATAGGCTGATGCCTGAAAGTATTTTAGTGGGCATCGTTCATGGAACGACTAACGACCGCTCTAATAGAAATGACGACTTAGATGTTTATTACAAAGAAACTGGTCAGAAGTTTAAAAATTTCGTTTTCGAGGAACTAGTCCCATACATCAATAGTACGTATAGCACCTCGGATTTCAATGTGATGATCGGACATTCCAATGGGGCTGAGTATAATCACTTCCTTTTACTCGAGGAAGAAAACCCTTTTAGAGGATTTATATCGTTATCAACGAATTTCTACGCCAGAGATGTCAGACAAGAAATTGGTAAACTCATGAAAAACTACCAGGGTAATAACCTTTATTATTTCGTGGCTAATGCTACAGCAGATTCGCCAGATAGAATTGAAGCAGGAAATGATTATGAAGAAATTTATCAGGAAAATTTGAATCCCAATTTCCAGTTCAAAAAGCAAACCTATGAGGCCAATCATAATTCAGTTGTACCTCTCGCATTAGTAGATGGGATTCAGTTTATTTTTAAAGATTACAGAAATGTAGAAAACTACAAGAATTTAGCTTCTTATCGAGACTATTATTTAGAAGATATGAAGACTAATTATGGGATAGAAGAGGAGTATTCTATACGAGATTTAGAGCCCGTATTTTCGGATATTATGATCGGAAAGAAAAAGGATGAACTAGAGGTATTATTAAAGTTTGTTGAAGATCAAAAACTATGGCAGCTTCCTAAAATGAAAGAAGGAGGTGGATTTGATGGTGCAAACAAAGGGAATTTCTACTTCATCGTAGAAGATTATAAGAAAAGTGCGGAAAGTTATGCCTTGGCATTTGACCAAATTCAAACGTTTCTTCCTCCAGAAATTTATTTGGCAAACTTTGAAAAAGCCATCTCAGCATTCAAACAAATTAAAGATTATGATGGCTTAATGAATCTTATGCTGGACACCAAAGCCTATTTAAATTCAAATACAGATCTCGAACCAAAGAGTGTGAACTACTATCAGTTGTTTTTCAATTATCACATCGCGAAACTGGCTAATGAACATAATATTAAACGAAACGAAGGAGAAAAAGCATTAGCTTATTGTAAAGATAATTACAAGAAAAATGGAATCTTTACCGCAGAAGAGCTTGAAGGATTGCAAAAGAATTACTTGACTAAAATGGATTGATAGCAAAAGCTTTCTAAGTTTTGATAATTAACTTAAAATGAGGCTAATAACAGGTTTGTTAGCCTCATTTTTCCATTGAATAAGTTACCGTGAAAACTGCGTTTGGTTGTTTGCCCTCTTTTGGGAAGCGTTCAATTTCAGTTCAAACCTGCAAATTTTTATTAGTAAAGTCTAAAGGTTAAAGTTTCAGTTCGATTTGGTCAATGATTGAAATTCTTTACTTTTAGCCTTGGCATGAAGCGTAACTTATTTCTTTTCGGACTTGCATTCTATGTTTGTAGCAATTTCTGCTATGGGCAGTATTCTATTTCAGGATATCTAGATTCCCCCACCAAGAACAAGAGGGTTTATTTAAGTCTGTTGAGATTTAACGAACAAAATACAATTGCTACAAGTCAAGTGCTAATGTCTACTTTGACGGATAGCTTAGGATATTTTTCTTTTGAAGGTAAATTACTTTCTGATAAGTATGCACTATACCGTATTCATGCTAGAGTTGATGAGAGTGGGCCCACATTACAAATGTTAGATGATGGGGTGTACAAGAACTTTCAGAACTTTGTATTTTCTAACAAGGATACCATCGTTTTTCGAAAAAATAGCAGATCCTGGTTTTCTAGTTATACCACTACAAATCCTGTTGATATTGAATTACAAGAATTCAATAGCTACACCCTTCAATTAAACAGAGAACTCTCTTCCGTAACCGACCCAAAACTACAAAATCAATCGTCTACTCAGATGATATCAGAATTGAAGTCCTATGCCGATAGAAATGATGTTCATCCATTAGTGACTTTAGTTTTGCTTGCGAATGTTCAAGATCATTTTCTCAAGGATGATCTTGAAAGTGATCCTGAGTTTTATAAAAAGCTTCAAGACAGCCTGAATGTCTATTACAATAATACTGCCTATGCAAACCAATTGGACGAATTAATTATTGATCTTTCTAAAACTGAAACACAAAAAGAATTGGAATTCTATAGACTAGTGGCCTATATCCTAGGAGCTGTTAGTTTTATTTTAAGTATGGGTGTGGTCTTATTGTTTGTGAAATTAAAGCAAAAAAAGAACGTAGGGTTACCACAGGAGAATATCAATTTAACTAATCAAGAAGAACGTATTTCCGAACTTATCATTCAGGATAAAAGCAATAAAGAAATTGCAGACGAACTCTTCATTTCCTTAAGTACTGTAAAGACCCACATCCGAAATATTTACGCAAAGTTAGAGGTGGCCAATAGACAAGAATTTGTAGATAAGCTTAAAAATCATTCTAGGGATTAGGCTCCATTTATCGAAACAGTCTTTCGCCCTCTTTTGGATAAGGATATAATCTTAATCTAACTTTATTTTCTCTTTCCAACTTTCTTTCAATCAATTCGAGGAATAATCGTTACAACTTAAGGTTGAATGGGTTGTGGTGGATGGTTTAGCCTGCTGGTTTTCAGGGGTTTTGGGATGGATTCCAGCTTCTGCCTTAAAGTTAGCAACCGGTAAAAAGTTGTAAGGAGATGCTCAGGATTTCCAATTGAAACTGACGTGAAATTATTTTTACTCGCTGTTGAGCATTCGCTATTTTTTAATCTCGGAAATTATTTCCTTAGCTAGTTCAATAGTTTGAATATAGAAATCAGATAATATTAATGTTTGGTATCTCCTGTGATTCACCATTATTTCAAATCTCTTATCTTCTATTACATTTTTTAATTTTCCGTCAATATTTTCTATAGGCCTTGGGTCATTTTTATACACATCAGCTTGCCTGTGCCAAGGATTTGTTTTGTTGTAAATCCAATAAAAATTTTCTTTCACATAGGGCTCATACATTGTTTTAATTTCTGAATTGGCATTTATTTCTCTACTTTTTAATTGTTCGATATGCCTGTAATAATTGAATATTTTGACTTGTAAATCTTCATCTACAAATGACATACTATTCGAATTTAATAGTGCCGTTAACCCGCTATCATTAACTTCAATATTTCGTTCGAACATCAGATAGATAATATACATCTGAATATTTCTATCAATTGGTTTTAGTGTCTTGAATTGGTCTAAAAAGATATTTGAATAGTCAACAGTGGTTTGCGTTTCAGCCAGTAGTTTTTCTGCTTGTACTATATCATCTTTTAGGTTTAGGCGAATTGTTTCTAAATGTTTATTCGCTTGATTTATATTATTTTCTTTTTCATTCCAGTTATTAATTCCTAATGCAATCAATATCCCGATCACCACTAGGGTTATTTCTCCCAAAGCATATTTCAAATATTTTCCCATTTTGTTTTTCTCTATCAGGTCTTGGCGTATTTTTCTAAAGAAATTTATCATTGCTTATTGGTTGGTCGAAAGGAACCACAAATTTTAGTGGTGGTATAAAGGTGTTTATCCGGTTTTTTTGACTGGCTAAATGGGTTAAGTCTTTGGGACTTAGGAATGTTGTCTAAAAGGAATATAATCCCTTTTTTCGAGTTTCCCGGCTTTTAACTTAAAAGGTTTGAGACGATATTCAACGCTTCTTCAAATCCATGATATCACCAATTCTAAATTTTCTCGGCCTCCAAAATTGGGATATGTAAATAGTGAGCCTTTTTTTGACCGGTATAACGGATTTGCTATTGCTGATTTTCTCCTGTGAAATGGTTTATACTATAGGAATTGCAAATTCCAAAAAATAGAAAAGCGTAGATGTACCCGATAACTATGGTGGTCTACGCTTTGAGGGGATCAAAAGAATTTATCCAAATATTTTTATCATTGATCAATGCTGGTTTTGTTT
This sequence comes from Algoriphagus lutimaris, assembly GCF_017051705.1. Lineage (GTDB taxonomy): Bacteria > Bacteroidota > Bacteroidia > Cytophagales > Cyclobacteriaceae > Algoriphagus > Algoriphagus lutimaris. Next base: position 691,411 of record NZ_JAFIDJ010000002.1, on the reverse strand, counting down.
GATGAGAGAGCACTTAATTTTGTCTTGTTTCGTCCTCTTTAGGCCGTATCCCAAAAATCAGTAAATAACCGATCATCCAAAATTCTCCAATAGTTGCGGGTAGGATAAGAAATCTATTGAACCCAAAATCAATTCCTGTGTATCGGATAACGGTGGTAATTAGATAGCCAATTCCCCCTAAAATAATAACTCTCCCTAACCAGACAGGCATTCTTTTAGATTTGATTACTATGTATCCCATAGGAAAAAGCCAAAGCCCAAAGAAAAGACCTCCAATTCCCCAAGCATTTGAAATTACAGTTTGAAAGCCCTGAATTAGTACAACTTTGTCTTTCATGGCACTGATGTCAGAATTTGCAATACCTATTGCGGAAGCGATTGAAATTGCACTGATCATAATGACTAGAGCATTCACCATTCCCCATATTCCTAGAGTCCAAGCTTCCCACTCAAAGTTTTCTTTGAATAATTTGAAAAACCAAACTGCGGTAAGTGCCTGAGATATGACAATAGCAAACTCTAAGAGTAACCTAATTCTGGCAGTAGATTCTAATTCTATTAAATTCGTTAGTGTTTGTTCGGGATTACCCGGCACAAATAGTTGAGAATGAAAGACCATAAATCCTAAAATTCCTGAAATGGCCATCATTAAATACCACAGGCCAGTTGTTCTTGCGGTTTTAATCAATTGCTTTTGTTCGTTAATTACACTCATAGATTATTCGCCTTGTTTTTAAATTTTATGATTATCATGACTTTTCGGTATCCAATAATGCTATACCGCTTTTGGCCAATTCCATGCTTGATAAATTATCATCGCAAAAACAAAAACTTCTATCAGATTGAACAAGATGTAAAATATGTGCCATTCACTACCTAGTGTGGAGACAATAATCAAAATAGACATGCTTGCATATAAGGCCGCAATACAGATATTCAACCATTTATTAATTTGGGGTTTCAGAAAAACGGACAAAAAAACCATCAGTGAAGGAACAATTAAAATCATTGAGAAAACAACCAAAATCCCAGGAGATGTTGGTCCCATTGGGGTTTGAAGATCAATCATTTTCTCCAACTTTTTTGGAGTCATCAGCTGAAAAAAGTCAGCATATATATACAAAAACATCAATGAGGTCCAGAGAGCTGCTAGCTTAATTTTGATGTTAACATTATAATCAGTCAGTGATCTGGAGGAGGTTTTTTTTACATTCATATTTGTTTGCTTTTAGTAATTCCTACTAAAATTTGACGATGGTACTGGATAAGTAGGGTTTTAACATAGAGGTTCACATAAAATTAAGCTTTGTCGGCTTAGTGTTTTAAATATATCAAAAGCATCCGATCTAAACGCCCTTTGCAAATAAACTAAGTGAGCCGATTGAGCTTAGTGTCCGTTATCAGCTGGCATTGATCAATCTCTCTTGATATGCTTCAAGTTTATTCCAAACATCAAAAAGTTCAGTAAATACCCCTTGGCTCGGATTATCAATGCTCATGTTGATCAAAAGTATCCTACCAATTCCTGTCTCAGAATTGAAGAACATAAATGAAACAACTCCAGGATCGCCTCCTGAATGGCCAATGGTGTTTTTAGGAGCAAGTCCCATGAAAATACCTTTATCCAATCGCGTGTTAATCACAGGAATTACATCCTCTCCAAGATTCCAATAAAGGTCTTCTGCTATGTCTTTCGCAAACAAAGTTTCAAAACTTTCTGAGGTTAAAAGAGATCCTTCTCCGTCGTATCCTTTGATCAGTTCCACTAATAATTTACTTAAATCGGCCGCCGAAGTCAGCAAGCCTCCATCTGGGTAGTTGATTAAATGATAATCTGCATACACAGTGTCAGTTGTTGCATAATTTTTAGAGATTCGATTTTCTTCTAGGTCATCTCGTTTCCATCCGGAAGACTCCATTTTTAATGGTTTAAGGATATTTTTTGTGGAAAATTCGGCAAAAGATTGTTCTGAAGCTATCTCAATGATCAGCGCAGCAAGACCTGCGCCAGTGTTGGAGTATTGGTATTTCTCACCTGGTTTTACTTCTAAGAAGGCTGTTTTTGAATAAGCATTGGCCCCTTTTCTTAGCATGCTTTCTATGTAGTTAGCAAGTGAGATTGTGTCTTTTGGATCGTTAAAGAAGTATGGAACTTCAATTGGGTAAATATCTGTGGTATTGGGTTCAGCAATCATTACATAGCAGGTTCTCTCAAAATACTCTGTATCAATAATTGTGGATGTATGATTTGCTAGTTGACGAATAGTGATGGTTTCGGTCGGAAAGTGCGGATTTTCAACTGTAAAAGGTAAATGATCATTAATTGGATCATCGAGTGATAACAAGCCTAGTTCTTGAGCTTTCATCAATGATAAACCGACTAGGGATTTAGATATTGATCCAATATTTATTATAGTGTTTTCTGTGAAATCTATTTCAGGATTCTTGTTAGCATATCCGAATCCATTTTGGTACATAGAACCTGATTTGTTTACTATTGAAACCGAAAAGCCATTTATGAAACCCTGTTCGTAGATTCTCTGTAGCTCGGTTGTTAGCGAGTCACGCACATTAGATAAGTCTTGATTCTTAGTTGATCCTGAAGGAGCTTGACAAGAGCAGAAAGCCAGTAATATAATGATTGTTAAAGGTGTGATCCTGTTCATTGGGTGATCGGTTCTATTGAAGCCTTTCTGATAACGCTCTCACTAAACGGAAGTGGGGTCCTACCGATGTAAAATATAGAAGAGAGAACACACACCGAAAATGGAACATAAGGCGCTAACCTAGCCATGGCGCTTAGTTGATGATGTGCACTGGCTTTCTTATTTTTAGTTCGATTTAATATTATAACTCGATGAATTTAAATAAGCAAGTCTCTTTTGTAGACAATTGGAAGTTTACTTTTTTGATAGCTATGCTGCTTTCCACGTTTATTGTTTTTATCATGGTTTTTCTACAACCATTCGATACTTTTCAGAATGATATTTCATATAAAACTTTCAAACTTGTCGGCTATGGACTTACAGTATTTTTCCCTATTCTAATTCTTCATTTTATTGAAAGGCTCGTTTATTATCCTTCCAGGGATTGGAGACTGGTCTATGAAGTGATTTATATTTCCATAACCGTCATATTTATTTCGGCACTAAGTTATGTATATCAAACTACTGTATTTTCAGATAATCAATTATCTATTTCATATTTCTTCCAATACTTTTTAAACTATTGCATTCCTTTTTTCCCGATAGTGATTCCTCTATTAGCTTATTTGAGGTTTAGATTCGGTCATATCTACGTCAAAAATCAAAGTGAGGCTCAGAATTTAATAGTGAAAATTTCTGGAGAGGGTAAGGAAGAAGAATTTATAATAAGCTTCAATCAATTTATTTATGCAGAGGCGCAACAAAACTACGTCAGCTTAACTTACCTTGATAATGATGAAAATTTAACTCAAAGAGTTTTCCGTTCTACTTTTGGCCAATTAGCAGAACAGTTAAGGCATGCTTATCAGGTTCATAGATCCTATCTAGTAAACCCCTATTTTTTTGATAAGTTAGAGGGAAACTCCAGAAAGAGAGCATTAAGATTGAAAGGCATTGAAAAAGAAATTCCTGTTAGTAGAAAGTACCATGATGCTATTAAAAGTTACCTTCAAAGTAAGCCCTAAAAATGTAAAATTCGTCCCATCCTATACGATTTCATCACATTAATAAGTTATTCGTCACTAAGATTTTCAGTTGTTAAACTTGACCATGTTCTTTGCTCAAAAAAAGAAAGATGGGACGAATATTCAAATTCTTAGGTATAGGATTATTGACTTTATTAAGTCTACTAATAATCATGTTTAGTTTGTTTAAAGCAAGGGAACATTTAAAGGGAAATAATTTTGTGTCATATCTTGATAGAAATATTGAATCTTCACCAAATCCGGAAGGTCTGAGTTTTGAGATAATGACCGAAGATATCCAAAAATCAAAATTAATTCTGGTTGGTGAAATTCATGGTTTCCAGGACGCTACCAAATTTGATCCTGTATTTTTTTCCTTTTTGAGAAAGAAATTTAATATCAAGCATTTTTTGGTTGAAATGGATTTCGCCCAGGCTCATTATTTGAATGTTTATAATAGAACCGGCAATGAACAATTACTAGAAGAAGTTTTAAGTAAATGGGTAGTGCGAATAGGGCGGGAGAGTGTAGATTATAAAAATAAATTTAAAAAACTTAGGCAAATTTATCTAAGTGACGGAGAATTCACCTATTTCGGAAATAACAATATATCAGATATTCATTTAGTGAAACGATTCTCTAATGAGGTTTTAAATCAGACTTTTAGTCTGGAATCGAAGGAAAATGATTCTATTCAGTTGATTGAGACACAGGAGAAATTTATAAAATCACAAGTACCTACCAATCTTAATTGGCTGGCAGATTATGTTTTAAAAAATATTGAATATTCCATTACTGAGAAAAACAGGGAAGAAATCTTAACAGAAAATCTTATAGCCCTTTACGATAGATATAATTTGAGCAATGAAAAGGTGTATGGGTCATATGGTTTAGGACATACCGTGTTGGCACCATTTGAAAGTGGTTACAAATCAATGGCTGCAAGATTTGCAGAAATAAAGCCAGATTTAAAGGATGAGATTCTATCAACAAATTTTGTATTCTTGGATAGTAAAATGTCCTTTCATAGCAATGCTTTACCAGGTTTTATGCAGGACGAAGGCGAGTATACTAACCTCAGCGTTTCTTATGATAATATTTTTATGTCTTATCTATTTGGTATCGACGATTTAAGAAGAATAACAGATGAGAAAAGTTTTAATCTTATAAAATTAAATGGAATAGATTCACCGTATAATCATTCTAAAAGATTATCTAGTATGTTTAAAATCCTTCCATTTGGGCAGGTAGTCAATGCAGGAGAAAATAATGTTACTTCAGATTATTACGATTACCTGATTTTAGTAAGGAACAGTGAGGGGTTAAGATTTTAGCTTTAAGATGATGGAGCACCACGTTGGGTTTAAATGCATTTTATAAAGTGTTATCACCTATTTTAATCCTTTTGTCCAAAGTGGTGCTCCATCTTCCCATTTATTATGGGTAAGTCTGATTTTTTTACCTGAGCTGATATGAATGGCAAAGATTTCTCCATACATCTGAGGCCCAAAAATCACTGGTTGTACCAGTGGTTCTTCGTCATTAATACCTCCTTCTTCTGAAGCGTAAATGAGCCAATCACCATCAGGAGAAAAATGTGGATGTGCATCCTGACCACCATCAAATGTCATTCTCTTTGCATCGCTCCAAGTTCCATCAACATTTAAAACAGTAAGGAAGATATCCATTGTTTTCACTTTTCCTTCTATGTCAGTTCCTAGTCGATCTGAGCAGAAAGCGATCTTATCCCCTTGAGGAGAGATAATTGGGAAATTGTCTCTGTGTTCATCTGAGGTGATGTTTTTAACCATTTCTCCTTCTTGTAAGTAAATGTCGAAAAAACCACTTCTACCACTTCTAAAAACGATTTTTGATTTATCAGAGGTTATGTCGCCAAAGCCATCATTGAAATCAGATGATGTAAGCCTGGTAGTTTTTGATGAGTTTAGGTTTAGAGTGAAGACATCTCCCTGATTTAATGGTCCTCCTCTGAAATTACCCACAGAATATACGAGTTCGTCTCCTGACGGATTAAATTTAGTATCAATAACCATCCCATTTAAAGGATTATAATTTGATGGCTTGACAAAAGAATAAATTGGGTCTACTTCATTCGTTTTATAATTCACCTCATAGAATTGAATTGGGATCCGGATCAGCAGAGGGAGTATAGCAATCAGAAAAAGTGTGCTCACAAAATTTAAGATTAAAATAGTTCTTAATTGTTCGGATAGCATTTGTGTTCTCTTATAATGAACAAAACCAATGCAGATGGCCAAGAATACAGCTACTAATCCAAGATACACTCGCATCGTATTGATTGGTGCAAGTTGATCGATAAAGAAATAATACAATTCGAATACCAGTAAAGCGATAATTAAAACCGAAATGATATTGAAAAGAAGGAATGAACGGGTTTTTGCTTTAGCTACTTTAAGGTTTCGATTGCCTAACCCAATAAAGAGGATTAATAAAACTACGATAGTTAGTAGGCTATAAGCCCACGGAGTAAGTGCATCTTCCACTCCTCTTATATCGGTGTTATCAAAAATTAGTGTGCTATTATTAGGATTTGGAGGAGCGGCAAATGCTCTCCTAACAGCATACATATCGACTACTTTTTGGTTCAAATCTTTAGAAAATGGGGATCCTTTAACTAACAAATCACCCTCAAATCCACCTAAATTATAAGCCGTTTCCATAGGAGGCTCTCCTCCGTAAAAAGTCATCATCCCATTTTGTTGGAGTTTTGCCCCTAAGAAATTTGAGGTAGATTTAAATAACGAATCCACTTCCATCGAAATGAGATTTAAACTCATTAGCCGAAATGCTCTTCCTTGGAATGTAGTAAAGACTAAAGTCGAATCATTTTTAACTGAAGGTGAAATGGCATTGATGCCCTCAGGTGAAATGGCTTCCTGATTCATGCCATCGAGATCCATCGAATAGATTCGGTACGAATTTCTCGGACCGCTATAGAAAAATATCTGCTTTCCGTCATTTGAATAGCAAGGGCTTCCATCCCAATGATCGTTTTTCGTTAGTCTTTTTAGATTCTCCCCATCGATATCCATACTATAGATATCGGCAGTTCGGCTCATAGCAAACACAAAAGAAGGATGCGATTTAATGGAATGGTTGCGGTCACTTGAAAATGCGATTTGCAATCCATCAGGTGAAAATGACGGCCTGAAATCACCGCCTTTGTCATGAGTAAGATTTATTGCAGCATCAAGATTTAATGTATCGCTAGGCTGGAAGGGAAGCCGGTAAATATCCGATTGTCCTTCATGTGTTGAAGTAAATACAATCCAATTATTGTCGGGAGATATTGCGGCCTGATCCTGCATGGAGGATTCATGGTTGATAAATAGACGAGCTTCACCTTTTTCTTCTAGAGATTTGATGAAAATTTTAGGATTGCCAAATCGCTCAGAGGTAAAGACAATCCATTTTCCATCCGGGCTGATTACTGGGTTATATTCCAAAGCTTCGTTGGTAGTCACCTGATTAATTTCCTCTGTTTGGCCGTTAGCAATCCAAATATCCCAACCCTGTGGTCTATACGAAGAAAAGAAAACGCGTTCATTTCCAGTTTGACTAAAAGCTAGTGGACTTGTAAGTATAATTATTAGTAAAAAAATATTGAGTTTCTTCATAGTATGTATTGGTGATAACACTTGTATAAACCCAAGTTCGACTAGTCTATTGCGAAGCAACCCACCTTTTCCACAGGGGTATTAGATGTAAAATAAGAATTTCAGATAGGACTTCCTTGGGGATATTGGATAGTTTTGGATTTATTTTTTCTCCCAATAAAGAAGAAAACCAGATCGTTTTGAGGGGGCTTTGAAAAATTCAAATAACTATGGTTTTTAAAATTGCCATGTACTTGAAATAGTGCTGTGTTGTTTTCTTTTTTTTTAGGTTTTCAGGTTTGGGGGGATTGATTAGAAACACTACCGCTCGAATACCCAAAGAAACCGCTAATGCCTATATCCATTGTTAGCTAAGTAGTTTGTTTATACCTTCATATAATTCTAAATACATACCGGTACCCGACGTTTGTATCTGCTTCAAATCATTTGATTTATTTCTTTCATAAAAAGGGAAGGCGACTTGCTTGATTCAAATAATGGGGTAGCAACGGATCGGGTGTTATTTTCTTTGCCCTTTCGTGTAAAATGTATATTCATTTCAAACAATGTAGGGTAAAAACAGTATGTAGGTTGATAAATGCCACTTGAATTTGATTGAAATAAAGCGATCAACCTGAGTTACCCCTAAAAACATGAGAAAATTACCACTGTTATTAATTCTGACATTTTTTTCCTTAAATCCTCCTGCAATTAGTCAAACGTTAATTGATAATAACAGCCTACCCAATAAACTCAGGGTATTTATTGATGGTTGTGATCGGTGGGATGGAGGCTGTGATATGGATTTTATCAGAACTGAAATTACAGCGGTTGACTTTTACAGGGATAATCAATCGGCTGATGTTTTTCTGTTGATAAACAATAACAGGTCTGGTGGGGGTGGAAGACAGTATCAACTTTTGTTTATAGGTCAACAAAACATCCATGCGGGAAGAAGCGACACTCTCTATGTAAATACCAAACAGACCGACACCGACTTTGAAGTACGGGAAAGACTTACCCGGTTTATCAAATTAGGTTTAGCTCCCTATGTTGCGAAAACCAATGCTGGAGAGGAGGTTGAAATCAATATGAAGACTGTCTCTGGCAGTCAGGAAGATACCGTGCAGGAAAGCATTGATCCTTGGAATTATTGGGTTTTTAATGTGGGTAGTGATGCAAACATTGAATTAGAAGAATTGAGCAAGGAAATCAATTTTGGTGGAGACATCAATATTAATCGTATCACGGATAAATGGAAAATTTCCTTATCTGGGAGAATAGATGAAAGGTTGAGAAGAACGATTCAAAAAGTACCAAGAGTTGATGATGATGGAAATCCGGTTCTTGATGAAACTGGTAATCCGATCATCGATGAAGTGGAGAATAATTTTGATGTATCAGAATTTGGATTTAGTCACCAGTTGGTGAAGTCTATTTCACCCCAATGGTCTTATGGGTATGATATTGCAGGTCGTCAGAACACCCGCTTTAATTATCAGTTTCAGACCAGCTTTAGACCAGCTATAGAGTACAATTTCTTTCCGGAATCAGTGCAGAATTCCAGATTTCTAAGAGTGAACTACGGGGTAGAAGTCAGGAATAATAAATATGTAGAAGAAACGATTTCCGGTGTTCTTAAAGAAACCAGGGTCCTCCATAGTTTGAGAGCCAGCCTAGGGTTAAATCAACGTTGGGGTAGTCTGGAAGTGGGATACCGAATTAGAAATTACCTAGATGATTTTAGCTCTTGGTCCACAGGCTTGAATATTAGTGCACAAGTCCGTGTCACTGGGAATTTTTCTTTTTTTATGAGGGTAGAAGGGAACTACGTAAAGGACCAGATTTACCTGGCATCGGGAGATTACACCGAACAGGATATTTTGAGTGGGAGGGTAACCCTACCATCAGCATATAACATCGATACCAGATTTGGGTTTAATTATCGCTTTGGTTCTAATCTCAATAACTTCGTGAATCGAAGATTTTTTGGAAGGGCCAATTTTGTTGGGAATGATTAATGATTCATTCTGAGAATTAAAGGACTAAACGAAATTGAATGCTTGACGAAATGATGATTGCAAAATAGGTTTTTCGAATTGGAAAAACGTTTGAAAAGTAGTGCTTTTAACGACTTGATGTTTTTATCAAAGTTAAGAATTGAGGTATCACTATTATTTCTTTCTCAAATAGACTTTATCCGCATTGATTTCAAATTGTTGCTTACGGAAAGGCTAAAGACTGGGCGCCCGTTTGGGGCGGATGGATGTTTTAGCTTTTGTTAGCTTCAGTATTTTATTGTGGGTTAGGCCATTTACTTTGATTAAATCATTTTTCATTTTCTGGATACCAACTAAAGAGATAATATAAGGCGTCATAGGTGGATATTTAGACAACACTGTTATGGTCCTCATTATCATAATATTTCCAAGCAAAATTCAATTTATTTTGCTTGTTTGAATTAGCTATTTTTGAGAAGGTCAAAATATGACGAATATGTTCTGTTGCCCTTGATCTATCTTTTAAAACAGACACCGTATCAAGATTTAAATTTAATCGAGACATCGTATTAGCTACTCCTATAAAAAGTGATTTATCGTGAAACTGCCTGTTATTTAAGTAAGCCGAATACTCTTTTAAATAATCATAATCACCACCTCTCCATAGACTGGGGTCAATAGCAATGTAGTTGTCAAATGTATCAGAATGTAAAAACAGTACATTCAATACAAGTAAACCGCCAATAGAATGTCCCCAAAGGGTACGATAAGATGTAGTGGGGTATTTACTATCTAAATAGGGAATTAATTCATTTTCAATAAACTCCGTGAATTTTTATCCACCACCAGGAACAGGAGACTCCGGACTTGGATTATGAGGTTTTGTTGGGGTTAAATCTCTTAGTCTATTAGAATTATTATCAACTCCTATGACAATCATTTCCGGCAATTTAATCCTTTCAAGTTGTTGAATAATAGCGCTAATTTTAGGTAGTTATGAATCTCAATCTAAAACGAAAAGAACTGGATATTTTTTGTTTTTGTTATCCATTGCACTTTCAGGTACATGCACCCAGATCTTTCGATATTCATCTAATGTTTTTGAATACAAACTATCAGAAACCCCTATTTCAAATATATTCTGTTGATCTTTTTGAGACTGAGCAAATAGCGAAGTATGAAAAAATAATATCAATAAATTTATAAATATAAACAGTCGTTGTTGTTTCATGTAATTTTAGTTTTCTAGTAGTTGAGGCTAGTGGTTACGGTTATAAGTATTTGCATGGTTTAGCAGTTAACTTCGCAATGACACGCCAAACTTAAAAATCCGTGGTTCCCGATAGCTAGCGGGATTTATAAGGAGGAGAAAACAAGCAATTACTTATAGCCATTGCTGTACTTCCGTCATTTTTTTAATTCTGAATCAATAATGTTGAGAATGTCATTATTGTAATCTTGAATTTTAAATAAATAGTCCAATCGATTTATTTCTAGCCAAGTTTTGCTTAATACTAATCCTAATACAACCTCATTATTTATAAGTTCATTTATTGATTCAGTAATTTGCTCTTGGTTTTTAGTCATTCCTAGCTGGACGAGTTGGTCATCCATGATAAATGAGGGAGTCAGCTTCGCTGAGATTTTATTTAATTCAATAAGATAATTAATCGACTCATTATGATCCTCAAAACCCAATTCTACCTCTGTAGAAAATTGCGCAAGCAAACGTTTTAAATTATCATTAGTTAATGCATTCAATTTGCCAGACCCTGACATAGCATCGTAGGTTCCTGTTATAAATTCTGTTCTCCACCAGGATTTGGCACCTTTTACAACACAATTGATTACAGAATCCGAACTGACATTTGTATTTTTAGTTTGTAAAATATTAATAAGAGCTTTGCTATGAGAAATCACATTTTTCTCGAGATTAATAGTTTCTTCAAGCCTTAGTTTATTTTCTTTAAAATCCTCATTCAGTTGGGTAAGTATTTTTAATTCTTCCTTGTTAAGCTTATTAGCTTCATTCCAATTATTGATTTGTAATGCGATGAGGATACCAATCACGACTAGAATAATTTCTCCAAAAGCATATTTTAAATACTTTCCAGTTTTATTGTTTTCGATAAGGCCGAAACGAATTTTTCTAAAAAATTTTATCATAAGTTATTGGGTGGTCATAATGAAGGACAACGGTAAGTATAAGAATAGTAGCCGACTGCGTGGCACTTTCCAGTCAAGTTACAAGAAAGTTGAAGCTGGCTTCAACTCTTGTAGTTACTACTGTCTCGGCTATTATTTTTATACATTGTTGGCAATAGTAATTAATGTTTCATTTTGAAATTTTAACACTTATGAATTTTGGGAAATATATGTTTTCATTTTTCATCAACTCATTAAAATTCCCATTATTAACATTGTAAGTAACCAAAATTCCATCATTTGTTATCTCTGGATGTGCATTTGCTGAATAGACAAATTCCTCCGGACTTTTCAATTGTGTCTGGTAAAAAATTACAGGCTGTGACCAAGGGCCTTCAGGTCGTTCGGCTAATCTATATCCTATAGAAGCAGCACCATAGCCATATGTTTGAACTTGAACATATTGATGAAGATTTTCCTGGTAATGAACAGAAAATTCAGTCTGTCCAATAAAAAGTGGGGAAGGAGCTGGGTTTTTCTCCTTTCTTGTGGTCCAACTATCTTCATTCCACCACTCTAACCCAGAGATATCGCCTTCAACTATTTTATCAATTGGGAATCTCAAAAGGTAGACTTCATGTGAAGAAGGTTCTGTGACACCATAGGCATATATAAATTCTTTATCTTTTAGAATAGCGGAAGATCCAGCAATAACTCCAAAAGTATCTGATCCCTTGATATACTTTATATTCCAATTAAGAGGGTTTTCAAATGGATTGTCAATTAAACCTATATACCATCCTATTGCTTCAAATCCAATTCCTGTATGTGTGCTCTTTTCTTCAAATAAGAATATGATAAGTTTATCATTCGCAACAATACCATGTCCAGTCCAAAACCATGTCTTACCGGGCAACTCAAAGAATGATTTTGGTTTTCCTTGTCTTCCTTTATGGTAAAAAGAAATTTTTCCTTTATCTAAAGAATAACCTTCTTGAATAGCAATACTATTGTTGATCATCTTTGAATCACTTCGCTTGCCTGTTCCTTGAGGGTCAATAAATGTATCACTGAATAACCATAGAATTTTTCCATTCTCTAAATCAATTGAAGCTGCACCATCTGCACCTCTCCAGAATTTATCAGCAGTGAACATGGAATTATCGACCTCATTCACTTCAATTTGCATATCCTTTGATTGAACCTGAGATTGTCCATTTAGGATAAATACAAATATGAATAATATTGAAAATGCAAGTAATTTCATTCCTTTTTATGGTTGCCAACACTTGTAAAAACTCAAGTCTGACTAGTCTATTGCGTATATATCCGGATTATCCACAGGGGTATTTAGTATCAAATTAAGAATTTTGTAGATGACTTCCTTGGTGATATAGGATGGTTCCGAATTTATTTTCATCCTCCTTAATGCAAAAAAACCAAATCGTAATGAGGAGGCTATGGAAATAGTGAGCCTTTTTTCGGCTTGTATATTCGAGATGCTTATCTGATTTTCTGTTTGAATATTGCTTGGCTAGTGGAATTATAAATTCCTGAAAATAGAAAAGCGTAGATGCAATCTACGCTTAGAGGGGTATAAGAATATTAGCCGACTGTGTGTGAATTTCCTTCCAAAATACAAGGAAGTTGATGCATAATACAGTACTTGAATTTACTTATAACTAGGCTATCATTATTATTCATTGTTAAGGATTCAGTTTTGTCAATCTTTATTGGCCAATGATTTTATATTCTCCATTAAAAGAGTCCCTGCTTTTTCATCAATAGACATACCGGTTAAATATTCTGCATGTTTCACTTTGGGTTTTTCTTCGTAAAACTCCGTGGTTAGAATATACCCTAAAGCATCCATTCCCAAACCGATCACAAACTTGGGACCTTGTTTATTCATTAGTCTTTTTGATTCCCATGAGTGAGTGGGAGTAGTTTCTCCAGGGTGAGTGACAAATTGTGCATTACCAATAGAAAACCAAGCAATTTCCGTGCTTACACTATCTGTCATAGTTCGGTTTATCACTCCTATTTTTGCCAATTGTTGAAAATTGGGATTCGATACGGGCAAATTGACTATTTTACTTTTGAATTGAATAGATTCTGATTCCAAATTGATTGGATCTTTCAAAGCAGTTATAATTTTTCTTCCTAACTCTAAGCCTCTTTTATTTACACTTTCAAAAGTTTTAGCTTCGTATTCGGGTTGTACCCAGCCACCAATAGCTCCTTGAAGAAAGAAATTGACTCCCCCGATTTCTTCTTCGAGAAATGAATACATGGAGGATACAAAGTCTGCCGAAACGGCACTCGAGACGCCATCCATTATGGTTGGGTGACAAGCAAAATTGTTAAGGGTTGCGATTGATTTACCCTTATTATCCAAAAATTGCAGGATTGTTAATGACCGGTCTAAATTCAAAGAATCAGAAATATTAAACACCCAATCTTCTCCGAATTGAGTTTCTGCGTATACAGCTTTTGCACTTTGCATGTTTTGCCATGCTGTGTAGATCGCATCTGCCGATTTCTTAATAATTTTTTCCATGTATATTGAATCAACTCCTGGGGTTCCTTGGTCCGGTCCCCAAATACCAACAACATCAGGACCAGAATGTGTATGAGTGGAAGCCATAACAATGTGAGACGGGTCTAATTCAGAAGGTAAAATCCTGGACGAAACTTCTTTCCTAATTTCAATCAAGGTCGGATAAAGCATTCCAATGCAATCGAATACAAGAAATGCCATTGTATTCTTTGAATCAGACAGAACCATTGCTTTCACATATAAAGAGTCATGGACTGTTGTAAAACGACGATTATTTTGGTCACCGGCAATAAAGGCCCCCAAATTAGGGGTAATGGATTGGTAAGAAACTCCAACCCTTAGTCCTCCGTAATCGTATTTTTTTTGATTACATCCAACTAGTAATAGGCCGATAAGTAGTGCTGTTAAGGACTTCATTTATTAATGTTTTGTAAGTTTTTTTCGGGTAATTATTTTTTTGTGAAACGGCGTAACCGCTAACACTTGTATAAACCCAAGTCCGACTAGTCTACTGCGTATATATTCGTATTGTCTACAGGGGTTTTGTTTTCAAGGTATGAATACTAGGTTACTATTAGAGATTTGGGGCAAATTGTGGTGTTTAAGTTTTTGCCTTTTGGTCATAAACAAACATCAAGTAACAATATTATAATTAAGAAGATTTTTATTTCGATTTATTTTACAAGGAGCGTTTTATCAATACGACCCAATCTTGATCAGGTACCATATTCTCAATTTTAGGAGGATTTCCCAATGAGCGAATTCGACCTCCTTCAATTTTATGCACTGAGCCAATTTGTAATTCACCTCCCATTAATGGGTTAAACCATTGTACAGTAAAGCTTCCATTTGCGCTACTTAAATCAATCGTATAGGTCTTAGAATTGGGTAAATAAATAGCATAAACTTCATCCTTTTTGCGTAGGCAATAGGCTTCTTTCGAGTTTATCAAACTATGCTCAGGTTGCATTTCCCAATACGGCAGATAGGTGTTAAAAAACGCCTTCGCGTAGTTGGTGATTTCCCAAAGTCGGTTTCTTTGCCGCCAGTCTTCGGAGGTTAGGTCGGTATGTGGATGTTGTGCTCCAAAATACCATTCTACACCGGCTCCTCCTGATAGTAAGGTTCCCCAAAGTGCATAGCGTCTAAGTGTGGAATGATTTGGATCTTCGGTATCAGTCATGGCGCCATCATACCACATACCAATTTCATCCATAGTGACTAGCCATTCGTGTCCGGAATTAATGGATATTTCTTTAAGGCCTTGAACCACCTCTGGTGCACTCTTTCGCTCGTGATGTTGTAACGATATTCCATCCACATAAGGAAATCCAAGTAGACTATCTAATACAGTTGCTCTTAGCTCTTCCGTAGGCAATGTATGGTTTACCACTGGGTGATTATAGGGGTCATTCTTTTTAATAAATGTAGCTGTCGATTTCCGTTGTGCATCCGTTTGAGCTCCGGTGGTAACCCATGGGGCAAGTCCATTTTCCTCTCCTAAATTCCATATTAAAGCATTGTGATGTCCAAACCGAGCAATCAATTCATGAAGGTATAATTGACGCAATGGACCTGTATCACCACCATCTAACATGGTTTCGTTTTCAGTTTCTTGGATCACCACATGTAATAATATTCCTTTTGATTGCATGTGTTTAAATAAGATCTCCCATTGATCTAATTTACTCACATCAAATCGTGTAAAATCATCAGGGCTCACATAAGGCCATACATCTTTGCCATCGCCTAGAATATTTAAAGTCAAGAAATAGGCAACGTTCATGCCTTTTGACGCTAAATAATTGATGCTCCCGATCAATGATTTTCCTTTCCCGCCTTTCCAGGTGGGGTCTCCAGTATTCCAATCCTTCAGGTGTGGTTCATAACTATGAATTTCGCCGGACGTAGCAGCTTCTCCCTCTCTTGCTTCCGCTTTGATTCTATAGGTATCATCAAAATCAATGTAAGCCAATAAGTTTTCAGGACTATTTGTTCCGGCTTTAATCCAATAATTATCAGTGCCAGTAAATTTAAAGTACCCATTATAGGCTTCTATTCGTCCATGAGCTCGAAAATCATCTCCCTCCTTATCTGATTTGATCACTTTGAAATTGCCTTTGGCATTCGAGATAAATACTGTTTCGCCACTAGTTGGATCATCGTTTAAAGCAATGCTATCCCCCTTGATTAATTTTGCCGAGTACGACCAGGTCCCTGTTTTATCGGGATTAAAATGAACTCTCCAGATCGATCCTGCCTCTGAGCTTGTTTCAGAAGCATTTCCGTCAGCAGCATAAAATCCACGTATTGTATATTGGGTTTCCTCGTTCTTAAAATCAACACTTAACCGATAGTTCAAAAATGGATTTTCCTGAGCCAATTCAGATGATTCGGGCCCTTTGAAGGAAAGGGTTAGGGGGTGCCACTGCATGTGTATTGTTGTGCTATCTACATTTTCAGATATTGGTTCTGCATCTCCCTGAGGTAATTCCAACCGTTCAATTGTGGTAAGTTCAGGTTCTCCACCATGTTTTCCAGAACCTGAAGCAACATAAACATAGTTTCCAATTACGGCAAATCCAGTTCCATGTCTACCTTGATTGAGAGAAGGCCATTTACTCCATAAATTTGTTTTGGTATTAAATGCCTCCACCTCGTTATGCGCATCAACTTGTTCAGCGGTTTCACCTCCGCCAATTATAATTGAGTTATTCCATCTAAATGCGAAATTGCCTGCTCGCATAGTAGGGATCTCTAAATTGTTGGTTACAGTTTCCCATTTATTGGTTGTGAAGTTATAAATATTGCCATGGCTCACTGTCAAAGCCATATCTTGGTCAGTTATTTTCGAAGTGGTTCTTCCCGCAAAAGCATAGAGTTTGTCATCAAGAACCACCGCTTGAAAATGGTCTCTTGCATTCGGTGCATCAGCTAATGTTTCCCATACACCATTTTCTGGATTATATGCATCAAGCCATGGTTTGTAGCCATTCATATGGCCATTGGTAATTCCTCCGATTAAATATATTTTATTATTGTAAACCACTGCTCCGGCACCTCCTCTACTTCTATGTTTAGGAATTGAATCACCGTAAACGTATTCATCACGCTCGGGATAATACTTAATGATTCTGTCCACTGGAGTTTCGTTTGGCCACTCTCCAGTCATGGCCCCAACCAAATAAATGGCATCTTTATAAACCACGGGTTGAAAATGATGTAATTCAATAGGCGTTGCTGATTTTTCAGTCCAGGTATTTGTGGCAGGATCAAATACTGAAGTAGGATTAATCCTTCTTCCACCCATTAAATATAATTTGTCTTTGTATGCTATAAGGCCAGCCTCATGACGTGCTGTTGGTTCTCCCACTGTTTGGACAGTTTCCCAATGCCAATTGCTTGGTGTAGCATCGTCACAGCTTTGCAGCAACAGCATACTGAGGAGTGGAAAAAAAAGGAATGCTCTAAAAATGTACTTCATGATTTATATTAGTTGACTTAGCCTGTTGACATAGATTCTACACCTCTAATTTCAACATTTTTTGAATACTTCCCTTACCGCACCTCCTTTCGATCTATAGTCTGACAAAATCACTTTATTCAAATGATCCATCAACTCATCCGCAAAAAAAGTTTTCTATCTCGATATATCCTTGCTCCAAAAAGTCTGGATGTAGCGTTGATAGTTTAATGTTATGTCCTTTTATGGAAGTTCAGGTTCATATATCATTTATCGCTTCCAAGAGCCAAGTTACTTCTATTGAGGGTAAAAGGATTTTATCAAGAGTAATGAACTTCTACTTGGTAAGTACTAGAAATCAAACGTCAATGATTTCTGGGGTACAGAATTATGCGTGATTTAGAATTATGTTTACTATTTGTCTTGGACCGCGTTACCTAACAATGCAATTCGTGCGCGTTACTTTTAATGGTTAGTGTATGAGTCGTCTTAATGGCTTATATATCTTTTCTGCAATAGTTATTTTAATTTTTTTCTATTCTGAAATATCTGCCATTACCCCGGTATTCATAGTTTCAGAGATCTTACCAAATAGAAAAAGTAGGAGTTCCTTTATACATGAAGCAATTCTCAGAAATAAAAATTCATCAACTCTTTCTTTTACTTCCCAAAATCCCGCCAACTACCATTCCTATAATTGCTCCAATTGGTATTCCAATTATTAAATATAAAATAGCCAATATAGCTTCCCCTGGTTTAGCCTGAGAATCACCAATAATATATCCAATAATTCCGCCGGTCAGGGCGCCAAAAAATAGACCGCCAGAGGCTAATGCGCATCCATATCCTTTATTTTTGCTTGCCTCTTGAGGTATCATATATTCCTTTTTGGCAAGGGATGTATGATCTAATTGAGCAGTCTTAGAATATAAATTTGGATTTTCGGACTGATTGGGTTCAAGTTTGTTGTTGTCCACAAAACCAGGTTCAAACTCATTCTCATTATTATAACTCTCCAGAAGACATAAAATTAAAATAATCAAAAACCCAAAAAAAGGTATTAAAGCAAGAAGTACTGATGATCCATTTGTTCCGGTATCGCGTATTCTTCTTGTCATAATGGCTAAGGTGGGAATGAGTATGAAAAGACTATAACTAGTAAGGAAAATAATTTCAAGCCAATCACCAAAAAGGAATTTTAACCCCATAGGGAATATTAAGAGTCCAAATAGTGCGAACATCCAAAATTCCTTTCTACTAGATCTGCCTTGGAAAACGGAATAGTTTTTAATTGCTTCTAAAAAATACTTCATAAAGTTTTTTATATGTTATTGGCGGCTTTTCCAACTTTCATTCTGAGTAACTCAAATGATTGCCAACACTTGTATAAATTCAAGTCTGACTAGTCTATTGCATATATATCCTCGTTATCCGCAGGGGTATTTAGTATCAAATTAAGAATTTTGTAGATGACTTCCTTGGGGATATTGGATGGTTCCAGTTTCTTCTTTTGATTCTTTAAAGGTTATAGATTTCAAATTGATCGGGATTGCCGCGTCTTCGTAACCTTCTCCTTGTAATGACGAATAAATTCTATTTTAAGTATTACTTATGCTACTTAAGCCAAAAAAAATCCCCCAGATCGTTCATAGGGATTTTTAGCATTTTAAGAAAATCTTATTTCAAACTGGTATTCTAAACCGGAGCGGATTTAGCCCATGGACTGACATCCATCTTCCTTGGCGTGGCACAAAACCACAATAATTTATAGCCAATATTGAGCTTTTTTATTTATTCAGTTCATTTTCAATTTCTTTTAATATGTATTCTATCTCTTCTTTTAAACCTCCAAAAAAGCGTGAATCATTTGCAGCATTTGTTACCAGTGAGTAATCCAATAGATGATTTTCCAATTCAACTGAATTGAATATTCGTTTATTATTTATGCTATCCGAAATAGATTGGTTTTCAAACTGTCTACCTATATCTTTTTGAATATTACGAATACTCAACTCTTTAAATAACAAGGATTTCAAACTTTGCTTTATGTTATTGGCTTCTTCCTCCTGAATTTTTAAATAATCTAATGAACTTTCAAAGGAGGCCAATTTCTGCCTTAAGTTTTTGTTCAAAATGATATTCAATTTTCCAGAACTTATCATATCACTTACGACGCCTAGTGAAGGTTTATAACTTAAATCCGAACCAAAAATAGGGTCAAGCATGAACGATATAGATTTGTTGCTGACACTATCGAGCACAGAAATATCGAATAAAGTTAAGAGGTCCTCAAGAGCATTTTTACGTACTTTATTATCATCAATCGATACATTAAGTTTTTCAAGGTTCGATTTAAATTCTGTTTGAAGTGATATTAAAAGCTCTTGTTCTGTTTTCCTCTGTTCTTTGTAGTTGTTGTAATTGTTTATTTGTAAAGCGATTAGAATACCAATAACCACAAGAATAATTTCTCCAATGGCATATTTAAAATACTTTCCAATTTTATTTTCCATCAGTAATTCTTGTCTGATTTTTCTAAAGAATTTTATCATCGGTTAATGGTTGGTCATAATGAAGGCTAACACTTGTATCAACCCAAGTCTGAAAAGTCTATTGCGTATATATCCGCATTTTCCACAGGGGTATTTAATATCAAATTAAGAATTTTGTAGATGACTTCCTTGGAGATATTGGGTGGTTCGGAATTTATTTTCATCCCCTTTAATGCAAAAAAACCAAATCGTAATGAGGAGGCTATGGAAATAGTGAGCCTTTTTTCGGTATTTATATTGGAGATGCTTATCTGATTTTTCTGTTTGAATATTGCTTGGCTAGTGGAATTACAAAT
The DNA here is from genome assembly GCF_017051705.1 of Algoriphagus lutimaris. Taxonomy (GTDB): domain Bacteria; phylum Bacteroidota; class Bacteroidia; order Cytophagales; family Cyclobacteriaceae; genus Algoriphagus; species Algoriphagus lutimaris. The sequence goes on along the minus strand of NZ_JAFIDJ010000002.1, from coordinate 671,087 downwards.
TCCTAAAAATAGAAAAGCGTAGATGCAATCTACGCTTAGAGGGAGTAATAATGAATGCTACCGCGAGTGTATGTGCTTTATAGACTCGACGGAGGTACTGTATTTATCCACATTTTTGAAGGTCTATTTTAAGTTAAAATCTATAATTTAGTTGACTCCATCTCAATGGCATATTCCATTTTCTTTACTTTCTCATTAAGTCCACTTGACCAATAGAGATGTCTTACATTTGCTTCAAGGAGAAATTTAAGTGAGGTTATTAACTTTTGGCGAGATTCTGAATTGTCCTTGATTTCTTCAATTGGTGTTTCATTATAAGGAGTCAATCCAATTTCCTGTAAGACATTTAAATATGTATTAAAAGAAGGATTTATTGCGTTTGATTCATAGTCTAATTCTGCTGTCATTCCACTATAGTAGTTTTGTATTTCATTGCGGAGTTTTTCATTTTGTATGACATCAATATTTCCAGTTGACAATAAATCATCAAAAGTAACTCTCGCTAAATCAAATGATCTATGTTGTGTGAGCTGAGTTGTTTTTTCACCAAAACTTCTTACCAATTCAGAATAGTTTTTATAAGTAACTACATTGCCTCCATCAATTTTTACTTGATTCATAGCAGTATTAAAAAATTTGTTTTCATAATAATTCTTAGGAATACTATCTCCTAATTCTATTATGACATCAACACATAATTTAATATTGACGCTTGCCTTAGAAAGATCAAGAGAATCTTGATTCAAGTCTTGAATAAATCCTTTTAGATATTCTTTTTCGAGCTTTCTATTTTGTCTCTCTTGATTCCAAGTATTTACTTGTAATGCTAATAAAATCCCAATCATAACAAGTAAAATTTCTCCAATGGCATACTTCAGGTATTTTCCAGTTTTATTATTCTCGATATAATAGTGTCGTAATCTTCGAAAGAATTTCAGCATTTTTTCTAGTTTGGATATCTAATATTCGGAATCATATTGAAAAACTTGATGATATACCATGCAAGAAGTTAAAAAGTGCTTGGGAAAGCGTAGCCATTTTTTACCACCCAAGCACCAATTCTTATTTATAAAATCTAATCAATAACCAAGTCAACATTCATCTCGCTGGCGGAATCTCCACCCAAGAACAGTTTGAATTCTCCTGATTCAACTATCCAGTTTCCCTCTGGCGTGTAGAACCCAAGACTTTTTTCATCAATGATGAATTTCACCTCTTTGGATTCGCCAGGGGCTAATTCTATTTGCTGAAACCCTTTTAATTCTTTTATTGGTCGACTTGTGGAAGCAACAAGGTCGTGGACATACAATTGGACCGTTTCTTTACCTTTCACCGCACCTGTGTTTTTCAATACCACGCTGAGTTCCATATTCCCTCCTTTGTTCATTTGAGAAGCCGAAAGTTTAAGATCACTGTATTCAAAACTGGTGTAGCTCAAACCATACCCGAACGGATATAGCGGAGTATTGGGCGAATCCATATAATGCGACCAAAACACTAAATCTTGTCCTGGATAATCTGGGCGACCTGTATTTTTGTGATTATAATAGATTGGAATTTGCCCTACATTCCTTGGGAATGTCATCGGTAGTTTTCCGCTTGGATTATAGTCACCATACAATACTTTAGCAATTGCATTCCCGCTTTCGCTGCCCAGATGCCAAGCTTCTACGATGGAAGGGATATGTTCGGCAGCCCAGTCTATAACCAAAGGACGTCCATTCATAAGGACCAAAACAATGTTGGGATTGACTTTATAGACTTCTTCAAGCAGTTCCTGCTGAAGTCCAGGAAGTCCCAAATCAGTTCGACTTCTGCCTTCGCCTGACTGAAACCCATTTTCACCAAGAACCATAACTACTACCTCCGCTTGTTTTGCTGCTTGAATGGCTTCCTGAAAACCTGTCCTGTCCTCTTCATTGACTTTTACTTCGAAAGCAAAATTCTGTGTACCATCAAAAACCAAAGGGCCTCTTTCATATTGAATCTTATTCTGCCCACTTGAAATCAATCCTTCCAAAACAGAAACTGCAGAATTGGCTTCGACCAATGCTCTCCAGCTTCCCAAAGGACTGTCTTTATCTGCCGCTAATTGACCGATCAAAGCTATGTTGGCTCCACTTTTCTTCAAAGGCAAAAGTCCGCCTTCATTTTTTAACAAGACGATTGACTTTTGAGCCATATCTAAAACTGCATCGCGGATTTCTTTACTTCCTGTAATCTCTTTTTCTCGATCCGAATTACAGTATTTGTAAGGGTCTTCAAACAGTCCCAATTCAAATTTTAGTTTTAGAATCCTTTTGACTGCATCGTCAATATCACTTTCCTTGACTTTACCCTCTTTAACCAGTGAGACTAAATGCTCTACATACAAAGCAGACTCCATGTCCATATCTGAGCCGGCATTGACTGCTAGTTCTGCGGCATGTTTTCCATCTCTGGCAAATCCATGGGGAATCATTTCTCGAATAGAACCCCAATCAGAAACCATCAAGCCTTCAAATGCCCACTTTCCTTTTAGAATATCCCGCTGTAAAAAGGAATTACCTGTTGCAGGAATGCCATTTAGGATATTGAAGGAATTCATAAAGGTTTTCACATCGGCCTCCAATGCAGCTTGGAATGGAGGAAAAATATCATTGTAAAGTGTAGAAGTGCCCACATCGACCGTGTTGTAATCTCTACCGGATTCGGAAAACCCATAACCAGCAAAGTGTTTGGCTGTGGCCAGAATGGTGTGAGGCTGAGACAAATCTTCCCCTTGGAAGCCCTTCACTCTCTCATATGCGATTTTGCTTCCCAAATAGGTGTCTTCTCCTGCTCCTTCCATCACCCTGCCCCAGCGGGCATCTCTAGAAATATCTACCATTGGAGCAAAGGTCCAATTGACCCCAGCAGCACTTGATTCTTTAGCTGCCACTTCTGCAGATTTACGGATCGCTGCTAGATCCCAACTTGCTGCTTCCGCCAATGGAATTGGACTTAAGGTTTTAAACCCGTGAATTACGTCATACCCGATTACTAAAGGAATACCCAATCGGGTTTCCTCAACCGCGATACGCTGAACAGCCCTTACATTTTCTGATCCAGTTACATTGAGCATCGAGCCAACAAGTCCTTTGCGAAGGTGTTCATATTTTCTTGCAGCATCTCCATCTTTTGGAGCAGGGCCAGTAACTTCCCAAAACCCATTGTATTGGTTCATTTGGCCTACTTTCTCTTCCAAAGTCATCAAAGACAATAAAGAATCTACACGCGCGTCTAATGCAGGATCACCCTTGGCAACAGGCTTTATGTTCTGGAAACCCAGAGATATCAAAAGAATAATGCACGAAATAATAATAGTACTTAGATATTTCATAAGGTCGGGTTTATGTTAATCAATCAGCAAAATGCTGAAATAGATGATGATACAATACTTTTAGATAAGTTATTTGATCTAGGTTAGATTAACAAAAGAACTGATAAAAGATAGGTAAGATTTAGGTGGAGTAGTGGCAGGGAGTAAAACCAACATTTTCTAAAAATCAAATTATTTTTTTAATAGGGCGGAATTGGAAACTTAACCAGTTCAAACAATATTGCTATTCTTGGATGGGGTAAAAAAAATTCCCCAGATCTCGCTCTAAGAGAATTACAAATTCCTAAAAATAGAAAAGCGTAGATGTGCCTAATAGGTATCGAGGTCTTTGTTTAGAGGGGGCATTATCGCATAGCCGGTGTTAGTGGATGTTCAATTTATCACGGCCATTTATTTATTAAATGGAATATGATATCCTTCTTTTTGCGTTTGAATTGAAAACAAACTTTTTCCAGCAGTAATAAATAGCGTTTTACTATACTTTTCTCTTCCAAAAGTTAAATTGGAGACCGGACTTTTAGGGATTTCAATTTCATATAATTTCTCTCCTTGATTATTATAAATACCAACCTTGTTACCATGAGCAATATACAAGTTCTCTTCCATGTCAATGGTCATTCCATCAGGTCCTAAGTTCCCTAAGTTAATAAGTTCTTTGCGAAACTTGACTGAACCATCCTGTAATAAGTCATATGCTAAAATTTCCCCTTCACTCACTTGCCTTACCCCTGTGAAATTAGCAGTTGGAAATTCATAATTTCCGGGAACTGCAAAATTTGCGATGTATAGCGATTTTTGATCTGGAGAAATGATAATCCCATTAGGATTGCTCGCATTTGCAATGATCAGTTCTACTTTACCCTGATTGTCAATTCTGTAAACTCCCATTACTTTTTGTTCAATGGGTTCATGCCCGAAATACCTTGGATCCGTAAAATATATTCGACCAGATTCATCTATGACCACATCATTAGGCCCATTAAAAGGTTCGCCATTGTAAAGACCTGCTATTATCTCACTTTTGCCGGTTGACATGTCAGTCCTAATTACCCTCTGACCTCCAAAATCAGCCCCTTCACAAACAATTAGATTCCCATCAGCATCAAATGCCATCCCATTTGCCATTCCACTTGGTGATCGAAATACTGTTGGTTCTTTTGATTCAAGATTGTATTTCCAGATAATTCCAGCTTTTAAACCACTAAACATAGTAAATGGAATATCGGTAAAGAATAGTTCACCACTAGGGGACATGCAAGGTCCCTCTAAGAGGAAACCCTCTCCACCATCAAACAGTTCTATCAACTCTGTACCAGATGCAATAATTTCATTTGCAATGGATTGGGCATAGGTAATTCCAGGAAGGGAAAAAAATGCAGTGAGAATAATAGTTGTGATTTTTTTCATATTCTTTTTGATTTATATCCACTAACACTTGTATAAACCCAAGTCCGACTAGTCTATTGCGTAACTATACGCATTGTCCACAGGGGTTTATAATGTAAAATAAGAATTTAGCGTATGGCTTCCTTGGCGATAATGGATAGTTTCGAATTTATTCTTCCCGAAAGCAAAAAAATCCCATAGGTAGTACTGTCGGGGTATGGAAATAGTGACACTTATCTTGACTTGTATAACGTAGTTGTTGGAGCTGGTTTTTCTGTTGTGAAATGGCTAGTGGAATTACAAATTCCTAAAAATAGAAAAGCGTAGATGCACCGATAGTTATCGTGATCTACGCTTAGGGGGTTTTATATTACTCCATCCGCAGTAAAAAACTTAATTACTTCTTCTCTCTGTAAGACATTGCTTCTTATGTAATCAAAACTAGCTTCTGCTGGAGGTACTGAGCCTTTTATCTGGAGAGACCTAAAAGAACCATCTTTTTGAGGAGTGATTAAAATAATATTTCCATATTCCAGATGAAAAAGCCTCATGTTCACAATGGCATAGCTCCCTTTATCTGGTGTTGCAAAAGCAACAAATTCGACCTTGTTGTCTTTTGTAATAAATGATCCCTGGCCAGTATAATCCGGGTGATTTCTTGAAATGAAATTAGAAGCACCTAAAGCGAAATTATTAGTATCAACAGTATCAATAACTGTAAGAACAGTAAAAAATGCTGTATTTCGTTGTTCTTCTTTATATAATTCACTGTTGCCTATCCAAAAACTTTGAAACACAATTTCCTTATCTTCCACGGTAATCTTATAGTCTGGTAAAGATCGAGCCATTCGATTATTAACTTCTCCGCCTCCTCTATAGTCAAAGCTAAAAAGGCTATTGTAATGAGGTACGGGGAAAGCGCCAAACCTGATAGGCAGACGTTCATTTTCTGGTTCAATATCAACATCTTTCATTCGTTCCATATCCCATAATTCAGGATTTTTGATGTTTTCAATCTGTTTTAGACGAATCTCTTCTAGTGTTTTAGTTCCTAAATCTTGCGAAAACGAATAAATGGAGTTTAAAAGAATCAGAGTAAAAAGAAATGTAGTTTTTTTCATTAGTTCATGTGTCTTGTTCAGACAAATATACCCTGCAGACAAGGTAAACCTGGCACAAATAAGGGTTGAAATAGGGACTAGTCCCTAGGATGATTTTTATTGCAGCGGTTTTGTGTATGGTTTGTTGCGTGTTTGAGCCACTGATTTAGAAAAAAAAACCGTTCCACTTGATAACCTCAAAACCCAATTATACCTCTGTAGAAAATTGCGCAAGCAAACGTTTTAAATTATCATCAGATAATGCATTCAATTTGCCAGAACCTTACATAGCATCCTAGGTTCCTGTTATAAATTCTGGTTTCCATCAGGATTTGGCTCCTTTTACAACACAATTGATTACAAAATCTGAACTGACATCTGCATTTTTAGTTTGTAAAATATTAATAAGAGCTTTGCTGTGAGAAATCACATTTCTCTCGAGATTAATAGTTTCTTCAAGCATTAGTTTATTTTCTTTAAAATCCTCATTCAGATGGGTAAGTATTATTAATTCTTCCTTGTTAAGCTTTTTAGCTTCATTCCAATTATTGATTTGTAATGAGATGAGGATACCAATCACGACTAGAATAATTTCTCCAAAAGCATATTTTAAATACTTTCCAGTTTTATTGTTTTCGATAAGAGCAAAACGAATTTTTCTAAAAATTTATATGATAAGTTATTGGGAGGTTTTAATGAAAGACAACGTCTCGGCTATGAGTAGTTGCGTTGGTTAGCACTTAACTTTGCCAGTATACACCAAATTGGAAATTCCGCAGGGATTTTAAGAAGTAGGTGAGAACAAGCAATTACTTATTGCCATTGTTGTGCCTGTCTGCAGAAGGCTGGCTTTCGTTATTTTATTTCGTCTGCTATTAATTCTAAAATCTCCAAGATTCTTTGGCGTAATGCCTCAGATTGCAGATTTGCACCTCTATTAAAAACAATAGAGGCAGAAATCATAGATTCCAATTTTTTACTTATTAATATTTCATTTAATGTTGTTTTTAGTTTTGAAATTCCAATTTCTGATTTAAAAGAATTTGAGTTCTTATCTAATAGCCAATTATGTTCAGAATCGTTAACAAAACTATTATAGATATCTCTGCCCAAACCTAATTCTGAGATAATTGGATGATACTGCTCATTCACTAATTGACTCCAAGTCGTTTCGATTTCTTTCACTCCAACTACATCAGATGACCAGTTTGATAGTAAACGCCTCAATTCGTTGTTGCGAATCAATCTTAAATTCTCCGAACTGGTTAAGTTATTTCTTATAGGATCGAATGTCGGATCATGCCTAATATTCGCGAGATCTTTAATTACTGAATCTCTTACAACACCAACAGGTTCATCAATAGCATTCAAAAGTTGAACTGCCGAATTAAGCAAGATTTCCCTAGTCGCCATTTTTTCTTCTAATTGTAAAAGATTAGATTGATAATCTTCTTGCAGTTGTTTAAGTAAACCTTGTTCCTTTATTTTATCTTTTCTTTGCTCGTTCCAATTATTAATCTGTAAAGCAATCAAGATTCCAATAACGACAAGAACAATCTCTCCGATTGCATATTTAAAATACCTGCCTACCGGCCAGGCAGGCTTCCCAGTTTTATTTTCCATGAGCAAGTTTTGTCTAATTTTTCTAAAGAATTTTATCATTGGATAGCGGTTAGTCTTAATGAAGCACAACACATGTATAAACCCAAGTCCGAATAGTCTATTGCGTAACTATCCGCATTGTCCACAGGGGTATAGAATGTAAAATAAGAATTTCGGTTATGACTACCTTGGGGATATTGGATAGTTCCGTTTTTTTCCGCCATAAAACAAAAAATCCCCCAGATAGCTCTGAGGAGCCTAATCCCAAAATTCAAACAATCTTTTAATTAATATTCTATCTACAAAAATCTCTAAAATTGCACCTAGCGCATGCATAAGATAACCCAAAGGGTCTTGCCAAGGCATATATACCAGAATATACCATTTCCCAATACGGTAGGTCAAACTTAGTCCTTTCGTTGAAGTTGGCAGCTAGAGAAACTGATTGATCGTCACGCAGATGTTAATTGAAAGTGATCATGTAAAGTCCCGCGAAATTTTCCAATGCTGTTGCAGTTTGCTTAACCTTAGCTGCCTTTTATTTCTACAATCTGTCGTCCCGCTTCACTGAAGCTAGCCCGAGGCGAAAGCATAACTTGCGGTTCACATGCAGAGAATCCTGCTATGAAATGAGTAAGCAAATGGGTTCTATGGCATGTTGCAGGTTCGTTTATTCCTTTTCCATCTGCTAAATCAAACATCCTTAAATACCAGAAGCAATAAAAGCCATTTTACGGCAAATTTCTCCTGATCGTAACAGCTGATCTCACTTTTTTAATTTATCGATAATGAGGATATGATCTTCCTTGAGGCAGAAGGATAATATCAATCCAATGAATTACAATTTTGCTTTATGGTAGAGCTAATAAAAGTTACCAATAGCTTGTATCGAAGTGCTTCATAGCCATTTCTGTTAGCCAAAATGAATTTGCCTCCAATATTCCGTGAGTACCTACATCTACCTATGGAAGAACTTGAAATGATTTACTCAAAATTTTCGCTATCATTTAGTGTCGGTTCGGAATCAATTTAAGACGCTTCGGGAGGTAGACTCTTGAGTCACTACCTCAATTTCTACACCTTTCGGAAAAATAAATTGATTCAAAACGATATTCATTTAATAAACCATTACTCATGAAAAATTCAAAAAATAAAGTCAGATTTTTATGCATTGCACTGTTTGTGGCAATGATATCTTCCACAAATCTTTTCGGTCAAAAATCTTTAAGAGATATCCCTGTACTTGATTCTTTGACAGTGGCTAACTCCGTAAGCTACTTTGATATTAAGGATAATTCATTTGAAGGAAATGGTGCAGCTGTTTTAAAAGATGCTGTAAGCAGTTCTAAATTCTTAGTATTAGGAGAAAACCATAATTCTAAGCAAATATCCATCTTAACTAAAAACCTGGTTCCTTTGCTAGATCAATCAGGATATAAAGTGGCTTCTTTTGAAGTGGGGCCTCATTCTGCCGAGAAGCTCAAAGAATTATCAAGCAATCCTGTTCAAACCCTAGAAAGTCTTAAGGCCTTCAATAAAGAATATTTTATTCCTTCAATGGAAATGTCTGCTATTCCTATGTTTTTTTATGTTGATGATGCAAACTTCTTAGAGGAATTTGCGGACACCAAGATGGATTTCTGGGGTATTGATCAGGAGTTTTTTTTCTCAGTAGTATTTCTTGGAGATGAAATGGTGGCTTCAAAGTCCAATGATGCTAACTACAAAGAGATTAAAGCGGCTTGGGGAAAAGCTAGGGCAAGCATAGAAGCTGAGTTTGAAAACATAGACAATAATAACTCTAACTCTATGCTAACTTCTATATATGAGCATGAAGATTTTAAAAACTTTGAGAAGATGTTTGATGCGGATGACCACTATGCACAAGATGTTTTAAAGAAACTTTATGATAGTTGGTACATCTACGAAAAATCAAATAATTCTCATGAGGATAGGGTAAATTATATAAGGTCAAATTTCCTGAATAAATATGAAGCTTTTGAAAAGGAAAACAAAGATGCTCGTTATTTTATAAAAATAGGTTCTAAGCATGCGGCAACGACTAGTATTTCTTTTGATTGTTATGATATTGGGGCTTTAACCCATGAAATTGCTGAAATAGAGCAGGTAAAGAGTACTAATATAATTATATCCAGAGCGACCTATGAAGGCAAGGATTTTAAAGATCGAGCTCAGACCTTCCTTGACTTTCATCAAACAGATAGCTGGACTGTTATCGATCTAAGAAAGTTGCGAGAGGACTTGAATGCTAATAAATTTCAAATCATAACACATCCTGACTATCAAGATTTAAACAGAATGATCAAGGGTTTTGATTTATTAATTTTCCCACCAGCGGACGAAAAGCCAGAATTTAACCGATAAGCAAATTGTCTGATCAAGTTTATCTAAGAAAGGGTTCCCGACCATCATAAATGGTCAGGAACCCTTATAATGATCTTAATGTCATTTGTTTTCACAGTTAAGTTATGCTGGGAGGCAATCAAAAGAAAAAACTTAATTTGTAAGCCAATTGTTGGTCTTAACTAACCCGTAAATAGTCAATAACCATTACAATGGAGAGAATAAATAATATATTCCGCATAGCTGTACCGGTGCTATTTGGAGTGGTGTTTTTTAGTTTAATAAGACACTTTACCGAAGATGCAAATTGGCCAGTAATTATTTGGTTAACTGCTATGTCAAGTGTTTTATGGGAAGGCAGTTACCTGATCTCTAAATGGATTGATAGAAAGTTTTCAGTTAAAGCCTCTTTACTGAAAAAGTTAACATGGCAACTAGTTGTTCTTCTCGTTTTTGGGATGATGGCCTTCAATATTTCCTATTATATACTTCGCTTGTATGAAATTTATATACAAGGAAATACAGGAAATGGGTTTAGCCTTGAACAAAATGTCACAGTCTCTATCCCGGGTGTATTTTTGGTATTAGCCATAGGGGGATTTCAGATGGGTATATTTTATCTCTTAGCATGGCAAAAGTCTCAGCTAGAAACGGAACGTTTACATAAGGAGCAAGCCGAAACTTTATTCCAAAACCTGAAGCATCAGATAAGTCCTCATTTTCTATTCAATAATCTTAACACCTTGAATTCGCTGATTCATGAGAGCCCAGAAGTAGCTAGTAAATTCCTATCCGTATTTTCTGAGGTGTACCGCTATTCATTGCAACATCAAGATGAGGAGCTTGTGACTTTGGAAAATGAGCTAAATATGATTGAATCTTATCTTTTTCTCTTGAAAAAGCGTTTCGAGGATTCTTTTAAATCCACCATAGAGGTCAGCAAAGAAGCTCGGACTAAATATATTCCTCCAATGTCTTTACAATTATTAGTGGAAAATGCATTTAAGCATAACATAGCAGAGGTTGCTAATCCGCTCAATATCAACATATTTGTAGAGAACGATGTTTTAGTTGTTGAGAATAATCTGCAACTGCGGAAGAAAAAGAATCCTTCTACACGTATAGGGCTCGTAAATTTAAGTGAACGCTATCGCTTATTAGGCCAATCACTTCCCTCCTTTGAAAAGGAAGGGACAATCTTTCGAGTTTCATTACCATTATTAAATATAGGTAAGCATGAGGTTATTAATAATTGAAGACGAAGCGGCTGCATATCGCCAATTGCGACGATTGTGTGAAAAATACCTTACAGAGTTTGAAATTTCAGGCCCCGTGCAAAGTGTACGAGAGGCAGTAAACTGGTTATCGTCTAATCCTTCTCCTGATGTGATTTTTATGGATGTAGAGCTTACTGACGGGCAATGCTTTGACATTTTAACAGAGGTCGAAATTGACTCTTTTGTGATATTTACAACGGCCTACAATCAATATGCCATTAGAGCATTTGATTTGAATAGTTTGGCCTATCTACTAAAACCTGTTGATGAAGATCATTTTAAAAATGCTATTAAAAAACTGCGTGGACAGTTGTCCTCTCCCTTGAAGAGGGATGATTGGCAGGGCTTATTAAATTCTATTTCAATAAATTCAAAAGAAGCGCATAAAGAACGATTTCTAATTCGTCATGGGAGTAAGTTAATCAGTCTTTCAGTAGATCAAATTGCTTATTTTCAGAGAGATGATAGTATTGTGTTAGTTCATACGTTAGATGGTAGTAAGTATAGTGTTTCCTATTCTTTAGAGGAATTGGAGAAAATGTTAGATCCAAAAGTGTTTTTTAGGCTTAACCGATCATTTTTAGCTCGTATTAATTCAATAAGCGCCATTCATGATTATTTTAATTCTAAGCTTAAATTAGAGTTGTCTCCATCTTCATCAACTGAGGTAATTGTTAGCAAGGAGAGGTCTGGTCGTTTTAAGCTTTGGCTCGATGGGAGTTGACGAAAATATTATTGAGAATCCCTACGTTTTGTATAAAATGCGTTTTAATGCATTTTATACCTTGTTGGTAATAAGTTTTATTCATAAAACTCAATCAGCTTAATGTGAGGCGCTTTACTTGCTAATGCCTTTTTAATGTAATAGCGGTGATGATATCCAACAATCAGCATAAATCGATCATTTGGTAAACGGTCTAAAGTTCTTATAATATTAGATACCATTGCATTATTTCGATCATAATGTTCAAACTGTTCCCATTTATTGAAATAGTCTACTAAAGAAACAGAGTCTCCTTTTGAGTCAAGTATTTGTTCATTGAATTCATCTCGGTTATTCACAATCTGCTTCATTTTTGTATACTGATAATACTTGATGCTGTCCATAACAGCATCAGTCTCATCATTATTTAGCGCTTTTAGGTTATCCGAAGAAAGACTATCTAAATGAACCCAATAACTGGCAAACCTGCTCCATATTTGACTCTCTTTAGGGGTGAATTTTCCAGCCTTACTTAGTTCATTGAGTTTCTGATACACCTCTCCGGCTTGAGGATACAAGCCCACCTCGGTTCGATACGAGTTTCTTCCTTCAAATTCAATAGGCCTGAGAATCGTATTGGGATGATTTTTTAAATATCGGGTAACGGCCTGATCTTCGTTCTCTTCATACTCAACCTTCCTGTTAAATGCAGAGTCAAAGCTAACCGAGTCCCTTTCCATTAAGATGACCTCGGGCTTCACTTTCTTTATAGCGAGGTAAATCGAGTCGGAATTTATCCCACTTGTAGGGAAATGGACTGAACCTAAAATTATTAGTTCTTTAGTTCTATTTTCTGCTTTTTGACTGCAACCAGCCAGGAAGAGCAATGAAATTATAACAGATATTATTTTCAACATGATTTGATTTAATTATTGCCACCGGTTACGGCTATGCCCCGTTGCCGGTATTAATTGCATAGCGTTCATCTAAAGATAGGTTTTTTTAGGATTTGAGGGTGTGAGGTGTACTAAGATCCAGGCCTTGGGGTGTAGCCGATGTTAGCCTTTCGTTATCTATTTGGAACAAATAAATTATTCATTTTATTATTCCGTGCTACCGTTACTTAGAAATATTATTCTATTTATTGCTTTTCGGATTTCATCGTCTTCATGTTCTACAATGTTCAACAATGTATTTGCATCTAGGTGTCGGTCGTTAATTAAATTCTCAAATTCTATTGAGCTTAAAAATGATAAATCAACACGGTCATCATCTAACCCTTTAATATAGGGCTGTGGGATTCTTTTCGCCAAATAGGGAATTATGGTATGTCTGGTATAATTTATTGCTTGCTTCTCTCTTTCGAAATAATCAGATATCAAGTCATCCCATTGAATTAGCAAAGTTCGAAGTTCTGTATTTGAAATAATTTCAAAAGATGATGTATTGATTAAAGTTGAAATAGATCCCATCGATAGATCTGCAGAACCAAGATTTCGTAGCTGACGTAATGCTCTTGATAAAGAGTCTCTATCTATTTCATTTTGGACTAAAGGGAATGACTTTCTTAAATAGTTACACTGGTTTCGAATAAGAGTATAAGTTCTAATGGTGCTTTCCAGCTCTTTTTTATTGAATTTAAATTCAGTGTTAATTTCCTTTAGCAATAGGCTTTCGCTTAGGGAATTGATTCTTTTTTGGTTCCAATTATTAATTGATAGTGCAATCAAAATTCCAATAACTACAAGTATGATTTCACCAATAGCATATTTAAAGTACTTTCCAGTTTTACCTTCTGAAAGCAAGTTTTGTCTAATTTTTCTGAAGAATTTAATCATTGGTTATTTGGGTTTCCATTTGAAGCACAATTCAGGTATAAACCCAAGTCAGACTATTCTATTGCGAAGCTATCCCCCTTGTCCATAGGGGTATAGAATGTAAAGTAAGGATTTCGGGTTGGACTTCCTTGGCGATTTAGGATAGTTTCGGTTTTATTTTTCCCCTAAAACAAAAAAATCCCCCAGATCGCTCTGAGGGATTTCTATTAGTTCTAGAGTTTCTTACTTCAAACTGGTATTCGGAACCGGAGCGACTTTAGTCCAAGGACTTACATCCATCTTTCTAGGAGTTGGATAGACCTCATCCAAGGTATTGCCATCATAGATTCTTCCGTTCTTCACCACATGGGAAATGCTATTGGTGTTTCGGATATTCTCCAATGGATTGCTATCCATAATCACCAAGTCGGCTAGTTTCCCCACTTCGATACTTCCCAGTTCTTTATCCAATCCCAAAGCTTCCGCTCCCGAGATCGTTGCCACTTTTAGTGCATCATGCGCTTCCATGCCTCCGCTGGCTACAGACCAAAGTTCCCAGTGATAACCTAATCCTTGTAGCTGACCATGGGAACCCACACCTGCTAAACCACCTTGCTCGAAGATGGATTTAATGCCTTCTGCATGTTTCATAAATACATGGTCTTCCGGAGCAAACCAGCCACCTAATCCACCGGCTCTTCTTCTTGCTTTGGCATTCAGTTCCTCATAAGGAGTGAAGCGGTTCAGCTTCGGATCATGAAGTGGGCTTTCGGTAGTGTAGTAATAGTTCTCAGCCCAAGGTCCACCATAAGCTACCAAGAGGGTAGGAGTCACCGCCATCTTGCTTTCTGCAATGGTCTTGGTCACATCCTGATACAGTGGATGAATCGGAATAGAATGCTCATGTCCTGGATAACCATCGATCAGCTGGGTCATGTTTAGTTTGAAATCCAAGCCACCCTCCGTGGTAGGCATCAGTTCCTGTTCTTTGGCAGCCATAATCACCCACTGTCTATGCTGACGGTTCCCTACGAGATACATTTTGATGTATTGGGTATTGTAATACTTGCTGTATTGCTTCAGTACATTTTTGGTCTGATCCAGAGACTTCAGATTATACATCCAATAGCCTACACCTGGTCCGGTGCTGTACACTCTAGGTCCTGGCACCATTCCAGCTTCCACCATATCTCCGTAAGTCAATACATCGGTAGTAGCTGTCTGTGGATCCCGGGTAGTGGTTACTCCATATGCCAAGTTGGCCGCATAGATCCAAACCGAGTTTTTATGTAATCCCCAAGTTGGCCACATGTGCGCATGGGTATCGATAAAGCCTGGGGTAATGGTCTTGCCAGACATGTCCATGACTTTTGAATTTCCGGCATCCAAAGTACCGGTGGCACCAACGGCTTTGATTCGGTTATTTTCAATCAGAATATCTCCCCGCTCGATGATTTCATCCCCTTTCATGGTGACGATTCGGGCATTGCTTAGCAAGACAGTTCCTTTCGGAATGTCTTTAGTATAGTAAACCGAAACTTGCTTTTCTACAGGTTTGTAGCTTTCTTTTTCTTTTTGTTCGGCTTTGTAAATGCTATCTGCTTTTGCTTTTTCCTTGTCATTTTTCAGCAATTCTGCCAAAGCTTCTTTTTTGGCTTTGGCTACAGAATCGGCAGCTTTCACCGCTTCAGGTCCCAAAGCTTTCAAGGCAGCAACAGAATCCGCATCTGCCATCATTTTTGCTTTTTTGGCAGTCTTGACTGAATCTTCGATAAACTCAGCCCGGTCGATGTCATACACCCAATGTCCATTGCCCAAAGACCAGTGAACTTTCTTGCCATTCGCTTCCCAAGCCGGCCATTCTCCTCCGATTTCGGTGAGTTGGCGGGAAGGGAAATTACTGGATTCTGGATTACCCACATTAATGCTTGGAGTCTTCCCAACTTTCGGGATCTGCACCACATAAATATTGTTATTCACCTGGGCTACTGCCAAATCTCCTTCCGGAGCCATCAAAATAGTGCTGGCACTGCTTGGTCTCATCTGTGGTTCCTGTGCGCTGGCGCCTTCAGGAAGCATGCAATAATTGACTGCATCGGCATTGGATCTAGGAAGTCCCATCACATAGCGGATATCTGATGCTTCTTCTGGATTGGTGGTATGTCCATGATCATCATGGGATTCAGCGACCGACCCAAATGGAGTGATGCCCGTAATTTTTGCGTATTCTTTTTCGTCAGTTCCATCCCATCTTACACCTAGCAAGGTGCCACCAGGACCATTCAAGAATACTCGTGAAGTGTCTTTGGTGAAATGTACGTTGCCCTGGTTTCCTGCATCCATAATCTTTCTGAATTCCCCACCGGTAGCTGGGATCCACACCAATTCTGCTTCTGAACCATTGATTCCTGGGCCTTCTGCATCTTTCATCACTTGATTGGATGCTTTGAATACGGCGATTCTATTTCTTGGACTCCAAGCGGGCTGCATGTATAGCGCACTTTCGGTAGTGAGTTGGGATACGCTGCCTCTGTTTCCTAAAGTAGCCTTGTAGATATGTCCTCCTTCGGTTTCATTCCAACCTACAAATGCCAGTTGGGTTCCATCAGGACTCCAGGTAGGCATGGCTTCGGTGAAATCATGATTGGTGATTCGTTTTGGCTCCCCATCAGGATAGTCCATTACATACAATCTGTTTAGAGCAGTAAATGCTAATTTCTTTCCGTCAGGAGAAGGAACTGCATCCCGGATCTGAGTGGCTCTTGCTGCTGTCGTATCTTTGATTTCGTAATTGAAATACAAGCGAGGTCCCATAGCCAGGTTCACATCTACTTCGAATGGAATTTCCTGAGGGCTGTCGCCATCCACGGAGATTTTCCAGATTTTACCATCATAAGAAGCGATGACATGTTTGCTATCAGGCGTGAAGGCCATGGCTGGTAATACTCCTTGGGGAGCGATGGATTCCTGCTCATCTCGTTGTACTGGATAAGCCAACCAATTTTCTTCTCCTGTTTCCATGTTTCTAAGTACCAAGCCAGTTTTTTCTTCCCAACGAGAACCATAGACCATCCATTTGCCATCATCACTCAGGGTTGGAGTGAAAGCAGAACCATATCGGGAGGTAATTCGGTTGACCTCTCCTTTTTCAAAGTCATAGGTTCCAATTTGGTATTGTGGAAGCAAGGCATTGTAATTCCAGGCTCCGCTTCTCAGGGAATAGTACACCTTTTTTCCATCCGGGCTGACAAAAGGATCGATGGTTTTAATGTTGCTCGGATTTTCATTCAATTGAATGCCGCCACCTCCATCTTTATGGTACATCCACAATTTGGAGATCCTTCTTCCTTTACTGACCACGATGTATTCGGAATCTGGGGTCCAGTCTGCACCTGGAACGTCCCCATTTTTGTCTTTGGTGATCTGAACGGTGTCTTTTTTGACCAGATCGATGTACCAAAGGTTGTCGTTTCCGGCGCGATCGGACGTGAAGAGGATTTTCTCTCCATCCGGAGAAAATCTAGGGTGGGTTTCATAAGCCATACCTGTGGTTACTGGAGAGGCTTTTCCACCTTCGATCGGAATCGTGTAAATATCTCCCAGTAAGTCAAAAGCCAAAGTTTTTCCATCCGGGCTCACATCCACACTCATCCAAGTACCTTGTTTGGTATTGAATTTTACTTCTCGTTCGGGCTTGAGGGGAAGGTCTTTAAACTTTGGGGTTACAATGGAATCTTTTTTGGTGCTGTCCGTCTGAACCATTGTTGCATGATCCATGGGTACCAGTTTCTTTGTTGGTTTTGGAGTCATCGTGGCAAAACTCACCGATGCTCCCAATGCAACCAACAAGGCAGGTTGGGTAAATTTTTTCATATAGTGGTATTTGGGTAAATAATCTACAGCTTAATCTTGTTTGAAGGCAAATGATTGGCCCTGAAATTAAAAAAATTGACCGATTGCGGCCAATTTTTTTAATTAGTGAGTATTTGATAGCTGCTGTGGCTGAATAAGTTAGGAGTTTACTTCATAGACGGTGACAGGTTTTGCTTTATTTTTCAAGACCATTTCCCCAATCTTGGAGATCTTAAAATCATCTTTCACGTCATGTTGGTATTGTTCCAAAATTAGGATCTGCCCTGGGCTGGCTTTGGATTGTAATCGGGATGCTACATTGACGGTATCCCCAATCACGGTGTAGTCCAGTCTCTTCAATGAAATGGACCCAATGTTACCTGAGACCATTTCGCCCTTATTGATTCCGATGGAAACTTTGGGTTGGAATCCGGATTTCTCTGAAAATACTGGCATGGCGTTCATCTTATCCCGAATGGCGATACTTGCACGAATAGCCCGCTTTTCATAATCTTCTCCTTTGAACACTGCCATTACCGCATCGCCAATAAACTTGTCAATAATGCCTTGTTCGGCGATGATTTCCCGCACCATCATGTCAAAATAATCATTGAGCTGGCCCACCACTACGTTGGGTTCTTCATTTTCACTGATGGCCGTAAATCCGCAGAGATCGATAAAAGCTACTGCCGCTTCCATGGTTTCGTTTTCGATCAGTCCACTTTCTATTTCCCTGCCTCCCATAAAGTTCAGTACAGTCTCATCCACATACATTCTCAGGATGTTATTTTCCTTCATGGCTTTGAGGGTGTCCTTGATCTGATTGATGTAGGTGATGGTTTTCTCAATAGTAATTTCCAAGTCTTGAAAATCCACCGGCTTGGTGATAAAATCAAAAGCACCCAGGTTCATGGCGGTACGTATATTTTCCATATCTCCATAGGCGGATATAATGACCGTTTTCAATAAGGAGTTTTGTTCTTTTACCCGCGAAAGCAGTGTCAATCCGTCCATCTCAGGCATATTGATGTCACTCAGAATCATGTCAATATTCTTTGATTCCTCCATGAGTTCCAATGCTTTTTTACCGTTGAGGGCAAAATGGAACTCATATTCCTTAGAACGGATTTTCTTTCTAAATTTCTGTCTGATAAGTACCTCTAGATCCGCCTCATCATCTACCACTAATATTCTGATCATGGCTTATTTGATTTTTGTTTATGAACCAAATTGGCGATTTCTGATTTTAAAAATTCAAAGTCTATGGGTTTTGTAAAAAACTCTTTTGCCCCTGAATCAATCGCTTTTTCATAGTTTTCGGTATCCCCATATGCGGATATCATGCTGACATTGATTTGTGGAAAACGTTCCTTTATTTTTTTCAACAATTCTAAGCCGGTCATCCCGGGCATATTGATATCCGAAAACACATATACAACTTGGGGAGGATTTTCTTGTTCTAAAAAATCCAATGCTTCTTGTCCAGAAAAGGCAAAAGATAAGCTGATCTCTCCTTTCTTTATTTCTTTCCTGAATTTTTGACGAAAAAGTATTTCTACATCCATTTCATCATCTACTATCAAAATATTCATTTTTCTTTCTTTAAAGTAAACTCATGTTGACTTTTTACTCTTTTTTTATTCTTCAGCTTTATCTGATTTCTCGAGCTTATCAAGAGGAAGAATTATGGTAAAAGTGGTTTGCTCTCCTTCTACTGAATCCACTTTGAAATCTCCCCCATGTGCTTTGACAATATCGTAACTCAAACTCAAACCTAAGCCTGTTCCAGACCCAGTAGGTTTGGTGGTAAAAAATGGCTGAAATATCTTTTCTTTGATGGCTTTAGGAATTCCACTTCCATTATCCGATACCGTGATTTTGATCTTATTATTTTCGAGAGAAGTGGTGACTTCTACTGTAGGCTGGTAGTTTTTCCCCTCCTCCGAATTGGGATCTAACTTGCTCTTTTTCTCATTGACAGCGAAGAAGGCATTGTTGACGAGGTTTAAGATCAGTCTACCGAAATCCTGAGCTACCACCTTTACTTTGGGAAGATTAGGATCCAGGTTTAGCTTGAAATCCGAATTGAAGCTTTTGTCTTTGGCTCGAAGCCCGTGATAGGAAAGTCTTAGAAATTCATCCGCCAGATTATTTAGGTCTGTTAATTCCTTTTCTCCAGAATTGATTCGGCTATGTTGAAGCATTCCTTTAACAATGGAATCAGCGCGATTACCATGGTGGGCTATTTTTTGTAGGTTTTGCGTGATGTCATCCACAATTTCCAGTGCCAATTCATAATTTCCCGCCTCGATTTCTTCCTTCATCTCCACTAATAGCTCATTACTCAATTCAGAGAAATTATTCACAAAATTGAGGGGGTTTTGGATCTCATGCGCGATGCCTGCGGTAAGTTCCCCGAGTGAAGCCATTTTTTCTGCGTGGATCAATTGGGATTGAGTGGATTTCAGTTCCTGCACAATTTTCTCCAATTCGTTTTTCTGGGCTGTCAATTCTGCTGTTCGGGCTTTCACCTGTTGCTCAAACTGATTTTTTAACTGCTCAGTGATTTCCAGTTCCTTTTCCTTCTCCAACGCCTTGATTCGCTCTTTCTCCAAGTTTTTCTTTTGCTTGGCATTGATGATCCACATAGCAATGGCCCAGATAAACGCAAATGCTTCAGCGGTTTCGAAATAGGAATCCCATTTATTGTAAAATTCCGGGGCCAGCGCCACAAAAATTTCCGAAATGATGGAAATGACGATAATTGGCAACCAGGCATAGACCACACCTTTCTTGTGCTCCAGCGCAGGAAATTGTAGGGTCACAAAGACAATCGCACTGATCAATAGATATCCTGCGATGCTGGCAATGAAGGAAATGAGGGAGGGCATGGGAACCCACTCAATCACCATTAAGGCTATCGCAGCTATTATTCCATAATTGAATAAACGTTTCCACTCTTCAGAAACCTGTTTAGTACTCAGCGGCCTCTTGAGGGTAAATAGAAGAATGATGGAAATGATATTTACTGAAAGCACGACGTTGTTTTGTTATTTGATCTATTAATTAAATAGTTTTAAAAGAATTTTAAGCCCTTCCAAAAGAATTATTCTGGAATATAAATAGTAAATGCGGTTCCTTGGTCAGTTGTGGTACTACTTTTTACTCTTAAATCCCCTCCATGTGACTTAATAATGTCATAACTGAGAGAAAGTCCCAATCCGGTTCCTTGCCCTGTTGGTTTTGTGGTAAAAAAGGGTTGGAATATCTTATTGATGATTTCTGTAGAGATTCCTGGCCCATTATCCTCTATGGTAATTTCTGCACCTCCTAAGATTTGCCTGGTGGTAATTTTAACATAGGGATGGTATTCAGTACCGTTTACTGCTTTTGATTTCTCGTTTACTGCATAAAATGAATTGTTTACCATATTCAGAATCACTCTTCCTATATCTTGCTGAATGACTTCTAACTGCGGCAGTTTTTCATCAAAGTCAGTGAGAAAATCCGCATTGAACGTTTTGTCTTTGGCTTTGAGTCCATGGAAACTCAAGCGTAAACATTCGTCTGCCAGAGCATTGAGGTTTGTAGGTTCTTTTTTACCCGAACCTACCCGGCTATGCTGCAACATGGCTTTGACGATGGAGTCGGCACGCTTTCCATGCAAGTTGATCCGCTCGAGGTTTTGTTTGATGTCCTCGGCAATGGCTTTGGTTTCCTCCATATCCCCACTTTCTAATTCCTCCATCATTTCATCCATCAATTCATTGCTGACATCGGAGAAATTATTAACAAAATTCAAGGGGTTTTGAATTTCATGTGCGATGCCTGCGGTCAACTCTCCCAAGGAGGCCATTTTTTCAGCTTGGATCAATTGAGACTGGGTTTCTTTCAAGTGTTCATGGGAGGCTTCTAGCTTTGCATAAGCCTTTTCAATTTCCCGTGCATGTGCCAATTCCCGTTCACGGGCTTTCTTTTGTTCAGCCTTTAATACTTGATTCTTTTGGTATCGGGAGGCAGGGTAAATCAATGAAAGAAAGATCAGGGTATACAAGCCATAGGCCCACCAGCTTCTAAACCAAGGAGGTAAAACAGTAAAGGTATAGTTGGTTGGAGTGGTCCATTCGCTAGCTCCAGCTACTGCAGGACCATTGTATCGGGCCATGACCTTGAAGGTGTAGGTTCCTTCGCTGATATTACCAAAAGTGGCCTCGGATTTTTTGAGAATGGGGCTCCATTCCTGATCATAGCCCTCCAGCATGTACCGATATTCTATTAATTCGGGTTTGGAAATTTCGTTAGTACCAAAATCAATAGTCAGGTGATTGTTTTTATAGGGTAGCACCAAATTAAGTGGAATAGGATGGAAAGGAGCGATACTATCGAACGCGATGGAATTGAATCGGTTGCGCATGGCTTCCCGCTCTTTCTCACTTAGACTTCTTCCAAAAACACTGACTTCTTCATTGATTTGAGAAGTCGTTATTCCTTCACTTTCTGGATTGTTGGCAGCTTGAGCTAAGAGGTTCCAAGAGAGGTTTTCCTCATTGATCTTTACTTGCATTAACGCTACCTCTGGTAAGTTCTCATTTCTTAATAAAGAGGAGTAATCCAACCTGCTCAAAGCCGTTTTGTTGCTCCCTGTACCTGCCCAGAGAATGCCTCTGCTATCCAAAAACATTCCTTTTTGACCATCTGTGAGGTCTTTGACGGGATAGCCTGTGTTGGAATTAAAAAGCTCAAGGTTTTTGAGCTCCTGCAGGGGCTCATTAGCCATAGGACTATCAAAAATCGCCAAGCCTAAGTTCGTTCCAACGGCAATTTTCCCAGTAGGGAATGATTCGATTTGTAGGATGACATCATTGGGTAATCCTTCGGTAGTGGTAAAGGATTTGAAAAGATTTTCTGTTTCCGAAAAGTTTCCTTGAAGCAGGGCATTCAAATCATTGGAACTGATAAAGTTTAATCCATGCTCAGTACCGACCCAGAAATTCCCTGCAAAATCTTCCTCAATGCTAAGGACTGAGTTATCAATTAATCCTTGTTCTGTTGTGAGATTAGTAAAGCTTTTACCGTCAAAAATACTGATTCCTCCATCGGCAGCTCCAAACCAGATTCTACCGGATTTGTCTTCTAAGATACTGAGTATGGCATATCCTGCCAGGCCTTGATCTGGAGTGAAATTGGTGAATGATTCTCCGTTAAATTGAGTGACACCACCTCCATCGGTGCCGATCCAGAGAATTCCATTTTTATCTTCCAGAATGCTAAAAACATCATATCCAGTGAGACCTTGGTCAGATGAATAGTTGGTAAAACTCTTGCCATCAAACAAGCTGATTCCACCCACTCGGCCTATCCACAATTCTTCATTTTGGTTCGCATATAGACTGAATACGACATCCGAAGCCAAGCCTTGAGCAGTGGTGTAGTTGGTGAAATTTTTACCGTTAAACTTGCTGATACCTCCCAGAGGTGTTCCAAACCATAGGTTTTGTTGCTGATCTTCGGCTATGCTCATTACAATATTTGCCGCCAGTCCTTGAGCAGTGGTAAAGGTGGTAAAACCTAGCCCATCATACCTGCTGATTCCTCCTCCGTCCGTTCCAAACCATAGTTTTCCTGATTTATCCTCTGTAATACTGAGGACATTGTTGCTCGCTAGGCCTTGTCCCGTGGTGTAGGTGGTGAATGTATTTCCATCAAATTTGCTGATTCCTCCCCCTGAGGTGGCAAACCACAAATTTCCTCTTTTGTCTTCTGCAATATTTCGAATCAAGTTGCTGGCAAGCCCATCTTCAATACGATAGTTTTCAAAAGTTTCTCCATTATATTTTGTGACCCCTTCTCCTACGGTACCAAACCATAAGTTTTCTTTGGAATCTTTTAGGATTACCCGAACCCGATCCCCAGACAGGCCTTCGGTAGCTGCGATTGAATGAAATTGGTTGCCATCATATTTGCTGACACCATTACCATAGGTTCCAAACCAAAGGTTACCTTCCTTATCCTCCTCTATACTCACCACTACATTTCCGGCCAGCCCTTCTTCGGTGGTATAATTGGTGAAGGTATTCCCATCGTATTTGCTTACTCCTTCGTTGGTTCCAAACCAAAGATTTCCTTGCTGGTCTTCTTTGATGATGAAAACAATATCATCCACCAATCCATTGCCAGCATTGAAATTGGTAAAACTTACTCCATCATATTTACTGGCCCCACCGCCGACCGTTCCAAACCAAATATTTCCATTTTGGTCCTCAATAATGGATCTTAAGTTATTGGCGGCCAAACCTTGTACCGTAGTGTAATTGGTAAAAGTATTTCCATCAAAATGACTTACTCCTCCTCCTGAAGTTCCAAACCATAGATGACCATGTCGATCTAATAGGGAAGAGTTAACCGCATCCAATGCCAATCCGTTGTCAGAAGTGTAGGTGGTAAATTGTGCTCTTCCTCCTTCTCCAAGAATGAAGGGTCCATTGCTGCCTGCTACGGTACTTCCATCTTCATCCTGAAGGACTAACAAAGGAGATATCACTGGTGGGGTTAGGCTAATCAGCTCCCCATCGTTGAAATAGCTTCTTTGTTCTGAGGAACTCAGCGGAACTCTTACTACTTGCGGTGCTTGTACTTCTGTTATAAATCGGGGAATAGGCTGTAAAGAATCAGGTAATGCATCCAGCTGTACTACAGTGGGTTTGGAGATCGGGGTTTTTACCTCAGTTGCCGTTTTATCCAGGCTTTCTGAGCAAGAAAAAATAAAAACCAAAGGCACTACAAATGAAAAATAGGAGGTTTTCATCTAATGTGGTTTGATAAACACGTGAAGAATTGATGAATCATAAACTAGTATTCCACCTTTACAAATTTTTCCAAATAGGGTGGAGGTCATGTAGGTTTCAAAAATGTGCATTTGAGAGCAACCTACTCTAGAGGTGTTTACCTGGTATATCCTTCGAAAAAATGAAACCAGTTGTTCACCGAATGTAATCAATAGAAAAAGTACTCAGAGTTATTTTGCTTTTATTTATTGGGTTTCATTTAAAAAAGCTCACACAACTTGGTATTCATTTCTATCCATCACCCTTCCGTCCTGTTTGGCATTTTAATCTACATTTTATTACGGGAATTTCCATAGGTATTCTGAAATAGAATTGAAACTAAATCCTTCAAAACCAAGCAATAGGTATCCTTAAATCTAATGTTTGCAGTATGAAAAATGAGGATTGTTGAATTTCCAAATGAGAAGGCAGGAGTTTTTAAACCAGCCTAGGTTGAAATTGAAGGGCTCGCGTAAAATGTATTTGTACCATGAAAAGGAGAGGGCTACAATGGAGGTATTTATTTTAGGGGTAATGAAATGATGAATTCAGTTCCTTCCCCTTCTTTACTTTCTACTTTTAATTCGCCATTATGTGCTTTAATAATGTCATAGCTTAAACTTAGGCCAAGGCCTGTTCCAGACCCGGTTGGTTTGGTGGTAAAAAATGGTTGGAATACTTTGTCCTTGATGGCATCTGGGATACCACTTCCATTGTCCTGAATGCTCAATTCTATACCGTTCTTAGTTTTTTTGGTTTTTACACGAACCATCGGTTGGTAGTCAGGAATTCCGGTTTTTGATTTTTCGTTGACTGTATAAAAAGCATTGTTTACCATGTTGAGGATAACCCGACCAATGTCTTGAGGCACCACAGTCACTTTGGGAAGCTGGTCATCTACTTCCAGTTCAAAGTCTGCATTAAATGCTTTGTCCTTTGCTCTAATACCATGATAGGACAATCGTAAAAATTCATTGGCTAACAGATTCAAATCTGTAGGTACTTTTTCTCTTGCATTGGATCTACTGTGTTCCAGCATCCCTTTGACGATGGAGTCCGCTCGTTTTCCATGTAATCTGATTCTGGAAAGATTTTGTTTGATTTCTTCTCCTATGGATTTTGCTTCATCATAATCACCTTTTTCCAGTTCTTCCTTCATTTCATCCACCATTTCTTCACTAACCTCAGAGAAGTTATTTACAAAATTGAGGGGGTTCTGAATCTCATGTGCAATCCCTGCGGTAAGTTCTCCCAAAGAAGCCATTTTTTCGGATTGGATCAGTTGGGCCTGGGTAGATTTCAATTTATCATATGCCGAAACGACATTTTCTCTTTGTATGCGGATTTCCTCTTTTTGGATTTGTAATAGACGGTTAGCCTTTTGCTTACTCAGATTGTTTCGGAATAAAGAAATACTGATGATGACAAACATCGCCAGGCCTCCCAATGAAGCGAAAATGATAACTCTCTGGTTAAATACTTCGGCATTTTTTAACTCTGTATCTTTTTGTAGAAGTTCGATTTCTGCCTCTTTTTTGTCCAGCTCAAATTCGAATTGAAGTTGTTGTATTTTCTTTTCTGTACTTGATTTTGCTATTTCTTCTTTGACGCTTTTGGCATTGATTTCATTTTCATATGCAGCCTTGTAGTTTCCAATCTGCGCTTCGGTGTTGGCGAGATTTTCATAGATATCTACTAATTCATTTTTGGCATCAATTTCTATCCCCAAGGTTTTAGCCCGCTCAAAACTGGAAATGGCCGCTCTATAATCTTGCTGCTTAATCTGGGTTTTGGCCAGCCCGATCAAACTTTGTGTCAATTCAAATTTAGCATCTAACTTTTCTGAAATATCCAATGCTCTTTGGTGGTATCCGTAGGCATCCTGAAAATTTCCCAATTGGGAGCTAATCTCTCCGAGTTGGGTGAGTGGAAAGGTTGCATCTATTGTTCCATCACATAATTTTAAAGCCTTCTGATGGTAGAAGGTAGCAGAGTCATAGTTTAAGTCTAAAAAATAGACTTCCCCAATATTCATTGCTGCTATGGCCATTCCCGTCTCCAAATTAATTTCTTCGAATACCTGAAGTGATCTTTTAAAGTAGGTGAGAGCTTCCTGGATGGTCGAGTTATTTTTACTGTAAACAGTCCCTATATTATTTAGAGAGGTTCCAATCCGAAGCTTATTATCCAGTCTTTCGGATATATTGAGGGATTGAAAATGTAATTCCAGAGCTTTGGTACTGTTTCCAAGTCTAAAATAAATGGAACCCTGATTACTCAGAATATTGGCCTCTCCTGTTTGGTCTCCAATTTCCTGATAGAATTTTAATGCTTCCTGAAAAGTCAGGATGGCTTCTTGGAAATTTCCCTGTTGAGCATATGCTCTTCCTTTCAGATTGTATGCATCGGCCAGCCCTTTTTTGTAATTGACTTTTTCACCTAATTGAATGGCTGAATCCATGTAAAAGATTGTCCTACTCAAATCAGAATCAAAGTATTCGCGACCTAAATCTATGTAGCCAGAAACCTTTACACTATCTTCCTCTAGTTTTCCTATAGACTGAATTAGACTATCTATCCTATTCGTTTGGGCCAAACTTTTGGGTAAATAGAGAGATGTAAACAAAAATAGAATGAGCACATATCTAAAAGTAGTCATATAATGGTCCTGGTTCCTTAGTTTTTGCGGATTACGTTACCTTCATTTTGTCGGTGGATATTTCGATTGTATGGAAGTGCATAATTACGGGTCTTTGATGATATGAATGGTTTTCATCCCTTTGGTGGTATTGATATTGATAATATAGAAACCAACATTCATTTGAGAGAAGTCCAACTCAAGTCTTCTTTCCCTTTCATGCCATACTCTAGGCAATTGACGGATTCTTCCCATGGCATCAAGAATGACCAAAGAGAAATCACTAGGCTCTTCATTGACCAACCCTTTCAGATTTAGGTTTAATCGGTCATTTACTGGATTAGGGTAGGCAATCAATTCACTTGGAATTTCCTCCTGCTTCAGCTGCTTACTTTCATAAGATAGTGAAATTTCAGGATTGGTTTCTCCGGTAATTGGTTTTACTCTGGCTGTTTCAAAATTTGTAACGATTGGCCTGATTGCAATGGCTTGGGCCACCCAATGCTCGCTTTCAGAAGCCTCAGCGCTTAAGGCTCCGGTTTCGCCCGCATCGCTCAGAATAAAATAGCTCATCATATTGGAGGTCAGACCTTGCTGATCATTCGGATCATCGTACACTTCAATAGTACCTGCCGGTGGAGTCCAGGTAGCATTTTTCTTGTTGGTGTAGAATAACATGATCAGGGTATTGCAGTCCGTGGTGGTTAAAGAAGGAGTAGTTCCTACTAAACTCTGAGATCCTGAATCTCCACTAAAGGTGACAATCGGACCATCCGGATGATGGATATCAGCCCCTTCAATTCTAGTAATTCCCATGGTCCATTTTGGCGCTTGGTTGATACGGAACCCATAAGTTTCCGGCTCATTATTGTCTTCCACCACTTTGTAGTAGGTGACCATAGCGACTTGGTTTTCTTGATTGACTCGCTGGATTAGGACCCACCCAGCTTCCTCAGGAGTTACCAAAGGAGCTTCTCCTTTTTCGAACATTAATCCGACAATCAACAAATCACCGATTTTGGTATTGGCAGGTTTTTTAATGATTGCAGGGTTACTGGTATTTCCAGCTCCCATAGCGGTTTCAAAATCCCCTATCTCAGGTGCCTCATTGGCACATCCTACAATTAGGAAAGGAGCGTATTCCGAACTGGCTGAAGTGTAGTTTTCATCTCCTGCATACTGTGCAATTACCTGATAAGTACCAGGGAATACGGGAGCAAAGGTGGTAGGTCCATAGCTGGTTTGGCCAACTCCTTCGTATTCAATGGAGATTAGTTTTCTATCCAGAAAATCTTCTTCTCCGCCAATTCCATATGCGTAGGCACTTGCTTCAATCGGTTCTCCCAAATATTCGAATTCACCACCTGTAACGATGACAGTAGGTGTTGCCTTTCCTACTGAAAGCATTCCTTTATTAATAGGGTCAATGATATAATTAGAAGGTTCAAACAGGGTGATTTCTGGATCTATTACATAGGATCCTACTGGAATCACACCCACTCTTGGAAATGCAATTTCCTGATACAGCAATCGATAGGTAACAGTATCCACTATTGATTCGGTATTTTCCTCTAAGGTTAGTTCCGTTTCTTCAGAATTAAGGAAGCTGGTACTAATTTTAAAACCTTCAAATGATGTGTTCAGTGGAGGAATAGAATCTCCGTAAATCATTGCATCTGGAGTCGCTGAAGTTTCTGCAAGTAAGGAGGCAGGAGTAATGGTAAGATCGGCAGGTAAATAGTAAGAGGTAAAATTTCTGGATTCAAAAGTACCGGGGATAATTACTTGTGGTCCTACATCAGTACCAGTTACCATCGTGATGGAGAAGAATTCCAAGTTGAAATCATCGTTATTTTCTCCCGTTTCAGCGCCGAAGTCATAGTATTTCCCGATTTCTGCATTTTCCCCTTCCTCAGCTAATTCTAGATCTTTTTCTCCAAAAATGACCAGGTTATTGAAGTTTGTCTCTTCTTCTTCACCTCCTGTACTATTGATGATGGTTCTAGAATTAATGATGGTTCTTCCATTGATAATGCTTCTAGCATTGATAATGGTCCGTCCATTGATGATGGTTCTTCCATTGATCATACTTCGGGCGTTGATCATGGTCCGAGCATTGATCATCGTCCTTCCATTGATGCTGACGGCTTGCAAATCTTGATTTTCAGGATCTTCTAGGTAATCTAAGAAGGAGTTGGCAGGGACATCAAATGCAGAATTTATAATGGTTCGCCCATTGATGATGGATCTGCCGTTGATGATTGTTCTTCCATTAATAATGCTACGTCCGCTGACCATGAAACTTTTGTTGACAAAGCTTTCCTTATTGATAATGGATCTTCCATTAAATATTCCCAATGGAAGGCTATTGTCTCCCGTTCTTTTGGCAAGTTCCAAGTCCTCCATATATTGGGTAAGAACGCTATTTTTCAACCCGGCCACATCGATGATTTTCGGGTTGCTTTCTGGGCCTATCAGGCTATCTGCAATCAATACTTCAAACTCCAATGCATCTCCTATGGACTCTCCATATTCAATGGCAAATTGATCTACTAGGTCCTTCGGCTTGATAGTAATAGGTAAGGTTTCCACTGTGATGATACCTGGACCATAATTTCCAAAATCATTATTTGTTCCATCATAGAATAAGGAGCCATCTTCTTGAAGCACTCCTACATAATTGAAAAAATCCGAATAGGTAAAGGTTGTTTGAGGATGGGAAGCGGTAATAATATAAGTCCCTACCTCGGCCAAATTACCAGTGATGGTACTGGATAAGGTCAATAATTGTAAAGAAGGGTCCGGGTTTTCAGGATCTAAAGTCAATCCTATTTCCTCCAATGTCAGCTCACTTAACACCCAATTATTATCAATTCTTTCATAGACGCTTGCTGCGAAAGCAGGTACTGTCTGTGCATAGTTTTTGGATAGATCATCTGCCCGGATGGCTATGGTTCTTTTAACCACATCAAAGAAATATTCCGGTCCGGCAGTACCCCCATCCAATTCACTGTCGGAAATGAAATTATTTACAACGGTTACCCCTGGGTTTCCTTCAAAAGTTGGTACCGTCACTTCCAAATAGCCGGTACCAAATTCATCCACACCATAGACGGCGTTTAATTGTTCTTCTCTCAAGTACACATTCGAACCTTCATAGAGGTTGGTTCCCTGAATGATCAATTGAAACTCTACCTCTCCAGGAGTTATTCCTTCCTCATATACCAATTCAATGTTATTGGGATTAGGAGTTGCTAAGGTCAATAAAGCTTTATCTGCCCGAACCATCCCAGCACCGGAAAGAAAGTCCTCTCCGGGATCATGCATGTCTTGTGCCGTTGATTTGAGTACCCGCCGGATGTCTTCAGGTGTGGTGGAACCTACTTCACCTTCCCAATTAGGAGGAGAAGTTTCTGGGTAATATTTGAGTCGGGCTTGCTTGATGAGGGCAGCCAAAGCGGCTGCATGCGGAGCTGCGGCAGAAGTACCATAGAAATTTGGAAAATCATCATCCTCTAGATTGGGAGCTCCTAAATTGACAGTGGTATTTACCCCATTGGGAGCTGTGAAATCCGGTTTGGCCCGAACCACCCCATTGGTGGTGGTTCCTCCTCGGGAGGAGAAGGAAGCCACTGTAAAGGGCTCTGTTCCACTAGGTACTAATGCTGGGTCAAATCCATATACTGCAGTATTGGCATATAGTACGGCGCCTACCGTCATTGCCCCTTCCGAATTGGCATGACCTACTACCGTGGATGCATTGATGCCATTTTGATCATTCGGGTCCAGTTCGCCTCTATAAACTACATATTTAAATTTGATGCCTGTGTTGGAATCCAAGTCGTTGCAACTCTCGCATTCCCTTGCAATCAAAAGGTCAATTGTTGTTGGCTCTGAGATGGTAAAAGAAAGGATTTCAAAAGGGTCTCCATTGGCATTATCCCTATTAAA
This sequence comes from Algoriphagus lutimaris, assembly GCF_017051705.1. Classification (GTDB taxonomy): domain Bacteria; phylum Bacteroidota; class Bacteroidia; order Cytophagales; family Cyclobacteriaceae; genus Algoriphagus; species Algoriphagus lutimaris. The sequence continues at coordinate 640,212 of NZ_JAFIDJ010000002.1, read as the reverse complement.
GCCAAAGAGCGGCACGTCAAAGTTTTTCAAATAAATGTCCAGATCGTATAAACTTCCTACCTGATCTACAGAATATAGCGGGTCTTCCCACTGTAATGAAATCATATAAACTGCAGGCCCATTTTCTGCCGGGAAGACATTAATGGATTGCGTAGTGGATCCATTACTAAACTGATGAACTCTTCCTTGTTCTTCCCAAGTCCCACTATTTAACGGCAATTGAATAGTGGGGTCGATCACTGGATTAAAGGTCCCTTCAAAGGATTTGATACCAAAATTGCCGGCAGAAGTAAAATAGGAAACTCCATCCGCTGTGACGTCATTAATGGCTTTTGCTACTTTACCGTCTCTAAAACTAGGTTCGGTCATGTAGGATATGTCATCCACCAAAACATCACTTCCTGCAGCTGCTAAATCCCGTATTCCCTGGGCAAAATCTCCTGCAGTAACTACACCAGTACGGAAGGCTAATTCTGCTCCTGGAGCAATGTCATATATGATCTGCATCATGGCACGACCTTCATCAGTGCCTGTTCCAAATCGACTTGGAAGATCCCTCAAGAAATAGGTGCTTTCAGGTAAATCACCGTTTGAAATATCGGTCTCCAACGTATTCACCCCTGCATCTGTTCGGGTAGCATAGCTGTCAGAAAGGACTCCTATTTTTATACCTGTACCATCAATGGGTTGATCTCCCTCAAAATGCGTATATCCAGCTCTAACTAAATTGGAACGCATCACCCGATCACCTTGTGTAGTTGTCGCTCCCTTATTGGCTACTGGGGGGAAAGCAGGCCGAACGTGGTTCAGAACTTCAAAATATTTATTTAATTCTAGCAAGTTTGCAATTGGGAAAAATCCTGCAATGATCAGCGAGTTAGGGTCTTGTTTTAGCTCCGCTTCGGTAGGCGTGACAAAGCCTAAGTTTTCCAGAATGGTCTTTGCTTCGGCAAAGCGATCTTTGAAGTAAATGACTTCAATGAGTACCTCGTCTCCATCGATGTAGAATACCTCATTGGATTCCACCGTTTCCCCTTGATTGAATATTTCATTCAAAGCACTCAATTCGGAACCTATTAGTTCGTAGACTTTTCCTTGGCTACAAATTCCAAAAATCTGCCGGTCATTGACTGTAATACTGAAGGATTCTGTTTTGCTACAATTTCCGATGGTAGAAACTTCAATGACATCTCCGTCGGTAACCAAAATTTCTTCAGGGGTTTCAATTGTTTGTCGATTGCGCACAAAAGATACCTCTCCAAAATCTACAGAGATAAAATCATACAGGTTTCCAATGGCAGTATTGCCTCCATTTTCAGTACTACAAAGTACTGCCTCGTACACAGTGAGGGTAGGAGGGGTAGTATAAGTGACATCTAAGCTGCATTGGATGGGTAGACAGGTTCCTTCGTTTTCTATTTCTACGACTACTGTTCCAGATCCAGCCCAATTGACTGTAATACTATTAGTTCCTTGACCCGCACTGATTTCTCCTTCCCCGCTGATCGTCCAAGCATAGGAAAGTCCTCCCTCGGGGGCAGTATAAGTAGCTAAGGATCCGTCACAAATGTTAGTTTCTCCTTCAATTAAGCATTCTGTCACGGATTCCAGAATTTCCGTCGCAGCCTGTACAGAACTGCTTTGGCTTCCTACGGATTTGTCGTCAAGGGAAACAACTCGGGTATGGTAAGGAGATCCATTGATACTAGCCGCTGAATTACCTTCTCCCCAATCCTGGGCTTTGGCAATATGGCCTCCCCAGGCAATGACTGCAGTATTATTAGCTCCATTGTCTCCCTCTACAACAAAAGAAATACGAAGGCGGGTGATCGTAGTGGAAGAACTGGTTTCCTGAATTGTATAAGAAACATCTTCTATCGTTCCGCCAAATATGGCGAGTTTCCGCTCGTCTTCTGAAAGTTGGTTGAAACTCGTTAAAGGCTGGGGAGTTCCTTCTGGCGCAGGAATTACTGCAAAACTGGGAGTGCCTGGATCAGGAATTACTTCCTCACAGATTCTATTGAAGTTGGTAATATAGTCAATGGCATTTTTTTCGTCCTTTTTAGTATCCCATTCAATTTCTACTGAATGATTTCCGGCCTTCAGTTTGGAAATGGTAAGACGATAAGGTATGGATTGACCTTCAAAAAAATGGCTATTTCCGGAGTTGGAGTTTCCTGTTGACCAAATTACAGGACTGGTAGGTTCTTTATCGACTCCACCATTTTGTCCTTGCTCCAACTTGACAGATTGGGCATTGGAAAAATTTGATGCAAGTAAAAAAACTATCACTATCCCCTTTGCGAGCGTCAGTAATTTTTGCATAACATTACATTCAGTTTAAAGAATAAATAGTCAAGTAGACCGTGTTTTTGAAAAATCCGAAATCAAGTAAAAAGTGTCAAAAACAGCATTTTTCTACAAGTGAAAAACATTAAATTTCCTATGAAATATATATCTAAAATATGAAAAATATTTTCAAATTATTAAAAATCAATGATTTATAATTTGGTAAAATATCGTCTGATTTTTGGATAAAAAAGTTAAATGAGAATGGCGTCAGAGTTTTTTAATAATTCATTTCATAATCAAGAAAAATATAATAATACCAATATTAAAATTGAATTTTTTCTAATTAACAAAGTAAAACTCAATTAAAGGATTTTTTGAAATGTTGGAATTCAAAAACTTATTCCTTCAAAGGGCCTTGAAGGAATAAGTTGGTGCTACTACCTATGAGATATGCTAATAAAACAGTTAAGGAGATAAACTGCTTCTTTTAATTTGATTAAATGATAATAAGATTTTTTTCATTTTATTCGAACTAGATAGAAAAAGGGAGAGAAATAATGAATTCGGTCATTTCCCCTTTTTTCGAAATGACTTTAATTTTTCCGCCGTGCGCCCTTACGATATCATAGCTTAGCGATAACCCAAGTCCAGTACCGGAGCCAGTGGGCTTGGTGGTATAGAAGGGTTGAAAGATTTTTTCTTTGATGGAGTCCGGAATGCCGGGGCCGTTATCTTTCACCGAGAGTTCGATACCATGTTGAGTCTGCTTCGAGCTGACAATTACTTCCGGTTCGTATTTATTGTCAAGAAGGCCATCGGGACCTGTTTGTGCTTTTCCATTGATGCTGCTTTGGCTTTGCTCTGCACAGGCATAAAAAGCATTATTCACCAAATTCAAAATTACTCTTCCGATATCTGAAGCCACAACTTTCACTTTTGGGAGATTAGGATCGAGTTCAAGCTTGAAGTTTGCATTAAAGCTCTTGTCTTTTGCCCGGAGTCCATGATAGGAAAGCTTCAGGAATTCTTCTGCAAGGGAATTGAGGTCGGTTTCCTTTTTCTCACTAGAATTTGCTCTGCTATGTTGAAGCATTCCTTTGACAATTAGATCTGCACGTCTACCATGTTGTTGGATTTTGGCCTCATTTTCCTTGATTGAAGCTGCGATTTGCTTTACTTCAAGAAGGTTTCCTTTTTCGATTTCATCTTCCAATTCATCGATGAGCTCTTGGTTTAGGTCGGAAAAGTTGTTTACGAAGTTCAAAGGATTTTGAATTTCATGGGCAATTCCAGCTGTGAGCTCTCCAAGAGAAGCCATTTTTTCGGATTGAATTAGCTGAGCCTGTGTAGCCTTGAGCTCTTTATATGCTTTTTCAATTTCTTTGGCCTGAGCTAATTCCCGTTCCTGTGTTTTTACTTTTTCTCTTGCCAAAACCCTGTTAGTCTGGAATTTAACCAGCCCATAGACGATTAAGACAAAGACAATAAAGTAAATGAGGAATGCCCACCAAGTGGCATACCAAGGAGGAAGTATTTCAAAGGGGTAGGCGATCTCATTAGAGATGGTGTTAAAGGTGTTTTTTGCGCGTACTCGAAAGGTGTACGATCCATAAGGGAGATTGGAGAATTCCCTTGAGACATTTTCTGTCCAGTCAGACCATTCTTCATCCAGCCCTTCTAAAAATGTCTGATATCGAATCTGATTTTCTTTTACAAAAAATGGTGCAGTAAAGTTAAAACTAATGGAATTGCCCTTATATGGAATTTCCACAGTTGATCCTCCGGACTGCATGCTAATCGGTAAAATATTCTCGCTCGTCGATGCAGAAGTGAAATATAGTGGAAGCGGATGGTCTGTTCTATAATCTTTATTGGGATCAAGCCTGATCAGCCCGTCATCTGTGCCAAACCATATTACCCCACTAGGCTCTGTAAATCCTGAGGCAACAGAACTGGCTGTTATTAAATTAAATGGATAGGATTGGAGCTGAAAGCTTCCATCTTCTTGCCGTACAGCCAAGCGTTTTTCTCCTTTGAAGTCCAAATAAACATTGCCGGTTTCTCCCACTCCAAGGCCATAGGTGTCCAGGTTGATGTTGGCTACTTCATCGGAGAAACTGAAGACCGGGTCGCGCTCAAATTCATTGATACTTGAATTGAAAAAATAGAACCCATCGATACCAGAAGTATATACTTTGCCCTCAATCGGTCCTACGGCAAGACCTGATAAACCTCTAACCCCATCTTTTTCGCTGATTTCTGTTACCCTTGCGTTGGGAACATCTAGATTGCCAGATGCCGTTTTTTGGAAAACAATCCTGAATAGTACGCCTGCCTGGGTACCGCCCCAGAGTTCACCTTCCTGATTTTCGGCCAAGCTATAGATCGATCGTTCCACACCGGAAATAGAGCCGATATTTTCATAATCATACTCCCCATTGATTCCCTTCTCTCTTTTGAATACCTGAATACCAAATCCTCCACTAATAAACACGTATCCTGGATGAAATTCCGAAATCACTATTTTAAGTGTCTGGTAGCTCTCCGTGCCTGGAATGATCTTGGAGGTTTTTCCCCTAATTGAATATACCCCAACTCCAGTGCTCAACATCTGATTAACATCTGGAACAAGATCAAATACCTGGGTATTGGGAATTCCCTCGACTTGCTTGACGACCCCATCAGACTTATCTAGGTACAGCACATTAGTTGATGTTCCGATGTATAAATTGTCGTCATAGGCACCAAGAGATAATGGACTTCCTATTTCATATTGATCAGAATCAAATCTAGAAATCGGTGAAAAAATTTCAATTTTTGAAAGCCCACTGTTTGTACCCACCCATAAATTAGAAGTATTGTCCAGGAAAAAAGCATAGACACTTTGGTCGGTAATGGAATTTTTGGTGTTAAACTCCGATTTTATTTTTCCCTCTTGATCGATGATAAAAAATCCATGTCCCAATACACTAAGGGCATAGGTGCCATCAGGAAGACTGAGTGCTTTGTATAAACTTCTATCCTTTAGAAGAGGGTCAATTTCAGTTGGGAAGGGAATGAAATCCTGACCATCGTAATGATACAATCCTCCTGAAAAGGCGCCTACCAGAAACCCATCAGAGTTTTGATAGGGTAATAGAACTTGTACTCTATCCTCTCCCAGAAATTGGCTGCCTGGCACTAACTCCAATGATCCTCCTTGCTCCTTAAACAAACCCAGGTTGATTTGATGGGCATAATAGGTATCATTTAGGCTAAAACCATACATAAATTCAGTATCCGGTTTCCAAACTTTGAGATTGCTTCCCTGATTTTCCGAAGCTGGAGTATAAATGAAAATTGCTTCTCTGGCTTGGAAGTAAATTTTCCCCTGACTTTCCCGAATCGACCAGATATCATTGAAAACCAGGTCTGAAGGATATCCTTCAATGAGTGATGTTTCTATGGTTTTTCCAGTGGAATCAGTGGTGACAATACCAAAATCTCCGAGCGATCCGAAATAGAATGTACTATCTGAGGCAAGTAAGGTAGACCTTACATTGGTATTGAATTCGGTGGTAGGAGAGGAAAGGAGTTCCCAGTTTTTACCGTCAAATTTTTGAAGACCTGAACTTGTGCCAACGAATAAGAAACCTTCCTTATTTTGATTCACATCCCAGATTTGTTGACCGGCAAAATTATCATCGCCTACCACATAATTAGTGAAGCTAGGTACTCCCTTTGATGCGTTTATTTGGCTATAGGAGTTGAAAGCCAGTAAACTAAAGAAGAACGTACTGGGGAGCACTAGATATTTAAAAAAGTCTTTTTTCATAATTTCATCTATTAGGGTTGGGTGTTTGAGGTCAACACTTTATTCGTTTTTTATTTGGTCTGTTACTGGTAATAAGAGGATCATTTCAGTGCCCTCTTCATCCACACTTCTCACACGTAAATCTCCTCCATGTACTTTCACTATATCATAGCTTAGAGACAATCCTAGCCCGGTACCAGAACCTGTCGGCTTAGTAGTAAAAAAAGGTTGGAAGATTTTTTCTTTGATGGAGTCCGGTATGCCAGAGCCGTTGTCATTGACGGAGATCTGAATGGCCCCCCTCCCGATATCTCGAGAAAGGCCCTGCCCCCCTGCTTGGGGGGAGTAGATACTGCTCACAGTTACGAGTGGTTTATAATCAGGGTCTGTGTTTTTTGAATTCGCCTTTTCGTTAACCGCATAAAAAGCATTGTTTACTAAGTTCAAAATCACTCGGCCGATATCAGAAGCCACTACATTTACTTTAGGAAGATTGGGGTCAAGGTCTAGCTTAAAATCAGCATTGAAAGATTTATTTTTTGCACGTAAACCATGGTAAGAAAGCCTTACAAATTCATCAACTAGCGCATTAATGTCGGTAAGTTCCTTTTCTCCTTTTTTGGATCGGCTATGTTCAAGCATTCCTTTGACAATAGAATCCGCTCGCTTCCCATGGTGAGTGATTTTGTTTAGGTTGCCTTTAATTTCGGTAGCTAGGAGCTTGGCTTCTTCCAACTCTCCATTTTGCAATTCTTCTTGTAGTTCATCTATCATTTCAGAACTTACTTCCGAGAAGTTATTGACAAAGTTGAGGGGGTTTTGTATTTCATGAGCAATACCTGCGGTCAGCTCTCCGAGTGAAGCCATTTTTTCGGATTGAATTAGTTGGGCCTGGGTAGATTTGAGTTCAGAGTAGGCTTTTTCTATCTCTTTGGCTTGAGCTAGCTCACGATCTTTGGATTTTTCGCGTTCGATTCGAGCGGCCCTTTTTCTTTGCTCTTGGATAAATAAATATGCTAGAATCATAAATAAGACCAAGTAAAGGAGATAAGCCCACCAGGTTTGATACCATGGAGGTAATACTTTGATTGAAACCCGGAGAGGGCTTTCACTCCAGATCCCATCTAGGTTGACAGATTTTAATTCTAGTGTATAATCCCCTGCTGGTAGGTTGGTAAAAACAGCATTTCCACTCGCCTCTTGCCACGTATCATCAAAGTTCGTGAGTCGATATTGGGAACTATTATTTCCATTTCCCCCAAAGTGAATGGCCGCAAAATTGATATTTAAAGTGGTGATTCCAGGAGGAATAAGCAGAGAAGAAATGGTATGGTTTGGTTTCCTTTCTGTGGAGTCCAAATAGTTTTGGTAATTTTTCCCATCTAGGGTTATTCCTCTAATAATGATTTGTGGAGGATACGGATTAGTTTGAAGTTCACTGGGATCAAACACATTCATCCCACCATTTCCCGAAAAGTAGATTTTTCCAGATGGGCCACGATTTTTCAGTTTGGAATTAAATGAACTGGATTGAAGCCCTCTTTCAATACCAAATCTTACTGTTTTGCCAGTTTCTGGGAGATATTGAAAAATACCATCTGAAGTTCCAAAATAGAGGTACCCATCCTCATCATAGCTGAAGGCTCTGATTTCAAGGTCTGGAAATCCAAACTCTTCATAACTCTGCCAGAATTTTAATCCATTGTATTCCTCATCTGCATAGCCAAATCCATCAACTGTAGCAATCCAGACTCTTCCTTTAGTATCAAGAACCGGCCGAGATGTTGAATAACCTAAATATTCACCGAAGAATGCACCTTGTTTAATTACAGATTTAGATTTGGTGTCGATCAACATCCAAGAGCCTCCATCTTCAGTTCTTTGGACCAAAAGATTTTCCTGAGAATCAATCAATACTCCTCGGGGTCTGGAATTGGAAGAATCTTTGACCAAAGAGGTGAATTTTTCTATTTCAGGATCAAAAAAATCCATTCCATCGGTATGACTGATCCAAAGTTTGTCTCTAGCATCTACTTGAATTCCAAAAATCCAATTTTTACTTAAAGAGGTTGAATCTTTTGGATTATTTCGATACCGGGTAATCAAACCTGTTTTTGGGTCTATCCGATTGAGTCCTCCATTTTGATCTCCGGGAGAGCCTGTTCCTACCCAAAGTGTAGAATCAGAAGTCTCTGCGATTGCCCAAGGATAGGGATGCGATAATTCTGACCCGAATGTTTTACCAGCAGGAGGATTATCCTGGGAAGCTCCAATTCTGTGGAGAATGTTCTTTCCATCTGTAGCAAAATGAATGAGTCCACTTTCAATAGAAATCCGCTGACCTATCCAAAAAGATCCATCTTCCAGTTCGTAAGAAGAAAGGATATCTGGGATGGTTTTTCCTTGTTCATCCCGTAAAAGGCCAAAATCAGATTGATGGGTATTTAAAAGGCTGATTCCATAGGCGAATCTAGTGATCCATATGACCCCTTGTCGATCCAAATATAATTTGCATCCGTGATCACTGGACATTGGAAGTAGTTCTTTGTGGGTATTCGTGCCAGAATGGATGGTTAAGGATTCCCCTGTTTCTAAATTGATTTTGGTGATCGCGTTCCGTTGGTTGAGCCATATAAATGGACCATGAATTATATAAGAAGCTTCACTCCCAAGGCCTTTTTCCTTCAATAGTTCAGGTTCACTGAATTTTTTAAATGTCCAAGGTTCAGTATCGGATTCCCGTGTAGCCAATCCAATCGGATTTAAAAGAACTGTGCCTGAATTCCCGTAAGGAAGAATGACAGTTTGGCGGTATGTGGCAAAGGATGTTTTATTGATAGTGTTTTCATCTAAAGGAAATTGTTCATAGTGGAATTTCCCATCAGGATGCCGTTTCCCCATTTTTGCCTCTTTCCCATTTTGAACTAAAATAAAATTTACTCTTCCGTCATCCCCAAGTTGAAGATTATATACTTCACCTGATTCCTGCCCAGGCTCTAAAATAAATTTTTGAGTTTCCGGGTCTAGCTTCATGATTCCTTTTGTGGTGGAGGCAAATACTTCACCTTGCTTTCCCAAGAGGACTTGGACATACCTCCTATTCAAATCAATATCCCGGTAAAATGAAAGGCTATCTTTATTGGAGTCATAATAAATCAAATCCCCATCTCCGGCTTCTATCCAGACCCCTCCCTTTTCATCTGCTTCTACATATCGGCCTTCATAAAAAATCTTTTTATAATTTTTTCCATCAAACTGGAAAACTCCTTCCCAAGTACCCAGATAGATAAACCCGTAGGTGTCCTGAGTCACATCGGTGACTGAAGTACTTGGCAGTCCCTCATCTGATGTGATGTTGTTGAAAACTGCATTCTGAGAAATGTTCTGAGCGTTTAGAGCCAAAGAAATCATGGCCAAACCGCAGAACTGAAGCAATAAAAAAAATGGGGTTTGAATTAGCTTTTTCATTAAAAAAACTGTCTAAATAACATGTGTCAAAAAGCCACGGCAGGGATTAAATCCTGTATGAAGAAGGTTGGAAAAACAAGCTTTCAGGTTTGTTATTCCGCTGTTTGGTTTATTTCTTCTTCAATCAAACCTATGATCCCTGTTAACCTCGGTCTGAAGATACGCTCCTTGTATCCGGCTTCAAGAACACTCTTTTGGATAATAATTTTCAGAAGATACTGAATTTCAGGATCATTTGACATGGCCTCAAGATCAAATTTTACAGAAGTATATTTTCTTGACTCATTATCCGTGATGTTTACATCACCAAAATCTGGATCCATGTATTTCAAAACACGCTCGGAAAATTGTTGAATGGGGCCCTTGTTCCCATCTTCTATTCTGAAGCTGTATTCGAGAAATGTTTGGTAATCAGCCATCCGCCTTTTCAGATCTTTATTATCGATAAGGCTTAAAGTCCCTGAGGATTTCATTTCCTCATAGGTAGGAAGTGTTGGGTTAAAATAATGGACAAAGCCCGTTCTTTCCAAAGCGAAGACCGTTTCCACACTGTCCACTTGAGTAGGAATTTGCTGCAGCATTCCTAAAAGGCTTCTTGCATAAGCTTCTCTTTGATTAATAAAGCTTAATAAAATATTCAGTCTATTTTGGTTTTCTTCAAATTCAGTTTTTAGACTTGCTAGGAGGATGACTTTTTGTTTCTTCAGTTTGTTTTCCTCATTCCAGTTATTCACCTGAAGGGCGATCAATATTCCAATAACCACCAAGAATATCTCCCCAAATGCATAACTGAGGTATTTAGCTACTTTATTATCGAAGAGGAAAAGTTTTCGCATGGAATTAAATACTCGCATGATTCTTTGAATAGTTAATTGGTCTTTTGCTGGAGGTATTCTTGAATCGACTTCATACTTTCCAAAGTGGAGTCATAAACTTTTCTGTAGGCCCAATTCCATCGATTGACACGCGATCTTCGGAGTAACAGAAAATCCTTAAATTCTTGCGAATTTTTCATCTTCTCAAAATCTATTGGGAAAATTTTTAAGTCAAAGATTTCAGAATCTTCATTACGTTCCACTTTGAAATATTCTTTTTGAATGGGGATGCTTCGAAATTCATTGAAATTTTTATCCTCCATGATTATTAAATCCAGATAAAACCTGGAGTTATGATAATGGGAATTGATTTGTTTTCTCAGTTGGTCATCAAATGGAATCTGGACGTTCCCAGATTTGATGGTTTCTAAGGCTTTCGTGTTTTGGATGAAGTACACTCCTCCGAATAATTGTGGGTCTACATCTTTTAGTTCTTCCCAACTTAAAAGGGGTTTTTCTAAAGCAACAAGGCTTCTTTCAAAATTTTCTATGCGGCGTAATTGTAAGTGCATGAATGCAGTGTCCAACTGCATATCTTCCATTAATTCCAATAGCATCTTTCGCTCATAAATCTTTTCTTTTCTATCCTCATTCCAAGTATTAATGCTCAATGCTATTAGGATCCCGATAGTCACCAGGAAGATTTCACCTACAGCATAAGTCATATACCGAGTAATTCGATTTTGTTGAAGGAGTTTTTGGCGGATTTTGCGGAAGATTGAGATCATGATTCTTGAGTTTTGATCAGAGTTTAAGATGAAATTTCATTTTCAATCAAAGCAAGTATACCTTGGGCTTCAACCATGATCTTGGAATAATTCGAAATTTGACGAAGAATCAGTCCATTTTTGTAATACAGAGAATTTAGCAAAAATGGATCTTCCCGGTAGGCTGCGATAGCTTTCTTTTTAAGTTTTGGATGATCTCTAACATGATCAAATTCCATGAAAAACTTCTCGATGTCACGACTATAATTTCTGAGAGAAAAATCTGTGCCCTCTTGAATGATTTTTATGGATCTATAATACAGCTGTAGACGTTGGGTCAGACTGTCATTTTGGATAATTTCAATCTGACCTGAGGATAGCAGATTTTCAAAAGCACTTTGATTGGGGTAGAACAATGGCACCCGAAATCTGGCACTACTAGAGGGGTCTAAGTCATCGACCGAGTTAGCATCTATGATTTGATTGGACAGCTTACTCAGGTTTTCATAAATTGTGGAGTCCTCGTGGATTATTTCTTGTAGTAGATCAATGTCCTCTTGAAGATTTTGAGCTATCTTTTTCAGGCTTGCTTGCTCTTTCTTCATGGTCTTTCGGGTTTCATTCCAGTTGTTGACCTGAAGGGCAATCAAAATTCCAATTACCACCAAAGTGATTTCACCAATGGCATAGAGGATATAGGAACGAATTTTATCCTGTTCCATAAGGTTTTTTCGGATATGTCTTAAGAATCTAAGCATCAGTTCTTAATTCTTGATCTAAGTTCTTTTGCAATCATAGCTTCCCCTTTTCTGTTGGATTTAATTACAGCAACAAGCCTTGCTCTGTTATTTTTATAAACAAAACTGCGGAGATTGATCACTCTTAACAGGTTCTCATCTCTGATATCATTGAAATTTGGTACTTCACGTAAATAGGGTTTACCGGCTTCATCCACAGTTAATTCATCTTTGATCAATTTCCTTAAATAGATCTTTATTTCCTCTTCACGTTCATCCTTGAATTCATTGATGAACAGGGCATAGCTTGGCAGTGCTACACCGTATAAGTTGGAAATATAATTTCTCAGGGAATCATTCTTAATAATATCAAGTCCATTTGATTTCAAATTTTCATAAGGTCCAGAGTCATATCTGTATATGATGTCGGTTAACATTTTGCCGACTAACCGCCTCATAGTTTCTTGGTCAGGCATTTCATTCATTTGAACATATTGTAACAGACTATCTACCCCTTCTTTATTCTGCTGTACTCTGGGTTCAAAGAAGTTGTTGATCAAAAACAGATCATTATCCAGAGCGTTTTGCATCTGTTTTAATAGGATGGTCTCGTACTGTTCAGCCCTACGTTGTTCATTCCAGTTATTGACCTGAAGGGCAATTAGTATTCCGATGACGACCAAGAAAATCTCCCCCAATGCATAGAGTAGGTATCGAGTGACTCGATTTTGTTGAAGGAGTTTTTGACGGATTTTTCTAAAGAAAGAAATCATAGTTCTTGATTTTTGGCTAGGGTTTTATCTCCGTTCTAGTTCTGTTTCAATGGATTCTTTTAGGGTTTGACATTGTTTAGCCCGTTCCTCAATAATTGGTAACAGATTTTGGGCTTGTCTTATGTAGGACTCCAATACCTTTTCAAAAGATGGATTGGACATCAGGTTTTTGATTTGCATTTGAAGGGAAGGAAATCTGGAAATGTCAGAAGAAAGAATCAAAGCTTTGTCCCTTACAAATTCATACTCTTTTTCTAATCTGGCTTGATTTAGTTCATAGTACTTGTAATCAGAATCGTAGTACTGGATAAGGGCTAATTTCAATGATTCGTTTCCTAAATTATTAATAACATCCTCATTCAATGCTTTGATATACCCAGTATCACTTACTCTTATTCCTGGCCTACTGAGCCGATTAAAAAATAATTCAGGAGGGCTTAGACTATCATTTCTTCCAAAATTATCCCAGTATAGGATAGCCTTCTTTCCATTTTTAATATTGTTGCTTAGGATTTCAAGGTCTGATTCTAGGTTAGAAATGATAATCGTTAGAGCCTGATCTTTTTTTCGATTCTGCTTTTGACTTTCATTCCAGTTATTGACCTGAAGGGCAATCAAAATTCCAATTACCACCAAGAATATCTCCCCCAAGGCATAGAGGAGGTATCGAGTGATTCGATTCTGAGAGAAGAGTTTTTGGCGGATATGTCTTAAAAATGAAATCAAATTCTCATGAAATTGGTATATGCAGGGTAAATTTTGTTCCCTTTCCTTCCTCGCTCCAGACCCTCAATTCTCCTCCATGGGCCTTTACAATATCATAAGATAAGGATAAACCTAATCCCGTTCCAGACCCTGTAGGTTTAGTAGTGAAGAAGGGTTGAAAAATCTTTTCTATAATTGAATCTGGGATGCCTGATCCATTGTCTTGGATGGAGATCTCTATTCCTTTTTCGGTCTGCTTTGAATTGACAATGACTTCGGGTTTGTAATCCTGGGGGTCAGATTTTGCTTTTTCATTTACAGTAATTCGACTTCGCTCAGCACAGGCGTAAAAGGCATTATTGACCAGATTCAAAATCACTCGGCCAATATCTGAAGCTACCACATTCACTTTTGGTAAGTCTGGGTCAAGTTCCAATTTGATCCCGATATCTATCGGGACAGCATTGAATTCTTTGTCTTTTGCTCGAAGGCCATGGTAAGAGAGTCGTACAAATTCATCAGCAAGTGCATTTAAATCTGTAGGAGCTTTTTCGCCTTTATTGGTTCGGCTATGCTCAAGCATGCCCTTCACTATGGCATCCGCGCGCTTCCCATGATGGTTAATCTTGGAGAGGTTTTCTTTAAGATCTTTACCGATAAACTTGGCCTCCTCAATGTCTCCTTTCTCCAATTCCTCATTCATTTCATCGACTAGCTCCTCGGAAACCTCTGAAAAGTTATTTACAAAATTCAGTGGGTTTTGGATCTCATGGGCAATTCCGGCTGTTAACTCACCGAGGCTCGCCATTTTTTCAGATTGGATCAGTTGGGCTTGGGTGGATTTTAAATCACTAAGAGATTCTTCTAGCTTTTTGTTTGCTATTTCGAGTTGGTTGGTTCGTTCTGTTACCAAATCCTCCATCTCTGTATTGAGCCTTAGAAATTTTTTACCCTGATATATGGAGAGTCCAATCGGCAATGTGTTATAAAGTAATAGTGTTAATACAGGAACAAAATACATCCCTAAAAACCCAAAATAATCAAAAATAAAAGCCAAGATGAGAACTACAGGTACTCCCAGGATAGATACAGCAGGGATGATCGTATCGCTCACTCCTTGTATATAGGCCTTATAGATAGCGCTCAATCCGCCTGCCAGTGATGTAAATACTATTAAGAAAAAATAAAAATCATTATTGTCAGGAGCAAAATAAAGTAACACGGTTCCTACAATGACATAAGCTTTCCAAAAGACATGAGCTTGAACCTTTAATAATTTATGCGTTACCAAAGGCACAAGGGTAAATGCCAGTGAGCCCAGCACTACTTGGAAAACGATATCTAAACCAAGACCCACCCAAAACGAATGAATAGTAAATTGATAGAGAAACCAGTTTAAAGCGAGTCCACCAATCGACACCATTAGAAGAACCAGCCATAAATTTTCTTTCTGATCTTTTACTTTTATGTAAAGGATCAGATAAAGAACAGACAATAGAAAAATTACTGAAAGCGAAATACCATTTATCAAAATAGATACTTTTTGAATGTCAGTATAGGTTTGAACATAATCCGGACTTGCCAAAGTGAGTGAAAAGGAATAGGGCTTACTAAACCTTCGAAAAGTCAATGTCCTATAAAGTGAATGGCGGTGATAAGACTTCTTTACCACTAGAACATACGAAGCGCCGGGAATTAAATTAACGGGCTGTCCTATTCCAGCATATCGTGCTACAATTTCTTCGCTCTCCCTATCTCTTGAAGGATTTCCAATCTTTAGTACCGACTTGTCATTTAAATAAATTTCTGCGGATGTGTTTTCAGAAGATGAAAATCGAAGAAAGGCTTCTTTGTGACTGAACGTTGAATCCACCTTGAATTTCAGACGGAAATATCCAAAGCCATTCCAGAGTGAATCGGGAAAAGCATCTTGATTGGATACCGGTTGCTCAAGCCTCACCCATCGTACGGATACCATCGAATCTTCAATATTATCTGTAGTAAACTCCCATCCGTCCAGGGCGGACAGAGAAAGAACCTCTCCGTCCTGAACCGTTAGCGAATCGTGAAGTACCGGTACGCTGCTAGCTGTATCAATCAGAATCGGTTGGGGCTGTAAAAGGGTTAGAATACCTATCAATAATGCGATCATAAAACTTGAATTTCAATAAGTTAATCTTCAAATGAGTTTTTTCTGATTTGACTACATATTCGCAGCATTACAAACCCTGATCAATTAATTGAAGGGTTTCATCAATATGGACTAAAAGCTCTTTAAGTTTTCTGGTTAATTGAGCATTCGACAAAGTGGTCAAGGCTACTACATTTTTGAATTCTTCATCGTAAAGCAGAGAAATGACCTCATCTTTATTATAATCTTGACCTCTTAGGAAAGCATTGTATAACACTAAGAGTTGATTATCGAAATAGTACCCGATAACATTTTCATTCCATAGGGATCTAGATATATCACGAATTGAGCTAGCTTCTTCATACCCAAGTTTTATGGATCTGAGTTTATTTGTGAGATCGGGCTCCTCTTTTATTAATTGGTCTGAACTTAATTCTTGATTTAATACCGGCAAATCTACTCTTAGCGATACATAACTGGTCATTAGAAGAATACGTGTGTATTCAGCTTTTAGTGAATCCACGTAAGAAGGAGATTGTAGGTAAGTATCAGCCCAGGAAAGAATCATTTCATTTACCTCAATAGCTTTTTCAATTTCCGCTTTTACCTCTGATAATTCTGCTTGCAATTTTTGAATAGTTTGGGAGGATACATTATTTGATTTCCTTTCCTCATTCCAGTTATTGACCTGAAGAGCAATCAAAATTCCAACTACTACCAAGAATATCTCACCGATGGCATAGAGGAGGTATCGAGTGATTCGATTTTGTTGAAGGAGTTTTTGACGGATTTTGCGAAAGAAAGAGATCATAGACTAGTAAGCTTTGAATTGATAATCTGGCTTTCCAAGGTCATAGGTTTGCAAACCAGTAATTATTCCCGACTGATCACGCTGAATTTTCATGGTGAATCTAGGGTCAAAAGCCCATTGCAAGGAGTCTGGGGAGATTTCATTCAAGAGGGTACTTCGCCAATGGAATCCTCCTACATCCAAATTTTCCCAGAAGGTCAAATCGTATTTCGAAAAAATTCTAAACTGAATGGAATCACCATCTGCGGTAACTACACGAACTCGGGCTTTATAGTTTTGACTAGGTTTAGAATCATTGGGGATAAATTTTTTGATTTGAGGAGGAAGTTCATTTCTGTCGCCCAAAAGATTTCGAATAATCATGTAGTTCAACACTGATTTGTCTCTTATCCGAAGTATATATGCTGTATAGTTTTGGAGGTGAGTATGATAAAGTGCAATTTTCTGTTTATGAAGTGGGTCATTCAGAAAGTAATCAAAGGCAAGTTCGTTTGGCTTATCTTGACTCAAATCTACTATCCAGGGTTTAGAATCATGTAGGTATGTAAAATAGGATGTTGTTGTGAGATTCAAATCTTTTGATACTTGCTCTAGGTAGTGTTCATCTTCGACATAGAGTGAATTGAGGGTAACAAAAAGCTCTCGGTTTTCATCGGGGAGTTTTTCTTTTTCCTGCTCCAATACTTGGAAAGAGCGATCACTAAGCTTTATTAAGTAGCCTTCGGTGCCTAAATACCATAAGGACCTTTGCTTTGGATTTCTGTAATCCTCAACTGTAAGCTCTCCTCGAAGAGTTTTAAGACAAAGAGTGTCTCTATTTACTGCCCATTTCAGCCCTAGTTCAAACTCGTCTAAATCATTTATTAAGTCTTGTTGAATTTCTTTCAAAATTACTCGGACTTCCTTTTTATTTTTTCTCTCCTCATTCCAATTATTCACTTGCAGGGCAATTAGTATTCCGATAACCACTAAGAAGATTTCTCCTATAGCATAGACCAAGTAGCGGGTCACCCGATTTTGTTTTAGTAGATTCTGACGGATTTTGCGAAAAAAGGAGATCATAGCTTGTCAAGTTATTTTACTAGCGAGTTGATTTCATCTCTGAGTTGCTCTAATAATGGCTCCGAATAGCTTTCCATATTTTGCCGATATAGTCTTGATAATTCCATATTAAGGGCAGTCATACTTCGAATCTGATAACCTGCATTGGCATCATTCCTAAATCCTTCAATGTCTATTCCCAATGATTTAAAGTGGTCTATATCTTCTTCAGAAATCCCCTTCCTTCCTAAATCCCATATTGAATCCATGATTAAAGCGGAGAAGTATCGCTGGATAAATTGGTTGTACTCGGTTCTTCGTTGTTCTCCTTCCCTGTACACAAAGGATTCCAAGCCATTTGTACGATTTAGATACTTTTCTAATAGTTCAATGATTGCTTTGTTATGAATAACATTTACCTCATCACCCGTTGAAACTAATTCTTGGTAAGCAGGAATATAGGGAGAATAACTACCCCCTCTTCCTATCAAAAAGATGTCCCAAATAAACTGGGCACTATCAGTTAAATTTGAATCTAACTTATTTAAAGATAAAAGTCTTTTACCCTGTTCAACCTTATTTGAAGTTAGATTAATAGATGAGTGTAGGCTGGCACTATCCCTTTCAATTTCCGAAAGAATCCTATAGAGGTAATCGATTTCTCTTTTTCTATCTTTCCTCTCCTCATTCCAGTTATTGACCTGAAGAGCAATCAAAATTCCAACTACTACCAAGAATATCTCACCAAGGGCATAGACCAGATATCGAGTGACTCTATTTTGCTGTAGGAGTTTTTGACGGATTTTGCGAAAGAAAGAGATCATTTGTTTTTCAATTTTTTCGAAATAATAAAGCTTTCCCTATTTGACCAATAATTTTTGATTGCCTCAACTTCTCTCTCTTCATTTCTAATGAAATATGCTAGGTCTTGCTCAAATCCGATACTCCTTACGGAATCTTCTCCAATTTTTTCTAACACAAAAAATTCTTCGTAGATCTCGCGATTCTCTGAGCTTCTTCCTGCTAAGAGACCGTGGTAATCAAAGATATAGATGGTATCGGAGCCCGAATTAGAAATATAGCTTCCAGTGTACTCTTCTAATTCCTTTTTTGTGTAAGTAATTTGAAGCAAAGGGTCTAAGGACTGGTTTTTCTCGAAAACAAGGATCTCGTTAATAATTTGATTTATGGCTATTACTTTGTTTTGCAGGATAGAGCCGATCACTTGGTATTCTTCAATAGCTTGGTGGTATTTAAATACAAAATTTTTGAAGATTGGATCTTGAAGATAAAACTCTAGATTTTCTTGAGTAATTGAATCTCTTTGCATGGCAATGTAACCAGGCTGTTGAGCTAAATATTGATCTAAATTTTTTTCTATTGTCAATAGATTACCCGAGACTGATTCAAATTGTGAGATTCTTTCGGTATAAAATAAGCCCAAACTTCTTACGATTTCTTTGAATTGCTCGGGAATGATCTCTCTATTATCATCTAGATTTCGAAAAGACTGGTTGCTAATAGTGACCGGGAATGAACCTTTACCTATTTTCTGAATAGATCTATTTGTAAAATGGTTCGGGTTTAAATCGAAAACCGTATCACTTAAAAATAAAAGAGCTAGCGAATCTTTCAATTGATAAAAATCTGAAGAGTAGCCTATTTCAGAATAGTCATTTGACAGATCTTTCTGTATTTCGATTAACAATTGCTCTGTTTTTTTAAAATTGTTTCTCTCCTCATTCCAGTTATTCACCTGAAGGGCAATCAAAATTCCAATTACCACCAAGAATATCTCCCCCAAGGCATAGAGGAGGTATCGAGTGATTCGATTCTGAGAGAAGAGTTTTTGGCGGATTTTGCGGAAAAAAGAGATCATAAGGAAGTATCAATTTCTTTTTGAATCAATTCGTGGAGCTGAGTTGCTTGGTTTTGAAGACTTCTAGAAAAGGAACTTTTGGACTTCCAGTGAAAAGCATATCTGGATAAGGTGTTAATTACGACACGATCTTGTTGGATTTTTGAAAAATCATAGCTAAAAGCATTTTCGGTTACGCTTCCACCAGCCTCAAACTTTAAATAAGGATCCATGAAAGTAGTTTGATTGACCTTTTCGTTTAGATCCTCGTAGATGGTGCTCACCAGTTTTTGTTGGGTGATGTATTTGCTCAACTCTTCTCGAAGCTCCAGATTATATATCAACCCCAACTGCCCTGAGCTTTTCATTTCCTCATAGGCAGATAGTTCGGGAAGGTGGCGGGAAAGCCGAAAATAATTACCAAAAGCAAAGTCCAATATCTGCTTGTTCGAATCGTTGAATTTACCGGACTCTAAAAGTTCCACAGCCTCATCCAATTGGTTAGCTACTAAACTGGAATACTCCTCAATTCCTACAAGGAACCTAATGATCTGATCCAAATCATTGCTGAGACGCTGGTGGAATTCCTTGGATTTTCTCTTTTCTAAGCGTTCCTGATTCCAGTTATTGACCTGTAGCGCTATCAGGATTCCTATCACCACTAAAAATATCTCACCCAAAGCATAGATGAAGTATCGGGTCACCTGATTTCCTGCCTTGCCGGCAGGCAGGTGGCTTATGAGTTTTTGGCGAATTTTTCGAAAGAAAGAGATCATTTTTTAAGGGGTAGATGAATAATAAACTCACTTCCAACTTGTTCATTTGTTTCTAAGTGTAATTCTCCACCATGTGCTTTGATAATATCATGGGTGATGCTGAGTCCTAGTCCAGTGCCTTCGGTTCCTTTTTTTGTAGTGAAAAAAGGCTGGAGAATTTTATCCTTTATTTCTTTTGGGATTCCGGGACCATTGTCTGAAATGGAGAAATGGATTTTGTCTTTCAGTAGACCAGTGGTCACCGTAAGTTTGGGTAGATAATCATTCGTTCCTACGGTTTTGAGTTTTTCTCTCATAGCATCAAATCCATTATTGCATAGGTTTAGAATTACTCTCGAAAAATCTTCACTGATTAGCGATACTTCTCCTACTTCAGGATCCAATTTGAATTCTATGTCCACATTGATAGGAGCTTTGCCTGCTCGCATTCCATGGAAGGAAAGGTTCACAAACTCCTGTACCAATGCATTGAATGCTTTGTCCTCCCGCTTACCGTCGGAAGCCCGGCTGTGTTGTAGCATAGATTTGACAATGCTATCTGCTCGGGTACCATGTTCATGAACTTTGAAAAGATTGCTTTTTACATCATTCAGGATGGCAATGATTTCTTCTTTGCCATCCGAATCTTCCAGATTTTCTAATTCTTCAAATACCTCCTCGATCAGTTCCCTACTGAGATCTGAAAAATTATTGACAAAGTTCAACGGGTTTTTTATCTCATGAGCAATTCCAGCAGTCAGTTGACCCAGAGAGGCTAATTTCTCTTGTTGAACAAGTTGCTGCTGAGTGGATTTTAATTCTTTGAGGGCTTTTTCGGCTCGAGCTTTTGCTTTTTTCAGCCGCTTTAAATCCTCTTTGGCTTGTGAGAGATCCTTGAACCTGGAGTAGGCTAATGAGAAGACCAATGCTGCCCTCCGCAATAAGTCCCAACTTTCGCTGGAAATTTCACCTGGGGTAGCGGCTCCGATTGCACCATTCGAAAATTTGGTCAAATGATAAGTGCGTTCGGGGATGGTTTTTCCATAATACCCTTGGATCGCAGGAGACTGTTCCGAACAATAGTTGATCCATTCTATGCGATTGGTTCCTTTCATGACGATAGAAGTATCCGGTTGCTCACTTTGGTAAAAAGATAGCATCTGCTGGCCCACCCAGGTATCTTTGTAATTCAGATTGAAATGATCGGCTACATAGGTTTTTTTTCCTTCGCGGATATCTTTTAGAGAATACCAACATTCCGCATCTCCCTGAGAATTCTTATTGATGTAAATGGAGCTAGTCTCTAATTCCTCTACTCCTAGAAGGCCCATTTCCTCCCGCATTACATTTGCCACCTCTACCAATTCCTCAGGTTCCTGCATGGCCATAGCCCTCGCTCTGACACGCTCCAATGCCAGTTCAATTTTTGCTTTCCTGTTTTGCTTTTCAGCGTTGAGTAAGTCTTCAAATCGTCTGTATGCCAAGTCAAATACTCCTGCAAAGCGAACCAAAGTTTCGATAGACTCTGAAGGTGGATTAGGAACTTGTCCAGGAAGACTAAACCCGATCTCTCCATGTGTAGTTCTTGCGATGACAAAAGTAAGGCCTCCTAGAGCCATAATATCATCTTTTGTAGGAGCATGAGGATCCGCTTGTTCATATTTGCCATAAGTATTCATCTTATCGATGTAATCCCAGGCCTTTTGCCCATTCAAATCTAAGGCAATGATGGGGGAGTCACTCTTTTCCCAAGCGGCAAGTCGTGTAATCTCATCGTGGACAAACTTTGGAACTGAAATGATCATGCCTATTCTTTCACCATCCTCAGAGGTCATCGACATTTCATAGCTTTCTGGAGTCCATTTCATATGCCAGAAGTAGTCTGCCTCATGTCCAAGAAGAATAAATTCCCTTCGCATTGTGACTACAATGTCAAAGAGTTCCTCAGACTGTCTCATAGCGGTAACTTGAGCCCGGATCCGTTCTAGACTAAGCTCTAACTTTGCTTCTTTGGCTTGAGCCTCCGCCTTAGTAAGATCAAGAAACCTCGTGTAGGTAAGATCGAATGCCTGAGCAAAACGCTTAAATATTTGCTCTTCCTCACAAGGAACTTCAGTGATCATCACCAAATACCCAGTCTTGAAATAGGCAGCATGCAAGCGTTGCCATTTTGGTCGTGCAATGCCAGAAGCCTCCATATCTTGAAAAATTTGCTTGGTAATGGGAATTTTCATGAGCCAGTCGTAGTGCTCCTTTAGTTTTTCTCCTTCTAGGGTCACCGTTCGGTAAGGCACACCCTTTTCCCATCCTTCGTAGAGATTTTCATGAGCATAGTCTCCTTCATTGGAAATGTAAAACGGTTTGATTAATCCATTATCCAAACTTAGCCACCATTCGTCCTCTCTGCGATCCTTTTCACAAAGCACAAAACCACAAGTCCAAAGATTATCAACAAGGGATTTTAACTCGTCAAACAATACGAGGGCCACCTCTCCCAATTCCTCAGCTCTTTGCATTCCCATGGTCCTTGATCTAACTCTTTCCAGAGCAGCCTCAATACGAGCTTCTTTTGCCTGTTCCTCTGCTTTTTGAAGGTCAAGGAATCTGGTATAGGTTTGTTCGAACACCTTCGCAAAACGTCGGAATAAACCATGCGCTTCAGGCAGAGGTTCTAGTGTGATAAGTAATAGATTACCAGATGCAAAATTAGCCACGTGATGTATTTGCCTTTTTGGCATAGGATATCCTGCGTCTATTGATTTTTGAAATGCTTGGCTAAGCATAGGAAAGGATTGCAAATATTTGAAATAGGATTGCAACTCATCCCCTGATAAGTCTTTGACCAAAAAATGCTCTCCTCTTTTCCATGATTCAAATTGGTATTCATGCCATTCATTATCAGCAATAGGCATGATGAATGGAGGGTTCATCGAACCATCAGCATTGCACATCCAAGAAATAAGCTGGTCTTGTTTTTCGTCCCAGATCGTAAAACCGCTACTATAAGTATTGATACCTAAGTCTTTTAATTGTTGAAATAATAGAGAAGCGGTCGGTGCAAGTTCGTCGCTCTTTTCCATAGCCATCGTTTTGGCTCGTATCCGTTCCAAAGCCGTTTCAATCTCAAGCTTGCGGTTTTTTTCTTGTAGATCCGCGGTTTTTTCATCCACCAGCTTTTGCAATTCCTCCGCTCGTTGCTTGTATATTTTTACTCCCCAGGTATCTTTTTCACTTTCTACCTCCTCAGGTTTTGATCCATGCCAGTGAATCACCTTCCAAGTGTTTTCGCGGTACTCGAGCACACTCGATATTCTCATGTCTATTTCGACTCCCTGATCGGCTGAATTGATGGATACTTTGACTTCATCTACAATGATTGCGGTGTTTTCATCAGCGGTAGTATATTGATCTACCGGGTTTCTTGTCCAGGAGATTGTGAGCCCTTCGCTTTGGATTTTTTGGTTTTCTAGTAGTTTTTTGACCTCGGAGATACCCCTGATTTTCTCGTCTAGAGCAGTGCCAAATCCCACGATTTTTGGGTCGATAATTTCCTCCAGATTTTTAGGTTCGGATCCTGATAGTCCGGCATACATAAACTTCTGGTAGGTTTCCTCCAGCTGGCGTTTTTTATTTTTATCCATCAACTGATTGACTTATAGGTATTGTTATAGTGAAAGAAGTACTTTGATTAATTTCACTTTCTACGCTTAATTTACCGCCATGTGCCTTAATGATATCATGGGTGATGCTTAGTCCCAATCCGGTACCTTCCGTACCTTTTTTGGTGGTAAAAAAGGGTTGGAGAATTTTGTCTTGAAGCTTTTTGGGAATTCCGGGTCCATTGTCCTTGAAGGTGAGCAGTATTTCGTTTGGATGCCTTTCCGTCTTGACGGTAAATTTTGGTAAATAGCTATTGGGATCTTCATTTTTGAGTTTTTCACGCATGGCATCGAATGCGTTGTTAGCGATATTCAAAATCACTCTCGAAAAATCTTCCATAACCAAATCGACCTCTCCAACCTGTTCATCCAGCTGAAAATCCAAGTCTACATTGATCGGGTTTTTGCCGGCTCGCATACCATGGAAGGATAGTTTGACAAACTCTTGAACCAAATCATTAACCGGAATATTATCCACTTTACCTGCACCGCCCCTGCTGTGTTGTAGCATAGATTTGACAATGCCATCTGCTCGTGTCCCGTGTTCATGTACCTTTTTTAGGTTACTTTGCACATCCTCAAGGATTGCAATAATCTCTTCCTTTGAGATTGAATCCTCTATATTTTCCAATTCCTCAAATACCTCCTCAATCAGTTCGGAGCTTAAATCAGAAAAGTTGTTGACAAAATTCAATGGGTTTTTAATTTCATGAGCAATTCCAGCTGTGAGCTGCCCTAAGCTGGCGAGTTTCTCCTGCTGTACCAATTGCTCCTGAGCTGCTTTCAGATCCTTTAACGCTTGTTCCGCTTTGGCCTTGGCAACATCCAGACGGGTAAAGTCCTCATATCGTGCATATGCCACAGAAAGGGATCTTCCCAAAGCGGCAACCAAGTCCAATTCTTCCTCATTTAGATCAATTTCGGAGCCCACATAGACCATCCCCTGTGCAAATGGGACAAATTGTAAAGTTAGAGAAGTGGGAGGCTTATCTCCACCCTGATAGGTGCTTAAGTCCGAAATCTGCCCTTGCTGCAGTAGACTTTTCGTAAAAGTTAGGAATTGCTCTTCAGACCAATGCTCAATGTAGGTGGCCTGTTGCCTCCAATGATCCACTCCCTTTCGGGTAATTTCTGAATTGTCATAATCCAAATGCAGGGCGGCCAAAGCTTTTCCTTCTGGGTTGGATAGGTAGAAGTCTAGCTTCTGTTTTTCTTCATTGACAAGCATCACCCCACAGCGGAAGAATGGAACTCCCAAGGATCTTAATTCTTTCCAAACTAGCGGTGTAATCCGCTCCAAGTCTTTGGCAGTTCGCATTGAGGCGATTTCAGCCCGAACCCGATCTAGGGAAGATTGCTTGGTCGCTTCCCGAGCTTGAGCTTCAGCTTTTTGAAGGTCAAGGAAACGGGTGTAGGTCTGTTGAAAGACTATATTAACTCGCTTGAGGATGTCATTTTCTTCCTTGGAATAAATAATTTTTTGATAATTGAACATCGTAATACCGGAGTACTTCCCCAGTGCAGCAGAGCCAGAAATCCCTAAGCCCTTATCAATATACTCCATTCGACTTTTTGGGACATCTATACCTTGAGCATTGGGATAAAAGTGTTCAAAGTATTTTTCCTTTGATCTTTTATCCTCATCAAAAGTGAAGAACTCAATACCGTTTTGTCTCGCTTCTTTGTTCAGCTGATGAATGGGATGCTCGCAGTAAGGAAGTTTTACTTGCTTTGGATAGATTGCTGTACTAGCTCCAATCCAGACATTGAATGCCTGGTTATCTTCATCAAAGATATCGATGTAGCATGTATCAACGACCAAGTTTAAATGCTCAAATTGCTTAAAAAGTACTAGGATAACTTCAGATAATTCACTGGTCTTATGCATGGCCATAGAGCGTGATCTGATTCTTTCAAGGGCCGCTTCAATTTGTGCCTCCCTAGCTTGTCTTTCTGCTTTTTGTAGGTCAAGGAAACGGGTGTAGGATTGTTCGAATACTGTAGCTAGTCTTTCTAGAATATCTTTTTCTTGGTCAGTGAAGCTTTCTAGATTGTAACGATGTAGTTGTAAACCAACTGTGTTTCTCCTAGCTACAATTGAATTCCAGCCAGGAGCAGATAGAATAATTTCTCTTCGGTGTTGTGGTGTATGACTAAGCTCTGAGACTTCAAATGCTTTATTCCACCAGCTATGCATTTCTTCGGCATCGGAATGTATTTCTACAAATGATTCACCCTTTTCCCAGGCATCCCACATTTTTTTGGTCATACCAAAATCTATGTAAGTGATCCTCAGTTTTTGTTGATAAGAATGCGTGTTGGTGATTGCCCACAAATAAAAATCTCGAGAATTTTCAATATAAGTTTGAAAATTACTGGCGTCAACTTTAATTCCAAGCTCGGTGATTTGTTCGTGAACTGCCTTTATTACTAATAAAAGATCGTCACTTTTGTGCATTGCCATAGAGGACGAACGAACGCGTTCTAAAGCCGCTTCTATCTGTGCTTCTCGAGCCTGAGATTCTACTTTTTTTAGGTCTAGAAACCGAGTATAAGCTTGCTCGAAAACTTTACCGAAGCGTTCGAGAATATCCAAATCTTCCTCAGATATATATCCCTCACTAACTGTTTGGAGTCCGCTATATTTAAAAAATGTAAAGCCTGCAACATAACGATCAAGGCCTTTATTTGCTTCTTGGACATGCTTCGGAAAGCGACTGAATTCAGTCTCTGAATACAGGTATTCATCATATATTTTTTTCTCTTCACCTTCTATGGTATAAACAAATCTCTTTTTCTGAGCTTTCCATGCTTCCCACATGGCATGATGAAAAGGATAATCTTCAAACTTCATGTAATAGGATTCTGGATCTTTTCCCGTTTCCGGATTGGCTGCCCATACCGTATTGCTCTTGTCATGCTCATCAATCAAGTTGATGATGCAGAAAGTAAGTGTGAATTCCAGATTGGTAAATTCTTGGAGAAGGGTATCAACTACAGAGGATAATTCTGAGGAATGATGCATCGCCAAACTTCGCGATCTAACTCGCTCCAATGATGCTTCAATTTGCGACTCCCTAGCCTGCGCTTCGGCTTTTTGGATATCTAGAAAGCGAGTATAGGTTTGTTCGAAGACATTAGAAAATTTCTTTAAGAGGTCAATTTCAGGCGGGGTTAGTGATGTGCCTGAATAATCATTGATGAAAATGGCTGTATTCTTTTGAAATGCAATGGATGTAGCGTAGGTCTCTGCTGCAAGGCAATATTCTTTTACCGCCTGAGGAGTATGCTTAAAATCGGAATATTCAAAAATGTGAGAATGGAAAGACCTGCTTTCTTCTGATGAATATCTATGCGTTAAAAAGTTTTTGCCAAGGTTTTTAGCTTCCCATAGGTTGGAGAGAACAGGATGCTCGAAATAAGGTAAATAGAAATTCATGGCTGAATCAAAACCAGCGTTGGCCATCCATTCATTCAGGTCTTTGCTTCCTTCATCGAAAGTAATAAGCGCTACACCGTCCTTTACTGCTATATTGAATTCATTAAGTATCTTAAAAATTAATGTGATCACCTCGCTAAGTTCATCGGTATGTTGCATGGCCAATGATCGAGCTCGGATACGTTCAAGGGCTGTTTCGATCTCCAGTTCTCGGTTTTTCAACAATAATTCTTCTGTCTGTTGGTCCACAAGATCCTGGAGAGTTTCTCGCTCCCTTCGCCACTCTTCTAAGTGCCAAGGATCATTTTCTGTATTTGCTGCAGTAGAAGCATGCCAATGGGTAAGTACCCATGTCCCATCGATATACTCCATAGAGCAACTGGTTCTTAGCTCGAGGTGAATTGTCACATCCTCTGATGCCATATTCATATTTACCAGCTCTATGATGATGGCATGGTTGCCATCTAAAGAAAGGTGAGTAGCTATCCGGTTACGCTCAATTTTCGAGTCTAGTTGACTCATTTGAATATATTGGGCTTTAAATAACTTATCTATTTGCTCAAAAGTGAAAAGATGCTCATCCTTTGCGGTACCAAAAACCACTGCATTAGGATGGATGATGTCACGTAAGTCCTCATAAGGAATTAAACAATAGCCCACATTGGCAATGCGATCGTAATTTTTTTCAAGTAGCCTTTCTTTCTCAGATCCCATTGTTAACATTTTTGTTCAGTTGAATGATAAAGTTAGAACCTTCGTCTTCAAGTGTATTTACTTTCAACTCCCCTCCATGCGCTTTCACAATATCATAAGATAAGGATAATCCAAGTCCAGTTCCTGAACCTGTGGGCTTAGTGGTAAAGAATGGTTGGAAGATTTTGTCTTTAATGGAGTCGGGGATGCCCGAACCATTATCAGAGACGGATATTTCTACCCCATTTTTGGTCTTTTTAGTGGATACAATTACTTCAGGCTTATACCCCTCCAAATTCTCCTTTGCTTTCTCGTTTACTGCATAAAATGCATTGTTGATAAGGTTTAATAAAACACGTCCGATATCCGAAGCCACCACATTTACTTTAGGTAAATTCGTGTCGAGCTCGAGTTTGAAATCAGCGTTGAAGCTTTTGTCTTTTGCCCGTAGTCCATGGTAGGAAAGTCGGACAAACTCATCGGCCAGCGCATTTAAGTCGGTGTGGGTTTTTTCGCCTGAGCTGGCTCGACTGTGTTCGAGCATTCCTTTTACTATTGCATCTGCCCGTTTGCCGTGATGATTGATTTTCTCCTCGTTGGCCTCAATGTCGGATGCGATTAACTTCACTTCTTCCAAATCACCTTTTTCAATTTCTTCTTTAAGCTCTGCAATCAATTCCCGATTTACATCAGAGAAGTTATTCACAAAATTTAGAGGGTTCTGGATCTCATGGGCAATTCCAGCAGTAAGTTGTCCGAGAGAAGCCATCTTTTCCGATTGGATCAATTGGGACTGGGTAGATTTGAGTTCTTCCAATGATTTTTCAAGTGCTGAATTGGTTTCTTCTATAGCCTTTCTTTTCTGTTCCAATTCCTCTATAGTTTCCTCTAGTAGAATTGCGGTGGTTCGTTTTACTTTTTCAGTTCGGTCTAGTTTGAATTCCAAAATGGTCAGCTCTTTATCAGCTTCCTTCAGGGATTTAGATAATGAAGATTTTTGCTCATCAGAGATGGCATCAAGCTGGAGTAGGGTATCGAGAATTTGCTGGAGATGGATGTTCATTTATTTTTCCTTTAATGCCACACAACAGGTAGTTAGGTTATGCATTTCCAAATTTCCACCGGCCATTCTTCCCAACTCTGCATAGGAAAACATGCCAGCCATAGGGACATTCCAAACCTGCTTCACCCCTTCAATCTCAGCATTCATCATAGGACCAAAGGAAAGTATTCTACCAGCGCAACTGAATACCACCAAGGCATCGGCCTCCGGCATTTCAGTGTCTTTCAGATTTTGAACTCCCTTCACGACCCTTTCCATCACATCCCAGTCGGGTGGCAAGGAAAACCTTATTTTTGAACCTTGTGGAACAGACCCACTTGTATAAAATGAATGGTCAGACCAATCTACGACTAGACCAGGACGCATGACAGGGTCACCTTTTTCACGTTGCAATTGCAGAGGAAAATTGGCAGCAAGTTCCAACAATACATCTTTATTTTCGGGCGTGATATTTTCAAGGCCCCCATATTTTGTAGTGATATCGAGTGCTGGTTCGTTATCGATGGTGAACACATGATTGCCTTCGCTTTTGGTTACCGTTTTTTCCGTTCCCATGGCTTTCCAGCCACAGGTAGCAATACCACTGACTGATACTTTTTCTTCATTTAAGGCTAAACAAACCATCCCTTGATCACTTTCCCATCCGTTTGTAAAAACCCAGGTTTTACTAAAGGCCAAATCATCACCGGCAGCTCCACCAAATGCATTGACTTGTTCACCTGCGATTTCCTGAAGGCCCAGCAACACTTCCTCGCCATCAGTTGCCGCATTGCTGACCGCTAGGAGGAAAGCAACTTTTCCAAATTCCTTTTTGGCTTTGGAGGCAATGGATTTGGATGTGTCCCGATAGTTATTTTGATGAAATTCAGCCGAATGGATTTTGAAATATTCTTTTTTCATATCCAATAAAAGGATGGCAACTGCGCCTGATTCGGTCTCTTCATCGATAAACTCGCCATTGGTGGTAGATCCAAAAATGGCAATGCCTGCTTTGTCAAGTATGCTACAAATGGCCTTGCGGTCTTGTGAAACGGACAGGAAAACGAATGCCAGTGTGGGCTTAAAACTATCAGCCATACTTTCAGTAAGTGCTGCTTTAATTTCATCGGAAGATCTTCCTTTGATTGATTTCGCTTTCATTTTTTTAATTTTTTTTGATAAGATTACTTCTCTTTCAATGCTACCCAGCTTACAGTTGTTCCCTGAAATTCGCAACGGCCTTCATCCAATTTTCCAAATTCACCCAAGGAGAAAAAGCCAATCATGGGTGTACCCCAAGTGGATGCCAGCCCTTCTATCTCAGTGGAAATCAAAGGACCGAAAGTCCCTAATCTTCCTATACATGAAAAAACCATCAACACATCGGCATCTGGCATCTCCTTTCTTTTACTGACCCTGGTGCTTTCTACTACTTTGTCAATCACATCAAAATCCGGTGGAAGGGAAAATCGGAATTGATCTCCTTCATTTACACCACCTGCAATCATGACGGATAGTTCGGTAGGATTAAAAAACAGCGCAGGCTTCATAATAGCATTTCCTGATGCCCTCTCAAACTGTAATGGATAGCCAAGGTCTGTAGGAATAAATCCACTTCCTTCTGGATTCGCCCTTACTATATCTTTCCCTAAGAATCTTTGAATGACATGCATCGCAGGTTCATGATCAATAGTTAAAGCCCAGGAACCTTCACTTTTCGTGATTTTTTTCATCGTACCTACTGGCTTCCAGCCTGAAACTGCCAGACCGCTTATCGCAACCTTGTCCTGATCAAGAATGAGTGCAAGCAAGCCTCCTTTACTTGATACATCATTGGTGAAAAGGATTCCTGTAAAGTCAGCCGGATCACCACTACCGCCGCCCGCGATCAAAATATCCTGACCTGCGGCATCCGTCAATCCTTGGATGAGCCCATCGTAAGAAATTCTGAAATCCAATGGTGAAATGATGAAGCCGGGATTCGCAAAAGCGGTTTTTCCAGATAGCCCTGCATTATACCCCGCTTCGTAGGCAGACGACCCCTCGTATTCGTTCAATATTATTTTAAAATGGTCAGGTTTAATATCCAGTAGCATGACAAGGATTTCCGCTTCTGTAATTCCATCTTCAGAAAATTTCTGCGGAGATGTGATTCCGAAGATCTCAATACCCTGTTTCCCAAAAATGGAACGGAGCTCTTCAGCATCCTCCTTGTTGGTTAGAATGATGGTGGCTAGGGTTGGAATGAAACCTTCGCTCATGCATTCATCTAATTCCTTTTGTATTTCAGTAGGTGTTTTTCCGTTGATGGTTTTTGCTTTCATATTTTCAACAAATTTTTGGTCAACTCATTTCTCTGTCAAAGCCACCCAGCAGCATGCCGTAGAATGGAAGTTTTGAGGGCTGTTTTTTGCCCTACCAAATTCACCATAGGTGAAGAAACCAGCCATAGGGCTGTTCCAAACCTCAGCCAATCCTTCGTTTTCTATCGTCACAAGCGGTCCGAGAGCCGGTTCTCTACCTGCACAAGAAAATACCAATAATGCGTCTGCATCCTTGCCTAAATTATTCCTGACTTTACTTGCTTCATCAGTGATCTCCTGAACAATATCAAAATCCGGAGGTACCGAAAACCAAAACTTCTCACCCTCAACCATCTCCATATCCATGTTGAGCGCATTTTCTTCATAATCAATACTCATCGGAGATTTGATGAGAATATCATCGCTGCTTTTCCGCTCCACAATAAATGGGTAATAGAAAGATAGCTCGTTTAATACATTGAACTCCCGGTTTTCACCCTCTTTACCCTTACCCAGATAATTAAGGTACATGTCCACTGCTGGCTTTCCGTCAATAGAATACAGAAGTTTACCCTTGCTACGGGTCACTTTCCTGGAAATTCCCAAACGTTTCCAGCCAGTAATGGCCATACCGTTCAGAGAGACTTTATTAGCATCAAAAACCAAGACTATCAGGCCATGATTTGTTTCTTGGTTTTTAGTGAAAACGGCCGTTCCGGCTAAGGTTAAATCGTCACCTGCCATGCCTCCAAAAAAGATCTTTTCCGGTCCTATTGCTTCGGATAGTTCTTGAACTAGAGTTATTCCGTCAAACAATTCAGAGCCCGGTGTTACGCCGGTACTGCAAACAATCATAGAAGGATTGACAAACTGGGTAAGCGCGGAATTTGCCACTTGCCTAGCTACTTCCTGAATGCTTTGCACTCCTATTTCCTTCAATAAAATGGAATAAGAATCCCTTGCCAAATCCATCAAGAGGAGGGCCATTTCACCATTGCTTTGATGACCATTGACAAACTCACCACAGGATGTAGCTCCAAAAACGTCAATATCATATTGGGCAAGGATTTCGGTTACCGCTTGCCTGTCCTGATTAACAGAAATAAAAACAACAGCGAGGGTAGGGGTAAAATCGTCAGCAATAGCGGCTTGTATTGCCTTTTGGATGTCCTCTGGAGATTTACCGTAGATGGATTTTGATTTCATGTGCTTAATTTGATTATAAACTTCGTCCCCCAATTGATCGATGTTTCTACTCTTATTTCCCCTCCATGCGCCTTTACGATATCATAAGATAAGGATAATCCCAATCCTGTCCCCGAACCTGTTGGTTTAGTCGTAAAGAATGGCTGGAAGATTTTTTCTTTGATGTGTTCGGGGATGCCGGAGCCGTTGTCTTGGACGGAGATTTCTACCCCTAAATCCCCTAAAGGGGACTTGGTCATCGTTGTTTTGACAATTACTTCTGGTTTGTAGCCTTCTTCCCCTTCAGGGGGCTGGGGGGTAGATTTTGCCTTTTCATGGACCGCGTAAAAAGCATTATTCACCAGGTTTAAAATTACCCGACCGATATCCGAAGCGACTACATTTACCTTTGGCAAATTAGGGTCAAGTTTTAACTCAAAGTCAGCATTAAAAGACTTGTCTTTTGCCCGAAGTCCGTGGTAACTCAACCGCAAATATTTGTCGGCAAGTGCATTTAAGTCAGTGGGTGTTTTCTCTCCTTTGTTGGCTCGGCTATGCTCTAGCATTCCTTTCACAATGGTATCAGCACGTTTGCCATGGTGATTTATTTTCGAGAGATTTTCTTTTAAGTCTTTGCCAATAGCTTTTGCCTCTTCAATGCCCCCCTTCTCCAATTCCTCATTCATCTCATCAACCAACTCGTCACTGACCTCCGAGAAGTTGTTGACAAAATTCAAAGGGTTTTGAATCTCATGGGCAATGCCCGCGGTGAGCTCTCCTAGAGAGGCCATCTTTTCGGATTGGATGAGTTGGCTTTGGGTGGATTGAAGGTTACTGATGGTCTCCCGAAGTTCATCGGTTCTTTGAGTTACTTTTTCTTCGAGCAAACGGTTTTCCTTCTTTAGCCGTCTCGACCGGTATTGAACGATTGCCCAGATACCGCCGAAGGCTAGGATTGCATAAGCCAAGTAAGCCCACCAGGTCTGCCACCAGGGCGGAAAAATTCGAAAACTGAATTCAGCAGGGACACCCCATTGGCCTTGGATTCCTCTGGTTGCGACACGAAAGGTATAGGCGCCGGGTGGGAGATTAAAGTAATTTTTGCTTTGAGGCTCCTGGCCTGCATAGATCCAGCGATCGTCAGCGCCTGCCAGCATATATCTGAATGAGATTTTGTCTCTGTTCAAGACACTCAGATTGGCAAAACTGAACTGGAGATAATTTTGATCATAAGGCAGTTGCAGCCCGATGGGCAATTTGTAAGGACTTGAAAGGCTGTCCCATTGGATATGATTATCAAATACATATCCTGAGTCTTGTGGCAGCGTATTTTTGGTGAAGAGTTGATTGCCATCGCTGGACCACAGAGTATCTCCCGTCTCAACAAGGGGCCGTAAATCTGCCATACGATCAAAAGATCGTTTGTCATCCATGATTGTTAGTCCGGTGATGAAAACCGGACTTGGCACGGTGTCAATCACCGGGTCTTGTGTCAGAATGGTCAATTTCCAATTAGGCCCAGTACCAAACCAAAGTTGCCCGTTAGCCAGAAGTAAGCTTGCTCTTCGGTTATAGTCATTTGAGAGGAAACCTTGAGCAGCGCTGTAGTTGAAGAAATTCCAGGGCGTGTTTAGATCAGCCGGAGGATTTACCATCAGGAGACCATCTACCGTTCCTAAGTATAGAGTACTATCTTTTTCCTGTAAGTTGTACACGGTCTCCGGCACGATTCCTTCTGCTTCCCCCAGATTGGTGATGGTTTGACTGACAGGATTTATAATCGAAATGCCACCATCTGTTGCCACCCACAACGTACCATCTTCCCTCTGTATGATTTGCCAGATGTTGTTATGGGCCAACCCTTCCTGTTCCCGTAAATATTGGATGGTATTTTTATCCGGATCTATGATAACCAATCCATTGCTTGTGCCCAGCCAGTAACGACCTGATCCATCATCCAAAATACAGCTTACCCGATCAGAACCTAATTGGGGAGACTCCTTTGGGATGATCTTTAATCCATTTGATACCGGATTATATACCGCGAGTCCATTATCGGTGGCTAACCAATAGAAGCCCTCTTCGTCTTTGAGGGCGCCGAAAATCCGTTCTGCAATGTTTTGCGTTGTAAGATACTGGGTGAGTACTTTTTCCTCGCGATTTATGATGAGAAAACCCTGCTGATCTCCATCAACGAATAAGTTGTCTTTTTCAAATTCTTTGATGAAAAAAATATTTCTTGAGTTTGGGTTTTGTAGAGTTGCATCATCGATCGCTTTGAGGGTCTTGCTGGAAGGGCTATAAATATTGATGCCGTCCGGTGTGCCTAGCCAGATATCCCCTCGATGGTCTTCCTCCAAACTCCTGACTTCACTATCGATCAGCCCATCAGACTCGTCCAGGAACCCGGGTAAAGGTCCATCCGGATCCAACAGAAGGAGTCCTTCCGTAATACCAATCCAGATTACGCCCCTGTTATCTTTTATCGCATTTCCCCATCTTACAGAACTATTGGTGACAATTGTTTTCATCTGCCTGCGATCTTTACTGAGCACCTCTATAGTATCATTTTTTATGACCCATAACCTTCCGTGACGATCTTCCTCAAATAAAACTTGCCACCCAAGACCCCACTTTTTATTGTCAATGGTAGCAGCTGTTTTTTCTTCTAATGAAATGGCCATAGGACCCTTTTCGGCGGCCAGCCACATACTGTGATTTGAGTCTTGAAAAAAATATGAAACCCGATCATTCAAGATTTCTACGTAGTCTTCACGGTCTTCCCCGATAACGCTTAATACATTTTGACCACCACTATTATGAGTGAGCCAAATATTGTTTCTATGATCCTCCATTATCCGAAACCCACCTTCAAAGCCGGGATTGGTAATTTGTCGCAACTGCTTCATTTCACTATCCATGACATAGTAGGCATTTTGCCAATGGTTCATCCATATTTGATTTTGATGATCACAAAGAAGTGAAAGGATTACCTGCGTTGCCAGAAAATGGGTTTGCGTCCTATTTTTGAAATCTAGTACATAGACCCCATTATTTCCCGTGGCCACCCATAATTTACCATCCTGATCTAATACAATATCCCAGATGTTTCTGTAGTCATAAGTATACAACTCATTCCCGTTATACAAACACAGTCCACCGTCAAATGTGGCAATCCAATAGCTCCCATCATCGTTCTGAAGCACTTTTCTGATTTCGTTAGAGGGCAGCCCCTCACTCATGGAAAGTTGTAATATCCCCGAAGAAACTCCAGTCAGAACACTTGGTTGGTTCATTTTGCTGACAACAGGCGTAGGAAGGATGGAAATTTTCTTTTCAACCGGAATGGTGTCAAACTCCAGCTTAATCCGATCATTGGGGTCCCAATCCAAGGGGGATTCTTCCATCGGAGAATTTAGAGGTTTGAACTCATTAATATTGAAGGGCTTAGAAGGTATTTTGCCAATGTCCAACGGGTATGTTTGAGGAAGGTCAATACTATCCGGGTCAACAACTTGCCATTCGATGGGTTTGGTTTCGGTGTACTCAAATGCTTTGGTTATAGGCGTTCGGAACGAGGTCGGGTCAAGAGCGCCTTTTTGAACTTTATCATCATTACAGGATACCGTAAAAATGGCCGCAAGGCAAGAAAAAAATAGTATGGTTTTCGTTTTCGATATCATGATTATTGATTGATTTTAAAAGGTAAGGAAATTATAAAGGTTGTTCCCTCACCTTCTTCGCTTTCTACCCTTATCTCCCCTCCATGTGCTTTCACTATATCATAGCTCAAAGACAATCCCAATCCTGTCCCCGAACCTGTTGGTTTGGAGGTAAAGAAAGGCTGGAAGATTTTTTCTTTGATGGAGTCGGGGATACCAGAGCCGTTGTCTTGGACGGAGAGCTCGACGAACCCCCCTTGCCCCCCTGCTAGGGGGGAGTAAGTGCTGCTTACGGTTACGATTGGTTTATAATCGGAGTCTGTCTTTCCTAATTTTGTCTTTTCATTAATGGCGTAAAAAGCATTATTCATCAGGTTGAGAAGAACTTTACCTATATCCTGAGGAATTACCGAAACCTGTGGAAGATCAGGAGCTAGGTCTGTTTTTAATTCACATTTGAAATCAGGTTCTTTTGCTAAAAAGGATTGGTAACTCAAGCGAAGGAATTCATCTGCCAACACGTTGAGATAAGTAGGTTGCTTCTGACCTGAGCCTCTTTTGCTATGCTCGAGCATACCCTTTACGATGGCATCTGCCCGTTTGCCGTGGAGGGTGATTTTCTCTAAGTTCTGTTTGAGATCATCGGCGATCTCCACTGCAAACTGTACACTGCCAGCTGCCAACTCCTCTTTCATTTCATCCACTAGCTCTGTGCTTACCTCGGAAAAGTTGTTGACGAAGTTGAGTGGATTCTGAATCTCATGCGCAATGCCTGCGGTGAGTTCACCCAGACTGGCCATTTTTTCGGACTGAATCAGCTGGGCTTGGGTGGATTTGAGTTGGTTGTAAGCTCCTTCAATTTGGACTTTTGCTTTTTGCTTTTGTCTGTTATTTCTGATCAGAAAAAAGCCAATGATTAGAAAAGTGAAAGTACTTCCCAGAAAAATATTTCGGTTTAGTTTCGACTGATACTCCTTTTTAGCGACTTCTAACTCATATTTTCTTTGTTGTTCATCGTAATCGTTAAAGTCTGAGAATGCAGACAT
Organism: Algoriphagus lutimaris; assembly: GCF_017051705.1. Classification (GTDB taxonomy): domain Bacteria; phylum Bacteroidota; class Bacteroidia; order Cytophagales; family Cyclobacteriaceae; genus Algoriphagus; species Algoriphagus lutimaris. Next base: position 603,237 of record NZ_JAFIDJ010000002.1, on the reverse strand, counting down.
ATTCAGCATTTTCGCCAGACTATCAGATGCAGAGAGTGCTTGTTTACTATAAACCAAAGCTTTCTTTGGGTCTGAATCCTGATAAAACTCTACCAAAAATTTGCTCCCATCTTTCATTCCAACAAATAGCATATTTTCAGTTGCTTTAGTCAAGGACTCTATTGCATAGTAAAGACTTGAATCCAGTTCATTTTTCACTTTGAAAACTTTTGCTATATCAAGAAGGATTCTAGCTTCGCCGGATTGTGATTCTGAATGGAATTGTGAGAAAGATTTTTTGAGATAATAGATGGCAGAATCGAAATTACCAATTTGGCTATGAGCTTTTCCTAATTCATTATAGGGTTGAACCAAAACCCAAGATACTTGAAGCTCTTCTGCCAAAACTTTTGACTTATATCCATAATGAAATGCAGAATCTATTTTTTGGTTTCCTAAGAATGCTCTAGCTAATAATGAATGGTTTATAGAAATGAAATTTTGATCATTTGCTTCTTGAAATAAATCATTGGCGGTATGAAGTAGCCTTATAGCTTCTTCGAAGTTTCCTAGCATTGTGCTATTATTGCCTTGGTTCATAATGAATTTGGCCTTCATGGTATTTTCATTCAAATCCTCACCAATTCTTAGTCCTTCAGAGCATATTCGAAGTGCCTTTGTAAAGTCACCCAGGGTTTGATAGCTGAGGCTTAACTGGTGTAAAGCTTTTACTTCTCCCAAAACAAAATTGATAGATCGCGATAAGACTAATGCTTTAGAGGCATAGAAAATACCGGAATCGGGCCTGCTAAACTTATGGAAGTTAGATAGTTGTATATAAACATTTACTTTAGTAGTGTCTTCCGTGGCAGCTCTTAGCTCGTTATATATTCCGAAGTTTCGATATTCTTCAGTAAATCCTTGACTTTGACTAGAGTTAACTAGGCCTACAAAAAATGATATGATTAAAAGGAGCCTCATTTGATAGGTAGGGTTAAAATGAAAACTGTTCCTTTTTCTGCAGATGATTTCACAATTATTTCCCCTCCATGCGCCTTCACAATATCATAGCTCAGTGATAATCCCAATCCTGTTCCGGACCCTGTCGGCTTGGTGGTAAAGAAAGGCTGGAAGATTTTTTCTTTGATGGAGTCGGGGATGCCAGGACCGTTGTCTTGGACGGAGAGCTCGACGACCCCCCCTTGCTCCCCTGCTAGGGGGGAGTAGGTGCTGCTTACAGTTACGATTGGTTTATAATCGGAGTCTGCGTTTACAGTCTTAGCTTTTTCATGAACTGCGTAAAAAGCGTTGTTTACTAGATTTAAAATTACCCGACCGATATCGGAAGCCACTAAATTTACTTTTGGCAAATTAGGGTCAAGATCTAATTTGAAATCTGCATTAAAGCTCTTGTCTTTTGCACGAAGTCCATGGAAGGAAAGTCGCACAAATTCATCGACTAAAGCATTTAAATCTGTTGGAGCTTTTTCGCCTTTATTTGCCCGACTATGCTCCAGCATTCCTTTGACGATAGCATCGGCACGCTTTCCATGAAGGTTGATCTTGCTTAAGTTTTCTTTTAGGTCTTTGCCGATTGCTTTCGCTTCTTCTATATCCCCATTTTCTAATTCCTCATTCATCTCATCGACCAACTCGTCACTGACCTCCGAGAAGTTGTTGACAAAATTCAATGGGTTTTGAATCTCATGGGCAATTCCTGCAGTAAGCTCTCCAAGAGAGGCCATCTTTTCGGATTGGATCAGTTGGGCTTGGGTGGATTTGAGTTCGCTGAGGGTATACTCAATCTTGGATTTTGCATCCTCCAATTGCTTGAAATCTTCATACCGGGCATAGGCAACAGAAAAGGCGTCTGCTAAATTTTGAACCAGATCTATTTGAACCGAAGTTAAATCTGCTGTACTTCCCACATACAACATTCCTTGGGGAAATGGAATAAATTGGAGGGTTAAGGATTCCGGTGGTTCCTCGCCTCCCTGATAGGTAATGGAATTTTCTATTTGCTGTTGTTCCAGTAAGGTATTAGTAAAAGCTAAAAACTCCTCTTTGTTCCAATGGGCAATGTAGGGCTGCTGTTTTTTCCAATGTTTTACCCCGTTGGAACTGACCTCATTACTTTCATAATCTAAATTCAGGGCCGCTAAAGGTTTCCCATCAGGAGTAGATAAATAAAAATGGACTTTTTCCTCTTTTTCATTTATAATCATTAAGCCGCATCGGAAGAAAGGAACCCCTAGTGTCAAAAGCTCTCTCCAAATCAAAGGGGTAATCCGTTGCAAATCTTCCGTTTTTCGCATGGAGGCGATTTCTGCTCTGACGCGATCTAAAGAAGACTGTTTGATTGCTTCCTTTTCACGAGCTTCAGCTTGTTTGATGTCTTTGAAACGTGTGTAGGATTGATCGAATACCTTTCCAAATCGTTCCAGAACAGAAAATTTGTCATCAGACAAAGGTTCGATGCAGGCAAGAAATAGGACTCCAAAATCATTAAACGTATTGTATAAATAGACTTTTTCAGGAGCTCTCATTGCTTCTTGTACTTCCATGGGTAGTCTTCCCAATTCCATTTCATTGAAAAGTACATCGCACCAGCTTACCATGTTTTCCCCCTCCAAAATGTAAAGGTTTTTTGTCCTTTTTTCTTCCCAGCATTTCCAATATTCCAGATAAACCGGATGATCCTGATTGGTAATTAAAAAGCTGTCTGTTCCACTTTCTGCTTCTGGATTGGCTGCCCACCAACGAACAGATTTGTTTTCTGGATAATAAATCCATATCACAGCACGCTCCATCTGTAATTCCAGATTGGTTAATTCTTCAAAAACCTTGGCAAGAATTAAATTCAGTTCACCGGAATGTTGCATTGCCATTGACTGGCTTCGTACTCGCTCCAAAGCCGCCTCAATCTGTGCTTCCCTTGCCTGTGCTTCCGCTTTTTGGAGGTCAAGAAAGCGGGTATAGGTTTGTTCGAAGACCTTGGCAAAGCGAGTTAAAATTTCTTCTTCCTGAGCTGTAAATAATCTACCTGTTGTATCAGGGATTCCTATGGCAGTATTTTTTCCAAAAGCAATTGTATACGAGTATTTTCCAGTTTTTTGAATTACCTCCTTTATTTTTTTGTCAATATTCTTATAATCAGTATGTTGAAAGGTAAAGGCAAAAAAATCATCTTTTATTTCTTTGGAATATTCTTTAGAGTAATAGTTTAACCCGCTTTGCCAGGCATTAAAAATATCTGAACGTAAGGGATTTTCGAAAAAGGGCATTTCGAGGCCTTTGGGAAAAATTTGAGAAGGGTCGGCAATCCATTCTATATGATCTTTTGAATCATCGTTGAAAATATGAATTATTGCTGCCCCATTTTTCAGACCAAAATCCAGCTCTGAAAGTTTTTCAAATACTTCCGCTACCACCTCTTTTAATTCATCACTTCGCTGCATGGCCATAGTTCGAGCACGCACTCTTTCTAAAGCTAATTGAATTTCAGCTTCTCTAGCCTGAGCTTCCGCTTTTTGAAGGTCGAAGTATCTATTGTAGGTTAGGTCAATGACGCTTACAAACCGCTGAATTGTCTTTAGCTTATCCTCGCTAAATGGTTCTTGAGTCCAGGCATAAAAACAACCATGCTTGAAAGGGAGGAAGTACCCGTATTGTACTTCATTTTTTGAAAATTTTGGTTTCGGCAAGTCACCGTAGCTTGCAAGAATAAGATCGTAATATTGCTGTAATTCCTTTCCATTTAGCTTTGGACAATAGATCTTCTTCTTATTCCAATGATCGAATATTGATTCTAAAACTTCATTTCCCTGCAGAGATATTTCCCCAATTAATAGCAGATTGTTCCCTTGATCAGATCGAACTGTGGCATACATAGTTCCCTGCTTAGTTTCCGCCTCAATCAATCCTATCCCAGATCTCAAAGGAGTGATTCCTAATGAATTTAATTCATTAAAGACTACACTATTGGCATTTGCAAGATCACTGGTATTGTGCATGGCCATGGCTTTAGACCTGACCCGCTCAAGGGCTGCCTCAATCTCCGCTTCTCTAGCTTGAACTTCCGCTTTTTGTAGATCTAGAAAACGGGTATAGGTTTGTTCGAAGACTCTGGCGAAGCGATCAATTAATGAATTCTCTTCTTCTGTGAATTGGTGATTAGTAAAATTGAAAACCCAAAGACCCGTGTTTTTCTGAATACCCCAGGAGGTTTTAAATCCATGTTCTATGGATTGAATTCTTTCCCACCTTTCTTTCGTCACAGATATTCCGAGATTTGTTTTATCGTACAAGTGATTATAAAAATCCAGGGTTTCTTGCCTCGTTAAATCAAAGCTTATGAAAGTGTCTCCTCTATCTCGAGCTTCCCAAAAATTTGAGAATAATGGATGGTCAAAATAAGGGATATTCAAACGAGTCGGATAAATCATGTCCGGTGTAGCTGACCAAAAATGAAAGTCCTTTGATTGATCTTCAAAGGTGATTAATTGACAACCATCTATGGGAAGTCTTAAATTTTGAAGTTGACGAAATGTTACCTCTACCACTTTCTCAAGCTCTTCACTGCGATGCATGGCCATTGAAGCGGATCGAACCCGTTCTAAACCGGCTTCTATCTCCGCTTCTCTTGCCTGGGCTTCGGCTTTTTGGAGGTCAAGGAAGCGGGTGTAGGTAAATTCGAATGCTTTGGCAAAACGGGAAAGAATTTCAAGGGCTTCCTTTTTCAAAGGTTCAAAACTCATGATACCGAGGAATCCTTGCAAAAAACCGGCATCTGTCATCACAATTTGATCAGGCGGAGATTTAAATAGTTTTTGATAATCTTCATCCTTAGCCACGTGGGGCAGGGTAGCTAGGAATGCCATATAGTTTGCTAATTCTTCTTCCTGATAGATACGGATATTAATTATTCCTCTGTCTTTCTTCCATTTCGAGTAAAATGCCTTTAATTGTGCAGATTGGTTCAATGGTGTAAAATGACTTCCCGACATGACCCGTCCATCTGCGTGAGTCATCCAGACTTGAACTGTATCTGTATTCGTATCAACATGGCTGAAATAGGTTCTTGCTTCCTTTGGCAATAATTCTAATAAATCAAACTGCTGAAAAAAGACAGATACTGTTTCATTCAGTTCAGCACTGTCTTTCATCAAAAGTGTTCGGTTACGTATCTTTTCAAGAGCTACTTCAATCTGCGCCTCTCTCGCCTGGGTTTCCGCTTTTTGGAGATCTAGGAAACGGGTGTAGGTTTGTTCGAAAACCTGACCAAATCTTCGGAAAATTTCCTGTGCTTCTGGTACAGCTTCAAATAAAACAAACATCAAACTTACCTCTTGGCCAAATACAAAATGGTTATACTGATGGGATGGCAAATGATTTCCTTCCTTCAGCATGATTTCATATTGTTTTTCGTCCATAAATCGAGTAAGTGTCAGATACATCTGCTTAAGGTCCTCCCCTTCAGCATATTGCATAAAATAGTCGACCCCACTTTTCCGAGCATCACTTATTTCTTTTAAAACCGGATTCTGCTGCGTATCTAGCTTATAGGGTTTGATAAATTCTCCCTGAGGACTCGTGACATAGTCAGTATAATAGTTATTGTCTTTACTCCATACATTAAAACCTGCAGTCCAAACTTTAATGCCCATTTTACTCACCTGATTGAAAAGTAACCCAGCTACCTCTGTAAGCTCCTCACTTTTTTGCATGGCCATAGTCCTGCTTCGGACTCTTTCTAAAGCAGCCTCGATTTGTGCTTCCCTTGCCTGTGCTTCAGCTTTTTGGAGGTCAAGGAAACGAGTGTAAGCCTGTTCGAATACAGTAGCGAAGCGAATAAGAATCTTCTGATGATTAATTTGGATTTGGCTATTTCCAATAACATGGAGACAACCTTTTGAAAAATTCGCAAGGCAGAAATATGCTGGGTCTGGAAAATTGAATAAGGAAATCAGATTTTCTTCATACTTCACATTTTCAGGTGCACCCAGTCTAAGGTGGTCATTGAGTGCAATGCCTTTCAGTTCTTGTAGAAATATTGCCTTTCTATCTTTCCATGCCTCATAACGCATTTTAAGGGTATTATCTCCTTTAAGTGGCATTTGGAAATGCGATAACTGTCCTTGGTTAAAATCATGATTCCAAACTTTTAATATCTGCTCCTTTTCAAGAATAATTTCGAACCCACAAGAAACAAACTGAAATCCTAGTTTTATCAATTCCTCATAAAGAACCATTGATACTTCATTCAATTCATTTGTTTGATGCATGGCCATTGACCTAGATCTAACTCGCTCCAATGCAGCCTCAATCTCCGCTTCCCTTGTTTGCGCTTCTGCCTTTTGCAGATCAAGGAAGCGGGTGTAAGTCTGTTCGAATACTTTGGCAAATTTTACCAGTATTGATTTTACTTCCTCATTTTTAAATAGGGTCGTCAAAAGCAAATAACCTTGTTTAAAATAGGCTGCATTCATATACATGGATTCCGGTAAATGAAACAAAAGGTCAGATGAATCGTCAGATAATTCTCCCTGACTCATTATCGTCTTCATGTATTCAAAATGTTTTTTCAAGGCTTTCCCCTTGACAGTTTCTGAAAATAGATCTGCACCTGAATTTTTCCCTTTATATATTTTTTTAAGGTAGGGGTCGATATTGTGGGGAACATTCATTTTCCACATAATATCAGGCGAACCTGCACATGACCAGGCTTCTGCAATAGGTTTGCCTGAAACCCAAATATTAAACCCAAATGCAAGTGGTTTTATACCCAAGGATTCCAGCTCTACATATATTTGTGAAGCGGTATCTGTTAGTTCATCACTTTTATGCATTGCCATGGTTCTAGCACGTACCCGCTCTAATGCCACTTCAATCTGTGCCTCTCTAGCCTGTGCTTCTGCCTTTTTTAGATCAAGGAAGCGTGTGTAGGCTTGTTCGAATACTTTGCCGAAGCGTTTAAAAATTTCCTCTTCTTCTTTTGTGAACTCAGTGAGACTGAACCGTTGAAGTACCAGGATAGAGTTCTTTGATCGCACGACAGCTCTTACCCAGCCAGGTGTTTGATACACAAATTCCTGTCTCTCCTTTGGTATAATTTTAAAATCGGAATACTTAAATAACCACCTGAAAAACTTGTTTTTTTCTTCTTTCGAATATTTTTCAGTGTAAAACGGGAGACCATCTTCCGTTGGATGGGTTAAAATCCTGAAGTACTCCTCAGAAAATGGAATATGGAATTTATTAAGGTATCCTTGCCCTTCACGTGCGAACCAACTATTAAGACCTTCGTTAATATTTGAAAAGTCGGTGATGATTTGTGAACCATTAAATTCGATACCTAGCGCGATTTGTTCTCGATCTAGCACCCGAACCACGTCAACGAGTTCTTCACTTTTATGCATGGCCATGGAGGCCGCACGGACTCTTTCTAATCCGGCTTCTATTTGTGCTTCCCTAGCTTGCGCTTCGGCTTTTTGAAGGTCTAGGAAGCGGGTATAGGTTTGTTCGAAGACTTTAGCAAAACGCTCGTAGGCCGGGTAATTTTCTCGGTTAAGTGGTTTTATATCCACAAACTCAAGCATTCCAAATTTCAATGTGAAATAGGATAAGTAAATATCCTTGGGTTTAAGCCAGCCTTTCTTAACCTCCTCAGGAAGCATCTGATTATAGTCGGTATTATTTAGCATAAAGGAGGTGTAGTCCTCTTTTTCCTTTCCAAGGAGGTTAATATCAAATTGAGGAATACCTGATTGCCATAAGTCCCATGTCTTTTTAGCAATTTTGTTAGTCAATGGCACATTACAAAAACCTTCTAAATGTGGCATGTTGGTCTCAGCATACCAGTATCGCATGACACTTGCTTGGATATCACAAATAATGATTGAGCAACCCCAGTCAGTAAAACCAAGTCTATTTATTTCTTCATAAATGACCGCAACGACCTGACTTAGTTCTTCACTTTTATGCATGGCCATGGAGGCCGCACGGACTCTTTCTAATCCGGCTTCTATTTGTGCTTCCCTAGCCTGCGCTTCGGCTTTTTGAAGGTCTAGGAAGCGGGTGTAGGTTTGGTCGAATACTTTGGCAAACCTGACGAGTATTTCTATATTTTCAATCGGCCTGTCATTGGTTAAAAACAAAATACCATGTTTAAAGAAAGCGTGATGGACTACTAAACGCTGAGGTTGTTGTGCTTGACCCTTTGAATATTTTGCAGCCTGTTTTGCCAAGATATCTGCACTTTCCAGATCTTTGAATTGGTCTGCATTACCAGCTAGGTGGTTTTCTAATTCTTCTCCCTGAATATCAAAGATTAAGTGTGTTTTACCCAGTTTCCAGTCTTCATATGCTTTCATTAAATAGGGGTCTTTATCAAAACGTATTGGAACTGGTTCCGGAAATTCAGTGCCGCCAATTGATAAATATTGTATTCCAGTGGGTTTATCTTTATCTGGAATACCAAAACCACAAACATGGAGTCCAATGCCCAGTTCTTGAAACTGGTGAAATAAAATTTTAGCTGTGTCCAATAATTCATTGCTTTGGTGCATATCCATAGTCCTGGATCGTACTCGCTCCAAAGCAGCCTCAATCTCCAACTCTCGATTTTTAGATTCCAACTCTATTGCTTGCTTTTCCATCGAGCGCTGGAGTCTTTCAATTTCCGCTTTTAATTGGGCCTCCGTTTTCATTTGTTTTCTGGGTCTATTGGTAAAAAGAGGGTCATTTCCGTTCCTTCTCCCACTACACTTTTGACTCTAAAATCCCCTCCATGAGCTTTGACGATATCATAGCTCAAAGACAATCCCAGGCCTGTTCCTGAGCCAGTTGGCTTGGTAGTAAAAAATGGCTGGAAGATTTTTTCCTTTGCTGTTTCCGGAATTCCATTCCCATTGTCTTTTACAGATAATTCGATTCCATAAAGAATCTTTTTACTACTTAATATCACCTCGGGATGATATTCCCCATTTGACGATTTCGCTTTTTCATTGACTGCATAGAAAGCATTGTTTACCAAGTTCAAAATCACTCTTCCCATATCTTTTGCGATGATATTTACCTTCGGAAGCTTGGGGTCTAAGTCCAGCTTAAATTCTGAATTGAAACTTTTGTCTTTGGCACGGATTCCATGATAGGAGAGGCGTAAAAACTCATCTGCCAAAGCATTGAAGTCGGTGGGATTTTTTTCACCGGAGCTTGATCTACTATGATCCAGCATGCTTTTCACAATAGAATCAGCCCGCTTGCCGTGATGATTAATTTTGCTGAGGTTCTCTTTGATATCTGCGGAAATAGCTTTCACCTCTTCCATATCTCCATTTTCAATTTCCTCCATCAATTCCTCAAACATTTCGCTGCTTACTTCAGAGAAGTTATTCACAAAGTTTAGAGGGTTCTGAATCTCATGGGCTATCCCGGCGGTAAGTTCACCGAGGGAGGCCATTTTTTCAGATTGGATGAGTTGAGCCTGGGTAGCCTGTAGATCCTTTAATGCCCGTTCCAATCTTTGTTTTTCTGCTATCAGTTTTTTGCCCTGCTCCTCTTTTTGTTGCAGGTCAAGGAAACGGGTATAAGTTTGCTCGAAAACTTTGGTAAATCGCTTGAAAATACCATGGGCTTCAGGTACCCGTTCGTAGGTAATGAACAATAAAAAACCATGTGTAAAGCATCCCAGATGATTCACCTGGAAAGTAGGTAGGGAAATACCTGCTGCATCAAATTGTTCTAAAACTGGCTTCAGCTCGGGAAGCTCGCCCAAATACCGGTAGTGCTCTACCAAATCTTCACCTCCTTGCTCGTAAACAAAAAACTCTTCCTGATTCACGATAGCCTGGTGCCAAGGAAGCATACTTTCATGTTCGGTAAGCGGCAACCGAAAAGGAGTTTGAATTTCATTTTCACTACTCATCCAACACATGGAGGACTCAAGGTCCTCTGATAAAATATTATATCCGCAACTCCAGGCGGGAATACCCAATTTTCTTACTTCATTGAATAAGACATTTGCAGCCTCAGGAAGCTCATCACTATGCTGCATGGCCATGGTACGGGATCTTATTTTTTCCAAAGCGGCCTCAATTTTGGCTTCCCTTACTTGAGCTTCTGCTTTCTGTAAGTCCTGGAATCGCTTATATGCTAGATCAAAAGCAGCTCCCATTTTCACCATTATGGATTCCATTTCGGCCGGAGGAGAAGTATTCAAAATGTCAACCGACATTTTCCCATTTGCTAATTTTACAGTGGGATGGAGTAAGTATTCAAAAGTGTTGGTTGATAAAAATTCAGCTACATTATCCGCCTCCTCTGCATTATATTGTTTCAGCCAATCGATCGTGATGGCCATGTCATTTGGATCCTGCTTTTCTACAAAATACTTTGCTATATTATTCCATATTTTTCGAACAAAGAACTCAGGATGGGTTTCTGATAAATTGAATTTCAAGTCCAAAGTAACCTGAAAACCATCTGCTGTATCTTGGACAGAAGTAAGGTCCCACATCCGGATAAAATCCTCTTCTTCTTTTAGATAAATCGTTGCTGCAACCACCCCTGAAATTTCCAAGCCAAGCATCTCATTTTTCAAAACATCAACTACCTCCAGGATCTGCGATGAATTATGCATGGCCAATGCCTTGGCCCTTACCCGTTCTACGCCTAAATTTATTTGTGCCTCCCTGGCTTGTGCTTCTGCTCTTTTTAGGTCTAGATACCGTCGGTAGGTTTGACCGAAAAGAGAACTGAAACGATGAATAATTTGGATTATATCGGCCGGAAATTCGATAGGACTAAAGGCATAGAAAAACCCATGTTCGAAGACAAAACCATAGTGGAATTCTCTTGTAGGAAGTTTTTCTAGTGGTATTTGGATTTTATAATCAGGAGCTTGGTTTAGCATTTTGTAATAATTGAGCAAGTCTTCTCCCTCCAGTACATAAGTATGGAGCGGGATCTGCTCCTTCCATGCCTTCCGTGCACTTTTCAACAAAGGATGCCAAGACATTTCCAAATGCCCAATATGTAGTTTGAATTCCTCTTCAATTTTGGAGGCGGTCCAAAGCTGATTGTTTTCGTTTTCATGGTTTAGGATCCCGATACCAAAGCGGGTTTTTTCATTTACTCCTAAGGCGGTGAGTTCCTCAAACATCATCACAATACACTTCCCAATATCCTGGCTATTATGCATCGCCATGGTTTGAGCTCGGACTCTCTCTAAGGAAGATTCAATATGTGCTTCTTTTGCCTGAGCTTCTGCTCGTTTTAAATCGAGAAAACGTGTGTAAGTCTGTTGGAAAACTTTCCCAAATCGCATGAGAATCGCATTTTCCTGGGGGGTATAGGGTTTACTTTCAAAGTTTTCGATGTACAGCCCGATGTTATCCAGCAAGACCGTAGAAATCGCTAAGCCAGGGTAGGACAAATAGATTTCCCGGAGACCTTCTGCGGCATCTGGGATCCACTCAAAGAGGTCTTCATAAAATCTGTTTTTCTCTTCGAAAGTATGCAGGTTGGTGAAGAAGTTGCCTCCATTTTTCTTGGTCTCCAAAAAGCTGTTCCAGTGAGGACAATCAAAGTAAGGAAGTGTGATTTGTGAGGGAACGCCATTCTTATCAGCCAGCCAAATGAACATATCTTCTCGGTCTTTATAATCCAAAATAAACCCGGTATGCTCCACTAGGATGTCCAATGAGACAAATTGGTCGAAAACCACCTGAATGACTTCTTTCAACTCCTCACTTTTCTGCATGGCCATGCTACGGCTTCTAACCCTCTCTAAAGCCAATTCAACTTGGGTTTCACGGGTTTGATGCTCTGCTTTTTTCAGATCCTCAAAGCGTTGGTAGGCTAAGTCAAATACTTTAGCAAAGCGTATCAGCGTGTCCATACCCTCTTTGGGTGGATTAGGTATAGAACCAGGGAGACTATAACCGATCTCTCCATGTGAGGTTCTTGCCATCACAAAAGTCAATCCTCCTATATGACGGATATCATCGAGCGTTGGGGCCTGAGGATCTACTTTTTCAAAATCTCCCCAGGTGATCATTTTGTGCACATAGTCAACCGCTTCCTCTGTTTCCATCGCGAGTACAAAAAGAGGGTCAGAACCTTTTTCCCAATCTGCTACTGCCTGAATATCTCCATGAATCTGTCTCGGCAAGCTCATGACCATCCCAATCTGAGTGCCGTCCCCTGATGTCATAGCTTTTTCATAGGATTCAGGAAGCCATCGCATGTGCCAGAAATAATGGGCTTCATGTCCAAGATTTACAAACTCTTTTCGCATGGAAACCATGATTTCCAATAGCTCGGTAGATTCTCTCATAGAGGCTACCTGACCTCTGATGCGTTCCAGAGCAGATTCTAATTTTGCTTCCTTAGCCTGTAATTCTGCTTTTTCTAAGTCCAAAAACCTGGTGTATGCCTGATTAAATACCTTGGCAAATCGAATAAAGATGTCATGAGATTCAGGTACAGGCTTATAGGTGATAAACAGTAAATGGCCATGGTTGAAAAATGCCACATGGTCAATTTGCCTTTCGGGAAGCGGTACTCCGGAATCATGTAATTCGGTTAAGGCATCTCCTAAAACAGGTATAGATTTGAGGTAATCGTAATGCTCCTTGATGACATCTGGACCAAATTCTTGAATGTAGAGGGGATTACCTTTTTTACTTTCATCATAGTATTTGAGGAAAACATTTTCGCGAGGAGTCTTATAAAAAGGAAGGAATCCAGCAAAAGAAGTAAACCATTCTAAATCCCAGGGAGTCCCATCAGTAGTTTCCTCATCATAGATATGAAAAGCACAGCCCCAATTTTCAATGCCCAATTTTCTGATTTCTTCTTCCAAAAGAATGGATGCTTCTGCCAGTTCATCACTTTTTTGCATGGATAAACTTCTGGCTCTGAGGCGTTCCAAAGCAGCTTCAATTTGTGACTCACGTGCTTGAGCCAAGGCATTTTGAAGATCCAAATAGCGCTTGTAGGTTAGTTCAAAGGTGTTTTTGAATAGCTTGATTACCGCTAATTGATTTTGGTTGATGGGTTCATAGGTGGAAATTCCAATTGACCCATCTTCGAAGGAATAGAAATAATAGCTGAGAACAGTCGTAGTATCCAGTGCTGGATCGTCTGCTTCTCCCATTCCTTTCCTATAATTTCTCCATTCCTGAAGCTTTTTGCCTTTCACCTGAAACTCAGAGAATACGTCTTTTGAACTTCGGGTTTCCTTGATAAGATTTTCTGTAATGGGGTGACTCTTGTAGTCGATGGTTGTAAGTGTTTTACCAGAACTCGGAGAAAAATCATAATTGAGGAAAGATTCATGCTGGTCCTGATAAATATTGATCATGGTATTTCGGAGCGATTCGAATCCATGTTTTTTAAGTTCTATGAAAATACTTTCAGCGATTTCCAAAAGATCTTCAGGCTTGCTCATTCCCATAGCAATCGCTCTTATCCGCTCCAGAGAGTTCTGTATCTCCAGATCTTTTGTTTTATTTTCCAATTCGATGGTTCTCCGATTAATTGCTTCCCGGAGTTCCTTGTTTTCTGCACTGATCTGATCGTATCCTATGGTTTCTCCTTCTTCGGCATTACTATCCGGAGTTGAAAAATGTTGGTAAATAAAAAGCCATCCTCGTTCAGTATGGTGTAGGGCAGATGAACATCGAAAACGGTCGTAATAGGTCCATTCAGTACCACTTAAGAAATAGGCATCAAAAAAGTGTGTAATGAATACGATATCCCCTTGTCGCTCAAAAGTTTTCTCGTTATTTCTAAGCTGTGTTTTTCCAGCTAGTTGGTCCGCTGTTTTCCGAAAGAAATCAGTAGTCTCTTTGCGGGATAAATATTCCTCATTATTTGTAGAGCCGATAAAATGATATTCATCGTCGAAATAGGAATCGTAGGTTTCTATATCTCCTGAAATATAACTGTTCAACCAAGTTTCATAAACTTGAGCTATTTCAGAAGCTTCTATTTTACTCAACTTCATTTTGTTAAAAATTAAAATTCAAGTTGGTAGAAACTGATGTCTTAGATCTGAGAAAAATGACCCGATGACCTAAAAATCAATTACTAAACTCAAAAACTAATACAAGCTTTAATCCTGAAAGAAAGCGGTCTGAACTCCTTCAAAAGCTTAGTTTCTACTAACTAGTTGGTGGTAATTTGTTTGGTTTAAACAAATTACAAAATCAAATGATGATACTCTCTAAGAACTTGTTGATTTTTAGTCAAATGCAAGAAATAAATTGAATATAACTTCATAAAAAATTGATTTATCGCTTAAAAAATGCTTTTTATTTTGAGGCGATCTGCTTCCTACATGTTTATGGTTTGATCTTTAGTCCCCTAGTATCACTAATTTTTCATTTTAATAATCTACCCTAATCTGCTCTTTGTAAGGGTTTGAAAACTTTTATCTTCATTTTTTTCCAGCAAAACCTTGTAAATAACTTGGTTAACCCGAGTTGGGTAGATGGTACTGGAAGTAGGTCTTTGAGCTTCAATTCCTCCATACAAAAGACCAATAGTCGATACCTGATTATTTAAGAGGCTGTAATCAATGATGGAATCATCATTTTTAAATGCTGTAGCAGGGATGAATATGGAATTTGCGCCAAGAAGTCCCGGCATTTCTGGATCTTGAGGAGGTATTTGAATGTATTGATACATCTTACCTTTAGAAAAGATCATTTGGGTAATGCTTTTCACAAATGGAATTTTTGCGCCACTATCTCCATTTTCCCATGAATTGCTAGAAACATGGTATTGATTTTGACCAATGCCTCCTAAGAGAACAGTAATACAGCTATTGGACTCTTTATCAAAAATACTTGCTTTGGCACAATTGTACTGATTGGTAAGCTGTTTCAAAGGGTCAACGGTAACTGAACATTCATCAATATTAGGGTCGTAATAAACGGGATTATAATACCCGTTCCCTTTGGAATCAAATACTCCTCCAAGTCCTGCTAGGAAGGTTTTTTCATTTTGATAAATTTTTACTGCATTTAAATCCCTTCGGTGTAGACTTTCGTGTTTGATTTCCCGGACTAAGGTTATTTCTTGATCCATAAGTTGAAATACTCGGATGGCTCCTGTGTAAAGACCAGATTTCCCGGGATCGTATACGCCCTCAAAGCATTGCCCGAAACAGAGGTAAAATAAGTCTCCAATTTTCAATAATTCCCCTCCGGTAACTTTTAAATGAGGGCTACAAGCTCTTGCCACGACGGCATTAGAAGGATCTCCTTGTTGCTCGATTTCGATCAACAATTGTGGTAAGTCGAAAGCAATTAAAGTATCAAATGTGTCATCACTTTGTTTATCCGTGGAATGTCGGGCCCCAAATCCTCCTACGATATAGAGGGTGCTTCCATCTTGTTCAAATTGCATGTTGGAAGAGAAAAGCTGTTCCCATTCAGGATTCTTGGGGTCTAATTTTAATTCAAGAGATTCAAAACTGCTTAAATCTATCGCCCAAATCGATTGATTGACCCGGCTTTGTTTGAAAGGGTCTTGTAATTGATTTAAGCCATGAAAACCTTCATCTCTACCCCCAAGAATTATTAATTTATTTTCCCAAACTGCCCAAGCTCCAGATTGAATCAAGGGCATCTTTTCAGGTTTGGTCAAAGGCTCGAGCCGTATGGAAAAGGAAGGGAAATCTAAAGAATCAGCATGCATAAACTTTAGGATTTATAGATGAAAAATTTGGTATATAAAACAAAGGATTACTCATACTTTTTAGCCCAAGCCAGAATCAATTCTCTTTGGGATTGGCTCAACTCCCTGGACCTTCCCATATATAGCACGTCATTCCAAAGGCTTGGATTTGTACGTTGTTTGACCAAGCCAGCCATGATGCCATTCTCCCATGCTTCTTTCGTGAAAGGATGGATTTCCGCCATAATGGGATAAACCACATCATAAAGTTTGAAAACCTCCTCGTACATGACTTCAAAAGTTGGAGGTGCATATTCCGGATGGTTTGGATTGGTGTATTTTTCGTAATCTTTCTTCGGATAAACCCGCAGGGTAGCAAAACTTCCAGTGTCCATGATGGTATAATTGGAAGTGGTGAATGTGGGGATTACATCGTCAGGATATTGACCTTTGTATACAAAATAATAAACCGCTGTGTTTTTAATTTTGATTTGATTGGATACCAAATTGACGATGTCTTTGTCAGCAACCAGTTGGGTCCATACATTATCAGGTCCTTTTAGTGGATCATTGGCGGCTTCCGGAACAATGTATTCTGCAATATAAATCTCTATGGGTTGAACGACCGGTTTACCTCTTTGGAAAATCCTTAATCTACAAGGTTGCTTCTGCTCTGAGAAAGACATATAGCCCTCGTCCGGATCGTCTCCTTCTTCCCCATACAGACCCTTTTCGTCAGTCAGTATCATGTAGGTAGACTCTTTTAAAATAAGTTTTTCGGAGCCTTCACTTACGGTATACACATAGATATACTCGTTTTCTATGGTATCAATGGTAGCTGGATCTGTGATCACAAAATCAAATAAACAGCCCTGGCCAAATACTTTGGAAAGGGGATTGTTAATCGGGTCAACCTCAATGGATGCAAATTCTGTAGACGAATCCGGTCCGGTCCTAAAGCTTAATGTGCCCAAGTTCAAAGTATCAAAGGTTGCTTCCCCTCTCTTTGCTGGCTGAACTTTGTCAACCTGAAACGGAGGATCCATCAATTCCGGCCAGCTATTACCCATGTCCACTGAGAAGATGGATAAGGTTTCAGAAAGTTTACGGTGAGAGGCAATTGCAGGCGTCATTTGAACAGGGATCTCAGCATTGTTACCCGTATTGATAAAAATGGGCTGGGTATTCAATGCAATCAAATTTCTACCCGAAACGGCTGATTTCATATCATCTTCATACCATGGGGAAATGCTTCCTACCGTAGTGGCTTGGGCAGGGTTCCTGATGATTCTTTCGGGCTGATAGAGTTCTGGATCATATCTGTTTTCAAATACCTCGAAGGTGGTAAATGAAACGAAAACTCCCTTTAAAGCCCTTCCATCATAATTATTCTGAGATTCGAAAAATGAGATCAGTTTACTCTGTTCTGAGTCTGGGATGGAATCCATTGGAATGCTCGAAACCCATCTGGCAGAGCCCGCCATGGCTGGAAGCCAATTGACCACCCGCCAACTTCCATAAATCATTGCTGAAAATCGGAAGGGTTTGCCTTGGAGAAATACTTGATCTGGTTCAGTCTCTTTAAATAAATTGACGGAAGAGCAAAAGATATTCGCATAAATACTTTGGCTTGAGATGGTTTCCGCAATCACGGCAGTACTAATTCCACTATCAGGCTTCGTGTCTAGGTTAAATGCACATGTGAGTAATTCTCCAATTTCTTTGGTTTGGGAAGGGTTGTTTTCTGTCCAGGTATTGACTTTGCCTCCTTGATAGGTTTGGACACCAGATACTTTGGTGTCTAACATTTTCACGCTCATGTCCCCATACATATTCCAGTAGCCCGGCGGATTTCCTATCAAGACGGCTCCTTCCACATTTCCCAAGTCTTTGTCGGCCGCTTCATAATAAGGGTTATAGGCTGCATCCTTTGCTTTGGGATCTTTGCCTAATGGAGTTCTACACCATTTCCGGAGTTTGTCAATCGTATCGATAGGCTCGATTTCCATGTACCAATACCCATTGTCAGCATCATGGATGATCTTGGGGTCAATTGCTGATTGTACCTGTTTAGGAATAATTGGATCAGAAAAGTATAACCTTGGTGGCAAAAAAGCTTTCGACCTTGTTTGGTCATACATGGTTAAAGGGAAATAATAAGAATTATTAATAGTAGGTACATTGATGTCAATTTTCCCACTAAAATGAATCCTTGGAAAGTCAAAAAGTCCCATAAAATTTTAAGTTTCTTACTAGTGATGCATGGTGTTTTATAATCTTTCGGCAAAGTACATGTCGATTATTCCTTTGTTTTTAGCCTCGATTTTACCTCGATAGGTACATTTAAATTCTTCCTTGACGTAGTTATAGGTAGCCTCAGAAATATTTACTTTTCCAATTTCCCCTGAGCTTTCCATTCTACTGGCTAGGTTTACGGTATCTCCCCAAATGTCATAGGCAAACTTTTTTATCCCGACGATACCTGCTACTACGGGTCCGGTATGAATTCCAATTCTCATTTCAAAGGGAGATTCCCCATTTGCTATTTTTCGTTTTTTGTAGGTAGTCAGGTATTCCTGAATTTCTAACCCTGCATTGACCACGTCCCTGGCATGAGTTTGATTAGGAATAGGTAAGCCACCGGCTGCCATATAGGAATCTCCGATAGTTTTTATTTTTTCTACATTGTATTTGCCCATGATTTTATCAAAAGCGGAGAAACACTCGTTAATTTCTTTGACCAAATCGGAGGGGGTCATGGTTTCTGACAGGTGGGTAAAGTCCTGAATGTCAGCAAAAATTACCGTTACTTCTGAAATTAGTTTTGCTTTGGCTTTTCCCGTATTTTTTAATTCTTCTGCAGTTTCTGCAGGTAAAATATTCAGAAGTAATTCATCACTTCTTTGTCGCTGATATTCTGCTTCATTTTTCTGTCTTACCACCTCTGCAGTTCTTTCATGGACTTTTTCCTCCAATTCCAGATTGACCTTTAATTGAAGCTTTTCATTTTCCTCTAATTGAGCGATGATCTTTTTCTGATTGAGTTCATTCTCTTTTTTAAGAATATTGATCTGGTCTGCTAAAGCGAATGACAACAACAGAACCTCAGACATATGACCAATAAAGATGGAATGGGTGGTGAAAAAATTACCTGAAATGACTCCGTTTATGGTTAAAATATATACAACAACCAGAACCAGAAATATGGACCAGCCAATGAGGTAATATTTTGCGCTTTGAATTCCTCGGGTGTAGCTGATTATCGCGACTACAATAAAGTAAATACAAGTGATTAAGCTTAGTAATTGCGATAAACCCAGCCCTATAGGATAGGCAGGGGTAAAGTTCATGATGGAAATCAACCCGTAAGCAATGATGGTGCTTATTCCAATATAATAGATGACTTTTTGCTCCTTGGTGATGCGAAGAAAATTCATCGTAAAAACCGTGATAATGATATTGGTAATACAAATCAAGAAGCCCAATCTAATATTCAGTATGGGATGGTTTGGCCATAAAAACTGGAAGGAATAACCTTGTAATCCCATGTAAAAAATAACCGAACCCAGGATATACAATAGGTAATATAGATATCTTCTTTCCCTTATTGAGAAGTAAACAAATAAGTTATATAAGAAGGCGAAGAGGATGGTGCCAGCATAAAGGCCCCAAAACAAATTGTGTTCTTGATTATTTTGAGAGAAGACTTTATAAGTCGAGATTTCTATCGGTAAAAGAAGAGGGAATTTACTATGAACTTTTAAATAAATAGAACTCTTGGTGCCGGGGGTAACCGGTAATTTAAATTGGAAATTTTCTGACTGAATGGGTCTGTTTTTAAAGGGAGTGAGAAAGCTACCCTCGAAATGGTTGGTGACTCCTCCATCCGAAATGATATACACTACAATTTCCTCAAGAAGTGCATCGTCTAATGTTAGGTAAATTTCCTCCTCCGTTTGACTTTCGATGTCAAATCTGACCCATGCATTAAAACTGAGGTTTGCCAGGTTTAGAATTTTGGCATTGCTCCTTTCAAAAGATAGATCCTGAACTTCGTCAATGGTCAATGAATTAGTGGAATCCACATAGTATTCAAGCTGAGGACCTAAAGTCACGCCTTCATTATCCCCAATTTTGATGAGAGATTGAGCTATCAAAGAACTGATAGCACTAAAGAATAAAACAAGACCCAATACTGTTTTAATAAGCTTCATATTCAATAGCGCAATTTTTGAATAACGTGACTTGATCTGGGTCCTCAATGAAATCAGGCCCTATGGATTGTTGATACCAAAAGAAATTATCTGGATCGTACTTTTTCTTAATTTGAACTAGTTGGTTGTAATACTTGCCCCAATAGGCAGTTCTGAAATCTTCTTGTCCTCTGTATGGGTAGTTTTGATAGGAGCGACCACTTGCCAGGGGTTTCATAAATTCAAACAGATCATTGACCCATTTTTCACTAGCTCCTCTATCATGGGTTTCTTTATTGAAAAAAGCCTCTGTAAAGAAATCCATGGTGACATTTCTATGAATAAATGCACAGTTGTCTTCAGGAATTAAACTTACGTTTCCCCCGTAGGCTTCCATGTCAATCATGGTGTATTGATTTGGCGCATGTTTGTAGAAGTATTTGAGAATATCATACCAGTGATCGTAGCCTAATGGCTTATCGATATAGGTACTTCTGCTAAATGCCATTACATCTTCAGGTATATCAGGAGTGCCTTCCAAAACCAGGTTGTTGACCTTGGAATACTTTCCTTGATAGGAATCCATGGAAAATCCGGGGATATCCAATAAGGGTTTTAAAGCATCCATGAAATCTTTTTCAGATCCTATCCAAGTCGCACAGAAAAAGACCATTTTCTCCTTATTGTCATTACTTGAAATGATCGTTTCAATCCCAAGCTGGGGGAGTTTACCAGGTTTTAGAAAGGATTCTTGAATCGTAAATAGGACCTTGGCAGCAACAGCAGGATCTTTCTCAATGGGCCATCTCATTTGAACTCCAAAAATGGTTTCAAGTGGGTGGAGCTTCAGTTTTGTATTTAATAAGACTCCAAAATTTCCACCGGTCCCTCCTCTGATTGCCCAAAACAAGTCCTTATTTTTTTCTTCGTTTGCGACGACGATTTTTCCATCAGCCAGCATTACGGTGACCTCCTTTACATTATCACATCCCATTCCGTACATTCTAGAGGTAATGCTATAACCTCCTCCCATCATAAATCCTGAGGGGCATACGGTAGGACAATCTCCTGTAGGAGTATGAAGGTTATATTGTTCGATCTTGGGATAGAGATCTCCGAAATTTGCTCCGGATTCTACATTGGCTATTAATTGATCTATGTCCACATGGATAGACTTCATCAGGCTCAAATCAATCACCATTCCATCACAAACAGAAAAACAAGCCAAACTATGCCCACTTGACCTAATAGCAACCTGAAGATTTTCTGATTTTGCAAAAGCCAAACATTCCCTAATGTCTGTGAATGAAAGTGAATAGACAATTAGTTTTGGATAAGTCGGATAGAGATCATCAAACTCCTGTCGGTCTTTATTGTACCCCTTGGTCCATGGATAAACCACTTTTCCATGAAGTTGCTCTTCCAGTTTGGCTAGTTTGTTCAATGCTAATTTATAGCTGGAAGGGATTTTTTTTGAAGCCTTTTTGCTCCTTAAAAAATTCAGGGACTTGGCCTTTTTCTCTTGCAAAGGTGTCAATCGGTGGCTCATCAGTTTACTAAGTATTGGTAAAAAAAAGTTATTGTTTCAATGTAAGAATTTAGATCAATTAATGAATGCTTGGGTCTTGATTTTATCCAATGCTCAATAAAAAAATTATAGAAATTATCTATTTTAAAAATAGGTCAACTTACTATTTAATTAATTAAAAGCCAGTTTATTTGAATATGAGGTTCTTCCCGACCATAGGAGATGAGTTTTCTTTTATTGAATTAATCTGAATTAGGTTTGAAATATATTAATATCTTGAAATAGATTTTTAACAAAAGGAAGACGTTCTATTGGATAGGCTAGTAGCTCGCTTTCTACAGCATAGTTTTTTTCTTACTAATTATAGGTTAAACCAATCTTCGCAAATGTTTAAATTTCAACAACTCCGATTTCTATTAGTAGGGATTCTTATTTTTTCTCTCCCCCCGCTTTACGGACAAGTCCCTTCCTCTCAGTATCAAAATCTTGACTATCGTATGATTGGGCCGTTTAGGGCAAGCAGGACAGTAGGAGGTGTAGGTATCCCTTCACAACCGAATGTTTTTTTTATGGGAGTCAACAATGGAGGGGTTTGGAAAACGGATGATTATGGAAGGACTTGGGACCCCATTTTTGATGATGCTCCTACAGGCTCGGTTGGGGATATTGCTGTAGCTCCCAGCGATCCTTCGGTTTTGTATGTTGGTAGTGGAGAAGGATTACACAGGCCTGATTTAGGAGTAGGGGATGGTATATTCAAAAGTATAGATGGAGGAAAAACTTGGATCCATATCGGACTGAATGATATCCAGCAAGTAGGTAGATTAATCGTGCATCCAACTGACCCTGACATTGTTTTTGTCGCAGGATTAGGTCACCCTTATGGGCCAAACGAACAAAGAGGGGTGTTTAAGACGGAAGATGGTGGAGAGACTTGGGAAAAAGTGCTCTATATCAATGAGAATACAGGTGCAATTCAGGTGGAATTTGACCCCAATAATCCAGCAATTTTGTTTGCAGATATGTGGGAGCATCAGGAAGGCCCTTGGGAAAATGCAGCTTTTTCAGGTCCCAATAGTGGGCTATATAAAAGTACAGATGGAGGGGAAACTTGGCGAAAGATTACCAAAGGGCTACCAGGAGCCGATCAAGGCTTAGGTAGAATTGGGGTAGGTATTGCTCCAAGTAACTCCAGTATTATGTTTGCTACCGTAGATGCCCGGGAAAATGGTGGTATTTATAAAAGCGTAGACGGAGGAGAAAGCTGGTCTTTGATTCATCAAGATCGGAGGCTTTGGGGTCGAGGAGGGGATTTTGCAGAAATTAAAGTTCACCCGAAAGATCCAAATCGAATCTATGTAGCCAATATTGCCTCTTATACCTCTGCTGATGGTGGAAAAACCTGGTCTTCTCTGAAAGGTGCACCGGGAGGTGATGATTACCATAGAATCTGGATCAACCCAATAAATCCGGACATCATGCTTTTTGTGGCGGACCAAGGGGCAGTTATTACTGTGAATGCTGGTCGAACTTGGAGCTCTTGGTACAACCAACCTACCACCCAGCTTTATCATGTCACTACCGATCATGCATTTCCTTATTGGGTTTATGGTGGTCAGCAAGAAAGCGGTGCCATCGGAGTTGCCAGCCGTGGAAATGGGGGACAAATTAGTTTTAGAGAATTTATGGGAGTGGGAGCGGATGAATATGCTTACGTAGCACCTGACCCAAAGAATCCTGATATTATTTATGGAGGGCGTGTGATGCGTTTTGATAAACGGACAGGTCAATCTACCAATGTTGCTCCGGAAGCCTTGCGTTCAGGTGATTACCGATTTGTAAGGACCATGCCTTTACTTTTCCATCCTGCTGATGATTCGATGCTTCTTTTTGGCACCAATGTATTATGGAAAACCACCAACGAAGGTCAAAGCTGGGAAATCATAAGTCCTGACCTGACCTACGAGCAACCGGAGGTTCCATCTAGCGTAGGCCATTACAAGACTCTTGAAATGGAAACGATGGCAAGAAGGGGAGTGATTTATGCCGTTGGACCTTCTCCTTTGAATGTAGATATCATTTGGGCGGGAACCGATGATGGACGTGTGCATTTGACTACCAATGGAGGCAAAGACTGGAAAGAAGTTACTCCTCTTACGATGAGTTCTTGGGATAAGGTATCCCAGATCGATGCAAGTCATTTTGATGAAAAGACCGCATATTTAGCCATTAATGCCATCCGTAAGGATGACATGGTTCCTTACATTTATCGGACTAGGGATGGTGGAGAAACCTGGGATTTGATCACGAATGGACTGAATCCAAATGGTCCCGTGAACGTAGTTCGTGAAGATCCTGTCACAGAAGGGTTATTATATGCTGGGACAGAACGGGAAGTGTATTTTTCAATAAATGATGGGGAATATTGGCAATCCCTTAGGAATAATATGCCAGCTACCTCTATTCGAGATTTGGTGATCCATGAAAATGACCTAGTCGTTGGAACACATGGCCGATCTGCTTGGATTTTAGATAACATAGCTCCCTTGAGAGAGTTGGCAAAATCTAAGGAAGGGTCAGCTTATTTGTACTCCCCTTCTGATAGCTATCGGGTAAGATGGAATATGTTTTCGGACACACCACTTCCTCCTGAAGAGCCCACCGGTCAAAACCCTCCAGATGGAGCAATTTTGGATTATCAACTCAATCAGTCGGCTCAACAAGTAAAATTGGAAATTCTGGATGAACAAGGGGAGTTAATTAGAACCTTTTCAAGTGATCAGGAACCGGAAGAAATAGACAGCACTGCTTTGCCTCATCCTACCTATTGGATCAGGCCAGAGGAAAAAGTAGGTGTTTCTCAGGGACACCATCGATTCATATGGGATTTAAAGTATGAAGCTCCTAGAGGTTCCAAGAGAGAGTATTCAATTGCTGCAGTTTACAAAAACACGCCGAGTGCACCACAAGGACCTTTTGTGAGGCCTGGAACTTACCGTGTACGATTGGCAGTGGATGGTGAGGTCTTTGAAAAACCATTAACGATCAAAATGGATCCCCGGGTAACTATTTCGGAGGAAGCCTTACAAATGCAAACGGAATTGAGCAAAACTTGCTATGACAGTTACCATGAATTGCAGGCGATTATTGAAGCGATAGATGCTTATTCCAAGCCAAGTGAAAGGCAATTAACACTCAGAGGTATTGGAAGGGCAGGAAATCCTGATATCCTATATGGGAGTATTCGTGAGACAGATCCGTCCGATGAAACTTTGGTGGACCTTCAGCAAAAGTTTCTGTTTATGATGAATCTGATTCAGTCAGCGGATGTTCAGCCCACTCAACAAACCATTCAAGCAGTAAACTCTTTAAAGGAGAGTTTGGAGAAAATCAAATTACGTTGGAATGAGGTGAAAGAATAGTTTGGGCGGATAGTTTTGTTTTGCCCATCTAGCATTTTAATGAAGAGTACTATTTATATTCTAGCAGTTTTAGGCTAGTGCTTAATAGGTTTTTAAGGAGTTAAATTCCTCCGGAGATAAGTTGGAGTAGCTCTATGGTCTCTCCGTCAGGTCCTGTGAAAAACATGGTTTTGGCTGTCACGCCCTCTATTTCAACCAAAGATAAAGGTCGTGAAAGTATTCCACCTGCTTCTTCCACACGCTTTCCTGCTGTTTCTATATCTTTCACTTCGACGCATACATGGAGATAATTTGCCGAACTGTTTTCAGGTTTAAATTCAGGGTTTTCGCCAACTTCTAGTACAAAACCTTGCCCAGGAAATCTGAAAAATGCCAAATTGATGTCAGATTCCGTGGACATTCCATCTTCAGTAGTTCTTTTTAATTTTTTGACATGTTTTGCAACTTCCAAATCGAATGCAGCAGTGTAGAATGCAATACACCGATCCATATCAGCAACGCTTAGGTATACATGATTAAACCGAGACAAAAGCTGAACTTCATCCGATTTGGTCTGGCATCCAACAAAAGCCAGCAATACCAATAAAAGATAAGCTCGTCTACATAAATAAACTGGCATTTGATTTTTCATATTTTTTCACTTTCTAATTCGGGTATCCTTTTTCTTTGGGGGTGCTAAGGGTTGGTTTCTTTCTTTTTGTAGCTTTTAAAGCTTTAAAATTTTATTTTGAAAACTAGAATTATAGAAAAATAATGAGGCTCAGATATTTTATTTCTCTAGTTCTAAATCAATCATTTGAATAATTTCTTTTGCTTGTTCTATTAAATCTCGAGTTTCAGCATTTGTTCGTTCTATATTAAGGGCACGCATTCTCAGATGATTAAGGAAGGTTTTGTCCTTCAATAAACCAGAATAATCACTTTCTAGAGGGGGTCTCGGGAAGGATTCTGGAGCAGCTTCACCACCAAAGAATGATACTACTTCAACTTCTGTGACAAGATCATCGATGACTACATACTTCGTCAAAGTTTGATAATAAAGTCCGTGAAATAGATTAACCGCAAAGATTTCTTCCTCTGTCATATCTTCTATGTATCCAGGCCAGGCGATTAGGCGGGCTTTTATTGTTTCATTTTTTATCAGGTTGACCTTACCTGAAGTAAATAGCAGTTCAATGGTTCCCATTTTATTATTGAAAGTTGGAACGCTAAATGTGAGTCCAAGCAAGCTATCCAACTCATTTTTTGGTAATTCTGTGGCATTTGAAAAATTTAAAATACCTCTTGTTCCATAAAGTATGGACTCCCTAATTACATTCAAAAACTCGAATTCGCTGATAGTGTTCTCTAGATCTTTTTTGACGCTTTTAAGTATTTCATCTTCTTCCTTCTCCTCTAATCGGTTTTCATTCCAATTGTTCAGCGCAAAGGCTCCAAGAATACCAATTGTAATCACCAGGATTTCTAAGATGTATTCTGGCCATTTATCTTTGAGGGCGCTGAAGATTCGTTTCATTTTGTAAGAATCATTGATTTAAAGAATAGGTAGATTTTGTGAATTTTTCGATATTAATTGTTGGCTTAATTTGATGTGTTGTTGCAATGACTTTCCAAAACAGGTTTAATAGCTACGATTTTAGAAATTATGGATTCATAATGTTTGATATTTCGATAATTCACCGCCATTAATAAGGAAGCGATATGTTTTAATTCCTGGTTTTGGGATAAGGTTAAGGGATTTTTATCCAAAAATTCTTTTCGTACCACTGTGGTATCTATGGCCTCTTCCAAGAATGAATTATCAATAAATCCAATCTTATAAAAGTCATCAATTTCAAACACCTCATTCAAACCTAGCTGCCCATTATTGGCAATATTGGCTGCAAGTCCCTTTACCTCTTGAAAATAGGCTCCAAGTTTATCCAATATTGCTTGGTCAGTAAAATTATTTAGATTTCCACTGGACTTGATATCATCATATCCTGCAGAAATGGGGTTGAACTGATAGGTGATTTTTGCGGTGGATTCCAGCATGAGTTGGATAATTTTTTCTTTGTTTGGATTAGTACTTAGGAGTTCAGCAAGCATTTCGTTACTACTTTTTAATCTGAGTCCACTATCCTTGAGCAAACCGGAAACCTGTACTTCATCTTGATTTAAATCCGCCAAAAAGCGACAGTAATAATCATTTACAATTCTCTTATTGTTGACATTTTCATTCCAATTATTCAGCGCAAATGCCCCCAAAATACCGATCGTAATGACCAGAATCTCTAGGATATATTCTGGCCATTTTTCTTTGAGGATGGAAAGGATTCTTTTCATTGGTTGATTATTCGTTTAACTCCTGATCTATCATAGCAATCACCTGATTTATCTCTTCAATTGCATCCCCATAAATTTCTATTCCTGCTTTTCGATACCTGATAATTGTGCTCAGGATGTTTTGAAATTCTTGACTTTGTTTGATGGCTTCAAAATCGTTTGGTCTAGCACTTGGAAAAGATGCTTCATTCACTCTTCTAATATTTTTGGAAGAGTAGGGCATAAAGACCGATTCATAATAAGACCATTCCACATGGTCATAATCATCTTCTACAAAAATTAAGATTCCGTCGTAAAGATTTACAATGGAATTTCGAAGTGCTTTATTCTCTATGAGATCTATACCCTGCGACTTTAGGGATTGATAGGCTGAAGATATTGCATATGGGCTTTTCCAGCCGCCTAATGATGCAAAACAACTATCGAGTTCGATTGAATAAGGTTGATTTTCATGAATATAATATTCAATCCTTTCTGCATTACGGATGGTTTGGGCATTGAATACAGTGTCCTTTTCAAATTTTTTGATGGTATTGATGAGATCCTCTCGAATGTTGGATAACAGTATTCTTTCTTCTCGCTCACTCAATCGATTTTCATTCCAGTTATTCAGCGCAAAGGCGCCTAAAATACCAATCGTAATCACCAGAATCTCCAAGATATATTCTGGCCATTTTTCTTTGAGTATAGAGAGGATTCTTTTCATTTCGCGAGTTCTTCTTCTACCAATTCTAAAATATTTTTCATTTGGTCTAAGGCTAATTTTTGAAGCCTGATCCAGTCGGACAATAGGAAGTATTTATTTACTGCCAGATTTTTGAACTGCGGAGAGTTTACTGTTTCTAGTTGCTCATCTGTCAAACTATAAGGAAGATCCCGTGAAACTGAGAAGATGATTACATTTAGGTTGTTTTGATTTACAAATGGACTGATTTCATTTACCCAGTATTGATTTAGAAAATTTTCAGAGTTTTCGATTTGATTAACCGTTAGCTTTAGTTTTCTAGATGGGTCAAGGATCTCCAGCTGATTTTTAAACAGATTTGAGGTTAGTAATTCATTCAGGACAGATATCTCAGGTACCGAAGGGGGAAAAGATAAGACATCCAATATGCATCTTCCTGCTTCATCCTTTTCCAATCCGACATTCGATTGTATGAAAGCATCCAATCGGTTCATTATCGGTTCATTTTTGGTAGTAATTCGGTCCTCTAAAAAAGCAATGTTGTCGGTTAGCTCATTTCGGTATGAATTGAGCATTTCCTTCCTTGAGTAGGTCTCTTTTCGATTTTCATTCCAATTATTTAGTGCAAAGGCACCCAAGATACCGATGGTAATCACTAGAATCTCCAGAATATATTCCGGCCATTTTTCTTTCAGGATATGGAGGATTCTCTTCATGAAACTTTCTTTTTGATCAAAATACGAAGGGCATAATTTCTACTTTCTAGTTCTTCAAAAAACTCCATGGTTTCTTCAGCTTTAAGATTTGCTTCAAAAAGCACCTGTCCAAAATCATCCTGAAAGATTACTTGAGAGAATTGATCTAGATCTAAAGGGGATTTATTTTCTTTCTCATTATCAAAAAGAAAATCAGGATTTAATGCTAGGTTTTTTGCTAAATAGGGCCTAACGGTTTCTTTGACAACATTGTCATATTGTAAATAAGAGTTGTCAACTCTTGCTAGGAATTGATAGTAGTCGAGAATTTCATTTCTAATTTCATCATCCATTACTTGGGTGCCGATATTTGGATGATTGCTAAGGGTAATAGAATGGTATCTAATCGAACCTCTGATTAATTGTGGATTTTCAATTTCAGAAAACGAAAGTATTCCTTTTCGTGCCAGATAGAGTTGCTTGTGGGTTTGAATTACAGCAAATAAATCCGATTCATAATCCATGAGCAGTACTGTATCCGCCATTAGGTCAACCACAAAATTTGTCAATAATTCATTTTGGGCGACTTCTTCTTTCCTGTTTTCATTCCAGTTATTTACCTGGAGTGCAATTAAAATACCGATTACAACTAGAAGTATTTCTCCTATAGCATAGGCTAGATACCGAGTAACGGAGTTGGTCTTTAGGAGTTTTTGGCGGATTTTTCTAAAAAATGCGATCATAGATCAGCTTAATGTTTTGCAGGGTCAATGGAAAGTTCTTTTTCTAACATTTTTATCAAAAATGATTGTTCTTTAAGGAGTTCATCAAACCGATCCTTATTCCATTTATTAGTGGATTTAGAAAGGGCTAAAAGCTTTAGAAATTCATGGTCTCTTATGAAATAAGGGGAAGATATATTTCTATAAAGGACAATTTCACCGTTTTCTTCCTTTGCAAGATAATTGCCTTTGTATTCCTCAGAAATTTTCACCATTTCTTGTTGGGTGGAGGTTAATTTCCATTCTATTAGTTCCTCGTACCTTGGAATAGCGAAGTCAAAATACCTCATTAGGGTATTTCGTAGTGAATCATTCCTGATTTTATCCAATCCATTGGCTTTGAGTCCTTCATATGGCCCTTCGTTTATTTGAAAAGTCAGCCCCCATGTTAATCTTTCAAAATAATATTTCAGATTATTAGGATTTGGGTCAAGACCCAAAAGCATTTGATCAAAGTATTTGATGCTTGAATCTACAGTTGCTATTCTATAGCCAATCGTGTGATTTCGAATATATGATGCATCATTGATCAGAGATCGGTATATCTCATTCAGCATTTTTTGTTCATAAATCCGATCTTTTCTGTCCTCATTCCAAGTATTGATGCTTAAAGCAATCAGGATTCCGATAACAACTAGTATTATCTCACCCAAAGCATATTTAAAGTACTTGGTATTCATATTATCTCGTCTGAATTTGCGAAGGAAGTTGAGCATAATTATTCTTCTAATTCTTTTTTTAAAAGCTTCAATACACTGTTCTGCTCGGGGATAAAATTGTTAAACATATTTAACTCAAGTCGAGCTCGAGCTCTAATATCATCTAGTAAGAGAAGGAATTCAGGTTTTTGTAAAAGGTCTGATGGAAATTTTGTTAGTATAAATCTTTCTCCATTTCTGTTTTCAATAAATGGGGGAGATTGGAATGCAAAGAATCGATCTGTTTGATCCTTGTAATCTTGATCGTAATACTTCACTATTTCTTCATGGCGGGGATATTCAAAATCATACAAGTTGATGAGTTCTTTTCGCAAAACCTCATTTCTGATCTTATCAACACCGGTAGCTTTCAATGCTTCGTAGGGTCCGGGATTATATCGATATAAGATGCCTGTAGCCAAATTATATGACCTCTGGTTTGGTTGATCATACATGGAGTCTACAAAAGTTGCCTTTTGCTCTATGAGCGTTAGCATGACCTCAACTGATGAATCCAGTCTTTCTAATCGTGCGATACAACGATTAAAATAGTCGATATCGTTCTCAAGCGCCAATTGTATTTCTGCAAGCATTTTCTTCTCAAACTTTCTTTCCTTTCTATTTTCGCTCCAATTGTTGATGCTTAAAGCAATCAGGATTCCGATAACAACTAGTATTATCTCACCCAAAGCATATTTAAAGTACTTGGTATTCATATTTTTTCGTCTGAGATTACGGAGGAAGTTGAGCATCTACTTATTTAATTCGTCATATATTTTTCCCAGTAAAAAATTTAGTTCCTCAATTACCGCATTGGTGTGCTGGATTGTCCATGAGGTTCTCCTCTGCGCATTTCTGAGTACTTCTAGAAATATAGGGTTATATATAATGGATGGATCTGGGATTGGCCGATCAATGATTACCTCGTCATCTACCAGCTCATAGGTCATGTTGTCCATTAGTTGGGCTAGGCGGTCATCATCAAGTTCAACTCTATCTTGAGCCGTTTGAATCAAATCTCTATTTCTTGGAAAAATAAAGTCATAAAAGCGAACGATCTGGTACCTCAGGGAATCATTGCTAATCTTTTCTACACCAATAGATTTAAGGCTCTCATAGGGGCCTAAGTTCATTCGAAAATTTTGCCCATATGCTAACCTTGACCAATGGTATCTCAAGGAGTCAGTGTCTCTATTCACTTTTTTAAGTAGGTCGCTGAAATAGTCAATCGCGTCTAATTCTGCTTGATTTCGATTTCCCAATAAGTGGTTTTCAATATAATTAAGGTCAGCTCTAAGAGTGCTTTGAAGTTCACCAAGCATTTTAACTTCAAAATCTCGTGCTTTTTTCTGATCGTTCCAGTTATTGATACTCAATGCGATCAATATACCAATTACGACCAGCACAATTTCGCCCACAGCGTACAACATGTATCGGGTCAGACGATTTTGCTGAAGAAGTTTCTGGCGGATTTTTCTAAAAAATGAGATCATTCAAACTGGGTGAGTTTCGCTTTCGTTGAAGTTAAGAATTTCTAGCATTTGTTTTTGTATCCTGCAGATTATCGGATAACTAATACTAGGGAATTGGTGGGAATTAGCACCATTTTTTGGTATCCAAAGTGAAATTTGCGATCCCCAATGATTGCTACCCATTTTGGTTCAGGCTGGCCTTTTGGGTAGAGAAACCTGCTATTTTCTAAGAATTTTTATAACTTCCTCTATACTACTGACCTAAGTAACTTCTTATGCTACAAAAAACCATCGCTTTTTCGCTGTTGCTTCTACTACTTACCGGTTCTGCTTTTTTCGCAGTAGCTCAAAAAAAGGAAGATGATAAACCTGCCATTTATAAAACCAATTGGAATAGTCTTTCCTTCAGATCTATAGGACCTGCTTTCACTTCGGGCAGGATCGCTGATTTTGCTGTAAACCCAGACAATCCAAGTGAATTTTATGTGGGCGTTGCCGCAGGAGGGGTTTGGAAAACCACCAACAAAGGGCTCAATTTTGATCCGGTATTTGAAGCTGAGGGCTCTTACTCCATCGGGGTGGTGGAGATGGATCCCAATAACCATAACGTCATCTGGGTTGGAACAGGAGAAAACAATAACCAGCGAAGTGTAGCCTATGGGGATGGGATTTATAAAAGTAAGGATGGAGGAAAAAGCTGGGAGCATAAGGGGCTCAAAAACTCAGAGCACATTGGGATGATTGCCATTGATCCGAACAATTCAGATGTGGTATATGTAGCGGCTGCTGGTCCGCTTTGGAGTGCTGGAGGTGATCGCGGATTATATAAAACGATAGATGGAGGAGATACTTGGACAAAGATTTTGGATATCAATGAGCATACAGGCATTCATGAGGTGCATCTCGACCCTAGAAACCCCAATGTGATTTATGCAGTGGCGCACCAAAGGAGACGCCATGTGTTTACCTACATCAGTGGTGGACCCGAATCCTCTGTTTACAAGTCAACAGACGGAGGAGAGAATTTTCGTAAGATTGTCAATGGACTTCCGAGTGGTGATTTAGGACGAATTGGACTGGATATTTCTCCTGCTAATCCAGACGTGATCTATGCCATAGTGGAAGCACAGGAAGATAAAGGTGGGTTTTATAAATCCACAGACCTTGGGGAATCCTGGGTGCGTCAAAGTGACTTTACAACCAGTGGACTCTATTACCAAGAGGTGATAGCAGATCCGGTAGATGTAGAGCTTGTC
Source organism: Algoriphagus lutimaris (assembly GCF_017051705.1). GTDB lineage: Bacteria > Bacteroidota > Bacteroidia > Cytophagales > Cyclobacteriaceae > Algoriphagus > Algoriphagus lutimaris. Next base: position 570,515 of record NZ_JAFIDJ010000002.1, on the reverse strand, counting down.
TATGTGATGGATACCTATGCAGCCGTTTCTGAAGATGGAGGTAAGGCATTCAAAAATGTTGGTGAGAAGAACAAGCACATCGATAATCATGCGCTGTGGATTGATCCTAAGAACCCAAATTATTTACTGAATGGAAATGATGGGGGAGTTTACGAGTCATGGGATCGAGGAAAAACTTGGCGTTTCTTCCCAAATCTTCCAGTGACACAGTTTTATAAGCTAGGAGTAAGCAATGACTATCCCTTCTATTTTGTTTATGGAGGAACACAGGACAATTTCACATTCGGTGGACCTTCTCAAACGACTGAAACTACTGGAATCAGCAATCGCAATTGGTTCGTGACGACCTTGGGTGATGGTTTTGAACCACATGTGGATCCTGAAAACCCAGATATTATTTACAGTCAATCGCAGTATGGTAACCTGGCCAGATTTGACAGGAAAACCGGTCAGACAAAGAACATTGTACCACAGCCTTTGGATGGAGACTATTCCTATACCTGGAATTGGGATGCACCTTTACTTGTCAGTAGTCACGACCACAAACGTTTGTACTATGCTTCTGATCGAGTACATCGAAGTGATGATATGGGCGAGAGCTGGCGTGAAGTGAGTGGTGATCTGACTAGAGGAATAGATCGAAACAAGCTAGAAGTAATGGGCAAGGTATGGCCTATGGATGCAGTGGCAAAGCATGCATCGACTACACCTTATGGTAACATTGTGGCCATCGCAGAATCTCCAATTGATCAGAATTTACTTTACGCTGGTACAGACGACGGGTTGATTCATGTGTCCACAGACGGAGGAGAGAGCTGGACACGCTACAGTTCATTTCCAGGCGTGCCTGACATGACCTATGTGAATGAAATCATCGCTTCTGCTCATGATAAGAATACCGTTTATGCGGCATTTAATAATCACAAACAAGGTGATTTTAAACCCTATATCTTGAAAAGCACGGATATGGGAAAAAGCTGGACAACCATTAAAGCTAATCTGCCCGAAAAAGGATCCGTTTATGCTATTGCAGAAGACCCTGTAGCTGCAAACTTATTATTTGTTGGTACTGAGTTTGGGTGTTATACTTCGCTCGATGGTGGACAATATTGGCAAAAGCTATCAAAAGGACTACCCACCATCGCTGTACGAGACATTAACATTCAGGAAAGAGAAAAGGACCTGGTATTGGGTACATTTGGTAGGGGGTTTTATATCCTGGATGATTACTCCGCATTGCGCGAATTATCCAATGAGCTTTTAGAAAAAGAAGCACATATTTTCCCCGTTTCGGAAGCATTGCAGTACGAGCCATATAGTCCCATTGCTGCAAGTAAAACCATCTCTTGGTTAGGGCCAAAAGGATTTCAGGGTGAGACCTACTATTTAGGTGAAAACCCCCCATTTGGAGCTGCTTTTACTTATTTTCTGAAGGAGAAATACCCTACGCTTGAAAGTGAGCGAAAGAAAACTGAAGAAGAGAAAAGGAAAGCCGGTGAGACTGTTTACTATCCTAGCTACGAGCAGCTAAAAGCTGAGCAAGACGAAGAAAAACCCTTCCTGATTTTCACCATTAAAGATGTAAATGGTGAGGTGGTCAATGAGATTAGGAGCGGTGCGACTGAAGGAATTAATCGAGTATACTGGGATTTAACGTATCCTGCTATCGATCAAGTGAATCCTAGTCTCGCAGATCCCATGAAGGACCTCCCTTCAGGAATTATGGTGCTGCCTGGAACCTATACTGTGGAGCTAGCAAAGAGTATTAATGGTGAAATAACTCCACTCACAGAAGCGGTATCCTTCGAAGTAAAAACCTTGGATAACCAAACCGTCCCGATGTCAGATCCCGCAGCTATGCTCGCTTTTCATCAGGAACTAATGGAGCTTTCCAAATCAGCAAATGGTGCGAGAAATTCTTATAATCAATTGCGTGAAGCATTGAAATATTACCAGGCAGCTGCAAGAGTAGTGAAAAGTGCCTCTCTGGATGAAAAAATTGATGCCATGGAAAATGTATTGGATGAGATTGAGCTGACCATGTTTGGGGATCCAATCAAAAGAGAACTAGAAATCGATCAGGCGCCATCGCTAAGTAGTCGGGTGAATACAGCAATTTATTCCGGATCTACCAGTTTAACCGACCCCACTACTACGTCTAAAGAGGTAAAAAGAATTGCAGAGAACTATTTGAATCCAGTCATTGCAAGTCTGAAGCAACTGATAGAGGTTGATGTACCGGCCATCAATGCGGAGCTTGACGCAAATCAAGCCCCATGGACACCAGGAAGAGTTTTAGAGATCAAGAACTAGGGGTAGATTCTTGAATTTCGTTTCGCTCAATAAGCAATGGGGGCACTGGAAAAGATACCTGAATTCCGCTTTGCTCCGACAGGAATGACGTCTTAGTTCAACAATTTCGAAATCAATAACACTGAGAATATAGTCAATATAAACCAGCCGATAAATCCTAGAATAATGGAGAGCAAATAAGTCACTGGATTTTCTTCGAGGAGTTTTCTGACGGGTTTCCCAGAAAAATTGAATCATAAATGGGTAAGAAATGAATTAAAGGTCAACTAGTTGCATAGCTTTAAGTAAGTTAAGGGAAAGTATGGATATAACTTGATGCTGGATTTTTGAGGCCTTATGGATTTAAGGGTTCTGATTTTGATATGGTGTTTCTTCCGAAATTCCAGCGGGATTTTTTTATTCTCACTATTCCTTTTTTTGCTATTAAAAATAATAGGGCTAAGTTGTTGATTGCTAATTGTTTTAAGTAGATGAGAAGCGCTAGGTTATTTTTTCTAATTATTTTTTTCTTAACCTCTTTTCTTACGACTGGTCAGGAGGTTAAAATCTCTCCTGTGCCTTTCATTTTTGATCCAAATCATACCAATATTATGGGAATGTGCCAGGACGATAAGGGCTTTATCTGGCTTGCGGACAACTACAATGGTTTGGTAAGATACGATGGGACGAATAAAAAGTATTTTAAGTCCAATCCAAATGACAGCAGCTCCCTTCATACCAACCGGCTGGAATGCCTATATGCAGGAAAAGGTGGGATTATCTGGATTGGGAGCTCTTTTGAGGGCTTGGATAGACTTGATCCTGCTACTGAAACTTTCACACATTACGAACATGATTCAAGCGATACCACTAGTCTTCGTGACAATCGGGTAAATGCTCTTCTGGAAGATCGCTCGGGTACCTTATGGATTGGAACAGCAAAAGGACTCGATACCTTGGACAGGAAGACCGGGCATTTTGTTCATATACAAGACGACACACCTGCTGGTCGTTCCATTACCGAGGCAACAGTAAGAAGTATCTATGAGGATCATGCCGGACGGATTTGGATTGGCGCAGGCGACCCTTTCGATCCTAATGATTATCATTCATCAGGTTTGTACCATTTTGAAAAAGAATCCGGTTTGATTACTCATTTTACACATGATCCGGAAGACCCGAAGTCACTGGTTGGAAATAGGATTCGGGCTATGTTTGAAGACAGCAAAGGTAATTTTTACGTCGGTTCAGATGGGGATGGACTCCATATCATGGACCGGGAACAAGGTACATTCCAACGATTGCCCAACGTCCCTAACAATCCACATGCATTCTCCCGTCCACCTGTCAACCCAAACGCTCGCTATGCAGTAGATCACATTAGCTTTATCAATGAAGATTCTCAAGGGTGTATTTGGATCGGAACTTATGCGGGAGGAATCAACCGCTACAATCCGAAATCGAAGACCATTGAGTTTTTTGGGATTTCGGGAATTGGACCGAATTACATGGAGAAAAATGACTTTCGGTCCTTGCTGAAAACCAAGGATAATCTTATATGGGTTTCGGGATGGGAGCCCGAGACAGAGAATCAAGTGTTGTTTCAAATCTCCACTTTTAAAAATAATTTTGAACATACCCCTATCGGAACACGAGCAATGGTCTTTGCCCAAGACCAAGAAACTGGCGTTTGGATTGGCACCGGGCAAGGCGTGTTTGGCCATGACTTGAACCAATCAAGGGATAGTTTTTTCACTTTTGTCCAAAATACATTGAGATCAGTAACAATAAATGATCTAAAATTTGACAAAGCATACAATTTATGGGTCGCCAACCGATGGGGTGGAGCGTACTTTTTCGATCGACAGACAATGACCTACAAGCTATATGGACCGGAGGAGAAGGGTAAAAACGGTCTTTCCTCTTCGTTTCAACATGTCATTTTGCCTATCGGTGAGGATACTATCTGGATAGGCACAAATCGCGGACTTGACCTGTTCAATTCAAAAAGCGGAAAATTTAAGCATTTTACCCCTAACCCAAACAATCCCAACAGTTTAAGCGCATTCGATGTGCATAGTCTCCTTCAAGATTCCAATGGAAGAGTTTGGGTAGGTACAGGTAATGGCATTAACCTCTTTCGCAAAGAATCAGCTGATTTTGAAAGATTTTTAGATAGTACAGGGGTGCGTATTATCGAAATTTTTGAAGATAGCAAAAAGCGAATTTGGGCCAGTTCCTACAGGTCAGGATTTTTTTTATTAGATCCGGAAACAGGAATTTTTAATCGGTACTACGACAATACCGGTCTAATTACAGATTTGCTTCTCATCACAGGATTAGTTGAGGATGATTCAAAATTTCTTTGGTTGTACACAGATATTGGGTTCATTCGATTGGATCCCGAAACTAATAACGCAGCCCTTTTTGGGTACAGTTGGAAAAAACCTAACGAGACTGGATTTTACTCTAAAAATGCATTTATTTCCAAGGAAAAGGAGATTTTTGTCGGAAATGCTTCAGGGTATTTTTCTTTCTATCCGGGAGAATTGGAAAAGCAATATCCCGATGAGCCTATTCCGTATTTCTCTGCTTTTTTTCTGGGTGACCGTAATATTTCATCCCAAACGGATAAAAAAATCCTTCCGAAGCATCTCAATGAAACTAATGAGATTCAATTGGCATACAATCAAAACACCTTTACCCTTGAATTTGGCATTATTGATTTCGTGACTGAGGAATCTGAGAAAAACCTCCGCTATAAGCTGGAAAACTTTGATCAAAACTGGAGAAGCGGCTCATCCTATACTGCCAATTATTATTCCATACCCCCGGGAGACTATATTTTTCATGTCCTTGCTACAAATCGATACGGAAAGCTGGGTCAGCGATCCATACCTATTACAATTAGGCCGCCATGGTTTACCCAATGGTGGGCATGGCTGGGGTATGGCTTAGTGATGTTTTTGATCCTTTACTTTATTTATAGCTTTTTGTTGAGAAGAAAACTGGCCCAAGCTGAAGTGATCCAGCTAAAGGAATTGGATCAGTTTAAAACCAGAATCTATACCAATTTGACCCATGAATTCCGAACCCCCTTAACTGTAATTTTAGGGATTTCAGACTATATATTGAGTCACCCGACGGTGGAAAACTTGAGGGATGGATTGCCTATGATCAAGCGGAATGGTGTCCAATTATTAAGGCTGGTCAATCAGATCCTGGATTTGTCCAAACTTCAATCTGGGGTTTTAACTGCAAAAATGATCCATGATGATATTTTGGAGTATTTACACTATTTGACAGAATCCTTTCACTCTTATTCAGACTCTAAGGATATCCGGATACACTTTTTTACAGACTTAGAGACCTTGCGTATGGACTTTGATCCGGAAAAAATTCAAATCATTTTTTCTAACCTCATAGGCAATGCGATCAAATTCACTCCATCCGGTGGAAACATCTACCTCAAGATGGAAAAAATCAGGGTTAAAGAAGGAGAAGATATGCTTGAATTGAGGGTTGTCGATACAGGTAAAGGAATACCCTCTGAACAATTATCGCGGATTTTTGACCGATTTTTTCAGGTGGATGACTCCGCCACCAGAACTGAGGAAGGTAGTGGAATTGGATTGGCACTTACCAAAGAACTCGTCGAACTCATGGCAGGAACTATTGAGGCTAGCAGTCAGCTTGGAAAAGGTTCAGAATTTACGCTTAGGCTACCCATCCGAAACCACGCTCCCAAAGGTTCTGCGGTTGAATTGACCCAAAATTCAAAGCCTTTTGTCAAGGATACACTAAAAGCCTCCGCAATTGGGGTGGAAGAAAATTACGATGAAAGCCTTCCACTCGCATTGCTTATCGAAGACCATGAGGATATTTTAGGTTATTTGGAACTTTGCCTCAGGGGACACTATCGAATTCAGAAAGCAAGAAATGGTCTTCAAGGAATTCACCTGGCTATTGAAATAATCCCGGATATTATCGTCTCCGACGTAATGATGCCAGAAAAGGACGGCTTTGAAGTGGTGGAAAGGTTAAAAAACGATGAACGAACCAGTCATATCCCTATCATCCTACTTACCGCTAAGGCTGACATGGACTCCCGTTTGGCCGGATTGGAAACAGGAGCCGATGCTTACCTGACCAAGCCTTTTAATAAAAATGAGTTGGAGATTAGGCTTCGTAAATTGATAGAGGTCCGACAAAAACTCATTACCCGATATGAAGGGCTGAAGACCCTACCCGGGCCAAAGACATCTTCTGAATTGAAAGAGGATGCCTTCCTTAAAAAAATCCGAGATCTCATAGAAAGTGAAATGGGAAATGAAGAATTTGGTATCTCGGAGATCTGTAAAATGCTAGGCGTCAGCCGGACCCAGCTTCATCGCAAACTGAAGGCTTTGACTAATAAATCAACCTCTCAGGTGATCCGAACCATTCGTATGCAGGAGGCCATAAGACTTTTAGAAAATTCTAGTTTAAATATTTCTGAAATTGGCTATGAAGTAGGCTACAGTAATCCCAGCCATTTTACACAGGAATTTATCAAAGAGTTTGGGCAGGCACCGAGCTTTTATAGAAAAGGGTAATCCTTTTTTCTAAACAAAAGACCAGGTTTTCCAAGGCTGATCAGAGGATTCAAATTCTTATGAATTTATTCTTTCTGTATTAAAAAACAGGCGTAATCAACTTTTTGAATGAATTGGAACAAAGTCTAAAGTTTATGAATCAATAGATAAACCAATGTTTTAGGCAGGTCTTTACATTAGCTTCTACATAAACATAGATTAGAGAATTCAAAAAGCCATTGACTTGTAGACTGTGGCTTTTTTTTATTTTGTAGTTGATCCATAGGTAATTTAGAAATGGATAAATTTTTAGCTTAAAAACCGGTTTTTCATCTTTGATCTGATTCAGCTTTTCCTTAATCTATCCTTCGTGACCAATTAAACAGTTAAGCCTAATTTTTTTGGATTTGGAACCATATCTAATGCATTTGAAACAATAGCTAAGTCCTGCTTTTTACATTCAAATTACCTTTCATTTCAAAATTTTTAACCATTAAAACTCATGATTCATGAAACGTAAAATGTCTTCCTTTTTGGCAGTTTTGGTCATTACTGCCGCAATTTCAGCATGCCAAGAATTTAATGAACTAATACCTCTAGGGGCCAATAGCAAAAAAAAATCTAATACTCTAGTTAAGGAGATTGCCACTGGCTCACCCATAAAGGGTGCCAATGGCATCAACTTTGGCCCTGATGGCAACCTTTACATCGGAGCAGTGAATTCGCAGGAAATTATCGTGATGAATAGTCAGAACGGCAAAATCTTGAATCGACTTGGACCAAATGAAGGGGTGACTACACCGGATGATTTGGCATTTGGACCGGATGGGTCTTTGTATTGGACAGATATTTTCACTGGATTTGTAAAGCGAAGGAATCCTGCTGGAGTAGTGACCGAGCAGTTTGTGGCACCTGGGGTTAACCCAATTACGTTCTCAGAGGATGGTCGTTTGTTTGTCGGGCTTTGCTTTCTGGGTGACGGCTTGTACGAGCTGGACCCCGACTTCAATGACCCACCTAGACCGATTATTGTTGCCGCCGAGGAAAACTTTTTTTTCCCTCTTGCATTTTTTAATGCATTTGATTTTGGTCCAGATGGAAAATTGTACGGACCTCAATTTGCAGGAGGGAAAGTGATCCGGGTAAACGTAGGAGGGCCAGGGACTCCTCCTTCCACCAAACCTTTTGAAGATGGAACTGCCGAAATCGTGTCAGAAGGCTTTACTGTACCCGTTGCAGCGAAGTTTGATTCAAAAGGAGTTTTGCATGTATTGGATCAATCAGGAGAGGTGTTTAAAGTAAATACCCAGACCGGAGAAAAAACACTCCTTGTCAAAATTCAACCGGATCTCGATAACCTGGCCTTCGACTCCAAGGGCTCCCTATTTATCTCAAATGCGGGTTATGGATCAATAGTAGAAATTCTACCTAGTGGACAGCCTCGCACGGTAAGTGGTGCAGGGATGATCGGGCCCATGGGCTTGGCTGTTTTGCCGGGGGCCAATAACCAAGATGCTTTGTTTGTTGCCGACTTGTTTCGATTGAGACAATTCAATGGGCTCACCGGTAAGGAGGAAATGGATTATAAGGGCGACTTGCTCGGAGATCCGGATAATAATCTGACCACTCCTTTCACTCTTTCGGCAGACGGGGAGAATCTCATCGTTTCTTCCTGGTTTTCCAATTTGGTTCAGGTTTGGAATCCACAGACTGATAAGGTACTTCAGGCTTTTGAGATACCTAGTATTCCTATCGATGCCATCCGATTCAAAGATGATATTGCTGTGTCCGCTCTGTTCGCCGGCGGCGTGGTCCGTGCAAGTGACCAGTCACCTATATTTCCGGGAGGGACTCTACTTGCACCAAGCGGATTGGCAACTGATGGAGAAACTTTATGGGCGGCCGATTTCGCTACTGGAACCATCTGGCAGCTAGGACCAGACAACATCCCAGTAGCACTTGCAACTGGATTTAAAGGCCCTGAAGGATTGGCTTGGGATAAAGAAGGCGGATTGTTGGTTGTGGAATCTGAGGCTTCTCGATTATCGCGTGTTGACTTGGCAACCGGAGTAGTAACCACGGTAGCTGACGGACTCAAACTGAGTGCTGCTCCCATTAATTTAGAAAATCTTGTGACTCCAACTTATTGGTTTGATGGGGTGGCTGTCGGCCAATCTGGAGATATTTATGTTTCGGGTGGGGGAAAAAATGTGATTTACCGCATCTCTAAATATTGAGAACAAATATATTGATTGAATTTTTTTTTTAAGCTAAAAGGGTGACCAACTCCTCCTTTTCCATTCGGAAGAGGGGGAATTTTTTTTCTACGATAATTTTCAGAAATCCTTTCTGGGTGCAAGTATTTTTTAGGATTAAAAATCCTTTTATCCTGCTTCGTCTGAATGAGGACTTAGGTAATTAAAACACAGGATGTTTCTGAAAAAGCATCCCCAACAGCATGGGCGAGCTATCTCGTCACTCTATTTTGAGCTAGGAGGTGTTGACGGATTTTTCTAAAAAATGAAATCAATGTATGTGTGGTTTGTTATTTGGTAGTTTATGCAATTTCAGCTTCAATAGCTTGAATTACTTTCTGAATTTCTTGAAGACTTGTTTTCGCCAATCGGGTATAAATCTCATTTTGTATGTACAGGAATTCAACATGGGAGTAAAACTCCTGTGATATTACCTGCTCCCAAGAATTAATAGATTGTTTGATTTTATTAAAATACTTTTTCCTTTCCTAAGAAACCAGGTCATAGCGCTCATCATATATTTCACCATTATAGACTAACCTTTTATAGGATCTCATGTAAAGGTCCATAATGGTGTATTTCAGTTCATCGTTTTCTACCAAATCAATTTTTCCTGCAAATAAAGCATTTTCAAAAACACCGACGTTTGGAAAAAAGGTGGCATTGCTCGAACTTAAATAGGAAAACAAAGAATCAATTTTATCTTTTTTATCAGGTATCGGCTTTTCAAGTAAGGGAATTAATTCTAATGATTTAAGTTCTTTTGATTCCTGAAATTTGATTATTTCTTCTAATTGCCGTTTGTCTTTTTCTAACTCGTTTTGCGTGTCAACTAAAAAGTCTGTTTGCCATTTTTTGGATTGCTTATCCACATTCCAGTTATTTACTTGAAGTGCAAGCAATATTCCGATCATAACCAAGCCAATTTCTCCAACAGCATAAACCAGATATCTTGTGACCTGATTTTTTTGAATAAGTTTCTCCCGGATTTTTCTAAAAAATAAAATCATAATATTGCTAATTTTTCAACTCATTTTCAATGAGTTGCAAGATAAGGGTGTTTAACTCCTTTACCTGATATAATTCCTTCAGGGCGTCGTTCATGTGGCTGTACCGTTCTGTAATATAGGTTTCGAATTCAGGGGCTAAAATCAGTTTTTTATAGTTAGCAGGATGCTTGCTTACGCCCATTTCTTTGTTGGCGAAACTCCGATAGGTGACTTTCGGAACATACTTCTCTATCACAAAGTCTTTGTTCATTCGGTGATTTAAACTCCATGACTCATTTTCATTCGCATCACTGACTATATCTTGCCAGCTGAACAATAGATTTACCAAGCTGTCATTTTGAATCAAATGAATATCACCAGATGAAATACCTGATCTTAATGCCCCTGATCTAGAGTCAAATGTCCAAATATAATTTGAATTTTGAAGTAGAAATCTCATGGTATCTTCAGGAATCATATCCATCTCTTTTTCCTCTAAATGCAATAATCTAAGAGAGCTTGTTGAGACTAATTCATCGTAAAAAATAACCTCATTTAATTGTGATAGATTGGATTCAAACTCCTGAACTAAGGCATTTAGAAGTAAGGATTTTCTGACATTTTCTTTTTTTTGCTCATTCCAATTATTTAGTGCAAAAGCACCCAGAATACCGATGGTGATCACCAGAATCTCCAAGATATATTCCGGCCATTTTTCTTTGAGTGTGGTAAGGATTTTTTTCATGATTCGAGTCTTTTGATTTCTTCCTCCAGATCCTGGATCATAGATACAACTGATTTCTTAAGATTTGTATAAAAGAACTCGATATACGATCTGGTACGATTACTCTGTGTTTTGATAAAATAAAGGTACTCTTGGTCTCTTTTGAGGGATTCGAAGTCGTTGGGAACCATGGTTCCTGAAAACGTATAATCCGAATTCGGATAATTATAACCTGCTTCAAACCGACCCGGCAGGATATGCCTCATCCCATACTGTACCTCGGCCAATTCCTCTGCCTCTCCCTGTAGGAAAAAATCATACTGCGAGTCATACAGCGAGATCAACTTAGTCCGAATATCCGCATTGGAAATAATGTCGAGTCCCCTGGATTTTGCAGTTTCAAAGGAGCTAGTCGAGTGAACAAAATGCATCGGAAGAAGTGTATAATTGAAGTGAAAAGCAAGCGAGTCATGGTAAGAGCCGTCATTTTCCAAGACTTCCAAGAGCAGGTCTAAAGAGCCCTTGCTTTTCCTGAGTTCACCTATATTTAAATCAATTTCAGCCTGATCGATCATCAATTCTGTCTTGCAGCCTTTCAGGATTTCAAGTTCTGCTTTTCGCCGGGTTTTGTTTTCTCCATAATTATTCAATTCAAAAGCGCCATAAATACCAATAGTAATCACAAGGATTTCCAGGATGTATTCCGGCCATTTTTCTTTGAGTGTGATAATTAATCTTTTCATATGTTTATAATTTTATGGGACATGCCGGCCCGGCTGACACCATTTGGACGGGGTATCTCGCAAAGCTGGTAATCATACCAGTGTGTGCCATTTGGAGCATGCTCGATTTCATATCAATTCAATAATTGAGATATCAATGAAACAGAGAATATGGTCAACATAAACCAGCCGATGAACCCCTGGATAATTGCGAGGTACCTGGGTAATCCCTTGAGGGGAATCTCTCCAAAACCCAAGGTGGTGAAGGTATTGATGGAGAGCATGAGTGCATTCAATACTTTAATCAACAGATCATAAGCCAGAGCTATCAAGAAAGTTCCAACCAACAGAAATGACTTCCAGGCTTTTTGGCCTGTAGGAAGATCTTCCCATGTTCCTTTCAAGATATCGAATTTACTTAGGATTTTAGCCGTTAGGCGTTTACCTGATACAGCCCATTGATAGAGCGGAAGGGCTGTAGCAGAAAAGAACCTCGGTACGGATTTTTCCGAATTGGAAATCAGAATTTTGAATTCCTCGTACCCCATTAGATCCTGTTTTTTTTCTTCGAGATATACTTCGTGGACACCAGCATTTCGCTGCAGGTATTTGATGAAGAAGCGGTAACGGTTAAGGATTCGATTTTTGCCATGGGCATCCCAGGAATTAGGAAAGAAAAGATAGATGAGGGCAAATCCTAGTATCACATAGATAGAAAACAAAATGGCTTTGGATGGACGTGTACCATAATCACTGAAAATTTTTAAAAATCGATTGAGAGAAAAAACCAGCCAGTTTTCAAAAGAACGATCTTTTTTATAAAGGTATTGGGAATAAGCAGTTTGCTTATCTCGCATCTCCACGTAGCAATCATTATAGCTATCCATTTCCGATCTGGATTTATAGACCGCCAATAGTTTTGCGTATTGAGCTATTACATGATCGTAGTCTGTTTTGGAAGAAAAGTCCTCAGCTTTGTTCGCGAAAAAATAAGTCTGATCCGGTAGGTTTTGAACACCGATTTTATGACTGATTTGACGGAATGGGAGATAAGTGTTTTCAGTTGGAAGTTTGCTACCATCCAGGTTGATAAATGAAATGTTGGAAGCTTTTACTTCTAGCGTATTGTCAATTTGAAGGCGACTTAATAATAGATCAGATTTGAAGGTGCTTTGGTCAATGCTCACCGTGTTATACTTGCTGGTTTCATTGAAGCTGACTATGTCTTCAAAGGTTGAATTTTTGATATAAACATTTGGGACACCTTGGTCACTGGAAAGCTCAAATGACTTATGAAATTGACAGTTATAAAAGAGGATATCCAGTGGCTCCTGAGGATTGTTGTTTCTAAATTCATCCTTGAATTCACAATCATAATAACCCAAATAAAAAAGCGTATTGATGATACGAACTTGGTGTTCATTTTCAAAGACGCAATTTTTAAAGGAAAGCCTACCATTCATTATTCTATAAAAATCTACTCGCTCTTTGAAGTGTAAATTCTTCAATGCAAAATCACTGTAGAGCGACTGATCATCCCTAAATTGAATGTCCCAGATAATGAGCCTTTTGTTTATAGTCAGCCTTGGTATTGTATCAGCCGGATCATTGGCCACGGATTCTGAAAAGGAAATGAAATCTTTGTCCTTTATAGGGTCGATCAAAATTTTAAGATTTTCCTGCCTGTAAATTTCATCCGGCCAATTATTCACTTCTTCAACCCAATCGGTGAGAGAAGGAATGGTTCTTCTTTGTGCACCTTCCTGACAAAATGCAGTTTGGCTTAAAAAAAGTAGAAGGATAATAACAAACTTCTTCAATATGATGAGGCTGGTGATGGCTGATAAAAACTTCCAAGAAGATAAGGAAATTATTGGAAATCATGCACTTGGCTTTCCTTCAAAAAAGACAATTTTAACTTTTGATGGAAGAAGATTATTTCAGTTCAGGCCAACTATAAAGCAAGAAACAAATCATAAATTATTCCTCTAACTGTTTGTCTCTTCAATCAATTGTTCCAATGTTTTTTTGGCAGTATCTAACCATTTCTTAGTTAATTTGTACATGTACAATTTATCATCGATCAGGTTTTCGAATCTAACATCTGATAGCAAACCGCTATTACTTTTCCCTAATGTTGAAGATTTGTAATTAAAATCAGAATGGGTGGTATCGATATTCCTTAAGGACCCAAACTCTTTGACGTATGAGATGATTTCCTCTCCTGTCTCCTCTGATCTCAACTGTACTTCCAACATTTCATTTTGTTGTCTTGACCATTGATATAGTAAAAGTTTTAACCGTTCGTTTTTTAGGTTGGTAATACTTCCAGAACTGGTTAAACTATTTAGAATATATTGACTTGGCTTCCAATTTGGAGATTGGAGGCCGGAAGCTATCCACCTATCGACTGAGTCCCTCAAATAGGGAGATGGATCCTTCGAGAAAGAATCAAATAATTTTTCTAAGGAATATATTACCTCTTCTACTTCTATTGTGATAGAATCCAAGTCTTTCAGATTGTCTTTAAATTCAACCTGAAGATTTGTCAATAATTGAATTTCTTTTTCTGCATCTTTTCTATTTTCATTCCAGTTGTTGACTTGGAGCGCAATCAAAATCCCGATTACAACCAAAAGTATTTCACCCAAAGCATAGACCAAATATCGGGTAACACGATTTTGTTGGAGAAGTTTTTGTCGGATTTTTCGGAAAATACTAATCATGGGCTTCTTGCTTAATTAATGCCAATGACTCTTCTAAGTCTTGATCGAGCTTTTTCAATAAAATAAGAAATTGATAATTCATCGAATTTGTAGTTGCTACTAAATTGACAAACTTTTCCTCATTTATAATTAGTTGTACATCCTCCTTGTTGATGGTTTCTTTTTTCAGAAACTGATTATAAACCACCATCATTTTCTTTTCGATAAAGTAGGGGAGAACTTGATTATTCCAGAAATTCTTTAATAAATCCTCTAGATCTCCCATCATCAAGTAATCCTGAAGCGATTCACGTAGTTTTTCATTCAGGCTCTGCCTGCCTAGAATAGTTCTTTCGGAGCTTAATTCCTGCTCTGTAATAGTAAAGTTTAACGTGGCGGATGCATAGGTCGTTAAAAAGAAAATTTGAGTTGGATCCTTTTCCAAGGAATCACTGGTCAACTCTCCATATAAGAAAAGGTCTGAAATTCCTAAAATTCGCTCGTTGAAAGAAATTATTTTATCCAGATTTGAACGGGCTTCATTGATTTCTTCTTCAAGGCTATGGAGGGTTTGGTCGGAGATTTTTTCCTGTTTTCTACCCTCATTCCAGTTATTCACTTGCAAAGCGATTAAAATCCCGACTACGACAAGCAGTATCTCACCCAAAGCATAAATCAGGTATCGCGTAACACGGTTCTGCGAAAGGAACTTTAGACGGATTTTGCGGAAAAAGGAGATCATTGATTCTGATTTTTAATGAGAATTTTCAGGTCTGATAATTCTTTTAGAGCAGTTTCCATTCTAAGGATAGCCCCTTGTCGATTATCTTGAAATAGTTTAAAAAGAACGATGTGGCTTGGGTTTTCAAAAAAATCTTTCGGGTTTCGTGGCTCTAGGTAGTCCTCATAATCAAAGTCATTGAATTCGCTTTTTACCACAGGGACCCAATCCACATTGAAGGAATTTTCTACATCCAAGATCGACTGATAGACCCTAAACAATGTTTCGTCATAGTAATTAATCAAATTAACCTGGAGCTTCTTGTCGGATAATAGGTCTATTCCTTTTGACTTTAATACTTCAAATCCACTTGATTGCGATTTAAAGCGTTCAAATCGAACTACTTTACCCATCCATCTATTCAATTGCTCATCATAAATTCCGAGTTCAACTTGATTTAAAATGGAGTCCGTGATTTGGTTCGCTAGTACAGCCTTCTGAAGTTCTATTGCAATCAAGACTGAATCCCTAGAAAGGTTTTGATCAATTAAAGAAAGAATATCCCTTTCAAATATCTGAGCTTTACGATTTTCATTCCAATTATTTACCTGAAGGGCCAAAAGAATTCCGATCATGACTAAGGCTATCTCACCAATCGCATAGGTCAGGTATTTAGTGATCCTGTTTCCTGCCTTGCCAGCGGGCAGGTTGAAAAGGAGTTTTTGGCGGATTTTTCGAAAAAATAAGATCATTTTAGTTTGATTATTTCTGCTTCAATCAGGCTTCTTAAGTTTCCTACTTGTTTTTGAATTCCCTTGTTGAAAAAAGCTACTGCCCTCCAGTTTACACCTACTCTTGATAATTTATTTTGGTATTCTGGATCATTTGCCATTTTTTCAAAGTCATAAAAAAAAGAAATACTCAATGTCTGTGGATTAGTTTCTGATCGGATGTATTTGTCATAATAAATGAGATTGTTTTGAATTGATTGCCCTGCATTTCCCAATATTAATTCGGTCGATTCTAGTAGGCTGATAAAGGCGTTCAGTTGGTTTCTGACCTCTAAGTTGTAAATCAAGTCAAGCTTCCCATTACTTTTCATTTCATCGTAGGTAGCCATTGGCAAGGCTGGATAAGTAAATCGGTAAAATTGTCGAATGGCAAGGTCAAATTTTTCTTCTTCTCCTTTTGGAATGCTTTTCTGATCAAAGCAGAAAAGTGCGAAATTTATAAGCTCCATAGACTCAGTTGCATCTGAAATAGAATTTTGAGTACGAGTTTCTATCAACTCGAAATCCTCCAGAAGTCGTTGGTGAAGTTGTAGAGAGACTTTCTTATTAATCCGTTCCTGATTCCATTCGTTAATCTGTAAGGCAATGAGAATTCCAATCACCACTAGAAAGATTTCACCTACAGCATATGCTAGGTATCTGGTCACTCTATTTTGAGCTAGGAGTTTTTGACGGATTTTGCGGAAAAAGGAGATCATCTTAATTTCTTTAGTCAGATTTTTAAAACTTTTCCAGTTCTTCAATAATTAGAATCACAGCCATACCTATACTATTTAGTTTTGACTTTCTTCAGAAAAGTATTTCTTAAGAATCTGAGTTGTCCTTTCTTGTGCTTGAATCAAATATGGCAATATGATTCTATAATAGTTCTTTTTGGAAGTACCCCAAGAGTTCAGTCGGACTCCAATTGTTTCAAAATTAGTTGCCTTCCATATTGCATCGGTGACTGGTCCATTTTGTAATAATTGAATATCGACCGGAATTGGTAGTTTAAAAGCCTCGATATTACTGAAATAAAGATCAAGATATTTTTCTGAATCGCGCTCAACAATAACTTGAAATGAATTTAGTTTAAATAGATCTTCTTGGAGGTCTAAACTTATAAGCTCAAGCCTTCCGGAGTTGGCAAATGAACGATAAGTGTTATTATTGAACCCACTAAATGGGGTAATAAAAGGCTCTATTTTAGTATTTATTAAGCCTATCAAAGCATTTTTATCAGTCCCTATTTCATTGATAAGGCTTTTAAACTGCGCTAATTGCTCACTTTCCAATTGAAGTTTTTGAATAGTGGCTTTTAGATAGGAAGTGTCTGCTTGGAGATCTTTCTTTAGGGAACTTCGAAAGATCTCACGTATTTTATTATTCTTTCTTTCTTCATTCCAGTTATTTACCTGCAATGCAATGAGAATTCCAATCACCACGAGAAGGATTTCTCCTACAGCATATGCAAGGTATCTGGTCACTCTATTTTGAGTTAGGAGTTTTTGGCGGATTTTTCGAAAAAGTGAGATCATTGCTCAAGGTGATTTTTTATTTTGTTTGATAAAGTCAGGTTAGATTCTTTATAGGTTTTTAGATTTAAAAAAACCAATTCACTTTGATGCAAGAGATCCACGAGGAAGTTCAAAACCTCAGGTTCTTTGATAAATTCTTTAAAATCGGTTTTAAAATTATCATCAATATCCAATCGGAAATTAGGGATGGATTGATAATTGGCACTTGGTTCAAGTTTATCAAGAGGATAAAATTGGGGGGTACTGTTAAAATTAAACGAGCTGGCTTTTTGTTGATAAATCTCCAAAGACCACTCTAAGTATTGTATGGAATAATAGGTAATGATTTCTTCAGATAGTTTTTTGTCCTCAATTCCCTGGAGAAGACCGCTTCCGTAAAGTGTTTGGTAGCTAGTATTATATTTGAAAAATTTTCGGAATTCAAAAGTGTTCAGGAAATATTGGCCTAACTCTTTATTGGTATTAATTTCCTTTCCTTGGTAGTTTAAAAGGACCTTTTGAATGCCATCTGTAATCTCCCCATAAAAGTCAATCAGAAAGTCTATCCGTTCAGCTTCCAATTTCAAGTCAGCTTGAACACCGATTAAAAGCTGCTCCGTTTCTTTTTTTTCTTCAGCCAATTCTTTTTGAATATTTAATTGCAGCGCAATCAAAATTCCGATGACCACTAGTAATATTTCCCCCAATGCATAGGCCAAGTACCGGGTAAGCCGGTTTTGTTGAAAAAGTTTCTGTCGGATTTTTCTAAAAAATGAAATCATTTTTATCAATTAATTATTTGACCCTCAATTAATTCTAAAATTTTGAGAATTTTGTCTCTAAGGGTTTCAGACTCCCAATTGACTCCAATATTTATCAATACTGCATTCGATAATATGCCTTCAATTTTTATATCATTTAAGATTTCCATTACTGATGGAGATCTTTTAGAATTGCTCAGGGATATTTCCTTACTATTATTTATATCCATGAGGTATTTTAAATTTTTAGGATTGTCATAGAAATACAGGTTCAAGTCCCTAGAAAGACCAATTTCTATCAAGTAAGGGGAAGTGAAATTATTGTAAATTTTCACCCACTCTTCTTCCTGTTCTTTTAACTCAGTGACATAGGTCGGCCAATTTGCCAGTATCCTGCGTAATTGCTCATTCCTGATCAATTGGATTTTTTCGGACTGCAGGATATCATTTTGAATGGGATCAAATGTTGGAGCCATGACGATAGGACTCATTTTTTGGAAAAGAGTATCCTTGCTTACCTCCATTTTTGAATCGATATAATGTAATACCTCCGTTGCATTGGATATAATATTATCTCTTAGAGCAATCTTGAGATCAATCTGTTCAAGATTTGACTCAAACTCTTCCTTGAGTTGTTTCAAAACTGCTTGCTCCTGGATTCGCTCCAGACGATTAGTATTCCAGGTATTGATCTGAAGGGCGATTAAAATTCCTATGGTCACCAAAATAATCTCACCCAACGCATAAATCAGATAGCGGGTGACCTTACTTTCTCTTAGGAGTTTTTGTCGGATTTTGCGAAAGAATGAGATCATTGTTCTGGGAGAAGGACTTGGTTTGTCTCGGAAATAATTTTATCAGTAATTTCCTCAAGAATATACAATGACTGCAGGTAATTTACTATTCCCCAAGCATAGTTGTCCAATTGATTCTCAAATTCTAAATCTAGAAATAACTTATAGGGCTCTGACTTAAACTTTGATTTTTCTTCCCATTTCAAAAACCCATACCGATCAATATTCTTCAATGATGTTTTTTTCATCAAGTAAGGGATCAATAAAAATTGAGAGGTCTCATCCAAAGTATTATAGTTTTCTACCTTTTGCAGGGTTTCAGTCCCCCATTCAAAAATCAATTTCCTCATGGTTTCCGAAGAAATTAGATCAAGATTACCTGAAGAAATCAAATCCTCAATGACAGATTGGGAAGGGTTATAACTTCTGAAATCTATACTTCTCTCAATAAGACTATCCAAATTGTAGTTTTTGAGAACCGATTCAGGCTCATTAAAAAGCTTCATTAGATCTCTTGTAGTTCCTAAAATAGCTTCATGATGCTGAATGATAACTTGCAACTTTTCTCTGTTGTTAAGAAACTCCAATTGAAGACTTTCTAGTATTGATTTTTCCTTTTTTTGATTCAACCTTTGTTCATTCCAGGTATTGATCTGAAGGGCGATTAAAATCCCGATAGTCACTAAAAGAATCTCCCCTATCGCATAAGTGAGATATCTGGTCAATCTATTTTGAGCAAGTAGTTTTTGTCGGATTTTTCGAAAAAATGAGATCATGGCCAGTTATTTAATTCCTTTTCAAGTTGCAAAAGAACATTTTCAATACTCTGTTCGACTTTATATCCGTAATCTAATGCAACGTTTACACGAGAAATTCTCATATAGATCAGACTTCCATATTGATTATTCTCTTCCAAAATCTCAATATTTTTATCTAATTCTGAAGATGTCATTAGGTCAGAACTGATATGGCTTAAATTCAAAATATCCGAAAGAAAAGGGATGAATTGTTCGTAGGTAAATTTGCCTTCTCGTTCCTCCACTGAGATGTACCTATTTTTCTCCTGAATATAGGTCCCCAAAAGCAACCTAATAGAATCTGATCGGATAAGTTCGAGACTTCCGGAAGAGGACAAGTCATCTAAAATCGGATGGGCAGTTGAATAAAACCTTGTTGATAGTAGGGAGTAAACAAAGGGTTTGATAGAATCTATTGGAAGGTTTAATGCATCTCCGGTCTAATGGTTGTCCTGAAGAGCCTTCGCTGCTCGGAGATATGTCTTTCGGGCATTCAGGTCTGTATCTAATTCTTTAGCTGCTGCTTCAAATTCCTGATATAAACCTTGAAGTATTTGCTTTTCACGTTTTAGACTAATCCTTTCTTGGTTCCAGTTATTGACTTGAAGCGCTATCAGAATTCCAAGCACTACCAAAAAAATCTCTCCTAAAGCATAGAAGATGTACTGGGTTATTCTATTCTGACTGAGTAGTTTTTGTCGGATTTTTCGAAAAAATGAGATCATGATATTATTCTAAAACTAGTTCATTATTTAATGTTTGGATGATTTCTTCAATTTGTGATTTAGTATTTTGAAGCACATCCATATCGTATCTGTAATTAATTTCTAGGAGGAAGATATTGTTAAGGAAAATTTTACTTTTTAAGAGTTTGCGAACCTCCGATTCCATTTCTTTTTGATGGTTCTCGATATATGTTGAATCAAATAACAACTCTGATTTTGGAACATTAGAATTAGGTAGGTCATAATATTTACCCCAATTGACATACCGCTCATAATCCTGAAGGAATACATTAAAATCGTACCTCAGATGCTCTTGAAATGCTTGAATTTCTATATAGGTTTTTCTCAAAGTCATTAATTCCAATTTGAGTTCGTCATTTTGAATCAAACTGAAGTTTCCCGAACTCTTCATTTCCTCATAGGTATTGTCATTAGGTCGAAATTCTTCAACATATATCAGATTCAGCATATCTGTGGAAAAATCGTAAAGCGATCCTACCGAATCACGATCTGCTCTTTTTTTAACTTTACTGGCAGCGGTTAC
Source organism: Algoriphagus lutimaris (assembly GCF_017051705.1). Taxonomy (GTDB): domain Bacteria; phylum Bacteroidota; class Bacteroidia; order Cytophagales; family Cyclobacteriaceae; genus Algoriphagus; species Algoriphagus lutimaris. The sequence continues at coordinate 549,625 of NZ_JAFIDJ010000002.1, read as the reverse complement.
TTTTCCTTTAGAAATATCAATCAAATAGTTTAACCTGTCCAGATCGGCATAGAGATCATTTTTAAGGTTTAAAAAATACTTCAGCTCTATATTTCGCTGTTTTCTTCCCTCATTCCAATTGTTTACCTGTAAAGCAATCAAAATCCCGATTACGACAAGCATTATCTCACCCAAAGCATAAATCAGGTATCGGGTGAAGCTGTTTTGCTGGAGAAGTTTTTGGCGGATTTTCCTAAAAAATGAGATCATAGGCCTATTTTAAATAGTCATTTAAGCTTTGAATCATTTGCTCAATATCCCGCTCGGCATCCAAGTAATATCTATTAAGCGTATTGTATCTTATAAAATGAAGCTTTAGACTTTGATTGAATTCTGTGTCTGTAGCTAAAGTCTTAGCATTGATGGATGTAAGTATATTTTTATCAAGATTTTCTTGCGATAAAAGCTCCGTTAAATTTTTACAAGTGTCACAAGATGTGCTTTGCTTGAATTTTTGGGAGATTAAAATATTTTGAATTTCATCTCTGTTTTTAGCAATAATGCTTTCCAGATTAACAATTCTCATCAAGCTCATTTCATAAAAATTAGTGATTTGAATTCTCAGTGCATCATCTTGAATTAAATCAATGCCTGTATTTTTTATGGATTCGTAGGACGAAATCTTTGCGAAAAGTGACCCTCTTTTAAATAAAAACCAGAAATCAATACTGATGTCAGTTGGTGGTTCTTCTTTTAAATAGAGGGAGGTATAGATAGAATCGGAAATTGCTAAATGTTCTGAGGCAATAACTATATCAGATTTCAGGTCTTCTAAAGTTGCCGATAAGTCGTCTTTAAGTTCCCTCAATAACTTTTGTTCAGTGGCTTTATTTTTTTGACTCTCATTCCAGTTATTCACCTGAAGTGCAATTAATATTCCCATCACCACCAAGAATATTTCTCCAATCGCATAGACTAAATATCGGGTTACCTTATTTTGGGAAAGGAGTTTCTGGCGGATTTTTCTGAAAAATGAAATCATGGGAGCAGGTTAAGGGTTTTCAATTTTTTCCAGGTTTAATTGGATCGAATCTCGAAATGCGGAAACATACGTTTTATACCTCTTAAACATCCCCAAAATACTATTCCAGGCAACTGATTGCCGGGAAACCTTATTGATCAGGACAGAATCTCCAGCCATGGAATTAAAATCATAAGAAGGGATGACTTTGCTGGAATCCGTTCCTGGATTTAGAAGGGTATATCGAACATACCGCTGAAACTCACTGGTTTTCATGATTTCAGCATCATGGTAAGCTTTGTTTACTTCGATTATGAAATTTCGATACCCTGAAAGACTAGAAAAGGCATCTCTAATCTTGCTACTTGGAATCAGATTGAGTTCTCCTGCGCTGATCATCTCTTCGTAAGTAGAAAAGGGTGTCATAGTCATGTAATACTGGTGATATTGACCTAGGTAGGTTTCAAAGTTTATTCTACTAGAATCATGTAGGTTTTTAGACTCCAGTGAGTTTTTCACCAAGATTGAATTCCTCAAGTTTTTTTCATTTCCACGGATAGAATTATCTGTGTCCTCCAGAATTACCTCAAAGTCTTCAAGGAATCGTTTTTGATAGGTATTCCATCTGTTTGCTGCTTTGCGCTGTTCATTCCAGTTGTTGACTTGAAGTGCAATTAGAATACCTATAACCACCAATAGGATTTCTCCTATCGCATAAACGAGGTATCTGGTTACCCGATTTTGGGAAAGGAGTTTTTGGCGGATTTTTCTAAAAAAAGAGATCATCGATGGTTTAGATATGAGTTGATAGCTTTCTTTAAATTTTCATTTTTTTCGGCGACTCTTTCAACATTGGTTCTCATTATTCTCAATTTCACTCCCGATTCGAATAAAATCTGCCTGAGTTCTTCATTTTTGAACTCTTCATAAAACCTTTCATCGTTTACCAAATCAAATTTCGCGCGGTCGGTGTTTAATTGCTCTCCATAATTCAGTAGTTGTTTTTCTGCCATAAAGGGCCTCACTACACCCTCAATAATATCATTATGTTTGAGAATGGTGTTTTCCAACCATTCTATTGTCAAGTAATGATCCAAGAGCATTTTCTTTATCTCTTGGTCTTTTACTTCATTTGGAAGGTTGGGATTGTTTTTTTTGATAATCAAAATATTAGGCTCTGAAGCTCGAATCAAATCAAGGTTTCCAATGGATTGTGCAGGAATTTTATTTTCTGAAAGAAGAATCAAATCCCTTTGTACTGCAAGTATTTTATCTGTTCTTGATGTGATGCTGTCCAAGCTTAAGGAATCTGTTTTAATATTTTCCAATGCATATATTAATAGTTCCCGCTCTCTTGCATCCTCTTTTCTACTTTCATTCCAGTTATTTACTTGTAGGGCGATCAAAATTCCAATGACAACCAAAAAAATTTCACCTATGGCATAGGCTAAATAGCGAGTGACCTTGTTTTGAGTTAGGAGTTTTTGGCGGATTTTCCGGAATATAGTGAGCATTGGAAATTCAAATAAAACTGAAAAAGAATCAATAAGATACATTAATTCTATGATCTGAAAAAAAGTGAAATGATTGAATTGTAATCGCTGGGTTTTGAGTTTTGTCAGGCCATTCTAAAACATGAATGGCCCTAAAAAAAGTTTTAAAAACAGGAAAATTACTCGTAATCCTCTAAAAAAAGTTCTATTAAATTAAATTCAGGATAGCTGAAAATTTGCTAGATAAAAAAACCGGGAAAGATTAAATTCCTCATTCGGTTTTAAAAGGCTTTTCCTATCCTAAAATTGATTCCTGGGAGAAATTGCTCGTCTTCAAATATATATTGAGGCCCTACGTCAAAACTAAGCATGAAATTATTTTTAGTTAATCGGTTAATGCCGATTGGTAAATAACCATACATTCCTTGGGCAAAAAATCCCCATCCCACAACTACACCGGTATGGAAATTCACTTTTTCGGGCCTTATGGAAGGGAGATAAAATTTTGGGCCTACTGAAAGGCCAATAAGACCGATAGCGACTTCTGCGCCTACCTTTTGTGAAAATAAGCGTTCATAAGTAAAAGCAAGGAATGGATCTGTAATTCCTGCCTTTATACTCATAATATTTTTTACTTCATCTGATTCTCCAGGAGTTTTTACTGAGGTATTTTCTTTGGGCTTGGAGTAGGTATCCGGCTTTTGCGAAGTTGCATAAATGTCATTTTGGGCATTGACCTTAAGCGACAAGAAAAGGACTAAGGTTAGGGCATAAATTGTCTTCATGTTTTGTATAAATTAGCAGGAAGCAATATCGAAAATTAAAGACTATGAAATTGAAAATCTAAAAAATTAATATTGTGATTTGATGATTTATAGGATTAATTATAGAATTAAGCAAAAAAATTATAAATATTTATCCTGATTTTGTATACAGGTTGATTCCCGTAATTTCCTGTTCAAATATTTTGATAAACTTTCGATTGAACCAATCAAGTTTTAAATGAAACCCCAAAGATCATAGGGGTTTATTGAAATAAGGAGTTCCAATTTTTCTTTAGATTCCTAAGGATTGCTGGCTAAATTCCTAAGTGAAAAGGCAATCAAAAACCCAATGGCAACCAAAAGAATTTCTTCAACGGCGTATAGCAAATACTGTTAGGAGTTTACTTAAAGAATGAGTTTTTGATGAAGGTAGTGAAGCATTATTTTATGTTTCTATTGTTAATCAGCTTTTGAATAGCTTGTAGCATTTCTAATTCTCTTCTTGCTGAGCTTCTCGGAGAAGTCATTCTTCCTCTGTTGCTTTGCAACTTTGCAAGCAATGCATCATTGGTTCTAATCTTGTTTATGTCACAAGCAAATTCCGAATCTTGAATTTCAAGACTCCAAGTTCTTTTTAGTTCTATTGGATAATCATCCACCAAGACATTTGCTTCAAAAATGGTTTGATTTAAACGTTCTCTGTTTCTTATGGACAAGTTTCTGAACTCCACCAGCATATTTCTTAGCTCAATATCTGTTAAAAGTGAGATTTTTCCTGTTGCTACTATTTCTTCAAGCGTCGAAATGGTATGAGGATCCCAACGGATAATATGAGAAAATACTATGCTTCTACATTCCTCATCAGATAAAGAAGCTGGGAGATTGGAATAGATTTTATCTAAAGCTTGAGCAATAAGTGTGATTGTGGTAGAATATTCTAATCTTATTTCTTCCCTGCTTTTCATTGCAAGTAAGATTTCAGTAGATAAATCTTCAATTATCCGCTCTTCCTCTATTTTTGCAAGTCTTCCGTTATTAAAGTTGTTTACTTGAAGCGCAATCAAAATTCCAATCACAACTAGAAAAATTTCTCCAAAAGCATAAGCCAAATAGCGGGTGAACTTGTTTTCCTGAATGAGTTTTTGTCGGATTCTTCGAAAGAGTGATATAATAACTTGTTTTTAACCAAAAAAACTGCTGTTTACCCTAACTTTCCATCTTCATCAATATCTTTTCCAATATGTTTTTCCAGTAGATGCAATGTTTTTATTAAAAGTTTTCTAGTCTTTTCAAGCTCTTCCTCTAAATAAAGTACACGTTGTTCGATAGAAACTGCCTTCTCCTTTTGTTCCTCTATTTCACTCTGCTGAATTAAATCCCAAAACATTCCCATGATTTCCTAATTATTTGTTTACATACATTCCAACTGAATTTTTCAGAAGGTTTATTAAGTAAGGAATATAATATCGATATTTTTCCAGAGATTACCGAGATTCTAGCTCAGTAATAAGGTCCTCTGCCAAAGTAAGTTGAGACTTATACTCCTGAAGAGATCTTCCCATCATTGTCCGAACAACAGCGACATTATTGATAAGAATATCCAAAATGTTTTTATCGGGAATTTTGAGGTACATTTCTTTGGTTACCGGCTTGTCAAATCGTAATTCTCCAGTTACTTCAAAATTGATCAGAGTACCTGCTAGCGGGACTAATTCCCATTCAGCCTTTTCAACAATTTCATCTCTAAAAACAGTTTTCTTCAACTGATTATCATAGGCATTCATTTGATTGACTAGCATTTGATTAAAATATCGAAGTGTTCCCGATGATTTCATTTGCGAATAGGTGCCATCTGTAGGGGAGAAAGGGAAAGTGGTGAAAACCGTCGTCATGCTTTTATAAATGGCTACTGTATCCCAAGATTCTTTTGGAGCGTGAAGCATTTGGAGGAAATTTTGGATCACCAGGTCTTTTTCTTCTGCAAACCTTATTGCTTCCTGTAATGCAATTCTGTCTTGTTTTAAATCCTCCAGCATCGATTGGGTAAGTACTTTGGCACTTTGTTGCTCCACATAGGATTCTCGAAGATTCTCTACAAAAAAACCGAGGACGATTGCTAGGAACAACATCAAAAATTCTTTGATATAGGATTCCCAGTTTCTTTTATCCAGATTTATGGATTGAATTAGCGGGCTTTTTTTACCTGTCGGCCCTTGGTTTTTTAAGGACTTTGCCATAGTCAATTTAAGTTATATTCTTCATGTACTAACCTTAATAGTTCTATGGCACTTTTTCGCAAGGATTCTGCTCGATTACTATTTCCCAAGGACATTTTAGATAAAAAATGGATTTGAAATGCCAACTCATTGATGGTGTTGAAATCATCGGTAATCAACTGAGGGTTCGTTGTAGGGAGGACAAATTTCATATTTGCATCCATGGTTGCATTAAGATCATTGGAATTAAATACTTTTCCTCCCATCTCCCTGAATGTAGATTTTGTTTTGTTTTCATTTTGGTCCCATTCTTCCACAATCCTTACTTTCTTTTCATAATTGAGTAATTCATCGACAATGTTCCTTTTTTTGATCAGGCGAAGATTTCCTGCATTTTTTAGCTGTTGAATGGTGCCATCAGAGTATATAAATGGTTCTTCGTTAAAGACTTGCCTTGCTAAATAGTATATCTGATTTCCAAATTGATTTCTTTCTTCAGAAAGAATCATTACCGCTAAAGAATCCATGCTTTTACTCCTTTCTTTCCTAAATGCTATATAGGTTTTAAGATTCGAGGTATCTGTTTTCAAGTCTTCAATCAGTGAAACCATGTATTCCTTTTCAATCTTTTGAGCACTGAGAGATTCCCGGTAATTTTCAGCCAGAAACCCACAAAATACTGCCAGAAAAAGCATGAAAAAATCTTTGAGATAGGAGACCAAGCCTCGCTTTTCTTTTGTTTTTTTGGATGTTGACTCTTTCTCCACCCCGTCATTCTTTCTCATCATTAGGTCAATTAGGTAGGGTTACAAATAATTGGGATTGAATTAGCCAAACTCCAGTTTCCTTCGTCCATTGAGCGGAATATTTTCCGCCTACAATCGATTCTTTTAACCCTTCTACAAACCCTTTCCAAGTTCCAGTTTCCCAGGCTAAGTTGGTTTCAGGATTTACCTTGATTTCATCTGGGGTTCTCACCCAATACATTCTAGGACCACTTGAATTTTTGATATATTCCATCAGCTTAGCTTTTCCTGATATCAAGGTTCCTGCTCCGGTAGTTATTAACACATCCTCAGTCAAGAACGTATTGTTAAGGACATCATCAAAATTTCTTAAGGCTTGATTGGATGCTTCCCTTTGGGTAAGGATTTGATTGATTTCGGTTTCTTGTCCAAATACTTGGAAAGTCAGAAGCATTAATAAGACTAAGAATAACCTGAAAAATGGCTTTGTTAAAGGCTTCATAGGGAAAGATTAAAGGGTAAACAATAGGTATCCTTTGTTCATCAAGTCAGTTGTCGCTGTAAACCGTGAAACTGCCATTTCCACTCCTGGATAGATCATTTCAGGGGTTAGGTCTTGCTTCATCATGGATTGTCCACAAACAATCACCCTGATGCCATGTTTTTTAAACTCGTCCAAGAGTTCACCGTTAGGGTTTTCTACTCCAAATCGCTTTTTGTATTCTTCGTTGGAAAGAACAATAGGTGTTGAACCAGAAAAAACCACGAAGGCCAGATCAATATTCTCTTTTGGAACCCCTGCATAAATATGCAGATTGTACATTCTGGCAGCGTAGTCTAAATCATCTGATACCTTTTTTTTGTCTTCTATCCTGTTGCTGAATTCGATGACGAATCGGTACTTCTTGTTGGGATCCGGTTTAATAGCTTCAAACGGAACTTCGTTGACGCCTCCATATCCCTGAATGGCTGGGTATACTATTCCTTGGGCATGTATGAATGCCATCATGGAACAAGTCAAAATCAAAGTAAATAGGAGCTTTTTCATGTCAATTTGAGTTGAAGGGAAGTTATTTTTGATCTCTGTAATGGTTGAACCAACTTAAAATAGAAGCCGATTTGCTCATCAGCATACTGGGTCTATCGACCAAACCGTGGGAGGCATTGGGAATGCGTACCATCGCAGTCTCTACCTCCTGTAATTTCAATGCTGCGTAGAATTGCTCCGACTCGGCTATAGGAGTTCGGTAATCTGCTTCTCCAGTCAGGAGCATGGTGGGAGTAGTTACATTTCCAACAAAAGTAATTGGAGAGCGCTTGGCATAATTTTCAGGTTCTTCCCATGGATTGCCGGGAAACCAGTATTTCGTAAAAAATGCTGGGTTATCGGCATATAGGACATGTGTGGACCAGTTGATCACGGGCTTTGCAACGACAGCAGCTTTAAAACGATCGGTTTTTCCTACAATCCAGGCAGTCAGCAAACCACCGCCACTACCACCAGTGACAAAGAGGTTGTCGGTGTCTATATATCCTTTTTCAATGACCGCATTCACACCGGACATCAAATCTTCATAATCATGATTCGGATAATCATGATGAATAGCGTTCCCAAATTCCTGCCCGTAACCGGTACTTCCTCTCGGATTGGAATAAAGCACAACATAACCTGCAGCGGCATATTGCTGAATTTCATACGAAAATGCAGGACCATACATGGCAAAAGGACCTCCATGGATTTCCAGAATGAACGGATATTTTTTATTTGGGTCAAAATTAGGTGGCGTTACAATCCATCCTTGGATTTTCAATCCATCAAAGGAGGATTCCCACCAGATTTCTTCCACTTTTCCTAAATTACGGTAGGAGAAAACATCGTCGTTTAGAGCTGTAATCCTTTTGATTTCCCCATCGGACCAAACCGCTAAATCGGAGGGATGTTCCGGGCCTCCCAGGGTAAAGGCAAACTTGTTATTATTAGAAACTGAAAAATCACCGGCATTGTAAGGTCTCCCTAGATCCAAGCCACCAAGCCCTTCTACTTCCGTTCTTATTTTGCCAGTAAGTGCTACATGCCCAACTTTTGTATCGCCAAATTCATCATATTGAAAATAGATTCCTTTTCCATTCGCTTCCCATTGTAGATTTCCAGCATCTCGATCCAGATCTGCAGTCAGGTTTTTAACCCCTGAACCATCCATGTTCATTATATAAAGATTTGTTACCTGATACCCTTGATATGAATCATCAAATCCTGTATATGCAATCTGTGTCCCATCAGGAGAAAGTACAGGCCCACTATCTGGTCCAAATCTCGATGTCAATGCGGAGACATTTCCTGAATGAAGATCGAGTTGGTAGATTTCGGAATTGCCAGGTTCCAAATCATGATTTTCATGAAGATTGGCGGAAAAAAACAGGCTTTTTCCATCTTTACTCCAAATTGGAGAACTGTAATTATTATCATCAAAAGTCCGTTGTCGAGCGGTACCTCCTGCTAGTCCGATCGTAAATATCTGAGCATTTCCTGCCTTGAAATACCCAGCACCATCACCACGGTAATTCATCTCATCAATATAGATGGGGGATTCATTCCAGTTTGCTCCTTCAGGCTTAGTTGGAATGTTCAGGATTGATTTTTTGGATTTGGGAACAAACTGAGTGAAAGCCAATTCCTGATTGTCATAGGACCAGGAAACAGGACCTGGTGCATTTGCAGAATTGGTTAATGCCACGGATTCTTGGGTGTCCAGAAAGAGGACAAAAAGCTTCATCTTATCATCTTGTTGATTGGATCTATAGGCGATTTTGGTGCCATCATGAGACCAGACTGGACCTAGATCCCGATGATTCCCTTGAGTTAATGGGCGGTTTTGAGTTCCATCAAGATTACTAATCCAGAGGTTTGAATAATCTCTGTCAGTCATGATGTCCTTGAAATTTCTGACATAAACTACTTTGGTTCCATCTGGTGAAATGGATGGATTTGTCACATACTCCAGATCAAAAATGTCTCTGAGTTCCAAGTTTGATTTCTGCTGGGCATTTAGCGGCATAGATGATACTAGCGCAAATACAGCTATTAGATAAAATTTAATATTCATATTTGGTTGATTTTTAGATAAATGGGTTGGGTTTATGGTTTGGAGCATGAATGGGGGATGATATTAATTTTACCAAAATTCTTTTGTCATATGAGTGAGGATTTTCTTGCAAAAAAGCTAGGTAAATTCTTTTTCCCTTTTGGTTTTCAAATAGTTAAGCATAAAATAAATCAGGGTTAAGGTGACAAGGGAAATTAAAACTCCCTGAATCTCCACCCATGGTAAGCGTGAAAAAACCCAGGCCAATGCAATCAAGGCAAATGTTCCAATAAAGTATCCTCCTTTTACTTTGAATACTTCTGGACCTGGTTTTTTATCTATTAACCTGAATTTAAAAAAGGCTAAAATTGCACCTAAATAGATCAGAATGGAATTAGCTGTAACTAAAATCAGTAAGTATCGAAAGGTTCCCGTGCTTGCAATTACTAATTCTAAAATTGCTAAGAAAAGAATAGCGATGGTTGGTGTGCCATATTTGGGATGAAGTTTTGCGAATATTTTTGGCAAAAGTCCATCTACAGCTCCAGCATAAAGAATCCGGTTCTTAAGTAAAAAAATGGAGCTAAATGTGCTCCATACTGCAATAAATGAGACAATAAGGATCAAAATAAACCCAATATTTCCAGCCAGATTTTTTGCTAATTCTGCAAGAGGGGCATCCTGATTGTCGACCAAAGTCTGGCCAAGGACTCCTTGAACCGCCAAATGGATTAAACAGAAAATTAAGACCACTCCAAATATTCCAATCACGAATCCTAAAGGTGCGGTCCGCTTTGGGTTTTTCATTTCACCCCCGATACTTAATGCTAATTCACCCCCAAGAAAAGCGAAAATTAAGAGGAGGGAAGCTTCTCCAATTTTGGAAAATTCAGGAAATCCAGTCCACATGATGTTTTCTAAATTGATTGCTGAAAGCCCAAAAATCATCAGTGCTAGAATTGCCAAAACCTTTGTGAAAGTCAGTAATTTTACAAAGACCATACTGTCCTTAATTCCTCGAATACTAAGTAGGGATATGATTCCCAAAATCAATAGGAAAAATAAGATTCTTACCCATGATTCCTGAATAAGCGGAAATGAGGTGGAGGCAATATCCGCCATGGCATTAAGCAATGCCGCACAGGCCAATACGGCTACTCCAAATAAATAGGTAATATTCGCTAGAAAACCAGCCAAAGGGCCAAATGCCCGCTCTATGTAAACATACATCCCTCCTGTATCGGAGATTCGACTACTTACTTCCGCGAAGCATAAGCCAAGGGCTAAAAAAATCAGTCCACAAAAAATATAGGCTAGAATACTTCCGTTTCCTAAAATAACAAATACCAAGGCTGGCAAGAGGAATATTCCACTTCCAATTGAGATACTAAGAACATTGGTGACTACGCCCAATATACCAATCTCACGTTTCAAGCCAGTTTGGTTGTTTCCCATCAAATCATGATTTTTTAGTTCGAATAGCTTTCACCATATAATAAATTACTGTCAATGCGAGGAAAAAAACGAAAAGACCTGTTTTCTCATATCCCGTCAAATTGGAAAGGAAAAAAAGAATAATACCTGCTGAAAGGATAGGCACCGTATTGCCGAATGGAATTTTGAAATCGCCTTTTTTGGCTTTTTGTTTTTTTCTCAACCAGATAACAGATAAACAAACTCCGAAATAAACCAACAGCATACTCGCTGAAGCGATAACCGCTAGTTGACGAAAGCCTCCCAATGTGGCCAGCGTAAAACCTAAACTCGCATAAAGTAGAATGGCCATGTATGGAGTTTTAAACCTTGGGTGAATTAATGCCAACTTATCTAGTGGTATGACTTTGTCACTGGCCAGTCCAAAAATTACCCTTGGAAGATTAAGGATTTCTCCGCTTAACATACCGAACATGGAAATTCCAGCGCCTACTAATAAAACAGAATACCCTATTGGTCCAAAAACCACGTTAGCCACTGCCGCTAATGGAGCCTCCTTATACTCAGGTAATTGATCTCCCATGACGCCTTGTGCCACGGTTTGAATTAAGACATATAGGATTAATACAAATAGAATTCCAGTAAAAATTGCTTTTGGAACGGTCTTTTGAGGGTTTTTGATTTCACCTCCAACTGATAAGCCTGCATCGCCACCCTGAAAAGCAAAGAACAATATTAGACAGGCCTGTCCAAATTGATTAAAAGAGGGAGCTGTTTCCCAATAAAGGTTGGAAAATGATACATCTTTCCAACTAAAAATTATCAATAATAAGATGGGGGTGAGTTTTGCAACCGTATTGATTTTGACCAAGCCGATTCCTTGTTTTATTCCTATGACATTGAGGAAAGCCAAACTGGAGAAAAACACAAACATTAAAAGGAATCTATTGACAGGGTCTGTAAAAACTGGAAAAGCTAAGCCGATCAACTCCACTAAGGCATTGGCCACAGCTGCATCAGAAAAGACACTGCCAGCCACTATAAAAATAGCTGACAAAAACCCGGGGTAAGGACCGAATGCCGTTTCTATATAAGCATACCCTCCTCCAGATCGGGTGACTTTACTTCCTGCCTCCGCGAAGCAAAGCATGACCAAGGCAATCAAGAATCCACAGAATAGGTAGACGATGATTCCCGAGGAACCCATGATTTCCGCAACAATGGCCGGCAAGACAAAAATCCCTGCCCCTACTATAATGTTGACAATGTTGGCAGAAAGCCCCCAGACGCCAATTTCTCTTTTTAAACCTGTTTCTTTTTCCACCTGTATTTGTTAATAATTATCGGTTAATTCCTTGTTTGTATTCTAAATCTCCAATATCAGCCTGAGCGGAGTCGAAGGCTATTTTTTCCTGATAATTCTATTCTGAATACTGCCTACTGCGACTGTCTTCTGCCTACTGAATTTAATATCCTCTAGCCGCCCCATCTTCACTTGAAGAATCAGCTGCGCCCATGTATACTTTTAAATTGGAATCGTATGTGATCCCCATCAATACTCCAATATTGGTAGTGGGCCTTAAAGTATGTCCCATTTCTTCCAATGCCTTTCTAGTATCTGGAGATAGTAGATTTCTTTCGTAGAGAATTTGATCTGGTAACCATTGATGATGGATTTTCATGGCCTCAATGGCCCGGTCTATTCTCATGTCATACACCAATACATTGAGCACCGTTTGAAATACGGTATTGATGATGGTTCTTCCTCCTGGGCTACCAATGACTAAATAAGGTTTTCCGTCTTTGGCTACAATTGTGGGTGTCATGCTTGAAAGCATGCGTTTTTCAGGAGCTACCAGATTAGGGGTGGAGCCAATAAGTCCGGTAGAGGTTGTTACTCCGGGGATGGGATTGAAATCACCCATCTCATTATTGAAAATAAATCCGAGTTTGGAGGATCCCATTTTGACTCCATAAGAATTCTCCAAGGTATAGGTCATGGAAATGGCATTTCCATCTTTGTCAACTACCGAGAAATGGGTAGTATGATCGCCTCCATAGAGCTGCCCGAATTTTGATGAATCACTTTTAGAAGCATGTTTTAAATCCAGGTTTTTGAATCTTGCTTTGGCAAATTCCTTTGAAATCAACTTTTCAACAGGCATGTCGGGATTGAAGTCCGGGTCTCCTAAAAACTCTGCTCGATCTGCGAAAGCTCTTCTCATAGCTTCGGCTACCAAATGCACATAGGCAGTAGAATTAAATTCCACGGAAGAGATATCTGCTGCTTCCAATAAGTTCATCATCTCGATCAATGCAACGCCGCCGGAACTTGGAGGTGGCATAGAGAAAATATCAAATTCTTTAAACCTGGTTGTTACTGGCTTTCTTTCTATCGCCTCATATTTGGCCAAATCCTCTTGGGTGATGATTCCTCCATTCGCCTCCATATAGGCTTCAATTTCTGCTGCTACTTTTCCTTTATAGAAACCATCTCTGCCATGTTTTTTGATTTCTTCCAGAGTTTTGGCTAATGCTGGTTGCTTCCATAGTTCTCCGGGAGTAACCACTTCGCCATCAGTGTTTCGGAAATAATCTTTCATGATATCCCAAGATTCATCTCCCTCTGACATTCTCAAGGCCGCCTTATATAAACCCCAGGACATGGGAAAGCCTTTTTTTGCCAATTTAATAGATGGTTCAACTAAGTCTTTCCAAGGTAGTTTCCCATATTTTTGATGGGCTTGATAGAGTCCTGCCACTGTTCCTGGAACTCCCACAGACAATAATCCGCGATGATTGGAATTATCTTTGATTTTGCCATCTTCCCCTAAAAACATCGTGGGGCTAGCAGCCAATGGAGCCTTTTCCCGAAAATCAAAAGTGGTCACTTCTCCATCTGAGGGTAGGTAGACGATGAAGCCTCCTCCACCGATATTTCCCGCTTCAGGGTGGGTTACTGCCAATGCAAATGCAGTGGCCACTGTGGCATCTATGGCATTACCACCTTTTTTTAAAATTTCTACTCCCACTTCTGAGGCTAAATAATGGTCCGAAACTACCATGCCGTTTTGACCATAGGTCTGGGCAAAAAGGTAAGTTGGAAGGAATGTGCTTAAAAGTAGGCTAAGAGCTAAATAATTAAGGTAAGGGTTAATCTTCATGTAAAATATACTGGTGGTTTAATTTGATTCTGGACTTGGAGTGGGGTAAACGACTCCAACTTCTTTGGAAAAGCGTTCCCACTCGGCCAGCATTTCTTGGTATTTTTCTGGGTAGATTTCCTTCAAATCTTGCTGCTCTGCGAGATCAGTTTGGAGATTCATCAACTGGAAATTTTCCAAAAGAAATGGCCAATCAATATTCACAATTTTCCAATCTCCTTTTCTGATCATAGAATAACCTTCAAGCTCCAATCCAAAGACAAAGGTAGAATCGTGTACTGTAGTTGATTTTCCTGAGAGTAAAGGTAGAATTGATTTGCCAAGTAAGGGCTTTACTACTTTTCCTTTCCATTCATTTGGGTATTGTACATTGGCCAACTCATAGAAGGTAGGTGCAAAATCCATTAAAGTCAGGAATGAGTCATTGATTTTTCCATTATTTTCTACTCCTGGTCCCGCAACGATCATTGGAGTGTTGATACCCCCTTCTGTGGTATAGCCTTTAAAATATTTGAAAGGTGAGGATCCTGCTTCAGCCCATTGAGCTCCATAGGAAATAAAAGAGTTTACTTTTCCCATTTCGGAATATTCATCAGAATAGTGTTCTTTAATGAAAGGTCCCAAGCTCTCATGGTAATAAAAATCCTCCGCAGCAGCGCCATTGTCTGACATAAATACTATCAGCGTGTTCTCGTATTGTCCTGTTTCCTTTAGATGATTAATCAATCTTCCAATGTTGTAATCCAGGTTATCTACCATGCCAGCATATAATTCCATCTTTCGGACCTCCTTTTTTTGCTCTTCTGGAGAAAGAGAATCCCAAGCCTTAACACTGGGATGGGTTTTTGGAAGTACGGCATCTTGAGGAATCATTCCAGCTTTCTTAAGGCTTTCAAATCGTTTTTCTTTTAAGGATTCATACCCATCATCATAGCGTCCTTCATATTTCTTCCAGTATTTTTCATCCACTTGTAATGGCCAATGTGGTGAGGTGTATGCTGCAAAAGTGAAAAAAGGCTTTCCATCTTCCCTGTGTCGATCAATGTATGAAATAAGTTTGTCTGTATAAAAATCGGTGGAATAATCTCCTTCCTTCCAGTCAGCTTTTTCTCCATCTTCGGTATAGCCTGTAATTGCAGATTCTGAGAAGATGCCCAAATTACTATAATGATTTGCTGCCCCTTCCCCGTTGATCGAAAAGGAATGCTCAAAACCTTTAGCCATAGGGCCATCTTCCAACCGGTCTCCTAGATGCCATTTACCTGCCATATAGGTATGGTATCCTGCAGATTGAAGCAAGGCTGGCAAGGGTATGATTCTATCTGTTAAATGACCTTCGTAACCTGGAATTTGAGTTTGTAAACCTTGTACTCCCATACCAGCAATATGGTTATTATTGCCTGATAATAACATAGCTCGGGTCACTGCACAAAGAGGAGCAGTGTGAAACCGGCTAAACCGGATTCCACTGGCAGCCAATGCATCAAGATTAGGTGTTTCAATATCTCCACCATAGGCCCCCATATCTGCGTAGCCTAAATCGTCCGCTACAATTAATAAAATATTAGGGCGAGAATCTTCTGATCCGTCATCTAGTTGGTTATTGGTACAGCCGAAGAACCATAAACTAACAAGAATTACTAGCCCAAGATTTTTTCTATTCATCAATTTTCTTTTCATAAGATTCTAAATACCACATTTTCATTTCACCTTTTCCTTTTACAGGTAGGATTCCTCTTTCGGTAAAGGTGAAATGCGGATCCTCTTTCAGTAATAAATAGGTGTTTTCAGAAATATTTATTCGGTTTATTTCGCAATTTGCCTCCATTCTTTGAGCAGTATTTACCGTATCACCCCAGATATCATATTGGAACTTCTTGATCCCTACTATTCCTGCTACAACTGGCCCCGTATTGATTCCACAACGCATATCGAATTTGATTTTTTTGGGAATATTTGGGTCGGCATTTCGCTCATCAATAAATTTCTTCATCTGAATTGCCGCTAAGGCAACTTCTTTAACTCCAGCTTTGGAATTGAGTCCCCCAGCTGCCATGTAGGCATCCCCGATAGTTTTGATTTTTTCTAAACCTAGGTTTACAATGATCTCATCAAATGTTTTAAAGCAAATATTCAATTCTTTGACAAGTTCTTTTGCGCTGAGATGTTGGGCTTTTTTAGTGAAGTCGGCAAAATCTGTGAAAATGACAGTGACTTGATCAAAGTCTCGGGCATCCGAACTTCCTGTTGCTTTTAGTTCCTCTGCCACTTCTGAAGGTAGAATGTTTAGCAAAAGTTTATCTGATCGATCCTTCTCTTTTGTAAGAACTTCTTTTGATTTTTTAATGAATTGATATCGAAGAAAAAGTCCAACAACGAGTAGGAACAGGAATAATCCGGAAATCATGAAAATGATCTTACGGCTTCTCTCTAATTCGAGACGTTCGTTGAAAATCAAGTCCCGCTCTCGCTTTTCCTGCTCATTTTTGATACTATCTAGAATCTGTTTTTTCTCGAATTCATAGTTAAGCATCATTTGGGTGATACTTTTTGTGTTCGATTCATTCAAGATACTATCCTTAAGTAAGGTTGCCTCCTTTAAATAAGCTAATTCAGCACGATAATCCCCCATTTTTTCTGCTACCTCTTGAAGTCGTTCATAAGCCATTCGAAGTACTTTTACTTCTCTTGCTTTCTGGGCATGTTCCAATGATTTATCAGCATGGTATTTAGCTTTTGACAACTGATCAGTTTTTTGATAAAGATTGGCAAGTCGGTTATGAGTATAAGCAAGGCCGCGAGAATAGCCTAAAGAATCTCGAATTCGGAGTGCCTCAAGTAAAGTTTCTTCGGCTAGCTTTAGGTCTCCTTTGTTGGCATAATTATTACCCAAATTACTGAGGGCTAAACCTATGGAATAGGGGTTTTCATCCTCTTTTGCATATTCTAAAGAGAATTTATGGTAATAAATAGCAGAATCAAGCGGGCCTGTGTGTTCAAATATGATGGCTAGATTGTTATAGCTACTTTGAATGTTTTCTGGATTTCCTAAGGAGATATCCATTTCCAACGCCTTTCTAGCATGATAAAACGCCTCCTCGTAATCATGTTGATCGTAATAAAGCAAACTGAGATTCGAATGGGAAGAAGACACTCCAGTTAAATTGCCTGTGGACTCATATATGTCCATGGTGGCTTGATGATTTTCAACCGCTTTTTCTATATCCCCGAAGCGGGCATAGGTGTTAGCCAGAAAGTTATGGGCTCTTGCTTGCTCTAACTTCAAACCTAAACTATCCATTTGGATAATCATGTGCTCGATTAATTCTGTATCGGATTGAGTAGGATCCCGTTCTTGAACGCTCAGCGCTTTATAAAACTCACCGATAAGCAAGCCAGGCTCATTTCCTTCATTTTTGGCGAGAAGAATCGCTTCATCCGCAAATCGTATGGACTCCTCATAGTTGTAATCTGAATAATAGGAATAAGCCTTTGAAAGGAGGCTATCTAAGTTCTGACCTTTCAGAGAAAAAGAGAGGATGAAAAGTAGAATAAATAAAAACTGAAATTTTGCCATAGCCAAAAAAATCTCATTCCCAATCCATAAGATTAGAGGTTAAATATTTAAGATTCAATAATTTATATTTTTTTTCCATAGTCTAAGCTGAATTCCATAATAAGTTACATCTGAATAGGATATTCAGTGTTCATGATCCATTGGCTGTTTTCTAAGAATGTTTGCTCCGAAATCACCAATGTTTTTCTTCAACCGTTAGGCTTTTATTGTACTGCCAATGAAGGTGGGCTTATTTTTGGTCGTTTAAAGAGTTGTCTTTTTTGATAACTCAAGCTTCTCCAAAGCCACTCCATAGGTCCAAAATAAAAATACTTGAGCCAAATTGGACTTAGGATTAACTGAAAAATCCAGATACTGAAAACCACATAAAGTAATTCATATCGTTGGAGCTTACCGAACATTCCAAAACCTACTCCGGTAAAAATGAACATGCAGATAACAGAATGCATCATGTAATTGGTTAATGCCATTTTTCCTACAGCTGCCATACTTTGTTGAAAACCTGAAAGAATTCCTGATTTACAGAATATCATAATAGCACCTACATGCCCAAATGAGATAAACAGTCTTCCCCAATAATAGGTGATATTAGATTTTGAAAAGGCCAATAAGGAGAATTCAGCATCCAAAACGGTTTTTACTTCATAATAATTGATAGCAAGGCCCAAGGCATAGCCTATGAGGGCCATGGATCCATAAAAACTGAAAGACTTTTCGCCAGAAAGTATTTTCCATCGAAAAAGGGCAATCCCAATGAGCATCATGCTTAGGACATCCCAAACATCACCCCGATAAGGCCAGATAGTGTCAAATTCAAAGTTGATAGGGGCAAGGAAAGCAACTACGCTAAAATATCCCTTATGCATTTCCGCATTATACTCTGCAATAGCTTTTGGAGAGCGGTCTTCTTCTCTCTTTTCCCATCGTTCTGAAGCCCCTTTTAATTCCTTGGTCAATTCTTTTCCTTCCACTTTGTAAACAGCAGCTTCTTCCACATTTGCAACAAACTTCTTGGTGTCTTTATAATCCATATAATTCCAAAAAGTGCCGATGGAAATCAATAAAATAGCCACTGCGATCAAACGTTTGGGGGCCATTTGTCTAAATGAATAAACCAAGAAACCCATCAAGGCATATTGATAAAGGATCTCACCCACCCAAAGCAAGAGGTATCCATGGATAAGACCAAAAACCAATAGGTACATCAGCCTTCTAAAGTAAATATCTGCGGCTTTTATACCCCGCATCCTTTTTTAAAAGTCTGTCCAAAAAAATAAACATCCCTACTCCAAATAAGAGAGAGAACAAGGCTCGCATGGTGCCTTCAAAAAACAGATTGGTGGTGATCCAAGTGTACAGATTATAACCGGTATACCCACCAGCCACTGTTGGGTCTTTATAGGCTTTGGCTAATCCAAATCCGTTGATATTCATTAATAGAATACCAAATAAAACAAAGCCTCTCATGACATCGAGAGACTGAATGCGCTCCATCCCTAGGGTAGCAGCAATTTTTGGTGAAGTTTGATCTAGCATAGGTGATAAAATGATACATGGGTAAAAAGAACTTTTTGGCTATTGGTATTAATTGTGATTGTGGTCCATTCGATGTTTTCTCAAAAGATCAGCACCGAAGTCGTTGTTGTTTTGTCTGAGGATAGAATGGATGTGGTTGGCATTATCCAAGAATCCGACATTGTCATATTCAATGATAAAATCTGGACTATGGATGAGGTAATAATGTGGTTTCATGGGTTCTAAACTACCGATCCAAGAGAAATAGACTTGGTCCAATCCTCCTTCATGAAGAATAGCCATGTATTCCTCTGCTTTTTGAGTTTCAAGATTTCCGATATATTCCTCGATCAGATAGTGTAATATTTTTTGCTGCTCGGGATTCAGTTCAGATCCTTTGATACCTCTATACTCAGAGATCCATTGAGGTCGGTCTGGACTGGTAATGATATCTCCAGGGACCTTGTCCTCAAATACAGCTTTGGCTTTTTGCTCATCACTAAGCAGGTTTACAAACCAAAACCCATAATCTTCTTCTTTACTCAAAGGTCTTAGTCCAGCATATTGGGTTTGTTCCACTACTGCTGGATCTGATCCAAGAAACAAGGGAGTCAAGGAATATTCTGAATCCACCATGGTTAGGTTGATGGAAATATGATGTCCTTCAAATTTTAACCCCCAAGTACCTTCTGCTTTGGGTTCGCCCCACACTGCCGCAAAGTAATTCCCATAATCCCAATTGAGCCCCCTGATCATTTGGATGGTATTTTCAGGAATCTTTCCCTCTTTGTATTGGATCTCAAACAATTCATGCAATATATCATCCACCTGCATAATGCTGAAGGTTTTCAGATACCCTTGAGAGCTAAAAATGGCACTCAATACCTTATGGAACTTGATTTTCGATTCTTCTGTAAAATCTCCGTAGCGAAGGCCTGTCCGAGGGGCTAGACCCAAAGGAAGATTGGTCCATTTGGTTCTCATGGAATCTTCCATAGTGAACATAACTTGGCTTTTTTGATCTGGATCTAAGGAGCTAAGAAAGTCTTGTGTAGTATAGATAAGTTTTTTGGAAGTTTGAGCTCTCAGTCCCAAACCAGTAACTGCCAGAATGACCAAAAGAAGAAGTGATTTTTTCATTTAATAAATTGGTTGCTTTAAGAAATTTTGGTGAAAGATCGTGAAATTACTTCTGATCCAGGTTGAAACATTTCCTGCTTCAAGATTCCATTCTGAAATATTAATCTTCTATAAGATCCATCGTGTAAGCCAGGGAATTCGAACGTATTATTCCCTAAGTAATCGTAAACAATTCCAAAGACCTCATTTTTTTGCCAAAGCCTTCCTTCCTTTTGGAAGAGCTCCAGTGAATCATCCCCATTTTCAGACTTATACGTTCCTGTAAGTTTTTCCAAGGACGCCTCTTCCACATTTAATTTTTTGGAAAGCCCTACATGATAGGTTACTATGTTTCCGTTACTGCCATCAGATGAAATTTCCAAAACTCTTTTTTTTGCAGCTTCATTAGATGCCCATGGATCTTTTTTGATGTTTTCATCTCCTGAAAAATACAGTTGGGTCACCAGCGTTTGGTATCCCGCTGCTGTAACCATTAAATGGTAATGTGCAGGCCTGATCAATCCTCCTCCGGCATCATAGGGAACAGGCAATATGGTGTCGAAAGCATATTGACCTTTGGAATCCGTCATCACAGTTCCACGGTAATTATAGGCAGGAGTGGTATTATCATAAACTCCTTCATGATCGCAATGCCAGAGTTCTACTTTTGCATTGGCATAGGGGGTGCTACAGTCCTCATTTAAGATATATCCTGTCAAATGGATGGGTTTTCCTTTGCTTCCCGAGATATTCAAATTACTCCTCATAGGGCTGTCAGGTCTGTAGTAGGGACCTAAAATATCTGTGGTGGTTTCACAATCTCCCACATATTTTTTACCGTCAAATCGAATAAATCCAAAAGAGCTAATAGCAACTGCACTAAGGGCAGAGGCTTCAATAAATTTTCTTCGTTTCATTTTACTTGGGTTTAACTTAATAAGAAGTTGACTAGGTTGGAGAATGGCTCTGTCTTTGGCACCAGCGTATAAAGCACCTGAAACAAAATGTAAATCACCAAGGAAAAGGCTACAGGCATATAGTTCTTTTCTTTTTGGACATCCTTGATAATTAGGAAGCAAAGAATCAAATCAATTAAAAAGAAAGAAGCATATTCAGCAGGAATGCCGGGTAGGATAAATGGCATGTCAAATAAGTAAAATAGTATGCGATCAAAGGTGGGGCCTATGAAGGTGAGTACCGCTGCGATCATATATCTAGCGTGTACGCTTGGGCTTTTCTTATTGTAAATAGCCAGCGTAAAGAAAATGGCCAACCAGATCAAGTAAACAATAGGTAGAGCTTGATAGGAACCCAGTAGAATTAAACCCTGCTCCAATGACATTGACTCCATGCCTGTAGCTATATTTTCAGTCATTAGGCTCAATTGGGTTTGATAACTATGCCTGATCATGAGTAAGGAGGTGATAATCACGAGAGGCAATACCACATAGCTTAACCTTCCTACTTTACGGTGTAAAGAAATCTTTTTGTATTTGATGAGTAAGGGTTGGACAATGGCCATAGCCATCCAAGTGCCCATAAAAGCAAAATGAATATGAACTATTCCAGGGAAGGTATAGGTAAGCTTTGAAAAATAGGTAACATAAAACCCTGCGAAAGTGGCGAAAATAAATAGCATCAACCAATACCCCATATTTGGGTATATCGTACTAATAGACTCTTTGGCTTTCATCTGAAAGAGAATTAAAATGACGTATCCGTTTTTTTCGGATTGAACAGAATTTTTGGTCTAGTTTTAAAAAGCACTATGGTATTCCAAAAAAGAAAAACTTCTAGGAATCTTTAATATACTAAAAAATGCAATTCATATACTAATAATATAAATTTGATAGAGGTAATAAAGGGCCAGTTCAATTTAAGATAGAATTAGTTAAATCATGATTCTATATCATTTGAACTGGCTAATTATTATTTGTAAGCGATTGCTGCACTTGCGGGTCCTGCCAATGGCATCAAATTGAATGATTTGAATCCAGCTTTTTCACCCCAATTACAGAAATCGGTAAAAGTATAATCAAAACCTCCTTCTGTTTCGATCAGCATGTTTAAACTCATCAATAGTCCAAAGACATTTTGCTTTCTCTCTTGATCGATGATGTTTTCGATAGCAACAAATACACCTCCCTCGGGCAAGGATTCATAAGCTTTTTTCATGAGACTTATTTTTTCTTCTTCATTCCAATCATGGAGAATATTTCCCATTACAATCATATCAGCACTGGGGATAGGGTCTTCAAAAAAGTTTCCATCCATACTTTTTACCCGATCCTCTAAATGGAATTTTTTGATGGTGGACTTAGCAATGGGGCCCACTGGAGGGAGGTCAAAACTGGTACAGGTCATATGGGGGTTTTCTTGGGCTACTAATAAGGATAGGTATCCAGCAGATCCTCCGGCATCTGTCAATGTTTTTATATTTGAGAAGTCAAATTGCTTCGCAAATGCCATGAAATTACCGAGTTGCACCCCTGTCATTCCGTTCACAAAATTTTCCAAAAGGAAAGGATCTTGGTAGATCTCCTCAAAAATATTGACCCCATGGACAGCTTCATTTTGAGGTTTACCAGATTTTAACCCTTCATCCAAATTGTCCCAGAATCCATATAATCTTTCATCCATCATTTCCAGGATACCCCCGATATAGGTGGGTTTATTTTTATCTAGAAAGACTTCAGTGTCAGCACTATTAGCGTATAAGGCATTTTCCAATAGACCGGTTCTTTGAAGGAAGCCCAGACCGGTCAATGCATCCATGAAATCATAAAAATGCCGATCCGAACATTTTAAGTCCAACTGCTTTTTCAATCCCAAGGCCGTTTGGTCGGGATGCGCAGCTAATTTGGTGAAAAGCTGGAATTTTACTGCGGTAAGTAAGGCTTTGCAAGCCATAAACCCAGATCCGATTTTTAATATGTTTTCAGGAGTGGGATGGTTTGATGATGTTTCCATAAGTATTTTTTGTATTGGTCAATTGAAAAAAAGCACTAGTTGAATCGCAGATAGTTTGCTTGAGGAGTAAAGTGCAAACTGGGTTAGCTCAAACAACGTTAAAAATTAGAGTTACTAGACTTAAAAGTTAATCGTTTTTATTAGAAAAGTTAAATTTTAAACTGCAAATATTTCAATGTGAAATAAGAGTTAATAGAAAGATATCAAGTTTCAATTACCTATCCTTTAGTCGGTATATAAATTTTAACCCACTTTAATCCTGGTCTATTGCAACTACTTTTACATTTACCAAACCGACTCCCAAACCATATTTTAAGTCCTTTCAGGGCAAGTGGCTCAGACCAAACCAATTCTTTTTAAGTGCTGATGCACATGCTTGAAACCTTCTATCAGTTCTTCTTCACTTTTTACAAATAAATGGATTAAATCAACTTGGGGAGAAAATGGATCATTTTCTTCGACAATAATCTCATTTGAAAAATCAAGAAAAAAATGGATATAGGGTTTAGGTGAATGGAGGGCATGGATCACCATATCATATTTAATTCCAAGCTTTTTAGCTACTGGTATTCCTGAATATCCAGTTTCTGCTATCGTAAATTCGATTATTTATACCATTCGATGATTTTTTCAGTGGGTAGTTTTTCCACCTTTCTCCCCTCTTTCCCTTCCATGGTTTCAGCGGCAAAAAGAGAATTGATAATGGCTTCTTCCGTCGCTTCAATTACAGCCAAAAAAAGTGGAGTCATATCGTCATTTCTTAACGTTTCAGTTTGCATCAACTCTCCTGATTTTGCTGAATAAGGTATTCTTAATCCTTCAGCGGTACTAAAGGCAATCACATAATCTCCCGAACCATTGGAGGCAATTCCTCCGGTTTTTGCCAAACCCATCATGGCTCTTTTGGCCAAACGCTCTAAATTCCGGTCAGATAAAGGTGCATCAGTGGCAACTACGATCATGCAACTCCCATCTGACTTTTCCAGCGCATCTTTGAATGGATACTTACCTAACTTTTCACCTACGGGAATTCCTCCAATCTGTAAATTCCCACCAAAATTGGTTTGTACCAAAACTCCCAAAGTATACCCTCCCAAGCTTTCAGGAAGTTTTCTAGAGGAAGTTCCGATTCCACCTTTCCATCCAAAACAAACGGTTCCGGTACCTGCCCCCACATTTCCTTGGGTTACGGGGCCAGATTTGGCTGACTTGATGGCTTCTATTACTTCTTCTGCTGAAATATGCATTCCTCGGATATCATTCAAATATCCATCATTCGTTTCTCCTACTACCGCATTGACTGATTGTACCTGTTCATTTTCCGGAAGACTCAAACTGTATTTTACTGTTCCTTCTATGCCTGCTGCCACACTCAAAGTATTGGTCAGAACGATCGGAGTTTCTAGGCTTCCCAATTCCTGCACTTGAGTAACCCCAGCTAATTTCCCAAACCCATTGCCCACATAAATTGCTGCAGGTACTTTTTGCTGAAAAATGTTCCCTCCATGAGGAAGGATTGCGGTCACCCCAGTTCGTATAGAATTCCCTTCAATTTTGGTAAGTTGTCCCACCTTGATTCCTGGCACATCTGTAATTGCATTGTAAGTTCCAGTAGGTAGAATTCCGAAGTGAATTCCCAATTCACGTGGTCCCTGCTGTGAAAAACTAGCTGAAGTGATGGAAATCATGATTAGTGAGAATAATAGTTTAGGTAGTCCTAAGTTGGATCGGTTCAGTTGCATGATGAAAGATAAAATTGTCAGGACTCTTTTCCGCATTCCAATAAAGTTTTCTTAAAATTCAACTAAATTCTTCCCTTTCATACTTCAAATTTTCCAATTTAACTATCTTCAAAACTCAAAGAAATTTTGATTCCATGCTGAAGAAAGAACGGTACGAAGCTTTTATAAAACACTTTTCTGAAAATATGCCAGTGGCAGAAACTGAGCTGCATTATGAAAATCCATTTCAATTATTGGTAGCAGTGGTATTATCTGCTCAGTGTACAGATAAAAGAATCAATATGGTGACTCCCGCGCTTTTCAGGGACTTCCCAGGACCGGAATATTTAGCAGCTTCCAATTTTGATGAACTGTTTCCATATATCAAATCTGTTTCTTACCCAAATAATAAAACCAAACACTTGTTAGGGCTAGGCAAAATGCTGGTGGAGGACTTTGGAGGGGAAGTTCCAGAGACAGTAGCGGAATTGATCAAATTGCCAGGAGTGGGTCGGAAGACTGCGAATGTGATTACTTCGGTTGTTTGGAACCAACCCAACATGGCCGTAGATACCCATGTTTTTCGGGTATCCAAAAGATTAGGCTTAGTTACCCAAACCGCCAAGACTCCTTTGGAGGTAGAAAAGCAGCTGATACGACATATTCCAAAAGAATATGTGCATGTGGCACATCACTGGTTGATTTTGCATGGAAGGTATACTTGCCTAGCTCGAAAACCGAAATGTGAGGAATGTTCCATTACCCATCTCTGCAAATACTTTGAGAAAAATTATGGCACTGTGACCAGATCTGAAAAGTAATGTGTGGAATTCATCTTTATTGGGGGAAGGGAGCAAATAAAGCTGCTATTCAAAGCTTGATGGGCGAAAGTGCCTACCGAGGTCCGGACCAGGAGGAGGCGATCAGTCCTTGGCCAGGAATGTGGGTGGGAGCAAATAGACTCAAGATATTGCATCCAGGTCCAGAGGCGGATCAACCCTTTTGGTCCAGTGATGGAAAGACTTTATTGGTTTGGAATGGGGAAATATATAACCATAAAACACTTCGTAGCTTATTGGAAAAGATGGGGATCGAGTTCTCCACCAATTGCGATACTGAAGTTTTGATCCATTGGATCCGGATTTTTGGAATTAAAGGTCTAGAAAAACTAGAAGGGATGTTTGCTTTGATCTTTATAGACCTAAACGACAATTCTATTTTAGTTGCGAGAGACCCAAATGGAGAAAAACCGCTCTATTATTCTCAGAATCAAGATAGATTGATCATTTCCTCAGTAGCAAGTGGCATAGCAAAACTTTCGGAGATGAAGCTGGATAAAAAACAAATAGAGAATTATTGTTTTTTAAGATTCCCGACTCCAGGGAAGACCTTTTTTAAAGGGGTAAAAGAATGGAAGCCTTCCAGGTATAGCCATATCCAACAACATTCTACATTTAGATGGGACAACATCCCCATTGCTAAATCAAAGGCTCAGGAGTTTACTAAAAAGGAGTTTAAGAATATTTTATCTCAGGCTGTTGCTACACAATTCCAAGCGGATGTTCCTGTAGGAATCATGCTAAGCGGAGGAATGGACAGCAGTTTGTTGTATGCGACTTGGTATGAACAATCCGGCACACCCTTACCGGCTTATACCATTCAGGTTGAAAAGAAATACATAAAAAAATATGCTGATGGAGATGCTGCCATCGCGTTGATCGAGAGGATTCCTGCGGAGCATCGTCTGATCCATGTGGACCAGCAGGTATTCTGGGATAATTGGGAGGCCTATTTGATGTCATTGGATTTCCCAATTGGGGATTCTGCAGGATTCCTGACTTGGCTGATTGGAAAAGAGGCCAAAAAAGAGGTGAAAGTTTTAATCTCTGGAGCCGGAGCTGATGAACTATGGGGTGGATATTCAAGACATGGAGCGTTTGACTTTTACCTAAAAAATCAAAATGTATTGATGATGCTTCAGCCTTGGTTGAACTATTTGCCGTTGGGTAGGAAGACACAGAAGTTTCTCAACTCTTTGGAAAATAACCCTACCAAAACCTTTCTTAATTTTACTGCTCTGAACCCTATTTCTGATGATTTGGCTTCAGATTACGATCGGGTTTTCAACCCAAAGTTGAGTACTTACAAAAGAGCTTTGGATTTTGACCGACAAGTTTATTTGGTTCAGGATGTGCTGAAAATCCATGATCAGGCATTGATGGCACATAGCTTGGAAGGGAGAGCTCCTTACCTTTCTGGAAGCATGCTTGCATTTTGGAATGAAATACAGGATGAATCTCTATTGAAAGGGAAAGTTTGGATTAAAGAGCTGCTAATTGAAGCAGATTTGGAGATGGTTACAAAAAGGGGAAAATTTGGGTTTGGCTTACCTTTGGAAGAATGGTTTGCAGAGGGAGGAGCCTTTTCCAAAAGAGTATTCAACCGATTGGAATTATTTGAAAAATCGTATGGAGAATATATCCCTTCACCTATTAGAGAGGTGGTTCAAAATCCAACATCTGCTGCCAAATCGCATTTTTTGATCTTATTCAACATCTTTTTGTTGGCAGAATGGGTTGAATTAAGAAAGCTATGAAAGTTATCTATATCCATCAGTATTTTCGGACTCCAAGTGAAGGGGGAGCAGTTCGGTCCTATCATCTGGCCAAAGGAATGGTGGATGCTGGAATAGAAGTAGAAATAATTACCGCCGGAAAGCAAAAGGACTATGATCAACGATGGATAGATGGGATGAAGGTGCATTATTTGCCAGTTGCCTATGATCAAAAATTTGGATTTTTTAAGCGGAGCACAGCGTTTTACGAGTTTAGTGTCCAAGTAAAAAGGCTATTAAAAAAGCTAAGTAGACCGGATCTTCTTTACATTACTTCTACTCCGTTGACTACTGGGTGGATCGGACTTTGGGCAAAGCGAAAAATGGCAATTCCATATATTTTTGAAATTAGGGATCTCTGGCCGCAAGCCCCCATCGAGGTAGGAGCGCTAAAGAACAGATTCTTGATCAATTACTTTCGAAGATTGGAGAAGAAAATTTATAGTAATGCCTTGAAATTGGTGGCACTATCTCCTGGGATTGCTAGTCATCTCAGGTTAGTCAGTCCAACCTCAGAAGTATTTCTGATTCCAAATTTCTCCGACATTCAACTATTTAAGCCAGAGAAAAAGATTCCTGCCATTCTGAATAAATATGGGCTTTCAGATGCTATAACGATTGCTTATACCGGGGCTTTGGGCCAAGTGAATGCAGTGGAAGAACTGTTGGATTTGGCAAAGTTTGCTCAGTTCAAAAAGAAGAACTGGCACTTTTTGATCATGGGAACGGGTAGTTTGGAGATAGCATTAAAGAAAACTGCGGAATCAAATGGGTTGAAAAATGTCAAATTTATACCTTTTGGCTCAAAAGAAAAGGTGAAGGAGGTTTTATCCCTTGCTGATTTTGCCTGGATTTCCTTTGCTCATTTACCTGTATTAAAAACCAATAGCCCCAATAAGTTTTTCGATGCCATTGCCGCAGGAAAAGCAATTATGGTCAACCACAAAGGCTGGGTTTATCAGCTTTCGAAACAGAATAAATTGGGGATATCATTTCTTCCTGGAAAACTGGAAGAGAGTTTTTCGAAACTGGAAAAGCTGGAAGAAAATCCAGCACTTTTGCTGCAGATGAAACAGAACTCCAGAACCTTGGCCGAAAGGTATTTTTCCAAAGATCTGGCGGTTTCTAAGGTCCTACAGGTGATTGACCCTACTAAATTCCCCGCTAATTTTGGGGACGAGGCCTATATCCTGACTGCCTAAAAATCTCCTCTGCATCTGGGTTATCCATCAATTCCGTGAAGGTTACATCTTGGTTAAACTGATAATCATCCACGATGTTCCATCCCAACCATCTTCCTAACCGACCTGGCGCTTTGGTGCTGATGGCATCTGTAAATGGTGCTTCTCCCAAATATTTGGTGATTTCAAATGGATTGGTTTCGTAGAGTAATTCATTTTCTACAAAATGAGCCCAGATGTATTCCTCATTGGCATAGCATTCTGCAATTTCTTCCTCTGTATACCCAATAATATATTGGTCTGAAGTACAGGGCATGATGGCTTTGGTAAAATGATAAGCTTTGCCATAATAGATCATCTCAGCCAGCATGGTATTGTCCTGTGGATTGATTTCATTGAATTGAGATGAAATGGCCGTCACAATCATAGGTACGATGTAGGGACGAGCATAACGCTCAGCCATGTATCGAGGTAAGTCTGGCTGAAATGTATGAGTGATGGGTAAATAATAATCCAATCCAATCACAATCATGTCTTCAGTAAGAATCAAATCTGAATTGAAGCCACTTAAAAAGGTATAAACTTTAGGGACTTGAAACTCCGGGAAGTAATATTTGATGGCTTTGAAGGCATATTCAAGATCATTCTGTACATCGGAAATATCTTGAAATTCTATTTTGACGGAATCATAAAGCACATTCATTGCAGAATCCTGATGAATGGCGAGTAGTTCTGAAATCAAGGAATCAGGACTTGCATAGAGACTTTTCCCTAAATATCCTTCCGCAAAATCCGGGTATTTTTCGAGTAGAAATTCAAAATCTTCTTTCGAATCAGCTGTGAAGAATTGATCTTCTAACCGAACAATTTCAACCGTTAAGTCTTGATCTAATATCTCAGAGTCAAGTTCACATGCTACTTCCTTTTTCCCACAGGAAAAGGCGATGATTAACAAGAACACGTAAATCGAAAATCTTAGAAGCTTCATGAATGATGGTTTTGACTTTCAAAAGTAAGTAAACGATCGGAAGTACTTTTTATTAATTCAAAGAAATACACTTTGTAGCAACAAAGCATTTGATTTACTTGCTAAGGTGAAAAACAAATGGATTACAGCAAAAGCATTTCTCAACTACCTGACTTTTTTGAAAGTTTGGAATTATTGCTTACTACAAATTTCATTTCAAATTTCCAGAATCATGGGAAGGCCGATTTTATGGGGAATGCCTACTACCTTATCCATTGAACCGACGACCAGCTGTAACCTCAGATGTCCGGAGTGTCCTTCAGGGTTAAGGTCTTTTTCACGTCCTACTGGTATGCTAAAGGATCAGTTGTTTGAAAAAGTCATCCTTCAGTCCAAAGCCCATCTTAGCTGGTTGCATTTATATTTCCAGGGAGAGCCATTCTTAAATCCAAGATTTTTGGAAATGGTCAAATTCGCTGATTCTCAAAAGATTTTCACTTCTACTTCCACTAATGCGCATTATTTGAAAGAGGAAACCGTACAGGAAATTTTGAAAAGTGGGCTCAAGCAATTGATTGTTTCCATGGATGGGATCACGCAGGAAGTGTATGAACAATATCGGGTGGGAGGTAATTTGGAAAAAGTCAAAGAAGGATTAAGCCTTCTAATAAGAGAAAGAGAGAAATCAAATTCAATGTATCCTCGGATTGTACTTCAATTTTTGGTGACTGGGCAAAATGAACATCAACTTCCTAAATTAAAGCAATGGGCTCAGGAGATGAGTGTAGATGAGTTGCAATTGAAAACTACCCAGATTTATGACTTTGAAAATGGTTCTGAGTTAATTCCTTCTGATCTGGGATATTCTAGGTATTTACCCAACAAAGATGGGAAATGGAAACTCAAAAAAAAGTTGGAAAATAAGTGTTGGCGGATGTGGCAAGGAGCAGTGGTGACTTGGGATGGTAAAGTAGTCCCTTGTTGTTTTGATAAAGATGCCAGCCATGTCATGGGAGAATTGAAAAAACAACCTTTGTTGGATGTTTGGAAATCCCCGGCTTATCAAATTTTTAGGAATCAATTGCTTGCGGATCGCTCTCAGATTAATATCTGTCAAAATTGTACCGAATAGCCTGAATTCAGGATTTCGGGAAAGTAGGTTTTTGGAACTATATTTGGTAGAAATAAGAAATTCACGGATTTTTAATGTCAATATTTGTTCGACGTACACCCAAGTTGATCGGTACAGCTAGCCTATAACATGATTTTAAAGAAAAGATTCTGGTACTTTTTTGCCTTACTTGCCTTCCTAGGATTGGCAACTCCACAGGTAATTGCTCAGCAAAACAGTGATTTCACCAAAATACAGGTGGATGATATGAGTGATGCTGAAATTCAGGAGTTATTGAACAGGTCCGCACAAGCAGGTCTTTCCATTGAGGAATTTTTGGAAATGGCAGAGTTAAGGGGAATGCCTACCATGGAAGTGACGAAGTTAAAAGCTCGTATTGCGAAATTGGACTTAGGGGAGCGAGGTCTCAAAAGATCCTCGGAAGCATCCAAAAGAGACCCAAGGAAACAAGCAGACTTTGATTTGATTGCAGGAGGTGTTTTTCAGCCACAAGAAGAAATGGAGGAGATAGACCCCGAAAATCAAATTTTTGGAACCTCCTTGTTTTATAACAAAAAGAGAAACTTGAGTTTTGAGCCAAGTTTGAATCAAGCTACGCCAAGCAGTTATATTTTGGGGCCAGGGGATTTGTTGTATGTAGATATTTACGGCGAATCTGAGCAGTATTATGAAGCAACAGTAAACCCTGATGGGTTTGTGTTATTGGATAATATTGGGCCGGTATCCGTTTCTGGAAAAAGTATTGATGAGGCCACTGGAATCATTAAAAATAGAGTTTCCAGGTATTATACTGGGTTAACAGGAAGTAACCCTTCTACTTTTTTGAAAGTCACCTTGGGTGATGTTCGTACGATCAAAGTACATATTTTGGGAGAGGTAAGACTTCCAGGTACTTTCACTTTAAGTGCATTTTCTACAGTTTTCAATGCATTATATGCAGCAGGTGGGCCTAATGTCAATGGTACCATGCGTGCCATCAAATTGGTGAGAAACAATAAGCAAATTGCGGAGATCGATGTCTACGATTTGTTGATCAAAGGGACGGCTGACTTGGATAGACAATTGCAAGATCAAGACGTGATATTGGTTTCCCCATTTATTTCAAGAGCAAAAATCAAAGGAGAGGTAAAGCGTCCCATGACCTTTGAAATCGCCAATGAGGATACCTTTGAGGATTTACTTCAATATGCAGGTGGATTTACAGATGAAGCATTTAAAGATCGGGTGGCCATTTCTAGAATTACCGGGAATCAACGTTCGGTTTCTGACTTATACCAAAGCCAGTTTAATATGTTTCCATTGAAAGGTGGAGATGAGATCACCGTTCAGCGAATATTAAACAGGTATTCCAATCGAGTTCAAATCAAAGGGGCAGTTTATAGAGAAGGTACTTTTGCTTTGACCGATGGGTTAACCCTTTCTCAATTGATAAAGAATGCCGAAGGGCTCAGAGGAGATGCCTATACACAGCAGGCAAGTATCCTTCGAACCAAAGAAGATCTCAGTACGGAAATGGTACAGGTAAACCTCCAATCCATTTTGGATGGAACAGCTACGGATATTACTTTGAAACGGGAAGATGTGGTTAGAATTGCCAGTATTTATGATATCAATAATGAAAAATATGTTCAGATTCTTGGGGAAGTAAAGCGGCCAGGAATTTTCCCATATTCCTCTAAGATGAAAGTGGAGGAATTGATTATCATGGCAGGAGGCCTCCAAGAATCCGCCAATACCGATGATATTGAAATAGCCAGAAGGCTAGAAGATGCGGATTTAGGGACTTTGTCTGAAATTATTCCTGTCCAGGTTAATGCTGACTTGTCTTTTAATCTAGATGGAGAAGTACTTCAACCCTATGATCAGGTGATTGTAAGAAAGAGGGCAAATTTTAACATGCAAAAGCTGGTGGCAGTAGAAGGTCAGGTCAATTCTCCAGGCATCTTCGCCATCCAGACAAGTGAAGAACGAATTTCCGATTTGGTGAAACGGGCCGGAGGACTCAACCAATTTGCATATTCTAAAGGAGCTACCTTGATCCGAAGAACTGAATTTTTCAATACTGAATCGGAACAACTGAGAAGACAGAGAAATTTGGAGAATTTGAAACTTCAACTGTTGGCTGACCCGAATAATTCCGAAGCGCAGGAACAATTATTGGAAAGACTATTTAAGGACCTTCCCAAAGAGAAGGATTCTCCAGTCGATACCCAATTGGCTCAAAACAAAAAGGAATCTTTGGATCAAATTGCTTCGGAAACTCCTGGGTTTGCTGTTAAAATCAAAGAAACGGAAGCGGTCGCTATTGATTTAGAGGCGATCGTAAAGAATCCAGGTTCGGAAGATGACCTGTTACTGGAAGAAGGAGATATTTTATCGGTGCCCAAGCTTTTGCAAACCGTTAGAATGCGTGGGGATGTGGTATATCCAACAACTCTAAGACATGAATCCAATAAAAGTTTGAAGCATTACATCAATGGTGCAGGAGGATTTGAACGGAGAGCCAATAAAAAGCAAACCTATGTGGTATATGCCAATGGAGCTGTAAAAAGAACTAAAGGGTTCTTCGGAATCAGAAATTATCCTCCAGTAGAGCCAGGAGCTGAAGTAATTGTACCTACCAAAGGTCCTAAGGTTCCATTACGTTTGGGTGAGATTGTAGGAATCACCACTGGCTTGGCTACCTTGGCATTGGTCGTATCCCAAATTAACTGGTAATGGCAGGAGGAAAGCATTTTTCGGAAAATCAATTTACACTAAAGGAAGTTTTTCAAAACTTTTCCAGTTGGATTGCTTATTTCCTTTCGCAATGGAAAATATTGATTTTAGCGGGGATTATTGGAATGGTGCTGGGAGCACTGGTTTCCATTTTTAAAAAACCGATTTTTAATGCCAGTACCTCGTTTGTATTAGAAGAAGGGGATGCAGCAGGGATGGGACAAATGTCGGGATTGGCATCCTTGGTAGGAGTGAATTTAGGCTCTTTGGGAAGTACCAGTGGTTTATTTCAAGGAGATAATATCATGGAACTGTACCGGTCGGATAGAATGCTCGATGAAGCATTGCTCAGTCCATTCAATGAAGATGAGCTCTTGATTGATCGTTTTATAGCATTTGAAAAGATTGATAAAAAGTGGGCCTCCAAAGTTGATATCCCTTCCATGGATTTTTCTATTGATCGGGAAGATTTTACGGTGTCTCAGGATTCGGTAGTCAAAGAAGTAGCGAAACTGATTCGGGAAAATCAACTCAGTGTGACCAAGCCCGATCGGAAGTTGAGCATCATCCAGGTAACAGTATCTTCTAAGGATGAATTGTATGCCAAAGTATTCAATGAGCGCTTGGTAGAAAATGTCAATGAGTTTTACAAGGAGACAAAGACAAAGAAGACCAGTGAAAACTTAGCCATTTTACAATCTCAGGCAGATTCCGTGAGAGCTATTTTGGATGAAAGTATTGGTGCTTATGCCACTGCCACTGATAAAGTCCCCAATGCGAACCCATTGTTGAGTTCTGCCACGATAGAAAGCAAAAAGAGGCAAATTGATGTCCAGGCAACTGGGGCTGTTTATGAGGAAATCGTAAAGAATTTGGAGATTGCAAAAGTAAATCATCGTAATAACTCTCCCTTAATACAGATTATTGATTCACCAAGATTGCCTTTGGAGCGAACGGAGATACGATTGGTTAAAGGAATGTTTTTTGGATGTGCAATTGTTGGGATGTTGACCCTATTGGTGGTGTATTTCCGCCGATTGTATCAGAAGCATGTGCAGGAAAGCTAAATGAAAAGCTGGCATGTTTGAAAAATTATTACTCCTTCCGATCGGCAATATTATCAGGAACAAATCCATTCAAAATTTTTTGTTTTTGGCGATTATTCAATCTTCCAATGTGCTGATTTCCATTATTAGCATGCCTTTACTTATACAAAGTATTGGGGTCGATCAATTTGGGTTGGTAAACCTTTCACTTGCGGTAATTATCTTGTTGAATATTTTGGTAGGCTTTGGGTACAATCTAAGTGCTCCAAGAGAAGTAGCAATCAATCAAGGTGATAAGACGGCTTTATCTCATTTGGTGTCCAATGTGTTTTCTGCCAAAATCCTGTTGGCAACCACTGCCACTTTAATCATTTTGATTTTAGTATTTGGACTGAACCTATTCAAGGAATACCAGATGATTTTGGTTTTTTCCTCTTTAATGCTGTTTTCAGAGGCCACCCTCCCCCTTTGGTTTTTCCAAGGAATGGAGAAAATGAAGCTGATCAGTATAGCCAATATTTTTAGTAAGCTGCTTTTCTTGATGGGGATCGTGTTATTTATTCACAATCCAGGGCAAAGCAGGTGGGTGAATTTTATGATGGGATTCTTTGGGTTATCCATCAATATTCTACTGCTCTTTTATATCCACACTTTTATGGGGATTAGAGTGTATAGACCTGAGTTCTCAGCGATTCGAAAAAGCTTAAAAGATAATATTCTATTATTCTTTAGTAATCTTGCCAGCCATATTTCAATCAACGGAGGATTGATTATCCTTAGTTTCTTCTCTGTGGCTGAAACCTTGGGAATGTATTCTTTGGCAGAGCGCGTGGTGATGGTTTTGAGAATGTTTCCGGCATTGATCATTCAGGCGATTTACCCGAATGCTGCCAAATTGTACAAAAGTGATGAAGCCGGATTTTATAAGTTTCTGAGAAGTGTCTATTTCAGAGTGCTCGCCTTTGGAGCATTTTTGGCAGGCGCTACCTACTTGACAGCACCTTGGACTATTCAGGTACTTTCAAGATCTGAGTTGATTGAATCAGTTACTTATCTTCAATTGTTAGCTTTAGTCCCATTCCTGGCTTGCCTTAACATTGCCAACGTCATTATGATGCTGGTGGCAGATCTCAAAAACCTTCTGTTTAAAGCCTCTTGGATGATGTGTTTGTATATGATCGTAGTGGCTACTATTTTGACCTCCATGATGGGGGGAGTAGGGGTGTGTATCGCCATTATTTCAACCGAGGTGATTGTCTTTTTAATTTGCATGGTGTTGTTGTATCAAAATAATAGAAAACTGATCCATGGCTTTTATACCTGAACCTTCGGTAGCTATTGTATTAGTAAACTGGAATGGGTTTGAGTTTACCGAAGCCTGTTTGCAATCGCTTCAATGTCTTGAATTTCCTGATTACAAAATCATTGTAGTAGATAACGCATCCGGAAATCAGGAAGGAAGCCGTTTGAAAGCAGCATTTCCGGATATCCTTTTGATACAAAATGAGCAGAACTTGGGATTTACAGGAGGTAATAATGTAGGAATCAGCAAAGCTTTGGAAGATGGATATTCTCATATCATGTTGTTGAATAATGATACAGAGGTAGAAGCCGATTTTTTAGGAGAGATGATCCGAAAGTTACAGGCTGATTCCAAGTTGGGAATGGTTCAGCCCTTGATCTGTTTTCTTCATGAAAAGGACCAGGTTTGGAGCGCAGGAGGAAAATGGAATTCCTTTCTGGGTAGGGCAATTACCTTAGAAGACCGGAAATTTCTATCGAATATCCATGTTGCCGATCGTCCTCTGGATTGGGCCACAGGATGCTGTATGCTGGTGACAAGAGAAGCATTACTGAAAGTCGGGTTACTGAATGAGGGGTATTTTGCGTATTTTGAAGATGTAGAATGGTCCTTAAGATTTCGGGAAAATGGATATGGGATAGCGCTGACCTCCAAAGCAAAAATTTATCATGAAGCTGGGGCTTCCTCCAAAAAAAAACATACAGAAGGTACGTTGAGTGCTCGAGTATTTTATCTGCATGTTAGAAATCAATTATTCCTATTAAGAAGTGTCTGCTCAGGATGGGAGAAACCTTTTTCTTTTGCCTATCATATCACTAGATTCTCCTTGTGGATGGGATATTTTTTTATTCGGGGTAGGTTTCAGAAATTTAAATCTGTGGCAAGAGGGATCAAAGATGGCTTCAATTTTCCATTACAAAATCCAATGCAATGGCCTTGATACTATTTATTTTAATTGTCTTTATAGTCGCTGCAGGTCTATTCTGGGTGGTTCAGGAAATTGCGTTTAAAGGAAACTGGCAGTACTTTATCTATTTCCTAATCGGATTGCTTCCTTTTTATATTACCACCTTGAGTTTGGTGTATCTGACTACTGGTTCCAGCTCATTGGTGGGAGTTTTTCAGGTGTTGAAAGAAGCAATCGTACTTTTAGCTTTATTCTCCTTTATATTTTTTCGGAAGAATATCTTCGAATATTCTTTTCGATTGCAATCGGTAGATTGGTTTATGATGGCGTTTTTGGCCTTGGGGAGTATTTATTTAGTTCTTCCTTTGGGACAAGCCTCTTTTATTAATAAAGCCCTTTATTTTAAGGGGATGCTGATTCCCGGAATTGTCTACTTTTTGGGGAGGAATACCACCTTCAACCAGGATGAGATTCGAGGTTTATTTCAGATGATTTTTGCCATTGCCATCGGGGCTTTCCTAGTCAATTTGTTTGAAAATTATGTGCTGAATGCACACCTACAACAATACACGGGATATGCTTTATACAATCATGCCATCAACGATATTGATCCAACCGGAAATTTTGGATTGACCTGGACATTCGAAACTCAGGCCGTGACCAAGCGATTGGCAAGTTTTTTTTCAGATCCATTGGAAATGGCCAGCTCTGTGTTGATGGGGTTTGCTGCTGGCTTAATTTGGTTTTTGACCAGTAAAAAGGAATATAACTGGTTGTACATCATAGTAATGATTTGCTCTTTGGGAAGTTTGGTGTTTTCAGCTTCTCGAGCTGCATTTGGAGCCTTCTTCGTGATGATCTTCTTCCTAGCTTTGGTGTTTGGTTTGTATAAGTTGATTGCAGCTGGATTTTTAAGCTTGTTGGCCTTCGGAATTTATGTGATCTTCTTCGCTTCTGACGACTTCTACTTTTTTGTAGTGGATACACTTACTTTTGAAAATACTTCTAGTATTGGTCACGTGGTAGAATGGTTATTGGCATTGGATTCTATGGTAGGGAATCCATTTGGGATAGGATTGGCGATGAGTGGGAATGCTGGGAGTGTATCTGATGAACTGCGTGTAGGAGGAGAAAATCAGTTTTTGATATATGGAGTGCAATTAGGATGGTTGGGCATGATGTTATATATCCTGACGCTAGCTTCCTCAGTTATTTTGAGTTTACGTGTTTTCTATCGATCTGATAATACGATGGATGCCCGGATAGCATTTGTAGCAGCTGCGGTTAAAGTGGGGCTTTTGTTACCACTGTTTACCGCCAATGCTGAAATGTATACCTATGTGGCCTGGACTACTTGGTGGATGGCAGGGTATTCAGTTCATGCCTATAGTAGGCTGAAATTGGAGGAGAGACTTGAGCTGATTTAAAATAGTTAATTACTGGATTTGAAAGCAAAAGCTAGGACACTCCTTGGTCGATTTATTGCTTTATTCAGAATGGTAACGAGACTGCTTAGTAAATGATCAAGTTATCCCCAACTATTTTTTCCTCCAAAATCTCTAAATTCGAGTCAAAATCAATCCTTTGAAAGTACTTTTAGACTTACAATATCTTAATGTAGCTACTACAGGCATCAAGACCTACATGATGGAATTGGCCCAAGCTGCAGTAGACTATCCGCATCCTGAAATAGAATGGATATTTTCCCATGATCCAAAATCCCAGGCTGCTGATCAGACTTTTAAAAATCCTGAATCCAAATTTCAGCGCCTGAATTATCATTTGGATTACTTTCGATGGAAAGAGTTTCAACTTCCTGATTTAGTCAAGAAGGTTCAACCGGATATCTTAATTTGTCCTGATTTTGTTTCCCCTGCTGCAAGTTTACCTTGCAAGCGAATTACTGTCATTCATGATGCTTTTTTTTGGCAGATGCCCCAAAATTACCCGCTTTGGTGGAGGAAGTATTTTCTAAGCTTAATCCGAAAGGGACTAAAAGAGGATACAAACATTATCACGACCACAGAATACTCTAAACAGGCTTTGAGCAAGCATTTGGAAATTAGTCTTCCGATCCATGTAATTTATCAAAGCCCCAAAAGTCTGAGTAAGGAAGTAGATCAGCTTCTGATTGAAAAATTCGCATTGGACCGAACTCCTTATTTTCTGCATGTTGGGACTTTTGATAAGCGAAAGAATTTACCGCTTTTGGTAGAAGCATTTGAGGTATTTTTGAAAAGTCAGGAAGAAGATTTCAAATTGGTGCTAGCTGGAGGACCTGGGCAAAGTGTCCAAATGAATGATTTTCCTTTGATAGAAAGACTAATTCTTGAAAAAGGGTTGGAAGATCGTGTGATTCTGCCCGGATATATTTCAGATGCCCAGATCAGGAGTTTGTATCAACATGCTTTTGCCTATGTTTTTCCCTCTGAAAATGAGGGTTTTGGAATACCGATTTTAGAAGCGATGCGAGAAGGGATTCCTGTCATTCATTCAGATCAAGAAGCCTTAGTAGAAGTAAGTGGATCAGCGGGAATAGCATTCAAGACCGGTGATTTATCAGATTTGGCAGAAAAAATGATACTTTTGGGCCGGGAAAAGGCATTTCGAGAAGAACTGATCAAAAAAGGTCTTCAACGAAGCAAAGAGTTTTCCCCTCAACATTTTATAGAAGCTTTTCAGCATTTGATTTTGAATGCTGCCCCTAGAATATGAGGCAAATTGCATGTCCAGTCTGCAACCAAGAACCTAACTCATCACCAGAGGAATTTTCAATTATTGACTGCCCTACCTGTCAGGTAAAGTGGACTTTTATTTCTGCCGAATTGGATTCAGATGCACTTTATGAAGATGAAGTGTATGCAGTAGTGGATAATAGGCAATCTGTATTTGAAAAGCTGATCTTTCGTGAAGCTCGAATAATCTTAAATAAAGGCAATTATTTACTTGGTCCGTCTAAAAAAAGGCTGTTGGACTTTGGATGTGGAAAAGGGCAATTTTTAGCAGAGGCCAAAAAGTTAGGTTGGAATGGTATTGGTATTGAAACTGCCAGAGATAGAGCAGTTTTCGCTGTGGATAAGTATCAAGTGGAAGTGATACAAGAGTTTTATTCTCATGGAAAAGTTACTGATCAACCATTTGATTTGATTACGCTTAACCATGTACTAGAGCATCTCCCAGCACCTATTTCAATGGTAAAGGAGTTAATTGAATCGAATTTGGCTGAAACGGGTCTATTGTATATTGAAGTTCCAAGGACTGATTCCTGGCAGGCAAACATTGCAGGAACCAAGTGGTTACATTGGGATATTCCCAAACATTTAAACCACTGGAAGGAATCGGGATTGGTGAAACAGTTTGAGGATGTTGGATACAAGAAAGTAGGAGGAAAATCCTTTTCCATTCATTTGGGAGTATTGGGAATGCTTCAAGCTTTATTCAGCTTATTTGGATATAATGACCATTTGATTTTGGCATTAAAAAAGAAGAAGTCAGTAGGATTAATGCTGGGTGTTGCCTTGTTGACACCTGTTGCTTTTTTGTTGGAGTCTCTTGCTTCCGCTTTTGGGAAATCGGGTATAGTGGGAGTTTATTTTAAGAAGAATGGGTAAGAGCAGTAACGTACTTTTTCTTCAAAGTAGTTCAGAGTTGTATGGTTCTGGCAAAATCTTGCTTCAGGTATTGAGGATTTACAGAGATCAAGGATTGAATCCGGTAGTGGTTATGACTGGAGAAGGTCCTCTTGGTGAATTAATGGAGTCTGAAGGCTTTATCGTAAAAGTTCAAAATCTTGGGATTTTACGAAGGAAGTATGTGAATGCGAAAGGCTTGGTCAACCGATTTTCCAAAAATTACAAAGCCTATCGATTTTTGGATCAACTGCATCAGGAGTTTCAATTTGAATTAGTGTATTCCAATACCCTGGCAGTGATTGTTGGAGCCTATTGGGCCAAGAAAAATAAACTTGCTCACATTTGGCATATACATGAAATAGTTTTGGGTCCAAGTCCACTGGTGAAGTTGTTGGCAAAGGTGTTAGATTCCAGTACCCCAAATCCGATTGTGGTTTCAGAGGCAGTTAAAAAGCATTGGGAGACCAAGTTAAAAGTGGCCAAACCGGAAGTAATTCACAATGGGATTCCCTATGAGGAATACATGGTTTCCTATTCAGATCCCAAAGCAGATTTAGGCTTGCCAGAGGATAAATTGGTGATCACCATGGTGGGGAGGATTAATCCTGGAAAGGGCCAACTTTTCTTTTTAGAAATTGCAAAGCGTATATTGCAGACTTATCCACAATGTCATTTTGTTTTAGTGGGTGATCCTTTTCCTGGATATGAATCAATCCAAGAAGAAATAAAATCCGTAATTAGGGACAATGGATTGCAAGAATCCGTTAGTGATTTAGGGTTTCGGAAGGATATTCCGGAAGTTTTAGCAGCAACAGATATTTTTATGTTGCCATCTATTTTACCTGATTCTTTTCCCACAGTAATCTTGGAGGCCATGGCTTCTGGCAAGCCCGTAATCGCTACGCAATCTGGTGGAGCAGAGGAAATGGTGGAACCTGGTAAAACCGGATATTTGATTCCGATTGGGGATGTGGAAAAGGGAGTGGAGGCTTTAAAAACGCTGATACTAGATAAAGAAAAAATTAAAAGCTTTGGTGAAGCTGGAAGAAGTAAAGTGCTGATAGAATATAATTTGAATACATTTAAGGAAAAAATGCAAAAACACCTATGGAGGCATCTCAACGAAAACTAAAAGTAGCAATCATGGGTGCCAAAGGATATCCTTACGTTTACGGGGGATATGATACCATGGTGAAAGAGCTGGGAGAGAGATTAGTTTTAAAAGGTGTGCACGTACGAGTGTACAACCATAAGGCCTTGTTTGTGGAGAAACCTAGGTATGTCAATGGAATTGAATGCATCTATACTCCAGCAATTGAGTCAAAGTATTTGACTCAGTTATCCCATACTTTTTTCTCTATGATTCATGCATGTCTATCGGATGTGGATGTGATTTTTGTGGTTAATAGTGGGAATGGCCCCTTTGGGTTGATTTCTAGATTTTTCAGAAAAGCTACCTTGATTAATGTAGATGGATTGGAATGGCTACGGCCAAAATGGAGGGGGCTAGGATCTAGATATTTTTTCTGGGCCTCCAAAATGGCAACCAAATATTACGATCAAATCATCAATGATTCGGATGAAATGCAACGGGTATATAAGGAATTGTTTAATGCCGAATCTAAAGTGATTGCCTATGGTGCTAATCCAAAAGAGGAGGTGGAACCTTCACCGGTAATGAAATGGGGAGTAGAGCCTCAGGATTACTTCCTGATTGTGGGTAGACTGGTTCCTGATAATAATGCCGATTTAAT
This sequence comes from Algoriphagus lutimaris, assembly GCF_017051705.1. GTDB lineage: Bacteria > Bacteroidota > Bacteroidia > Cytophagales > Cyclobacteriaceae > Algoriphagus > Algoriphagus lutimaris. The sequence continues at coordinate 507,569 of NZ_JAFIDJ010000002.1, read as the reverse complement.
CATTCAAGGATTTTTGAATTCTGATTCAAAAAGAAAACTGGTGATTGTAGGCGATGTTCCTTACTTAGATGATTATGCTCAGGTGTTGAAAAACATTGAAGATGATCGATTGTTGTTTTTGGGTTATGTAACAGACCCTATTGATTTGGCTGCTTGGTATACCCATTGTTATGCTTATTTCCATGGCCATGAGTATGGCGGTACCAATCCTGCGATGCTGAAAGCCTTAGGGTATGGATGTGCGATCTTAGCATTAGATACTCCTTTCAACCAAGAAATGCTTCAAGAAGGTAAGCATGGATGGTATTTCAAAAAATCGGTGGACTCTGTGAAGGATATTGTCGAGGCTGCAGAAAATAGCCAAGAACGTATGGATTATTTTCGGAAGACCGCTCGTGAGGGATTGGTGAAAAAATACAATTGGGATCATGTCACAGATCAATACTTGGAAGTATTTGAAGAATTGGCTGGTTTTAAAACTGAAAAAGTTTCCACTGAAAAAAGAAAATTGGAAAGGGTGGATAATTAATTTGGATCGAAGAGAATGGATTAATTCTGAACTTTGATCTCTAACTTTGGTTTATATAAGCATACTTTTAACCCTAAAAATATTACCATGATTAGAAAAGCAACAGCCGTTTGGCAAGGATCCGGAAAAGATGGAAAAGGTCATTTGACTACGGCAAGTACAGTTTTAGACAAAACACAATATTCTTTTAAATCACGTTTTGAAGATGGGGTAGGTACCAACCCGGAAGAGTTGGTGGCTGCCGCTCACGCTGGTTGTTTTGCCATGAAATTAAGCTTTAATCTACAGGAAGCAGGCTTTACTGCAACTGAGCTGGATGTTACTTCCAATATCACTTTTGAGGAAGGTACACTTAAGAAATCTCATCTGGTGCTGAAGGCAACAGTGGATGGTGTGACACAAGAAAAGTTTGATGAATTGGTAAAAGATGCTGAAGCAAATTGTCCAATTTCCAGAGCGTTGAATATGGAAATCTCTGTTGAGAGTACTTTAAACGCTTGATAAGGATTAAGTCGAGAGATTAATTTTCAACCAAAAAAAAGCGACTTGAGTTATCAAGTCGCTTTTTTTTGAGTCTAGCCTTTGTTCCATTTCATCCTACTCCAGTTTTCTTGCTTTTCAGGAGATAAAAATGTCCAGGCAAGTAGTCGACTCTTTTTATTTCCCTGGGCCATATCAATGATTTTTCTTTCCGATACTCTGGCTTTTTTCAAGGCAAGGATCAGTTCTTTGAGATGTTCTTCTTTGCTGACCAAGCTGGTAAACCAAAAGCAATTGTATTTGTATTCTACACTTTCCTTGATCATGGTTTTGATAAAGGAAAGCTCTCCTCCTTCACACCATAATTCATTGCTTTGTCCTCCGAAATTGAGGGGTACTTTTTTTGCTACCTTGCCTTTTAAGTTTTTTACTTTTCTTCTACTTCCCGCTTCGGCTGCGGCTTGGGATTCATGGAAGGGAGGGTTGCAGATGGAGACATCGAATACATCATCTGATCGGATAATTCCTTTTAAAACCTGTGCAGAATTTTCCTGATAGCGAAGCGTGATTTGTTGCTCAAGTTTCGGGTTTGAATCCAGGTTTTTTTGAGCTGCCTGCAGAGCCTTGGTGTCAATGTCAGTTCCTATAAAGGACCAGACATAAATGGCATTGCCTAAAATGGGATAAATACAGTTTGCTCCAGTTCCAATATCTAGCATATGAACTTTTTTTGGAATAGTACCGGCATTACACTGTGTTAATAAATCGGCTACATAATGAATATAGTCTGCCCTTCCTGGGATAGGAGGGCAAAGGTATCCCTCCGGGACATCCCAATTTGAAATCTGGTAGAAATGCTTGAGTAAAGCTCTGTTGAGTTCCTTTACTGCTTTAGGGTTGGCAAAATCAATACTGAGATCTCCGTATTTATTTTCCGAAACATATTGCATTAAGGAAGAGTGGGAATGAATCAATGCAGGGAAATCGTAGCGTTCCCGATGGGCATTTCGTGGGTGAAGTCCGGATTTGGTCTTTTCTTGTTTTTTCAATTCAATCTACTTCATGAGTATCAAGGCAAATTAGTGTTAATCGACGGGTTTTAGTAGGTATCTAACAAGTAATCTCCACCTAAGTCTTGAGATTCAAGTTTAGGTCCATCTTTTTTTACATTCAAAAGCGATCGGAAGAATCAGATTAGTTGGATAGACTTTATTTCCAAATGGAATTTTTGTTCTTTTTTATTACCTATCAAAAAGGCTAATTCCTCAATATGATCTTTGTCGAAGTTTGGAATTGAAAGTGTTCGACCTCTAAAAGCTGGGTACATCTTTGTGAGCTCAATTTCCACAATTTCCCATTCCCCGCTTGTTTTAAATTCTCCTATGTAGGAATGGAGATCATTAGAATTTGCCTTTACTCGAAATTGATACGTGCTTCCATCTCCCTTTAATTGGATTCTAATAGTTTTTTGAGATTGAATTTGAAAAGTCTTCCTGTATCTCACCGAAGAAAAGCCTCCATTATTTTCCAAGGACACGAAACCTTCAAATACACCATTCCCAGATTGATTGACATAGAAATTGCCTGATGATCTTCCTCCCATCACGCCATCATCTACTACCCTCCAATCTCTTGTAGGTGAATTTTTGTCAAACTGATAAAGGATAATGGTCGAGGACATTAGTATTAAAATGATTAAAGCTTTCACATACTAATAAGGCCTTATAGGTCCTAATTGTTTAAAGCCAACCTTTTCTTAATCCACTTCAAAAACCAGTTTCATGGTAATGGAAGCGGTTTTGTTTTTGTCTGCGGTATTGAAAGTACCACCCCAGGAATAGTCCTCCCCAGAATTTCGGCCAGTAATCTGAAAAATACCCATATTCGCCGAAATTAGGTCTCCAAGATCCCCTTTGGAGTTTTCTGCGATGCGCTCAGCCCGTACCCGTGCATCTTCTGTCGCTTTGGCAATCATTTCCAGTTTCAAAGATTCCAGTCCGGTATAATAATACCGTGGAGCTTGTGAATAGAATGCAATCCCCTGATTTAATAACTCTGTGATTTCACGGCTGATCTTTTCTACTTTCTCTACTTCTGTAGATTCTATTTTCAGCGATTGATTCAAAGAATAACCATCAAATGTCTGTCCTAGGTATCTTCCAGTTTCGGAATAATTTTGCTGGTATTTTGGGTTGGTCTGAACAGCATTGAAGATCAACTTGTCTGCTGGGATCCCTTTGGAAACCAAATAATCTGACACTAATTTCTTGTCTTTTTCCAAATCCTCGTAAGCAGATTTTAAGTCAAAACTTTCTCTGGAAAAATTCCCTTCCCAAACCACTAGGTCTGAAGTGAAGTTACTTTCACCCAAACCGGTCACGTTGATGGTGCCTTGAGGCCTGTTTCTATTGATGATTGCATTTCCTAAAACGATCGAGGCAAGGACGATTGCCAAAGCAAATAATATGGAGGATAGGTTCTTATTCATAGGGCTAAAAGTTACTTTTGAATATAAAGAATAATAAGTCCAATCATCAAAAAACCCGCCATTTAGCGGGTTTTAGTACTCTGGAAACATTTATTAACAATTAATAGATTCTTTGTTTAAAGTCTTGCTGTGTAGGGTTTTCCAAGTCGATCAGATAACCATTGACGATAGCATATTTCAATTCTCCATCTTTAGCTAAATAAAAGTTTGGGGCAGAACCGGTAGTCCATACACTTGGAAAAGAATCCACGCTTTTTAATACCAGAATGGGTAAGGAATGAAGATCTTTAGACGCTCCATTGTTTACTTTCACTGCCAAATATCCTTGTTTTAATAAGTCTATTGCTTGGTTAAAATCTAATGAGCCAATGTCTTCAAAAGTTGATTCATATACCTTGCCTTCTTCAAACTCAAATCCACTAGCATCAAAAACCTCCGGAGCATAATATACTTGCATGTCGCCTAGATCTTCAATGGAGCCAGAAACATAATAGCCGCCTGGTACTTCAGATTCTCTCCTTCTGATGATAAGGTCAATTGGATATTTCTTTCCTTCTACCTCAACCAACATTTCATTGATCATCAAATCTGCCAGTTTGGAATCGTTATCTGGGATTGAAAAATACTCCTCTGTAGTGTACTGTTCGTACCCTTTGGTTGCAATCTGATGCAAGGCATCTAAAATGATCATAAAATTGAGTTGGCGGATATACTGCTTATCAGGGTCTCCCCAGTATCCTCCTGATTCGATCAGAATTGTGCTTGTTCCCCATTTTTGAATGTTATCTCCAAAAGCTCTAGGTTCAAAGGCATCATCATACTTTCCCACTTGGCCAGGAACAACTTGTTGAAGAACTTTATTCATTCCCACAATAGTCTGCATGGCCCTTTTTCTAATCTCATTCACATCGGTGGCGACATTGTAGGCTGGAGCCAAAACGGAAATGGTTGCTTGTTTGGGAGTACCCTCTACATTGTAATACACCTGCTGATCGTGAAGGTTAAAACCGAATTCTGGTTCGAAATCATCCCTCGCTTTCTTTAAAATAATGGCTTCAGGGGAGATTTGAGAAATGGCATCCCTGTTCAAATCAATGTCCAGACTATTTCTTCTTTTGAATGCTTCAGCACCATCTGGATTAATCATTGGAATGAATTTGATATTCAAATTGCTTCTCAGTGTGTTTCTGATATCTTCATATTCATCTCCACTACCCTCCAAAAAGTTAAATAGATCAAAAAGCGCCATGGTAGCAGTGCTTTCATTTCCGTGCATTTGTGACCATAGCATGACTTTCGTTTCGCCATTTCCCCAGTCTAAACTGGAAATACTTCTGCCATCTATGGAGTTTCCTAGAACCTGTGTTTCAAACTGACTTGCATGTTTTTGAATCAGAGGCTGCAGGTCTTCGTGTTTAAATCTCCGATGGGTGATAGCCGATTCCTTAAAATTGTCGAAAGCTGACTCTAAAGTTTCGATAGAAAGTGGTTCGGCAGTATTTTTATTTGCAGTTTTACACCCAATTAAGGAAATTAAAAACAGCAAAAAAATGCGTGTATAAATGCCCTTTGAAAAGCTCATCATGGTTGGATTTTCTTTAAAGTGAAAAGTAAAACTAGCCATTGTGATTTAAATAGTATATGTATAAAGCTCAAATTGTAAATGAAGCTATCGTATTTTGTTGAAGATCTTCCGCTTAAACATACTTTTACCATTGCTCACCAAAGTAGGGATATTCAAGATACCTTGATAGTCAAACTGGAAGAGGGTGATTTGGTGGGCTTAGGTGAGTCCACGACCAATCCTTTTTATGGGATGACTGTAGAAAATATGAGTATGGCCCTGGATAAGTTCCGTGATATAGTGGAGGGTGGAAGTTGGGAAAGCCCAGAAGAATTGTGGGAGCTAGGGAAAACCCATTTTAAGGATAATCCATTTGCTCAATGCGCTTTAGATATGGCTGCTTGGGATTTGTATACCAAGAAAAAGGGCAAAAAACTGTATGAATTTTTAGGGCTAAACCCTACGGATATCCCAACTACCAATTTTACCATTGGGATAGATACTGTTCCAAAAATGGTCTCTAAAATGAAAGAGGTCCACTGGCCTATCTATAAAATAAAATTGGGAACATCGGATGATTTGGAAATCGTGAGGGAGTTAAGAAAGCATACCGATGCTATATTTAGAATAGACGCTAATTGTGCCTGGACTGCGGATCAGGCCATTGAATATTCGGTAGAGCTCCAAAAACTAGGAGTGGAATTTATGGAACAACCTCTGGGTAAAGATGATTTGGATGGGATGAAGGAAGTATTCAAATATTCCAAACTACCGGTAATTGCAGATGAGAGTTGCATGGTGGAAAGTGATGTGAAAAAATGCCATGGGCTATTCCATGGTATTAATGTGAAGTTGGTAAAGGCTGGGGGAATTACTCCGGGGCTTCGAATGATCCATGAAGCAAAATCTTTAGGGATGAAAACCATGGTAGGATGCATGACAGAATCTTCTATTGGGATTACTGCCATTGCCCATATCGCGCCATTACTGGATTATGTGGATATGGATGGGGCCATGTTGTTGGCAAAAGACCCTGCTACAGGAGTGAAGATAACGCCAGAAAAAATAACCTTTCCTGAGGGAAATGGAATTGGAGCAAGTTTAGTATAAAGCTTACTTCTAGAATAGGAAAAAGGCAGTGAAATCACTGCCTTTTTTTAGTCTTCTGAGACGATCAATTTAAAACCTTCTCCGTGCACGGTGATGATTTGAACCTTGGGATCGTCCTTGAGCAGTTTTCGAATCTTGCTTAGGTACACATCCATACTACGTGCATTGAAGTAGCTGTCATCTCCCCAGATTTGCTTTAAGGCATGACTTCTATTGACCAGTTTATTGATTTCCGAGGCCAATAGTCGTATGAGCTCATTCTCCTTGGAAGTAAGTTTGTGTTTACCTTTAGGGCCCTCGAGGTATTGCTCATCGTAATGAAGTACAAATCCACCAAACTTATAAATTTTTAAAGGAGTAACTTCTGTGCTTTTTTGGGTCCTCCTTAGGATTGCTGTGACCCGAAGCAGCAATTCTTCCATACTAAATGGCTTGGTGATGTAATCATCTGCTCCTATTTTTAGTCCTTCAATAATATCGTCTTTTTGATTTTTAGCGGTCAAAAATAGCACTGGAAGATCCTCTTGTACTTTTTTGATTTCTTTGGCAAGGGTAAAGCCATCCTTTTTGGGCATCATGATATCTAAAAGGCATAAATCGTATTTGCCCTTTTTGAATTTATTCCAGCCTTCTTCCCCATCTCTGCATAGGGTTGGTTCATAGCCTTTCATTTCAAGATATTCCTGAAGAATATCCCCTAGGTTTGGGTCGTCTTCTACGACCAATAGTTTAGCTTTGCTCATTGCTTTTTGGGTAAAGTTATAGTGAACGTTGTCCCTCTTCCTACTTCACTTTCTACTTGAATGCCTCCCTGATGTGCTTCAAGCATGGTTTTTACATAAGATAATCCTAGACCAAAACCTTTCACATCGTGAACGTTTCCGGTAGGAACTCTATAAAACTTATCAAAAATTTTCTTTTGGGCATCCTTAGACATTCCTATCCCATTATCTGTAATCTTAACAATAAACTGATCTTTTCCCTCCGTCGCTTCCATTTTTATGGTTGGGGTATGTGGAGTATATTTCAATGCATTGTCCAGTAAATTATTAAAGATGTGAGTTAAATGAAAAGCATCACCTTCAACTGATGGTTCTTTTAGCCGATCTGTAAATGAGAGTGTTCCACCTCTTTTCTCCACCTGAAGGCTGATATGTTGCATTGTAGATTCTAATAATTCACTGAGATTCAACTCCTCTATTTTTAATTTGAAGTCCTGCTTATCCAGCGCAGCCGCCTGTAAAACTTTCTCTACTTGAGCTGTCAGCCTTTTGTTTTCATCTTTGATGATCCCTAGGTATCTCTTTCTGAATTTATCCTGGGTCGATAATTCAGGGTCTTGTAAAGCTTCTACGGCAAGACTTACTGTAGCTAACGGAGTTTTGAACTCATGGGTCATATTATTGATAAAATCATTTTTGGTGTCCGAAAGTGCTTTTTGTCGGATGATGACTTTGATCGCGTAAATGAAACAGAAAATAATTACTCCTATAAATAAGATGGAACTCGAAATTGGAATCCAAACTTGACGGATGACATGATAGTTCTTTTCTGGAAAGAATATATAAAGGAAATTTTCTTTACCTAGAATGTCATTTGGAAAGAGTTTGGCCTTGATTCCGTTTTGGAGTAAGGTACTTTGTTGGGTGACTGGACCTAATGGGAGTACTTCACCATTGTCTTTTAAAAGTCCCAGTTCAAAAGATTCGGTAATCCCTCTTTCCAAAAGGTGGTTACTCAAAAGCTCCCTTACTTGGAGCGTGTCAAGTCTGTCCAGAATTTCCTTTTGCCCTGCTGCTAATTCATTCCAGGTACGTTCCACCATGTCAATTTTGAAATTGGCTCGACGGATTTTGTCCAGAATATCATCCGAAATATTTATTTCTGTCAATACTTCTGGACTTGGGATCACTTCTACATTAGGCCTTACTCTTGTACTTTCTGCCTTACTTAGGTAGTTGAGTTGGCGTTCCTTTTCTTCCAAAAGAATAGCCATTTCATCCGGAGTAAACATGCTGGAAGCCAATTCAGGGGTCATATAGGCAAAAAACATTTCCAATTCTTTCAGTGCATTCATATCAAACCCTCTGGATTCGAGGATTCTCCTGAAAGTAGGGCTAACTTCCGGTGCAGTTTCATTGAGTAGAGTGTCCACAATAGAGGGTCTGCTTCTATAGACGGGGCGTTGTTGGATCTGGAAAGTGATTGGTTCAATTTTTTCAAATAAGGATTCCTGGAAAAGGGAGTCTTTCATTAAATAGCTGAGTAAGACGTCTGAAGTCTCTCCTTTTTCCAATTGCTCTACCGTCCCCGAGAGCGCCATATACACGTTTTGATCGAACCGTTCACGGTTTATCCTTACCGCATTTCTTACCCAATAGTATTGGAAACCCATTAAGCCAAAACTGGCCAGGGACATCAAAACAATGATAAGAATTATGTTTCCTTTGGACATTTTACAAATTTAGCCTGATTCTTAGGGGTGAAATAGGGCTTAACAATATTTAACTGCCATTGACTCACAATAGCTTGAGTTTTATAGGAACAATCTCAGAATTGATTCCGTTCTTTAAATTATGATTTCTTAATTACATTTACGATAAAGGAAAAGAGGAGGCTTATGCCTCCTTTTTTTGTTATTTGGCTATCTTTGGGCGCAAATTTCAGATCATGTCAGCATCTCATAACCCTATTTCAATCCAAGGAGTTTCCTTGGAAACTATTGCAAAAGAATTTGGCACTCCAGTGTATGTGTATGATGGTGAGAAAATCACTACGCAGATACATACTCTGAAGAAGGCATTTGAAAAAGTTCCTTTGAAGATAAAATATGCTACGAAGGCATTGACCAATATCTCTATTTTGAAATTGGTGAAAAGAGCTGGCGGAGAGGTAGACGCGGTCTCTTTGGAGGAGGTGAAAATATGTCTTGAAGCAGGCTATGAAGGGAAAGACGTCATGTACACGCCCAGCGGAGTGAGCCTGGAGGAGATCAAAGAAGTAGTAGAGTTGGGTTCCATGATCAATTTAGACAGCATTTCTATATTGGAGCAATTCGGGCAGACCTTTGGAGGCTCGGTGCCTGTTTGTATCCGAATTAACCCACATATCATGGCTGGAGGAAATGCGAAAATTTCCGTAGGTCATATTACCAGTAAGTTCGGTATTTCAATTCAACAATTGGATGAAATCCTAGAGGTAGTTTCACGCTATCGGATGAAAGTGACAGGCCTCCATTTGCATACTGGTTCGGATATTCTGGATGCAGAAGTGTTTTTGAAGGGAGGGAATGTTCTTTTTGATGCTGCTATGAATTTTCCGGACTTGAATTTTCTTGATTTTGGAGGAGGGTTTAAAGTAGGGTATAAGGATGGTGACGTGGTTACAGATATCATGGCGGTAGGAAAACGAGTTTCTGAGGCTTTTCTGGAATTTTGTAAAAAGTATGGGCGAGATCTGGAATTATGGTTGGAACCTGGAAAATTTGTCGTAAGCGAATCGGGGTATTTATTGGTTGAAGCCAATGTTGTAAAAAAGACTCCGCAAATTACCTTTGTAGGAGTGAATTCTGGGTTGAATCACTTGATTAGACCCATGATGTATGATGCTTACCACGGAATTTATAATGTAAGTAATCCAGAAGGAAAACCTGCTACTTACAATGTGGTGGGATACATCTGTGAAACAGATACTATAGCTGCAGGGAGAGCAATTGAGGAAGTTAGAAGGGGAGATATATTGGCTATTAAAAATGCTGGAGCATATGGGATAAGTATGGCCTCTAATTATAACTCAAGGTTAAGGCCAGCAGAAGTCCTGGTATGGGAAGGTAAAGCACAATTGATTCGAAAAAGAGAAGAATTTCAAGATCTTATTCGTAATCAGGTAATTCTTGATATTTAATCAGGAATATTTCCAAATAAAATCTCTTTGGTATAATTATTGATTTTCAAAGCCATTAATTGATTTAATCGCAAATTAAAAATGCGTTTAATCATAATGGTTTGAAACCCAATAAGATTGTATTTCTCAATCATAAGCCCTAGTAGTTTCACAACCTACATTTCATTTTAAATTCACGGTTTTCCGTTGCGGTTATAATACCTTTGCCGTATAGGGATCGTGATGAAGATTATGTTGAGGAAGATCTTAGGCGTATGTATGTTTTTGATGGTACAATTTTTTGTACAGTTGGATATCTATGCCCAAGATACCCAGTACTCCCAGTTTTACGCAGCCCCTATTTATTTAAATCCTGCCCTTACCGGAGCAAGTGAGCTCACACGGATCGGTGTCAATTACAGAAATCAATGGCCTGGATTAGACCAGAGCTTTAATTCCTATTCTGCATACATTGATCACTATATTATGGATTACAATTCGGGTATAGGATTGATTTTTAATGGAAGCCAAGAAAGTATGGCGCAGCTTTCAACCAATGAAATTGGTTTATCCTATGCCTACCGTTTACAAATAAGTCAGGATTTATTCTTCCGAGTTGGAGGGCAAGTCAGCTTTATGCAGCGGAATGCTTTTTTCTCAGACTTGGTATTTGGAAGTCAAATTGATATCATAAATGGAACCATAGGTGGAATTACAGATGAATTGGATGGAGTACCGCTGGATTCCAAGTATAGTTTTATGGACTATGCAGTCGGAGGGTTATTTTATACCAATAAGTATTGGTTAGGAGTTTCAGCACATCACTTGTCAGAACCTAATAGGTCTTTTATGGAAGGGCAAATTTCCAAACTCCCAATGAAGATTTCTGCTCAAGGAGGTGTGAAGTTTGATTTAGGACATGGGGGGCGAGATTATTTTACTCATGCTTATTCCGAAAGATCTATTTCCTTTGCCTTCAACTATAAACAACAAGATCCTTTTAATCAACTTGATTTAGGTGCCCAAGTTTTTCTTGAACCTTTGGTGTTGGGGCTTTGGTATAGAGGACTTCCAACCAAAAATTCTTTGCCTAATAATGAGGCCGTCATTGGGTTAGTTGGCGTGTCGCTTCCTTCCGGGTTGGATATTGGATATTCCTATGATGTGACTGTGTCAAAATTAGGACAAAAAAATAGTGGAGGTGCGCATGAAGTATCCATCAGGTATACTTTTTTGTGGGGGGATCCAAAATCCAGAAACCAAAGAGGAAGAGTCATTCCTTGCTTTAAATACTAGCATTGAGCAACATTTCATAAGCTTTTTAAAAAAAAATCGATTTTTTTTAAAAATAATATTCAAAGCCTGATTTTCAGGCTTTTGTCTTTTATGATCAAAAAAAAGCATCATTTCATACTTTTTTTGATTATGGTAATTTTTTAATAAAAATGATACTTTTTCAAGTTTGAACTATTCCCTTTTGACGTGCATCCAATCTTTGGATATTAGAATTTTTCTGCACTTATTTTAAGATAAACACTAAAAGAAAGAATATCATTTTGTTGTATACGATTTGCAAAAAATATTATTCTTAAAAACAAAATACAAAAACCCTATTATATAAGGCAATTTTACCCAATTGAAAATCAGGCGCTTGAGGACCAGGCGAAAAAAGATGAAGAAGGCATTTTCTACATATGGCTTAATGATATTACTCCCTCTAATGATGATGGGATATATCAATTCCATTTATGCGCAATCATCTTTGAAAGACCCTGATTTGGTTCAAGCCCGAACAATGGGTGCTTCTGATATACAGGTTGCTGTTTCAGGAAAACTTGCACTTTGCTCTCATTCAGAGAAAGGCCACATTATTTTAACGGTCACAGGGGGCCAGGCTCCTTATACCTATAAGTGGAATACACTTGAAACAACCAAAGACCGTACCAATTTATACGCAGGAACCTATACTGTTGAAATTACTGATTCAAAAGGTGCTGTCCATAAAGAGAATATAGTGGTTCAGCCTCCTTACCCATTGATTTTAAATCCTATTGAAATTATTCCAGCTTCTTGTGGGTCGGGAGCTGATGGTTCGGCTAAGCTTAGTGTTAAGGTAGGAAGAGGGGAGCCTTACAAGGTTACTTGGAGCAATGGGGTGGAGGACCAATGGGAAGTGAATGGTCTAAAGCCTGGTACTTATTCAGTGAAAGTTGCTGATATATATAATTGTGATGTAACCGTTTCTTTTGAAGTAAAATCTGAATCAGAAGGTATTTCAGTACAAGAAACCACTAAGGATTTGTCTTGCAGTGGAATTGATGATGGGGCAATCAAGCTTACCATCAGTGGAGGGCAAGCTCCTTATATATATAGCTGGAGCAACGGAGCTACTACCCAAAATGTCGATAATCTCTCTGCGGGTAATTACGCAGTAACTATCAAAGATCAAACCGGCTGTTCATTTACAGCGAATTACGAAGTGAAAAGCCCGGCAGTGATGACTTTAACTGAGTCGATCCTTTCCCCTTATTGCGATGGAAATGCAAATGGAGAAATTGAATTGGGGGTAATTGGAGGACAAGCCCCATATACTTACCAGTGGAGTAATGGACAAAATTCTGCAAAAGCCACCAACCTTTCTTCCGGTAATTATTCTGTGCTTGTCTCTGATGCCTCTGGATGTATTATTGAGAAGCAGTTCAATCTCTCTAATTCCTCTAATCTGGATCTGGTTATTGCGAATAATCAACCTACTTCTTGTGCTGGAGGTGAAGATGGCTTAGTAGAGCTAGAAGTTATCGGGGCTTCTGGGGATTATTCTATAGAGTGGTCAGATGGTGTCAAAGGCCTTTCCAAAAGAGAAGATTTGGCTCCAGGAACCTATTCAATTTCTGTTAAAGATGCTTCAGGCTGTGAAATCACTAAATCTTTCGAGGTAAAGGGTTCTGGGAATATCAACGCGAGAATTGAAAGTATGCTTGATGTGGATTGTGAAGAGGGATCTTTCACAGGAGTCGCTTGGGTCTCAATAGAGGGTGGAGTAGAACCTTACACCATCGAATGGAATAATGGAAATACCAATGCCAGGGAGATCAATTATTTCAAAACTGGAACCCTAAAAGTTAAAGTAATTGATGCTACAGGTTGTTCAGTGATTACTGAAGCCAAAGTAGATTACCCTAATTTGAATACTCAGGGCAGCAGATTGAATTTCCAGTTTAGAAAGCTGGAAATTTCCAGTGAGCCAGAAGTGCAAGTAGATGAGGAAATAATTTTTGAAAGTGAAATCTCTGAGGAATTCATTGCTTGGGAATGGCATTTCGGAGATGGAAATAAATCATCTGAAAAAGATCCTATACACATATTTGAAAAAGCTGGATCATTTGAAGTAACGCTTACGGCCTTCGATATCTATGGCTGTTCAAGCATTGAAAAGAATACTGTTCAAGTAAATGTGCCTGAGGAAATGATTGTCATTCCAAATGCATTTACTCCAAATGGAGACGGTCTTAATGACGTGTTTATCCCCAAAATGAAGGCCGTATCAAATTTCTCTATGGAGGTATTTAATACCTGGGGAGAAAGAATGTTTATGACCACCAACCAGGAATCTCAAGGTTGGGATGGTACATATAAGGGGCAGGCTTTACCTGCCGGTAACTACTTGTATAAAATTACCTACACCAATACTGCTGGCGAAAATCAAAGTCGCAGCGGCGGAATCACCCTTATTAGATAGGTTATGAAAAGAATTTTTACATTAATTATTTTAGGAATGCTGAGTCTGACTTCTCAAGCTCAGGATGTACAGTATTCCCAATTTTATGCAGCTCCTCTCTACTTAAATCCAGCGATGGCCGGATCCTCCGAAATGACTAGAATTGGGGTAAACTATAGGAATCAATGGCCTGGATTAGATCAATCCTTCACTTCCTATTCTGCTTATGTGGATCATTACATGTTTAATATTAATAGTGGGATTGGGTTAATTTTTAATAAATCCCAGCAAAGTATGGCCAACCTCAGTGTGTCTGAAATTGGAGCCGTTTACTCTTATAGGATGAGGCTAGGATTCCGTTCTTTTTTGAGGATTGGGGGGCAAGTTAGCTTCATGGATAGAGATGCTTATTTTGGAGATCTGATCTTCGGGAGTCAAATTGATGATCAAACTGGATCAATTGGGGATTTTAGTGGAGAAAACCTAGGCCAAGATGTTCGCAGACAATTTATGGATTACAGTTTTGGTTTCCTTTATAACAATGAGAAGGTTTGGTTTGGTGTATCGACTGCGCATGTTACCCAACCTAATTTATCCTTTGTTGATGGCCAAAATAGTAAGTTACCACTTAAGGTTTCAGCTCATGGCGGGGTGAAATTTGATCTTTCTGGTGGTTCTTCTACCGAATTTTACAATCAAAAGTCTGGAACTAAGGAGTTGACATTGGCTTTTAATTACAAAAACCAAAAACCTTTCACCCAATTGGATATGGGAGCCCAGCTCAATATTCAACCTTTGGTTTTGGGGGTTTGGTATAGAGGAATTCCGGTTTCTAATTCCGAACAGCCTAATCATGAATCCATCATTGCTCTGGTAGGAATGTCATTAGGCGGAGGTTTAGATGTGGGATATAGCCATGATTTTACTATCTCTTCCCTTGGGAATGCCAATACGGGAGGAGCACATGAAATTTCCCTGCGATATAGTTTCCTTTGGGGGAAAGCTTCCGGAGCTGGCAGAAAGTCCTCTATGCCTTGCTTTAAATATTAAGATTTTAGCTGTTTAAGAATCAGCTTTTAAATCTTTTGATTCTTGTAATTGGATTAATGATTTTTCAATGTGACTTATGCCGGCGATTGAAATCACCCATTTTACCCATTTTTTCCGGTATTTTTTGGTTCTACATTCAAAAATAAGAACAGCGTGAAACAGGTAAAAGGCCAGTTATTTCATATTGAAAATTACCCAACTTGGATTCGCCTGATTTGGAAACCAAGAACTACTCAAATGCCAGGTAGTGTAAAATGGAATTTGTAAAACCACAAGTCTTGTACTGTTTATCAAAGATAGTTTAAGGTTCAAAAGTTGTTCCTGTATATCAGCAACAGGTCTTTCAAAATTAACTTGGCTTACCATTACCAAATGCCTGATATAACCGACCATTACTTTTATGCTCACCAATAATATGGCTCCAATAGATAGTACAAAGAAGTCTAGTCTAAAGAGATTAGCTCTTTTCCTTTTCCATTAAGACACGAGTTTTTGGTAGGCATTCAGGATAATTTTTCTGAATGAATTCAATCATTTTTTCCCGAACATATACTCTTAAATCCCAGGCAATCGGTGAATTTTTAGCGCTTACCAAAATCCTTGTTTCTACGGTATGTTCTTTCGTATCGCTGACTTGTAATACTTTTACTTTCTTATCCCAAAGATCTGTTGTTTCCAGAATGCGGTCCAATTCTTTTCTGAGTTCGTTAAAAGGAATCGTATAATCCGTATAAAGAAAAACAGAGCCTAATAAATCACCTGAAGTTCTTGTCCAGTTTTGGAAAGGGGTTTCCAAGAAATAGGTTGTAGGAAGTACCAGTCTTCTTAGGTCCCATATTCTCACGACGATGTAATTCAAATTGATTTCTTCGATCCATCCCCATTCACCTTCTACTACCACTGCATCTTCCAATCTAAACGGTTGAGTAAAGGCAATTTGAATTCCGGCAATCAAGGTTCCAATAGCTTTTTGTGCAGAAAAACCGATGATGATTCCAGCTACCCCGGCTGAAGCAAAAAATCCAACCCCTACTTTTCTGACAGATTCAAAAGATAATAGAACTAAACCAATGGAGAACAGAATGATGATAAAATTGGCAATTTTCACAAGGATATTGATCTGTGTATAGACTTTTCTTGCCCGGAGGTTGTCCTCTTGAGAGATGTCATATTGTTTTAAAAACATGGACTTTACTATTTGCATCCCTACCAATAAGCACCAGGTAAATCCACTAATAATCAATATGGTATTGATGGAGGGTAAATAAGCCATCCATCCCTCCCAATCTTTAGATAATCCCCCCAAATAAAGTTTCAATAATGCAAGAATGATCGTTACCAACAATGGGATAACTAGGCGAGAATAAATTTTCATATGCTAAAGGTTAAAGAATGAAGCTTGAACTGGTTGGTAACTCCAACCATTTAAAAAGGTGATTTTGGGCGGTATAAGGCTGGAAATTAGACAAATAGCCTTAGAAAGACAAGTTTGGTAAAGCTTCCAGTTGATTATTTATAGAAAGAATGTAATGGTAAAATTCAGGGAATCAAGTCTTTTTAAGATGACATGGCTATTTTTTTCTCTACTACTTGATCCTATACTTTTTTCATTCCTCTTTTATTTCAATACGACATCATCAAATATGTCCCCGAAGTAAGAAGAATTAAGTTTCATAAGATTCTGAGAGTAAAGAATCTAATATATCATAAAAAAACCGCTACCTGATAGCGGTTCGTTTTCATCTTATCCTTTCTTGTTTCTTTCAATTACAAAAGGCTTAATTTTAAATAAAGAAACTTTTCTCTTATTCAATAATAGGGTTGGCAGCTACTCCTTCAAATGTCATTTTAATGGGCTTAATGGTACCATCTTGATTGAATTCCATCACATCCACACAGGTTACTCGGTGATCTCTACCCTGATTAGGGATTGGTCTTCTATGGTATACCATATACCAGTCATCTGAATTTGGTTTTTGAATAACAGAATTGTGACCAGCACCCGTGGCTACGGTAGTATCAGATTCCAAAATGGTTCCAATTCGTTCATAGGGTCCAGTTACCTTGTCTGACATGGCATAAGCAACTTTATAACTGTCGTTGGTCCAGCCACCTTCTGACCACATAAAATAATATTTACCATTTCGGATAAACATGAAAGGTCCTTCTACATACCCTTCAGGAGTGATCTCGTGAAACAACTCTCCATCTTCCCAAGGCTCAAATCCGGTAAAGTCATCATTTAATTTACCAATATTACAATGACTCCAGCCTCCGTAAAACATGTAGTATTGTCCGTCAGTATCTTTAAAAACAAATTGATCAATCGGTTGAGCATCATTGTAAAAATCATCTATTAAGGGTTTTCCTAGATAATCTTTGAATGGTCCAGCAGGTGAATCAGCCACTGCTATCCCGATGCCACCATAATGGTTGATGTCATTGTCAGGATCCCACCCTGCCCTGCTCGGTCTTTGAACATCATTGGCAGAAAAGAATAAGTAGTATTTGCCATCCTTTTCTATGGCAGCCGGGGCCCACATGGCTTGTTTTGCCCATTTTATGGCTGAGGTATCTAAGATATTTTCATGTTTTACCCAGGTTATTAAATCCTTGGAAGAAAACGCATCAAAGTGAAGCTGGTCTGTATAGCCCGCCGAAAAGGTAGGGTAAATCCAATATTCGTCCCCAAAAACAATTCCTTCAGGATCAGCATACCAACCGGTAGAGATAGGGTTGCCTGAAAAAATTTCTGTAGTCTCTTCTTTTGGGCTGGCACATGAAAAAGCCAAGATTGCCAAAAAGATATAAAGAGGGATTTTGGTTTTCATTAACAATAGGGGGTTGAAATTTCTTGAAATTTACAAACTCCATTTCAGAGCATATAGTCTCTTGTGTAAATTTCTGGATAAAAATGCCTGCTTATAGTAAATGGCCTAGAAAATAATCCAAATTGGAAAGGCGCTAAAAAGGCTTTTAATTTCCTGAGGACCTTTACTCTTGCTCATTTGTTTTCAAAAATTTGCCAGTAGTTACCCAATCCCGCCATTTTTTCCCTTCAACTCACATAAAAAGGGGTAATTCTCTTATCTTTGTGCCTGCTTTTGAGGAGCATGAAAACCTTTTGGTTTTCTTTCCAATAATAATGAGTCCGAACAATTTTGACTGTTAGGAGCTTAAAAAGCAATAATTGGAATCAAATCACCTACTTGCTTACAAGAAAGGATATTGTGAAAACATATAAAGAGTTCAAACAAGTCGATTACCCTGCTATAGGAGAAGACGTACTTCAGTACTGGAAAGACCATAAGATTTTTGAAAAATCTATTTCAAACCGTGAAGGTGCAGAAACCTTTACTTTTTTTGAAGGGCCACCATCTGCCAATGGTACTCCTGGGATCCACCATGTCATGGCGAGAACCCTAAAAGATATTTTTTGCCGATACAAAACCTTAAAAGGGTTTCAGGTAAAAAGAAAAGGTGGCTGGGATACCCATGGTCTTCCGGTAGAACTTCAAGTTGAAAAGGAGCTTGGTATTACAAAAGAAGATATCGGTAAGAAAATATCTGTCGAAGAATACAACAAGAAGTGTAAGGAGACAGTCATGCGATTCAAAAATGAATGGGATGAATTGACTGAAAAAATTGGCTACTGGGTAGATTTGGATGATCCTTATATCACTTTTGATTCCAATTACATTGAAACTCTTTGGCACTTGCTGAAGAAGTTTTATGATAAAG
This sequence comes from Algoriphagus lutimaris, assembly GCF_017051705.1. Lineage (GTDB taxonomy): Bacteria > Bacteroidota > Bacteroidia > Cytophagales > Cyclobacteriaceae > Algoriphagus > Algoriphagus lutimaris. The sequence continues at coordinate 489,007 of NZ_JAFIDJ010000002.1, read as the reverse complement.
GATTGTTGTATAAAGGGTATACCATTCAACCTTTTTCTCCTGCTGCAGGGACCGGATTGAGTTCACACGAGTTGAACCAACCAGGAACCTATAAAGATGTGAAGGATACTTCCATTACTGCACAGTTTAAATTAAAGGGAGAGGAGAACACGTTTATTCTTGCTTGGACTACTACACCTTGGACTTTGCCTTCCAACTCTGCCTTGGCCATTGGCGAGAACTTGGATTATGTGAAAGTGAAAACTTTCAACCCATACACCCATGAACATTGTCAAGTGATTCTGGCAAAGGCGCGTATGAATGCATACCTGAATCCAAAGGCCGCTGAACTTAAAATTGAAGATTACAAAGCAGGAGATAAATTAATTCCTTTTGAGATCGTAGCTGAGTTCAAAGGAAAGGATATGCTAGGTTGGGAATATGAACAACTTTTTCCAATTGAAGCCTTAGCGCTTCCCGCACCTGCATTTACTGTCGTTTCAGGAGACTATGTGACTACTGAAGATGGTACAGGTATTGTCCATTTGGCAAAGGCTTTTGGTGCGGATGACTTTAGGACGTTGGTTCAAAATGATGTGCCTGGTGTTTTTGTGAAAGATGAGCAAGGAAATGAATTGCCGATTGTAGATCGCCAAGGAAAATTCATTTCTGTGGTAGGAGAATATCTATCTGCAAAAATGAAAGAGCATGGAATCACAGCCCATAAAGAATATGGGGTGAATGATTTCTATGTGAAAAATTATACGGAAGATGATGAGAATGCTGCCGATTTTAAAAATACGGATGTCATCATTTCCATTATTTTGAAGAATGAAAATAAAGCCTTCAAAGTAGAAAAGTATGAACATAGCTATCCTCACTGCTGGAGAACGGATAAGCCTGTATTGTACTACCCATTAGAAAGCTGGTTTATTAAAACCACGGCTTATAAAGATCGATTGGTTGAGTTAAACAAGACCATCAATTGGAAGCCTGAAGCAACAGGGACTGGACGTTTTGGTAACTGGTTAGAGAATTTGGTAGACTGGAACTTGAGTAGATCAAGATTCTGGGGAACTCCATTGCCTATTTGGAGAACAGAGGATGGAACTGAAGAGAAATGCATTGGGTCTATCGCCGATTTACAGACTGAAATAGAAAAGTCTGTGACGAAAGGATTCATGGAGAAATCTCCTTATGAAGGTAAAGAACTAGACCTACACAGACCCTATGTAGATGATGTGGTACTGGTATCAGAAAAGGGTGAAAAAATGTTCAGAGAGCCAGACTTGATCGATGTTTGGTTTGACTCTGGAGCCATGCCTTATGCACAGTGGCACTATCCATTTGAGAACCAAGATGTGTTTAAAGCGAATTATCCAGCTGATTACATTGCTGAAGGAGTTGACCAGACTAGAGGTTGGTTCTTTACCTTGCATGCAATCGCGGTGATGTTGTTTGATAGCGTTGCATTTAAAAATGTAATTGCAAACGGTTTGGTTCTTGACAAAAACGGAAACAAAATGTCCAAGAGATTGGGCAATGCAGTGGACCCGTTCAAGACATTAAAAGAGTATGGGCCAGATGCAGTTCGCTGGTACATGTTGAGTAACGCCAACCCATGGGACAACCTGAAGTTCAACTTAGATGGGGTTGGGGAGGTACAAAGAAGGTTCTTTGGAACCCTTCAAAACACTTATAATTTCTTTGCTCTCTATGCCAATTTGGATGCATTTGTGTATGACCCATCCAAACTTATTCCTGTCAGTGAACGAGCCGAACTAGATCAATGGATCGTTTCCAAACTACAGTCTTTGATTGTTGAGGTGGAAGAAGCTATGGATAATTACGATGCTACCAAAGCTACCCGAGCGATCATGAATTTTACAGTAGATCAATTATCCAATTGGTATGTAAGATTAGCAAGAAAGAGATTCTGGAGAGGAGACATGAATACAGATAAGCAAGCAGCTTATGAAACCTTGTATGAATGTTTACTTACCCTTACGCAGCTGATGTCATCTTTCTCTCCATTCTATTCTGATTGGATGTACCAGAATTTGACTAAGTCCAGCAAAGAAGGTAAAGAATCCGTTCACTTAACAGATTGGAATAATGCGGATTCCAATTTGATCAATAAGGATCTGGAAGAAAGCATGGAGTTGGCACAGACCATCTCATCTTTGGTTCATTCCTTGAGAAAGAAGGAAAAAGTAAAAGTGCGGCAGCCTTTACAGCGAATATTGATTCCTATTCTTAAAGAGAAAACAAAGGAACAAATCCAACATGTAGAAGAGTTGATTAAATCTGAAGTGAATATCAAAGAAATTGAATTCATTGACGATGCTTCCGGCATACTTGTAAAAAGCGTGAAGCCAAATCTTCCTGTATTAGGTAAAAAGCTAGGCCCTAAAATGAGATTTGTTGTGGCTGCCATCAATTCATGGGGACAAGGGGAAATTGCTACCATCGAGCGTGATGGAAAAATTTCAATAGATGTGGATGGAGAAGCTTTGGAATTATTGTTAGAAGAAGTATTGATCACTTCGCAAGATATTCCTGGCTGGTCCGTTGCCTCTGATATGGGAGTTACCGTAGCCTTAGATGTGACCATCTCGGAAGAATTGAAGCAAGAAGGAGTGGCGAGAGATTTGGTGAACAGAATCCAAAACCTAAGAAAAGATATGGGACTGGAAGTTCAGGATAAAATCAAAATTTTCATTGAGCCTTCTTCTGATTTGATAATGGCTTCTACAGAGAATTTTGGGGATTATATTCAATCTGAAACTCAGGCATTAGGTCTTACTCTGGAAAAGGACCTTCAGGAAGCGATTACCTTGGAGATGGATGATTTTGAAATTGCAGTAAAAGTAGAAAAGGCCTGAGGTCAATCGATTAAGAATGAATAGATACATTAAATATTTTGGCATTGCATTGTTGGTGATCTTAATTGATCAGGCAGTGAAAATGCTGGTCCATTTCGAAATGGATTTTGGTTCGCCGGGTCAAATCCCGATTTTCGGTGATTGGTTTAAGCTTCATTATACCACTAATCCTGGAATGGCTTTCGGGATGGAAATCGGATCTGAATATGGTAAATTGATCTTGACTTCCTTTCGTTTGGTAGCAATGGCTGGAATAGGATACTATCTATACCATATTATCAAGCAAAAAAGTCATCCAGTATTTATTGTATGTATTGCCATGATATTGGGAGGAGCCATAGGAAACTTGGTAGACTCCATATTTTATGGGGTTTGGTTAAACAATGCGCCTTATAATGCTCCTTCACCTTGGTTTCATGGGCAGGTAGTAGATATGTTCTATTTCGACATTTGGGAAGGATATATTCCAGAATGGGTTCCCATCTGGGGTGGCGATTATACTGCTCTATGGCCTATATTTAATGTTGCCGACGCTTCTATTTTTATTGGAGTGGCAATAATCTTGATATTCCAAGGGAGATTTTTTCCAGAGCACAAGGAAGAAGAACCTAAAAAGGAAGAAATAGAAGAAATAAATTCTTCTGTAGAAAGTGAATAAAAAAATGGGCTCCTTTTGAATTTAGAAGGAGCCCATTTTCTTTATTTTATCACTTTTTTAGGAAAAAAGGGCTGTTGAGGCTCCATTCTGATCAATTTTTATGTAATTTTCAAGCTGCATTCATCGCAAAAAGTGATGAATACTACATTTTTGGTTGCTTTTATTAAATCTTACTTTAATAAAAGACCGTGCTGTTATACTAAGACCCTGATTATGATAGTTGATCCAGAGAAACCCTTTGAGATTATTTATTCCCTTTTTAGTCATGAATACCTCGGCTTATTACTTGACTCTTTTGTAATCCAACTTGATGAACAAGGAAGGCTTTCTTTGGCGCATCAAAATATCAGTTCTGTCAATGCCCATGAGTTTTCATCCAAATTGGATAAGGCAGATTTTGAGCTGATCAAATTAATGGACAGCATGCAGCAAGAAGTGGTGGTTAGAAAGCACAACAAAAGAAACTTGAAACCAAAGGAATTTCTACGTAAAATTTATGATGAGAATTCCGGGAATGAAACGATTCAAAAGCTGATTGAGGAAAATTTAGAGCATACTAGATCTAAGATATTTCCCTTGTTGAAAGGTAAGAGATTCTTTGAAATGGGGAACGACGGGAATCCGATTTGGAAGGAAATCGAGGTGACGGATCAGAAAGCGACGGTGTTATTCCACTTTAGAAAAAACGAAGAAAATACTCATTACTTTCCAACGATTAAGTACAAAGGAGCAAAGCTGGAATGGCAGTATAGACATGGCTATTTAGTTTGCCACAACCCTGCTTGGTTGGTAGTGAACCAAATGCTGTTCAGCTTTGAAAAGGGCATAGACGGCAAAAAGCTTAAGCCTTTCTTAAATAAGAAGTTTATTGTCATTGATAAGCGCTTCGAAAGAGAATATTACAGGAAATTTATTACCCAGTTACTTTCAGTTTTTGATGTTTATGCGGAAGGGTTTGATATCAAGGTGGAAAGAGGCAATCCACAGCCTATTCTTTGTATTGCTGACCTTCCAGGGAATTCTGGAATCGACCTCTTTGGGGAAGAAGTAGAAAAAAGTCAAGAGGATCAATTGGTGTTTTCACTGAAATATAAATATGGAGACTATGTGTTTGACTCCGCAGAATCCATCAATAATTCGGTACGATTAGAAGAAAATGGAGAGCATTACATTTTCCATAAAGTAATTAGAAGTAAGGAAAAGGAAAGAGCGATTGTAAAGTACTTGGAGGAAAGAGGGCTGGACTTTGACCATGGCAAAAGGGCTATGAACAAGTCCCTGGCTTTTGACTGGATCAGTGAGCATTTGGATAGGCTGGAAATAGAAGGGTTTAAATTTGAGCAAAAGGAAAGTCCAAAGGGGAAAACGTATCATATTGGTCGAGCTCAAATCTCGATCGAAGTAAACGAGAACATCGATTGGTTTGATGTAAATGCCCAGATCAAGTTTGGAATATATCTGGTGCCATTTGCCAAATTGAGGAAACTATTAGTTCAAGGGAAAACTGAATTTGAACTTCCCAATGGTGAATATGCGGTGATTCCAGCTTCATGGTTTGTCAATTATTCGGAACTCTTTTCATTTTTAGAAGATAAAGGTGGGACCGGCCAAATGATGATGAGGAAACATCATTTGGCTTTAGCAAAGACCTTGGAGTCAGGAAACCTTGTTCAATTAACCTTGAGTAGGAAGTTGGAGCAGCTTCGTGATTTTGAGACCATAGAGGAATATGAAGTTCCTAAGAAGTTTGCAGGAACCTTAAGACCTTACCAGCATGCCGGCTATAATTGGCTTAGGTTTCTTAATGAATTTAAGTTTGGTGGATGTCTGGCGGATGACATGGGTTTAGGTAAAACGGTCCAAACTTTAGCCTTGTTGGCTCATGAGGCAGAGGTGAATGAAGGACAAACTTCGTTATTGGTAATGCCTACTTCTTTGATTTACAACTGGGAATTAGAGGCAAGAAAATTCACTCCAGATTTAAAGATTCTGGTTTATACCGGCACAAATCGTATTAAAGATCCCTATCGATTCAGTGAATATGATCTTGTGCTGACATCGTATGGAATCATCAGGTTGGATATAGATATCCTCAAGGACTTCTTTTTCAACTATGTCATACTAGACGAATCACAAGCGATCAAGAATCCCAATAGTAATATTGCTTCTGCGGTAAATCAACTGAAAAGTAAACAGCGATTGATTCTTACCGGTACTCCAGTGGAGAATGGTACCATGGACCTGTGGTCGCAAATGAATTTTGTGAATCCTGGGCTGCTTGGAACGCAGCATTCCTTCAAAAAGCAATTCCTTTTGCCTATTGAGAAGCAAAATGATAAAAATAAGGCTACCAAGCTTCATTCAATGATTAAGCCTTTTATCATGAGAAGGCTAAAATCCCAAGTGGCTACGGATTTACCTGAAAAGATCACCAACGTGAAATATTCCGCTATGACTGCAGAGCAGGAATCGGTTTATGAGGAGGTAAAGAGCTATTATAGAGAAAAGATTATTTCAGATATAAAAGCAACAGGAAGAAATTCACAGCAATTCACCTTACTACGAGGTCTTACCCAATTAAGACAAATTGCCAATCACCCAAAATTGGTTAGAGATGATTATGAAGGAGAATCCGGTAAGTTGGAAGATATTACGTATATGCTTCAGTCTACTATCTCGGAAGGTCATAAAGTATTGGTATTTAGTCAGTTTGTGAGGCATTTGGCGATCGTGAAAGAATATCTCGAGAAAGAGCACATTCCATTTTCTTACTTGGATGGTTCAACCAAAGATCGGCAGGCTCAGGTAGAGGCCTTTCAAGAGCAAGAAGATATTAAGGTGTTTTTAATCTCTTTGAAGGCAGGTGGTGTAGGATTGAACTTGACGAAAGCAGAATATGTATTTTTACTTGACCCATGGTGGAACCCAGCAGTAGAAGCTCAGGCCATCGATCGAGCTCATAGAATTGGCCAAGAAAATAAGGTGATTATTTACAAGTTTATCAGTCGTAATTCTGTGGAGGAAAAAATTATGGCTTTACAGAATAGAAAACTGGCGCTTGCAGGAGAGTTAATCGGAACAGAAGAAAGCTTTATGAAGAGCTTGGATCAAGATGATATTGCTGCATTATTGGCATAATCTGAAGATTAGGCTTAATAAAAGGGTGCGAAGATAATTTTCACCCTTTTTTATTCACTTGATAGTCAAATAAATAGGGTGTTTTTTATTTTTTTTAGTAATAATTTATTGAAGAAATAGAGGCATTACAGTCAATATTTTTCTAAATTATACTAAGTCAGTACCATTAGAACCTACCGCACGCATGCCAAGAGCAAAAGCCGATAAAGATCGGAAAATCTTTGTGCTGGATACTTCAGTAATCCTATATGCACACAACTCCATCATGAATTTTGCCGAACACGATGTGGTCATTCCGATCACTGTGTTGGAGGAACTGGATCAGTTCAAAAAGGGCAATGACACCAAGAATTTTGAGGCAAGGGAATTCATCCGATTATTGGATAAACTATCCAAAGATCAGATGATTCACAATTGGACTCCTCTGAATGGAAAGACGAGAGGAAACTTTCGAGTCTTAATGAATCCAGAGAACCAGATGAATGCCAATGAAATTTTTGGTGAAGAGAAGAATGATCATAAAATTCTGAATGCTGCACTTTATCTCAAACAGCATGAAAAGAATAGGAAGGTCATATTGGTATCCAAAGACATTAATCTTCGACTCAAGGCGAAATCGCTGGAATTACTTGCTGAAGATTATGAAACCGGTAAAATCAAGAATATTACAGAGCTTGAAAATACAGGTAAATATTTCTTGGATAATGTAGATCCGGATGCGATTAACAAACTGTATGAAATTGGATACATAGAAGCGAAGTCGGTTTTAGGAACTCGAAAGAGAAAAGCCAATGCCTATTACATTCTAAAAAGTGATAAGAATTCTGTTTTAGCCTATTTCAATCCGGAAGAGAATATTTTGGAGCGTGTAGATAAGAAATTAGCTTATAATATTAAGCCGAAAAATGCCGAGCAGACCTTTGCGCTCAATGCTATAACCAATCCTAGAATACGCTTGGTATCTATTCAAGGGGTAGCAGGTACCGGAAAGACCTTACTAGCGTTGGCTGGAGCTTTGGAACAACGAAGAGATTATAAACAGATATTCTTGGCAAGGCCTATTGTTCCTTTGAGCAATAAAGATATAGGGTATTTGCCAGGTGATATCAAATCTAAGTTGAACCCATATATGGAGCCTCTTTGGGATAACTTGAAATTTATTCAAAATCAATATAAAGAGACTGATAAGGAATTTCAGAAGATCACGGAATTAGTCAATCAGGAAAAACTGGTTATTCAGCCTCTGGCTTATATCAGAGGAAGGTCTCTATCGAATATTTTCTTTATTGTGGATGAAGCCCAAAACCTGACACCACATGAGATTAAAACGATTATTTCCCGAGCTGGTGAAAATACGAAGATCGTTTTTACCGGAGATGTACATCAGATTGACACTCCTTATTTGGATTCTCAATCGAATGGACTGTCTTACCTCATCGACCGAGTGAAAGACCATCCATTATATGCTCATATAAAACTGGAAAAAGGGGAGCGTTCTGAGTTGGCAAACTTGGCCAACGAATTATTGTAAATTGGTTTCATAGTAATGATATAAGCTCCGATCAATTCGGAGCTTTTTTTATTCGAATCCTACATCATTCAATTTCTTTCTGGATCAAATTTAAAATTTGATCCATTTCCCTCATTAGTGGTAGGTAATGGGCATCTCCTGTGGCATGGCTAGCTAAAATGAACATCAGGATATTATTTTCAAATTCAGTAGAGGACAAAAGCTTTAAGTTGCTTTGTTCCTTTCTCACAGTGGGGATACCTAGTTGTTGATATACTCCGACTTGTTTTAAAATGGTTTGAAGGCTGTTGCCTTCGGTTCTGAATTCATTTAACACATGTTCCCTTTGAATATCCAGTTCATTTTCCTGTCTTTTAATATCTTCTAGTGTGGAAATCCAGTTGGTTAACAAACGCCGTAATTCAGAGTTGCTTAAAATCTTTAGATTTCCTGAGTTGATCATTTCATTTAATAGAGAATTATTAGGGTTAAAGGCGATGTCAGAAGAAAATGATTGGTATAGTAATTCTGAAAACTCCTTTTCTTCCGGGCTATTGTTTGGATCCGCGACAAATGTCAGGATACTTTTTGCTCCGTCAATATTTCCTTGATTGACTTGAATTAATTCTTCTAGTTTGATCTTACTGGTCTGGAATTCTTCCTTCAATCCTTGAAGGTAGATTTGTTCGATGTTTTTATTGATTCGCTGCTGATTCAGGTTATTGATTCCCAACGCTATCAAAATGCCTATTACTACCAAGATGATTTCTCCAAAAGCGTAAACCAGGTATTTACTCACCTGATTTTTGGAAAGAAGTTGCTGTCTGATTTTCCTGAAGAATTTGATCATGCCCAAAACGCTTAAATTAAGAAACTTGCAGATTTCATCGTAAAGTAGCTGTAGGTAAACTTTACCCGGGTAATATAATTACAAATGCTTTTTACTCAAATGATGAATGCTTTGCTGAGCATTTGGAAGGTATTATTTGTTGAATTTTTTGATTTTAAGGTTCTAAATAGACAGCTTTTAGAATTTTAGAAATAGTCCTGAAAATACTTTTAAAAAGGACAACCAAATTTTGTTTGAGTTTTTGTCCGTCAATGGGGATGTTGTGTACGTTTTTGTACAGTCCAAATTAGGTGAACCAGCTCTATTTGCTGTTAAAGGCCGATTTTACACTTTGGGTCACTTTTTGGCATATACCTATCATCGAAATTAAACCAACTATAAATACTACTGCCATGATAGCTACATATTTATCCCAAAAAAACATTTGTGCTGTACTTGGCTTACTAATGGCTTTCACCATTGTTTGGAAAGCTAAAACAGAAGCAAGTTCCTACACACAAGAGCATACTGCCCGATTTGAAAATACTAAACCAACGAATACTATCGGACAAAATGAGGATGTTTACCACATCTACTTAAAAACATTAAAGCCTGAGAATCAATTGGAATTGATTGATCTCAGGCCTTTAAAATCTTAAAGATAATTACTCGTAAGGGTTAATTTGGTTGATTGTTTGGTTATCAAAAAAGGTGAGTTTTGCTCACCTTTTTTGTTTATTAACTTTCCGTAATAGTGTTCAATTTGGAAAGAAAACTATTATAATATTGCCTACCTACTTGTACAACGGCACCTTGCTTAAGAGTGATTTCTTTGGTGTTGAAGTACTCAATTTGTCCTAAATGTACAATGTATGATTTTTGAACTCGTAAGAAATATTGAGAAGGAAGAATATCTTCAATTTCTTTCATGGACTTACGAATACTGAAATCTCGATTTTTGGTAAATATCGTGACCATGTTCCCATTGGCTTCTACATAATAGATGTCATTATATGGAACTCTTTCAAAAGCATTATCCGCTTTAATAAACACAGCATCTGTCACTAAGAAAGGGCTGTCGTTGGTAGATTTTGATACGGCCGCTTCTGTGCTTGGTTTAGTACGCTTATTATAAAGAACTATTTCTACGATGGCGTGAATATCATTCGTGTTGAATGGTTTCACTATAAAGCCTGCAGGGTTAATTCTTTTAGCCCTTTCGATGATAGTAGGGTCACTGTAAGAGGTGACGTACACCAAAGGTGCATCGACCATTTGTTTTACGATTTCACCTAATTCAATTCCATCTTTGTCACCTTTGAGTTTGATATCCATAAATATCAAATCTGGTCGGTATTTCTTGATGACTTTAATACATTGGTTTGCCGAGTTAGCGATATCAATATTGACATATCCCAAAAGTTCTAAGATCTCTTGGATATTTTCAGCAATACTGAGTTCATCTTCGACTATTAAAATCCGCTCTTCTTTCATAAGGCGCTTAAGGTATTCAGTTAGTGATGATTAGTTTTGGATGAAATTCATCGAACTATAATTTACACTAATTACCGAATTTAATGTATAAAATCAAATGCTTTTTTTTGCGTATGAAATTTTGACTAAAGATTAAAGACTCATCATTTCCTTAAATCGTGCTGCTTGTCTTCTACTTACCTCAATTCTATCGCCTCCTTTTAAGGTAACCACTAAGCCTCCATTAAACCAAGGTTCTATTCCTTCAACCCAGCCTAAATTGATGATATGCTTTCTACTAGCTCTGAAAAAGGACTTTTCATCCAAGCGTTCATCCAAAGCATTTAATGATTTATGAATCATTGGTTTGAAGTTGTCAAAATATACTTTGATGTAGTTACCATCTGATTCAAATAATCGTACGTTGGAAAGTCTAACAAACCAACATCTGTCACCATCTTTGACAAATACTTGATCGTCCAACGTAAGTTTTTTCTGATTATCGGAGTAAGAAACTTCTTCTTTTTTGGAGCCGCCTTCAATTTTGGTAGATAATTTATTAATTGCCTCTTCGAGTCTTTTGGGTTCAATTGGCTTCAATAAATAATCCAGTGCATTCACTTGAAAAGCCTTCAAGGCATATTCGTCATAGGCGGTAGTGAAGATCACATGGGGTACCTGGTCCAATTCCTCTAGTAATTCAAAGCCTGTTTTTTCTGGCATTTGAATATCCAGAAAAATCACATCTGGATTAAGTTGGTCAATTTTTTCTTTGGCATCATCCACGTTCACGGCTTCTCCGACTACTTCTACACTTTCCAATTGATTTAAAAGGGTGATAAGCTCTTTTCGAGCTAGTCTTTCATCATCTATTACAATTGCTCGCATGTTATTTTTTATTGATTACTCTAAGTTAACTCTTTGTTTTGGGATTTTTATTTCAGTGATAACGAACTGGGTTCCTGAGTTAAAGATACGCAATGTACCCTTTTCTCCATAAATGAGTTTGAGTCTCTGTAGGGTGTTACTGAGCCCATGTCCACCTTCTCGTTTGGTTTTTAGGGTAGGAGGGGTGATTAACCTACCACTATTTTTTACTTGGATGTAGAGATCGTCATCGATTCCTTCTCTACATTTTATTTCTATGAGTCCTCCTTTTACTAAATTGGATATGCCATGTTTAATTGCATTTTCCACAATGGTTTGTAGCATCATTGGAGGGATTTTATAGCTATAGGCATCGTCCTCGATATTATAGATTACTTCCAAACGCTCTTCAAACCTAATGCTTTCCAATGCCAAATAATCTTTTACAGTAGCTAGTTCATCTGCAAATTCAATCACCTGCTTTTTATCCATCATAAGGCTAAAGCGAAGAATATTGGAAATTCGGGTTATTGCAGATTTGGCCTTTACCGGATCTTCATCCACCAAAGCCCGAACACTGTTTAAGGCATTGAAAATAAAATGAGGGTTCAGCTGGCTTTTAAGATGGTTCAGTCGTATTTCATTGATCTTTGCCTCATATTTTAATGAGTTGTTATAATTATCAAGGAAATGGAACAGAAAGTAACATAAAAACCAGAGCGCATAAAAAAGGAAACTTAGGAATAGGTTCGCCGAAATAATCAAGAACCTGAAGTCTTCTTTCGGATTTAATAATCCAAAGCCCAGATTGATAAATATTTGTGCGATCGTAGTCACCAAACTCAGGGCAAGTAATGCCAATATTACCTGAAGGAGTAGTTGGGGTAACTCCAGTTTAAACCATTCATAGGTCTTTACGATATACCTTAAAAGATGGCTTGATAGTAAGTAAAAGGCGGATAAAGTAATGAACGCCCAAATTTGTGCAGGTGTAAGACTCCCACCAGATAAAGAGGCAAAGAATATAAGTACGGAGGCAAAGGATCCCCAGCCAATAATCTGTAGAATCCAATATAAACTTAATCTGTTCATTGGATTCCAAAGATAGTTATCACATAAGATTGATTTCCTTTAATGTGATAAAAGGAGTAAAGCATTGATTTCTATCCAGATCAGTTATTTAATTCCAATCTTAAAAACTTAGCGGTATGGCTTTTCGAATTTTTCGCAACATGTTCAGGAGTTCCCTGATCTACGATGGTGCCCCCCTTATTTCCACCCTCAGGACCTAGGTCTACAATATAGTCAGCCATTTTGATCACGTCCATATTATGTTCAATGATCAACACTGTATTGCCTTTGTCTACTAATCTGTTTAAAACCAGCATCAACAGGTCAATATCCTGAAAATGAAGTCCTGTAGTTGGCTCATCCAAAATATAAAAGGTTTTTCCAGTATCTTTTTTGGATAACTCTGTTGCCAATTTTACCCGCTGTGCCTCCCCTCCAGAAAGTGTGGTAGCATGCTGGCCTAAGGTTATATAGCCTAAGCCTACATCATTGAGAGTGCTGATTTTTCGCAATATTTTTGGCTGGTTTTCAAAAAACTCTACTGCTTGCTCCACGGTCATATCCAAGACATCAGAAATTGATTTTCCTTTAAATCTGATTTCAAGGGTTTCTCTATTGTATCTCTTCCCTTTGCAGGTTTCACATGGGATGTGCACATCCGGTAGGAAGTCCATTTCGATTAATTTCATCCCTGCGCCTTCGCAGTCTTCACATCTTCCTCCTTTGACATTGAAGGAGAAACGACCTGGTTTGTAGCCTCTGATTTTGGCTTCAGGTAACTCTGTAAACAATTTTCGAATATCTGAAAATACTCCAGTATAGGTAGCAGGGTTGGATCTTGGAGTTCTACCAATAGGTGATTGATCCACTTCAATTACCTTATCCAGGTCATTAAGCCCATCAATGCTTTTATAAGGCATGGGATCTTTCTTGGAGCGGTAGAATTCCTGGCTTAATAAAGGATATAAAGTTTCGTGGATTAACGTACTTTTACCACTCCCTGAAACCCCAGTAATACAGATCATCGTACCTAGAGGAAGTCTTAAATCCACATTTTTTAAGTTGTTTCCAGATGCACCTTGAAGTACCAGTTCTTTTCCTTTTCCCGGTCTTCTTACTTCTGGAATGGCATTCCCAAGCTTGCCTTGTAGGTATTTAGCTGTACTTCCAGAAGAACTCAACACTTCTCTAGGAGTGCCAGAAGCAACTACATGTCCTCCATGTCTTCCCGCGCCAGGCCCCATGTCTAGGACAAAATCAGACTCCAACATCATGTCTTTGTCATGCTCCACCACCAAAACAGAATTACCAAGGTCCCGTAAATTTTGAAGGGCTTTAATCAGTTTGACATTATCACGTTGGTGCAGGCCTATGCTAGGTTCATCCAAGATGTAAAGTACACCGACGAGCTGGGTGCCTATTTGGGTAGCCAGTCGAATTCTTTGAGCCTCTCCTCCCGATAAGGTTCTTAAAGGTCTGTTTAAGGAAAGGTAATCCAGACCGATATCCAAAAGAAAACCGATACGTTTTCTGATTTCCTTTAAAACTTCATTAGCGATAATATTTTGCTTATCAGTAAGTCGATCTTCCAAGCCCTCAAACCACTCACCTAATCCACGGATGTCCATAACGGCAAGTTGACCAATGTGTTTGTCGTCGATCTTGAAATGAAGGGATTCTTTTTTTAAGCGATATCCATCACAGTCGGGGCAAATTTGGGTAGTGGTAAACTCACTGACCCATTCCTGGATTTTGTCTGAGCTACCTTCCTGGTATTTTTGGAGGAAATTGATAATTCCTTCAAACGTGGTATGCCATTTGGTCCCGGGATATTTCACAGAATCTACCGCTACTTCCATTTTATCTCCATTAAGTAAAATTTCCACTACTTCTTCAGGAAGATCTTTGATAGGGGAACTCATAGAGCACTTGTAATGCTTGAGGAGCGCTTCAATTTTTTTGAAAATCCAGATATCGCGATACTCTCCCAAAGGAGCTATTCCTCCTCTGGTAATACTTAGGTTAGGATCGGGAATAATGCTTTCCCGGGTAATTTCTTCTTTGATGCCTAATCCATTACAGGTAGGGCAAGCTCCATAAGGGCTATTGAATGAAAAGTTATTAGGGGCAGGTTCATCGTATGATAAGCCTGTTTCTGGATCCATTAAGTATTTGGAAAAATGATGGATTTCCCCTTCTTCATCCCGAACCATCATCACACCTTTCCCATGTTGCAAAGCAGATTTCAAGGATTGGGTAATACGATATCTATCTGATTCTTCTGCAACGATGCGGTCGATGACTATTTCAATATCATGTATTTTGTATCGGTCCACCTGCATTTTGGGGACCATATCCAACACTACTCCATCTACCCGAACTTTGGAAAAACCCATTTTTCGGATCTGTTCAAAAAGCTCACGGTAATGGCCTTTTCGTCCTTTGACCACTGGGGCCAATAAGTAGAGTTTCTTATTGGCAAAGTTTGAAAATAATTGCTCTATGATTTGATCTTCGGTTTGTCGAATCATTTTTGCGCCGGTCAAGTAGGAGAATGCTTCTCCAGCTCTTGCGTAGAGCAAACGCATAAAATCATAAATTTCCGTGACGGTACCGACGGTAGACCTTGGGTTCTTAGAGGTGGTTTTTTGCTCAATAGCAATTACCGGTGACAGCCCATTGATTTTATCTACATCAGGCCTTTCCATGCCTCCCAAAAAAGATCTAGCGTAGGCGGAGAAAGACTCCATATACCTTCTTTGACCTTCCGCATAAATCGTATCAAAAGCTAAGGAGCTTTTTCCACTTCCGCTCAGTCCTGTTACTACCACTAATTTATTTCGTGGAATTTTTAGGTCTAAGTTTTTTAGATTATGCTCTCTGGCACCAAAAATCTCAATAAATTCTTCTTGATTAGAAGTAGATTGACTCATAAATCGCTTGGCAAATACAGTCGGCAAAGGTACGAAATTTAGAGGGTAAGAGGTAGTCGAATTCTAAAATGTAACCGGCTTTTAGCTTGGTTGTTACATTTTCAGACATTTTCCTTCAAAAAGAAGGTTCTTATCTCTAAGGTATCGTCCTTAAGCAAAAGGTTGACTGATAGAAGGACTTGGTTGAGAAAACCATTTTGGACCAGATTCTGTCATATAAACACAATCTTCGTGTCTAACCCCAAACTCCCCTACGATGGAGATATTAGGCTCTATGCTAAAGCACATGCCAGGTTTGAGGATCATAGTATTTCCTTTTACAGCATTTCCCCATTCATGGCCATCCATGCCAATTCCATGTCCTGTCCGATGTGGCAATCCAGGTAATTGATATCCGGGGCCAAAACCTGCATCGGTAATTACTTTTCTCGCGGCAGCGTCTACCTCACCTAGGGTAGCTCCTAGTTGGGCCGCCGCAAATCCAGCTGCCTGTGCTTCTTTTTCCAAATCCCAGATTTCCTGCTGCCTTGCGGTAGGTTCAGCTCCAAATACGATAGTCCTACTGATATCAGAATTGTACCCTTCTACTTCGCACCCGCAATCTATTAGGACTACATCTCCCTTTTTAAGGATTTGGGGTTGTATACTCCCGTGTGGGAAAGCAGATGCTTCTCCAAAATTGGCTAAGGCAAATGCATGTTGAGCGCCCATTTTCTGGTGGGCTTGTGCTACAGCAGAGGAAAAGTCTGACGGGCTGCCACCTTCTTTTAGGAAGGTTAAACCTAGGGTCATTGCCTCAATCGTGATTTCAGTGGCTCTTTGCATCAAGGCGATCTCTGCTGGAGATTTAATGAGGCGGCATGGAATTGTAACAGGGTCCGCGCTGATCAGGTTTAAGGATGGAGCTACTTTCTTCAATCCATCCACAATGAAAAAACGGACTCTCTCCTCCATTCCTACATTTCCGCTGGTAATTCCAAAATCGCTAAGGGCCTGTTTAATCTGTAAGTATGGACTTTCATCTTCTTGCCAAGGGTAAACTCGGTCGCCAATCTTGATGAGTTCTTTTAATCGATCCTCTTCAAAGCCCGGGCAAACATAGCTTACTTCTCCAGATGCTGGAATCAGGGCAACCATCGGCCGTTCGCTCCCACCCCATTTGATTCCAGTAAAATAATCTAAAGAAGTGCCGCCGTCGAGTAGAATGGCTTTCATTCCAATGCTATTCATTAGGTCCTGTGCCTTGGCTATTCTTGACTTTCTTTCTTCTACAGTAATTAGTTGAATGTCGGTAGTTCTTGAGCTGAGTTGTTCCAATGGAGATGTATTAAGGTGGTTAACTTCTTTAGATTCACATGCGATGCCGCCTGCCATAATGCTGGCTCCAGCACTCATGGCTGATAAGTTAATAAAATCTCTTCTTTTCATTCTTAGTAGTTTAAGGTCGTGTGGTTAACCAAATTAACTAATTAAAATAGGAAGTTGAGAGAAATCAGTTCTTCTATTTAGGAAGGATGATCTCATAAGATTTTCCTCTTCTTACATTTAAGTTTTTATCCCTTAGCCAAGGGTTGTACAATTTCAATTCTTTATAGCTGCTACCTTCATTTTTAGCCCAATTGGCCAGGTTTTTTATATCTGATGATACTGAAACAGTCTTCATTACAGGGTTTTGGTAGAAATCAGACTCTCGGAGGTGGAAGCCAAATTCCCCTGGGTTTTCAAAAATTACTTTGAAGGCCAGAATTCTAAACATATACCTGCTGGTTTCATCATTCAAGTACAGGTCATAGTAGTTTTGTTGCAGCTGCTCTGATTGTCGTCTTGCAAAGCCCGTCTGTCCCATATTATAACTTGCAGCCACTGCAGTCCAGTCACCGAATTTTTGATGAGCTTTCTTGAGGTATTTACTTGCAGCCACTGTGGATTTTTGTAGGTGGTATCTCTCATCTACATCTTTGGAAATCTCTAAACCATATTCTTTCCCTGTGGAGGAAAGAAATTGCCAAAAGCCTTTGGCTCCGGCAGGTGAAGCTACATTCATCAATCCTGATTCAGCCATGGCCAAATATTTGAAATCATCAGGAACTCCATTTTCTTTTAAGATGGCTTCAATTTCCGGTAAAAATTTAGAAGATCGTTTCATTAAAAGAATCATGTTAGACTGCCAGTATGCATTCACATATATTTCTCTTTCCAATCTTTCTTTTACATCCGGAATATTCAGAGGGACCTCTTCGCCTGCAAACGAAAGTTGCGACGGAATGTCAAACAACATCAAAGAGTCTCTAGAGGGGCGAGGCATAGACTGAAGGACTCCCTCACTGGCAACTGGATTAAAAAATGATGTGGTTGAAGAAGAAGTTTTGAATACTGCATAAGTAGCGAGTCCAATAGACAAGACTACTAACGCATAAATTGGAATTAGATTTTTTTGGGACATTAGAAATTAGGACTAAGAAGGTATTTGCTGTAGAAATCATCAATTACTTTAACCGCTTCTGTAGCATCTTCTACTATGCTGAAAAGCTCTAGGTCTTCTTCATTGATGTAATTATTTTCCAAAATTGTGTTTTTGATCCAATCCAACAATCCTGTCCAATAGTTCTTTCCTACTAATACAATGGGGAATCTTCCGATTTTATTGGTCTGTATTAGGGTTAAGGCCTCAAAGAATTCGTCCATGGTACCGAATCCTCCAGGAAGTACCACAAACCCTTGAGAATATTTTACAAACATTACTTTTCTGACAAAGAAATAATCAAAGGTTAAAAGCTTGTCTCTGTCTATGTAGATGTTGTTGAATTGTTCGAAAGGAAGTTCAATATTTAATCCTACTGATTTTCCTCCTTCAGAATGGGCTCCTCTGTTCCCCGCTTCCATGATTCCTGGGCCACCACCGGTGATTACCCCATATCCATGTCGTACTAGTTTGGCAGCAATTTCTTCGGCCATTTTGTAGTGGTGATGATCGCGGGGAGTTCTAGCAGAACCAAAAACAGAAACACAGGGTCCAATTTTAGCCAGCTTTTCAAATCCTTCCACAAATTCTGACATCACTTTAAAAATCACCCAAGAATCAGAACTTTTGATTTCATTCCAATCCCTTTCTTTAAAAGCCTGTCGGATTCTATCTTCATGGTTTTGTTCGTCCGTATTGCTCATATTTTAAATCGTTTATTAAAGAAAACGATCTCCAGTCAAAAAAGGACAGTCAGTGCCTAGTTATTACTAATATTATTTTGATAAATATCTGTAAATCAGTTTGAAAAATTAAGTTCTTGTATTTGAACTTTGTGTCATTCCTTTCTGTAGATTTGCGCACTATTTGAACATATCGTTGAATCTCGAAGAAAAGTCTCTGGCCGTATTGAAAGTTTTCAAAGAGCTAGAGGAGGAAGCAAAGCAATTTACTTCCGGGAGTGGCTTAAGTTGTCTTTCAGGATGTGGCGCTTGCTGCGCTAACCCCCAAATTCCAGCTTCAGCATTGGAGTTTCTACCATTAGCATTTGATTTTTTTAATAAGGGATTGGCAGAAACCATCCTAAGTCTCATTGAATCTGGAGATGACCAAGGCAATTGTATCGTATACCGAACCAATTCCATTTCAGGCAGAATGGGATATTGTACCAATTATGTAAATCGAGGTATGATCTGTAGGCTTTTTGCTGCTTCTGCCAGAAAGAATAAGTATGGTCAAAAGGATATTATTATTTGTAAAACTTTAAAAGAACAAAAGCAGGAAGCTTTTTTGGCTGTTACAAAGAGAATAAACGAGGATTTACCCATTCCAAGTGCTTCAAAATTTTATATGTACCTGGAAGAAATTGACGAATCTCTTTGCAAACAATTGCCGATAAATCAGGCAATAGCCTTTGCCCTGGAACTGGTTTTGAGGTTTAAATACTACCAACAAGAGGTCGGCCAGACTACATGATTTTTTTGCTCTTTCGATTTCAAGTATATTGTGACATAAATCGGAACCGAATTTTGCCTTTATGCTAAAGATTGGAGAAATCATACAAACCTTAAAAGGAATTGTAGAAACTAAAATAGACATCGTAAAACTAGAAGTCCAAGAAGAATTTTTAGGGATAGTTTCCAGATTGGTCCTGCTCCTCTTTATGTGTGCAGTTTTCCTTTTGGTCTTGTTGTTCTTTAGTTTCTCCTTGGCTTTTTATTTAAGTCAATATACCCAATCTCCGTACATGGGATTTTTGCTGGTTGGTTTGATGTATCTCGCTTTTCTGGGCTTTTTATACTATACTCGATATTCAAAAACTATCCAGAGAAATGTACAGGACGGGCTGAAGATATTTATTTTGAATGCTAGAAAAGTCAAAAGAAAAGAAGATGAACCAGGAGCTTGAAAAAAAGGCTGAAGAGCTGGAGCAGACTTTGGCGAAGCAATTAGAGTTACTTAAAAAGGACTCTGAAGAATGGGTGAAAATTGGGGGTTTGGCTTTAGCGGGTGGGCTGATTGCCTTTGCAATCCTAAAAACCAAAAAGAGGAAGAAAAACAGGAATACAGAGAAAGTCTTGGCTTTGTTAGAAAAAGAAGGGTTGCTAACCGAAGAGTTGGAAGATAAAATTAAAAGCAAAGCCAAGTCTGGTGGCTTTTGGCCTTCCTTAAGTCAGCGATTGTTAGTGTTGGGATTGGCATACGCCAAGGAAAAATACCTTCCAAATTTGTTTAGTGATCAGGCTTCAGAAGATGCTGGAAAAGGAGAAAAAGAAAGTCAGTGAGTTATTGGCTGGGATAAAACAGTCCAACAAAAAAGGTCTGGCTTGGTTGATTGATCCAGACAAATGTCATGATCCAGAAATGTTGGCTGAGAATTTTTCTTGGGTAAAAGATTCTGAATTGGATTTGATATTTGTCGGAGGGAGTAGCACCGATAAAAAAAACTTTTCGCTGGTGGTACGTACAGTCAGCCAGATTGCGGGAACAATTCCTGTTGTGATTTTTCCAGGATCCCAGTTACAAGTGTCTAAAGACGCAGATGCGATTTTGTTTCTTTCTCTGATTTCTGGAAGAAATCCAGATTACCTCATAGGTCAACAAATTGCTGCGGCTCCCAAGATTTCCAAATTGGGAATAGAGGTTTTGCCAACGGCCTATCTATTGGTCAATGACGGTGAAATCACAAGTGTTCATGCGGTGAGTCAAACATTGCCTATCCTAAACTCTCAATCCAATTTAGTGAAAGATACTGCTTTGGCAGGTCATTTTTTAGGGATGAAGTATGTGTTTCTTGACGCAGGTAGTGGGGCGAAAAGTCAAGTGTCTCCTCAAGTTATTGAGTTGGTCAAGAAGGAAGTTCCTTGTCCAGTCATTGTAGGAGGAGGCATTGATAGTTTAGATAAACTTAAAAAAAGCTATGAAGCTGGTGCAGACTTAATTGTAGTAGGAAACTCCATAGAAAAAGACCCCGGCTTTTTGGCCGAGGTCTTAAACTATAAATCTTTATATAATCTATCCTTAAACGTTAATTAAGGATTCTCTTCTTCGCATTTTTCCAGCAGGTACTCCATACATCATCTTAAATCTTCTACAGAAATAAGCGGTGTCTTTATAGCCCACTTCTTTACCAATATCCCGAATAGATTTCTTGGTGGTTCTGAGTAATTCCACAGCCGCCTCCATTCGCTGGTATTCAATGTAATCTTGCGGGTTAATGCCTGTCAACATTTTGAAATACTGACCAACATAGTCTTCAGAAACATTGGCTACTTTGGCAAGAATTTTATTGGATAGATCTCCTCCCAAATTGGTTTTGATGTAATTGAAAAGATCTATCAATCTTGGATCTTTAAAATAAGTGGAGTTGGTAGAAAGCTCCTCCAAGAACAACCTGTTTTTGAGGATGTGTCTAAGCAATTCTATCACAAGGATTTCGGTAAGAGACTTTAATGCTCTTTCTCTACCCACGTGAGTTTGCTCCATTTCCTTCATTAGGTCCTCAATAATGGTTGCCAAGCGATCATTAAAGCGGATAATAAAAGGAGGGATGTCCAGTGAGTTGAAGAAATTGACAACGTCAAAAACCTTAGATTCAAAACTGACCATAGAGATACAGTCGTCTTCTGTATTTTTGATCTCCCTAAAACTTAAACTTTGAAGGTGTTTTTTCTTCGATTCAGTAAACTGATCTAGATTAATTTCACTTTTTTTAGCACTTCCACCTATGGTAAGAACGGTCTTTTGACCTCCTGGTAAAAACAAAACCTCTCCTTCGTTTACCAACTCCTGGTCCTCCCCAAATTTCAGGGTACCATGGTGTAATAAAACTAGGGTATTGTCTGGTTCTTCATAATTTACAATTGTCGCAGGCTTTTCCACGCGATAATTATTACCCCTTAAGAAGCGGACATTTATTGATTCAATTACTTTGTTGTAATATTCCATTATTTATTAGTAGAAAAACAGAAAACAAAAATATGATTTTTCTTACTTATTAACGTAAAAATTTGATAAAAGGTATATAAAAATAAAAGTAGGGTATAATTTTATGTTATTATACCCTCTGATAATTAGAAAAAACTGGATTATCTCAATATCCCTCTGGATATTACAATTTTTTGAATTTCGGAGGTACCCTCATAAATTTGAGTGATTTTTGCATCTCTCATCAATCGTTCTACATGGTACTCTTTGACGTAACCATAGCCTCCATGAATTTGGATAGCCTCTACTGTCACATCCATTGCTACTTGGGAAGCATATAATTTTGCTATCGCTGAAGCTTGCGAGTAATCTTCTCCCTGATCTTTGGTCCAAGCTGCCTTGTAAACAAGTAGTCTTGCCGCTTCAATCTGGGTAGCCATATCTGCCAGTTTAAACTGGATAGCTTGATGTTGGCTGATCGGTTTTCCAAAAGCTTTCCGTTCTTTCGAATAGGCCAAGGCTAATTCATAGGCTCCTGCAGCGATCCCTAGCGCTTGAGCAGCAATTCCGATTCGACCTCCGTTTAAGGTTTCCATTGCAAACGTAAACCCAAATCCTTCTTCTCCAATTCTATTTTCTAAAGGAACTTTAACGTCGGAAAACATTAAGCTATGGGTGTCGGATCCTCTGATGCCCAATTTATCTTCTTTTTTACCAACCACAAACCCTTCCCAGTTTTTTTCAACTATAAATACAGAAATGCCCTTATGTCCTAATTCTGGATGGGTTTGGGCAATGACTAAATATATGCTTGCAGAGGAACCATTGGTGATCCAGTTTTTTGTTCCATTGAGTAGGTAATGATCTCCATTTAATACAGCTTCTGTTCTTTGGGAAGTGGCATCTGATCCTGCCTCTGGTTCGGAAAGGCAAAATGCCCCCAGAACCTCACCTGCTGCTAATGGTTTTAGATATTTTTCCTTTTGCTCTTCGGTACCATATTTTTCCAGACCCCAGCATACCAAAGAATTATTGACGGACATGGCAACAGAGGCAGAAGCATCTACTTTAGATAATTCCTCCATCGCTATTACATAAGAAAGTGTGTCCATTCCTCCGCCATGGTATTTGGGATCTACCATCATTCCTAAAAATCCCAGTTCCCCCATCTTTTTAACCTGTTCTTTTGGAAAAATAGCATGGGTGTCTCTTTCAATGACTCCAGGTAAAAGCTCAGTTTGGGTAAATTCTTTTGCCGCTTCTTTAACTGCTAAATGTTCTTCTGTTAATTGAAAATTCATATTCAATAATTGGGTTTATGATCTTATTTAGGAAGATATAGCAAAAAAAGAAGAGGGACAAAAGCTTGCCCCTCTTCGAAATTCTTATTTGATCTGGATCAATCTCTATTTCCAAAAAACACCATAATATAATACGCAAGAGTAGTAATGGAGGCCAAAGCTGCCACTACGTAGGTCATTGCAGCCCATTTTAAGGCATCTTTGGACATTTCATATTCTGATGGGGTTACAATGTTTCTGTTTTTCACCCAAGCAAGTGCCCGATTACTAGCATCAAACTCTACAGGTAGGGTGACAATAGTAAATAGAGTAATCACAGAATAGGATCCCACTACAATATATCCAATGAATGGTACAGGCAACCCTAATGCAAAGCCTCCAAATAAAGAGGCAATCAATACAATATTCAGAATCTTACTAGCGCTATTTTGAATAGGGACCAGAGTAGATCGCAAGTTGAGCCAGGCATAAGAAGTGGCATGCTGTACTGCGTGACCGCATTCATGGGAGGCAACTGCAGCAGCGGCGGCATTTCTTCCATAATATACATCTGGGCTAAGATTGACTGTTTTATTAGCAGGATTGTAATGGTCAGTTAACTGACCCTCTACACAGACTACTTGTACATCATGGATATTATTGTCCGCAAGCATTAGTTTAGCAATGTCAGCTCCGGATAGATTTGCCTCCAGACTGATTTGAGAGTATTTTTTGAATTTGCTTTTTAATCGATTGCTGACCGCAAAGCCGGCAATTGCAAAGACAATTACAATTAGGAAAATCATAGTTTATTAGTTTGCTATTGATAACGATTTATGTTTGTTCGGGTTGTTTCCAAGTTGGCAATTTCATCATAGAAAGCCAACTAATAATTCCCAGTACCAAAACAAGAATTAATTGGGTGCCATGGATGATGGCTGCGAAAATTTTACCATCTACCTCGGTTACTCCAAGTTGGATCAAAATAAAGGCCACAAGTGCGTGAAAGGTTCCAATACCACCTTGAACGGGTGCTACCATGCCAATACTTCCCATAACCATGACTAAAAGAACTTCTCCCGAGGACAAATTGGCAGTACTTTCGATTCCAAGAGATACCGTATACATAGTAAGAAAATAGATCACCCAGAGTACAACTGAGCTTAGCCAAAACCCAAGTGGATTTTCTAGTTGGTTAATTCTCTTAATTCCACCACCCATTTCGCGGATGAAATGTTGGATTTTATTGATGAGTCCATGATCTCGGAACCTCTTCAATATAAACCGAAATACCAGGATTAGAATTAGGATGCCTCCAATGACGATCGGTAGATTAGATCTCAGGCTTTCCAAAAGATCATCAAAGTTGACTAATTGTCCTGCAAGTTCAAGAAACAAAGAGTTTTGTAAAATGAACGCCAAAAGGATGGTGCCCACGAGGCACAATAGGTCTACACTTCTTTCCAAAATGACTGTTCCCAGTAAGTGGCCCATAGAAATACCATTTGTTCTATTCAGTACTCCGCATTTGGCAACTTCACCTGCTCGAGGTATTAAAAGATTGACCAAGTAACCTATCATGGTCGCATGATAAGCACGAGCAGGAGTAACTTTCTCTCCTTGTTCGGGATGAATCAATAACGTCCATCTCCAGCCTCTCAGAAAGTATCCAAAAAATGAAACAAAAATGGAGGTTCCAATCCAAAACCAATTACTGGATTGAAGTTGCTCGAGTAAACTCTCGATCGCGATATCTTTGTATAAGAACCAAAAAATCCAGATAGCTATTCCCAAAGAAATTGCGATCTGGATCCATTGTTTAAGTTTTTGATTAATCATCAAATGATATTATTGCTATCGTCAGGGAATACTAACACTGGTTTGTGTTGTTTAGCTTCCTCTAGTTCCATTCCTGCATAGGATATGATAATGACTACATCCCCTACTTGTGCTTTTCTTGCAGCGGGTCCATTTAGACAAACTTGACCGCTTCCTCTTTCTCCTTTAATTACGTAAGTTTCCAATCGCTCGCCATTGTTCACATTGACAATCTGCACTTTTTCGTTTTCGATCAGATTTGCTGCATCCATCAAATCCTCATCGATGGTGATTGATCCTACATAATTGAGTTCCGCTTGAGTAATTTTAACTCGGTGTATCTTGGACTTTAATACCTGAATATGCATTGTTTGAAATTTGCCGCAAAATTAAGGATTAATTGATAGGTTGTCTATTAATCTGACAATTCCTACAAACGAGGCCACGCAAATGGCGGACTTTTTATGTGGATCAAATTCTCTGAAAACCTCAAATGTTTCAGGGTGAACCAGTTCAAAGTACTCTAATTGCGTCAGCGGCTCTTCCTCAAATGATTGCCGAACTTTGTTCCGAACCTCCAACCAACTTTTGCCGGTCAATAGTTCATTCTTTGCTTGAATTAAACTGTTTATTAGAAGCAGGGCCTTTTCTCTTTCAATAGAAGATAACCTCATGTTTCTAGATGAAAGTGCCAATCCATCTTGTTCCCTTTTGGTAGGAACGACCTTTATTTTTAATGGAAAAGAAAGGTCTAACACCAATCTTTTGATGATGGCAACTTGTTGAAGGTCTTTTTGCCCAAAAAATGCAATGGTGGGTCGTATAATATTAAATAGTTTGGATACGATAATTCCTACCCCACTAAAATGACCTGGTCTAAATTCCCCTTCCAATACGTTTTCCAAATGTCCAAAATTGAAGCTTAAAACCGGGGATTCTGGATAAATGGTTTCCTTGGACGGTAGAAAAACATAATCTACTTCTTCCTGTCTCAATAAAGATAAATCCTGGTCGGTCAAGACGGGATATTTCTCGAAATCCTCCGCATTATTAAACTGAATAGGATTGACGAATATGGAAACTACAGTGATGTCACAGGTTTTTTTTGATGCTTTGATCAATTCTAAATGACCTTCGTGAAGAGCTCCCATGGTTGGGACAAATCCTATTGATTTATGCGTTTGAAGGGTTTTAATCCAGTAAGTATGCCATTTGGCTTCATTATTGAATACCTGCAAGGGAAAAGGGTGTTTGATAGGTAAATAGCCGCAAAAGTAGATTAATATTTAGAAAAACAATGCGTTTTGGGCTTTTTTTATTATCTTTGTATCGTTGTTTATCACCTAATAACGCTAAAATCCAAAGAGCATGTCTAAACTACGTATTCTCTACGTTGCCAGTGAAATCAACCCTTTTCTCGAAACTTCCGAAGTAGCCAATTTCCTAAGATCGCTTCCTCAAGCTATGCAAGAGCGCGGAATGGAGATTCGTATTTTGGTTCCAAGATTCGGTTTGATCAATGAAAGAAAAAACAGACTACATGAAGTAGTCCGACTCTCAGGAATCAACATCGCAGTAGGAGAAGAGGAAAAGCCATTAGTAATTAAAGTTGCGTCTATTCCAAACGCTAAACTTCAGGTTTACTTTATCGATAATGAAGATTACTTCCAAAGGAAGAGTGTATTCCACGATAAGCAGCAGAAGTTTTATGAAGATAATGATGAAAGAGCCATTTTCTTCTGTAAAGGAGTAATCGAAACTGTAAAAAAATTGGGTTGGGCACCTGATATCGTACATTGTAATGACTGGATGACCAGCTTGATTCCAATGTATTTGAAAACCACCTATAAAAACGAACCTTTATTTAAGGAGACGAAATCTGTGTTTGCTATTTATAACAACGGATTTTCTCATACCTTTGGCGATGATTTGTTAAACAAGGTTAAGATGGTAGACATAGATGATACTATTTTAGCACCTTTGAAAAGCAAAGACTTCGAAGGCTTTATCAGCATGGGTATGCAATATGCAGACATGGTGGTGAAAGGCGCCGAAGTGTCAGATAAATTGAACCAACTAATAGAGGATTTCTCAAAAGACAAGAAGTTTGAAATCAGCATCGAAGCAGAAGAACAAGCTCATGAAGAGCTATACGGCATCTACACAAGTCTCGCCGGTTAAATTGGCCTTTTTGGCCCTCTTGTCCATTATTCTAACAAATTCTTGTAGCGACCCCGCCTCTGTAGGTATCGAGCTCGGTCCCGGAAACGACCAGATTGGTGTGTTTTTCGAGGAGTTCGAATTCCCTGCAGAGGTGGTGTTGTTGGATTCGTTTAATACTACCAACAAAGGAAACTTGATAGTTGGGGTGGAAGAGGACGACTATTTCGGTAGAACAGAGGGGACAGGTTATACTCGTATGTATTTTAATACTGCAGCAAAGCGACCAGAATCTGAAGCGTTTTTGGATTCTATGTTGTTTGAGGTAGACGTTATTAGTGTGAATGGATCAAATCTAGATGAGCCAAAACTTCTTTCTATCCACCGTTTGTCAGAGCCAATTCTAGATACGGTTTATTATAGTTTTGATAAACTGGCCTATGAAGAAAATCCAATCGCAACCGGTGAATTTGTATTTGGAGAAGTTAGGGATACTGTGGTATCCATGACTGTCAATGAGGAATTTCAGGAAGAGTTATTTGGTAAAATCAAAAGAGGGGTAGAGTTTGAAGATATTTTCAAGTTCAGAGAATATTTGCCTGGAATGGCCTTCAAAGGAAGAGAGGGAGATAATACTTCTTTTGGAATCGATTTGAATGAAAAAACGAGGATAGTTACTTATTTTCATTATCCCGGGGATACGGTTTCTTCTTCTTATGAAATCAATACCACTTCTTCCAGATATTTCAATAATGTGGATAGCGACAGAAGTAATACGCCGACTAGTGTGGTTACGGAACCGGGAAAAAATTATTCTACTGGATCTACGGTAGGTTTGAAGTCTGGACTTGGTATGATGATTAGATTGGATACGAGTCCTTTAGATGCTTTTTTGGATACCTTATCTGGCGTTACATTTAATCAAGTGCTGTTGACTATTGGAGAGATCGAGGAAGTTTCAGAAGGTCAAACACCCCCATCTTCTCTTGCAATGTATTTCACGGATGCCAATAATAATTTCTTGCAAGGTACTAACACAGTTTATTTTACGGTACAAGCAGATGGGCAATCTCAAGTTTACACAAATGAAGATGGAGATGTTGTTCCAAATGTAACTGCTCCTGCCTCAATAAAATTTGATTCTGAATCAAATTCTTATTCTGAATTAATTACCTCGCATGTGAATGCTGTTTTCAGAGGTCAATTAACAAGAAGAGATTGGTTGATTTATGGAGGTTATATTAGTAGCCCTATTGGTATAAATAATGATCCATTCCGGGAGTCTTTAAGACAATTCAAAGTGGGTAGTGATAAAGTAAAAGTCCGGGTTATCTATTCCAAAATTAGGTAACACCAGATTTTAATAAATATTAAAGGCCGACTTCTTTATTTTTAAGAAGTCGGCTATTTTTTTTGACATGAATGATGTTTATTTGTGCAAGTTCAAATAATACTAAAGAATTTTTAAATATGTGTGGAATTGTTGCATATGTAGGCCAGCAAGAGGCTTTGCCTATTATCATCAAAGGACTTCGTCGATTAGAATATAGGGGGTATGATAGTGCTGGAGTCGCACTTTTAGATGATCAAGGATTAGGGATCTATAAGAAGAAAGGGAAGGTTTCCGAATTGGAAAAACACCTACAGGATAATGGAAATCTCCGTTCCAAGATAGGGATAGGGCATACCCGTTGGGCTACTCATGGGGAGCCCAATGATGTGAATGCACATCCTCACTATTCTTCTTCGGAGCATTTGGCGATTATTCATAATGGGATTATCGAAAATTATGAAGTCCTAAAAAAGGATCTGGAGAAAAAAGGATATCAATTTCAAAGTGAAACCGATACGGAAGTATTCATCAAGTTTATTGAAGATATCTATGCCAATAACGACTGTAGCCTAGAAGAGGCCTTAAGGTTGGCACTTCATAAAGTAGTTGGGGCATATGCTATAGTCTTAATCAATAAAGATGAACCTGATACCTTGATTGCCGCTAGAAAAGGTTCTCCTTTGGTAATTGGGATAGGTGAAGATGAATACTTTTTGGCCTCCGATGCTACTCCAATTATTGAATATACCAACAAGGTAGTGTATCTGGATGATTATGAAATCGCCGTGATTCGAGACAATAGGCTTCAAATCAAAACGATTGAAAATGTGGAAACCAATCCTTATATCAATCAATTGGAATTGGAGCTGGAAGCTATCGAAAAAGGTGGATATGAGCATTTTATGCTCAAAGAAATATACGAACAGCCCAAATCCATTGCAGACTGCCTAAGAGGTAGATTGGATGCAAAATCTGGTAGGTTGGTCCTAGGTGGATTGAGGGACTATATGAATAAATTCCAAAATGCAGAACGGATCATCATTACTGCTTGCGGCACCTCTTGGCATGCCGGTTTAGTAGCAGAATACCTATTTGAAGAATTTGCTCGAGTACCTGTGGAGGTGGAATATGCTTCCGAATTCAGGTATAGAAATCCCGTGATTAGTGAAAAAGATTTTGTGATTGCCATTTCACAATCCGGAGAAACAGCCGATACCTTGGCAGCAATTGAATTGGCAAAGTCCAAAGGTGCAACCATTTTTGGAGTTTGTAATGTGGTAGGTTCTTCAATTCCTAGGGCTACCCATGCTGGTTCCTATACCCACGCAGGCCCCGAAATTGGAGTGGCTTCTACCAAAGCATTTACAGCTCAGATATCTGTTTTGGCTATGATGGCTTTAAAATTGGGCTACCAAAGAGGGACATTACCCGAAAGCAGATATATCCAATTATTGCATGAATTGGCATCTGTTCCATCCAAAGTGGAGACTGCATTAAAGACCAATGATGTGATCCAATACATTGCCTCGGAATATAAGGATGTGAGAAATGCCTTATATCTGGGAAGAGGATATAATTTCCCTGTGGCGTTGGAAGGTGCATTGAAGCTCAAAGAGATCTCATATATACATGCGGAAGGCTACCCAGCAGCAGAAATGAAGCATGGTCCGATCGCATTGATAGATGAAGAAATGCCGGTAATTTTTATTGCTACGCAAGATAGTTCCTATGAAAAAGTTGTATCCAACATTCAGGAGGTTAAAGCTAGAAAAGGCAAGGTTATCGCAGTAGTTACAGAAGGCGATACGACTGTCAAAGGAATGGCAGATCACGTGATAGAGATTCCTGCTATCCATGAGGCCTTTGTCCCTTTGGTAGCTGTGGTACCTCTTCAGTTACTATCTTACCATATCGCAGTGATGCGTGGATGTAACGTAGACCAGCCGAGGAATTTGGCCAAGTCAGTTACTGTTGAATAAAAATCTAAGGCTGTCTAGTTCAGACAGCCTTTTTTATAAACTTATTTTAATAAGGGAGCACTACTAAATTCCACAGAATTCTTAGGTCATACTTTTTTGGTATTTTCTAGCAACCGATAAAATTCCCTACTTTTGCTATGCGAAAGAATAACTATGCTAGATAAATTACAAGCCCTAAAGGATCGATTTGAAGAAGTTGGCCAGCTCATTGTATTGCCGGAAAGCATGGCTGATATGAGTAAATATGCCAAGCTGACCAAGGAGTACAAAGACTTGGAAAAAATTGTGAAGGTCTATGATGAGTACAAGTTGGTCCTTCAAAATATCACCAGTTCAAAAGAAATTCTGGATAAAGAAAAAGATCCTGACTTCCGTGAAATGGCCAAGGCTGAAATAGAGGAATTAAAGGATAGAAAGGAAGTTCTGGAAGCGGACTTGAAGCAGTTATTAATTCCAAAAGACCCGAATGACTCCAAAGATTGTATCCTTGAAATCCGCGGTGGTACTGGAGGAGATGAGGCTGCTATCTTTGCAGGGGACTTATTTAGAATGTATGAGCGATTCTGCGAAATGCAAGGATGGAAATTAACAGTGCTCGATTTGACTTTTGGTTCAGCAGGAGGATATAAAGAAATTATCGCCACAGTTTCTGGGGCAGATGTCTACGGAATGCTTAAATATGAGTCAGGAGTACACCGTGTTCAACGAGTGCCTGCCACCGAATCTCAAGGTAGAGTCCATACTTCAGCCGCATCTGTAGCGGTACTACCGGAAATGGATGAGGTGGAAGTACACCTTGATATGAATGATGTAAGAAAAGACACTTTTTGTTCCTCAGGTCCAGGTGGACAGTCAGTGAATACTACTTATTCAGCAGTTCGATTGACTCATGCTCCAACAGGTTTGGTGGTAACTTGCCAGGATGAAAAGTCCCAGATTAAAAACTTTGAAAAGGCCTTGAAAGTATTGAGATCCAGAATTTATGAGATTGAGCTGGCCAAACATAATGAAACAGTAGGAGCTCAAAGAAAATCCATGGTAGGAAGTGGGGATAGATCTGATAAAATCAGGACCTACAATTATTCTCAATCAAGAGTGACAGATCATAGAATTAATAAAACAGTTTATAACCTTCCAGATGTGATGGATGGGCATATTGAGGACTTTATTTCTGCATTACGAATGGCGGAAAACCTCGAAAAAATGCAATCAACCGGTTTAGAAAATTAGGAAGTCTGTTTAAATAGAAATTTTGGCAATTTTATTGTTTTTGAGATAACCATAGTATCTTAAAGGATTAATCAAACGACTTTTATGAACATCGCAGGAGAAAGAGGAATCAACTTAGTCACTTGGAATGAATCTCATTTCCATCAACTCTATCCTCTTGCCAACAATCCGAAAATTGCGATGAATTTGAGGGATAGCTTTCCGCAACCCTATACAATTCACGATGCAAGGCATTGGATAGAACATAATCAAAAATTTAATCCACCCCAGAATTTTGCCATTGAGTTTGAGGGAAAATTAGCTGGAGCTATTGGAGCCGAGCGAGGAAAGGATGAACTCAGAACCAATATGGAATTAGGTTTCTGGGTAGGAGAGCCTTTTTGGGGTAAGGGAATAGCCAATGAGGCGGTAAAGCTGTATACCAAATACATTTTTGAAAAATTTGATATTCAGCGATTGTATGCTCAAATCTATGATTTCAACGGGCAATCCATGAATGTCTTGGAGAAAGCAGGATACGTCCCTGAAGCGATCCTAAAGAAAGGATTCATTAAAAATGGAGTGGTAGGAGATTTATTTCAATATGTTATCGTCAGGGGAGAAGAAAATATTTAGCCCTGTCAATTATTTACTTGACTATAATCTTTTTCACGACTGTTTTGGAATGATTTCGTAATCGAATCAATGCCAACCCTCTTGGCAAATCAGTAAAATAGATTTCCCTCTGACCTTCGTGGATTACTGAATGAATAAATTCTTGTCCAAGAGCATTCATTATAGATACTTCTTGGTAATCGGATAAGTTATCCGATGTAATTGTTAAACTTCCTTGGCTAGGATTAGGATAAAAAATTAGGGAGAGATCTGGCTTGGGTTCAACCCCAGTGATAATGTTAACTGTAACTTCAAGTTCTCTGGCTTCTCCCTCATTGCAATTGTTTTGGGGAGTGACTGTTAAAATAAAATCTCCTTCCAATTTCCAATCCACTACTACAGAAGAACTTCCTTGTCCAGATAGAATGCTGCCTCCATTTTCCGATATTTCCCAATGATAATCTACTCCTTCCTGTAGTTCTATAGTATAATAGGCTTCTCCGAATCCCACTAGTCGATCTCCTTCTATAAGACTAGGCTGCTCAGGAGGTGCTCCAACTATAATAGTTTTACTAATGGGAGCTGTACTTCCACAAGTATTTTCCAAAACCACAGAAAGTGTTTGTGTACCCTGATCTTGCCAAAGAACCTCTATTTCAGAACTGTTTTGTCCAGAAAGGATTTCTCCTCCTTCTGCTGTCCAAATGTAGATTACTCCTTGCTCAGAAGGTAAAGTATAGAGCTCTGATTGATTCGTACAAACGGTACCAAGGCCTTCTATTTCTAGGTTTAAAGTAGGTGAGGACAGCACTTCTACCTCTAATGCAGAGGTTTCACCATTACCACAGAAATTTTGTCGGCTTACAAATAGACCTTGTCTTCCTGTCTTATTCCAGTTTACTTCCACTTGGGAGGTGCCTTGTCCTGAAATAATTTCACCTCCATCTACTCTCCATACTATTTGGGATCCTGAAATGGCTTGGTCATTCACTTGGTAGGTAGAACTACCAAGACACACACTCGTTTCTCCTGTTATTTCACTAATCCCAGGTGGTGTGCTACAGGTATAGTTTAAAATAGTGCCATCGTCACCTGCGGCAAATGCAACTAATGATGTTCCCATGCTGACCGCATTCAAATTTCTGGTTGTACCGGTTTCTATTTGAAGCCAGCTCTCTCCTCCATCTTTGGTTTGAAGTGTTAACCCGTTGTCTCCTGCTATAATTCCAATATTTTCATCCCAAAAATCTACAGAGTTCAGGTTTTCGGTGATATCTGTGGGAATGATTCTCCAGGTTTTGGCTAAATCCTCTGATTTTAAAATAATACCTCCATCTCCTACAATAATAGCAGTACTGGAATCAACCTTGGCTAAAGCGTTTAAATGTTGCTCACTGAGTTTAGGAAGATTTTCCCATGTGTTTCCTCCATTGGTCCAACTGATCTGCCCGTTTTCTCCCATGGCAAAGCCGACTTGGAAATCAAAGTAAGTAACGTCTTTCAGGTTTTCGTTCGTATTTGTGACAATTTCAGAATCCCAGGTTCCACCTGAATTAAAGGATCTGGCGATATACCCATTCGTTCCAGTTATATACAGTACCGAAGGTGCAAATAAATAGAAGCCAGTGATATCCTCAGAGGTAGTTGCAGGTACGGATACCCAAGATGATCCTGAATTACTTGTTCTAAATACTTTGCCAGAGTTACTGGAGGCGTACCCAAAACCATTATTCCAAAACGAAATGGCATTGATGTCTGTTTCTTCAGGTAGTGACCTATTAATAATTGAGGTGGCTCCGTTAGTTGTTAGAAACACTGTTCCCTGCTGTCCTGCTATATACCCAACCCGCTCAGATTTGAAGTCAATAGAACCAAAATCATTTCTGTACCCCGCTAATCTAGTACTATAATTACTTCCGGCATTTCCTGAACTGATCACATAACCATTTTCTCCAACAGCCAAAAGTACGTTTGAATCAGGAATAAATTCGAGCGCATTTAGCTTTCTTGAATTCCCTGAACCTAGATTCGCTTTTGAAAAAGTAACTCCAGCATTGATAGATTTTAAAGCAGTGGCTTCTGACCCAACTACCACAATAATATTAGAATTAAGAGGGCTGAATCCAATATCATTTAAGTTATTACTTACACCTGAGTTTAAAACTATCCAACTATTACCTCCATCCTCTGTTTTTATAATAGATCCTTCATCCCCTACTGCATACCCGGTTGTTTCACTCGAAAAATTGATTGCATTCAATTGGGTGTTCACGGGAATAGTCAAATTTTCGAAAGTGGTGCCTCCATCTATCGTTTTGAGTATAGTTCCTTCTTCCCCGGTGATAAAGCCAATATTCTCATTAATAAAATGAATGTCATTCAGCTTGACAGAAGTTGAGGAAGTTTTTTGCCAAGAATTACCCAAGTCCTCACTTTTATAAATGGTGCCGGATTCCCCGATTATAAGGAGGGTGTTTTCATTGATAAAAGAAACTCCATTTAAGTTCAAGGAAGTGGGCCCAGCTATAGAACTCCAAACCACTCCTCCATCCAGAGTTCTTAATAGTTCTCCTCCTTCACCAATCGCTATCCCGATTTGCTCATTCCAAAATTCCAGATCATTAATCCTTGCGGTTGTGGGAATCAATTGTTCTTCCCAAGTAAGTCCACCATCAACGGTCTTGATCAATAGATTTTCTCCTCCTCCATAGCCTACCAAATTGTCAATCCAGGTAATGTCTTCTAGATCTAAGCCCCAGCTTTGCATTCTTTTCCAGCTTTGTCCAAAAAGTGAGTTACCGATGAGTAGGCAAACAATAAATAAGTAAAAAGCTTTACGCATAGGAGGGATGCATTAATAAAACAAAAATACGCGAATTCCTTACTTGACAAAGTGACCTACACGGTATTTACTAGTTCTTTAATTGTAAGAGATAAGCAAATGACGATGGTTTTCAAATTTATTTGCTCGAATATCCTTAGAAGGGATGATGACAAACCTTCCAGATTATTTGTAGTTTTATCTGCTCCTATTTAATTAATGTACAATGAACAACACGTATCTAACTCTTGGTCTTTTTTTATTTTTGATTTCCTGTGGACCTCGCGAGCGAGTTTCAAAGGAAGTATTCGATGAAGTAAATAAGACAATGGAAGTAAAGCGGCTAAGTGATGCAGAAATTCTTCAAGAGGCTATGATTTGGGGAGATTCATTGACCTCAGAAGCCCAAAAGAACCTGATTTCT
This sequence comes from Algoriphagus lutimaris, assembly GCF_017051705.1. Lineage (GTDB taxonomy): Bacteria > Bacteroidota > Bacteroidia > Cytophagales > Cyclobacteriaceae > Algoriphagus > Algoriphagus lutimaris. Next base: position 453,637 of record NZ_JAFIDJ010000002.1, on the reverse strand, counting down.
AGTCTTCAAAAAGCGATAGAGGAAGGAGGGTTTGAGCATGCGATTGCATTTTGTAAAGAAAATGCTTCGACAATTACTGCCAGTAAGGTTCCTACAGAAGAGATACAATTGAAAAGAGTTGCATTTAAAAATAGAAATCCGCAGAATGTACCAGATTCTGATGAGGCCTTAATTTTAGACGCCTATTCGTACAATGCTGAGAATGGAATTGAAAATAAACCTAATATTCAAAAAGTTGAGAATGGGGAAGTTTTTTTATACACCAAGGCAATTATGTTTCCTGGCGGGGTTTGTTCCAATTGCCATGGTGATCCTAATACCGAAATTTCCAGTGAAGTTTTAAAATCAATAAAAGAACTTTATCCTGCAGATCAAGCGACTGGGTTCCAGCAAGGAGATCTAAGAGGGATGTGGTCATTAAAGATTCCCAAAAAAGAAGTGGTAAAAAGGCTATAAAGCCTAATTTTTTTAAAAAACTCTGCTGAATAAAGATAATTTTTTTCAATATTTATTGAATATTCAAAAAATATTAATATTTGTTAGAGTTAAATCAATAAAAAAATGATTTTATTGAATATTTCTAAATTAAGCTTCTTAATATCTATTAAAATAATCTAACTATTCTTTTAAAAATACAAATTAAAGAGCGTTTTTTGGCGATGCAATCGATTGAATAAGATAAAATACAGTCAGTTTTCAAAAGTATACAGTGAGATTTTGCCTAGATTTATAGTCAATATTGTTAGTTAATATTTTAATGCAACCCAAACCAATAACCGTGTATGAAAAACTCTACTCGATTTAAGCTTTTTGGCTTAACATTTTTAATGTTTCTGGGCGTAATGGGCTCAGTTTTGGCGCAGACCCGGGAGGTGTCTGGTGTCGTAATTTCAGGGGAGGATAATTTGCCGCTCCCTGGGGTTTCCGTATTAGTGAAAGGTACTACCACAGGTACAGTAACTGATATAGACGGAAAATTTAGTGTAAATATAGATGGTAATGATGCTACATTGGTATTATCATTTATTGGATTTACTACTCTTGAAGTTCCGGTAGGAAGTCGTTCAACTCTTGATCTTACTTTATTGCCTGACACCAAATCTCTAGAAGAAGTGGTGGTAGTAGGTTATGGCGAGCAGAAGAAAGAAACAATTACTGGTTCAGTAGCCACCGTAAAAGGTAAAGACTTGGTGAAATCTCCAGCCATGAACTTATCCAACTCTCTTGCTGGTCGTATGGCTGGTGTAGTTGCGGTAAACAGATCTGGTGAGCCAGGTTATGATGGATCCGGTATTCGAATTAGAGGTAGTAATACTTTAGGTAACAATGAAGCACTAGTTGTAATTGACGGTATTCCGGCGAGAGCAGGTGGTCTTCAGCGATTGAATCCAAATGACATTGAGAATATCTCAGTTTTGAAGGATGCTTCTGCTGCAATTTATGGTTCTAGAGCTGCGAATGGTGTAATCTTGGTAACTACCAAAAGAGGTTCCACTGGAGCACCAGAATTGACTTTTCAAGCAAACCAAGGTTGGGCTCAACCAACTGTAGTGCCTGATTTGGCTAATGCTGCTCAATATGCAGAAATGTTGAATGACTTGGATATTTATGCTCTTCCTACTTCAGAATGGGCTGCTGCTAATGAAGCTTACAAGCAGACGGGAGAGTACACTAGACCAAATGGTCAAGTTCGTTCTGCTCCTTATACTCCTTCTGAGTTAGAATTGTACAGAAATGGCACTGATCCTTGGTTCTATCCAAACACCGATTGGTATGATGCCACGTTGAAGAATTGGTCTCCTCAAAGCAGATACAACCTTCAGTTGGTAGGCGGTAGTGACAACGTCAAGTATTTGACTTCTTTGGGTTATCAAAACCAAGATGCGTATTATAAAAATGCAGCTACTGGTTACAAGCAGTATGATTTCAGAATCAATTTGGATGCGAATGTAAATAAGTATGTGAAAGTTGGTTTAGGGATCTTAGCAAGAGAGGAATTTAGATTCTTCCCAACCAGAGGTGCTGGTTCAATCTTCCGTATGCAAATGAGAGGTAAGCCAAATCAACCAGCTTACTGGCCAAATGGATTACCAGGTCCAGATATCGAAAACGGTGAAAACCCAGTGGTAATTACAACCAATGCGACTGGTTATGACCGAGATAAAAGAGATTATATCCAAACTACAGGTAATTTGGAAATTAAGATTCCTGGAGTAGAAGGTTTGAAATTAACTGGTACAGCTGCAATTGATAAATATATCAGATATACTAAAAGATGGGAGATTCCATGGACTTTGTACCAATTAGGGAACGGATTTGAAGATGATGGAGTAACTCCAGTATTGGTACCAAGTAAAAGAGGTCCTGCTGAACCAAGATTGAGAGAAGCAAATGAGAATCAATTGAATATCTTATTAGGAGCAGTGTTAAGCTACGATAAGACCTTTGGTGAAGACCATACCATTAATGTGGTAGCCGGTGTGAACAGAGAAACAGTAGAAGGAAATAACTTCAATGCTTTTAGAAGATTCTTTATCTCTACTGCTATTGACCAGATGTTTGCTGGTGGTGACTTGCAGAAAGACAACGGTGGTGGTGCTTTTGAACGAGCTCGTTTAAACTACTTTGGTAGAGTTGCCTATAACTACAAAGAGAAATACCTGGCGGAATTCTTATGGAGAAATGATGGATCTTACATCTTCCCTGAAGAGACTAGATTTGGTTTCTTCCCAGGTATCATGTTGGGTTGGGTGGTTTCAGAAGAAAATTTCTGGAAAAACTCTTTAGGTGGAACATTCGATTTCTTCAAAATCAGAGGATCTTGGGGGCAGTTGGGTAATGACCAAATTGCGGAATATCAATTCTTGTCAACCTACGGTTTTAGCTCTTACATCATCGGAGGTGCTGAGACGAAGACTTTGTTTGAAACAAGAGTACCTAATACATCCGTAACATGGGAAGTGGCTAATAATTCTAACTTAGGATTTGAAGGTCAGTTTTTACAAGGTAAGGTATTCTTCGAGTTTGATTTGTTCTATAACAAGAGAACCAATATTCTTTGGCAAAGAAATGCCTCAGTTCCTCAAAGTACAGGGCTTTCCCTACCAGCTGAAAACATCGGTGAAGTGGAAAACAAAGGATTTGACTTAAACTTGGGCTATAGAGGTGGTAAAGGAGAATTTCAATACTCTATCAGTGCAAACGGTGGTTATGCGAAAAACAAGATCTTGTTCTGGGATGAGTCTCCTGGTGCTCCAGAATGGCAGCAATCAACTGGAAGTCCAATGAACACTTTCTTGGTATACCAATATGATGGAGTATTCCCAGATCAGCAGTCAATTGATGCAGAATCTTTGGATTATACTGCGATCACTAATAATCTTCGTCCAGGTGATATGAGGTATAAGGATTATAATGGTGATGGTAAAATCACTCCGGATGACCGTGTCAGAATGGATCAAAATAATATTCCAACATTCCAAGGCGGTGTGAATATTTCTGCAAATTGGAAAGGATTTGATTTAGCAATTTTATTCCAAGGTGCTTTAGGAGCTAGACAATATGTAAGTGCTGGTGAATCTGGTAACATTGGTAACTACTTGCTAGATATCTATGAAAACAGATGGACTATTGATAATCCAAGCAGCACGCACCCAAGAATTGCAAACAGATCTGATCAATATTATTCTAACGGAAATACATACTGGTTCAGAAAAACTGATTATCTAAGATTGAAAAACTTGGAGATTGGATACAACTTGCCTGCTACTCTAACTGAAAAAGTTGGAATCAGAAATGCTAGAATTTATGTAAACGGTTTGAACTTAATCACTTGGGATAAATTAAAAGTGTACGATCCTGAATCAAGCAATGCTACAGGACAATATTACCCACAAGCAAGGGTGATTAACACAGGTATTTCTGTTTCATTCTAAACAACCCGAAATAATGAAAAGAAACATAAAACACATATTCGTACTCGTTACAGCCCTATTTACAATTGCGAGCTGTAACAATGATTTCTTGAATACTGATCCGTTAGGGGAAGTATCCCAAGCAGCTGTTTGGTCCGACCCAGCACTAGCCGAGGCTTTCGTTACTGGTATTTACCAAGGATTTGGAAATGGCGGTTTCGACGAGCAAATGCTTGCTTCCCTTACAGATGAAGCCATCTTTACCCACCCTGGTAGAGGTATTACTACCATCACAGAAGCTAGAACTAACTCAGCTGATGATGGATGGGTAAACAATACCATTTTCTGGGGTAATATGTATAGCTACATCAGAAGAGCAAATATTGCAATCGAGGAGCTTTCTGAACCTCAATTCGCAAATGATGGAGGTATTGTAGATAGATTGTTGGGAGAAGCAAAGTTCATGAGAGCTTACTATTATCAGCAATTGGCTAGATATTACGGTGGTGTTCCTATCGTGGATAGACCTTATGGATTAGGTGAGGAAACCTATGAAGCTCCTCGTAATACTTGGGAAGAAACTATCAATTTCATTGTTTCTGACCTAGATGATGCAGCTTCTTTGTTGGCAGGAAAGTCAATGGCTGCGGGTAGAGCTTCTGAATTGGCTGCTCTGGCTTTAAAATCTAGAGTATTGTTATATGCAGCTAGTGACCTACATGATGGACCTACTGCATCTGCTAAATCTTCTCTATTGGCAGGTTATTCAGATTTAGATTTATTGGCTTATCCAAGCGGAGATAGAACTCAAAGATGGCAACAAGCACAAGCTGCAGCAAAAGCTGTTTTAGATAGAGCCTCTGGTAATTTGTACGGTCTTTCGGAGCCTGTCTCCCATGAGGAAGGTATACAGAACTATATCAATAATTCCTTATCTAGAAATGGGGGAGAGAATGAATTGATCATGGCGAGATACTTTATTAATGCAAAGCAGGAAAACGGTGGACGTCAAGGCCTATTCAATGGTCCAAATGGATATAACAACTGGGCAGGAAATAGTCCTGTACAATTATTGGTAGACGATTATGAAATGATGGATGGTACTAAATTTGACTGGAATAACCCAGAGCATGCTGCTAATCCATATGAAAATCGTGATGCACGTTTCTATGCGTCTATTTTGTATGATGGTGCTCAGTGGAAACCTAGATCTTCAGCTAATCAGGCGAGAGACCCACTAGGTCAGATCCAAACAGGTACCTATGAAATAACTGATGAATCCGGTAATAAAGTAACCCACTTCGGTTTGGACACTAGAAACAGCCCTATTGAGGACTGGAATGGTAGCTACACAGGTTATTATGTTAGAAAATTCATCGATCCAGACCCAGCTATTGTAGATCAGAACACTTGGCAAGAAGTTCCATGGCCAATCTTAAGATATACTGAAGCTGTATTGAATTATGTAGAGGCATCCTTAGAATTAGGTCAGGAAGATGAAGCAAGAGCTTGGTTGAACCAGATCAGATTTAGAGTAGGTCAGCCTGCATTAACCTCCAGTGGTGAAGAATTGATGGAGGATTATAGAAACGAGCGAAGAATCGAAATGGCTTATGAAGAACAAAGATACCATGATGCTCGTCGTTGGATGATTGCAGAAGAGACTTTGGGAAGAAAAGCGAATACAATTAGTATTACAGGTACATTGAAACCTGGAGCGACTAACTCTCTGTATAGATATGATCCTGAAATCTATAACTATGTTTACAAAGTAGTTCCTATAGATCCAGGTAAAGAAAACAGAACTTGGTTAGATAAGATGTATTATATTCCGATATTAAGGGATGAATTAAACAGAAACACGCTTCTGGTACAGAATCCAGGATTCGAATAAGTTTCAAAAACTCCAAGCCACCTTTTTAGGTGGCTTGGTTCTTTAAATTGGTTATGAAATCAAGCATAAAGACAATTATGCCCAATCGGATATCAACTACTTTTTGCAAGATTCTAACTTTATGCCGTCAGGCAAATGTGGCCTCTGAAAGACTGTTATTAACACATGAAAAAATTAGTCCCCTACCTTACCATAATATCCCTATCCATTTTTTTTTCTTGTTCCAATAATTCAGAAGTCGAGCAATTAGAAGAACCATCTTCACCACCTCTTTTTAAACTAATAAATTCAACCGATTCAGGAATTAATTTTCAAAATACCCTGAATGAATCTCTTAATCTCAATGTCCTTATGTACGAATACCTCTACAATGGAGGTGGAGTTGCAGTTGGAGATTTGAATGGAGATGGATTGGAAGACATTTACTTTTCCGCCAATGTTTCGGGAAATCAACTCTACCTCAACAAAGGGGAGTTTAAATTTCAGGAGATATCAAAAATTTCTGGAACGGAAGGTAGACCTGGGCCCTGGAAGACGGGGGTCACTTTTGTAGATATCAATGGAGATAAGCAGTTAGATATTTATCTCTGTTATTCGGGAAATTTGAGGCCCGATAAAAGGAAAAACCAATTATTTGTCAATCAGGGAAACAACGAAAATGGGATTCCGATTTTTCAGGAAATGGCTGAGGAATATGGGATTGCTTCTGGTTCTCCTAGTACTTCAGCAAGTTTTTTCGATTTTGATCGTGATGGGGATTTAGATCTATTTCTCTTAAATCATAATACAAAATCAACTCAGATCCTCGATGTTTCTGTGACCAAGTCCGCTTTAAAACAAAAGCATGAAGCAGGACCTCAGCTTTTTGAAAATCAAAATGGTAAGTTTGTAGAAATCACTGAAAAAGCTGGGATTTCTAGTAGCAGCCTATCCTATGGACTAGGACTGGCTATATCAGACATAAATAGAGATGGCTGGCCAGATATTTACATTGGGAATGATTACACCATTCCGGATTATCTATACATCAATCAAAAGGACGGTACATTTAAAGATCAAATTTTGGAAATGATGGATCATGTTTCCAATTTTTCCATGGGAAATGATATCGCTGATATCAATAACGATGGCCTGTTAGATGTCATGACTTTGGATATGATGCCAGAAGATAATACCCGTCAAAAATTATTGCTGGCTCCTGATAATTATGAAGTTTTTGATTTGAATGTGAGAAAAGGCTTTCACCATCAATACATGCGTAACATGCTGCATGTAAATAATGGAGATGGTACTTTTTATGAAATTGGTCAAGTGGCCGGAATATCCAATACAGATTGGAGTTGGGCTAGCTTATTTGCTGATTTCGATAATGATGGGTGGAAAGACCTATTTGTAAGTAATGGGTACTTGAGGGATTATAATAATATGGATTTCTTAAAGTATATGGATAATTACGTGCAAACTTCTGGTGGTAAATTGAAGAGAGAGGATTTGCTGAATATGGTGAAGAATATGCCTTCCTCCAATTTGACAAATTATACCTATAGAAATAACAAAAATCTGACTTTTGAAAATGTTACAAAAGAATGGGGGTTAAATCAACCTGCCAATAGTAATGGAGTGGCCTATGCTGACCTGGATAATGACGGAGATTTGGATTTAGTCATTAATAATATCAACTCTAAAGCTTTTGTTTATCAAAACCTCAGCGTTGAAAAAGACCAGACAAATTTCCTTCAAGTGAAGCTAGTTGGGGATGATCAGAATTCCCTTGCCTTAGGTGCTTCGGTCAAACTCTATAGTCAAGGAAAAATCCAGTTTCTGGAACAAAACATTCACAGAGGTTTTCAATCCTCTGTAAGTCCGATTTTACATTTTGGTCTAGGACAAGTTTCCCAAGTGGATTCTCTGGTAGTTTCCTGGCCAGATGGTAGGGAATCAAAGGAAATCAATGTACAGGTTAATCAAAAGTTAGTACTCAACCAATCTGACAGCGGAAAGTCTTCCAATTCGAGTATTTCTTCTTCTAAAAGCATTTTTAAAGCTTCTAATACCTTCGAGATTCCTGGAGGAAAGCAAATCAATGATTTTAAGAGGCAGCCTCTCTTAACCAATCAGATTTCAGGCAATGGGAAAGCTTTGGTGGCACAGGATTTCAATGGAGATGGATTAGCGGACCTATTTGTAGGTGGTGGAGTTGGGATTAGTGGAAGACTATACTTCCAAAGCCAATCAGGGAGCTTTAACAAAGTCGATTCCTCTGCATTTATAGCTTCAAAAGCCTCCGAAGATTCTGATGCGATTGCATTTGATGCGAACGGAGATGGGTTTATTGATTTGTACGTAGGCAGCGGTGGAGTTTTCGATTTTACTGAATCTGACTCTAGGTTAGCCGACCGTTTATACCTCAATGATGGGAAAGGTAATTTTAACCTTTCTTCCAATGCTCTACCAGTAGAAAACTTTGCAACAGGTACTATTGTAGCATTTGACTTCAATCAAGACCAAGCTTTGGATTTGTATGTTGGTGGAAGAGTGGTTCCAGGTCAATATCCGTTGTCTCCTGGATCTAGGCTTTTAGTTAATGATGGTAGTGGTAAGTTTAAAGATCAAACTTCTACGTTGGCTCCTGGATTCATGGAATTGGGGATGGTAACTGATGCTCAAGTAGCGGACTTAGACCAAGATGGAGTTGTTGAATTGGTAGTAGTAGGAGAAGCAATGCCAATAAAAGTGTTTGGAGTTCAGCCAGGTAAAATACAAGACAAAACTTTAGATTTCTTTGATCAGCCAGAGATTGGTTTTTGGAATAATTTAACCATTGATGATTTTAATAGGGATGGTCAGATGGATATTTTTGCTGGGAATCTTGGATTGAATTCCCAATTGAAAGTTTCTGACCAAGAACCTGCCGAGCTGCTTTACAAGGATTTTGATGGCAATGGTTCTATCGATGCCTTATTGAGTTCATATATTGGAACAGAACGATATCCTACTATTAGTCGGGATGAATTATTGGGTCAGGTTAATTTTTTGAAAAAGAGATACTTGGACTTTAAATCATTTGCTTCTGTTAAAACTGATGATATTTTCACTCCTCAGGAGAGAGAAGGAGCGAAAAAAATATACATTAATCGATTAAAATCCACCCTATTTGTCAGAGGTACTACCGGTAAATTTGAGGAAAAGAAATTACCTATTCAGGTTCAGTTTTCTCCTGTATTTACCAGCATTTTTGAGGATATCAATGGGGATGGAGATAAAGATCTGATTATTGCAGGTAACATGAATCAGACCAAGCTGCGTTATGGAAAGTACGACGCAAACCATGTGATGGTGTTTTTAGGAAATGGGAAAGGAGATTTCACCTATCTAGACAAATTGGTTTCCGGTATTTCCGAGAAAGGTGATATTAGAAATAGTGAGATTGTCGATAATAAATTGCTTTTTTTAGTAAAAGATAAGGGGATTGTATCCTATTCTTTCCTTTTGTCAAAAGATTGAATGTATTTATATAATTACTGATTAATTTACTTCTTAATTTCTTTCGATTACTATTTAAAATGAAAAGAGTACTTGCTCCGGTCTTGTTGATCGGTATTTTGGCGTTTTACAACATTGAAAAGCCAATATTTGAACCCTATAGTCAAAAAATCCCTGGAACTCCTGTTGTATTTGACATGGCTCCTATAGAGGGAGGAACATTCAAAATGGGGTCTTCCATTAGTGCTAATGCAGACGAAAAGCCTGTCCATGAGGTGACATTGGATCCTTTTTGGATGGGAACTCATGAAGTCACTTGGGACGCATTTGAATTGTTTTTAGATAAGAATTATGAGTTAGCTATATCAGAAGAACCGATTGGTGAAATTGTTGATGGCTTAACAAGGCCTAGCATTCCGTATTTAGATATGACCTTTGGAATGGGTAAAGAAAATAAGCCTGCTATAGGAATGACTCAATACGGAGCTATCCAATATTGCCATTGGCTCTATTTGAAAACTGGTATATTTTATAGACTTCCCACCGAAGCAGAGTGGGAATATGCTGCACGTGCGGGATCTGATAGTAAGTATTTCTTTGGGGAGGATGCCTCCGTATTAGAAGAATATGCTTGGACTAAAGAGAACAGTGATGGAATGACCCATTTGGTAGGCCAAAAGAAGCCGAATCCATGGGGGCTCTATGACATTTATGGGAACGTATTAGAGTGGACTGCTGATCAATATGATCCTGAATTCTACAAAAATTCCCCTTCAAAAAATCCAGTGAATCCTTCGGATGAACTATATCCTCGAATTGTAAGAGGAGGAAGTTTCAAAACTCCTGCTGAAGAAGTCAGCTCTGCTAAAAGGTTTGTGAATGATCCAAAATGGAAACAATTAGATCCTCAAATCCCAAAAAGTCAATGGTGGTTCCCAGAAGCGCCATTTATTGGATTAAGATTGGTTAGACCACTTAATCCCCCTAGTCCCGAAGAAATTAATGCATACTATACCGCAGCTCCTATTGCGGACTATTAAACCCTGAAATGACAATACTATGAAAAACACAAGAAGAGACTTTATCAAAACTTCAGCAATAGCTACAGGCGGAGTACTTGCTGCAAATTCTTTCATTGTTCCGGGAGCTTATGCTGCCCCTGAAACTCATCTTAAACTTGCGTTGATCGGTTGTGGAGGAAGAGGAACAGGAGCCGTTTTCCAGGCAATGGAGACTGGGCATCCTATCAAATTGGTAGCGATGGCTGATGCGTTTAGAGATAGATTGGATGGAAGTTTAAAGCCAATTTTAGACAAATATGGTGCTGAAAAAGTAGATGTTCCTGAAGATAGAAAATTCGTTGGGTTTGATGCTTACAAACATGCAATCGCAGAGGCGGATGTGGTAATTTTAGCAACACCTCCAGGATTTAGACCTGATCATTTTACGGAAGCTGTGAAGCAAGGAAAACAGATTTTCATGGAGAAGCCTGTCGCTACGGATGCGGTCGGGATTCGTAAAGTATTGAAAGCAGCTGAGGAGGCAAAAGCTAAGAAACTGAATGTGGTAGTAGGTCTACAAAGACATTACCAAGATAATTATAGAAAGACCATCGCAAAGATCCATGCTGGTGAAATCGGTGATATCGTCGGTGGGCAGGTATATTGGAATGATGGAGGTGTATGGGTTAGACCTCGTAAGCCTGAGCAAACCGAAATGGAATATCAAATGAGAAACTGGTATTATTTCAACTGGCTATGCGGAGATCATATTACCGAGCAGCATGTTCACAACATCGACGTGGCAAACTGGGTGAAGAAAGGGTATCCTGTCAAAGCAGAAGGTACCGGTGGTAGAATGGTGAGAACAGGAAAAGAGTTTGGTGAAATTTTTGACCACCATACGGTACAATTTACTTACGAAGACGGAACTGTAATTCACAGTGAGTGTCGTCATTTTCCAGGTGCTGCTAACCGTGTAGATGAGACTTTCCAAGGAACAAAAGGAACCGCGTATTTAAGTGCAGGTAACCATGGTGTATTGACCGATTATACTGGAAAGAAATTGTACGAGCATGATCGTGAGAACAATATCAATCCATATCAACAAGAGCATAATGAGCTATGGGCGGCTATCGTCAATGGGGAATACAAATTTGCTGATGCTGAAAATGGAGCAAGAAGTACGATGACATCTATTTTGGGTAGATATGCGACCTATTCTGGCAAAGTGATCACCATGGAAGAGGCGATCAATTCAGATATTAACCTATTCCCAGATACCTTGGCTTGGGATGCAACCCCTAAATTGGTTCCAAATGCAGATGGATTCTATCCACATGCTATTCCTGGTAAAACTAAAACGGTCTAAACATGCAAAGAAGAAAGTTTTTAAAAAATCTAGGGTTGAGTAGTTCAGCATTGACTTTGGCCACTGGAGCCGTATTGCCTTCCTTTGCTAGTAATTCTGTCAAAGCTGAACCCACATTTAATATGGATTTTGCACCTCATTTTGGAATGTTCCGAAATTCGGCGCCAGGAGGATTCGTCGATCAACTCAAGTTTATGGCGGATCAGGGGTTTAGATCATTGGAAGACAATGGGATGCTGGGAAGATCCATTGAGGATCAGACACTAATCGCAAAAACGATGGAATCATTGGATATGCGGATGGGCGTGTTTGTGGTTGATGGAGGAGATAATTGGAAAGTTTCATTGACTTCTGGAAAACCAGAGTTTATGGATCATTTTCTTGATACCTGTAGAAAATCAGTAGAAGTCGCCAAGCGTGTAAATGCGAAATGGATGACAGTAGTACCGGGATATTTCGAAAGAAACTTACCAATAGGAGTGCAAACCGGAAATGTGATTGAGGCATATAAGCGAGCTGCTGAGATATTTGAGCCTCATGGGTTGGTTATGGTAATGGAGCCCTTGAGTGATAATCCTGACTTGTTTTTAAGGCATGCTGACCAGTCTTATATGATATGCAAGGCCGTTGATAGTCCAGCTTGTAAGATCTTATATGACATCTACCATATGCAGCGAAACGAGGGGAATCTCATCGCCACTATGCAGAAAACATGGGATGAAATTGCATATATCCAAATTGGCGATAATCCAGGTAGAAAAGAGCCTGGAACCGGTGAAATAAACTATGGTAATGTATTTAAGTTTATCCACGAGAAAGGATTTACAGGTATCTGTGGCATGGAACACGGAAATGCAAATCCAGGAGTTGAAGGAGAAAAAGCATTAATTGAAGCATACAGAAAAGTAGATATATCGTAATTTCGCCTATGCGAAAAATCTTATCCATTTTGTCTTTGGGGATTTTGTTTTCCTGCCAGACAAATGAAAAAAAAGTCCCTGAAAAACCCTTTGGTTGGGAAATATTTGAAGTACCTGTGAAAGCCTCCTTAAGGGGGCTTTCACCTGTTACGAATGAAATAGCCTGGGCATCAGGAAGTGGCGGAACTTGGTTGCGTACCCTAGATGGAGGAACTACTTGGGATCACGGTGTAATTTCCGATCTCGATACTGTAGATTTTAGATCCATTCATGCCTTTGATGCAGAGCAGGCGGTGGTAGTTTCTGCAGGCCAACCTGCTGTGATCTACAAGACTATCGATGGAGGAAAAACTTGGGAATTGAAGCACCAAGAAGAGGAAGCAGCATTTTTGGATGGGATTTCTTTTTCGAATCCAGACCAGGGATATGTTGTTGGAGATCCTGTCGATGGCAAATGGATGATCCTACAATCAGCCAACCAAGGAGAATCTTGGTATCCGTTACTCAATTTACCATCGGCAAAAGAAGGAGAGGCAGGTTTTGCAGCAAGTGCTTCTTCTTTGATAGCAGATGGTGAAAACCTATGGTTAGGTAGTGGAGGTACTGAAGCAAATCTTCACTATTCTCCGGATCAAGGTACTACTTGGAAGCAATGGAATTCTCCTTTAATGCAAGGAGAAGCAAGCAAAGGAATTTTTTCCCTTACCAATCTTGGAAATGGAGGGGTGTTTCTAGTGGGAGGAGATTACCTCAACATGGAAGATACCAATTCTGTAGCTGCTACTTTCAATTTAAATAAGGAAGAATGGAAACTTCCGAAAGCTTCGCCAAAGGGATATAGATCAGGTGTGGTGTATTTCCCCAAATACCATTGGTTAATAGCCGTAGGCCCAACGGGGTCTGATTTCTCAAAAGATGGTGGTGCCAGCTGGGAAAATTTTTCATCAGAAGGCTTTCATGCTGTGAAACTTGGACATGCGGAAGGAACAATATGGGCTTCGGGATCAAACGGCCGCATAGCCCGTTTAAAAATCCAATAGTCTTAGGATTTATGCCTGTTTCATCAAAATACGTTTGAATTTTCACTAGATTTCGACGATCGAAGGATAGGATTGGTACTTCTGTATTATCTTTATGCAAAAGTTTCCTACTACAATTCGAATCATACTCTTTTAATTTTAACTCATGTTTGAAATAATTCCATCGATTTGGCTAATTAATGGCAAATGCGTCCGCTTAAAGAGGGGCGATTTTTCTACTGAAGAGGCTATTTCCAATAATCCTCTTGAAATCGCACAGGACTTTGAGTCTATCGGAATAGAGCGGCTTCATTTAGTAGATTTGGATGGAGCTAGAAGAGGAGAGCCTAAAAATTACCATATTTTGGAAGCCATAGCTGGTTATACAAACCTGAAGGTAGATTTTACTGGGGGGATTTCCACTGATGGAGATGTGATTAAATGTTTTGAATTTGGTGCAAAGACTGTTACTATTGCCTCTGCGGCCGCCAATTACCCGGAGCGGTTCGGTCAATTTATCCTTTCCTATGGTCGCGAAAAAATTTATCTGGCAGCAGATACCAATCCGGAAGATCTAAAAATAAAAATTAAAGGTTGGTTAAAGAAAACTGAGATAGACCTTTATGATCATATTGATTTCTTTTACGAAAGAGGTCTAAAATACTTGAAATGCTCTGATGTGACAAGAGATGGGGTAATGCAAGGTCCAAATTTTGAGTTGTATAAGCAGCTGGTTAAAAAATTCCCGAATCTTAATATTGCTGCAAGTGGAGGGGTTAGGAATATTGATGACTTCAAACGATTGAGAGATATTGGGCTTGGAGCTGCGGTATTTGGACGAGCTTATTACGAAGGTATGTTGAAGCTAAGTGATCTCGAGAAATTTATCTCAGAAAAGTAAAATAGTCTAAAATAAAAAAAGAGGCATAAATGCCTCTTCCATTTTAACTATTGAAGTTAGCTTAATCAGCTTTGAATTTATCCACGATATATAGAAATATATTAAAGGATAAAGTAGATGGAACAGATTCCTCTTTCTTGATTTCTTTGTCTACACCCCCAGCAGGTAAATCTCTTTTCACAGCTACTTTATTGGGAGAATTTGTAATAATCTTAGGGGCCAATATTTTAGGAGAAATATTTTCAGAATTTTGAATCTGATCTTCTAAAATTGGTCTATCAGAAGATTTTGCATTTTCCAAATCCACCTTTTCCTGCTCGCTTTGGGCAAAAGATTCATCTGCGATTAGGCATAATCCAATCATGGTTAATGCTAAAAAGCCGATTTTCTTAAAAGGAAATAAAGGTTTTGTGGACATTTTTAAAATAGTGTTCTTATTAGGTTAACTACAGAATTTGCAAAAGGTTCCTAAAATTATAAAAAAATTTGTCTATGCAAACGATTGACTATAAAGAATTCGACAAAATTCAACTGATTATTGGGACAATAATACGTACAGAAATTTTTGAAAAAGCCCGGAAACCTGCCTATAAAATTTGGATTGATCTGGGAGAGGAAATTGGGATAAAAAAATCTTCTGCTCAAATCACGATTCATTATAAACCGGAAGATTTAATTGGGAAGCAAGTGATCTGTGTCTGTAATTTTAAGCCTCGGCAAATTGCCGATTTTATGTCAGAAGTATTGGTAACAGGTTTTACTGCCGAGGATGGAGGAATTATTTTGGCTACCGTGGATCAAACCGTCCCCAATGGATCCAAATTGCATTAAGGTATAGAAATTTCTAGTCCTTTATCTGTCAGCTGAGTTGGAAAGGTTTCCAGATCTGGACATGCCCCGGCTTTTACCTCTCCAGACCGTACATCAAATCGGTATTGGTGCAAAGGACAAATGATTTCATTCATGTGATTTAAGGAGCCTTGATATAAAGGGGCTCCTCTGTGGGGGCAATATCCTTGAAATGCATAAAAGTTAGAAGTGACTCTCACTAGGGTTATATTTTTGTCTCCTAGAATGATCTTTTTAACCGACTGTTCAGGAATCATTTCCAAAACTGATTCTTTTGAGGATCCCAACGTATATTTTTTCATGACTTTTGATGGATATTCTATCAAATTACTCGGTAATTAAGATAGAAATGATTGGTTTTGTCCAAATTCTTGGTGAATTTTCAGAATAAAGAAATTTTTAAACCCTAAATACCATGAAAAAATTTGCTTTCCTTCCTTTGCTTTTCCTTTTTGGATGGGTAAATGCCCAAGATTTAAATGGTGCGTGGAAGCTTACACACCAAAATGGTGCAGAGGTTGAAGATGAGGAATATGTGAAAATCTATCAAGACAATTACTTTGCCTTTGGGGCGAAGAAGGTGGTCGATAATCACTTCATAAGTGCAGGAGGAGGTCCATATAGATTCGAGGATGGGGTTTATTATGAAACACTTGACTTTTTTACCTTGGATCCATTTCAAGTGGGTACTACTAATAAATATCAATTGGACTTGACCAATGGCAAGATGGTAATCTCTTCAGAAATAAATGGAAGAATGTTGGTGGAAATCTGGGAGAAATTGCCTGAAAAAGTAGATGATTTAACTGGGAATTGGGTGATTACCGGAAGAAAAAGGGGTGGGGAGATTTCGAGATCTACTCCAGGGGCTAGAAGAACTATCAAGATTCTAGCAGGAGGAAGATTCCAGTGGGTTGCATTTAATTCAGAAACGAAGGAATTTTCAGGATCAGGAGGCGGAACCTATTCTGCAGAGAATGGAAAATATGTAGAAAGTATTACATTCTTTTCTAGAGATGATAGTAGAGTAGGAGCAAATTTAGGATTTGATTATGAAGTAGTAGATGGAGAGTGGCATCATTCTGGGAAGAGTTCCACTGGAAATCCTATCTATGAAATTTGGACCCCTTATTCCATTGGATACAAGCCTTCAGTTTTAATGACGGAGAAGTAACAAAAAAGGAGCTTTTAAAAGCTCCTTTTTTGTTAAACCTCTATGGTGTATAATTCTTTTAATTTAGAGATGGTGTAATCAACCTCCTCAATGGTATTAAACCTACTAAAGGAGAATCTTACTGCATCGCGTTCAGGATTATGATTTAAAGCTCTCAATACATGGGAACCAACAGTAGCTCCGGAGCTACAAGCAGATCCGCCAGATGCTGAAATTCCTTCTAAATCTAGGTTGAACAATAACATTCCTCTATTGGCTTCAGAAGGAGGAAGGCTCACATTCAATACCGTATACAAAGATTTATCCATCTCTGCAGAAAGTCCATTAAATTGAACATCAGGGATAGCTTCTGTTAAGCTTTTGATAAAATGTTGTTTTATCGCCCCAACATGCTGTTGATGACTTTCCATTTCTTCATAGGCCAATTCAAGGGCTTTGGTGATTCCAATGATCCCAATGACATTTTCAGTCCCCCCTCTCATATTTCTTTCCTGGGCACCACCATGAATAAATGGATGGATTTTTTTGTCCTTATTCACATATAAGAATCCTGACCCTTTTGGACCATGAAATTTATGACCTCCGGCTACCAAAGAATTGATCGGTAGTTCTTTTAGGTTATGGGTATAATGTCCCATAGTTTGTACAGTGTCGGAATGGAAAAATGCTTCATATTCCTTACAAAGGGTTCCGATTTTTTCAAGGTCATTAAGGTTTCCAATCTCATTGTTGGCATGCATCAAAGAAACCAATGAGTTTGGATTGGCTTTAAGGAGTTCCTCTAGTTGAAATAGATCGATTTCACCTTTGTCATTGACATCAAGGATGCTTAGCTTGATCAGGCCTTTTTTCTCACATACTTCTAAGGTATGTAGTACCGCGTGATGTTCTAAAGGAGAGGTAATTGCATGTTTGATGCCATGACTTTCAATTCCGCAAACAATCGCTGTATTGTCAGCTTCTGTGCCTCCTGAAGTAAAGAAGATTTCCGATGGAGTGGTATTTAGTAATTCAGCTACTTTCTTCCTTGCTTTTTCTATCGCTGAACGTACTTCTCTTCCTTGACTATGGACCGATGAAGGATTTCCATAATGGGACTTCATGAACGGAAGCATCGCCTCGATCACTCGATCATCCATCGCTGTGGTAGCAGCATTATCTAAATAAACTTTCATCTTCAATATACTTGGGTTATAGACTATCTAGGAATCTCTCACAGAAGGGATTCACTTACAATTTCCTTGATATCCTGCATGATTTTTTTTGCTAAATGCTCTGCAGTAGCCTCGGACTCAGACTCAGAATAAATTCTGATGATCGGTTCGGTATTTGATTTTCGCAAATGTACCCATTCTTTATCAAATTCTATTTTTACCCCGTCAATATCGTTGATTGGTTGCTTCTTATACTTTTCCTTAATCTCGACTAGAATTTTATCTACATCGATTTCTGGAGTAAGCTCGATCTTGTTTTTAGAGATATAATAGTTTGGGTAAGTGGCTCTTAATCTTGAAATTGATTTTCCGAAAGTTGCCAAATGGGTTAAAAATAGTCCAACACCAACCAATGCGTCTCTTCCGTAATGAGAGGCTGGGTAAATGATTCCTCCATTTCCTTCTCCTCCAATCACGGCCTCTACGGCTTTCATTTGGTTGACTACATTTACCTCGCCTACAGCAGCAGCAGTATAAACTCCACCATGTTTTTCAGTCACATCTCGAAGTGCTCGAGTGGAACTCAAGTTAGATACTGTATTGCCTTTAGTTTTGGAAAGAATGTAATCTGCTACTGCTACTAATGTATATTCTTCTCCGAATGGAGAACCGTCTTCATTGATAAATGCTAATCTATCCACGTCAGGATCTACCACAATACCTAAGTCAAAACTTCCTTTCTCCAATTTTTGGGAAATATCTCGTAAGTTTTCAGGAAGTGGCTCCGGATTGTGAGGGAAGTGTCCATCAGGTGTGCAAAACATTTCTTCGACCTCAGTGACTCCCAATGCCTTGAGCAATTTTGGAATAGCAATACCGCCAGTAGAGTTGACCGCATCTACTACAATTTTGAATTTTCGCGCAGCAATCACTTCTCTATCGACTAGTTCCAAATCCAATACATGCTGAATATGTCGATCAATGTAATCTTCAATCAGCGTGTAGTCTCCCAGTTTTTTTACCTCAGCAAATGAGAAATCCTCTTTTTCTGCTTTAACAAGAATATCTTTCCCTTCTGAATCTGAAATAAATTCTCCTTTAGAGTTTAATAATTTTAATGCATTCCATTGGATAGGGTTATGACTGGCTGTCAGGATAATTCCTCCTCCAGCTTTTTCCAAAGGAACCGCAAACTCCACAGTAGGGGTGGTGCTTAAGCCTAGATCAATTACATGAATTCCCATGCCTTGAAGCGTGGCTGATACCAATTTGGAAACCATTTCGCCAGAAATTCTTGCATCTCGACCAATCACAATCTTGGGGTTGCCAGTATTTTCCAATACCCAGGCACCATATGCAGAAGTGAATTTAACAACATCGACAGGGGTTAGTCCCTCGCCAGCTTTTCCTCCAATAGTACCTCTGATTCCAGAGATAGATTTTATTAGCGACACGTATGGGGTAATTTAATGTGTGAAAAATGGAAATTTTCTAAGCTTAGACTCAGATTGAATGATTATTTGAATTTGGCCATCACTTTGTCTACTTCATTGTCAGGATTCCCGCAGCTGCTATTCGCATCCACAGTTTTCCCGCAATAGCTGCAGGTTTCGCCATCTTTATTCAAATAAGGATTTTGTGAAGCACAGGTGCCTTTGAACTCACCGTTCTTTAAGAAAATCAGCCTTACCGACATCAAAATGAAGAACAACGCCACAAAGCCCAGAGTTAGATATACAGTTGCCATAACGGATAAATTTGCGCAAATTTAAAGCTTTACTTCGAAAACGTCCACAATTCTAGCTTAGTTTCCTTCGGAATGACAAATTTGAGTACCAGAGCCCAGCAATTGGCTGCTTTTGATAGATTATTGACCATCATGGATGAGCTTCGTGCGCAATGCCCTTGGGATAAAAAGCAAACTACGGAGAGTCTAAGGCACTTAACCATAGAGGAAACCTTTGAGTTATCCGATGCCATTTTGGAAGGGAATCCAGACGAGATCAAGAAGGAACTAGGAGATATTTTGTTGCACATTGTTTTCTATGCCAAAATAGGTTCAGAGGAAGGTAATTTTGATATAAAGACCCTTATCGATTCCTTGTGCGAGAAATTGATCAGAAGGCACCCCCATATCTATGGAGATACCCAAGCGGATGATGAAGAAGCGGTAAAGCAAAATTGGGAGAAAATTAAACTGAAAGAAAAGGGTAATACTTCGGTCTTAGGTGGTGTTCCAAGATCTCTTCCCGCTTTGATCAAGTCAATGCGAATTCAGGAAAAAGCAAGAGGAGTAGGCTTTGATTGGGAAGAGAAAAGCCAAGTTTGGGAAAAGGTGGAAGAAGAAATGCAGGAATTTAAGGAGGAATTCAATGCCGCTAATGGATTGGATGTTGATCAGGAAAAGGCCACCGGTGAATTTGGGGATTTGTTGTTTTCCCTAATAAATTATGCCCGTTTTATAGACATCAATCCAGAAGAAGCGTTAGAAAGGACAAACCTGAAGTTTATTAAAAGATTTCAGTACCTGGAAAATGCTGCCCGAAATTCAGGGAGAAGCTTAGCAGATATGACCTTAGCTGAAATGGATGTTTTTTGGAATGAAGCAAAAAAGCAGTGAGATACTACTAGTTAGTTCAACAATATTTAATTCTATTCCCCATAAGTAATTTAACAAATGGCAAATCAAATAATTTTCACGAAAGAAGCTCCAGCTCCTATAGGACCTTATTCTCAAGCGGTACTTGCAGGAAATACGCTTTATGTATCCGGTCAGATTCCTTTAGATGCGGATACAGGGGAGTTGATCAATGAGAATATCACAGAAGAAACCCATGCTGTCATGAAAAACTTGGAAGCGGTGTTACGAGCAGCAGATTTCTCATTTGCTGATGTGGTTAAATGCACCATTTTCATTAAAAGTATGGATGAGTTCAGTACGATCAATGAAGCCTATGGTCAATATTTTAAAGTAAACCCACCTGCAAGAGAAACAGTTGAAGTAAGTAAGCTTCCTAAAAATGTGAATGTGGAGATTTCTTGTATTGCAGTGAAATAAAACAACGTGAAACTTTTACCATACCATTCTGAAACCTTAGTTAGTGCTTTGAGTAAGCAAGAGGTCTTGGGGCACTTAATTCGGGTGACGGCTGAAGTGAATTACCTGGACCAAAGGACAAGAAGTAACAAAAAGATCCTTTTCAATGGTATGGTGGGTCAAAAAGGCTTTAGAATATCAAAAGTAGTGGATAAGGGAGATACCTTTTTGCCATTGGTATTGGGTCAGGTAGAGGAAACTCCAAGAGGAAGTATCATTTTTCTGAAATACAGATTATTTCCGGGAGCTATATTCTTCCTAGCATTTTGGTCTTTTATTTTGGCAGCCTTTACAGTTTACTTTTTTGCATTAATCCATCAATACAATTACGGAGCAATTTGCTTGGCCTTGGGTTTGGGGAATTATGGATTAGCGATGTATTTCTTCCAACGGCAGGTTAGGGCTTCCAGAAAGATATTCCATCAGCTGATCAATTTCCAATTGAAGGATTAAATGAATCCAAACTAGGGAAAAAAGAAGTCAGAGGTTAATTTAGCGGCGAAAATCAATTCAATATTCCAAAAATATGAGCATTAGAATCGAAAATGATACCATGGGACCTGTAGAGGTGCCTGCTGATAAATATTGGGGAGCCCAAACTCAGCGATCTATCAACAATTTTAAAATTGGTGGTGAGAAAAATAGAATGCCTATTGAAATTATTAGAGCATTTGCCGTTCTGAAAAAGGCTGCTGCATTTACCAATGCTGAGCTAGGGGTTTTGGATAAAGACAAAGCTATAATCATTGGTCAAGTATGTGATGAGATTTTGGAAGGAAAACTAGATGATCAATTTCCATTGGTAGTTTGGCAAACAGGCTCTGGTACCCAGTCCAATATGAATGCGAATGAGGTGATTGCTTATCGCGCCCATGTGTTGTTAGGAGGATCACTGGAGGATGCTAAAAAGAAAATACATCCGAATGACGATGTAAATAAGTCTCAATCTTCTAATGATACTTATCCTACAGCGATGCACATCGCTGCCTATAAAATGGTTGTAGAAACAACCTTGCCTGGAATTCAAAAATTAAGAGATACGCTTCATGATAAAGCTGAATCCTTTAAAAAAGTGGTGAAGATTGGTCGTACCCACTTCATGGATGCAACGCCTCTTACCCTAGGTCAGGAATTTAGCGGTTATGTAGCTCAGCTGGACCATGGAATCAAAGCGATTAAGAACACGTTGCCCCATCTTTCAGAATTAGCTCTTGGAGGAACTGCTGTAGGTACTGGTCTGAATACTCCACAAGGATATGCTGAATTGGTTGCTCAAAAAATAGCGGATATTTCTGATTTGCCTTTGATTACTGCTGCGAACAAATTTGAAGCCCTTGCTGCGCATGATGCGATGGTAGAAACGCATGGAGCTTTGAAACAAGTAGCAGTTAGTTTGATGAAGATTGCCAATGATATCAGGATGCTGTCCTCAGGACCAAGATCAGGTATTGGTGAAATTTTGATCCCGGAAAATGAGCCAGGATCATCCATTATGCCAGGAAAAGTCAATCCAACTCAAGTAGAAGCTATGACTATGGTGGCAGCACAAGTGATGGGTAATGACGTGGCTATTTCTATCGGTGGAGCGACTGGACATTTTGAATTGAACGTATTCAAACCCTTGATTGCTGCAAACTTCCTTCAGTCTGCAAGATTAATTGGGGATGCTTGCGTATCCTTTAATGATAACTGTGCTATAGGTATTAAGCCAAACAATCCAATGATCAAGAGACATTTGGAGAATTCATTGATGTTGGTGACTGCATTAAACCCGCATATTGGATATGAGAATGCAGCAGCAATTGCGAAGAAAGCACATAAAGAAGGTACTAGCCTAAGAGAAGCTGCCATAGCATTGGGACTTTTGACCAATGAGCAGTTTGATGAATGGGTGAAACCAGAAGATATGATTGGAAGCTTGAAATAAGGCAGGCATCCAAATCAAAAAAGGCTTCCATTTGGAAGCCTTTTTTGTTACAAGTCTGGAGTCAAAGGATTGGATTTTCGGATCAAGCCATCTGGCAATTCCCCTTCCGTACTGGCTACGATCGTACATACAGTAGCGTCCCCAGTGACATTGACAACGGTTCTAAACATATCTAATATTCTATCTGGGGCAATAATCAATGCGATCCCAGCGGCTGGAACCCCAATTGATTCCAAAACAATAATCAACATGATTAAGCCTGCTCCTGGTACTCCTGCAGATCCAATGGAGGCCAAGGTAGCAGTCAACACGATCATTAATTGTTGTGAAAAGGATAAATCCATTCCCAACGCTTGAGCAATAAATACCGCTGCAACGCCTTGGTAAAGACTGGTTCCATCCATATTTACGGTTGCTCCCAAAGGCAATACAAAACTAGAAACCTCTTCAGAGACACCTAATTCTTCCTCTACTTGTTTCATAGTGACTGGAAGCGTGGCAGAACTCGAACTGGTAGAAAATGCGAGGAGCTGTGCTGGTCGAATAGCTTTAAAAAAGTCTTTGTATTTCACTTTCGTAAATGCCATCAAGATCAATGGATAAACAATCAGGATCATGGCGAACAAACCTCCCACTACGACTAAGCTGTATTTAAGCAATGCAAATAGCAATTGTACTGCAGAGTCTGGGTTGTCTCCGGCTATTTCCACAATCAATGAAGCCATCAGGGCAAAAACTCCGTAGGGAGCAATCAACATGATGTAATTGACAATTTGGATGATGACATCATTCATGCCATCAAAGAATGCGATGACAGGTTCCGCTTTTGATTTTTGGATTTGCAGCAATGAGATACCGACGATGATTGCGAAGAAAACTACCTGAAGCATTGCGCCATTATCGGTGGTTGCTAAAAAGATGTTTTGTGGAACAATATCTACTAAAGGCTGTAAAGGACTTTGTTGCTGTAATTGAGCTGCTTGACCTACTCTGGAGCCAGCGTCGCCTTCATAAAGGCTCATTAGATTCTCTCTGGTTTCAGGAGGAAGGCTTTTACCTGGGGCAAATACATTGACTAGAATTAAACCAAAAGAAATCGCGATGACGGTGGTAACGAGGTAAGTTCCGATGGTTTTTCCTCCAATTCTACTTAGTTTGGATATATCTCCTAGATTGGACACCCCCACTATCAAAGAGGCGAAAACCAAAGGAACGGCAATCATTTTCAAAGAATTGATGAAAATGGTTCCTATTGGTTTAATGTAATCTAAGGTAAACGTATTGGGGATTGATGTTTTGATGACGACCAATCCGAAAACTAACCCCAGAACAAGGCCTATGATTATTTTTGTATGTAAGGGTATTTTTTTTAACATCTAGTAGTTCTTTAAGCCTTAAAGTTTATTGCTTTTTGCCAATAATATATAATCAGCTATGACCAATGCAGCCATGGCTTCCACAATCGGTACTGCACGAGGTACTACACAAGGGTCATGTCGTCCTTTTCCTGAAACTGTGATTGTTTCTCCAGCTTCATTCAAGGATTCTTGATCCTGCATGATCGTGGCAACAGGTTTGAATGCTACTCTAAAATAAATGTCTTGTCCATTGGAAATACCCCCTTGGATTCCACCTGAATAATTGGTCTTGGTCTTTACCTGTCCTTCTTCTTTATAAAATGCGTCATTGTGTTGGGAACCGCGCATGCTGACTCCATCGAATCCACTTCCAAATTCAAATCCTTTGACTGCATTGATACTCAGCATTGCTTTGCCTAACTCAGCGTGCAATCGATCAAAAACAGGTTCCCCTATTCCTACAGGTGTCTTTTTAATCACGCAGGTAACAACACCTCCAATTGTATCCCTCTCTAAACGAACAGTATCAATCAATTGAATCATTTGATCAGCCATTTCCGGATCAGGACATCTGACAATATTTTCCTCCGCCTTGTTAAGATCCATTTCCTGATAAGGCTTCTCTAGCTTCAGATTTCCTACTTGAGAGACGAATGCCTGAATAGAGACACCATAGTGATCTAGCAATTGTTTTGCAATCGCTCCAGCAGCTACTCTTGCTGCAGTTTCCCTGGCACTACTTCTTCCGCCTCCCCTGTAATCCCTGATTCCATATTTCTCAAAGTAGGTATAGTCCGCATGAGAGGGTCTAAACTTATCTGAAATATGAGAGTAGTCTTTACTTTTTTGATCTGCATTCCGAATGACGATTCCTATGGGTGTACCCGTGCTTTTTCCTTCAAAAATTCCTGAAAGAATTTCAATTTCGTCTTCTTCTTTTCGTTGTGTGGTAATTTTGGATTGGCCTGGTTTACGGCGTTGCATCTCCTGTCGGATCTTTGCCTCATCTATTTCCAGTCCTGCAGGACATCCTTCCAACGTTACTCCTAAAGCTATTCCATGGGACTCCCCAAATGTGGTGATCTTGAATAGCTTACCAAATGAATTCCCCATTACTTCTTTCTTATAATCAATACCGCCAACAATATGACTGATGCGAGCAAAAGCACGTTGATTGCGGTCGTAAAATAGTATTTATATTGCTCGTTTAAAAACCTATTGTCCTCTACATCAATTCGATCATATAGCCCACCTAATCTTTGGTTGGATAGTGCCTGGTTTACTTTGCTTTCTCCTACCACTTTTATTTTTGCCTGTGGGCGAAGTGTGTCGTAAACTTCTCTTGAGGGATCGAAATAAATCCATTCAAAATGGTCTGCCAAATCAATGTCCCCAGCTTCGTTGATCGTAATGTAATAATTGAATTCTTTGATCCCTGAAACCCTTCCGTAGCCACGATTGATCTGTTGGCGTACATTGGGATCATACGTGTTGAGATGAGCCGTTGAGAGTCTTCTAGGGGCTTGAATAGCATTAATATTCCCTACTCCGCTGATCCCGAAATTATAATCAAAGCCCTGCCCTGTTTCTACTTCAATATTTTTAATATTCTCTCGTATTTGATATTCACCTACACTTACTTCATTCCTTAAAGGGTGAGGTGGAAGGGGTTTTACCTTGATGTTTTTGGCACTGGAATAAAAAGTTTTGAAATCCTCCTGTCTATTGGATCCAAAAAACGTAGGGTTTTTGGCCACTCGATATTTGATCATTTCCCAAGAAATTCTAGGGATTTCTATTTCTCCCTCTGAAAAAGGGAAGAAAGTCGCTTCAAATACCTTGTACCTAGTCCAACGCTTGCCGTTGATCGTGACTTGTTCCGGCTCAATATTGGTAATATTGTAATTCTCTTCCCAAACATTGGTAGGCTTTACTTTTTTCAGAATCTCATCTAATTGCCTGCCCGGTTCATAGAATTGAAAAGGAGCTTGGTTGGCTTCAGACATATAAAAAGCCAAACTTAGATTAAATCCTTCCCCTACATAGACCTCTTCCTTATCCACAGCTAAAGAAAAGAATGCATCATCCTCTAATTCCACATATTCCGGTTCCTCGGATGGGGAAGACCTACCAAAGAAATCAGCAAAAGGATCTGGCACTCTTGACGAAGAGGCGCTGGAAGCATCTCCCACTGTGATAGTTTTCCCAGGGGAAGAATAAGCGTTCCCATTGATCAAGATGTCAAAAGAAGGTAAAGTAAAGTCCCCTTTACGGGTAGGTTTATAATATTGGATAATACTATTGGAGCTACTCATCTGTCCATTGATCAGGTTCATGGAAGATGATTGCGAAATACCTTGTTTTTGAAAGCTTGGGATATCTGGAAACTGGTCGTATGACTTTATTTTATCATTGGATAATGTTACTTTAATGGTAAACGTTTCATTTAATCCAATTTCATCAGGACCCAGCTCTATTTGTACATCTTGGCCAAAGGCATTGCCAACAAATAGCAAAGCCATGTATACCAAAGTTGTTTGAAGGATCGTTTTAATCATGGTTGCGAAATTAGGGATTATTCTATTTTTAGAAGCCCTTATTTTACGTAACATATGGATAAATGCTTCCGTACTAGTAATTAATTTCAGTTAATAAACCCTAAACTCTTTAAACTATGATAGAATATGTGAAGACCATTCTGCAAAAAGTTAGCTTCAGCGCGTATTTATTTGAACGAGAACTGAAGAAAGGCCTTAAGCTTATTTTACCATCAGAAATAGAAGAATTTAAAGACTGGTGTTACGAGATGTTCGGTAAAATTCATCAAAATACCCTGAATCGATACTTTCAACCCATTTAAGAATTGCAAAAGCCCCGTTCCAATGAAGGTTCGGGGCTTTTTCTTGGTTGGTGGTAGTTGTTATTTTTTAATCTTTTATGTTAAAGTCAGGATAAGCGCTCATGGAATGCTCATTAATATCCAAACCTTCAGTTTCTTCTTTTTCATCTACTCGGATTCCAATTGTTTTCTTTAAAGTGAAGAAGATGATTCCGCTAAACAATATGCAGAACAAACCTACGGAAGCAACTCCAATCAGCTGAGAAATGAATTGTCCCATTCCGGCTAAATCTCCGAATATCCCTACAGCTAAAGTTCCCCAGATTCCACCTACTAAGTGAACCGAAATCGCACCTACAGGATCGTCTATTTTAACTTTGTCAAAGAAAACTACGGCAAAGACAATCAATCCTCCTCCTATAAATCCAATAATAGCAGATTCCCCAACTCCCATTTGATCTGCACCAGCAGTAATCCCTACTAACCCAGCGAGGATGCCATTTAGTACCATGGTAATATCATAGGACTTAAATTTCAAATAGGATACGATGAGTGCTCCAAAGGCTCCGGCAGAGGCGGCAATACAAGTGGTCACAAATACTTTTGATACCAGGCCTGGATCAGCACTTAACACGGATCCGCCATTGAATCCAAACCATCCAAACCATAACAAAAAGACTCCTGCAGTAGCTAATGGAATGTTATGTCCCGGAATCGCTGTCATTCCTCTTTCTGTGTATTTTCCAATTCGAGGGCCTAACAAATAGGCACCTACCAATGCACCCCATCCACCGACAGAATGAACAATGGTTGACCCTGCAAAGTCATAAAATGAATTGTCTAAAGCATCTAAAAATCCTCCTCCCCATTTCCACATACCGACAATTGGGTAACAAATCGCTACATAAAGTATAGAGAAAAAGATAAAAGGCCCCAGTTTTACACGTTCAGCCACGGCTCCTGAGACAATAGTTGCCGCAGTGGCTGCAAACATCGCCTGGAATATAAAATCAGTGAAGAAGGTGTACCCTTCATTATAATTGCTGGTATCCCATCCCTCGGGAAGGGGTAGTCCAAATCCGGCAAATCCAAAGAAAGATCCAGCAAAATCAGCTCCTGGATACATGAGGTTAAACCCTACAAAAGCATAGGTTAAAAGCCCAATGGCAGGTATAATGGTGTTTTTAAAAAGAATGTTTACAGTGTTTTTGGCACGGGTCAATCCAGCTTCCAAACTGGCAAATCCCAAGTGCATAATGAAAACCATCGTAGTGGCTACCATCATCCATAGGTTATTGACGGTAAATAATTCTTGCATAGGTTTGATAGGTCTTTAGTGAAATTGAAAATTATAGGGCTTGCTCTCCTTTGTCTGTGTTTCTGATTCTATAGGCTTCCAAAACATCATAGACAAAGATTTTTCCATCACCGATTTCTCCGGTTTTTCCTTCGGAAAGGATGCAATTGATCACTGGCTCGACCAATTCTTCGACTGTTACGATTTCAAGCTTAGTTCTCGGGATATAGGCAGGTTCATAAGCTACCCCACGGTAGGTTTGTTGACGTGCATGCTCTAAGCCCATCCCTTTTACCTCATAAAAGGTGAGGAACTTTACTCCCAATGCAGCAACGCATGAATGAATCTGATCAAATCGAGAAGTTCGAATAATCGCCTCTATTTTTTTCATATTTCACAATGGGTTTGGTGGTTTATTGAAATTTTGGCATGAAGGTAACAGAAAAATTAAATCAATATCAATTGCTGGTTAAAAAAATAACCTACTTTCCAATAAAAATTAAAAAAAAATAAAATTGAGGTTCCCATAATACCTATAGATGGTTATGTTTTTGCGTTTTATCACGGAATATAGTTCATAATACACCTAGTTTGCTGGTAAAGGTGGCTTAGTAAAGTTTGTGTCCAAACAATAAAAAATTAATTTTGCTGCCTTATTAGCATTAGCAATTAACTATGAATCAGAAACCAACACTTTTAGTATTAGCTGCCGGTATGGGGAGCCGTTATGGAGGGAATAAGCAAATCGATGGGTTTGGGCCTAATGGCGAAACAATTTTAGAATATTCCATTTATGATGCCATTCAGGCTGGTTTTGGCAAAGTGGTATTTATCGTGAGGGATGAAATTTTGGAGGAGGCAAAAGAAATGTTTGTTCCAAAAATGGCAGGTAAAATTGAACTGGACTTTGTGGTCCAAACTTTGGATAGTTTTGTGCCTGCTGAATTGAAACAAGAAGGAAGAAAAAAGCCTTTTGGAACAGCGCATGCAGTTTTATGTGCCAAAGACGCGATCAAAGAGCCTTTTGCTGTGATTAATGCGGATGATTTTTATGGCCGAGAGGCTTTTATTGAGGTTGGGAAGTTTTTGTCCACCGAGGTGAAACCAGACTTGAATGCCATGGTGGGCTATGCCATTCAAAACGTACTTTCTGAAAATGGTACGGTGAGTCGTGGAGTATGTGATACCAATGAAAAAGGACAATTGATAGGGATGGTAGAACGAACTTCTATCGCCCGAGAAGGTGACAAGATTTTGAGCAGGGGAGAAAACGAAGTGTTGGAAATCGCTGAAAATACCCCTGTTAGTATGAATTTCTGGGGCTTTCACCAGGAGGTATTTCAAGATATTGAAGAAATGTGGAATGAGTTCCTTCCAGCAAACCTCGATAATCTGAAATCTGAATTTTATATTCCTACCGTTGCAAATAACCTGATTCAATCTGGGAAATCTGCTTTCGAAATTTTAAAAGGAGGAAAAGTGTGGTTTGGAGTTACTTATACAGATGATAGGCCTGTCGTTATTGAAGCTTTGAAGAAACTTCATGCTGACGGAGAGTATCCAGCAAATTTGTGGAAATAATTGAAAGAGGCTTCGGCCTCTTTTTTTATGCCTCTATTTTTCCCGCTTTTAAGGAAAAATAAAATACCTCGGAATCTAGCTCACTTAGGATTTTTTTTGACCTCTCTGGTCTCGCATCCGTCAAGAATATCTGGCCAAAGGTGTGATGCGAAATCAACTCCATCATTTTGGCAATTCTCAAATCATCCAATTTGTCAAAAATATCATCTAATAATAGGATGGGCTTTTCGCCTTTCGCTTTTTCGAAAATCTTGAATTGAGCGAGCTTTAAGGATATGATAAATGATTTTTGTTGTCCTTGACTTCCGATTTTTCGGATTGGATGATCGCCGATTTGAAACTTGAAATCATCTTTATGAATTCCTGCATTGGAGTTTTTGGTGATCAGGTCCTTTTTTCGTTGATTTTTGAAGTAGGTTTCGAAATCTGCTTGGGTGGCTTGGGTGTCATATTCTATGCTGACCAGTTCCTGTCCTTGGGAGATATCTGCATAGTGACTTTGTAGCAAAGGAGCGACTTCCTCTAATAACTCATTTCGCCTTTTTGATAAGGTGATACTGAGCTCAATTAATTCTATGTCATAGCCGTCCAATAGCGTGAAATCCCTTCTTCCCGATTCTGCGAATTTTTTTAATAATGCATTCCGTTGTTTTAGGAAATGGTGATACTGAATCAACTGATCCAAATAACTTCGGTCCAGTTGAGATAACAATCCATCAAAAAACTTTCTCCGGCCTTCACTTCCTCCTTTAATTAAATCCGTATCATCTGGCGCGATCAAGACCAAAGGGATCAAGCCTACATGTTCGGAGGTTTTATCCAGAGCTTTTCCATTTTGATAGATGAGCTTCTTTTTCCCTAATTCTACGGTGCAGCGAACCTCCAGAGGTTTTTTGGAGAGCTCGAAATTCCCTTTAATCGCAAAAAAATCTTTTTCGTGTTGTACGTTGAGACTATCGCTTGACTGAACCGCACTTTTGGTAAGTGAGAGGTAATGAATTCCATCCAGAATGTTGGTTTTACCACTTCCATTCAATCCTACGATACAATTTATCTGTGGTGAAAACTCCAATTTGGTCTTCTCATGATTTTTGAATTGTATTAGCTCCAGCGACTTGAGGTACATGAGTTTGGTGAATTATTTTGGCGGCAGCCTGATTTTTAGGTCGGGATGATTATATTTGAGGCCTAAAATAGCATATTTTGATCATTACGATATGGCAAAGAAAACTGCAGCGACTAAGTCTAAAGTAAAATATTCGAAAGAAACCTACGCTTATTGGTATGAGAGCATGCTCTTAATGAGGAGGTTTGAAGAAAAAGCGGGACAACTTTACGGTCAGCAAAAAATTAGAGGATTCTGTCATTTATATATTGGACAGGAGGCTTGTGCTTCCGGTGCAATCACAGCCTTGACAAAAGACGATAAGTGGATCACTGCTTACCGTTGTCATGCTCATCCACTAGGTTTGGGTACAGACCCGGGTGCGGTGATGGCAGAACTTTTTGGAAAAGCAACAGGTACCACTAAAGGTAAAGGTGGATCCATGCACATTTTTGATAAGGAAAGAAATTTCATGGGAGGTCATGGAATCGTAGGTGCGCAAGTTCCTATGGGACTAGGGATTGGCTTCGCTGAAAAATATAACGGTACCAAAAACCTTTCTATTACCTACATGGGAGATGGTGCAGTTCGTCAAGGAGCCTTCCATGAAGCCTTAAACTTGGCGATGTTGTATAAAACCCCAGTTATTTTTGTAATTGAAAATAATGGGTATGCAATGGGTACTGCTGTTAAGAGATCTTCCAATGTGGATGATTTATCTACTTTAGGAGAGTCTTATGACATGCCATCTTTTGCAGTAGACGGAATGAATGTTGAGGCAGTTCACGAGGCAGTTGCTGAAGCTGCAGAAAGAGCAAGAAGAGGGGATGGGCCGACTTTATTGGAAATGAGAACTTATCGATACAAAGGTCACTCCATGTCTGATCCTCAGAAATACAGAACCAAAGAAGAGGTCGAGGAATACAAGAAGCGTGACCCAATCGAACAAGTTTTATCCACTATCAAGGAAAATAAAATTTTAACAGAAGAAGAAATTTCTGAAATAGTTGATAGAGTTAAGAAAAAAGTGACGGATGCAGTGAAATTTGCTGAAGAATCCCCTTGGCCTGACGGAATGGATGCTTTCAAGGACGTTTATGTTCAAGAAGACTATCCATTTGTGATGGAATAAACAGAAAAAAGCATTGTTCAGAAAGCCATGAAGTTACAAATGCTTCGTGGCTTTTTTATTTGACTTTGTGTAATTCATAAAAAGCGTATATTTGCGGTCGAAATTTGAGTATCATGGCAACGAAACAATCTAATAAAGCACAACCTCACCATCAGTCAGAAATTTTGGAGAATCCAGATGAACTGGCAGAAAGACTTGGTCAAGGCGAAGCTTTTTTAAAGAAAAACAGTAAAGTATTGGGAGGCGTATTAGCCGCAGCGATTATTTTAATTGGTGGAATTCTGTTTTTCCAATTCAATACCCAAAACCAGAACAAAGCTGCCCAGGCAGAAATGTTCCAAGCAGTTTATTATTTTGAGCAAGATTCAGTGGAATTTGCTTTGAATGGTGATGGAATTAATTCCGGCTTCTTGTCTATCGTAGAAGAGTATCCAAGAACTGACGCTGCAAATCTTGCACATTTCTATATTGGATCTATTTACCTTTCAGAAAGAAAGTTTCAAGAAGCAATCTCAGAATTGGAGCAATTCTCAGCAGATGACTATTTGATGCAGGGACAAGCATATTCCCTTTTGGGAGATGCTTATTTGGAACTTGGTAATAATGAGCAGGCAATTTCTTATTTTGAAAAAGCAGCTTCTTATGAGCCTAACAAATTCTTCACCCCTAAGTATTTGATGAAGTTAGCAATCGCTTATGAAGAAGCGGGTCAAATCCAAAATGCTATTGATGCATATGGAGAGATTGAAGAAAACTACTTCGAATCATACGAATTTTCTGCAGCACGAAAACACAAGGCACGATTGGAGGGTCTTGCTGCTCAATAATGCTGCTTTCAAAAGCATAAAAGAGAAGAGTAAGACCAAAAGTCTTACTCTTTTTTTGTTTAAAAATTTAAAAATTAACATATGGCAACTTCTTTAAAAAGCCTAAGCGATCATTCTTCAAAGAATATCACCGATATCAGTACAAAAACATTTGGCATTATTGTTTCCGAATGGAATGAGGAAGTTACGGAGGCACTTTATATAGGTGCGTTACAAACCTTATTAGACAATGGGGCAAAAAAAGAAAACATTATCCGTAAGAACGTTCCCGGTTCTTTTGAACTCTCTTTAGCGGCTCAATGGTTGGCGCAAGAAGAAAATATTGATGCGGTAATCTGCTTGGGTTGTGTTATCCAAGGGGAGACCAAACACTTCGATTTTATTTGTGATGCAGTAGCTCATGGAATCACCAATGTCAGTCTGAAGTATAATAAACCAGTGATTTTTGGTGTGTTGACTCCTAATACACAAAAACAGGCATTGGACCGTGCAGGAGGAAAACATGGCAACAAAGGAGATGAGGCCGCGATTACCGCTGTAAAAATGCTCGGATTTTAAATTAAGCTTTCAAACCTATACAATTTACCCTTTATGAAATCGAGCATGATTCAAGTCTTACTGACGGAATCGTATAGTAATAATGCGAGATTCCATTTGACCATTAAAAATCTATTATAACAAATGAAAATCATGAAATTCGGTGGGACCTCAGTAGGTCGACCCGAGCGAATGCATCAGGTGAAAGACCTGGTTACCTCTGGTGATGAGCCCACCATCGTAGTTCTTTCTGCGCTTTCCGGCACCACCAATGCCTTGGTGGGGATTGGAGAAGCTTTAGCAGATGCCGATAAGGCTTTGGCCAAAGAGAGAATAGATACCCTTCATGCTCATTACTTAGTCTTCTACAAAGAGTTACTTCAGTCTGATTCAGCTCGGGAAAAAGCAGAGGGGATCATCAAGGAGCATTTTGAGTTTTTGAATATTCTATTGAAAATTTCATTTAATGAAGCGATTAATAGAGATATTTTGGCTCAGGGAGAATTGCTTTCTACCAAGTTGTTTTACACACTTTTGGAAGAATTGAATATACCTGCGGTTTTCCTTCCAGCACTGGATTTTATGAGCATTGATGAAAATTCGGAGCCTGAACTCGGTAAGATTTCGGAAAAGCTAAAAGCAATTTTGGCTGAGTATGGAGATACGAAGCTATTTGTGACACAAGGATATATCTGTAAAAATCACAGAAATGAAGTAGATAACTTGAAGCGTGGAGGCAGTGATTATACTGCATCTTTGATCGCAGCGGCAATTCAAGCTTCTGCTTGTGAAATTTGGACCGATATCGATGGGATGCACAACAATGATCCAAGAATTGTGGATCGTACGCGGCCTATTGCTGAGCTTTCATTTGATGAAGCTGCGGAGTTGGCTTATTTCGGAGCCAAAATACTTCACCCAGCTTCCATTTGGCCTGCTCAACTATACAATGTGCCGGTGAAGTTACTCAATACCATGCAGCCTCAAGCACATGGTACCTTAATCAAAGCAGAGGTAGATGCGATTGGAGTCAAAGCAATTGCGGCTAAGGATGGGATTACAGCGGTGAAAATCAAATCCAGTAGAATGTTATTGGCCTATGGTTTCTTGAGAAGAATATTTGAAATTTTCGAGAAATATAAAACTCCAATAGATATGATTACTACTTCTGAGGTGGCCGTTTCGGTAACCATCGATGACTTAAGTCATTTGGGCCAAATTACAGCTGAATTAGAAGCATTGGGATCTGTAGAAGTAGATAGAAATCAAGCGATCGTATGTATTGTAGGAAATGAGATTTCTGAAACAAAAGGAGTGATTAAATCTGTGATGGATGCCTTGGAAGACATCCCAGTTAGAATGGTGTCCTATGGAGGAAGTCGACACAATGTCTCTTTGCTAATCGATGCCAAATTCAAAAATGAAGCATTACAAAGATTAAATAAAGGATTATTTTCCTGGTAATTGGATAACCGGCCTCGTGCCGGTTATTTTCTTTAGAATGATTCTTATTACTTTTGGGAATGCCAAAACCAAAAAGCCGTCCAGGATTTCTTCAAAGACTTCAAACAAAATGGAAGTTGGACTCGGTGTTTCAGGTAATCCTGGTTTTGGTGGTATTTGCCTGTACTGGATTTACCATACTTTTTATCAAAGCTCCAATTCTTGATTTTTTTGGAGTAGAAAAAGGTGGCTTTGTCAATACCCTACTTTACTTATTGTTGGTTTTGCCTCTATATCAGATTTTCCTGTTGGTATATGGGTTTCTATTTGGTCAGTTTAATTTTTTTTGGGAAAAGGAAAAGCAAATCTTTAGAAGAATTGGAAGTCTGTTTTCCAAGAAAAAATAATCAAGAAATCCTGCTCCAGTTGACGGCTGTCTTTTTTTGTTGTTTTACCTGTCGTAGGACCGGAGCATTTTCAGGTGAGCTCAAATGAGGATCTTCCGCTAATAATTGTTGAGCGGCATCTCTAGCTAAAGTTAATATTGGAGCATCCTTACTAAGGTCAGCAATTAGAAGGTCGGTAATTCCACTTTGTTGTGTACCCATCAAATCTCCCGGTCCTCGTAATTTTAAATCTACGTCTGCGATTTCAAATCCGTCATTGGTTCGCACCATGGTCTCAAGGCGAATTCTACCTTCTTTTGAAAGTTCGTATTTACTCATTAGGATGCAATAGCTTTGTTCTGCACCTCTTCCTACTCTTCCCCTTAATTGATGAAGCTGTGACAGTCCAAACCGCTCTGCATTCTCAATGATCATTACTGAGGCATTGGGAACATTCACTCCAACTTCAATTACAGTTGTAGCAACCATGATTTTC
The DNA here is from genome assembly GCF_017051705.1 of Algoriphagus lutimaris. GTDB lineage: Bacteria > Bacteroidota > Bacteroidia > Cytophagales > Cyclobacteriaceae > Algoriphagus > Algoriphagus lutimaris. The sequence continues at coordinate 417,934 of NZ_JAFIDJ010000002.1, read as the reverse complement.
GTTTCTCCCTTGACAAATCGCTGCATTTCATAATCCTTGTCTTCGGATTTCATGCTTCCATGCACGATACTTAATGGATATTGAGGGAATGCCCTTGCAATACTTTCGTATCCATCCATTAAGTTTTTAAGATTGAGGCTCTCAGATTCTTCGATTAGTGGGTAGACTATATAAACCTGTCTCCCTTTTTTAATCTCCTCATTGATAAACCCAAAGACTTTCAATCGGTCCTTATCATAGCGATGGACTGTTTGGATAGGTTTCCTTCCGGCTGGTAATTCATCGATGACAGACACATCTAAATCGCCATATAAAGTCATGGCCAGGGTCCTGGGAATTGGAGTTGCAGTCATGACCAATACATGAGGTATATACTCTCTGTTTTTAGCCCATAATTTCGCACGTTGAGCCACTCCAAACCGGTGTTGCTCGTCTACAATTGCCAGGCCTAGATTTTGAAATTGCACTACATCCTCTAATAAAGCATGGGTTCCTATTAGGATCTTCAGTTCCCCCGAAAGCAGTTTTTCATGGATGATTTTACGCTTTGATTTCTTGACTGATCCTGTCAGAATTTCAATTTCCAAATCCATCATATCCGCAAACTCCTTCAAGCCCTCATAATGTTGATTGGCCAAAATTTCTGTTGGAGCCATCAAACAGGCCTGAGCCCCCGACCCAATGGCAATCAGCATGCATATAAATGCTACCATCGTCTTTCCACTACCAACATCTCCTTGAATCAATCGATTCATTTGGGTCCCGGATTTCATGTCAGCAAAGGATTCACGGATTACACGCTTTTGGGCATTGGTGAGCTCAAAGGGGATGTGGTTTTTATAAAATTCAGTCAGTAACTCAGTATTGCCTAGTGACTGCCCTTTAAATTTTTCTGTCCTAGTGACTTTCATCAATAACAATCGTAGCTGAAGGAAAAAGAATTCTTCAAACTTCAGCCTTTTCCTTGCTCGATTAAGTAAATCAGGTTGGGTAGGAAAGTGAATTTGTCGAATAGCCTCCTTTTTATCGATCAACTGGTATTGCTGGAGAAGCTTGGCAGGCATGGTTTCATGGATGTGAGGCAAACAGGCCTGCACGAGTGATTCCATGATTTTGGATATACCTTTAGAGTCCAAAAATCGGGCTCTTAATTTTTCGGTAGTGGAATAGACTGGTTGGAAATTATTTCGTTGCTCATTGGCTTGACTAAGAGGTTCCATTTCTGGATGTGCAATACTCCATTTACTTCCAAATCGTGCTGGTTTTCCAAAAAATACATACACGGCCCCGGCAGGAAGTTTTTTCTGAACCCATTGGATTCCTTTAAACCAGGTCATTTCCATTTCGCCTGTTTCATCAAACACATGGGCTACCAACCTTCGTTTATTTCCCATGCCTATCAGTTCGATTTTCCTGATTTTGGCGATAACTTGGACGTTTTCTAAGTCCGGGTTGAGTTCTCTTATTTTAAAAAATCGGGTTCTGTCCTCATACCTGAATGGGTAATGTTGAATCAGTTCTCCATAAGTGAAAATCGCCAATTCCTTATTAAGGAGGGCGGCGCGTTGAGGGCCAACTCCTTTTAGGAATTCTATTTTCGTGTCAAAAATACCAGGCAAGTTTTTGGATGGTTAGGAAGCTGGCAAATTAATCTTAGACTATTCAATTGCCAACTGAATTGACAGGAAATGTCCAGATCAATTATAGATGCCAGTTATTTTATTCCACAATGACTTAATCTCTTCAGCATGATCCTGTTGGTTTTTAAGATAGATCATCTGGTTTTTTGCTCTATGAAAGTTTTGCTCTGGGTATTGAACTTTATAATATACATTTCCTTGTAAGTGGTCTGTTAAGAATCGCAATCCCATGATGCAGGTCATTACTTCCCCAGCGATCAAAAGAGATTGAGCTTCTTGTTTTGAAGCCATGGCAGAGATTCCTTCCCAATAGCCTTTTAACAACTCTTCAAAAATGGCAGGTCGAAGGTTCAAATGATCCCAGTTTTGGCTTGTTTCAACTTCTGAGCAAGCAACTGTCCTGACCAAGTCTCCAAAATCATAAAGCAGCAATCCTCCCATCAAGGTGTCCAAATCGATTACTGCAGCAACAGTTTCTAAATCTTCTGAGAAAATAAGATTGTTGATTTTGGTGTCATTATGTGTGATCCTCAGTGGACAGGAGGCTTGAAATTCTAGGTATTTCTCAACCAGAGGTTTTTGCAATAAATAGAAATTAAGCACTTCTTGCTCCTCAGCCGATAATCTATTGGCCTCTTTTGCTGCTTTTTCCAAATTCTCGAACCTCCAGTCCAACTGATGGAATCTAGGGATAGACTCTTGCATTTGATGGGCATCAATATCTTTTGCCCAGCTTGCAAAAATCCCATAGGCTTTGGCCGCTAAATAGGCTTGTTTAGGTTTTTGAATTTCTTGAAGTGTTTCTCCCCCGACAAAATCGAATAGTCTAAAAAGCTTGTTTTCAAACTTGGTGAGCGAATCTCCAGATTCATTTAAACGAGGTAGGGGGAGGGCAAAGGGCAGATCGTCTACATTTCCTTTTTCGCCTAAAATCCAATGGTTATGGGCAATCCGCTCAGGATACCAAAAAACAGAGTTGTTGAATTCTTGTAAAATGAATTTTGATTCAGGGGTTTCAATCAGGAAGGTTCCATGAATGAGTCCCGATCCAAAAGTTTTGAAGGAGAATGCTGTTCCTTTTAAAAAATCGTATTGATTTAAGATAGCTGCGATTTGCTCATTATTCATTTTGCAAAGCTAGCCCTTCTTCAAAAATTAAAAAGATGAGAATTTAAAAAGCCGACTGATTTGCTGGTTTTTCTTCAAGGTTAATTCTGATCATTAGTATTTCACTTATCATCCTTTCAACTCACTATTTAATCGTGGTTTCCCGTAAGGCTTTCCTCCGTAGGGATAAAAGCAATTCTTCCCAAGTATTTTTTCCTGTGCCTCTAGGTTTAGCAAATCCATCTAATACCTGAAGTAATCTCAAACTGGAAGCACCATTTATATTGATAGAACAACAAAATCTCATGTATCGGCTTCAGCCGCAATCCTCAAGATTTCATCTTTACTGCAACCGAATTTAAGCCACCTCAAAAAGTAATGATGTCAATCGGGATTAGTAATGTTAGGTTTACAGGATCTGAAAAATCAATTACATTCACTATTGAAAACCCTTTACTATTGACTACAATAACTAGTATTTGGGTAATGGGATCTTCAGAGACTGCTTCTCTTGCTACTTTTAAGCTGCTAATTTCATTAAAAGATAGGCTGACTGGACCTGGAGAATAAATCACCACTCCACAACTGAGGTCCAGTACTCTAATTAAAATATTAGTAAAACTTTCTCACTATTATATCTAATATTTCAAACTTTAGAGAATTATATTATTACTTGCTAGGGGTAACGTCCTTACTTATTTGATGATTAGTTAAAAAATGTTCTAGAAAATCAGGATCCCGTAATTTGGTGGTAGTTTGTGGATAATGAATCTAATAATTAAAAAGAGCATAGATCCTTCTGCCAATTCAATTCTTTCCTTTTAGAATGGGCTTAATTTTTCATTTTTACTGCTAAATCATGTCAATGTTATTATCAGATTAAAAAAAATAAATACATTAGTAAAAAATATTAATAAAGTCTTTCTCATTTATAAAAAAAATGAGAGAAATTGAGTTTCAAAACCCATCATTATGAATGTAACCGCCATAGATTGGGGCATTATTGCCGCCTTCTTTGTGATCTCACTATTAATTGGTCTTTTCACTGCCAAAAAAGCGGGAAGCTCTGCAAAAGAATTCTTCCTTTCGGGTAGAAACATGCCTTGGTGGCTATTAGGTGTTTCTATGGTTGCCACCACCTTTTCTGCAGATACTCCAAATTTAGTAACTGATATTGTTAGAAAGAATGGAGTTGCAGGTAACTGGGCATGGTGGGCTTTCCTTCTCACAGGTATGCTTACCGTTTTTGTGTATGCAAAATTGTGGAGAAGATCAGAAGTGACTACAGATTTGGAGTTTTATGAATTAAGATATTCTGGAAAAGGTGCTGCTTTTTTAAGAGCATTCCGAGCCATCTATTTAGGGGTGTTTTTCAATGTCGTGATCATGGCAACAGTATCTCTTGCTGCTATTAAAATTGGTGGAGTCATGCTTGGGTTAAGTCCTATTCAGACCTTGTTAATTGCTTCCATCGTGACTGTAATTTACAGTTCCTTAGGTGGACTCAAGGGAGTATTGCTTACTGATTTTTTCCAATTCTTTATTGCTATGATCGGTTCATTTGGAGCGGCTTATTTTATTTTGGATCTCCCTGAAATCGGTTCCTTAAATAATTTGTTGGCACATGAAAATGTATCAGACAAGTTGAATTTCCTTCCTGAATTCACGGACCCTAATATTTATATTCCTTTGTTTATCATGCCTATTGCCATTCAGTGGTGGGCCACTTGGTACCCGGGGGCTGAGCCTGGAGGTGGTGGTTACATCGCTCAAAGAATGCTTTCGGCAAAGGATGAAAAAAATGCGATGGGTGCAACTTTGTTTTTCAATATTGCCCATTATGCTTTGAGACCATGGCCTTGGATCCTAATTGCTTTATCGTCTTTAGTAATCTTCCCGAATATTTCAGATTTGCAAGCGGCGTTTCCAGAAATCCCGGTTGATAAATTAGGTGATGACTTGGCGTATTCAGCGATGTTGACGTATCTGCCTACTGGATTGATTGGTATTGTTCTGGCTTCTTTGATTGCAGCGGTGATGTCTACTTTGTCTACACACCTTAACTGGGGTTCATCCTATGTGGTAAATGATTTTTATTTGAGATTCATCAAGCCTGATGCTTCGGATAAACAATTGGTAGCTGTAGGAAGGATTTCAACAGTATTATTGATGACTTTTTCGGCGATTTTAGCTTTGGCATTATCCTCAGCATTAGATGCATTCAATATCTTATTACAGATTGGTGCTGGAACCGGATTGATCTTTATTCTAAGATGGTTCTGGTGGAGAATTAACGCCTATACTGAAATATCCGCGATGGCAATTTCGTTTGTAGTGGCTATTTTCTTTGAAGTGATTAATCCGAAAGTAAACTGGATTTTGATTCCTGAAAATCAGGCTTACCTCAAGTTGATTTACAGTGTAAGTATTACGACCGTAGGTTGGTTGATCGTAACCTTCATTACCCAGCCAGAAAAAGACGAGGTTTTACTATCTTTCTACAGAAAAGTAACACCAGCTGCATTTGGTTGGAAAAAAGTATTAGATAGATATCCTGCTGAAAAGCAAGTAATCGGCCAATTGCCAAAAGAGATTGGCTTAATGGTGATCGGTACTATTATGATTTATTCAGCCCTATTCTCTACCGGATTCTTTATCTATGGGAATCTACTGGGTGGAATTATTGCCGGGGTAATTGCTGTAGCAGGCGGATTTATTTTGATTAAATCCTGGAAAAATATCCATTAATCAGTTTTGAAATTGTACGGAATTCATCAGGTGGGCCATGTCCACCTTGATGTATTCTATCACAGGAGCGAGTGAATCATTTTTTGTCGCAGTATTGAAATATAGCGCACCTCTTAGGAAATTTTTTGTTGAGTCGGTCACAAAAAACTGAAATTGAGTAGGAACTTCTCCTGTCAATTCTGCGATGACTCCCGTATATCCTTCAGGTGTAAGAGCTATGGATTCCTGAATCCCATACGCTTTCACTTGATGCTTTGCAGTTAATTTGAATGCATCATTGGATAACTTTTCGAAACTTACCCCATCTCCAATTTTCTTATAGGTTAAATGGACCTTTGCTCCAAAATCCACATAGTGTAAGTTTATCCACTCCTCTTCCTCTATATTAAACGAATCTGCCTCTACCTGACTATATTTTGAAAATTCCAACTGATAGGGGTAACCTTTAGACAAGGTTTGGAAACTATGTGCTGGTAAGTCTATCCGGTTATATCCTGGAGGTTTAGGGAGATATGAATCTTCACAAGCCGTGAGTCCTAACAGAATAGGTATATACAAAAGAATTTTTCGCATGGCTTAAAATTAGACAATCGGTTTGAAATGATAGGAGAATAGATGAAATTTAACAGTAGAAACAAACCCTAAATTCCATGAGCAAATTAGTACGATTATTTTCGGGAGCGGTTTTCGCTTCATTTTTGATGTTGGCAACAGGAGTTGCCCATGCGCAGACCACTATGGAGGAGTTTTTGACTAAGTGGGATAACAGCAAGCAATACACACTTGATGTTTTAGATAAAATGCCTGATTCTGGGATGGATTACAAAACTGACCCAGAGGCCATGTCTTTCAAAGGGCAGATCCACCATATCGGTAACGCCATCGTGGGAATTTCTCAAGGATTCTTGAATGGTGGAGATCCAGGATTTACAATTGATATGGAATCAGCAAGTAAAGCCGAATTGGCAGATTATGTGGGAAAGTGCTATGATTATGGTAAAAAAACCATGATGGCTTTGACGGATGCCCAAAAGGGTGAGATCCTTGAAGTATTTGGTAACAATGTTTCCAGACGTCAAGTCATGGCTCTCTTGATGGACCATAGCACACATCATAGAGGAACGGCAATTGCCTACCTAAGGGTTCAGGGTGTTGAACCTCCCGCCTTTGTTGGTTTTTAAAGAAGAAGGCCGATCATTTGATCGGCCTTTTTTTATTCTGTAATCCAAGCGACTTTATCTTCCATTGTATCTCTTTTGCCTGCAGGCCATTGATCTGTGGCTGGTTTAGCTACGTAGAAAAATCCCATCAGCATATCTTCCCCTTCTAATCCGAAATCTTCTCTAGCTTCCGGCCAAAAAGTCGGTCCACCTGTGCCCCAATAGGCAGCTAGACTATGTGCCGATGCGGTCAAATACATGTTTTGAACAGCCATAGCAACAGCAGAGATTTCTTCCATCAAAGGAATACCTTCTGAGCGATTCAGTAGAATTGCAATTACATGAGAAGCTTTCTGAGGGTTATTCAGAAATTTTTCATAGGTAGCCTCAATAAATGGAGTTCCGTTTTTTTCTGCTCTTTTCTTATAAAGTTCAGCTTGATATTTCCCAAAGGTCTTTAATCCTTCTCCTTTATAGACGATAAATCTCCAAGGCTGAGTGAGTTTATGGGTAGGAGCCCATCTTGCATTTTCCAACATCTCTTCAATGATGCTGTCCTCAATAGGATCATTTTCTTTAAACTGAGCGACAAACATGGATCTTCGTCCACGAATGATTTTGTTGACTTCTTCTATATTGAAATCAGGTCTTTGCATGGTGATTTAATTTATACTTTAATTCAAATCGGATTTTGAACAATTAAAGTTCAACGATTTGATTTTTATTGGATCAATTTGGTCAAAAACTCACGAATATCTTGGGACAAAGCATCGAAATCTTCTTGATGATTATACATCATATGCCCTGCTTCGTAATACTTCATTTCTACCCTTTCCTGAGGGAAATTATGCCTTGCAAAAGTATATTCTGCATCAAAGAAAGGTGTAATTAAATCATAATATCCGTTGGCTACCAGGACTTTCATAGTTGTATTTCTGTGCATGGCTTCACTTAAAGATCTGGCAGTACTCACGTAGCTAGGTTCCCAATAGGCACCATCTGGTACTGGTTTCCAATTCCAGTTTCCCCCCATTCCTACAGCAGAGGAATAATAGGGTCTATCCATGACCACTCCCAATTCTCTCGTGACGTAATCGTTCCAGACAGCTGTATAAGCAGCACCGGTCATATAACTACTTGGATCTCCTAACACTGGTCCCTCAGCAGCTTTGTCTGTTTCAGTAGCTAAATAGCGCCCATCCAAGGTTCCAATTGCCTTTCCTTGGTCTCTTAGTAATTCCTTTTTAAACCGATGCATTAAAACTTGATTATCGGAACGTAGGATGAAATCCTTATCAAGACCGGTAAAGTAAACCAGCTTAGCTGTTATGGCTGATTTTTCGCTTTCAGACTGTTTTTCACCTTTGTAAAGTGCCGTCAGATAATCATTATAGGCGAATTCCCTTGCTTCCTGAACAAAGGCCTCCAACTCTTTTCCTTCTCCTGCTTTTTTATGGTACCAAGCTGTAGCCGCCATGGATGGTAAATAGGTGAAAAAAGAGGTGATGTTGTCTTCCCAAGAAGAGGAACCCGCATAATCCAAGGCTTGTGAAATCAATACAATCCCATTAACCGCCATGGTTTGTCCCCCACCTTCCAGTACTTCAGCTATTTTTGCCGCTCGGGTGGTGCCAAAGCTTTCTCCAGCGATGAACTTGGGCGCCTGCCATCTTCCATGTTTGGTCACCCAAATTCTCATGAATTGGGCAATGGATCTCGCATCTTCATTCAATCCCCAAAAATCCTCGTTTTTACCAACTCCTTCTACTTGACTATACCCAGTACCTATAGGGTCTATAAAAACCAAATCCGTGATGTCCAATAAAGCCTGTGGATTGTCTACAAAAGTGTAAGGAGCAGATCCATCATCCATTGTAGCACCTGAGTCGGTCTTGACTACTTTAGGCCCAAAGAATCCCATATGTAACCAGAAGGAAGCTGAGCCGGGTCCACCATTGAAAATAAAGGTAACTGGTCGCTTAGAAGAATCTACTCCAGTTCGGATATAGGCAGTACTCCATAATCCTGCCGTTACTTCTCCTTTTGAATTGCGAAGAAAGGTCTCACTTACTACTGCATTATAGTCTACCTTTTGACCATTAAAAGTACCAGACATGGCCTTTTCAAACTTAATTGGATCTCTGGTCACCTCTATTTTTTCAGCCTTCTCCTCCTGAGCAAAAGATTGGAAGATTAAGCCGAGCAAAAGGGCTAAAATCGAAAGATTGGTTTTCATGGTTGTTGGTGTTTTAAAATCGATGAAGATTATTTTAATAATTGAATGCTACTTTGATACCTCCATACCAATTTCTGGTGGGGGCAGGTTGATAATATCTTCCACCAAACGGATTCAAATCATTCCCCAGAGAATAACTTTCGTTCAGCAAGTTATCCACACCTGCATAGGCTTCCAGTTCCCAGGACTTGCCAAGCCATTTTGCCCAACCAAATCTTAGGTTGACCAAGTTATAGGAATCCTGGTAGACAGTATTAGCATCATTCAATGGAATTTCATCCGTAAACTGATGAGTGAAATTAAGGTAGATTCCTGGAGCAGTTCGAAAATCTAGCCTACTCACCAATGTGTTGGGAGATACTCCGGTCAAGTCATTTCCGGAATAGTCGTTGTCTCGTTTTTGGTAATCTTTGAATTTGAAATAATGTCCAGTAAATGCGGTGCTGATTTTCAGATCTCTTAGAAAGGCATCGTTGTTTTGAATCAAGGCATAATCTATGGCCGCTTCAATCCCTTTTTGGTCTGTTGCTCCAGCATTCCTGAACAAGACTACTCCTTGCTCGTTGGTGTAGGTCGTAATGGTTTGTTTTAATTGAAAGTAAAAAGCGGTGGCTTCAATATTCAATCTGTCTCTTCCCAATCTATATCCAATCTCTGTATTCAATCCTTTTTCAGCCTCTAAGTCCAAGTTGAGACTTCCCTCATTGGTCCTTACCTCGTCGATTGTTGGTGGAGAAAAACCACTACTGATACTTGTAAATAGGGAGGATGAAGGATTAAGCAGGTAATTAAATGCCAATCTTGGAACCACTATCGGATCAAAGGTTCTTTTTTGTACTCCTAAATCTCCACCTGAGGCATCTACCAATCGGTCAATTTCAAAACTTGAAAAATTCTCACTTAACCCTAGGGTAATCAATAATTTTTCCAAGCTCTGCCATTCTACCTGCTGGAAAAGGAACCCTTGAGTTGCTCTCAATTTATCGGCAAAGCGTATGGTGTCCGCAACTCCACCGCGATTTCCAAAATTTAGTGCGTCTGTATAACTGGTTTGATATTCTCCACCAGCAATGATTCTTAGATCTTTTCCTCCCAGTTTTGTGTCAAAAGTAAATTTGCTTCTTCCTCCAAAACCAAACCCCAATTCTTTTTTGTAATCCAAATTGAATGGATTTTCAAAATCATTGGTATTCAAATAGACTATGGTGTTGTTGTTTATTTTTTCTGAAAAATTGTACAAATGTGCAAATGAAGCAAAAACAGATTGCTGGGAAATCGAGCTATTTTGTTCTACTGATCCAGGTCTTGCCTGGGTTGGATCCTCTGCAACTTGGTCGGCGTTAAGGCCCCCTGGAATTTGATAATTCAAGTCCGAAATCAGGAGTTGGGTTCTGATTTCCTGCTTATTGGAGACAGGGAAATAACCTCCCAATTGAAAGACTTTTCTATTCATGGCAGATTGATCCCGGTACCCATCCGATTTTTGTTGGACAAATGCAGCATCCAAGCCTCCTTGCCCTACTTGTTGAGATAAACCAATTCGATAGCGGGACATACCAAAGCTTCCAGCAGAAAAATCCGTACTGACTCTTCCTCCATTGGGATCAGCTTTACTGGCCAAATTAATTACCCCGCCATTACCAGCACCATAAATACTTCCTGAAGGCCCTTTGATCACCTCTGCCGTCCGAATATTTGTCAAGTCTAAGAGGTTTAAGGCCGTGGTGCCATCTGGGGAAGTAAAAGGTACTTCATTCCAATAGACTTTTACATTTCTAACACCAAAAGGAGCCCGTAAGGAACTCCCACGAATAGATACCCTATAAGAGGCAGGGGCTCTTTCTTCAATTCTAATCCCCGGTTTCGTATTGAATGAATTGACTATGGAGGTTTCGTTAAAGCGACTTAGGTCTCTTTCATTGACTACCGAAATTGAGGCGGATTGCTCCAAAATAGGGCGTTCTGATTCAAATGCAGAAACTGTGACAGCGGAAAGATTGTAGATAGATGGCTGAAGTGAAAGTTCATGATTTCCAGGGCCAAACACCTTTTCAACTTTTTCATATCCTTCTAAAGTAAATGATATGACAATGGTATTGGTTTCTTGGATTGAAATATCTCCTTTAGAATCTGTGCTTAATATAGGGTGTCCTTCTGCTTTCACCCTCACATTTTCTAAAGGTGAATTTGAGCTTCCATCTAGAACTCGAATGTTGATTTGTGCACTTAGGTGATAACTAAGGAGCAGGAATAGTAGCGTAAATGCTTTTTTCATAATCGAAAAATAACAGGATTGTCCGACAGATAAGTGAGATTCTCCACCAAAGGTTTCAATAAATTAAATCAAAAGAAGAATTTCAATGAATCTATTTCGGTATTGATGTAATTCTATTTGGAAAATTTACTGAAATAGGATACTTTCTATGGCTTTCTTTCGCGAATTCAGTACTGAAGAAAGAATTTTAGTGAATCCAAAATAATTCTTGTATATGCGAGTAGGTTTTCTTCTTTGCCTGGGGATTTTGATTTTATTTTCCTGTGAATCGAATCAAGGCTCCAATGAATATGATCCAGAATCATTTATCGATCCGGAACTTTTTAAAGATCACATTCGGGTTACAGACTTTCAAACTCCAGAGGAAGAAATGGAAGGCTTCCACCTGCCCCCAGGATTTGAAATTAATCTCTTTGCTTCTGAACCTGACATTACCAAACCTATCAATATGGAGTTTGATGATCAAGGTAGACTTTGGGTGACTCATTCCATAGAGTATCCTTATGAAGCTTCGACTGGTTCTGGTCAGGATAAGATTACGATTTTAGAAGATACAGATGGGGATGGGAAAGCAGATAAGTTTACTGATTTTGCCAGTGATTTGAATATTCCCATTGGCATTATGCCAGTAAAAGGAGGGGCCATTGCTTACAGTATTCCGAATATCTATTTTTTAGAGGACAAAGATGGGGATGATCAATACGATGATAAAAGGGTGCTGGTAGGACCATTTGGCCATGTGGATACACATGGCATGATCAATAATTTTATGAGAGGCTTAGATGGGTGGATTCATTCTTCTCATGGCTTCAGAAATGAATCAAAAGTGGCTGGTGCTGACCATGACTCTATTAGCATGACATCTGGAAACACCTTTCGTTTTAAAATTGATGGGAGCCAGGTAGAACAGACCACCTATGGAAGGGTGAATCCGTTTGGGTTTGCCTTGGATGATTTAGGAAATCTCTATTCAGCCGATTGCCATTCCATGCCGATTTACCAACTTATCAACCAAGGGGAATACCCTCATTTTGGAAAGAAAGCCCCTGGCTTAGGGTTTGGACCTGCTATGATGGACTACCAGATTGGTTCCACCGCGCTTTCTGGGTTGGAATATTACAATGGTTCGGCTTTTCCCGAGGAATATAGAAACAGTTTTTATTCTGGGGATGTAGTGGCTTGTAGAGTGAGTAGGAATACGATTGTTTATAACGGTTCTACACCTCAAGCAGTCCCTCAGAAGGATTTTTTAGTGAGTGAAGATCCCTGGTTCCGTCCAGTGGATATTAAAATTGGACCAGATGGGGCTTTATATATCGCAGATTTTTACAATAGAATCATTGGACACTATGAAGTTCCTTTGGATCACCCGGGGCGGGATAGAAAAAGTGGGAGAATCTGGAGGATCACTTATAGAGGAAGAACTAATGAAAAGATGGATTGGTCTAAAGCTACTATCGATCAATTATTGGAAGGTTTAGGAAGTAGTGTCATAAGTCAACGTATCATGGCTTCAAACCGATTGGTGGATTATAAAGCTGAGGAATCAGTTCCAGCTGTGAAACAGTTGCTATCCGGTCAATCGGCCTCTACAAAGCAAAAAGTTCATGCACTTTGGGTGTTGAAGCGATTGAATCGGCTCGATTTCAAGGAGGTGAAAAATGCAGCTACGAGTGGTGAGCAGGAATTAAGTGTTCATGCTTTTCGGGTGTTAAGTGAGTATGAGAAGATAAATGATCCAGAGAGGCAACTGGCTAAAAATGGTTTGAAGTCCAAGGACCCTCATGTGCAACGAGCCGCAGCTGAAGTTTTGGTTAGACATCCCGAAGCTTCTCAAATCACGAATTTGGTGGAGGCTGTTCAAGAGGTTCCTGGTATGGACTCTCATTTAAAATACACCTTGATGATTGCGCTACGAGATCACTTAAAAAATGATGAAATTTTAAATAACGTAGTCACAGAGAAATGGGAACAACAAGAGACTTCCATTTTGATGGATGCAATGACGGACGTGCCCTCTCCTTTAGCTTCTGAATTTATTTTCACCAATCTGAATAAACATGAGTACCCTCACGATAGGCTGGTTCAATACTTTGCGCATGTAGGAAGGTATATCCCTGAGGGACAAATAAATGAAGGGATTGATTTGATCCGTGAAAAATTTGAAAATGATCCTTCGGCTCAATTTACTTTGTATCAGACAATCCAATCAGGATTAGATCAACGTGGTGGAAAGATCGATAGAGGTCAGATGAAAGACTGGTCTATCAGTTTTGCAAAAGCATTCATCACTGATTTGAAAGATCAACCTGCTTCAGTAGCAGATGATCCTTCAGCCCATGCAGATGAGGCATATGAATTTTATGAGGAGGTTGCCAGGCAACAAACCTTTGCAGCTCAGATTGCTAGCCAATATTCCTTGCTTGATTACCAAGAGGGATTAATAAACTTACTTCAATCCGATTGGGCTAAAAATAGACCTCGAGCTCAAGCTGCAAAAGCATTGATTGATATTAATCCAGATGAGCAGATTGATTTGGTAGCAGGATTATTAAATGCTCCTGAGGAGGATCTTGCTTTTAGGGAAGAATTGGCTAGAACGATTGGTGCTAGCAATGACCCCAGAGTATTGACCGTTCTGAATGATGCTTTAAAAGATGCTCCGAGTGGACTACAGGTGGCGATTGCTTCGGTTTTTGTGAATAGCCCGATAGGGAGAGAGTATTTGTTGGCAGCTGCTAAATCAGAAGTGATTCCTCCTAGAATTTTGTTGGATAGAAGAATAAATGAGCAGCTTTTGGCTCAAATGAACCCCTCCGAAAAGCAAGATTACGATCAACTTACTCTTGGATTAGAATCTGTATTGGAAGAGCGGGAAAAGCTAATTGAAGCGCGATTAGCTAGGTTTGTTCCAAAGCCTGATCTAGAAAAAGGGAAAGCAGTTTTTGTAAATGTTTGTGCTGTTTGCCATCAAATAGAAGGTCAAGGTGGAGTAGTTGGTCCCCAGCTGGATGGAATTGGGAATTGGGGGAGGAGAGCTTTGACAGAAAAAGTTTTAGATCCAAATAGGACTATTTCCCAGGCATTCAAAACTTATACGATTACTCTAAAAAATGGAGAAGTTTTATCTGGTTTATTCCGTAGAACAGAAGGTGAGTTGGAGGTATATGCAAGCAATGATGGGAAAGAATTTTCGGTGAGAAAAGATGAAATTCAAGACAAGAAAGTATCCCAATACACCTTGATGCCGGATAATTTCGGAGAAAGTATTTCCGAGGAAGACTTTGATGCGTTGATCGGGTATTTATTAACCCAAAAATAAAGTAATATGTAGGCAGTCTCAGTACCCAGTCACAGTGACTTCTCTATTAATAAAATTCTTGTCACGGACTCTATTCCGAATAATCATGAAAAAAAATCAAGTTATTTTCCTTTTATGTTTAGGCTTTGGCGGAAGCCATCTCTGTGAAGCTCAATTGATGGAGAATCGGGATAAAAGCCAGGATATTCCATTCAAGAAAACGGTTCTGTTTACCGATTTTGTATCTGAAGGGGTAGCCGTAGGCGATGTGAATCGAGATGGATTGACAGATGTCATGGCTGGCCCCTTTTGGTTTCAGGCACCGAATTGGGTTCGACATGAGATTTATGAACCCAAGCTGTATGTTCCAGAAAAGGAATGGAGTAATTCCATGCTTAATTTTTCTTTGGATGTGAATCAAGATGGATGGATAGATTTCATTAGAGTCGACTTTCCTGGAAAAGCAGTGTATTGGCATGAAAACCCCAAAGGAAAAGTAGGGCATTGGAAGGAGCATCTAATCCATGAAACCGTCGGTAATGAGTCTCCTGGCTTTTATGATGTTGACGGTGATGGAAGAAAAGATATTCTTTGCGGAGATGTAGCCAACAAACAAATGATATGGCTTAAGTCACCCAATGACCCCAAGGATCTATCCTGGAAAAAATATACGATTAGCTTACCCAATACACCAGGTTCGGAGAATTTCTCTCATGGTTTGGGCTATGGAGATATCAATGGAGATGGAAAGAACGATGTAATCATTCGTGAAGGTTGGTGGAAAGGTCCGGCAGATGTAACTCAACCTAATTGGAAATGGAATCCAGCTAACTTGGGAGAACCTAGTTCCCAAATGTATGCTGTAGATATGAATGAGGATGGGCACATCGATGTGTTTGCTACTTCGGCGCACGAACGAGGGATTTGGTATCATGAAAATCTAGGCGATGGAAGTGACCAAAAATTCAATACCTATACCTTGACAGAGGAAATGTCTGAGACTCATGCGGTGGCTTTTGTCGATATTAATGGGGATGGGAGGAAGGATTTTGTAACAGGTAAAAGGTATTATGCCCATATGAGAGATGGTACTGGAGCTTTGGAACCAGCTTATTTATATTGGTTTGAATATATCCCAGGAGAGCATCCTAAATGGCTTGCACATCAAATTGATGATGACGCTGGAGTAGGCCTCAATGTGGTAGCACAAGATATCAACCAAGATGGTTTGGTAGATGTGGTGATTGCTAATAAGAAGGGGGTTTTTGTTTTTGAACAAATGCCGAATTAACCCCTCCAAGTATAAATTTTGGAGTTCAATTCTTGAGGCTATGAGGAGGAAGGTAATTTGTAAAATGAATTGCTAGGATTGGAATTTAGGTAAATTATTATTTTGAAAAATTGATTTCAACCAAACGAATAATGGTTATTTGTTTTTTTAGAAAAACCCTAGGGTACTTTTTGTAAATTTTTGATTAATATTCGAGTTGGAATTTGCGTTATCCATCAGAAATTTAAACTCATGAAGAAGTATATATGGCCAGCTTTATTGCTGGGACTTACCTTTTGTCAAGAAAAAGGAGCTCCAATTGCATCCGTTGAACCGACTCCGGCTCCCCGTCAAATTGCTTGGCAGGAATTAGAATATTATGGATTCCTCCATTTCAACATGAACACATTTTCTGATCGTGAGTGGGGTTTTGGGGATGAAAAACCGGAACAGTTTAATCCTACAGGATTGGATGCCAGGCAATGGGCTAGAGTAGCCAGTGAAGCAGGAATGAAAGGATTGATCATCACTGCCAAACACCATGATGGATTCGTTCTTTGGCCATCTGCTTATACAGAGCATTCTGTCAAAAACAGTCCCTGGAAAGATGGAAAAGGGGATTTGATCAAAGATTTATCCGAAGCTTGTAAAGAATATGGATTAAAATTTGGGATTTATTATTCTCCATGGGATAGAAATCATCCTGATTATGGAAAGCCAGAATACATCACCTATATGAGAAATCAGTTGACTGAGTTACTGACCAATTATGGGGAAATTTTTGAAGTTTGGTTTGATGGAGCCAATGGTGGAGATGGTTATTACGGGGGTGCAAATGAAACCCGAAAAGTGGATAAGTTAACGTATTATAAGTGGCCAGAAGTTTATGAACTGGTAAGGGAGTTACAACCGAATGCGGTGATGTTCAGTGATGGAGGGCCTGATGTCAGATGGGTAGGAAATGAGCACGGAGAGGCATTCGAAACCAATTGGGGGAACTTAATGCGTGATTCGGTGTATGCCGGAATGCCGGATTATCCTCAGAAATATGCTCCTGGTCAGGAAAATGGGACGCACTGGGTTCCTGCAGAGACGAATGTATCCATTCGCCCAGGATGGTATTATCATACCTATGAAGATCACCGGGTAAGAAGTCTGGCTAATTTGGTGGATATCTATTACAATAGTATTGGGAGAAATACCTCCTTATTGATCAATTTCCCTGTTGATACTCGTGGATTGATTCATGAAAACGATGAGGAAGCCATATTGAAGTTGGGAGAAAAGATCAAAGAAGACTTTGCAGTCAATTTAGTATCTCAAGCAGCTGTTTCTGCATCGGTAGAAAGGGGATCAGATTATGTGGTTGAAAATGTTCAGGACGGGGATTATGAAACCTATTGGTCTTTACCAGATGGACAAAAATCAGGAAGTGTAGAAATTGATTTTGGTAAGCCAACTGTTTTCAACAGATTATTAATTCAGGAATATGTGGTCTTGGGTCAGCGGATCAAAGCTTTTTCTTTGGAAAAAGAAGTGAATGGAAACTGGGAAAAAGTAACGGATGCAACGACTGTTGGCCATAAAAGGATTTTAAGGTTCCCGGATACGGAAGCACAAAAAATCAGAGTAAACTTCTTGGATTCCAAGGATGTACCAGTAATTGCAGAAGTGGGAGTTTATCATGCCCCAAAGCTATTGTTACCTCCGACTACTAAAAGATCCACTTCAGGAGAAGTGACCTTAACTGCTCCAGATACCAATTTAGAATTGTATTATACCTTGGATGGAAGCAATCCTACGAAAGATAGCCAAGCATATACGGGACCAATTCCAGTAACTAAAGCGACAACCTTGCTGGCGAGTTCTTATGATCCCGCAACAGATAAAATTTCCGACCCGGTTCGACTGGATCTGGATTTACCTAAAGGGACTTGGAAAGCCCTAGGAGATGAAGATGCGAAAGCCATCGATGAAAATACCTATACGTATTTCACTAGCAAGAACGGGATGTTGACCATAGATTTGGGAGAATCAATCGAAATCCAAGGTTTCAGCTATATGCCAATGCAGGCAAGGTATCCAAGTGGAATCATTACCAATTTTGAGTTTCAGGTAAGTCCTGATGGGAATTTCTGGGAAACGGTGTCTTCTGGTGAATTTTCCAACATTGTCAATAGCCCAATTGAGCAATTGGTACGATTTGATCCGGTTAATGCGAAATTCATTCGATTGAAAGCATCCAAAACTGCCGATGGCAATGGAGCTACATTTGGTGAAGTAGGAGTCTTGACAAACTAGTCTAGCAGGTAAGTTTGGGCAAATTGTGCCATCAATCATAAAAAAATAGATTTTGATGACCTTTTTGATTACATTATTTACCCGATTTAAAAATTACCCAAAATAATATATCTATGAATAGAAGGATTGCCTTGAGGCATCTGGCATTGATTTCCGGAGGATTGGCATTTATTCCCTCCTGTGATTTCAGTTCAGATGATATCCTCACCGCTTATGAGAATTTAAAAATTACCCAATCCCAGAAGCAATTGCTGGGAGATATATCCAATGTCATTATTCCAGCTGGAGAGATTAAAGGTGCTCTTGAGATTGAAGTACCTGATTTTATTTTGGTCATGGTGGATGATTGCTTGACATCAGAGCAGCAAACGCTTTTCACCACTGGGTTGGCTGCATTTCCTGACTATGCAAAGAAGACTGGGAATGGAAACTTTAGCGGATTGAGAAATAAAGAAAAAGAAACTATCATCCTTTCTGGACAGAAATTGGAAGGAGATGAAACTGAAGAAGGAGCTACTAACAAAGCAATTTCTTATTTCTTGAATACAACCAAACGATTTACCATTCAAGGCTACATGGCCTCTGAATATATCCAGTCTGAAATCATGCCATATTCCCTAATTCCAGGGGCTTACAATGGTTCTGTTTTGATCTCGGATATCCAAAAACCTAGAATCAATGGCTAATCTAAATATCCAAAGTAAAGAACAGCGTACCTACGAAGCCATTGTCATCGGATCTGGGATCAGCGGAAGCTGGGCAGCGAAAGAATTATGTGATTTGGGTGTAAAAACCTTGATGTTGGAACGTGGAAGGAATGTGGAGCATATCAAGGATTATCCGACCACCAATATGCTTCCTTATGAATTTGAGCATAGAGGTCAGGTTCCCCAAAAAATCAAAGATGAAAATCCTGTAGTCAGCAAGTGCTATGCATTCCGTGAGGATGCAATGCATTTCTTTGTCAAAGATGGTGAGCATCCCTATGTGCAGGAAAAACCCTTTGACTGGATCCGTGGCTACCAAGTAGGAGGAAAGTCACTATTATGGGCCAGACAAGTACAGCGTTGGTCTGACTTTGATTTTGAAGGTCCGGCCAGAGATGGTTTTGCGGTAGATTGGCCGATCCGATACAAGGATATTGCTTCTTGGTACAGCCATGTGGAGAAGTTTGCCGGAGTTTCTGGAAACAAAGACGGACTTCCTAATTTGCCAGATGGAGAGTTTTTGCCAGGATATGATCTGAATATTGTGGAGAAGCACTTTCAGGAACAACTGAAAAAGAATTATGGCAATGATCGTCATATGATTTCTGCCCGTTGTGCACACATCCATGAGGCTAGGCCAGAATTTACTGCGCAAGGCAGAGCTTTTTGCCAAAATAGAAACCTCTGCCAAAGAGGATGTCCTTTTGGAGGCTATTTCAGTTCCAATTCATCGACGATTCCTTGGGCATTGAAAACTGGGAATCTGACATTGAGACCAGATGCAGTGGTTCATTCCATTATTTATGATGAGCAGGCTGGAAAGGCAACAGGAGTAAGAATCATTGATGCACATACGAAGGAAATGGAGGAGTTTTATGCTCCGGTGATTTTCCTAAATGCAGCGGCTTTGAATTCCAATTTGATCTTGATGAATTCCACTTCCAATCGTTTTCCAAATGGATTGGGAAATGACAATGGATTGCTTGGCAAATACGTGGCATTCCATAACTATAGAGCTCAGGTTTCTGGACAGTATGAAGGTCATTTGGAATACACCACCTCGGGAGGAAGACCTACCAGTGGGTATTTCCCAAGATTCCGAAATGTGTACAAGCAGGAAACGGACTTTCTTCGGGGTTATGCAGCCGGTTTCTCTGCGAGTCGCGGCGTAAGGCCTAATACCGAAGGAATAGGAATGGATTTGAAAAATAACTTGCTGAATCCAGATCAATATGGTCCTTGGTATGTGGGCTCTCATATGATGGGGGAGACCATTCCAAAGGAAAGCAATTATGTGGCTTTGGATCCTAACTTGACGGATCCTTATGGCATGCCTCAATTGAAAATCCATGTGGATTACGATGACAATGACGAAAAGATGATCAAAGATTATCAGGAGCAAATGTCAGAGATGTTTGAGAAAGCCGGCTTTACCAATATCCGGGTAAATGATGATCATCGGGTTCCAGGTTTGGATATACATGAAATGGGAGGCGTGAGAATGGGCAAAGACCCGAAAACGTCGCTACTCAATGCAAACCATCAGCTTCATGCTGTACCGAATGTCTATGTAACAGATGGAGCGAGTATGACTTCTACTTCTACGCAAAACCCTTCCTTGACCTACATGGCCTTTGCGGCGAGAGCAGCACATCATGCGGTTGCGGAAAGCAAGAAATAAGTCTGAAAGTCAGAAGGCTAAAGTGAGAAGTCTGAAATTGAAAGCTGAAGTGAAAAATCTGAAATAGCATGGGAGTCATTTCGACTGTAGCTTGCGAAGGGAGCCTGCCTACTGGAGGTTGGAAATCTCTCATGGTTATTTAAATTTCAAAACCCTCTTGGAAGAGATTCTGGGAGGGTTTTTTATAAAAAGGCAATTTCCCCAATTTCACATTTCCATTAGAGAGAGTAAATCTTATTTTTTTGCCTTTTCGCTAGGCGTAATTTGCAATTACGCCTTCATATTCCAGCAAAATTGTAATTCGGTTAAAAGGTTAAATTTGATCAACTAAATTTCAATCAATTGGAAATTGATATGAATATTGGGGTGGAATTACAAATTCCACCCAGTTCTGTGCAATAATTTGACTGTGCCGAATGGAGGACAAACTTTGCTCTTCGGGATTTGTAATCCCGAAGTTATCTCCGAAGATTTAAAATCTTTAATTCAGATAGTATGTTAGTAAGTCAAGTAAGGGGTAACTAACTTATTCGAAGGTTTTAAGAATCCGGATTAGAAATCCCATAATTAAGGTTCTGGATTGGAAATCCAGAACAGCAGGAGTAAATCAGAAATTTAAAATCTAATGTTTTAAATTTTAATCCCCTCTTGGAAGAGATTCTGGGAGGGGATTTTTTGCTTCTAAATCCAGCTAATCGAATTTCATTCGATAGTTCTTCCTGTAATTGAGTTTAATTTTATATTCCAAACCACACCATGAAACTTTATAATGAAACAGAATAATATGATTTAAGTCATTAATCATCAAATGATTGGGCTAAAGTTGGATTTGACTTTTATTAAAATGGTAAATTAAGAAAGGATCAATCCCCTATTTGATTTTTTGAGGATTGGAAGATTTAAATAATGACGGTTAACCAGTTTTTCTAAAATTTTCAAATTTTAAGATCTACTTATGAAAGAGCCCAATTTAACCGACTATGCTAAGCTATATCAGCAGTTTGACTGGCAATATGTGCGAAGCCAATTAGCAGGATTACCCAATGGAAAAGGACTGAACATTGCTCATGAAGCGGTAGATAGGCACGCTTCTGGCGATTTGAGAAATAAGGTTGCGCTTCGCTTTCACCGAAAAAAGGAAAATGTTGAAGACTATACTTATGGGGATTTAAAAACCCAGACTTCAAAGTTTGCCAACCTTCTCCATGGATTGAAATTGAAGGAAGGAGATCGGGTGTTTTCTTTATTGGGTCGAGTTCCGGACTTGTATATTGCAGCTTTGGGTTCATTAAAATTCAAAGCTGTTTTTTGCCCTTTGTTCTCGGTTTTTGGACCGGAACCCATTTTCCAGAGACTAAGTAAAGGCGATGCAAAAGTCTTGGTCACTAATACATCCTTTTACGAAAAAAAAATTAAAGGACTTCTCAATCGACTTCCATCCCTAGATTTCATTTTACTTACGGACTCTTCCGATGATTTGGACATGAAAGCTCTTTCTTTGACCAAACTTATGGAAGAGGCTTCTGGAGAATTTATTATTCCTTCCACAGACCCTGAAGATCCTGCATTATTGCATTTCACAAGTGGAACCACGGGAATGCCAAAAGGTGCTTTGCATGTTCATCAAGCAGTGCTTACCCATTTTGCAACTGGAAAATACGTATTGGATTTCCAAAAGGGTGATATTTTTTGGTGTACAGCGGATCCAGGTTGGGTTACCGGAACTTCTTATGGGATCATATCTCCTCTAGTCAATGGGGTGACTAGCATTATTGATGAAGAGGAATTTGATGCATTACGATGGTATTCCATTTTGGAAAAGCAGAAAGTCAATGTTTGGTATACGGCCCCCACGGCAATTCGAAGATTGATGCGGATGGAGATTGTGCCTAAAGAAAAATATGATCTTTCTAATTTGAGATTGGTGTTGAGTGTGGGTGAGCCGCTACATCCTGGCGCAGTGTCTTGGGGACAAAAAGCTTTTGGAGTTCCTGTGTTGGATAATTGGTGGCAGACAGAAACAGGAGGGATTATGATTGCTAATTATCGTTCGATGGAAGTTAAGCCAGGTTCCATGGGAAAGCCGCTTCCCGGAATAATCGCTGCTATTGCTGATGTAGAAGAAGCAGAAATCAAAATTTATGATCAACCAGAAAATCAGGGGCATTTGGTTTTGAAAAAGGGATTCCCTTCTCTTTTTAGAGGCTATCTCCATGAGGAAGAACGATATAAGAAATGCTTCAAAGGAAACTGGTACATCTCAGGAGATCTGGCCAAAATTGATAAGGATGGCTACTTCTGGTTTATTGGAAGAGCGGATGATATCATCAAAACTTCTGGTCATATGGTCGGTCCTTTTGAGGTGGAGAGCACACTTATGAAGCATCCGGCAGTGGTAGAAGCTGCGGTAATAGGAAAACCAGAGCCCTCGATCGGGGAACTGGTCAAAGCTTTTGTTGTCCTGAAAGAGGGTTTCGAGCCAACCGATGATATGCGTCAAGAATTAATTGGTTTCGCAAGAAAAACAATGGGACCAGCAGTAGCACCTAAAGAAATTTCCTTTATCGAAAGCCTTCCAAAAACCAAAAGCGGGAAAATTTTAAGAAGGTTATTGAAAGCCCGTGAATTGGGATTGCCAGAAGGGGATTTATCAACTCTTGAAAAAGGATGAAACCATGGAGAAAAAGAAAAAATTAGATTCAAAAGAAGGCCAGAGACTTTTAAAGCAAATGATACTCATTCGAAGGTTTGAGGAAAAATCTGCAGAGGAGTACACCAAGTCGCAAATCCGGGGATTCCTTCACCTCTATTCCGGGGAGGAGGCAGTTGCAGTGGGCGTTATTCAAGCGTTGACGGAAGCCGATAATATTCTTTGCACCTACAGGGAGCATGGACATGCACTGGCGAGAGGAGTGGATCCAAAGGCAATCATGGCGGAGATGTATGGAAAGCAGGAAGGTTGCAGCAAAGGCCGGGGAGGTTCCATGCATCTTTTTGAAGCAACAAAGAATTTTTTTGGAGGAAATGCTATCGTAAGCGGTCATCTTCCATTGTCAGTAGGAATGGCTTTGGCAGCAAAAAAACAAAAGAAAAACAACGTGACTTGCTGCTTTTTTGGGGAAGGAGCAGCAGCAGAAGGGGAGTTTCATGAATCGATGAATCTAGCCGCATTATGGCAGGTTCCAACACTCTTTGTTTGTGAAAACAACCAGTACGCAATGGGTACTGCAATCAAATTAACACATTCCGTACAGCAGTTGGAGAAGAAAGGCCCCGCATATGGAATTGAATCTGCAGCAGTAGATGGGATGGATCTTTTGGCGGTGATGGAAGCAGCTGATAAAGCGGTAAAGATGATCAAGGAAAAAGGGAAGCCTTATTTTCTGGTTTGCAACACTTATCGATTTCGAGCGCATTCGATGTTTGATGCTGAATTATATAGAGAAAAATCAGAAGTGGAGGAGTGGAAAAAGAAAGATCCAATTCCAAAGTTTCAGGAATTTTTACTGAAGGGAAAACTCATTACAGCCAAGAAAATTACCGAAATCGAAAAAGCAGTGGATGCACAGATCCAAGAGGCTATTGAATTTGCGGAAAACGGAACTTGGGAAGATAATGAGAACCTGATACGATTTGTATACTCTGACACGGAATCGATATGAGCGAGATGATCAAAATAACTTATAGAGAGGCTATCAAACAAGCCATCCGGGATGTCATGCAAAATGATGAACGAGTTTTCCTGATGGGAGAAGATGTAGGGAATTACGGAGGAGCTTTCGCAGTGAGTAAAGGTCTCTTGAAGGAATTTGGTTCGGATCGGATTATGGATGTTCCGCTCTCAGAATCAGGATTTACCGGAGCAGGAATCGGAGCAGCACTTGCTGGAATGAGGCCGATAGTGGAGGTGATGACTGTCAATTTCAGTCTTTTGGCGATGGATCAAATTGTCAACAATGCTTCAACACTTCTGCATATGTCCGGTGGACAGTTGAATGTTCCATTGGTGATCCGAATGGGATGTGGCATTGGCCGGCAATTGGCAGCACAGCATTCCCATAGTTGGGAGCCATTTTTTGCCCATGTACCGGGATTGATTGTTCTTTCCGTAGGAACCCATGAAGATGCAAGAGGGATGTTGATTTCTGCGATGCAAAGTCTCGATCCGGTAATCCTATTTGAATACACCTTTATGCTAAATCTTGAGAAAGAAATCCCTGCAGATTCAGGAACTGTTGAGATTAAAAAAGCCAAAGTTCTAAGGGAAGGCAATGATATTTCTTTGATCACGTATGGAGCGGGTGTTTACAAATGTTTGGAAGCTGCCGAAGTCCTTGGACAAGAGGGAATAGAGGTTGAAGTGATAGATTTGAGAGTACTGAGACCGATGGATGAGGAGACTTTCCTTACTTCCGTGAAGAAGACACATCGGGCGTTAGTTGTTGAAGAGGCATGGAAATCTGTCAGTATTTCATCTGAAGTGGTTTCCAGAATTATGGAAAAAGCCTTTTTTGACTTGGATGCTCCGGTGGAAAGGCTATGTGGTGTGGAGGTTCCGATTCCCTACCCCAAACACTTGGAAGATGCTTCGATACCTCAAGTTTCGGATATTTTAGAAAAAGTTAATAAAATGCTAAAGCCATGATCAAGTTTCAAATGCCCAATTTGGGAGCAGATATGGAAGCCGGTACATTGGTTGAATGGAGAAAGCAACTAGGCGAATTCCTCCATCGAGGAGATATTATTGCTGATGTGGAAACTCAAAAAGGATTGATTGAAATCGAGGTTTTTGAGGAAGGAACGTTGGAGAAATTTTTGGTGAAAGAGGGGGAGAAGGTTCCAGTGGGAACTGTTTTGGCCTTGATTAATGATGGGAAATCTGAGGTGACGGAATCTACTGTTTCTGGTGAGGAAATTCAAAAACCTGAAATACATCCAATTGAGGATAGGAAGGAAATAGTTCATGAGAATACTGAATTAGGAGAAAGAATTAAGATTTCTCCTTTGGCCAGGAAAATTGCTGAAGAAAACCGGATTGATATTTCCTTGCTGAAAGGAACTGGCCCAGAAGGATCAATCGTGAAAAAAGACATTGAAAAGGCCATTTCAGAAGTGAAAAAACCAATCAAAGACGCCGAAAAAGAAGCGGATAAAACTAAAGAAATATCAGTAAAACCAAGTGGCCCAACTTCGGATGCTATGCGTATGGCTGTGGCTGCTGCCATGAGTAAGTCCAACCGGGAAATTCCTCATTACTATCTGGAAAAAAGGATGGATATGTCCAAAGCGATGGATTGGGTGAAGGAGGCAAACAAAGATCGTCCAGTGCAAAATCGTCTATTGCCCGTAGCGGTTTTGATTAAAGCCGTAGCCAAGGCATTGGATGAGGTTCCAGATCTTAACGCAACATGGGAGAATGGGCTTCATCGGAAAAATGAAATCAACATAGGGTTTGTGATTTCCTTGAGATCAGGAGGAATTGTCGTACCTGCAATTTTACAGTCTGATTCAAAAACAGTGGATGAAATCATGGAAACCATCAATGATATTATTCCTAGAGCACGAGCATTCAAATTAAGAAGTTCGGAACTCAGCCAGTCCACTTTTACCATCACAAACATCGGAGAAGGAGGAGCGGATAAAGTCTTTGGTTTGATCTATCCTCCTCAAGTAGGAATCGTCGGTTTTGGTGAGATTAGTGAGCAGCCATTCGCTGAGGAAGGCATGTTGGGAATTCGTCCAGTTGTAGACGTGACCTTAGCGGCAGACCATCGGGCTACTGATGGATTAATAGGAAGTAGGTTTTTAGCAGCACTCAATAGACATTTACAAAATCCAGAAGAACTATGACAGAAGAAGAAATTAAGACAACAATTTTTCAATTACTTCAAAGGATAGCACCTGAGACAGATCCATCTAGATTGATGCCTGAGGAGAATATCCGAGAAGCACTCAATATCGATTCTTTTGACGCACTTCAGTTTATTGTGGCAATCAATGAAAAATTGAATGTAGATATTCCTGAAGAGGACTATGGAAAGACCAGTAATCTAAAATCACTATTAGCTTATTTGACCAAGAAATTGAAAGAATAATCTATCATTAGATAGCCTGTTGGATAGCTATGATTATTCAATGATTAGTTCTTATTTATCCTTTTGGATAAATTCTTACAATGGAACTGCACTTAGTCAATCATTGGTGACTTTAAAAAAGTAGAAATGTTAAACCAAATTGGAGCAATTGGATAAGAATCTGTAAATATTAAAAACTTCTTATTATGAATATTTTGAGGTCTTTGAACTACTTGCTACTTAAAATCGTCAAAAAAAATCAGAATATTTTTAGCTGTACTTAAAAAATAAATTGACTTTTTTAGTATTGATATTGATCAAGATCTAGGTTTAAATATGAATATTTCAATAAAAAATATAGTAAATACTAGATATAATGCATTTCATATAAATAAAAATGAATTTCATTTTCTTGTTAGTTTCATATTAAAATCATTTAATTTACCCTAAGATATTTTTATAAATTTTTTAATCATGAAAAATTTCAAGAAAAACAATGTGGCTTTTATCCTGATTTTTTTCCAATTGATCCTAGTTTCCGCTTGTCATTTGGATGATGAAAACACCAGTTTAAAGCCTACTGATGAAACCGGATTCTCTAAGCCTGATTTACCTGTGCCTGGAGAAAATGAACAGGATCCTTCTTCGGATGAAGATAATGCCTTAGTTGGAGATGGTTGGGTGATCGCAAAAGATATCCCTTTGTCTTTTGGACCAGAAACTATTTTTGGTGAAAGTTCAGAAGTACATTCTTATAAAGCTACTGTGACCAATGGCGTTGTAGGCGGGTCTTTTGAAGCTTTTAATTATGATAAAAATGGTGTCTTGAAAAAAGATGCAAAAGGTAATGTGACTTGCGTTGTGTTTCAAAAAGATTGTAAAACAGTAAGAATCACAGGCATTATTACTGAAAGTTCTGATCCATTTTATATTGGGAAATATGCGATATGGACAGTGGTGGACAATGGAGATGAATTAGATCAGACCACCGATTTAAGATATGGTGTTCCTGAAGCTACCGCCTTATATCATTGCTCGAATGGCTATTCCTTAGATTTCTTTTCAGAAGGTCTATTCCTGACTACCGAAGGAGAAATCAAAATGGATTGTAAGGCATGCGATGATTAATCATTAGTTAGAAAGGTAACTTCCCTAAATCCACATTTCCTCCAGATAAAATAATTCCTACTTTCTTTCCTTGGAATCGATCTTGATTGGCTAATAAAGCAGCCAAAGGTACCGCACAGGAAGGCTCAATCACAATTTTCATGCGCTCATAGATCAGCCGCATGGCTTCGATTATCTGAGGATCTGTGGCTAATAGAATATCCGAAACGTATTGTTGAATCAATTGAAAATTTAGAACCCCTAGCGAGGTCAATAGTCCATCAGCGATGGTGTTTGGACCTGATTGTGGAATGATTTTACCTGCATGGAAGGATTGGAAAGCATCGTCTGCTCCTGCTGGTTCTCCTGCAATTACTTCAATTTCAGGGTTTAGATAATGGGTAGTCAATGCTGTTCCTCCCAATAGCCCTCCGCCTCCTACAGGGGCCATGATGATGTCCAAATCCGGTTGATCCTCTAATAATTCCAAAGCACAAGTTGCTTGTCCCTCAATCACATCCATAAAATCGTAAGGAGGAATGAAGGTTGCTCCGGTTCTGGCCACTACTTCTTCCAAGGTAGTTTCCCTTGCTTTGAGATTTGGTTCGCATTCGATGATTTCTCCACCATAGCCTTTGACAGCTTTCTTTTTGATCTCTGGAGCATTGGAAGGCATTACAATGAAAGATGGGATTCCTGCTACTCTGGCCGCTCGGGCCAATGCCGCGGCATGATTACCACTGCTATGGGTGGCTACTCCCTTTTTTTTCTGCTCTTCAGTCAGTTTCATCACCGCATTGGCAGCCCCTCTTGCTTTAAAGGCTCCCACTTTCTGAAAATTCTCGCATTTGAAAAAAATCTTACAGCCAGCAATCTTATTGATGGCAGAGGAACTTAAAATTGGAGTGCGATGGATAAACGGCTGAATGCGTTCATGGGCAGCTTTGATATCAGCTAGCGAAGGGTATGGTTGGCTCATGATTCGAAAATAGGGAATTGGAGAGAATTTTTGAATTAAAGTTTTTCAAAAGTCTATAGCCGATAGTCAACTGCCGAACTTGTACTGATTCAGCTTTTGCTCTTTGGGATTTGCAATCCCAAAGTTTGTTCTGAAGATTTATAATCTTTTTATATCAGGTTAATTCAAAAGAATATTCTCGCAATTAATCAAAGATTGTTTATCTGATATTTGAAAAGGTTAGCGGATTCGAAATCCAATGATTCAGGTTCAGTATTACATCATCGATAGTTATGGTGACCTAAACAGTTTGAAAGGGAGAAAGTATTATTTTGTTGGAATAACACTATTAATAGGGAGTCACCCTGAGCAAAGTCAAAGGTTCCTCAATACGAATTTAGCTATTCGGGTCTCGATGTCTATCGGAACTGAATAGCTATTAGGCTCAACTTTGTTTCTATATAGTATTCAAACAATACCACGGAGTTTTTATCTTCAAGCATGAATTGGAAGAAATTGGATTTTTACCCAGTGATGGGTGAAGCCCTTACGGAAGGTAATACGCTGAAAATGGATTTTAGTCCAGCCAATAGTGAGTTGACCTCTGTTAATTTGGGGAATACCCAAAAGTTTAATGATTTTGTTTTTGATCAGCTTTCTAATCAAAATAAAAAGTTTGGAATAGGTGGTTACTTTGAGCATCGAGCAATTTACCAGCGTTCGGAAGTTTTTGTCACCCAAGAATTAGATTTCCGGAATATTCATTTGGGAGTAGATATATGGGCCGAGGCAGGGACTCCGGTTTTTGCACCTTTTGAAGGGGAAGTGTATAGTTTACAGGATAATCAAGGGTTTGGGAATTATGGTGGTACCATCATCCTTCAGCATGAAATTGGCGGAGAATCCCTGTATTCTCTTTATGGTCATTTGAAGCGAAGTGATCTCACTTTATGGAAAGTGGGAGATCAGGTAAAGTTTGGAGATTTGTTATGTCATATAGGACCTTTCCCCGAAAATGGGGATTGGCCTCCACATTTACATTTTCAATTGATGCTGGATATGTTGGGGAATTATGGCGATTTTCCCGGAGTATGTTCTCAACGTGAAATGGAAAAGTTTCGGGCCATTTGTCCTGACCCTAACTTAATGATAAGGTGCCCCATGATTTAAGTATTAGCTTTGGTTATCAATCGTAATCCTTCCAGAGTTAAGTTTCTGTCAATTTCATTGAATACTTCAGTCAATGGAGTCAAAACAGAAGATAATCCTCCGGTTGCTACCACTTGGTAGCTTTGTTGGGTTTCTTTTTCCAAGGTCTCTATCATCCCTTTGACCAAGCCTGTATAGCCATATAATATGCCCGCCTGAATCGCATGAATAGTGTTTTGTCCCAATGCAGATTCAGGCATTTTCAGTTCTACAGCAGGAAGTTTAGCTGTATTGTTAAACAATGAGTTAATGGCGGTTCTGAGTCCAGGGACTATATTTACTCCTTTGATCTTACCTGTCTGGTCTACTACTGTAAACGTCAATGCTGTTCCGAAATCTACAATGATGACGGGCTTTTGGTATTTAGAATAGGCGGCCATCACATTGCACATCAAATCAGATCCAATTTCTGAGGGACGCAATGATTTGACCGGAAGTTTTGTGTAGCTTTTGGGAGAAATCAGATAAGGGTTGGTTCCAAAATAATTTTGACAAAACTCAATAATGGCACTGTTGATTTCGGGAACCACGGAGCTATAGCCAATTTCTGAAATGCTGTTAGGGGATATTCCATGTTCCAAGAAATAGAGAGGTACTTTTTTGCTAAGTTGTGAATGTAGTTTAGGTCCTTTCGTTTCTATCCTAAAGTGATTGGTCCATTTTTTATCCTGTTCGTGGTAAAGGGCAAACACTACATTGGAATTACCTGCATCTATTGCTAAAAACATTGTTTCTTTGATTTCATTAAATTTAGCTTTTCAAAAAAGGAAATTCCAAATAATAACCTCCTAATTAAAATAGAAATGTATTCATTACGAGAAGGTCAAGTTGAAGACCTCCCTAGGGTTTTAGAATTAGTACAAGAATTAGCGCTGTATGAAAAAGCACCGGAACAGGTGACTAATACGGTAGAAATGATGAAAGAGGATGGCTTCGGCCGTAATCCTGTGTATGGGATTTTTGTTTGCGAAAAAGATGAAACCAAGGAAATCATTGGGATTGCCATTTATTACTACAGATACAGTACCTGGAAAGGGAAGAGACTTTATTTGGAAGATTTGATTGTGACGCAATCGGAAAGAGGAAAAGGAGCAGGGAAATTGCTTTTAGAGCGGGTAATGGCCAAATCTTTGGAAGATGGCTGTACGGGAATGATGTGGCAAGTGTTGGATTGGAACGAACCGGCAATCAATTTCTATAAAAAATATGGAGCGAGTATTGAAGGGGGATGGTACAACGTGCACATACAAGATTATGAGATTAAAGAAATATTGTCCTAAGGATCATTGAAACATCTCAAAAAAAAATCCGGCACAGTGGCCGGATTTTTTTATTTATATCTGATGTCAAATTAGCCTTTAATGCTATAGTTTGGAGCTTCTCTGGTAACACTTACATCGTGCGGGTGTGATTCTTTTACACCTGCAGCAGTGATTTTCACGAATTTGCCATCTCTTTGTAAATCATCAATAGTTTTGGTGCCACAGTATCCCATACCGGCCTGAAGTCCGCCTACAAGCTGATAAAGTACTTCTGCTACCAAGCCCTTATAAGGGACTCTACCAACGATCCCTTCAGGAACTAATTTTTTGATATTGTCCTCAGCATCTTGGAAGTAGCGGTCTTTTGATCCTGATTCCATGGCTTCTAACGAGCCCATTCCTCTGTAGGACTTGAATTTTCTGCCTTGGAAAATGATCATTTCCCCTGGAGCTTCTTCTGTTCCTGCCAAAAGTGAACCGATCATGATAGAACTTCCACCAGCCGCAATTGCTTTTACCAAATCTCCTGAATAACGAATTCCTCCATCCGCAATGACTGGAACTCCGCGATCTTTCAATGCTTGGGAACATTCAAAAACAGCTGATAGCTGAGGTACTCCAACACCTGCGATGATTCTAGTAGTACAGATAGAACCAGGACCTACACCTACTTTTACAGCATCTGCACCAGCATCTGCCAACGCAATGGCTGCTTCTGGAGTAGCGATGTTTCCCACGATTACCTCCAAGTCGGGAAATGCATCTTTGATTTTCTTACAAGTATCAATTACTCCTTTGGAATGTCCATGAGCGGTGTCAATGGAGACTACATCCACACCTGCACTTTTCAATGCTTCCACTCTTTCAACGATATCGGCAGTAACACCTACCGCAGCACCGACTCTTAATCTTCCATATTCATCCTTACAAGCATTTGGCTTGTCTTTTCTTTTCAGTATATCCTTGTAGGTAATTAAGCCAGTTAGTTTGTTGTCCTCGTCAACAATCGGAAGTTTTTCGATCTTATACTCCTGAAGGATTTCTTCCGCCTGCTCTAGAGAAACTCCTGATTTTGCAGTGATCAGGTTTTCAATCGTCATGATCTCTCTAATCGGACGATTTTGATCTTTGATGAATCGAAGGTCTCTGTTGGTAATAATACCTTTCAAGGTTCTGTTTTCATCTACTACCGGAATACCACCAATATGATATTCACGCATAATTGTTTCAGCATCACGAACTTTGGCATCGATGTTTAAGGTGATAGGATCCAAAATCATCCCAGCCTGAGAACGCTTTACTTTGCGTACTTGCGCTGCTTGTTGCTCGATAGACATGTTTTTGTGGATGAATCCCAAACCTCCTTCTAATGCAATAGCAATCGCTAATTCAGCTTCAGTAACCGTGTCCATAGCAGCGGAAACCAAAGGAATGTTTAACCTGATTTTTTTGGTAAGTTGTGTGGAGGTATTCGTGTCTCTTGGTAAGACTTCTGAATATCCAGGGACTAGGAGCACATCGTCGTAGGTGAGTGCTTCGTAAAGGAACTTGTCGGAGTTTCTATTCATGGCAAATATTGGTTGTAGGTAACCCTATTTGCCCGTCAAAATTACAAACAAAATTCTTTATCAAACTAATCTTTTACAAAATTAATATCGAAACTCAGCAGAAAATTTTAAGAAAAGGAAATTTCCTTTTAAAAATCAGGATACGAATTGCTGTGGGAATGGCTCTTGAACCAGTTTTTTGGAATGGATTACGCGGATAATAATGTAAAGTAGAAGCCCGGTTGGTCCGGCCATAAATGTTAGAACTAGACAGGGAAGTAAAATCCATCGATTAATTCCACACTTGTCGGCATTATGACAAATCCACATTCCTACAAACAAATCAAAAGTTAAGTAATGGATCCAACCTGCCAAAAGTGCATCATCACTACTGAAAAGCAATTTCACATTTGCCAATGTATCGAATCCTCCTCCTGTGTCGGCTCCCATCCCACGGATGATATAAAACAGGTAAAGTCCACCCAGTAAAACAAAAATGATGCTGAACAAAAATTTGTAAACCCATCGTTTTTGGTACAAGACAAACAGAAAAATCCAACACAGGAATGCGACGGAGTTTGCGATGGTAAAAATCAATTCTAACTTCATTGCTTTAAAAATTTAAGCTATGAAGTTAGAAATAACTTTTTGATTTTGAGGTATATGTATTTTAAAACTATTTTTTAAGAAGTCTGGCGATGTAGAATCCATCGAAACCACTTTCATGTGAAAGCACTTTGTGATCTTCAATCAATTCAAAATTCTTTCCCGCTTCGCTATTTAGGAATTTTTGTACCTGTTCTTGGTTCTCAGAAGGTAAAATACTACAAGTAGCATAGACCATTTGCCCTCCTGGTTTAAGCATTGATGGATAGGATTGAAGAATCTCCTGCTGTGTTTGCTTTACTTTTTCTATGGATTCTGGACTCAGTTTCCATTTTGTGTCTGGATTTCTTTTTAAAACTCCTAAACCAGAGCATGGAACATCAAGCAATAATCGGTCGGCAGACTCTTTTAGTCTTTTGATGGTTTTGGAACCTTCAATGACTTTTCTTTCAATGATGGATACCCCATCTCTTCTTGCTCTTAGTTTAGTTTGCTGCAATTTCCATTCTTCCACATCCATAGATAGGATTTTGCCTTTGTTTTCCATCAAAGCTGCCAAATGCAAGGATTTGCCACCTGCACCTGCACAAGCATCAATTACTCTCATTCCTGGTTCAACCGCAAGCGAGTCCGCTACCAATTGAGAGGAACCATCCTGTACTTCAAATAAACCTTCTTTGAAGGCAGGGTGTCTGAAAACATTTTGTCGCTCATCCAAGATCAGAGCATCTTTATATCCTTTGATGATATGAGTTTGGATGTTGGATTCCGCAAGTATGTTCTTTAGTTTTTCACGAGTAGTTTTTAGAGTGTTTACCCGCAAAACCACATCTGCTTCTTGATTTAAGCTGTGGATTTCTGCTTCCCATTTATCTCCCAATTCCTTCTGTCCTAGTTCCTCCAACCAATCAGGGATGGATTCAATCAAAGCTGGGTCTTCCAGTTTGTCATACTTTCCTTTGAGTTTCTCAGGCTGGATTTTTTGAAATTCTTCCCAGGGAGGAAGACTGTGTCCTTGCATGAGCCAATATGTTCCGAAAAGGTCATATGGATTATTGGAAGGGCTTAGGTAATTGATGAGTCTCCACCAACGAACCATTTCATAAGTCGTTTCGGCGATAAATGAACGGTCACGAGCTCCCCATTTAGGATTGGATTTGAGTGTTCTCTCGATCACTTTGTCGGCGTATTGCCCTTCTTCGAAAATCGCTGCCAGTGCAGAATGCACCCCGCGTATGGTATTGTTATGTAGCTTCATTGGAAAGAAATTCTCCACAAAGGTAGTTTTTCTTTCTGTTCTCTGGGAATGAGTTTTTAAAATGGGCTAAAGATCAGGCCAAAACGTACACCATCTCTTTCTACAGCCGAGCCAAAATCGGTATGATTTCCAAAATATTGGGTGGATGCACCGTAAAAAGAATCGTACAAAAAATCTACGGTGGTGTTCATTTCACTTTGATCTTTTAAGATTTGTCTTCTGTATTCCAGAACATTAGCTCAAGTTTCCATATTAACCTCAGGTTTTCTTTGATATGCAAAGGCAAGATCCAACCCAGCTCGCCAATTGGTTTCCTTCAATGGCATTTCCATCCGATAATAGGCGATACTCAGGCAAGTACCAACTTAATCATTCAATGGGTTTTCGTAGTTGCAAGAAGGGTAAGGAAAATAAAACCCGAATTCAGGGGCCAACACTATATTCCCCTATTTTCAGATTCTTTCATTCTAAACAGGCTGGGGTTGAAGGAAGTCTTTTTCCCAGACTGATGGATTTCTTTAAAAATAGACCATAACAACGAATATTGTTTTTCATGGAAGCTTCCTGATATACATTTCTAGCGCTAATGATTGGATAATATTTATTTTTATCTGGGTCCCCATAAATTGGATAGAGTAACTCGAAAAGTGAAACCTGATTTTGATTGGATCAAAAGTTGAATAAGACTCCGATTGACCAATCGTTTTGTAGATTAAATCCAACCATAGGGCGGATACTTCCCAGCATATTTCGCTGAACAGCCAAAAGGCTATATTGGTATAAGCAATGTTGCCAGTAGCTGGCATCAAAACCAAAGTAAAATTTGGATTCTGTAGTTTGAACCATGCTGCTCAAGGAGAAAAATAGGACAAATACCATGAGTTGATTTTTTTTTTCATCTTAGAAAGAATAGGGATTGCTACCTTTGCAGTAAAATAAGGTCATTCGCTATAGCTATGAGCAACTACAACGAACTAGTAAAACAATGGGCGAGTGAGCTCACTCAGTATTCTCCAGAAGAAGCAAACAACTTGATAAACTGGCTTTTAGAATATCATTTGGGAATTCGAAAAGTAGATATGTTGGATGCTTTTGAGGAGAATAGTTTGTCAGAATCCCTCTATCAGGACTTCGAGCGATTGAAGTCTGGAGAACCTGTTCAATACATCATCGGGAAGGCTCCTTTTTATGGGAGAGAATTTTTTGTAGATGAATCTGTGCTCATTCCTAGAAATGAGACGGAGGAATTGGTACATATGATCATCAAAGAAAATCCAACTCCAGGAATGAAAATTTTGGACATTGGTACAGGTTCCGGTTGTATTCCAATCAGCTTGGCTTTGGAAATGAAAGACTCGGAAGTTTATACAGCCGATGTATCAGAAGATGCTATTGATGTGGCCATGGAAAATGCAGAGCATCTTCAGGCAGAAGTGACTTTTTTGCACTTGGACATTTTAAAAGATATTCCAGACCTATCTGATTTGGATATTTTGGTAAGTAACCCTCCTTATGTACCTGAAGCTGAATGGGTGGATTTACATAGCAATGTGCGTGATTTTGAACCTGGGTTAGCCCTATTTGTTCCAGATCATGATCCCTTGTTATTTTATCGAGTGATTGCTGAAAAAGCGAAGATATTATTAAAGCCGGGGGGTAAATTGTATTATGAGATTCATAATAATTTTGGCCCAGAAACAGTGGAGTTGTTGGAAGGATTGGGCTATAAAGAGATAAATTTGGTTCGGGATCTAAATGATAAGAACCGAATGGTTTCGGCAATTTTCCCAGGATGATCAGGAGGAGATTTGTTCTCCAATCCAAAATATTCCTGGAGCTTTTATTTCAGTAATTCCTTCTGGAACTTCCAAAAATGTAGCATAGGTAATGGGCAGTATCAGCTGCCCATTTTCATTGATTACTTCTACAGGTAGGCCTTCTTTTGCATGAATATGAATGGTGGACTGTGCAAACCACTTTTTAAAGTTCCCGTCTTTTACCGGATAGTACTTCCAATCTCCATCTAGTATGGTAAGGTCCATCAGCTTAATTTTTTCTTGCAGGTCTAAAGCTTGCAGATGGGGGATTCCTATCAAATGGGCTGCGTAATGTTTGCTCGCTAATAAATACTGTAAGCCCTCTTCCAAGGCATTTTCAGGTGTTGAATTCAAAAAACGCACAGGGTATTGTTCTTCCAGCAGCTGAATATGGCTTTTTTGAAAGGATTCGGAGGCTAATATTACATCAATCTTGATTCCCCAACTCAGGACTTGATCCAAAGCCTGTTCCGCAACCAATACTGTTGGAACCCATTCCAATAAAGGGGATACCTGGTCAAAATGAATTTCATCCGCATTTATGATAATTACGGCAGGTTCTTGTTGTTCTTTGACGAAATGATGGGAAGACATAGGGATTAGCTCCAGAGTTTTTTGTAAAAATTGATAGCGTTTTCGTACGCTAAACGTACCAAATTTTGCTCACTTAAATCTGTTTCTAAATGGTCTAACAAGCTAGGGTATTTACTAGAGTTTTCAGCTAAAGGAAAGTAAAAAGGGATTCTGGAAGGATCTCCAAAATTCTTGGTGTAGAAGAAGTCCGAACCAAAACACATGGACTTTTTCCCTCCAATATCAAAGCCGTGAAGTAAGTGATCAAATAATCTTTCGGGGACATCATTGTCGAGAAATGCGCGTAAAAAGTTCACACCAATAATCCCGCCTCGATGGATTACTTCTTTGGCAAATTCGTCAGTCAGATTTCTTCTATGATTCCAAATTTGTCTAAAATTTGAATGGCTGGCTATAATAGGAATGTCAAGCTTTACCTGATCAATATAGTTTAAAATACCCTCAGCCAATAAATCTGAAGTATGTGACAAATCGATTGGAATCCGTTTCCCTGCCATATAATCCAGGATAAATTTCCCATCATCTTTCAGTCCAATTCCATCCGTATAATTTCCTCCTCCGAATCTATTTTCAGTATGATGGGTCAAACTGATATAAGCTAATTTTTGAGTACGTTCTAAGATGCTATCAAACTGGGATTTTATTTCTGTAAGTGAGGCTGTTTCATGACCGATTCCAGCTGCATTTTCTAGGGAAGCAAGGATGCCTATATTTTTCTGGTTTTTCCAATTGGTAAGAAAATCTTCATCTGCAAAACTCAAATCTAGTGGATTCTTTTCTAGCAGTTCCAAAAAGATATCGGCTTGTTTGCTAGCTAACTTCATCGAGTCAGGATTCACATCGGTATAAATTGCCATGACCTGCAGGCGGACCCCGCCTGATTTCATTAATGGAATAGCACAAGCTATATCATCTTTGGAATATGGGTTGGCTGCGGGGACTTTCGCGAGGTAAGAAAGCATGTCACAGTGTAAATCAGCAATAGGAAGACGCATGTTTTTGGGCTTTGGAACAAAGTAAACCAAAAAAGAGGATGATTTTTAATACTTTTAAGCCTGATTTGTGTTACCTACTTTGAAAGGCAAATTTCATTTTTAACCGAAACAATAAGCTAATGGCAATTACAAAACCCTTCAATTTTAAAAAATGGATTGATGATAATAGACACCTGCTTAAACCACCGGTTGGGAATAAGCAAGTTTATCTTGATAATGAAGATTTTATCATCATGGTCGTAGGAGGCCCTAATTCAAGAAAAGACTATCACTACAATGAGGGAGAGGAGTTTTTTTATCAGATAGAAGGGGATATTGTATTGAAAATTATTGAAGATGGTAAGCTAGTGGATGTTCCGATTAAAGAAGGTGAGATTTTCCTACTCCCTCCTAAAGTCCCCCATTCTCCGAGAAGACCAGCTAATACCATCGGTTTGGTCATTGAAAGATATAGAAATGAAGGGGAACGAGATGGGTTTATCTGGCACTGCGAAAATTGTGGCGAAAAACTATACGAGGAATATGCAGATGTAACAGACATCGTCAACCAGTTGCCTCCGATCATGGAGAGATTTTGGTCCAATCCGGAGCACACAACCTGTAAGAACTGTGGAACGGTAATGCAAAAATAGTAGCTAAACGAACTATTGAAACTAATAGCGGATGCTTGCTACAGCAC
Source organism: Algoriphagus lutimaris (assembly GCF_017051705.1). Taxonomy (GTDB): domain Bacteria; phylum Bacteroidota; class Bacteroidia; order Cytophagales; family Cyclobacteriaceae; genus Algoriphagus; species Algoriphagus lutimaris. The sequence goes on along the minus strand of NZ_JAFIDJ010000002.1, from coordinate 379,402 downwards.
CTTCAACCATTAAATATATGACCCAAATAGATTATCAGTTTACCGAAGAGTTTGCAAGAAAAATGGATGCTGAGGATCCCTTGAAATCCTTCAGAGAACGCTTTTTATTCCCTAAAGTCAATGGGGAAGAAGCGATTTATTTCTGTGGGAATTCTTTAGGCTTGCAGCCAAAGTCCGTCAAATCCTATTTGGAGAAAGAACTGGAAAATTGGGCAAATTTAGGAGTAGATGGACATTTTCATGGAGAAGATGCCTGGTATCATGCAAGGCAAAAATCAAAACCTGCCTTGGCGGAGATCATGGGAGCGCATACCCATGAGGTGGTGGCCATGAACAATCTCAGTTCCAATCTTCACTTTTTGATGGTGTCATTTTATAGACCTACTCCGGAACGGTTCAAAATCATCGTTGATGGAGGGGCATTCCCATCAGATATGTACATGTTGGAGACGCAGGTTAAATTCCATGGTTTGGATCCAGATGAAACTATCATTGAGTTGATTCCGAGAGAAGGGGAGCATACCCTTAGGACGGAAGACATTATTTCAGAGATAGAAAAGCATGGAGATTCCTTGGCTATGGTGAATATGGCGGGTTTACAGTACTATACCGGTCAATTATTTGACATACAGGCAATCACAGCAGCAGCGCATTCAGTAGGTGCGTATGCGGGGTATGACCTGGCTCATGCAGCTGGAAATGCCGTACTGAAGCTACATGAATGGGATGTAGATTTTGCTACTTGGTGCAGTTATAAGTATATGAATTCTGGACCAGGAAATATTTCAGGAGTGTTTGTTCATGAGCGATTTGCCGATAGACCTGATTTGCCAAGGTTTGCTGGATGGTGGGGACATGATGAGGGGCAGAGATTTCTTATGGAAAAAGGGTTTGTTCCGATGCATGGGGCCGATGGTTGGCAAGTTTCCAACACTAATATCTTGGCTTTGGCAGCGCATCAAGCTTCTCTAGATATATTCATGGAAGCTGGAATGAGCAATTTACGGGCAAAGAGTGAAAAATTAACGGGATATTTAGCCTACTTAATTGAGCAAATCAGTGGAAAATCAGGCATTTTGGAAATTATTACTCCGAAAAAACCTGATGAGAGAGGTTGTCAATTATCTTTGCACATTCATCGTGGGGGCAAAGCTGTATTCGATGTTTGGTATAGTCATGGAGTGGTAGGTGATTGGAGAAATCCAAATGTGATCCGATTAGCACCTACTCCGCTGTATAATAGTTTTTTGGATGTTTTCAGATTTGCACAGATTTTGGAACAAAGCTTGAAAAAATTCGCTTAAGAAACTGGGATAAAACTTATCCGAATGAAAAAAAATGAAATAACTATTCTTGGAGCCGGTCTGATTGGCTCCTTGATGGCCATATATCTCAAGCGTCAAGGTCTTGATGTTACCGTTTATGATAAGAGACCGGACAAGCGGAAAACTCCCTATTACGAAGGTGGTCGATCCATTAATATGGCATTGAGCCATAGGGGTTGGAAAAGCTTGGAAGAGGTGGGATTGAAAGATCAGGTGCTGCCTTTGTCTATTCCAATGTATGGTAGAAAAATCCATGATGAACATGGTGGAACTTCCTTTATCCCATACGGAAAAAAAGATCAAGCAATTTATTCCATTTCAAGAGGCAAATTTAATCAATTGCTGGCAGAGGAAGCGGAACGGCTTGGGGCTAAATTCAAATTTGAACATAAATGCTTAGAGGTAGATTTCCCTTCTCAGAAAATTACCTTTGAAACCGCCGAAGGAGAAGAAACTTTAGATGCACCGGTGATTATCGGGGCTGATGGAGCGTATTCTGCACTTCGACTAAGCATGCAAAAACAAATTCGCTTCAACTATAAGCAGGAATATATTTCACATGGATATAAGGAGTTGACCATACCTGCCACCGCTGACGGTGAGTTTGCCATGGATCCAAATGCATTGCATATATGGCCAAGAGGCAAGTTTATGTTAATCGCCTTGCCTAATCCCGATAAGTCTTTTACCTGTACTTTATTTTTGCCATTTGAAGGCACAAAAATCTGTTTTGAGAAAATCACTGATGAAAAAGATCTGATAAGCTTGTTCAGCAATTATTTTGACGACGCTTATCAGCTCATGCCTGATTTAGTGGAGGAGTTTTTCAGAAACCCTACCTCTGCTTTAGTAAATGTGGATTGTTATCCTTGGGTGCAAGGAAAGAGTTTGTTGATTGGCGATGCTTCTCATGCCATGGTGCCATTTTATGGTCAGGGAATGAATTGCGGTTTTGAGGATTGCTTTATTCTGAATGGGCTGATAGATAAATTAGGGACGAACACTTGGGATTTGGTCTTTGAAAAATTCCAGAAAAACAGAAAAAGAGATACGGATGCAGTTTGTCAACTGGCAATGGAAAATTTCATTGAAATGAGAGATTCAGTAGCGGACCCGAAATTTTTGTTGAGAAAGAAAATTGAAGCCAAGCTTCATGAATTATATCCAAATGACTGGATTCCCCTCTATACATTGGTTACATTTTCAGACATCAGTTATTCTGAAGCTTATGCACAGGGTAAATTGCAAGAAGAAATCATGGATAAAGTAATGGCTGATCCTTTAATTACTGAAAATTGGAATAAGCTCGATTATGAGGATATTATTTTCCAGATGGAAACAGCAAAAGCGGTCTAAATAGACCGCTTTTTTTATTGAATTCCTTGATGTGCCAGTTCTTCTTCAGAAATTTACTGGTCGGAGAAATCCAATCTTTGTCTGAAGGAATTGGACTCAGTGATTATTGCTTTGGAATTTTGACTTCCTCCTTCAGTTTTAAAATTTCATCTAAATATTCCCTGGTATTGGACAACCTTGGTATTTTGTGTTGACCACCCAACTTTCCTTTTTTGCCTAGCCACAATTCAAAGATCCCGTGAGGTGCGGTATGAATGATAGGAGCTACCAAAGCAAGATCCTTGTGCCTTTTGGCATCATAATCTGAATTGACCTCTCGTAAGTGTTGATCCAGAAGCAAATTGAATTGATCCTGGTCTAAGGGTTCCTTATGGAATTCAATGAGCCATTCATGTGCGCCTTTTGATCCTGAGGCATCAAAATAAACAGGGGCGGCTGTGAAATTTGAAATGGTAGCTCCAGTATGTTCTGCTGCATATTGGATTGCTTTCTCTGCATTTTCTACAATGACTTCTTCTCCGAAAGCGTTAATAAAGTGTTTGGTCCTACCTGAGATTTTAAATCGATAGGGCTTTATGGATGTGAATTTGACTGTGTCTCCGATTTTGTACCTCCAAAGCCCTCCATTAGTGGAAATTACCAAGGCATAATTTTTACCTATTTCCACCCCCGCTAATGGGACTACTTTGGGATCTTCCTTTTCCCAATCTTCCATTGGGATAAATTCATAGAAAATTCCGTAATCCAACAATAACAGTAATTCATCTGAGTCAGGTTGATCTTGGATACCGAAAAATCCTTCAGAAGCATTATAGGTTTCTACATATCGCATTTTTTCTGAAGGAATCAGTTCTTTGAAAAGACTTCTATAGGGTCCAAAAGCTACAGCTCCATGGAAGAAAACTTCCAAATTGGGCCAGACTTCCAAGATGTTTTTCGCCTTTTTTATTTCAAGAATTCGCTGCATTAAAACCACCGTCCAAGTAGGAACACCTGCAATACAAGTAACGTCCTCGTTCATGGTTTCCCTAGCCATTTTCTCAATTTTTGTTTCCCATTCACTCATCAAGGCTGTTTCCAAAGATGGAGTTCTGACAAACTGTGCCCAAATGGGGAGGTTTTGCATGATAACCGCAGAAATATCTCCTGCTCTGGCAGAACCTTGAGGGTTTAGCGGGTTCTTCTCTAGAGTTCCTCCAATGGTCAAGCTCTTTCCAGCAAATAGTCTGGAGTCAGGATGATTGGCGATGTATAAGGAAACCATGTCTTTTCCCCCGCTATAATGGCATTCTTCTAAACTTTCGGTAGTAACAGGGATGTATTTACTTCGGGAAGAAGTGGTTCCGGAGGATTTTGCAAACCACTCAATAGTGGTGTTCCAGAGCACATTTTGAGTGCCTCTCATCGTCTTATCGATGTATGGTTTGATCCCCTCATAATCAAGGATGGGAACTTGTCTGGCAAAATCATCATAGTGTTTGATTTTAGCAAAACCAAACTCCTTTCCAAATTCAGTGTTTTTTCCAGCCTCTATTAATTCAAAAAAAGTAGTGTCCTGGACCTGTATTGGATTTTTTTTAAAGTTTTCTATTTGACCAATTCGATTTTTAAAAATCCAGGTCATAAAGGAATTTAATACCTCCATTAATTAAAAATTTTGCGTTTTAGCTCAAACTGACTGCCCAAATAAACTTTTCGGACCTGTTCATCAGCAGCAAGCTCTTCGGCGGTTCCGGCTTTTAATAATCTTCCTTCAAACATCAAATAGGCTCGATCTGTGATAGAAAGTGTTTCATTTACATTGTGGTCTGTGATCAGAATTCCTATATTTTTTGTCTTTAGTTTTGCTACAATGGTCTGAATTTCTTCAACTGCGATGGGGTCAACCCCTGCAAATGGCTCATCTAATAATACAAATTTAGGATCCACTGCCAAAGCCCGGGCAATTTCCGTTCTTCTTCTTTCCCCTCCAGAAAGCACCATCCCTAAGTTTTTTCTTACATGGGTCAAGCTGAACTCTTCCAACAAACTTTCTACTTTTTCTTTCCGCTCTTGCTTGGGCATTTTGGTCATCTCCAACACAGCCATAATATTCTCCTCCACAGAGAGCTTTCGAAATACAGAGGCTTCTTGGGCTAAATACCCTATTCCTAACTTAGCCCTTTTGTACATGGGAAGGCTTGTGATATCTTCACTTTCCAAAAATATTTTACCTTCATTGGGTTGGACTAATCCCACGATCATGTAAAAAGAAGTGGTTTTACCTGCCCCATTTGGACCTAGTAAACCTACAATTTCTCCTTGCTCTACTTGTACTGAAATATCATTCACCACACGGCGACCTTTGTAAATTTTGACGAGGTTGTCGGCTTTTAGAATCATATTAATCAAATTTGATGTCTTTTACGTAAAGCTGCAAGCTGGATTTGTCACGGAAGAAATTTTCCCGCATTTCAGCCACTAGATCAAAACGCATTTTTCCTTGTAACATTTTAACAATCGTGTGATCTGGATCCTTTACTCGGTCGGCTAACCCAAACCCTAAGCAAACAGGTTTCGTCACTTGACCATCTTGTACGATATTAAATCGAAGGTGTTTATCTTTTAGAATGATCACATTTTCGGCATAGGCTTGAGAAATTCTGAAAATAGGCTCCGTATTTCCTGGGCCAAAAGGTGCCATTTGCTTCAATATATTATAAAACTTATAATTTATTTGATCCAGCAGTAATTCATCGTCAATTTCTATTACTGGCTTCCTATGTACTTCTTCAATTCTTCTTTTGACTACCGACTCAAACATCCTTTGAAAGTCGGGTACCTTGTCTACCGAAAGGGTTAAACCAGCCGCATATTTATGTCCTCCAAATTGATCTAAAAGACCAGAACATTCAGCGATTGCTTCGTAAATATCGAAGTCTACTACAGACCGTGCGCTTCCAGTAGCTTTTCCATTGGATTCGGTTAAAATGATCGTAGGTCTATAATATTTTTCTATACATCGACTGGCGACAATTCCAATGACTCCTTTGTGCCAATCCTCTTTAAACAATACCGTAGAATTCCATTCTGAATCCATTTCTTGATCCGCGATCATCTCAAACGCCTCTTTGGTGATGTTCTCATCAAAATTCCTACGTGTAGTATTCACCTCATCCACCAACTTGGCTCGTTCGATGGCTAAATTGAGATCGGTAGAAATTAACAACTCTACCGAAGCCTTGGCATGTTCCAGTCTTCCGGATGCATTGATTCTTGGGCCAATTTTAAAAACGATATCCGAGATGCCGATTTCTTTTTCAATTTTGGCACTCAGCATCAAGGCCTTTAATCCTGGTCTCGGGGTATTATTGATTCGGTCTAGTCCATAATAAGCCAGAATTCTATTTTCTCCAGTTATGGGGACAATATCTGCAGCAATACTGACGACCAACAAATCCAAATATGGATACAGGCCTGCTTCATCTATTCCGCGTCTTTTAGCATGTGCCTGAATTAATTTGAAACCTACTCCAGCACCACTAAGCTCCTTATAAGGGTATTCACAATCGGTTCTTTTAGCATCTAGGACGGCAATAGCCTGGGGTAACTCTTTGCCGGGAGTGTGGTGGTCACAAATGATGAAATCTACTCCTAGCTCTTTGGCAAGCCTCACCTTATCGATGGCTTTGATTCCGCAATCTAGGGCAATGACCAACTTGTAATCATTATCTGCGGCAAACCTTACCCCCTTATCGGAAATACCATAGCCTTCCTTGTATCGGTCAGGGATATAGAAATCCACTCTACTATAAAAAGTCTGAAGAAAACTGTAAACCAAGGCAACCGCAGTGGTGCCATCTACATCATAATCTCCATACACCAAGATTTTTTCATTTTGCTCAATTGCTTGTTCAATCCGATCTATTGCCTCTGGCATATCTTTCATCAAAAAAGGATCATGCAGATGGCTTAAACTTGGCCTGAAATAGTTTTTGGCCTGCTCATAGGTCTCCACGCCGCGATTAATCAACATGTTTGCCAGGATTGGATTTACGTTGATATCCCTTCCTAGCTGCTCAACTAGCTCTGGCGTTGCTCGTGGTTTCTGCTTCCAAACGTACTCCATGGTTTGATACTTGGGTTTAATAAAAGGTAAAAGTGTATCTACCTTAATCCTTTAATTCGATAAAAAAGTTCTAAAAAAGAGAAATTACGTTAAGCTTTACTCTTTTTGTATTGAAACCAAAAATAACCCGGAAATATGAGTGCTTTTAATTTCCAGTCATTTTTCTCTCTCAATGTTAAGTCTGAATCCTGATGTATAGTACGATACATTTTGCCTGCTAATAGACAGTGGCCTATTAATGCGGCGAAAACTACTGCATAAATAATCAGTTCATTCATATTAGTCTTTTTGCAATATTAATGCAGCCCAATTGTCTTTGCTGTTTTTCTTGTAGAGGCTGAGACCTAAAGGAGCGGCACATTCCAGTAAATCTTCGATGTCTTCCGTATAGAATCCGCTCAACAAAAGAAATCCTTTTGAAACCAATAAATCAGCATAGATCTCCATTTCGTCCAGGAGGATGTTTTTATTGATGTTGGCTAAAATTATATCAAATTTTCCTTGAGGATTTACTTCTCGAATGGTACCAATATCCATTCTGGTGGAGAGCCCATTTAAATCGAAATTCTCATTACCATTGTCCACGCACCATTCATCGATATCAAAGGCTTCTATTTCTCGTGCTTCCAGCAAATGAGCCATAATTGCCAAAATTCCCGTACCAGAACCCACGTCCAAAACGCGTTTTCCTTTGTGGTCAATCTCGGCTTGATGTTTTAACATTTGGAAAGTGGTAGCATGGTGTCCTGTACCAAATGACATTTTGGGGTTGATGACAATTTCATATTGAAATCCTGGAACTGGTTCGTGAAACGAAGCTCTTACAAAAACAAGATCGTCTACCTCAATGGGATCGTAATTTTTTTCCCATTCTTCATTCCAGTTTACTTTTGGCATTTTACTTTCATGCCAGGAAATTTGAGCGGGAAGCTTATATTTTTCGACCAACTCCAAAAAAGCCTCCCGGTCAAATTCTTGTTCAGGAGCATAGGCATCTACTCCTTCTTCTGTTTCCAAGAAGGAATCAAAACCTATCTCCGCTAATTCTGCAATTAGGATTTCCCGGAAATCTTCCAGGCAAGTGATTTTTAATTCCAGGTAATCCATTTCTAATTTAGAATGATTTGATGATTTCTATAAAATCTCTTGATTTCAGGGAGGCTCCACCGATCAATCCACCATCCACATCTTCCTTGGAGAATATTTCTTGAGCATTCTTAGGATTGCAACTTCCACCATACAGAATAGAGGTTTCAGAAGCGATATCTTTACCATATTTGCTAGCAATATGTCTTCTAAGCGCAGCATGCATTTCCTGTGCCTGTTCTGCAGTAGCGGTTTTACCAGTTCCAATTGCCCAGATAGGTTCATAGGCAATGACTACTTTGCTAAAATCTTCAGGGCTCAGGTCAAAAAGGCTTTCAGTTAGCTGAAATTTGACATTCGGCTCATGTGTGCCGGCAGTTCTGATGTCCAAAGACTCACCGCAACAGAAAATAGGTTTCAACCCATGGGCCAAAGCTTCTTTGACTTTGACAGCTAGTAGCTCATTTCCTTCATGGAAGTATTCTCTTCTTTCACTATGACCAATGATGACATATTCTACTCCGAAGGAAGCTAGGATTTTTGCAGATACCTCACCGGTAAATGCTCCAGATTCCTTGTCAGAACAGTTTTGAGCTCCTATTTTAACTCCCGCTACATCACCTACTAATTTCTTAACTGGGAAAATATGTGGAAAAGGAGGATTCAAGATCGCTACAACATCCTTGATGTTTTCGTCTTTATACATGTTGACAATCTCAGAAGTCAGAATTTGACCTTCTTCAAAAGTCATATTCATTTTCCAGTTGCCAGCTACAATTTTCTTACGCATGGTTGTGGGTTGTTTATCTAATTAAGATTTGAAAGAATCTAATTCAAGGGTAATTTGGCTTAAAATTAAAGAAAATGTCCGTCTGGCGAAAAAATAACTCAGAACAGTCCATAAAAAAGTCTTGGTCTCTGGAGGAAGCGAAAGAAAAGCTATCCACTTTTTGTGCCTATCAGGAACGTTGTATTTGGGAAACCAAGCGGAAACTTTACGAAAAGGGGATCAAAGAAGAGGATTCTGATGAATTAATTACCTATTTGATAGAGGAGAAATTTATAGATGAGGAGCGCTATGCAAGGTCTTTCTCGCGAGGTAAATTCAGACTGAAAAAATGGGGTAAGGGAAGGATCAGGCAAGAATTGAAGATGCGCCAGATTCCGGAAAACTTGATCAAAAAGGGACTTTCTGAAATTGATCCCTATGAATATTACGATACCTTATTATCTCAAGTGGAGAAACATTGGGGAAGAATCAAAGAGTCGGACCCTTATAAAAAGAAATTTAAAGTCATCCAGTACTTATTTTCCAAAGGCTTTGAAATGGATTTGATCAAGGAAGCGATAGAGGAATTTAATATTGAGGGTTAACTAGCATCCGGTATCATTTCAGACATGATTTTGGCAGAAAGCAAACAAAGAGGGATGCCTCCTCCAGGGTGTACGGATCCTCCACAAAAATAGAGATTACGGATTTTGGAGGAATAGTTTGCATGTCTTAAAAATGCGGAGAACTTATTGTTGGAAGAGTTTCCATAGAGTGCTCCCTGAGCAGAAGAGGTCTTTGACTCAATCGTTCTTGGATCCAGAATTTCCTCTACCTCAATTAAAGGCTCTATATCCGTTTTTAAAATTCTATTGAGTTTATGGATAATATTCTTTTTGGATTCCAAAATTAATTGGTCCCAATCCTGACCTTGATTATTAGGGACATTAATCATAGTAAACCAATTCATACAGTCTTCAGGGGCATCATCAGGTTTGTATAGGGAGGTAATATTGATGTAGACAGTTGGGTCATGGTAAATCTTCCCCTTCTTAAAAATATGGTCAAATTCCTCCAGGTAATTATCAGAGAAGAAAATATTATGAAGATCCAGATCTTCAAATTTACGCTTGATGCCCCAATAAAAAATTAATGCTGAACTGGATTTGGGCTGATTTAACAGGAGTTTTGGTTGCTTTTGTTTTTTTAAGATCGTCCTATAGGCATTGACCATATCCATGTTATTGATTATGATCTCTGCCTCTATTTTTTTATTTTCAGCTAGAACAACTCCCTTAGCCTTTCCTTGTTCCACTATGATTTCATCCACTTTTTGATTGAAAGTGTAAGTGACTCCAAGATCTAAGGATAACTGAAATAAGCTGTTAGTAATATCATGCATGCCTTTTTTGGGAAAAAAGGCCCCGATATTAAATTCTAAATGAGGGATAATATTTAGCGTAGCGGGAGTTTCATAAGGGTTGGAGCCATTGTAGGTGGCGTACCTATTGAATAGTTGGATAAGTTTAGGATTGTCAAATTGCTTTTCGTTGGCTTCATTCATGGTAGAGAAGATACCCAGTTTACCCATTTTTAGATAGGCCTTCATTGCATGCTGATTGGTCCAAGTTTTCCAATCATGAAGAGACTTATGCATAAAAAGAGGAGCCAAGTGATCGTAGATATAAGAAGAATTGATTAATGCTTCTTTGATATGGGACTTTGGCTCACCCAATTGCTGATTTATCTCTTCTGCAAATAAGTCTAGGTCAGCGTATGCTTTCAACTTTTTCCCGTCTTCCCAAAAGTAATGGCAAGTGACGGGTAGTTTGAGATAGTCAAAGTGTTCTTTTGGGTTTTTCCCGGCCATGAGAAATAATTCTTCTACTTGTTCGGGTAAGGTAAAAAGAGAAGGGCCTGCATCAAATCGGTAGTCTCCTAAATCAATCTTTGAAAGTTTACCTCCAGGGTACGAATTGGACTCGAATACGGCTACATCGTACCCTTTTAATGCTAATCGAATGGATGAGGCGATGCCCGCGATTCCTGATCCTATGACAATAGCTTTCCTGTTCATATGACTGGCAAGATACAATTATTCATTAGATGAAGCTTTTTTAAATAATTTTGAATTTGTATATAAATATTTTTCAAAAAATATTACAAATAGCTTTTTTTTGTATTTGAAATACAATTAAATTTAAGTCAAATATTTATAACCCTATATCATTCTATGAAAATTTTTACAATAAAACTGCTGGGGTTAGTGATCTCAGCATTGCTCTTTGGAGCCTGTAGCCAAATGGCTACCTATGAAAATGATGATCTGACCAATACCTTGGCTAAATCAGATCAGTCGGGATTTACTTTAAGTCCTTTTGAAATTTCAAGATTTGAAAATGCTATGGTTTCTGAAAGTGGAAACTTTAATTTGACATATACTGAAAAAGTTTGCCTTGGAGATGCTATTTTATTCACTTTTGGAGGTACAGGTTTTACAGGAAATCGCACTGTTCAAGTTCAAGAATTTGTAAATGGGGAATGGGTTCAGGTATTTCAACAATCTCAGGCTTCTTCAGGTGTTTCTGGAAATTTATCAGGGTATGAGGTAGGCACTTATTTGTTTAGATGGAAAGTGTCTGGTCAAGGAGGAGTTCAAAATGTTGAGTTTACTGTTGAGGTAGAGGATTGCTCAAATTGTGATGAAGAATCATTTACTTATGAGGCAACAATCGGAGAAACAGAAGTGGATGTAGTATTTTCTTATAGTTACAGTGAAGAAGCTGAGGTCTCAATTGATTTTACATTCCCACAAATAAATATTGATATACCTAATCAAGGCTCTTATGTTGGTGCAGATGGTAAAAGCTATACTGTAACTGGAAATGGAACAGTATTTCATTGGACTGGACCAGTAAGCTGTTCTTCAGGGGAACCTACGACCTTTGCTTTTGAAGGTTTAATGCCTGATTGTGGACCTTCCTCGGCTAAAGACGGTCTTGCAAACATTTGGACAAATGCTAAAATAGTTGCTATTAACGGTGAGGATTTAGTAGATGATCCTGAAACTTTGGATATCGACGAAGGACCATACTCTTTAAAAGGAGACCTTGAATCGATTGTTTATTCTGGTTGTCCTACTAAAGACTAAATATTAATTCTAAAATAATCTAGAATCCCCTGAATTTAATCTCAGGGGATTTTTTGCTTTAGAATAATGTGAAATAACGATTCAAAAGCTTAGTTCCTATCGAATGGTTAAATAAAAAAAACTCTGAGTGTTATCTCAGAGGTTTTTTGTTGACCTTATTTCTAGTTACAGCTTTTCAAATACCCTTCTAAAACTGGTAGCTTCAGCGATTCTTCCATGAAGTTCTGAGATTGGCACTCGCTCCTGTTCCGTAGTATCTCTATGACGAATTGTTACCGTATTGTCTTCTAAAGTTTGGTGGTCTACAGCGATACAGAAAGGCGTTCCGATTAAATCCTGTCTTGTATAGCGCTTTCCAATAGAAGCAGCATCTTCATAAATGATATTGAAATCATACTTTAGTAACTCTACGATCTCTTTTCCTTTTTCAGGAAGGCCATCCTTTTTAGTGATTGGAAGTATGGCAGCTTTTACTGGTGCAATGGCAGGATGTAGTTTCAAATACGTTCTGCTTTTCTCTTCTGTCTTTTCTTCAGTGTATGCGTTGCAAAGCGTCAGTAAGAACAATCTATCAGCTCCGATTGAAGTCTCAATTACATAAGGAATGTAATTCTGATTGACCTCTGGATCAAAGTATTGCTGTTTCTTTTTAGAGAATTCCTGATGGGATTTCAAATCAAAATCAGTTCTGGAGTGAATTCCTTCTACTTCTTTGAATCCAAATGGGAATTCATATTCAATATCCATGGCGGCGTTGGCGTAGTGAGCCAATTTTTCATGGTCATGCTTTCTCAACTTATCTTCAGGAGTTCCAAGAGCCAAATGCCATTTCATTCTCATCTCCGCCCATTGCTTGTACCAATCCAATTCAGTACCAGGTCGCACGAAAAATTGCATTTCCATTTGTTCGAATTCACGCATACGGAAGATGAACTGGCGGGCCACAATCTCATTTCTGAATGCTTTTCCGATTTGAGCTATTCCAAAAGGAACTTTCATTCTGGCTGTTTTCTGCACATTCAGGAAGTTTACAAAAATACCTTGGGCAGTTTCAGGCCTTAGGTAAATGGTGGATGCATCCTCCGCCAAAGAACCAACCTGCGTCGAGAACATCAAATTAAATTGACGTACATCTGTCCAGTTGGAAGTACCGGAAATAGGACATTTGATTTCCTCATTGATGATTAGGTCTCTCACGCCAGCTAAGTCTTCTGCCTCCAGCATTCTAGCCAAGGCACCAGTTAAAGAGTTGGCTTTTTCTAGTTCGCCGGCTCTTTCAAAGGTAGCAGCATGTTCCTCGATCAACACATCAGCTCTATATCGTTTTTTAGAATCTTTGTTATCGATCATTGGATCATTAAAGGAATCCACATGCCCCGAAGCTTTCCAGGTAGTAGGATGCATAAAGATGGCTGCATCGATCCCTACAATATTATCTTGGACTCTGGTCATGGTTTCCCACCAAAGTCTTTTCAAGTTATTCTTTAATTCTACCCCATATGCTCCATAATCATAGACAGCTTGAAGCCCGTCATAGATCTCAGAACTTGGGTAAACAAAACCATACTCTTTGGCATGGGAAATAATATCTTTCAATTGGGCGTTTTCCGCCGGAGTTGCTGTTTTTGCCATGGGCGCAAAAATAAAGAAACATATTGATATCTATGAAGCTAAAAAAGTTCTAAATCTCTAAAAACTAGTATTCTCTTGTCCCAAATTGAAAAAGGTCATCATAACTTGGGTATGATGGCCTTTAATTTAGTTGGTTTGTTTATCTAAATGTATACTTGACACCAACTCCTCCTACTGCAACCTGAGCTTGGGAGATTGATATAAAGCCTACTAGTGCAAATGCTAATAAGAAAACTTTTTTCATGTGATTTTAGCTTGGATCTTTTGGTCACATGGAATCTCGCATTTTAAATAATTTTCACCAAGCGCGATCTTAGTAATGCTCGATTTCATGGTGGCTTAGTTTTTAACCTAATACACCAAGAAGAAGCCAAACCTAAAAGATTACCATTTTCCTTCAGCTTTGGAGATGGTTCGTTGTTCTTTAGAACTTTGGAAAGAAGCTTCTATCATTTTTAAAACACTGATTGTCTGTGGGATGGTGACGTTTAGTGGGCTGTCATTCAAAATGGCATCGGCTACATTAGAGTAATAAATCCTATAATCGCCCGGGACACTAGGGTAGGATTTAGTTTCAGACTTGAGGAATATTTTTCCCCAATTTTCCTCAGGTTCTACTCCCCAATCGGTACCCTCTGGCTTGATACCTTCTTTGAAAGCTTGCTCTTGAACGTCCATACCAAACTTCAAATAAGAACCATTCTGCCCCAACAGTAGATACTTTGGAGTAGGAGCATTGACCAAGACTCCAGCTGTTACCCTGGCCTTGAAGTTCTCATAATGCATGACAATGTCGAAATGATCATCAGCCATCGCCCCTTTTCTTTGTTTTTGGATATCTGCTTGAATCGCATCAGGGGCACCAAATATCATCACCACTTGATCGATCAAATGGGAACCTAAATCATAGGTAATTCCATTCCCTGGGCCTGCTTCTTCCCTCCAATTACCGGAAAGTTCTGGTCTAAATCGGTCAAAATGAGATTCTAAATAGACCAGATCCCCTAATATTCCTTCTTGAATCAATTTTTGAATGGTCATGATATCTCCATCAAACCTCCTATTGTGAAATACCGAGCATACTTTTCCAGTTTTCTTCGCTAATACCTGAAGTTCTTCTGCCTCATGGGAATAGATAGTAACCGGTTTGTCTACCACCACATGTTTTCCTGCTTCTAGACATTGTTTGGCCATAGGGAAGTGGAATGTGTTTGGGGTGGTGATGACTACTAAGTCTACCTCGCTTTTTTCCAATAACTCCTCCAAGCTCCGGTATATAGTGACAGTAGGGTATTTCTCCTTGCTTTTATTGGAATTACGTTCTACCACAGCCACTAGCTCTAAGTCTGGGCATACGGTAATCAAAGGAGCGTGCATTTTTTCTGCAACTGAGCCATAGCCCACGATGGCAGTTTTGAGAGGAGTGTTCATGATTTATAGGTGCATATCCTGGACCTTGTTGACCAGTTCGATCCTGGAAGAGACTTGTAATTTGCTGTGTATGTTTTTTCGATGGGTTTCAATAGTCTGCACACTCAAGCTGAGGTCATCAGCAATTTCTTTATTCTGACGTCCTTCTTTGATCAATTTGATGATCTGTACTTCCCTTCTGGATAATTTGAATTTTTCCCGGAAAGCATCAAAAAATGAGCTTTGGTTGGCTTGCTGGATCACCCGTTGAAAATTAGGCAAGTGTCTTCCTTCATATACTTCATGGATGGTATAGACCAATTCATCGGGGTCAGCATCTTTCAATACAAAGGCATCTGCTCCGTCTTGCATGCACTTTTTATAGATTTTTTCTTCGTCATACATGGATAATACGACAACTTTAATCTCGGGGTGATTTTTTTTTGCGTACTCTAGGACTCCAAATCCATCGAGCACGGGCATATTCAGGTCAGTAAGGATCACATCCGGAAGATCTGTAGCGATTTCGTCTACCAACTCTTTTCCATTAGGATAAAGACCGGTAATCAATAAATCGTCATATTCCTCTAAAAGTCCTTCTAAGCCTTTAGCGAATAGTTTATGGTCATCAGCTAAAGCAATTCTGATCATGTGGGGTATTCAGAGTAAAATGTAAGCTTTGTACAAAAAGATTAGTACAAATTACTGCATGGATATTAATTAGGCAACAATAAATGGATAAGTGTTCCATTTCCTATACTGGAGGTAATAGAAACATCTCCCCCAATGGTCTCCATTCTCTTTTTTAAATTATACATACCACTACCTGAAGACTCGATGGAAGTATCGAATCCTTTGCCATTGTCTTTTATTTGGATGGTTCGAGTTGCACCATCTTTCCAAATCTTTACCTTGATTTCCTCGGGTGATGCATGCTTCATCGCATTGTTTAATATTTCTTGGATTACCCGGATCAATACCAATTTTTGGTCTTTAGGTAATTCGCCAAGTTCAATGGAATGTTCAAATGTAGTTTTACAAAAGCCTGTAGATTCGATTTTTTGTAATTGTTGTTCTATAAATTCTTCAATTGTCAGGGATTCCACCCAGTCCAAATTTAAGTTTTTGGACAAGGCTCTTACTTCCGATATTACTTGGTTAATGGTTTCTTTCCCTTCTTGTTGTTTTTCTGGCTTGGAAGAACCCAAGTATAGCTTAGCCAATGAAAGCAACTGGCCAATATTGTCATGAAGTTCTCTTCCCACATGGGTGAGGGTGTCTTGCTGAATTTCATTCTCTATGTTTAGCAAGGTTTTTTCATGTTCAGATTTGATCTGATCAAGCTTTTGTTTGTTTTGCGCCTGTCTTTGCCTATGTATAAAGACCATCGCAACCACGAAGGTGGACATCAGGCCTCCTAGAAAAAGGGTGCTAAAAATGATGACGTAAATTTGATCTTCAGATGGGTTCATAAAATGGTTCTCTTAAAAAAACTTTTGGTAATAAAGGGGATGCGATAATTAAGATCAATATGCCAATGTTGATGATTCCCATATACATATCAATTTGTGAAATACTTTGACCCAAGTCTGGGTTGAATTCATAAAGATACAGGTAAGAAACAGAGCTAATATATGTCAAAGAGTAAGTAAATAGCAAAAAGGTCATTTGCCAGAAAGAAATTAATCGAAGAGGTTCGGTTTCTAAATAGTGTTGGTTCGTAATCAATCCCATAAAATATAATCCACTTCCGATTAATATCATATTTGCACCCATAGCAGAAATGATAGGTTGATCCAAATACAGAGGTTCTATTCCAGTGATTTGTAAAGCGAAAGAGATAAATACAAAAATCAATAGCATCCAGTTAATGAATTTTTTCTTTGAAGGCTCAAGCCAATTACGGATTAATAGTAGATAAAGAATCGTTGTAATTTGCTGAAAACAAATATTAAAAACCCAAAGGTTATAATTGGGATTTTCTGTATTTCCCAATAGGGCATTTACAGACTTTTTAAATTCTAAATTATAATTTGTATAAGCACCTAAGTTTTCATAAAAAACAGTGAAAGCCAAGATTACATAAGGTAGCCAATAGAAAATCTTGGTTTTACGATCTTTGGATAGACGGAAGAAAATGAGGCTTCCTATAATCAAAAAGCTATCAATTATGATTAGATACCAACTCCCAAATTGCTCAATAATACTTCTATCCATGTTTTAAAAAATAGGCTCCCTTCTCATATACATTTTATGTTATAAAACTGGTTAAAAGGTAATTTTAAATAAGAAATGAAGAATAGCAAAGTTAAGCTGGTGTTTTGTGAGATACATAAAATGGTTCTTCCTCAAAAAACCCTGGAAGAAAGGGAGAGGCAATCGTCAAAGTAAGGATCCCTAGATTGATGTTCTTCATAACGATATCAATTTGTTGTAAGGCAGCCCCCAAAACTGGATCTGCTTCATAGAGATAAATTAAGGAGACAGAACTAATGTAAGTTAAGGTAAAAGTAAACATGACGAATGTCATTTGCCAAAACGAAAGCAGCTTCAAAGGATTCTTGTCTAGGTATTGTGGATGAGTAATCATGCCAGTGAAATACAAAGCACTTCCAATCAATATCATATTGGCACCAATGGCAAAAATGATAGGCTGGTTTAAATAAATAGGTTCAATTCCTGTGAATTGAAGGAAACTGGCAACTATAATAAAAAGATAGATCATCCAATTGATGTATTTCTTTTTAGAGGGCTCCAACCAAGATTTGATCAATAATAAGTAAAGGATGGTGCCGACTTGCCTTTTTGCTACATTAAACAGCCAAAGGTTAAATTTGGGATACTTGAAATTTCCAAAATATTCATTGACTGACTTTTTGAATTCATAATTGTAATTAGTGTATTTCCCGAAGTTTTCATAAAAAAAAGTAAAGATTAAGATCAGGAATGGAAGCCAAAAATGAATATTTGTTTTTTTTTCCTTAGGCAATTTTAAAAAATAGATCAAGCCAATAATCATCAATACATCCATTGGAATAGAATCCAATGGATACGCTGTAAAAAAGGCTTCAATCAGTTTATTGTCCATTAAAGTAGATTGGGGTTGATTTTTTTAACAGAAGAGGGGGTAATTAATTTTCTAAAGGCCTTTAAGCGACCCCAAAAATAGGTTCTTTCACAAAAACCTTTTTTAAAAGAGGTGAAGTGATAATCAATACCAAAGTCACTTTATTTAAAATACCCAAAACCCGATCAATTTGAACAATACTAATTCCGAGTTGGGGGTTTATTTCATAAAGATAAATAACCGTCATCGAATTAATGTAGGTCAGAGAGTAGGTAAATAAAAGAAAAGTCATTTGCCAAAAGGAAAGAAGTTTTAAGGGGTTGGTATTCAGGTAATATTGATTAGTAATCAAGCCTATAAAATAAAGCCCACTTCCAACTAAAATCATATTGGCACCCATGGAAAAAATGATCGGTTGATTCAGATAGAGAGGCTCAATTCCTGCGATTTGTAAAAAGATAGAGACGATCACAAAGACAATCACCATCCAATTGATATATTTTTTTTGGGAAGGCTCCAGCCATGTTTTAATTAAAAAAAGATATAAGACTGTTGAAAGTTGCTTATTGGCAATATTATATAACCAGAGATTGTATTTCGGGAATTCTGTGTTCCCTAAAAGTGCATTGACGGATTTTTTGAACTCAAAATTATAATTCGTGTATGCTCCTAAATTTTCATAAAAAACAGTAAAAGCAATAATTAAAAAAGGAAGCCAATAATAACTATTGGCTTTTTCCTCTTTCTTTAGTTTAAGAAAATAGTAAGTGCCTATCAACAACAAGGCATCAATATTAAATAAATACCAGTCTCCAAAAGCTGTCCAAAACGGGCTAGACATAATTAGGAATTAGTTGGATCGGGTTCGCAACGGTAAGGGCATTGGGAAGTTCCATTAACATAATCTCCATCGTTCCCTACCAGCTCTAAATAAACTACCTGATTATCTTTGAGATTAGCAGGCCGCATTACTAAGGTCATCTGACCTGTATATTCTGCATGATTACCAGGATAGATTTCCTTGGCAGTTTTCTCTGTGTATTCTGTAAAATAAAACTGGATTCCTCCCACCTTTGGCTCTTGATCTGTTTTGTCTTTGGCATTTCCTTTTTTCACTTCTTTTTCATACTTAGCTTTCATTGATTTGAAGTCCTCTTTTGAGATGTTCATTGAAAAATTGATTGCTTTTGTGTTTTTAATTTCAAGTGGGTTCTTGATGGATAAAAGATGCCATATATTACCCTGTAAAGGCAATACCAAAAACACTAATTTTGGCTTTTCTCGTTTTTATGGTCAATTAGATATGGTTAGATGCATCCAATGCCGCTCATTTTTTTAAGAAATAAAAATTATTGACAAACATAAGGGCATTGAGTTCCTCTGTTTTGATACTCTTCCCCATCTGCTTCTACCTCAATCGTGGTGATTTGATTTTCATTGAGATTCGCCGCTCTCATCACCAGTGTCATTTGACCGGTATATTCATCAGCCTCATTCGGATAGAATTTTTTTGCTGTTTCTTCCGTGTATTCGGTAAAATAAAATTGAATACCTCCCACTTTTGGGTTTTGATCTGCTTTTGCCAATAATTTTTCTAAAGTTTCTCTATCAAAAAATATCCAATCAGTTTGGTTGGTCTTGTCTTTGCCTTTTTTGTCTTTGGCGGGTTTTCCTTTCTTTACTTCTTTGTCATACTTTGCCTTCATGGACTCAAAGTCCGCTTTTGAAATTTTCATAGAAAAATGTTTTTCGTTAAGTGATAAATCAATTTCGTAATAAGAATAAGATTCAAAATATACTATTTTTTTTTCCTTCAGGGCAATGATAACTATATGGAACTGAATCCTTTTACTAAATAAAATATGCTTTTGAATGAATTTGTAATGATGAATCAGTGCTTTGTTTTTCTATTTGGGTCTTCTAAGGTTACGAATAAGGTTCTTGATCAAATAGATGTGTTAGTCTTGGAGATGCAATAATCAGGATTAAGATAAAAAGTTTTAGGATTCCCAAGATCCTATTGAGGTTACCCAAATGATTTGCCAATTCTGGGTTTAGATTATATAGATATATAAGTGATACAGAATAAATATAGGTCAAGGAATAAGTAAACAAAAGAATGGTGACCTGCCAAAACGAGAGAAGTCGTTTGGGGTTGACTTCCAAATAGAATGGGTCAGTCATCATTTGTAAATAATAGATCCCACAAGCAACTAAAATTAGATTAGCTGCTATGGCAAAGAGCATAGGTTGATCTAAGTATAGAGGTTCAATTCCAGTTAATTGAAAGACTATGCCTATAATAATAAAGCCATAAATCATCAAAGTTAGATATTGCTTTTTGGTTGGGCTAATCCAAGACCTAATCAAAAAAAGGTAAAGGGCTGTTGCGATTAATGTATTCGCTATATTAAAAACCCAAAGGTTGTATCGTGGAAATTCTATATTTCCCAAAAGCTCATTAATGTATCTGGTAAATGGAGTATAAGTAAGGGTAAATAAACCCATGGACTCATAGAAAACGGTAAAATTAAGAATCAAAAAGGGGAGCCAGAATTTTTTATTTTTCCGTTGAGCTTTGGGTAATTGTAGGAAAAAATATAGACCTATGATTAAGCATATGTAATTGGCAATTACATACCAATCCATGAAATTTTCCAAAAACCTATTTCCCATATATGTCCAATAAGGTCAAGAATACATGTGTATGTATTGATATATTCTAGCGTTATATTTTTTATTTTATCCAAAATTGGATTTTGCCTAACTATAAAACAAATTTTTATTTTGGGTATAAAAAAGAGCGGGAAAAACCCGCTCTTTTACAATACTCGAATTCTATATTCTCTTAAGCCAATTTCTTGGATTCTTTTGGTTCTTCTTGATCGATTTCTCTTTTCATCAAATCCACAACGATAGGAGTAGCGATAAATACAGATGAATAAGTACCCACCAAAATACCTACAAGAAGTGCGAATGAGAATCCTCTCAATACTTCCCCACCGAAGATCAATAGAACAAGAACCACGATTAAAGTAGTAAATGAAGTAATCAAAGTTCTTCCTAGGGTTTGGTTAATCGCATCATTAAACACTTTCACCAATCTATGGGTACCTCTATTTTCAATATTTTCTCTAATTCGGTCAAATACAATCACGGTATCGTTAATAGAGTAACCGATTACAGTAAGGACCGCCGCAATAAATACTTGGTCGATTTCGAAAGTTGCACCCAAGGCACTCGCAATCGCAAAGGCAGCAATTACAAACAAAGTATCGTGGATCAAGGCAATGATAGAGGCCAAGGAGAATTGCCACTTACGGAATCTCAATAAGATGTATAAGAAGATGGCAATTAAAGCAACAACCATTGCTTCAGCAGAAGATGCTTTGATGTCATCCGCTACTGTAGCTCCTACTTTAGAGGAACCAGTAATCGCAAATTCTTCAGTAGTAAGGTCTTCTGCATCATCTGTAAACTGTAATCCAGTTACGGTAGCGATTCCTTCTTTCACCTTTGATTCTACCTCTGCATTGGATGCATCATCATCCTCATTGATCAGGTAAGAAGTAGTTACTTTCAATACGTTGGTAGCACCATAAGTTTTTACTTCTACCGAGCCATCAAACTCACGGTCAAGACCAGTTTTCAAATCCGAGGCTGCCACTGGTTCGGCAAATGCTACGATATAAGATCTACCACCAGTGAAATCCACACCAAATTTCAATCCATTGATTCCAGCAATCGCAAGACCCACTATGATGATTCCGGTAGAGATCAAGTATGCAACTTTTCTCTTTCCTAGGAAATCGATACTCAAGGTGCTTAATGCGTTCTTTGCAAATGGAGTAGCAAAACTGATACTACTCTTATCTCCTTTTTTGCTCATCCAAGAGACAATCACTCGGGTGATGAATACAGCAGAGAAGAAGGAACAAGCAATACCGATCATCAATACAATCGCAAAGCCTTTTACTGGACCTTGTCCCAATGCATATAAAATCGCACCAGTCAAGAAAGTGGTAACGTTGGAGTCAAGAATTGCAGAGAATGCTTTGTTGTAACCGGCATTAATTGCCGCTATCAGGCCAATGCCATTTCGAAGTTCTTCTTTGATACGTTCAAATATCAGTACGTTGGCATCAATGGACATACCGATCGTCAATACAATACCTGCGATACCTGGTAAGGTCAATGAAGTTTGAAGCTGAGCCAAGATTCCTAAAATGAAGAAGATGTTGAATACCAATGCAGAGATAGCGATCAAACCACCTTTAGCATAGTAAGCAACCATAAATAGTACTACGATCGCCAAACCGGCAACCATGGAAATTAATCCTTGATTCAATGCTTCTTTACCCAAAGTTGGGCCGATAATGCTTTCTTCAACAATTTGTGTTGGAGCAGGTAGAGAACCTGATTTGAGAATGTTCGCTAAATCCTGTGCTTCCAAAATCGTGAAGTTACCAGAGATTTCGGATTGCCCTGTTGGGATCTCACCATTTACAACTGGAGCAGTGTATACATAGTCATCCAATACTACAGCGATTCTTTTACCGATATTCTCAGCAGTTAATTTTCTCCACTTTCTAGCACCTTCCGCATTCATTTGCATGGATACCGCTGGTCTGGAGGTTTGATCCAAAACTTGTCTTGCGTCGGTAACTACATCACCTTCCAAAGGAGCTTGGTCAGATCCTTTTGGTATTTTGATTCCATAAAGTTCCAATGCTTCCGTCCCATCTTCCAATACTTGAGGCTTCACAGCCCAAAGTAACTTGATGTCTCTTGGAAGCATTGCTTTGTACTCATCTCTTTTCAGGATTCTGTTGATGGTAACAGTGTCCTTTACGTCGTATACTAGTCCGTAATTAGCTTTCAATAAGCTAAAAATAGGAGAGGTACCTGCCTCTGGATTCATTGGATCAATTTGACTCAATTGCTCTTCCAATGCCTTTCTCAAAGAGTCTTCCTCAGAAAGAGGTTCAGTAGACTCTACTTCAGTTTCTGTTGAAGAAGTAGATTTTTGATCAGCAACATAAGCTGTGTTGATTGCTTCTAAAGAAGAACCAAATTCGTTTACTTCTGCAACTTCCCAGAATTGAAGTTTAGCAACTCCTTGTAGTAAGTTTCTTACGCGCTCTTGGTTGTCTACACCAGGAAGTTCAATCTGGATTCTTCCAGAACCTTGAATTCTTTGAATATTTGGCTGAGAAGTACCGAATCTGTCAATACGAGTTCTTAGGATGTTAAAAGAACGTTCAATTGCATTTTCAATTTCAGTATCGATGATATCCAGAATTTCAGAATCTGAAGTCTCCAAAGAGATTTTTCCTCTGTTGGCAGCAGTTGCGAAAATGGAGCTAAGGTTTTTGTCTGGACTGTTTTTTTGCCATTCAGCATAAAACAAGTCTACAAATTTGTCATCAGAGGTTTTTGCAATTTCCTTGGCATCATCTACTGATTTGTTGAATGCCACATCTTTTGGATTTCCAGCAATTCCCTTCACGATCTCAACTGGAGAAACCGCCAACGTAACATGCATACCGCCTTGAAGGTCTAGACCTAATCCAAGTTCGGTTTCTTTTACTTCCTGATAGGTATAGTCAGCACCTAGGAAATTATAAACAGGCTCTCTCCAAACTGAATCGAGATAAGCTCTTCTCAAGGCAAAATCAACATTGCCGGATGCGTCGGTAGCATAAGCTTCTGCTTTTTGCTGTACGCCATTTGATACAAATGTGAATGACAGATAATACAGACAAAGTGCTGTAATAATCGCTGTCAAAAACACAATGACACCTTTATTTTGCATAAGGATTAGATATTAATTAATTGAATTGTAAATACAGATGAATTGCTTTCCTATTCGATAGGAAGCATGGGTAATAGTGAACTCAGAAGAAGATTCAGGGTCCTTTGGTAGAGATAATCCGCTCAAAGAGAATTTCTACCAGTTGATTGGGATGCGAGAATACATTGGTTTCAACATGATAACCAGGTGTATTTTCTTGCTCTATTTGGTAAATAAGGTACATTACAGTGTGGGAAACATGTACCACAAATGGTACTACCGCATCTACTGCAACATTTAAAAAAGTTTGGTGTTGATCCTGATCTGATGGATTATCCTGTTGCTGTTCTTGCGAAATAGCTTGGGACGTTTCAGGAAGGTATTCTACACTTGAGATAAACAAACACAATAGCAAAGCCAGCATCATCGTGATGCGCTGTTGAAAAATCTTGCTATTTGGATTATTACCTTTCATGCGGCGCAAATATAGGTATTATTTGAAAATCACACGAATTCGAGGAACTTTTTTCACCATAACTACTTCCCAGACCTTGCTCTGAGATATATTCTAATGACTTCCAGTGCTTTATCAAAATTATGATTGTTAGGAACAATCAAATCAGCTTCATTTTTAAAGGGCTTGATATACTTCTCATAAGTAGGCATCACATGCATTTCATACCTATATAACACATCATCCAAGTCATATCCTCGCTCTACTTTATCACGGATAATCCTTCTTTTAAGCTTTATATGATCTTTCGCATCTATAAAAATTTTGAGGTCAAGCAAATCCGCGAGCTCTGGGTAATAAAGTACAAAAATTCCTTCCACCACCACCACAGGTGCGGCATAGAAGGTCAGAATTTTTGGTGTTTTTGAGGCATTATTGAAAGTGTATTCTTCCCGCTGAACAGATTCTCCAGCCTGAATTTTTCGAATATCAGATGCGTATTCCTCAAAATCAATGCTATGCGGGGTGTCAAAATTATGAATTCCCTGAGCATCGATGGGTTGTTGATGTCGAGGTTTATAATAATTATCCTGTGAAATCAAACATATTTCGTCAGGTTCAAATGAGCTAAGTAGCTTTTCTAAAAAAAGAGTTTTGCCAGAAGCTGAGCCTCCGGTAATCCCGACGATAAATGGTTTTTTCATGGGGCAAAGTTAAAGTTTTTCAGGCCTTTCTCAGGATTTTGTTTGGTTCAAAAAGTTGATAAGCCCCCTCACGGCCTTTCCACGATGGCTGATGGCATTTTTTTCTTCCATACTCAATTCAGCGAATGTTTTAGAAAATCCAACGGGTTTAAAAATAGGGTCATAACCAAAACCTCCTGACCCAATTCGTTCCTTTAGTATTTCACCCTCAGCTATCCCTTCAAATTTATATTTTTCTTCTCCGATGAGCAGTGCAATTACAGTTTTAAACCGTGCCGTTCTGGTGCTGGAATTTCCTAAATTTTTCAACAACAAATCGATATTTCGCTCATCACTTCTGGGTTCTCCTGCATACCTGCCAGAATATACCCCAGGCTCTCCCTCCAAAGCATCCACTTCCAGTCCAGTATCATCTGCGAAGCAATCAACTCCATAATGGTCCTTCACATATTGCGCTTTTTGAAATGCATTATGTTCTAAGGTGTCTCCTGTTTCCGGGAGTTCTTCTTGGCAACCGATTTCCTGAAGGGAAACGATTTCTATTCCTTTTCCTAAGGCCGCTTTGACCTCTTCAATTTTCTTTTGGTTGTTGGTAGCAAAACAGATTTTCATAGTATAAAATTAAGATATCCTTGTGAAACTTTTGTTAAGATTGGTTTGGAATGGCTTAGAGACGGGATTAAAAAACCCAGCTTTACTACTTTGAACTTGAAAATCGTAATTTCGAATTCAACTTTTTATTAGAATACTATGAAAAAGATCACCGTTTATTGCGGTTCTAGAAAAGGGGAAGGGCCCTTCTATGAGGCTGGAGTGAGGTCATTGGCTTTAGAAATGATCAAAAGAGATCATTCATTGGTCTATGGTGCAGGAAGAGTAGGATTGATGGGAGTGATTGCTGATGAAATGCTACAAGCAGGGAAAGAAGTAATTGGAATAATTCCCCAAAAACTGGTTGATCGAGAAGTGGCTCATCGCGGCTGTACAGATTTGGTCATTGTAGAAACCATGCGAGATAGAAAATGGCTAATGGCTGAGAAAGGAGATGGGTTTATTGCACTTCCCGGAGGAATTGGGACACTGGAGGAATTGTTTGAAATCATGACCTTGAACCAGCTGCATTACATTCAAAAGCCATTAGCGCTCTATAATGTAAATGGGTATTATGACAAGTTGTTGGATTTTTTAAAACATGCCATGCAAGAAGGATTTCTGTATCCCGAACAGGAAGAATTGTTGATTGTTTCTGACGATCCTGTAGAGATTTTGGATAAAATGAGTGCTTACAAAGCCAAGGGACAGGCGGATTGGTAGATGGTGTAGAGAAAGGAGAATGGAAAATAGAGAATGGGAGAGTAACTTAAAAGGAAGATTAAGCCCCATTTTGGATACTAAACATTTATTAAGTGATTTGGATCAACGAATAAATTAGTATTTTCGGTTTAAAATATTTTCTATATGACTCGAGCAGATACTTTTGAGGATCTTAGATGTTGGCAATTAGCTTACAAATTGAAAGGAGAAATAAAAACTAAGGTCATTCCTTGCTTACCAGATTCTGAAAAATATGAACTTCGCTCTCAACTTTTAAGAGCTTCTAGGTCTACTACAGCTAACATAGCAGAAGGTTGGGGACGATTTCATTTTTTGGAGTCCAACAAGTTTTACTATTATTCAAGAGGATCATTATCAGAATTATTAGATCATTTGATTGAGATAAAAGATAATGGCTTTATTGAAGAGGAAGTCTATTCGTAAATAAGAAGTTTAATTTTAGAATCAATAAAGGTTTTGAATGGTTTTATATACTATTTAAAAAGGGAGAATCTAAAAAATAAATCATCTTAATCTTTCAATCTCTACTACGTAAAGCTCATACAATTTACTCTCCTTGTCTTATAATGTCTTTTTATTGGAATCCACAATCTTGTATTTCCCCAAACGCTTAATCTCTTTTTCTCCCAATCTCTAATCTTTTTTCTTATCTCCATAAACTTCCAATATTCCTTTTGATAATTTAAAACCATACTAAAAATAATATTTCTTATTTTTGCGGATCAACAGTATCAAAATGATTCAAAAGCTTTTCCCATTAGATAAAAACTACATCCTACGCCAAGCTCAATCAGAGTTGGAGGAGGATTTAATCGATCGAATGGTATTTGAATTAAAGAGATCCTATACTCTTTTGTACAACCCTCTGAGGTTGATGGATCAGACCTATGCGCAGATCTTGGATACTTTTGAATTCCCAAGAGATCGAGTAAGGTTAATCTACAGACAACTTAGTGGAATCTATCGATTTAAGCATGGGGATAATCAATTGGAAATGTTGTTCGATGGTAGAACCCACCTGGACAAATTTAAAGAAGATTGGTCTGCAGCATTAATTGGATATGTGCAAGAACTGGGAATTTATGAGCAATATGTAAAAACTATGCTTCGAATGACTTTACTGTTTGATACCGAGTCAAGAGCAGAGTGGGCGGAAAATCATTGCAAAGGATTTATTAACCAGCATTTTGAACTCAAGGTAGTAAAACGGCAGGGTGAACTGAAACTTAAAATCGGATAAAAAAAGGAAGTAAAAATTTTTACTTCCTTTTTTTATCTTCTGATCACTGACTACTGATCATAGTCTACTATTCAAGATCCCCATTCTGTGTGGAAAATCCCTTCTCTATCAATTCTTTCGTAAGTATGAGAACCAAAATGGTCTCTTTGTGCCTGAATTAAATTAAGTGGGAGTTTGCTGGAAGTATAGGCGTCAAAATAGCTAAGTGCGCTTGATAGGCCGGGGACTGGTATTCCTGACTTTGCCGCAAAGGCCACCATGTCTCTCACTGCAGGTAAGGTCTCTTGTACTTTTGGAACAAAAGAAGGTGAAAGCAAAAGGTTTGGGACCTCTTTATCAGCAGTATAAGCTTCAGCGATGTCGGCTAATAAACCTGCCCGTATAATACATCCCGCTCTCCAGATTCTAGCAATAGTAGCCATATCCAACTCATAACCATATTCTTTCGATGCATAGGAAAGCTGATGTAATCCTTGTGCATAAGCGATGATGAAAGCAAAATACAACGCTTGTTCAGCCTTTTCAATCAATTCCTCTTTAGAAATAGAGGGTATTTCTGGTCGATTATACAGATTGTCCGCCACAATTCTTTCATCTTTCAATGCGGAAATTTCGCGCATACTAACTGCCATATCTATGGTAGGAACTGGTATTCCTAAATCCATCGCATTTTGAGAAGTCCACTTACCGGTTCCTTTTTGCTTGGCTTTATCCAGGATCATATCCACCAAATCACCATCGGTTAGATCATCTTTTTGAGTAAAGATTTCGGCTGTAATTTCTACTAAGAAGGATTGAAGTCTGCCTTCATTCCATTTGGAGTAAACTTGATGTAGTTCCTCATTGGACAATTCACTGGACTTCTTCAACAGGTCATAAATTTCAGAAGTCAATTGCATCATGGCGTATTCAATCCCATTGTGCACCATTTTCACATAGTTTCCGGCAGATTTAGGGCCTAAGTAGGCAACACAAGGCTCTCCTTTGTATTTTGCAGATACTGCTTCAAAAATTGGTTTGACATGCTGGTAGGCTTCTTTATCTCCGCCAGGCATAATGCTAGGTCCTTTTCTGGCACCTTCAGCACCTCCAGAAACCCCAGATCCGAAAAAGTGAATTCCTTTTTCCTTCAAATAAGCTTCTCTTCTGTCAGTATCAGTAAAGAAGGAGTTTCCTCCATCTATTATGATATCGTCTTTATCTAAATAAGGAAGTAAACTTTCAATGGCTTGATCTACTATTTTACCGGCAGGTACCAACAACATGATTTTTCTTGGGCTGCTTAATGCCTGTACAAACGTATTGATATCCGTGGAAGCACTTACTTTTGAAAGGTCTCCACCTTCCGTTTTTAATGCCTCTACTTTTTCCCCATCTAAGTCATATCCAAATGCTTTGAAATTATTGTCAGCAACATTCAAAATAAAATTTCGACCCATTACTCCTAGACCAACCAGGCCAAAATCGTAGTCTTTATAATCCATTTTTTAGTTCTATTGTACTTAAAATTATCAAGGCATTCATTTTTAGATGTTATGTTAATTAAAATAAATAAGCCTTAATTTTGCGACTGCAGAGCAAAATTAAATTAAAGTGGCAATTGTTCACTTTTTTATCTTAATCAATTAACCCTGTTTCTCAAATTTGGCCTATTCAACTATAAAAAATGAAGCATGAACCTTCTGAAGGGAATTATTTTTGGTGAATTATCCCTAGAGAGGAACCTGTTTACCAAAAAATACATTGGAAGATTCAAAGCATTTCAATTGGATTGAAGAGCTGAAAATACAGACCTACGCATGAAAAAAACATTAAACCAGATGCTCATTATTTTTGGAGCATCAGGAGATTTAACAGCTCGAAAGCTAGTACCGGCTTTATTTAACTTATACAAGGGCAAGCATCTTCCTGAAAACTTTGTGGTGTTAGGGGCGAGTAGAAGTGACATGAGTGATGAAGTGTTCCGCAAGAAAGTAGTTCAGGAAAGCAAATTTTTGAAAGAGAAAATTAGTAAAGAGGAAGCCTCCTATATTGAAGAGTTTGCTGATAAGTTATTCTATCAAGATTTGGGTAAGGAATACGATACAGATTACTCGATGCTTGCCAATAGGATTGCTCATTTAAATGAGGAAAAAGGATGTGAAGGAAATTATATTTTTTACTTGTCTACCCCTCCAAGTTTATATGAAGTAATTGCCAAGAACCTTTGTGAAGCAGGCTTGACAAAAGAAGATAATGGCTGGAAGAGAATTATTGTGGAAAAGCCTTTTGGCTACAGCTTAGAGACTGCCAAAGAATTAAATTTAGGCTTGCATAAATATTTTAATGAGCAACAGGTTTACCGAATTGACCATTATTTGGGTAAAGAGACGGTTCAAAACTTGTTAGTGACTCGTTTTTCCAATTCAATTTTCGAACCTACTTGGAATAGAAGGTACATTCATCACGTAGAGATTACCAATGCAGAGACCGTTGGGGTGGAGAAAAGAGGTGGATACTATGATAAATCCGGGGCATTGAGAGACATGTTCCAAAGTCATTTGCTTCAAATCTTGTCTTTGATCGTCATGGAGCCCCCTATTAATGCAAGTGCTGAAGAGATTCGTGATGAGAAAGTGAAAGCTTTGAAATCTCTTCGGATCATGACGGATGAGAAGGTGTTGGCTACGCATACCATGAAAGGCCAATATGTAGCCTCTACGATCAATGGAAAGAAGGTAAAAGGTTACAGAGAGGAAGAAGGTGTAGATCCAGACTCTAAAACTGAGACCTTTGCAGCGATCAAATTCTTTGTGGATAATTGGAGATGGAAGGATGTTCCCTTTTATGTGCGAACTGCCAAATACATGCCTACAAAAGTGACGGAGGTAGTCATTCATTTCAAATCTCCTGCACATGAGGTGTTTAAAAGCCATGATGCCTATCAAAAAGACAATAAATTGATCATTCGAATTCAACCTGATGAAGGTATTTTGATCAAATTTGGAGTGAAAATCCCAGGGCTTGGTTTCAATGTGGAGCAAGCTAATTTAGATTTCTATTATTCTGACTTGGATTCTGCACAGGTGATGGATGCTTATGAGCGATTATTGCTGGATGCCATGCAAGGAGATGCTACCTTGTACGCTAGAGCGGATGAAGTGGAGGCGGCATGGAGATTTGTAGACCCTATTTTGAAGTATTGGGAAAATGAGGATGTTCCAACGTATGGCTATGCTGCAGGTACTTGGGGGCCAAGAAATTCAGATGAAATGTTTGAGGGGCATTTTGGATGGAGAAATCCAGGAAAGCGCCTAACAGATGAAACCGGCTTCTGCATTCTTTAAAACCATTTTATCCTATCCTTTTTCAACAAAAAGTTAAAATCAATGAATATTATTGTTTCAAGTTCAAAAGATAGCCTAGCAGAAGAATTTGCCTATGTTTTGAAGGAAATGTCAGATACAGGAGAGAAAATCCATGTGGCACTTTCTGGGGGTAGTACTCCTAAAGTCATATTTGATTACATCGCAGAAGAGCTAGGAGAAGACATCTTGTGGGATAATATCAATTTTTATTGGGGAGATGAACGATGCGTTCCTCCGACAGATTCGGAAAGCAACTATAAAATGACGGTAGACCACCTTTTGTCAAAAGTGGATATGCCAGAGGAGAATATTTTCCGAGTTTTAGGAGAAAATGATCCGGAAGAGGAGGCTATTAGGTATAGCAAGGTGTTGGAAAGTGAGTTGCCGATCGTCAATGGAACTCCTCAGTTTGATTTGGTCATGTTGGGTATGGGAGATGATGGACATACTATTTCTATTTTTCCTTACAATATTGAATTGTGGGATGCAAAAGAAACTTGTGTAGTTGCGGTTCATCCTGATTCTGGACAAAAGCGAGTAACTATCACCGGAAGGGTAGTAAACAATGCCAAAGCGGTTGCCTTTTTAGTAACAGGGGCTAATAAAGCCCAAAAAGTAAAAGAAATAGTGATGTTGGAAGGTGATTATGAAAAATATCCTGCTTCTTTGGTAAAACCTGAAAGTGAGGACTTAACTTGGTATTTAGATAGAGAAGCTGCTAAAGATTTAGATTTTTCCGAATAGTTATATTGGAAGAGCATCCGCCAACTTGGTCTAAAAGGAAGTTTTTTTATTGTTCGCTATAGAATTCTTTTGTTATCAAAATAAATTAGAACCTCTAACCAAATTTTTATGAAACAAGTAAAAGCATTTGCAGCTAAGAGAGCTGATCAACCTCTTGCACCATTTGACCTTGTCAGAAGAACTCCAGGACCAAAAGATGTAGAAATAGAGATTTTATATTGTGGTGTTTGCCACTCGGATATTCACATGGCCAGAAACGAATGGGGAGGAACTATATTCCCGATTGTTCCAGGTCATGAGATTGTTGGAAAAGTAATTTCAGTAGGGTCTGAAGTCAGCAAACACAAAGTAGGTGACACTGTGGGTGTGGGCTGTATGGTAGATTCCTGTGGTAAATGTGGAAGCTGTGAGGAGGATTTAGAGCAGTTCTGTGAAAATGGAATGTCAGGCACCTATAGCTCTTACCTCCAGGATAAAAAGACAATTACCTATGGAGGCTATTCTACTCATATTGTGGTGACGGAAAAATTTGTCCTTTCCGTTTCGGATAAGTTGCCTATTGAAGGAGTTGCGCCTTTACTTTGCGCAGGGATTACTACTTATTCTCCCTTAAGATACTGGAATGTGAAAAAGGGAGATAAGGTAGCTGTAGTTGGTTTAGGCGGATTGGGTCATATGGCGGTAAAGCTTGCTGCAGCAATGGGTGCGGAAGTAACAATGCTTAGCCGTTCTCCTCAAAAAGCAAAAGATGCAGACTCGTTAGGAGCTCACCATTTTGAACTTACAACAAATCCCGAGAATCTTAATAAATTAAAGGGTACCTACGATTTGATCATCGATACGGTGTCTGCCTCTCATGATTATGCTACCTATTTGAATTTATTAAAGACTAATGGTGTGATGGTTTTAGTGGGTGTACCACCTACTCCAGAAACTATCCATGCCTCATCATTGATTTTTGGTAGAAAAAGTCTAGCTGGATCATTAATAGGAGGTATCAAGGAAACCCAAGAAATGCTTGATTTTTGTGCTGAGCATGGAATTGTTTCTGATGTGGAAGTGATCGCCATGGATGAGATCAACGAAGCATATGAGCGTACGATTGCAGGAGATGTAAGATATCGATTTGTAATTGACATGGCTTCTTTGAAAAGGTAATACTTCCCTTGAAAAAATAGGAAAACCGACCGAAATTAAATTCTCGGTCGGTTTTTTAAATTCCGTCAAACAAACCTCCCAGTCCCTGGGAAGGCTTTATATTGAGGTGTTTATAAGCCATTTCGGTAGCCATTCTACCTCTTGAAGTTCTTTTTAAATATCCTTCTTGAATCAGGAAGGGTTCATATACTTCCTCGATAGTTTCTGCTTCTTCCCCACAGGCTGTGGCGATGGTGCTTAGTCCTACTGGCCCACCTTTGAATTTATCAATGATGGTCATCAGGATTCGATTATCCATTTCGTCCAGACCATTCATATCTACATCCAAAGCATCTAAGGCAACTTTGGAAATTTCTAAGGTAATGGTGCCATTTCCTTTTACTTCTGCAAAATCGCGTGTTCTTCTCAATAGCATATTTGCAATACGAGGCGTGCCTCGGCTCCTTCTAGCAATTTCATAGGCCGCTATTTCATCTATTGGAGTTTGCAAAATGCCTGCGGACCTACTGACAATGTCAGTAAGTAATTTAGCATCATAATATTCCAAACGGGAATTGATACCGAATCGGGCTCTAAGAGGTGACGTCAACAGTCCTGACCGAGTGGTAGCGCCAATCAAAGTGAATGGACTGAGAGAAATTTGTACGGATCTAGCATTGGGCCCAGAGTCCAACATGATATCAATCCTAAAATCCTCCATGGCTGAATACAAATATTCTTCAACGATAGGGTTTAATCTGTGTATCTCATCTATGAATAGCACATCTCCTTCCTCTAGGTTCGTCAATAAACCAGCTAAATCGGAAGGTTTATCCAAAACGGGGCCAGAAGTGATTTTGATTCCAGCTTGAAGCTCATTGGCAATGATATGACTCAGGGTGGTTTTGCCTAACCCTGGAGGGCCATGAAGTAAGACATGATCCAATGGTTCGTTTCGACGTTTTGCGGCCAAAACGAAAACCCGTAAGTTTTCAACGATTTTGAACTGTCCAGTGAAATCTTCAAAGCTTAACGGACGTAATGCTTTTTCATATTCCTTATCTTTAGAACTTAGATGTTCGTCGTCACCTGTTAGATAATCTTCTCTCATAGTTGTACCGTACTCCTACAAAGATAGAAAAATACCTGTCTTGGCGAGGAGCTTTTTGAAAGGGTTCTGAATCAATTAAACTTAAAAATATCTCTTAACTTCGCAGCGAAATTAAGAATGCTATGCGTCCCAATACTCGAAAAAATATCATCTATTCACTGGTGCTGTTGGCAATGGTGATCCTCGTTTACATTTGGAGAAATCAAAACCCTTCCAATACAATTGAAAAAGAGGAAGTAGTCGTGAATGGAAAGATAACGCTTTCTGGTAAAACTATGGGGACTACCTATAACATTACATACTTGGATGAAAAGGGTAGAGATTTTCAAACTTCTATAGATTCTATCTTGGTCGTTTTCAATCAAAGTCTGTCTACTTATATCCCAGAATCTGAGTTAAGTAGATTTAATATAGGAGACACACTGGAATTTGAACTTCCCTATTTATTGCCAGTCCTTCAAGCGAGTAAAGAAATTAACCAAAAAACCGATGGTGCTTTTGATCCAACAGTTGGACCATTGGTGAATATTTGGGGATTCGGTCCAAGTGGTCCAGAGTTAAAGGATAGTGTGGATATCCAAAACCTCCTCAAGTTAGTAGGATTTGAAAAAGTGGATTTTGATTCCAAAGAGGTTAGAAAATCGCTACATGATATTTATTTAGACTTTAGTTCGATTGCTAAAGGGTATGGAGTAGATGTGGTAGCTGACCTTTTAAGGGAAAAAGGGATTAATAATTATTTGGTTGAAATTGGAGGGGAGTTAGTCGCCCGAGGAGTAAACGAAAGTGGAGAACTTTGGAAAGTAGGGGTTAATAGACCGGAGGAATCTGCCAATGCGTCTGATCTCTTTAGCATTATTGCCCTGCAGGATAAAGCCATGGCTACTTCAGGTAACTATAGAAATTTTTACGTGAGAGATTCTATCAAAATTTCTCATACCATCAATCCAGAAACGGGTTATCCAGTAGAACATAATTTACTAAGCGCCACAGTGCTAGCAGATGACTGCATGACAGCGGATGCCTATGCTACTGCATTGATGGTGATGGGAACGGAGAAAGCTATCGCATTGGATGAGGAACTTGAAGAAATCCAAATATTCCTGATTTATAGTGATTCCAATGGCGATTATCAGACGTTTGCAAGCCCAGAAATCAAGCCTTATTTATCCTTCATTCAAAATTAAAACTTGGATGTGATTAATGAAGACTCCCATTATTTAAATGCAACATTATTGAATTTTATTACCTTTGCCGCGGTTATACCTCCAAATTCCACAAAGGACAGGGCAAACTAGGTTATGGTTTTAAATTTTCTTCTTCTTTTTTTAACTGCATTGATTGCTGGTTCTTTGGTTTTTATCGCTCCAAACTTCAGGGATAAATACTTTAAGTTGGTATTGGTATTTGCTGGCTCATACCTTTTTTCCATCACTATTTTACATATTCTTCCAGAGTTATTTCATAGTGGTTATGAAGGTGGGAAAATGGGGCTGTACATATTGATTGGGTTTTTACTTCAGCAATTATTAGAGTTTTTGTCCAGCGGCATCGAGCATGGTCATATTCACCACCATCACGGAGAAACCAAAGCTGGAATCTTTACAGTGATGATAGGGTTGTTTGTACATGCATTTTTAGAAGGGACACTGCTTTCCCATGGGAGTTTGATCGGAGCAGACTCCGCAGCTTTCGGGCATGTGCACAACAGTAAAACCGTTTTGGCAGGAGTGATTTTACATAAGGGGCCTGCAGCTTTCGCCTTGGCTGCGGTATTGTCCAGTTCAATGAGCAAAAAATGGACCTTGATCTTATTGACTTTGTTTGCACTGGCTTCACCTTTGGGCATGTTTTCCAGCGCATACTTATTTCAAAGTGGTCTTTTGGAAAGAGAAGGAGTAGGTATGTTATTCGGGCTTGTAGCAGGAGGCTTTTTGCACATTTCTACTACCATATTCTTTGAAAGTAGCCCACATCATAAATTTAATTGGAATAAGCTTTTGGTTAGTTTCTTGGCAGCTGGATTGGCGATCCTATCAGAGTATATGTTTTGATGCCATAAATTTTAGACCTATCAAGGCCCCATAAGATTATTGGAGTTTTCGCTTTTATTCAGAATAATAGGAGGTGAAGGGAGTTTTAAACCTTAATTTTTCATTAATTAATGATGAATGGGTTGCATTTCGTGAGAATCTACGCTTACTTTTAAAACTGATTCCCAATAATAAACCCGCACGATTATGGCCAAGGATTCTGGCAAAATGAAAGCCTACTGGAGAAAGAACCTGAAAACATTATTTTTTTTATTGCTCATCTGGTTTTTAGTCTCCTTTGGTTTTGGGATTCTTTGGGTAGAGGAATTGAATGCGATTCGTTTAGGAGGGTATAAATTAGGATTTTGGTTTGCCCAACAGGGTTCTATTTATGCATTTGTTGTATTGATTTTCGTCTATGTTTATCGAATGAATAAGCTGGACAAAGAATTTGACGTCAACGAGGAATAAACCCAATCACCAAAACCTTTTCATTACATGGATATTTTAACCTGGACATATATACTTGTTGGACTTTCATTCTCATTATACATTGGCATAGCGATTTGGTCAAGAGCAGGTTCTACCAAAGAATTTTATGTAGCTGGAGGTGGAGTTTCACCTTTGGCGAATGGGATGGCCACTGCAGCAGATTGGATGTCTGCCGCCTCATTTATTTCCATGGCAGGGATTATCTCTTTTGCGGGTTATGATGGTTCCGTTTATCTGATGGGATGGACAGGAGGCTATGTATTACTGGCCTTGTTGTTAGCTCCTTACCTTAGGAAATTCGGGAAATTTACTGTTCCCGATTTTGTTGGGGATCGTTACTATTCGAATACTGCCAAAGTAGTAGCGGTCATATGTGCACTTTTCATCTCTTTTACATACGTAGCTGGTCAAATGCGAGGGGTAGGAATCGTGTTTTCAAGGTACTTGGAAGTACCTATTGAGTGGGGAGTGGTGATTGGAATGTGCATCGTGTTTTTCTATGCGGTGTTGGGGGGAATGAAAGGAATTACTTACACCCAAGTGGCCCAGTACTGTGTATTAATATTTGCTTACATGGTTCCAGCGATTTTTGTTTCCATGCAATTGACTGGTAACCCCGTTCCTCAGTTGGGGTTAGGTGGAGAGTTGGCGGATGGGACGCCACTTTTGGATAAACTTGATGGCGTGTTGGGAGAGCTTGGCTTTGCAGAGTATACGGCAGGTAGAAAAGGGATGACGGATATTTTTATGATTACCTTGGCCCTGATGGTAGGTACAGCTGGATTGCCACATGTCATTGTTCGTTTCTTTACCGTACCTAAAGTAAAAGATGCAAGGCTTTCTGCAGGCTATGCATTGGTATTCATTGCCATATTATATACAACAGCTCCCGCAATTGCCGCCTTTGGAATCTATAATGCCATCAACAGTACTTCAGAGAAAGAGATTTCCAGTCTCCCTGTATGGGTGTCGAATTGGCAAAAAACGAATTTAATTGCTGTAGATGATAAAAATGGAGATGGGAAAATTCAATACGTTGCAGACCCAGAAACCAATGAATTAAGTATTGATAGAGATATAATGGTATTGGCTAGTCCTGAGATCGCTGAGCTTCCCAATTGGGTAGTAGGCCTCGTGGCTGCTGGAGCCATGGCCGCTGCTTTGTCGACGGCAGCAGGGTTGCTACTAGTAATATCTACCTCAGTATCGAGGGATCTGTTCAAAACCTTTAAGCCGGAGATTTCAGAGAAAAAGGAATTGAGAATTGCAAGGATTGCAGCAGCAGGTGCGGTCCTGTTGGCAGGTTATTTTGGGGTGAATCCTCCAGGTTTCGTAGCACAAGTGGTTGCTTTTGCATTTGGCTTGGCTGCAGCTTCTTTCTTCCCAGTGATTATCATGGGGATATTTTCCTCAAGGATCAATAAAGAGGGTGCAATTGCCGGAATGGTTTCTGGCTTAGTATTTACGCTGGCCTATATCATTTACTTTAAATTCATTTCGCCTGAATTAAACACAGCAGATCATTGGTGGTTTGGAGTCTCTCCTGAAGGGATAGGATCCATCGGAATGTTTATCAACTTTTTGGTTTGCATCGTTGTGTCCCAATTTACGCCGGCTCCACCTCAATCAGTCCAGGATATGATCCAGGAAATAAGAATTCCTAGAGGTGCAGGCAAGGCTGTTGATCATTAATCGTAACTTAGAAGAATCAATTAATAAAGATTTCGATAACCCAATAATATCATGAGTGATAGAATACATACCCTAAGTGGATATTTACACGAGTACCAAAAAAGTGTCACCCAACCTGAAGAATTTTGGGCAAGGATTGCTGATTCTTTTTATTGGAGAAAGAGGTGGGACCGAGTGTTGAAGTGGAATTTTGATGAACCAGATGTAAAGTGGTTTATCAATGGTAAGCTGAATATTACAGAAAATATTTTTGAACGGTATTTATTTACAATTGGTGATCGACCGGCGATTATTTGGGAGCCAAGTGATCCAAATGAGCAAGGTAGAACCCTTACTTATAAAGAGCTATATCAGGAAGTTTGCCGTTTTGCAAATGCCTTAAAGAGCAAGGGGATTGGGAAAGGCGATAAGGTGATTATTTATATGCCTATGGTTCCAGAAGCGGCCGTAGCCATGCTTGCTTGTGCCAGAATCGGGGCGATCCACTCAGTTGTATTTGCAGGATTTTCAAGCACTGCTTTGGCAGACCGTGTAAACGATTGTGAAGCAAAAGCAATTTTGACTTCAGATGGAAACTTCAGAGGTAGTAAAAAAATTGCTGTGAAAGCAATAGTAGACCAAGCTTTGGAGAAAAGTTCGGTAGAAACAGTCATCGTATACCAACGCACTAAGCAGGAGGTGACGATGAAAGAAGGAAGAGACTTCTGGTGGCATGATGTGATCGCGGATGAATCAACTGAATGTGTGGCCGAGGAAATGGACAGCGAAGATATGTTGTTTATTCTCTATACTTCTGGTTCTACAGGCAAGCCTAAAGGTGTGGTGCACACTACTGGTGGGTACATGGTGTATACTAAATATTCCTTTGAGAATGTATTCCAATATTCCTCCGGAGATATTTATTGGTGTACTGCGGATGTGGGATGGATTACTGGTCACTCTTACATTGTTTATGGGCCTTTATTGGCAGGGGCCACTACCTTGATGTTTGAAGGAGTTCCTACTTACCCAGATGCTGGAAGGTTCTGGGCGATCGTTGAAAAATATAAAGTAAATCAATTCTATACGGCACCTACAGCAATTAGAGCTTTACAAGCTTATGGGACTGATGTTATTCAAGGATATGACCTAAGTTCCTTGAAAGTTTTGGGTTCTGTGGGAGAACCTATCAATGAAGAAGCTTGGCATTGGTACCATACTCATATTGGGCAAAATAGATGCCCAATAGTAGATACTTGGTGGCAAACCGAAACAGGAGGAATTATGGTTTCTCCAATAGCGGGTATTACACCTACTAAACCTGCATATGCAACATTGCCTTTGCCAGGAGTGCAGCTTTGTATCGTGGATCCGGAAGGAAATGAATTAAAAGGAAATTCTGTAGAAGGTAACCTTTGTATCAAATTTCCTTGGCCATCTATGATTAGAACTACCTATGGTGATCATGATCGGTGTAAGCAAACGTATTTCTCTACCTATAAAGGCATGTATTTTACAGGAGATGGAGTAAAGAGGGATCATGATGGGTATTATAGAATCCTGGGACGTGTAGATGATGTGATCAATGTCTCTGGCCATAGAATGGGAACTGCTGAAGTAGAAAATGCGATCAACGAACACCCAAAAGTAATCGAGTCTGCTGTCGTGGGCTATCCTCACGATGTCAAAGGGCAGGGGATTTATGCGTATGTCATTTGTGACATGACGAATCGTACAGAGGATAACTTGGTAAATGAAATCAAAGAAATGGTATCCAAAATCATAGGACCGATTGCCAAGCCAGATAAGATCCAAATAGTCCCTGGATTACCGAAAACAAGATCAGGCAAAATCATGAGAAGGATCTTAAGAAAGGTAGCTGAAAATAGTCTGGACAATATGGGAGATACCAGTACGCTTCTTGATCCGGAGGTAGTTACTAAGATTATCGAAGGAAGGAAATAATGAGACTGAGCCATGGGAAACGATGGCTCTTTTTTTAATCCTTTGGCGAAGAATCTCCTTCCTCAGCGTATATTTCAATTTGAGAAATAATGGAGTTTGGAGAATCCATTTCTTGTTTATAAAAATTATGAACCCCGACCATAAAGGCAACGATCAAAGCCCAAACAATACTTCGTAGGGGTCTAAAAATTTGCTTGAACAGGTTCATCCTAGTTAAGGTTTAATTTTATTTACCAATTTTTATTCCATATTCGATTGTTTGTCAGTTTGACACTCGTCCATGGCCAATTTATTCGAAATTCAATTTTCAAAGCATGTCTAATGTAATTGTCAATCGGGTAGCAGAGTTCTTAAAAACTTATCCTCCTTTTAATTTTTTGAGTAAAGATGATTTAGAGAATGTAGCGCAACAGGTTTCTATCAAGTATTTTGAGGAGGGGGAGCGTTTATTTTCCCAAGGTGAACCAGCTCAATCCCATTTTTTTATTGTTCGGGAAGGGTCTGTCAAACTGACAGAGAATCAGGCCTCTGGAGAACTGGTTAAAGAATATTGTGACCAAGGTGATGTGTTTGGAGTGTTGGCTCTTTTGGGTAAGCGTCCTTATGTGTTGAATGCAATTGTGGCCGAAGAAACGATTGTTTACTTTGTCCCGGTATCCATCTTTGAGTTAATTCTCGAGCAGAATAGTAAAGTCGCACTCTATTTTGCAGCAGGATTTGCGAGTGGTCAAGTGGTCGTCCGTCAGGATTTGTCGCAAGGGCAAAAAGCAAGGGGTGTTTTTAAAAATGAGTCGAATGACCATTCCTTGTTGATTTTTTCAGACCCTTCTGTCATTAAGATTTCTGAAAACGTGTTAACAGGTTTTAAAGATCTTTCCATTCAAGAGGCTGCCGAACAAATGAGTTTTGAAGAAGTGAGCAGTATCGTGGTGGTGAATGAACAAAAACATCCCCTAGGAATCATTACTGACAAGGACCTGAGAAAAAAAGTGGTTGCAGCAGGTTTGCCATTGGGCGCATCCGTTTCTGAGATTATGACTAAAGAATTGATTGTTCGCAAAAGTGATGCTTCCTTTTCAGACCTCTATTTGTGCATGATCAAGAATAGACTTCATCACTTGGTGTTAACAAAAGATGGGACCTCTCAAAGTCCGGTTACTGGAATTATTTCAGATCATGATGTGCTATTGTCCATGGGAAATAGTCCAGCAATTCTGATTCATGCCCTTCTAAATACCATGGATCTAGAAGAGATGAAAAGTATTCGACTTCGAGCCGAGCAAATGCTTCGATATTATTTAGAAAATGAAGTGGCAATGGATTTCGTGGCATCCGTCATGACTGAAATAAATGATGTAATCATCAGTCAGGCAAGAATTATTGCACTTACGAAATATAGAAGGGAATACCCTGAAATGGAAGGGATCAAATTCTGTTTTTTGTCTCTGGGGAGTGAAGGAAGAGAAGAGCAGTTATTACGGACAGATCAGGATAATGCGATCATATATGAGGATGTCCCTCAGGAACTTTATGACCAGGCAGCAGAATATTTCCTGAAAATAGGGACTGAAATGGTGGAAGTATTAATTCATTGTGGAATATCCCCATGTCCCGGTAATATTATGGCAAGTAATTCCAAATGGGTTCAGCCGATTAGTACTTGGAAAGAATACTTCTCTGAGTGGATTCTGAGGCCTACGGAAGAAGCATTGTTAAATTCTACCATATTTTTTGATTTCAGGGCCATTGGGGGGACTAATTTTCTGGCAGATCAATTGACTGATCATATTTATGAAGAAGTTAGAAAGAAGCATTTTTTTCTAAATTTTCTGGCCAATAACGCATATAGGAAGCCCGCTCCATTAGGTTTTTTCAGAGGGTTTATGGTAGAGAGATCTGGAGAACATAGAGATCAATTTGATATTAAAGCCAGAGCGATGATGCCTTTGGCTGATCTGGCGAGATTGTTGATCTTAAGTCATGGAGTAGTAGGAATCAACAATACTTTTAAACGATTTGAAAAGCTTGCTGAATTAGAGCCTGTTAATGAAGAATTGTATACCCAAGCTGGAAAGGCCTATGAGATACTCATGCGTATGAGGGCATTAGAGGGACTCCATCATGGGAATAGCGGAAGATTTATTGACCCTGAGAGCCTTGGAAAACTTTATAAGCAACTATTGAAGAATACCTTTTCTCCACTTTTGGAACTTCAAGAATTAGTGAAAGTTAGGTTTCAATTAGATTACTTTTCGAAATGAGTTGGTCGTTGTTCAGGAAAAAGATTTCTCCAAAGTCCTTTGTTAAAGATTTTTTAAAGGAGTTTAAAAGTGATATTCCCGATATCCGGCAATTCGATGAACTGACATTTGTGGTTTTGGATACGGAAACCACTGGCCTCGATCTTTTTAAAGACCATATTTTATCCTTTGGGGCTGTGAAAATACAAGAGCAAAAAATCCTTATTTCCACTGCAGTAGAATGGTATTTGGCTTCATCCAAAACAGGAAAAGAAGCTATAACTGTGCATGGACTTCTAAAAAATGAAGAGGAGTTATCCTTGGAATCATTCGCCACTCAAATGTTACCTTATCTGGGGAACCATGTGATTATAGGGCATTCCATCGGTTTTGATCTGGCGATGTTGAAAAAAGCGCTTAGACCTTTTGGATTGGTTGATTTTCCTAACCCAAGTATTGATACCAAAGATTTAGCAATTCGATTAGACCATGGGTTAATGGTGGATCCGAGTAGAATTAATTTTCAGGATTACACGCTAGACTCCTTGTGCCAACGGTTCAAAATCGAAACAGATGATCGACATACGGCTGGTGGAGATGCTTTTTTAACTGCTAATTTATTTTTAAAACTCTTAAAACTTGCCTGCAAAAAAGGCATAAATAACTGGGGACAGTTGAAAAAATAATTGAAACCTAATTTATAGTTTGATTATTCTTTATCAGTAATTGAATAAAAAATATCATTTAACCTATTACAAATCAATTTAATATAATTATATTAAAGAAGGTTTTTTTGTCTCATTTTTCAACTAAATACCAATGTCAAAATTTAAAATAGACCCTCAATTACTGGTACAAAGCGAGCTCATAGAAAAGCTAAAAAATTTACAGGCCATTCCAGTGCATCCCATTACCACAAAATATTGGTCATTGGGAGGATCGGGAGGATGGTTGGGAACATCCACCACTGGGATTTTGAAATGTCCTGATGGAGTAGGTTCATTCCAGCATTATGTCAATGGATCCATTTATTATCATCCCAATACAGGGGCTCATGAAGTACATGGATTAATCAGAGCCCGTTGGAAGTCATTGGGATGGGAAAGAAGTTTTCTAGGATATCCAAAAACGGATGAAACAAAAACTCCCGATGGAATCGGCCGGTTTAATCATTTTCAAGGAGGCAGTATTTATTGGTCTCCAGCTTCAGGAGCATGGGAAGTGCATGGAGCCATTCGGAGCAAATACGCAAGTTTGGGTTGGGAAAGAAGTTTCCTTAAATATCCCTTAACCAATGAAACTACCTGTCCAGATGGAGTAGGTCGCTTTAATCATTTTCAAGGCGGAAGCATATATTGGACGCCAAGTACAGGAGCACATGAGGTTCATGGTGCAATCCGTGCACATTGGGCTTCCTTGGGATGGGAAAGAAGTTTTTTAGGCTATCCCACCTCTGATGAATTGGTGGTTTTTGGAGGTGCCGGAAGGATTTCGCATTTCCAGCATGGAAGTATTTATTG
Organism: Algoriphagus lutimaris; assembly: GCF_017051705.1. GTDB lineage: Bacteria > Bacteroidota > Bacteroidia > Cytophagales > Cyclobacteriaceae > Algoriphagus > Algoriphagus lutimaris. The sequence goes on along the minus strand of NZ_JAFIDJ010000002.1, from coordinate 335,711 downwards.
GTCATCAACTGCAGGGGTGAGAGTTTTACGTGAGCGAATAAGAGTTCATGTGAAAATTTTGACGACCCCCACAAGGTTTACAATTAATGAACAGTTTGCCGCCATGCAGGAAGTTTTTGCGGTAGCAGGAATTCGGGTAGATTGCGCGACCACGGAAACACTTAATCTGCCTACTCTTAATGATGTTGACGTAGGCGGTTGTACGATGGGATCGGTTACAGCAGAACAGACCACCTTATTTGGGAACAGGAATTTCGTTGGTGTCAATGACGTTGTCGTATATTTTGTAAATAGTACCGTGCCTGGATACAATGGATGTGCAGCATTTCCATCAGGAAGGCCAGGCTGTGTGGTAGTAAGGACCGCAAGTAGGTGGACTTTGGGCCATGAATTTGGGCATGTTTTAGGACTTAGCCATGTGAACAATAACGATCGGTTGATGACTGGTAATGGAACCTTCAATATTACCAATCCACCACCAAACTTGACATCTGGGGAATCCAGTACCATGAGATCAAGTGGACTTAGTACAAATCTTTAACCCAAAATTTTTAGAACTTATGGCACAATCAAGAAAAAAAGCAGCCTCTAAAGGCTTCGATCCTGAAGAATTATTGAATTTCCTTAGACAGGATGAGTTGGATTACCCTGCAGGTGCAAAAAAGTTTGGGAAAGATGCATTGCCCTTACTTTCGGATTTGATAGAAGGCTCCGATGAGAATCTATCAATGAAGGCAGCCTATTTGGTAGGATATATTGATGATGATAGAGTGGGAGATATCCTGAAAAATGCAGCTGAAAAAGGATCTTCTACCATTCGAATTGCCGCGGCTTTTGGAGCTCAAAAAAGGCCTCCAGAAGTGGCAGAGGCAATATTGTCGAAATCTTTAGAGGATAATAACCCCTCAGTAGTAAAATTCGCCATGCGATCAGTTTCATCAATGAAGTTAGGTAAAAACCTGAAATCTAAAATCGATCATATTTCCAAACATTTCTTGGATGAGGACATTAAGAAGTCAGCAAAAGATATGATGAAAAAAATCAAGTGACAATCATAGAAATAATAAATGGGAAGCATTGAGTACTTCCCATTTATTATTTCCAGTCAAAATTCACCTTGCCCCTAGCTTTCATGTGCACTGTCAACCCATTTTTGGTAGGGAAAAAATCTTCGGGTATTATTTCTAAATCTTCTATTCGTAAATCAGCAATTCCTGTTTTCAAAGCCAGTCTGTCCTGTATACTTAACATGCCTTCATTTAGATAATCTCCAATTGGAAAAACCGCTCTTTTTTCAATATTTCGGATGATCTTTTTCTTTTTGAGACCAATACTCGTTTGAGCTCCTAGGTTGCCACTTTCTATTTTAAAATTGATATCCGTGAAATAAAGGTTCTGATTTTTGGGATCATATGCAGGTTTACCCACGATGTAAAGCTTTCCATCCAAACTTTTCCCATTGGTTTGTTCTGCCATGAAATCCATAGTTATTTTCAACAGATCTCCATAGGATTGGCTTAGAATATTATCTGGGGTGAGGATGGTCTTTTTATCTACCCGAATTGGACGATTATTCAGGTTTTCTCCCAAAAGTTGATTTATTTTTTCATAGTCAAGAACCCATGGCAGGGTAATTTCCAGGTGGTTTTCAGGATCCAGATTTGGGCTTAGTTTTGGTAGAGGGAATGCACGGCTTGGAGCTGCATTTACCGGATGGGAATTTACTTTTCCGTTAAGGCCCAGCCAAACATTCAGTTGATCTTCTTGATCAAAGAATTCTTGAAGTTTAACAGAATCAGGTTGAATGGAAAATGCGGATGCTTCTCCTTCCCAATTGATTGTAAAAGGCCTTCCCACTTGATTCCATGCAAGGTCAATAAAGGTCTTCAAGCTAACTAGGGATTTGGAAGAGGCTAAGTTTTGTTCTCCCCAGCGATTGATCTCCCTCTCTAAAAGCCCTGAAAGATCCACTTCCATTCCAAATACTGATAAAGCTAATTTTCCTCCTAAGTCGACCAGTTCAAAGTCAGCTATAGAAATGCTCCAATCCGGGTTGATCGAGGGATTCAGAATAAATACCGGGGTAAGGGTTTCGTCTAATGGGATTTTGGATTGAATAAAACTACCTAGACCACCCCTTTTTAATCCAATCTCACCCTGAAGTTTTAGGGGAAGCGTTAATTGAATTCTCTGACTGTCCAAGGCAGTATAGGAAGGTTTTCCGTTTCTTGTCAACAATAAGTTTCCTTCGAAATTTCCGGATCCTATTGCTTCATCATTTACCAATACTTGAGGGATGGCCTGATTAAATAGTTTATCCAGTGTTTCCTTAGGGATTTGGACTGGTACATTGACTGAGGAAAATGCAGGAGGAGCAATTTCTGGCTGAGGGTTCAGATGTGGATTAAAAGTTTTGCAAGAAGCGAAGCTAGCGATTACAAAAACGAATAGTATAGACGATTTGACTAAATCAAACTTGGATTTTAATTTCATTTGTAAATTCCTTGGTTAATCAGGGAACTTTATCTTCCCCAAAAATATTGCCCTTTATTAAAGGATGTAAAATGAATTGGAATAAATTAACACAATTAGGTCAATTAGAGGATATCAAGGTTTTGAGTGAGGATGTCCCCGTAATGATATTTAAGCATAGTACTCGCTGCTCGTTAAGTAGCATGTCTTTAGATCGACTTCTACGTAATTGGAAAGAGGATGACCATAAAAATGTTATGCCTTACCATTTGGATATCATCGAAAACAGAGAGTTGTCTAATCAAGTAAGTCAGGAATTTGGTATTCCACATCAATCTCCGCAGGTAATTGTAATTAAAAACGGAGAGGCTGTATATGATAATAGCCATTTTGGGATATCCTATCCGGAAATAATGGATGTGGTGAAAAAATAATTCATCTTTTAAATCGTTTTTTAGCCATTTATCCTTCCGATTTTCCATTCTAATTTTTCATTAGTTGAGCACTAAACCTTTGACATTTTTCTAGGGTCAAAGAATCAGATATTTGCGCAACTATGGGAAACATGTATAAATACCTTTTACTGATTTTTTGCCTGCTACTAGTTTTTAATGTGTATGGGCAACGGCCTCAGGGTCAAAGACCTCAAATTAAACTTACTGGCACCGTCATAGACGGAAGCACCAAGACTCCAATGAATGGAGCCAATGTTTTGATTAAGACAGTTACTGATTCTTTATTAGTAGGAGGTGTAACAGATGCCCAAGGGAAATTCGAATTGATTAGGCCGATGATTCCTCAAGTAAAAATTGAAATAAAATTTATAGGTTATGAAACGATTTCCAAAACTCACAGCTTTCGTGAACCAGCTGATTTGGGCATCTTGGTGTTAAATGAAGATACCCAGACGTTGGGAGAAGTAGTGATTGAGGGGCAGTCTCCTGTTGGGGAAATGAGAGGGGATACCACTTCCTTCAATGCTTCAGCCTTTAAAACACAACAAAATGCCCAAGCAGAGGATCTGATTAGAAAACTACCAGGGGTCACCATTCAAAATGGCGAAGTTCAGGCTCAAGGGGAAACCGTGCAAAAGATTTTGGTTGATGGAAGAGAGTTTTTCGGTTCTGATCCAAATATTGCCTTAAGGAACCTTCCTGCCGATGCAATTGACCGAGTAGAGGTGTTGGACCAAAGATCTGATCAAAGTAGATTGACAGGTTTCGATGATGGGTCTTATACCAAAACGATAAACATCATTTTAAGAGAAGATCGAAAAAATGGGAAATTCGGACGTGTATATGGAGGGTATGGAACGGACGATCGATATTCTGCAGGAGGAAGTTTGAACTTGTTTAGTGGGGACAGAAGAATTTCAATTTTAGGATTGGCGAATAATATCAATCAACAAAACTTTTCTAGTCAGGATTTGGCCGGAGTGAACGCCAATAGTTCAGGAGGAGATAGAGGTAGAGGCCGAGGAGGCTTTGGCGGAGGAAATAATAATTTCAATGCAGGAAATAATAGTGGCATCAATACTACCAATTCTATAGGCCTTAATTACTCTGATAAATGGGGGCAAAAAGTGAATTTTACAGGTAGCTATTTTTTCAATAACTCAGCAAATAATTTACAGGAAATCACCAATCGAGAAACAGTGGTCAATGAAAGTTTGACCCAGTATTATCAGGAAAACCTGATCAGTACTACAGACAATTACAATCATCGATTTAGCGGAAGATTGGAAGCCGATTTAAATGACAAGAATTCCTTTATTGTGACTCCCAATGTATCCATTCAAAACAGTACTAGTTACAGTGACCGGGATGCATTGACCACTGCGAGTACAGGAGATTCTTTAAGTGCCTTAAGATCCATTACCAATGCTGAGAATAAGACTTACAATATTTCTAACAACATTACCTATCGATATAAATTTGATAAAAAAGGGAGAACTTTTTCCACGGATATCAATACAACCTGGTCCAATCGGGATCAAATTTCCGATTTGCTTGCTGCCAGCATAGATTATAAAAGAGAGGTTTTAGATACGACATTACAGGAGACTTATACTCTTTCCAAAGGGTTTAACTATAGGGTCAATGCGACGTTGACCGAACCTTTGGGAGAGAAGTCAATAGGTACTATTGGTTATCAAGTTGGAAATAATAAATCTAACTCAGATCAAAAGACATATGTGCTGGGTGCAGAACAAGGGATTTATCTCTTGGATACTGCCTTGAGTAATGAGTTTGATAACAAGTTTATAACCCAACGAGTACGTTCAGGCTATGCCTACAATAACAATGGGTTAAACTTGAACTTCAACCTAGATTATCAAAATGCGAAATTAGATAATGAGGCTTTTTTTCCAGAGCCAGGAGTGTTCAATAGAAGCTTCAATAATATTTTGCCGGGGGCAAGTTTGAGCTATAGAAATAGAGAGACTGGAATTTCTTACCGGATGAGGTATAGAACCAATACCGATGAACCAAATGTGTCTCAGCTTCAAAATGTAGTAAATAATCAAAATCCATTGAACTTGAGTGTTGGGAATCCAAATCTGGGGCAAAGCTATAATCACAATATATTCCTCAACATGAGCAAAATAAATATGGAGAAGAACCACACCATGTTTATGTTTTTTAATTACTCAGGCACGAAGAATTACATAGGTTCAAGCACCTTTTTGACAGCGCAAGACACTTTGATCAATGGAGAGATTTTGTTGAGACCTGGAGGGCAAATTACCCAGCCCATCAACTTGGACGGCAACTTTAGAACCACCTTCTTCTTCACTTACGGAACTCCAATAAAAGGGATCAAGACTCAGTTTAATATGAATACCCGGGTGAATTTCAATAGAATTCCTGGGTTGATCAATGGGGAAAGAAATCTCAATGATAACCTGTCTTTAAGGCAAGGGATTACCTTTACCTCAAACATCAGTGAGAATGTAGATTTCACCTTGAGTACGACAGGTAATTATAATATTGTCAATTCCAGTCTTCAAACTACGCAGGATAATAATTTCTACGTACAGGAGTCCAATCTGAGATTGTATTATTCTCCAAATGGAGGAAAGTTATTTATTGGAAATAATATCAATCATAGCTTATACAGTGGCTTGTCCGAAGGATTTGATCAATCGTTTTGGCTTTGGAATATTGAAGGCGGATATAGATTTGCTAAGAATAATAAAGCTGAGTTGAAAGTAATGATCTTTGACTTGCTCAACCAGAACAATAGCATCCAAAGAACTATTTCCGACGTTTCGGTGACCGATGTTTTCACAAATGTTTTGACGAGATATGGGATGTTAACCTTTACTTATATCATTGGTAATTTCAAACAACCAGAACCTTCAAATAACCCTTGGGAGCGCAGAAGACCTGGAGGAAGTAGAACTTGGTAATATGTGAATTTCGAATTTTGAGTTAAGATTTCCATCAAAGAATAGGCTACAGATTAAGATCTTAGAATTGCTTTTTCTCAAATTCCTGAAGGATCTGTATTAAAAAAACCGACTCAAGGAATGGAGTCGGTTTTTTTATTAAGTAAACTATATCTGTTACATTTTCGGAAGTACTACCGCATCTACAGAGTGAATGACGCCATTATTCTGCCACACGTCTGCGATGGTTACTTTTGATTGGCCTCCGGTTTCATCGGTGATGTACAGGTCTTTTCCCTTCATCCATGCGGTTAATTTGCCTCCTTGAATTGTGGTGAATTCTGCTTTTCCATTTCCTTTTTTGATCGCTTCTGTGATATCTTTTGATCCCATTTTACCTGCTACTATGTGATAAGTCAATACAGCTTGAAGCTGAGCTTTATTTTCAGGTTTTAGTAAGGTTTCAATAGTACCTGCTGGTAATTTTTCGAAAGCCATGTTGTCTGGCGCAAATACCGTAAAGGGACCAGCTCCTTGTAAAGTTTCTACCAAACCAGCGGCTTTTACAGCTGCTACCAAGGTGGTATGATCCATGGAGTTGGTGGCATTTTCTACAATGCTTTTAGAGGGATACATTTCTGCTCCTCCGACTAGGACTGTTTTTTCCATTTGAGCAAAAGCTGAGTTTGCATATAGAAAAATAAAGGCAGCAAAAGCCAATTTGAAGAATTTTTGAATGTCCATGATTTTTTAAATTTTGATGATTCTTAGTATTTGTATTTGAATGGAAATACGCGGTAGCTATGTCAACTGGATCGCAAGAGATTCAAACTATTTTTAGAATCTTGCCCCGACTATCATGAAATGCATGCAATCCCTCCTGATTTTTTGTCCAAAAAATCCTAAAACTCTTAGCTTTGTGGCTTGATAAAATTGCAAAGCATGTATCAGGAAAAAATTGAAGCGATCAAAGCAGCCATTTCAGCGGCTGATGCGAATACACCAGAGGAGTTGGAAGCCTACAGAATGGAGTATATCTCCAAGAAGTCTGTGGTGGGAGAGCTTTTTGCAGGTATGGGAAAGGTTCCTAATGAAGAAAAGCGTGCTTACGGACAATTGGTCAATGGAGTAAAGCAACTAGCTGAAGCTAAGTTTAAGGAGCTAATCGAAAAGGTAAGCGAAGCAAATAAAAAGTCTAAATCTGCGGATATTGATTTGACATTGCCTCCTTCCAATCAAGGTTTGGGAGGAATTCATCCTCTTACTGCTACCAGACAGCGAATTATTGAAATTTTTGAAAGGATAGGTTTCAACCTTTCAGAAGGACCAGAGATTGAGGATGATTGGCATAATTTCACAGCCTTGAATTTCCCTGAAAATCACCCCGCACGTGAAATGCAGGATACTTTCTTTATAGAGAAAAATCCAGACATCGCGCTCAGAACTCATACTTCTTCTGTGCAGGTGCGAGTAATGGAAAACCAACAGCCGCCTATCAGAACTCTTTCCCCTGGAAGAGTGTATAGAAATGAAGCAATTTCAGCAAGAGCACATTGTATCTTTCATCAAGTAGAAGGGCTTTATGTGGATGAAAACGTGGGCTTTGCTGACTTGAAAAACACCGTATACCACTTCGCTAAAGAGATGTTTGGTAAAGGCACTAAAGTACGTTTCAGACCTTCTTATTTCCCTTTTACGGAGCCTAGTGCAGAGATTGACATTACTTGTTTGATCTGTGGAGGATCTGGTTGTAATGTTTGTAAAGGAACTGGCTGGGTTGAAATTGGAGGTTCTGGAATGGTAGACCCGAATGTGTTGGAAAACTGTGGAATCGACTCGAAGAAATACACAGGCTTTGCTTTTGGTATGGGAATTGAGCGAATTGCGATGTTGAAATATCAAATCAAAGACCTTCGTTTATTCACAGAAAACGATGTCAGATTCCTGAAACAATTTACCCCTTTGCTTTAAGTGTAAAGGATATGTTAGATAGCAGAAAAGCCCGATTTTATTCGGGCTTTTCTTTTTGTAAGTATTTATGTTAAGGCTATTCCAAGCCTTTATCTCTCATTTTCTTGAATTCATCAAATCTTCTAAAAATGGCTACGGTAAAACCTGTCAACATAATGATGGTACCCATCCACAACACATTGATATAAGGTTTAACAATGGCTTTCATGACCACATAATCTTTCTGGTATTGATTGACCTTGAAGACGAATTTATTCTCCTCTGGAAGAATGTTTTCCAAAGAAATTTTAATTCCTAATTCAGAATCAACTAATGGGATTTTACCGACTTGGCTATTTCTGATGATAAAGGTGGGTTCCAATACTTTTTCTACATCGTAATCCAATATTCTAAGCTTGGCTTTCACAGCTACATCTCCTTCTTGTAAGACATAGTCTTCTAGTTCCTGCAATACCTCCGCACCATCAAAATAGGTAACGAAATCAGCTACATGGAACTGCTCTCCAGGAGCTACTTCATAGATTTCATCCTCTTTCCAGTCAGGGTCTTCGTAGTCATTCATAGCGGCTACATAGGTATAAAGATCCTTGTCGAAATAAATCTTAGAATCCGGAGAAGAGATCAAACCTCCCATGCCCGCATTGAATTGAGACATAGGGTTCAAGGAAAATTGTAGCGTATTGTTTTGGTAATAGTCGATTTTGAAATAATCATTTTCTTCCAACACCAAATTAACCGTATCCCCTTTTTGGAAATAGTCCTTATAGGATTCCAATGCTACGGATTTGTTTACCAAACCGGTAGTTTCCAGGATTTTTGCAGGAACGTATTCAGGAACTCCCACTACTTTCTTTTGTCGGCCTCTATACGTGACCGTATAGTCTTTCATCTGAGTAGGTTTATTGATCCAAAGCAAAACATGTTCCTTGTTCAATTCATCTTCCCAGCTATTGCTATAAGTTAGCCCTGACATGTTGATGGAGATAACATCTGAGTAACCGGAGCTAAACATGATTCCAATCAAAACCATTCCTAAGCCAATATGTGCTAGAGATCCACCTGCTAATTTGAAAGTAGATTTCTTGAGAATCTTTGCCAAAATCACAGAGTTGGCCACAATGGTAAAGGTTCCTGCCAGAATAATAATGATGTATTTCCAGTCGTAAACTTTGGCCAATACTATGATCACAGCAGAAATCAACACGGAAACGATATAAGGCGTCACCAATGTTTCTTTCAACTTCTGCTTGTCCATTTTTTGCCACCAGAAGAATTGTCCTACTGCAGTCAAAAGGGACAAAGCTACTGCAAACCATAATTGAAACTTCGTGTAGAATTCAATTTGATCAGCAGGAGGCGCCATATTGGAGATTCCACCAAAGCTTTCTACCAAGGTATTCCAAACAGGAATAGATGTAGGTAAAATCACTTGGAATGCCATTAAAGCTAAAGTAGTTGCACCAATGAAAACCCAGAATTCCCGGGAGTATACGGAAGCTTCTTTTTCTGAACTTGGGATATGTTTCCAGGCTCTGACAGAAAGTACTATGGCTACTACCAAAAAGAACAGCATGTAGATTAACAACTGACCTGATAATCCTAGGTCGGTAAAGGAGTGTACCGAAGCATCTCCCAATACGCCTGACCTTACCAAGAAAGTGGCATACAATACCAGGATGAAGGTCGATATCACCAATATGATGGAAGTTTTCAGAGCAGTAGCACTTTTCTTGAAAGTGATCATAGTGTGAATGGCAGCCACTAAGATTAGCCAAGGCACATACACAGCGTTTTCTACTGGATCCCAGTTCCAGTACCCTCCAAAGTTAAGCGTCACATAAGCCCAATAGGCCCCCATTATGATTCCCATTCCTAGGATCATGGCAGAGAAAATAGCCCAAGGTAATGCTGGACGAATCCACTCTGAGTATCTTTTCATCACTAATCCTCCCATCAAAAAAGCGAATGGGACAAGGGTAGAAGCATACCCTAGGAAAAGGGTGGGTGGATGGATGACCATCCAAATATTTTGAAGTAATGGGTTGAGTCCAGTTCCGTCTTCCGGTACGAAGTCTGGGTTTACTTGGAAAATAGGTGCTTGAGTAGCATCCCGAAGCAGAATGAAGGGCGAACTTCCTATTTTCAAGTCCCCAATGACCACTCCTAAAATCATGGATACCAAAAATGCCTGTACCAATGCAAACACAACCATAACAGGCGCTTCCCAGAATTTATTGGTTTTTATTAACACAGCCCCCAGTATCACATTCCAGAAGATCCAAAGGATAAACGCTCCTTCTTGACCTTCCCAGAAACTGGAGATCATGTAATGGACTGGTAGGGCTTTTGAACTGTGCGAATATGCGTAGAAATATTCAAACCGGTGATTGTAAATGATTTCAAAAAGTGAAACCGCAATCAACGTGGCTGATACGCCATGGATTAAAAAACTGATTCTACTGAATTTCCTCCAGCTTGCTTTTTCTAGTTCGTTTGCACGGAAATATTGGATGTAAGCATAGGCCGTAACCAATGCACTGACAAAGGCCACGATGGTCATCATGTGGCCAAGATTTCCGATAAAGGTATTGATCATGGGGTTTTTATTCTATCTACACTTCTCACATTCCCGCAGCCTGTACATCTGTTTCCTGATATTTAGATGGGCATTTCATCAGGATCTTATCTGCGATGAAAATATCATCTGTTTTGTATTGTCCGATTACAACCACGGATTCAGATCGGGTGAAATCTGCAGGGACAGGCTCGTTGTAAAAAACTTCCTGTTCAGTGCCGTCATTATCGACTAATACAAAGGTAAATGAGGTTTTGTCTTCTCTAACATTCAAGCCCGTAACAGCTCCTGTTTGGTCTTTCTTCAATTGTCCTACTACGTGAATCGGTTTGTCATTTCCATCATGCTTCATTTCCAAAGCAGTATTGAAACTTTCATAACTACTGGCATCGCCGATGGAGGTCATAATGATGACAATGGCAATGGCAATAATCCCAATTCCTATTAAATGTCCCTTTTTCATGTTTTCTGAATGTTAGGATTGAATATTTTTTTCTAGTCTGCTGATCTTTCGATCTGTGCTGATCAAGTAGATAGTGATTCCAGCGAATATCAAGACAATTATACCTACCAACACATAAATTTTTCCATCTGCTCTCATGGAATCAGCCATTTCAACAGTGTTGTTAGAATAGTCAGATTCAGTAACGGGAATCTTCTCTTGGGCCATTGCACCAAATGAGAAAATCATAAAAGCTATAATCAGTAATTTTTTCATCGATCAGGAATTAATCATTCGGTCTTCAAGTATCCTTTCCACCCTACGCATTCTCACACGAACAGTTGCGATCCAGCTGCCTAAAAGTGTCCAACCTATGATAGCCGGATAAAAAACCATTCGAAGTTTAGAGTCTAGGTCATATGCATTAAATCCTGGGTTTCCACCATTGCCCGGGTGAAGGCTATCTGTCAACCTTGGAAGTACAAATATTAGAGGAATAAATGCAGCAAAAGCAAAGATGTTGTAAATGGCACCTATCCTAGCTCTTTGTTGAGTGTCAGTCAGTGAATTACGCAAAATCAAATAGGCAAAATACATCAGGATACCAATGGCTGCTGCATTTTGTTTTGGATCTCCACTCCAATAATCTCCCCAAGTAAATTTGGCCCAAAGCATGCCGGTCACGATTCCTAATACTCCGAATAAAATGGCCGCTCCTGCAAATTCAATTGCCATGTCATCATTCTTGATGTCATTGGTTCGGAGGTATTTGATACTGTAGAATACGGAAACTACCAGCATCAAGATCATTCCAAACCACATGGTCACATGGAAATGCAGTGCTCTGATCGTTTCGTTTAGAATCGGGAGACGTGGTACATCCATCAGCAAACCTGCAATCAAGGTATACAGCAGCAGGGCGATGGTAAGGATTTTCCACCAACTTTGGCGCATAGGGTATTTTTGCTAATTCAAGCGCAAAAATAAGTCATAAGTTCCTGATTTCGCTGCTTTTTCTAAAGTCTTTTGAAATGGGGGATCATTTAGTAAAACCTATAAAGGAAATTAGTCCCTAAGCTTGACTTAAACTTTTTGGATGAATTTCAGATAATCTATTTGTAGATCTCTTTGATCAGGATCTCCACAAATAAGGAAATAAAATATAGGCAGCTGCCGCCACGATGGCATTGATGGCAAAAAGGGATATAATTTTATCTGCACTGACACTCCAGTCCAATCCGTCCATGGCATTTTTTGAAATTCGGATCGCCATCAACAGAATAGGAATAATGACCGGAAAGCTCAGAATTGCCATTAAAGTTGCATTATTCCCGGCTTTCGAAGCTATTCCACTGACCATGGTCAAGCTGGCTGAAAAACCCATGGCTCCTAATATCAAATTCAAAAGAAACAAGCCCTGATCTAGAACGGGATTTCCAAGAATAATAGAAAAAACACCATATCCCAAAAGGGCCAGTACCAAAGTCAAACCGGTATTGTAGATGATTTTGGATAAAATGATGGACTCAGGTGAAGCGATCATGTAATAATAAAGCTGCCTCCCTTGGTGTTCCTGTACAAAACTCTTGGCCACTGCGTTCACCGCAGAAAAAAGAATGATAATCCAATAAAGTGCATTCCAGGTAGGAGATGAAATATTGCCTTGCTTTGCTCCAACACTGAGGTAGGTGATAAAAACTGCAGAAACTACATATAAAAGAATTCCATTCAACGCGTATTTCTGGCGCCATTCAAGGGTCAGTTCTTTTTGGATTAAAATGGAGATTTCTTTTAACATCGGCCAAAGATAAGTCAGAAGTTAGATTCGGGAGACATATGAGGAGATTTTTCAAGCTTCTACCTTAAAATTTCTGATTTAAATTTCTGTCATCTTGTCACTTTTTTTCAACTGGAACAACTGTTGCAATCCGTAGCCCAAAAAACATTGTGTTTAACTTAACAAATTTATAGCCATGCAGGAAAAAGGCACCATCTCGATTCATACCGAGAATATTTTCCCAATAATCAAGAAGTTTCTCTATTCTGACAATGAGATTTTTCTTCGTGAACTCGTATCGAATGCAGTGGATGCAACTCAAAAAATCAAACGATTAGCGACATTAGGTCAGTATTCAGGCGAACTAGGTGACACGACCGTGGAGGTAAAGTTTGACGAAAAGAAAAAGACCATTACCATTTCTGACCGTGGTCTAGGGATGACCGCTGAGGAAATTAAAAAGTACATCAACCAAGTGGCCTTCTCTGGAGCAGAAGAGTTTGTGGAGAAATTTAAAGATGCCAAAGATGCCAATGAGATCATCGGTAAATTTGGTTTAGGTTTCTACTCAGCTTTTATGGTTGCTGATAAAGTGGAGATCAACACCCTTTCTTATCAAGAAGGTGCTGAGGCCGCAAAATGGACTTGTGATGGTTCAACTTCTTTTGAAATTTCCAAAGGGAAAAGAAAAGAACGGGGAACAGACGTCATTCTTCATATCAACAAGGATTCTGAAGAATTCCTGGATAAATGGAAGCTTCAAGGTATCCTAGATAAATATGCGAAATTCCTTCCTGTGCCGATTAAGTTTGGTACTAAGACCGAATCTGTTGAAGATGGAGTAGATGACAAAGGAGAAAAGAAATGGAAATCAGTTGAAGTTGATAATATCATCAATACTACTGAGCCAATCTGGACCAAGTCTCCAAGTGATTTGACAGACGAGGATTATCTGAAGTTCTACAAAGAGCTGTATCCAATGTCAGAGGATCCACTTTTCTGGATTCATTTGAATGTGGATTACCCATTCAATTTGACTGGAGTGCTCTATTTCCCAAAAGTTAAAAATGAATTTGAGCTTCAGAGAAATAAGATCAAGCTATTCTCTCGCCAGGTATTCATTACGGACGAAGTGAAGGATATCGTTCCTGAATTCTTGATGTTGCTTCATGGGGTGATTGATTCTCCGGATATTCCTTTGAACGTGTCTAGAAGCTTCTTGCAGGCCGACGGAAATGTGAAGAAGATCAACTCTTACATTACTAAGAAAGTGGCTGACAAGTTGGCTGAGCTTTTCAAGAAAGACAGAAAAGCTTATGAGGAGAAGTGGGATGATATCGGCTTGTTCGTGAAATACGGAATGATTTCCGAAGAGAAGTTCTATGAAAAAGGAAAAGACTTTGCCTTGCTTAAAAATACCAAGGGTGAGTACTTTACTTTAGAAGAATACCAATCTAAAGTAAAGCCTATCCAAACAGATAAAAATGAGCAAACCATCGTCTTGTATGCTACAGATGTAGAAAAGCAAGATAGCTTTATCCAATCTGCCAATAAGAAGGATTATGATGTACTGGTGATGGATTCACCTATTGATAGTCACTTTATCCAAAACTTAGAGTCCAAATTGGAAAAGACTTCTTTGAAGAGAGTGGACTCTGATGTCGTGGAGAAATTGATCCAAAAAGAAGATACCTATTCTAATTTGCTTACTGAAGATCAGAGCAAAGAAGTAAAGGAGATCTTTGAGAAGGCGATCAATAACAAGACTTACTCAGTAGAGGTAGAAGGTTTAAGTCCAGAGGAACTTCCTGTAACCATTACCATGGAAGAGTTTATGCGAAGAATGAAAGACATGGCAGCTACAGGTGGTGGAGGAATGGGCTTCTACGGACAGCTTCCCGATGCTTACAAAGTAGCGATCAACGGAAACCATCCAGTGGTAGATAAAGTCTTAAAAGCAGAAACAGAAGAAGAGAAAACCAAATTGGCTAAGCAAGCCTTTGATTTGGCGAAACTTTCTCAAGGCTTGTTAACAGGCAAAGACTTGACTGCATTTGTAAAGAGAAGTGTGGAATTGCTTTAAATAAGCGAGTTTTAATATGAAATCTTAAACGGGTGTGCTTGCATACCCGTTTTTTTTATCATATTTATAAAAGCCTAGTTCCATACTAGGGTATTACCTGAAATAACTTATTTTTGTCCATGCTTTCAAAAAAGACCAAATATGCGCTACATGCTTTGACTTACCTGGGTAAGCACAAAGATGAAAAAACAGTATTGATCCATGATATAGCTGAGGAACATGGGATTTCTCATAAGTTTTTGGAAAATATTCTGCTGGAATTGAAAAAGGCTGGGATGCTTGGGAGTAAAAAAGGTAAAGGAGGAGGTTATTACTTGATCAAAGAACCTAAGGATATTCCATTATCTAAAGTAATCAGGCTTTTAGATGGACCCATTGCATTGCTTCCATGTGTGAGTTTGAATTACTATGAACCCTGTGCTGAATGTAAAAGTGAAGCGCTTTGTGGGATTAATAAAGTCATGGTGCAGGTTCGAGATGAGACTCTTAAAATACTGGAAAACAAAACGTTAGAGGATATTTTGAAGACAGGTTAAAATTTTTTTACCATAAACCCTATAAATTAAATAGGGTTTATATACTTTTGTGCTTTACGCTCGTATAAACCTGATATGATTTTAGATCAACCTCTTAAGAAACTATTTAGCAACAAGTCTGGAAAAGACAGCAATGCAAAGAGTCTGCTCAAGTCAATTTCTTGGAGAATTGTAGGGACGATTGATACGATTATCATTTCCTATTTCGTCACCGGGCAATTTGTAATGGCCATATCAATAGGTTCTGTGGAAGTGTTCTCTAAAATCATTTTATACTATTTACACGAGCGAGTTTGGGAAGCTGCACCTAAAGCAAAAGAAGATGACACTCAAAAAGAATATGCATGAACTGGAAGCTCAGTTAAATCAACTGAGTGCACAGGAAGGGTTGGCACTCATTGCTGATCTATTTCCGGGAAAAGTAACTTTCTCCACCTCCTTGGGGCAGGAGGATCAAGTGATTACCCAGCTGATTGCCGATGCACATTTGCCTATTTCTATATTTTCTTTGGACACAGGAAGATTATTTCCAGAAACATTGGAATTGCTTTCTAGGACGGAGGCAAAGTACAAGCAACAAATCAAGGTGTATTATCCAACTACCGAGTCAGTGGAAAAATTGGTTTCCGAGATCGGGATCAATGGTTTTTATGAGTCTGTAGAAAATAGAAAGTCTTGTTGCTTTGTCCGTAAAGTGGAGCCCTTAAAAAGGGCATTGGCAGGAAATGAGGTTTGGGTGACTGGACTTCGTGCAGAGCAGTCTGCCAATAGATCTGATATGAAGCGAATTGAATGGGATGAAGGAAATCAGATCTTAAAATTCAATCCCTTATTGGATTGGACTTTTGAAAAGATGATAGCTTATATCTCCGAGAAGAGTATCCCTTACAATCCTCTACATGATAAAGGATTTATCAGTATTGGCTGCGCGCCTTGTACAAGAGCAATTATGGAAGGCGAAGATGCAAGAGCAGGAAGATGGTGGTGGGAAGACTCCAAAAAAGAATGTGGGCTACATGCCAAGTGAGATTTTAGAATTAAGACACAAGACAAAAGATTCAAAACTGACGAAAGTCTAGTCATTCTGAGCGAAGTCGAAGACAAAATGACCTGTTAATCGATGAAATTTGAAGTGCAATTTTACCTCGTAAATCGTACTTCGTAAATCATAAATATCATGAACAACCTATTAATACCTAATCCAAAAGAAGCAGAATCGATCCACATCATTCGTGAAGTGGCAGCTCAATTTGAGCGTCCGGTTTTGCTTTTTTCAGGCGGAAAAGACTCGATTACATTAGTAAGATTAGCTCAAAAAGCTTTTTATCCAGCGAAGATTCCTTTTCCATTATTACATGTGGACACAGGGCATAATTTCCCTGAAACTATTGAGTTTCGAGACAAATTGGTGGATGAATTGGGTCTGGAATTAATTGTAAGAAATGTTCAGGATTCCATCGATCAAGGAAAAGTTCGGGAGGAACGAGGCAGGTATTCTAGCCGAAATTCCCTTCAAACAACCACCCTTTTGGATGCAATCGAAGAATTCAAATTTGATGCTTGTATCGGTGGTGCGAGAAGGGATGAGGAAAAAGCCAGGGCCAAAGAACGGGTTTTCTCTGTCAGAGACGACTTTGGGCAATGGGATGAAAAAAATCAACGTCCTGAACTTTTTGATATGCTCAATGGGAAAATTCATGTAGGTCAAAATGTTAGGTGTTTTCCAATTTCCAATTGGACTGAATTGGATGTTTGGGAGTATATCAAAACAGAAAATATTGAAATTCCATCGATCTACTTTGCGCATGAACGGGAAGTTTTCTTAAGAGATGGAATGATATGGACCGCCAATGAGCATGTGTACAGGGAAGAGCATGAGGAGGTGATAGTAAAAATGGTGCGATTCAGAACCGTAGGCGATATGACCTGTACCGCAGCAGTACTTTCTGAAGCAGTTTCATTAGAGGATGTAGTAGGCGAAATCAGGGAGTCCACTATTTCTGAAAGAGGAGCTAGAATTGACGATAAGCGCTCCGAAGCGGCGATGGAAACCAGAAAGAAAGTCGGATACTTCTAGAATTGTACTAATTAGAATACACCAAGTACAAAGTAGACACAACCATGGTCTTTTACTATCAAAAAAACGAACAAAATGTCTGAAAATAGAAAACTTATCAAAATCGCTACTGCCGGCTCTGTGGATGATGGCAAAAGCACACTGATCGGACGATTATTATTCGATACCAAGTCCTTGACTACTGATAAAATTGAAGCAATCGAACGTAGCTCCAAGCAGCGAGGATACGATTACCTTGATTTTTCTTTGGCTACGGATGGTTTGGTGGCAGAGCGTGAGCAAGGGATTACCATCGATGTGGCCCATATTTATTTTAATACGGAGAAAACAAATTTCATCGTCGCAGATACTCCTGGACATGTGGAATATACCCGAAATATGGTGACGGGTGCTTCCACTTCCCAAGTGGCTATTATTCTCATTGATGCCCGTAAAGGTGTAATCGAGCAAACTTATAGACATTTCTTTATTTCCAATTTGCTTAGAATGAGCCATGTAGTGGTTGCTATCAACAAAATGGATTTGGTCAATTATGACGAGGAAGTGTTTCTAAATATCAAAAAGGATTTTGATGAATTGGTAGCAAAATCTGATTTCTCAGAAGATCAAATCACATTCATTCCTGTGTCGGCTTTAAATGGTGAAAATATTGCCAGAAAGTCTGAGGAAATGCCTTGGTACATTGGAAATTCCTTATTGGATCACTTGGAGGTATTAGAACCGGAGGATTTACAGGAAAGCTCGGTAGCTAGATTTCCCGTACAATATGTGATCCGACCTAAAACAGAAGCCTTCCATGACTTTAGAGGATTCTCCGGAAAATTGTATGGTGGAAGTTTGAAAGTTGGAGATGAAGTGACTTTACTCCCCTCTATGAATACTTCCTCTATCAAAAGTATACACTTCTTTGACCGAGAGCTGGATGAGGCGACGCCAGGAAGTTCAATTACAGTGACTTTGAATTCAGAAGTAGATTTGAGCCGAGGTGATATGTTAGTCAAGAGTGATGCTGTTCCAAGAAGTGAAAAGCAGATTTCGGCCACTATTTGTCAGGTAAATAGCAAAGGTCTTCGAGTAGGAGCTAAGTATATTTTGCAGCACGGAGTCAATCGAGTATTGGCAAAAGTGGATCAAATTGAATCTAAAATTCATACAGATTTTTCTGGTTCTGAGGAGGCAGATCAATTGAAATTGAATGATATAGGAAAGGTGAAATTTAGGCTGAGTAAACCTATACATTTTGACTCCTATAGAGAGAATAAGTCAAATGGAAGCTTTATCCTGATTGAAGAAGGTGAATTTGATACCGTTTCAGTTGGCTTTATCGATTGAAACTTGTTTTAAAATAGACCTTGGTAATAAGCTTTAATGAAGTTGATTTATAGAAATTAAGACGTCCGGGAAAAACACCGGACGTTTCCTCATACCTTTTAACCACTATCCCTATAGGGTAAAAACAGTAAAGCCATGCAAAGCTTTAGAACCGAATTAGAAAATCCTATTGTAGAAAAAGATATCATCGAGTTAGAGCGTAAAATAGCGCTGTTTAAAGATGGTAAAATTGATGAAGAGAAATTCAGAAGCCTGCGTCTTGCCAGAGGTGTATATGGGCAAAGACAGCAGGGGGTTCAGATGATCCGAATCAAATTACCCTATGGTAGGGTGAGTTCGGATCAGCTAAGAAGAATCTCAAAAGTTTCTGAAGAATATTCTACCGGAAGATTACATATTACCACTCGTCAGGATATTCAGATTCACTATGTGAGTTTGGATAGAACCCCTGAACTCTGGGCTGAATTAGAGAAGGATGATGTGACCTTGCGGGAAGCATGTGGAAATACCGTTAGGAATGTCACTGCATCAGAGACTGCAGGTATTGATCCGAATGAACCATTTGATGTGACTCCCTATGCCGATGCTACCTTCAAATACTTTTTGAGAAATCCAATTTGCCAGGAAATGGGAAGAAAGTTTAAAATGGCTTTCTCTTCCTCAGATGAGGATACTGGCTTGAGCTATCTACATGATTTGGGGTTCATTCCAAAAATGAAAACAGTCAATGGACAAGAAGTTCGTGGATTTAAAGTCTTGTTAGGAGGAGGATTAGGTTCTCAACCTAGACATGCCGATGCAGTATATGATTTTCTGGAAACAGATCAGATTATCCCATTTATTGAGGCGGTATTGAGGATTTTTGACCGTCACGGTGAAAGGGCAAGAAGAAATAAAGCGAGAATGAAGTTCTTGGTAAAGGATTTGGGCTTGGAAGCATTTCTGGAATTAGTAGAACAGGAAAAGAAAGCATTGCCTTTTTCTACCTATCCTATTGATGCAGCTACTTATGATGCTGTCCAAACCCTACCCAATGCACCTGAAGCTAAATTAGATGCAGAGCCAGGCTTGGATTATGAGCTTTGGAAATTAACCAATGTCTTACCTCAAAAGCAAGAGGGTTTTGTTTCTATTGGGGTACGGGTTCCCTTGGGTGATTTTTACATCGATCAAGCAAGAAAATTGGCAGATTTGGTGGAAACCTATGCTAATTCTGAGCTTCGTTTTACACTTCGACAGAATTTCTTGATACGTGATGTGAGAGAGGATTTAGCTCCATATTTCCATCAGGAATTAAAGAAAATCGGTTTGGCTGAAGGGGGATATAACTCTTTGGCGGATATTACAGCATGTCCAGGGACCGATACCTGTAATCTGGGAATTGCAAGTTCTACCGGGATTGCTGCTGAATTGGAGAAAGTGATTTTGGCGGAATACCCTCAGTATTTGAAAAACAAAGACCTGGTCATTAAGATCTCAGGTTGTATGAATGCCTGTGGGCAGCACAATATGGCACATATAGGTTTCCAGGGAATGTCCATGAAAGCTGGAAAAGTGGTAATTCCCGCTTTACAAGTGCTGCTAGGAGGCGGAAATCTTGGAGATGGTAATGGCAGATTTGCGGATAAAGTGACCAAAATTCCTAGTAAAAGAGGGCCAGAAGCATTACGTATTTTATTGAATGATTTTGAAGAAAATGCTGCTGGAAAAGACTTCTTGTCATATTATGATGAAAAAGGGCAGATTTATTTTTATGAACTTCTAAAAGAATTGGGTGATGCTTCCACCGTAACTCCAGCTGATTTTATAGACTGGGGAAATACCGAAGAGTATAAAGTTGCTGTAGGGGTTGGAGAATGTGCCGGAGTGGTATTGGACTTGGTGGCCACCTTGCTATTGGAAGCTTACGAGAAAATAGATCTTGGAAAAGAAGCTCTGGAAGAAGGTAGATGGTCAGATAGTATTTATCATCACTATGCAGGCTTAATTAATGCTGCAAAAGCCATCTTATTAGGTGAAAATGTAACCACGAATAGTTATGCTAATATCATCGCAAAGTTTGATCAAAACTTTGTCGAAAATGGGAAGATTGATTTAGGAGGGACTTTCGCAGAGAAAGTTTATCAGATCAATAAATATGAACCTAAGGAAGAGTTTGCGAAAGCTTATGCTGCTCAAGCTTTGGAAATCTATGACTTACTGAAAAGCTACAGAGAGGAAGAGGTAGAAGCATGAACAAAAATTTAAACCCTAAAGTAACCCTTGTGGGGGCGGGTCCGGGAGATCCGGACCTGATCACCCTCAAGGGAGTATTGGCATTGAATCAGGCTGACGTGGTTCTTTACGATGCCTTGATTGATCCTGCTTTATTGAAGCACGCACCGGAGACCGCCATTAAAATATATGTTGGAAAAAGGGTGGGTAAACACTCCATGCCTCAGCAGGATACCAATGAACTTTGTGTGAGTATGGCGATTCAACACGGTCATGTGGTTCGATTGAAAGGGGGAGATCCATTTGTTTTTGGGAGAGGGTCAGAAGAACTGGATTACATTGAAACCTTTGGGATAAAAACTGAAGTGGTGCCAGGAATAACCTCGGCTATTGCTGTACCAACGGCTGCAGGAATTCCCGTAACCAAACGTGGCGTTTCAGAAAGTTTTTGGGTGGTGACTGGAACAACTTCGCAAGGAGAGCTTTCCAAAGACCTTGCATTAGCTGCACAATCCACCGCTACAGTGGTAGTTTTGATGGGAACCAAAAAACTAAATGAAATAGTAAGGATATATCAAGATTTTGGGAAATCTGAGTTGCCAGTAGCGATTATTCAAAGTGGGACTACTATTGAGGAGAAAATTGTCGCAGGGGTCATTGAGGATATTGCCCAAAAGGCTTTCGATAAACATATAAAAGCACCTGCTATTATCATTTTGGGAGAAGTAGTAAGAGAAAGTCAAAAATTAGCAGAGCTGTACAGAGAGGTAGTAAAATTTAATGCTTAGACTAATGATAGATTAAGTGACAGGTGATTTATCGCCTTCCTTGTTTCTAATGTTTAGGGGGCTTGTAGTCTTCTTTATCAAGAAACGGCCTATTCCAAGATAGATTTCCTATCTTTTGAATAATCATCCAATAATAAACCCTAGAATCTCAATGAATCATCTTTACCCTGTTTTTCTAAAAGTTCATGAACTCAATATCCTTCTCGTTGGTGGAGGGAATGTGGGTACTGAAAAATTAGAATTTCTTTTGAAGTCAAGTCCCAATGCCCAGGTCACTGCAGTGGCAAAGGAGTTTTCACCTTCTTTTTTGGGATTGGCTTCGACGGCAGAAACTGTTTCCATGATCACTGATGCCTATGACGAAAAATATTTGGGAGCAAAGCACGTAGTAATTGCGGCTACAGATGATAAGGCAGTAAATAAACTGATCCATGATCAGGCAAAGGAGCGATTTTTATTAGTCAATGTAGCGGATACGCCTGCCCTCTGTGACTTTTATTTAGGAGGAATTGTGACCAAAGGCAATTTAAAAATTGCGATCAGTACCAATGGTAAATCCCCTACGGCAGCGAAGAGATTAAGGCAATTATTTGAAGAGGTACTTCCAGAAGAGATGGATGAGTTATTGAATAACCTGAATGCCTATCGAGATACCTTAAAAGGAGACTTTCAACATAAGGTGAAAGCAATGAATAAAATCACCAAAGGGCTAGTCACAAATCGTTAAAGCCCTTTGGATTGAAATTAAGTTTTATCTGCTAGGTTGTTGATCAATACCTGTCATTTCCCAATGCCCAAGTGAGATAGGAATGCTTCCAATTGAATTGAGTTTGTCAAAGAATTCTTTTAACGGAAAAGACCTGCCTTCATTGATTCTGAAATAATCAGCCAATGCATTTTCAAGTAAATACTTCCCTGTGATATAACTACTTCCATAGCCTGGTTGTCTCATATATAAATGTTGTTCAAAAAGGAGTAATTCTTTTTCGGTTTTCATCCACCCGCGAGGGGTATAATTGGAATGGATCCCTCCAGCTTCTACCATGGTCATTTCATTGGCTTGTGCATAAAGCGAACCCAAACCTCGTGCGGCTCTTTGTGCGATCATGATGTAGACAATTTCCCTGGATCGCGGGGAGTCTTCATACAGTCCAGCATCCATAAAAATTTCCTCTACGGCAGTGGCTGTTCCTTCATTTCTTGAATCCCAAATATTATATAGCAAGGGATTTTTTCGGATTTCACTAGGATGAGGTTCATTATCCATCCTAGCTAATTCAAACCAATGGTAAAAGTGAGAATAAAGGGGACGTGGATCATAATGCATTCCTATGGTAAAGAAGTTTCGTTTTTCTTTAGGAATAAATGAACCCATGTGTTCTCTAAGTGCTGGTTCAAAATAGTCTTTAACTGTGACGATGTCTTTTTCATCTAAGAATGTCAGGATACTTTTTACTGATTCCTCGGCCATGAGGTCAAATTCCTCGGGGGAATTTGCATCTTTCAGCTCGGGCAGTCCAGCGTTTCTGTACTCTTCAAGTTTCAAGGAAGACCAAGCTCTTGCTAACTCCCGTTTCAAGATCATTACCTCATCTTCCCAGGTTAAGGGTACTAAATGTACATTTTGTAAATACCAGGTGTAATTTTCTTTTCCTATACCGGATTCTCCGGTTTTGGTCAAAGCTTCTTTCTCTAACCAAGTGACCAGGTCTTGGGTAGCACTTTTTGCTTCGTTAATGGCTTTTACTAATTCCGGCTGATCAGAAACTCCTTCTAGTTTCAATATATTATCCAGATCATTGATCTGTGTAGCGATAGAAGGAATGCCTGCAGCCCACAGTTCTCTGGCATTTCCCGTTAGGTTTTGTTTGGCTTGTTGGTTTAAAGCAGGAATGATTTTAATCTCACCTATAAATTCCGAAAGAGCCTCTCCTTGCAAAGGAAATTCGTATTGCCAAAGTTCTAAAACCCCATGATGGGTAGGTCCTTCATGGGCAGGAACATCACTTCTTTCTGTCCAGATAGTTTTATAAAAAGCAGGATCTCTTTCCCAAGGTTTAAGGATGCGTTGATTAAAATCATACCCATTTAATTCTGCTTGTACAATTCGATAGTCCACTTGTTCTGAAATAGACCAATCAGAAGTATCGAGTTGGGAAAATTGAGTTTGGATTTCCTTAAACTGAGTTTGTCTTTTTTCAAAAGTTTCCTTCCGGTAATCAGGCGCTCCTTCATGTAATGGTGGAGTTTCAAATGTTCTCCATGTTTTAAAGAGAGCAACTAATTCGTTATAGGATGATATCGGTTCTGTTGCCATTGCTTGGCTATGCAAGAGCAGAAAGGAAAAAAAGGTTAGGGAGGTGAAAAGTAAAATTTTAAGCTTCATAGTAGGAAGAGGTTTTCAATTAAAAAGTAAGATAATGTATAGAGTTGGTAAATCCAGTTTCTATTAGAGAGGCTGTTAATTAACTTGATGGGTGACTAAGGCTAATCTTTGCGGGGAAAGAGAATGTCCCATTATCTCCCTTAAAAACAAATTGAAGGACCTTTTACTTCGATTTTTTATTTCGTACAGTTCCTGTATTTTTGTGCTTGCTTAAAAAACGCATTACAAATTAATATTTATGGCATATTTATTTACCTCAGAGTCAGTCTCTGAGGGGCATCCAGATAAAATTGCGGATCAAATTTCCGACGCATTAATTGATAATTTTTTGGCATTTGATCCTAATTCTAAGGTTGCTTGTGAAACTTTGGTGACTACAGGACAAGTAGTCTTGGCCGGAGAGGTAAAATCCGATATTTATTTGGACGTTCAGAAAATCGCCCGAGATGTAATTAACCGTATTGGTTATACCAAATCCGATTACATGTTTGAAGGTAATTCCTGCGGTGTTTTATCTGCTATTCATGAACAATCCCAAGACATTAATCAAGGAGTAGATCGAAAGAGTCCTGAAGAACAAGGAGCTGGTGATCAGGGAATGATGTTTGGATATGCAACTAATGAGACTGAGAACTACATGCCTTTGGCACTAGATCTTTCTCATATGATCCTTCGGGAATTGGCTGAATTAAGAAGAGAAAATAAAGAGATCACCTATTTGAGACCAGACTCCAAAGCGCAGGTGACTATCGAATATTCTGATGACAATGTACCCCAGAGAATTGAAGCTATTGTAGTTTCTACTCAGCATGATGATTTTGATGAGGAAGAAGCTATGCTTGCCAAGATCAAATCAGATATAGTTTCTATTCTGATTCCAAGGGTGATCGCACAATTAAAGCCTGAAATTCAGAAGTTATTTACAGACGATATTAAATACCACATCAACCCAACAGGTAAATTCGTAATTGGTGGTCCTCATGGGGATACTGGATTAACTGGAAGAAAAATCATCGTGGATACTTACGGAGGTAAAGGGGCTCATGGTGGAGGTGCATTCTCTGGAAAAGATCCTTCTAAGGTAGATAGATCTGCTGCCTATGCCACCCGACATATTGCCAAAAATATGGTGGCTGCTGGAGTTGCTGATGAGATCTTAGTTCAAGTTTCTTATGCAATTGGAGTAGCTGCACCAATGGGTATTTATGTAAATACTTATGGCACTGCTAAAGTAGATATGCATGATGGGGAAATTGCAAAGAAAGTAGAAGAGTTATTTGATATGCGACCTTATGCAATCGAACAACGATTGAAGTTGAGAAATCCGATTTATGAGGAAACTGCTGCATATGGTCATATGGGAAGACAAAATGAGGTCGTTTCAAAAACTTTCCTTTCTCCTTATAGAGATGAGATTACCTTGGAAGTAGAGCTCTTTACATGGGAAAAATTAGATTTTGTAGATAAGATTAAATCCGCTTTCGGGTTATAAAACGAAAAGCCTTCTGAATTGCTCAGAAGGCTTTTTTGTTTCAATATTTACTTATTAAAGAGCAGAATTTAGGAATTCGAAGGCTCTGTATTGATTCCGCAATTTTCCTTCAATTCCTCCAATTGATTCAACCATTGTTCGATGTCAACATCTCTTTCTTTAACCTCTAAATCTAAGGCTTTGAGATTTTCATCATCTTCAATAGTCCATTTTCCTATTGCCATGTTATTTGTAAGTTCGTCAACTTTTAGAGAGTTTTCTTTCCAGTCGACAATAAACTCATCAATATCCTCACGAAGAGTTTCATAGGCAGTTTCACAATTACTCTCCTCACCCTGAAAACGAACAGGAATCATTTCGGAAATTCCATTTTCTTCTTTTTTCGTTTTCAATAAATACATTTGATTCCCTACTTGCTCAGAAAGATCTGCTACTTTTTCAGACGTATTTTTCCATTCCGCAATAAGGTCTTTCAACTTTTCTTCTTGCCTATCAGATGGACCGCAACTCACAATCAATCCAAAAAGCACCATTACAAACATGTAATTTTTCATATCGAATTTGGGTTTTAGGATGAAGTTCACAGACCAAAATTTTCCCGGAAATGGGGATTTATTTTCACATGCAATACATGCTAATTACCTTGAAAGCTACTTTTTAGCTCCTGAAGGCTTGATCAATGAATTATTAATTATTTCTTGCCTAAATGGTCCAAATGTTATTCCAAAATTCGATATTCTTCCTAAGGGGTGCTTAAGATTAGAATTTGAGGATCTTAAAACATTTCTTCAATTATCTGAGTGTAGAAGTCTTTTACCTCCATCCCAATCGCGCGGACCTGTTGGGAAATTAGACTTGTTTCAGTTTGACCTGGCACTGTATTGATCTCTATAAAGTAGAATTTCCCAGATTCTTTTTGAAGAAAATAATCGATTCTAACAGCACCTTTGCAGTTCAATTTTTCATAAATCTTTGGGATGATGCGATTGACTCTATCTACCTCTTCTTCGTTCATCCTGCCAGGAGTAATTTCTTCTGTAACACCTGCTACGTATTTCGCCTCATAATCAAAAAACTCTTTGCTGCTCACTATTTCCGTAGCTGGTAATACCTGGATATTGCCTTTGCCTTTGAAGCAACCGATAGAAAATTCTCTTCCTGAGACGAACTCTTCCACTAACACCTGTTTGTCTTCAGCAAAAGCTTTCTCCAAGGCTTCTGGTAACTCCTCCCAAGTTTTGACTTTGCTCATGCCAATGGAGCTTCCCCCATTGTTTGGTTTGATAAATAAGGGTAAGGTTAACTCATTTGCGACTTTTTCTCGATTCTCGGAGGAGTTCTCAAAAAGTTGGAGAGATTTTGCAATGTATAATTCCTCGATGTCATCTACTATTGCCTTGGTATAGCCCTTATTCATGGTAATGGCTGAAGTCAGTTGATCACAAGTAGTATATGGGATGCCAATCATATCAAAATATCCGGCAAGCTTTCCGTCCTCCCCAGGTGAACCATGAAGGATATTGAATACTCCGTCAAAGATGATTTTTTGCCCCTCCAACTCAATACTAAAGTCATTCAAGTTGACAGGGATTTTAATTCCCGACTCGTTTAAAAAATACCAGTCGCCAGGGTAAATCAGGATTTTATAAATATCATAAAGGTCTCTGTCTATGGTTTTTTCAACAACTGCCGCACTTTTTAATGATATGACCGACTCTCCGGTAAATCCTCCGGTCACAAGAGCTATTTTCTTCTTCATTGGGATAAAAATTAGAACTACGAATTACTTGAATTTTCTTTTATTTCCCGCAGTTCCCCGCAGATTCTCGGAGATAAATACCGCAGATTTTCGCTAAAGTAAGAGTTGTTATAGGGTAGAAGAATAAAAATTAGCTTGGATCAGCGTCCTTTTCTGCGGATATCTGCGGGATTTTTTAAGCCAGTTTAATTTGATCTAGATAAAATTTCATTCTAGAATGATTCCTGGGTAAAAAGTCAATTTTATCGATTTTGTCCAATTTGTGATTGTAAAAAACTTCGACGTATTCATTATTCAAAAGGTACAAGTTTACTTTATGTCGGTAATAACGAATACCCACGACAAATGTACCTTCTGTATATAAGGTGTTGATTTTTTTATGGAAAGGGAGGTTTGTAAATTCTTCTCTACTCATATCCTTCGCTTCAAACTACGAATATAACGAAATGATAGGTTGTTTTTGATATATTAGGGTTGATTCCTTCGTTCGAGAATCATATACTTGAAAGAGTAATTATGCGAATGATTAAGCAAAGATTTTCTTCCTTTCTTTATTGGATTCCAATTCTGGCCTTTTTGGCCTTTTCCTGTGCATCAAAAAAGAAAGCGGCATCGGATCCGTTTGATGTAGTGATTTCCACCGCTAGAAGCTATACCGGGACCCCTTATAAATATGGAGGTACGAGTAGAGCAGGAATGGATTGTTCGGCTTTAGTGTACCATGCCTATTACTCTATTGGAGTCACAATGCCTCGAGTTTCTGCGGATCAGAGTCAAGTAGGAAAAAAAATTAATCAAAGAGATTTACAGCGGGGGGACTTGTTGTTTTTTGCTACTGGAAGAAGAAAAAACAGGGTGACCCATGCCGGAATTGTGACTGAAGTCAGCAAAAATGATGTACGATTTATACATTCTTCCACTTCTTTGGGGGTTTCGGAAGATTATTTGAGTAACCGGTATTGGTCCAAGGTATTTTTATTTGCGCGGAGAGTAATGGAGTGATTTTTTGACTATAGGTGCATTTTTGGAGCAAATACTTAACAAATAATTGATAAGCTTCGGATTATTTCCCAAATATCCTTTGGGATTAGGCTTTATTGGTTAATTTTGCGGACGAATTCAAAAAGCATATCCTTTTTACATTTCATTCTATCAAATGGCAAATATTGGAAAGATAACTCAGGTAATTGGACCCGTAGTGGACGTTTCCTTCGAAGGCGGTAAACTGCCAAACATCCTTGACGCGGTTGTAGTAACCAAAGAAAACGGCCAAGTAGTCGTTATGGAAGTTCAACAGCACTTGGGTGAAGACAGAGTAAGAACTATCGCAATGGACTCATCCGAAGGGATGGTACGTGGCATGGAGGTAAAAGACTTGGGTCAACCAATCTCTGTACCAACTGGCGAGGCTATTAAAGGACGTCTTTTCAACGTGGTTGGAGATGCAATTGACGGTCTTCCACAAGTTACTACTGGAGCTAGACTTCCTATTCACAGATCCGCACCAAAATTTGAAGACCTTTCTACTTCTACAGAAGTACTCTTCACTGGTATTAAAGTAATTGATTTGATCGAGCCTTATGCAAAAGGTGGTAAGATCGGTTTGTTTGGTGGTGCCGGTGTAGGTAAAACAGTATTGATTCAGGAATTGATCAACAACATTGCGAAGGCATATGCTGGTCTTTCTGTATTCGCCGGTGTAGGTGAAAGAACAAGAGAAGGAAATGACTTGCTTCGTGAAATGATCGAGTCAGGTATTGTAACTTACGGTGATGACTTCATCCACAGCTTAGAAGAAGAAGGTGGATGGGATCTTTCCAAAGTGGATTTGAAAAAATTAGAAGATTCTAAAGCAACCTTCGTGTTCGGTCAGATGAATGAGCCTCCAGGGGCGCGTGCTCGTGTAGCCTTGACTGGTTTGACTTTGGCTGAATATTATAGAGATGGTGATGGAGAAGGTGCTGGTAAAGACATCCTTTTCTTTATCGATAACATTTTCCGTTTCACTCAGGCAGGGTCTGAAGTGTCTGCACTTCTAGGTCGTATGCCTTCTGCGGTAGGCTACCAGCCAACATTGGCAACAGAAATGGGTGCCATGCAGGAAAGAATTACCTCTACTAAGAATGGTTCCATTACTTCCGTACAGGCAGTTTATGTACCTGCGGATGACTTGACTGACCCTGCTCCAGCGACGACTTTCGCTCACTTGGATGCTACTACGGTATTGTCAAGAAAGATTGCCGAATTAGGTATTTACCCAGCAGTGGATCCTTTGGATTCTTCTTCAAGAATTCTTTCTGCAGAGATCTTGGGTGATGAGCATTATGATTGTGCTCAACGAGTGAAAGAAACTCTTCAGCGTTACAAAGAATTGCAGGATATCATTGCGATCTTGGGTATGGAAGAACTTTCTGAAGAAGATAAGCAAGTGGTACACAGAGCAAGACGTGTACAGCGTTTCTTATCTCAGCCATTCCACGTGGCAGAGCAGTTTACTGGTCTAAAAGGAGTGTTGGTTGATATCAAGGATACGATCAAAGGCTTCAATATGATCATGGATGGTGAGTTAGATCATCTTCCAGAGGCAGCTTTCAACTTGGTAGGTAGCATCGAAGATGCGATTGCTAAGGGTGAGAAAATGTTGGCTGAAGTTAAATAATTAGAAAATAGAGCGACGGCTTAGGTGATTCTTGGCCGCTTGCTTTTATATAAATCCGAATCAGATGCATTTAGAAATCGTCACACCGGACAAAAAAGTATTTCAGGGTGAAGTGACCGAGGCCAGTTTCCCAGGTGCCGGAGGTGCATTTCAGGTGCTGAATAATCACGCTCCGATCGTATCTGCTTTGGCAAAAGGAACTGTTTCCTTTACCACTGCAGAAGGCAAGCAATCCATGGTTGTGGATGGTGGAGTTGTGGAAGTAAAAGATAATGTGATAGTATTGCTAGCCGAAAAAGTAGAGGCTTAAGCTAATTTGATTAGATATAAAGAAAGTCCAACTTGTTCGAGTTGGACTTTTTTATTTTAAAATATTTCGTGTTCACCAAAAAGAAAGGCCCCGCTCAATCAGGTCGGGTGTTGATTATTATTTTTGAAACGGGAAGCCTTTCTATTTTCTTTTTTCAATTCAAATCATTCATCGAACTGCTTGCTTCCAACTTCCCGACTTCTTAATTACTCTCAATCACCTGACCTTTTTCACGATACAAATCCACAGGGCCATCCAATAGCACAGCTAATACAGTAATGTCTTTATCATAAACATTGTCAGGTATATCAATGTATTTCATGCCAGGGACAGAACTCCAGTACATTTTTCCCACTTCCCTAGATTGCAATTTGGTTCCATTTCCAACCACCCAGACACGCTGGATTTTATTTTTCAGGCCTTTGATAGCAAGTGATTCATTCACTTTATAATCCAGATAGATATACAGGATGGTCTTATCCTTCGATAAGGTGGTAGGAGCATAGACATGACCATCAGGAATTCCCGCCTGGGTTTCGTAAATGGCTGATTCATGTTTGGAAGTCCAGCGCGCAAATTCGGTTAAAATATTTTCTGCTTCTTCGGGAATAGAGCCATCCGCCTTTGGGCCGAAGTCCATTAATAGGTTGCCGCCCATGTGTAGGCAATCCACAAAGATTCTTAAGAGTTCACTGGGAGATTTATAGGCATGGTCATTTCCTTGATATCCCCAGCTGTTATTCATGGTCATACACAATTCCCAATATTCACTGTCGGGTCTTGAAACAGGGACTCCTTGTTCAGGCGTAGCATAGTCTCCAAATCCAGGGCCCAACCGGGAGTTGATAATCAGGTTGGGATTATAGCCCAATAATTTTTCTTTCAATTCAGCACTTCTCCACTCTTCTGGACTATGTTCCCAATCCCCATCAAACCAATATAAATCGGGACTATATTGGGAAGAAAGTTCACTCAACTGAGCAAAGTTGAAATCAGTGAACTTACGGAATCTTTCCGGATCATTTTTGTATCGAAATGATTCACGAGTATTCCTGTCATAATCTGGATGGGACCAATCCAGTACAGAGAAATAGATTCCTTTTTTAATTCCTTCTTTTTCCAAAGCATTCATAAAAGGCCCTACCAAATCCCTTCCAGCAGGAGATTTTTGAACTACCGAGAGATCGCTTGCCTTGGTGTCCCAAAGTGCAACCCCATCATGGTGTTTGGTAGTGAGAACCGCATATTTAGCACCACTTGCTTTAATTAATCTAGCCCATTTTTCTGGGTCATAATTGGAAGCTGTGAATCTGTCCAACTGCTTCATATAATCCTCGTACTTGATGTAGTCGTTGAAAAAAGACCAGGATTCATCAATTCCATTGACCGAGTAAATACCCCAGTGGATAAAGATTCCTAGTTTTGCATCCTTAAACCACTCCATTTTATTGGGGTTTTCCTGTGAAATAGCTGGTTTGGAGGTAAGAAATGTGATCAGGCAAAAAGTCAGAATTAGTAGAGAAGCTGTTTTTCTAAATAACATGGGGTAATTGAATTTCTTTTTTAAGCCCCGAAAATAGTTAATTGAATATGAACTTCAAGGTCAAAACATTGATAAGGATAATTTAGAGGAATGTTATTGTTTCTAAAGTATTATCCATACCTTTGCAGTCGCGAAAGGAGGTGTAAAAATATGATCGTAGTAAACGTAAAAGAGAACGAATCTATCGAAAAAGCGCTAAAGCGTTTCAAAAAGAAGTTTGACAAGACTGGTGCAGTCAGAGAACTTAGAGCTAGACAAGCGTTCACAAAACCTTCTGTAAAAAGAAGAGCACAGGTCATCAAAGCGTCTTATAAGCAAAAACTTCAAGAGGAAGCTAATAAGTAATCGTTTTTGACAAAAACATATAAAAGCGTACTAACTTCGGTAAGTGCGCTTTTTTTGTATTTCGAATTCTAATAGGGTCATTTTAAAGAAGGATGTGAATGGCTCTAGGTTATGGACAAGGAGGCCTGTTTTCTCGCTGATTTATATCAGTAATATTTCCTTTCATTTTCATTACTTATTTCATTTTTTTTCATGTACCTTAAATAAGTAATCTCAGTACATGATCGACTCATTTATTAATTATTTAGAATTCGAGAAAAAATCCAGTCAACATACCGTATTGGCCTATCAAAAAGACTTGGAGCAATTTGAGGAGTTCGTTTCCACCGCTTTTGAAAGGAAGGATATTTTGATGTCCGATCATTCTGAAATTAGGGCATGGGTGATAGAATTGGTAGAGAACGGTCTGAGTACCACTACTGTTAACAGGAAAATCGCTACCCTGCGTTCTTTTTATAAATTTTTGCTTCGCTCCAGGCTTATTTCAAAGGATCCTACCTACAAGTTAAAATCCCTTAAAAACCCGAAAAAATTACCCGAATTTCTTCAAGAAACCACCATTTCCTCCGTTCTAGAGGAAAGTGTTTATGAAGAAACATTTGAAGGTAATAGAGACCGAATGGTGATGGAGTTTTTGTACCTGACAGGAGTGAGACTTTCTGAGCTCACCGGATTGAAATGGGAAAATATAAATCTTCAAGAGGAAGTGGTAAAAGTTTTAGGAAAGCGAAAAAAGGAAAGAATAATACCTCTTACAAAGGGGCTTGTTCGAAATATCATTTTGTATAAAAAAGTATTTGAGCAAAGGTTTTCAAATGTTGCTCAAAGTGACTATTTTATTGTTACAAATCACGGAAAGCCAAGTTACCCTATGATGATATACCGTGTAGTCAGACAGTATCTAGACCTTTTTGCACAGACTTCCAAGCGCAGTCCTCATATCCTGCGCCATACTTTTTCGACTCATCTACTCAACAAGGGAGCAGATTTGAATGCTGTTAAAGATTTACTTGGGCATTCCAACCTTGCGGCGACGCAGGTGTATACTCACAATTCGTTAGAAAAACTCAAGGCTGTGTTTGAACAGGCACATCCTAAAGCGTAAATAAATTATTGTTCAACCATTAAATGCAAATCAAAATGAAACTGCAGATGCACTCAATCCACTTCGATGCTGATCGAAAATTGATCGATTTTATTCAAAGAAAAGCAGACAAGCTGGAGACCTTTTATGATCGAATCATAGACGGAGAGGTTTTTATGAGGCTCGATAAGAATGACAACAATGAAAACAAGATTGTTGAAATCAAATTAAATGTGCCAGGGAAGCAGTTTTTTGCAAAGAATCAGTCAGATTCTTTCGAAGGGGCCGCTGATGAAGCGATAGAAGGGTTAAGAAGGCAAATTAAAAAGTACAAAGAAAAGGTTGTTCTCGTAAGGCAATAGTAAACCCTAAAATCTTTTATAAACCCTCGGAACTCCGAGGGTTTTCCTTTTTCTTGAGAGCTTTTTCCCATGAAATCCAACTTTTCCTATAAATCGGCATTTTGGATAGTCAACCTGGCTATCATTTTGGCAAAAATAGCCTTCGTTTTTCGGCCTGAACTCGATTTGTTTACGGAAGAAGCCCAGTACTGGCTTTGGTCAAAAAACTTAGCTTGGCATTATTATTCCAAACCGCCTTTGGTGGCCTTTTTAAATTATATCAGTACCTCCATTTTTGGAGTTACCGAATTGGGCGTTCGTATCAACCCAATACTTTTTGGTCTGGGGACTGCTTTGGTGACTTATAAATTCGGATCTTATCTATACAATGAGAAGGTTGGCTTTTGGGCTTCCATCCTTTTACAGGCAATGCCTTTTTGGTGGATAGTTTCTTCTTTTCACACTACAGATACCTCTCTTACTTTTTTCTGGTCTTTGACCATGTATTTACTTTATAGAGCCCTGAAAGAAAGTAAGCTTAATTGGTGGATACTAGCTGGTTTGGCAGCTGCTTTGGGACTGATGGCTAAGGCTATGATGGTTCTGGTGTTTCCATTCCTTTTTTTATTCATTTTGCAAGAAGGAAAGCTGAGCAAAAAGTGGAGAGACATGCTACTTTTCTTCCTGATCATGTCCTTGGCATTTATTCCGATTCTGGTATGGAATTTTCAAAATGACTTTTATACCTTCAAGCATCTGGCCAACCTAGCTTGGGCTGGAGGTAATGAAGTGACTACAGCCTCTTTAGGGAAATCTGTCGCTCAATTTTTCGAATTTTTAGGTGGTCAATTGGCTATGCTCTCTATATTCTTGTTGCCAATCCTATTTTGCTCCATCAAGAGTGTCTTGAAATTTAGAAGCCAAGATAAGTTTTACATCATTCTACCTGCTTTACTCACATTTATCAGTTTCTCTTTTTTAAGCTTTTTCACAGAGGTTCTAGTGAATTGGCCAGTTTTCTCCTATGTGGGATTGCCGATTATTATGAGTGAATGGGTTTTAAACCAATCAGTTAAATGGAAGAATTTTCGCAATTGGAGTATTGGAATCAGTATTGGTCTATCCTTATTACTCATTCTTCCTGACTTCACTTTTTTCAAATCAATTCCACTCATTAAAAAAGGTGAAAGCCAATTTTTTAGAAGGATGTCTGGCTACGATCCGCTTGCCGAAAGAGTTGGTTTTTTACAGGATAGTTTGGCTTTGTCGGCTCCTTTTGTCTTTTCTGAAACCTATCACATGGCCTCAGAAATGTCTTTTTATCTAAAAGATCATCCGCAGCCCTATATGTTAAACATGGGTGCAAGAAGAAACCAATTTGATCTTTGGCCTGGAATGGAGCAGTTTTTGGGACAGAACAAGGTGGGGATTTTTGTCAGCTGGAATTATGACTCTCTGGGTATGTTCGCTCAATTTGACTCTTTGCTATACGAGGAGAAGTTTGAGGTATACTTTAAGGGAGAACCATTGAGAACTGCTACTATTCAAGTTTGGAAAGACTTAAAAGAGTTTGATCCCTTTATTCCTGAAACCTATTGATCCCCTTTTTTCTGAAGCCAGTAGTAGACTTTCCCATTTTCTTTTAAAAGTTCTTCAAATTTGGGATCTCCCAGATGCTGAAGTAAAAATGGAATCTTTTTCGAATCCCAATTCAAAGAAGCAACTTTAACATCAAAATTTTGAAGTGGGAGTTTCTGAAGGTATTTGTCTTCGACTATTAAGTTGGGGTAAATAGATGATCGGTCCAATAGTTCTTGCTCACTCAAGGATTTCTCACCAGTAATATCAGTCATGTAATAATCTGGGCCTAAGTAAACCCGAATCTTGCTGCTGACATGAATGTTGCCGATAAAACCGATTTCATTTGCAGGATCAATCCCTTGGGAAGACGCATATGCTTGAACTTGGGCTCCTTGCTCTGGTAGGGAGATTTTTGCAGTGACAGTAGATAAGAGAAAGAAAACAAGTAAAACCGATAGGGATAATCCCCATGGAAGCTGCCTTTCTTTATAAACTGATCGGGCTAAATAAATTATAAGAGTGAATCCAATTGTTAGTTGCAAGTAAATCCAAAAGGTACTACCTAATTGGAAATTGATCCAAAGTCCAGCTATTCCTACTATGAGCGATAATAGGATGAAAAAACCAGTGCCTATCTTCAAACCTTTTTGACGAATTTGGAAATCAGCTTTTACTAGGATCCAACTGAGAAAGATGGCTAAAACCGGGGCAACTGGGAGTAAGTAGCGCTCATAGAATTTGGTAGTCATAGCTCCCATTCCCAATATCGCAAGTCCCCACAGAACGGCGAATCCAAAGAATACAGCATTCTCTTTCCAAGTTTTCTGAATGGTCTCTTTGAATTTCGGGAAGGAATAGATCCCCCAAGGCAGATAAATCGCAAATAGAATGGCAGTGGCAAGTGCGCCATTTTTCAGAATAAGTAAGTAGCGTGATGCTACTCTTCCTCCTACTTGATCTTCCAAAAAGCTATCCAGGTAAGTAGGTCCATGGATTTTCCACATGGCCACAAACCAGAAGAGTCCGATAAAAATGGCGATAAGTAGAGAAGGTAAATGAAGGAAAGTCTTCCAGGATATTTTTTTCCATGGATTGAACAGTAGGTAAAGTATTCCAATTCCTCCTAAAGCGGCGGCAGGTAGTCCTTTTACCTCAAAGGCCAAAGCCAAACTGATATATAATATCCATATGTACTTTTTTGGAGTATGATCTCCATATCGCATCAATCCAGCAAAACCAATAGCACTAGCGGACATAGTGAGGCCTAACAATACGTCAGGAATGGAGCGAGTCGAGGCAAATATCAAAACTATATTGGAAGCGATGATCAAGGCAGAAAGACCTGCAATTTTTTTGTCTGAGAATAAGACTTTTGCCACCATATAGGTGATTCCGATTGTCATAGAGCCAGCTAATAAAAAGAAGATTCTTGATGAAAAAGCACTGACTCCAAATAATTTAAACCCAGCTAAAACCACCCAGTAAGTTCCTATGGGTTTTCGAAACCTCAACTCTCCGTTTCCGAGATAAGTGGTGAGGTAGTCTCCATTTTGCATCATTTTAACAGCAGCATCACTATAATACATTTCGTCCGGGAAATGCATATGAAAACTTAGGGCAAATGGTCCAACCAAAATAGTAAAGGCAGCCATCAATACCCATGGATTAATTTGAAGCTCTTTTGAAAACATCTTGCAAAGATAAGATGAATGAACTTTGTCACACCAAATTTTCGTTGGCATCCGAAAGCCGATAAGCAGTTTATTGCCAACGGAAGTATTTTGCCGTATTTTTGACCAAATTTATGATCATGAGCAAGCCCCGGTTGTCTGTAGTTATTACCATCTACAACGAAGAAGAAAACATCAAGCCCTTATTAGAAGCTACCTATTCTGCACTTTCCGAAATCGACTATGAGGTCATTCTAATAGAGGATGGTTCTACTGATAAGACAGTGGCTGAAGTGAAAAAGTATGCAAATGATCGGACTAAACTGATTATTTTTAATCGGAATTATGGTCAGACCACCGCATTGGCAGCAGGAATAGATATGGCCACAGGAGAGTATATCTCTACCATGGATGGGGATTTGCAAAATGACCCGACTGACATTCCTATTATGCTTCAAAAAGCGATTGATGAGGACTGGGATGTGGTAGCTGGAAGAAGGGCAAATAGAAAAGACGGGTTTGTTTTAAGGAAGATTCCGAGCAAAATCGCAAACTGGGTGATCCGAAATACTACCAAAGTCTATTTGAATGATTATGGCTGTACACTTAGAGTCTACAAAGCAGAGATTGCTCAAGGAATGGGGTTATATGGAGAATTGCACCGTTTTATTCCAGTTCTTGCCAAGCAACAGGGGGCAAGGATGACCGAAATGGATGTGAAGCATCACCCTAGAATCCATGGAGAGTCTAAATATGGATTGAGCCGAACCTTTAAAGTAATGGCTGATCTGATCTTGATGCTGTTTTTTCAAAAGTATTTCCAGCGTCCCATTCACTTGTTTGGTGGAATAGGGATTATCGCTTTCCTAATAGGATTTCTAATCAATATTTACCTGCTAGTGTTGAAAATAATGGGAGAGGATATCTGGGGAAGGCCAATCATGATTTTAGGTTTTATTTTGGTGCTTGGAGGTATTCAATTTATCACGACTGGAATTATTGCTGAGATCATCGTCAGAACTTATTTTGAGTCTCAAAATAAAACTACCTATACCATTAAATCAGTTTATCAAGGGGAAGTATTGACAGCATAAGACTGTTTTATTCCCTATTCGTTGAGCTGTTCAATTCAGAAGAATAGACCTGACTTCCCTTGGAAAAAAAAGTAAGTACATTAGGAAAAAAACTCAAAACTGGACTAAAACTTCTTTTGACGGGTTTGGCGATTTTCTTGGTGTTCCGAAAAATTGACACCGAGGAACTCTGGTTGATCACCAAGTCCATTCATTGGTTTTGGTTATTGCCTGCCCTGATCTTATTTGTACTAAGTAAAGTTTTTACAGCATTAAGGTTGAATCTTTATTTCAGAAATATTGGATTGAATATATCTGAAAAGTTGAATTTCAGATTGTATCTGGTAGGCATGTTTTATAACCTATTTCTTCCTGGAGGAATTGGAGGAGATGGTTACAAAATCTATTTACTCAATAAGAATTATAAAGCTTCTGTTAAATCGCTGATACAAGCTTCTCTATTGGACCGATTAGGAGGATTGGTTGCCATTGTGTTTCTGTTACTTTTCCTAGTACTTCCGGTAGATTTAGAGCTTCCATTTGAATCCCAAGTACCTTGGGAAGTATTGATTATAATTGCTTTAGTGTTGGTATTCCCAGCATTTTGGATGGTTCAAAAGCTTTTCTTCAAATCTTTTTTACCGTCATTTATAAAGTCTAACATTTGGTCCATGTTAGGACAGATTTCTCAGTTGGTTTGTGCCGTATTTATTTTGATTGCCTTAGGAGTAGAAACAAACTTCTTAGCCTATCAACTGGTATTTTTACTTTCTTCTATCGTTGCCGTGCTTCCTTTAACCATTGGTGGGGTTGGGGCTCGTGAACTGGTGTTCATTTATGCACATACCTATGCAGGGATAAATGAAGCCACTGCAGTTGCTTTTAGTTTGATTTTTTTCTTGATTTCTGCATTTGTTTCTCTCGCAGGTTCCATGATCAAGGTGGAATTTGAAGATAAAATAGTATCAGATTTATAAACTGTTTTCTTTTATAAGGATTGCGTCATAAGGAAAATAGAATTGACCTAAGGCCTTTTTTATTTCCCAGCTCAATTGACCTTTATGGGGTATATAAGTAACTCTAATCTCGGAAGTCTCTCCTGAAAAGTTACTTTTGATGCTTCCACTCCACCTATTTGGAAGTTTCTCCGGTTTTAAAATGATGGAAACTGTTGAAGCACAATCTACCCGGCCTCCATTGTAATATTCTCCACAATGGATTCCTTTAATGAGTGATTTTGATTTATCTTGATCATTGAATAAGGTTACCCTAAAGGACCTTTCCTCTGAATTTTCGATCCATTTCCAATTCCCAAGGAGTTCTTGCCCAAATGTTAATGTGAAGCATAAAAAAATAAGAAAGTAAGAAGGACTGTCTTCATAAATTAACTTTTCCCAAAAATAGCTAAACAGCATTTCTTACCTTTGCCCAAAATCCTATAATTCATGAACAAAGCCGAGCTATTTTCCCAAATTCAGAAAAAGTCATCCTTTCTATGTGTAGGGCTCGATGCAGATATCCAGAAAATTCCAGCACATCTTAAGACGGAGAAAGATCCAATTTTCACTTTCTGTAAAGAAATCATAGAGCAGACAGCTGATTTTGCAGTAGCATACAAGCCAAATATCGCTTTTTTTGAAGCCTTAGGTCAGCAGGGTTGGGAAACGCTCCAAAAAGTAAATGAATTAATCCCCAAAGAAATTTTTACAATTGCAGATGCAAAAAGGGGAGATATTGGGAATACCTCTAAATTGTATGCTAAAGCCTTTTTCGAAAAAATGGACTTTGACTCGGTAACAGTGGCTCCTTACATGGGGGTAGATAGTGTGACTCCATTTTTAGAATTTGAAAATAAATGGGTCATTCTTTTGGCGCTTACTTCTAATGCCGGATCAATGGATTTTCAACTCATTAAGGATGAAACCGGCAAGCCATTGTATCAAACTGTGTTAGAGAAAAGCAAGCAATGGGGGAATTCAGATAATATGATGTATGTGGTAGGAGCTACACGTGGAGAGTTGATTGGAGAGGTAAGGAGATTGGTTCCGGATCATTTCTTTTTAGTGCCAGGGGTAGGAGCTCAAGGCGGTAGCCTGTCTGATGTTGCAAAATATGGAATGAATTCTTCCTGTGGTTTGCTCGTGAATTCAAGCCGTGGGATTATTTATGCATCTCAAGATAAAGATTTTGGTAAGTCGGCTAGGTCTGAATCCCAAAAACTACAGGAAGAAATGTCCCGTCTATTGGACACTTACCTATAAAACAGAAGATTATTAATTGTTTTTAAAGCCAGTTTTTACTGGCTTTTTATTTTTATAAAGTTTTTTTAATTTAAAGAAGACTTTAGGTGATTTTTATGAATTTCAGAGAAGATTTTTTACAGCTCGTCTGGAAATTTCAATATTTCGAAAAAAGAGATTTCCAAACTACCAATCAGGAACAAGTTCAGGTGATCCAAATTGGCTTCCATAATCTAGCGGAAGGGCCCGATTTTTTAGATTCTGTGGTCATGATAGATGGGGTTACCTTGCATGGTCATGTAGAGGTCCATAAATATGCTTCCGATTGGAAAAACCATGATCATGAGGAGAATCCCGCATATAATTCTGTAGTCCTGCATGTAGTATGGGAAAATGACAAAGCCGTATTACGTAATGATGGGACCTTAATTCCTACTGTTGAATTGAAAGGGAAAATATTTTTAAATATCTGGAGAAACTACGAGCGTTTATTGGACTATCAATCAGAGCTTCCCTGTGCTCATGCTG
Source organism: Algoriphagus lutimaris (assembly GCF_017051705.1). GTDB lineage: Bacteria > Bacteroidota > Bacteroidia > Cytophagales > Cyclobacteriaceae > Algoriphagus > Algoriphagus lutimaris. The sequence continues at coordinate 295,042 of NZ_JAFIDJ010000002.1, read as the reverse complement.
TGTACCAGGTCCAAGAGATCATTCGCTTTTCGAGTTTGGAAAAATCCTTGGTAGAACGACTTCAAGAAAAGTCTCAATCAATTTTAAATCTGTTGGAGGAAAACAAAGGAGATTGGGAGGAAACTGCCTACCAGTGGTTATTTACCACTTTTGGATTCAAAACTAACAGTAAAGGAATGACTGAGTTGGCTAAGTTAGTACCCTATAAAATCCTGATGAAACACCGGGATAAGCTAGCTGTATTGGAAGCCATATTATTCGGACAAGCGGGATTGTTACCGGAGGATTCAAAAGAGCCTTATGTACAATATTTGATAAAGGAGTCGGAATTTATACAGAGGAAATATAGATGGGAGCGTTCCTTGAGCCGTCAGCATTGGTCCTTTATGGGAACCAGACCTAGCAATTTTCCAACACTGAGAATTGCGCAACTTGCGGCTATTTTATCTAATGCACCGAGTTTGTTGAGGGCAATATTAGAAGATTCAAGAGATTTCTTCTCGTTTAAAAAGCTGCTTCAAGTTAAGCCAAGTGATTACTGGTTACATCATTATTCTTTTGGAAAGCCAGCTTCTAGAAAAGTTTCTAATGGAGTTTCCAATACAGTGTTGCAGTTGTTAATAATCAATTATGTTTTGCCTTTGTGGTTTGCCTATGGGAGGTATTTCCAGCAATCGGAATGGAAAGAACGCTGTTTTGATTTACTTCAGGAGGTGGCTCCTGAGGATAATAGGATTATTAAGAAATTTCAAACTGCCAACTGGATTCCTTCCAACGCTTTTGATACCCAGGGGATGTTGGGTTTATACAAAAATTATTGCCTACCCAAAAAGTGTCTTCAATGTAAAATCGCCCAGAGCTTGGTAAAGAGAGAAAGCAAATGATTTTTGCGTAAGCATATGATTTACCGTACTTTTGCAGTCCGAAAAGGAAAATACTATGGAAAAACCAGTAATTATTTTGGGAGCAACCGGTATTGCTCATCCCGCTCTTGAAATATTTAACAGCAATGATGTCGTGGTATATGGTTTTCTGGATGAAGATGAAAAGCTTCATGGCACTGAAATCAATACCGTTTCTGTTTTAGGGAATCCTGAAGATGATGGGTTTTTAAAACTAGTAGGGAAAAAAGCGGAGGCTTTTGTGGCAGTAGATGATGTCAAGTATAGAAAATTTCTTGTGAAATTGTTGAACGAGCGAAGAAAGGTTCAGCCGATCAACGCAATTCACCAAACAGCTTATATTTCTACCGATGCGCTTATTGGTCATGGAAACTTTATCAATGCCAAAGTTACTGTTGGAACAGGAGCAGAGATCGGTCAACACTGTATTTTGAATACCGGTGCGATCATAGATCACAAAGCGAAGTTGGGAGATTTTGTTCAAATAGGGGCAGGTTCTATTATCAATTCTGAAGTAACCATAGGAGAAGGAGCATTTATCGGTTCTGGAGTGACCATCGTCTCTGGAGTAACCATCGGAAAAAATGCGAGAGTAGGAGCCGGTTCAGTGGTAATTTCTTCTGTTGGAGACAATGAAACAGTTTTTGGTAACCCTGCTGCAAAAATTAAATCTTAAATTTGCCTTTTAATTTATCAGTACAAACTTATACATCCTTAAACACCCTGCCGAAACAGGGCTTTAGTTATGGAAAATAACAATTATTACATCCTCCTTTATTATTGCTACGCCAAAATTGAAAATCCTGAAGAATATCGGGAGCAGCATCACTTGTTTTGTGTAGAAAACAACATCCGTGGTAGGATCATTATCTCAGATGAAGGATTGAATGGTACAGTTTCCGGTCTGAAGGAAGACTGTGAAAAATACATGGCCTACGTTCATGCAGACCCAAGATTTGCCAAAACTGAATTTAAAATCGATGAACATGACAAACATGCATTTACCAAGATTCATGTAAGGTACAAACCTGAGATTGTTCATTCTGCATTGAGACATTTGGATCCAAATGTCAAAACTGGGAAACACCTTGATCCGGAAGAATTTAAAAAATTGAAAGATCAGGAGGACGTAGTCATTTTGGATGTTCGCTCTAACTACGAACATGAGTTAGGGAGATTCAAAAATGCCCTTACCTTGGATATTGACAACTTCCGGGATTTTCCCGAAAAAGTAAAGGAATTGGAACACTTGAAAAACAAAAAAGTCCTGACCTATTGTACTGGAGGGATCAAGTGTGAAAAAGCATCAGCTTTCTTATTGGAACAAGGCTTTGAGGATGTGTACCAACTTCATGGAGGGATCATCAAGTATGGAATGGAAGCTGGAGGAGAAGATTTTGAAGGGAAATGCTATGTTTTTGATAACAGAATTGCAGTGGATGTAAATAAGGTGAATCCAAAAGTAATTTCGACTTGCCATGTTTGCGGTACTGCTTCTGACAGAATGGTCAACTGCGCAAACCCATCTTGTAATGCCCATGTTGCCATTTGTGAGGAATGTGGATGGAAAATGGAAGGTGCGTGTTCGGATGAGTGTAAAGATCATCCTGAAAAAAGAACCTATGACGGAACAGGTTATTACCAAAAAAATACCAATGGATATAATCCTTACAAAGGATTAAAACGTTCTGGCAATAAAAATCAAATTACTAAATTAGAGGGTGAGCCAACGAATTCCTGAATCCGAACTAATACTTAACGCTGATGGAAGCGTATATCATTTACATTTGAAGCCAGAAAATCTGGCTTCTTTTGTTTTTACTGTAGGTGACCCAGACAGAGTTCCTCTGGTTTCTCAATATTTTGATGAGATTGAATTTCAGACAAGAAAGAGGGAGTTTGTGACTCACACCGGAAGGATTGCTGGGGAGCGAGTGACAGTCATGAGTACTGGGATGGGAACTGACAATATCGAGATTTTAATGACAGAACTCGATGCCTTGGTTAATATTGACTTACAAACCCGAACCCTCAAACCTACACACCAAAGTCTTCAGATAGTTAGAATTGGCACTTCAGGAGCTATGCAAAAGGATATTCCTGTGGGCTCCTTATTGGCCTCTTCAAAAGCAGTAGGATTGGATACGTTGATGCAATTTTATCCTGCATTAAGCAGCTCTCAAGTTTGGGGAGAAGCAATCCATCAGGAATTGAATTTGGGTTTTGTTCCCTATCAAGCAGAATGCAGTCCAAATTTACTATCTAAACTGGGACCGGAATTTTTGAAAGGAATTACCCTAACCTGTCCAGGATTCTATGCACCACAAGGAAGAACAGTCAAATTAAAACCAGCAATTGATCAGATGCTAGACCGTCTGGCAGAAATGGAAATTGAGGGTGAAAGATTGACTAATTTTGAAATGGAGACGGCGGGGTATTATGCTATGGGAGCTTTATTGGGGCATCAGGTGCTTAGCCTAAATGCGATTGTTGCGAATAGAAAACTTAAAGAGTTTGATAAAGTGGCTGAAAAAACCGTGGATTCCTTGATCCGCGCAGCACTGAAGTTGCTTGTTAAAAAATAATCACCCTTACGCTAAATACGTTCTATAAGCATTTATTTCTCCCAATTTGAAGTCTTCCCATTCGTTATAGTTAATTGACAAAAGCAGCTCGCCTAAAAAATCTGTACATTCTTGTTTGCACACATAAATACCAAACAAGCTATCAGGCTTATTAACTAAAAAAATTCGGCTGCTTTCAAAGTTGTTTACAAGATCATTCCAAGAGCCAAGAATTAGGAGTTCATCTTGATTTTTGACAGTTTGAATGATTTTAAAATTTCCTCTTGATGTGGATACTTTCATGACGTAAAAAGTTGGTTTAACTGATTTGATTAATCAAAACTAGATTAAAAATCAGCACTTCTCAATACGTATTAATACCTATTTTTTAAAATAGGAACTGCAAAAATTGGTATTTCAATTGATGATTTCCTTATTTTTTTGAGCCCAGAGAAGAAGGGAATTGTGCTTTTTTTCCAGTTTGAGCTTCACAATCATATTGCTTCTGTGCTTATCAACTGTGCGTTCCGCGATAAATAATTTCTCTGCAATTTCTTTGGTAGAATGTCCATTAGCAATTAGCCTTAAAATTTTCTTTTCAGAAGGAGTTAATTGGGTCTGCTCAGATTCCAAATTGCCAATTTCTTTGTTTTCAAAAATCTTTTCACTGAAAAAATGATTCCCTTGTAATACGGAATCAATGGCTTTGGATAGTTCTCCTAATGCAAATTCTTTTAAAATGTAGCCGGAAAGGTTCAGTTCCTTTGCTTGGTGGTACAAATACAATTCTTTATGTAGTGTCAATAAAATAATCTTGGTAGGAACTTGCAGTTTCTTACATTTAGCGGCAATCTCTAGGCCTGAAAAATAAGGCATTTCCATATCCAAAATTGCAAGTTGTGGATGATGCTTTAGGATTTTTTCTAATGCATCTTTCCCATTACTGGCTGAATCCAATACATCAATATTGTTTTCCTCCAAAAACTCTTGGAGACCTTTCAATAATAAAGGATGATCGTCTGCAATTACTACTGTTGGCTTAGACATAGGTATTGAAACTTAAACTGGTGTAGTTTCCTTTTTTGACTTGTTACTTTCATGCTTCCAGTAATAGAAGCGATTCTATCCTTTAATGTTTTTAGAGCTAGACTCTGGAAGTCACAAACCTTTCAAAAAAATCAAATCCTTTCCCATTGTCCGCAATTTTCAAAATAACTCGTTGATTTAGTTTTAAATATAGCTAAATCAATTTATTACTTGGATACTAGTTTATTAGAGCCCCGGTATACGTTTTTTTATGCTGTTAAAACAATATTTATGAGTCTAATCAAGCCACCGTTAGTTTGAATGTAAGTGATATCTTCCATACCCGTAATTTAAAGATTACCACAAATGATAAGCGACTCACACAGTTCCATAAGTTCCAGAATGAATCCAGAATTGATGCCCTTTTTTTACCTTTCGTTTTGGAGGGCTTAAAGAAAAGAGTGGTGGACAAAGCAGAAGATGAGTGGGAGATGATATGGGAGATGATTCTTAATCAATCTTCATTTAACTTTAAGAATGACTTTACTTGTTGAACAAATCAAAGCAGCTTTGGCTGATAAAGCCATCCCAGAAAAGGCTGCTTTTTTTCCGAGATTTTTCAAATCAGGGCCTGGTGAATATGGGGAAGGAGATCAGTTCCTAGGAGTGAAAGTTCCTGAGCAACGGAAAATCGCTAAGTCTGTATACAAAGAAATCAGCCTCAAGGAAATAGAAACCTTGATGTATGATGCCTATCATGAGGTGAGATTGACTGGAGTGATGATTTTGGTCTATCGTTATGAAAAGCTAAAATCTGATGAAGAGCGAAAAAAGTTGGTTGATTTTTATTTGGTAAACCTTCAATGGGTAAATAATTGGGACCTGGTCGATAGCTCTTGCCATCATATTTTAGGACATTACTATCTGAATAAGGATAAATCTCTTTTTTACGAACTCGCTTCGAAAGATCACCTTTGGAGCCAGCGAGTAGCTATGGTTAGTACCTATTATTGGATCAAAAGAGGAGAGTTTAAGGATGCATTAGCCTTGGCTGAAAAGTTCCTGGATCATCCCCATGATCTCATGCACAAAGCACTTGGTTGGATGCTTCGTGAAATTGGGAATCAGGATTATGAAGTCGAATATGAGTTTTTGAAAAAGCACTACCAAAAAATGCCTAGAACCGCCTTACGCTATGCAATCGAAAAGTTTGATGAGAAGGTAAGGCAAGATTTTTTGAAAGGCAGGATTTGAAATATTAAGTATGAATTCAGAATTCTGAATTCTGAATTAAAATCCATAAATAAATGCTCCATTTAGGTTCGAAATAAATAAAAAGCCAAGGTTTCAGGCGTAGCTACTCTCGTCTAAGGTTTAATCCAAAATATCATGCTATACTTAAATCGCGGCAGGCGTATCTCAGCGAAGCTATATTTCGCTTTCGCTTTATTCTATCCCATCCAATTCACTTAATTCCAACCAAGTCAATTCCAGCTCTTCTAACTCAGCATCTATTTCAGCAATTCGGTTGGACTGTTTGATCAATTCCTCATGATCTTCAATGCCAGCAGAAATTTTATCGGTGATCCCGGCTTTTTCTTCTTCCAATTTTGCAATAGAAGCATTTACTTCCTTGAATTCCTGCTTTTGCTTATAGCTTGCTTTTGCTTTTGTCTCGCTGAGCGGAGTCGAAGCCTCTAATTTAGTTTCGGCAACTTTATTCTCAGACTCATAATTCTTGATACTCGATACTTGGTTCTTATTCTCCTTTTCCCACTCTCTAAAATCAGTATAGTTGCCTGGGAAGTCTTTGATTTCTCCTTCTCCTTCAAAAACAAATAAATGTTCTACCAATCGATCCATAAAATATCGATCGTGGGACACAATGATCAAACAGCCAGGGAATGTGTCCAAAAACTCCTCCAAAGTATTTAAGGTCATCAAATCCAGATCATTGGTAGGTTCATCGAGAATCAAGAAGTTTGGATTCTTGATCAAAACCATCAATAATTGAAGTCTTCTACGCTCCCCACCGCTCAACTTGGCGATTGGAGTATGTTGTTGTTTAGGAGGGAAACCAAACTGGGTTAAAAATTGAGAGACAGTGATCGTTGCTCCTCCTGCAATATTCACCACTTCGGCTACTTCTTTGACAATATCAATCAGACGTTTTTCTTCATCAAATGAACTTTCCTCCTGTCTGTAATAGCCAAAAGCAGTGGTCTGACCAATGGATATTTTTCCTGCATCTGGTTCCAGTTGGCCTGTAATCATATTCAGAAAGGTGGTCTTACCGGCTCCATTGGGCCCCACAATTCCTATGCGGTCTTTCTTCCTAAAAGTATATGAGAAGTCCTTGACAATGGTTTTATCTCCAAAAGACTTTTGCATCTTTTCGATCTCAATAATCTTGTTGCCCAATCGCTGGGTAGTCACAGTCAGTTGGATATCACGTTCTTCTCGCTTTTGAGAAGCCTTTTCTTTCGTTTCCTCAAACGCATCCACGCGGTATTTGGCTTTGGTTCCTCTAGCCTTAGGCTGTCTACGAATCCATTCCAGCTCCTTTTTATAAAGACTTTTCGCTTTTTCCAACTCCACATCTTCCTGCATCATCCGCTCCGCCTTCTTGTCTAAGAAGTAGCCATAATTTCCCAAGTAGCGGTGAACTTTTCCCTGGTCCAGTTCAAGGATTTCATTGGTTACTTTCTCCAAGAAATATCGGTCGTGAGTGACCATAAAAAGGGCCAAATTGGCCTTTGCCAAATAATCTTCCAGCCATTCGATGGTTTCCAAGTCCAAGTGGTTGGTAGGTTCATCAAGAAGCAGTAAGTCTGGCTTTTCTAGGATGGCTTTGGCCAAAGCTACTCGCTTACGCTGTCCTCCAGAAAGAGTGCCTACTGGAATATCAGTGTCGTGGAGGCCTAATTTACCAAGCACTTCTTTGACTTGGTATTCGAAATCCCAAGCTTGAAATGCATCCATTTTTTCAAATAAACCTGCCATTTTTTCGGAGTTATCAACGCCTCGTTCTGCTTCCAGCATGGCTTTATGATAATCCTCAATGACTTGCAGCACTTCAGAATTACTTTGATCGAATATCGTTTGGTATATGCTCAGGCTTCCCTCAAAAACTGGGTTTTGGTGAACGTAGGCCACTTTTACTTGTTGATTGATAGCTACGTTTCCTGTGTCTGGGATTTCTAAACCCATGATAATTTTCATCAAGGTGGATTTACCTGCACCATTGATGCCGACTAATGCGATTTTTTGTCCTTGGGAAATGCCAAAAGAGATATTGGAAAATAGCTTGCGTTCCCCGAACGCTTTACTGAGATTTTCGACCGAAAGGTAATTCATGCCGCAAAAGTAGGGAAAAGCATAAGGAGTTTACCTATGACTTCCTAAGTTTCAATAGAAAAGCTATTTTCAAATTATGAAAACCATCCATGATATTCTCAAACTCGGAGATCCCAGACTTTATGAGGTCTGTGCGCCGGTATTAGAATCAGATTTAGCACTTGTTCCAGAATGGACTCAGCAGCTACACGAAGCCATGGAAGATATCCGAAAAGTCTATGGTTTTGGAAGGGGAATCGCTGCTCCACAACTGGGAGTTTTGAAACGTATGTTTTATCTTAATCTAGATAAGCCGTATGTGATTTTGAATCCTGAGCTGATAGATAAGAGTGAGGAACAGTTTGAACTTTGGGATGATTGCATGAGTTTTCCAAATCTTTTGGTCAAGGTGAGAAGACATCAAGCTTTGACTTTGAAATACCGGGATGAAAATTGGGAGGAACAAGAATGGGAGGTTTCAGGAGCCGAATCTGAATTGATTCAGCACGAGTATGATCATTTGGATGGTATTCTTTGTACCATGCGTGCGATTGACCAGAAAAGCTTTCGTTGGAAAGAATGATCCTTTAGTTTCAATTGATAAGTCACTTTTGTTGAGCTCATTGAGGGGACTTTTCCATTTTAATCTGGATTTATCCTTCCCCTTCGGGAATTTTTTTCTAATTTTGCCCCAATTTGGACGTAAGTAATTTCATCTCTCTATTCCCCTTTTGTAATGCCAAAAGACAGTAGCATCAAGCACGTATTAATTATCGGTTCTGGTCCCATCGTCATCGGTCAAGCTTGTGAGTTTGACTATTCTGGTTCCCAGGCTGCTAGGTCCCTTCGAGAAGAAGGAATTATCGTGACATTGATCAATTCCAATCCTGCCACCATCATGACTGACCCGGTGACAGCAGATCACGTGTATTTGCTTCCACTGGAGAAAAAATCCATTATCAAGATTTTGACAGAGCATCCGGATATTGATGCAGTTTTACCTACCATGGGTGGTCAGACAGCCTTGAATTTGGCAATTGATTGTGAGAAAGCAGGTATCTGGAAAAAATTCAATACCCGTATGATCGGTGTAGATATCGATGCCATCGATACTGCAGAAGATCGTGAGAAGTTTAAAGAATTGATGAAGAAAATTGGAGTGGGTGTCTGTAAAGGTGATACTGCTACTTCCTTTCTTCAAGGTAAAGAAATTGCTCAGGAGATTGGCTTTCCCTTGATTATTAGAGCTTCTTATACCCTTGGTGGGGCAGGAGGAGCTTTCGTGGAAAAAGCTGAAGATTTTGAGAAACTATTGAGTGCAGGTCTTCAGGCTTCTCCAGTTCATGAAGTGTTGATCGAGCAAAGTATAATGGGGTGGAAAGAGTACGAGCTGGAGGTCATGAGGGATAATATCGGGAACATGATTGTGATCTGTTCCATTGAGAACTTTGACCCAATGGGTGTTCACACTGGAGATTCTATCACTGTGGCTCCTGCCATGACTTTGCCTGATACAGTGTATCAGCGCATGAGAAACTATGCAATTACCATGATGAATAGCATCGGTAATTTTGCGGGTGGATGTAACGTACAATTCTCAGTTAGCCCTGACAACGAAACCATCATCGGGATTGAAATTAACCCTAGGGTTTCTCGTTCTTCTGCTTTGGCATCTAAAGCGACTGGTTATCCAATCGCTAAAGTGGCTGCTAAATTGGCAATCGGATATAATTTGGATGAGTTGCCAAACTCCATCACAGGTACTACCTCTGCTTACTTTGAACCTTCAATCGATTATGTGATCGTAAAGGTGCCCCGTTGGAACTTTGACAAATTCAAAGGATCTGATAGAAGATTGGGTCTTTCTATGAAAGCAGTAGGTGAGGTAATGGGAATCGGTAGAAATTTCCAAGAGGCCTTACAAAAAGCTTGTCAATCCCTTGAGATCAAACGTAATGGATTGGGGGCTGATGGAAAAGAGTTAAGAGATCAGGAAAAAATCTTGTATTCTTTAGCCAATCCAAGTTGGAATAGATTGTTCCATATTTATGATGCCTTCAAATTGGGTATTTCATTCAGGACAATTTACGATTTGACAAAAATCGATAAGTGGTTCCTAAGACAAATTGAAGAACTAATCCATCTTGAAGAAGAGATTGGAAAATATAATGTGAATAACATTCCATATGAAATTATGGATATGGCCAAGAAAAGAGGATATGCGGATCGTCAGTTGGCGCATTTACTCGGTTGCTTGGAAAGTGAAGTATTTAATAAGCGCTATGATGAAATGGGTATCAAGCGAGTTTATAAACTTGTAGATACTTGTGCTGCGGAATTTGAGGCGCAAACCCCATATTACTATTCTACATTTGGTGAGGAAAATGAATCTATAAAAACTGACCGTAAAAAAGTAGTTGTGTTAGGTTCAGGTCCAAACCGTGTAGGTCAAGGGATTGAATTTGATTACTCCTGCGTGCATGGGGTGCTTGCAGCCAAAGAATGTGGCTATGAGACTATCATGATTAACTGTAACCCAGAGACGGTGTCTACAGACTTTGATGTGGCGGATAAGCTTTATTTTGAGCCAGTATTCTGGGAGCATATTTATGAGATCATCTTGCACGAGAAACCTGAAGGTGTAATTGTTCAATTGGGTGGACAAACTGCCCTAAAATTGGCAGAGAAATTAGAGAAATACGGAATCAAAATCATTGGTACCAGTTTCGAAGCATTGGATCTTGCAGAAGACAGAGGAAGATTCTCTACCCTGTTGAAAGAAAATGATGTTCCTTATCCTGAATTTGGAACAGTCCATTCTACAGACGAGGCCTTAGAGCTTTGTAAGACGATCGGGTTCCCATTATTGGTTCGTCCAAGTTATGTATTGGGTGGACAAGGGATGAAGATTGTGATCAATGAGAAGGAACTGGAAGAGCACGTGGTGGAAGTCTTAAGAGATATTCCAAACAATGAGATTCTTCTGGATCATTTCTTGGAAGGTGCAATTGAAGCGGAAGCAGATGCGATCTGTGATGGAGAGAATGTATACATCATTGGAATTATGCAGCATATCGAGCCTGCGGGTATCCACTCTGGGGACTCTTATGCGGTACTTCCTCCTTATAATTTGGGAGATTTGGTAATCCGTCAGATTGAAACGTATACTGAAAAAATTGCCTTGGCATTGAAGACAGTAGGTTTGATCAACATTCAGTTTGCTATCAAAAATGATAAAGTATTCATCATTGAGGCAAACCCGAGAGCGTCTAGAACCGTTCCTTTTATTTGTAAGGCATATAAAGAACCTTATGTAAATTACGCCGTAAAGGTGATGCTTGGAGAGAATAAAGTAACAGATTTTGAATTCAAACCTTACAAAAAAGGTTATGCAATCAAGGAACCTGTTTTCTCATTCCATAAATTCCCGAATGTTAACAAAGAATTGGGACCTGAAATGAAATCTACTGGGGAAGCGATTTACTTTATCGATGACCTGATGGATGATTATTTCTTGAAGATTTACTCAGAACGTAACTTGTATTTGAGTAGATAACCCTGATTAAAAATATAATTAGTTTTGATAAAATTTCTTATCATAGTTCTTGGAGTTGGCTGGCTTTTGGGCCAGCTAATCCGATACTTTCTCAGATCTAAGTTGGCTAAATTTGCCCAACAGGTAAACGAAGCTGCAAAAGAACAGCAGAGGGCGCAGGCTCACGCTTCTAGACCAAAAGATGAAGTGGTAGTGGATTATGTTCCTAAGCAGTTTAAAGAGAAAAGGCAGAAAGATATTAAAGGCGGTGACTACGTCGATTTTGAAGAAGTGAAGGATTAATCCTTCACTTTTTTTATGTGGGTTCTTTGAATATGTAATTTAGGTCAAACTCAACCTCTAATTCAGTAAGTATATTTTTATACTCATTCAAAAAATCGATTTTTTGATGATGAGTCTTTTGATTTACTATATAGTTTATGACTCTTGGTAGATGAGATTTGGTATAGGTATTTGCCCTAAAAATGTTTTTTAAATGAATGAGGGAACTGAAAAAAATGTTTAATAATCATCAAAAAGAATAAATGGATCATGCCTACGGCATTTAATATTTATTTTTATTAATTATTCTAACAAGCTGGCGTGCCTACGGCACAGAATTAAAACTATAAAATTAATTATTAAAAATAAATAAGACAAGTTTTCTATGCCAATAATCCTCTTTGTATAAAATCCCTTCGGGATTTGGGATTGGTAGAAATGTAAAAATGAATGGGCATAGTAAAGTCCTGTAAGGACGACCCTATTTAACTCTTTTACACCAGACTAATTTATAGCCACCGCTGGTTTTAGTTCCTATTAAAAAGTCCTCGCCTCCATCTTTTAATCCTAATTTCTTTTTCAAATCGTTTGCACCTTGGAGATAGTTTCGGGTGATCACATTTGCTTTCCCCTTTGGAAAAAGTTTCTTGATTTCTTTTTTATTTGCCGAGACTTCCTGAATGACTTTAAAAACTCTACCTGGAATGTTTTCAGGAAGGAAGTCACTTGTATAAATGTGGCTGTTTGGCTCGAGTTTTTTCAATTTGAATTGATTTCCGAAAAGCTTGAATGCTCCAGCTTTCAGAATTCCACTCATCGGTTCAATTAGATATTCGGTGATCTCTCCGAATTCAGACACAGCTTTTTCTTCCTGCTCCATGGAGAAGGAAAAAGTTGGTTGGTTGCTTCCTAAATCATGAGCTTCAATTCTTTTCTCGGAAAAGTTTCCACCTTTTTTCCAATGTAGCAGAAGTTCCTTGACCTCATTTTTTGAAGAGACGATTTGAATCAGTTGAAGGTCTGGTAATTCTAAAAATGCTTGGGAAATATCCAGCATGGGAGAAGCTTTGATCAAGATTTGCTGTGCTTTTTCTTTAAGCTGGTCCCAAACAGAAACTACATCAGGCTGACAGTCTTGGAGTTTATATAACTTCTGATTGCCTTTTCCTCTTCTAGCCGGATCCACATAGATGAGGTCATAGTTCCGTTTGTTGGATAATAAAAAAGCTAGTCCATCTCCCGTTACAATTTCGAATTTGCCAGGAGCAAGGTATTCCAGATTTTTAGAAACGATTTGGGCAAGCTCCTCTTGATATTCACAATAGGTTCCTTTTTCAAAACCTTGACTTAAATAAAAGGAATCCACGCCAAACCCACCTGTCAAATCGATCATCCATTTTCCCGAAAGACCTTTGGATTTGAATAAGGCAGTCTCTTCTGATGATGATTGCTCTAGGGAAATACTGGCAGGAAACACAAGGTTTGGGTCTTTTGCCCAGGAGGGAAGCTTCTTGGAAATTTTCTGTCTAGCTGCGATTTGATGAACTGCAGCTTTCAGGTCAAAATTTGGTTTTCCTTGGTACTTAAAAAGTAAAAGTGCAGGATCTTCCTGGAGATGATCCTGCACAAATTTTTGAAATTCTGTACTATGCACTTCTTCCCAGTTCATCAAACTAGGCTATGTTCTTTTAAATACTCCGCGATTTGAACTGCGTTAGTTGCTGCGCCTTTTCGAAGGTTATCAGCCACGATCCACATATTCAAGGTATTTGCCTGAGATTCGTCTCTTCTTAACCTTCCTACAAACACTTCATCCTTCTTATGAGCATGGATAGGCATGGGGTATACAAAGTTGGCAGGATCGTCCTGAACAATGATTCCAGGAGTTTCGGAAAGTAATTTTCTTACTTCATCCAGATCAAAATCCTCTTTGAACTCCACGTTTACAGCCTCAGAATGTCCGCCCATAGTAGGGATTCGAACGGTAGTGGCGGTTACCTGAATACTATCATCAGAAAAGATCTTTTTGGTTTCGTTGATCATCTTCATTTCCTCTTTAGTATATCCATTTGGTTGGAATACATCAATATGAGGAAGCACGTTCATATCTATCTTGTGAGGATAGACCATTTCAGGGGCCTCTCCTGCACGTTCTGCCATCATTTGATCTACTGCAGCCTTTCCTGTTCCTGTCACTGACTGGTAGGTGGAAACTACGATTCTCTTGATTCCATATCGCTGACGCAAAGGTTCCAATGCCAATACCATTTGGATGGTAGAGCAGTTTGGATTTGCGATGATTTTATCTTCTGAGGTCAGTTCTTTTGCGTTGATTTCGGGTACCACCAACTTCTTGCTTGGGTCCATTCTCCATGCAGAAGAATTGTCTACTACGATGGTTCCAACTTCAGCGAATTTCGGAGCCCATTCCAAAGAGGTGCCTCCGCCAGCTGAGAAAATTGCAATTTCAGGTTTTAATGAAACAGCTTCGGCAAGTCCTATCACAGTATACTGTTTACCCTTGTACTCAATCTGTTTACCTACAGATCGCTCAGAAGCAACTAATAGAAGTTCGTCAAAAGGGAAATTGTGCTCATCCAGCACCTCTAAGATTTCGGAGCCCACCAAACCGGTAGCTCCTACCACTGCTAATTTCATCAGACTGGTTTTTAATAGGTTGTTTTTATTTTGGATTGCAAAAGTAATGGCTATGGGTTCATTTTCAGGATAATCTGCTAAAAAAAATTATCAAACTCGAGTTAAAATTCTATTCTGAATCTACTAATAGTTTAATATTCATCATTATATTTAATTATTAATTTTTTAATTAATAAACTATGAAGTCTTTATTTTTGGATTCTAATTTATTGGTTCATCTTTTTTTTGCACTGCTTTTATACCAAGCGTCAGAAGTTCATGCACAAACTCAAGCCTTCGAACTTGATTTTAATCCGGTAAGCTTTCCATCCCAATTTTTACCAGGATGGTATGGGAATGAGGTAAGGAATTCCAGTTCTAGAATCTTTCAGGAGAAAGGTCATGGAGTTAATCAATCCCATGCCTTAGCGGTTCAACCAATTTCAACCTTTAATGGTGAGTTAATAGTCAGGCTTTCCGTTTCAGAATTTACTGCTCCAAAAATCCAATTTTTGGCCAAATCCAGTAAGAATGGAAATGGAAGCAGGGCTGCCGAAGTATACTTTTCTTGGTCTAATAGTTTAAATGAGAATTTTTCAACTCCCCAGATTTTAGGTTCCCTTGAAGAATTTCCAAATGAGGAACAGGAATTTCGTCTTTTTGAAATTCATATGCCGGATCAATTTAAGGGGAGTGATTTACTATTTTTTAAGCTAGAGGTACGTTATGGAAATGGAGCTGGGACTTGTGCTCGCTGGCTATTGGATGATTTTGTGTTTGGAGATATAGCTGAAGACACCTTGCCTCCGAGCGTTCAAATGGTTCGTGGTTTTAATGATAATGAAATTCAGGTTGAATTTTCCGAAGCCATTGATCCTGTATTTTCTATTATCCAACTCAATTATAAACTGGATGGTCAAGAGCCCGATTTGGTGAGATTAGAGAGTGATTCTTTGGCTACTTTGACTTTTTCAAGCCCTCTTGTTCATGGAGAAGAGCTTGATCTTCAAGTTTCTCAAATACCTGATTTAGCGGGGAATTTTATCAAGGATACTTTACTCAGTTTTCGGTACCATAACCCCATATTAATCCCTTACAAATCCCTTGTCATTAATGAGATTATGCCTGCTCCAAAAGCAGATTTGGATTTGCCTAATGTGGAATATGTGGAGTTGAGAAATAACCTGGATTATCCGATTCGTACCAAGGGCATGGCGTGGTCTAATTCCAGAAATACGGTTGAACTATCTGATGTTTGGATTGATCCCGAGGAGTTAATTCTACTAGTGCCTTCCAACCAACAACAAGAAATGAGAGAATTTGGAACTCTAATTCCTGTGGGATCTTGGCCAACCCTATTAAATGCAGGAGATCAATTGGAATTAAAAGGTAGGGAGGGAGATCTGGTTGATCGTATAAGTTATTCTTCAGAGAGTTGGGATGACCCTGAATTAAGGAATTCAGGGTTTAGCTTAGAGGTGGTAAATCCATTTTTGGACTGTGAGCAATCCACCTTTCTTAAAGTTTCTAATTCCCTATTTCGAGGCACACCTGGAAGTAGAAACTCGGTATTTGATTTAAGTCCCGATGAGGTTTTGCCTTGGGTTCAAGAAATTAAGTTTTTGGACTCCTTGACCCTGCAGGTACAATTTTCCGAACCAATCAAATGGAGCTTCGAGGAAATTAAAAATCAACCTGAATTGGATATTGATACGGTTTATTTGAATGAGGCTAGTACATTAAAGCTAGAATTGAAAAGTGCAGCGGCTAAATCTATTGAATATAGAGTGAGCCTGTATTCTGTTCTTGATTGTGCGGGGAATGGCTTAAAAAGCCCAATAGCAACTGTGATTTTGTCAACTATCCCTCTTGCAGGAGATGTGATCATCAATGAGCTATTATTTAATCCTCAATCTGGAAGGCCGAAGTTTGTAGAGCTATACAATAGGAGTTCGAATTACTTGCAAATCGGGGACCTTCAGTTGGGAAATCTGGATGCAAATGGTCTTCCGGATCAACTCAAGAAGATTAGTGAATCCGGATTTATTTTCCCTCCTCAATCCTATTTGGCTATTACCACAGATACGATTTTGCTTAAACAGGATTTTCCGAAATCGTCAATTGGGAATTTTCTTCAGGTGACAATCCTACCCAGTTATCCAATTAGTGGAGGGACAGTAGTGCTGTTTTCGGAGAAACAAGAATTATTGGAAGAATTTTCCTTTGATGAAGAAATGCATCATCCTTTAATGAGAGATCCCAAAGGAGTGTCCTTGGAAAGGATATCCATTAACGCTCCATCCAATTTAAAAAGTAATTGGCATTCCGCATCTGGGGTAGAGGACTATGGAACCCCTGGCAAGAAAAACTCCAATTCATTTACTGGAGAGTTTGAATCACAGCTGATCACCATTAGTCCAGAGGTATTTGATCCGGAAGGAAATAATGGGAATACCTTCACTGTAATATCCTACGAATTGGACCAACCTGGTTGGGTTGGGACCTTTGAAATATATGATGTCGGGGGTAGAATTGTTAAAGTATTGGATCGAAATGCGATTTTGGGAAATTCAGGAATGTATAATTGGAGTGGTACGGATGATTCAGGAAGAAAAGTAAGGCCGGGTTATTATGTTTTGTTGGTGGAACTATTTGATTTACAGGGAGAGGTGATCAGATTTAGAAAAACGATGGTGGTAGCGACTCAATTTTAACTTTCTTGAAATATTTCTATTAGTTGACAGGAAAAATAAATAAATTAGATATAATAAATGGAGAACTATGGAAAGAGACCTCATTACCCTTGCCCTACAGAATCTTTGCATACAACAAGGAAAAGACCATAAAGAAGTACATCAATATTTGCTGATGAAGTATAGAATGGACGTGGATCTTCTGGTGCTGCAAAAAAGATTAGAGAAAATTTTAAATGAAGAGAAAGCTGTTGCATAACAGCTTTTTTTATGCTGCTTCCTTCTGATTAAAATCATATTTATCAATAAATCCAACTTGTAAAAAAGCCCTGAAATTTATAATAGCTTGATAATGAGAAGTGTTTTTATTTTTTAATATGGTTTAATTTTCATTTGCTGCTTTTTTTAAATTCTTCTCGCTATATAATCTTTGTATTTAAGCCAGCTAAATGTATTTTAGGGAACATTTATTGAAATTATTCGTCCCAAGTATATCATCTAATCCCAGCGTATTATGAGTCAGGAAGGTAAGACTGCTTACTCTGCGAGTGAGCTAAAAGAATTCGAAGAGATCATTCTTCAGAAGTTGTCAGTAGCTAAGGAAGAATTACATTCGTTAAAGGAAACTTTGAGCAAGAAAAATGATAGTGGGACTGATTTTACTGCCTCAACATCAAAATTGCTTGAAGATGGTGCAGACACGCTAGAACGAGAAAGCCTCAATCAATTGGCCGCTAGGCAACAAAAGTTCATTATCAATTTGGAGAATGCATTAATCCGTATTAAAAATGGAACTTATGGTGTCTGCGTGGATACTGGTAAATTAATTTCCAAGGAGCGATTAAAAGCGGTTCCTCATACCATGCATTCAATTGAAGCGAAACTAGCTAAAAAGTAATCTGATCTTTGGAATTTCTTCATAGGCATATTGAAGCATTGATATTTTGTGCCCCTTCCCCATTGGGGGTAGATGAAATTGGGAAATGTCTTACAGAAATGTTTGAGGCAGAGGTGCCCAAAGATCATGTCCAAAATGCTATTGAAGAGTTAAAGGAAAAGTACGACTCAGAAGAGTTTTCTTTTGCATTGGAAAATCTCGGTGGAGGCTATCAATTCCTAACCAAACCTGCCTACCAGACTAGTATTAGTATTTTGCTCAAGCAACAATCCCAAAAAAGATTGTCCACCGCTCAGTTGGAAACCCTTTCTATTATTGCTTATAAGCAGCCTGTTACCAAAGGGGATATTGAGCAAATAAGAGGGGTGAATTCTGATTATTCAGTTCAAAAGTTATTGGAGAAAGAATTGGTGGAAGTCAAAGGTAAGTCCGATGGGATAGGCAGGCCGTTACTTTTTGGTACATCCGACAAGTTCATGGAGTATTTTGGCATTAATTCCATTCAGGATCTTCCTCAACCTAAAGATTTTTCCCAACCTGAAAACCAGATTGGAGAGGAGAAAGAGTAATTCAAAACATAGTGGTGTTGGTTGACGAGTTAGTTACTGCTTCTATTCCAACGGCTGTATTTTTGCCAATTGAGCAATCAAGTATTTTTTTCCAGTATTCACCTCCTCACAAAGGACTCGTGTTCTTCTAGTTTCACCTTTTCTGAACACTCTTCCAGAAATAGTAAAGTTACTTCCTGGTTTTAGGTCAGATAAAAAGAAGGTGGCATTTCCTGTTAGATGCTTGTCATATTTACTCATTTCCTTCATCAAAAACAGATCCGAAGCCGAACTTGCCTTTGGGTTTCTCATGTGTTTTTTGAGAGGAATTAGAATATCTATCGGAAAGATATTTTCCATCAAAAAAGGAAAAAGAAGTTGTTGGAACGTAGACTTCCATTCTCTCCCATGAGGGGCAATAGCATATCCGAATTTTTGAAATGCATGTAAGTGGGCTACCTCATGGACAAAAGTTAAAAGAAACTGGTAAGGGTTCAGATCAGCATTTAAAGTAATGGTCTGGAACTGCTGGTCCTTCCTGTATCTAAAGTCTCCGAGTTTGGTTTTTCTACTAGACGTAATTTTAAAATGGAATGGTTTTTCTTCCCAAAGTTTAAGACAAGGGTTAACCGCATTTGCAGGTAGGTGTTTTGAAAAAACTTCTTCCAATTTTGAGGGAGCAAGCATGGCGTAAAATACAAAAAAAAGAGTCCCGAAATTTCAGGACTCTCAATTTTAAGAAGTGGTTTCTTTTATTTTACTTCTTCAACCGTTTCTTCAACGATTACAACTTCAGTAGAGTCAGAAGTAGACTCTTCAATGATCACTTCTTCTTCAACAGTTTCTACTGTTTCAGTTACTTCTACAGTCTCTTCTTTCACTTCTTTGTTACCGCAAGAAGTAGCGAACATTACGCTGGAGATTGCGAAAATTGCAAATACTTTTTTCATTTGTTGTGATTTTCTTAATTACAGCACAAAGTATTATAGGATTTCGCAATTAAACAAGAGACCGTTTAAATATTTTTTACTTGTTTTTATAAATAATTTTTACAGGTACTCCGTCGAATTCAAAGTTCTCTCTTAAACGATTTTCCAAGTACCTCGTGTAAGGAGATTTGATGTATTGAGGGAGGTTGCAAAAGAACGCAAAAACAGGGTTTTTGGTCGGTAACTGCGTGACATACTTAATTTTAATGTACTTCCCTTTCCATGCTGGTGGAGGATATTTTTCTATTTCAGGAAGCATGACATCATTCAGTTTAGAAGTCTGTACTTTCCGGGTTTTGTTTTCATAAACTTTTACTGCCAGTTCAATCGCCTGAAAAATCCGTTGCTTCTCTGTCACTGATGTAAAAATTATTGGAATCCACTTGTTTTCTCCCAAGCGCTCCAGCATATCTTCCTTCACTTTGTTCATGGTCTTATGGTCCTTTTCAATCAGATCCCATTTATTGACCATGATCATGATACCTTTATTATTTTTGATACCTAAAGAAATCAAGTTAATATCCTGAGCCTCTAAACCTCTGGTAGCATCTACCATGACGATGATTACATCGGATTCTTCCAAAGTTCTCAAAGATCTCATCACGGAATAAAACTCAATGTCTTCATGAACTTTGGCTTTTTTCCGAATCCCTGCAGTATCAGTGATGATAAAGTCTTGGCCGAAAAGCTTGTACCTCGTATGGATAGCATCCCTGGTTGTACCTGCTTCATTGGTGACGATCGATCTTTCTTTTCCTAGTAAGGCATTCAAGAAAGAAGATTTACCCACATTGGGCCTTCCTAGAATGGAGATTTTAGGGATGCCGGCATCTGGGTCTTCTGTTCCTTCATCTTCAAAATGTTCGACAACCTTATCCAATAAATCTCCTGTTCCGCTACCACTGGCAGCAGCAATTGGAAATACCTCAAAGTCACTGATTCCTAAAGAATAGAACTCAGCAGACATAAAGCTGAGGTCTTGATTATCTGCTTTGTTGGCTACAATGTAAATGGGCTTCTCCGTACCTCTCAGTTCATTCGCAAACTCCATATCTAAATCAGTTAATCCGTCGTGGCAATCCACCACAAATAGGATTACATTTGATTCTTCTACGGCAAGTTTTACTTGCTTTCTAATCTCAGCTTCGTAAATGTCATCCGAACCGGTCACATATCCGCCAGTATCGATGACTGAGAAAAATTTACCGATCCATTGAGCATGGCCATAATGACGATCTCGGGTCACACCACTCATGTTGTCCTCGATCGCTTTTCTCTCCTCTACCAGTCTATTAAATAAAGTAGACTTGCCTACGTTGGGTCTACCTACAATTGCTACAATATTTGCCATAATCAAGTTGGGTCGTACCCAAATTTTTTCAGTTTCAATTTATTTTTTCTCCAGTCTGACTCCACCTTCACAAAGGTTTCGAGCATGACTTGCTTGCCAAAGAATTTTTCTAGCTCCTCTCTCGCTTCAATTCCTACTTTTTTAAGAGCTTTCCCTTTTTCACCGATGATAATCCCTTTTTGACTATCTCTTTCTACGTAAATGGTCGCTCGGATTCGGATGATTTTATTCTTTACATGAAATTCTTCAATGTTTACCTCGGAACTGTAAGGGATTTCTTTTTTATAGTTTTTGAAGATTTTCTCACGGATAATCTCAGAGGCAAAGAACCTTTCTGAGCGGTCAGTTAGTTCCTCCTTATCGTAAAAAGCCGGGTGCTCAGGTAGTCTAGCTAGAATTTCTTGTAAAATTTTGTCCGTGTTGAATTTCTCACCGGCAGAAATCGGGATTACTACTGAAGATTTGATCCTGGAAGTCCAGTATTCAGTAACTGTATCCAATTGACCTTCTTTGGCTAGGTCTATTTTATTGATCACAAGGATGACTGGGATTCCGGATTGATTGATTTTCTCAATCACTTCCTCAATTTCCTCATCTGTTTCATACAGGTCCGTGACAAACAAGATGATGTCCGCATCTTCTAGGGAGATGTTGACAAAACTCATCATGTTTTTGTGTAGCTCATACTGAGGCTTGAGCATCCCGGGAGTATCAGAAAATACAATTTGGTAATTCTCAGAATTGGTCAAGCCTAAGATTCTATGCCTGGTAGTTTGGGCTTTCGAGGAAATGATGGAAAGCCTTTCTCCAACAAGGATATTCATCAATGTAGATTTTCCTACATTGGGTTTGCCAATAATATTGACAAATCCAGCTTGGTGTTTTTCTTGAGTCATTCTGAGAAATTTTCCACAAAGGTACTTGATTTTTAGACAATACAGGAGTTTTTGGGTTTTCAGCAAAATAAAATTTGGTGATTTTTAAAAGATTTAAAGAAGTTTTTCCTGGATGGCTAAACAGATTGCTCTTGAGGGGCTTGGGGGAAATTGTTTTTATCTTAATTGGATGGAAAAAGGGTGAAATCTAGTTATTACAAATTTTTTTTGGTTTGGTATTTTGCATTTGAAATTTAAACCACTACTTTTGTATCACAATTCGCCACAAGGGCAGATTCAGAACAGAATAATTAGCTTTAAAGCTTAAAAATATATCGCGAGATGGAGCATCCACGATAGCTATCGGGAGGTAGCTCGTAGAGCTCAATCAAGCAAAAGACATATCGCGGGATGGAGCAGTTGGTAGCTCGTCGGGCTCATAACCCGAAGGTCACAGGTTCGAGTCCTGTTCCCGCTACTAAAAACCCCTTATACGTTCAGTATTTGGGGTTTTCTTTTTTTGGGGTACACTCTGGGGTACACTTTATCGGGTTGGGGCATCATCTTTTACCAATTCCCAAAGAAGTGAAAGAGCTTTTTCTTTATCATGAATTAGGATTGAAACACCTGTTTCAGTTTTTCTCAGAGATTTTATTGCTGCAGATTTTTCTTTTGGAATTTCGCTTACTTGTTTAAGGCTCCAATCATCATTAAAAAAATCAGTAATATCAGCGAATGCAATTTTTACGATTTCTGCTAAAACCTTTTCTTGGGTGACTCCTATACTTTCTAGTATTTCGGAGGATTTGGATTGAATGTATTTTTTAATGTTAACATTTGTCAACATCCTAGAGCCTTGTTGTCGTGCAGTATTTGGGCTGTATCCTGCAAGTTTGGCTGCTTCTGTAGCGTTTAAATTTGCTTCGCCTAAGTAATAATTGGCAAATCTTAGTTCCTTGTCGGAAAGATGTGACTCCTCGCAATTGATTTTAGATGATTGTTTCATAATCAGATTGGTTTACTAAAAATAACTATAAATCTGATTATAAGCTTTTAAACCCTAAGTTCTGTTTTTAAGGTTTTAAGTACTCTAATCGTTCTTCCTATCTCAATGCTGTGTTCGTTTTTGTTAATGTCATTATGATTGAGAGGGTTCAAGACCAAAGGGATGAGATTATCAATTTCACTCACTGTTGGTTGTGTTAATCTTGTATTTGCAGTGCTATGGTTTTTTGTGGCAGTCCAAAAATCATTTGCTGTAAGTTTACTTTGATCCACCACAAATTTCACAGTAACTTTTCCAAAGCAGAATTGCTTTAAAATTGCTTCAAACGCTGAACGCAAATAGACCCCCGCAGCTTTATTGTCTCCAGAATTATGATAATTCTCTCCCTTTTGAATGTAGTAATCTAAATGGTCATTATTTCCTCGGGCTTTTATTTCCTTTACTACTGGAATTGTGAATCCCTTTTTGGATCGACCTGCATAAATCTCAAAGCATTTCCAGTTATTGTTATTGTGTAAATAATTGGTTTTTACAAATTCATACCACGGCTTGTCGTAAGTAGTGATAAATACCTGATAGTTGGTAAAGTCCGTTCTGAGTATTTCTAATAGCGGTAATCTGTTGGATATATCCAAACCAATAAAGATGTCATCCAGAAATAGAACCTTGCAAGGTATTCCCTGAATATGCCTTTTTACCATTCCGAGGTAAATAGAAATGGCAATTGCAGAAAGTCTTGCTTCATTCAGAAATATATGCGGTTTATCAATCTCTTTGCCTAGAAATTTGATCTTGACTCTAACATGATTGCGTTCAACCGATTTGTAATCTAGTGTTGGCTTTGCTTGGGTGTAATTTAGTTTCAATTCAATGTTGTGGCCAAATTTGTCCAAAATAGGTTGGGCGTATTTTAGAATGTTTTCAATACTATTTTCAGCAAAGAGTTTCTTGAATGCTGTATCAAAAACGTTGATTGTCTTTTGAACATCAGTTTTCTTTTGAGTGATATTGTAAGCCGTTCCTTCAGTTTGTTTGGATATTGCTTTTTCAACATCTTCCCAAAGCTCTCCTAATTCTTTACTGCCAGTAATAGCTATACTTTTAAAATGCTTTAGTACTCCTTTTACCAGCAAATCGAATAGGTCTATTTCCTTATCCTTTTTGATCGAATGAATACCTAGAAGGTGTTTATAAGTAAGGAAGCTTTTTAGCTTGATAGCATCCCTAATACTTGTATCTCCTGCTACATAGGTGTTTTTCGAGCTTTTCTTTAAAAAATATTTTTTATCGGAAGCTGTTCCATCCTTATCAGGATTGAAGGTTACTTCGATATAGCCTTTACCTTTTTGAGCTTTTGTAAGGAAAATGTTTTCGGTTTCATTGTAATTTAAGACCTCAGTCGAAGACTGGAAAAAATCTTTTAAAGCATAGTAAAAAGAACTCTTACCACTACCATTTTCACCATAGATAAACAGGTTTTTACCATCTACACTGAACTCATTCTTACCGTAAAATGCTTTGTAATCCTTTATTTCAACTTTTTTAATTCTCATAAAAATAAATTTCTATACCCCAAATTGATTCGCAGATGGCCTGATACAGCTTTTGTCTATCTGAGATGTCAGCCTTTTTAAATTCTTCATGAGCCTTGAAGGGGAGGGCTAATTTATTCTTCATCGAAATGAAATTTGGGTTGTTCTGATATGTAAGCGGGCAAAGACTTTGAACCAACAAATTTTCTTTAATATAATGACTCAACTTCTTACTATATGGTTTTGCACCGAAAGATTGATTTGTTCCTCTTGGTAAAAGCACCAGGGCACCAATTCTATTACGATATTCTTGAAATTCGTATTCTTGTTCAAATTCATCTTGGTGGTTGAAATATTTGTCTGCCCAGATGTGCTCTACTTCGAAGGATTTTCCTCCTGGATTATGATAGTATTTTTCAAATGATGAATTGAAACCTGATTGCTGTTCCACATAGGATGTAATTCTTGAAAGTAAGAACTTCACAAAAACCCTATTTTGACCGTGCAAACGGAAATTTTGAACACCTGTCCAAGATTCCTCCATTTCATTCAATTTTCTCTTTAATACAGCTTTGAGTTCGTGTACTTCGGTTCTCCTAATTTCTTTAGCTAAAGTGTACATAGTATACCGAATGGAGCTTGAAGCAAACTTCCTGAAGTTTACAGATCTTCGAACAACGAATGTTTCAATATATCTAGCGACTAAATCTATTTTCTCCATTACAATTTCAGAATTATCTGTTGTTTTCAATGAAGAAAGTAGCAATGGATAACTAAGCGAATTTGCAATACCCCATCTTTTAATATAGAAAACGTGTTGAAGTTTTTCATTTAGTTTACGTTCGGCCGATAAAATGTGCTTGTAGGCATTAAAAAAGAATTTGAAGTCCCGATCAATAAAAAGCTGAAATCCCTCTGAGTCGTCTTGTTCGATATCAACTTTGTCTAAATTGTCTCTGAACCAACTGTGGAACCTGGTACCTATTTTCTCGAAATCTTCGTTTTTTGAACCCGCCTTTCCTGGTCTGATGGTTTCCGCATATTGTGCTCTAAACCAGGCTTGTATAAAGCGTTGATCCTCGTCTTTATCAAAGGCATGAAGATCCTGCATAGATAATTTCCAAAGTTCATTTGCTTTTTGACGCTTTTTACTGTCTTCAAATTTCGATAGAATGAAGCCTTTTAGCATTTCTGTTGGGGTAAGATTTAGACCCCGGTCATTCATTGTTTCAAAAATAGTGTAGGCGTTCTCATCTGAATAGGCAATGATCTCCACTAACACAACATTGTATTTCAACCAATCAATAAAGAAGGGAAGCACACTATTTTTTATTTCTTCCGGAAAAGCATTTTCTATATCAGTATAGCGACTTGCCATATTTAACGTAGACTCGTCATCCGTTTCTTTTTGTTCATATTCGCCTGACTTAAAAAGTGATTCCATACAGGCAATGCGTTCATCTACTTGAATATTGAAGGACATTTCGCCGTACTTCTCTGAAAATATGAGGGATTCTAATTTTTCATTTATTCCAAGTTCTTTTTGAAGGTTGTTCAAGTAGATCAGAAGTAAAGTAAGAGATGTGAGTCGTTGTTGTCCATCAATAATACTGCGTTGTCCATCTTTGACACTCACTACAAAAGGACCCAAATAGTAGGAATTATAGTTCTCTATATCTTTTCTTTTGTGCTCAGGCTTGTATTCATTCAGGAATGAAGAAGTTAAGTCAGAAACCAATTGTTCAATGTGCCGTTCTTCCCATTTGTATTCACGCTGAAAGTAATCTACTGTATACTTTTTATCGTCCAATACTTCTGAAATAGATCGGTCGTGGGCTTCAATTTTATTGCTTAGTTTACTCATTAGCTTTCATATTTCTGATTTTCCATTGTTTAGCACATAAATGAGTACGGTTAAATCATAAACTTATTTTTCTCAGTGCAATCTCCAGTATTAATACCATTACATTAAACTCACTAAAATTGCTTAACTAATACCTATTAATGATTACATTCTAATTTATGTTAAGCAGATAAATGATAATAGGCTTTACAAACTGGTTTTATTTATTCTGGAAAAATTGGGAGAGTACCATTTTTGTTACCAGAAATCGGGTCTTTAGCTTTTGCTTTTTTTACTTCTTGATTTGTATCTGATTGATCTTCCTCAGAATGCTTGTTTTCAGTATCACTTGGTGGTGCATCTGTTTTGTCTGATGGTGCAGTTGAATCGTCAATCAAATCCCCTTTTTTATCAGGTTGGTCAGAATCAGTAGCCGTTTTATCTTTATTAACGGATGAGTCCTCTTCTGTTGCTGATTCTACCATTAATTGATTAGCTGTATCCTTATTTATATCTGATTGATCTTCCTCAGAATGCTTGTTTTCAGTATCACTTGGTGGTGCATCTGTTTTGTCTGATGGTGCAGTTGAATCGTCAATCAAATCCCCTTTTTTATCAGGTTGGTCAGAATCAGTAGCCGTT
>NZ_JAFIDJ010000002.1:0-268288 GCF_017051705.1 Algoriphagus lutimaris | reverse complement strand
TGATTAGCTGTATCCTTATTTATATCTGATTGATCTTCCTCAGAATGCTTGTTTTCAGTATCACTTGGTGGTGCATCTGTTTTGTCTGATGGTGCAGTTGAATCGTCAATCAAATCCCCTTTTTTATCGGGTTGGTCAGAATCAGTAGCCGTTTTATCTTTATTATCGGATGAATCCTCTTCTGTTGCTGATTCTACCATTGATTGATTACCTGTATCCTTATTTATTTCATTTGGATAGTCTGTCGTATTAGACCTATCTGGCTCATTTTTAGGATAATCATCAAATGGCTCTGCTTGAATTTCAAATAGTAAACAGAGGGTAAGGTATTGCTCATAGTCAAATTCTCCCTTTTTTATTTTGGTTATTGTGCTACCGATTTTCTTTATGTCTTTTTGAATTTCTTTTTTTTTTGTGGCGCTTGATTCATCATACCTCCTACCAAATATTTTTCCAAATAAATTTTTGAGGTCTTCAAAAAGTTTCAAACCTTTTGGCTTCGTAGTTGGCTTAATCGGGCTATTTGGAGTTTTATGAATATTTGGTTGATTTGGTTCTTGTATCCCCAATATTTTCTTTCTTGCTTCTATCAGCGCTTTTTGAAAAACTTTAGGGCCACCTGCAAAAACGATAGTAAACAATGCCTCTGCAATAGCTTTCCGTATGGGATTATCTTTTGAAAGGTTTAGAAAGGCACTAACTTCTTTATGGTCTGATAATTTTCCAGAATAGTCATGGTTTAAAACACTTTCCCTCCAATTAAGATAAAGCAAGGCAGTATAGAAGAAATTTTGTTGTTTGGCCGAATGACTTAAAAACCTATTCAATTCAGAAAAATAGCTTTTTTCATTCTTATTTTTTTCAACTATCCATTTTGAAGGCCCATTTCCTTTTTCGGCAGAATCTAAAATATCTGAAAACTTGGAGTTATATTTTTCTCCAATTGATTTTAGTTCTTGTTTGAAACTGGAATCAGTTCGTTTGATTACCTCCTGAATATCTTGGAGCCATAAAACTTTAGGTCTTTCTTCAAATTTCCGAAGTCCAGGATTATAGGCTACCAAATGGGCCCAAATGTACTCTGAGGGAATTTGAGGCAATTGTTCTGGAGCAGGGGATTGCTGGTACTTATATCCAAGTTTTAGTTGGTAAATAAACTCATTCGATATTTTAACATCTGGAAACCAGGCTCTATTAATCATTCTAGCCGTATGCTCTCTGATAGTCGAATCATATACCTCTATCACATGTTCAATGTTCTTATCCAAAGGCTCCAAAACTGGTATTCCATATACATTTAAGGTATGTAATACCCCTTCCGAAACAGCCTCCTGTCTATGTTTACTGTAGAAATGTGCACTTATTATTTCTTCTAGTGAAAACCATAAATTAGACTTGTCTTCTGGTAAACGAAATTTTAAACAGATTTCGTAACGCTCCTCACTTAAAGTAGGAAAACTTTTTTCAACGAATTCTACTATTTCAGATTGAGGTGAATAAGCCGAGGGTATTAAGAAAGATTGCGTAATAGAAAATCTACCTCCAGCTCTTAAAAGATCCACCAAATATTCTGGATCGAAAAATAGATATGCGTATTTAGAATTCATCTTCATTATCATCTTCTTTTACTATTCGACTTGCGTCCATTTTTGTACAAAACTCTTCAATTGTCTTTAAATAAGAAGAGGAGGTGTTTTTATTTTGTGTAATAATCAAAGCGCCACTTGCTCTAGTTATGGCTACATAAAATAATGATCTTTGTAACTCTGAGGTACTGGTTGCCTCTTCTACACTTAAATTTGGTAGGCATACCACTTGATAATCTAATCCTTTTGCGCTATGATAAGTTTGGATCACAACTTCATTGTTTTCAAAAGCTTCATTTAAATCACCATAGCTGTTTTGAACTACGTGGAGTTTTACCTGATTATTCCTTAAATGCCTGTTTAAAGATCCAAAGTCTTCCTTTGAATAGCTGTTTTTTACAACAATCCACCTAGGTTTTCCCTGCTTCGCCAATATTTTATTTGCAAACTCAACAATACTGTTTTTTTTTGGTAATAATATGGCGGAAGTTCTTCGTTTTTCCGACTCTCTTTTTGCTATATCGTAAGAGAGAAAATCTCCTTCATCATTCAAATCTGTATTGTATAATTCAATAGGTACTACAGCTTTCCCACTTGGAGAAACACCTTCCAAAGCTCCTGGGTAAATCTTGGACGCTGCCGCAAATGCTCGTGGAGTTAACCTATAAGTACGGGTGAGTTTATGGACATTACCTTTACTTACAGAATTAAGTGTTGCTGAATCCGCACCATTTTCAAATATTTTCTGAAAGTTGTCTCCAGCTAAAAGTGTTTTTTTTGATCTTGAAATAATAATATTAAGTGCTTCTGCAGGGACATCTTGTACCTCATCAATAACAACAAGATCGTAATTGGCATATTCTTTTAGCGCCTTAAAATATGTCATAGCTCTAACATTTGAAGGTAGCCCTTGGTCTGCCAAATTTAATAATGACCTAGTATATGAGACAAAGGCAATATTATTTGAATTTGATTTAGAAAGTGCATTTACTAGGATAATGGTTTTTCCTGATCCTGCAGGTCCGCTAATTAATCCAACGGTTTTCCCATTTTCAAAAACTAATCCATTAACCAGTTTTTTCTGGTCGCTATCCAGTGATTCATATTCAACGAACCATTTATTTGCATGTGCTGTAGGCATATCAATTAATTAAGGGGTTTATGGACGAGTTTTTTACAATTTGTTTTGAATTGGAAGTGACCGTATTATTTTCATTGAACACCTGATTTTCACTGGAAATGGTTGAAGAATATTCATTTATTAGGGCTGTTGTTTGTGGTTCATTTAATGCTTTTGAAATAACCAATGCTCTATCAACATCATCTTTTTTTAAAGTCTTGGAATTAAGCCGATTTAAATAAATTCGTAGACAGGTCTTCCAATGTTTTTGCCATTCTTCGTTATTTTCACTCTTCAGCATTTCACCATAATTATAGAGGACCCAGTCATTACTTGGGTTCATTGAAAATGCTTTGATTAATAATTTTCTATATTCTTCTGGTTCTGTCCATCTAATTGCGTTTGCTAGATTGGCACATGCATACACATCCCCTTGCTCAATAGCTAGGTTGTAAAATTCTTTTGCTTTTGTAATATTTCCTGCATTATGCCAAGCAACGGCCAAACTATTTAGATCTACTCTTCCTTTATCAATTTGATATCCCTCTTCCATCATTTCTGCGGCTTCTTTTCTTTGTTCTGCTTTTTTTAAAGCCTCTGAAAGATTTATAAATGCTGACGCTGTTGGGTTCCCAGCATTTCTTCTGATTGCCTGATTGAATCTTTTTCTTCCTTCTGCCGCAATCCTTTCTCTTGTTGATAAAGCTCTGGATGAATATGGATTTAGCTGGGTAACAACTGCTTCACCGGTTGACACTTTAGCAGCTACGTGCAAAGTTTTGTCAGCGGTTATTTTAACCTTCAAGGATATCTTGTCAGATAGTGAGAAGCCACGCTTGCCTAATGGTTCAATTTTTAAGTTTTGTAAAATATGGGACTCAGAAGTCAAACAGATCGGAAGTTCTATCGCTTCTTGGTTCTCTCTTTGCGGTCTCAAATCATTGATTTCATCTCCCTCAAAAGGAATTTCTGTACCTGAAGGCACCAAAACCTTCATTAGTCCATTAGACATTCTTAGGTTTATGGTAGGGCCAGTAATGGGATTGATTAGCTTATGATTTAACCCATTAAAGTAATAACTATGAATTGCAGCTCCCTCAGAAACTAAGGTTTGCATATCCTCAGGGAACAAATAATCAGACTCTGGAAAATAGTCTTTCACAGCTGTTTGAATCCATGGATTTTTAGAACTTCCACCAACGAATAAGACATAATCAATATCCTTTGCTTTCAATCCAGCTGATTTTAATGCTGACTTTATTGGACTGATTATACTTTTCTGTGACCTTTCAGTTGTAAATTTTTTAATTATCCCAGTCATGTCCTGATAGGTAAGCTTGACCTTAGGTAGCTGATAGATCCGGTTTTGATGGTCCTTGACTTCAGGAGATATTCCAAATGTTGAAAAGAGAGAGTCGATATCCGTGTTTCTGGAATTGGTTTGATGGAACATTACCTGTTTACATAACTCAATCTTTACCTGCTCTGCAATCCTTAAAAGCTGGTGGCTTAATCTCTCTTTAACACGCATCGGGATATCCGATACCTGAGGAGTAGATGATTCTAGCGGCAATAATTCTTCAACAAATTTGTCCGCTATCATCTTATCGATGTCTTTCCCTCCGATCTCAGTGTAATGTGAAATAGCAACATTTTTGGATTTTACTCCAGAGAAATCATCCTGCTGAAATTGTAAAATTGATATGTCACAAGTCCCTGCTCCAAAATCAAATACAAGGACTGAAATGGGTTTGCCATCTGGTACTACAAGGGGTTTTTGGCCAGCTAGCCTTGCAGATTGATCGACATAACTCAAAAATGCAGCATTGGGCTCATCTATGAGCATACTTTCTCCGATGTTAGCAATTCCTGCCCGATTTAATGCTTCAATCAAATCCTTTCGTTGGTTTGCTTCAAATGATGCAGGGACACTTACCGCCCACATGATTTTTTTTGGTAGTCTTTTTTTTTCAATTTCCTTTTCTACCTCTTCACGAATATTCCCTAAAAAAATAGCTGTTGCGTCAACAGCAGTTTCGAGCTTTAAACGTCCATCTTTTCCATCCAAAACGGTATTGTGATACCTCGGACCAACGTCCTCTCCAAGGAGCGTTTTAAATTCAAACCATACGTTCTTACCCAATTCCAGGAGAGGGTTGAATCGAGCTTCATAAGCTCCGGCTCCAAAATACAATTCATCGTATTTTTTGCTGTAGGCAAGACATGTTGGAATTCTGGTATCCTGAATAACGGCGCCGCTTTGGTATTGCTGAGAAATTTGGATTGGGGACACCACTTCTGATGAATGCCCGTCTCCAAAAAGGCTAACCA
Organism: Algoriphagus lutimaris; assembly: GCF_017051705.1. GTDB lineage: Bacteria > Bacteroidota > Bacteroidia > Cytophagales > Cyclobacteriaceae > Algoriphagus > Algoriphagus lutimaris. The sequence continues at coordinate 263,251 of NZ_JAFIDJ010000002.1, read as the reverse complement.
CCGTGGTAGATGTTCCAAAATCGAGACCAATATAGGTGTGCTTTTGTGCTGGTAACTGGCTGCTATTTACGGGAAGTAATTTGGCTAAGGTTAAATTGGACATAGTATTAAATATATCGTGTTTAAAAAAAAAGAAACTAATATCTATTTAATTTACCTTTATGGCTTTTTGATACCAAAAAGAAAATAGTTGATCCGTTTGTACTTTGACATGTAAAGATTACTTCAGTACCTCCTTAATAATTCTCACCTCTTCAACACTATCTAGAGTTTCAATTGCAAATCGCACTGGATGATTGGGGTCATACAAACGCTCAAACTCACTTTCAACAATAGCAAGCTTCTCTTCCTCGCTCATTTCATTTGAGATAGGCTTTAAATCTCTCAAATGCTTTAAGATTTCTTTGCCTGCCGATTTGATTTCTTCAGGGAAGACAATTTCATAAACCAAACAGTCTACAATAGATTCAAAAAAAGCTGATTCAGACTTTTCTTTTGATTTATCTTTATAAACACCCTTATAAAGCCCTAAGTAATCTACAAGCAATTCCATTCCAGGTTTAAAAACCGCATTTGGTTCTGGAATTGGAAGGTTTTCCAAAAATGCTTTTTTGTAGCGATACTTTCCAACCAGTTCCCCACCAGCATAAAAAATTCGGAACAATACTGTAATTAATTCAGAATTTAAGAATGCAGTTAGCCATTTAAGATTTTCTCCTGTGATTAAAAAAGCGGTGGCCTCTGGATAATATTTTTGGGTATCGTAATAGAATTGCGGTTCTGAGACGATTTCCGAAAAAACTATTTTATTTTTTTCTAATTCATCTAAATAAGCACAATTTCGCAAATTGGTCCAATGATCACCCCTGTCACTTCTTATCGATACTTTTGGGAGAAAGTATTTTAAATGTTCATAAAGAGTAGGATACTCTTTTACTACATCAATTCTGCTAATTCTTTGTTTCTTACTTCCATTGTGTGTGTTTATTAAGTAGTAATTATGGAAATTACAATAATATTTTCTGGTGTCACGGCCTCTTAATATAGGTTTAATAAGTTCTTTATTTTTCTTATCCTTTGATTCAAGTTCGTTTTTCTTATCCTCATCTATTATGAATGCATCATTATATCCAGTTTTTAATCCATAATTTATATCTATATTCCAATCCGAGATTTTTGTCCCAATTTTTTCTAAGTGCAATTTTACTTTAATTAATTCAGGGGTAGAAATAGCCCAAACCTCTTCATTGAAATAGTCAAGCCTTATTGAATTTTCATTAAAATATTTAATGAGCGAGTTAAGCTTCGCCTTAGTAAGTTGACACCCTTTAAATTCATTTTTAAACTTTTCTTTTTGAAAAAGCAAGATATTACTATGAACAATAGCCGTTGTAAAAACCATTTCTTGGCCAAAATCAAAAAGTAATTTGGGATTTGTGTTGGTCAGGAAGAATTTCCGAGTGGAAGTTCCATAATTAGCTCTAAGCCACTTGTTTGATGTTATAAAACATAAATGGCCACCTTTAGCTAAAACTCTATTCCCATTCTCGTAAAACAACTCATAAATGTCACCAGACGAAGAAAATGTTTCGAAATTCATTTTAGCAAGATTCTTCTTTAATTCCAAATCAAGCTTAGAAATTTGAATATAAGGTGGGTTTCCAATCACCACATCAAAGCCACCTTTCTCTCGCCACACTTCCGAAAAATAGAGTTTGAAGTCAAAGTCTATTTTGTAGCCTTCGAAATCTTCTGCTGCCTTTAAAACAGTTAGAATCTTTTCATTGATATTAGTTCGAAGTTTCTTTTTTTCTTGTTCATTGGTCTCATTATAAAATTTTTCTTTTAACTCTTCCAATTCTTTGCTCAGCTGGGGATATCTGTCGACTCCCTGTGCGGGTAATCCAATTAATGAATTCCCACAAACAATTTTATAATCCAAGTTTGGAAGTGTTTCAATTGGATCTAGGTCATCTTCGTCTACGACCAATGAGAGCCACAAACGTAGACGAGCTATGTCTATGGCAGAGGGATCTATATCCACTCCATAAATGCTTTCCTGTATAATGTGGCGTTTCAGACGGTAGATATAGCGGCTTTCATTTACGCTCTCTCTTTCCTTAAATCCAAACTTATCTAGTTTGTCTTTCAGGTAGTTCAGGCTAAAATGAGGCTTTAACACTAACATGGCATTTACCAGTTCATGAAGAAGCCCAACAGGAAATGCACCCGAACCAATGGCAGGGTCACAAATTCGTATGTCGCTTAGCTTTTTGTCTATTAGATCAGCATTTTGACGAATACTTTCGGGTAGTTGGTATTGGTAAGTTTTGGTTTCGCCTTTGGAGGCAACCCGTTGATCATTTTCCAGTGCAAAATGACCTTCACGGATATAGATTTCAATATCTGATTTTGGGACAAGTATTTTTCCTTTATGTTCAAGCTCTATTTTAAGATTCCCCTTTTTATGACTATTGCCTGCAAACATACTCGTCTGATCACTATCGATAGCCTGATAGCTGTCAGTACCATTATTCAGAGAATTGTCTAGATAGTGGATCAGACTTTCTTGACACATATAGTGTACGATTTCTCTGGGGGTATAGAAAGCTCCTTTGCTCTTCCTTTCGGTAATATCCAGCATGTTTTCAAACACCTTACCCAGCATTTCAGGATCGACTGCTACTTCCTTATCCAGTGGCTCATCTTCTTTGATAGTGAAGTTGTAGCGGTCTAGAATATCTAGAACACCAGTTCGTTTTTCTTCTCTTTCTTCACCACTTCTAAATAGCGAAGTAGGAATCGTAATGTTGGCGTTTTCCCAATCGTAATCAGCTTCAAACAAACCACCGTTCAGAAACGGGATCCGGCAATTAAGTTTGGTGTAAAATGAGTTCTCATTGTCACGTTCTTTGGCTAGACCTTCATAGAATAAGTATTGCAGTTTGTCTTTGAAAAAATTGACACCTTCGCTCTGCGCTTGGTCAAAAAGCTCTTGGATAAAACGCTTCTTACCAGTTCCCCATTTGGCATTTTGTGCTACTCCCAACCAGCCCTTTTTCTGTAAGAAATAGAGGAACACGATTTGTCCCAGCAGTTTTTTGGTAAATCGGGTAGTGTCAATATTTGATTTTACTAATTCAGTTTGAATATTATCATTTTCAGCAATATGTTTTGAAAGCTTTTCAAACAGAGACTTGTATTGCTCAAAAAACTCATCAGTAACCTTTTCAATACTAAATGCTGCTTCTAACTCCTCGATGGTAGGGTTATTAGCAATGTTTTGTAGCAGAGGCAACAACTGATTTTTGGCAGTATGGGATTTTTCATACTTACCCACAAGGAAGGAATAGCGTTTGGCAGGAGTAAACTCTTTTGTTGTTTTTACTTTACCTTGTTCTGCATCCAATTCAGATCGATATTCCAGCTTTATAAAAGAGAAACGCCAATCCAGCCCTTTATCTTCTTTAGAGTAGAATGCCACCAAAGCATAATCTTTTTCAAACTTACTCAAATGTTTGATTACAAAATTCCGTAGGGCAGTTCTTGCCCGTTCTAGCTTTTGGATGCTTTTTACTTCTACAATTAACACATCCAAAGGTTCACCTTCAGGATCGGTATACTTTCCAATCCGCTTGTAGGTGTTGATATGCTCTTTGTAATCATCCCAGATAAGATTACCAGTATAAAAATTGCTTTTCGGCTCTAGATCATTCAGTAAGTTTTTGGCAAAAATCGTGAATTGATCTTCATCAAAAGCTTCATTAAAAGTATTCTCAATAAGCTGTTGAGCTGCTTTCTTATCCATAATTAGTAAGTTAAATACCCTGAAAGAATTACTTCCCGTTTCTGAAATTTTCTGGCATTTTGTGCTCCTTCTACAGCTACAAAGCGAATATGCCTTTCTAAAATATGTAATACTTGAAGTGGGTCAATAGTTTTCTCCAAGTCTTTTTTGATAATTTGGGCTGTTTTCTTTGCTATAGTTCCTTGTGCAAGCATTTCTTTCACCCCATTGATAAACTCATCATTAGAATCGGTGAAACCTTTGAAGTTCTTAAATGATCTATCCTTCAATCGGTTCTCAATGTATTTTGCGTTTGAACGACCACGGTTTCCAGAAGAAACTTCATCCCCTACAGTTGTATCCAGTTCAAATCTGGATTTATTGATTTGTAATAAATGGTAGTATTCATTTGGGATGTTTGCCCTCTTTGTTTCAGCTTTGCATTCTAAGACTTTCACTGCATCAAAAAAATTGATTTCATTGGAGGCTCCTGATTTATTAAGATAGAATTTTTTGAGTCTTCCTATCCTGAAAAAAGTTACCAATTGGTCCGCTGTTAATTCCTCTTTTCGAAATCCCGAACGGGCCTTCTTGGGTAGATTTTTGATTTTTTCAAATAAGTCTGGTTGTTCGTCTCTTATTTTCCGCATCAATTCGAGGTACTTTAATTCGGAATCACCTTCCCCTTCTTCCCCTGTGTAAGCTGTCTTGCTGTTCAAAGTGTTAAACAATTCCTGACTGCCAAATTCCTCTCCATCGCTGAGGTACTTTGCGTCTTCACCCAAGATGTCATGAAACATTTGGATCTTGTTGGTTATGTTCACTTCTAACCCTAAATGTTCATCTGATTGGGTGGTTGGGAAAAAGTTGAAAATGTGAACTTTTGGAAACTTGCTTCCTAATCTATTGACACGCCCTGCTCTTTGAAGTACCCGAGTTGGGTTCCAAGGCAAATCGTAATTCACTAGTACATTGGAGCGGTGGAGGTTAATTCCTTCTGCCAACACATCGGTTGCAATGAGTATCTTCAAATCATCTGCTTGTTCTTTTTGTTTTCGATTTGGGTCATAATTGGCTGTGATTAAATCACGGGAAACTACATTGTTGGATGTTAGTTTCTTATCAGTGTGCCTCCCCCCATTGCTGGAATAGAACATAACTTTGCCGGGAAATTCATCGATCAAAGCGTCATAGATGTAATCTCCCGTTTCTTTAGATTCGGTAAATACGACTAGCTTATTTTTTTTAAGGGCGTAGGTTTTTTTTAATTCCTTTATGAACTGCTCCAATTTAGGGTCTGTGTCCACTTTCTTCCAAAGCTCTTTTACTTCTTTTAGTAGCTCCAAATCAAATTCAAGCTTTGTGATAAACTCTTTTCTGAAGTCTTTTGAATCGTATTTATGGGCTTTTTCATCTTCTACAAAAGCCTCTAATTTTTCGATATTATCACTTTCGATCAGATCATAGACATCTATCTTTTTACTGATGTAGATCGTGCCATTATGATACATTTCTATGAATTTTTCATAAGAGATAATGAAACGTTCAACACTTTGGCGAAAAGCATGAAAACTGCTTTCCAATCTCTTCACCAATATTCCTTTCATAAACCCTCCAATATTGCGTTGTTGCTGTTTTTCAAACTCACTTAACGTTTTGTTACCAATGTAATAGAGCAAAGGAGTGTATCGAGCATAGGTGAATCCAGCCAGCTTTAGCATAGTTTCTTTAAAAGTAATTTCCAATTCACCTTTGTATTCGTAAACTATTTTTTCAGGATTGTTCAAGTCTGGGAATGTAAGACCCTGCATTTTCATGTCTTGACTGAAATAAGTCATTACATCTTTACGGGTCCTTCGCACCATTACATATCGTAATATGCTGTTTCTTATGTCATCAGAAACCTCTTTGATAAGCTTCTTATAGTTCGGATCTGTTTTTTCTAGCTTAGAAAACTTTGTTCGGAAATTTGCGAAGTACTTTTCAAGATTTGGAATTCCGGGGATAGTTGAATTTTTTGGTGCCTGAAATAATTTTAATTGGGCAAAAATATCGTCAACAGTGTTGTTTAAAGGAGTGGCAGTAACCAGAATTACTTTCTTCCCTCGACAGATGTCTAATAAATTGGCATATGATTGAGTTCCTTCATTTCTGAAACGGTGTGCTTCATCCACTACAATATAGTCGTAACGCTCCAACCCTTTTTTGATAATGTGCTCCAGTTTGCCAAGGGATTCTACCTCAAAACTTCTAATTCCAAAATCAAACAATGAATCTTTCCAGTAATCCTTCAAAACTGGCGGACAAATGACTAAAGTTCTTCCTTGGAGTTGTTGGAGAAGCAATGCTGTCACAAAGGTTTTACCCAAGCCTACAACATCTGCAAGGAAAACACCATTATAGGTATCAAGAATTTTCTTGGCTTGAATTGCTGCCTGGTTTTGGTACTTCAATTTCATAAACCCTTCTGGCAAAAACGGTTCAAACTCATCGGCTAGATTGATGTCTTCTTCTAAATATTCATAAATCAGTTTGAGGTAAAGTTCATACGGCTTGATTTGATCATTGAGCCATGTTTTATTCTGTATAGTATCAATAAAATCGTCCGAAATATCAACTGACTCTTTCCAAAGTGCATTAAACTGATTTTCCGCAAAAAGCACATCCCTTTTGGTTCGAAGTTCAACGTTAAATTCACGATTTGCCACAAATCCAGATTCTGAAAAATTACTAGAACCTGTAATCACAAATCCATAATCCCGGTCATCTGGTTTGAACTTTCCGATGTAAACCTTTGCGTGAATATTCTTCGATGGATAAGCTCTAATTTCTAATTTTTTGCCATTGCCATGATAGGCTTGATCCATGGCTATATCTTTGCAATCAGTTTGAAGAAATTCAATGAATTTTCGAATTCCTAACTCTAGGCTATTGTCATTCTCATTGCTATTCTCAATCTCAATTTTAAGATTCTCTTGGTATTGTTTTTTGGTTCTTTGATGTGATTCGAAATCAATCATTCCCAATTGCTGGTGATATTGTATCATATCGTATGAATCTCTATCAATACTTAAACCAACAAGAATTCTTATTTTCTCTACTGGCTCTAGAGCGTCGTACAACTGATAAAATCCACTTGCTCTAAAATAACCAACTAAAACATCAAAAAGCTGGGTGTCTTTTAATGTTGATTTAAAACGACTAAGTAGAGTATGACCAGTTTCATTGGTGAAAAAGGTTAGATCAGTTTTATCGAGTGAATTACTCATTATTTACTGTTAATCAGTGGGTTTAATAAAAGAGGTCTAAAAGAAGCTTAAAACGTGATTAAGCCTTCCGTCTAAAAACACTTCAACTTACGAATTGAATGTAAAAATGCCTATCATTATTTTAACATAAAAGACCAATTCAAGTTATTGGATATTTCACTCCATCTGAAACTCCCATTTTGATAGCTTTAATCTCTTTTTTCTGGGTTGAGATTGAATCAGCTGATCCAAAATAGCTCAGATAGTTTTGAATCAATTGCTCTTCAGAACCATAAGGTAAAACACCTGAGGCAATATAGCCTCCCAAAAGTCTTCCGACTTTGAGCCGAGTCGAATGTCTGTCCCCTGGAACTGCAGAATTCATTTTTTCGATTAACCAAGTTAGTAATATTGAAGGCTCAGCTGGAAAACTTGTTCTGACTGGCTTAATGATGATTTCTTTAGGCCGATTGAAGAGACTGGCTTTATGGTTGAAATAAGCATCTTCATCAAAGCTGTAACCTCTTAGGCTTGCCACACTTTTTGGTTTCTGGTCTAATTCAATTCCCCAGTTCTGGAAAGTTTCCTGAATTGCATCAAAATACAATTTGTGTTTAGATATATCAGGAGGTATAGGAATCAACCCCCAATATCCTGTTCCAGAAACTGATTTACCTAGGTAAGCAATTTCAGGAAGTTTGATCAGTTCAGATTTTAAATCATCCCAATTGACAATGTGGAGGTTGTCTTGTCGGTCTAAATCAATTTGAATCAGACCCGAATGGTCTATAATTCCTGACTCGCAGCGCTTTGAGAATAAACCGCTAGGCGTCATAGCGGGAAGAGTTGCTTTCAGCTCATCCCGCTTCGCCTTCTCATGGATTCCTCGAATTTCCTCTACTTGGGATCTGTATTTCTCAGAACTTAGCCAAGTGAGTAAATTAACCGACTTGGGATTTTTAGACTCACGGTAGTTTTTAAAACAGCTGACCTGAACATTTAGGACCGATTTCATACTTGGATACTTGGTTATTTACTTAGTTAACTGAGTTAGGGTACTTGGTTAGTTATTGGCGTATTCATATAGAACCTTCTAACTAACTAGCTTCTGATATTTTTTAACCATTTCCTTACGCTCCCAATTTTCAGGGATGTATTTGTATTTAGCTTTTGGACTTGTTTCTTTGCCTAATCTTTCTATTACATTCATATCCAAGTAATAGGACCTGAATTCTTTTGCCTTGCTATCGCCGAGATCGAATTGATTTTTTATAGCATCCATTAATTCCTTAGGAGCTATGATCTTATTGTTCTGAAAAGTAGAATCTAAAAACTCTTCATGTTTCAATTGGATAATTGTGGTAGGGTCTTTTCGTTTTTTGTCTGGTGATAAAGTAGATGCTTCCCAGTCTCCAATGATCTGTGGTAAACCATTTTCATCAATCCTGAATGCAAAGGGTTCTGGGCATAATCCACGAGTGAATTCTGCTTCCACGATTGAGACTTCTTTGTTTGAAGGATCCACCCTAACAGTTAAGGTTGTTTCTGCCTTGTTAATCAATTCCGTACCGAGATGTCCCCTAGCGTTGTTATCACCTTTGTTTTGATGTAATACTGTTATAAGATGAATGTTTTTTTGCTCTGTCCATTTCATCAGATAGGTTGATACTTCTGTTGATTCTGTTTCATCATTAATAGAATTGACTAAATCTCTCGCCCCATCAATTATTACTACAGCTAAATCATGGGATGAATTAATGACGTTGTCAATGATTTCAATTCGCTCTCTAGGTGAAAAAGGCCTAAGGCAGTAAACTTCAAGGTTTTCAGGAGGATTACAATTTGTAAGCTTTGCTATTCTCCTATATACAAGTTGTACATGAAACCTGCTTTGCTCTGTATCAAAGTAAATTATTTTGTTTTGCCCTAGAGGGAGGTAGCCTTTTAGAATTTGAAGTTCCCCTCTTATCATTGCTCCAATAAATAGGGATTGAGTAAAAGTCTTTCTACTTTTTGCTTTTCCCGTGATAAGCGTGAAGTTGCCTAGTGTACCAAAAGGGATTTCCTCTTGCCCTGAATTCATACTTAGGCAAACAGGAGGATGCTCAATTTCTTCAGAGAAATCTAATTTTGCGGAAATGATCCTAGGATCAATTGGTTTAAGATTTAATGATGATCTAGGTGGGATATTGACCTTGATTTTTGTATTTTTATGTTCTGCTATTGATTGGATACCAGTTGCAGGAGTGGCACTTGAAGAATCTAATTCCTCATGTGCCATTTTCTTTTTTGGCAGCATGGGATTAGAATTTTACAGTTTTTACTTCAGTAAGTGCAGCTTCAATATCTGATTCCTTATAAAGCACTCTGCCTCCAATAACATGTGACTTGATAAGTCCAGCCTTTGTCCAGGATCTTAATGATACTAATGAAGTTTGTAGCCTTTTGGCAGTCTCTTTCCTTGAATAGTAGGATTCAGTTTTGGGCTCCTCTTTGGGGATTGGCCTGAATTTTTCGAGAGCTTCTTTAACTGAATGATTGATGATTCCGGTTAGCTCTTCTTTAGTGGTTAAAATGATTTCGCTCATATCTTAGTTGTTTAGATTGAGCGCATTTTAATGGGGGTAATTGGGAGGGGTACTACAAATAGTACCCCTTTTTTATTTTATTTATTAATTCTTTAGCTGTTCTATCATCTATATTTTTCGTGAAATACCTTGGCTTTTTTTCTCGAATATGTCTTACAGTGTCTTCATGAACACAAAGTATTTTACTTATTAGGAGGTCCATTTTTTCATAGGAAAATTCTTTGAATTCTTTTTTTACTTCAAAAAGTTCAAGAATTAGTTGATATCGAATGGACGCTTTTGGGAAGTTTTTTTTTGAAGTGGTTCTAATTATATCTTCTTTTTGTAATAATTCTTTTAACTCATCAGTATGATTTTTCACAAATTCAATTATCTGCTTTTTTGAAATAGAAGGAATTGTTGTAAAATCAATCTGGGTGATTTTTTTGCCTTTATACTTTTCCGTGAATTCAGGATTTTCTAAATATTGAGATGCTAATAATTCTTCCCAACCTGTTGGCAAAACATAATTCTGAGATTTTAGGATTGGTTTCAAAACCTTTATTTTTTGTTTGAATTTTACTTTTTCCTCTTTTATCCAATTTTGTAATTCTGTAATTGATTTTGACAGCTCTTCCTTTGTCGGATTCACAGAGTTGTTTATTTCTTCATTCATTGTTTTTATGATTTAGCCCAATGTTCTAAAAGTCTTTTTGCATTCTCCTCAGGAGTGACTTTAATATAGGCTAAAAAAGCCTTCTCTGTAGTATGACCTGTTATTTTCATTATGCTGATTGCAGGAAACCCGCTCAAATAGACATTTGTGGCAAATGATCTTCTTGCGGTGTGCGTTACCACATACTTCCATTTAATGCTTTTTTCTCTAAATTTAACTCCACCTCTTACCCCCTCCTCATAAATAGTTACTTTTAATAAATCCACTTTTTCTGCAATCTCCTTCAATCCGTTGTTCATATTTTGATTGGATGTGGCAGGTGGTAAACTGTTTGGATACTTGCCATCATATTTTTCTAGTATTTTTCTAACCATCCAATGGACAGGAATCACAACAGGAGTTTCTGTTTTGAATGTCTTGATTTTGATAAAATCACCTTCAATATCTTCAGGTTGTATATTAGTGAAATCGGAGAATCGAAGACCCGTCCAACAACCAACAATAAACAGATCTCGAATCCGCTCTAAATGCGGTGTGTTACTTAGATCATGATAATAAATAGCTTCAATTTCCTTCTCGTTCAGGTATATTGAAAACCCAGGTTCTTTCGGGGCTTTAAACTGTCGAGATCGATAATAGAGGTTATGATTCACTCCATTTTCGGTTGCCCATGCTAAGAAGGTTTTAATGACTTGTATGTATTTGCCAACATTATTTATGGAGAATGCTTTTTTAATAATCTTTTTTTCCCCATTCGGTTTCTTTTCTGAAATTTCTGTGTTCAAATATTTGACATATTTCGTGTAGAAGGATTTGTCAATTGATTCAAAGGTGAGTGGATATGTCTGTCCGAATTCCCTTAAAGACCTCAATACAGTATTGTACTTCTGAATTGATCTTTTGTCAAACTTTCTTCCTTTTGGAGTGAGTCTCGTCCCGTCCTTGGATTCTTCAATGAATAGCTCAAAGTAATCGAGGAGTTTCCAGTTTTTCTTTTCATCTACCTCTTCAAAAGGGATACTTCTACCCAGCTCAATATCCAATTGATTTTTCAACTCTTCTGAAGTTGGTAGCCTTTCCAATTCTGTTTCAAGTTGGAGCAAGGTTTTTTCAGCTGAATCCTTCAAATGTTTAAGGGTGCTATTGAAGACTTTTGCTTGGGGGAATTCTCTTACTTGTCTGGCCTGTTGGTCACGCTCATTCCAAAATTTGGGATGAATGCTTTTTTGGGATGGATACTTCACACGGATTGATCCGAAACTGATCATAAAAAGTATGGGGGTTTCACCATCCTTTTTCTTGTCCCGAAGGTAGAAGTTGAATTTTGCCATGTTTGCTTGAATTGATTGGACAATTCAATTTAGACAAAATTTGAGTCGGGGTACACTTTGGGGTACACTTTAATTTAATATATTTGATGATATCTGAATTTAATTTTATTGCATTATAATGTTTATATCTACTATAGGCCTGTTTTTAGAAAAATTCAATTAAATAAGATTAAGATCTATGTAGCGCTGTTCCCGCTACTACGAAGCCGATCAATTTTGATCGGCTTTTTGTGTTTTATAGGGTTTCTGATGCGGTTTGTGTAATGATGAATTCCAAATGATTCCAAATGAGTCAATTTTGTTCCACTTTTAGATTCATTTTTTTCTAATATTTTAAACTTTCCTTTTCAACAAATTCCAGAGGTTAGTTTATTCTTTGGAATTATTGTTTTTCAATTACTCTGAATTTCCATGACTCATCTCAAATTGGAATTTGACGCTTTCTTTAAAGTCATTTATCTATGATGGATTTAAACCTGAATTTATTATTCTTGAAGCACAACACCCTAAGTAAGATTTGGAAAGTGAATAAAAAGATGGCTTAAATTGGCAAACTTTAGAAACTCCAAATCATGTCTTAATTTCTTTAAAGAGACACGGTTTTTACTCAGTTCAATGGATTCATGTAAGACACTCTTTTAGGATTATCAGCCTACAGATTCCGGTTCATGAAACATAGCTGGTGCAACCTAGCGGAAAGCGTTTCATCGATATTGCGTCAGTTGGAAAGATTCTTGGAATTTGGAATATTAAATTGAAGGGGAATTGGTTCGTAGGGTTTTGGGCAAGGATATGATCGATCCAAAATTTTATACGAATGCTGAAGAGCTCGGGAATACTGCCAAGGATACACGAACTGGGTTGAGTTAGGAAATGGATATCATCATCAATGTGGAGGATCAAACCTGGAGATCCAGTCCTGAATCAGGTTTACAATCAGAAACCTACACGCCTACTGATTCAGAATTGGCCAATGTAGAGGATCATACCTTCAGAGTGAAGTGGATAAGAGTGTATAAGCCAGTGGAAAAAAAATAGGCGATCATATTTTAGCTTTTCTGGAAAAACTGTTTCCTGTACTGGGCAGGCGATACTTGGTAGGATTCGTTGAATTTCTTATGGAAAAAAGGAAGTGAATCGTAACCACAGGCATAGGCGATTTGCGCTATGGGCTCCTCCGTGTCCAACAGCATCCTCGCTGCATGGTTTATTCTATATTCATTCAGAAAGGTAAAGAATGGCCTTCCCATCATCTTGGTGAAAAATCTTGAAAAGGATTGCTCGGAGAGATTTACTAAATCCGCTAATTCTTTTAGATAAATTTTCCTCCCAAAATTTTCTCCTACAAAGTCATGGATTTTGGCCATTCGTGTGCCGTATTCGCTGGGAATATCATCTGTAAAACTCGCGGCTGAAAGTGTGTTATAGGATGCTTTACTAAGTGCTGAAAGTATGCCCAGAAGTTGAATATAAAGCTCTTGCCCTGACAAATCCGGGAAGGTTTTAATCAGAGGAATTAGGTGATTCACCTGCTCCTTGTCAAAAATCAAACCTCTGGAGGCTGTCTTTAACAATTGATGAATTGAGTCTAATTCTGGCACTTCGGGAAAAATCCCCAAATTCCATTGTACTACGTATGATTTGGAGTTTGATGCCTGAGAGGTGTTGTTTTTCCAACAATGGGGAAGATTTGATCGCAACAAAACCAATTCTCCTGGCTGGTATCCACCTACATAGTCCCCAATAAATTTGGTTCCCACACTTTCTTCAATGTAGGTCAGCTCATGCTGAGGATGGAAATGCCAGGGTGTTTCAAAATCCTTTTTATCAAAACAGAAACCTAAGATAGATTTCTGATTTCCTAAGGGGATGGGTTCTAAAATTGGCTTCAAAATCTTGTAGTGATAGTACGGTTAAATTTACTATTTAATCAATTTTTCATCCAAAAACATCAATAGGCGACATAATAGATTACTTATTGGTGAAAATAGGGAAGTTATCTGAAGAGTTTTTTGGCAATTATTGTAAATCAAGAAACAAGGCCCTAACCTGAAACCGAACTCCATGAAAAAAAGTGAAATACCTGATCCTTTTGCAGCGCAGAGGTCCAAATGTGGCTATGAGACTATAGATGACCAAAATGATCCAGTGACCATGTTGCTGCGACACAAAGATGTCAGGAAGACTGCACATAATTACAAGACCTTTACCTCAGAGACGATTCCTGGAAGGATTGTCGTTCCCTCTGAAGTGAATATTCGTGATACGCGGCAGATTCCATTTGAAGTGGATCCTCCAAAACATGGAGCATACAGATCAGTTTTGGAAGCATGGTTTAAGCGTCCCATTAATGCGGATTATCAGGAAGCATTGACTACGATAGTCTCAAGTATTATTGAGGAGATGTTGGCTAAGGAATCCCTGGAAGTGGTCAATGAATTTGCGCTTCCCTTACAGTCCCGTGCCCTGACGCTTTTGCTCAATACGCCTTTCAAAGAGTCAGAAATCTGGATATCCTGGGGGACACACGTTTTTCGTAGTGAAGGAGAAGCTTTGGATGCGGATAAAGCCATTGTACTGTATGATTATATAGACCGTGAACTTGATCGTGCGATCGCCAATCCATCTGATGACTTGTATTCGGTACTTATGCAGTCAGATTTTGATGGGAGAAAGCTGACCAAAGAAGAAGCAAAAGGGGTGATGGTTTTGACTTTCGCCGGGGGTCGTGATACAGTAATTAATGCAGTCACCAATGCAATCGCCTATTTTGCTGATCATCCTGAATCCTTGGAAAGGCTGAGAAAGGAGCCTGAAATCATTACTAATGCAGTAGAAGAAATGATCAGATACTTTTCGCCTTTGACGCATATGGGTAGGGTAGTAACTGAAAATACAATTGTCTGTGAGCATGCAGCAAAAGCAGATAGTCGGGTTTCTTTATGTTGGGCATCTGCCAACAGGGATGAAAATGTTTTTGAAAATCCGAATGAAATAGTTTTGGACCGAAAAATTAATCCGCACGTGGGATTTGGTTTTAGTCATCACAATTGCCTTGGAGCTACACATGCCCGACAGATTATGAGAATTCTAGTAAAAGAATTTTCGGAGAAAATTAAATCAATAGACATTCTTGATATGAAAGAGAATATCGAAAAATGGGGCAAATTCCAACGAAAGGTAGGCTACCATAAAATCAGTGTGAAATTCAATGCAACAACCCAATAAAGAAATGGCAAAAATTACTTTTATAACGAGCGATGAGCAAAGAATTACTTTGGAAGGATATTCAGGTTCTGTGATGGCATTGGCCGTGGAGAATGGAATAAAAGGGATCGACGGTGATTGTGGAGGAGTATGTTCTTGTGCCACCTGTCATGTTCATGTGGCTCCTGAGGATCTATCGAAAACCGGTGAGGCAAGCGAAATCGAAGCAGATATGCTGGAATTGGATGATGATACGGATCAATACAGTCGTCTTTCATGTCAGTTGCAGATCAGTGAGGAGCTTGATGGATTGGTACTTCGTGTTGCCAAATAAGATTGCTCATGTCTGAAAACTTAGGGAAAAATCAAATCTGTTTGATCATTGGAGCAAGCCATGCAGGGGTAAATTGTGCATTTGCGTTGCGAAAGGAAGGGTGGGAAGGAAAAATAATACTACTGGACTCAGATCCAGAGTTGCCTTATCATCGTCCTCCTCTTTCCAAAACTTACCTGTACAATGCCGAAGCTATAGGTCTAAATCTTTTGAAGTCTGCAGAAAGCTATGCCAAGGAAAACATACAGTTACTCCTTAAAATCAGAGCGCTGAGAATAGATCGAAAAACTCAAATAGTACAGCTGGATAATGGAACATGGCAAGCTTACGATAAACTGGTCCTTGCCACTGGAGCTCGGGCGATGATCCCGTCTATCCCAGGTTTGTCCGAAGCAAAACATGTTTATCCGTTACGAACAGCCGCCGATATCAATGAAATTCGGAATAAAATTTCTCAGAATTTCAGTCAGGAAGTAGTCATCATTGGTGGTGGGTATATCGGTCTGGAGATCGCAGCTTCCTTAAGAAAGTTAGAAGCAAAAGTTACGGTATTGGAGCGGGAATCCAGAGTGCTTGCACGTGTCACTGCGCCTGAATTGTCTTTGTTTTTTGAGAATCTTCATGCGGAAAACGGAGTATCTATTCACTGCAATAAGAAGGTCACTGCCATAAAGGGAGGAAGTGAAAAAACACAGATTATTTGTGCAGATGGTTCCAGTTTTTCTGCTGATATGCTAGTGCTAGGAGTGGGTATTCAGGTGAATTCTGAATTGGCCTCGGCATCGGGATTGGAAATAGAAAATGGAATACGAGTAGATTTAACAACTCTTACTTCGGATGAGCATATCTATGCGATCGGAGATTGTACCAATCATTTCAACCCTCACTACCAGCGATATCTCCGGCTGGAGTGTGTTCAGAATGCAGTGGATCAGGCGAAAATCGCTGCTGCGGCGATTTGTAGTAAGGATGTTTTCTATGATACGATTCCTTGGTTTTGGTCTGATCAATATGAAGTGAAATTCCAAATGGTAGGCTTATCTACTGGTTATGAGGAAGCAATTTTGAGAAAAGAATCAGAAAAGGTCTTCTCTATTTGGTATTTTAAGGGAAATGAGTTGCTGGCAGTTGACGCGGTGAATTCTGCGAAAGCTTATGTTTGGGGTACCAAATTTATCAAAAGTGGAGAACAGATAGACAAAGCAAAATTGAAGAATTCTGAAGTTGAACTCAAATCAATCGGTAAGTAAACTCACTTGATCATAAATATTAGTAATCTTACTGAGGGTTAGGTTCTTAGTATTTGAGTTTACTGATAATAGCAAAATATATTGTGACCTCTGGGCCAATCTTTGTGTTCACTGTAGTTTTAAAAATTTCATACAATGTCAATTATTTCAAAATCAGCCGTAGCAAAAGGAGATGGTACTTTTAGCATTTGTAATGTCAGTATTTCTGAACCGGATTCAGATGAGGTGCTGGTAAAAATGAAGGCTGCTGGGCTTTGCCATACAGATTATGACTCCTTAAGCTGGGGCAAACCCATAATAATGGGACATGAAGGTGCCGGAATAGTAGAGAAAGTTGGAGCTAAAATAACTCATGTAAAACCTGGTGATCAGGTGATTTTGAACTGGGCTACGCCATGCATGCATTGCTTTCAATGTCAGGAAGGCAATCAACATATTTGTGAAAACAATTCTCCTGTAGTCGCAGGAGGAAATGGACATACCCCTGGACAAGCCACTTTGGGAAGTACCAAGTGGGAGGGAAATGCTATTGAGCGCTCATTTAATCTGGGTACTTTGAGCGAGTATACCCTAGTAAAAGAGTCAGCAGTGGTGAAGGTAGAAGAGCCAAGTTTGAATTTTTCTGCTGCCAGTATTATCAGCTGTGGTGTGATGACCGGTTACGGCTCAGTTGTGAATGCAGCCAAATTAAAAGCTGGAAGTTCCGTAGTGGTGTTGGGTTGCGGAGGAGTAGGTTTGAACGTGATCAATGCCTGTCAAATCTCAGGAGCTAGCCTAATCATAGCGGTGGATATCAATCCAGCCAAATTGAAAATGGCGAAGGAGTTTGGAGCTACAAAAGTGATTTTGGCTGAAAAAGATGATGTCGGGCTGATCAGTGCTTCTTTAAAAGTAAAAGAGATGCTAAGAGGAAGAGGGGCCGATTATGCTTTTGAATGCACTGCGATTCCTGCCTTGGGTGCTGCTCCCTTGGCCATGATTCGGAATGCAGGGACAGCAGTGCAAGTGAGTGGGATCGAAGAAGAAATCACGATAGACATGCGGCTTTTTGAATGGGACAAAATATATATCAATCCCCTCTATGGAAAATGCCGCCCTCAGATTGATTTTCCTATTCTTATGCAATTGTATAAAAATGGGCAGCTTAAACTAGATCAAATGATCAGCAAAGAGTATGAACTGGATGATTTACAACTTGCATTTGATGATATGCTCGCTGGAGTAAATGCCAAAGGAGTTATCGTTTTTCCTTAAAGCTATACACTATGAACAGTTTTAGATCCATAGAATTGTCAGACGAAATGTTTGAACAATCAGGCCTTCGTTTTTTGACGGTCAAAACGCCAAATCTTAAAGGAAGAGGGGATATTTGCCTCTATGTGCCAAAAGGGATAAAGAATCTAACCGACCTTCCCATCTACATTTTGCTACATGGAGTTTATGGATCTGCTTGGGTATGGGCGATGAAAGGCGGCGCACATGTGACAGCAAAGCGACTTATGGAAAGTGGTGAAATACGACCAGCTATTATTGCGATGCCTTCGGATGGACTTTGGGGAGATGGTTCGGGATATTTAGCTCACCAAGAGCTGGATTTTGCGGAGTGGATTGTATCGGATGTACCAAAAGCAATCAGAGAGAATATTTCAAACGCCAGTGAAAAATCCCCAATCTGCATAGGGGGGCTTTCTATGGGAGGGTATGGAGCTTTGAAATTGGGAGCTCAATATCCTGAGATTTTTTCTGCTATTTCCGCGCACAGTGCCATCACCAGGTTTTCGGAGATGTCTTTATTTGTAGAAGAATCTCTCGAATCCTATAAGCTTCGGAATACTGAAAATGATGTAATAGATTTGGTCAAAAGGAAAGTAGACTCTTTACCAGCTATCCGCTTTGATTGTGGAGTGAATGATGAGTTGATTGAAGGAAATCGTCTACTCCATAGTCAATTTAAGAAACTGGGAGTAAACCATGAGTATGAAGAATTTTCCGGTGGTCATGAATGGGAATATTGGCGGAAGCATTTGAAAAAAAGTCTTTATTTTTTTGATATCCAAGGTAGAAATTAACCTTTTTAATGCAAGGATTAAACGGGGTTTGGAATAAAATGTCTTCTAAAATTGGTCATAATATCAACTGATCGATTTAGTAATATTTTAAGATGCTTGAGTTAACTAACTGTAATCTAGGAACTGATGATTATTGTTATATTTCGTGTTCTCGGAACGTACTAAAGTACGAGATGAAGCAAAATCCAAAACCATTCAAATAGATTCAATTCTAAATAAAAGAAAAAAGACCATTCAAAACCCAAATGCCTCAAAAGTGCTTATAGGGCGTTTTGAACCACTTTTAAATGATAGGATTCAAATAAATTTAAAATTGGATAAGCAAAATAAACCTATCCCCTTTTTGTATAATACGCTGTAAAAATAGTTGTTTTTAGAGTCCTGTTCCCTCTACTACGAAGCCGATCCATATTGATTCGTTTTTCTTTTTTAAATATCCTTCAACGCATATCGTACATAAGCAAACTGGGTTCCTTCAGGATTCCAAGATGGAACATTGATGGTTCCCTGGCCTCCATAAAATTCCTCTGTTAAATCCTTCACTGCTTTTGATTCCAAATCAAGTAACCTCAGTTTTACCTGCCTGCCAAAAGGATGACTTTCTTTTTGATCTTCGATGTAGGTAATGATCGTTGCTACCTTGTTGTTCGGGGATATATGGGCAAACCAATTAGAATGATTGTCAAACGTCATTTGTTCGGGGTCGGAACCATCGGGTTTCATCCTCCAAATTTGCATCATTCCAGACCTATAGGAATTAAAATAAATAAACTTACCATCGGGAGAATATTCAGGTCCATCATCTAGACCTGATTCCGAAGTCAATCGTATTTCTTCACCTCCATTGGTGCTGATTTTATACACATCAAAATTATTGTTTCTCTGGGCGCAGTAAACGATATCTTTTCCATCAGGAGAAACTCCATGCCAATAGGATGGACTCAGTTCAGTGATCAATTCAGGTACTCCGCCTTCAGCTTCTACTTTATAGATATATGAACCTCCCCGTACATCAGGTTTTCCGCTGGAAATAAATAGGGTTTTCCCATCAAAAGTATATCCATGATCGTTATTGGCTTTTTGGATTTCTCCGGTATTTAAAGTACCTAGATTTTTTCCATCCAATCCGATTTTCTCCAATTTTCCCGCACTGTTTATTAAAAGAAATGTTCCATCAGGTGACCAATTGGGAGCTTCAAAGTGCCTTTCTTCTTCTAAAATTAAGGTGGATTCTCCTGATTGAAGGTCATAAACGTATAAAGAGCTGATCACTTGCTTTCCTTCAGGAACCTGCGCTAATAAGACATTGCTTAAAAGGAATAAGAGTAGGGGGATACGTTTCATCTGGTTGCTTTTGGGTTGAAAACTTGAAATCCATCAGGGATTATTTGCATAGATGGCTTTCCTGTACATAAGATAATGATTTGAAAATAATCCAGATAACAAACATACTTCACGTTTGATATTTACTATAATCTTAATTTTGGGCGAGTTTGTTGTATTTATTTCTTTTCTCTACTCATTATGAGTCAACCCCGTTTTTTTTGACTAGAAAAAATTGTGAAAGGGGGCTAACTGTTTCTGTCTATGTCAATGGCAAATTACTCTGCTAAAACGCTAGCAGTTTCTTAGCAGTTATAATTTTATACCAATAGCAAGAGAAGATTCCAATGAATTATTGTTTTGGTTTAATAGGAATTGTAGAAGAGTTACATGCATTTCCTAAGACTTAGAAAAGGCTTCGTTTTTTCTTTTTTAACCCATCAAAAGAATATTTTCCGGGTCCCATAATAGCGATGGCTATAAACACGACGATAAATAGAAGTGGTTTTTCTTTTGAGCCAAAGGGATCATCAGCATGTGCATAGAATGCGGCGGTGAGCATAGTAAGGATCAAAGGAATAGTAGCAAGCCTTGTTTTAAATCCTATCATGATCAGGACAGTACAAATTACTTCAGCTATGATTGCCAGGGCTAATGATATTTCTGGACCAAAGCCAAATGGGTCATGAAATCTTACAGGGCCTTCTCCAAAAAATCTGCTGATCTTGGGAATGCCATGAGTGAGCATCATGACTCCTGCACTCAGGCGAACCAATAATTTTCCAGCATTTTTTAAACCAGTATCCATCATGATTAAATAATTTCTAGTTGAATAGCTTAAATTATAATTATAGCTTTCATTTAAAACCAGATTTATAGATACTGCTCTATTTATTAACAATCGGTATTTAGATTTTAATTGGAGAGATTATTTGCCAATAAAACCGATGACCTATTTTTTCCCCAAGTTGGGGAATTTTGGTTTGTAAAGAATGGGGTTTTAAACAAGGTTTTTAAGTTTTTACTGACAGCTTGTCACCATTGTTCATGAAATAATAATATGTAATTGTATTATTCTAATGGTGAACTTTGATTTTTTCTATAGAACCATTGATTTATACAACTGAGAATTTTCGGTATGAAGGTTGTTCCAAAAAGCCTATGCTGAATCTATTAAAATAGCATAAAAATCAGTTATTCATTATTAAACAGTAGAAATTCAATTCTGATCGATTTTTGGAATGAGGATTCAAATGGAAAATTCATTTTAGAAAAAGATCAATTTATTATAAAAAAAAGTAAAAATGTCTAAGCAAAGAATTCTCATCAAATATGGTGGGAATGCGATGGTCAATTCAGACTTGCAAGAAGAGATTGCGATGCAAATTTTTAAACTTCAGCAAGCTGGTTTTGAAGTCATCATGGTTCATGGAGGTGGTCCATTTATCAATAAAGCGCTAGAGAAAGCAGCAATTACCACCCAGTTTGTGGATGGTTTGAGAGTAACGGAGAAAAATGCTTTTGAGGAAATCCAAAAAGCATTGATTGGCGAAGTCAATGCCGACCTTATTTCCACACTCAATAAAAACAACTTAAAAGCTATTGGCCTATCTGGAAAAGATGCTGGAATGGTTCAGGCCAAGAAACTACAACATACATCCGCCAATGGGGAATTGGTGGATTTAGGCTTAGTAGGTGAGATCACAGAGATTGATAGGGGATTACTGGAGACTTTATGTGATGCAGGTTATGTGCCAGTAGTAGCATGTATCGCTGATGGCTCGGATGGTCAAAGTTATAATATCAATGCGGATACTTTTGCAGGAAAATTGGCTGCAGCAGTGAAAGCAGATCAATTTATCGTACTGACGGATGTAGATGGGTTATTTTTAAACTACCCAGACCCTGACTCAATCATTCATGAACTTAACGAATCTCAGGTAAATGAATACATGGGGAAAGCTATTCAAGGAGGTATGATCCCGAAGATTCAGTCCTGTGTTTTGGCATTGAAAGAAGGAGTGAAGAAGTCCATTATTCTGAATGGAACGAAACCTCAACAAATTGCAGATTATGCGATCAAAGGAAAACAAATTGGAACTACACTGACAATCAAATAAATGATGAATAACCAAGATTTATATACTCAGGACAGGGAGAATTATTTACCGACCTTTAACCGGTTTCCTATTGCCTTTATCAAAGGAAAAGGAAGCCGGCTTTGGGATGCAGATGGAAAGGAATACGTTGATTTATTGGCGGGAATTGCAGTGAACAATGTAGGTCATTGCCATCCCAAAGTAGTTTCTGCGATCCAAAAACAAGCTGCTGAATTGATGCATATTTCCAATTTCTTCGTGAGCCCACAGCAGGTAGCACTTAGTGAATTATTGGTTAAAATTTCTGGCTTAGATCGGGTTTTTCTAACCAATAGTGGTGCTGAATCGGTAGAAGGAGCCATCAAAATTGCGAGAAGATATGCCCATAAACATGGTAGAGGAGGGAAGGTGATTTCCATGGAAAATTCCTTTCATGGAAGAACCTTGGCCACCATAGCAACCGGGCAAAAGAAATATCAAGATGGGTTTGGACCGATTCCTACAGGTTTTGCTCAGGTTCCATTTAACGATTTAAACGCTGTAGCTTCCGCGATCGATCAAGATACTGCTGCTGTGATCTTAGAGCCAGTCCAAGGAGAAGGAGGGGTAATACCAGTTGACAAGTCGTACCTTGAAGGACTTAGAAAGCTTTGTGATGAACGAGGAATACTTTTAATTTTTGATGAAATCCAATGTGGAATAGGGCGGACTGGAAAATGGTTTGCTAAAGACCATTATGGAGTGCAGCCTGATATTATGACCTTGGCAAAAGGACTGGGTGGAGGAATGCCTATCGGGGCAGTGCTTTGCAATGAAAAAGTTGCAGATGCGATCCAGTTTGGAGACCATGGGACCACTTTTGGTGGAAATCCTTTGGCAGCAGCTTCAGCTATTGCCACAATAGAAACTATTTCTGAGGAGCAATTGTGTAAAAAAGCCTCTGAAACCGGTGCTTGGTTAAAAGAAAAACTTGAAGAGCTGATAGATAAGCATGAGGAAATGGAATTTGTCCGCGGCCTCGGTTTGATGATTGGAGTAAAGTTAAAGTCCTCAGGAGCACCTTTAGTCAAAAGGTTGCTGGAAGAGGGAATTGTTGCAAATGCCACCGCAGGAGATATTCTAAGACTGGTTCCAGCCCTTAATATCCATCAGGAAGAGCTACAGATATTCTTAGATAAACTGGATGAAATTCTAATTGAAACTACAACTAACGCCTAACATGAATCCTCAAAAATTAAAAGTTGCCATTGTTGGGGCTTCTGGATTTACAGGTTCAGAATTGGCTCGATTACTAATTAGTCACCCAAATGTGACCATTTCTATGATCACGTCTGAGTCTCATGTAGGAAAACCATTTTCTGATTTACATCCTCAATTTTATTCCAGGTTGGATATTTCTTTAGAAAGTGCAGATCAGGTGGAAAAAGTGGACGTGGATATCATTTTTCTTGCCTTACCTCACGGAGTTTCTATGGACTTTGTAGCCAGATGGAAGGATAAAGGATCAAAAATCATTGACTTATCAGGTGACTTTAGGCTCTCTTCCAAAGAGGTTTATGAAGAATGGTATGGTAAGAAACATACCTATCCTGACGGATTTAAAACCAGTGTGTATGGTCTGCCAGAATTGTTTGCCAAGCAAATTGGTGATGCTGATTTAGTTGCGAATCCAGGTTGTTACCCAACCGCGTCCATTTTAAGTTTGGCACCTCTTTATGCACTTGGGATGATAGAGGCTGATTCGGTTGTCATTGATGCAAAATCAGGTTTAACTGGCGCAGGGATCAAAGCGAATGCCACGACGCATTTTTCCAATGTGAATGAAAACTTTAAAGCCTACGGGATTGCAGGGCATAGACATACCATTGAGATCGAAGAACAATTGGGTGGTTTAGCGGGTTCTGCCACCACGGTACAGTTTACACCTCATTTATTACCTGTAGATAGAGGTATTTTGGTCACTTCTTATGCCAAAGTCAAAGGAGATATGAATCAGGAGAAGCTGACGAAAATTTATCATGAGTTTTATCAGGATAAACCGTTTGTCAGACTTAGGAATCAGGCTCCGGGAATCAAAGATGTCAGAGGAAGTCATTTTTGTGATGTTTTCCCTGTTTGGGATACAAGGACATCCCGTGTGATCGTCCTTTCGGCTATTGATAATTTACTTAAAGGAGCAGCAAGTCAAGCTGTTCATAACATGAATCTAATGTTTGATTTACCTGAGGATACTGGACTAAATCAACTACCACTTAAACCTTAACAGGAAAAATAATGATCAAGAATATAACGAATGTAAGAGGTATTAAATGTTGGGGAGCACATACCGGCGTCAAGTCCATGAAGCGTGACTTGGCAATTATATATTCTGAAGTTCCCGCAGCAGCAGCAGGGACATTAACCCAAAACAAAGTGCGGGCAGAGCCTATCAAAATCACTGAAAAGCATTTGAAAAACAATAAAGCCCAGGTGATTATCTGTAATGCAGGGAATGCGAATGCCTGTACAGGAGAGCAAGGAAGAGAAGGTGCGGAGGCAATGGTAAAGACTACCGCAGAAATTTTGGAGATACCAGAAGATGATGTGATTGTGGCTTCTACCGGGATTATTGGTGTAGAGTTTCCTACAGAGGATGTGGTAGAAGGACTGAAAGTAAATCTTCCAAAATTGAGTGATGAGCTGAAAGCTGGTTCTTTTGTTGCAAATGCCATTTTGACCACGGATACCTTTGCCAAAGAAGGTTTTGTGGAATTCAAACATGAAGGGGAGTCCATCAATATGGGAGGGGTAGCCAAAGGTTCAGGTATGATTCACCCCAATATGGCTACTATGCTGGCATTTATTGTAACAGATTTTAATATCGATGAACATCTACTCCAAGAAGCGGTAAGCTATTGCGTAGATCGTTCTTTCAATATGATCACGGTAGATGGGGATACTTCTACCAATGATATGGTAGCTGTAATGGCCAATGGTTTGGCAGGCAACAGAAAGGTGACAAGCAAAGAAGATCCAGGTTATGAGTTGTTTCAAAACAAGTTGTTGGAGATTTTAACTCACTTGGCAAAACTGATCGTGTCTGATGGAGAAGGAGCTTCCAAATTCATCGAATACAAAGTAACCAAAGCCAAAACAGAACAAATTGCAAGAACCCTAATCCGGGCAATATCAGATTCTACCTTGGTGAAAACAGCCATGTTTGGTCGAGATCCTAACTGGGGAAGAATTGTAGCGGCCTGTGGCAATGCCGGCGTTCCTTTCAATTATAAAAAAGTTAATTTATTTATTGGCGATCAGAATCATCTTGTTCAGGTATTGGATAAAGGGAATCCTTTGGAATTTGACAAAGCTTATATGAAAAAGCTACTCAGAGAAAGTCAAATTCAAGTGTTATTGGAGCTTAATTCAGGTGAGGAAGAAGGCATAGGATGGGGCAGTGATTTGACCACAGACTATGTGATGTTTAATTCTGTATATACTACCTAAGTTTTAATATAATAGAATTTAAAAAAAAAGGCTTCCCAGATCACTGAGAAGCCTTTTTTAGATTAAAGAGATCGGTAGAATCAATTAAACCTGCCTACTTCAAATCCTTTGATTTCCAGGCTGGCATCTTTTTGTTGATGAAGCTCTGCAGTGACTTTTCCAGAAGCGGGAGCCAAGCTCACTCCCATCATGGAATGACCAGAATTTACCAGCACATTGGAATATCCTGGGGCGAAACCTATGTAAGGTAATCCATCTGGAGAGCAAGGTCTCAAGCCTTTCCAAATTTGATCCGTTTCTGGGAATTTTGCTTCAAAATCAGGGTAATAGCGATTGATCGATTCGTAAATCCCCTTAACTCGATTGAGGTTTATTTTTTGATTGGTACCTGTTATTTCCATGGTGCCTCCGAATCGGATTTGCTCTCCATAAGGACTTACAGCTACCTTCATTTCAGTTAAAATAGCAGCTTGTTTAATCTCAGGTTTGTTTTCCTGGATAAAGGAATATCCTTTTCCTCCCATCATTGGAAGAGTGAAACCAAGCATTTTAGCCAACTCCCCTGACCAGGATCCTCCACAAAGAATGACCTTCTCTGCTTCGATTTTTCCTTTGTCAGTTAATACCGCTTGTACTTTTCCTTGTGATTTTTCAAAGCCATGAACCTGCGTATTAGAAAGGAATGAAACTCCTTTCTCTTCTAAATAGCTTTTTAAGAAACTATATAACTTTCCAGGGTCCAAGTGGGCGTCTCCAGGGAATAAAACAGCTCCTCTGGCATTAACTTCAAGATTTGGTTCGATTTTCTGAATATCTTCTGGGCTTAGGATTTCGGCTTCCAAGCCATTTTTGCGAGCCAAGTGGGCAAATTCAACCTCCTCGGTTTCCACAGCTTTGGTTTGATAGATCATCAGCAGCCCTTTCTCCTGCAAGGCAATAGCAGATTCCGGATGTTCTTCCTTAAAATCAAGATAAAGCGCTTTGCTGAGTAGACTTAGATTTTTCAAATAAGGGATGCTTCGCTCTACATGGGCAGGGTTAGCTGCTTTGTAGAAAAGCAGTCCCCATTTTAGAAGTTTTGCATCCAATCTTGGCTGAATATAGAAAGGGCTTTTGGAAGAAAACATCCAGGATATGCCTTTGCTGATCATGCCAGGAGCAGCCAATGGGATAATATGACTAGGTACAATCATCCCTGCATTTCCAGTAGAACAATTGGCCTGTAGGTCAGTTTGATCAATAATCTGAACTTCGATCCCCTCTTTTTGAAGGAAATAAGCGGTAAATAACCCCGTAATTCCGCCTCCAATGATGATAGTTGGTTTCATAATTTAGCTTCAAGTACTTGGTACTTGGTACAATTTATATTACTTGGAATCCATGTACATAAGGATCATCATCGTCCAAAAGGATGGTATTGTACCCATACACTTTGGCCCAACCTTCAATGCTTGGGATGATCGCTGGTTTACCATTAATTTCTGTTTCTTCTTCTATTCTTCCTATGAACTTGGATCCGATAAAGCTTTCAAGAATAAAGTCCTCTCCAGGCTTCAATAGTCCTTTGGCATACCATTGCGCAAGTCTTGCAGAGGTCCCTGTTCCACATGGTGATCGATCGATGGCTTTATCTCCATAGAATACAGCATTTCTGGCAGTGCTAGTAGGGTCTAAAGTTTTACCTGTCCACAGGATATGCGATAATCCTCGGATTTGAGGATGTTCAGGGTGGACGAAGTCGTACTTCTCATTCATCTTTTTCCGAAGCGAGCGGGCCATTGAGATTAATTGTTCCGCCTTGAAATGTTCTAGTCCTGGAAAGTTTTCCTGAGGATCTACAATGCAATAGAAGTTACCTCCATACGCTACATCCACTGTCAATTTTCCCAATTCATCAGACTCTATTTCCAAGCCTTCTGAGGCTAGGAAACTTTTGACATTGGTGAGCTTGACTGACTTTACTTTTTTACCTTCCTGCTTGTATTCTACCAGTACCAATCCGGCTGGAGTTTCAAGTCTCAGTTTTCCTGGTGTTTTAGGATATATCAATCCTTCCTCAATGGCGATGGTGACTGTTCCGATGGTTCCATGGCCACACATGGCCAAACATCCACTAGTTTCTATAAACAATACAGCAACATCATTTTCAGGGTTGTGTGGAGGGAAAAGCATGGAACCCGACATCATATCATGGCCTCGGGGTTCAAACATCAATCCTGTTCTAATCCAGTCATAGTTTTCAAGGAAAAACTGTCGTTTTTCCAACATGTTATCCCCTTTTAGAAATGGGACACCTCCTGATACTACCCGAACAGGGTTCCCACAAGTATGTGCATCAATGCACGAGAAAGTGTGTCTTGTTGACATGAATTAGTGCGAAATTATATGTTGGAGAGCGTTTGGATTTGATTAGCTAATTTGATCTATTTCACACGCTCTCTAATGTCTTGGAATATTAAATTTTATCCGAGGTGAATTTCCCGTTCACCTGTCTCATAATACCTAAAGGATTGTCGTCTTTTAGGGCGTCCGGAAGCAATTCAGAGGGCATGTCTTGAAATGCAATAGGTCTAGCAAAACGCTTGATGGCATGCGCCCCAACAGAAGTACTTCTTGAATCAGTAGTAGAAGGGAAAGGACCACCATGTTGCATTGCATAGCCAACTTCTACCCCAGTGGGAACACCTGTAAACAACAATCTTCCACATTTTTCTTCCAGAAGGTTGATCAGTTCAGATTGAGCTTTCAACTCAGATTTGTCCGCCCAAAGGGTGATAGTTAATTGTCCGTGAAGTTTTTTGGTTACCTCAATCAGTTCACTTTCATCTTCATAGACTACCATTAAGGCAAAGGAACCAAATACTTCTTCTTGGAAGAGATCATCTTCAATCCAATCAGAAGCTTTAATTTCTGCCAGTGCAGGACAGACATTGATAAGGTGTTTGGCATCTGGAACTTTTACCCATTTCAATTCTGGACGAGTTTGAAGGTTTTCAATGGCCGTATAGTAGGAGGAAGCGATCCCCTCGTGCAACATTGGGCCAGCTGCAGCAGTTTGCAAGGCTTCAGAGACTGCATTTTCAAATCTAGATGCCAATGCTCTTGGAACAAAGATTAATCCTGGGTTGGTACAAAATTGACCGGCTCCTAAAGTAAGTGAACTCACGTAGTTTTGAGCCATAGGTACTAATTCGTTCTCCAGTCTCTCAGGAAAGGCAATAATAGGGTTGACAGAGCCCATCTCCGCATAGACCGGAATTGGTTCTTTACGGTCGTTGGCAATATTGAAAAGGGATTTTCCTGCACCATAAGAACCTGTAAAACCTACAGCTTTCGCCAAAGGATGTTTGACTAAGTCTTGTCCCATTTTTACTCCACCTTCCACGTGTGTGAACACTCCGGCTGGTAGGCCTGATTTTATTACTGCCTGAGAAATACATTCTCCTACAAATTTTGAAGTGTCAGGGTGTGCGGGGTGGCCTTTGTATACCACTGGGCAACCAGCCGCTAATGCAGAAATCGTATCACCTCCTGCGGTAGAAAATGCCAAAGGAAAGTTACTTGCTCCAAATACCACAACAGGGCCTAATGGAGTTAACATTCTTCGAATATCTGCTTTAGGTAATGGAGTTCGATTAGGATCGGCAGGATCGATAGTCGCTTCCAACCAACTTCCTTCTCTAACTAGAGATGCAAAAAGTTTTATTTGGCCAGTAGTCCTTCCAAGCTCTCCATTGATTCTTCCTTCCGGAAGGTTAGATTCTCTTACAGCCATCAGTACAATAGCACTTCTGTTTTCCTCCAGTATTTCAGCGATTTTTTCCAAGAAATCAGCTTTCTTACCGGCAGGTAAATTTTTATAGGATAGAAATGCTTCTTGAGCTGCGGAAAATATTGTATCGAGATTCATAGAAATTTAAAATTGAAAAGGTTATCAGATAAGAAAATTCATTAAGCTAAAAGCCAGAGCTTAAGTTACAATTTTTGTTCCTAAGCCCTGACTTTTTATTCTGGCGATTACAACTTAATGATTAAAGACTAGGCCTATTGGCAATTCCGTCTTTGATGATTTTTTCAATTCGTTCTCTTTCTTCTCCTATTAGCGTCAATCTCGGTGCACGAACATGTTCAGATCCGATTCCACAATGATGTTCAGCTAATTTGATGTACTGAACTAATTTTGGATGGATGTCTAGTTCTAGCAATGGTAGGAACCAGCGATAAATCTTACGAGCTTCTTCGATTTTTCCTTCATTGACTAAATTGAAAATAGTAACGGTCTCTTTTGGGAAAGCACAAACTAATCCAGCAACCCATCCTACAGCTCCCATCAATAATTCTTCCATCGCAAGTGTATCTACACCACACAATAATTGGAAACGGTCACCAAATCTGTTGATCATTCTGGTAACATTAGAAATGTCACGAGTAGATTCCTTGATCGCTTGAATATTAGAACAGTCTGCTAACTCAGAAAACATGTCAATCGTCACTAATGTTTTATAATCCACCGGATTATTGTAGATCATGATCGGTAGGTCTGTGCTATTTGCTACAGTTTTGAAATAAGTAACTACTTCTCTGGCATCAGCAGCATATCTCATTGGAGGTAGCATCATCAATCCTGAAGCACCTAATTCTTTTGCCTTAGCAGCCCAGAATAATGCATCTTGGGTAGCACCTTCAGCGATGTTTAGGATGACAGGAACTTTACCTGCAACATAATCCACCGTTTCTTTGGTCAAGGTGATTTTTTCCTCTTGGCTCAATACAGAACTTTCTCCAAGGGTTCCGCCAAGGATAATTCCATGTACTCCTGATTCCAATTGGAAATCAATATTTTTGAAAAACAAATCCATATCAAGACTTCCGTCCGCATGGAATTTAGTAGTTACCGCAGGGAATACGCCTTTCCAGTTCATATCGTTTTTTATTTCAAAATTAGTAGCTACAGAAATGGTATTCGCTCACTGAATTAGTAAAAAATGACTCTATATTGATGGAATATTCTAAAAAATGTTAAAATTGCGGCAATTGAATACCATTATGGCTTATGAGTAAAGTAATTTCTTTCCAAATCCCTAAGTCAGGGAAGACCTTTGTGCAGTACCAAGAAGATAGAGGAAAGTATTTTTATAATAACCTTCACCAGCATCCACAATGCCAGTTGACTGTGATTTTAGAGGGACGTGGTCAACTTTTGGTAGGGGACTATGTAGGAAGATTTGAAGCAGGCGATGTTTTTCTGCTAGGAGAAAGTATTCCCCATGTATTTAGAAGTGATGCGGAGTATTTTGAAGATGATAGTAAGCTTTCAACTGCTGGGAATACTATATTTTTTGATTTTCAAGCTTTTGGTAAGTCTTTGGGAGAGGTGGATGAGTTTAAAGAGCTAATTCAATTAAACGAGCGAATTAATGGGTGCTTCAAAATAAAAGGGAAGACCAAAGAGGCAATTATCGGACTGTTTGATTCCTTCTCCTCCTTGTCAGGATTAGAAAAGCTACAAAGGGCGCTTCATATGTTGTCACTATTGGATTTTGATTCCAATGATTTGAAAGCGTTAAACATGATCCCTGTTTCTAAGTCACTATCCGAGCGGGATGGGAAAAGAATGGATCAGGTCATGCGATTTATTCTGGAAAATAGTTCAAGGCCGATTACTTTGGATGAGGTGGCAGAACAAGCATTTATGAGTAAAGAGGCATTTTGTAGATTTTTTAAATTGAGAACCAGAAAGACATTTACCCAATACCTCCAACAGCTACGAATCACCGAGGCCAAAAAACTTTTGATAGAAACCGATCTTGGAATTTCACAGATCTCCTATCAAGTAGGTTTTCAGACATTATCCCATTTCAATAAAACTTTCAAAAGCCTCACCGATCAAACTCCAAAGTCTTGGAGAAAGTTAAATTAGATTCAATCAAAGGGAACTGAATTCCCCGAAATAGGGTCATTGCTTTTTATTTTTGATATGGAAAGAGTAATGGCTCTAAGTTATAATTAATTAAAAAATCCACTTAAAGCATTGATAAGCAGTTATTTAAAATCATTTAAGTGTTGATTTTTTACGCCCTATTGAAGTAAGGCACTTGCTTTGACTTTCATAGTTCAAAACTAACCAACTATGAAAAAGCTTATTTTATCTATTACACTGCTGATTGCAGGTCTTACTGTTCATGCTCAACAAGTAAGAGAACTTGATAAAATCAACGAGGATAACTCCTGGTTGAAAGTAGGGGTCAATTTAGGAGTTCCCGTAGGAGATGTAGGAAACTACTCTTCCTTTACTTTAGGACTTGATGTAGCTGCTCAGTTTATGAGAACAGACAATTATGGTTTGGGCATCGCCTCTGGCTATACCAAGTATTTTGAAAAATCCAATGCTGAAAATTATGACGGCTTAAATGATGGGTTTGGTGCTATTCCAGTTGGAATCATGTTTCGATATTACCCTCAACCTGAAGGATTCTTCTTAGGAACGGACGTGGGTTACACGTTTTTGACAAGTGTTAATTCTGCTGAAGGAGGTGCCTATATCAGACCACAGCTTGGATATCATAATTATGACTGGAATATCTTCGGGTATTACAATCAAGTTTTTAGAGCAGATCCATCTATTGATGTCCAAAGTATAGGTGTGGCTGTTACCTATAATATTCGATTTAAATAATTCACTATAAATCATTTCAACCATGAAAAATCAATTGATTAAATACACGCAAAATCTGTTTTTATTGATGATGGCAATGACTGCAAGTCTTACATCATTTGCTCAAGATGGAGGGCTGGATATTGATGTCAATATCGGTGAACCAGAATGGTATCAACAAACCTGGGTTTGGGTAGTAGGAGTGGCAGTTTTTGTACTAATTCTAGTTGCTATACTTAGAAAAAGAAAGTAAAGATTTTCTAAATAAAAAAAGCCATGTTCTATGAAGTAGAACATGGCTTTTTGCCTTATAAAATTTCGACAGAGATCGTATTGTCATCTGGAATTCTATCAATCAATTTATTGTAGGGGTCAATTCCAGCTTTGACAGGTTCACCTTTTACTCGAATCGTAAGGGTGGTTTCTCCAGGTTTGATTTTATATTTCTGGACATAGAGCGGGTTTACTCTATCCTTTCCATTTTCATCCTGGTCCTCTGCCGCGAATATGCCAATATCAATATAGTCACCTTCATAAGAGGCATCAGACTCTTCACCAGCTGAATCAGCATAAAGTTTTTGGGAATGGATTCTGATGGTTACATCATATTCATCCTCGGCAATTTTTGTAGCCGTTACTTCCTCGGCTTTGTTGTCATACAAAGTGATTTTGTTCCAGGTGTCATCCAAATAATACTTCAAACTGTCGGGAGTATACGCTTCCAAATGTCTGTACAGGTCAGCACTTCCAGGGAATGGAGGAGTAGTTTTTAAACCAAATTCTGCATTGAAATTATAGAGGGCGCTATCTATAGCATCTTCACCGATCAAATCCCGAAGTCCATATAAAATCAAACTTCCTTTGTTATACCATTGGTAGGGTCTATTACAATTGATAAACACATTTTCTTTTTTGCTTTCGTTCGATCTACCACGTAGGTAATCATCTAATTCATCCTTGAGGAATCTCTTCATGTTTTCTTTTCCATATTTCCTTTCAGATAGAATCAAAGCCGAAAATTCCGCCAAGGCTTCAGAAGTCAAATTGGCTCCTCTCGTATAGTTTGGTGTGATTTGATGTCCCCACCATTGGTGAGCCAATTCATGGGCAGTAACATAATAAACATAATCAAAGCTGTTTGGATCTGAGAAATCTGCTACCCATCCGAAGCTTTCAGCAAAAGGAACTGTGTTAGGAAAAGATTGGGCGAAACCAGCATAGCGAGGGAATTCCAAAATCCTCATTTGCCTGAATTGAAATGGTCCATACGTTTCAGAGAAATAAGTCAATCCATCTTTATAGGATTGTACAAATCGATCCAGATTGTATTCATGGCCTTTTTGGTAATAAATTTCAATATCTATACTCTGTCCATTCGGTAAACTGGTTTTGTCTCTTAAGACTTCATATTCTGCTGACAAAACTGAAAAGAATGCCTGAATCGGGCTGTCCTGTATATAATGGAAATAGCGTCGGTCTCCCTCAATCCATTCCTTTTGCAAATACCCTGGTGCCAC
Source organism: Algoriphagus lutimaris (assembly GCF_017051705.1). Classification (GTDB taxonomy): domain Bacteria; phylum Bacteroidota; class Bacteroidia; order Cytophagales; family Cyclobacteriaceae; genus Algoriphagus; species Algoriphagus lutimaris. The sequence goes on along the minus strand of NZ_JAFIDJ010000002.1, from coordinate 229,702 downwards.
AGCAATTTGGCTCGGAATAGTACTGACAGTTGCCTCAAAATCGATGAAATCCGCATCGTCTTGAAATAACAAAGTTCTTTTTCCATAGGGATCATCATGTGGAGGTAGATCATCTGGCTTTTCTGGCAATTCATATTCTCTTCTTTTTTCATCACTACTCAACTCAATACTTGATGAATAGCCAATTTCCGGCATTCCTCCAGCAATAAAAGAACCATTATGAACTAACTCTCTTCCAAAACCTGAGTTAGGAAATTTATCATTGATGACCTTACTCTTGATCACCAGGTCCAAGGTGTCCCCTGGCATCAGTGTTTGAGGTAAGGCAGTAATTCGATACCATTCCTTCTCAGCTTTTTTACCAAAGATTTGAAACTTTCTTGGCTCGTAATCGAGAGGAAAACGATAGGGCAATTCCTGACCATTGTAAAGAATTTCAAAGTCGGTTAATGAGGCACTATTGAAATGAACCGAATCTATAGGCTCGTCAGTTTTGTTCACCATGCTTACTTCAGCCTCAAAATAAGCATCTCTCTCTAGCGGGTAAAGATCCGCTTTTAGATTGACCTTAATGATTTTAGGTTGGGCCATAAACTCATATTGCTTGAGTTGTTTTTCATAGGCCACTTGTCTTTTTTCGCCTTCCTCTGAAGTTTGATAGCCATTCTCATATACTGTCGATTGGTATATGTAGGCACCGGAAAGAAGGGCTATAAACAAAAACCCATAAAAAGTCAAAGCAGTCCTTTTACCCAATTTATTTTTTGCGGTGCTAATCCTACTTTTTGTGGAGCTATCAGTTCCCCTGCTATAGAAAATGCTGAAAAATAGGATTAGAAATATTCCGAATGCCGTCCAATACAGGTTGAACCAGAATAGAGGCTCTCCAAAGTGTCCCAATCCATTCATGTCACTCCATCTATACCCCGGTTTATAGGAGAAGAAGAACATGTTGAAATTGTAATTGGCGAAATTCCTTAGAACTATAATCAAGACCCAAATTCCAATGGCAGCAGCATGCCCTGCGAATTTGTTATTGACTAACAAATGGACTGCAAATACCAACATGACCATTTGTAGGTAATCTGGCAAAGAAATGAGGTAACTATCTACTAGGTAGACTCCTAAATCATAGTTGAAATATCCTTTTAAAGTTTGGATAATGATCCCAACTACGATGGGCAAAGTCGTCAATAAAAGGCAGATAAAAGCCATCCCGGAGAATTTGGATGCAATTACCGCCCCATCTTTTACAGGAAAAGTATCATTGATGACGGAGTAACCCGAAGACTTGTCACGATGCAGTGTTTCTCCAGTGAAAAACACAATGATGATGAAGACAAAAATATTATAATCAAAGGTTTTGTACTCCATCAAAAAGGATGTGGAAGGGAAATTGGGTACGCTATAGAGTGTATTTCCAATCCAAAAATCTAAAATCAAAAATACAGAACCACCCAATAAAATGGAACGGAAATAGACATCCTTGAGGATGTTTTGTACTTCTATTTTGGTAAGTGTTTTAAAGCTATTCCATTGATAGTTTCCTGTGAAATCTGCTTTTGCCAGTACTTTTTTCAATACGGGTGCTTCGCTCTTTTCAGCTTCTTTTTTGCTCTTTTTCTGAATGGTACTGAAGAAATACGAGAAGCTAAATTTGAAATAGGAAGCTAGGAAAAATGCCAATCCAATCCCTGACCAAATTATCCTATTTAAAAGCAAGTTTCCACTAAGGGGAAGGATGAAATTGTTTTGCTCAAAGGGTGTTAAATACCGAGTTTGGTAATCAAAGGTGTTTAATCCAAACGGATCCAAAAGCTGTACTAAATCCTTGTTTTCTATATCACTAGCGAGGAAATTTGCCAATAGATAGGCGATGAATACCACGATTCCTCCAGAGTAAATGGATTTGATGTTTCTGGTAAAAACAATCAATGCAAAGAATAATGTCGATGCAAACCATAGATTTGGCAAGGTCAAAGTCAGCCAAGGTTGAAGGTAGTTCCAAAGCGTGTTTGGGCCATATCGAAGGGCGTCCGTTCCAAAGGTAGGTCCCAAAATACTTCCTAGGTAAATCCCAATAAGGCTTCCTAAGGAAATGAAAAGTAAGGTGACGAAAGAGCCCCAAAACCTTCCCATGAAATAACTGAATTTGGAGATGGGGTAACTGAAAAGGAATGTACCTGTTTTATGTTCTAAATCTCTATAGAGCGGAACACCCATTACTGCAGAGGCCAACAAGATTCCAAACAAGGAAATCAATAATTGAAGGTTGGCAATCACGATAGGTGCATTGTGATAGACTTTTTCGGAAGCGGGCGTGTTTCCAAAGCCAATTAATAGCATTGCCACAATAAGCAATAGTCCAAAGTAGATATAAGTAGCCGGCCGACTAAACCGGTATCTCAGTTCAAAAATGAAAATGTCTAAAAACATGTCAATTTCTTAAATAGTGATAGGATCTACTTTTTTTGAAATGTGACTGAAATAGACATCTTCAAGATCAGCTGGAGTTGGTTCAAATCCGTTACCAGGATCTGTTTCACTTTCAATTCTTAGACTTAATCTTCCTTCAATTAATTTGGTGGAAATAAGATTGTATTCGTTTCTATAGGTGTCTAATTCAGTTTTATCAATGGCTTTCTGATAGATCCTACCCTGAATAGAAGCGATTCCATCTTTTGGTTTTCCTTGCATCAATAATTCACCTTTACAGATGATGGCCATATTAGAGCAAAGCGTATTTACGTCTTCTACGATATGGGTAGATAGGATTACGATGGTGTTTTCTCCAATTTCTGATAGCAAATTGTAAAATCTGTTTCGTTCGGAAGGGTCAAGACCAGCGGTTGGCTCATCTACAATGATTAAGGAAGGATTTCCTACTAGTGCCTGTGCAATACCAAATCGCTGCCTCATTCCCCCTGAATAGGTTCCAAGTCCTTTCTTTCTATCTGCGTATAGGTTTACTTTTTGAAGGAGATTCTCGACCAATATCTTACGGTCGGATTTATTTCCTATTCCTTTCATTTGGGCTATATGGTCCAACATGACCTCCGCATTGATTCTAGGATATAATCCAAAATCCTGAGGTAAATAACCTAAACGCTCGCGAACAGATTGTTTGTCTTTCAATACATTTATGTCATCCAATTGGATACTTCCACTGTCGGCATCCTGAAGGGTGGCAATAGTCCTCATCAAGGTGGATTTACCTGCTCCGTTGGGACCAAGTAGTCCAAACATCCCTTGTGGTATAGTGAGAGAAATGTCATTCAAAGCCTTTACTCCATTTGGATAAGTCTTTGATAAATTTTTGATAATTAACTCCATATTAAATTGATTGGGGGTTGAAGTGATCGTTAAAAAAAGTCTAGAAAAGCATGTGTTTGGAAGTAATATTTTTTGCTATTGGAATATAAGAAATTGTTTTTAAATGGTTTAGGTGTTCAGGAGTATCGCAGTTCTTTGATAATAGATGCAGGATTTCCCTGTGTGGTTGCTCCTTTTTGGAAACTTATTCCTAAACTCGATTATTAAATCAAAGAATCTACCCTTATGAACTTTAGGAAAAATTATCTTCCTCCCTTGTTTCTGGTCTCTTTTATTATGATTCTATACTCTTGCCAAAAAGTTGAATTTAAAAAGGAATCAGGAGCACTTGAAGCGTTTGCTGAAATGGTTAAAGCTGGTGTGAAACCAATTGCTTTAAGCCAACCTTTAAGTCCCTCTGAAATGGATTTATTTATGCCGGAAGCAACGAGAATTGCTGAGAAATATGAAATTTCAGTTTTTCGAGAGCCTAATCTGATAGGAACTAGTTTGTTTGATTCCTCAGTGGTTCAGGGAAAAGAGGTATTAATTCTGTATAAAGGAGAATCCTTAGAAGCGTATCAAATGCTAAAAAAAAGAGTAAATGAATTAGAAGCTTCTAAAGAATACTCAGGTCAAAAGAAGGAAGATGTTTCAAGGTCTTTCGGAAGAATGCTTGGGTACCCTGAATCGAATATTAACAATTTGCTAGCTCAGAATTCAGATTTTAGAGACCTAGGAGACTTTGGGATTACTGCTCAAGAATTAATTTGGTTTTATAAGGATTTACCTGCAGCAAAGAAATTTTACAGCGAGACGCTGGGGTTGAACATGCTTTCTGAGGAAGAGAAATCCGTTACTTTTCAAATTGCTGGGGACTCGAGACTTGTTATCAAAAGTGTGGAGGGAAGTGGGTATTCAGGGAATGAAGTAAAATCTGTTGCCCTTGCCTTGTTGACTGATAATTTGGAGCCATGGTATAGCCATTTACAAAAGGAAAAAGTAACGATCAAATACACCCTGAAAGTTAAGCCAGATGGTGCACATGATGGGTTTGTAGCGGTGGATCCGGAAGGCTATTTATTGGAGTTTGAAATGTTTCGAATGCACCCTGAAAATGAAAAATTTATTCCAGAACTGAAGAGTTGCAATCCATTGGCAACTTCTTTAGGGGCTGAATTTAATTTTTACGCAAGCATCACTTGGCTCTATTATAAGGACATGCTTCCCATGGAAAATTTCATGACTCAGAATCTCGGTTTGGAATTGTCTGCAGATCAGGGTTGGGCAAAAATATATCGTCTATCGGATAATAGTTATTTGGGTTTGGTGGACGAAAAAAGGGGGATGAACTCTTTTTCTGAAGAAAAATTGGTAGAAGTAAAAATTGGATTGTCTGATTCGGATGGATGGGAAACCTATCTTAAAAAGAAGGATTCTGACTCCACACGTAGGTCTAATACTTTCAGCGATTTGGGTGGGTATCTATTTCGCTTTTAAAGCATCAATCCATTCATAATCAAGAGGTAGTATACTTGTTGGTCTGCTTCATTTTAATTCATGTCATCTAGAGTTCTACAGTTTTGACTTAATCATACATGAAAAATTTTTCCTAAAAACTGAAAAAATGACGCTTATCAAATATTCCCCGAGATTCGGATCAAATGAATTAATTTAAGGAATTAACCTAACCACCAACCAAATGAAAAAAACACTACTACTCGTATTATTGAGTATGGTTTTGAATATGGTATCTGCCACAGAACTAGTTCAGACCATTGAAACTTATCAGGCTGACTGGGGTGCTTTGAGGAGGTTATACACGAATAACTTGTCTCTTGAATACTTTGACCGAATTGAAGAATTCAACACCAACTACTTGAATGATTTAAATAAGTTGAATTACAATAGCTTGTCTGAGGACGGGAAGATTGATTACGTCTTGTTTAGAAATTTTTTGGAAAAGGAATTGGCTGAATTAGATCTGGAGCGAAGAGCCTTTGAGGAAATTTCTTCTGTGGTGGCGTTTGGAACCCCTCTTGAAGAGTTTGTGGTAGGAAGGAGAAGAGCAAAAACTCCGGATTCCCAAGCCTTGGCAGCTACCTGGAATGAGGTAGCCAAAAAAGTAGATGCTCAATTAGCAGCACTTCCTAGTATGCCAAAATATACCAGTTGGCAAAAAGCAGATTTGGCTGCAGAGGCAGTTGAACGTTTGAATAGAGTAGTTGGAGAAGCTTACTCCTACTATTATGATTATGATCCCATGTTTACTTGGTGGATGCCTGAACCTTGGAAAAAACTGGATGAAAGCATGAAGGCTTATGCCAAAGCTTTACGAGCACATTTTACTAATTCAGTGAAAGACGATGGAAGCGGGATTATTGGAAAACCTATTGGTCGTGAGGCATTATTGAATCAGTTGGCTTTTGAAATGATTGCCTATAGTCCGGAAGAATTAATTGCTGAAGCGGAAAAGCAATTTGAATGGTGTGAGGCAGAAATGCTGAAAGCATCCAACGAATTGGGATTTGGAGATGATTGGAAGGCTGCTTTGGAGATGGTTAAAGAGACCTATTTGCCCGCTGGAGAATGGCCAGCAGAAGTAATTCGATTAGCAGAAGAAGCTACCGAATATGTAGAGAAAAATGACTTGGTGACCGTACCTCCAATGGCAAAAGAAACTTGGAGAACTACCATGATTTCTGCGGAAAGACAGCGAGTAAGCCCCTTCTTCTTGGGAGGTGAAACCATTCAGATTTCCTATCCTACCTCTGAGATGAGCCATGAAGATAAAATGATGAGCATGAGAGGAAATAATCCTCATTTTTCCAGAGCCACAGTGCAGCACGAATTGATTCCCGGCCACCACTTACAGCAGTTTATGAACCAAAGAAACATGACACATAGACGTATGTTCAGAACTCCATTTTGGACAGAAGGATGGGCTTTGTATTGGGAGTTTGTTCTTTGGGACAGAGGTTTTCCAAGAGATGCGAAAGATAAAATCGGGATGCTGTTTTGGAGAATGCATAGATGCGCCAGAATTATCTTCTCCTTGAGCTATCATCTGGAAGAAATGACTCCACAAGAATGTATTGACTTGTTGGTGGATAAAGTGGGACACGAAAGAGCCAATGCGGAAGCGGAAGTCAGAAGATCTTTTGAAGGAAGATATGGTCCGCTTTATCAAATTGCCTATATGATTGGAGCGTTGGAAATATACTCTATGAGAGACGAAGTGGTCAATTCTGGTAAAATGGGAGAAAAAGAATTTCATGACCTGATTTTAAGTCAGAATGCCATGCCAATTGAAATTTTGAGAGCAAAAGTAACCGGCAATCCGTTGAAGAAGAATCATAAAGCAAGCTGGAAGTTTTTAGATTAAATCATCTGAATTCAGAAACAAAAAAAGGAAGCTCAAACGAGCTTCCTTTTTTTGTTAAAAATCAACCAAATTTCAGTGAGGATTATTCTTTAGTTTGATGACGATGGCGCCATTTTTAGCTTTCTCACCAAACTTTTCTACAGCTGATTCTCCCTTTAAAACGGAGATGCTTTCAATGTTATTCGGTTCGATATCCTTAATTTCTTTAATCTGTTTCATTCCGTTTTTTGTGTCCAGAAAATACATCGGCTCATTACCATCTTTGGCACTGCCTGCTACTCGAACAGATACACTCGGGCTTACTACGTCTCCTCCCTTGATGCTGGTGGCTGTGGGATATCCGATCACTTTTGTTTGGGAAAGGCCATTTTGGCCAAATTGAGTGCCTTGTGCTCCTGTTTTCGACTGGACACTGGAAATTCGACCAAAGATTAAATTAGGGGAAGACTGAAGGCTTTCTTGCTGTTCTTCAGTCAGCACATTTTTAATGGAGACCAAATTGTCCAATTGCAATTTCTTCAACTGATTTTCTAGTTTTAACACCTCGTCCATTTGCTTTTGAACTGCAACTTGATCGATTTTAGTTTGATCCAGTAGGTTTTTCAATTTTAAGGTGGCCGCGTCTAAGTCCCATTTAAGGGTGCTGAATTCTCCAGCATTTTTGCTGTATGCTTTTTTGATATTGGCGACCTGAGCATCTGTCAGCTCCAATTCTTCTCGCATTCCCATGATTCTGTCAGCGGAATACAGGTTCCTTTGAAAAATATCCTGGTTGGAATAAACAGAGGTGGCTACCTGCCCCTGGGCCATTCCGGCACTTAGGATAAAAAAGAGGACGAATAGGTATTTCATAATATAAGTTGGTTTAGTAGTCAGTAAGTAAAGAGGCAGTGGGAGATTCCCAAACATCCAAATAGGTAGTTTCTTCAATGACAAATTCTTGTTCATTGTTTTCACCTTCCTGAAGTGTGATGATCAAAACTTCTTTCGGGGCTTCAGGTATAGGTTGAGGCTCGTTCATAATCAAGCCCAGCAATGCCAAGGATGCTGCGATCCCTGCCGGTATCCAGAAATTGATTTTTTTTGTTTTATAGCTTGGGTAAGGAGGGATTTCCAATTGCTGATCTTGCTCCTTCATATTTTCAAAAAACCTTTTCAACTCTGCGTTATCTTCCATAGTGCTCCTGTGTTTGGGTTTTTGTAATGATTTCCTTGAGTTTCTTTTTCCCGCGATCGTAATGTGTTCTTGCAGTTCCTAGTCCGATTTGTAAAACTTCGGCACTTTGCTCTATCGTCATCTGATGATAAAATACCATCAGTAATACCTCCTGTTGCATTTTGGGTAATTTCTTGATTAACCCTTGATAATCCGTATGATCGATTTCCTCCTGCACATCTGGTACTTCATAGGATTCTTCCAAGCACACCAATTTTCCTGACGCCCTCAATTGATCAATGGAGGTATATCGGATAATGGAGAAAAGCCAGGTCTTTGCCTTATCAATATTTTTCAGCTTTGCTTTTCCTTCTAAGATTTTCAAATAAACCTGTTGAAGAACGTCCTTGGCTAATTCGTCCTCAAAGGAACAGCACTGCCTTGCCCAGATGTAAGCATCCCTGTGGTAGGTTTGGAGAATATGGTCAAGTTGCTGGCGATTCATTTACATAGGTTAGTCGGATATTATTCGGGATATATGACAATGGGTTTAAAAAAAATAAAAAGTTTCAGCCAATTCTTAGCTGCTGAATTATTTTGGTGTCACTTTCACCTTGGCATCCTTGATTTGAAAAAGGTAAGCAAGAGTGAATTCCAAAGTGGTGAAATTTAAATCAAAGATCCTTTCTTGGGATTCTGGATTGGTAAAATCATAACCAAACCGTACCTCACCTGCTATGGTACTTTTACCAAAAAGTTTAGAAATACCTGCTCCGGCGCTAAGACCGTACATTAATTTTTTAGGATTGTCATCGGCTCCTCCATAAGTAGGGATTTCAGGAGGCGAGCTATCTACAATATTCCTCTGGATATCATTTGCACTCAATAAGTAACCAAGATGTGGTCCGAATTTAATTTGAAATCTTCCGGATCTTCCTACAAAGAAGCTCGCCATCATGGGGACTTTCAGGTAATCGAGCTGAGTTTCATTGGTCAAAATAGCCCCTTCGGTATCTGTAATGTTCTGGCTGTACCCCGTAGATAGGTATTGAATATTCAATTCTATTCCTGCATTTTTTGCATTGAAATGTTCGAAGACAAAAGCGAAAGTAGGAGCAGAGAGCCCGTCAACGGAAATGCTTCTGATATTCAAGGAAGGAATATAAGAAAAGGAGGAGGTGGTATAACCTCCTTTGATTCCAATACTTGTCTGTGCTTTTAGAGAAAAGGAACTGATCACAAGGACCAATACCAAAATAATTCGGTTCATGTTCAAAATTAGAGAAATTCAACTAGCACTCGTAATTATTTGGAATTGATCGTAAAAGAACCGGATAATCCTTGACCATTTACCCCAAGGCCTTTTACATACACACTCATGGCCCCCCCATTCTCATTGGTGTAAAAGGTGATGGTTATAGTTCCATTATCATCCGTAACTAAATAAGGATTCCAGTATAAAGTTTGTCTTTTGTCAATCAGGTCAACATCGTTTTCCTGTGAATAATCCATTACATAAATAGGGTTGTAAGTGGTATAACCTTCGACAGTATATGTATTTAAGCCCTCTCCTGACATCGATGGATTTTCTGCATTGGGATCGTATTCCTTCAGATAAACAGCAATTACACCATTTCTACCTTGATCACCCAGCATAGACACCGTTCGGGTTACCACTTCCACTCGGTCAATGTCTTGAACATTAATACTCCTTAAATTGTCTGCGGCCGTCGTAGCCCCAGTTTGTCCCAATATTGTTCCATTCACCATCACTAGTGGCTCTAGGTTGCCATTTGCTGAAACACCACCTCCTCTCAACCTGATTTGTTGTTGGCCAGAGGCTCCTGCTAAGGTTACTCGCATACTTGGTACATTTCCTGCCAAACTATTGACTAAGTCAACGGTATTGCCAGTGGCCATTAATTTTTCTCCGGGTACAATATAGTTTGGAGTGCCATAGAGGGCTTTTTTCTCTGTTTTTTCCTTAACTTCTTCTTCCTCGGGTGCCACTTCTTGTTCTTCCAATGGTGGTTCAGGTCTTATAGAAGTCGATACAGTTTCCTTTTTTGGGAAATATGCATTCGCTGGAAGTGCTACTGGTGCCTTTAAATCATCAATTAATTTTACGGTGCCTGCTGTATTTCCTTTTTTATCCGTGGCTTTAAACGCAAGTTTTAAAGGTCCGTAAAATTCCATTTCTTCCATCGTGAATTCCCCATCTCTATTGGATTCAAGGTCCACCATTCCCTCAAAATCATTGACAAAGGCCGTTATCAAGGCAGAAGTGGGTTTACCTTTATCATCGGTTACAAATCCCTCCAAGGAAAGAGATTTTTCTACCGGATAAGTAAATCGGTCCAATCCCATACTGGATGGAATGGATTCAAGTTGGAAGTCAGTACTGATGTTACTTGTTTCCTCAATAGGTAAAACTTGTGTTTGATCTACTACAGCCACAGAAATATTGGAGGAAAGAGGCATCTCTTTGTCGGAAAGCGTCTTGATTGTTAACGTGACTTTCTCTTTTTTTTCATAAACCTCCTTATCGGCCATCACCGCAATTCCAGAAGGTTCTGGAAATTCTCCGGATTCAAATTCTACTACCCTTTGATAAGGAGTTAGTATGCTGACAGGCTCAACAAAATAATGGTTTGGGCCATAATTTTTTTGCCAATTGGTATAGGCTCTTAAGAAATAATTTTCCTGAGAAAGCGTATCTGGAAGTGAGAAATTTCCAACAGCAATACCATCTCGTATTGGAAGCTTCTTTTCAATAATCAAGTCTCTATTTTGATTAATCACTTCTACATACAATACCTTGCTAAGCTCATCCCGTAAGTACGGATTTCCATATTTAAAATAAGCCTTCAAGTAGAGTTGATCTCCTGCGTAATAATAGGGTTTGTCTTTATGGACAAACACTTTCTCCTGATAATTTGCAGCTGTTTTTTCTAAGTCTTGAAGTTGGATGGCTTTCTCTGCATCATAATCCAAAGGGAGTAGGGTAGAGATCCTTTTCCGATCCATATCTCCTGAGAATACCAAATCCTGAGGGTTTAAGACCATTCCGTTTTCCTTGACACGTACCGTGTTTTTATACACTTCTAACCAGGAAACAGGGTAAGGAGCATCCTTATAAGTGTTGACTTGAGAATATCCTTTTTGGTAGTGAATCTCAATTCTTCCTTTCATATTGATCAAATACTCACCCTCTTTATTTGGTGCAGGTGTGACCAAATTATCAGGTTTGTAAGGCACTACGGATTTACCCAATTCATTTGCAAAAATATCCGAACGCATATTCATGGATGGAGACCCTCCTGGTTTATCACCGTAGAGAAAGAATCCTTCTTTTTCTTGATCACCAGTGATCATCGCTCGAAACATATTCATTGGAGACTTTCTGTAGACCTCCGCTCGGTTGTTTTCCCAGATACTACGTTGATCCTCTGTTTCTGGAACCATTTCTTCGAATCTTGCAGCTCCGGCAATTCTATAGTTAGTGGGGGAGTCAAAAAACTCTTTTAAGTCAAAGCTGATTTTGTAGCCTAAATAATTATTGGTGATTTCTAAAGGAATCCCAGCAGTAGCTTGGAACGTGTTTTTCTCTTCGGGTTCAGGAAAATCGATCACCCAAGGATTTTCAATTGTTGACTTACTTGCAATTTCGTCATTCCCTAAAAAGAGGTTTTCAAATTTTCTAAGGTCTCTTTCCCAACTTTTGTCTCGAGAGGCTTTGATTTCCACATCGCTCAATTCCTGCGCAAAGGGTTGCATATTTAAGTTGACTGTGGAAGTGCCGCCTGGGTTGAGTGTTATTTTTTTTGTTTCAGCCACATAGCCAATAAATGAGAACCCTATCTCCAAAGGGCCAGGCTCCAAGTTAGAAAGAACGTATTTTCCATCTAGGTCAGTGACTGTAGCGATGGTCGTATTATTGATAAATACATTACAAAAAGGCAAGGTTTCACCTGTTTCGGCATCAGTAACAACTCCGGTGACTGTGCCTGATTGGGCAAGAACCAAAAAGTGAATTCCAAGGAATGCAATTAAGGTGGTTAAAATGAACTTCATGTTCTTTGTTTATAGTTGGGGTTTAAACTTTAAAAATAAGCTATTGTTGATTAATGACGAATTTACCTTCTACCGGTTGCCCATCTGCTGTAATTCCTTTGATTTCTACCCACATGGGGCCTCCGCTTTTTGAACTTTGAAATTCTACTTTTTGAGAAAGTTCTTCGGTATTGGTAATTATTTCAGGATTCCAATAGAGTGTTGGTTTAAGCCCCCTCAACAGAGAATTATTTTCTTGCTCATCCATTACATCTTCAAACTTTCTGAGGCTTGGAAAACCGGAAAGGTTAAATGGAGTAAAGTCATTCATAATAGCTTCATTGGCTTTTTGAAGATCTGCGCCAGTCTTCATGAAAATAGAAATAATCCCGTTCCTACCACCCTCACCAAGTGCGGAGACTGTTCTTTTGATGACTTCTACTCTCTTTATGGCAAATACATTGATCCCTGAGATGATTTCTGTGGCGGTTCGACTACTAGGACTGCCGCCTCCAATGGTAGGTCCAGAAGAAGGGTTGATCGGAAAACCATCAATCATTACTAAAGGTTCTCCACCGTTTCTAAACCTGATAGAAGGAGGATTTCCTGTGACGATCATTCCCGCTACCTGTCCAGAGAGAAGATAAAGGAACTGCGAGGTACTACCATTTAAAGGGAGTGTACTTGGATCAACTGAATTATCTGGATAGCCATAAATCATAGGGCCTACTGGATCATCTTTTTCCTCGTCAAGTACAAATTCCTCTAATAAAATCTCTCCTTTTTCCATATTTGCCTGAATTTCTTGGGCCGTCAGGGCAGGAGCTTTAGAGGTTTCTAATTTTGGAAATTCAAATGAAGGTAAATCCTCAACGGATTGATAGTCTTGGATTTTTAAGGAAATATTCCTGACTGGGAGCGCTTTTTTATCGCTAGCTTGGATCGCAATTTCGAATTCATCTTCAAAACTGAGGTTAGGAATGTCGAAGGTTCCGTTATCATCAACTTTGAATTTTTCGATATTTTCTAAGCCGTTTATTAGAGCTGTTACATTGCCTTGGATAGGTTCATCGTCTTCGTTTTTTATTTGCCCAATTAATGAAAATCTATTTTCCAGCGGATACTTAAAATCTTCTAATTGTGCATCAGTTGGGACTGGATTCAAGGAAAAAGCCTCAGATATGGGTTTATTATTTTCTAAAGGTGCAGCCTGATCGAGATCTAAAACACGGATTGCCAAGTCTGAAGCAACAGGTTTTCCATTCCCATCTCTTACCATGATGTTCAGATTAACTTGCTCGCCTGGGCTATAATTCTGCTTATCAGAAAAAATCGTTACACCATTTGAAAGCTGTTCTGGCAGGGATGCAACTGGTTTTAAACTAGGATCGTGGACCTGAATTGGTAGATAAGTTTCATTTCCATAATTGATGCTCCAAGAAGTATAGGCTTTGACAATATATTTTTCCTGATCAAATTCGACAGGTAAATAAACCGACCCAAATGCTTTTCCGGCTTTGATGGGAAAAACCTGATGGTACTCCTGATACCCTGTGGTGTCCAAAATCTCCAAATGAAGAACTTTACTGAGTTCCGGACCTAGCAATGGATTGGCATAGATCATATTGGCTTTGAAAAATAATGTCTCCCCTTTTAGGTAATGACTTCGATCCGTCTGCAAAAAAACTTTTTCCTGCATGACTTGGGCATTTTTTTCAATGTTGGCCAACTGAAGTGTTTTTTCACCATTGAAATTTCTTGGCAATTGATCCAAAGGATGAATCTCTGAAAAGCCTCCTTCTAGCATCAGCTGATCTTCAAAAACCACAGCCCCTTCAGACCTGAGGGCCAGCTGGTCGTCAGTATAACTGATAGATCCTTTTCCTTGGATTACAAAAGGCTTAGTAAAGGTTAAAAGGTATTCACCTGGATATTTACCAAAGGCTACCTGAATTCCTTCAGATCCGTCCGAAGCACTTAATTCTCCCGTCAGCATTTGTCTCAAAGTGAAAGCGGGTGAATTCAAGAAAATCTTTTCCCGCTCTAAATTTCTTGCTTCAATTAATTCAGGTACTTCATTGATTAAATCTAAAAAGGCAAGTTGGAGTTGATCTGTTGAAATTGGCTTTTCAAGAGATTGAGGTTGGTTAAAATACAAGGTGAAAAGGAAGCCCGTTTGATCATTGATGAAAATCAGGTATCCATTGGTGTCGACCATCAGCTCATTTGAATTATCCTCTTCAAAAAACACCAATGCTTCCGGGTTTAATAACCGTAGCTGATCCTGATATTTGCTGGTGGATAAAAAATGGGAGGTAAAATCCTCTACCAATTTCTCTCTCTTTTTATCCGTCAATTTTAATGCAGGAGGAGTGTTTATTTTGGTTGATAAAAGTGAAAAGTCAAAGTTAGTTGGCTGTGTTTTTTTAAGCTCTATGACTTGTTGAATTTCCTCATAACCTTCACCGATCAATGCAATTTCCCACCTTCCAGCAGGCATATTTGGAATAGTGAAGCGGCCTAGGGAATCTGAAAAAGTTTGAAAGGTAGAATTAGGGACAAAAACATGAATGTCTTTCAGGGTTTGTCCGGTTGATTTATCGGTGACCGTACCTGAGAAGTTGAGATTTTGTCCGAAAAGACAAAGAGGAGAAATTAAAAAAGGGATAGAAAAGAAAATTCGTCTAGAAGACAAAAAATGATGATTTCGAAACATTATGACAATTTAGTTTTCTAAATAAAACAAAAAAGCTCCAAATAGGAGCTTTTAGTTATGTTAAAATTTATTAGTGAAATTTCATTCTTTTTCACCTTCATTTGTATCCAGATCATCTCTGTCTTTCAGCTTCTTATCTTCTACATTCTTATTCAGGAATTCATTGATTTTATCAATGGAAAAGCTGGATGAAATTTCTCCAAATGAATTAATATCCATTTTGAATCCTTTCAAATCTTCATGTACTTTTGGATCGGTATCTTTCTTCTTTTTTTTGGCCATCATCTGATAGTTTAGGCAATTACTGGAAGTGTATTTAACGCAAATTGAATACGGTTGGACACTTCTTTAGCACCTAAAATAGCAAAAACTTCCATCAAATCCGGCCCAGCTCCGGATCCAGTTACTGCAAGTCGTACTGCTTGCATTACTTTTCCTATCTTAATCCCCTCTGCTTCTGCTGAATCGCCCAACATGGTTTTGGCTGTTTCAGCATCAAAAGTCCCTTCAAAATTGGTAATTGCTATTGAATAGTGGGTCAATACTTTTACAGCATCTCCATTCCACTTTTTAGCAGCAACATCTTCATCGAATGAAGTTAAAGGAACAAACAAGAATTTACTTTCATTCCATAGGTCCCGAGGGAAAGTTACCCTGCCTTTGGTTAATCCAGCTGCTTTTACTGCCACTTCCTGTACTAATTCAACTCCCTCTTTGGAAGCATCTTCAATGATGTAATTGGCAAGTTCCTGATCACTTTTAGCTCTCAAGTATTGCTCATTGTACCATTTTGCTTTTTCTATATCAAACTTGGTTCCTGATTTGCCAATTCGTTCAACTGAGAAGGCGTCTACTAATTCTTCTAAAGAAAATAGTTCTCGATCATCACCTGGGTTCCACCCTAGGAATGCTAAGAAATTCACAAATGCATCAGGTAAATATCCTTGCTCTCTAAATCCAGCTGCCGTTTCACCAGTTTCCTGATTTTCCCAGTTGATAGGGAAAACAGGGAAGCCTAGCTTATCTCCATCCCGCTTGGAAAGTTTTCCGTTTCCATTGGGTTTCAACAAAAGGGGTAGATGAGCAAACTGAGGCATGGTATCTTCCCAGCCAAAGAATTTATATAACAATACGTGTAATGGGGCGGAAGGCAACCATTCTTCTCCTCTGATGACATGGGTAATTCCCATCAGATGATCATCCACGATATTTGCCAAATGGTAAGTGGGCATTCCGTCTGACTTCATCAACACTTTATCGTCCAAGGTGCTGGAGTGGACCATCACCCAACCACGGATCATGTCATTCAATCGTACCTCTTCTTTTCTTGGGATTTTGACACGGATGACATAGGGATCTCCGGAAGCTAAACGCTCTTTGACTTCTTCTGCAGGAAGTGTCAAAGAGTTTTTCATTTGGGTTCTGGTAATGCTATTGTATTGGGGTTGAACTACCCGAGCAGCGGTTAAACGCTCACGCATTGCTTCCAGTTCTTCCGAAGTATCGAAGGCGTAATAGGCATGGCCAGCTTCTACTAGGTCCAACGCATATTGCATGTAATCAGCTTTTCGTTCTGATTGTCTGTAAGGTCCGCAGTCACCAGGTTTCCATGGACTTTCGTCAGCGGATATTCCTAACCAAGCCAATGATTCCTGAATGTATTTTTCAGCGCCGGGTACAAATCTCATTTGGTCTGTATCCTCAATTCTCAACAAAAACTTTCCTCCCATTTTGCGGGCAAAAAGGTAATTGTAAAGGGCAGTACGTACACCACCAATATGTAAGGGGCCGGTAGGGGATGGGGCGAATCTTACGCGAACTTCTTTACTCATGCTTTGCTAATTATGCTTTCTGAAACTTGGTTTCAGGGATTTTTTATTCATTCAGGCTGCAAAGATAGGGAATTGTATGCCTTTACGTAAAGGGTCTGCGGATAATCTTGTTTGGAATGGAAATGCTGGAAAAAGGAATGAATACTTTAGTATATGAAATAAAAATCAGTTCTATTCTTTTTGGATAACCTTTCTCAAATATCCCAAAAGAAAGAAAAAGGCAATGGCAAGGATGCCTGGGACAGCTAAAATGAGCATTTGCCAAGTGCTTGAGTTGCTTGACCAATTATCATGATGTCCAGAGTAATTGTTGGAAACTTCCCAATCAGGCAATAAATCCAGATAGGATAAATAAATCAAATACACCGATAAACAAAGGATTAAGACAGATAATACCTGAAAGACGCGGATGGCAACATGTGCCAATCCTTTTGCCGGATCTAGGGTGTTTAAAGAATTCATGTGATAAAAAGTTTTATTGAAGCTAGATAGTATAGGTCAGATTGTCAATGGTTTAATTCTTAAAACGAGTTAAATTCAGTTTAGATTCAAAAAGTGCTTGAAGGTATTTAAAACGACCTTATCCTAGTATTTTTTACCAAAATTTTGGGAAAGAGTTTTTTCTTTTGGTCTTTTTATCCATATCAGGATGTGCTCTATTACTATAGACCATTTGAAAGTTTCGCTTTAACTAAATGGTGAGTAAAACATTTACGCTTGACTAAAGGGATTGGATCTAAGTCGTTTTTGCAAGTGTAGAAGGCGAGGACATTGGAAGTTTTCTGGGTAAAAATGCTACTTGGAATAAGGTAGGCCAGTATAAAAATGAAAAGTTATGAGACCAAAATAAAATCCTTCGAGGTTTTGAAAACCTCAAATATTGAGCAATAAAAAAGGAACCCATTGCTAGGTTCCTTTTTTATTGAAAGAGCAATTGCTCTTAGTGCTTCACTCTGATTTTCTCCTTGATACGTGCAGCTTTACCCTGACGTCCTCTCAAGTAGAATAAACGAGCTCTTCTCACTCTACCTTGTCTCAATAGATCGATTTGCTCGATAGCTGGAGAGATGATAGGGAAAATACGCTCCACACCAATACCGTTAGAGATCTTTCTTACTGTGAAAGTTTCGCCATTGGTATTTGGGTTTTTACGCTGGATCACAGTTCCTTGGAACTGCTGAACACGCTCTTTGTTACCTTCTTTGATACGTACGTGTACGTTGATGGTATCACCAGCTTTGAAAGTAGGGAACTTAGCTCTAACCTCGCTGTATTCCGCCTCTACTATTTTAATTAGTTCGCTCATAGCTTTATCTTTTTATGCTTTCGCTTTTTGCCATCTCAGTGGCTTATTTAATTACTTCTTGTTCGATGCTGTATCGAAGTTCCCTTATTCCTGTCCGCTGAGCAGATCAGGTCTTCTTTCTTGGGTCCTACGAACCGACGCTTCAAATCTCCATTCATTTATCTTGGCTTCATGGCCTGACAGCAAAACATCAGGGACTTTCATTCCTTCATATTCTGCAGGCCTTGTATATACTGGTGGTGCCAGTAAGCCGTCTTGGAAAGAATCTGTCAAAGCAGAAGTTTCGTCATTCAGTACTCCCGGAATCAACCGAATGACTGCATCAGCTACTACCGCTGCGGCCAATTCTCCTCCGGACAATACGAAGTCTCCTATGCTAATTTCTTTGGTGATGAATTTTTCTCTCACCCGCTCATCTATTCCCTTATAATGACCACAAAGGATCAATAGGTTTTTTTTGAGCGAAAGCGCATTGGCCATGGGTTGATCAAAAGTAGCTCCATCAGGCGTCATGTAGATGATTTCATCATAGGTGCGCTCTTTTTGAAGTGCTTCGATGCATCGGGCTATTGGCTCGATCATCATGACCATCCCTGCTCCCCCACCAAAAGCATAATCATCGACTTGCTTTTGCTTGCCCATTGCATAATCTCTTAAATTGATCACCCGGATGCTCGCCAGTCCTTTGTCTTCCGCTCTTTTCAGAATAGAATGGGAAAAGGGGCTGTCCAACAAGCCAGGGACCACTGTGATTATATCAATGTGCATGGGTCAGTCTTCCAGATAAATTTCAAGTAAACCTTCGGGTAATTGACAGAAAACTTTTTTTGCTGTCTTGTCCACCTGTTGGATAATTCCATCTTGAATTGGTATCAAAACTTCTTTACCCTGGTGTGTCACCCCGAGGAGATCCTGTGTTTCCAGGTCATAAACAACCTGGACAGTTCCTATCAAACCTTTGGTCTCATCAAAGACCTCAAATCCGATCAACTCGTGGAAATAATATTGGTCATCTTCCAGTTCAGGAAGTTCGGTGAGTGGAAGGTAAACTTCCGAACCTACTAATCCTTCTACCTGATCGAGCGAATCATAATCCTCAAATTTTGCCAATGCCTTATTTCCGGGTTGGAGTACAAAGTGCTCCAGGAAAAACGGCACCAGCCGGGATTTTTGCTCAAGGAAGAGATGTTCTAGATCTTCGTAATCCTCCGGATTATCTGTATCCAACATCACGACCACTTCTCCACGAAGTCCATGAACTTTGGCTACATAGCCTAATTGAAAGCATTGCTCCTTGTTCATGGGGAGATTTTTTATTAAGCTTTTGCTTCGTCGCCTTCTGCGGAAGCCTCAGGAGCATCAGTTGCTTCTTCTTCGCTTGCTTCTTCAGCAGCAGGGTTGTTTGCAGCCTCAGCAGCAGCTAGAAGAGCTTTTTGTTCTTCTTCTCTTGCTTTGATAGCGTCCAATCTAGCTTGGTTTTTAGCAGCTTCAGCATCCAAAGCTTTCTGACGTGCGTCAGCTTTTGCTTTATTGATACCTTCAGTCTTACCAGCGATTTTCGCGTCTTTTTCGCTTAACCAAGCTTCAAATTTCGCGTCTGCTTGTTCTTGAGTGATTGCACCCTTCAATACACCAATTTGAAGGTGTTTTTTCAGCATGATACCTCTGTAAGAAAGCATTGCCTTTACAGTATCGGTAGGCTGAGCTCCATTCAACAACCATTTTAGAGCGCGCTCATTGTTGATGTTAATAGAAGCAGGATCTGTGTTTGGGTTATAAGACCCGATTTTTTCGATGAAGCGTCCATCACGTGGAGCTCTTGCATCAGCTACAACCACGTCGTAGATAGCCATTTTCTTTCTACCTCTTCGTGCTAATCTGATTTTTACTGACATAAATTTGTTGTATTTAGTGAGTGGATGGAACCCGTCCATCCTAATTTTGGAGTGCAAAGATAGTGTAAATCCTTGTAAAGCCATAAGTTGGCTAAAGAATATTTGCCAGAAAGTGAGGGTTTCTTTTATCTTGCAAGTCGAATTGAGTATAATTCGACTGTTTTGCAAAAAAAAGACTGGCAAGAGGCTTAATTAACCAATCCGGATAAAAAAGGATTTCCTATTTATGAGAAAATCCGTTTCTTCGAATGAGCATCCTTTTCTGGCCCCGTAGTTCAATGGATAGAATAGAAGTTTCCTAAACTTTAGATCTAGGTTCGATTCCTAGCGGGGCTACTAAATTTTAAAAAAATGAAAGAAGCCTTCTTGTCCGAAAGAATGAATAGCAAGGAACTTCTATTAAATAAGGCCATTAATCCCATTAAAATAATTCTATCACTGCCCAAAAATAGTCATGAAAATATTTCAAAGTTGCAAGGCAGGTATTCGCCAGCGACATAAGTCTTGGGAAATGACCTCATGGTCTTTTTTTATTTTTACTTTATGTTTTCTAAGCTCTTTTTTTTGTTTGGGGCAAGATGTCATTCAACAAAAAACAATGATAGGGACGAGCTCCGCTGATTCTATTCAAAGAGATTCAACTAGGATTCAAGAGACAGCTCCTTTGGATATTGCAGATGACCGTGGATTATATATTAGAACAGCAGATGGAAAAATCCAATTGAGGATATTGGGATCGGTCAGATACCTTGGTGTTTTTGATTTGCTTAATTTGTCTTCCAAAAACTCATTCCGAACGGACGAAATTCCAACAGGAGCCTTAAATAAAGCGTTTCCAAATTATTACAATGGATTAGATCAAACCAGATTGGGGTTTGAAGTTACCAGGAAAACAGAAATGGGAGATGTTTTTATCCGATTGGAGACTGATTTCGCAGGGGAAAATGGATTTAGGATCAGGCATGCTTACGGACAGTTTGGTCAATTTTTATTTGGGCAAACTTGGAGCTTATTTTCTCATGTTAATGCATTACCAGCAATGGTGGATTTTGCTGGGCCCACTGGATCTAACGTAACTCGTACACCGCAAGCAAGATATTCAGTTCCTAAGACATTTTTAGGTGCAAACCTCGCTGTTGGATTAGAGTACATCATCCCAAATCTTGCTTTACCTGATTCCGTTACCAGTCAGACCTTTCAACTTTTTCCAGATATTACATCAAGATTGGATAAGATATACCCTTGGGGATCTGTCCAATTATCAGGAATAATACCTATGCTATCAGGTAGAAGTCCTAGTGGGAGATTAATCTTAAAGCCAGGCTGGGGTATTTCTGGTTCCACCGTAATTGATTCATGGAAAAATGGAAAATGGTATTTTCAAGGGGTAATAGGTCAAGCAATCACAAGATATTTCAATGATCTTGATGGGATAGGTTCTGATTTTGTTATCGAACCCGGCGTAAAAATCAGGTCTCCATTATCTTTGGGCTTATACGGAACATATGAACATAATTGGAGAAAAAATATTTATTCAAATTTCACAGCAGGCTTGTTGCAAATTGAAACTTACGAATTCACCTTGGATAATGCTTACAAAAACGGATATTCCTTTCGAGTAAATACTTTTTGGGACCTTGCTGAGGGGGCAAAAGTTGGAGGAGAGGCTATTTGGGGAAAACGTCAGGATAATGACCGCCAAAAAGGAAATGCACTGCGCTTAAATATTTTGTTTTATTATGATTTCTAAAGTCCATATAAGACTTTAGAAATTAATTATTGTTTGGAGGAGCTTTTACAGTAGTGATCCCACGCTTTTTGACCAAAAAGGGGGGGATAGATAGGAAAAATTGGATGGCAGCGTGTGACATGTTTTTATTCCTCTCATTTAAGGATGCCAGATCTTTTTCTGATGAAGGGAAATCTACAGTTTTGGAAATACTTCAAACCACTGAACCGATGGAGCAATCGTCTCTAAAAAGAAAGAGACATACACCCAAACATCCAATGAACCAGCAATTCCCGGAATGTTTTTTTGGAATACGAATAATAGGGCATTTACTAGTGTAATTCCTAGCCCAGTTAAAAAACTTTGTGTCAGAAAACCTTTGCTGTATTGTTCGTCAGGAAATACATTCCCGACCAGACACCATAATTCTCCATGGCTATATTATTGGTGGTATTTAACACCCAAAGTAGACCATCAGCCATCCTTGGTTACTGCTGAACGGGTAGAAGAAAAGGCAGATACTACATATCAATGCCCCATTGAAGAAAAATGGTTTTCTCTTACCAAACCTTGGATACCAGGTACTGTCACTCAGTGCTCCAATAATGGGTTGAATTAATAAACTGGTCATGGAACCAGCGAGATTTAAGATTGGGATTTCATCAGGAACAGCACCCAACATATCATAGATCGGTTTGACTTAACTCTGCTGCAACCCGAAACTGTATTGAATCCCCAAAAAGGGCTATTTCATACAGTTGAAATGAAGAAATATATCCCTTCAATATTTTTTATATTTTTCCAATTTTCTAAAAATGAATCACCTTTTTAGCTCAAAAACTGATTGATTTCCGACTTATTTGAGTTGTGCACGGTTTGGTAGGAAGCCTTTTGTTTCTGTCTTTACCAAAAACGTATTACCACTTTGAGGATATTCTTTTAACTGATCTTGTGTCAGATTTTCCTGGGCAGTGGTAATCAATAAATAGTCTAGGTTTTTACCACCAAAGCAACAGGAAGTCACGTGAGGAACTGGCAGTTCTATTTTTTCTACTAATTCTCCAGAGACTGGATTCCATCGGTAGACTCCCGAACCACCATAATGAGAAACCCATAACATCCCCTCCTGATCTATACACATACCGTCTGGTGTTCCGATTTCTTGAGGTACTTCTACTGCTATTCTTTTAAATTCAATTGCCCCAGTATCTTTGTCAAAATCAAATTCCTGTATTTGCTGCGTTGGGGAATCAATAAAATAAAAAGTCTTGGAGTCTTTGGTCCAGGCCATTCCATTGGAAATGGTTAAATCGGGAAGTTTTTTTTGAGGAGTTAAATCTTGATCAATACAATAAAGTGAACCTGCTCCTTTGGTGAATTTGATGCTTAAAGTTCCTATCCAAATCCTGCCTTCTGGGTCTACTTTGCCATCATTGAATCGATGAAGACTTTCTTCTGGCTCAACTTCCAAAAGCCAAGTCAATTCTTTCGATTCCAGGTTATAGCTTGCTAGCTTCCGGTCCAATCCTAAAATTAAATTGCCGTCATTTCCCTCCAAAACAACAGTAAGCCGATGAGGAAATGAAATCGAATTTGTGTTTCCAGAGCTGATTTTATATTCAAAGAGTTTTCCATTTTCAATATCAACCCAGAAAAAGCTTTGTCGGTCATGATGCCAATAGGGGCCTTCACCTAGAAAGCACTGGGAGGGAATAGAGGTATAGTGGTAAGTTTTCATGCTAAATTGGGTTGAAATAGTTGAATGAAATCATGATAAAATTCTTGAAGTTTCTAGTACTTCAAAACTTACTTTTAAGCACGTATTTCCCATTTAGTAAATCATTGATGCCAATACTGAGCTATTTTTTTCTTCAAAAATCCTACACTTCGCTCTAGCTGATCCATCCCATCTACACCATCTTCAATACTGATCCAGGAGTCAAAACCGACTCTTTTTAATTCAGAAAAAATGGCATCGTAATCATTCATGCCTTGGCCGATTTCTCCATGGCTAAGTCTTTTGGCATAGCCTTGGGCGCCTCCTTCTTCTTTTCTCAGATCTTCTATGGTTCCATATTTCAAATACCGATCACTAGCATGCATGGTGACTACTCTTTCTGAGACATCATACAATAAGTCCAGTGGATCTTCCCCCGCTAAAAAAGTATTGCTGGGGTCGTAGTTCACACCGAAATTGGGATGGTGAATGCTGTTAACCAGTTTTGTGAAAACCTCTCTTTTTTGTGCAAACTCAGGGTACTCCCAAAAATCATCTTTGTAATGGTTTTCTATAATCAATGTGATTCCCAAAGATTGAGCATAAGGAAGGCAGGTCTCGATACAGTCTTTTGCTAATTTGATTCCTTCTTCGACTGACAATTCAGGTCTATATTGACCGGAAAGGACTCGACAGTATTTTCCTCCCAATTCATCGGTCATTTCTATCCAACGCTTCTGTTTTTGTATCTCTTTTTCCCGGAAAGCCTTGTCACGATGGGTAAAGTCTGGAGAGCAGCACATCATAGGAATTACCATTCCTTTATCCTCTACCATCTTCCTGAATATAGGCCAGTTTTTCTTGTTTTCCATTTCCAAGAATCCAGCATACCATTCCAATCCATCAATATCTAGGGGAGCGGCAAGATCAATCCATTCGGAAAGTTTCATGGATCCATCTTTGCAAAGGGCTTGCATAAATGCTTTTGGGAAGGCGGCTATTTTTGGCATTTGAGTTTCGTGTTAATTTTATTTATGAGGAATAGTCGTCGAGTCCTTTGGAATATTTCTGCCAATCATTGGGAATTGCTCCAAATCAACCACTTGACCACTGATTGGGCCACTCTCATCCGAAAGCCAATAAATCGTTGCCGCTGCTATTTCTTCTGGCCAAATGATTCTTCCAGCAGGAGCGTACATTTTAGATAATTCCTTGTACCAAGAGTCAGCGAGTCCATGTTCTTTTTTTCGTTCAATCTCCTTTTCGGTAAGCACCCACCCAGGATTTATCTGGTTGACTCGTACCCCGTTTTCACGAAATAAAGAATCTCCCAGATTTCTAGTCATGGTCATCAACGCTCCTTTGGAAATACTGTATGCCAATAAATTGTCCTCTCCGCTCCAAGCGTTGATTGAACCTATATTGAGGACTGCACCACGACTTTCAATTAAATATGGAAGTGCTGATTTGATCAAGAATAGGGGTGCAAATGTATTAATATCCAACATGCGGTTTAAAAATGCTTTATCTGTGGTGTGAATAGTAGAAGCTGCCACGAGCGCAGCATTATTGACAATAGCGTCTAAGCGTCCCCAAGTTGCAATGGCTAAGTCGACTAATCTTTGTCCAGCCCCTTCATTAGCGATGTCTTCAATGTATAGCTTGGCTTGTTCAGTTCCGATCTCTTCAATCACTTGAATTCCCAAATCTTCTTCCAATCCATGGATGATGACTTTTGCACCTTCTTCCACAATCTTCTTGGCAATTGCTTTACCAATACCCATGGTACTTCCAGTGACGATGATGACTTTTCCTTTGAGTCTCATATTAAACAGGTTTTAAAACAGATTTGACTACTTGACCATGATGCATTTTTTCAAATGCTTCTTTCCATTCGGTAATGGGCCAAACACCTCCAATAATAGGTTTGACATCCAAAGATCCACTGGCAAGTAATGCAATCACCCGCTCCCAAATAGGCCAGTTGTGGCTAAAACTTCCTTGAAGTCTTACATTCTTCTGAATGATAGGATCCAAAGAGAAATTACAGGGTTGAGGCCCCCAACCCACTTTCGTGATTTGGCCATTAGGTCGAACTAATTTCATGGCTATCTGTAAAGTGGCACTCACTCCTGCCGCATCAATGATTAAATCAGCTCCCAACCCATCTCTTTTTCTAGCCCAATGTTCGGCATCTCCTATGATTACTTCACAACCGTACTTTCTGGCAATTTCTAATCGACCTTTATCAGCCTCCAACCCCACTACTACTACTTCGGCCCCACACAGTCTAGCCACGGCTGCACAAAGTATCCCTATCGTTCCGGGGCCTATGACAATCACTCTATCTCCGGGTTTTATGGAAGAATTTCCTACCACTGCATTATACGCAACACAACAAGGTTCCGTCAGACAAGCTTCTTCAAAGGAAAGGTTTTCTGGGACGGTATGAAGACATCGGGCAGGTACTCGGACAAAACGAGTCATCGCCCCATTTACCCCATATCCAAACCCCTTTCTAGTAGGGTCTAAATTGTATAAGCCAATTTTGCTCATGGGGTTCTGCTTGTCTATCACTGCTGCAGTTTCACTGACTACTCTATCTCCAACCTTCCATGCAGAAACTTTATCTCCAATAGCGGCTATTTTCCCTCCGAATTCATGGCCTAATACCACCGGGTAGTTTACCGGCCAACTGTGATCTGAAGTCCATTGATGAAGGTCACTGCCACAAACTCCTACATTCTCTACTTCCAGTAATACATCTTCATCTCCAATATCAGGAATGGAGATTTCTCTGATTTCAACTGAATATTTTTCTTCAGCGTAGTTTACTACTGCTGCGGATTTCGTGCTGGACATGATTTAGGATTTAGTAGGTGAAACAGTTTCTTGACTATGTATGGCCTCACAAATCATCTTGAGGGAACTTTCCAAATCTCCACTTGCAGTTTTAAATGAGTCTGCATCAATGGTCAATGGTGCTC
Organism: Algoriphagus lutimaris; assembly: GCF_017051705.1. GTDB lineage: Bacteria > Bacteroidota > Bacteroidia > Cytophagales > Cyclobacteriaceae > Algoriphagus > Algoriphagus lutimaris. The sequence goes on along the minus strand of NZ_JAFIDJ010000002.1, from coordinate 203,614 downwards.
CCAAGACCACTAATGGGGCTCCATATTGAGGGCATTTGATGGCTTGTTCTATGGAAAGTCCTCCCACTGCCTGAACAGGAATATTGACAGCTGCCACTACTTCTTGAAGCTGATCAAGAGGACTTGGCATTCTTCTACCAGAAGCAGCGATACCCCTTCTTTCATCGTATCCAATGTGATGGATCACGTAGTCACAGCCCAAATCTTCTAAAAATTTTGCTCCTTCCACCATGTCTGGAAAGACCATGTTATCGCCCATCACTTTTACTCCGAAATCTTTTCCAGCCTGTACCACACATTTGATGGTTTCCTCATGGGCTCTAGCCATGACGACCACGTGGGTAGCCCCTGCTTTGGCCATCATCTCTGCTTCTAGGTAACCCCCATCCATTGTTTTGAGGTCTGCAACTAAGGGGACATCTGGAAATGCTTCTCTGAGTTTTCTTACGCCATGAAGTCCTTCTGCTAAAATTAAAGGAGTTCCTGCTTCTAGCCAGTCTACTCCTGCACGAATGGCCATCTCAGCTGTTTCCAGGGCTTCATCGATGTTTGTAAGATCCAGAGAGATCTGTACAATAGGTTTCATATGTTTTGGGTTTAATTGGAAAAATTAGATTCTTAATATAACCCATTTTTGAAAGTCTACTTCCTGTCTCTTACCTGAACGGTAATTATTTCTAAGGATTTTATCGTTTGTTGCAAAAAAAACTCAGCCTTGTAGAGCTGAGTTTTCTGTGGTGGTTTTTTTACTGTTGAAGTCTTGCTTGTACTTCTTCGATTAGACCTTCGTACTTTTTAAGGATACGGGCCCAATCTTCAAATTTCTCATCGTCTTTTACGGTTACTGCGTTTTGTCCGTCAAGGTAGGCCTCTTGGCTGATCAACTTGATTGCGTAGGCCAATTGGTCCGAATTTCCTCCACTACTCACAATTACCCTTGTTCTGATGACACTGGATTGGAAATTCTGAACCTGCCATGAAGTAGTAAGGTAACCCGTATTGTAGTCAACAGTTTCTAATATGTCGAAGTACCTGGTGATAATAGAACTTAAAATTCTCCAGGCTTCTTCAGAAGTGTATTCCGTATTAACAGGAACAGTGATCCTTACATTTGCCAAGTCTGAGGAGACAGAAGAAGTATAGGCCTCATCTACATTCATTTCTATGAAATCTGTAACAGGAGGTTCCTGCATATTCGCTTGGTTGTAATAATTTTTGATGTAGCGTACGTAACCATCTTTAGATACACGAACTTCCACACTTCCATTTTTAGGAACCTTTAGGTCATAGCTTCCTGTGCCGACTCTCTTACCTGCGATTTCAATGGCAGCATCATTTGGGTTGGTCGTAATCTTCACTAACCTGTCTTCCAATTGTGCGATTTCTCTTACCGGCGGTTCTGGATCAGTCTCAGGCTTGTTACAGAATACTTTGGTGTATTCAACATAACCGTCTTTGTTGACTGTAACCGTCACACAATCATTCAAAGGGATTTTAATGTCTTGGTTTCCTCTGCCAACGCTAACTCCATTTGCGGTGACCTCACCATCTGCAGGAGTTACTTCCAGTCTAACTTGGCGATCCTTCAACTCAAAATAATCCTTGGAAGGAGGTGTTTCCCGGTCAGGGGAATTGTAATAACTTTTCGTAATGGGTGCAAAACCTGGTTTTTTTACCTCTACCGTGTGAAAACGGTCTTTTTGAATGATCAGATAAATAGCTTTGGTTCCAATCATTCTTCCGTCCACGTAGATTTCTGCATCATAGGGTTCAGCAGTAATCTCTACTCTTCTTGAGTCTAAAGAAACATATTGCTGTTTGTCCCATTTCAGGTCTTTGTTGAATTCCTTGATGACAGGGTCATAACCTGGCTTGGTTACCTTAATTCTGTTTCTACTGTCTTTTTCAAGTTTGTACTCGATTGCCCCTGTTCCAAGTTCCTGTTTGTCAGAATCATCGTAATCATTTAATAGGATGAACTTAGCATCTGAGTGGTTAGCAGTAATCTGAATTTTTTGGGAAAATGAATAGGTAAGGGTAAGAAGGAATAATAAGGTAAGGGTGAGTAAATTTTTACACTTCATAAATTGGTGGTTTGCGATTAGCTTTCGCTAAATAATTCAATATGAAGTATTAATGCAATATATTCTCAAAGGAATTGTTCAATTATTCCCCAATTAAGACCATACTTTTTTCAAAAAATTCAACCAATTTCCATGCATAACTTTCGCTACATCCTGGTCTGAGTAACCTCTTAACCTCAGTAATTCAGGGACTTTGTCTAAGTCTTTGATGGATTTCAAGTCATAAGGAGCTTGCTCTTTTCCAAAGGCCCCATCCAAATCCGAGCCAATTCCGATATGATTGGCATTTCCTGCAACCTGACAAATATGGTCCATATGATCTAAAACGGTATTCAAGGTCACATCGCGTTCTTGTGGAGTGGTTTTCCCTCTTTCCCAACCTGGACTAAGCATCCAAGCATCCATTGCACCTCCAATTACAGCTCCTCTTTCGATCAATGCTTTGATCATTTCATCTGAAAATTGCCGGTTGTGATCTACCAAGGCGCGGCAATTATTATGGCTCGCCCAAACAGGACCTTGAAAAATATCCAAGGCTTCCCAGAATGCCTGATCGCAAAGGTGAGTAGCGTCCAAAATGATTCCCAATTCATCCATTTTACGAAGTAGCTCTTTTCCATTATGATTCAGTGGGGAAGAGGCATCTGTCCCGTGGGCATATCTTCCTGGCCCATAATGAGCGGGTCCTAAGGCTCTTAACCCATATTCATAGGCTTTTTCCAAATAACTCACATCGATGATGGAATCAGCACCTTCTAGAGATAGGATAAAACCCACTGGCTTTGTAGAGTTGTCTTCTCCATTCTCCCATAGAGCTAGGTGCTGGTTTAATTCCTCCAAGCTTCGGATTTGGGACATTTCCCCCTGATCCACCATAGCTTGATACCAAGCCAATTGTCCTTGGGTTTGTGCCCATGCTTGTGCAGGAGAATGCCATCCTGGCAATGAATTGTCTGGGGCTACATACCTTGCAATTTGGGTAGCCACAACCAAGCCTATGTTCCCTTTTCTAAGTTCAGGAAGCGAAACCACCGCATTACCTCGATCAGGTTTATCTTTTAATCCAACTTCTCTGGCATTGATTTCAGAAACTGGACGAGTCAGATCCCTGTTCCATTCCAATGCATTCATACTCAGGTCTAAATGGGCATCTATTGTAAACATGTCTTAGAAACTTTGAAGGATAAAAACAGTAGGGATTTTATGTAAGTCAATTGGGAGTTTTTTCCATTCTCCAATGGTTTTGGTGAGGATTAGTTCATCCTTTGCCGTTATGTTTTTTGCGATGCAAAGTTTGGTGTTAGAAGAAAGTGTTCTCAAACAATCTTCAAGCATTTGATTATTTCTAAACGGGGTTTCCATAAAAATCTGGGCCCTCTTTTCTCTTAAGGATTCGGATTCCAATGCTTTTAATGCAGCAGCCCGATCTTTTCTATCTATAGGAAGGTAGCCATGGAATGCAAAAGATTGTCCTGAAAAACCTGAACCCATCAATGCCAAAAACATGGAACTGGGGCCGGAAAGGGGGACTACCTGAATTCCTTTTACATGTGCATGCGCTACTGCCAAAGCTCCGGGATCTGCGATTCCTGGACATCCTGCTTCAGAAATAATTCCCACATCGGCACCATTGAGGAGTGGTTGCATTAACCGGTTGATCATTTCAGGTTTTGTTTTTTTATCCAAAATCTCCATATGGATTTCCTCAATGTTTACTCCCAATTTCAGACTACTGATATAACGTCTTGCAGTCCTTAAATTCTCAACCAGATACACTTTGGTGTTTTTGACCACCTCTTTTATCTGAGGACTGATCACTTCATTGGCTGTATTTTCTGCGAGTACATTGGGGATTAGAAAAAGTTTTCCTTTGGGCATTTTTTTGAATTCTTTCTGATAATGCTCGAAAGGTAAGGTTAATATGGCAAATTCATTAACTTAATAGCATACTAGAAAGATCGTCTCTTTATGAAAAGAATGAAGTTTTTGTTTTCGGCAGTATTTGCCCTTATATGTTTTTCCTCCTTTTCCCAAAGTATGAAAGCGCTGGTGGGAGGAACACTTATCGATGGGTTTGGAGGTGTCCCGATCCGAAATTCTGTGATCTTGATTCAAGATGAAAAGATTGTTGCTGTGGGGCAGGAAGGAAGTTTGGAGGTGCCTGATGGAGCGGAAGTAATATCGACGGAAGGAATGTCTGTGATGCCAGGATTATGGGATATGCATGTTCATTTGATGATTAATGGCCATAGTGATTATACGCATTGGGATAGTACTTATATCGATGTGTTGGACCCGGTAATTATGCCTGCTTCTGCCCATCAGTTATTGCTGGCTGGTGTGACTAGTGCCAGAGACTTAGGAGCACCATTGGAAGCCAGTATCAATGTTAGGGATCGAATCAACAGAGGAGAAATCCCTGGGCCGACGATTTATGTTTCTGGTCCCTTTATTCAAAAGGCCCCTTACCCTAATACAGAAGCATTCCGTTGGGGAGTTAATGGCGTGGCAGATGCTAGAGCAAAAGTTAAAAAGCTGGCAGATGCCGGTGTGGATGTGATCAAGCTGATTGATCAAGATCAAATGACATTGGAGGAAGCACAGGCAGTGGTAGATGAAGCTCATAAATATGGTTTACCCGTAGTAGGGCATTCGCATCGGCCTGAGGAAATAAGAATAGGTCTTAAAATAGGAGTGGATTGTTTCGAACACACGGGATTGTCTTCTGCACCGGAATACCCTGAAGATATTATGCTTATGATTCAAGAAAGAGCTGCCAAAATGAATATGGGGCCTTTGTTTTGGACTCCAACGGTAGAGGGCTTGTATAATTTTGAATCTGTAAGAGATAATCCAGAGAAATTAGATGATCCATCCTGGCATTTGGATCTTCCGGATTCCATTATCGCAGATATCAAAGCTTCATTGAAATACCCTGGAAGAATGCCTTATTTTCAATTGACTCCTGTTAGGAAGCCTACTTTGGAACGCAAATTCAATCAATTAAAGCAGAGCGGGGTAGTGATGTTAATCGGAACGGATAGCGGGATTCCAATGAAATTTCATAGCCAAAGCACGTGGAATGAATTGGATGTGTGGGTAAATGAATTTGGGTATGACCCTATGTTGGCAATTAAATCCGCAACCTATTGGCCTTCCGTTGCCATGGGAGTTTCAGATCAAGTAGGAACAATCTCAGAAGGGAAAAAGGCAGATATTATCGCCGTAAGAGGTGATGTGCTAAAGCATATCAGTCTCTTGCAAGATGTAGATATGGTAATCAAAAATGGTAAGCGAGTAAAATAGAGCCGATTCTAAAAGAGCTGTTCATTAATTGAACAGCTCTTTTTTTAAATCAAGAACTTCAGAACTTCAGCGATGACTGATTCGGGTTGTTCTGCATGGAGCCAATGACCTGCATTGGAAATAAACTCCACTTCATATTTCGGGAAATGTTGTTCAATATCAGACAAGTCCGATTGTTGGATATAATTGGAATTTTCGCCGGCAAGAAATAGGGTTTTGCCATCATACAATTCTCCTTCTTCTAATGCTTTTCCTACTTCCTCAATATTTTTGGTGATAACAGGTAAATTAATTCTCCATACAAACCCGTTGGCGTCTCTTCCTAAGCTTTTGAGCAGGAACTGACGAATTCCCAGTTCCGGAATATAGTTTGCTAAAATGTCATCGGCCTCTTTTCTGGATTTAATAGAAGACAGATCAATGGCATTTAACCCTTCCAAAATTTTTTGGTGATGGACTGAGTAATATCTAGGAGAAATATCTGCTACAATTAACTTCTCCACTTTTTCGGGATAGGTGCAGGCAAATTTCATCGCTGTTTTTCCCCCCATAGAGTGTCCCATCATATAAACCATTTCCAGTTTCTGGTCATTTATAAGCTCTTTTAAATCTTCTACCATGACTTGGTAATTCCACTTATCAGCGTGCGGGGAATCACCATGGTTTCTTTGATCTACTAAATATAGGGTGAAATGATTTTCTAAACCTTTGGCAATGCTGAGCCAATTATCGGCGGAACCAAAGAGTCCGTGAAGAATCACTAATGGTTTGCCAGTGCCTAATTTTTTAAAGTTTAATTTCATTTGATTTATTGAAGTCAACAGTCCATGGATTAAAGATGACTGTTGGATCGTGGTTAATTAATGAACTAAATTGAGTTTTTGACCGCTTGTATTTTTTATATAAACCCTTCATACGCATTGTAAATTCTTTAGAAATCTTCTACAGGTAGGAACTATTTAATTAGGAAACTAATTTCCATATTCAGATCAATTTCCAAATTCCAAACCCTCAAATATTCGAACTTAAATGCCATAATAATTAAAGTTTTTAACGGCCATGGACTGTCGTCAGTCGTCTGTTATCCAATTAAAATTCCAACTGCCTCCTATACATCTGAATGGTGTTTTCCAATCCATAATAAAGTGCATCACAAATTAAGGCATGGCCAATGGATACTTCATCTAGATAGGGGATGGATTGTTTTAAAAAAGCCAAATTATGCAGATCCAGGTCGTGTCCCGCATTGAGCCCCAATCCTAATTCTTTTGCAATCTCTGCAACTTCCACATATGGCTTTACTGCCATCTCTTTGTTTTGAGGATATCCTACGGCATAGGGCTCTGTGTATAGCTCAACTCGATCTGTCCCAGTTAATTTCGCTGGTTCAAAATATCTGACTTCGGGATTGATGAAGATAGAAACCCGAATACCTGATTCCTGTAACTCTGCTACAATGTCTTTTAACATCCCTTGATTTGAGATGGTATCCCAACCTGTATTGGAAGTAATGGCATTGGGTGGATCAGGAACAAGCGTGGCTTGGGCTGGCTTAACCTCCTTGACTAAATCCATAAATCTTTTGTCGGGGTATCCCTCGATGTTAAATTCTGTCGTTACAACTTGGGCTAAGTCATACACATCTTGATGTCGTATATGTCGCTCATCAGGTCTTGGATGTACGGTAATTCCTTGAGCCCCAAATCGCTCAGCATCCAAAGCTACTTTGACAACATTCGGGTTGTTTGCCCCTCTTGCATTACGCAAAGTTGCGATCTTATTAATATTTACGCTTAGTTTAGTCATTTCCGGGTCGAAAAAGGTATTTTTGTTTGATTTTAACCAATAACACAAACTTAGGGCTTATGAGTTTAAAGCAGAAAGTAGATAGTGAAATTAAATCTGCAATGATCGCTAAAGATAAGGATAGATTAAGAGCATTGAGAGCTGTGAAATCTTTGATCCTACTGGAAGAGACAAAAGGAGGAGCGGCCGGCGAGCTATCTGAAGATGAAGAAATGAAAATTTTAACCAAAGCTGCCAAGCAGAGGAAAGATTCTGCAGATATCTACAAGGAGCAAAATCGAGAGGATTTATATGCTGTGGAAATGGCAGAACTTTCGATTATTCAGGAGTTTTTGCCAAAAGCTTTAACTGATGAAGAGTTAACCCAGGCGATTCAGGCAATCATTACCCAAACTGGAGCAGCCAGCCCAAAAGAGATGGGAAAAGTGATGGGAGTAGCCAGCAAGCAATTAGCAGGAAAAGCAGATGGTAAGGCCATTGCAGATAAGGTGAAGGCATTACTGAATAGCTAAGTTGAGTACAGTAGACATCATATTACTGGTCATTCTTGGTCTTGGAGCCTTTGAAGGTTATAGACAAGGATTCCTAATGGGAGTCCTTGGCCTTTTTGGTTTTGTAATCGCCATTATCTTGGGGATTTACTTTATGGACCCAATGACAGATTGGTTGCAGGAAAATGTAACCGAATTCAATTTAGGATATCCCATCCTTGGCTTTTTTGTCATTTTTATACTCACCTTAGTGCTAATCAACAGCGTCGGTTGGGTGTTGAAAAGAGCGATGGATATGGTATTGCTGGGATCTTTGGATTCTTTGGCTGGAGTATTTTTGGGAATTGTGAAAGCTGCATTTTTTATCAGCTTGTTCTTTTGGCAGGCGAGTCTTTTTAAATTGGATTTGCCCAAACAATGGACCTCAGAATCTGAATATTTGGGATATATAGAACCGGTTGCGCCTGCAATTGTAGAGGCTATTGAACCATTTTTCCCGAAGGTAGAGGAGAATCTGGAGAGGTTGGAAGAAATCGTAGATGAAATATTAAATGATTCTGCTGATTGATAATTTTGATTCTTTCAGCCATATGTTGGCCGACTTGGTCCGTCAGACAGGTGCAGAATTAAAAATTGTAAGAAACGATACCTCACTGGAGGAAATCCAAGCCATAGAGTTTTCTGCCATGATTCTTTCCCCTGGACCTGGTAAACCTGATCAGGCAGGTAACTTAATGGAGATTTTCGAAGAATATTATAAAAAAGTGCCTGTTTTAGGGGTTTGTCTTGGTCATCAAGCAATTGGCGAGTTCTTTGGAGCTGCCTTGGTTAAAAATGACATTCCTGTACATGGGAAAGTCCAGCAAGTAAAGAAGGTTTCCGCTCATCCCTTTACAACTGGATTGCCTGATACATTTAACGTTACAAGGTACCATTCTCTTCAAGTGGAGAATATACCTTCTATTTTGGAAGTACTACTGGAAACTCAGAAAGGAGAGGTGATGGGCATTGCACACCGTGAGTTGCCTATTCTGGGGATCCAATACCACCCGGAAGCATTTTTAACTGAATATGGATTAAAGCTCATCCAAAACTGGATAGAGACTATTGACTCCTGAGTTTATCTAAGGTCTATGATTTCTACTCCTGCATGTTTTTTGGGGTCAAACACAAAATTGGAATCAGGAAGACTTGGATCGGGCTTCAAATTTTTGAAGGCATAAGTAAATGAACCTCCTTGACCGTCAAACATCTCCCAGCCCAATAAGTCCTTCGTATTTTTATCGATCATTAATTTCACCTTTTGAAAAGGAGCATTGGAGTTTTCGGCATCCAGCTCTACCACATTAGCTTGTTTACCTTGGTAAGATTTATCTGCCAACAATTTGTAGTTGAATCCCTTTTCATACATTTTGTAAATATTGGTTGGAGTTAACTCACCTTCCATTTGGGATACATCATTGATGGTCACTTCCTTGTAAGTAGGAGTTTCTATAAAGGTCCAAACAGTTTTCCCGTCATTGAATATTTCTTGATCAGGAAGTTTCAATCGGTATTGGTTTCCTTTTACTGAAATATCGCCACTCTGACGGTCGCTTGTGCCTGCTTGATCGGAGTAGGTAAAATCAAAGCTAGCTGTAAATCCTTTCATACTCTGATACTTTTGACTCATTCCATCCAGCACCACTTTGGCTTTTGGATCTTTTTGAGCAGAAGCTTCAAATGCAGAATATAAAGAAAGAAATAGGGTAAATACTAGGGCAAATTTTTTCATGGAATCTAGGCTTTTAGAACGCTATTTGAAAGCCACTATAGGCTATTCAATAACCGTTCCAAACTAGCTTCATCTTGTACTAAGACTTCTCTAGCTTTTGAACCTTCAAATGCACCGACAATTCCTGCTGCTTCCAATTGGTCAATGATTCTGCCCGCTCGATTGTATCCCAATTTCAGCTTTCTTTGAATTAAGGAAGTACTGCCTTGCTGATGCATGACAATTAGCTTGGCTGCATCGTCAAAGAGAGGGTCTCTATCTGAAAGATCCACATCTCCTATGGATCCATCTCCGTCCTCCCCTTCAAATTCAGGAAGTAGGTGTGCGTCGGAGTAGCCTTTTTGCTCTCCAATCCAATCACAGATAGCATCTACCTCAGGAGTATCCAAAAATGCACACTGGATTCTGGTAACATCTGAACCCAAAGAAAGTAGCATGTCTCCCATACCAATCAATTGGTCCGCACCACCAGCATCGAGGATGGTTCGGCTATCGATTTTGGAAGTGACACGGAAAGAAAGTCTTGCAGGGAAATTGGCTTTGATGATACCTGTAATTACATTGACAGAAGGTCTTTGGGTTGCTACTACTAAGTGGATTCCAATGGCTCTTGCCAATTGGGCTAATCTGGCGATTGGAGCTTCAATTTCTTTTCCTGCAGTCATCATCAAATCCGCCAACTCATCAATTACCAAAACAATGTAAGGCATGAAATGATGGCCTTTTTCTGGATTGAGTTTCCTACCTATAAACTTCGCATTGTATTCTTTAAGATTTCTTGCTCCCGCATCTTTCAAGAGATTGTAGCGGTTATCCATTTCTATACAAAGTGAATTTAAGGTGTAGATGACCTTTTTGGTATCAGTAATAATGGCTTCTTCTGCTCCTGGAAGTTTGGCCAAGAAATGCCTTTCAATTTTGTTGAAAAGTGTCAATTCCACTTTTTTGGGATCGACCAAAACAAACTTCAACTGGGAGGGGTGTTTCTTATAAATCAAAGAAGCCAAAATCATATTCAAGCCCACAGACTTACCTTGGCCAGTAGCCCCAGCCATCAACAAGTGTGGCATCTTGGCTAAATCGGCCACGTAGACTTCGTTGGAAATGGTTTTACCTAAAGCGATTGGTAGATCCTTATCCGAACGCATGAATTTTTCTGTACCTAGTACTGCTCTTGCAGGGACCAATTCCCTGTTTTTGTTAGGTACTTCAATACCAATGGTTCCTTTTCCAGGAATTGGAGCAATAATACGAATCCCCAATGCGGCCAAACTCAAGGCGATGTCATCTTCCAAATTCTTGATTTTGGAGATTTTTACCCCTGGTTCTGGTACAATTTCATAAAGTGTAACAGTAGGACCGATCGTAGCCTTGATCTCCTGGATTCCAATTTTAAAGTTTTCCAGGGTTTCAACAATCTTATTTTTGTTGTCCTCCAGTTCCTGGCGCGAAACAGTCACTTTTTGAACATCATATTCGTTCAGCAAATCCAGGGTAGGGTATTTATATCTTGGTAAATCGAGGGTTGGATCAAAAGGATCTAAATTTTCTACTTCAGAAGCAGTTTTCTCTTCTCCTGCAGCTTTGGTTACCGAGAAGTTTTTGTCATCGATAGGACTAGAAGGCTTCTCAACTATTTCATCCAATAAATTGACATGGGAAATATTGAAAATGTCTTCCTCTTCTTGCGGAGCAGGACTAGGTTCATCTACAATTTCCACCTCGTCATTTTTGACAATCCAATCACTTCCATCATCCTCAAACTCTTCCTCTTCGTCCAGTTCTTCTTCTATTAAATCTTCCGACTTTGATTTTTTATTTTCCTTTTCAAATGGATTTTGGCCAGTGGAAATGGATTCTTCCTGTTCCTCAGAGGAGTCGTCAGGGAGCTCTGATTTGGCTGTAAACCACTCCAATTTATCAATGTCAAAGAAGAAAATTACAAAAATCAGTAGTGCGGCACCAATAACAATAAAGGTTCCCCAGCTCAGAAAATCTGCAGATAGTCTGGCTAGCTCATATCCAAAACCACCTGATAGGAAACTCCAATAGGAATAGCCTTCCACTAAAATGACAATATAGCCTGTCAACAAGCCTAGCCAAAAAGTAAAGAATAAGGCAAAAGTGGTGTATCTGGTTAGAGAAATAAGAGAAACTTTAAAGCTCCATTTGAATCCTAAAAGAAACAGAAATGGAGGGAAAAGGAATGCTGCAATTCCAAACCATCGATAAATCATCCAATGGGCTGCTTGGGCACCTAAATAGCCCAGCCAATTGGTAGAGTTTCGCGCAGTTTCCCGGATTTCATCATCAACGGGTGCATTCATGACTAAACTCTGGTCATTTGGCCCATTGAGTAAGTAACTTAAAAAGGCTATAAAAAGGAAAATCCCCATGGACATGAGTAAAATTCCCATGGTCAATACCAGTTTGGAGCTTTTGATTTTGCCAAAAGAAAACTTGAAGCCTGTTGATTTAGAGGCTGTTTTTTTCTTAGTAGTTTCTCCTTTCTTTCTAAAAGTATTGGTCCTAGGTGAATTCGTGGCCATGTATTCCTTTAAAATCCGATTTTAAGATAAGATGAATAGATTGAGTTTAGCACATTACTTAGAAAAATATGCCAATAATCCTTTCTTGATCTTTTTGATCAACCCAGGTCCCTCATAAATCATGCCCGAGTATACTTGAACCAGGCTTGCTCCTGCTTCCAACTTCTCAATGGCATCATCAGCAGAGAAGATTCCCCCAACTCCAATGATAGGAAACGCTTTGTTTGATTTCTCAGCAAGGTATCGGATTACTTCTGTACTTCTCTTTGCCAAAACTTTTCCAGAAACTCCTCCTGCACCGATTGCTTCGACTTGATCCACTGGAGTAGACAAGTGCGAACGGTCAATGGTGGTGTTGGTCGCAATGACTCCGTCTATTTTTGTTTCCAGCACGATTTCTACAATGTCATCCAGTTGTCCTTCTGTCAAATCCGGCGCAATTTTCAATAAGATAGGTTTGGGTTTCTCTTTTTGATCATTCGCATTTTTAACTGCCTGAAGCAATTGCTTTAAAGGTTCTTTTTCCTGCAGATCCCTAAGGTTTGGGGTGTTAGGTGAACTTACATTCACAACAAAATAATCTACATAAGGGTGAAGTTCTTCCAGACAGATCAGGTAATCATCCACCGCATTTTCATTGGGGGTGACTTTGTTTTTCCCAATGTTTCCACCTACGATTACGTCTGATTTTCTCTTTTTTAACCGTTCTACTGCCTCTTTTACCCCTCCGTTGTTGAAGCCCATTCGGTTTACCAAAGATTCATCCTGAGGAAGTCGGAATAAACGCGGAAGGGGATTCCCGTCTTGAGGTTTGGGGGTTAAGGTGCCAATTTCAATAAATCCAAAACCTAGCATGGCCATTTCATCAATTAACTTCGCGTCTTTATCGAAACCAGCTGCCAAGCCTACTGGATTTTTGAATTTCAATCCAAAGACTTCCCGTTCCAATTTTGGATCCTCCAATTGAAAAGTAGATTTGACGATCGATTTGGCAATGGGGAAATTGAATGTGAATTTGGTAAGATCAAATGTGAAATGGTGGGCATCTTCCGGGTTCTTGAGGAAGAAGAGAGGTTTTAGGATGGATTTGTACACGGTCTTGATTTTTCTTTTCAGCTTGTAAAGTTAATCAATGCAGCATTGGAAACTTAAGAAAAAATGCTTTCTGAATCGAAATTGATTCCGATAAAAGATTCGTATTGGATTAAAGCTTCTTGTTCACTCAGCAGGCTTATTTCCTTGGATGAAAATCAGTTAATACCTGACGCAAATAATCCCGATCAAGATGAGTATAAATTTCCGTTGTCGTAATACTTTCATGTCCTAGCATTTCCTGAACCGCACGTAGATCAGCTCCTCCTTCTATCAAGTGCGTGGCAAAAGAATGTCGGAAGGTGTGCGGTGAAATATTCTTTTCTATTCCAGCCATTTCAGCTGTTTTTTTGATAATTAGAAAAATCATCACTCGGGTAAGTTTCTTGCCTCTTCTATTCAAGAATACATATTCTTCATGGCCTTTTGCGATGGCTTGATGCACACGAACTTCTTCTTTGTAGATGTTCAAATACTTTAAAGCGTCTTTACCGATGGGTACCAGTCTTTCTTTGTTGCCTTTCCCAACGACTTTTAGAAAACCTACATCTTCAAAAACCTGCCCCTTTTTTAATTCAATCAGTTCGGAAACCCGAAGTCCCGAGCTATAGAGCATTTCCAACATGGCTCGGTTTCGGTGCCCTTCTGGTTCTCCTAGAGGAATGGAATTTAACATTTTTTCAATTTCAGGGTAGCTCAAGGTGTCAGGGAGCTTTCTCCCCAGTTTTGGGGCCTCCAAAAGTTGAGCCGGGTCTTCATTAATTTTGTCCTCGTACATCAAAAACCTATAAAAAGCTTTTATACCTGAAATGATCCTTGCTTGGGTGTAGTCAGAAATCCCAAGTTTGGCAATTTCATTCACGAATTTGCGAAGGTGTTCCAATTCCAAGGAAAGCGGACTTAATTCTGGGAAATTCAGTTCGCTGTAATTCGCCAATTTATCCACATCCCTGCTATAGGCCTCAATGGAGTTTTCACTAAGAGACCGCTCGATCTTTAGGTAATGGCGGAATTGTTTGATATGATTTTCCCAGATTTTTTGCATTGGAGCGAATAAAATTTGAAAGTTTGGAAAATTAGGTTGGAAAGTTGGAAGGTTCAAATGTTTAAAGGTCTTAACTTTCCAATCAGAAACTAATTACCTTTAAGTAGAAATTTACCAACCGAATATTGTTTTGAAATCGAGCATGACTCAAGAATCAAACATTGGGATGATTATTATCAAAGTGAGATTCTCCCGATAGAAATCGGGACTGGCTATGTGACGAATGAAAATCAATAATAAACACATGAAAATACTGATCATCAATGGGCCTAATTTAAACCTTTTGGGAAAAAGAGAACCAGAGGTTTATGGAAGCACTTCTTTTGAAGAATATTTTGAAACCTTGAAAGCCATGTTTCCTGAGATTCAACTCGAATATTATCAAAGCAATGTGGAGGGAGAGTTGATCAATAAGATTCATGAAGTTGGATTTAGCTATGATGCCATCTTGTTGAATGCGGGAGGATATACCCATACCTCTGTGGCTATTTCGGATGCCATTGCTGGAGTGACTACTCCGACTTTGGAAGTGCATATTTCCAATATTTACAAGCGGGAAGAATTTCGTCATAAAAGTATCATTTCCAAATCCTGTATCGGCATGATTTCAGGGCTTGGACTGAAGGGCTATGAATTGGGGATCCGCTATTTTCTATAAACCTACAAACCTATGTTAACCTTTGCTCCAGGACCTTCTAAGGTCTACGATTCTTTGCCAACTTATCTGCAGGATGCCTATCAAGAGGGGATTTTGAGTGCCAACCACAGAAGTTCGGCATTTATGAATTTGTATCAAGAAACGGAATCTTTGATGCGGGAAAAGCTTCATATGCCAGATGATTACAAATTATTGTTCACTTCCAGTGCAACCGAAAATTGGGAGATCATCACACAGTCTTTGGTGGAAAAGGCAAGCTTTCATATTTATTCTGGCTCTTTTGGAAAAAAATGGATTGGCTTTGCAAAACATATCAATCCTGCCACGGGCGGAACAAAGATTGAAGCGAATCAAGCGATTGATGTAGCAGGGCTTGAAGTATCGGAGGAGTTTGATTTGATCGCTTTGACACAAAACGAAACGGCCAATGCTACTCAAGTTCCAATGTCAGTGATTGAGGCCATCAAAGAAAAATATCCAGAGAAAATGATTGCTGTGGACACTACTTCCTCTATGGCAGGGATAGAATTGGATTTCAGTTTGGCGGACGTTTGGTACGCATCGGTACAAAAATGCTTTGGCCTACCAGCAGGATTGGGGATTTTGATTCTTTCTCCTAAAGCCATTGAAAAGTGTGCGT
Organism: Algoriphagus lutimaris; assembly: GCF_017051705.1. Lineage (GTDB taxonomy): Bacteria > Bacteroidota > Bacteroidia > Cytophagales > Cyclobacteriaceae > Algoriphagus > Algoriphagus lutimaris. The sequence continues at coordinate 188,169 of NZ_JAFIDJ010000002.1, read as the reverse complement.
CAAAAGGAGAGAGTGGAAGGTATAATAGCTTAAGTTTTATGCTGGAAAATGCAATTGGTTATCAAACCCATTATACCCCGAATGTATTGGGAATTTACTTGTTGAACCGGGTTTTGAAAGATTTGGAGGAAATCCAACACATTGACGCCAATCTTAGAGAGCGTATGCTACAATTGGAAAGCTGTATTGCTCATACCAAATCTTTCAGGATGCTAGTGGATAATTCCGAAACTAGAAGTGTGACTGTTTTAGCAGTTGCTGGTCCAGAGGAGTTGGTCTCTACTGTTAAGAAAGATGCGGAAAAGGAGGGAATGCAATTAGGATCCGGATATGGACCCTTAAAACCAACCAGTTTTAGGATTGCTAATTTTCCAGCCATCACCAATGCTGAAATGGATAAATTGATGAGTTTTTTATCGAAATATTAATAGGACGACCTTTGGGGTTTTAAAAACCCCGAAGGTCTAATTTTTCCTTCTGAAATGACTTTTTAAAATTCCTCTGAATTTTTTGAGGCTAACAGAATCTACCATCTATATTCCAGATCTATTGGAAATCAGAATTTGTTTCTAAGTGATGAGAATTACATCTATTTCTTAGAAAAGTTTGGGCTTTATTGCAGTGATTGTTTTGAAACAATTGCATATTGTTTGCTTCCAAATCATTTTCATTTTTTAGTAAGGGTAAAACCGAATCAGGAAGACAAAGAAATTGTACAATCATTTTCTAATTTTCTTAATAGCTACGCGAAAGCATTTAATAAAGCAATGGACAGGAATGGTAGTCTATTCCAGAGGAAATTCAAAAGAAAATTGATTGAAAATGATAGTTATCTAAGTCGTATTATCCTATATATTCACTTAAACCCAATCAAACACGGTCTAGTTAAAAAAACCAATGATTGGAAATATTCTTCATTTGGCGCTTATTATTCCGATAACCATTCAAAGATTTCTAAAGAATTAGGTTTAGGATGGTTTGAAGGACTCTCTGAATTTTTGAAAATCCATGAAAATTCTGTTGAGGAGTATTTGCCAGTGGAATATCAATTAGATAGTTAACTGTTAATTAGTTTATGCGCAATCAAGTTACTTTTACAAAGAAAAAACCTTCGAGGTTTTGAAAACCTCAAAGGTTAAATAACTACTTTCGCGGCATGTTTGATGTCAAGGAAATTTTATCTGTATCACTGATCTTATTTTCAGTGATTGATATTCTAGGTTCTATTCCGATCATAGTCAATTTGCGGAAAAAAGTAGGGCATATCCAGTCCGAAAAAGCCACCTTGGCGGCGGGGATATTGATGATCTTGTTTTTGATTGGCGGGAAGTCAGTTTTGAACCTTTTTGGTATCGGGGTAGAGGACTTTGCGATTGCAGGTGCATTGATCATTTTTGCGATAGGAGCAGAAATGATTTTAGGCATTGAACTTTTTAAGCCTGATCCGGATGCTACTGAAGGAGCTTCCATTGTTCCCATTGCCTTTCCATTGATAGCTGGTGCAGGTACTTTGACAACAATTCTTACGCTAAAGGCGGAATTTGCCCAGCTCAATATTGCCATAGGTATTTTATTGAATTTAATCTTTGTCTATGGGGTGTTGAAAAGTACCAGTTGGCTGGAAAGAAAGCTGGGCAAGACCGGGTTGGATGTGCTGAGAAGAATTTTCGGAATTATACTTCTTTCCATAGCTGTGAAAATTTTCAAGACAAATGCCTTTCCTGTCATAGTAGAATCTGGAATTTAACCCTGTTCTCTCAAGCATTTTATCTTTCTTTGCTACATGATTACCATTTATACAGACGGGGCAGCCAAAGGAAATCCCGGTCCGGGAGGCTATGGCGCTGTTTTACTTTTCAACAATAAAGGAGAAATTCTCCGTAAGGAACTTTCTGAAGGATTTCGTTTGACTACCAACAACCGCATGGAATTACTGGCCGTAATTCGGGCTCTACAGGCCTTAAAAGTGACGGGGATTCCTGTTAGGATTTTTTCCGATAGTAAATATGTGGTGGATGCCATCGAGAAAGGTTGGCTTTGGGGTTGGCAAAAGAAGGGATTTAAGGATAAAAAGAATCCAGACCTGTGGCTACGGTATATTCCGCTTCATTTGAAATATAAACCCAAGTTTATTTGGGTAAAAGGACATGCAGGTAATCCTGAAAATGAACGATGTGACCAATTGGCGGTGGCAGCGGCAGAAGGTTTTAACTTGCCAGCTGATGTAGGGTATGAAGAAAGCCAGCGATAAAAGTAAGGAAGTCAGAAGTGAGAAGGCTGAAATTTTAAACTTCTCACTTCTCAATTTATAATTTGTCCATTGTTTGCAGTGGAATATCTGCTCGGCTTACTTCTAAAAGAGGTTTATATTCTGATTGCGGATATTGCCAGCCTTCATCTCCTAATTCATATAGCAAAGGGGAGAGATTCTGAACAGCCGCTTTACAACCTTGAACAATAGCTCCCATGTTTCCGGTTTGCTTTGAAAGGACTGCCTCATTTTCGATTTCAAAGGGGCCAGAAAATCCTCGGTTTTTCAATACATTAATAAAGGCCCTCCAGTCCATAGAATCGCCTAAACCAAAACCTGGCAAGGTGGCTTCATAGTGGTGCCTGTCCCATGGGTTGGTACTGGAAGGAATTCCCAACTTCTCTGCCCATTCTGCTTGTACTTCCTGCATGGGGTACATATTTCCCCAGAAAGGATCAGGGTTGTTTCTAGTGGACTTTACGTGGATTCTTTTAAGCCGATTCATATCTGTGTGCTGGATGACAGAAACTGGATCGGTATGTTGCCAAATGTCATGGGATGGATCGTAGATTTCTCCATGGTTGGATTCGGGAACCAACTCATACATGATTTTTCGTGCTGCCAAAACCCCTGTAAGGTTATTGAAGGTTCCAAAGTGTCCAGAACTTCTCCATCCTTCCATAGGGCAGTTTTCATACAGAACGGTAACTCCCAAACTGTTGGCATATCGAATGATCGGTCCAAAAATCCGTTGGTATTCTAATAGATTTTTCTCAAATCCCCCTTCTTGATTTCCTAATTCATGGTTATAACCAACAAAGGTTCCCACTTTTACATCGTTTTCATCTCCGCCTAACAAATAGGCCATGCGGATCAGACGAAGTAAGTGATTTTGATTCTTGATGCGCTGGGCGGGGTCACCACCTATCAAATTGTCAAAAGCTCCAATTGAAAGTCGGAGTTTAGCTCCGTTGAACTGCTCAATTAGATATTTTGCTTCCTCTGGACCAAAATTTTCATAGTCCAAATGCGTAGCCACAAAATCATCTCGGGTACCGTCTTTTCTAAAAACGCATAGGTCTAGACCTTGCACGCCTATTTCCGTCGCTTTTTCAATGGTTTGTTCTAGGTTGAGTTGGTCGAAGGCGGATGTCATGATCCAAATCGGATTTGCCATAGGGGTGATTTTAAAATGAAAAATGAAAGTACACTTCTAAATTAATAAATCTCAACTCATATATCCGAAATCAAAAGTCAAGAATACCTTCTTCGGATCTCTACCTTCATTTTTTGTCGTTCCCAAAGTGCACGGGCGAGATCAGGTGCGACTTGGTCCGGTTCGGATTCATGTAGAATCCTCTTTAGTTTTTCTTCTCCCAAATCGACTCGATAGCATATTTGGAGGAGGCGTTCAAAATCCCTATCCAGCATTTGGCGGATAACTTTGGAGAGAAAATCAATCGCTTTTACCTCATCAAAAGTAGTTTTTGCCTCGGGCAACTGAAAATCTTTTTCCAGTAGCTGAAAGGTTTCTTGAATAAGTGAGTTGGCCATAGTACATCAAAAAAGCCCCGCATGGCAGGGCTGTAAATTCAATCTTCTTTGTCTTCTTTGCTTTCCTCTAGAGTTTCAGGAACCTGGGCTCTGATGATTTTATACCAAGAGATCAATTTTTTGATGTCGGAGGTATACACTCTGGATTCATCCACTTCTGGAAGAACATGTTTCATAAAGGCTCTTAATTCAGAATCATCTGGATTGGTATCCAAACCTAAGTCTCCTTGAAATTCAGTCTCGATTTTTTTCATGATGGATTCCAATGGTTCAGCACCTTCCTCAGTCATAGTATAAATGGAAATATCGCTAAGGATAGAAACGCGCTGAGACATTCCTGCTACTAGTTTAGCTTTCTTATCATCCAAACTTTCCAAGATCACTCCTGATCTAGATGGTTTCAAAACTTTGAATAAACCCGGCTTTCCGGCTACTGTTGCGATGTCTTTAAAATTCATTGGTTTGTTTTTTTCAGGCTGCAAATATAGGATTATCAATTAAATGATTTTCCCAGATTCATATTCTTGTACCAGTTCTTCAATAAATGTGGTCAATTGTTCTTTCCCCTGCCCATTTTCAGCAGAAGTAATGAAATAATCAGGAGCTTCCTCAAAAATCTCTTCCATCTTTTTCAGAAACTTCCGGATATTTTGATCGGTTTTGGTTTTTGACTGCTTGTCGGCCTTGGTAAAGACCAAAGCAGCAGGAACGCCTTCCGTTCCGCACCAAAGTAAAAATTCCAAATCTATTTTTTGTGGCTCCAAACGGCTATCTACCAATACAAATACTCCACATAAATTCTCTCTTTTGGTCAAATAAGTACTGATCATGTTTTCCCAGCCTTGTTTCACTTTCACATTGACTTTGGCGAAACCATATCCGGGTAAATCCACTAAATACCAACGATCATTGATCATAAAATGATTGATCAATTGGGTTTTTCCTGGTTTTTGGGAAGTTTTGGCCAAGTCATTTTTTCCTGTCAGCATGTTGATCAGGGAGCTTTTTCCTACATTTGATCTTCCGATAAATGCTACTTCCGCCCGATCGGGTTTTGGACAATTTCCGGGGTTGGTGTTACTGACTACAAATTGTGCTTTTTGGATCATAAATGTGGATTTGTGGCAAAAATACTAATAATAGTTTAGGAATGTATTTCTCATAAATGGCAACAATTTTCCAATCCTCGGGTTTCTTGAGTATTATTGCGCCTTCAAAGAACGATTCGTGATGTCTGTAGTACCTTACAAAGATAAGCAAGACCCTAAAAAAGCTCAGGTTGCTGAGATGTTTAACAATATTTCAGGCAAGTATGACCTGCTCAATCACGTGCTCAGCATGGGGATTGATATTATTTGGAGAAAAAAAGCCATCAGCTATCTCAAACAAGATCAGCCCAAACTGATTTTGGATATTGCTACTGGAACTGGAGATTTTGCCATAGAGGCATTAGCGCTCAATCCTGAAAAGATAATCGGAGTGGATATCTCTGAAGGGATGCTTGCCGAAGGAAGGAAGAAAATGACCAAAAGAGGTCTGGATGATAAAATTGATCTTCAACTTGGAGATTCCGAAGGTTTACTCTTTGAAGATAATAAGTTTGATGCTGTCATCGTTTCTTTTGGAGTTAGAAACTTTGAAAACCTGGAGAAGGGGTTAGCAGATATGTATCGGGTCTTAAAACCTGGAGGAAAAGCAGTAATTTTGGAGTTCAGCAAGCCTAGGAGTTTCCCTATGAAGCAGGCTTATGGATTTTACTCCAATTTTGTGCTTCCTCAGATCGGTAAAATTGTATCCAAAGACAATTCTGCTTATACTTATCTTCCTGAATCCGTTCAGGCCTTTCCTGACGGAGAAGATTTTCTGGCTGTATTGAATAAGGTCGGATTTACCTGTACTCTATGCAAACCACTTACATTCGGCATCAGCTCCATTTATGTGGGCGTGAAATAAGCCTGACAGTTTTTTTGATAATGATTATGAGCTTGTCCTCTTTTGGGCAAGGAATGTTTGGACTTACCTCAGGGTCTGGTTCGGATAATAAGACACTGTCTTATGGTTTTTTTCTGGCAGCGCATACCAATGCATACCAAATTAAATATTCAGATGCCTTTATGAATCCTGCCACTACGAGTTCGGCTGGAGTCAGAGCGGTCTTTCCTAAATACTCTCCTGGATTCTCTTTGGGATTTATCGGAATGTTACGCTTTCATGATCAGGTTCAGTTGCTATTTACCCCAAAAGTAGGTTTCTATGAATATAAAACAGAAGTTAGTTATTTTGGGGCTGAGGATCCTTCCTTAATTAATACGCCTGATGAAAATACACAGGTAAATACGACAAGGACTCAAATGCTTACCTCAGAAGCTACTATGGTGGAGCTGCCATTACTTTTTAAATATCGATCACAGCGATTTAACAATACACGAATGTATTTCTTAGGGGGAGCCAGCTATAATTTCCGTACCAAGGCCCAAGATGAAGCAGATATTGAGGACCTGGTGACCACTGGACAGGATGTGTCTTTGGAGATGGGAATGGGATTCGAGATCTATTTCAAATACTTCAAATTTGCACCGGAAATCCGTTTTTCCCATGGCTTGAACAATGCCTTTAGAAGGGAAAATACGATCCCTGAACTTGCAGATGCCATTTCTTCCATTAAAAGAAAGTCAATTACCCTTTATTTGAATTTTCAGTAGGTTTTTTCATTTTGTGAAAAGATAGTTTGCACTTTTTTATTGCACCTTAGGAATTGTATTGGGATTGAATTTTAGCATCCATACAAATCTAATTATCTTTCAGCATGGAAAATAAAATTGCTTTGGTCACTGGGGCTACTTCAGGAATAGGAAAAGCCTGTGTCCTCACTTTAGCCAAATTGGGATACCATATCATTGCTACAGGAAGAAGGTCAGAAAGACTTCAGGAATTAGAACATGAACTTCCAGATACCATTAATTACCTTCCTTTGGTGTTTGATGTACGGGATCGGGAGAAAGTGTTGGATATTTTGGGAGCTTTGCCTGAGGAGTGGAAAGCCATTGATATATTGATCAATAACGCCGGGAATGCACATGGACTAGACCCTATTCAGACCGGAAATCTAGATGATTGGGATGCCATGATGGACATCAATGTGAAAGGATTGTTGTATGTCTCTAAGGCCATCATTCCAGGGATGACGGAGCGAAAATCCGGAACCATTATTAATATCGGGTCTATTGCAGGGAAAGAAGTGTACCCTAATGGAAATGTGTATTGCGGAAGCAAACATGCCGTAGATGCCATTACCAAAGGAATGCGAATTGATTTAAATCCTTTTGGATTAAAAGTAATAGCTATTCACCCTGGTTTGGTGGAAACTGAGTTTTCATTGGTTCGATTCAAAGGAGATGAGAAGAGATCTGAGTCTGTTTATCAGGGATTTGAACCATTGCTCGCTCAGGATATTGCAGACATTGTGGAATTTGCCGTAACTAGACCTCCTCATGTGGTCATTGCTGATGTGGTAGTCTTACCTACTGCTCAAGCTTCTTCTACTATTGTGAATAAAAAACTATGATTTTGGTGAGATTCCCTTTTGTTTTATTGGTGTTTGGACTCATTCTTTTGGGATGTAACCAAAAGGAATTGAGATCGATTGAAGGAGAGTTGGAAAAGGAAATTGCTGAGCAACTTGGCAATCATGAAACTACTATCCAATCATCTGAAATTCCAGTGTTGGAAAGACAAATGATAGACCAAAATTTAGTCAATGTAGAGGAGGTAGTTCCTGGAGTCAGAGTGGAATTGAAATATTCTACTGAAGACAATTTTTTTGGGAAAGACGTTTACGGAGAGTTAATCCATGCTTATTTGCAGCCAGAAGTAGCGGAGAATTTAAAAAAAGCGCAACAGCTGCTACAGTCAGAATATCCGGATTATACCCTATTGATTTATGATGGAGCACGTCCTCTCAGCGTACAACAAATTCTATGGGACAACTTGGATAAACCAGATAGTATCAAGCCTTTGTATGTGGCCGACCCAAAAGTTGGGAGCTTACATAATTATGGAGTAGCAGTTGATCTGACCATTTTTGATACCTCCAAATCAGAACCTTTGGATATGGGAACTGGCTATGATTTCTTTGGCTATGCTGCCTATCCTGATCGGGAAAGCCAGATGTTGAAAGAAGGGGTGATCACTTCTGCTCAAATTGCAAATAGAGAAATCCTCCGAAAAGTGATGACTAATTCCGGTTTTATGGGAATTGGTTCTGAATGGTGGCATTTCAATGCATTTTCTAGAAAGGAAGCCGGAGAGAAATTTCAAATCATCAAGTAAAATTTATCAATTACTTTATAATCAAATCTAAGAACCAATGAACCTAAAAAAATCTTTGCTCACACTAGGGCTGATTTTCAGTATTGCTCTAGTAGCTCCTGCTCAACAATTCAGAGCATTGGTATTCAGTAAAACCGCTGGATTCCGTCATCAATCTATTTCCGATGCGGTAGTTGCCTTGAAGAAAATGGGGAAAACGCATGTATTTAGTGTGTATACTACAGAAGATGCCAGCGTATTTACAGATGAAAACTTGGCAAAATACGATGTGGTGATCCTGACCACTACCACGGGTACCATCTTCAACGCGGAACAAAAAGCGGCCTTCCAGAAATTTGTTCAAAGTGGTAAAGGGGTAGTTGGGATTCACTCAGCGACAGATACTGAATACGAGTGGCCATGGTATAATAAGATGATTGGAGCTTATTTCCTATCTCACCCAGCTCAACAAACCTTAAGATTAGAAGTGGTGGATCAGAATCACCCAGCGACTTGGCATTTGCCTAAAAACTGGCTCTGGACAGATGAATTATATGAATTCAGAGAGATCAATCCAGATATCAAAGTCTTGGTAAAAGCTGACGAAAGTACTTATAAGGTCGCGAAGGGAAATGGCGAAAACCACCCAATGGCCTGGTACCATGAATTTGATGGAGGAAGAGTATTTTATACCGCGTTGGGACACGTGGAGTCTGCTTGGGAAGATCCTGATTTCTTGAAGCATCTTTATGGAGGGATCTGGTATGCCGCTACAGGTCATCCTATGAAATAAGAGATTTCTTGTTGAAATTTGCAGCTTCCGGAACTAAATCCTATGATTTCGGTTTTCTAAACAAAAAAGAGAATACCATGCTAAAAGCACAAGCGAGACCTGTCCATTTATACATGGAGGCTAATCCAAACCCGAACTCCCTAAAGTTTGTAGCTAATTTTATGTTGGCCGAAGATGGAGTAAGTTTTGATTACCCAGATGCTGCAAGTGCAGAAAATAGTCCTTTGGCTCAGGAACTGTTTAATTTTGCAGCTGTTCGGAGAGTTTTTGTTGCGTCCAATTTTGTGACCATAACCAAATCTGAAGATGTTGAATGGTCTGAAGTTCAGAATATATTTAGAGATCATATCAAGGCTTATTTAGAATCAGGGCAGCCTGTAGTAAAAGCAAATTTTGATAAGGATCCTTTATTTGATGAGAATGATTCAGAGGTAGTGAAGAAAATCAAAGGGATTCTGGATGAATATATCAGGCCGGCTGTAGAGCAGGACGGTGGAGCGATTGTATTCCATTCATTCCACGATGGAGTGGTAAAGGTATTGCTTCAAGGTTCATGCTCAGGATGTCCTTCTAGCACGGTTACGCTAAAAGCTGGAATTCAAAACCTTTTGACTAGAATGCTTCCGGAAGTGAAGGAAGTGGAGGCAGAAGGAATTTAAGCAAATCTGTACTGATGGGGAAAAGAGATTGGTCTTGGGCAATTCTTGGTGTGATTGCACTGGGAATTCGATATTTGGCATCTCTCAACCCAGAGGCAACAGATGAGATTTATTCAAGAAAGTTCTTTCCGGTAATTCGGAATGTCATAGATCAGACGCTGGGGTATTTGCCATTTCCCAGCGTCTATTTTTTTATCATCACCGTAGTTCTTGTTTTTGGAATTTATATCCACCGACTTAGAGAAAAAAATGGTTGGAAAAGAAGGTACTTATATTCATTTCGGGCTTTGGCCAATGGATTGGGTGCCTTGATATTTTTCTTTTTGGTGCTGTGGGGCTACAATTATCAGCGCACACCGATTTTCCAGCAATTAGGTTTAAAAACCGAATCTTTGGATTTGGAGAAACTTAAGGAGGAAGTATTGATCACCCAACGTTTGGTAGAGCAATATAGAAGTTTGATTACCACTGATACAGTTGCCATTACTGAAATTTTGCCTTACCCAGAGTTGGAAAAGGTGGTACGGATCAATATGGGAGAGAATTTGGATATGTTGGGATTGAATTTTACCGGTAGGCCTAGAACCAAATTATTTCCACCACCGGGATTCATGCGAAGAATGGGAATTTTGGGAATCTACTTTCCATTTACTGGAGAGAGTTATATCGACCCTACCCTGCATCCCTTGGAGCAACCCTTCACAGTTGCACATGAAATGGCCCATAGCTATGGAGTGACCAATGAAGGAGAGGCGAATTTTATCGCTTGGGTGATTTGTGGAAATAGTGATGATCCTCTGTTAAAATATTCTGGGCAATTGAGGTTACTGATGTATCAAATCCGCGATTATTATCGAATGGATCCTGAGGATTACAAAGTGTTTATTCAAAGTTTGGACCTTGGAGTGAAAAAAGATATTCTTTCTATCCGAGAAGCCAGCGAGGCTATTCAACCAATTTCTTATGAATTGAGCCGAAAGTCCAATGATATATTTTTGAAATCCCAAGGAGTAAAAGCTGGGGTGAAAAGTTACCAACAACTTCCTATGTTGGCTTATGCCTGGAGGAAGAGAATGAATGGAGAGTAAATTTGGTTTTATATTTTTAAAAGAGGTTATAGCGGTAAAACTAAAATCATTTGTGAAAATTTGAGAGGAATTCTACTAGTCTTATTTTCTATTCCCATACCAAACACCTAAAATTACTGCCGCGATTCCTATATAATGGCCAACTAATAATATTTCACCATCTAATACTCCCCACATAATGGCGACGATTGGAATGAGGTAAGTTACCGAGCTGGCAAAGACAGGAGTGACTCTCTTTACCATGATATTGAAGATGATGAGGGCTAAGGCTGTTCCTAAAACTCCTAGGAGAGTCAGGAAACCCAGGGCTGTTAATGCTCCAGGAACGTTCACCACTTTATATGAAAAATCGGTACTTGTAAATAGGAATACCAAGGCTATTGGGAGGACCATTAAGAGCGAAATAGCGGTAATTTCTATGGGCTTCAACAGTTCAAATTTAAATTTGATGATGTTCAAATTGAACCCATAACAAATACATGCTAGAATCACGAATAATGCATAGGCATTGATACCAGAGAATGCGTTAAAGTCTTCCCCTTCTTTGACGGTAACTAGAATAAAAACGCCTATAAATGCAATAGCTAAGCCAATTCCATTCCTTCTAGTAATCCTGGAACCAAAGAAAATAGCTCCTATGATCACAACAAATAATGGAGTAAGGGCATTGAGTACTCCTGTCAGGGAGCTGCTAAGTTGGGTTTGTGCTTTGGCAAAAAGAAAAGCAGGAATAAAACTTCCTACCAACCCTACAATGATTAAATAGATAATCTGATGTTTGTTGAGGTTTTTTATTCTTGGAAGTGATAAGGGAAGCAGAAATGTCGCTGCCGCTACAATTCTATAGGCACCGACTTCCCCTGGAGAGAAAACTTCCAAGCCCCTTTTGATAAGGATAAAGGAACTTCCCCATACCAATGCCAAAAGGATAAGCATTCCCCAGTTTTTCAGAGATTCATCGTTGGTGGTAGTTTTCATGGATCGCCCTGCTTTAAAAAGCTCTTACAAAGGAAGCAAAACCAAATAATATTTGTTTCAAAAAGTAGGGCTTGAAAAAAATAAATTTCAAGCCCTTTTATAATTTTTAGAAAACGTAGTCAGCATATTGATCTGCCACTTGGTCTAACAATTGACAGACATGCTCGTAACTATCTGCCGTGACCATTTCGGTTCGTATCGTTTTAAAGTTGGGCATTCCACGGAAATAATTGGTGTAGTGTCTTCTCATTTCCAAAATACCCTGCTTCTCGCCTTTCCATTCTACCGAAAAGTCCAAATGTTTTTTGGTTACTGCGATTCGCTCCTCAATGGTAGGTGCCTCCAGTTTTTTTCCTGAAGCTAAGAAATGTTTGATTTCATCGAAAATCCAAGGGTAGCCAATTGCTGCTCTTCCGATCATCATTCCATCCACATTGTACTTGTTTTTATATTCCAGAGCTTTCTCAGGAGAATCAATATCTCCATTTCCAAAGACAGGAATATGAAGTCGAGGATTGTCTTTTACCAAATTTAAATAGCTCCAATCTGCCTCTCCCTTGTACATTTGTTTCCTGGTACGAGCGTGTATGCTGATGGCTTGAATTCCTACATCTTGTAATCGTTCGGCTACTTCCACGATACGGATGGTGTCATTATCCCAACCTAATCGGGTTTTGACAGTAACAGGGATATTTACTGCTTTCACGATTTCGGCTGTCATGGAGACCATTTTATCAATATCCAGCAATATGCCTGCTCCGGCTCCCTTGCAGGCTACTTTATTGACCGGGCAACCGTAATTGATGTCCAAAATATCCGGTCCAGCCTCCGCAGCGATCGCGGCTGCTTCACGCATGGATTCGATGTCATTTCCAAAAATTTGAATCCCAATAGGTTTCTCATAATCGAAAATATCGAGTTTTTGGACGCTTTTGGCAGCATCACGAATCAGTCCTTCTGAACTGATAAATTCTGTATACATGAGATCAGCACCATTTTGTTTACACACGGCTCTGAAAGGCGGATCACTCACATCTTCCATCGGTGCTAACAGCAAGGGAAACTCTCCCAATTCCAACTTTCCTATCTTAACCACTTCTGTATTATAAATTTGCGCGTAAATTTACCTCAAATATGGAGATTTACGAAACCAACTCAGAAATAGCTCAACGGAAAAACTGGCTTTTATCCCTGATTGTCATTGTTTTAGTTGCTATTGGAGTATTAGTTTTATTGCAGGGAATCGCTTTGGCTCTTGTTCCGGCCTTATTTAATATCCCTGTAGAAGACCTTTTGGGACTAATAAATGGAGAATTTGATGTGCCTAATGGTAGAATGGCCATGCTTTTTGTTCAAGGAATTGGTTCGGGCATTGGATTTTGGGTGGCCGCTTGGGTGATTATTAGATTTATTGATAAGGCGGACCTTCACTGGGAGGTTCAAAATTCCAGATTTCAGTGGAATGCCTTGTTAATTGTTCTAGCCATAACGGTTGGCGGAATGTTCTTTAATTCTCTCTTGGTTTACTTGAATTCTAACCTAGCACTTCCTGAATCCATGTCAGAACTGGAGGCCTGGATGAAATCTACAGAGGAGCAATTGATGGAATTGACCAAATTTTTGACAGATTTCCAGACGATTCCTGAGTTGGTCATGGGGATTTTAGTCATCGGGGTCTTAGCAGGAATTGGTGAAGAAATGTTTTTTAGAGGGTTGGTTCAAGCCAAAATGCACCGCTATCTAAAATCCGGGCATTGGGGAGTTTGGATGACAGCCATTATTTTCTCTGCTATACACCTTCAGTTTTATGGGTTCTTACCTAGAGTTTTCTTAGGGGCGATTTTCGGATATTTATATCTGTTTACCGGAAGTCTGCTTTATCCAATTCTAGCCCATATTTTCAACAATAGCTTTACTGTCATCATGGTATACCTGTCCAATCAAGGGATGATTGATTTTGATTTGGAGTCTACTGATGACGTATCTTATTCAGCTGCATTTTTGGGCTTATTGGTACTTGTAGTAGGAATCTATTACCTTAAGAAAATTAATTTGCCCGAAAATGGAAAATTGGATTAAAGTATTTGAAAGTGACATGCAGGTCCGGGCGGAGATAGTCAAAGGAGTCCTGGAAGAAAATGAAATTAACGCAGTAGTTTTAAATAAAAAAGAAACGATCTATCATGTGTTTGGTACTTACGAAGTACTGGTACAGAAGAAAGATCTGCTGCTTGCAAACAATATAATCCAGAATGAGATCACGTTTTAATATCAATAATTACAGCAATTTAGGGCAAAGAGCCATCACCGCATTTTTCGGAGCCTTAGTAGTTGTAGGGGGAAGCATTTATTCAGATTGGACCTATTTCTTCATTTTTGCAGTCATCCTTGGCTTCTCTCAAATGGAGTTTTACAAACTGTCTGGCTTGGATGGAATGTTACCTTTGAAAAGTTTTGGGACCTTTTTGGGGCTCATGATTTTCACCCTTACATTTTTGATAGAAAAAGAGCAGTTCCCTCATGAGTACCTGTATCTCATGTTCCCCTTGGTTTCCCTAACCTTATTTATTAAGCTGTATAGGAAAACAGACAAAAAACCATTTACCGGAGTCGCATTTACGTATTTGGGTATATTTTATGTAGCCGTTCCCTTTTCTTTATTGAATCTGGCAGTCTTTTCTGTGGACCAAGTGTACCATTTTGAAATCTTAATTGGCTGTTTGTTGATTTTATGGGCAAGTGATACCGGGGCCTATTTTGCAGGAACAAAGTTTGGTAAAACAAAGTTATTTGAACGTGTGTCTCCAAAGAAATCCTGGGAAGGGTTTTTGGGTGGAGCATTTTCAGCCATAGCCGTAGCTTTTGTGTTGGCAAGATATTTTCATGTAATTGAAGATTGGAAATGGCTGGTTATTGCAGGAATTATTATCATCGCGGGAACTTATGGAGATTTGATTGAATCCCTGTTTAAGCGTTCTATAGAAATTAAAGACAGTGGTCATATTTTGCCTGGGCATGGAGGATTTATGGACCGTTTTGACGGATTGTTACTTTCGGCCCCTTTTATTACCGCGTTTTTGAAAATATTCTAATTCCTGCATCTGTATACTGAAAATCTACTTAATTTTGCGTCGAATTTGATATTCTAAATAAAAACCCAATATGGCTTATATCGAACCGGCTCCAATAATGGATAAAGAAAATCCATTGGAGTCAATGATGGAGAGATTTAACATTGCCGCCGAAAAACTTGGTCTTTCTGATGAGGTTTATAGCGTCTTAAAAAATCCCGCTAAACAAGTAATCGTTTCCTTGCCGATTACCATGGATAATGGAAAAATTCAGGTTTTCGAAGGAATCAGAGTAATTCATTCAAACATTCTAGGTCCTGCTAAAGGAGGTATCCGATTCGCTCCGGATGTTCATTTGGACGAGGTGAAGGCCTTGGCCGCTTGGATGACCTGGAAGTGTGCTGTCGTGGATATTCCCTACGGCGGTGGTAAAGGTGGAGTTCGTTGCAATCCTAGAGAAATGTCAAAAGGAGAGATTGAGCGATTAGTTCGAGCTTATACTTTGGCAATGATTGATGTATTCGGACCTGATAAGGATATTCCTGCTCCTGATATGGGGACAGGCCCAAGGGAGATGGCTTGGTTGATGGATGAGTACTCCAAAGCCCAAGGGATGACGATCAACGCAGTAGTAACTGGAAAGCCTTTGGTATTAGGAGGTTCTTTGGGTAGAACAGAAGCGACCGGTCGTGGTGTGATGGTTTCTGCCATGGCTGCCATGCAAAAATTGAAAATCAACCCTTTCCAAGCTACCTGTGCGGTACAAGGATTTGGAAATGTGGGATCATGGGCCGCACTGTTGTTGGAAGAAAGAGGATTGAAAATCGTTTCGGTATCGGATATTTCCGGTGCTTATTACAATAGTAATGGAATAAATATCCAGGAGGCTGTGGCATATAGGGACACCAATAACGGAACCTTGGAAGGTTTCAAAGGAGCAGAGAAATTATCTGATCCAGGTGAACTGCTACTTTTAGAGGTAGATGTGTTGGTTCCTGCAGCGGTAGAGGATGTTATTACCATCCACAATGTGGAGAAAATCAAAGCCAAACTGATTGTAGAAGGTGCCAATGGACCGACCTCAGCGAAAGCAGATGCCATTATCAATGATAAAGGAATCATGGCTGTGCCGGATATTTTAGCCAATGCTGGTGGAGTGACCGTCTCTTACTTTGAGTGGGTTCAAAATAGATTAGGTTATAAATGGACTGCTGATCGTGTCAACAGACGTTCCGACCGGATAATGAAAGATGCTTTTGACCATGTGTATCAGGCGTCTCAGAAATATGATGTGCCGATGAGAATTGCTGCTTATATTGTAGCAATTGATAAAGTTGCTAAAACTTATACTTACCGCGGAGGATTCTAATTTTTAATCAATCCATAGAATAGTTTATCTTTGAGGCGTGGATCTAAACTCCACGCCTTTTATTTGACCCAGATATGACAATACACAGAGAAGGTAGAGTTTTGCTTTTTTGGATGATGATCATCCTAGTAGCGTTGAATTACTTGCTTTATTATTTCTTGCCGGAGCAAATAGTTTTGCTAAACATATCCATGTTAGGCAGTATTATTATTTATTTGCTGGTACTTCAGTTCTTTAGAAATCCGGTTTTTCCGCTTCCTAATGATGAAAATTTAGTATATGCTCCAGCTGATGGGAAAGTAGTGGTCATAGAAGAGACCTTTGAAGAAGAATATTTAAAAGAAAACAGAAGACAGGTTTCTATTTTTATGTCTCCTATAAATGTTCATGTAAACCGTTCCCCAATCAAAGGTGTGGTTGATTTTTTTCAATACCATCCTGGCAAATACCTAGTAGCTTGGCATCCAAAATCCAGTACCGAAAATGAAAGAACTACCATGGTGATTCGTAATGCTAAAGGAACTCAGATTTTGGTGAGACAAATTGCAGGAGCTGTAGCGAGAAGAATCAAATGGTATGTAAAGCCTGGTTCTGAATTAGAGCAGGGAGGAGAGTTCGGGTTTATTAAATTCGGATCCAGAGTTGATTTGTTTCTGCCTTTGGATGCGGAGATTTTGGTAGATTTGGAGCAAAAAACCAAAGGCGCTAGAACTCCTATTGCAAGATTGAAATAAGAAGAGAAGGGTAGTTGTTTGTCATTATAGTTTAATTACGCAATATGTGCACATCAACTAAATCTGACTTTTAATAGAGTAGATTAGGATCCTTTCTTAATTCTGTAAATCCAATACCCTAGCCCAAGTGTACTTAGGAAAAAAATAACAGTAGTCCATTCAAATGTCCTACGCGTTTCAAGCATTCCGTTGATGGTTTTGTCTCGTTCCGCCAATGCTCTTTTCAATGCCTGTACATCCTGCTCCAGTTTCAAGGTAATTGCTTTATAATCCTCTCCGGTTTGAGTGGCGACAGTGGTTTCAATATCGCCGATCATTCGAAGTTCGTCCATGATCAGATTGTCCTTGGCTAGAATTCTTTCCAGCCATTCATTGGTCTCGATCATGTCTTTTTTGGTGCGGTTCCCAAAAATCCCCGACTTCTTACTTTCACTTTTTTTCCATTCTGCGGTCAAGGCATCGCGTTCTTGGATCATACGTTCCAGTTTAGCTTCACCTGCCTTGGTGAATTGGGGTGGAGTAAGGGATAATATCAATAGTAGAAAGCCGAGTATCATTTTTTTTCTGTGAAATTTGAATGGAAGATAATTGTGTTGGACTACCAGAAGATGTCTTATCTCAGACAAAAAGCCAACCAAAAGTGATCGTTCCGATGAAAAATATAAGAGTCACTAATTCAAATTCGCGTTTTTCCAGGCTAGATACATTCACCTCCTAACCTTTTTGAGTCAATGCATTTTTGAATTTTTGGATATCCTGCTACTTCGAAAGTGTGATGGTTTTATATTGGCTATTTTCGGAAATAATAGAAGAATGGTCAATTCTATCACTCAATTGTAGCTTTTGAAAGATTGCATTGTCTTATACGATTATCTGCATCGCCAAGCTTCCTGCGGGCGAAGGGTGGGATGCTAAAGCCCACTCCCCACTTGGAGGGAGTGTTTCTTTTGGTTTCTTGAAGTTGGTAAAGTAAGCTTTGATGCCCTTGCAAAAAAAAATGCTACTGGAACGTGGGTAATTATTTGAAAGGGAAGTAGAAATTCCTAAATGAATAAGGTTGGTTTCCTCTCACATCTTTCAAAGCGTATTCCTAATAAGGAGTTATTTTTTCCACCCCCGGGTCATTTCTTTTTTTCCTGGAGGTCCTGGTAAGGTTTCCACTTCCAATCCAATTTCTTTTAAGTCTCTTTTTAATTGTCCTTGGGCACAGTAGGTCGTGAAAATTCCACCTGGGTTCATAGAATCAAAAACCTTCTGTAATAAGGGTTTTTCCCATAATTCAGGTTGTTTGCTAGGCGCAAAGGCGTCAAAAAACACCACATCGCTCGGGTATAAAATGACTTGTTCAAGGCTGGTTTTTTCCTTTTTCATGTTGAAATATTCCGAAACTATGGCGCCTTGATCCCATTCCATTTTATGCAATTTTTGTAGGTATGGCTTGTAATGGAAGAAGCCATCGTCGAGATCTCCGTAGTTCAACTGAGAATATATTTCCTCAGAAAGTGGAAATGGTTCGATGGTATGGTATAAAACAGGGATTTGATTTTGTTCTGCCCAAATTAAGGTAAGCCAAGCATTGAGGCCTGTACCAAAACCAACCTCAAAAATCCGTAAGGGTTTTTTGTTGGGGTTTTCCATCAACCAAGAGTCTATCCCATATAGCATGAAGACATGCACAGATTCTTTAAGGGCTCCATGAAAGCTATGATAGGTTTCTTTGAGCTCTTCATTATATAATGAATGGGAACCGTCTTCGGTAGTGATGATTTTTAACTTGCTGCTCATACATGATAGATTAATGCCACACAATATGCTGAAACTCCCTCTTCTCTGCCTACGAAACCAAGCCATTCGGTGGTGGTAGCTTTGATAGAAATTGAGCTTTCAGGAATTTTCATTACTTCAGCTAAGCATGTTTTCATGGTTGGAATGTGGGGATTTACTTTCGGCACTTGAAGACAAATAGTGGAATCTATGTTTCCTACTTCAAATCCAGCCTCCCTGATTTTTTCCATGACTTCTTTCAACAGTACTTTACTGTCTATTCCTTTAAACTGGGGGTCTTTATCCGAAAAATGATAGCCTATGTCTCTCAGATTTGCTGCGCCTAAAAGTGCATCACATATCACATGAATTAATACATCTGCATCCGAGTGACCAACAGCTCCTTTTTCATGTGCTAACTTGATGCCACCAAGCCAAAAGTCATAACCTTCTTTCAGCTGATGCACGTCGTATCCCATGCCTATTTTAAATGTGTTCATAAAGGAAGAGATTTATAATGTATGACATTGGAATTTTCTTCCACTAGGAGTTTGGACGCCCATTTAGAAATTTCCTCCGCCTTAATTTTTGATTTATTTTCAAACTCAGTCATATATAGTTCCGGGCTACCCAAGGATGCATAATAGGCAAGGTTAAATACCCTGTTTAGCAGCTGGATAGATTCATAGGATTTCATGGCTTCGCCTTGATTTTTGATTTTTTGAAGGGATCCCTCAGTGATTTCCTTGCTGAGAAAAGCCTGGATTTCTTCTTCTAAGGCTTGTTCTCCTTCTTCAGAAGAAACCCCAGAGTCCATTTTTCCTGAAAACACCAAAAGACCTGGGTCCACGGAACCCAAAACATAAGCACCAATGGAAGCGAATAGTTTTCCTTTTTTTACTAGTTTTTGCTCCAAAATGGACGATTTGCCAAAACCTAATAAATCCGATATCAAATCTGTGGCTGCATAACCTTCTGCCAGTTTACCTGGCATTTTGTACGCTTTATACAGTGCATCCGTAGGAACTTTAGCTTCTATTGTTTTGACGCGCTTTTCTTGTTGGCTAGGTTCAGGAACTATAGTTAACAATTCTTGTTTTTTTGCTTGGATAGGGCCAAACCATTTTTTTGATAATTGTTCGATTTGGGATTTGGTAACATTTCCTCCCACGACTAAAATCGCATTTTCTGGGCTGTAATTTGACTGGTAAAAATCCCATACGTCTTCACGCTGATAGTTTTCTATATCAGTCAGGTGTTGCCCGATAGTAGGCCATCTGTAGGGGTGTTTTTCATAAGCTAAATCCCTTAAATGATGCCAGATGTCACCATAGGGTTGGTTTAAGTACCGTTGTTTGTATTCTTCTATTACAACTTTTCTCTGGGTCTCGATAGTTTTATCACTTAACGTGAGTTGGAGCATACGATCAGATTCTAACCAGAAGGCCGTTTCTATATTGCTGGCAGGAAGGGTGATGTAATAGTTGGTAATGTCAGGACTGGTAAATGCGTTACATGAACCACCTACGCGTTCTAATTCCCGGTCAAACACAGGGACATTTTTGGAACTTCCAAACATTAAATGCTCAAAAAAGTGAGCAAGTCCTGTTTTTCCGACCTGTTCATTTCTGGACCCGACTTTATAAAGTAAATTAAAGACCGCCATTTTACTGCTCGAGTCTTCATGGACAATTACCTCAAGTCCGTTGTTTAAGAAAAATTGATGGTATGGTAGCATGTTATTTGGCTGGCAAAGCTAAGGTTTTCCTGAAATTGGGTGAAACAGAAAGCTTAAAACTCCGTTTGGATAGTAATATTTCGAATGTATCATCCCAAGAAATTACCGTTAATCGAAGCTTTTAAATTTTTTTACAAAAAAAACCGAACTTTGGTTCAATACACTAAGTTAGCTTCCCAAAATATACTTCACCCCATCCAACCATGAAAAAACATTGTGTAAGTCTTCAAGAAACAGGACAATTTTCAGATTTTTTTTTGGATTACTTAAATGGGAAGGAGGAGTTAAGACCTTTTTATTCGCTCGAGCCGAAGTTGGAAAGTTTTTCTGGGGCGATCAAGAATAAGAATTTCTCTAAAAGTGCTAGGGAAACATTGGTAAATGAACTTCTATTTCAATATGGGGGAATTAATATCAGTGAGAAAGTAAAGGTAAATATTCAGTCTCTGGCACTTGATCAAACCTTTACTGTCACAACAGGGCATCAGCTAAATTTATTTACTGGACCTTTGTATTTCATTTACAAAATTGTATCCACCATCAATTTGGCAAAACAATTAGCTGCAAAGTATCCGGCAAATAAGTTTGTTCCTGTGTATTGGATGGCCAGTGAGGACCATGATTTTGATGAAATCAACTATTTCAGGTTGGATGGGAAAAAATACCAATGGAATTCTGATCAGACCGGGGCGGTGGGGGATTTTATGTTGGACGATTCTTTTCAATCCTTTTTAAAGACTGTTTCCTTTGCTCCTGATTTTTTTAAGGAAGCCTACTCCACATCTAACACCCTCGCTGAGGCCGTTAGAAAATATGTAAATCATCTATTTGAAGAACAGGGATTGGTGATACTGGATGGGAATAGTCCAGCACTAAAAAGTCAATTCAAAGACGTGATCAAGGATGATCTATTCCTTCATAATTCGAACCAAAAAGCTGAAGAGGCCACAAAAAAGCTGGAAGAGTTAGGGTATAAGGGACAGATTTTCCCAAGAGAAATCAACTTCTTTTATTTGCATCAAGGGAAAAGAGAGCGAATAGAGCGATCGGGAGAAGAGTTTAAGGTGTTGAATACCGAGCTAAAGTTTTCGAAACCTGAACTAGAAAAGTTAATTGAGACAAATCCAGAGCGCTTTAGTCCGAATGTGGTATTAAGGCCCCTATATCAAGAGATAATTCTTCCCAATTTGGCCTATTTGGGCGGGCCGGCGGAAGTCATCTATTGGTTGCAACTAAAAGGTGTGTTTGATTATTTTGAGGTTCCGTTCCCTATCTTATTGCCAAGAAACTTCGCCTTGTTAATAACTCCTCTTATAAGAAAGAAAATAGCTCAATTGGGATGGGATGAGACTCAAATCTTTGATGATTATAATTCTTGGAAAAAAGAGTTTGTTCGTTCTGAGGCCAGTATAGACTTGGAACTCCAGGAAGAAAAAGATTTGATTTCTTCAGTGTTTGAGAAGAAAGGAGAGGAAGCAGCGTTGCTAGAAGGAAGTTTGAAGGAAGCTTTTTCGGCAGGTAAAGTAAGGTCTTTAAAGATTTTGGACCAGATGAGCCGTAAACTAAGGAAGGCGGAGGAAAAGAAACAGCAAGTCCAGCTCGATCGGGCATTGGCCATTTATGCATTTACAAAGCCACATGGGTCACCACAGGAAAGGGTGGTAAACATGATGCAGTTTTATTTGTCCTCTCCTGAACTTATTGACGATTTGCTAGCCTGCTTTGATCCCTTGGATTTCAGAATGATGGTTTTAGATCTATGAGTACTGAAAAGGAACGGATCAGGCAATTGTTTAGAGATAAAAGGAAGTCTCTCTCAATAGAAGAGGTTCAGAGGCGTTCCCAATTGATATGTAGACAGTTTCAATTTTGGTTTAATTTACATCCTGAGATCTTCCATATTCATATTTATTTACCCATTGCCCATCAAAATGAGATCAATACGTTATTGATTCGTGATTTTTTGATGGATAAAGGAAAATCTATTTATACTTCTGTGGTAAAAGCAGGAACACTTCAATTGGATACAGTAAAGATTGACTCCAATACCGTGTTTGCTATTAATAAATGGGGGATACCAATTCCCGAAAACAGTAAACCCATAAGTCCAAATAAGATTCAATTAGTATTAATACCACTTTTGGCCTTTGATATAAAGGGCAATCGGATTGGTTTTGGAAAAGGGTATTATGATGTTTTTCTTTCTGGTTTAGATGAGAAGGTGCTTAAAGTAGGGTTGAGTTTTTTTGATCCAGTAGCTCATATTCCTTCCGAAACGCACGATATCCCATTAGATTATTGTATAACTAGCGAAAAAGTTTTTAATTTTTAGCAGTTTATTATTTCTATACCTAAGATGATGATGAAACACTTGTTTGTGGCGGCAGTACTTTTTGTTGCCTTTTTTACTGGTATTCCGGCTGCAAAGGCCCAATTGAAAGCATATAATACGTCAATTGGAATTAGAGGAGGAACGAGTGTAGGTGGATCTGCAAAACGATTTGTGACTGATCGTGATGCTGTGGAGTTGATGGTATATACTCGTTGGAAAGGATGGGTTGGTAATTTGTTGTATGAGCGTCATATGGATATCCGGGAGTTTGAAGGGTTGGAATGGTATGTTGGGGCTGGAGGACATTATGGTATGTGGAAAGTTGGGAAAAGCGAGCCGCCATGGGTCTACAAAGCAACCGAAGACTATGCTGCATTTGGATTGGATTTAATCGTGGGGCTAGATTACAATATTGACCATTCCAACTGGTTTATCAGCCTTGATTGGAAACCATCGTACAATTTTCAAGACTTTACTAACCTTTGGTGGGATGAAACAGCCTTCACTTTAAGATATTCCTTCTAATTTTACGAAATCTCTCGATTTTCAAACCTGTTTTTAAATTTTTGACAAAAAAAGAGTGGGAAAAATAATTTTTTAGACCCAAGACGATTGGTTTTAACAGAAATATCGTTTTTATCTCTTGTTAAATTAAAATAATAAGAATAAAATTTGGTAAATATCTGTAAGCCATTGTAAAAATTCCTAAAATCAAGTATAAATAGGTTGGAAATTCCAGAAAAATTTTTTTTTCAATCTTTATTTTTTTTTTCGAAACCTGATTTTTAAGATTTTTCAAAATAATGTTTTGAAAAAATCAATTATTGCTTACAAATCGGTTAATATTTGTTAAAATGACACAATAAACCAAATTATTACTGTTTGCCGCCGCTAAAACAAATAATCAACCGCTAGTTGACAATTTTTCGTTAAAATTGTAATTAAAATAAAAAAATATGGATTAAAGTAACTTTAAAATCTCTAATGTGAATTTTGTAATTTAATATTATACTTTGGGAAGTATTTTTTGTTCGTTAGGACTATTTTGAAATTAAAATCAAATAATTTTTCTTTACGCTTATCAACTAAACTAAATACCTTATGAGAAAAGCTTTACTCTTTGTTGTTGCGCTTTTCACCATGGCCCTCAGTTATGAGGTGTCGGCGCAACAACGGGTAATTACCGGTACGGTAATTTCCGAGGAAGACGGACTAGGTTTGCCGGGTGCAACCGTCCTCGTGAAAGGTACGACAGTGGGTACTACCACCGATTTGGATGGTAATTATTCCATTAACGTTCCTGCGGGTTCTGACGTATTGATTTTCTCTTTTGTCGGTCTTGAGACTGCTGAAGAGACGATTGGTAATAGAACCATTATTAATGTCACCCTGACAACTGACGCTGCTCAACTATCCGAAGTGGTAGTAACTGCGATCGGTATCGAAAGGGAGAAAAAAGCCTTAGGTTATGCAGTTACCACAGTAGGTGACGAGCAACTTGAAAATCGTCCTGAGCAAGACGTTGCCCGCGTTTTGCAAGGTAAAGTTCCGGGTGTAAACATTACCTCTACTAACGGTATGTCTGGTTCTGGTACGAACATGGTAATCAGAGGTTACTCTTCTGCTACTGGTTCTAACCAGCCTTTATTCGTTGTAGATGGTGTGCCTTTCAACACAAGCACTAACGCAACCGACGGATTTACCCGAGGTGGTGCTACTACCTCTTCTCGTTTCTTGGATATCGATCCAAACAACATTGAGAGTATGTCTGTATTGAAAGGTCTTTCTGCAACTGTACTTTATGGTGACCAAGGTAGAAATGGTGTAATTTTGATTACTACCAAGTCTGGTGCATCTAAAAGAAAAGCTGCTGAAGTAACCATTAACCAGTCTGTATTCTCTAATACAGCGGCATCATTGCCAACTTATGGAACTACTTACGGTAACGGTTTCCAGCAAGCTCCAGGATTCTTCTTCTCTAACTTCGGTCCTAGATTGGATGAAGGTAGACAAGTAAATCACCCTTACGCTTCTTCTTCTGTAGCGTCTGTAAGAGAAGCATTCCCAGAGTTTTGGGAAGGTGGAATCGTAGGTGGTACACCTATCAAGTATGATTACAAAGCATATGCTGATCCATCTGAAGTGTTCTTTAGAACTGGTTTGATCAGTAATACTTCCGTTCAAATTGCGGGTGGATCAGACAGAACTGGTTACAGTGCAAGTTTCGGTTACACCGATGAGGAAGGATTTACTCCAGGTAACGAATTGAAAAAGTACAACTTCGGATTGGGTGTGAATTCAGCGATTTCTGATAAATTATCTGTGAAGTCTTCCTTTACGTTTGCGATCACTGACTTGCAGTCTCCTCCAGTAAACGCTGCGTTTGGTTCAGGACCATCCGGAGGTGTTCCATCTGCGTTTTCGCACGTGTTGTACACTCCAAGATCAGTTGATTTAGGTGGACTTCCTTTTGAAAATCCAATCACTAGAGGATCTGTATACTATAGAGGAGGTAATGATATCGTGAACCCATTGTGGTTAGTGAAGTATTATCAAAATACTTCTGACGTGAAGCGTTTCTTCAACTCTACCTCTTTAATTTATGATTTGACTGATGATTTCTCTATTACCTATAGAATCGGTTTGGATACTTACTCTGAAACGCAAGAGAAAAAATATAACAGAGGTGCTGGATCGGGTAGTGCGGCAATTCAGTCTGGTCTTTATGAAACTGCAAATATTGTAAATACGATCTGGAACCAGGATTTGATCTTAAACTGGAAGAAAGATTTTTCAGATAAGTTCGGTATGAGTGCATTATTGGGTGGGAACTCAAGATATGACGTATTCAACAGAACCGGTATTGAATCCCAAAATCAATTGGCTTTCGGGTTATTTAATCACTCTAACTTCACAAGTCAATCTTCTGGAGGCTTGAACTACAACCAAGAAGAAAGAAGAATGGGGGTTTATGCCAACTTGACATTTGATTATGCAAATTATTTGTATTTCAATCTTTCTGCTAGAAATGACTGGACATCTACTGTAGAGAAAGAAAATAGAAGAATCTTGTATCCAGGAGCTTCCGTTTCCTTCATTCCAACTACTGCATTTGACTGGAACTCTTCTACCTTGAATGACTTGAAATTGAGATTAGGATATGGTACATCTGCTGGTTTCCCAAGTCCATACAGAACAAGAAATATTTTGGTACAAGATCCTCAGGCATTCCTAAGAGGTGGTCAACTGACTCAAACTCACTCTGTAAGTAATAGATTGGGTAACCCTAACTTGAAGCCAGAGCTTCAGCAAGAATTGGAATTTGGTGTGGAAGCAGTAATGTTTAACAACAAATTGAGATTTGACCTTTCATTGTATGAGAAGAATACAAGAGACTTGATTACTTCTGCTCCAATTGATCCAGCAACTGGTTTTACTTCTACTGATATCAACATTGGTAAGATTAGAACTAGAGGGGTTGAATTCCAAGCTACAGTTACTCCGGTATCTACAGCTTCAGGCTTTACTTGGAATTCTACTGTCAACTTCGGTCTTTACAGATCAGTAACCGTGGAATTGGGTGAGGGATTGGAAGAAATCGTAGTAGCTGGTTTTACTACCTTAGGTAACTTTGCTATTCCAGGAGAGCCTTTCAACATTATTAAAGGTTCTGGATTTGAAAGAGATGAGCAAACTGGTTTGCCAATCATCTTGTCTAACGGTCTTCAAAAGCAAGATCCAGACCTTCAAATCTTAGGTGATCCAAACCCAAGATGGAATGGTTCTTGGATTAACACATTTACTTTCAAAGGATTTACTTTGAATGCAATGTTGGAATACAGACATAAGGGAGCAGTATTCTCTAATACAGTAACTGCTACATTGGCTAGAGGTGTAACCAAAGACCCAGTGGTAGATAGAGAGATGACATTCATCATGCCAGGTGTGAAAGAGGATGGAACTCCTAACGATATTCAAATCTCCGCTTCTGATTATTTCTTCGGTGGTTATCACCTAGGAGCAGATGAAGCAAACGTATTTGATGGTTCTATGATTCGTCTACGTGAACTTTCTTTGGGGTATGAATTGCCTACAAGCTTGATGGCGAAAACTCCTTTCAAGAGAGCTTCTATCGCAGTTAGTGGTAGCAACTTGTGGTTCAGAGCATTGAACTTCCCTCCAAACATGAACTACGATGTGGACGTGTTGGGTACTGGTGTTGGTAACGGTCTAGGTTTCGACTTTGTGACTGGTCCTAGCTCCAGAAGATTTGGTGGAACTGTAACTCTTGCATTCTAATCCCAAAACTGAAACTACTATGAAAAAATTAATATATAGTTTGTTGTGTGCAGCAACCATGTTATTTGCGACGTCTTGCGACTTAGATTTGCTAGACAACCCAAATGCGGTAACTGCATCAACAGCTTCTCCAGATTTCCTACTTAATAGGATTCAACTAGATTATAAAGACTTCTATCAAGGAATTTCAAATACGGGAATGTCTTTGACAAGAATCGTGAACCAAGGTAGCGCGTTGTATGAAAATGCTTATACTGTGCAGTCTACTAATGGTTGGTGGTCTAATTCTTACTCTAATATTCTTGCTGATATCGCTTTCTTAGAGCCTTTGGCTGAAGAAGGTAACTTGCAAAAACATTTAGGTATTGCGAAGACCATTAAAGCAATGGTGTTATTCCACTTGGTGGATGTTTATGGAGATGTTCCTTATTCTCAAGCAGTTGATGCTGCAAACTTCAATCCAGAAGTTGATCCAGGGCAATCTGTTTACGAAGCTGCTGCTACTTTATTAGATGAAGCTAAAACTCACTTCGCTACTGCAGGATCCGGTTCTCCTAATGATTACTACTATGGTAGAAATTATACTAAGTGGACTAGATTGGTTAATACCTTAAAACTAAGATATTTCTTAAATCTTAGATTGACTCAGGAAGGTGCTGCAAAAGCAGGTATTGATGCGTTGAAAGCAGAAAATAATATGCTGAAAACAGGAGATGATTTTATCTTCAGATTCGGTACTTCTAGTGCAAACCCTGATTCTAGACATGGTAACTTCGCTGGTTCCTATACTTCTGGTGGAGGTACTTATCATTCCACTTATTACATGTGGCATATGACTGAAGCCAAAGGATTTGATGATCCAAGAGCTAGATTCTACTGGTATCGTCAAGTATTGGTAAATTCAACCAATGTGGATGAAATTGAGTGTATCGCTCAAATCGCTCCTCCTCATTACCTAGCTGGTGGATTTATTTACTGTCTTCCAGGCGAAAGAGGATATTGGGGTAGAGATCACCTTGATCCAGACGGTGTTCCACCAGATGGTTTGAAGAGAACTGTATGGGGTATTTATCCTGTAGGTGGTAGATTCGATAATGATTCTGCTTCTCCTACTAACAACCCTGCTTTAGGAGCTCAAGGTGAAGGTCTATATCCAATTATGTTGGCTGCTTATGTTGACTTCATGCTTGCTGAGGCTGCCCTAGAAATAGATGGCAATACTGCTGCTGCTAAGGACTTCATGATGTCTGGTATTGAGAAGCATATTAGCTATGTAACTAGCTTTGCTTTGAGTACTCGTGAGGCTGGGGCTATTAATGATTTCTTTGATTCTCAAGATACTTCATTAGATGAGGACATCGAAGCATACTTAGGTTATGTAGGTGCTGAATATGATAACGCTTCTGACAAGATGTATATCATAGGACGTGAATACTGGTTATCTCTTTTCGGAAATGGTGTTGAAGCCTACAATCTTTACAAGAGAACTGGTGAGCCAGGTAATATGCAACCTGCTCTTGAGGCTAATCCAGGTAATTTCCCAAGATCTTTCTTGTATCCAAACAATTACATGGTAACCAATACAAATGCAACTCAAAAGTCTGGGCTTGATGTACAAGTATTCTGGGATAATAATCCTGCAGGTAATTCTTGGGTTTACTAACCAAAAAAATTGATATAATATGAAAATGTTAAAATATACTTTTGGTTTATTGCTCGGTGCCTTAGTATTCCTAAGCTCATGTAGAGACTTCGTAGAACCAAATATTCCATATTCGGAATTTGATACTGCGGCTTACTTGAGAACCATTGCGAGAACCAGTACCACATTCAACTACTTTAGTTTAGGTAGTTCGAAGTTTGCCTTAACCCTCGAGGCAGTGGATATAGAGGATGGAGGTACAGTGGAAACTGTAGAAATTAAAGTGCAGCATAGAAGATTGATCACAGGAGTTGGTTTGGAGTATACTCCTTCTGAGCCTGTATTGATCAAGACACTTTCTGCTTCTGATTTTGCTCCTAATACAGAGTCAAGATTCTTAAGAACTTCTTTTGAAATTTCTGCTTCTGAAGCCATCTCAGCTGTGGGGCTTACCCCAGGTGATATTGAAGGTGGTGATGTGTTTGAATTCAGCTTAACTCTGAATGATAATAAAGGTAGATCCTTCAATAGAGAAAATGTTTCTGGAAACGTGTCAGGTGCTCCTTTCTATGATTCACCTTTCCAATATTTTGTAAATGTGATCTGTCCTTCTGACCTAGGAGGTACTTATGAATTCACTGCTACTAATATGGATTCTATCTACGGGTCTTGTCCTGGTACTATTTCTGGTACTACGACATTTACTCCAGTTGCTAGTTCTCCAGGATCTTATACCATTACTGATGGTACCTTCGGTTTCTGGAATTGCTATGGAGACTCTTGGGGTTCTGGAAACGTTAGAATTAACGACGCTTGTGGTAATTTGACAATGTCTGGTTCCGATAAATATGGAGCTAGTTATTCTATGACTGTAATAAGCAGCTCTCCAGAAGAATTAGTATTCACTTGGCTGAATTCTGATGGTGAAACTGGTGAAGTTACACTTAAGGCTCAGTCTGGAAAGCCTTTTCCTCCTCTTAACTAATTAGAGGTATCTTATATTAAGCGGTGCTAATTTTAGCACCGCTTTTTTTTGTTTAATCTGTATTTGAAATCAAATCTCTTTTTAAGTTCCGGTAATCATACTAATTTCAGAAGACTTTTATTTTTTTGGTAAACCCCCTTTTTATAAACCATATATTAAGTTTAATAGATTTTTTAGCTTGATTGAAGATGGTATGCTTTTCACAGAAATCTTCATTGGAAGACACTTAAATCGCCAAACATTATTAGGATATTTTAAGTTAATACGTAAGTATTTGCTGGGAAACAAATGTTGTTAATTCTCTTACAAAATTTCCTTCTTAAATTCACTAGATGTCTGATTATTAAAGAAATTCGTGAAAGTGAATTGAATATTTGAAAATGCAAATATGCAGTTTTTTTATGTCAAAGTAACACCATAGTTTTGTGGAGATCTGAATAACCTATCATGGATAAATTTTCATTTATTGCCAACGCTCATGTATCCTATATCGATGAGCTTTACGCTTCATACAAAAGCGAACCTAATTCAATTGATCCTAGCTGGAAAGAGTTTTTCGAAGGTTTTGATTTTGCATTGACGAATTACGATGTTGAATCTTCGGATGTAGCTTCTTCTTCTAATGGAAAGCCTCAGCCTAAAAATGGTGCTTTGGCTACTCCAGGTACCATCATGGACATGGAGCAACTTCCAAAAGAAATTAAGGTGAGAGCCTTGATTCATGCGTATCGATCTAGAGCCCACTTGAGATCAAAAACTAATCCTGTACGGGAAAGAAGAGATAGAAAAGCTCTAATTGATCCAGAATATTTTGGATTGGGATCAGAAGACATGAATACTGAGTTCCAGGCAGGAAATGAAATTGGTATTGGTAAAGCTAAGCTTTCCACCATCGTGGATTCTTTGAAGAAGATATATGAAGGTCCAATAGGATTTGAATATTTATATATCCGTGATCCTGAGATGCTGGATTGGTTCAAGACAAAGGTTGAAAAAGAAGCCTTGGCCTTCAATCCAAAAGTAGAAGAAAAGAAAAGAATTCTTTTTAAGCTGAATCAGGCGGTCGTATTTGAAAACTTCCTTCATACTAAATACCTAGGTCAGAAAAGGTTTTCCCTCGAAGGAGGAGAAAGTACTATTCCATTTTTGGATGCAGTGATCACTACCGCTGCTTCACTTGGAGTAGAAGAAGTGATGATTGGTATGGCCCACAGAGGTAGATTGAACGTGTTGGCTAATATCATGGGAAAAACCTATGAACAAATTTTCTCTGAGTTTGAGGGGACTGCCAAGCCTGATTTGACAATGGGGGATGGAGACGTGAAATATCATATGGGATACTCCAGTGATATTGTGACTCCAGATTCCAAAAAAGTTCATTTGAAATTAGCTCCAAACCCTTCTCATTTAGAAGCTGTCAATCCTGTAGTAGAAGGATTTATTAGAGCAAAAATTGATACAGAGCATAAAGGGGATAAGACAAAAGCCCTTCCTATATTAATTCATGGGGATGCGGCTGTGGCTGGTCAAGGAATTGTGTATGAAGTAACCCAGATGGCAGATCTTAAGGGATATAACACGGGAGGTACCATACATTTTGTGATCAATAATCAGGTGGGTTTCACCACGGATTTTGATGATGCAAGATCTTCAATCTATTGTACCGATGTAGCTAAAATCATTGATGCTCCTGTGATCCATGTCAATGGGGATAATGCAGAAGAGGTGGTTTTTGCAGCGAAACTGGCTGCAGAATTCAGACAGAAATTCAGCAGAGATATTTTCGTAGACATGGTTTGCTACAGACGTCATGGACACAATGAATCTGACGAGCCCAAATTTACCCAACCGGAGCTTTACAACTTGATTTCTAAGCATCCTAATCCAAGAGAGATCTATGTAAAAAGATTGACTGAAAGAGGGGATATAGATGCTAAGATTGCCTCTCAAATGGACGCTGAATTCCGTCAGTTGCTTCAGGATAGATTGAATATGGTCAAAGAAAAACCATTGCCATATCAAGCTACCAAGTTTGAGCAAGAATGGGGCAACTTACGTAGATCAACTCCTGCTGATTTTGACCAATCTCCCGAAACAGGGATTGATGAGAAAACCATAAAAGTGGTGGCTGATGCTTTGACCACTGTGCCGAAAGGATTCAAGCCAATCAAGCAGATTGAAGCACAAATGAAGCAACGAAAAGATATGTTCTTTAAGTCCAAAGAATTGAATTGGGCTGCTGCAGAATTATTGGCTTATGGCTCTCTACTGACTGAAGGGAAGCAAGTAAGAATTACTGGTCAGGATTGTCAGAGAGGAACTTTTTCGCATAGACATGCGGTGATCCATGATGCGAATACTAATCAACCTTACAACTCTTTATTAGAGATGAAGGAAAGAAAAGGGTTGTTTCAGATTTATAATTCTTTGCTTTCAGAATATGCCGTGCTTGGTTTTGAGTATGGCTACGGGATGGCTAATCCTAACTCATTGACTATTTGGGAAGCACAATTTGGAGACTTTGCGAATGGTGCCCAAACAATGATTGACCAGTTTATTTCTTCTGGTGAATCAAAATGGCAACGAATGAATGGGTTGGTAATGCTTCTTCCTCATGGATATGAAGGTCAGGGTCCTGAGCACTCCAATGCCAGACCTGAACGATTCTTACAGTTGTCTGCGGAGTACAATATGGTCGTGGCCAATATTACAGAGCCTTCCAATTTCTTCCATTTGCTAAGAAGACAACTTGCTTGGGAATTTAGAAAACCATGTGTGGTTATGTCTCCAAAATCTTTGTTACGTCACCCAAAAGTGGTATCTCCTATTGCAGAGTTTACATCGGGCTCATTCCGGGAGGTAATTAAAGATTCAGCAGTGGATGCCAAAAAGGTAAAACGTGTTATTCTTTGCTCTGGAAAAATTTACTATGATTTGGATGAAGCTAGAGAAAAAGAAAAAGTAGAAGATGTAGCAATTGTAAGAATTGAGCAAATTCACCCGCTTCCAAAGAAGCAGATTATAGACGTTTTGGCGGAATATAAAGGAGCTGAAGTGGTTTGGGTTCAAGAGGAACCGGAAAACATGGGATATTGGAATTATATCCTAAGATTGCTTTATAAAGAGCTTCCAATGGATGTAGTTGCTAGAAAATCATCTGCATCTCCTGCAACAGGTTACAATAAAGTGCACGTGGAAGAGCAAAAAACAATTGTTGCTAAAGCTTTAAAACTGAAATAATCCGAAATAATCATATCATTTTGTTCCAACTCTCACTACTGAGTTAGTTAGAGTAAAAAAGAAAAACTCATGAGCAAAGAAATTAAAGTGCCTGCAGTAGGCGAATCCATTACCGAGGTTACCGTTGGTCAATGGTTTAAAAATGATGGAGACCAGGTTCAGATGGATGAGATCCTTTGTGAATTGGAATCTGATAAAGCAACTTTTGAACTGCCAGCAGAAGCAACCGGAATATTAAAAATCAATGCGCAAGCAGGTGATACCTTAGAAATTGGAGCTGTTATCTGTACGATCGATGAAGAAGGAGTTGCGGCTACTTCCTCTCCTGCAGAAGCACCAAAAAAAGAAGAACCCAAGAGTGCAGGGCCTTCCACTACTGGGGAAATTAAAGAAATGATTGTACCAACAGTAGGAGAATCTATTACAGAAGTGACTCTTGCCAATTGGTTGAAGAATGATGGAGATTATGTTGCCTTGGACGAAATTATTGCTGAGGTAGACTCTGATAAAGCGACGTTTGAATTACCTGCAGAAGCTTCAGGGATTTTAAGACATGTAGCTCAAGAAGGAGATGTATTGGAAATTGGTGGATTGATCTGCAAAATTGAAGTGACAGATGGAGCGCCTAAAGCAGCAGCCGAATCAAGTGCTCCTGCAGGTGCTTCACCAGCAGCTGCTTCAGGATCCACAAATTATGCGACTGGACATGCTTCTCCAGCGGCATCAAAAATATTAGCAGAGAAAGGTATTTCCGCTGAATCTGTATCAGGAACAGGCAAAGACGGTAGAATCACAAAAGAGGATGCCCAATCTGCCCAGAAAGCAGCTCCTGCGCCAGCACCTGCCAAAGCCGCACCTGCACCAGCGGCAGAAGCGCCAGCACCAGTGCTTGGCTCTAGAAATGAAAGAAGAGAAAGAATGTCTTCTCTTCGTAAAACGGTTGCCAAAAGATTGGTTTCTGTGAAAAATGAAACGGCTATGTTGACCACATTTAATGAGGTGAACATGAAACCGATCATGGATTTGAGATCTAAGTTCAAAGAACAATTTAAAGAGAAGCATGGAGTGGGACTTGGATTCATGTCCTTCTTTACCAAAGCGGTTTGCGTGGCTCTTCAAGAGTGGCCAGCAGTGAATGCCAAGATAGATGGAAATGAAATGGTCTTTAATGACTACTGTGATATTTCTATCGCAGTTTCTGCTCCAAAAGGATTAGTGGTTCCAGTCATCAGAAATGCTGAGGCAATGAGCTTTGATCAGATTGAAAAAGAAGTGGTGCGTTTGGCAGTAAAAGCCAGAGATAATAAACTTTCTATTGAAGAAATGACAGGAGGAACGTTCACCATCACCAATGGTGGAGTATTTGGATCCATGATGTCTACTCCAATCATCAATGCTCCTCAATCTGCTATTTTGGGAATGCACAATATTGTGCAGAGACCAATGGCGGTGAATGGAGAGGTTAAAATTCTTCCAATGATGTACGTAGCATTATCCTATGATCATAGAATTATCGATGGTCGCGAGTCTGTAAGCTTCTTGGTGAGAGTAAAAGAGCTACTTGAGGATCCGACTAGATTGTTGTTTGGAGTTTAAAAAGTATCTAGTCACTAGTACAGAGTATCAAGTATGGGGGAATTCAATAGAGCTCGTTGTTTATTCCCCCTCTTGGTACTTAAGTATATAAATTGAATGGAAGTACAGGTTTTGATACTTGCTACTTGCTACTAAAATCTAAAGAAAAATGTACGACGTAATAGTTATCGGTTCTGGCCCTGGAGGATACGTAGCAGCAATCCGTTGCGCGCAACTAGGGATGAAAACCGCTTTAATAGAAAAATATTCCACCTTAGGAGGTACCTGTTTAAATGTTGGATGTATCCCTTCCAAAGCTTTATTGGATTCCTCTGAACATTATCATAATGCTGCACATACTTTTGAAACTCACGGAATAGGCCTGAGTAATTTGAAGGTTAATTTGAAGCAAATGATCACTCGTAAAAACGATGTGGTGAAGCAAAATACGGACGGTATCCAATACCTGATGAAAAAGAATAAGATTGATGTTCATCAAGGATTGGGCTCTTTTGTCAATTCAACTACCGTCAAAGTAACAAAAGATGATGGTTCTTCTTCTGAAATTGAAGGAAAGAACATTATCATTGCCACTGGCTCGAAGCCATCCTCGCTGCCATTTATTAAATTAGATAAAGATCGGGTGATTACTTCTACGGAAGCATTGAACCTGAAAGAGATTCCAAAGCATTTGGTTGTGATTGGAGGAGGAGTGATCGGTCTTGAACTTGGTTCTGTTTATGCAAGACTAGGAGCCAAAGTTTCAGTGATTGAATTTATGGATTCTCTGATCCCAACGATGGATAAAACCATGGGCAAAGAGCTTCAAAAATCCTTGAAAAAATTGGGCTTTGAATTTTACCTGAAGCATAAGGTGACCTCGGTTGAGAAAAAAGGCAAAGAAGTAACGGTGAAGGCTGATAATGACAAAGGAGAAACAGTAGAAGTGAAAGGTGATTATGTGTTGGTTTCTATTGGTAGAAGGCCTTATACCGATGGGTTGAATGCAGAAGCAGCAGGAGTGAAGTTGACAGAGCGTGGACAGATCGAAGTAAATGATCATTTACAAACTAACGTGCCAAATATTTATGCTATTGGGGATGTGGTAAAAGGAGCGATGCTTGCTCATAAGGCGGAAGAAGAAGGAGTTTTTGTTGCGGAAACTTTGGTAGGCCAAAAACCACATATCAATTATAATCTAATTCCTGGGGTAGTGTATACCTGGCCAGAAGTGGCTGCAGTAGGATATACTGAAGAGCAATTGAAGGAGAAAGGGATTAAATACAAAGCTGGTAAATTTCCTTTTATGGCATCTGGAAGAGCAAGAGCTTCTATGGATACAGATGGCTTGGTGAAAGTCTTGGCAGATGCTGAAACGGATGAGATTCTTGGTGTCCATATGATTGGCCCAAGAACAGCTGATATGATTGCCGAAGCAGTAGTAGCGATGGAATACCGAGCATCAGCAGAGGATATCGCTAGAATGTCCCATGCACACCCAACCTATACTGAAGCTTTCAAAGAAGCCTGTTTAGCAGCTACCGACAATAGGGCTTTGCATATTTAAGAGATTCAAGTCTTAAATTATACGCCATTCCTTATTCAAAAGGAATGGCTTTTTTTTGGTCGCTAATCGGCTCAAATTAACAAGAAGAATCGATCTAAAAAGCCCACTCTTTTCATTGTGCTTATTTTTTGCCTTATTTCGTTTATGAAGTTTAAAATAGCCATTCTTGGTGCAGGAAATGTGGCTTGGCACTTAGCACCGGCAATTGAAGATGCAGGGCATGAAGTGACAGAGGTGTATGCTAGGGATCTTTCTTGTGCCAGAAAAATTACAGAAAGGGTATATACTGCAGAGCCAAAAGATGAATTAGATTTTTCTGAATCTGAGGCAGAAATTTTTATTTTGGCAGTGAGTGATCAGGCAATACCAGAGTTGGCAGATTCAGTGATTTTACCAGAAGGAAGTATTTTGGTGCATACCTCTGGTGCTATGCCTTTGGATGTTTTAGGTTATAGTTCGGCGACTTATACAGGGATATTTTATCCATTACAGTCTTTTACCAAATCCAGAAAAATTGATTTTGAGGATGTAGCATTTTTGCTGGAATCTGATGATGAAGAAACCCTCCAAAAGCTTCGGAAGTTGGCAAAAAGCATGAAATCCCATTATTACAATGTCAGGTCCAAGGACCGATTGGCTATTCACGTTGCGGCTGTTTTTGCAAGCAATTTTACCAATCATATGATTCGAATGAGTGAAGAAATCATGCGAAGACAGGGGCTAGACTTTGAAATGTTGAAACCATTAATTATCGAGCAAATATCCAAAGCATTACAAATAGGAGCTAAAAATGCACAGACTGGACCTGCAAGTAGGGAAGATTATGAGACCCTGGAAAACCATCATAGATTTTTGAATTACAATGAGTCTTTTGCTGAAATCTATCGGTTGATTTCCCAGGATATTATCGATAGTTAATGCTTCCAAGAACCAAATTTACCATTCCGGTAATCTTCATATGCTTGGTGAATCTCTTCCTCAGAATTCATGACAAATGGACCTTGGGCGACCATAGGCTCATTAAATGGTTGAGCATGTCCCAAGATTAAAATGGCATCGGAAGATGCTGTGACTTCCAATTCCACTTCTCCAAGTTTAAATTCTACCAGATTTCTAAAAGGCACTGATTGCCCATTTACGGCAAGTTCACCACGGACTATGTAGAAAAAGATGTTGTCTGATGCCGGGATTTGTTTTTTGAAGGTTCCTCCTTCTTTTAGGTAAATAGTGCTCATGTTAAGAGGAAAGGATTCTTTAAAAGCTCCATTTACCCCATTCCATTCTCCGAAAAGCTGTTGAACTGTTACTTTTCCCTCGTCCAATGTAAAGCTGGGGATTTCCTCTTTTTGAAGCCCAACATACAAGGGGTCAGTCATTTTTAACTTAGCCGGTAAATTCAACCATAGCTGAAGGATTTCTAAATCTCCTCCATTTTTCTTGAATTCTGAACTGCTGACTTCTGAGTGAATTAATCCTCTCCCTGCGGTCATGTATTGGACTCCGCCAGGGCCTATGACAGATTCATGACCAGAGGAATCTAAATGCATGATATCTCCTTCCAAAATAAAGGTAACTGTTTCCATTCCTCGATGCGGATGGGGGCCAAAAGGCAAACCATTATTAGTAGCAGGATAGGTTTGAAAACCATGGTGGTTCAAAAAGATAAAAGGATCAATTTGTTGAAGCTGCCGGGTAGGCATTGGACTATAAGTAATAAGGTCTGCTATTGGTCTATATTCGGCAGGGTGAATTTTCTTGATTTGAGACATGACGAAAATTTTTGATGTATATACATTAAATGAAATTGGGATTAAAAAAGTTTAGTGTTTGATGATTTATTGAAGCTGTTTATCCAAGGTTAAAATGGTCCTTAGTAATACATTGGCTCCATTGCCGATATCTTCAGGAGAGGAATATTCCTGAGGGGAATGGCTGATCCCATCTTTGCTAGGAATAAAAATCATCCCTATAGGGGCAAGCCGTGCCATTTCTTGGGCATCATGACCTGCTCCACTAGGTAGGTACATGCTGCTTAGGCCTAATTCCTTAGCGGATGATTCAATAACTTTTTGAATTTCAGGGTTGGCCAAAGCCGGTTTACTGGCTACTTCAATATGGTGGACACTGACTTCGGTACCGCTTTCTTTTGCTAGCATCTGAGCTTTCTTTTCAATAGCTTGGTACACCTGATGGATTTTTTCAGAAGATAAGTCCCGGATTTCTACATTCAATTTCACCTCTCCGGGAATTACATTTCCTGCTCCTGGGAAGGCTTCGATTTTTCCTACAGTGGCGACTTGTGCACCATCAAATGAATTAACAATTTCATTTACAGCAAGAATCAACCTTGCAGCTGGAAGCATGGGGTCTTTTCTCATATTCATTGGAGTGGTTCCTGCATGATTTGCAAACCCTTTAAAAGTAAATTCATACCATTGAATTGCAACAATACCTTCCACCACTCCAATAGCTACTCCTTCTCGATCCAAATTGCCTCCTTGTTCAATGTGTAATTCTAAAAAAGCAGCGAGATCACCTTTGTTTCTTTTGATGTCCTCAATTCGATCTGGGTTGCCTTCTACCGCTTTGATACCTTCATATTGAGTCAAGCCGCTGGAACTTCTAACCTGTAGAGCTTCTGTACTTAATTGACCCACTAAAGCTCGGCTTCCTACTACGCCCCCTTCTTCATTGGTGAATAAAATGACTTCCAAAGGGTGGTTAGTGGTCACTTGATTCTCAGAAAGAGTTTGTACAACCTCTATGGCACTCATAGACCCGACAGGTCCATCATAATCACCCCCATTGGGGACTTCGTCGATGTGTGACCCAAATGCAATAGGTTTCAGGTTAGGGTTTTTCCCTGCCTTTTTTCCGATCAGGTTTCCTGCATAATCCACACTTACTTCCAATCCCGCCCCAATCATCAATTCTTTGACATAGGCTCTAGCAGCAATATCATGTTTACTGTATGCTACACGATCTGAACCTCCGGCTGGGTTTTTTCCATAGGTAGCAAGTTGTTGGATAGAATTGAAAAGTCTTTCCTGATTGACTTTTAGAACGGATTGAGCTTGGGTCATTCCTATTACTATCAAAAAGAGAAAAGGTAGGATAATCTTTTTCATGGCTGCTGTCCTGCGATATTTGTTTGGTGTAAAAAGTTACTTGTTTCTATGGATAAAGTAAAAAAAAACCTCTCCAGTAATGAAGAGGTTTTCCCAATTGGTTTATCAATTTGAGAGTTGATTATTTTAACCAAGCAAGTTGGATTTCATCAGGTGCTTTCATTCGATCAGCCACCCTCATGTATCTTTCAGCTAATTTGGAGAGATATATTTGCGCTTTGGAAGCAGCATCATTCAATCCAGTTAAGTTTTCGATTTTCCAAAGTTTTACCAAATGATCGATGATTCTGGCATAATCCCAGCCAGTGTAGATCCCAACTTTTTGTGTGATTTCAGAAAATCTAGTATAAATAGATGGATTAGGACCGCCTTCTCCCATCAATACTGCCGGCATGACAATTTGCTTTTTCATCATTTTTTCAAAAGCAAGAATGGCTCCGTTAGGATCAATTTCAAAGATGCTTGACATAAATGATTTATAAGCCTTTTCATGTCTTGCTTCATCACCTGCAATCGTTTTACAAATTCTGGAAAGGACTGGGTCCCCAGCTTTATCAGCAAGTTTGCCTGTGTTTACATGAGATATTTTAGTAGCTCTTTCTTGGAAAGATGTATAAATCATGGCCTGGTAAGGGTCACTTTCAGATTTCGGGTCAAAGCCATTAGTCAATAATCTATGGATCGTGATTTCTACCGCTTTCATGTCTACTCGGCCCGTCATATACAAGTATTTGTTCAACAGGTCCCCATGTCTATTTTCTTCAGCAGTCCACGCTTTTGACCATCTTACCCAACCAGAGGGAGAAACTAAGCTTCTATCCTCATTGATGCCTTCTAATAAATTGAAATAAGTTTGATAGGAAGGTAGGGCCTCCTCAGTGATCATATTTCCTACCAAAGAGGTAAGAACTGTATCGGGAATTCCTTCAGCTCTTTTTTGTAAAGCTTTGATTTCGTCGTGAATATCTGGATTACCAAAATCAGGCAAAAAGTCAGATGGCTGCCAGCAAGTTTCCGGATCTACCAAAATATTTTCAACAGCCTCTCCCACCTGGTCATCTAATTGGGAGATAACCTCCATGTTTTTCTCCAGCTCGTAATCTATTGGTTTTATATTTCTCATAATAATACTTCTTAGGGTGAAGTGATTGATTCGGTTTTAGATAGTTGCTATTAAAAGTTACTTATTTTATCTAACGTATAAATCTTCTACAAGATACGGACAAAAAACCAGATAAGGAGATTTCAAACTTGACATTCGAGTAGTTTCCTTATTGACAGATAAAAAAAAAGGGGCTGTTTCAATAATCATATTGTCACATTGAGCAGTGTCAAAATGTGAAAACATCAATTAGGATACAACCTCTTTCTAAATTTCGAATACCTGTTAGTAATCTAATTTATAGGCAACTACTTTATTTTTAAAGAAAGTTGGTACTAAAATTAAATTCTCCTCGGGAATAAAACCAATATCCGCTGTGTTGGATTCTATATCTTTTGTATCCAAAAGAAGTGTTTCCCCATCTCCGCTCACAAAATAGATTTCTCCTACCCACCTTGAAGCGACGTAATTTCCCTCTCCCAAGATAATCAAACCGTCTCCTCCAGTCACTGTTCCATTGATGATTTCAGAACTTCCATCTGGTAAAAATCTTTTCAATCCTGATCCATCTAGTCCATAAATAGTTCCATTCGAATCAATCGCTATTCCATTCAAGGAGGCGTTTCCTTCTGAAATGGTGGTGACTGTGCCTCCATCTAGTACATGTAACAAGCCTTTGTTCATTCCTGAGAAGTAAATTTTGCCCTCGTATTGAGCCACATCATTTAAGAATTCGGCTCCTTCCACTGGATATTTATTAGAGATTGTAGCAGATTCAATGTCAATCTCCACCAATTGATCTATATCAGTAACATAAAGCTTTCCATCTGATATAGCCATTCCTTTTGGGGCATTTAAGCCAGTTACCCAATCTTGAGTGACGATGGTTCCATTTTTATCAATGATGGAGATTGATCCCTTTCCATCCTTGTCAGTAGGAGTTCCTTCAATATTGGAAACGTAGATTTTACCTGTATAAGGGTCGTATAAAATAGATTCACAGGTGATTAGACTATCTGGTGTTTCCCAAACC
This sequence comes from Algoriphagus lutimaris, assembly GCF_017051705.1. GTDB lineage: Bacteria > Bacteroidota > Bacteroidia > Cytophagales > Cyclobacteriaceae > Algoriphagus > Algoriphagus lutimaris. The sequence continues at coordinate 146,959 of NZ_JAFIDJ010000002.1, read as the reverse complement.
ATGGTTAATGTGGGAGTTTTGGCATCTTCCACTACCATAGTTTCAGATTCGTTGGATTCTTCTGTTTTTTGAGGATTACATTGAGTAAGAAGTAAAGTAGCTCCCAAGCCGTAAAGACATGGTTTTAATACATTTTTCATATTCTATTAATTTTTAGTGATCGTCCAATTTTGTTGATTAAAATTGGAAGGTGCAGAGGCCTTGAATCGGTCCTCGATTTTATCCAAGTACATCGTATTGTATCGGAGTCTGGAAATGTAATTTGGGAGGGTAGGGTCTCCATTCCAACAATGTTCAGCCCTATCTCCATAGGCCACTTCTCCATTGTAGTAAGGGTTTTGAGTTTGCTCCAAAAATTCTTCCGTGAGGTAAACCGCATTGTTTAAATAGTAATTATCCATATCTCCACAATAAATATTCACCTTACCCTCTAATTTTGGCCCTAATGTTTCCCAGTCTCTTTCCATGATATAGCGAAGGTCGTAATTCTCTTTCCAATATTCAGCAACTTCGGAATCAATTTCACCCGTTTTCTTATTCCAAATCGGTTTCGGGTAGCCATCTTGTCCTACCGGGGAATATACAGCTTGCCAAATGTCAAATTGCTCTCCTGATCTGGTTTGTACCCCGCCAATTGCTAATTCTCTATGGTTCATGTCTTTCACCATGGAAGAAACATGTCCCAGGTAATCCCTATGTCCAGGACGTAAAATCTTTTTAAAGTCCCCATCCTGATAATAGGCATTTTGGTCCTCATAAAGGTTAATGGTAGTAAATGCTCTAAAATCAATGGGGTCAGGACAAGCTGCGAAGCAACCATTATATTCATCTGGATAAAATACCTGAGCAGCTAAAGCTTCCCAACCTCCTGTGGATCCCCCATAAAGGATCCTGGCCCAACCTTCGCCAATTCCCCTAAATTCTTTTTCTATATAGGGGATAAGTTCATAGGTAATGGCATCACCATAAGGTCCAAGGTTGGCAGAATTTACGGCATAGCTGTCATCGTAAAATGGGTTGGCATGTTGTATCTGGATAATAATAAAACGTTTGAAATCAGGCGATATCCATTTTTGGTAAAAATCATAGGCTTCTTGCTGTTGGATTTTCTCATAACCATAGATTCCAAAACGAGCAGAGAAATCGTCTTCACTTAAATTAGGATCTGGTGGACTGGTACGAAATCCCCCAAAATCACTTGGGAAATGCCCATGAAATACCATCAAAGGATAATATTGGTTAGGGTTTTCATCAAATCCCTCAGGCAATAAGACATGGGCACCTAAAAACATATCCCTACCCCAGAACTCGGACAAAAGTTCGGATTTCATCTTGATATGCTTAATGAACTTAGTGTCCTCTGGCTCTTCTACTGGAGGGATTTTTTGATCGATAATTAGCTGGTAGTCATTTCCTTTCTTCCATTCAATGGAGATAGGCAATGAATAGGTGTTTCCTGGAGTACTGGTCCATTTTCTTCCTTCCCCTTGATCCATGGCTAGTTTTACTTGATGGCCATCCCCTCGGTCAAAGGTTTCGTACTTGATGAAAAATGCTTGTACTAAATAGTCTCCTTCCTCCAAATTAGAAAGTTGCTCTAATGGGTATCCAAAACTATCCATTTTGAACTCAATGACAGACCCAGGTTCAAAATTCTCTACATCCATTCCGAAAACTTGGGCAGTATTTACATTGTCGGAAACAGAAAAGCGGGGTTCTCTTGAATCGTCTTTTGAGAAAAACAAGAGTAGTCTTCCATCAGAAATATCTTGACTAAGGTCAGAGGCTATTTCGATTTTTATTTCCGGTAAATCATCATTGCTATTACAAGAAGAAAATAGCGCTGATAATAAAATTAAGTAGATGAGTTTTTTCATTTGAAGGTGGTTTTTCTATTAAAAGTTAATGATTAACTGCTAGATGGAACAATACAAGGGTGAAAAATGAAAAGATATGAATTCTAAAAAGGTTGAAATGGCCTTTAGTGGAATTTTTTGAAAGTAGTCATAAAAAGAAAGTATCTTTCTCTCTTTAATAACCACCAACCAATATGAAGAAAAACTATTCCCTATTATTAATTGGCTTAATGGCCTGGGCATGCCAGCCAAAAGAGGTAGCAGTTGATTATACCAGCATGAGCGATGAAGAGCGGCTCCAAGCAGCTACAGAAATTGCCCATAAAACGATCATGGTAGACGGACATGTAGATTTGCCTTATCGAATGAAGGTAGGCGGATTTACCTTGCAAAGAGAAATTCTTGATGTTTCTGTAAGAACTGATGGAGGGAATTTTGACTATCCTAGAACCAAAGAGGGAGGGTTAGATGCTCCTTTTATGTCTATTTATATCCCAGCAGTAAATCAACAAATCCCTGGCGCTTCCAAAGCCCTGGCGGATTCTCTTATCCTAATGACCGAAAGACTGACAGAGACTTTTCCTGACAAATTTGCTATAGCTTATAGCCCAGCAGACATCGAGGCCAATTTTGCTGCAGGAAAGATTTCTCTTCCTATGGGGATGGAAAATGGTGCTGGATTAGAAGATGATATTGCCAATGTTGAATATTTTCATGGTAGAGGGATTCGATACATCACACTCACACACGGAAAGGCAAACCTTATTGGAGATAGTAGTTACGATACGGTAAGGCTATACAATGGTCTTAGCGAGTATGGGAAACAAGTCGTTCAAGAAATGAACCGAGTAGGGATTATGGTAGATGTTTCTCACGTTTCTGATGAAACATTTTTGGATGCTTTGGAGGTGACCAAAGTGCCGGTTATAGCTTCGCATTCTTCAGTAAGAAAATTCACTCCTGGATTTGAGAGAAATATGAGTGATGAACTGATCCAAGCCATGGCGAAGAATGGTGGAGTAATGATGATCAATTTTGGGGGTAGTTTCATAGACTCCGCATATGCTGCTGGCTCCGCTAAAGTCAGAGAGCATATTGTCAACTGGCTTGCTGAGAATAACCTCAGTAGAAGTGATTCTGCCGCTCAGGCTTATATTGCCGAATATACTGCTGCCAATAATCCTTTTCCCACCGTACAGAAAGTTGCCGACCATATTGATCATGTAGTAGCTTTGGTAGGTATAGACTATGTGGGGCTTGGATCTGATTTTGATGGAGTGGGGGATTCCTTGCCTACCGGATTGAAAGATGTTTCTATGTATCCCAATTTGATTGCTGAATTATTGAAAAGAGGTTACTCTGAAGAGGATATACAAAAAATTTGTTCAGGGAATATATTTAGGGTGTGGCGAGCTGTGGAGGAATATGCTAAATCTCAAGGTTAAAGGCCTAATATCGGTTTAAGTTTAGCTTCTCTTTTTGGAGGAGCTAATTTTCTTTTTAAGCTTGATTTTTAAATTTTTTTACCCAATTTAAACCTGTAATTTATTAATCAGTTTATTTATGAAATTCAGAATTTTATTTTCGGCAATAATTCTTATTTCTTTCAAATCCTTTTCGCAAAGTCAAGGAGCAGAAAGTATTTTTGCTTCAGGGGTACAAGGTTGCTATAGCAACTATTATATTTCTTTTCATGAGAGAGGGGCTTATGAAGTTTCAGACGGAGAACATGAGGCTGTGATGACGGTAATCAATCAAGGAAAAAGTGAATGCTACATGGCTAAAGCAACTGTTAAAGATGGGAAAATTGTGAATCCGGTTAGTATACAAAAATCGGATGGTACTTATGTGCCTTACCAGAGGATGTTTAAGTCGCTCGACCAGGATTGGTTAGAAGAACAGGATTTGCAAAATTTGTTTTTGATTACAGATGGAATGAGCAATGTTTTTCAGACACAGGAAAAGTATTTTCTTCGTTTATTTTTCCACACATTTATTCATCCGGATCATGGGGGAAATAAAAAAGCACCCCCGGCTAGCATCTTATTGAAGTCCGATGGAAAGTAATTCATAAAATCTCTAAATATGAAAAGCCCTCAAAAAGGAAGATACTTTTTGGGGGCTTTTTTTATGAGTTAATACCTTTCACTATACTTTTAATTGCATTTTTTTAAGATAATTATTTATCTATTTCTCAGTGTATTAAGAGTATTTTGTTAAATTGGATGTAAATATTTTTTATGAACCCAAATAGCTTTTCATCGTCTCGTTTGGCGGCCCATATCCCTATATTTTCTTTGTTTGGTCTCCTCTTGGTTTTTGCTTGTCAGCCTTCATTACCAGAAGAGGTGGAGTTGGCTTATGAGACTTTACCAGAAAAAATAGATTATAATTTCCATGTAAAACCAATTTTGGCTGATCGTTGCTATGCTTGTCATGGACCAGACGAAGGATCCCGAAAAGCGGGATTGAGATTGGATATTGAGGAAGATGCGTTTATGAAGTTGTCCTCCGGAAATAAGGCATTTTCAAAAGGGAGTTTAGGAGGTAGTGAGGTATACCACAGGATGATTAGTTTAGATCCTGAGACTGTCATGCCTCCTCCGGAATCGAATCTCTCTCTTACTCCAGCCGAAATCGCGACCATTGCCAAATGGGTGGAGCAAGGAGCGGAGTGGAAAGAGCATTGGTCTTTCTTGAAAGTGGAGTCTCCTGCTGTCCCTGAAGTTAAAGAAGACTGGAAAAGGAATAATGAGATTGATTATTTTGTTCAAGCTGAATTGCTTAGGCAAGGACTTTCTCCTAATCCTCAAGCAGACAAGGAAAGACTTTTGAGAAGAGTGACGATGGATTTGACAGGCCTTCCACCCACCATCCAACAGATTGATGATTTTTTAAATGACAACTCTGAACGTGCTTATGAAAAGGTAGTGGATCGGCTGCTTGCCTCTCAAGAACATGCAGAAAGATTGACCATGGAATGGTTAGATATAGCCAGATATGCCGATTCTCATGGGGTTTCCTTTGACGGTTACAGGGAGGTTTGGCCTTATCGGGATTGGGTAATTAATGCCTTTAAAAATAATATTCCTATCAGTGACTTTATTACTAAGCAAGTTGCTGGAGACTTGCTGCCAAATGGGACTACAGAGGATAAGTTGGCCACTGCATTTTATAGGCTCAATCCCATGGAGGCTTCTGCAGGTTCAATTCAAGAAGAATACAGGGTTGAATATGTGGCAGAAAGAACAGCTACAACAGGTACTGCTTTTTTGGGGCTGACAATTGGATGCGCCAGATGTCATGACCACAAATTTGACCCTATCAGCCAAAAGAATTTTTTTCAGCTTTCTGCATTTTTCAATAGCATAGACGAGTTTGGATTAGGGCCAACCGATTTGAATAGAGCTCCCACTTTGTTGCTTTTTAAGGAACATCAGCGGCAAAGTTTGGACTCCTTGGATCAATTAATTCTGCAAAAGGAGAAGGCTTTAAATGAATATGAAGTGAATGAAATCAAGGATTATGTGGCGACAATATCTCCCGATAAGTTACTTCCAAAAGAAATTGCTTCATATTCGTTTGAATCTTTTGAAAAGATAAAAAAGGAAAAGAAAAGAAAGAACCCATTTGCTGAGGAAGAAGCAGAGGAGTACAAGACTAAAACCGCAAAGGAAAAAGCTAAAATTGATTCCCTGAAAAAGGCTAACAAAAAAAAGAAAAAAGAATACGAGGAAATCTTGATCCTTGATAATAATAAAAATGCTGAGGCAACGCTAGGTGTAGAATTGGTGAATGGCTGGAAAGGGAAAGGGTTATTATTTGATGATGATTACGATTATGTCAGTTTGAATAAGGTTGGCTTTTTTGATCAATATGATTCATTCTCTGCAAGTGTTTGGATTAAACCTCAAGGAAATGAGAAAAGGCATATTCAGAACATCATTGGGAACAGCAATAATTTTTTGGGATTCTACCGAGGATGGGAAATGTTCTTAGATTCCACAAACCATCTATCTGTACGTCTCATTCATAGACTTCCCGATGATTATCTGGAAGTGAAAACGGAGGAGCCTGTGAAATTTGAGGCATGGACTCAAGTAGGGTTTTCCTATGATGGAACAGGAAAAGCAACAGGTGTTACACTTTATATAGAAGGGGAGAGTCAACAAATGAAAGTTGTTTCAGATCAGCTTTCGCGTAGTATTTTACCCATTGATGAATACACTGCCAAAATTGATACCCTGCCCCTTCGATTAGGAAAAAGCTATCGTCTTTTTTCCTTTGATCCTGGTATTTATAAAGGATACATGGATGAGGTAAAACTTTTTGACAGGGAACTTACTAGTTTGGAAATGGCAAGTTTAGTGGGGGATACTTCCAGGCCATTGTCTTCCGAATCCTCTAAGGAATACCTGTTGGCACAGGAAAGAAAAGCCATAGAGCTTAGGAATGAAATTCGCTCCCTAAGAAAAGCGAAATTGGAGATTTTGGAAACGACCCAAGAAGTGATGGTAATGGAAGATATGCCTGAACCCAGACCTACCTTTTTGTTAAAGAGGGGAGTTTATAATGATTATGGGGAAAAAGTTTTACCAAGTACTCCAGAAAATGTCCTTCCGTTTCCGGAAGATTATCCTCAAAATAGATTGGGGTTGGCTAAATGGATCATAAATCCAGAGAATCCTTTGCCTTCCCGTGTGATCATCAATAGATATTGGCAAATGATTTTTGGTACTGGGATTGTCAAGACTTCTGGAGACTTTGGTATTCAAGGAGACTTACCTACTCATCCAGAGTTATTGGATTGGTTGGCGTATGAGTTTATGGATAGCGGATGGGATTTGAGGAGTATGCTAAAATTGATGGTGATGTCTGCTACCTATCAGCAATCTTCTTTTGCAGATCCTGAGAAATACGAAGCAGATCCTGAAAATAAATATTACGCCAGGTCAAGTAGTTATAGACTGCCGGCAGAATTTATCCGTGATAATGCATTGGCATCCAGTGGTATTTTAGATAAAAAAATCGGTGGGCCGAGTGTTAAACCATATCAGCCAGAAGGATTATGGGAGGAATTGGGAGATTTCTCATTTAAGCTACATAAATACAGACAAGATACGGGGAGTAACCTCCATAGAAGAAGCCTCTATACGTTTACCAGAAGATTTTCTCCAGCGCCTTACATGATTACGTTCGATGCATCAAACCGGGAGATCTGTATTACGAAAAGGGTCAATACAAATACTCCCCTTCAAGCGCTTAATTTATTGAACGGGCCTCAGTTTATTGAGGCTTCCAGGTTCATGTCTGAACGGGTAATTAAAGAGGAAGAGGCCATTGAAGATCAGCTTAAACTAAGTTTTCGATTGGCCACAGGCGTTACTCCGAATGAGAAATTACTGGCTACTCTAAAAGAATATTATGAAAGTGCCTATGCGCATTTTCAGGAAAATCCGATGTCAGCTGATTCTTTACTGGCCGTAGGAGAATTACCTAGAGATCAAGCCCTTGACAAGACGCAAACTGCTGCATTAACCTTAGTAGCAAATTCGATTTTAAATTTTGATGAAACTTATATGAAAAGGTAACTATGGGACATAATCATATACATTTACCTTTGACTAGGAGAGAGTTTTTGACTAAAACATCTTTGGGGATAGGAGCTGTTTCACTCGCTTCCTTACTGGACCCTTCTTCTCTTTTCGCATTTGGAAATAAACCTCATTTCGTCCCAAAAGCTAAAAGAATCATATACCTCTATATGGCGGGGGCACCTTCTCAACTGGACTTATTTGATTACAAGCCACAGTTGGTTAAAATGAATGGAGAAAATCTGCCTTCAAGCGTATTTGGAGATAGACTGACTGGAACCGCAGCTACCCAAAATTCTTTTCCCATGGTGGGGACGCGATGGAATTTTAAGCAGCATGGAGAAAGTGGAATGTGGATGAGTGATTTGTTGCCTAATATGTCAAAAATCACTGATGAGTTGTGTAAAATTCAATCCATGCATACGGCATCTGTTCAACATGAACCTGCGCAGATGTTTACCAATACCGGATCTGAACTTCCTGGCAGGCCTTCTTTTGGATCTTGGATTAGCTATGGATTAGGATCTGATAATGAGAATTTACCTGCGTTTATTGTCTTGAAAACCGAAGGGTTAGAAGGAGGATTTGCAGGGTTATATTCCAGCGCATTTTTACCCGCAGAGCATCAAGGTGTTCGATTTCGTGGAGGGAAGGATCCTGTTTTATACTTGACGAATCCTCCTGGAGTAACTGAATCAGTTAGGAGAGAACAGTTGGATTATTTGAAAAAAATGCAGGAAGGAGCTTTTGAATTTTGGGAAGACCCATCTATCAAGGCAAAAATGGCTCAATATGAAATGGCCTTTAGAATGCAGACCTCTGTTCCAGAAGTGGTTGATACCAAAGGTGAGCCAGATTACATTTATGAGCAATATGGAGAGGATAGCAAAAAGTCCGGTACTTTTGCCAGTAATTGTTTATTAGCGAGGAGATTAGCGGAGCGTGGTGTGAAATTTATCCAAGTGTATCATGGAGGTTGGGATCATCATAATGATTTGCCTAAAAGTATTGCGAAGCGTGCCAAGGAAGTTGACCAAGCGAGTGCCGCCTTAATTATGGACTTAAAACAAAGAGGTTTATTGGAAGATACTTTAGTGGTTTGGGGAGGAGAATTTGGTAGGACCTGTTTTTCGCAAGGAGAGCTGACAAAGGATAATTTTGGAAGGGATCATCATCCAGACGCCTATACCATGCTATTGGCAGGAGCAGGAGTGAAAAAGGGTTTGACTTATGGAAGAACAGATGATTTTGGATATCACGTGGTAGAAAACCCTGTTCATGTCCATGATCTAAATGCGACATTACTTCATTTAATGGGATTGGATCACGAGCGGTTGACTTATAAATTCCAAGGTAGAAGATTCAGATTAACCGATGTGGAAGGAAATGTTGTCAGGGATATTTTGAGCTAAATTTTCAATCGATCTTTCTACAGGCTTGGTTTCCCGCTGCATCAGTGGCACAAATTTCAATGGGGTTTTCAGTTTCCAATTTTGACAAGTCGGCAAACCATAAATATTCTCCGTACCATGTCATTGAGATTTTTTTTGAGCCTGAGACCACTACTACCTCTTTCCAGTCTTGGGGCATGCTGGGGCTTTTATTGTCCGATACACGAGCATAGACTTTACTTGTCCCATCCGATGACGATGTTTGTTCAATATGTGAAATAATAGGCGGAGCGGTATCTGCTTGGACTTTTTTACCGATATAGATGCGTTCCTCTATGGATTCTTCTCCTTCTCCTTGTCCCATAATGATATCCATTTTATAGTCATTGTTTAGATCAGCGAAGATCAAGGAAAGAGTATGGGGAGTGGGATCTCCAGAAAGAATGCTTTGTTGAAGTTTAAATTTTCCAGTTCCGTCATTGATCAACAAGCGGTCTTCACCTGTAAGCGAGCTGAGGATAAAATCAGGATCGCCATCGGAATCAAAATCCAAAAATACGACATTGTTATCATCCTCTCCTATGTTGTCCTGATCTAACCATAGTGAAGAAGTAGCATCAAGAAATCGCTTAGCACTATCATTTAGAAAAACATGCTCACGTCTGGACCATGATTTACCATCTACAATTTCTCCATCGTTGACAGTAACTAAATCCAGGAATCCATCTTGATTGATGTCTGCAATTTCAAATTCATAATTATTGGTATATGCAGGCAACATCCTTTTGTCTATGAAATGACCTTTGCCATCATTTTCAAAAACTCGACTTGTACCACATCTTTTACATGATATGGCAATATCTAAGTCAAAGTCATTATCGAAATCAAAAAATTCCAAATCCCAAGAAAATTGGATTAATAGATCCGGCATATGGGAATCTGTGACATCTTCAAATTTTCCAGATCCGTCATTGAGCCATAACAGGGTTTTGCCTCCTTCATTATCCATGTTGGAGCCAGGGCCCCAATCTGATAAAACTACATCAAGATCCCCATCTGCGTCCACATCCCCAAATTCTAAATCTCCTATACTAGCTACTTTAGAGGGAAGATGAGTCTCAGTTACTCTTATAAATTGCCCGTTTTGCTGTCCTAAGTATAATTCACTTTGGGTTTGAAAAGTGCTGCCTACCAACAAATCCGTAAAACCATCTTGGTTTAAATCTCTGGCTTTAATCACTCTGGCATAAAATTTATCTTCGCCAAAAACTTGTTTGGTGATTTCAAGAAATGGCGAGTTGGGACCTTGGTTGAGAAAAATACGACTAGATTCTAACTTGCCAGGCTCTGAATAATCTCCCCCGTTCGCGAACATCAGATCTACTTTACCATCTTTGTTTAGGTCTGCGGCTTCCACTCGATTCGTCCATTCTGCTGTGTTGGGTAAGTAGATATCAGTTTGGTCTTCCCAAAGAAAATCATCTGACAACTTCGATGCTAGCTCTTGCTTTGGCTTATTGCATGAGTTTAAAAAACAAAAAATAGAGCCGAGAAGAATGAATGATTTGAAAAAATTGATCATTGGCAAGAAGATTATCCTAATTTAATTTGATCTACAAGAATTTGTATTACATAAATGTAAGGTACAAATGTTATCTTTAAATAAGTCAATTTTAAATGTATGTTCAATATCTTTTTGCAATCAGATTCTACCTTATTTTTCGGACGATTTCATTCATTAATAGTGCATCTGCCAATTGGTTTTATTCTACTGGGAGTTGCTGTCTTTCTTTTGTCGCTTTTTAAGAAGTTTCGATTCTTAATGACTTCGCTTCCTTTGATCCTACTATTGAGTGCCATAAGTGCAATTTTGGCAGTGTTATTTGGGTTTTTTCTTGCCACCGAAGGAGGGTATCCAGAAGGGACCTTGTCCTGGCACAGATGGATGGGCATTGCGGTGGCCTTAATTTCTGTAATTTCATTGCTTTTGATCTTAGGCTTTTTTGATAAAGATTCATCTGGAATACCACTCAAGGAAAGATTGAATATTCATTTTCTTGATTCAGAAATAAACAAGCAGAAAAAGCAGCTTGGGTTTTGTTTGGGGATGCTGGCAATCTGTATTTCCATTACGGGACATTTGGGAGGAAATCTCACACATGGTGAAGGATACCTTTTTGATTATGCCCCGTCCTTCATTCAGGGATTTATCTCCATTAGCGAATCAGAAGAAGCCAATTATTCCTTTCCAGAGGATGCAGATTCCACTTTGGTATTCGAACATATTATCCAGCCAGCTTTAATTCAAAAATGTGCCTCATGCCATCAGGGAGAATCAAAAAAGGGAGGACTGAGCATTATGACATTAGAGGATTTGAAAGAAGGGGGAGAGACTGGTCCTGCGATTGAGGAGGGCTCTTTGTCCACTAGTGAATTGTATCAGCGGGTGACCTTGAATCCTGAAAGTAAAAAGTTTATGCCACCAAAAGGAGCAGGGCTTTCTTATGGAGAAATAACCTTATTGAAGTATTGGATAGAAAGTGGAATTGATCAAAAGTTAAGTGTGACAGATGAAGTGATTCCAAAAGAAATTAAAGAATTGATCGAGAGTACCTATGGACTTTCTACGCGAAGAAAGGCTCATTATGAAAAAGTGAAGTTAGAGGCTGCTCCTGAAGCTACCTTGAATGAAGTGAGGAAGCAAGGGTTTAGGATTGCTACGCTATCCGAAGAAAATAATTTCTTGGAGGTAGTAGCCATTGGGAAGTTGAAAAGTGAAAATATTGAGGCGTTAAAAGAGATTGGAGAACAAATCACTTGGCTAGACTTGGGTGAATCTGATGTAAAAGATGAATCCTTAAGTGTCATCTCGGATTTCCAGAATCTAACAAAATTATTATTGGATAATAATCCAATTACTGATCAAGGTGCATCTGCATTAGGGGGGTTGAAGAACTTAGAAACTGTCAATCTTTATAATACATCTATAGGGGATTCTACACTGAATTTGCTTGCCCAAATCAAAAGCCTTCAAAGTGTGTACGTGTGGAATACAAAAGTGAGCAAGGAGTTAGTTAGTCGATTGGAGGAAGAATATCCTAGCTTAGCAATTGATATTGGAGACATGACCGTGGCCAAGGAGCAAAAGTAGTTTATAAGGCGCTGGTAACTTGTCCTTCATTTTTATTTACCTAGCCTATTTTACTGCCAAAAAATCCGAATTTTTGAATAAAAAGGATATTTATCGGTCATAATGACTTGAAAATATACTTGGAGTTGGATTTGCTAAATAAAAAATGTGTTACATCCGGGATAGGTGAAATGTAGAGATTTTCCTGGGGTACTCGTTCAAATTAGAAACTTAAAAAAACCAACTATAATGGATTTCAAACAATTTACAATCAAGTCCCAAGAGGCGATTCAGAAAGCGGTGGAGTTGGCATCAGCTGCAGGTCAGCCTAATATCGAGCCCGCTCATATACTGAAAGGAATTTTCTCAGAGGATGAAAATGTAACCGATTTTTTATTCAAAAAACTCGGTGCAAATAAGCAATTGCTCAATCAAAAATTGGATGAACAATTAGAGCGTTTGCCAAAAGTAAGTGGAGGACAACAACCCTACTTAAGTAATGCCGCCAACCAAGTATTGACCAAAGCAAAAGATTATTTAAAAACTTTTGGGGATGAATATGTGGCAATTGAGCATTTACTGTTGAGCATTCTGGCGGCAGGGGATCCTGCTTCAAGGATTTTAAAAGATCAGGGTATTTCTGAAAAACCATTGATCGAGGCAATTAAAGAACTTAGAAAAGGTAACAAAGTGACAGACCCAAATGCAGAAAGTAAATATCAGGCTTTAGAGAAGTATTCTAAAAACCTGAACGAAATGGCCAAGAAAGGAAAAATAGATCCGGTTATTGGTCGAGATGAAGAAATTAGAAGGGTTCTTCAAATTTTAGCAAGAAGAACTAAAAATAACCCCATCTTATTAGGTGAGCCTGGTGTGGGTAAAACTGCCATTGTGGAAGGTTTGGCTCAGCGAATTGTTTCTGGTGATGTGCCTGAAAACCTAAAATCCAAAACCTTGATCTCATTGGACATGGGTTTATTGGTAGCTGGGGCTAAATACAAAGGAGAATTTGAGGAGCGATTGAAAGCTGTGATCAAAGAAGTGACAGATGCAGAAGGAGAAATTATTCTTTTCATCGATGAGATTCATACGCTGATTGGAGCAGGTGGAGGAGGAGAAGGTGCCATGGATGCAGCCAACTTGTTGAAGCCAGCTTTGGCGAGGGGTGAGTTGCATGCGATCGGTGCAACGACTCTGAAAGAGTATCAGAAATATATCGAAAAAGACAAAGCTTTGGAAAGAAGATTCCAAGCTGTGATTGTTGATGAACCAGATGCTGCAGATGCAATATCAATTCTAAGGGGAATTAAAGATAAGTATGAAGTTCACCACGGGGTTCGAATCAAAGATGATGCAGTCATTTCAGCTGTAGAGCTGTCTCAACGTTACATTTCTGATCGTTTTTTGCCGGATAAGGCTATTGACTTAATGGACGAAGCAGCTGCGAAATTGAGGATGGAAATTGATTCTTTGCCTCAAGAGCTCGATGAGCTGAATCGAAGAATCATGCAGCTGGAAATCGAACGTGAAGCGATCCGAAGAGAAAAGAACAAGGACAAAGAAACTGTTCTGAGTAAGGAATTGGCGGAGCTTTCTGAGAAGCGAGATAGTGTGAAAGCTAAGTGGGAAAGCGAAAAAGCGGTGATTACCGGTATCCAACGTGAAAAGGAGCGTATCGATAATTACAAACTGGAAGCTGAACAAGCGGAGCGAGCCGGTGATTTCGGAAAAGTTGCCGAAATCCGATATGGAAAAATTGGCGAAGCAGAGCAAAAACTAGAGTCTTTCAAAAAGCAATTGGCAGAGATGCAATCTGGATCTCCTTTGCTGAAAGAAGAGGTAGATCAAGAGGATATTGCCGCAGTAGTTTCTAAATGGACTGGTATTCCTTTGTCAAAAATGATTCAATCTGAACGAGAGAAATTATTGCACTTGGAGGAAGAATTAGGCAAGCGAGTGGCCGGGCAAAAAGAAGCTATCACTGCATTGTCTGACGCGGTCAGAAGAAGTAGAGCAGGCTTACAGGATCCGAAACGTCCAATTGGAAGCTTCATCTTCATGGGTACTACAGGAGTGGGTAAGACCGAACTTGCCAAGGCCTTGGCGGAATACCTCTTCAATGATGAAAATGCCATGGTGAGAATTGACATGTCCGAATACCAAGAAAGACATGCAGTGAGCAGGTTGGTGGGAGCGCCTCCAGGATACGTGGGATACGATGAAGGTGGTCAATTGACTGAGGCGGTTAGGAGAAAGCCTTATTCTGTAGTCTTGTTGGATGAGATTGAGAAAGCACACCCAGATGTATTCAATATCTTACTTCAGGTCTTGGATGATGGGAGGTTGACAGATAATAAAGGTAGAATTGCGAGTTTCAAGAATACCATTATCATTTTGACTACCAATATCGGTTCCAACTTGATTCAGGAACGATTTGCTGAAATTGAGGAATGGAACAAAGAAGAAATCATGGAAAAAACCAAACAGGAGGCTTTTGATTTATTAAAGCAGTCTGTGCGACCGGAATTCCTAAATAGAATTGATGAGGTAATCATGTTCGAGCCATTAAATAAGAAGATCATCCGAAAGATTGTGGATATTCAATGGAAAGAGATTCAAAAACGACTTGCTGAAGCAAATATTGAAATTGAAGCTACTACGGAAGTTCTGGATTATTTAGGAGAGGTTGGTTTTGATCCCAATTTTGGAGCGAGACCATTGAAAAGAACCATGCAGCGTCTGATTTTGAATGAATTGTCAAAGCAGATTCTTTCTGGCTACGTCAAGAATGATTCAGCAGTATTGGTCGACTTAGATGCAGATAAGCAGGTGTATTTTAAAAATATAGATGCTCCTGTGGAAGTGTAATTAGAAAGTATATTTGATTAAAAACCCTCGGGCATTTTGGCTTCGAGGGTTTTTTGCTTTATGGAGCAGAACTGTTTTTAGATACAATAGTATTTTTTTAACTTCTCGAATGCTTGAACATTTCTTTCAATGTCCCTATTGTCTCGCTGAAATATCAATGCTGATAGATCCCTCAGTTTCCAAACAACAATACATAGAAGATTGCGAGGTTTGCTGTAATCCAATAGAATTAAGAATTGAAATTGAAGAAGGAAAAATAATAGTTTTCGAGACTAAGTCGATAGAACAATAAAAAACCTAAAGCCATTCGCTTTAGGTTTTTTTACTATTCATTCGATATCTTCTTCTAAACTTTTAGCCAAAAAGCTAATGACTGGTTAATTCACTGGAGTATGCTCTATTAAATAATTTGTGAGCAAAGTATACAAATGAAGACTTGTTCCCTCTCCTTCCCTGATTCCATGCGACCTATTCGGGTAAGGCATTACCTGGAATTGTTTGTTGTGTTTGATGAGCTCGTTGATCAGCATTTCAGCACTTTGATAATGTACATTGTCATCACCCGTTCCATGTACTAGCAACAGATTACCTTCTAGGTTTTTGGCATAAGTGATAGGGGATCCTTCTATAAAATCTTCTAAATTTTCCTGAGGTAATCCCATGTATCGCTCTTGATAGATATTATCATATATCAACTGGTTTGATACAGAAGCTACAGACATACCTGTTTGATAAACTTCTGGGAATTTAAACATCAGGTTTAAGGTCATTGAGCCTCCGCCGCTCCAACCCCAAACAGCTACTCTGTTTTCATCTAAATAAGGAAGTTTTAAAATTTCCTTAGCTGCCAACCCCTGATCTTGAGCATTTACTTTGCCTATGTTTCTATAGATGATTTTTCTCCAAGCACTTCCTTTAAGTGTTGGAGTACCACGATTATCCATGTCAATAATCACATAGCCTTTTTGTGCAAGCATGATGTTAAATAATCCCACCTGTGTATCTGTCGCTACTGTACTCCAAGGTTCCCCATAGACATGGAAAAGCACTGGGTATTTTTTATTTTCATCAAAGTCAATAGGGTAAATCACTCGTGCATCAAGCGTAACTCCTTCTGATGTAGTGACCGTAGTGAATTTGATTTCCGGTAGTGCTAGGGATGCGAGCTTTTGTTTATAGGCATTGTTTTCTACTAAAGTCTTAATGGTTTCATGTTTTGGAAGGCTTACTAATCTTACGGTGAGTGGATCTTTTGTGCTCTGATGGTTGTGAACTGCTACTTGACCATTTGGAGCAATATTATAGGTATTGACTCCGGAGTAAGAAGCAGGTGTGATTTTCCGAAGCTTTCCTTTTCCTGCAAGGTCAATGGCAAATAAATAGCGCTGGGTAGGATTATCAGGTGAAGCAATGAAATAGACTTCTTTGTCAGTAACCCCTCCAAAAGAGGCTACATCAAAATCACCTGGAGTAATCAAGGTCCTTTCTCCAGACTCTATATTCACCTTATAAATATGTCTCCAGGCATCATTTTCAGTCATGCGTAAAAATGCTTTGCCGTCATCGACCAGTGGCAAACTATTATCACTCCAGCCATATCGAGACAAATCGGGATAAGCCAAGTCAACCCAAGTCTCTTCTGTTTCCACGTAAACCTTTTTCAAATCAGCATTAGATGGCTGATAAGTCCAAATGGTCAATTGGTTTTGCTTCCTGTTCATCTGTTGGATCAACAATAAATCTTCATTGATCCACTGCATTCCAGGTAGGTAATTTTCTTTTTCACCTCCAGGGATTGGAATCCACATGGTCTTTTTTGATTCCATATCAATCAATCCGATTTTGGCACCAGCAGGCTCTTCTCCGACTTTTGGGTATTGCAAAGGAATAGGTCTGGAATAAACCGAGTCGGTGTTATTGATCATATAAAAGGTACCGATTTTAGAAGCATCGATCTGCCAATAAGAAATGTACTTGGCATTTGGACTCCAGGCAAAGCCATCTCGTTTGCCAAACTCTTCTTCATAGGCCCAATCAAACGTGCCATTAATGATTTTGTCGGTACCATCTGTTGTCAATTGAATGACTTTTCCGGTTTCGAATTCCTCCAGATACAAATTGAACTTCTGCACATAAGCCACTTGTGAATTATCTCCCGAAAATTTTGCAAACATTAGAGAGGATGGCTCAAATTGAGTTCCCAGCTGTTTTAGGGAGTTGGAATTGAGGTCGTAAACAAAATAATCCCCCTTGGTATTGGACCTCCAAACCCTGCTTGAGTTGGTAAAAATCAACACCTTACTGCCGTCATCCGAAAGGCTAAAAGATTCTATTCGAATTGGATTGCCATTGGAGATTAAAGCAGACCCAGGGACAAAGACAGATTTTTCTAAGGTTTTACTGTCCCATCGAGCCAGTTCATTTCCGTTCTCTACTGTCACATAGGCGGCTCCATCTTCTATCCATTGAATAGGTTGTAGGCTCTCCTGGCGAAATTCGCCCGAGGCGTAGATTCTTTCCAGGTTTAGTAAATCAGCGGTTTGGGCTATTGCCGGGTTGCAGAATATAAAACATAGAAAACTTAAGAAAAGGAGTTGATTTGAGAATCGCATGGCGTTTTTTAGTGGAATTGAAGTCTTAAAAATAAGATAATATTGGTAGACTTTCCTCTTGAGTTTAATCCAAAAGAAAAACAGGTCATGATTGACCTGTTTTAAATAATATTACTGGTTTAAGAAGTATTGTTTTTTGCCTAAATCAAATCCTTATCCTATTAAAATTCGGTGTCCTTTAGTTTGATTTGACTATAACTTTTTGGCAAATCTTTTAAAATTACTTCCATTTCTTTTCGAGCTATACCCAGAAAACCAAATGTTATACATCCTTTCTTATATATTCCACCAATAGGTGAATTTTAGGACTAAGGATCTGTTTTTTGTATAAAATGGAGCCGGTAGATAATTATCAGTGTATACTAAGAATAAATCTGATGCAGGTTTAAATCGCCATTGAAAGCGCGTATTTAGGTTAATATTTTCGATTTGCTCATTGTATTGAACAAAAGCAGTGAAAAATAAGGTATTGGTCATAGTGACATCAACTCTAGGTCCTACCAACCAAAAATTGGTGCGATTCCACGGTTCTGGAAGATGAATGTCATTGTAATTGGCACTCATCGCGATGCTTACATAAGGCTGGAATCTATACCCAATATCGGCAGTGACATTGTAACGTTTTCCATCTGCATAATATCCTCCAAATCTAGAGGTAAATGCATAAGTGAACACGCTTTGAGGTTTGGAAGTAAATTCAGCACCGACAGCATACCATTGGTGCTCCGTACCTCTAGCCAAGGTGTCACCACTATAATTTGTGGGGTCAAAAGGGCGTTGCAATTTGACATAATCTGTGGCCACCCAAGCCTGGAAAGTACTTTGACTTCTCCATTTTACATTATAGGCAAGAGAAGTGGTGTTATCTGTTTTCTCTCCGCCAGTATTAAAGAAATACCTGATTCCAAACTTTGGCCCATGGTTTAGGATCTTATCACTTTTTGGGAAGAATAAATAGCTGACTTCCGGATTGATTTTATAAAATCCGTTTCTTGGTACATATCCTACTTCTGCCGTATAGTTTTTGGAGACATATTGATGTTCCCAGTTCCAAGTCAAATTACCAGAGGAATATTTGAGGTTGGCCGCATGGACAAAACCATTATCTATATTTTCGGGGCCAAAACTTTTCATAAACATGGCTTTCCCAGTCCATAAATTATTGGAGGAGGCTAAATTATATTCTATTCCGGCATTCCTGTTGAATTGAGAATAGATAGGGTTTTCGGTGTCAGGGTCAGGATTGTAATTCAAGGACTGTTTGTTAATAAACATTCCTGTGATATTTGATCTGGCACCAACCTGTCGTTGTACAGAAAGAACCGTAAAGTTTTGAGCAGGCAAGGCATCTTCTTTCACTTCACCAGTTTGCATATTCATGGCACCCACTCTCCAGTTTTTATTGATTTTTCCGCTAAGTCGTGCTCCAAATTGAATGGGGGCATTCAAGCCAATTCTTCTAGAAAAGAAAGGGCGAATGGTTTCATAGCCAAAACTTGCGAAAAGGTCTCCATTTTCCAGGAAGAATTGTCTTCGTTCTGGAAAAAAGAGCTCAAATCGATCCAAGTTAGTGACCTGCCTATCCACCTCTACTTGGGAGAAATCAGGATTGACCGTTAAGTCCAGGTTGAGCGAAGAGGTTAACCCGATTTTTGCATCTAACCCTACTTCTCTTCTGTATTCAGTTTCTCCACTACCAGCTACATCTGTTCTAAATCCTCCCAGAGCATAGGGAATGACAGAAATATTGGCCCCTGTTTGTGGTGGAGCTTTATCCCAAATTAACGAACCAGTATAAGCTAAAGAAGCAGAAGGGAATTGTCTGGGTACAGGAGCCCATCCTGATTTTTCTGTGGTTTTTAGATCTAGCCTAGAAAAGTTAATACCCCATTCTGTAATTCCTTTTTTGTACCGGATAGACTTGAATGGAATTGCAGCTTCAAAAATCCATTTATCCTCATAATTCGTCACTTTGGATCTCCATTTATTATCCCAGCTTAAGTCCACGCTTCCACCATTGTACATTATTCCATCCCATTGTGCTCCGGCAGCATTGGCGCCAAAAGAAAAGCCATTGGTTTGGTCATCAAATGGATCCATGAATAATAGGAAGTTATCATTTTTTCCAAATGAGAAATCTCTTCGAAGGGATTCTACCATGTAAGGACCTTTTACCGCATGATGATTAACTACGATAAGATAGAGTGTTTCCTCATCATAAGTCATTCGTACATCTGTTTTCACTCTGGCAAAACTAGTGTCCATAGGAGTGATCATAAAAAAGTCTGTAGCGACTTCCGCATCTTTCCAAGCCTGTTCATCCAAAACACCATCAATGACTATTTCTGAACTTGCTTTTTGGATATGCAGTTGGTAGGAGGAGTTTATTTTTTGGGCTTGAAGAAAATGACTGGTAATGAAAAGTATCAGTACCAACAATGAGAATTTCCACATGAGTTATATAGTTTTCCTGTAAATCGATGATTTACAGGGGAGATGTATTGGGTTTATTTTTAATTTATTGTCTTAAACGGTAGCTCATCGTCAGATTTATCTGTCTTCGGATAAACTGTGAGTTTCCTTCTGTAAAGAAGTTTTCACCTTCGATTATATATCGATTTCGGCGAGAATTGAATATATCATTGGCAGTCAGTATCAGATTACCCCGCTCCCCAAAGATGCTTTTCGAAGCAGAAAGATCCATAAAGAAAATCCCTTTTCTGATTCCCTGAGCAGTTTTCTGCCTTGCATCGTAGTTTGCGCGAACTTGAATATCGAGTCCATTGCTTAAGGTAAATCGGGATGTTTGCCTTAAAAGCCAACTATAGGTTTTAGCCTGAAAATCAGCTTCAATATTACTTCCGTCAATATTTGCATGAAAGAAGTTTAAATTTAGATCTAGCTTCCACCAATCGTTTACTCTATAATCTGAACTGAATTCTACTCCAAAGGATTTTTCGCCAGTTAAATTGTAAGGGGCCGTAACAGAAAATCCATCTTCATTTACGGTTCGGATGCGTTCGATTTTGTCTGTTGTATTTCTAAAATAAATGGTAGAGAAAAGTGTCCCTTTTTTAAAATATTTGATATGCCCCAATTCAATTGCATCCGTGAATTCTGGATTCAAATCCGGATTTCCACTAAAGAAATTTCGTTGATCTGAGAAGGTCACATATGGGCTTAGATCATTGTAAACAGGTCTGCGGACTCTTCTGCTATAACTCAGTTGAAAAGCATTTTCTGTGGAAATGTTGTAAGTCAAATGAGCACTTGGAAAGAGGTTGGTGTATTTCCTTGGGTTCTTTTCATTTGTTTCCACTAAGATGGTTTCCACATCGGTATGTTCTACTCTCAAGCCTCCTTGGTAGCTCCATTTACCCGTTTTATTTCCCAAAATCCCATATGCAGCCAGGATGTTTTCATTGTAAAGGAAAATATTGTCCAAACCAGGGAGTGGGATCAACTCTCCACTTTCATTTTCTTCTGAGACTACAAAGTCATTCTCCATCTCACGGAAACTGGTACGCAAACCGGTTTCAAATTTCCCCTCTTTTGCGAAAGGCTTGATATAATCCAATTGAAGTAAATACTGATTTTCATATTCATCGTTCAATGAAGTCTGAAGGAGATTGGAACCAGGGATCAGTTGATCATCAGGCGTGTAAGCGGACTCTGTGAATTTCTGATCTGACCGCTCCCAATAGTTCAAATATGTAAATGCAGTAGTGAGCTCATGACCCTTCTGCTCAAAACTTTTTTTGTAACTGACAATCACTTCTGAATTTGGCTCCGCTTCAGTTTCGTCTTGTTGCCTTAGAGAATAGCCTAAATAAGTATCAAAATTATTTAGATAATCTTCATAGCGGATATCGGTGATGCGTCTCGCATCACTTCTTCTCCAAAGATAAGATGCAGTCAGAATACTTTTCTCATTAAAATAATAATCAAGTCCTCCTCTGATATTGTTATTGAATCCTTTAAGAATTCCTGCATTGTTTTGATTTAAAATGGAAGTTGTACCGTCTTCATTGTAGACTTCTTGGTATAATTCGTTTACGTTTGGCTGGTGTCTGCGAGCGAGGCTATAATTGATAAACCAGTTGATTCGATTTTTTCGGTAATTGAGATTTGTTGAAAATCCAAGATTCAGAGGAGTACCTACAATCACTTCAAAAGATCCGTTGAATCCTTGATTATTATCTTTTTTGAGGACGATATTGATGACTCCGGCCATTCCCTCTGCTTCATAACGAGCGGAGGGATTAGTGATTACTTCTACTCGTTCCACCATATTGGCTTGAAGCTGCCTAAGTCCAGCTCCTCCTTTAAAACTTACTAATCCAGAAGGTTTGCCATCGATTAGAATTCTGACATTCGAAGAACCTCGAAGCCTAACATTTCCTTCTGGGTCCACTGACACAGAAGGTAGATTCATCAAAATATCATTTGCAGTACCACCTGCATTGGCAAGGTCCTTTCCTACGTTGAAAATCCTTTTATCGAGGGATAATTCCATCAATGTTTTCTCGCCTTGGACCACTATTTCATCCAAGTCACCAGCAGTACTTTCTAGTTCAATGGTTCCCAGATCGATCTTGTTGTTTTCTATGGAGAAGTTTAGCATCTCACTTTGATAAGATTCAAATCCCATAAATTCAATCAAGGCATAGAACTCACCAATCGGTACCTCAATAGAAAATTTTCCATTTTCCTCAGAAATTCCACCAGCCACCAAACTGTCTTTAGCTGAATAAATGGCTATTGAGGCAAACCCAAGTGGATTTCCAGTAGTTTTTTCCTGGATGTTTCCTGAGAGTTTGGCCAAATTTTGTTGAGAAAACCCGCTTGAGCTTAAAAGTATTGTAAAGAGAAATAGAGCTCCGGATTTTCCCAAACTGAATTTTGGGAATGTAATCATGAGAAGAAGGCTAGGTTTGAGTTTTTGGTATCCCCAAATCAAATTATGAATTGGGGTATTTAGTTGAAAAGATATTCTGAATAAGTGAGGATTCCAGATAAAAATTGACCAAAGGCTAAAAACTAGGGATAGAAAGGAGAATAAAAAGAAAGCCTGTTCTAATTTGAGAAAAACTAATGAAGAAGGATTTTAGAATAGGGGATCATTGGAACCTGAAATTTCCTTTAAGACAAGGAAGGTCGTATAACCCAAATAAACTAGAAGCAAGATAGCAGCCTCCCATCTGTCAAGGTTTTTCCTTTTTCCGGTAAACATTGCTAAAAAAAGAAAAATGGTACCACCCAAAAGGATGTAAATGTCCAAATTGAAACTTTGTTTGAACTCCAGAGGACTAATAATGGAACTGACCCCAAGGATCAAAAAAAGATTGAAAATATTAGACCCTATAATATTTCCGATGGCGATATCATTATTCTTTTTCATGGATGCTACCACTGAAGTAGCAAGTTCTGGAAGGGAAGTTCCTGCAGCAACAATGGTCAATCCGATTATTTTTTCGCTAACCCCTAAAGACTGGGCCATGGAGACAGCATTGTCTACTACGAGTTTTCCTCCAATTACGAGTCCTCCAAGACCTATAAAAATCAGCCCCCAGATTTTTAGATTTGAGTAATCTTTTTGTGCAATTGACTCAATGGAATCTTCAGATTTTAGTTGTGTAAACACATAAAAAAGAAAGCCTGCAAAGAATCCCAATAAAATGAATCCATCCAAGCTTGATAAGATAGGGGTGGGGTTTGAAAAATAATCATTGGCAAATACCAATAAGACGATAGCGGCCAATAGCGAAAAAGGAATTTCTTTCCAAACGGTACTTGACTGAACAGAAAGTGGCGTGATTAATCCCGCAATGCCTAGAATGATGAACAAATTGAAGTTATTTGAACCAATGACATTTCCAAAAACAATGTCTGGATAACCTCCCGAAGCAGCCACAGAATTTACGACTAGTTCGGGTGCTGAGGTTCCAAATGCAACGATGGTCAGGCCTATTGCCAGGTCAGAAACGTTGTATTTTTTAGCCAAAACAGAGGCCCCATCCACTAACCAATCTGCTCCTTTTACTAGGAGTAGTAGTCCAATGATCAATAAAAGAAAAGAAAGGATCATATGATTAGAATGGGTGTTTTACATGAATTATGGATCAAAAGTAGGTTTAAATTGATGGATTTAAATCAATGGCTCTTTGAATTTTAATAGAGTTAATCTAGATTAATTTTTCATTTAATTTATAAAAGAAGTTTTTAATAAGATGAACTGATCTTTTTTATGTCTATTTTTCTAATCAGCTTTAAATCAAATTTTTATGAAAAAGTATATCCCCACATTATTGATCCTGTTTCTAGTTTCAACTTTACAAAGCTTTGCCCAAGGAGATATCCCTCCCCATATTAAGGAAAAGATCACTTACCCCGTATTGGATTTTCATCCTTGGATAGGAGTGATGCCTGTTCAAGATCCAGTGATGACCTATAATCCGGCATTGGATTATAAAATAGCAATTGATTTATATGGATCTGTCAAGGATTCTACGTCCATTCATCCTGTTATTTTGGAAGTGGCTAGAACCTATAATCTCCATATTGCGAATGGAGTACCTTCTGAAAAAATAAAAATTGCTGCGGTGGTTCATGGAGGTTTGGTACAGGCGATCCTAAATGAGGAAAATTATGAGAGTAAATATAGTCAACCGAATCCCAATTTAGCAGCCATCAAAGCTTTGGAAGAGGTGGGAGTGAAGTTTTATGTATGTGGGCAAAGCATGGGCTTCTATAACCTAGATGCTTCTAGTATTACTTCTATGGTAAATATGGCAGTCTCTGCTAAAACTACGTTTATTGCATTAGACCAGATGGGTTATTCTTACTTGAATGTAAGTGAGGATTAAAAATGGAATCCCAGAATTAAGAGGTCTGGGATTTTGATTTATAAATCTTTAAACTTTTTGATTTTCTTAAGTCTCCTGGTTTAAAAACTCTTCCTATCTAGTTTGATTCAGTTTGAATGGAGCGGTTGCTCTGTTTTTGTACCCATGAATACTTGCTGCAATAAATAAAACACTAGCACCTATCAGGGCTGTCCACTGAATGGCCGGAATACTTTCCCAATGTCTGACAGCAATAGCAATGAAAGCCCAGACCCCCACCATTGCAAATTCCCTCATATTTCTAGCATAGATCATAAATAGGTTGACCAATGTTCCTATTCCAATCATGATTATGGTCCATGTAATCTCAGTAAAAGGACCTGTCCATCCCATTTTAGCGAGGTAGGCCGATATATTAGCAATAGTAGCCACACCTATCCAGCCACTATAAATACAAATTGGCCACCAAAGCCAGAAAATGATAGGCCTGGGGGCATCCCATTTTTCCATGTTTGTATTTAGTACTACAATCAATAGCGAGGCCAGAATTCCCAACATGACGACCACACTGATCCCAGTATATTCCATCAACCAGGTGTAGATCCATAGCCCATTACCGATATTTGCCAGAATTAAATAAGGTCCAACTTGCGAAAGGAAATCTGAATCTTTGGTTTTATTGAATGCCCTGTAAATGAAGAAAATTGATTGAAGCAAAAGCGATAAAAAGATAATTCCCCAGATAGAAAAAGCGTATCCGGCAGGAGTAAATAAGTTTTGATATTCAGAACTTAAGGAGCCTACTGTATTTCCATTCAAGCCTTTGACGCCTACCGAATAATTCCAGAAAATCACAAAAAGTAATACCACGAAATTCAGAATAGCATATAGTTTATGAGACTTTTTCATAATTAGGGTTTTAAGGGTTTCAATTGTTTCAGTAATGTAGGAATTAGCTCCGTGACAGTTGGGTGAGTTTGGACTGAATTCATCAAGTTTTTATAGCTTAATTGCCCATACATGGCAGTTAAAAAAACACCTATAATTTCATCTCCTCCTATACCCAAAACTGTTGCACCTAGAATTTGTTCTGTAGATGCATCAACAATCACCTCCATTTTCCCCTTGGTTTCACCTTTTTCTCGGGCACGATTGATTTGCGACATTTCCATTTCAGCATACCATATTTTCTTTCCAGAATTTCTGGCTTTTGACAAGGTCATTCCAGCTCTTCCAAGAGGAGGATCGGTGTACAAAGCATAATTGAGAATTCGATTACTCACTTTTCTTGTTTTGTCACCATATAATTGATTCTTGAGCACTTCAAAATCATGGAAGGAAGTATGGGTAAATGCCCCTTTCCCATTGCAATCACCCAATGCATAGATTCCTTTTACATTCGTTTCCAAAATATCATTTACTTTCACGAAGCCTTTCTCCTCTACCTCAATCCCTGCTGCCGAAGGATTGATTAAGTCAATATTGGATTGTCTCCCTGTTGCCAAAAGCAAATGAGAACCGGATACCTGTTTCTGTTCGCCTCCACAATTCATCAAGACTGAAATGCCTCCGTTGGGGTTGTTTTTGCCTTCAAGGCAATGGGAATCACACAACACCTTGATTCCTTCAGATTCCAAAATTTCCCTGATTCTTACTGAGATGGAAGGATCCTCGTTTGAAATCAGCCGATCACCCTTCTCGATAACAGTAACTTCGCTACCAAGCCTTTGGAAGATCTGCGCAAATTCCAGTCCGATATAGCTTCCTCCTACAATTACTAAATGATCGGGTAATTTCTCTAATTCAAGAAGACTTTCATTGGTAAGATAGTTTACATCTTCAAAACCATCAGGGATTCTAGGCCTTGCACCCACATTGATAAAGATTTTTGAGGCAGTAAGGATGGCTGATCCAGCCTGAATGGTGGTTGGATCCAAAAAATATCCTTTTGCTTGAAAAGTATTGATCCGATTTTCTTTGCGAAGTCCTTCTACTAAACCATCATGAGAACCTGTGACGATTTTGTCTTTTCTTTCTTTTACTTTTCGCAGATCTATTTTATCCAATTTTGGGTTTGGAATTCCTAAGTCTGAAGCGTGTTGTAGTTCCCAGGCGCGCCGAGCACTTGCCACATAAGCTTTTGTTGGGGTACATCCTGTATTGACACAAGTCCCTCCAAATTTACCTTTTTCCACCAGAGCAACATTCAAATTTTGCTCTGCTAAAGCAAATGCAAGAGGATTTCCGGCCTGGCCTGAACCGATGATAATGGCATCAAAAGTCTGTTTTTTTGCGTCTTTCATAGAAAAATTGATTCAGTTTCCTGATTATATCTTCCTATAATTTACAAAGATGAGACCATGAAAAAAGGAGCCATGGTAATTTGGCTCCCAAATCTGTTTTTTTGAAGGGTAGAAGTACAAGGTTTCTATTTCTTTTTTGGAATTGCATTCCGCACATTGCCGTGAAATTCATTGATAGCTTTGGTATGGAAATATGGGTAAATGATTTTGTCCCGAAACCAAGAACCACTTCTATAAAAAGTTTTATGAGAGACTTCTGTCTTTCCGTTTGGTAAAGATTTAAAGGTAATGAACTGACTTCCCTCTGATTTGGAATTTTCCAAATAGCAGATTCGGATCAGTTTTTTGTTTTTATCCACTTCCATCACCTCATGGCCCACTGTGAGTTTTATGGCGCCAAAGAATACGTGAAGGTTAAGGATAATCACCTGGCCAACTCCCATTCCTCCTAAATATTCCTGTCCAGGGAAAACCTCTTCTCCCGTTTCTCTAGAATAAAGTTGATTGAAATGAATCATCTTGCCTGCCCAAGCCTTGGCTGGATCAATAGTAACATAGGTATCCCAAACCTGATCGAAGGATTGATCATAAATGTATTTTTCGAAATGCTCGTTGTAATTAGGATCTGACCCTGAATAGCAAATGGAACGCAGTTGAGAGTACGGAGAGGAATAGGAAGCTGTTTGCTCCTCGGTAGGCGAATTCATGAAATTTTTAATCCTTTTGGAAATGGATTTAAAGAAAGTTATTGTGTCTGGTTTTGCCAAGAAATAATAAAAAAAGGAGCCCTAATGGACTCCTTCATTATGTTGAAATTAGAAAGCTCTCTCTTCTAGGTGTTCATCCAAATCCAATTTGTTGATCCCTTTCGAAAGCCAATCGGGAGCTTTTTCACCTTTCAAGTGATGATTAAAGAACTCCATCATTCTGACCGCATAGTCTTTTCTGTTTTCCGGTTTACCTAAACCATGGTTTTCGCCTTTGTATTGCACCAAAACCACTGGCTTTTTCAACCTTCTCAAAGCCGAATAATATTCAATTCCTTGGGTAAAGTCCACTGCTCCATCTTTGTCATTATGTAACATCAAAAGTGGAGTAGTCACATTTTTGACATGGTACACAGGGCTGTTTCGTTCATAAGAATCCCAATTTTCCCAAGGACCTCCGGTAAATCTACCTTGCGAAGCTTCAAAGATGGACATATTTCCTCCTCCTGAGTTCCAGTAGATCAAATCATACATCGAAATCATATTGGTCAATGGTGCTCCTGCTGCCGCTGCTTTAAACATATTGGTTTGGGTAATCAGGAAAGCAGTTTGGTATCCACCCCATGAGTGTCCATGGATTCCTATGTTGTTTTCATCAATCACTCCTGTTTCAATCGCTGCTTTTACTCCTGGAATTACACACCATACCGCAGACATTCCAGGATCATCCATGGTGTATACGATGTCTGGAATAAACACTGCAAATCCATTGCTGGTGTACACATTAGGGTTCCAACCTGTTCCACTGAAACTAGGATCGGACCAATTGTGTCTGGTCTGAGACAGCTTTTCATAATAGTAGATCATGGTTGGATACTTTTTGCCTTCCTCATAGCCAGCTGGTAAGAATAGGGTGCCTTGAAGTTTCACTCCTTTGTCTGAAACATAATCCACTAATCTGGTACCTGCAGACCAAGAATACTTGTCAAAGTCTGGAGCGTTTTCAGTTATCTGCTTTCCTTCCGATAAGCTGGCGTCTGTTACATAATATTGCGTTGGCTCGTTGAATCTTTCTTTGGTATAAATATATATAGGCGCTTTGTCTGCTTTTTGAAGCCCTGCAATATAGGCGTCTTCCCAAATTAGTTTTTCAGTACCTGCAGCTAAGCCATTCTTTTTGGCAGGATTGATTTTAGCGATCCCACTTTTTTTGGTCCATTCCCCATACATACGGATGTACTGTGGCTGACTTAGGTCAAACCCTTTTTCTTCAGGATCCAGTCTGAATCGATATTGGTATCTTATACTTTCAGTTCGACCGTCTTGAGTTAAATTAATTGCTTGTTCTTTACCATCTTCCACTGGGATCTGCCAAATGTCCCAACCATCGCTGATGAACACATATTTGCTGTCACTGGACCAGCCCAAAAAGCTTTCCAAAGGTTTTTTGACATTGTGGTCGTCATCCTCATTGACGAAAGTAACAGGTAGGCTACCAGTTAGATTTTTCTCTTCTCCACTCGCGATGTCGTAGATATAGTAATTGCCATCATAGCCATAATTCAATTTAGTACCATTAGGAGAAGGTCTAGGGTAGGAAGAATAGCTTGGTAAGTAGAAGTTCTTGAAAAGAGTAGTCTTTTCTCCTGTCTTTAAGTTTACCAGATAAAAGTCTCGGTAATTTTGACCGTTCAAGTTGATGTCCAATTCATATTGCTGCATATCAGAGCCGACCGCATAATGTTCTTTTGGTAAAATGCTAAGATCCTTCATGCTGCTATCCTGAAGTGCTATATGTTTTTTCGCAGCTACATCATACATGGCCCAAAAACTGTAATTTTTGTCCATGTTTTCCATCACTTGTTGTCTGGATTGTAGGCGACTGTCATTCCAGTGCCAAATGGTCATATCTGGTTTGTCGGCATCATTTTTTTTTGGAGCGGCTTTGGTAGTGTCCAACTTGGCAATCGCTTTTTGCAAATCTTTGATGCTATGAATAGAGGTGTCAGCTATGATCTTTTTCATTGCCTCTGATTCTGCTCTTGCCACAGAATCCTTATCCAATTCTTTCTTGGCTTCTTCTTTTTTTGCTAATTCTAATGGATGGATTCCATAGAATAATCTCGTCAAGTCTTCAGACCACATGGGTCTTCTGTTGGGGCTAATAGTATAGTCCTGATCAAACCCAGTGGAATCTTTTGCCGGATCATAAATCGTCAGTTGTGGGGAGGAAAGATTTTTAACCCCGATTACTTTTCCTTGGTCAGACTTATATTTCTTATCCTCGACCATTTTCAATGCAGCAAATGCATCCCCTTTTTCAGTCCAGTTTAAAGACTTGTAACTCGCTTTGTCATTGTCTAAAACTTGGGTACTGTTTGTAGCTAAATTGAATAGGTAAATTCCATTTCCAGACTTATTTGCCGCATCTACTGTATAGGCTAGATAGGTTCCTGGTTTATTAAAGGAGAATTCCAATACATTTCCCAAGGTTAAAGCTTTTTCCGTGTTCAGGTTGTAAATCAATAAATCAGATCCTTTGGCATCTCCATTTCCATCTTTTGGAAGATTGATGGCCAGGTAAGAAGAACCTTCATTGTTGAATGAGAAAGTACTGACTTTTTCCCAGGTTTTTTTTTCATCGGTTCCAAGTTTGACCAAATGCAATTTGTCAGAAAGTGGCTTGCCCTTGGACTTTTTGTTTTTTTCCTTTTCCGCAAATTTTGGAGCCTCTTTGAATGCGATCCATTTGGAGTCTTTACTAAAAACTACTTGTTGCCCGGTTACTCCTCCTATATCATAGGATTTTTTGCTTTCTTCATCTCCGATTTTCTGCACATGGAGTTTTCCATCTCCTTCCAATTGGACGATGGTGTAAGCAACCCATTGTCCATCTGGAGAAACGTCAAATCCTCCACGGTTAAGGTACTTCCAGGAGGGGATATCCTTCCAAGTGATGGGTTTTAGGTCTTGGGCATGAGTGCTAATAGCCAAAAAAGCCAGCACCCAAAAAAGTGATAAAATTTTTCTCATGGGATTGGATTTATATTTAAGCAGTTAAAATAGGAAAAAAATGGGAAGTAATGAGGTTGCCAGTGGATGGGAGGCAGTTCTTAAGTTTTTTTGGATTTAAAATAGTTAAATGAAGAAAAGGGAATTTCAATGCTGAAGTGAACGAGCTTGATTTGGTCGAATAGCTTATCAGTTTTAATTGATGATTTTTCTCCTGTAGGCCTAGTGGACTAGGAAGGTTTGACCTCTATTTTATTGGGGTTCTTAAATTTTGACAAAAAAAACCTGCTTTTTGCGAAGCAGGTTTACGATTTTGTCGAAATATTCAGACTTCAGATTTTATTATTCTGATTTCTGATAAACTATTTTTCCTCCGACTACAGTCATCATGACTTTTGCTTTTAGGATTTCATCCTCAGGGATCTCCATGATATTTTGATCAAAAACTGTAAAATCAGCGGCTTTGCCCACCTCAATAGAACCTTTGAAGCCCTCTTCGAATTCTGCATAAGCACCAGATAAAGTGTAGGCTTTTAAGGCTTCTTCCCGTGAAAGTTTTTGACTGGCTTCATATCCTCCTTCAGGGGTTCCTGCTAGTGTTTTTCGGGTAATGGAAGCATAAAAAGAAGGAATTGGGTCTAAAGGCTCTACAGGAGCATCAGTACCATTGGTGACTACCGCACCTGTTTGAAGAAGTTTTTGCCAAACATAAGCTCCATCCACAATTCGTTTTTCTCCCAAGCGGTCGATGGCCCAAGGTCTGTCCGAACTCAAATGAATCGCTTGCATGGCAGCTATGACCCCCATTTCACCAAAACGTGGGATGTCTTCCGGATCGATATGCTGGGCATGTTCAATTCTAAATCTCAGATCATTATTATCGGGGAATTTCCCAAAGGCTCCTTCGTATTGGTCGAGAACTTCTCGATTGGCGCGATCTCCAATGGCATGGGAATTTACTTGAAAGCCTGCTGGGATCGCTTTTTCTGAAACTTGGCCTACCACTTCCATAGGAAGAGTTTCATGGCCAAAATGCCCGGGGCGATCCGAATATTCCTCTAACAACCAAGCACCTCTGGATCCCAATGCGCCATCACAGAATAGTTTGATGGATCTTACCGATAGCAAGTGGTCCACACTATCAATCCTAGGGCCTTGTTTATACCAGTTTTCCAATAATTCTGGATCACTTCCCGCAAGCATCACATACATTCTGGCTGTTAATTTTCCTTCTTTCTTGAATTTTTCAATCAGGTCTATGGTAGATTGTCCACTCCCGGCATCATGAAAACTGGTAATTCCTTTTTCTGCCAGTTCCTGAAGAGCCAGTGTTAAGGCTTGTTCAGCGCGCTCTGGTGTTTCTGCCGGTACTAACTTTCCTACCAAAGAGGAAGCCCTTTCGGTCAAAACTCCTGTTGGGTTGCCTAATTCATCTAAAATAATTTCTCCTCCTTCTACTTCTCCTGGTCTTTCTCCTTTCAAGTTATTGATACCCGCCAATTCCAATGCTTTTGCATTAGCAAAAGTCGCATGGCCTGAAGCATGTCTCAGGAATACGGGATTGTTAGGGGATACTTGATTCAACAAATCGTTGGTTTGGAATCCTTTCACCATTTTATCAGGTTTTTCCAACCATTTATCCTGATGCCATCCACGTCCTGTGATCCATTCTCCAGGTTGGGCTTTAGAAACTGCTTCCGCTACTTTATCAACCAATTCATCATAAGATTGAACGTACATAAGGTCCAGTTCCAGTTTGTTGTATCCAATTCCCATCAGATGGGCATGGGATTCTATAAACCCGGGAGTCATGGTCATTCCCGTCAAATCCACAAGTTGGGTTTCTTCGGAAATATAATCAGCCATTTCAGCACTACTTCCCAAGGCTAGAATTTTACCATCCTTTATGGCTACTGCCTCCACGATGGGATTAGCTTCATTTACCGTGTAAATTTTTCCATTGGTGATGATCAAATTTGCTGATTCCTTTTTGGAACAACCTTGAATTAGAATTCCTAAAAGGATGAAAAAAGTAATATGTTTCATAAGGGGGTGGGTTTTAAGACACTGAAGCTACTCTTTTTGTACCAAAACCCAAAGTGATTACTTCATCCAGATTTTTCTGGAAGTAGTGAATTTTCCATCCACTTCTAATTGTAAAATGTACAAGGCTGGAGTCAGGAAGCTACTTTGAATTTCCAGCTCTTGATTGGGGATGATCACAATATTTTCCAAAAGTACTTGCCCTAAAGCGGTTACTAACCTTCCTTTCGCAGGTAAATTGGATAGGATTTTGATTGGTCCGTCGCTCGGATTGGGGAATATTCTGATTTGGAATTCGTTTTCACCAGGTGTGTTCGAGCTTTCTTCAGCCTGTAAATAAATGAGGCCTCCTGCTCTTGTGCCTAAGATCAAATCGGGATTTCCATCAAAAATAGGGCGTGCCAAGGCTATCCAAGTATTTCTGCCTAATCTGGTGGGGTAGTTTTCCCCCGAGATATTGATAAGAATTTCAGCCCTTACAGTGGAGTTCATAAAGTTGGTGATCTTTATTAGCAGGCCGTTTTGATCCACTGCATACAGGTCTGGCAAAGCTTTATCATCCACTACAATAGTCAAATTTCTATTAGCGGGATTGTCTTCAAAACCTAAAAAATCTTCCTCTATAAGCGTTGCTTTTTCTTTTGAAAAATCTATTTGATAGAGATCCAAACTTCCGTTTTGGGCAGCTACTAGCAGATAGTCCTGATCCTCAAAGTTGAAAAATTGTAAATAATCACCACGATTTGGTTGATAGCCTTCCCATTCGGTTGGTAAAAATTGGCTTTGGTCTTCGTTTAGTTCATAGATTGATTGGGAGGGAATTCCATTGATATATCTGACCCCAGAAACCAAGTTATGATGAACTCCATCTAAATCATTAAACAGGATGTTTTGGGCATCGATCAGCTCCAATTCATCCAATGGGGTATTTAACACATCCAGTTTTTGAAAACTGCCTTCATTTAATTCAAAAATGGATTGTTTACTGATAATTTTTCCATTAATCAATTGATTGGACAAGGCGAAGATGGAACCTGCGTTTTTATTTCCGATATAAATTGGCCTACTATTTTCTCCCAAATCAATCATTTGATCCTGGAGGAATCCATCCGCTGATTGACCGTTTCGGTCCAATTTTACGATGGATTGCTGGAAGTCGATTCCATAATTTATAGCCGATTCATTCGTGTTCAGGCTAATGATCAACTCCTCATTTATTTCTTGAGCAGCATGAAAAATGGGAAATTCAGGAAACCCTCCATAGTTAGGGAGTTCATTGGTGAAATTGGTAAAAACTGCATTTTTTTCATCTCCTTGGTTTGGTAAGAAGTAGAGGGTACTACATTCGTCTCTACCCAAAACTAAATCAGAAATGTCATCCCCATCAAAATCCCGATAAAGAATAGAATGTCCTCCAGCATGTTGTGTTCTGTCATTTTCTTCAGTAAGGGTTCGTAAGTCAATTCCAGAACAAGTCGCTCCAAAAGCTATGTCCCCGCAACCACAAAATTCAAAATTGCCCCAGTGGGTCTTAGGAAATGCAAACCCATCAATATCAGGATTCCCTTTTCGATCAACACTGGTATTTTCATAAAACTCCAAATAGTCCCCTGAAGCAAAATTGAAAATGACCAAATCTAGATCCCCATCCCCATCCAAATCGTGAATAAGGGGAGTGTCCAGATTATTTGCCTGGATATTTCCTGAATTATCAATTTTCAAGAAATTTTGAGCTACTTCCCAAGAAATAGAACTCCCTATTGAAGTATTTTTATATGCTTTAATACCTAGTGGAGTGGAAGTGAATAGGTCTTTCCTGCCGTCGAAATCAAAATCGGCCAAAATTAGAAACCCAGCAATATCCGATGGAAAGAAATAGCTGAGCTCTGGAAGGTGAGTAAAAGTATCTCCAGACTTCTTGTATACCTGAAGTTGACGGGAATTGATGTCCCAGATCACCCATTCTTCTACTTCATCTCCATTCAGGTCAATTGTTTGGATTTGTGCAGAATTAATTCCCCCTGAAAATGGAGAGGCCAAAGTATTTCCGGACTGGTTGACCGTCAGAGAATGATCAAAGGAATAAATTTCTTGAGCATGAATACGAAAGGTAAAAAGAAGAAATAGAAAGAATATTGGTTTTCGCATCGTGAATTAAAGAAATCTAAAATTAATACGGATGTATCACTTCAAAGATGTGAATGATTCGTTTATTTTGGGAGCAAAATTCCTTTAAAATGAATCTTTCTATTCTTTATCAGCTATTCAAGAAAAGCACCGGAGTCAGTACCGATACCCGAAAAATTGAACCCGGAAATATATTTTTTGCATTGAAAGGTCCAAATTTCAATGCCAATGAGTTTGCTCCTAAAGCCTTGGAAATGGGAGCTTCTTTGGTGGTGATAGATGATCCCGCCTATTTTTTGGAGGATGATGAGCGTTACTTTTTGGCAAAGGATGCCTTGAAAATGCTTCAGGATCTTGCCAATTACCATCGAAAGCAACTGACTATCCCAATAATTGGTTTGACTGGTTCGAATGGGAAGACCACTTCAAAAGAGTTGTTGAATGCAGTCTTGAAAACAAAGTATAAGACGGTAGCCACGTTGGGTAATTTGAATAACCATATTGGGGTTCCTTTGACTTTACTGTCCATTCCAGAAGATGCTGAAATTGCAATTGTGGAAATGGGTGCCAACAAGCAGGGGGATATAGCAGAGCTTTGCGATATTGCAGAACCTACGCATGGCTTTATCACTAATATTGGGAAAGCGCATTTGGAGGGGATGGGTGGCCCCGAAGGAGTATTGAAAACGAAAACAGAATTGTTCCAGCATTTGAGAGTAAATGGAGGGACGGTTTTTATCAACTCTCAGGATCCGATTTTATCCAATATGGCCAAACGATTTGATCATCCAGTGTTATACCCAGCTAAAGGAGATTTTTGTGAGGTGGGATTTGTGGAGGCCAACCCGTTTGTGAAATTTACTATAGAAGGAGGAAATGAGGAGTATTTGAGCTCTTTGATCGGAGCTTATAATTTTGGGAACATTGCCACAGCGCTGACGGTAGGAAAGTTTTTTGAGGTCCCTATGGATCAGGCGGTGGAAGCGGTGGTTGCTTATAAGCCATCCAATATGCGATCTCAATTGATTGAAAAACGTAGTAATCTAATCATTCTGGATGCGTATAATGCGAACCCTTCCAGTATGGAAGTTGCTATCCGCACTTTCGGGAAGATGACTGGGAGAAAGCACAAAATGATCATTTTGGGGGATATGTACGAGTTAGGAGATCATTCTGAAGAAGAGCATGCAAAACTCGGCGAAATCGTAAGTGAATATCAGATTGATAAAGTGTGTTTTACCGGGAAAATGATTGTGTCTGCTTTGACCAAAGCACCTAAAGCATTGTACTTTCCAGATCCTTTTTCTTTTAGAAACTGGCTTCAGGATAGTCAATTGGAAGATTATCTGATCCTGATCAAAGGAAGTAGAGGAATGAAATTGGAAGGATTGGTAGATTTTATCTAAACCAAAAATTGTAAGTCTCGGTTAATAAACCAATCAAACTTTTGTAAGCTATGCGACCTTATTTAGAATTCCTGTCAGAACTTGCTCAAAATAACTCCAAAGAGTGGATGGATGCTCACAAAAAGCAGTATTTGGCTTGCAAGGAGGAGTTTTTGGAAGATGTAGCTGTAATACTAAAGGGTTTGGCAGAATGGGAGCCCGCTTTTGAAGCATTTAAAGCCAAAGATTGTGTGTTTAGGCAAAATCGAGATGTGCGTTTTTCTGCGAATAAAGACCCCTATAAAATAAATTTTGCAGCCTATTTTTCACCCAAGGGGAAAAAGTCTGAAGGACCGGGATATTACTTGCATATCCAGCCTGGACAATCATTTTTAGGAGGGGGGATATATATGCCCATGGGAGAAACCTTGAAAAAAATCCGCAAGGAAATTGATTATTCAGGAACAGAACTCAGAAAGATCGAAAATGAGGCTTCTTTTAAGAAAGCATTTGGGGAGATTCAGGGAGAGAAGTTGAAAACCAGCCCGCGCGATTATGACGCGGATCATGAATTCATTGAGTATCTCAAACTGAAAAGCTTTACGGTGACAACTCCCCTAAAAGACCGGGAAATAAATAATGGTCAATTTATCCAACGTGCATTGGTTGCTTTTGATACCATGAGGCCATTTCAGGAATTCCTTTCCAAAGCAGTAGAGGAAGTGGAAGATGGCTCAGGAATTTTATAAAAAGAATTTTTCCAAAGTGACTGCAACTCCATCCTCTTTATTGTGTAGGGTGATTTCCTTCGCAACCGCCTTTACTTCTGGACGGGCATTGGCTACTGCTACACCATAGCCTACTGATTGTAATAGGTCGATATCATTGTAGTTGTCTCCGAAAGCAATGACCGATTCCATTCCAAAATCATAAGAATGTTCAAGGATTTTTTTCAGTCCAGTGGCTTTAGAAATTGCTTTGGGGGCTATTTCCAGGTAATTGTCATTAGAGCGATACAAATGAAGATCTCCTGAATTCTCGAAATGGAGTTCTCCGAAAAGCCATGAGATTTCCTGGGAATCCCCCATGCACATTACTTTATGAGCACCGGAATTGTCTTTCGCCCAGAGTTCAAGGACATCTTGTGTAGGTAACCAAATGCAATTGGTTTTGGTATTCCTAATCTCTCGCTGAGACCAATAATCATCTTTTTCTTCATACCAATTTTCTCCTTGGTATAAACTGACATGGATGTTGGTGTTTTTGGTCAATTCCAAGATCTTACTTACCAATCCTAAGGTGATGGAGACAGAATCTAGGATTTCACCTTCTGCGCTTAAAACATAACCTCCGTTGTAACTAACTAAAGGCTGGTCAGGCTTTCCAAGATCTTTCACCAAATGACGCATGGCGTTGGGCATTCTTGAACTCGCAAGAATGACAGGGAATTCCGGTTGAAATTTACTTACTATCGCTTTTAGGCGTTGGGATAAGTCACGTTCTGAATTGAGTAGGGTACCATCAACATCAGAACAAAAGGCTTTTATATTCATGTGGCTTTGCACGGTTTTGAAAGGTCACATGGAATCTGACAAACCATACCACTGGGTAAGGTTAATTTTCATTCACATGCTCGATTTCGTTAATCGAATTGGGACCAGTCTATTTCATCGGCAAAATTGGTGAATACTCCAAAACCAATAATGGCGATCAAAAACATGACAGCTGCGAAAATAATAAGATTCACGATAAGTTCGGCTTTAGCCCAATTTGATTTGTCGGGGTCCGTGTTACTATCCACGGCCCAAACAATTAGCATGATAAATCCAATCAATGGAAGCCTTTTGATGATCACGGAGATGATCCAGTCTCCCAAAGTGGTTTTTGGTTTTTTGAACTCAGGTGGCATTTCCATAGGATGAATAGTTTAGATTAAAAGTCTTTGGTATCAAAAGTATATTCTTGCATCGCCATATTCTCAGGATTGTTGGGGTCTGTCTGAATAAATTGCACTGTAATCTGTCTATAATTTTCAGAGTTTTCAAAATCCCGTAGGTAGATTTCCGCACAGTTTCTTGCAAGCACTTCAGGTTGATTGCCTAATTTCACAGGATCTCCATTTTCCAGTTTTAAAAAAATCGTGGATTCTGTGTGGTCACCGACTGTCGAACTATTGAGTGCTACACTCATTCCTCTAAAATCCCCAATTGCGCGTATTTCTTCAGAAGGCATAAATCCTTCTCCCATCATACTTTCCATTCCTTTAAAAGCAAGTTTTGCAATGTTTTCAGGGTTGCAAGAACAGGATGAAAGAAATAGCCAAAAGCAGATTAAAATCGAAAAAAGCGAGAAAATTGATTTTTTCATGGGAAAAGATTTAGAGCAAGATACAATTACTCATTTACCTTTTCAACAAGCAGCTGGATGTTGTAGTCTTTTTCTTGATAGGACTTGGTCGTGTTTGGATAAGGACTGACGTTTTTTAAAGAGAAGCGATATCCATCCACTTGTACTTCGGAAGGGATATTTCTAAAAGATGGATAGGTACTTAATAAATAAGCTTCTTCTTTTCCGTCTACTTCAATCAGTACTTCCAATTCGGCCAGGCCCTGCCAAATGCAAACTACATTTTCGGGACAACGGGAGTCTTCCAGGATTTTTGAGAAGGTAATAGAAATGGGAACTTCACAAAAAGTTATGGTTTCATGGTAGGCAATGCCTACCGGTTGGTTCAATTGGAAGGTTTCACAAGGGGACTCACTTTGACAGGAAGAGAAAATGAATAGAGAACAGATGAATAGAAAGAGATGAGCTTTCACGGAATTTTCAGATGCTTAAACTAATTACGTGGAAAGCAAAGGAATAGCAACTGTTGAGATAGAAAAATTTTTAAGTTGGAAAAATATGCTTTTAATCTAAAAATTCATCGGGACGAACCGGTGGCATAGTGTTGATAAAAAGGGTTTGAAATAAAAAAGCCTCACATTCCTGTGAAGCTTTAATGTGGAGAATACCGGTCCGCGATAGTTATCGGGACGAACCGGTGGCATAGTGTTGATGAAAAGGGTTTGAAACAAAAAAGCCTCACATTCCTGTGAAGCTTTAATGTGGAGAATGCCGGTCCGCGATAGTTGTCGGGACGAACCGGTGGCATAGTGTTGATGAAAAGGGTTTGAAACAAAAAAGCCTCACATTCCTGTGAAGCTTTAATGTGGAGAATACCGGTCCGCGATAGTTATCGGGACGAACCGGTGGCATAGTGTTGATAAAAAGGGTTTGAAATAAAAAAGCCTCACATTCCTGTGAAGCTTTAATGTGGAGAATACCGGTCCGCGATAGTTATCGGAACGAACCGGTGGCATAGTGTTGATAAAAAGGATTTGAAACAAAAAAGCCTCACATTCCTGTGAAGCTTTAATGTGGAGAATACCGGTCCGCGATAGTTATCGGGACGAACCGGTGGCATAGTGTTGATAAAAAGGATTTGAAACAAAAAAGCCTCACATTCCTGTGAAGCTTTAATGTGGAGAATACCGGATTCGAACCGGTGGCCTCTACACTGCCAGTGTAGCGCTCTAGCCAACTGAGCTAATCCCCCAAAAGGTTTGCAAATATAGAAAGGGCTTTTTACTGAACAAATAAATTATTACTCGGTAGAGTAATTAATTCTGGTCATTATACTTCTTCCCAAAGTTACCTCATCGGTATATTCTAGTTCCCCGCCTACAGGGATTCCCCTTGCGATGGTACTTACTTTAATTCCTTTTTGTTTCAGTCTTTTTGCCAAATAAAAGGAGGTAGTATCCCCTTCCATGGTAGCACTTAGAGCTAAAATGATTTCCTGGATCTGTTCTTCACCTTCTTCTTGGGATGAAGAAACCCTAACCATTAGGGATTCAATAGCCAACTCTTCAGGACCAATCCCTTGAATTGGAGAAATAACTCCTCCTAATACATGGTATGTTCCTTGAAACTGATTGGTGTTTTCTATAGCTAAAACATCCCTGATGTCTTCTACAACACAGATGACTGTTTTGTCTCTACGCATGCTCGCACAAATCTGGCAGATTTCCGCGTCAGCGATGTTGTGACATTTTTTACAATACTGAATTTCCTGCCTCATTCTAGTTAAAGCGAGCGTCAGGGCTTCAGTATGAACCTCATTTTGTTTTAATAAATGCAGGGCCAATCGCAAAGCTGTCTTTTTCCCTATTCCAGGTAATCTGGAAATTTCTGTGACAGCATCTTCAATTAATTTGGAAGGGATATTCACTCAGTTTCGATTATACAATTGCAGCTTGAATTCCAGAGTCTAAAATAGCTTCGCACATCGGCTTAAGCTCTTCTACACTTCCTTTTTTTACTGCACACTTTCCTTTGAAATGGATGATCAAAGTACATTGTTCAGCCTGCTCTGGGCTATGCTTGCAAACTTTCACCAGAATGTTAGCTACATGGTCGAATGTATTGACATCGTCGTTATAAACGATGAGATCCGAAGAATCTAAATCTACAGCTTCCTCCAATAATACATCGGTCTCTTCCTCAAATTGATAAGTCATGTTCAATCGATTCATTTTGCAAAATTAATAATATTGGACAAATTAGCGGCTAATCCCAACCGCATTTATGAATTCACAGGTAGTTCTAGTCGTTATTTCCTGCTATTTTTTACTGCTTTTTTTGATTTCCTGGTTTACTTCCCGCAAAATCACTGCCGAGACCTTCTTTACAGGAGATCGCCAATCTCCTTGGTTTTTGGTTGCTTTTGGGATGATTGGAGCCTCACTCTCTGGAGTGACGTTTATCTCCGTACCAGGAGAAGTAGGTAATTCTAACTTCTTTTATTTCGAAGTTGTTTTGGGTTATACGCTTGGGTATTTCACGATTGCCAAGGTACTATTGCCTCTTTATTATCGCTTAAATCTCGTTTCAATATACTCATATTTAGAAGACAGGTTTGGTTTTTGGTCTTATAAAACAGGCGCTTTCTTCTTTATCCTTTCCAGAACAGTAGGGTCTTCTTTGCGTGTGTTCTTGGTTGCCTCCGTACTTCAGTTGATATTATTCGATTCTTTAGGAATCCCGTTCTGGGTTTCCGTATTGATTACCGTAGGATTGATTTGGCTGTATACATTTCGAGGAGGAATTAAAACGGTTGTTTGGACAGATACCCTTCAGACATTTTTTATGTTGGCAGCAGTGGTGGTTAGTATAATCTTAATTGGGAATGAGTTGGAGCTGACCGGGGTTTCCGAATATTTCAAAGTGATTTCAGAAGATTCTCGGTCCACTATTTTCAATTGGAACTGGAAGGAAGGTACCAATTTCTTCAAACAATTTATTTCAGGAGCTTTCATTACCATTGTCATGACAGGGTTGGATCAGGATATGATGCAGAAGAATTTGACCTGTAAAAACATTGGAGATGCTCAAAAGAATATGTTTTGGTTCACCATCTGTTTAGTGATTGTGAACTTGCTATTCTTAGGATTGGGAGTCATGTTATATCTCTTTGCGGAAACTAAAGGAATTACTTTGCCTACAAGAACAGATGAATTATTCCCTCTATTAGCGACTCAATATTTTACTCCATTTGCAGGAATTGTTTTTGTATTGGGGATTACGGCAGCGGCCTATTCAAGTGCCGATTCTACCTTAACTGCATTGACCACTTCATTTTGTGTGGACTTTCTTGAATTGGAGAAAAAGTATCCAAAAGAAAAGCAGGTGGGGGTAAGACAGCGAGTACATATTATATTCACTTTTGTCATGTACTTTGTGATACTTGCATTCTATTGGATCAATGATCAAAGTGTCATTAATTCGGTCTTTGTAATAGCGGGTTATACTTA
The DNA here is from genome assembly GCF_017051705.1 of Algoriphagus lutimaris. Taxonomy (GTDB): domain Bacteria; phylum Bacteroidota; class Bacteroidia; order Cytophagales; family Cyclobacteriaceae; genus Algoriphagus; species Algoriphagus lutimaris. The sequence continues at coordinate 105,231 of NZ_JAFIDJ010000002.1, read as the reverse complement.
TGGACCTTTGTTAGGTCTGTATTCTTTTGGCTTATTTACAAGAATGCAGGTGAATGATAAATGGGTGCCTTATATCGCAGTAGCTGCTCCTACTTTGACCTATCTTATTGCGTCCAATTCGGAGAAATTATTCTGGGGATATAAGTTTGGCTTTGAAGCCCTGATTTTAAATGGATTGCTGATGTTTTTAGGCCTTTGGTGGGTTCGTAAGAAATAATCAGACTAATAATTCCTTTTCCGGGTCCCAAAATACTTGGTCAAAATTCTTGATTTTATCATTTTCGACTAGCACTCCCTCTTTTTCCAAAGCCTCTTGCATGGCTGTTGGGGTAGGGAAATGATGTTTGCCTGTTAACATTCCTATCCTGTTTACTACTCGGTGCGCAGGGACATCGGGTAATGAATGGGCCGCATTCATCGCATACCCCACCATTCTTGCTCCACTTTTCAGCCCTAAATAATGGGCAATCGTACCATAACTGGTAGCTCTTCCAGCGGGAATTTCCCGAACTACCTGATACACCAAGTCAAAGTAATTAGGCTTCTCGTTCTTCATGAAATAAATTAATAATTGCTTGATTGATGGTTTTTCTAACTTTTGATTCTACTTCCTTTTCTCCTGTTTTGATGGGGAATTGAAATCGGATAAAGTGGTATTCTGATTTCCTCTCCAAAACGCTTAACTGAGCCCCTTTGAGGTAAATGTAATCGGAGTAAAGTGTCAACTTGCCAATTAATCGCTTTTCAATCTCCTCTAAAGGAAGATCTGATTTAGTAGATACTTCAAAATCAAAAACCAGTTGATGTGCATTATTTCTACTAAAGTTGACAATCTCTGAAGCCAAAACCATGGAGTTAGGGACAATGATAGTTTCTCCGGTCTCATTTTTAAGGACTAGATTGATCAGAGTGATATCTCTTATAAAACCCGTATTTTTTCCAATTTGGATTTTGTCTCCAATCTCCAGCTGGTCCGAGAACATGATGATTAACCCGTTTGCAATATTGGTGATGTAATCCTTGGTGAGTACGGCGATGGCTGCCGCTACAATGGTAATACTCGTTAAAAATTCCAAGGGGCGAATTCCCAAAGCTAGCATTAGTGAAATCAGAAGTATGATCACATTCAGGATCCATGAAATTCTTCCGATTCCAATTACAAAGTTGGGCTGTACTTTTTCATCCTTAGTTTTCTTTAGGTAAAAACGTAAAGCTGCAAAGCGTCCAAGAGAAATGATCAAATTCCCGCTGAGTAAAAAAACACTCGCTCGAATCAGATTATTAACGGCTGGATAATTTTCCAAGAATGGGCGTAACACCGTGTTACCCACGTAGATGTAGTCTAATGAGATCAGCAGTAATAGCTTCAAGACAAAATTTCGCCTTTTTACGCTCTCTTTACTCTGAATGCTTGTTTTTAGTTGATTCATGCCTTATTCTAAAAATTAAGGGTAATTTTAGGAATAATCGGACAGAGATTTTCATAAGTATGAGCAGAAATATAATAATTACAGGCGCAAGCGGGAATCTAGGATCTGCAGTGGTCGAAAAATTTAAAAGGGAAGGGTACCATATTATTACTTTGACCCATCCCAGTAAAGATGAATTTATCGAAGAAGCAGACGATAGCTATGAGGTAGATGTAACCAATGAAGAAGAGGTACAGGCATTTGTTACTGAATTTCAACTTCAATATGGGGAATTAGATGCTTTGGCCTTGTTGGTTGGTGGATTTTCCATGGGAGGGTTTGATAAGACCAGTCAGGAAGATATTCAGAAGATGTTTCAACTGAATTTTTTTTCGGCCTTTCATCTGGTCAGAGGATTTTTGCCAATCATGAAAAAGCAACAAAAAGGGACGTTTTTGTTTGTTGGAGCTAGACCTGCTTTGGAGCTATCTTCTGCCCCAGATATGCTGGCCTATTCATTGAGTAAAAGACTGGTAATCACCCTTACCGAAATCCTAGGTGAGGAAATTAAAGATTCACCAATCCGTTCCCATGTTTTTGTACCAAGCATCATCGATACTCCTTTGAATAGGAAGTCTATGCCAGATGCAGATTTCACGAAGTGGGTACGTGCTGATGAAATAGCGGAAGCTATGCATTATGCAGTAAATACATCTGCTTTACGAAATATGACCTTCAAGCTCTACGGAGAAGTTTAAATAATTGGATGGATGAAAATGAAGCTACTATTAAGTTTTTGCCTGCTGATTTCACTTGTATTTGTTTCCAAGGCACAATCGGAAGAGGAAGCGGTTAAGGAAGTGATCATTTCCCTGTTTGACGGCATGCGTGACAAGAATGCGGAGCAGATTATTTCGGCTTTTTCAGAGGATGCGATGATGCAGACCATACAAAATAAACCAGAGGGTACAGTGATTGCCAGCAATTCAGTAGCCGAATTTGCCAATAGTATTGGTTCAGTGCCAGCAGAAACCTATTTGGATGAAAGGTTGACGGATTTCATCATCAATGTAGATGCAAATATGGCTACTGCATGGACACCCTATCAGTTTTATGTCAATGAGAAATTCAGTCACTGTGGGGTGAACTCTTTTCAATTGGTCAAATTTGAAGGACAATGGAAGATTGTCTACATTATCGATACTCGAAGAAAAGAAGACTGTGTAGAATAAAATGGAGGGTTTTAAGAATAAAGTTTTCCAGACCGCTATTGATTTACTGGAAGAAAGAAAATCCTTGTTGTCAAATGAGTTGTCTTCTCTTCAATTAAGCATCAAAGAAGAAACTAAAAGTTCGGCCGGGGATAAATACGAAACCGGAAGAGAAATGATGAGGCAAGAAATCGGGAAGGTTGAAAACCAATTCAAGCAGAACCAGCTATTGCGTCAAGAAATTCAACATTTACTCAATACTTCGAAGGACTCAGATAAAATTATAGAAGGCTCCCTACTCCAGTGGGGAGATGATTTGTTATTTATATCCGCCAGTTTAGGCGAATTAGTGGTAGATGGGAAAAAGGTGTTTCTATTAAGTAAAAATTCTCCTTTGGGCCAAGCTTTACTGGGTAAAGCGAAAGGAGAAATGGTGAGTTTTAGAGGGAAGTCAAGAGCGATTGGAGAGGTGTACTAATTTTGAGATACTAACGTCATTAATCCGCCTTCCGGGCTCTTTAAAATAAGTTTGTTTTGATCCACCTCAAGGGAATTTACCATTTCCAAGGCCTGCAAAAATTCGTCTTCTTTCACATCAGAACAGGCTTTTCTGGTCATTGCTCCTGGATCCAATTTCAACTCTGATTCTTCTAAGCTATAGATTCCAGAAAAATTATTGCAACCTGTGAATCCACTTAGCGTGCCAGTATCATTGAAATTCAAAGTTGGTGGACCTTCTGGAAACAATTCTAAAATCGCCGAATTCCCATTTAACTCTTGAAGAATCCAAGTAACATTTCCTAACTGGTCCAGGGCTGTTTTTTGGATTGGCTTGCATTCAACTAGGATAAAAACCAACAAAAAAATGGGGATTGATCTAAAAGCCTTCATAAAATTTTCAATTATTACATGTTCAATTTAAAAAATTTCAGCCCAAATACTCTTTTGGGTTTGTTAAAAAAATCAAATAATACTTAGTGAAAAAAGCTCAACTTGCTTGATTTTTTATCGAAATTTTAAATAAAAATTAACTTTTTTGAAAAACTCTACGGGATTGTTTGGCATATCAAAAATTTGGCGTTAAGATTGTCATGTCAATTCTTCGGATATGGTATTTGCAGCAAACACATCATTAACAGACAACCTGTACATTTTACGTGGAGCAGTTGCGCGTACATCTTTTTTCATGTCTACAGGGATTTACATCACCATTACGGGGTAATCCCGTGTTTTAATAATAAGTACCTGCCCCTTGGCCGTATATAGGCCCTCTTTAGTTAAAATAACTCATTACAAGATTCTTTATGAAAGTCATCAAGTTTGGTGGTTCATCCGTAGCGAACCCCGAAAACATCCAGAAAGTATTTTCCATTATTCAGGAAAAGCTTAAGAAACATGAAATAGCCATTGTTTTTTCTGCATTTGGTGGTGTCACGGAGAGTCTGTTGAAGATTTCCCAAATGGCTCGTGAAGGAGATCTAGCATACAGGGATATGCTTCAAAGTTTAGAAGAGAAGCACTTGGATATGGTGAGGCAGCTTATTTCTGTCCAAAATCAGTCTACTGTCATGACATATGTGAAGGTTCGATTCAAAGAACTGGAAGATTTGTTTCATGGTACCTTCTTGATCAAAGAAAATTCTCCCAGAACTTTGGATTATGTAGCCAGTTTTGGAGAGCGATTATCTGCCTTTATTTTATCAGAGTCATTGGCAGGCAAAGGGTTGAAAACTCAGTTTTTAGATGCCAGAGAAGTAATTAGGACCAACGATCGATTTGGTCAAGCAAAGGTGGATTTTGAAACTACCAATGCGCTGATTAGAAGCTATTTTGGTAAAAATGATGGTATAAAAGTAATTACTGGCTTTATCGCCTCTACATCGAAGGGTGAAACCACTACTTTGGGAAGGTCTGGTTCAGATTATACTGCGTCTATTTTTGCAGGAGCTTTAGAAGCTGAAGATTTGGAAATATGGACTGATGTTTCAGGGGTGTTAACTTCTGATCCCCGATTGGTCTATACAGCCTTTACTGTTCCTCAATTGAGCTACAATGAGGCGATGGAACTTTCTCATTTTGGTGCGAAAGTAATATTCCCGGCTACCATGCAACCTGCCATGAAGCGGAATATTCCGATTTATATCAAAAATACCTTTGAACCTGAAAATCCAGGCACTAAGATCAATAGCGAAGTAACCAAAGAGGCTTTGATCAAAGGAGTGAGCTCCATGTCCAATATTTCTATTGTGACAGTACAGGGAGCAGGATTGATTGAGTCAGTTTCTGGAACCAGTAGAGTGTTCAAAGCCTTAGCAGATGCAGAGGTAAATATTGTATTGATTTCGCAGGCTTCTTCTGAACATAGTATCTGTTTGGCAATCAAAACAGACGAGGCCTTTTTGGCAAAAGAGGCCGTGGAAAAGGAGTTTCACTATGAGATAAAGTCAGGAGAAATGGAGGAAGTAAACTTACTGCATGGCTTCTCGACAGTGGCGGTTGTAGGTGAAAATATGAAACATAACCCAGGTGCATCAGGAAGAATGTTCCGTGCTTTGGGACGCAATAACATTAATGTTGCTGCAATTGCCCAAGGAAGTTCTGAATTGAATATCTCTGCGGTGATTCCACAAGCGGATTTGCAGAAAGCGTTAAACGCACTGCATGAGGCATTCTTCCTCTCTGAAAACAAAGTGCTGCACGTGTTCTTGATTGGAACAGGTTTGATAGGACAGGCTTTGATCAGAATGATAGCTTCCCAGCAGGAAAAGCTTCAGCAGGACAGTATGCTGGATATCCAAATCCACGGATTGGCCAATAGCAGATATATGGCTTTCCATGAAGATGGATTTGATTTGAAAAATCCTTACCAGCTGAGCGAAAGTGACGAAAAGATGGATTTGAATAAATTCATCGAAACCATGGAACACATGAACTTCTCCAATTCAGTGATGGTAGATTGTACGGCTTCCCTAGAAGTTGCCAATACCTATTCTAGAATCTTGGAGGCTAAAATTGGAATTGTTACTCCTAATAAAAAAGCCAATTCGGGATCTATGGATCAGTATTTGGCATTGAAAAAAATTGCCAAGAAACGGGGAGTAAAATTCCTTTATGAGACCAATGTGGCAGCAGGCTTACCTGTTATCAACACGCTTCAGGACTTAATGCTATCTGGTGACCGTGTAATCAGAATCGAGGCAGTATTGAGTGGGTCCATGAATTTTATATTTTCCGAGTTTGAAAAAGGAGCCTCTTTTTCTGAGGTAGTAAGAATTGCAAAGGATAAAGGATACACCGAACCAGATCCTAGAGATGATTTGAGTGGTATGGATGTGGCAAGAAAGATATTGATTTTAGGTAGAGAAGCTGAGCAAACTTTAGAGTTTGATGCCGTGAAAGTAGAGGGAATGGTACCTGACGATTGTGTGGTCACAGCTTCGGTGGAGGAGTTTTTTGAGAGGTTGAAAGCGCATGACCAAGAATTTGAAGAGATAAGAAAAGAGGCTCAAGAAAAAGGGGAGAAATTAAGATTTATGGCAACTCTTGAAAATGGAGCAGCCAAAGTAGGATTAAATTCCTTAAAGGTAGATCATCCGTTTAGTAGTCTGCAGGGAAGTGACAATATGATTTTGTTGACTACCGAAAGATATCATGATTTCCCAATGATCATAAGAGGACCTGGAGCTGGTGCGGATGTTACTGCAGCAGGTGTATTTGCAGATGTAATTCGAATCGGAAATTATACTCGGGAATGATACGGTCTGTAAAAGCTTTCGCCCCTGCTACAGTTGCTAATGTTTCCTGTGGCTTTGATATTTTGGGTTTTCCAATCGATGCCATGGGAGATTATGTGGAGGTGACTCGGAGAGATCGTCCTGGCCTGCGAGTGGTTTCCATAGAGGATGATGGAGGGAAGCTTCCTTGGGAAGTGGAAAAAAACACCTGTGCCGTAGCTATTCAAGCGATGCTCGAAAGCTACGGAAAGCAAGTTGGAATGGATATCGCATTAAGGAAAGGGCTTCCATTAGGCTCTGGAATGGGCTCCAGTGCTGCGAGTGCAGTAGCGGCTTTAGTGGCAGCCAATCGGCTTTTAGGAGACCCTTTTGATCGCAAGGACTTGTTGCCATTTGCAATTGTAGCCGAAAAAGCTGCTTGTGGTGCAGGGCATGCAGATAATGTAGCTCCCAGTTTATTGGGAGGATTCGTGTTAATCCGTGATTACCACCCATTAGATGTCATAAAACTTCATGTTCCGGAAGGATTGTTTTGCACTTTATTACATCCCCATTTTGAGTTGAATACTTCAGATTCAAGAAGTGTTTTAAGAGATTCTATTCCCTTAAAACATTCTACCATCCAATCAGGAAATGTAGCTGGATTTGTCTCTGGATTATACCAAGAAGATTTTGAATTAATATCCAGATCTATGCGGGACGTGATTGCTGAGCCTTACAGGGCAGTGTTGATTCCGGGATTTTATGAGGTTAGAGAAGCCTTGAAAGCAGCAGGAGCTCTTGGTATGGGGATTTCCGGTTCGGGCCCTACTCTTTTTGCTTTGTCAAAAGGGGCTGAAAAAACCGCAGCTATGGCCAAAGCTGCAGAAGAAATTTATGAAGGAATAGGTCTAGGTGTGGATGTGTATTTCTCTGCCATCAATACAGTAGGGGCTTATGTGCTCGAAGAAAAGAATTAAACCATGAAGTTTTATAGTACAAACAATCCGCAGCACCGGGTGAGCTTGGCAAAGGCAGTGATCAAAGGTCTTGCACCTGACCAAGGCTTGTATATGCCTGAGAAAATCCCCTCTCTTTCAAAGGATTTTATAGCGCATATTGCAGACTTGAGTTTCCAAGAGATCGGCTATCAGGTGATGGAAGCTTTGTTTTCCGAAGATCTGGCGAAAGAGGAAATTAAGAACTTGGTGGATCATACCTTGATTTTTGATGCTCCAATAGTCAAAGTAGAAGAGGATGTATATAGTCTGGAATTATTCCATGGGCCAACTTTGGCTTTCAAAGACTTTGGAGCTAGGTTTTGCTCTAAGTTGATGAGCATGTTATTGGTAGATTCAGATAAAAAAGTCCGTGTGTTAGTAGCAACTTCCGGAGATACTGGGAGTGCTGTTGCCAATGGGTTTTTAGGAGTAGATGGGGTTGAGGTCATTATTTTGTTCCCGAAAGGGAAGGTGAGTGAATTACAGGAGAAGCAGTTTACTACCCTTGGAAAGAATATCAAGGCATTGGAAGTAGAAGGCGTTTTTGATGATTGTCAGAAGATGGTCAAGGAGGCCTTTCTTGATCCCGAGCTGAATGAGAAATTATTGTTGACCTCTGCCAATTCCATCAATATAGCTAGATGGATTCCCCAAACTTTATATTATTTCTATGCCTATTCTAGGCTACCAAAAACAGATAAAAAAATAGTATTCTCAGTTCCAAGTGGGAATTTCGGAAATATTGCTGCGGGTATTTTGGCACAGAGAATGGGATTGCCTATAGATAAGTTTGTCGCTGCAACCAATGTAAATAAAGTAGTTCCTGACTATTTGAGAGGTAATTCATTTGAGGCTATGCCTTCCATTCCAACCCTTAGCAATAGCATGGATGTGGGCAACCCGAGTAACTTTCCAAGATTATTGGCCTTATACGGAAACAGCGAAGAAATCCTGAAAGAACAAGTAAATGGTTATTTCTATACTGATAAAGAAACAGTAGAGGTGATGAAAAAAGTAAAAACCCTTGGATACACCCTAGATCCACATGGAGCGGTGGGTTACAAGGGGCTAAAGGATTTTATGTCTGAAAACCCGGGTTATCAAGGTGTGTTTTTGGAGACGGCTCATCCTGGTAAATTCAGAGATGTAGTGGAAAAGGCATTAGAAGAATCATTGGAATTACCGGAACGACTGGCAGCATTTATGACAGGTCAAAAGAAAGTAGAGCCTTTGGGAAATGACTTTCAAGAATTTAAAAAGTACCTAATGAGCCTGGATTAAGGCTCATTATTTTTTTCTCTCAATGGTATAGCTCACCAGATTGGCAAGAGAAGTTTTGTATGCAGAATCAGGGAATGAATTCAAGATGTCCAAGGCTTCATGGTAAAATTGATTCATGATCTTTTTGGCATATTCCAATCCACCGCTTTGCTTAACATATTGGATCACTTCATTTACAGCTTTTTTATCCTCACTTCGGTTTCTGATTAAGCTGATAATCCTTCTTTTTTCTAACCAGTCACTTTGATTCAAAGCAAAAATTAAAGGTAAAGTCATCTTCTTTTCTTTGATGTCTATACCTACTGGTTTCCCGATTTCATCCTCACCATAATCAAAAAGGTCATCTTTGATCTGAAATGCCATTCCCACTTTTTCTCCGAAATTTCTCATTTTTTCGATGGTTTGGGGATCGCTTTGATTGCTGGAAGCGCCTACGGCACAGCAAGAAGCAATAAGGCTCGCAGTTTTTTGTCTGATGATTTGATAATAAACTTCTTCCGTGATGTCAAGTTTTCTTGCTTTCGCAATTTGGAGGAGCTCACCTTCTGACATTTCCTTGACCGTATTGGAAACTATTTTCAAAAGGTGGAAGTCTTCATTGTCTACGCTCAAAAGTAGTCCTCTTGAGAGCAGGTAATCTCCCACAAGCACTGCAATTTTATTCTTCCATAAGGCATTCACCGAGAAAAAGCCTCTTCGGTAGTTGGCATCATCTACCACATCATCATGGACAAGTGTAGCAGTATGCAAGAGTTCAATCAAGGCAGCACCCCGGTGAGTGGATTCATTGATGTCTCCTGTGACTCCGGCTGTTAAAAATACAAACATCGGGCGCATCTGTTTTCCCTTGCGCTTCACGATGTAATTCATGATATGGTCAAGAAGTTTGACCTTACTTTTCATAAGTCCTCGAAACTTCTGTTCGAATTCTGCCATTTCGGCTTCGATGGGAACTTGTATTTGTTTGAGGTCTGCTTTCATTCGGTATATTGTGTCGTAAAATTAATACCCTTTCTTTCATGGACAAGGATTATGCTCAGCATAGACCAAGATTCATGAAGATTGTATTACTTTTTCGACTTTTTTGTATTTTGTATAGATTGAACTACAGCTATAACTTCTCTTTATACTATCTGTTATGAAAAACATAAGCATTGAAATAAAGTGGGCGATTATTTTCGTTCTCATGTCTTTGGCCTGGATGATACTTGAAAAATCTTTGGGCTGGCATGATGAGCTTATTGATCAGCATGCTGTATTCACAAATTTTTTTGCAATACCAGCCATCATGGTATTTGTATTTGCTTTGCGCGATAAGAAGAAGAATTACTACAGAGGGGATATTACATATCTGCAAGCATTCTTGTCTGGTTTAATTATTTCCGTGATTATAATGGTACTGACGCCTTTTGCTCAATACATTACTTTGGAATACATCACCCCTGATTACTTTACCAATGTCATCAAATATTCGGTAAGCTCAGGTGAGTTGTCCCAGCAAGAGGCTGAGGATTGGTTTAATCTTCAGAGTTATATTGTTCAAGCTACCATAGGAGCTTTGATTATGGGGGTAATCACTTCAGCAATTGTGGCTATTTTTATAAAATCTAAGAAGCATTGACGAGATGAACAAATAAGTGGGGTTGAAGCTAAGGGCTTTTGTTATCTTTGAAGCGTTTTTAAAATTGAATTCCACTTGGAGGAGAAATATCTAAAACATAAGTACGATCCAATCATTCCTAGTAAGAATGAGTGGCCGGTAGTCAAACTGGCTAGGGAGCGTAAAGAGTTTGTCAAGAAAGTTTCAGATTTGGCCGAGGATAGAATTCTCGATCTGGCAGATCAAAACCCTGATATATTAAAAGAGGAGTTGGAAACAACTCTTTATAGAGAGAAGTTGCGGATTAAGCAAAATTCCTGGGTTGTTGATCCGGATGATGAAGGGTCTTTTTGGGGAGAGGTAAAAGCATCTTTACTCCAAATCAACACCTCTACAGATCTTTCTAAAGAAAAAAGGCTTCAGGGTTATAAATCGATTTTAAATAGAATCACCTCCCGCTATGCTGAAGAAATAGCCAGTAATTTCAAACATACCCACTATAAGTTTACCCGTAGTGTGGTGACTTTTGGCTTTTCAAGATTGCTAAATGCAGCACGGGTGAAAGGATTTAAATCTATTTTCAGTAACCAATACACCCTTCAGGATAAAATTCAAATCACTGGAGAAACAGACCAGTTAAGAGACTTGGCCACCAAAGGAACAGTAGTGATGGTTCCTACTCATTTCAGCAATTTGGATAGTATTCTCATCGGCTGGACCATTTCAGTTCTCGGCTTACCTCCCTTTATTTATGGTGCTGGATTGAACCTGTTCAACATTTCTATTTTCGCCTATTTTATGGATTCACTTGGAGCCTATAAAGTGGACCGACGGAAAAAGAATCTGCTGTATCTGGAGACTTTAAAGACTTATTCAAAAGAAGCAATTAAGTTTGGATGCCATAGCCTATTCTTTCCCGGGGGAACCAGGTCTCGAAGTGGAATGATTGAATCGCGTTTGAAACTGGGGCTGCTAAGCACTGCAATTGAAGCACAAAGAGCTAATTTCCAAGAGCAGAAAAATGATATTTCCGGTAAAGTATTCATCGTTCCTGTCACGATCAATTATCATTTTGTTCTGGAAGCTCCTAGCTTGATCCGGGATTATTTGAGTATCACAGGGCAAGAGCGGTACTACAAGGAAAATGATGAGTTTTCCAACTCTTATAAGATTTCAAAATTCCTCTTTAAGTTCTTTACCAAAGGATCGGATATTTCTGTCTCAATAGGAAAAGCAATGGATGTCCTAGGGAATTATGTGGATGAAAACGGGGATAGTCTAGACAAAAAAGGAAGAAAGATCAATACCCGGGATTATTTTGTTTCCGATGGAGAAGTAACCGTAGATCATCAGCGGGAAGAGGAGTATACCAACATGCTTGGTAGAAGAATCGTGGAGGAATTCCATAAAATCAACCGGGTTTTCAGTTCCCATTTAGTGGCATTTACGGCCTTCGAAATGATTAAGGCCTCGAATAATAAACTGGATTTGTTTGATTTGATTCGTTTGCCAGAAGAGGATATTACAATTCCCTATGAAGAGTTTAAAGTCAATTGTCAGCGGGTGATGGATCAGGTATATGAGTTGAAAAGTCAAGGACTGATTAATGTAGCTCCACATCTCCAGCAGGATATGGATGCGATTATTTCTCATGGATTGGATAACGTGGGTATGTACCATGCAAAACGACCTTTAATTAGGGATTCAGAAGGCGATATCGTCACAGAGGATATGAGCTTACTTTATTTTTACCATAATAGATTAACCGGATATGGTCTCGAAAAACTCTTCTAAACCTCAAGAAAAATGTATTGGGGTAATCGGAGTGGGGAGCTTCGGTACCGTGATAGCCAATATGCTGGCAGAGAAGAACCAGGTCATGGTTTATGCTAGAAAAGAGGAGGTGGTCCTAGAAATAAACACCGTCCATTCGGCACAAGGGAAATCACTAAATCCCAATATCAAAGGAACAAGTAGTCCTAAGGAAATCTGCGAAGCTTGTGAGGTGCTGTTTTTGATGATCTCTTCCTCTGGATTTCAAGATGTAGTCCAGTCCTTTGCTCCCTATCTTTTTCCTTACCATTTGGTGATTCATGGAACAAAGGGGCTTTGTCTGAATCTTGAAAAAGGTCAGACTTTGGATTCTGTTAAAAAAATAAAAAGGTCCCAAATCCTGACCATGAGCGAAGTGATCTTGCAGGAGACAGTGGTAGTGAGAGTAGGTTGTTTGGCTGGTCCAAATCTTTCTAAGGAATTGACTCAAAGTTTACCTGCGGCCACAGTTATTGCGAGTAAATACAATGAGGTAATTTTGGAAGGGCAAAGTTTGCTACGGTCTGAGAAGTTTCAGGTATATGGAAACTCTGATATTATTGGAGTGGAGTTAAGTGGGGTATTGAAAAACATTATTGCCATTGCTGCTGGTGCTTTAGCTGGCTTAAAGCTGGGGGAAAATGCAAAAGGACTGCTCATTTCAAGAGGTATGGTGGAGATGGTTCATCTCAGCAATGCACTTGGAGGTAGTGTCAAATCCGTGATTGGATTAGCAGGAATAGGGGATTTGGTTACGACCTGTAATTCAGTTAATTCCAGGAATTTTACCGTCGGATTTAGATTGGCAAATGGGGAAAAGCTGGATGAAATCCTTGCGAGCATGGACGAGGTGGCAGAGGGGATCAATACCATTCGTGTGATAAAAGCATTTTTGGAAACTGCAGATTTAAGGGCGCCAATCACCGAATATTTATATCGGGTTTTGTTTGAAAATTATGATATTAAAGAGGCACTTCAGTTTTTGATGAAATACCCCTTTAATGTCGATATTGACTTTTTTTGATAGATTTTCAATTGTTATCTGATGGGAATAATTTTTACCATCAAGCCTGTGCCTTCAGTAACTGCATAGATATAGCCATCAGGACTTTCTTTCACTTGTCTTACTCTACCTATATCTTGAAGCATGATCTCTTGAGAAAGAGCTTTGTCTCCGTCCATATCCACTCTATTGATATGCATTTTCGCTAATGCTCCAATCAAAATATCTCCTTTCCAAGCAGGGTATTTGTCAGAAGTTACCATGGTAATTCCTGCTGTTGCGATAGAGGGAACATAATAAGTAACTGGCTGTTCCATTCCTTCTTTTTCGGTGATTTCGGTTAGTATGGAGCCATCATAATTTTTACCGTAAGAGATCACTGGCCAACCATAGTTTTTACCTTTTTCGATCAAGTTTAACTCATCACCACCCATTGGGCCATGCTCTGATTCCCAAAGTCTATTATTTTCTTTGTCAAAATAGAGGCCTTGCGGATTTCTGCTTCCATAGGACCAGATAGTAGGAATTGCTCCAGGGCTGTCTACAAAAGGATTGTCTTCAGGAATTCTTCCATCATCATGAATTCTATGGATTTTTCCATGAGAGTTAGTTAATTCCTGGGCATTCATAGCGGGATTAAACCGGTCACCACTGGAATAAAATAAATAGCCATTATTGTCAAATACAATTCTACTTCCATAATGATTGCCACCTTTCCAAGCAGGTTGGGACTGGGTTAATTCTTCCTGATCTACCGCATTATATCCGTCAAGCCTGAATCTCATAATTGCAGTAGTTGTTTCCTCTTCTGTTACTGGCTTGGCATAACTAATATAGATCCATCCGTTTTCACCATAATTTGGATGAGCTTGAATGTCCAATAACCCACCTTGTCCTTTAGTGGATACCTCTGGAAGACCTTGGACCTTTTCACCAGTAAATTGGTCATCTTTGAAAACAAGGATTTCTCCTCTTTTTTCAGTGACCAACATGGTGCCGTCACTTAACCAGGTCATGCCCCAAGGATTTTCAAATTCTGTGTAAAGCGTGTCAACGTTGAATAATAATTTATCTGACTGAACCGCGTAAGTTTCATCGATTGGTTCAGCGGGGGCTTCTTCTGATACAGTGGCTTTTTGTTCGCAAGCAAAAAGTAAAGCAGTACCAAAAGCAAAGGCGCCTATTTGGGTGAATGATTTTGAAAGGATCATAAAGTTAGTCTTATATTTAATCATGAAGATAAGATAAGTTTATCTTAAAATGGATTTCAAAACGTAGGTTTGGTTTAATTGGTTGAAAATTCGGTTTTTTCGGAGAACCGTATGGCCTCAGCTACCATGTTTTTTGATCCGATCAGCAAAGGAGTTCTCTGGTGAAGGCTGGTAGGTTGAATTTCAAGAATTCGTTTATTCCCATCCGTTGCCACTGCACCCGCTTGTTCGGCGATGAAAGCAAGGGCATTAGCCTCATACATCAGGCGTAATTTTCCATTGGGATTCTTTTTGGTGGCAGGATAAATGTAAATTCCACCTTTTAACAGGTTTCGGTGAAAATCTGCTACCAGACTTCCGATGTATCGTGCTGAGTATTTTTTTGTCTTACAAGTGTCGATATATTCCTTTATTCCTGGATTCCAATCTTCTTGCGTTCCTTCATTGATGGAGTAAATAGAACCTGATTCAGGAGCCTGTATCATAGGGTGAGAAAGGAAGAACTCTCCAAGTGAGTGCTCGTAGGTAAATCCATTGACACCAAAACCAGTGGTGTAAACCAACATGGTGGACGATCCATAAAGTACATATCCAGATGCTACCTGTTCGGTCCCTTGCTGCATGATGTCTTCCTCAAGAATAGGACTTCCAACAGGAGTTTTTCTCCGATAGATTGAAAAAATAGTACCGATGCTGATATTGACATCAATATTGGAGCTGCCATCTAAAGGATCGATCGCAACCACATATTTTCCGGATTTATTATTTAAATCTATTACAGCATCCTCTTCTTCGGAAACTATGGCACAGACTTCGCCTCCTTTACTTAATGCACGGATAAATCTAATATTGGCAATGATATCGAGTTTCTGCTGTTCTTCACCTTGTACATTGGTGTGGCCAAAGGCTCCACCAATGTTGGAAAGTCCAGCTCTATTGGTCTCTCTATTGACGATCTTTGAGGCTAAGGCGATATCTCTCAATAGCTGAGAGAGTTCCCCTGAAGCAAATGGAAAGTCACTTTGTTTTAATTTAATAAATCGGTCTAGTGTGGTACCTACTGAGTAAGCTAAGCCGCTTTGATCGGGCTGGTATGATGAAATTTTCATGTATTAGAAAAGTGCAAAAATTGATTTGACATATACTAAATTAGGAATAAATATTCATGGCAAAAATGGTTGTTTATAAATTTGGAGGAGCTTCAGTCAAAGATGCTGAAGCAATCAAAAATTTAGCTGAAATTCTCCGTAATCGATTGCGAAGAAATATGGTAATTGTTGTTTCTGCCATGGGCAAAACCACCAATGCGTTAGAGTCTATATTAGAATTAAAACTCAGTGGAAATGATTATTCTTTAAATAGTACAAAATTAAAGGGGTTCCATTTTCAGATTTGTTCTCAATTATTTCCAGATAAACATCGGGTTTTTTTATTGCTAGAAAACCTATTTATCGCATTGGAGAAAAGACTTGAATTTGACTTGAACAAGGAGAATTATGATGAGTATTATGATTCGGTAATAGGGTTTGGAGAACTATTGTCTTCTAGGATTGTAATGGAGTATCTCTGTCAGGAAGGAATGATTACTTTATGGAAAGATGCTCGGGAATTTATCAAGACCAACAGTGACTATCGATTTGCAAAAATCAATTGGCCTTTGACGAAAGCTCTCTGTCAAAGTCAACTGAAACCTTTGTTGGAAACGTATCCAATCGTGACACAGGGGTTTATTGGGTCTAATGAGCAAGGCCTTCCTACTACCTTAGGGAGGGAAGGGTCTGATTTTTCAGCAGCTATTTTAGCAACCTCCTTGAACGCCCAGTCAATTACTATTTGGAAAGATGTGCCTGGTGTGTTGAATGCTGATCCAAAGAGGTATTCCGATACGGTGTTGTTTCAGGAAATCGGGTATGAAGAGGCTGCTGAAATGACCTATTATGGGGCTTCGGTAATTCACCCGAAGACGATCAAGCCTTTGGCGATCGCTGGGATCCCGCTTTTTGTCAAATCATTTTTGAAGCCTGATTCTGATGGTACTAAAATTCATCGAACCGAACATATGGTCCAAGTTCCCACTTACATTGTCAAAGAGAAACAGCTCCTGGTAAGCTTTAAAGTGACAGATTTTACATTTATTGAAGAGAAGCATATTCATCAGGTGTATGAGCAGTTAAGAGCTCTGAAGCTTAGGGTAAATATGTTGCAGATTTCTGCAATTAGTATTTCTTTGGTGATGGATTCTCAATTGTTTATGCTTGAGAGGTTATTGGCCAACCTAAAGCCTTTTTTTGAAATCAGGTATAATGAGGGACTGGAATTACTCACTATTTTACATCCAGGTCAAATATCCATCAAAGAACATTTGGAAGGGTATGAAGTCCTATTAGAACAAAGTACCCGGAACACCATTCAAGTAGTGAGGAGAAAAAAGGTGGAAAATTAGTCTTTATCAGGTTCTTTTGCCTGATTTTGAGTATTTTCAAAAACAAGATAACCTCCACCTCAAATTTTTATGAAAACCAGAAGAATCTTCCTACAAAAGGCAGGCATGTCAGCTTTAGCTTTGAATCTTTCCCCTTTTTCTCCTCTATTAGGAGCGAATGAAAAATTAAACATAAATGCAATGGACGAAAAACCTTTAAGAGTAGCCATCATGGGGTTAGGCAGTTATGGCAGTCGTGTTGCCCGTGCTATGAAAGATTGTAAAAGGGCAAAATTAGTTGGGGTAATCAGTGGAACTCCCTCCAAAATTGAAGCTTGGCAAGAAGAGTACAATATTCCTGCAAAAAACTGCTACAATTATGAGACCTATTCCCAAATTAAAGATAATCCGGACATTGATGCAGTTTATGTAATTACACCCAATGGACTCCATAAGAAACATGCGATTGGGGTGGCAAATGCAGGTAAACATGTGATTTGTGAAAAACCAATGGCAGTGAATGCCTCTGAAGCAAAGGAAATGGTGGACGCATGTAAAGCTGCCGGTGTAAAATTACTCATTGGATATAGGATGCATTTTGAGGCCAAAACCCAAGAAGTGATTAAGATGAGGATGAATGGGGAATTCGGAAAAATCTTATTTTTTCAAGGACTTAGTGGCTTTATAATTGGTGACCCTACACAGTGGAGACTCAATTATGAGTTGTCTGGGGGAGGTGCTATGATGGATATTGGTATATATTCCATTAATGGAGCCCGATACATGATTGGAGAAGAGCCCATTTGGGTGACTGCTCAGGAGACCAAAAATAATCCAGAAAAATTCAAAGAGGGGGTAGATGAAACGATCCAATTTCAAATGGGGTTCCCAGGGGGTGCCGTAGCGTCTTGCCTGTCTACTTATAGTATGAATAATTTGGATAAGTTTTTCCTGAATGGCTTAAATGGTTTTGCAGAAATGCAACCTTCCACAGGCTATGGCCCAATAGAAGGTAGGACCCACAAAGGTCCATTAAACCATCCTCATGTCACGCATCAAACCACTCAAATGGATGAAATGGCAGCGATCATTCTGGATGGGAAAAAACCTTTGGTTCCAGTTGATGGAGAAGAGGGATTGAAAGACATGGTGATTATTGATGCAATTTATAAAGCAGTAAAAGAAGGAAGGAAAATTTCTTTAGTCTAATAAATTGATTAAAGCGTACGCTGCATAAATATTAAGTCCAGCCATTGATCAAATTTCCGGCCTACTTCTTTAAATCTCCCCACTTCCTGAAAGCCTAATTTCCTATGAAAATGGAGACTGTTAAGGTTGCTTGCATCTACTCCTCCAACCATTAGGTGAAACCCTTTTTCTTTCGCATGGGTAATTAGGTTTTCCATCAATGAATATCCTATTCCTTTCCCCCTATATTGGGAGTGGATATAAACGGAATGCTCTATGGTGAATTGATATGCTGGTTTGGGCCTAAATGTACCGTAAGTCGCGAAGCCTACAATTTGGTTTTCTCGTTCTGCAACCAGAATAGGAAATCCTGCTCTTGCTTTTTCTTGAAACCAGTGGTTTTGGAATTCTAGGGTTTTTGGCTCATAGTCATAATTGACCGTAGAGTGGACGATTTCATGATTATTAATATCCAAGATTGCCAGTAAGTCTTTTTCCAAGGCAAAACGAACCTTTGTCTCATTTTCAACGGACATATCGCAGTATGATTCTTTCAATTCCAGGAAGGTAGGCTGTTCCGAATAAGTTTAAATGAACGAGCAATGGATATAAATTATAGATGCCCATTCTGGCTTCAAAATCAGGCTCCAATGGTATAATAGACTCATAGGATTGATAAAACCTAGAATCAAATCCTCCAAAAAGTCTGCTAAAAGCAATATCCATTTCTCTATGTCCAAAGTAAACTGCGGGATCAATCAAGCATGGTTGGCCTTCCGGGTTACATAGAACATTTCCTGACCATAAATCTCCATGGAGTAAAGAGGGTTTTTCAGGGGGAATAATTTTTTCTATTACTTGGTAAATAGATTGGAATTTTTTTAAAAAATCCAGAGGGATTAACCTGTCAAAATAGGCTTTGCCTAGTAAGGGCTCCAATCTTTGTTCAATGTAAAAGTCTACCCAATTGGATGTTTGTAGATTTCTTTGACTTAGGGTGGCGATGTAATTGTCCTCTGGGAGTCCAAATGATTTGCTGGTTTTTAAATGTAAATCTGCTAATCCATAGCCTAAGGTTTCCCAATAATCGAGTTGATATCTTCCAGAGGGGATAAATTCAGATAATAAATAATTGTAATCTCCGACCCTTCCACAGCCGAATGTTTCAGGGATTTGGAGAAAAGTGTTTTTTCTTAGGTAATCTAGGCCTTGAGATTCTTTGTTAAGGATGTCTTTTTCATGGTCAAAGTTTAATTTGAGAAAGAAATTTCCATCATTGGTTTCAATACGGATTCCTTGATTGTGGTTACCTGCCGCTACTAAGGAGGCTGATTTTAATTTTACCTGTGGGCCCAGGCTTTGGTAAAGTACTTTTTCATAGATATCATTCAAATCATACATAGAGTTGATGTGTCTCTATTACTTTCTCAAGAAACTTATCGATTGCGGTATCTAAAATTTTATAGATTTCTTCGAAGCCTTCCTCACCACCATAATAGGGGTCTGGGACAGATTTTCCTTCGGATCCAGGGACAAAATCTCTCATGAGATGAATTTCCTTGTCGGGGAACCCAAACCTTGTTTTCATATTGTTAAGGTTTCTTAGGTTGCTATCATCCATGGCAAGGATATAATCAAAATCCCTAAAATCTGTGCGGTTGACTTGTCTTCCTCTATGATTAATTGGGAGTCCATATTTTTTTCCAATCAAAATAGTTCGTTCATCAGGAAGCTCACCAATATGGAAGTCTGATGTACCAGCACTATCTGATTTAAAAGTTGCGGGAAGGTTCGCCTCTTTGATTTTTGCATCAAATATGGCTTCTGCCAAAGGAGACCTGCAAATATTACCTAAACAAACAAATAAAACTCTAATCATATCTTATTAACTCCGACCGATTTTTTTTAAAAAACAGATGCTTTTGAAAGTACTTAATTTTAAGGTTAAATGCACGTGAGATTTTTTATTTTTTTTAGTCGAAATAAAAATAAAAGCATTTTTACTGGATTAATTCAAACCCTTGGTGTGTCATGCTAAAGATGTCATAGCGTTTGGCTACTTTTGGCAAATGAATTTGCTGTATAGAATAGCGATCGCACTGATAACCTATTTATTGCCTTTAGCGGGCTTATTTAGTGCAAAGATTAACCATTTTTTAAAAGGTAGAAAGGGTCTGCAAAAGAAACTGTTGATTTTTAGATCGAAGAACTCTGGAAATTTGGCCTGGTTTCATGTGGCGTCTTTGGGAGAATACGAACAAGCAAAGCCAGTCATTGCCAAATTAAAACTTGAAAGACCTTCGGTTTTAATTGTGGTAAGTTTCTTTAGCCCATCAGGTTATGACATCGCGACAAGGAAAACGCAGGTTCATGTAGATTATATTACTTATTTGCCTTTGGATAGAAAATCATGGGCTTTTGACTTTGTAAAAACTTTGAATCCGAGCATTGCTTTTTTTGCAAAATATGACCTTTGGTATCATCATATTTTAGCGTTATCACAGAATAATGTGCCTATCATTCTTTTTTCAGCTTCTTTCAGACCGACTCAAGAATATTTTAAGTCAGATGGTTTCTTCAGAAGTATTTTATTCAAACTGGATCAAATTTTTACTCAAAATCAAGGTAGTCTGGATCTTTTAGATCAAATAGGATACGCTAAAGGTCTTTTAGCTGGGGATACCAGGTTTGATAGAGTAATGGAAACGGCCCGTTCTCCAAAGACTTTTCCTGAAATCGAATCTTGGGTACAAGGTAAAAAAGTCATGGTGTTGGGATCTGTTTGGGAGGAGGATATGAAAATAGTCATTCCGCTTATTAATCAGGTAGAAGATTATTTATGGATTATAGCTCCCCATGATTTGTCACCTGAACCAATGGATGCTTGGGCGAATTCCATTCGACTCCCTTCTATCAAATATTCCGAGACTAAAAATTTTGGGGGAAAGCAGGTCTTGTTTATCGACAATATTGGGATGCTTTCTTCTTTATATCAGTATGGAGATTTGGCTTATGTGGGAGGAGCTTTTGGAAAAGGGCTGCATAATATTCTAGAACCTTTGGGATTTGGAATTCCAGTACTTTTCGGTTCTTTAAAAAATACTGCCAAATTCCCTGAATCAGAGCAAAGCGTGAACGAGGGTTGTGGTTTTTCAGTAAATAATACCGAAGAGCTGAAAGAAGTATTTGAAAAAATGCAGGTAGAGGAGTATTATCAGTCTGCAATACAAGCGGCGAATCTGTGGGTTTCAGCTAACTTGGGAGCAGCAGAAAAGATAATCAATCGGGTTTTGTTAAATTATCCACTCAATGGAAGGTAGAGTTATAAAGTCAACTGGCAGCTGGTATGTCGTCAAAACCGATTCGGAATTTATTTCGGCAAGGTTGAAGGGCAAGTTCAAGCAGGAGGATTTGAAGTTAACTAACCCTATTGCGGTGGGAGACTGGGTTACTTTGTCGAAAGAAGAAAACCAGGAAACAGCGATTATTTCAGCGATTCATCCGAGAGAAAATTATGTGATTCGTAAATCCACACGAAAACAGCATTTCTCGCATATCATTGCCAGTAATTTGGATCAGGCGATGCTGGTAATTACCATGAAAAAGCCTCGGACTTCTTTAGGGTTTATTGATCGTTTTTTGGTTAGTACAGAGAGTTTTAGAATTCCGGCTATTTTGGTTGTGAATAAAGTGGATCTTCTGGAAGGGGAGGATGCGGAAGATTGGTTGCTTGATATCCATGAGATTTATGAACCCTTAGGTTATCAGGTATTAGAGGTCTCAGCTTTAAATGACAAAGATTTATTGGATAAATTTCACCCCCTACTTCAAGGTAAATCTACGTTGATAGCAGGTCATTCTGGGGTTGGTAAATCAACGCTTTTGAATAAACTTGTTCCGGAAGCATCACAAGACACCAAAGAGATTTCTGGTTTTAGTGCTAAAGGAGTTCATACAACTACCTTTGCTGAGCTTTTTCCGGTGAAGGGGGGAGGTGATTTGATCGATACTCCTGGAATTAAGGAATTTGGCATTTTGGATGTGGAGGACTACGAGTTATCACATTATTTTCCAGAGATGAGAAAATACCTCGGTGAATGCAAATACAATAATTGTCGACACATCAACGAACCTGGCTGTGTCGTTCGGAAGAAAGTAGAAGAAGGTTATATCCATCCTTATCGTTACCAGAGCTATCTCAATATCCTGAATGAGGAGGATTCCTACCGTTAAGCATTTCTTAATTTTGAAACCTTAGAGAATTGGTCTAATTTTCAAATCACAATTTTATCCTATGAGCGAAGTACTCAATCATCATCAGATCAAGAAAAAAATCACACGGATGGCATTTGAGATTTATGAAAGAAATCTCAATTCCGCAGGAGTAGTTTTTGCGGGAATCACCGGAATGGGAACCATTTTAGCTGATTTATTAGCCCAGGAGTTACGAACTATCTCTCCATTAACTATTGAGGAAATTGAAGTTATCTTGGATAAAAGCAATTTACACTCTGAGGAGATTGAGTTGTCTGAAGAGATCGAGCTTTCCGGAAAAACATTAATTCTTGTAGATGATGTGTTGAATACTGGGAAAACGCTTGCTTACGCGATGAAACCTTTTCTAGACAAAGAATTGTATAAGATGGAGATAGCAGTGTTGGTGAATAGAAGCCATGGCCAATTTCCGATCAAACCGGATTATACTGGATATGAACTTTCTACTACTCTAAATGAGCACATCAAGGTGGATTTTTCCGGTGAGCAATATTCTGTCCATTTACTTTAAACCATGTCTGTTCATTCTTCAGCAAATATTAAAAGAATCACCACTCATATCCTTCAGGAAATGAAAAACCGTGGTGAAAAAATCTCAATGCTTACTGCCTATGATTTTTCGATGGCAAAAATCGTAGATGATGCAGGAATTGATATTATTCTTGTAGGAGACTCTGCTTCCAATGTGATGGCAGGTCATGAAACCACTCTTCCTATTACATTGGACCAGATGATCTATCACGCCTCTTCTGTAGTGAGGGCTGTCAGTCGAGCCTTTGTGGTGGTGGATATCCCTTTCGGTTCTTATCAGGGGAATAGTTCTGAAGCTTTACGTTCTGCAATTCGAATTATGAAGGAATCAGGAGCTCACGCCATCAAGGTTGAAGGCGGCGCTGAGATTAAAGAATCTGTAGTTCGGATTTTGAGTGCCGGTGTTCCCGTAATGGGACATTTGGGTTTGACTCCACAGTCTATTTATAAGTTTGGAACTTATAGTGTCCGAGCTAAAGAATCGGTAGAAGCTCAAAAATTACTAGAAGATGCCAAGTTATTAGAGGAGTGTGGGTGTTTTGCAATTGTGTTGGAAAAAATACCTGCCTCTCTGGCTAAAAAAGTAGCAGAATCAGTGTCAATTCCAGTCATTGGGATAGGAGCAGGAGGAAATGTAGATGGTCAAGTGTTAGTGGTACACGATTTATTAGGGATTACCCAGGAGTTCAAGCCGAGGTTTTTGAGACAATATGCGGATTTGCAATCTGTCATGATGGATGCATTTACCAATTACATTAAGGATGTTAAAAGTCGGGATTTCCCCAATGAATCAGAGAGTTATTAAGAGTGAAAAAATGAAAGGCCGGATTAACCGGCCTTTTTTGGTTAATGGGACTTTTATGCCTCTACAGATACGCCGGATTTCTCTTTTAGTCTAATCATAAAGTCACTGAGTACATTCATGTAATTGATAAATGCATCATAGGGTGAATCATAAGGGCTAAAATAGGAATGTATATCTCCATCAGAGAAGAATTTGGTACACATATAATAGAAATGGTCAGAAGTCTGTAAATACCTCCAGTCCCTTTGTATTTCTTCGTCCTCTATGGTGTTGACCAATTTTTCAAGATCATATAATCGATCAAATGCCTCGTCTTGTAAATCATTACCGAGCCAAGCGGTTAGATCTCGTTCTTCATCTGCCCAGGAAATAGGAATTGGCACATGGATTTTGCCAACTGGTGGAATTTTCGAAGCTACTTCTGAAGGAGTCGAGAAAGAAAAGTTGGTTTTCGTAAATACTGCTTCAGGAAGGTGTTTCATGAATTCAAAAATTCCTGTCTCAGCCCACTGGTGTTCTCCAAAGGTTTCGTAATCCATGAAGAGGTTTAGAGTTTCTTCTTCATTTGGAATCGCATTGATCCAATTGATGAATTTTTCAGTAGTCAATGGGTAATCATCCCAGGATTTATTTCCGAATCTAAAGGCGATGTCATCACTCAGCTGGAAATTTTTCAATAAAATTTTCAGTTTTGGTTCGATGCTATTCACATATACATAATTAGGGCTTTTCCATCCCAGAATATGTTTGGCACCTTCTGTTAGCATGGCATCGTAACCTAATTCGGATACCATGGCTCCGATTTCGTCAGAATAGATTAATTCGGTATTTCGGAACACCCTTGGAGTATAGCCATTAAATAACTCCTTGATTTTTGCCTGATGTTTGTATACCAAATCTTTAAATTCATCCTTGCTTTTTAAGGAGGCCAGGGAATGGGAATACGTCTCATTTAGGAGTTCTACGTGACCCGTATTGACAAGTTTCTGGAAGCTTTCCAGAACATCCGGAGCATATGCCTGCATTTGATCCATGAATGTACCTGAAATGGAGAAACTTACTTTAAACGCTCCATTGTACTGATGAATCAAATCCAAAAGTAATGCATTCATAGGTAAGTAGCATTTCTGGGCTACTTTTCTCATAATGGATCGATTGCTAAAATCATCCCAATAATGATGATCTTCACCAATGTCAAAAAAGCGGTAAGGTTTAAGGCGAAAGGGTTGATGAACTTGAAAATAAAAGCAAATAGTTCTCATGATCTTTGGGATAAAGTTTTTTCGTATACGGTAACAAGCTTAGCGGCTACATGTTCCCATTTTAATTTCTTCAATTCTTCACTTCCGAGCTCTTTAAACATTTGAGATATACCCTTATAATGCAAAAGAGCAAAAATGGCGTCAGCCATCGCGTCAATATCCCAAAAGTCAATTTTTATAGCATTGGTTAAGACCTCAGCTACTCCTGATTGTTTTGAAATAATAACAGGGGTATTATGTCGCACGGCCTCCAAAGGGGAGATTCCAAAGGGCTCAGAAACGGATGGCATGACATATACATCTGAGATAGCATACATGTGATCCACATCTTTTCCTTTAAGGAACCCCGTGAAATTGAATTTGGTAGCGATTCTTAATTCAGCTACGCGATCTATCATTCGATTGAGTAAATCCCCTGATCCTGCCATCACAAAGCGAACATTTGGGTCCCGGTCGATGACTTTCTTGGCAGCTTCCACAAAGTATTCTGGGCCTTTTTGAAAAGTAATTCTTCCCAAAAAGGTCACGATCTTTTCAGGTACTTTTTTCTTAAAGGTGGATTGAATAATACTGGCATCCAATACGGCGTTGTGCAATACTGAAACTTTTTCAGCAGGGATACCATATTTTCTGATGATGATATTTTTGGTTAACTGACTTACGGCGACCACATGATCAGCGGCTTGCATTCCAGCTCTCTCAATGTCATAAACCACTTGATTGACGGATTCTCCAGACCTATCAAATTCGGTGGCATGTACGTGGGCTATTAATGGTTTACCACTTATTTCCTTAGCAGCAATTCCAGCTGGGAAAGATAGCCAGTCGTGGGCATGAATTAATTCAAAATCACTTCTGTCTCTGGCAATTTGAGCTCCTGTCAAGGCATATCTTGAAACTTCCTCCATTAGATTTTTGCCATATTTCCCACTGAATTCGTACTTCGTGGAAAAAATACTTTCATCTACGTCTGTTCGATCATGGATGGCATAGTCCGTGAATTTCTTATACTCCTCTGGGCCCAAATAAGGGACCAAAAAACTGCTGACTTCTAGATAAGTTAAGTTCTTCCATATTGATTTGAACCTCTTTTCTCTATAATCAATGGTGACATCACTTGCATTAACAAAATCAGCCATAGGTTCTTCATCTCCCCAAAGCTTTGGGACAACAAAAATAATATCTTGGTTATGGTGGCAAAGACCTTTTACCAAACCATAACAAGCAGTTCCAAGTCCTCCAGAAATATGTGGTGGAAATTCCCACCCAAACATTAATACTTTCATAAAAAGCTAATTATATCTTTTTCACCAAATCCATCATACGAAGCAATTCTGCTACACTCCAAGCTTGTGAAACAGCTCCTTTCGGCCTGTGAGGAGGATCTCCATCGTATAATTCTGCAACTGTACCCACACCATATTGGGTCATTACCCCATCAAATCCTTTAATTATCTTTTTTATAAAGTTAAAAGAAGATTTACCGTGAAGTTTTATATATCCTTCTACAAAATGGCCTAATGGCCAAGTCCACACAGTGCCATTGTGGTATGCTTGATCTCTTGTAATTTGGTCACCAAAATAATATCCCTTGTAAGCATAATCGTCAGGCGAAAGGGATCTAAGCCCTCTTGTGGTAAGTAATTTGGATTTAACAATTTCTAAAACCTGGTCATTTTGGGATTCACTAAGCATGGTATAAGGAAGTGAGGTGGCAAATACCATATTAGGCCTCACCGACCAGTCTTTTTGATCTCCATTAACCACATCTGCTAAATATCCATGTTTTTCTGACCAAAACTCTTTCACAAAAGAGACTTTCGTTTTTTCTGCAAGAGCAAGGATTTTTTCATCTCCAGTAAGTTCATGGTAAAAACAAAGTGCATTGTACCATAGTGCTTGGATTTCTACTGGGCAGCCCATTCGAGGAGTAACGGGGCCCTCAGGGGTGACGGCGTCCATCCATGTAAGTGCTTTTCCTTCCTCCCCACCATATACTAATCCATTTTCCTGAACTTTAATATTGAAATCTGTTCCATTAATATAACCTTCAATGATTCCCTGCATCTTTCCTAAGTACCGATCTTTGATGGTCTTTAAGTCATTGGTGTAAATCACATATTGTTGCAATGACCAGAAGTACCACATAGGAGCATCGATGGAATTCATATTGGTCATAACTCCGCTTCCAACATTTGGGAATAGAGGTCCATGTAGATCTTTGGACATGCTGTCCATAATATCTAAAAATGTCTGATATTCACCTGAGGGTAATGTTAAGCCAGGTGCTGCAACAAAGGTATCTCTTCCCCACCATCCAAACCAAGGATATCCGGCTATTATCCTGGTTTCTCCATTTCTTTTTCTAATAAATTGTCCCGCTGAATTCTTTAGGCAGTTTTCAAAGTTGTTTCTGGGAATTCTTCTTGCAATTTCTTTTTTAAAAGCTGCTTCTCTAGTTTTCGGGTCAGCTTCTGTCAGTCCTGCAGAAAGAATTACAGACTCTCCTTTGGTAATATCAAACTCAAAGTAACCCGGCACATATAAATCTTCCTGGTAGTCATACCCTCGTTCACGTTCCTGGATATATTCTATATTGTAATACCAATCTGGAGCAGGTATAAATTCGCCTTTTTTGGAAAGCTGCATGTAGAGAGGGTCATATTTTTCATACAATTGAAATTTGACCCCATTGGGAGCTTTGTTGAACTTTTTGTTGATAAAAGTATTCGCTTTCATCAAGTTATGGTAGGGCCTAAACGCTAGGAACGGAGCGACACGGATCTTGGTAGGAGAATGCGCGTCCAATAAGGTATATCGAATCATTACGCGATCCCGATTGGTGTCCAAAATCAGCTCTTTCTGAAGTAGAACGCCTCCAACTCGGTAAGTCAGCTTTGGGATCGGTTCGGAATCAAAATCTTCCAGATATTTATGGCCTCTGGGTGAATAATTGCCAGGAAATTTACTGATCCCTAAATTGAAGCTAGCCCCATGCTGAATCACCGTTTCGTGTACTGTAGACAACATGACATGATTCTGGGAATCAATTTGAGGTTGGGGTACCACTAGAAGGCCATGATATTTTCGAGTATTGCACCCTATGATGGTAGTGCTGGTATAGGTGCCAGATCTATTGGTTCTGATGATTTCACGGTCCAGAGAATAATTTAAATTAATCAGCTGGGTTTTATCAAAATGGATGTAACTCATAATAAATCATTGAATAGATTTAAAAATAGAGTTTTGTATCCATAAGAAAAATATTATAGAAAAAAATAAAGGTTATGTTTCCATAACCTTTTGATTTTTTTAAGATAATCAGGAATGAAGCCCCTCTTTTTGGAATTCTTCAAAATTTTTCAGGGACTCTTCAAATTTTGAAATGTAATTTTTAGTCATCCTTACATTGGTGCGCTTCACTACCGGGAATTTCGGATAAGATTGGAACAAAGTAAACATAGCAAATTGGTTTAGTTTAATGTCTAAATGACAAATGTTATGCCAGTTAGAGCTTCTTAAAACAAGAAAACCCCTCGAAAAGAGGGGTTTTGGGGTGAAAGACCGGGTTCGAACCGGCGACCTCTGGTGCCACAAACCAGCGCTCTAACCAGCTGAGCTACAATCACCATTTTTCATTTGAGAGACTTGTCTTCCAAATGGTTTGCAAAAGTAATTATTAAGATATTCCAGTGCAAGGTTACAGTTAATAATTTCTTAAAAAACTTATTCTCTCCCCTTTTTTCTCTTCATGGAATGTTCCTTCTTCGTACGCCAAGTGTCCAGAAACGATCGTATGTGTTACTTTAGATTGGAATGTATGTCCCTCAAAAGGAGACCAGCCACATTTGGAAAGAATATTACTTTTTTCAACGGTCCAAGGGTCATTCAGATCGACTAATACTAAATCAGCAAAATATCCTTCACGAATATATCCTCTATCCTTGATTTCAAAAAGGATGGCCAAGTTGTGACACATTTTCTGAACAATCAATTCTAAGCTGATTTTACCTTGATGGTAAAAGTCCAGCATAGCAACTAGGCTGTGTTGATTTAACGGGCCACCTGAAGGTGCTTTGGTATAAAGTTGAGCTTTTTCTTCCAAGGTATGCGGAGCATGATCTGTAGCAATCACGTCGATGGTTCCATCTAAAACGGCATTGAATATTGCCTCTCTGTCTTTGGAGGTTTTTACAGCTGGGTTCCACTTGATCAGATTTCCCTTTTCTTCGTAATCCTCTTCAGAAAACCACATGTGGTGAATGCATGCTTCAGAGGTTATCTTTTTGTCTTTCAATGGAATAGAATTATCAAAGAGTTCTAATTCCTTGGCAGTACTGATATGAAGTATATGGAGTTTTGTCCCATATTTTTTAGCCATGGCCACAGCTCTGCTAGAGGCATCGTAACAAGCTTCTTCTGATCTGATTTTTGGGTGAAATTTAACAGGAATATCCTCTCCGTAAATTTCTTTGAATGAGTCCAGGTTGGCTTTAATGATGTTGTCATTTTCGCTATGAATGGCAATCAAGGTTTTACATTTCTCAAAAATCTTTTCGAGTACATGCGGATTGTCCACCAACATATTGCCCGTAGAGGAACCTTGAAAGACTTTGACACCGCAGACGTTGGTGGGGTCAACTTTTAAGATCTCTTCCAGGTTATCATTCGTTGCCCCGAAAAAAAAGGAATAATTCGCCAAGGAAACTTCTGAAGCCCGTTTGTATTTTTCTTCCAAAAGTTCAATTGTGGTGGATTGAGGGATGGTATTGGGCATTTCCATATAGGTGGTGGTTCCACCAGCAACTCCCGCTTTTGCTTCCGTATATATCTCCGCTTTATGGGTTAATCCAGGCTCCCTAAAGTGGACTTGGTCATCAATTAATCCTGGAAGCAAATATTTTCCTCGTGCATCAATATGGGTGTCAGCGGTCTCAGAGCTTAAGTCTGACCCAATTTTGGCGATTCTTCCATTCATTACTAAAACATCACCCGGACTTATCCGGCCTTCATTGACTATATTTGCGCCTGTGATTAAAATACTTTTCATCGATTTATCGGATTCATTTACAAATTATACCCTAAAATTAACGAATCATGAGCAATGAGGCCTTAGGTTTTGAAGCATTTAAGCTAAATCGTCAATTATTAGACGCAATTGCTGAGGCTGGATACACAAATCCAACCCCCATTCAAGAGAAATCCATCCCACTTGCCTTGGCTGGACATGATGTGTTGGGTATTGCTCAAACAGGAACAGGTAAAACTGCAGCGTATGTACTTCCTATTTTAATGAAAGTAAAATATGCACAGGGAATGCATCCTAGAGCACTGATTTTAGCTCCTACCAGAGAGTTGGTGATGCAAATAGAATCAGTGGTAAGGCAGTTGGCAAAGTATACTGATCTCCGACTTGCGTGTTTGTATGGCGGCTTGGGGCCTAAAACACAAATCGAAACCATCAAAGCCGGGGTAGACATCATTATTTCTACTCCTGGGAGATTCTTGGATATTTATAGAAAAAATGAACTCTATACCAAGGATCTAAAAACCATGGT
Organism: Algoriphagus lutimaris; assembly: GCF_017051705.1. Lineage (GTDB taxonomy): Bacteria > Bacteroidota > Bacteroidia > Cytophagales > Cyclobacteriaceae > Algoriphagus > Algoriphagus lutimaris. Next base: position 74,949 of record NZ_JAFIDJ010000002.1, on the reverse strand, counting down.
GCTGGATGAAGCAGATAAAATGATGGATATGGGGTTTATGCCTCAGATTCGATCTATTTTGGAGGTGATTCCTGTCAAAAGGCAGAACCTTCTTTTCTCCGCGACATTTGGAGGAAGGATTGAGAAATTGGCTCATGAATTTTTAGAATTTCCTGAGCGTGTGGAAGTAACCCCACAAGCGACTACCGCTGAGACTATCGGTCAGGTAAAATACCATGTCCCTAATATCAAAACCAAAATTAACCTCTTGGCGAAGCTTTTGGAGGAGGAAACGGTTAACAGGGCGATCATCTTTACCAGATCCAGGAAGAATGCGGAAGAAGTCTTCCACTTCTTGGATCGCAGGCATTTTGGTGAAATCCGTGTTATCCATGCCAATAAGGGTCAAAATACCCGGATCAATTCCATGGAAGATTTCAAAGGTGGAGAGGTTCGGATTTTGGTGGCAACAGACGTAGCTTCCAGAGGCTTGGATATCAGTATGGTCTCCCATGTGATTAACTTTGATGTCCCTTTGATTTATGAGGATTATGTACATCGGATCGGAAGAACAGGAAGAGCAGAGCAAGAAGGAAAAGCCATCACATTCGTGAATCCTGCTGAAGAGTACCATTTTGAACGGATTGAAGAAATAATTCGAATGAAGGTGGATGAAATACCGATCCCTTCAGGAGTAGATATTACTAACACTCCATTTGAGGAGAAGCAGGCTTATGCAAGGGAATTAGACCGTTTGAAGCAGCGGGATGATCCAAATTACAAAGGAGCGTTTCACGAAAAGAAGGAAAGAAAAAAAGCGAATCCTTTTACTGAAAAAGCTAAAGAGGAAAAGAAGCGTGGAAATAAAAATTCGAAGGCGAAAAAGAATAGAAACCAGCTGAAGCAAAAAAATCAACGCAATAAAGGGAAGTAAAAAAAAGCCTCGGAATTTAATCCCGAGGCTTTTTTGTTATCTGGTTCCTCTTGTATTGGTACCGTCTACTCGAATTTTATTTTCCCTATTGGCAAGGTCCCAAGCCGTATGGAAAATAAGCTTTGCTCTTTTAGCCATCAAAGGGAATTCAATTTTATCCACTGTGTCAGTCACTTGGTGGTAATCATCGTGAACACCATTAAAGAAGAATGCAACAGGTATGTTATGCTTCGCAAAGTTGTAATGATCAGATCTGTAGTAGAATCTGTTTGGATCGTCTTCAGCATCATATCTGTAATCCAAGATCAAATTGCTGTAAGTGATGTTATTGTATTCCAAGATTTTTTTCAGATCTGTAGATAACATCTCCGAACCAATTACATAAACGAAATCCTTGTTTTCTGCATCTTGGTATTCGTAATCAATTCTACCCACCATATCGATATTGATATCTACAATGGTGTTTTCTAATGGAAGAATTGGGTTTTCGGAATAGTACTCAGATCCCAAAAGCCCCTTTTCTTCTCCAGTTACATTCAAGAATAAAATAGATCTTCTTGGTTTGATACCATCTTTTGCAGCTGTAGCAAATGCTTCTGCAATTTCCATCACAGAAACAGTACCAGAGCCATCATCATCTGCACCGTTGAACACTTCTCCTGTGCTACTAACCCCAACGTGGTCGTAGTGCGAAGAAATTACAACGATTTCATCTTTTTTGTCAGTTCCTTCCAAGAAAGCTAGGATGTTGGAAGACTCCACATCTTCTACTTTCTTTTTGATTTGGTAGCTGGCTTTTTGAGACTTGATGGATTCAGGATTCGATTTAGCAGCTTCTTTCAATTCTTCTACAGAAGTACCGAATAACTCTCCCATTTTGTCAGAACTTACCATGAATATTGGTCTTTGCTCTACTTCTTTAGGAAATCCAATTCTTCCTTTGCTAGCTAATGTTTTGTATCTATTGGCGATTCGGTCAAAGTTGGCCTGACCCTCCATGGATACGATCACGATACCTGCTGCACCAGCGTCCATTACTTTTTTGACTAAGTCATTTGAGCGTACACCTACAGCCCAAATACCTACTAATTTATCCGTAACGTCTATTTTTGCTAAATTTTCGTCAGACACTAATCCAAGAAACACTAACTCAGATTTGGCTGCTTTCTTCATGTCACCATCACCAGTAAAAACAAAGTCCTCGTTATTGACCAATTTGTTTTTACCAATTTTTAGGGATACCTCTTCAAAGGAAGTACTGACCAATTCCACTTTTTGAAGGTAGCCACCATCAACTGGACCAGTCAATCCTAGATTTTTGTAGAAATTTACAATGTAATCTGCTGCCATTTTTTGTTCCTCTGATCCAGTGTCTCTGCCCTTCATCTCATCGGAAGCGAGGTAAGTCAAGTTTTTGGTAAGGTCGGCAACGGTGATGGTGTTGGCATATTTCACCTGAACAGGTGTTTGAGCCAAAGACGGAAGCGAAAGCCCGAGAGCTAAAGCACCAGTCAATAACAAGCTTTTATTCATCTTGATTATAATTAGGGTTTTATGTAAAAGATTTTTTTGGTACGAGAAATTTCAAAAATAAGCTGAAAATCACCACCAAAACCTTTATTACAGTATTTTTCGATCCAAAACTAGATAATTTTTTAACCCTACAAACAACCGTCTGTAAATAAGAGTTAATAGCTTGATAAAATATTGAAAATCTAAAAAGCTTTATCTCTCAATAAATTGTACCTTTGCACTTTGAAAAACAAGGGCATGTTTTAACCCAAATACTCATTCTTCCCTACGTTCTTTATGAAGATCAATCTTTCAAACGCAGTAAAATTCGAAAACAGGCATAACGGTCCTACCGACGCGGAGATCGCCGAGATGTTAGAAAAAGTCGGAGCTTCCTCATTAGAAGAGTTAATCGACGAGACTGTTCCAAAATCCATCCAGTTAGAGAAGCCACTTAATCTTCCTTCTGCTCAGTTAGAGACAGATTTCTTGGTTGAATTCAAAAAGCTTGCTTCCAAAAACAAAGTCCTAAAATCATTTATTGGCTTAGGATACTATGACACTTTTGTGCCAAATGTGATTTTGAGAAATGTACTGGAAAATCCAGGATGGTATACTGCCTATACGCCCTACCAAGCAGAAATTGCTCAGGGTAGATTAGAGGCGCTTATTAATTTCCAGACTGTGGTAATGGAATTGACGGGAATGGAATTGGCAAATGCCTCCTTATTGGATGAGGGTACTGCTGCTGCTGAAGCCATGGGGATGCTATTTGCTGTAAAAGCAAGAGAGAAAAAAACTGCCATCAAGTTTTTTGTAGATGAAAAGGTATTCCCTCAGACGAAAGCGGTACTTGAGACAAGAGCAGAGCCAATTGGTATTGAAATCGTCTATGGCTCTGTAGAGGAGTTAGATGTTACCGACCCTGAATTATTTGGAGTTTTATTCCAATATCCTGATTCTGATGGGACTGTGAGAGATTATAGCGCAATCGTAGCTGCAGCCAAAGAAAATAAAGTTCACACCGCTTTTGCTGCTGATCTATTAGCATTAACTATTTTAACTCCTCCGGGAGAAATGGGAGCAGATGTGGTTGTAGGAACTGCCCAAAGATTTGGCGTTCCAATGGGTTATGGAGGACCACATTCCGCCTTCTTTGCTACAAAAGAAGAGTTCAAAAGACAGATTCCTGGTAGAATTATTGGGGTGTCTTTGGATAGAGCCGGTAACAAAGCATATAGAATGGCACTCCAGACGAGAGAGCAACATATTAAAAGAGAAAAGGCGACTTCCAATATTTGTACTGCACAGGTATTGCTTGCTGTGATGTCAAGCTTTTATGCAGTTTACCATGGTCCAAAAGGGCTTCAGAATATTGCATTGAGGACTCATGGTCTTGCAAAACTTACTGCAAATGGATTGAAGGAGCTAGGATTTGAAGTGAGTGAGAAAGAGTTTTTTGATACCATTAAAGTAACACTAAGCTCTCATGACCAGGCTCATTTTTCTGCTATAGCAGTGGGAGCAGGTATGAACTTCAGATATGCGAAGGATGTGGTTTATATTGCTTTTGATGAGACAAAATCATTGAAAGATGCACAGGAGGTAATTAATGTATTTGCTTCTGCGGCAGGAAAAGACCCTGTTTCTCTAAAAGAAAAATCTGATAGCCTTGAAGTCGAATTCTCTGAAAGTTTGACTAGAAAATCAGAGTACTTGACTCACCCAGTGTTCAATAGTTATCACTCTGAACATGAAATGCTTCGATATATCAAGCGTTTGGAAACCAAAGACCTTTCTTTGGTTCACTCCATGATTTCTTTGGGGTCATGTACTATGAAATTAAACGCTACGGCAGAGATGATTCCTGTCACTTGGCCTGAATTTGGTCAGATGCACCCATTCTCTCCTATGGCACAAACAGCAGGTTACCAAGAACTATTTGCCAACTTGGAAAGATGGCTTTCTGAAATCACTGGATTTGCCGGAACGTCCCTTCAGCCAAATTCAGGAGCCCAAGGCGAATTTGCTGGTTTGATGGTGATCAGAGCCTACCATCAAGATCGAGGCGAAGCACATAGAAATATTGCTTTAATTCCGACATCTGCTCACGGGACTAACCCCGCATCAGCGGTGATGGCCGGAATGAAAGTAGTATTGGTGAAGTGTGATGAAAGAGGAAATATTGACCTTGAAGATCTAAAAGAAAAAGCAGAAGCTCACTCAAATGATCTTGCGTGTTTGATGGTGACCTATCCATCTACTCACGGAGTTTTCGAAGAAGCGATCAGGGAAATTTGTGCTACCATACACGATAATGGTGGTCAGGTATACATGGATGGAGCAAACATGAATGCTCAGGTTGGACTAACCAGCCCTGGAAACATTGGGGCTGACGTTTGCCACTTGAATTTACACAAGACTTTCTGTATTCCTCATGGAGGAGGAGGACCAGGTATGGGACCAATTTGTGTTGCAAGCCATTTAGTTCCGTTTTTACCAGGAAACCCATTGGTGAAAACAGGAGGAAAAGATGCTGTTTCTTCTATTTCTGCAGCACCTTATGGAAGTGCCAGTATCCTACCAATTTCTTATGCTTACATCGCTATGATGGGTGGAGATGGTTTGACCAATGCTACCAAAATGGCAATTTTGAATGCTAACTATATCAAAGAAAGATTGAGTGGTCATTACCCAATCCTTTATACAGGAACAAAAGGTAGAGCTGCCCACGAAATGATTGTTGATTGTAGAGCATTTAAGGAAGTTGGAGTAGAAGTAGAAGATATAGCTAAGAGATTGATGGACTATGGTTTCCACGCTCCAACGGTATCTTTCCCAGTAGCTGGAACCTTGATGATCGAACCTACCGAATCTGAAACAAAGGCAGAATTGGATAGATTCTGTGATGCCTTGATTTCCATTAGAGCTGAAATTAAGGAGATAGAGGAAGGGAAAGCTGATAAGGTAAACAATGTGCTTAAAAACGCTCCTCATACTGCTAATATGGTATTAGTAGGAGAATGGGACCTTCCTTACTCAAGAGAGAAAGCGGTATTCCCAATTGACAACGTGAAGGAGAATAAATTTTGGCCTACAGTAAGAAGGATTGACTCTGCTTACGGGGATAGAAATTTAGTTTGTAGCTGTATCCCTGTCGAGGAATATGCAAATGAGGAATCTGAAATAGCATAAGTTCAGATTGATAATTTATAGGAAAGGCTGCCAATGGCAGCCTTTTTTTGTTAATTAGCAGGAGGGAAAGGCTTGGGTTCAATCCATTCCGTTTCAAGTCTTCCTACTTTGCTGGCAACTAGGTTGTACACCCAGGTAAAAAGAACTCCTAAGAGAAATCCAAGGATTCCGAAAAAGATAGGAGGCAATAATGCTAAGAAGAAAGAATCTATTATTAAAAGGTAACTCTGAATGGTCTGTCACTAAAAAGGACAATGCAATAAGCCCATAAGGTATTCTTATAATTGTAATAATAGCAGCTAATGTGAAGCCATTAATTTTCGCTGCGAAGTTAACCCTGATTTTTTTGGTTACTTGCGTAAAAAATATTTTAATAAATTAGTTTTAAAAGTTAGTCTAAAAAAAAGCACATTGTAGAAATGTGCCTTAATAAATTCGTTTTTAAAAATATATATTAAACGTTTACGTGTCTTTCTGCATGATAGGATGAACGCACCAAAGGACCTGATTCAACATATTTAAGTCCTCTTTTCAAACCTTCTTCCCGGTACATGTCAAACATGTCTGGATGAATAAATTCAGCTACTTCAATATGCATCTTGGTAGGTTGAAGGTATTGACCCAATGTTAAGATATCACAACCATGGGCGGCCAAATCATCCATAGCTTTAAAGACCTCTTCTTTGGTTTCCCCTAAACCAAGCATGATGCCGGTTTTCGTTCTTTTACCATACTCCTTGGTGAGTTTGATCTGCTCCAAAGAACGGTCATATTTGGCTTGAGGACGTACCCTTCTATAAAGGCTCCCCACTGTTTCCATATTGTGGGAAACTACTTCCTGACCACCATCGATCATTCGATACAAGGCATCCCAATTAGATTTCACATCTGGAATTAGGGTTTCTATGGTGGTGGAAGGCGAAAGTTCTTTGGTCTGAACTACAGTCTGGTACCATATCTCAGCTCCTTTATCTTTCAGTTCATCTCTATTGACCGAAGTAATTACTGCATGCTTTACTCCCATCAGTTTGATGGCTTCTGCAACCCTTCTTGGTTCGTCTGTGTCGTATTCTGGTGGTCTACCAGTGGCTACAGCACAGAAAGAACATGATCTAGTACATACATTACCCAAGATCATAAAAGTAGCGGTTCCGGCACCCCAACATTCTCCCATATTTGGACAGTTACCACTTTCACAAATTGTATGAAGTTTGTGTTCGTCTACAAGTTTTCTGACTTTGGCATATTCTTTCCCAATAGGAAGCTTTACTCTCAACCAATCAGGTTTTTTTCTGCGAGTTGCCTCTTCGGAAATAACAGGTAATTCGATCATGGAATTGTGATTTTTTGCAAAGTTACAGCAGTAGGTCGTAAAACCCAATTTGTATTACTTTCTAAACCCGTAATAAAAGGTGAAATAAACAGATTGGAAGAGTTGCCTATTTTCTGCTGTTGGAATTAAAGGTATTTCTTTGGTAAACCCTTCTAGCATGTATCCTAGTTCCAATCCGGTGACATTACTTCTAAAAACTCCGAATTCGAAGTTTAAAGCAGCTTTTACATTGGCTCCAATCGCTAATTCAGACTGTCCAATTCCTTGAAATAATCTACCGGTTCCCAAAATATTAAATCTGCTTTGATGAACTTCAGGATCATACTGTTCTGAGACTGTTTCTACCCTATTTACAGCATATTCAATATAATAGGGAGCTATTAAGCCCAATGAAGGCCCAATTGCTGCCAGGGCAGAAACCTGTACTCCCTGATTTGGAGCTTTTTTAAATAAAACTATTTCGCGCCCATATTGGGGACGTATAGAATAGAGGTAATTTGATTTACCGAAAATGTAGCTATTGCCCAAAACCGTGTTGTACCGGACTTCTTTTGGGTTTTTTACATTTGATAACTCAATTGACCAAAAACTGAATTGTTCGTCGGTAATCCTTGTTCCTACTTTGAACACAAATCCTCCGATAAGCCCACCATTGGTGTTCTTGTTAACTCCAAAGAGGTATTCTTTGTCATATTCATAATTGCCAATATCATCTCTCTGTGCGAAAGTGTCTATCGCAATGAAAATGAAAAGGAGCGGAAGGAGTAATTTCAGCTTTGTCATTCGAAAAGGTCGAAAATATTGCCCTATTTTGTGGTTACAATTATTTAAACTGATTTTAAAAGTAAGAGTTTATGCCAACTATAAAAAGTTCGTATTTAGGAAATTTGAGAACTAATTCAGAGCATCTTCAATCTGGAACAACCTTAATGACGGACGCACCCGTTGATAATAATGGGAAAGGGGAAAAGTTTTCTCCTACCGACTTGGTATCTAGTGCCTTGGGAAGTTGCATGGTGACGATTATGGGTATTGTAGCGAACCGGGATAATGTGGAATTAAATGGGTTAACTTGGGAGGTGACGAAAATTATGAGTGCTTCTCCAAGAAAAATTCAGGAAATAATAATTGATTTTCATTGGGAAAATCCAGTTTCTAATCCGGCCATGATCCAAAAGTTAAAAAATGCTGCTCGAACCTGCCCTGTAGCATTGAGTTTGGATCCTGAGATAAAACAGACCATAAATTTCAATTTCTAAGCAGGTAGTAAACTAATTTAGAAATTAACCGACAGATGTATGTGTTACCTTTTTGAATCGTTCAAAGGTTGGAAAGCCTATTGTGAAGAAAAAAAAGTTACTCTACACGATTCAGTAATTGAATATGAAGTAGAGCAGAAAAATGCTGAATATCAGCAAATTAAATCAGGAATACTAAAGGCTTATCAGGTAATGAAAGATGCTGTAAAGACCGGTTTGGAGGAAGAAATGACTTCAAGGTCTGGCATGATTAACAATGGAGCGAAAAAAGTTTTTAACCATCCATTGACAGTTCTTTCTCCCGAGTTTCAAAAGTTAATTGCTCGGGCCTTGGCTGCAAAAGAGGTTAATTCCTGTATGGGTAGAGTGGTTGCTGCTCCTACCGCGGGTGCTTCTGGGATTTTACCTGGTACCTTGGTGACATTACAAGAGATTCATGGGTTAGAAGATGAGAAAATAGTAGAGGGATTACTTGTAGGTGCGGGAATAGCCTTGATTATTGAAGAAAAGGCAAGCCTTGCAGGAGCTGTCGGGGGGTGTCAAGCTGAAACGGGATCTGCCGCTGCAATGGCGGCTGGAGCCATGGTGTATTGTCTTGGAGGAACCACAGATCAGGTTTTTAATGCGGTTGCCATCACTATTCAATGTATGCTAGGATTAGTTTGTGATCCTGTTGCCGGTTTAGTGGAGGTTCCTTGTGTGGTGAGAAATGCAAGCGCTGCTTCTATTGCCTTCAGCTCTACCCAGATTGCTATAGCAGATGTAAGTTCTGTAATTCCAGTGGATGAATGTATAGATGCAATGGGAGAAATTGGAGCATCTATGGAAAGTAGGTATAAAGAAACTGCTATGGGAGGTTTGGCTGCTACTTTAACAGGGCAAGAAATATCCAAAAGGGTATTGATTCAAGATATTGAAATCCTTCCTGACGATGAATCATTCGAGTAATTTATTGAAAAAAGGAATATTCAATAATTGATCAATACTTAAACAAAATACCGTAGCCCAAAAAAGACTACTTAAAAGCATATTTAAATAAATATGCCTTTTTTTTGCCCCAAAAGAAACCATGATCAAAGTGCCTCCTATCGGAGTTAATACTAATGGGGTAATGATGGCAATTCCGACCTCTCCATATTTTTTCCAGATCTTTACCAGCGTTCTGTTTTTTTTGGAGAAAATGGGTTTCTTTTTACTAAAACGGAGTTTTAAATATTTTTTAAACTTATTTCCAACTAAAGTAAATAAGACCACGCTTGTCATCATTCCTGCTACGGTAACAAAAATTGATCCTATGACCCCATATCCAGCTGCTGATCCAAGTACTGGGCCAGCGATGAATTTGAAAAGACTTAAGAAGTAGATTCCAAGAAATGTAATCAGAGAGTCACTCATAATAAGAAATACATATAAGCCCCATATCCAACAAATAGAACGGCTCCTTCGATAAATGAGATTCTCATTTTAGTTCTAATTAGGGGGAATAGGATCAAAGTAAATCCTATCATCCATAGGTAATCGGATCTTAAAAAATCTTCAGATACGGCAATGGGTTTAATGATTGCTGTGATGCCTAAGATAGAAAGGATATTCATGATGTTACTACCAAGAATATTTCCAATTGCCATATCGGTTTTCTTTGATAGCGCGGCCATGATGGAAGTAATTAATTCTGGTAAGCTTGTGCCAATGGCGATTATTGTAACACTTATTACTCTTTCGGAAACGCCAAATTCTCTAGAAATTTTTATGGCGTTGTTTACTAATAATTCCGACCCAAAATACAAACCGACAATTCCACCTAGGAATAAGGTAACCGCCAAAAACCAACTGTAGCCTTTTACCTGCTCAATTTCCTCTTCACCTTCCGTACTGTCTATTAAGCCTCCTTGGTCACTATTTCTAAATAAATAGATATTGAATCCAACAAATAGAGAAAACATAAGTATCCCTTCCCATAAGCTGATTTCACCATTATAGCTTATGGCATAGAAAAATAAAGTGACTAGGACAGTAATGAGATAATCAAATCTTAGCGTGCTTTTACGAATTAAAATTGGGTAAAATAACCCGCTGATGCCTAATACCATACCTATGTTGGCAATATTTGAGCCTACTACATTGCCTATAGAGATATCGCCATTTCCTTTCAATGCTGCATTGACGCTGACCAAAAGTTCTGGAGCAGAGGTTCCAAAAGCAACAATTGTAAGACCGATCAACCCTGCGCTCATGCCCAACTTTACAGCGATGGCTGCAGCTCCATCTACAAGAATTTTACCCCCATATAATAAAATAACTAGGCCAAGACCCAAAAGAATGTAATCCATCATAGAATTTAAAGTTTCGGTCCAAATGCTAAGTCCCCAGCATCTCCCAAACCAGGAACGATATAAGATAAATTGTTGAGTTTTTGGTCTAGTACCCCTAACCAAATAGAAAATGGAATTTCTTTTAGGTTATTTTTAATGTATTCAATTCCTTCAGGGGCCGCAAATACCGCCGCAATGTGAATTTTTTTTGGTTTGCCATTTACTAATAGGGCATTGATGGTTTTTATAAATGACTTTCCAGTGGCAAGCATGGGATCTGCCAAAATTATTTCTTTGCCTTCCAAAGAGGGACTCGCTTTATATCCAAGATTGATTTTTATTTCTCCATCTTCCTGTTCCTCTTCACGGAATGCTCCAATAAAACCACTTTCTGCCTGATCAAAATAATTTAAAAAACCTTGGTAGAAAGGAAGTGAGGCCCTTAATATCGTAATGATTACCAGGTCAGAGGTGATTGTTTTAGATGGTGCGATCGCCAATGGGGTTTTTACTTCAATGTCTTTAAATTCTAATTCTTTGGAGATTTCATACGCAAGTAATTCTCCTAACCGTTCCAGATTTTTTCTAAATCGCATTCTATCTTTTTGAGTTTCAATATCACGAAGCTCATTGATGAAATGATTTGCAATTGACGGCGTCTCAGAAAGTATAAACATGTTACGAAGATAAAATAAAACCCGGCTCTTTTGAAACCGGGCTTTATCAAGTTTTTAGACTTACTTTATTTCAAAGCTTGTTCTTCTTGCCATTTGTCTTGCATCAGAAGAGGATTTATTTACACTTGTATCCTCTCCATACCCTTTGTAGGATAGTCGACTCGCATCTATTCCAGATGAAATTAAAATGTCATAAACACTTTTTGCTCTTTTTTCAGAAAGTTTGATATTATAATCTTCTGGACCTAACTCATCCGCATATCCTTTCACTTCTAGAGAAACTCCAGGGTTTTTCTTTAAAAAATTCGCGACATAATTCGCGGCAGAAGCAGAATAGGCTAAAGGGGTCGCACTATCGAAAGCAAAATAAATATTTACATATCCATCATTGATGGCTTTCTTAAGATAATCCATTTGTTCAACTACTTCCTCCACAGGGCATCCGTTCGTTGAAGCAGGGCCTGGCAAGAAAGGACATTTGTCGAGATGGTCAGGAGTACCATCCCCATCTGAATCCAAAGTGATTCCATGAAAATCAACTCGAGCTTCGGCAGGAGTATTGGGCTCTTTATCCAAATAATCAGGAATACCGTCCCCATCAGAATCTTTTAGCATGTCTTTGATTCCGTTGATTTGAGTAGCAAGTTCCTCTTTCGTTGCATATTTATCTGCCGCAATAAACCAATCTGCGTGCTCCTCTGCAGAACCTAAATAAACATTTAGTCCTAATGTGCCAGTCCACCATGTGCCTGGCGCATGGACAAAAGGATTTTGGGTTAAATCATCAGGCTGAACTTTGGCATTATAGGCATTCCCATCAAACGTGTAGGTTTGTCTTCCATTATAGATTACAGAAACATCACCAGTAAGTGCAACTCGATTACTAATTTTAAATAGAGGTTTAATGCCAGTAATTATATTGTATTGATACTCGGGAACCTGGTTTAAAGCCGTCTGGTTAAAGCTCATTCTACCAAATCCAGCTCCCAAATGACCCAATAAGCCTATCCTTCTAGAGAAGGATTCAAAATTCAAAATTCTCCCCCAATTCACGACTCCTTGAACATCGGCTCTCAAATAGTTGGTTTTGAATTCAGGACTTTCATTTTTCACTTCATTAAATGAACCAAAGCCTACATCTCCTTTAAAGCCAAATTTTTCATTTATCATATACCGGACTCCAAAATCAATATGGCCAACATTTAAGGTTGGGCTGTAGAATCCAGGCGTAAGTGGAGCCATAGGTTTATTGAAACCAAGGTTTGTTTCAAGAGACCATTTGTTAAATTCTGATTGCGAAAACGCAGAAAATCCAAGGCTAAAAAGGATGAAAGCCAATAGATGTTTTTTCATGAAGGTGTAATTTTTAGGGTGTGTGACAAAATTAGAAAAAATCATACCATTCTTGATATTATTTTAAGGCAAAAAAAAAGCCCGGATCATCCGGGCTTTTAAATTTTATTGATTGAAGCTTACTTCACTTCGAAGCTTGCTCTTCTTGCCATTTGTCTTGCGTCAGCAGAAGACTTGTCAACGCTAGTATCTTCTCCATAACCTTTGTAAGAAAGTCTTGAAGCATCAATTCCAGAAGCAATTAATAAGTCGTAAACAGCTTTAGCTCTTTTTTCAGAAAGTTTCATGTTGTAATCTTCAGGACCTAATTCATCAGCATATCCTTTGATTTCAACACTAACTCCTGGATTCTTTTTCATGAAGTTAGCTACATAGTTAGCAGAGCTAGTAGAATATCCAAGTGGTTTAGCGCTATCAAATGCATAGTAAACATTTACATATCCATCATTTATCGCTTTCTTAAGGTAATCTACTTCTTCAACTACTTCTTCAACAGGACATCCGTTGGTAGATGCTGGACCTGGAAGGAAAGGACACTTATCCAAATGATCAGGAGTACCATCACCGTCAGAATCCATAGTAGCGCCATGAGAATCAACTCTTGCTCCAGCTGGAGTATTTGGTTCTTTATCTAAGTAATCAGGAATGCCATCACCGTCAGAATCTTTCAACATATCTTTGATTCCGTTGATTTGAGATGCTAATTCCTCTTTAGTAGCATACTTGTCAGCTGCGATGTACCAGTCAGCATGTTGCTCAGCAGAACCCAAATAGAATTGAAGACCTAAAGTACCAGTCCACCAAGTTCCGTTAGTTCCATAAAAACCATTGTCAATTGCAGGTCTTAAAGCACCATCACCATCCCAAGTTACAGTCTGACGACCATTAAGAATTGTACTGATGTCAGCTACTAAAGCTACACCATTGCCTAATTTAAACTGAGGAGTAACTCCAAAAATGAAATTGTAAACATCGTCAGTAAAATCATTGTACGTATTTTCTTCAGGGTTCACGTTACCAATACCCGCTCCACCGTGAAATAACAATCCAAAAGATCTAGTGAATGACTCAAAGTTCATAATTCTACCAAGGTTTACTACTCCCTGAAGATCCAATCTGTAATATTTGGTGTTGAACGATGGAGATTCATCCTTAACCTCTTTCATAGAACCAAAACCATAATCAAGCTTAAGGCCGAATTTCTCATTAAACATGTAACGAGCTCCGAAATCAACATGACCAAGATTTAGGGTTGGGGAAAGAAACCCTGGGGATAGAGGCGCCATAGGCTTATTAAAGCCGCCATTAACTTCCAATGACCATTTGTCGAATTCCTTCTGAGCATTGGCGCTGAATGCCAAAGCTCCAGCCATAAGTGTTGAGAGTATTAGTTTTTTCATAACAAAAAATTTTTGTTCAAATTTTAAGTGTTTGATTGATGTGACTACAAATTTATAAACTTTTAACTTACTGCAAATCTAGATGAATTATTTAATTCGCAATTCCACTGATCAAATAATTCTTAACATTTTTACAGTCTATTGACAATTACAGCACATATTTAATGCCAAAATGAAATTATTAAATCAATTATTAGAGTTGAAGGGTGTTTCTGGAGATGAGTCCGCAACAACACAATTCTTATACAAATATGTCGAAAAACAAAAGAAAATATGGAATGTTTCACCAAAAATATTTTCCGGTGAAGAATTTCATGACTGTTTACTCCTGAAATTTGGCAACCCAAGGACTGCTGTTTTTGCCCATATAGATACAATTGGTTTTATGTCAAGATACGATAATCAATTGATTCCTGTTGGTGGCCCTGAAATTATTCCTGGAACTTGGCTAGTGGGCGAAGATAGTTTGGGAGCAATCAGGTGCAGACTGCAAGGGGATGAAGAAAGTCTTTTCCATGATTTTCCTAGAGGTATTGAGCCTGGTACATGTTTATCATTTGAACAGAATATCCGTATCGGTTCAGAATTTATAGAAGGAGCTTATTTAGATAATAGGCTAGGAGTTTATAATGCGCTCAAGTTATGCGAAAACCTTGAAAATGGGTGGGTTGTATTTTCTACTTATGAAGAGCATGGGGGAGGGAGTATGCCCTTTTTACTAAAATTTATTCAAGAAAACTCCCCCATCAAGCAAGCTTTGATATCAGATGTTACTTGGGTGACAGAAGGAGTAAAGCATCATGAGGGTGTCGCTATTTCCATTCGCGATAAATTTATCCCAAGAAGAAAGTTTTTGGACAAAATTATTTCGATTGCTAAAGAAAGTCAGCTGCCTTTTCAATTAGAGGTCGAAAACTATGGGGGAAGTGACGGAAGAGAAATTCAATTCTCTCCCTATGCAATAGATTGGTGTTTTATTGGAGCCCCAGAAGATCATGTTCATTCCCCTAATGAAAAAGTGTCACTGGCTGATTTGAGATCGATGATAGATTTATATAAAATTTTAATGGAGAAACTTTAAATGAAGAGCCATGACTGTAGAAATTAAAGACAAAGCTTTTATCCCCTTTATTAATGAGAATCAATTAAAGCAAAAGATTTCCCAAGTTGGGGCTCAGATCACGCAGGATTTTTCGGAAAAAGAGGTGCTTTTGTTGGGAGTACTGAATGGGTCTTTTATGTTTATGGCAGATCTCTGTCGAAGCATAGATCTACCAGTTTCGTGCACTTTTGTTAAAATCAGTTCCTATCAAGGAACTAAAAGTTCAGAAAAAGTAACTGCTCTTCTTGGTATTCAAGAAAATTTAGAAAATAAAAATGTCATTATCGTAGAGGATATAATTGATACAGGAATCAGCATGGATCACATGTTAAAGCAGATTTATGCCTTGAATCCAGCAAGTGTTTCCTTGGTGACTTTGTTGTTTAAGCCAGAAGCTTTTCGGTTTAATTACCCGATTGATTATGTCTGTTTTGAAATTCCCAATAAATTTGTGGTCGGCTATGGCCTTGATTATGATGGTTTAGGCAGAAATTTAAAAGAAATCTATCAACTTGATACTCCTTAATTAATAAGATCAGGAATGTACAATATCGTTTTATTTGGCCCTCCAGGTGCGGGCAAAGGCACTCAAAGTGAAAAATTGATCCAAAAATATGGACTGACCCATCTTTCTACAGGAGACTTGTTCCGAAAACACCTCGGTGAGGGAACTGAGCTTGGTCTTCTCGCAAAGAAATATATGAATGAGGGACATTTGGTTCCAGATGAGGTGGTTATTAAGATGGTAGAAGAGAAAATAAGTGAGACTAAAGATTCTCAGGGATTTATTTTTGATGGATTTCCTAGAACTACCGCTCAAGCAGAGGCTTTGGATAAAATGCTGGCAAAGCATCAATTGGAAATTTCAGGAATGATCGCTTTAGATGTGCCTCAGGATATTCTCAGAGAGAGAATTAAAGAAAGAGGAAAGACCTCTAATAGAGCAGATGACCAAGATGACGAGAAGATTACAACGAGGATTCAAGTATATATGAATGAAACTCTTCCAGTGGCAACTTATTACGAAAATCAAGGAAAGTTTCAGAAAATCAATGGAGTAGGAGAGATCAGTGAAATCTTCAATCAAATCACTTCAGTGATTGATAGCTACTGATTGGCTTAATTTTCCTAATTTTGCAATCCACATTTGGCTAAGCTTCAATGCTTAGCCTTTTTATTTTAAACAATGGCAGATTCAAATTTCATAGACTACGTAAAGTTTTGTTCCCGGTCAGGTGCTGGAGGGGCAGGTTCACTTCATTTCCGTAGGGAAAAGCATGTGCCAAAAGGTGGTCCTGATGGAGGTGATGGAGGAAGAGGAGGTCATATTATCTTGAGGGGTAATTCTCAGCACTGGACTTTGCTTCACCTGAAATATAAGAAGCATGTAATTGCCGAATCAGGTAAAGCAGGTGAAGGAGGTAGAAGGTCAGGTGCAGATGGAAAAGATATGATTCTCGATGTGCCTTTGGGTACAGTCGCCAAAGATGCAGAAACGGGAGAAAAAAGGTTTGAAATTACCGAGGATGGTCAGGAAGTGATTTTGACGAGAGGAGGAAGAGGAGGATTAGGTAATGATCACTTTAAAAGCTCTACCAATCAAGCACCTCATTATGCCCAACCAGGTGAAGAGGGGATTGAGGAGTGGATAATTTTGGAACTTAAATTACTCGCTGATGTTGGTTTGGTAGGCTTTCCAAATGCTGGAAAAAGTACATTACTGTCATCTATTTCTGCAGCGAAGCCAGAAATCGGGGATTACCCTTTTACTACACTAGTTCCGAATTTAGGAGTAGTAGGTTATAGGGATGATAAATCCTTTGTGATGGCTGATATTCCCGGGATTATTGAAGGGGCAGCTGAAGGAAGAGGGCTTGGTATCCGGTTTTTGAGACATATTGAGAGAAATTCAATTTTGCTGTTTATGGTTCCTGCAGATGCTCCTAGCATTAAAGAACAGTATTCCATTTTATTAAATGAATTGGAGAAGTACAATCCTGAGCTCTTGGACAAACAACGATTACTGGCAGTTTCCAAAGCAGATATGTTGGATGAGGAATTAATGAAAGAAATGGAAGAAGATTTACCGGAAGGAATACCTTCTGTTTTCATTTCTTCTGTCAGTCAATATAACTTAGATAAGCTAAAAGACATGATTTGGCAGGCAATTCATAAGGATTAAAATGTCAGATTGTCAGTTTGAATAGGATGGCAATAATATTGTTAAATGGCAGGTATCAACTATTGCGAATTTTAAAATGAAAAATAAAGAACACGAAGATAAAGAAATGGACCAGTCAGAGGAGCAATTAGTGAAGGATTCTCCAGAGGAGCAAGTAAGTTCAGAGGACTTAGGTAAAGAAGAGGTCGTTTCCGTAGAAGAAAAATTAACTGCAGAAGTTGCTGATTTGAAAGATAAATATTTAAGATTATATTCTGATTTTGAGAACTTTAGAAAGAGGACTTCAAAAGAACGATTGGATTTAATTACCACTGCATCCGAAGAAGTGCTTCGGGATTTGATTCCTGTGGTTGATGATTTTGAAAGATCCTTGAAAGTATCGGGTAAGCAAGAAGAGAATTCAAAGGAAGATGAAGGTAACTTCTTGATCTATCAAAAATTGATGAGAATTTTGGAAAGCAAAGGGTTGAAGCCAATGGAAGATTTGGTTGGTAAGCCTTTTGATGCAGATACCCAAGAAGCAATAACCCAAATACCAGCCCCTACCGAAGAATTAAGCGGTAAAGTAATTGATGTAGTTGAAAAAGGATATACACTTGGTGACAAAGTTGTAAGATTTGCCAAAGTGGTAACTGGAGCATAAAGAAAATATGGCAAAAAGAGATTATTACGAGGTATTAGGAGTGTCAAAGTCTGCATCTTCTGATGAGATTAAAAAGGCATATCGAAAACTTGCAATTAAATATCACCCGGATAAAAACCCGGACAATCCAGAAGCGGAAGAAAAGTTCAAAGAAGCTGCTGAGGCCTATGAAGTCTTAAGTAACCAGGATAAACGTCAGCGATATGATCAATTTGGTCATCAAGGTGTTTCTGGCAATGGCGGCTACGGGGGAGGTATGAATATGGATGATATATTCTCTCAATTCGGCGATATTTTCGGAGGAGGAGGTTTTGGATCTTTCTTTGGTGGAGCAGGCGGCGGAGGAGGTCGTAGAACTAAAAAGGGAACCAACCTGCGCGTTAAATTAAAATTGAATCTTGCTGAGGTAGCAAACGGTGTTGAGAAAAAAATAAAGGTCAAAAGACATGTCGTAGCTCCTGGGGTTACTTTCAAAAATTGTTCAACCTGTCAAGGCACAGGACAAATCAAGAAAGTAGTCAATACCATGCTGGGCCAAATGGTTTCAGCCAGTAATTGTAATGTTTGCGGCGGAAGTGGACAAATCGTTGATAAAAAGCCAGCTGATGCTGATGCAAGAGGCTTGATTGTCAAGGAAGAAGTAATTTCTATCAACATTCCAGGTGGTGTTGCTGAAGGGATGCAGCTTAGCATGTCTGGAAAAGGAAATGAGACTCCAGGAGGAATCGCTGGAGATTTATTGATCGTTATTGAAGAGATTGAAGACCAAGTTCTTCAAAGAGATGGCAATAATGTCATTTATGACTTATATGTATCCTTTATAGATGCAGCATTAGGCGCTTCTATAGAAGTTCCTACCATAGACGGTAAAGTGAAAATCAAAATAGAACCTGGGACCCAGAGCGGAAAAATGCTTCGTTTGAAAGGAAAAGGTATCAAAGATATCAATGGGTATAGTAAAGGTGATCAATTGATCATGGTCAATGTTTGGACTCCTACTCAGTTATCCAAAGAAGAAAAGCAATCTTTGGAAGATCTTAGATTTTCGGAGAACTTCAGGCCCGATCCAGGAAAATCAGACAAAACTTTTTTCGATAAAATGAAAGAGTTTTTCTAAAAATTCAATTAGCCAGAAGCAATTCTGGCTTTTTTTATATTTTTAAAGAACCTTTTTATAGTCGCCTCGTAACCTATCGGTATGCTTAGAAAATTGTGTCTGCTGTTTCTGGGAATCATTGGAAGTGTAGGTGTGAGTTGGGCACAGCTAGTTAAAGAATTCAAGATTAGCGAGAAAAAAGGCTATGAAATGGTTCATTTGACCTTTTCCTCTTACAAAAGTACCACTCTTGTCAAGCGGATAAGATCAATGGAGCCTTTATATATCCACGGTCATCTTGAACAGACGAATATCCTCCCAGTGTTTTCTTACGAAATCAAGAATAATATTCTTGAATCTTCTTTAGTCCACAAAAATGTGGAGTCGGATAACCTCGGAAAAAGTATTACCTCCAAATTATTTTCTGGGAATAGTTCAGATTTTGATCATACATGGGATTTAGGACTTGCCTCCAACTTCCTGTATAATCTCGAATTCAATCTCGGGATGGGAAAAACTGAAATTGACCTAGCCCAGCTCCCTGTGAGCAAATTGAAAGTGCATAGTGCTAGTGCAGACGTATTGGTCCATTATGGATCCAAGGATCCTAACCAGGTTCAGATGGATACCTTATTGGTGACTTTGAATATGGGTACCATAGAAATTGACGATGTGAATTTTTCAAATGCCTCCAAAATGATTTTCGAAGTGAACTATGGCTCACTCGATTTAAACTTTTCCGATGCAATGCCTAATAAGTGTCAGGTAATAGCAGCTGTTGGAGCAGGTTCTTTAAGATTAAATTTACCGGACGATTCTTATCCGATCAAAATCCGGATGAAAACAACAGCTATGTGCAGAACCACTCTTCCAAAATATCTAAAATCTATCGATAAACACACCTATATTACTAAAGGCTTTAAAGAGTCAGATCCAAGATTGCTCGAACTTATTCTTGATGTGGCAGTTGGGTCTTTAACGATAGAATAGAAAAGGATTTTTGGCTATATGCTTCAAATAAAGAACCTCAATAAATCTTACGGAACCAATGTTGCACTCAGGGATATAGACCTTTCTGTATCAAAAGGAGTGATTTTTGGACTCTTGGGGCCTAATGGAGCAGGGAAAACCACATTAATTAGAATCATCAACCAAATCATTGAAGGAGATTCCGGAGAGATTTGGATCAGTGGAGAGCGATTAAATCCTTCTCATGTTGCCAAAATAGGCTATTTGCCAGAGGAAAGAGGGCTTTATAAAAAAATGAAGGTTTGGGACCAGCTGATGTATTTTGCCAGATTGAAGGCACTGAGTCATTCCCAAGCCAAAGACAAAATAAATTATTGGTTAGAGAAACTGGATATAAATAATTGGAGGGAGAAAAAGATTGAAGACTTATCTAAAGGCATGGCCCAGAAAGTCCAATTCATTTCTACCATCATACACGAGCCACCTTTGTTGATCTTAGACGAACCATTTTCCGGTTTCGACCCGGTGAATGCAGAATTGATCAAAAATGAGATTTTGGAACTAAAGGGAAAAGGCACAACGGTTATTTTGAGCACGCATCGAATGGAATCCGTAGAGTTGCTTTGTGATCAAGTGGCCATGATCAATCGTTCCAGAAAAATTTTGGATGGAACCATACGCGAAGTCAAAAAAAGTTTCAGGCCTGAAGTGTATAGTATTTCCTTAGCTGATTTGAAAGACCCACTTCCACATGAATGGATTATCAAGGAAGAGGATGGGATTTATAACTTCACCCTTCCCCTTAGTGGGAAAACTCCGAATCAATTGTTGAGCGAATTGATGCAATATGGAGAGGTTAGACAATTTCAGGAAGTCGTTCCAAGTATGGAAGAGATTTTTATTCATCAAGTAAAAGCAACTCAAAATGGATAAAATCTGGCTTGTCATCCAACGTGAATACTTAGCAAGAGTCAAGAAAAAATCGTTTTTGCTAGCCACCTTGATCACTCCCCTAATATTTCCTGCGATTATGGGGATATTTGTATGGATTTCTTTGGGAGAGGAGGGTTCTCAATCTTTAAGAATTATCGAGGTGGTGGATGAGAACAAAATGTTTTTCCTTGAAAGTTCTGAACAATATGCATTTTCATTTTCAGACATAGGAAAGGAAGATGCAAAACAAATGGTTCAAGATGGGGATCGATATGGTTTTTTATATATCCCCAAGTTTGATTTGAAAGACCCAGAAGGGATTGTGTTTTATGGGGAAGATAACCCAAGCATGAGTTTGATTGCCTATCTAGAAAACAACCTTAGAAAGAAAATAGAGGATCAAAGACTTTTTGAGAGTGGAATTGATCCAAAAATTATAAATGAAGTCCGAACCAAAGTAGGAATACGATCTATCACATTAGACGAGCAAGGAGAAGAAACCGTCAATGATGCAACTGTCAATTATGCGCTTGGCTTTCTCACAGGAATCCTTATTTATATTTTCATTTTTGTGTATGGTAATCAAATTATGCAAGGAGTGATAGAAGAAAAGTCCAGCCGAATCGTAGAAATTTTGGTTTCTTCTTTGAAACCATTTCAACTGATGCTTGGTAAGATCGTGGGGATCGGTGCGGTAGGCTTGACTCAATTTTTAATTTGGGTAGTATTAATCGGAACGCTTTCTACGATCGTTATGGGGTATTTGGGAATGCAAATGCCTCAACAAACAGCTTTGGAAATGGCTAATCCTGAACTCGTCTCTACTATGACTCCTACTAGTGATGTGGCTGAGATTATGCAGGTACTTTCAGGGATTGATTTTTTAGGATTGGTATTGAGCTTTCTGTTTTATTTCTTGGGCGGATACTTATTGTACGGAGCGCTTTTTGCCGCGATAGGCTCTGCCGTGGAAGCTCCCTCAGAAGCTCAGCAGTTTATGTTTCCAGTGACCATTCCATTAATTGTTGCTTACATGGGCTTGTTTGTGTTTGTCTTGAATGATCCAGATAGTTCAGCTTCCTTTTGGTTGTCAGTTATTCCATTGACATCTCCAATTGCGATGATGGGAAGAGTGAGTTATGGGGTGCCATGGACAGATTTAGCTCTTTCTATGGGACTGCTGATAGGAGGGTTTTTATTTACAACCTGGATGGCTGGCAAGATTTATAGAATTGGAATTTTGATGCATGGTACAAAACCATCTTATAAATTACTTTGGAAATGGATTCGAACCAGTCAATAAATAAAATTATAATGTAAAAAAACCGGGTTTTTACCCGGTTTTTTCTTTCTTATCTTAGGTATGCTGAAAGCATCCAAACAACTTTTTCTTTTGAAGTAATATAATCGCTCATTAAAGAGGAGGTTCCTTCATCATTGGAGCGACTCGAAGCTTCTAAAGTTTCTCTTTCAATTTTAAGTAAGGTTTGAAGATTGCTTTTCACAGTTTCCACCATCACCATGGGATCCTTCACCTTTTTAGCCTCTTCGATTATTGAAGTTTCAATATATTCTGCAAAGGAAGATAAAGGTCTGGCACCAAGGGTAAGAATTCTTTCAGCTACTTCATCAATACTTGTATTAGCCTCGTTATATAACTCTTCGAATTTTGCATGAAGTTCGAAGAAGTTAGGTCTGAAACATTCCAATGAAAATTTCTTAGATTTTGATAGTAGACCTGATAATTTGCTAATAATTCATTTAGCTTTTCTACCAGGATTTGGCTTTCTTTTACCTCTAATCCGATTTCGTTCGTTTTCATATTTATTACTTTGTTTTTCTCTGATTTATTAAAGTATAAATTTACGATCCGTCTAGAGGTAAAGCCAGCTGATAATTTCTATAGGGAAGTTATACGATCTATCGAATTCTTCAGTTTGTACCTTTAAGTACTTATTTATATTGATGAAAAATCGTTTTCAAGATCTTACCACACTTGACCTCTATAAAAACAGGAAACAAGTCAAATGGCTTGTAATTGCTGTTTCTATTATTATAGGTGGGGGTTCTATCTTTTATACCAATGTGTTGGTAGAGGAGTTGAGAGAACGAGAAAGAAGGCAGATAGAGTTACTGTCTTCCGCTCTTGAATATGCAGCTACGAATGTTGAAAACCTAACCTTTATCAATCAGGAAATCATTCAGCAAAATTATTCTATCCCCATCATTATGGTGGATGCCGCTGGTGAACCGATAGAGTTTAGAAATATCCCATTCAAAGCTAAGGCAACAAGTGCCGATTCTGCCAAAACATTGGAGTTGGAGTTGGTAGAAATGCAAGCGGAATACGAACCTATTCTGCTTCAAGAAGCGGACATCCTAGTCTATTATAGAAACTCTGAGCTCCTGACTAATTTAAAATATTACCCCTATGTTCAGTTGGCAGTCATTTTACTTTTTGGGGTGCTTGCCTATACCCTATTTAATCAAAGTAAGATTTCCGAGCAAAACCGGGTTTGGGCTGGATTGACAAAAGAAACCGCACATCAACTAGGAACTCCTATTGCTTCTTTGATGGCTTGGATCGATTATTTGCGGAACTCTCCAGTTTGGGAAGAGAATAAGGAAATCATCACGGAGATGGATAAAGATGTGGTGAAGTTGAGGATGGTGACCGAGCGGTTTAGCAGTATTGGGAGTAAGCCGGTTATTCAACCAGGCAACTTATACTATAGTCTCGAAGAGACAGTAAATTATTTAAGACCGAGGATTTCCACCAAAGTAGACTTGACGATCAATTCCGATACCAGAGACTTGGAAGCGATGATGAATAAGCCCCTTTTTGAATGGGTGGTGGAAAATATCTGTAAAAATGCAGTAGATGCCATGAAAGGGAAAGGCTCTATTACTATTGATGTGATTCAGGATTCTGAAAAGTTTGTGATTATTGATATCACCGATACCGGAAAAGGCATGGATAAAAAAATGTATAAGAAAGTCTTTAATCCCGGTTTTTCAACCCGCCAACGAGGATGGGGCTTAGGTTTGACCTTGGCTAAAAGAATTATTGAAGGATACCATGGAGGGAAGATCTTTGTCAAACATTCAGAAGTGGGTGTTGGAACTACTTTTAGAATCGTGCTTCATTGTAGTGCTGAAGGAGCATCTCAATTTATAACAGAAGGAATTCTAGAGTATTGACGAATTACGAAGTTTGATTTAAGAGATCTATGAGAACCTCGGGCATTTTGGATAATAGTTTACTTTTTATGATGAATGTAAAAAGAAAAATAGATGGAAATTAGAGGATTATGATCTATTTCAGGTTGATTCTATTTTTTCTTTTTAAATATGTTCAGAATTGTAGAGGGATTTTGACTCTATAGGGATCTAGTAAATCGTATTTCGTATTTCATAAATCCTACTTTGGAACTTCTGTCTCATTTTTAGTGGTTTTTACCTACCTTTGCCCCCTAATTTGATATCTCCCATGAGTTTGACTGACGAAATAAAGAAGCGCAGAACCTTTGCCATTATTGCTCACCCTGATGCAGGGAAGACAACATTGACCGAGAAACTGTTATTATTTGGAGGAGCAATCCAAACAGCTGGGGCAGTAAAATCCAATAAAATCGATACTGCTACCAAATCTGACTGGATGGCGATAGAAAAGCAAAGAGGTATCTCTGTGGCTACTTCCGTCATGGGTTTTGAGTACAAAGACATCAAAATAAATTTGCTCGATACCCCGGGGCACCAGGATTTTGCCGAAGATACTTACAGAACTTTGACTGCTGTCGACTCGGTAATCATGGTCATTGACTGTGTGAAAGGAGTGGAGATGCAGACAGAGAAGTTGATGGAGGTATGTCGAATGAGAAATACTCCTGTGATTTGTTTTATCAATAAACTCGATAGAGAAGGACGTGATCCCTATGAGTTGATAGAAGAAGTGGAACAAAAGTTGAATATTCAGTGCCATCCACTTTCCTGGCCTATTGGGATGGGAAAAAGCTTTAAGGGAGTGTACAACCTATTCGATCATAAATTGAATTTGTTTACCCCTTCCCAGCGAAAATTGAGTGATGTACGCCAGGTATTTGAGGATGTTCAGGACCCTGAACTGGACGAATTGATTGGGAAAAATTTCGCCAATCAATTACGTGATGATGTAGAATTAATCGAAGGAGTATATCCTGAATTCAATACCCAAGAATATTTGGAAGGGAAAGTTGCTCCGGTATTTTTTGGTTCCGCGGTAAATAATTTCGGGATCAATGAAATGCTGGATACGTTTATTAAAATTGCTCCAGCACCCAAAAGCCGAAGAACAGAAGACCGGGAAGTACTTCCTGATGAGAAGAAATTCTCTGGTTTTGTATTTAAGATCCACGCCAATATGGATCCGAATCACCGAAACAGAATTGCCTTCTTAAGAATCTGTTCAGGGAAATTTGAAAGAAATAAACCGTATAACCACGTTCGCGGTCCTAAGCCCCTAAGATTTTCCAATGTAACTCAGTTTATGGCTCAGGACAAAGAGATGATCGATGAGGCATTTCCAGGGGATATTGTGGGATTGTACGATACAGGAAATCTGAAAATCGGGGATACGTTGACCGATGGGGAAAACATGCAGTTTGTGGGGATCCCAAGCTTCTCTCCTGAGATTTTTCGTGAGGTGGTGAATAAGGATGCCATGAAAACCAAGCAATTGGAAAAAGGGCTTCAGCAATTGATGGAAGAAGGAGTGGCGCAGCTCTTTACCTTTGATATGGGGTCTAGAAAAGTGGTAGGAACAGTGGGGCAACTTCAGTTTGAGGTCATTCAATTCCGATTGAAAAACGAATACAATGCCACCGTGGAATTCCACCCGATGAATTTATACAAAGCCTGCTGGATCACTAGTAAGGATAAAAAGCAGCTGGAAGAATTTGTCAGATCTAAAAACCGTCATATCGCGCATGATAAAGATGGCAAGCTAGTCTTTATGGCAGAATCCAAAGCCTGGCTTCAAATGGTGCAGGATAATTATCCGGAAATCGAATTCCATTTTACTTCGGAATATTAAAAATTAAACCCTCTAAGTTCTGGAAAGCTGGAGGGTTTTTTATTTTAAATAAACACTTCAGTAAATTCAAACCTTTGCCCGTTAAACAGTCCCTTGTCACTCAGTTTCAAATCAGGAATGACGAGTAAAGCCATAAAGCTCAAAGTCATAAAAGGAGAGTTTAGGGTCGAACCCATCACTTTGGCAAGTTGATCAATTCTTGTGTATGCTGTTGCTACTTCATAGCCATCCGAGGCAGACATAATTCCACCCACAGGAAGTGGAAGAATTTCTTCTTGATTTCCAGATACAGCCGATACACCTCCTTTTGCTTTAATAATTAAATTCACTGCTTTGGAAATGGATTCATCGTCAACTCCTGTTGCAATTATATTGTGAGAGTCGTGGCCCACTGAGGAAGCAATTGCTCCAGTTTTTAATCCAAAGTTCTTAATAAAAGCTACTGCAGGTTGCGCATCTTCATAGCGGTTTACCACGGTGATTTTCAAAATATCATCTGAAGGATTTGATTCAGCAAATCCATTTTTAATCAGGATTTTACCAGAAATTTCAGGAGTGATCAATTGCCCATCCAAGGCTTCTATAACTCGCACTTTGGCGCTATTGGCTTGGATACGAAAGTCTTCCGGTTTCTTAAGTGAAGTATGAAAGTTGTTTATGATCTCATTTTTAATAGGCTGAATCAGTGTCTTTCCTTTTTCAGCGACTTTCTCACCATTAATATAAGTGTTGATGACTTGGAAATCTTTTAGGTCGCTTACTAGAATAAAATCTGCAGGATCGCCTTCTCTCAATTGCCCAACTTTTAAAGAATAATGTTCAATTGGCGTCATACAAGCTGCTTTCAATACATCGAAAACATTTTTACCTTTTGCGACAGCACGGGCAGCCAATTCATTGATATGGGAAATTGCCAGATTGTCTGGGTGTTTGTCATCCGAACAAAACATGATCCTATCTGGATACACATCTATCAGGTCGATCAAGGCTTCAAAATTTTTGGCCGCAGAGCCTTCCCGAATGGAGATTTTCATTCCCAGCTTTAATTTTCCGAGAGCCTCTTCAGCCGTAAAGCATTCATGGTCAGTGCTAGGCCCAGCACTTACATACTTTTCTGCCAATTCTCCTTTTAATCCAGGTGCATGTCCATCGATGGGTTTATCATATTTCTGGGAAATCCGGATTTTCTCCATCACTAATTCGTCTTGGTTTACCGTGCCAGGCCAGTTCATCATTTCTGCTAAGTAGTGGATTTCGGGTCTGCTCATCAGAGTTTCTATGTCTTGGGCATTGATTTCCCCTCCGGCAGTTTCAAATGGGGTGGCCGGAACGCAGGAGGGGGCTCCAAAGTAAAATTTGAAAGGAACCTGTTTGCCATTATCGATCATGTACTCCACGCCCTGCATTCCACATACATTTGCTATTTCATGGGGATCAGAAACGGTCGCCACTGTTCCATGGACTACTGCTAATCGAGCAAATTCGGAAGGAACCAACATGGAGCTCTCCACATGCACATGGGCATCAATAAATCCGGGCATTAAAAAGGGAAGGCTAGGGTCTTGATCAATCGTGGTGATTTGAATGATTTTGCCTTCTTTTACTTCTAACGAAACGGTGTAAATGTCCTTTTTTGGAATGTCAACAAGCTGACCTTTGATAATCATGATGTAATCAATTAAAAATAAGACAAGGAACTCAGGAATTCATGAGGTCTTTGCTCCGTTGGGGATTGGTTTAGATTAAAACTACTATATTTGTGCCTTAAATAAAAAGCGGATTAAAGCAGGTTTTTTGAATGAGTAAAATCGTCATTGCTATTGATGGATATTCAGGATGTGGTAAGAGTTCGACCGCTAAGGCAGTTGCCAAAGAATTAGGCTATACCTATATAGATACGGGGGCCATGTATCGTGCGGCAACCTTACATTTTTTAAATAATTTTGTGACGATTTCAAATCCGCATGAGGTGGATAAAGCTTTAAAAAATCTTCATATCAGTTTTCATTACAATCCTGAAACTGAGCAACAGGAAACCTATTTGAATGGTTTGAATGTAGAGAGTGAAATCCGCAAGATGAAAATCTCTTCCAAGGTGAGTGAAATTGCTGCGATTAAAGAAGTTCGCAAAGAGCTAGTTGCTCAACAAAAAGGATTTGGCAAAAAGAAGGGAGTAGTGATGGATGGAAGAGATGTAGGTTCTGTTGTATTTCCTGATGCAGAGTTAAAAGTTTTTATGAGTGCAGATTTACAGACTCGTGCCGAAAGGCGTCAACAAGAGTTGCTTGAAAAAGGAGACATGGTAGATTTGGAAGAAATAAAAAATAACCTAGCGAAAAGGGATGAAATAGACTCTTCTCGTGAAGTAGGCCCATTGATCAAAGTATCTGATGCCATAGAAATCGATACCAGTTACTTGACCTTTCAGGAACAAGTGGCTCAAATTGTCGACAAGGCTAAGCAAATCATTGAAAAAGAAAAAAGCTATGCAGGTAACCATAGATAAAAATTCTGGTTATTGCTTCGGTGTTGAATTTGCCATCAAAATGGCAGAAGATGAAATGGAGCAAAGCGAAAAGCTTTATTGCCTCGGGGATATCGTGCACAACGATATGGAGGTAAAACGCTTACGTGAAAAAGGTTTGGTGGTAATCGATCGGGAAGAATTACAAGATCTTAGCGATTGTAAAGTGCTGATTCGAGCTCATGGTGAACCCCCTGAAACATATAAGACTGCCATTAAAAATAATATTGAATTGATTGACGCTTCCTGTCCTGTCGTATTAAAGCTGCAACACCGGGTGAAAACAGCTTTTGATAGAATGGAAAGAGAGAATGGTCAAATTGTGATTTATGGCAAAAAAGGTCATGCGGAAGTAATTGGCCTGACAGGACAGACGCTTGAGAAGGCAATCGTGGTGATGGAAGAAAGCGATTTGGATAAAATTGACTACACTAGACCCGTAACCTTGTTTAGTCAAACCACCAAAAGCACCAAAGGATTTTACGAGTTATCCGGAAAAATCGAAGATAGAATCAAAAAAGCCAATTCAAATTATGAGGAGGTTCCATTTAATGCCAATGATTCTATTTGTAGACAAGTTTCCAATAGGGAACCACAATTGCAGAAGTTTTCACATGAAAATGACGTGATCTTGTTTGTGTCGGGAAAGAAAAGCTCCAATGGTAAAGCACTTTATCAAGTTTGTCTCAATGAAAATGAACGAAGTTATTTCATTGAAAATGAGACAGAAATGAATCCTGATTGGTTCAGGCCTGAAGATAAAGTAGGTGTTTGTGGAGCCACTTCGACGCCAATGTGGTTAATGGAACAAGTAAAATCTCATCTAGAATCAATGGAAGAAAGTGCCTTGCCGATCTGAAACAAATATTGCCTTCAGAAATAATTGGCAACCATTCTCTTAAAAAGTGAAACATAATATCCCATATACTCCCTAAATAAAAATTGTATTTATTAGATTTGGGGCGTTTTTCAAAGGCTCATAGTTAAAAACAGATATGTCTAAAATAGTGAAGCTTAAGAAAGGTTTTGATATCAAACTGGTAGGAAAGGCTAATCAGGAGTTAGCTGATTTTGCACCAGCTCAAACCTTCGCGATTAAGCCGACGGACTTTGTAGGTCTTCAAAGACCAAAAGTACTTGTCAACGAAGGAGATACCGTAAAGGCTGGTACTCCCATCATGTTCGATAAAGCCATGGATCAGGTTATCTATGCTTCTCCGGTTTCCGGTGAGGTAGTAGAGATCAAAAGAGGAGAGAAGAGAAAGCTTCTTGAAATCAAGATCCTTGCAGACCAAACAATTTCCCACGAGGATCTTGGTAAGGCTGATGTAGCTTCTCTTGACAGAGATGCTTTGGCAGCCAAGATTGCTGGGTCTGGAATTTGGCCAAATATCATTCAAAGACCTTATGGGGTTGTAGCTAATCCAACAGATATTCCTAAAGCGATTTTCGTATCAGGTTTTGATACCAATCCTTTGGCTGCTGATTACGGGTTTACTTTAAAAGGAGAGGATAAATATTTTCAGGCTGGAATTGATGCCTTGGCAAAATTGACTTCTGGAAAAGTTCACTTGAATCTAGATGGTGCTTCTACCCCACCGGCAGTTTTTGCAAATGTTAAAAATGCTGAGATCAATAAATTTTCAGGTCCACATCCTGCGGGGAACGTAGGAATCCAAATTCACCATCTTGACCCAATCAACAAAGGGGAGATTGCTTGGACAGTAAATCCTTATGGTGTGGTTCAGATAGGTAAATTGCTTTTGGAAGGGATTTATGATGCTTCTAAGATAATTGCTATTACTGGATCTGAAGTAACAAAAGCAGCTTATGTAAAAACATTTAGCGGTGCTTGTGTGTCTACCTTTACGAAGGGTAACCTGAATTCAGGGCATGTAAGAGTAGTTTCTGGGAATGTTCTTTCTGGTGAGAAAATCTCATTGGATGGCTTTGTTGGATTCTACCACAACCAAATAACAGTAATTCCAGAAGGTGATTACGAAGAGTTTTTGGGTTGGCTAAAGCCTACTACTACAAAACTTAGCTTCAGCAAAGCATTGGGAATTTTCTCTTTCCTTCACAAAGGTGAGTTTAAGGTAGATACGAATACTCATGGTGAAGAAAGACCATTTGTAGTTTCTGGTGTATTTGAAAAAGTACTTCCAATGGATATTCTTCCAACATATCTTTTCAAGGCAATCGTTTCCGAAGATTTTGATGAGATGGAGGAGCTAGGGCTTTATGAAATTATTGAAGAGGACGTGGCCTTATGCGAATTTGTAGATCCTTCGAAGAATGATTTGCAGGAACTGGTAAGAAATGGGATTGAATTATTAATGTATAGTTAAAAATATGAAGGCATTACAAAACTTATTTGATAAGCTTAAGCCGAATTTCGAAAAGGGTGGTAAATGGGAGAAATTCTACACGCTTTACGAAGGTCACCGCACAATTGCTTTTGCTCCTGATTTGACTACAAAAGCAAAAGGTGCACAGATTAAAGATGCTGTAGATTTGAAAAGAGTGATGATCACGGTGGTAATCGCCATGATTCCAGCGCTTCTTTTCGGGATTCTAAATGTAGGGTATCAGCATTTTCTTGCAGTAGGAGAGGAAGCTACCTTTGTGGATAAAGCACTTTTCGGTGCAATGGCTGTCCTACCAACACTAATCGTTTCATATGCGGTTGGTCTTTTAACTGAATTTACTTTCTGTGTAATCAGAAATCATCCTATTAGTGAAGGTTACTTGGTTTCAGGGATGTTGATCGCTTTAGTGATGCCTCCTTTTATTCCATTGTGGCAAGTAGCATTAGCTACCATCTTTGCAGTAGTTATTGGAAAAGAAGTATTTGGTGGTACTGGGATGAATATCTTGAACGTAGCCATGACTGCTAGAGCATTCTTATACTTTGCCTACCCAGCTCAAATTTCTGGAGATCAAGTTTGGACTTATTTAAGTGATGCAACTGCAGTGGACGGTTTTTCTGGAGCTACTGCTCTTTCAGTTGCTTACAATGCAGGTGTCGAAGGTACACAGACAGCTGTGGAGGCCTTAAATGCACATAATGCTTCTATTGGTGGAGATTTTAGTTTCATGAACATGTTCATGGGATGGATTCCAGGCTCAATTGGAGAGACTTCTACTTTAATGGCGCTTGTTGGAGCGGTTATTTTGATAGGAACTGGAGTAGCAAGCTGGAAAATTATTGTTTCTGGATTTGCTGGAGCTTATATCATGGGAGCAATTTTGAACCTATTGGCTGTGAATGAATACATGGCTTTACCGCCTCAATACCATTGGGTAATGGGAGGTATGGCTTTTGGTTTGGTATTTATGGCAACTGATCCAGTATCAGCTGCTCAAACTGAAACAGGTAAGTGGATTTACGGAATGTTGATCGGTGTTCTGACAGTAATCATTCGTGTTACGAACCCTGCTTATCCAGAAGGAATCATGCTTGCAGTATTGTTTATGAACGTATTTGCTCCGCTGATCGATTATTATGTAGTAAAAGCTAACAAAACAAGGAGGTTACAACGTGCAACAGTCTAATACATATATCATTACTTTTTCTGTAATCCTTACCGTAGTATTAGGTTTACTTCTTTCTGGAACCGCACAATTATTGGGGCCAAGACAGCAGGAAGCCATTGCATTGGATAAGAAAAAGCAAATTTTAGGTGCGGTGGTAAGCAGTGAAGAGATTGCTTCCATGACACCGCAGGAAGTGAATTCATATTATAGTAGCCATATTGGAGCTACTGTGGTAGATATCAATGGAAAAGAAGTAACTGAGAAAAATGGGGTTGCTGTTTCTGCTGAGAATGTGGATGTAGCGAAGAATTATAAGCTACCTGCTGAAGATAGATTATACCCTGTGTTTATCTATCATGAAGAAGGAGATGATTCCAAAGTGAAATCTTATATTCTGCCATTATATGGAGCAGGTCTATGGGATGCTATTTGGGGATACCTAGCTTTAGATACAGATATGAATACCATTGGAGGTATTACCTTGTCCCATGCGGGAGAAACTCCTGGCCTAGGTGCTAGAATCACTACTCCAGAAGTTCAGTCTAGATTCTCTGGTAAAGAAATTTATGATGAGTCTGGAGAATTGGTTGGGGTACAAATGCAAAAAGGAGAAGGCAAAGATTATTCTTCTGAACCTCACAAAATTGATGGAATGTCTGGTGCTACAATTACTGGTACTGGTGTAAATAACATGGTGAAAAATTACTTGGGACATTATAAGGCTTATATCGAGTCTAAGAAATCATCTCAGGCTGTAGCCGCTCTTTAACCGAATTACAACTCACTGAAAATAAT
Source organism: Algoriphagus lutimaris (assembly GCF_017051705.1). GTDB lineage: Bacteria > Bacteroidota > Bacteroidia > Cytophagales > Cyclobacteriaceae > Algoriphagus > Algoriphagus lutimaris. The sequence goes on along the minus strand of NZ_JAFIDJ010000002.1, from coordinate 42,143 downwards.
CAACATGAGTGCTGAAACTTTAGAAAAAGCGATAGAGAAAAAGCCAGCTGAGGCCCTTCTTTCAAAGCGTCGCAAAAAATTAGTAACAGATCCTTTGGTAGACGAAAACCCAATTACTATACAGGTATTGGGGATTTGTTCTGCCTTGGCGGTAACTACACAGATGAAACCTACTTTGGTAATGGCTATTTCTGTGATTTTCGTAATCGCTATGTCCAATTTTGTCATCTCCTTGATGAGAAATACCATTCCTGGTCGTGTACGTATTATTGTGCAGCTTGCAGTGGTAGCGACTTTGGTAACCTTGGTAAACGAAGTATTGAAAGCTTTTGCATACGATATGTATAAAGAACTTTCTGTATTCGTGGGTTTGATCATCACCAACTGTATTGTAATGGGTAGATTGGAAGCCTTTGCATTGGGAAATAAACCATATGATTCTGTATTGGATGGTTTGGGATCTGCATTAGGTTATTCTTGGATCATCTTAACAGTGGCTTTCTTTAGAGAGCTTTGGGGTTCAGGTTCTGTCTTCGGTATTCCAGTTTTTGATACTGTTTCAGGTATTTTTGGGCCTGACTTCAAATTGGCTACCAATGGTCTGATGGTGTCTCCAGTAGGAGCATTTATTATCTTAGGATTGATCATCTGGGTACAACGTACCAAAACAGGATATGTTGAACACTAAAAACCAGTAAAGAAAATGGAATTATTTAACTTAGGTATTCGGTCGATCTTTATCGACAATATGGTTTTCGCTTACTTCCTTGGGATGTGTTCTTTCCTGGCGGTATCAAAAAAAGTGAGTACAGCAATCGGTTTGGGAGCTGCGGTTATTTTCGTTTTAACTGTAACTGTACCCGTAAACTGGTTATTGAATGAATATGTATTAAAAGAAGGTGCTCTTTCTTGGGCTATGGCGGACCTTGCTTCCGTAGATCTTTCTTTCTTGAGATTTATCATGTTTATCGCGATTATCGCTGCGATGGTGCAGTTGGTTGAGATGGTAGTGGAAAAATTCGCTCCAGCTCTTTATGGTGCTTTAGGTATTTTCCTTCCTTTGATTGCGGTAAATTGTGCAATTCTAGGAGGGTCTCTATTTATGGCTCAGAGAGATTATACCCTTGCAGAATCTGCGGTTTATGGATTCGGTTCAGGAACAGGTTTCTGTTTAGCGATTGTAGCACTTGCAGCCATCAGAGAAAAATTAAAATATTCGAATGTTCCAAATGGTTTGAAAGGTCTTGGAATTACTATGCTTTTAACCGGATTGATGGGTATAGCATTTATGTCGTTCATGGGAATCGATTTGTAATCCCAGCGAAAACGTTCGTTTAAAATACTTAAATCCCGAAGAAGTAATTCTTCGGGATTTTTATTTGTCGGGTAGGGAGATATTCACTATTTGGCTTTAAATTTCTGTTCTAATCTAATACGTATTGTAATCATGAAAAACACATTTTTAATAGCGCTCTTCTTTTTAGCTTCAATAAACCTATCAGCACAAACAGGAGAATGGGTGGAGCTATTCAACGGTAAAAATTTTGATGGTTGGAAAATTTCTGAAAACCCTGATTCATTTACTATTTCTGACGGAATCTTGAAAGTCGAAGGACCAAGGGGTCATATGTTTTATATGGGAGATGTAGGGAACCATGACTTTAATAACTTTGAATTGATTGTGGAATTGAAAACAATGCCGAAGGCAAACTCTGGGATTTTCATTCATACTCAATACCAAGAAAATGGCTGGCCAAATATTGGACATGAAATTCAGGTAAACCAAACACATGGTGATTGGAGAAAAACCGGAAGTGTATATTCCTTTAAGGACGTAAAAGAAACCTATGTGGAAGATGGAGAATGGTATACCGAGCACATCATTGTGAAAGGGGATGAGGTAACTGTGAAAGTCAATGGGGAAACCATCAACGAATATGATGAAAGTGAAGATAGAGAAGGTGATTTGGGTACCAAAAAATTAGACCATGGTACTATTGCCTTGCAGGCTCACGATCCAGGATCCGTCATTTATTACAGAAGTGTGAAAGTAAAAATCCTTCCTGATTGATTATTTTAATTTCAATCTTAAGCACCTTATAGAAATCCTGATTATTATTGAGTAATAATCAGGATTTTAATTTTAAAAGTATGGCATTTACTTACAAGCGCATTCTATCGTATTTCTTAAGAGGCTTGTTATTTGTTACCCCTGTTGTGGTAACACTTTACATTATTATTCAAACTATCCTATTTTTAGATAATCTGATTCCTGTATCCATTCCGGGGATCGGCATCTTGATGGTGTTGGCGTTAATCACCTTTGTTGGATATTTGGCTAGCTTATTCTTTGCCAAGCCCTTATTTGATTGGCTAGAAAAAGGACTGGTAAGAATTCCATTGGTAAACCTGATTTACACCAGTATTAAGGATTTGATGGGGGCCTTTGTTGGGGAGAAAAAGAAGTTCTCATCTCCCGTAAAAGTTCAGATTTCTGATACCTTAATTCGGTTAGGCTTTATTACCCAAGATGATATGTCAATGGTAGGGGAAGTTGATATGGTGGCTGTTTATTTCCCACACAGCTACAATGTGTCTGGAAACGTTTTTTTGGTGCCAAAAGATAAAGTGACTCCGCTTACCGGAGTAAAAAACTCAGATGTGATGAAATTCATGGTTTCAGGAGGGGTTTCCCCTTTAGGAAGCCATTAAAAATTTGGGGTCAATAGTCATTGGTCCTAAATTTTTTTCACTTCTACAGTTGCTTCTGATCTATTATTAAACTTCCCTATTTCCCATATAGCTTGGCTTTGCTGCTTCATAGCTTCCTCAAACCACGTTTGGTTTTCTGGGTCTACAGCCAATAGAAGGCCTCCACTTGTTTGAGGATCACATAATTGAACAAGATCCATTCCTACCACTCCTTTCGTTTTAGAACTGTAGGCTTTCCAGTTTCTATAGGTGTTATCAGGGAAAATGAATTGTTTGATATATTCTTGGACTCCTTTGATCATAGGAAGCTTGTGAAGCTCAATCTCTGCTGTAAGATCAGCTGCCTCACACATTTCTATTAAATGGCCAAGTAGACCAAATCCTGTGACATCAGTCATTGCATGAACCTCTTCATGGTTCCCTATGATTTCACCTATTGAATTCAATCGACAAGCCGTATCTAATAGAAGTTGGTAATCTTCTTCCTGTATTTTTTCACGTTTGAGAGCAGTAGCCAAAACTCCTATTCCCAAAGGCTTGGTCAAGTAAAGTAGATCTCCTGATTGAGCTCCTTGATTTGTTTTAATTTTTCTAGGGTTAATTGTTCCATTGACAGAAAGTCCAAAAATGGGGTCTTTTGCTGCGATGGAATGACCACCTGCTAATTCTATTCCGGCAGTTTTACATATGCTTTTGGCTCCTTCCATTACTTTTGCTGCGAGCTCTGGAGCTAATTTTTCTACTGGCCAGCTTAATATAGCATTGGCAAAAATAGGTTTGCCTCCCATGGCATATACATCAGAAATCGCATTGGCTGCGGCGATTCTTCCAAAGTCAAAAGGGTCATCCACTATTGGAGTGAAAAAATCTACGGTATTGATCAATGCCAAATCATCTGATACCTGGTATACTGCAGCATCGTCCTTACCCGAATTGCCTACCAAAAGTTTTGGGTCGCTTTGAGAAAATGATTGGCTTGAAGAAAGAATTTGATCCAAAATGGCAGGTGCAATTTTGCATCCGCAACCTGAACCCTCACTCCATTCAGTAAGCCGGATTGATTTGTTTTCCATTCAGTAGGTTTTTTGAGTTTATTAATAGTTGGCAGGATTTTTCAATATCCAATCCTTCCAAATCCAAAGTTTGAATCGATTTTGGATTGCGTTTATCAAAATCAAATTGATAAGATTTGTCATAATAGATCAGCAAATTTGAAATCCAGGATTCATGTTGATCATTGATAATGTCTTCAATAGCCTGAGTAGTTCTCAAACCTCCTAATTTCTTTTTCAACCTAGTTACTGCTGCGATTAACTCTTCTTTTGGAAGAGTAGAATACACTTCTTTTATTAAGGCTATTCGTTCTTCTTCGGATTTTTTAATATTAATCAAAGGAGCACTTTCCATGCATTCAAAAAATTTATCATTGATGATGATTTTTCCAATGCGTTGGCTCTCATTCTCTAACCAAATGATTTGTTTTGGGTCTTTGTGTCGTAATTCTTCTGCCATCAAGTTTTCAAATTGTTCTACGCTGGGTTGGGGCTTTTGTCCGATGCCTCCAAATGCAGAACCTCGGTGGTTTGCGATGGCTTCCAAATCCAAAATTTGTTCACCATAATAAGTCAAGGCATTTAAAAGACGGGTTTTCCCCACTCCTGTTTTTCCCCCTAAAACAAGGAGATTCCAGTTCCGTCTTACCAGTTGAAATGTGAAGTTTCTATAGGCTTTGTAGCCTCCGACTAATCGGTAAACTTGAAAGCCAATCATGCTGAGTAGCCAAGATAGGATCTGACTTCTCATCCCACCTCTCCAGCAGTAAATCAGCACTTTTTTTTCATGGAAATTTTCAACGGCAGTATTTTGAATCTTGTAGAATCTTGGACCAACCAATTTAAATCCTTCAATGGTAGCCTTTATGGACCCTTCTTTTTTATATAATGTACCCACTTTGATTCTCTCCTCATTGGTAAGAATAGGTAAGTTGACAGAACCTGGAATATGGCTTTGCTGAAATTCATTTTCGCTTCGTGCATCCACGATGGGGATTTGTCCTCTCAGCTCCCAGAATTCGTCTAAAGAAATTAATTGTTCATTCATGGAACCATTAAGATAAAAAAAAGCCGTAAGGATTTCCTTACGGCTTTACTTCTATTGTTTCGCTTTATTAAAGCTGAGCATCTAATTTTTGAGCCAAAACAGACTTTGGAACAGCTCCAACTTGCTTGTCCACAATTTCTCCACCTTTAAAGAATAATAGTGTAGGTATAGATCTGATTCCAAATGCTTGTGCTACAGAAGGGTTTGAGTCAACATCTACTTTGCCGATCACAGCTTTTCCTTCATAATCACCTGCTAATTCTTCTACCACAGGACCAATCATTTTACAAGGTCCACACCATTCTGCCCAGAAGTCTACCAAAATTGGTTGTTCTGATTTGATTACTTCTTCGAAATTAGCATCCGTGATTTCAATTGCTTTTCCCATTGTATGTTAAGTTTAATTTTGCTTAATTTTTCCAAATATATGAGCAAAAGCCGATTGAAGGATAATAAGTTCCGATGGATTTCATTTTTTTATCTATTGCCCATTGATAAAATTAATTGACAGTCGGAACTCTAGATCACTTTATAGACGACTTCTGGAATTTCTTTCAATTCATTAATCATCTCTGCGCTAGGGTCAATAGAGAATTTTTTAGAGAAAAGCTCCAATGAGATATTCTCTTTTCTATCCACCACATCAAAATACAGTTTCGCATCACCTTTGTATTTCTCGGTAATGGACTCCAGTTTTTCCATTAAATCATAAGTCAAATCATCCAAGTCAATATTCACCCGTAATCCTTTGACCATTTTTCCTCGAACTTCACTCAGCAACATGATATTGGTGATTTTAAACTCCAGCTCATTCTCTGCCCACTTTTTACCGACGACTTGCCCGGTTAGGAATAGAAACCATCCCGTCATAAAGTACTCTTTAAACTTCACATAATCCTCTCCAAACAAGAAGAAGGTGAACCCTCCATGGTAATCTTCTAACGTTAAAGTTCCAAAAGGCTTTCCATTTTTAGTGGTTCTATGTGCGAAACTGCTGACTGATCCAGCAATCTTTAATTCTTTTTTGTTTTTGAGACTTTCCAGATCATTTAATTCTGGAAGGTTGGCATTGGTAAAGGATTCAATTTCTAATCGGTATTGATCTAGGGGATGCCCTGAGATATAAAGACCAACCACCTCTTTCTCTATGTTTAATTGTTGTAGCTGGGAAAAAGGCTCCATAGGAGCCACGGAAGGTAAAGGAATATCCATGCTACCACCACTTCCACCAAATAAACTTACTTGAGCACTATCTTCCTCTTGCTGTACCTTCTGAGCATATTTTGTAGCCTTTTCAATCAGGGTTAAATCACCATCTGCTGCTTCTAGGTATTGTCTTCTGTGATGCTCCTTAAAGCAATCAAAGCCACCAGCCATAGCTAATGCTTCCATGGTCTTCTTGTTGAGGGCTTTGGAATTGACCCGCTTCGCAAAATCAAAGATGTTTTTAAAGGGTCCATTAGCCTCTCTTTCTTTGATAATTTCATCTACTGCAGCGGAGCCAGCTCCTTTAATGGCTGCCATTCCAAATCGGATTTCTCCTGCTGCATTTACGGTAAACCCATTTTTCGATTCATTGACATCAGGACCAAGTACAGGAATGTTTGCTCGTTTACATTCTTCCATAAAGAAGGTAACCTGAGTAATATCATTCATGTTATTACTCAATACAGAAGCCAAGTATTCCGCAGGATAATGAGCTTTTAAATAAGCGGTCTGATAAGCAATCCATGCATAACAGGTAGAGTGAGATTTGTTAAAGGCGTAAGATGCAAATGCCTCCCAGTCAGTCCATATTTTGGCTAGTTTTTTTGCGTCATGACCTTTGGCAGATGCCTGTTCAATGAATTTTGGTTTCATTTTATCCAGGACATCCTTCTGCTTCTTACCCATCGCTTTACGAAGTACGTCAGCCTCACCTTTGGTGAATCCCGCTAATTTTTGGGATAACAACATCACCTGCTCTTGGTAAACCGTAATACCATAGGTTTCTTCTAGGTATTCCTTCATATCCTCCAAATCGTACTCGATGGCCTCGGTACCATGTTTTCTCTTAATGAAGGAAGGGATATAAGCCAAAGGCCCTGGTCGATACAAGGCGTTCATGGCAATTAAGTCTGCAAAAACAGTGGGTTTCAGTTCTCGCATGTATTTCTGCATCCCAGCAGATTCATATTGGAATATCCCAACAGTCTCACCTCTCTGGAAAAGCTCGTAGGTTTTTTCATCATCGATAGGGAAATTATCAGCATCCAATTCTATCCCATGCCTTTCTTTGACAATTCGAATAGCAGTTTTGATTAGGGTAAGGGTTTTTAGGCCCAAAAAGTCCATCTTCAAAAGCCCTGCTGATTCTACCACTGAGTTGTCAAACTGAGTGCAGACCATATCTGAATCCTTTGCCAAAGCCACAGGCACGAAGTTGGTAATATCATCAGGAGTAATGATGACACCGCAGGCATGGATACCCAAGTTTCTGACAGAACCTTCCAACATAGTGGCTTGATTGATGGTTTTGGATAAATCATCCTGACCTTTGGAGATCCGGATCAATTCGTCTGCTTTAGCGATCAACTCACCTTGCCCTTTCAATTTATCGGATAGGGCTGCTCTATTTCCTGCCATTGCAAAAAGTGCTTTGAGCTTGATGTCAGGAACCAGATTGGCTAATTTTCCTGCTTCCGCTAAAGGTAAATTCAAAACCCTAGCAGTATCCCTTATAGCTGATTTGGCAGCCATGGTGCCATAGGTAATAATTTGAGCTACCTGATTAGACCCATATTTTTTGATAACATAATCAATCACTCGTTGCCTTCCTTCGTCATCAAAGTCAATATCAATATCGGGAAGTGAAACCCTATCTGGATTTAGGAATCTCTCAAAAAGGAGATCGTATTCTATAGGGTCAACATTGGTGATTCCAATACAATATGCTACTGCTGATCCAGCGGCGGAGCCCCTTCCAGGGCCGACCGAAACTCCCATTTTTCTAGCTTCTCCAGTAAAATCCTGGACAATCAAGAAGTAGCCAGGATACCCTGTTTTCTCAATGGTTGCCAATTCGAAATCCAGCCGCTCTTCAATTTCAGGAGTGATCTCCTTGTACCTTTTTCGGGCACCTTCATAAGTGAGGTGTCTTAGAAATGCATTTTCACCTCTTTTTCCTCCGTCTACTTCATCCTCCGGATGCTTGAATTGCTCTGGAATATCAAACTTTGGAAGCAGGACCTCTCTAGCAAGTTTATAAGCTTCTATCTTATTGACGATTTCCTGAGTGCATTCTATTGCCTCTGGTAAATCGGCGAAAAGCTTCTTCATTTCATCAGGGCTTTTGATATAGAATTCATCGTTTGGAAAACCATACCTGAATTCTCTTCCCCGCTTCCCAATATATTTTTTCGGTTTTTCTACCAGCTCCCCGTCTTTTACACAAAGCAATACATCATGCGCTTTGGCATCGACTTTTTCATTATAATAAGTGTTGTTGGCTGCAAAATATTTTACATCATGCCTTTTGGCGAACTCCAATAAAACTTCATTGACTTTTTCTTCTTCTGGAACCCCGTGTCGGTTGAGTTCCACATAAAAGTTCTCTCCAAATTGTTCTTTCCACCATAAGAAGGCTTCTTCTGCTTGCGTTTCACCCACATTCAAAATCAAGAAAGGGATTTCTCCCCAAAGTCCGCCGGTTGTGGCGATCAAGTTTTCCTTGTATTCCACCAATACCTCTCTGTCAATTCTTGGGACGTAGTAAAATCCTTCGATGTTGGCGTAGGATGCTAGTTTCGCAAGGTTATGATAACCTGCCTTATTTTTGGCAATCAATACTGTCTGGAAACCATCATCTTTATTGGATTTGTTTTTCCGGTCTCGACATAGATTGAATTCACAACCTAAAATCGGCTTGATTTCCTTGGCCATGGCCTCCTTTACAAAATGGAAAGCCCCCATCATGTTGCCATGATCCGTTAAAGCAATGGCATTCATTCCTAATTCTTTAGCTCTACTGATTAATGCTGGGATTTCGGAGGTTGCCTGTAAAACGGAATATTGGCTATGTACATGCAAGTGAGTAAAAGGGACATCGGTTAAGTCCGAAATATCCGCTTTACCAGCTTGTTTTAGAATGTCTTTGGCTGAAGCCTTTTGGTCATCTTTTGCTTGAGCAAAGTTTGCCTCTGCAAGTTTGGGTGCCTCATAAATCACTTGTTCAAGCGTCAGTCCTGCTTCGGGAGGTTGTACTCCCTGCTTGATCAGTCCAAAGAAACATCGTGCTGTAGCATCCACATCATATGCAGCATCATGGGCATCCCCAAATCCTTCCCCAAAAAGTTTTTGATGCAATTCGGTAAGCGTAGGCCATTTATATTTTCCTCCTCTGCCTCCTGGTATTGCACAAAAATCTGTAGATATATCTTTGGTATCGAGCTGGGTATTGGTCAGGGGCATGGGAGCCTCGACACGAAGAAATTCCGATCCAACGACGTTGATATCAAATTCAACATTGTGTCCTACTAAGTATTGGGCTTGCCCAACGTCCCCTTCGAATATTCCGAGAATTTGCTTGAGGTCATGTCCTTCAGCCAAAGCTCTCTTGGTAGAGATGCCATGTACTTTTTCGGCATTATAAGGAATGGTAAAGCCCTCAGGCTTGATAATATAATTATGATTGGAAATCAGTTTTCCTGTTGCATCATGCAGCTGCCAAGCTAACTGAACCAGTCGGGGCCAATTGTCCACATCGGACATAGGGGCGTTGTAATCGCGAGGTAAACCTGTGGTTTCGGTATCAAAAATTAAATACATACAGCTTGGGAAATTGAGCCTTCAAATTAGGGCTAATCTCGTAAAGCTGCCAGTACTTCTGGTGCTAATTGTCAGAGAAAATTGAAAATTATTTTTTGTCCTCCCAAGGCATGTATACGACCTTCTTGGTCTCAAAAAAATCTTCCTTAAAATAATCTTCTAAATGATAAACAACGTAAGATTTTCCAAGTTCCTCTAGTTCTTCATCCACATCACCACCTTTTAAATAAAGGATGCCGTTGGGGTATTCATTGAAGTCTTCTTTACGTATTTTATTTTTTACCCAAGGATAAAAGTTGATCATTCGGGTCACTGCCCGACTCACTACAAAATCGTATTTTCTTACCAATTCTTCAGCTCGGGTTTGCTGGGCTTCTACATTGGAAAGTTTCAGTTGTTTGGTAACATCTTTTACTACATTGATTTTTTTACCTATGGAATCAACCAGATGAAAATGAGTGTCGGGAAATAGAATGGCTAGAGGAATTCCTGGAAATCCTCCTCCTGTCCCAATGTCCAAAACTTTGGTACCTGGTTGAAACGCCATCACTTTGGAAATCCCCAAGGAGTGTAAGACATGGCGTACATAAAATTGATCCATATCTTTCCGGCTGATCACATTGATTTTGGAATTCCAGTCAGAATAAATTTCGCCAAGCCTTGAAAACTGCTCTAATTGCTTTTCCGAAAGTTCAGGGAAATAAGCTTGAATAAGTTCGACTCCAGGGTTCATTAAATATGTTTTTCTTTACCAGATGCTATTTCATATAGGAGTTCTCTGGATCGGTGTAATTGTGCTTTGACAGTACCAAGAGGTTTTTCTAATTCCTGTGCAATTTCTTCATAAGACAATTCATCAAAATATCGGAGCTGAACCAGCTTACGATATTTTGCAGGAAGTTTATCCACAAAAATTCGTACCATTTCGATTCGCTGGGATTTGATGAATTCATCCTGTGGATTGTTGTCATCATCCTCTACATCAATATTTACTGAATTACCCCCATCATCCGTTAATGTATTATTTAAACTCATGGTTTTGAGTTTTTTCTTTCGGATAAAATCAATGGTGTTGTTTGTGGCAATTCTAAAAAGCCAAGTACTGAATGTATAATCCTTTTTGAAACGATCTAAATTTTTGAAAGCCTTGGCAAAAGCTTCCATGGTCAAATCCTCTGCATCATCGGCATTTCGGATCATTTTTAGAATCATGAAATAAACGGCTTTTTTATACCTCTTCATCAAACTTGCATAGGCTTGTTGATCTTTGGCTTGGACCGCTTGATCGATCAAAGCAAAATCTTCTAATGCTTTATTTGAAAAACCTCGTTCGTTTATTTCCATTGGATGTCTTTTGCCTGGTGGGAAATAGTTCCCAAAACCCAAAAGTAACCTAAATACAAGAAATCATGCATCCAGCTATTTTTTGGAGCTTTAGTCCCTTGGATCTTTTTACTAGCTGACGCAAAAATGCGGACAACTATAACAGACCTTAATAGAATAATACCGAAAACAATAAAAAATTGTTCCCAACTCTGCTCAATTCCGAAATAAATCAGCAATCCAATGCCACTTAACCAGAATAATGCATGAGAAAGAGAGAAGAATCCAATTTTTTGTTTGTCTTCTGATCGATAATATTTTCCTGCATGAAGATGTCTTTTCTTCTGCACCATATATTCTTTGAAAGTGACCTTTGGTTTGGAAGTGGTATTTGCATCTGGATCCAAAACAATCGCTGTATTTTTTCCAGTTGCATATTGGTTAACAAATAAATCATCGTCTCCACCTTCTATATGCCAAAACCCCTTAAATGCTTTTACCTCCATGAAAAAACTCCTTCTATAACATAAGTTTCTTCCGACTCCCATAAAAGGGGCCTTCCAAAGACCAAAAGATAAGTAATAAAGGGCAGTTAATAGTGTTTCATACTGGATCCAATTGTTAAGAAAGCCTTTTACTTTTTCGTATCCAGAAAATCCAAGCGCAAAAGTTTTTCCTTCCTGACGTACAGGTGCTGTCATTTTGCGAATCCATTGATCTGAGTTTGGGATGCAATCTGCATCTGTCAATAGAATCACATCATTTTTAGAAACTTTAATTCCCAGCGTCATGGCAAACTTTTTGGCGGTAACATGGGCAGGGGTGTACTTGATAGTAACGGAGCGAAGCCTTGGGTAGATTGACATCATTTCTTCTAAGAGTCGCTTCGTTCTATCTGTAGACCTATCATTCACGATCATTACATCAAATGAAGGATAGTCTTGCTCAAACAGTTTAGGGATCAGGGTTTTAAGGTTTTTGAATTCATTGTGAGCAGAAATGAGAACAGTAACCCCTTCTTCCTTTTGAGGGTCTGAATTTGCCTTTTGAGGCTTTGAAAATGCGGTGCGCCCAAATATTATTAGCAGGTAAATTACCTGAATAAATATTCCCACACCGAAGAAAAACCAAAGTAAAAATAGGCCCATAGGTCAATTTTGCTGGGCAAATATAAAATCAAATTCAGCAAGTCATTTAAGAATAAGCGTATATTTTTGTAGTCAAGATCATACATTTTGCGGATTGCCTCTACAACTCTGCGTTTTAACCTATGAAGTTTACCTTATCTCACCAAGATTCTAAAAGTAAAGCCAGGGCCGGGTTGGTTAAAACTGACCACGGTGAAATAGAAACCCCTATTTTTATGCCTGTAGGAACCGCTGGTTCCGTAAAAGCAGTGCATCAGCGGGAATTACTGTATGATGTCAAAGCAGAGATCATTTTAGGGAATACCTATCATTTATATCTCCGGCCTGGATTGGACATTCTGGAAAAAGCAGGCGGCCTCCATAAATTCAATGGTTGGTCAAAACCAATATTGACAGATAGTGGTGGATATCAAGTATTTTCTCTTTCCGGTACAAGGAAAATTAAGGAGGATGGGGTGATGTTCAAATCCCATATTGATGGATCCAAACATCATTTTACGCCAGAAAATGTAATGGATATCCAGCGTACTATTGGGGCTGATATCATTATGGCCTTTGATGAATGTACTCCTTATCCCTGTGAATATGCCTATGCGAGAAATTCGATGGAAATGACCCATCGATGGCTGAAGCGCTGTATCGAAAGATTTGATGCTACAGAAGGGAAGTACGGATATAGCCAAACCCTTTTTCCCATTGTTCAAGGTTCCGTTTATAAAGACCTAAGGCAAAAGAGCGCTGAGTTTATCGCTAATACCCATCAAGAGGGGAATGCCATTGGAGGACTTTCTGTAGGTGAGCCTGCAGAAATGATGTATGAAATGACGGAGTTGGTTACAGATATTTTACCTACAGATAAACCCAGGTACTTAATGGGAGTGGGTACACCAGCCAATATTTTGGAGTGTATTGCTTTGGGGGTAGATATGTTTGATTGTGTCATGCCTACCCGAAATGCTCGAAATGGAATGCTTTTCACATCTGAAGGGATCATTAATATTAGAAATGAAAAATGGAAAGATGATTTTTCTCCAATAGATTCAGCAATCGGAGGGCATGTGAGTACATTTTATTCCAAAGCCTATTTAAGACATTTAGTGATCAGTAAAGAGATTTTGGCGGCACAGATTGCCAGTATACATAACTTGAGTTTTTACCTTTGGTTGGTGAAACAAGCTAGGGAACATATCCTTGCAGGGGACTTTGCCGTTTGGAAAGATCAAATGGTGAAAAAAGTAAGTACCAGACTGTAATCCATGAAACTGCTCGACAAACTAATCATTAAGGATTTTTTAAAGACCTATTTTTTTGTAGTGGTCATGTTGATCCTTATTGTATTGGTACTAGACTTTACAGAAAAAAATGATACCTACATTCGTAATAATGTTCCTACTGGGGAAATATTACGATATATGGGGAATTATGGATTGTATCTCAACAATCTATTAACTCCCATTACTGTATTTATTTCTGTTATTTTCATTACTTCCAAAATGGCGGGAAGAACAGAGATCATTGCTATTTTAAGTTCTGGGGTGAGCTTTCCACGTTTATTAAGGCCATTTATTTTTGCTGCCATGATGATTGGAGGGGTCAGTTTCTTGTTGAATGGATGGGTGCTTCCTGTAGCTACTGCGGGAGTTACTGAATTCCGTGTCAGTTATTTGGATAAAAAGAATACCTCCTCTGAAACCAATCAACATATTAAGGTGGGGGCTGATTCCTATGCCTATCTCAGTAGGTTTTATAAAACGGGGAATACCGGATATAGCTTTACTCTGGAAACCATCAGAGACGGAGAATTGATCGCTAAACTTTCATCTGATCGAATTGAGTGGGATACAGCAAAAAATGCATGGACCTTGAGGAATTGGAGACTGAGAGAGTTGAACGAGAGAGGGGAGATTTATACTGTAGGAGAACGAAAGGATACTACTTTGTCTATCACGCCCAATGATTTTGACTTGCCTGATAATCATCATGAGACGCTTAAACTTCCTGAATTAGGGAGACAAATTAGGGTGCTTGAAGAGCGCGGAGCCGATAATGTGGCATTTTACAAAATTGAAAGATACGTGCGATTCATGTCTCCTTTTGCAGCCATTATATTAACATTTATAGGAGTGATCATGTCCGCTAGGAAAACGCGGGGGGGCTCAGGTTTTCAAATTGCCATGGGATTTTTGCTAGCTTTTGTATACATTCTTTTATTTATACTTTCCAGGACCTTTGCAGAAAATGGGGCGACTTACCCGATCCTTTCTGTTTGGTTGCCAAACATCGTTTTTGCATTAACTGGATTGGTACTTTATAAAACTGTCCCAAGATAAATGACTGCCTCAATTAAGGATTATTTGATGCTTCATTTCATCGTATTGATTTGGGGTTTTACAGCGATTTTAGGCTTGCTGATAAGTCTTCCTTCCATCGAACTGGTTTTTTACAGAACATTGATAGCCACGATTGGAGTAGCATTTTTATTTTTAATCAAGAAGAAAAGGCTAATCATTAAGCCTAAAGACATGATTCAAGTGACTGGAGTAGGATTTATTATTGCTACCCACTGGATCCTGTTCTTTTGGTCAGCCAAAGTTTCCACCGCTTCTGTATGTCTGGCGGGAATGGCCACCACTTCACTTTGGACCGCTTTTGTTGAGCCAATATTTAATAAAACCAAGATTAAATGGTATGAAGTGGCTCTGGGCTTGATGGTGATTTCCGGCTTATTAGTGATTTTTTCCTTTGAGGGAGGCTATTGGTTAGGACTGATAATGGCGCTTGCTTCTGCATTGCTTGCGGCTGTATTTTCAGTAATCAATGGAAACCTCACCCAAAAATACAGCCCTTATCAAATTACCTTTTATGAGATGGCAGGAGCCTGTCTGTGTTCGGCTTTGTTTATGCCAATTTACTCCCTATTCGTCAGTGAAGGGGGAGTGAAACTTAATTGGGAAGGGTATGATTGGTTTTGGCTACTAATACTTGGTGGAGTGTGTACAGTATATGCTTTTTCAGTATCTGTAGAATTGATGAAGCGCTTATCTGTATTTTCAATTAACCTGACAATTAACCTGGAACCAGTTTATGGAATTGTACTTGCGGTATTGGTTTTTGGAGAAAGTGAAAAGATGACACCTGAGTTTTACTTAGGTACAGCCATTATATTGGTTTCGGTGTTATCCTATCCAGTACTTAACTATTTTAACCGTAGGAGAAAATCAAAGAGAATGACAGGTATCTCTTAAAGTGAAGACTCAAAAACGAAATAGTGGTTTTCCCATTCTATTTTTTTAGACTTGTTCTCAAAGAGCCCGAACACAGAAGACCCTGAGCCAGACATGGAGGCATAGAAAGCACCAGCATGATAAAGCTGCTCTTTAATACCTCTGATTTCTGGATAGGAATTAAATACGCTGGATTCAAAGTCGTTTGATAATTCATCTTTCCATTTGGATCTATCTTTCAAAACCTCTTTTAAAGATTTTTTTGGGGAGGCTGGAGTCACTCCTGCATAGGCTTCTTTTGTTCCAATATGTATTCCTGGGTTAATCAAAACCAGGTGGGTGCCTTTCAGGTCAATAGCTGCTTCTTCCAGTATTTCACCTCTTCCAGTCGCAATCTTTGGCATGTTTTGGATAAAGAAAGGGCAATCACTTCCCAATGAAGCGGCATATTCTTCCAAAAAGAAATCATCTAAAATTAAGTCAAATAGGTTGTTCATCAGATTCAACGCAAATGCGGCATCTGCAGATCCTCCTCCTAATCCTGCTCCCATGGGAATGTTTTTATGCAGGTGAACATTAATGTGGGGAAGGTTTGGGAAATCTTTTTTGAGTAATTGATAGGCCTTTAAGATGAGATTATCCTTAGGGTTTCCAGGAATTGGTAATCCGCTGCTGTTCCAAGATGATTTTTTGTGGTCAATTATAATTTCCAACGCGTCAAAAAGAGGAATGGGATACATGCATGTTTCAATCTCATGAAATCCGTCTTTTCTTTTTGCAGTAATGTGGAGGCCTAAATTGATCTTGGCGTTAGGAAAACAAATCATAGGATTAAAAAGGATTTATCCAAAATTAGAAGATTCTTAGTCTTGAAGGAAAAAGATTAGACTTTTTACTAAATAACTTTAAATGATCTTTCTTTTTAAAAGAAATGATGCTTTAATTAGAATCTATTTAATAGAAGGCAGAGATTTTTAAAAATTTTCACAAATAACTGAAATCAGTACAAAATTTTGAAAATTGAAAAAACGGCAAATCTATTTCTTAAAAAACGGCGTAAAATTCTTTTCTTGTAGAATTTAAAATTGAAAAAATAGAATTTACTTATATAAAATATCTGGCAAATAGTGCTGAGGTAAAATTAAATATTGTAAGTCTGAAAATTCAGTTTTAAGTTTGTGAAGAAATAAAAATCGATTCAAGAAATCATTCGACATAAATATGTTTAAAGTAGTCATTTTGCTAAGCTTAATTATTCTCATTGGATGTTAAATGTGAGGCACTAGACTATTTATAATGAATTAACCAAATCTAAAGTGCCTCACTAAACCTGAGGCACTTTTTTTTACACTCTATTATGACCCTGAAAAAACACAGTTGGGAAATCAGCGAAAATCCGGAGCATCCGGCCGGAATGGCTATGTTGTATGCCACCGGCATGAGCGATAAAAAGATGAAACAGCCATTTGTAGGGATAGCGAGTTGTGGCTATGAAAGTAATCCCTGCAATATGCACCTGAACGACTTTGCCGGTCTGATCAAAGCCTCCTCTCAGGAGCAAGATTTGACCGGTTTAGTTTTTAATACCATCGGGATATCTGACGGAACGACTATGGGTACGCTGGGTATGCGTTACTCATTGGTTTCCAGAGAGATTATTGCAGATTCCATTGAATCATTTATCATCGGGCACTCTTTTGATGGATGTGTAGCGGTAGCTGGTTGCGATAAGAATATGCCAGGCGCTTTGATGGGTATGATTCGAACAAATAGGCCCTCTATTTTACTTTATGGAGGAACCATTGCATCAGGACATTATAAAGGTGAAAAACTGAATATTGTTTCTGCCTTTGAAGCATTTGGAAAGCGGGTAAACGGAGATATTTCTGATGAAGATTATGATGGTGTAATTAGAAATGCTTGTCCAGGCAAAGGTGCTTGTGGAGGCATGTACACTGCCAATACCATGTCTTCTGCTATTGAAGCCATGGGAATGTCTTTGCCTTATTCTTCTTCCTATCCGGCTAATTCTCCAGAGAAATTGAGAGAATGTCAGGAGGTCAATAAATATATGAGAGTCTTGTTGGAAAAGGATATCAAGCCAAGCGATATCATTTCTAGGAAGAGCATTGAAAATGCAGTGACGGTAGCCATTGCTTTGGGAGGAAGTACCAATGCTGTCATGCATATCATTGCGATTGCCAGAACAGCAGGGGTGGATTTTAATCTAGAAGATTTTAAAGCGATCAATGCAAAAACTCCTATGATTGGTGATTTTAAGCCTTCAGGGAAGTATATGATGGAGGATTTGCATGAGCAAGGTGGACTTCCTGCCTTTATGAAGTACATGCTTCAAAATGGATTTTTGCACGGAGATTGTCTTACTGTAACTGGTAAGACCTTGGCAGAGAACCTTGAAAATGTTGAGGCTATAATTCCTTCCATGGTGAATGTGATTCACCCATTGGAAACTCCAATTAAAGCTACTGGACATCTTTGTATACTTTCTGGAAACCTAGCGCCAGAAGGTGCTGTGGCTAAGATCACAGGAAAAGAAGGAAGTTCATTTACAGGTCCCGCTCATGTTTTTGACTCAGAGCAGGAAGCCAATGATGCCATCAGGGATCATAAAATTGAAAAAGGTGAGGTAATCGTGATCCGTAATATCGGGCCGAAAGGTGGACCTGGTATGCCAGAGATGTTGAAGCCTACTTCCATGATTATTGGAGCTGGTCTGGGATCAGATGTTGCCTTGATTACAGATGGAAGATTTTCCGGCGGAACACACGGTTTTGTAGTGGGTCACGTTACTCCAGAAGCGTTTTGTGGAGGACCTATTGGATTGGTGAGGAATGGAGACATTATCACCATTGACGCAGATAATTTAAAACTTTCAGTAGCGATTACTGATGAAGAACTGGCCGAAAGAAAGAAAACCTGGAAGCCAAAAGAGATCTCTGATTTGCAGGGAACTTTGAAAAAATACAATAAACTTGTTGCCACAGCATCCGAAGGTTGTGTAACAGATAAATTCTAAGCCTATGAAAGACTTGATGATCCGAGGAGCAGATGTGGTAGTCAGAACTCTCATAGAGGAAAATGCCGAGATTATATTCGGATATCCTGGAGGAGCAATCATGCCGGTGTATGATGCACTGTATGATTACCACGATCAAATCAAACATGTTCTTACCCGCCATGAGCAAGGAGCGATTCATGCTGCTCAAGGGTATGCGCGAGTCTCTGGGAAAGTCGGTGTCTGTTTAGCAACCTCAGGTCCTGGGGCTACTAATTTGATTACAGGATTAGCGGATGCACTAATAGATAGTACTCCATTGGTATGTATTACTGGACAGGTAGCTGCGCATTTATTGGGGACTGATGCTTTTCAGGAAACTGATGTTGTAGGGATGTCTATGCCTTGTACTAAGTGGAATATCCAAGTTAGAACTGTGGAAGAAATAGCTCCGGCAATTGCCAAAGCGTTTTTCATAGCGAGATCAGGAAGACCAGGGCCAGTTTTGATAGATATTACTAAAAATGCACAAACTGATTTTGGGGAATTCAATTATGTTCCTTGCCTAGGATTCAGGTCCTATAAGACCAAAATTGAAATCAATAAATCTGATATACAGAAAGCAGCAGAAATGATTGATGCCGCAGAAAGACCTTATGTGCTTTATGGGCAAGGGGTGGTTTTAGGCAAAGCAGAGGAAGAGTTCAAAGCATTCTTGGATAAATCTGGAATACCCGCAGCTTCCACATTATTGGGATCTGGTGCATTACCACAGGATCATCCTTCTTATGTGGGGAAACTAGGAATGCATGGGAATTATGCACCGAATATCCTTACCAACCAATGCGATGTTTTAATTGCTGTTGGAATGAGGTTTGATGATCGAGTGACAGGGGATGTAAAACGTTATGCTAAGCAAGCGAAGATTATCCATCTGGAATTGGATCCTGCAGAAATCAATAAAACCATAAGATGTCATCATTCAGTTTTGGGTGATTGCAAAGATAGTTTGAGCTTATTGACAGAGGCTGTTGCAGCAAAATCCCATCATGAATGGTTGGAGAAATTCCGTGAATTGGAGCGTGAGGAAGATGCAGCAGTCGTTAAACATGATATCACCCCAACAAAGGTGGGACTCACCATGGGGGAGGTGATTTATCAGGTGAACCAATACAAAGCAGACGATGCAGTATTGGTTACAGACGTCGGTCAACACCAAATGATTGCATGGAGGTATTTCAATTATAAGAAGTCTCGTACCCAGGTTACATCTGGAGGATTGGGAACCATGGGTTTTGCATTGCCTGCAGCCCTCGGAGCTCAAATGTTTGATTTTTCCAGACAAGTAATTTGTGTAGTTGGGGATGGAGGGATCCAGATGACTATTCAAGAGTTTGGCACCATCATGCAGACCAAAGCTCCAGTAAAAATCATCTTGCTGAATAATAATTATTTAGGAATGGTGAGACAATGGCAACAAATGTTCTTCGATAAGCGCTATTCATTTACTGAATTGGATAATCCTGAATTTGTGAAAATTGCAGAAGCCTATGGTATCAAATCCCAAAAAATATCAGACAGGTCAGATTTGAATGAGGCAATTGAAGATATGTTAATTCATGATGGGCCGTACTTCTTAGAAGTGGTGGTAGAGAAGGAAGACAATGTTTTCCCGATGATCGCAACGGGCTGTTCTGTAGAAGAGGTAAGACTAAGTTAATTCCGGCCTATGAAACGTTATACCATTTTTGTGATTACCGAAAATTTTATCGGTATTCTCAACCGCATCACCATCATCTTTACGAGAAGAGGAATCAATATTGATGCACTTACTGCTTCAGAAAGCAGAATCGAAGGGATTCACCGGATTACAATCGAGGTGACAGCAAGTGAAGATACTGTCATTCAGTTGGTGAACCAGATAGAGAAAATCATCGATGTGATCAAAGCATTTTATCATGAAGATGATGGGGTAGTCTATCAAGAGATTGCCCTCTATAAAATTCCAGTATCAAAGTTGGATGGAGGTCTGGAAAAAATAATTCGTCAGCACAATGCTAAGATTATTGCAGCCGAACCAGAGTTCGTTGTGCTTGAATTATCTGGCCACAAAGAACAAACGCAGGAACTTCTAGAAATATTAAAAGGATATGGTCTTTTGGAATTTGCCCGATCAGGTAGGGTAGCAATAGCTAAAAGGATGCATACCATTGATAGTTACGTAAAATAAATCAAATCAAATCAAACCTATGAAATCGAGATGTGGTAAAGACTTCTCTGAAGTTTTTTATCCATTTAGATTCCATGAGAAATTTTAACAAATAAATAAACTCATGAGATGAGTATTTTGAAAAATAGGATCAATTAATTTTGATCCCTGAATTTCAAAGATTCATTGAAAATCAAATTTTAAGAACATGAAATTAAAATTCGGCACAGTAGAGGAGAATGTAGTTACCAGAGAAGAATTTCCTTTGGAAAAAGCTAGAGAAGTCCTAAAGGATGAAGTTATTGCGGTATTAGGCTACGGGGTTCAAGGACCTGGTCAGGCACTAAACCTGAAAGACAATGGCTTTAACGTGATTGTAGGTCAAAGAAAAGGATCAAAAACTTGGGATAAAGCTGTTGCTGATGGCTGGGTGCCAGGTGAGACCTTGTTCGAATTAGAAGAAGCTTGCGAAAGAGGTACAATTCTTCAATTCCTTCTTTCTGATGCTGGTCAGATTGCTCTTTGGCCAACAGTTAAAAAACACCTTACTCCAGGGAAAGCATTATATTTCTCTCATGGGTTCGGCGTGACTTACAAAGAAAAAACTGGAATTATCCCTCCACCGGACATCGATGTGATCTTGGTGGCTCCAAAAGGCTCTGGAACTTCTTTGAGAAGAATGTTTGTAGAGGGTAGAGGATTGAATTCTTCTTATGCAATTTATCAAGATGGAACTGGTAAGGCCAAAGACAGAGTTATAGCTTTGGGAATCGGAGTTGGATCAGGATACTTGTTCGAAACTGATTTCTATAGAGAAGTTACTTCAGACCTTACTGGAGAAAGAGGTACACTTATGGGGGCGATCCAAGGGATTTTTGCAGCGCAGTACGAAGTGTTAAGAGAAAATGGACATACTCCTTCCGAAGCATTCAATGAAACAGTAGAGGAACTAACTCAATCGTTGATGCCGTTGGTAGCAGAAAATGGCATGGATTGGATGTATGCAAACTGTTCCACTACAGCTCAAAGAGGAGCTTTGGATTGGTGGAAGCCTTTCAGAGATGCAACCAAGCCAGTATTTGAAGAATTATATAATAGTGTAAAAACTGGTCAAGAGGCACAGAAGTCTATTGATTCGAATTCGAAAGAAGATTATAGAGTGAAATTGGAAGCTGAATTGAAAGAATTGAGAGATTCTGAAATGTGGCAAGCAGGTGCTGTCGTCAGACAATTGAGACCAGAAAACAATTAAACCTAAAACCCAAGAACAATGAGTGAAAAGCTATGGATATTTGACACAACCCTAAGAGATGGGGAGCAAGTTCCAGGGTGTCAGCTAAATACCCAGGAGAAAATTGTGGTGGCGAAAGCTTTGGAAGAACTAGGTGTAGATATCATCGAAGCCGGCTTTCCAATTTCCAGTCCGGGGGACTTCAACTCGGTGGTGGAGATTTCAAAGGCAGTTTCAAACCCAATCATTTGTGCCCTCTCGAGAGCCGTTGAGAAGGATATCGAAGTAGCAGCCCAGGCACTCAAATTTGCAAAGAAAGGTAGGATTCACACTGGTATCGGTGTGTCTCCTTACCATATACAATATAAGCTCCGCTCTACGCCAGATGATATCATCAAGCGTGGAGTGGCGGCCGTTAAGTTTGCAAGACAATTTGTGGACGATGTCGAGTTCTATGCAGAAGATGCAGGACGTTCGGAGCCCGATTTCCTTTGCAAAATCATTGAAGAGGTAATCAAAGCAGGAGCGACTGTGGTAAATATTCCTGATACTACAGGATATTGTTTGCCTGAGCAATATGGTGCGATTATTTCGAGTCTTAAGAATAATGTCCCAAACATAGATAAGGCGATCATCGCCACACATTGTCACAATGATTTGGGAATGGCCACTGCCAATACGGTTGCCGGTGTTCAACAAGGTGCCCGTCAAGTAGAAGTTACTATTAATGGAATTGGTGAAAGAGCAGGTAATACTTCTATGGAAGAAGTAGTGATGGCAATAAAATGTCATCAATCCATCCCTGTTCATACAGAAATCGTTACCCCTCTAATTTATAAAACTAGCCGATTGGTTTCTAAGCTGATGAATATGCCTGTTCAACCGAATAAGGCAATTGTTGGTAGAAATGCATTTGCCCACTCATCAGGTATCCACCAAGATGGCGTGTTGAAGCATAGAGAAAACTATGAAATCATCGATCCAAAAGATGTTGGAGTAGAAGAGTCAACCATTGTTTTGACGGCAAGATCCGGAAGAGCAGCTTTGAAGCACCATTTAGATGCTTTGGGTGTTGAGTTGGAAGGAGATGCATTGAGAGAAGTCTATGAAGCTTTCTTGGTCCTTGCAGATAGCAAAAGGGATATTGGTAGAAAGGACTTGATGGGCTTGGTAGGAAAATATATAGAGGAGTCAAATTTCATTGAGCTTGGAGAAGTTTCCTATTCTTCTAATGGGTCTATTCAAGCGAAGGTTTCATTAACAATTGGAGAGGAGCAACATCAAGCGACTTCTCATGGGAATGGCCCGGTAGATGCAGTATTGAAAGCAATTGATAAGATTGTAAAACCACAGGTAGACTTAGAAGAGTTCTTAATTCAGGCAATTACCCATGGTAGTGATGACGTGGCTAAAGTACACATGAGATTGATCAAAGGAGATAAGCCTTATTATGGGTTCTCTTCTAATACGGACATAGTTTTGGCTTCTGCCCAAGCTTTTGTTGATGCGCTAAACAAAATACCAGTCAAAGAATATACGACTGCTTAAAATCATGGAAAAGACAACATTATTCGATAAAATCTGGGATGCTCATGTGGTACGTTCTGTACCTTCTGGACCAGATGTATTCTTCATAGATAAGCATTTTATCCATGAAGTTACCTCTCCAGTAGCATTCCTAAATCTGGAGAAAAGAGGGGTTTCAGTAAAATATCCTCATCGTACAATTGCAACACCAGATCATAACGTTCCAACAGTAGACCAGGATCAGACGATCAAAGACAAGCTTTCTCGCATGCAAGTGGAGAGACTTCGTGAAAACTGTAGGAAATATGGAATTGAGTTGCATGATTTGGGATCTGCCCATCATGGTATCGTTCACGTAATCGGACCTGAATTGGGAATTACCCAACCAGGAATGACCATTGTCTGTGGAGATAGCCATACCTCCACACATGGAGCTTTTGGAGCTATTGCCTTCGGAATTGGTACTTCAGAAGTGGAAATGGTTTTGGCCACTCAGTGTATTATGCAGTCCAAGCCAAAGAAAATGAGAATCACCGTTGATGGTGAGTTGGGGGCTGGTGTGACTTCGAAAGATATCATCCTTTATATCATCTCTAAAATTTCCGCTGCAGGAGCTACAGGTTACTTTGTAGAATATGCAGGAACTGCCATTCAAAGTTTGTCTATGGAAGCAAGAATGACCATTTGTAACATGTCCATAGAGATGGGTGCAAGAGGTGGATTGATAGCTCCTGATGAGACTACATTTGAATACCTAAAAGGAAAACAATATGCTCCTAAGGGTGAAGATTGGGATAAGGCAGTGGCAGAGTGGTCTCAATTGAAAACTGACGAAGGTGCTGTTTTTGATAAAGAATACCATTTTGATGCGGCTGATATTGAACCAATGATTACCTATGGTACCAATCCAGGTATGGGTATTAAAGTTCTTGGAAATATTCCTACTACGGAAGGAATGGAAGGAAGCAATAAAACTTCTTACTTGAAATCTTTGGAATATATGGGTTTTGCCCCAGGTGAGCCTGTGAAAGGTAAGAAAGTGGATTATGTCTTTGTTGGATCTTGTACCAATGGCAGAATCGAAGATATCCGTGCGGTAGCAGGTTTTGTGAAAGGTCATAAAAAAGCAGATAACATCACTGCTTGGATTGTTCCTGGATCAAAAGAAGTGGAGAAAATGGCCCAAGAAGAAGGTTTGGTGAAAATATTGGAAGAAGCAGGTTTTGAGTTGAGACAACCTGGATGTTCTGCATGTCTAGCAATGAATGATGATAAAATTCCAGCAGGTAAATATGCAGTTTCCACTTCCAACAGAAACTTCGAAGGACGTCAAGGACCAGGTGCCAGAACGATGCTGGCTTCTCCTTTGACCGTTGCTGCAGTAGCTGTAACCGGTAAAATCACCGATCCACGCGAAGTGTTTGTAGAATCCTAAAAGAAAGAAAATGGCTTACGATAAATTCACCGTTTTAACGAGTACGGCAGTTCCTTTGCCTACAGAAAACGTAGATACAGACCAAATCATCCCTGCTCGTTTCCTAAAAGCAACAGAGCGTGAAGGTTTTGGTGACAATCTTTTCCGTGATTGGAGATATGATGTAGAAGGAAATCCAAAAAAGGATTTCGTTTTGAACGACCCTACTTATTCTGGTAAAATTCTAGTAGCGGGGAAAAACTTTGGATCAGGATCCAGTAGAGAGCATGCAGTTTGGGCCATCTATGATTATGGGTTCAGATGTGTGGTTTCCAGCTTCTTTGCAGATATTTTCAAAAATAACTGTCTGAATATTGGTGTATTGCCAGTGACGGTTTCGCCGGAATTTGCAGATAAACTATTGGATGCGATCACCGAAAATCCGGCAACGGAAATTGAAGTAAGCATTCCTGCTCAAACAATCACCTTGCTCTCCACAGGAGAGACTGAGTCTTTTGACATTAATGCCTATAAAAAGGATAATATGCAAAATGGCTTTGACGATATCGACTACTTGCTGAGCATGGAGTCTGAGATCGATGAGTTTGAAAAAACAAGATAAACGTTGATGAATCATCAGAGACGCATAGAAATAATGGATACAACCCTGAGGGATGGAGAACAGACCTCAGGTGTTTCCTTTTTGCCTTCTGAAAAGCTACAAATTGCTAAGCTACTTTTGGAAGAACTCCGGGTAGATAGGATTGAAGTGGCTTCGGCTCGCGTTTCTGACGGTGAGCTGGAGGGAGTACAAAAAATCACCCATTGGGCAGCTGAAAAAGGCTATTTGGATCGAGTGGAAGTGTTGGGTTTTGTAGACACTCCAGCATCTGTCAATTGGCTTATTCAAGCAGGTGCAAAAGTGATGAATTTGTTGACTAAAGGGTCATTAAATCACTTGACGCATCAATTAAAGAAAACTCAAGAACAGCACTTTGCAGACATTGCTCAAAGTATTGCCCATGCTCAGGAAAATGGGATCGATGTCAATATCTATCTAGAGGATTGGAGTAATGGAATGCGTAATTCTAAGAAATATACGCTTGACCTCATCGAGTTTCTTTCCAAACAGCCGGTGAAGAGAATTATGCTTCCAGATACCTTGGGCTTATTATCTCCTGAAGAGACCAAAGCCTATATTATTGAAATTGTAGCACAATTTCCGGATGTACATTTTGATTTTCATGCCCACAATGATTATGATCTTTCGGTGGCCAATGCCATGGAAGCGATTTTAAATGGAGTAACAGGAATTCATACTACTGTCAACGGATTAGGCGAACGTGCAGGAAATGCACCTTTGGAATCTGTGATTGCAGTGATCAAGGATTTTACGGACTTAGAGATCAATGTTCAAGAGCAGAAGATCTACAGGGTCAGTAAATTGGTGGAGCAATTTTCTGGGCAACATATACCTGCAAACAAACCGGTGGTAGGTGAAAATGTATTTACTCAGACTGCAGGAATCCATGCGGATGGGGACAATAAAAAGAACCTATATTTCAATGACCTAATGCCAGAGCGATTTGGTAGACAGCGTAAGTATGCATTAGGGAAAACTTCTGGGAAAGCCAATATTCTAAAGAATTTAGAAGAATTGGGTATTTCCTTAGAGAAGGATGAATTGACCAAAGTTACCCAAAGAATCATTGAACTGGGAGATAAAAAAGAGCGCGTCACTACCGAAGACCTTCCATACATCATTTCCGACGTACTTCAGAATAATTCCATCAAAAAGAATATCCACATTGAGGGATATCATATGACTCATTCCAAAGGCTTGAAACCTACGGTTCAACTCAGGATGAAGGTCTATGGAAAAACCTATGATGAAAGTGCTACTGGTGATGGTCAGTATGACTCTTTCATGAGAGCGCTTCGCAAAATTTACAAGGGGCTAAAAAAAGAGCTTCCCAAACTGATAGATTATCATGTTTCCATTCCTCCAGGAGGAAAGACCGATGCCTTTGTGGAAACGGTGATCACCTGGGATTATGGTAAAATATTTAAAACTAAAGGTCTTGATCCAGATCAGACCGTGGCAGCGATGATGGCCACAGAGAAAATGCTGAATATCGTCGAAACATTTAATCAAAATCCAACCCAAGAAGAATCCAAATTCTATGGAAATGAATATCGCGCTGTTGCCGGGTGACGGCATCGGCCCTGAAGTAATCGACCAGGCTGTCAAAGTTGTAAAAGCAATTGGACAGAAATTCGGACACCAAATCTCATTTAAAGAAGCAGTAGTTGGAGCGGCAGCAATTGATGCCACGGGACTGCCTTATCCAGATTCTACCCATGAAATTGCTGCTGCATCGGATGCAGTTCTATTCGGGGCGATTGGTGATCCAAAGTATGACAATGATCCTAAGGCAAAAGTAAGGCCTGAGCAAGGACTTCTTTTAATGAGACAAAAATTGGGTTTGTTTGCTAACGTTCGCCCTACGTTCACATTCCCTTCTTTGGTACATAAATCACCATTGAAATTGGAAAGAGTAGAAGGAGTTGATTTCGTGTTCTTTAGAGAGTTGACCGGAGGGGTTTATTTCGGGGAACCTAGAGGAAGAAATGAGCAAGGAACGAAAGCTTTTGATACCAATGTATATAGCAAGGAAGAGATCACACGTCTTGCTAGAATGGGATTTGAGGCAGCTCAGAAAAGAAGAAAGTTATTGACTTGCGTGGACAAAGCAAATGTGATGGCTACTTCCAGACTATGGAGAGAGACAGTTCAGGAATTGGCTCCTGAATATCCTGATGTAAAAGTGGAATACGAATTTGTAGATGCAGTAGCCATGCGTTTGATCCAATGGCCAAAGGCATACGATGTTTTAATTACAGAAAACTTGTTTGGTGACATCTTGACGGATGAGGCTTCTGTAATCTCTGGATCTATGGGATTGATGCCATCTGCCTCTTTGGGTACTTCCATCAAATTATTTGAACCAATTCACGGTTCTTATCCTCAAGCAGCTGGAAAAGACATTGCTAATCCATTGGCTACAGTACTTTCTGCAGCGATGATGTTTGAGTACGCCTTTGACTTGAAAGAAGAAGCTCAATTAATTTCTGATGTGGTGAATCAATCCCTTGCGGAAGGATATGTGACAGAGGATATTGCAGATGGAGGACCATCTTACAAGACTTCTGAAGTGGGAGATTGGCTAGCGGCTAAGATTTTGGCTTAAGGTTAAACACTAAGAAAATAGCTATTGGAGATTTGTAATCTCGAATTTTATCGAAAGAACCACCTATTTATAGGTGGTTCTTTCGTATTTTTTTAATAGAGAAAAATGTTTCTTAAAACTACCCTTGGATAAGGATCACTTGATTATATTGGAGATTAAACTTTTGAAGTAAATAACTATGAGATACTCATCTTTTCTACTAGCAATCCTTGGTTTGAGCCTTTTTTCATGCGGAGAAAAGCCTTTAGAAGAATCCCCTCAAAAACAATGGTTCAAAGGAAACCTGCATACTCATTCCTATTGGTCTGATGGAGATAATTATCCTGAAATGATCATGGACTGGTATAAGTCAAATGACTATGATTTCGTAGTGCTTTCAGATCATAATACCTTGGCCACAGGCGAAAAGTGGAAACTGATTCCTAAATCTCCTTCTCATGAGTTAGGCTTTCAGAAATACTTGGATAAGTATGGAGATGAGGTGATTTATCGGGAAGATTCTACAGGGAGGATTGAAGTGAAATTAAAGACCCTGTCTGAATATAGGCCAATGTTTGAAGAGGAAGGTGAGTTTTTGATAATTCAATCTCAGGAACTGACCGAAAGCTTTGAGAAAAAGCCACTACACATGAATGTGACTAATATTCAAAAGTTGATTCCTGCAGAAGGAGGTAATTCCGTATCAGAGATTTTACAAAATGGATTGGATCGTGTCAAAGCTCAAAGGGATTCCACTGGGGTTCCCATGTTTTTACATATCAATCATCCAAATTTTATCTGGGCAATTACGCCTGAGGATATGATTGAATTGAATGGAGAGCGATTTTTTGAAGTGTATAATGGTCATCCTCAGGTAAATAATTATGGAGATTCTTTAAGACCAAGTATGGAAGTGCTTTGGGACAAAGTCCAGTCTGCCTATTTGAGAGCTAACAAGCCATTATTATATGGATTAGCAGTAGATGATGCGCATAATTACCATGTGTTTGATCAAAATAGTAGTAATCCAGGAAGAGGCTGGGTAATGGTGTTGGCCAAAGATTTAAATCCAGAGTCACTAATTGAGGCAATGGAACAAGGGGATTTTTACGCTACTACAGGTGTGACATTGAGTTCCATAGATTTTGACGGGAAAATACTGGGTGTGGAAGTGGATCCAGAAACCGGCGTAGACTATACCATTCAATTTTTTGGTACTAAAAAATCTGCCCCAGAGCAAAGTGGCGTGTTGTTGGAGGAAGTAAGTGGAATAAAAGCTGAATACACTTTAGTTGAGGGGGATATGTATGTTCGTGCGAAAATCATTTCCTCTAAACCCAAAGAAAATCCATATCAATTAGGAGATACCGAAGTAGCTTGGACTCAGCCTGTTGTTGCTAATTAAAAAGAGAAATACCCCGTTTACAGTTTGGATATTATATTTGAAAATGCAATCCAGACCTTATTCTTATTTATTTTCTATTTCCTATTTCGGGGCAAGGTATAAAGGTTGGGCCCCTCAGCCTAACCAACCGACAGTTCAAAGACGTTTGGAAAGGGTTCTGAGACATGTGTTGGGGCATGAGGATTTCTCTCTAATTGGTGGAAGTCGAACAGATTCAGGGGTGTCTTGTCTGGGAGGATATGCGCAACTTTTTATGCGAGAATCAATAGATATGGATTCTCTTTTACCCCAATTAAATGAACATCTACCTCAGGATATCAAATTGAATAAAGTGCAGGAGGTTCCGGCAAGCTTTAACCTTATTCAATCCGTTCAACAGAAAATCTATCGTTACTATTTTTCCAGTTTTTTATCATTCCATCCGTTTGCTTCTGCTTTTATGGTCAATGTTCCAACTAAGTTAAACTGGGAAGCAATGAAGAAAGCTTGTGAATTATTTATTGGTGTGCATAACTTCAAAGGCTTCTGTAGGCCTTCAGAAAATAAAACGGATTACCATCGCGAAGTGATTTCAGCGGGGATAGTTAGTTCCAATGAATTTCAAGGACAGTTTTTTCCTGAGGACATCTTTTATTTTGAAATTACCGGGACGGGTTTTTTACACCATCAAGTTCGAATGATGATGTCTGCCCTATGGCAAATTGGTAAAGGAGAAATGGAAATTGCTGAAATTCTTCAAAGGTTTGAATCCCCTGAAAAGTTTGAGAAATTACCTCCTGCACCAGCTAATGGATTGCTGCTTTGGGAGACAGTTTTGAAAAATGTAAAAGTGTAATTTCGAGGGATGGACTACTGAGAAATCTCAGCAAAAACTCAAAGCTTCATCTCAAATACATAGTCATCCATCACATAGCCGTTCCCTATGTCATTAATTTCACTTTTAATATTGACGAAACCTAAGTATTGATAAAATTGGATTGCTCCTTCATTGTACTTGTTTACATTAAGAAGAAGACTGGATTGATCTTTTTTCAGAGCGGCTTCTTTAATCGCCTGGATCAATTTTTTACCAATCCCTTTTCCTTGGGCGGAGGGTAAAATGTAAATCTTATGGATTTTAGTCTTCCCGGTTTCCTGATCTATCTGAAATCCAGTAAACCCTAATTTTTGCCCCATTTCTTCGGCCAGCAAAAAGGTGTGTCCTTCTTCCAATTGCTGCTTCTCAAGCATTTTCAAGTCATACATCCAATCGAGCATGTAGTCGATTTGCTCTGGGCTGAGAATCTTCCCAAAGGTATGCGGCCATGTTTGATGGGCTATTGCCTGAACATGTTTTAAATCTTCGGTTGTGGCAGGGTTTATTTGAATCATATGTTCTTTTCAAGGAAGCCTAAAAATAATAAAACCGACCACATCTTTTGTAGCCGGTTTTACGATTGGATTCTAAATTTCCTATACAGATTTTGGTTCAGGGTGTATATACCCTTGTCTATAGGGCCTTCTCAACAGGGCTGTCGCTTCTTTATCTCCTACCACTGTCATGGTTTTGGGATCATACTTCAGAATTCTTCCTCCCAAATCCATCGAAATATTAGCTAGAATACATGAAGCTGTGGAGATATGTCCTTCTTCAATGTCCGCAACTGGCAAGGTGTTTTGGTTAATCGATTTTAGCCAGTCTTTCATGTGTAGTCTTGTCGCAGGCGCAGCATTTAATTCGATGTCAGGTTCATTTACATCTTCTGGGTATTTTTCTCTTTCAAAAAGACATTCAAAATGGATGGGCTTTTCATTTCTATCTACAGGAGTGTAATCCGCCTGCATAGTGCTTCCAGCCAACATTCCTTTTTCTCCAAAAATCTTGAACGCCCATGGATATTCCGGATCATCAGGGTTACCCCAAGTACGATGTTGCCAAACAACATTGAGTTCTGGATACTCGAAGATGGCGGATTGTGTATCTGAAATATTTGACTTTCCATCTTTCTGAACAAAAATACCACCGGTTGAACTTATTTTTGTCGGCCAGCCTAGCTTTAACATCCATCGAACTGTATCCAGCATATGAACGCACATATCTCCTGTTATGCCGTTTCCATATTCTATAAAGGTTCTCCACCATCGTCTATGAGGAAGTCCATCATATGGGCGTAATGGAGCAGGGCCGGTCCATAATTCATAATTGAAAAAGTCTGGAACTGGCTCTACAGGTGGGTTGCCATTGGCTCTCATATGATAATAACAGCAGATCTCCACGTGAGAAATTTTACCTAATTTTCCTGAGTCAATGATCTGTTCTTTGGCATCGATCAGGTGAGGAGTACTTTTACGTTGAGTTCCTACCTGAACTTTTTTGCCATATTTTCTTGCTGCTGCTACCATAGCTTCGCCTTCTATGACATCCACAGAAATAGGTTTTTGCACATATACATGGGCTCCTGCTTTGAGAGCATCGATGCATTGCAAGGCATGCCAATGATCAGGAGATCCGATCAAGACGAATTCAGGTTTTTCCTTTGCTAAAAGTTCTTTATAGTCTTCGTATAAAGTTGGGACTTTTCCAGATTTTTGCCTAGTAGCCACCATTTCACCAGCAGCTTGTAACATGTGCTGATCGGGATCGCTTAATCCCACTACTTCTACATCAGCTACTTGAATTAGCCGAAAAAGGTCAGATTTTCCATACCAGCCAGCTCCGATTAATGCCACTTTTAATGGACCTTCCTGGTCTTTAAAGTCCATTCCTAACAATCCAAAACTGGCGAGTGTAGCTAAGGCAGAAGAGCCTTTGAGAAAATCTCTTCGGTTGAGAGCATTCATTAAGTTGGGGTTTGAGGTTTATTGTACCTCTTAAGATACAAAAAGCCAAACCTTTACCAAATGGAATAGCGGGTATGCGGCACCTGTTTTACCTAGAAAATTAAATGTTGTCAGGCTCTGGATGTATATAGCCCTCTCGATACGGTCTTCTCAATAGGGCAGTGGCTTCAGAATCGTTCAGAACCGTCATGGTTTTAGGGTCATATTTTAAAGGTCTTCCTCCTAAATTCATAGACATATTCGCAAGAATACAAGAAGCCGTAGAAATGTGGCCTTCTAACACATCTGCCACAGGCAAAGTGTCTTGTTCTATTGCTTGAAGCCAGTCTTTCATTTGCTCACGTGTAGCTGGAGCTGCATGAATTTCGATGTCTTTTTCGGTAACATCTTCTGGGAATTTTTCTTTTTCCAAAACTACGGGGTAATGGATTGGCTCTCCATTATTTCTTCCTTCAGGGTAAAAATCAGCTCGCATGGGACTACCCGCAAGCATTCCATTTTCGCCATATATCTTAAATGCCCAAGGATAATCTCTATCAACTGGATTTCCCCAAGTTCGATGTTGCCAGACCACATTGAGCTCCGGAAATTCAAAAATAGCTGTTTGGGTATCGGAAATATTAGATATAGAGGCCTTGTCGACATAGATTCCTCCTGTAGAAGTTACTTGAACCGGCCAACCTAAATCCAGCATCCATCGAACGGCATCCAACATGTGAACGCACATGTCTCCTACGATGCCGTTTCCATATTCCATAAATGCTCTCCATCCTCTATGAAGGATTCCTCGATATGGGAGCTTCGGAGCTGGACCAGCCCACATATCATAATTCAAATTTGCAGGAACAGGAATTATATCTGGATGACTTCTATTGCGCATATGGTAATAGCAACAAACCTCTGCATGTGATATTTTCCCTAATTTCCCGGAATCAATAATTTCCTTCTTTGCCTGTACCAAATGCGGTGTGCTTCTGCGTTGAGTTCCAATTTGAACTTTGCGGTCATATTTTCTTGCTGCGGCCAGGATGGCTTCTCCTTCGATGACATCAACAGAAATGGGCTTTTGTAGATACACATGTGCTCCGCTCTTAACTGCATCAATGGCAATCAGCGCATGCCAATGATCTGGAGTTCCTACGAGTACAAATTCAGGTTTTTCTTTCGCTAAAAGTTCCTTGTAGTCCTCATACAGGGCAGGGACTTTTTTGGACTTTTGGCGCGTTGCAACCAGTTTTCCTGCTTCCTCCAATTGTTTGTTATCTACATCGCATAGGGCGACAACTTCCACATCTGCCACTTGAATCAATCGGAAAAGATCGGATTTGCCATACCAGCCAGTACCAATCAATGCGACTCGTAAAGGACCTTCTTGATCTTTGAAGTCCATGCCAAGTAATCCAAAACTTGCTAATGTGAGGAGGGTAGAGCTGCCTTTTAAAAATTCTCGTCTGTTGAGCTGGTTCATGAATTCTGGGTTTGAGTAATTTGTTGCTTTAAATTACAAAAAGCCCTGATTCTAGCAAGGGGAAAAGGAAGGGAGGTTCCCCCAAAAATAGGAATGATAAAAAGTACTGATTTCGAAATTACTCTCCTCCCCAGTACAATTGTTTTCCTTGAGATAAAGCTTCTTTGTCTTTTGACATTCCAACCGCAATCCCAATTGCCATTCCGATAGGCAATCCAATTCCTAGATATGCCATATTCCCTAAACTTGCTCCAAATGCTACCCCCATGGGAATCCCAAAGGCAGAAATGCCCAGTGCCAACCATAAATTTCTATAGTGATTTTTAGCAACTAGCTGACACTCCTTTTCTAAAAGTTTTAATACCAAACGGATAACTTTTTTTATCCGTCTGTCCATGTTTGAATCCGACCCTTTCAATTCATTTAGGTCATTAGTATACCTGTTGATTTCAGAAATTATCAGATCCGGAACTTCTTTTTCTGAAATGGAATCCAGTAGAGCGCTATGTGAATTAAAGGATTTTCCAGCTTTTGGATGCAGCTTTAGAATAGCACTATCTAACTTGATTAATTCCATGAGAAAAAATTTTATTTGATAAATTAAATAATGTTCTGAAACTACATAATTAAAATTTTACCCCAAAGCGGTCTCCCAATTCCGTCAAATCTTTCACCACTGGATCAAGTAATGGAATGCCATCTTTCATTCGGATCCCCTCCAATTCCCGCTCTGGATCTCCCGGGATTAAGACCTTCTCATTTCCGGGTGTTGGTTTCGCTGCTCTAAATCGAGTGATCCAATTATCCATATGGGATTTAAATTCATCTGCAGGGCGGAACGCATCCACACGCATGGCTCCAAAGAAATGACCGATTCCTTTTCCCACTGGATTTGGGTCAGGCTCCAAAAATGCTACGAAAGGTGGAACCCAAGGGCCGTAATTGGCACCTGAAAGAACTGCTGAAAAAATATCTACAATCGATCCTAGGGCATATCCTTTATGCGACCCATGCTCGCGATCTCCTCCCAATGGTAATAAGGCTCCACCATCTTTAACTCCATTTGCGGAAGTGGTAGGATTTCCTTCTT
This sequence comes from Algoriphagus lutimaris, assembly GCF_017051705.1. Classification (GTDB taxonomy): domain Bacteria; phylum Bacteroidota; class Bacteroidia; order Cytophagales; family Cyclobacteriaceae; genus Algoriphagus; species Algoriphagus lutimaris. Next base: position 7,420 of record NZ_JAFIDJ010000002.1, on the reverse strand, counting down.
TGTCTTGTACCCAACCTGTAGGAGTATCTAAGCCTTTACGTTGTAAAATCTCCAATTTTCCATTAGCTGCTGTAGTAGTTGCCATGTCTGCAACGAATGCTGGTTGGTCTTTGGCTGGAATAGCTACAGAGATAGGATTGGTGCCTAATAATCTTTCCTTCGAAAAAGTCGGAGAAACCAAAGGACTAGCATTAGTCAAGGAAATACCAATCATATCATGTTGCAAAGCCATCATTGCATGATAGCCTGCAATTCCATAATGGTTGGAATTTTTTACCGATACCCATCCGGTCCCTGCGATTTTAGCTTTCTCGATTGCCACTTGCATGGCAAATGGAGCCACGACCAGACCTAAACCTCCATCCCCGTCCACTACTGCAGTAGAAGGTGTTTCATGGACTATTTTTAGGTTAGGAGTCGCATTGATCCTGCCTTTTTCCCAAAGTCTAACATACCCCGAAAGTCTAGCTACTCCATGACTATCTACGCCTCTCAGGTCAGCAGAGAGAAGAACTTCTGTGGCCGTTTTTGCCTGATCTTCTGGGCAGCCAATTTTAGTTAATATTCCAAAAGTGAAATCTCGTAGTTGTTCGTAAGAATAGGTCATGAGTTTTTGAATTTGGTGAATCGGCTTCAAACGGGCAGATTTCTAATAGGAATCAAATAAACCTAGGTTTAATACTAGGCTTTGATTGCTGAGATTTGCTTTAAAACCCTAGAAATAGCTCCCTCTTTGAGGGCGTAATGAGAGCAGGTGATGGACCGAACAGGTATATACCTCAGTATAAATTCAATTAAACTGGAAGCAACTACGATCATATCCACCCGCATGGGGATCATTCCAGGGATTTGAAGTCTTTCTTCTTTGTTTTTAGTCAATAGCATATCGTGAATTTTTTCAAATTCATTGATAGGAAGTTCAAATACATGTTGTCCAGTCAGTTTACACTGAAGCATGGATTCGTAATAAATATCCGTGAGGGTGTCAAAAGTTCCAGAAGCCCCTACCAATCCAGTTGGTTTATAAGTCTTAATTGCTTCAATCAAAGATCCAAGTTTAGTTTCCAGATAAGACTCTAGCTTGGCCACTTCTTCAGGAAGAATGGGGTCATGGTAATGAAAAAGCTCTAGAAGTCGCTGGCCTCCTATTTCAAAACTCTTTTTCCAAAAGACTTCTTGGGAAGTGCCGATAATAAATTCAACGGATCCACCACCAATATCCATCATAAGCTCTACTTGTCCATTAAGTGAGCCAGAAAGGCAAATGCCTTCATAGATCATTTGTGCTTCTTCCTCTCCCGAAAGCACTTGTATGCTTATTCCGATTTCTTCTTTCACCTGCTGAACAAAGGCAAGGCCATTTTCTGCATTGCGGACTGCACTGGTTGCAAAAGCAAAAACCTGATTGATGTTTTCACCATCTATCAGGTTTTTAAAATGTTTTAAGGTATGAAAAGCTCTTTTTTGAGCGTCGTCTGCTAAATTATTTTGGTTGATTCCACCCTTTCCCAGCTTTACAGGGATTTTTTCCTTGTAAATAGTTTTGAATCCGGATTCATTCAACTCAACCAATAACAAATGAAATGTATTGGTCCCCATATCTATTACCGCCGCCTTTTGGGTATTCATAGGTTGCCAATTTTTGGATGGGCGAATATAGAAAGTTATTTGAAATGAGTGCTTTCCACTTTAATTTTATTCCAAGATTTTTTTAAAAAGGCCAATTTTATATGAAATAGGTTAAATTGAAGGTCAGCTTTCAAGTAAAGAACTTAAAATTTCCTCTTGAGTAGGTAATTATAATTTGTAATTGATGGACTCATTCTAAAGAGTTTTTTCCATCCCTGCGAAAGCCTGCTATATTTGAACTAGTCTAATGTAAATCGTATGAACGAAAACAATACGCCCAAATATATTCTTCCCGGCATAGATGGGAAGATAGAGTTGTTAAAACAGAAAAATGCAGATGCTTTAAAAGGAGGAGGGGAAAAGAGGATTGAAGCCCAACATAAAAAAGGGAAGTTAACTGCTAGAGAACGATTAGAATTATTGTTGGATGAAGGGACTTTTCAGGAATTAGATCGATTTGTTATGCACCGGGCCAAGGATTTTGGTTTGGATAAAGAGCATTATTTAGGCGACGGAGTAGTCACTGGCTATGGAGAAATCAATGGGAGATTAGTGTATGTGTTTTCCCAAGATTTTACGGTGTTTGGGGGTTCCCTGTCAGAAACTCATGCCGAGAAAATTTGTAAAATCATGGATATGGCCATGAAAAATGGCGCCCCTGTAATTGGATTGAATGACTCTGGAGGTGCCCGTATTCAGGAAGGGGTCAATTCCTTGGGAGGGTATGCTGATATTTTTTACAGAAATACATTAGCTTCAGGAGTAATTCCTCAAATTTCTGCCATCATGGGACCATGTGCCGGAGGAGCTGTTTACTCTCCAGCCATCACAGATTTTATTTTTATGGTGGAGAATACCTCTTACATGTTTGTAACAGGTCCGAATGTCGTCAAAACTGTGACCCAAGAAACTGTAACGGCAGAGGAGTTAGGAGGAGCCTCTGCCCATAGCACCAAGAGTGGGGTGACTCATTTTGCTTGTCCTAATGAATTGGAATGTATTAAGCATATCAAAAGCATTTTGAGTTACCTGCCTCAAAACTGTGAAGAGGTAGCCCCGGTTTATCCATACGAATTTTTGGAAGACGAAAGTAGGGAAGAGCTTAATTCTCTGGTTCCCGAGAACCCAAACCATCCATATGATATACGAGATGCAGTAAAAGGAATTGTCGATGAAGATTCTTTTTTAGAGGTTCATGAGAATTATGCAGACAACATTGTCGTAGGCTTTGCACGTATTGCAGGTAGAAGTATTGGGGTTGTAGGAAACCAGCCTCAATCCATGGCAGGAGTATTAGATAACCATGCATCTACTAAAGCGGCTAGATTTGTTCGGACTTGTGATAGTTTTAATGTACCATTGCTGGTATTGGTAGATGTGCCAGGATTTTTGCCAGGAACAGATCAGGAGTGGAATGGCATCATCAGCAATGGAGCAAAATTACTCTATGCGTTTTCGGAAGCTACCGTGCCTAGGATAACGGTGATTACCCGTAAAGCTTATGGAGGTGCTTACGATGTCATGAATTCAAAACACATAGGAGCGGATCTTAATTTTGCTTGGCCTACCGCAGAAATTGCGGTAATGGGGGCAAAGGGAGCTTCAGAAATTATTTTCAAGAAGGAGATAGCAGAGGCAAATGACCCTGAAAAGAAGTTACAGGAGAAAGTGGAGGACTATACAGAAAAGTTTGCGAACCCTTATCGCGCTGCTCACAGAGGATTTATAGATGAGGTGATCATTCCTTCCGAAACACGTTCAAAATTGATCAAGGCATATAAAATGCTCGAAAATAAGGTAGATAAATTACCTAGAAAGAAACACGGAAATATTCCGCTATAATTAAGTTTAATCCCAATTATACAATAGAATAAAGATTATGGAGTCCAACACCTTTTTATATAGGTATTTAAATAATGCTTCACCAACAGGATTTGAAGCATCCGGTCAGCAGATATGGATTGATTACGTCAAACCATTTGTTGATGATTATTTCACAGATAATTATGGTACAGCTGTTGGGGTGATCAATCCAGAAGCAACATATAAATTAGTTATAGAAGCCCATGCGGATGAGATAAGTTGGTTTGTCAACTACATTAAAGACGATGGTTACATTTATGTAAGGAGAAATGGAGGATCTGATCATATGATAGCTCCATCTATGCGGGTAAATATTCATACAGATAAAGGAGTAATTCCAGGAGTTTTTGGTTGGCCTGCAATTCATGTTAGGAAAGAAGGCAAAGAAGATGCTCCTACATTGGACAATATCTTTATTGATGTAGGTGCTAGATCAAAAGAAGAGGTTGAGGAATTGGGTATTCATGTAGGCTGTGTCATTACCTTCAAAGATGAATTAACTGAGTTGAATGGTAAATTCTATTCTGGAAGAGCCTTGGATAACAGAATTGGGGGCTATATGATTGCCCAGGTAGCAAAAAAGATTAAAGAATCTGGAAAGAAGCTTCCTTTTGGACTTTATGTGGTAAATGCCGTTCAAGAAGAGATTGGTTTAAGAGGAGCTCAAATGATAGCTGCCAATATTAAACCCAATGTGGCTATAATCACTGATGTATGTCATGATACGACTGCTCCTTTATATAATAAGGTAACTAGTGGAGATCAAACTGCTGGGAAGGGTCCCGTATTAACATATGGCGCTTCTGTTCATAAGAAACTCTTGGATTTGATTATTGAAACAGCTAAAAAGAAAGATATACCGTTTCAAAGGTCAGCGGCTTCCAGAGTGACAGGTACAGATACAGATGCTTTTGCTTATTCCAACGAAGGGGTGCCTTCTGCATTAATTTCCCTTCCTTTAAAGTACATGCATACTACCGTAGAAACCGCGAGCAAGTCCGATATTGGACAAGTAATTGATCTGATGTTTGAATTCATTATGGACTTTGATCCAAGTTTTGACTTCAAGTATATTAAATAATTCACATAGGTCATTTGGGGTAGCGAGTGGAAAAGAGTTACCCCAATGACACTTTTGGCCAGATGCTTTATACTGATCAACTTAAGAGAAAGGTTCGTCTCTCGAATCCTCCAAAAAGAATTATTTCCCTTGTCCCATCTCAAACGGAATTGTTGATTGATTTGGGATTGGAGGATAGGGTAATTGGAATTACAAAATTCTGCGTCCATCCAGAAGGCTTAATAAAAAGAAAAGCCATTGTTGGGGGAACTAAGAATTATAGGATGGATATGATTCATTCTCTTCAACCAGACTTGATTATTGGTAACAAGGAGGAGAATGACCAAAAGGCTATTGAGAATTTAATGAAGGAATACCCTGTATGGATGAGCGATGTGAACACAGTAACAGACGGGATCGCAATGATCCGTAGTATTGGAGAAATGCTGGAGGTAGGAGAGCAAGCAGAAAAAATTGCAGTACAATTAGAAACTGACTTTCAAACACCTTTAGAAAGGAAAGGGACTTGTGTCTATTTAATATGGAAGGATCCCTTAATGGTCGTTGGTAAAAATACATTTATTGATCAAATACTTACCTTCGGTGGGTTTGAAAACAGGATTTCTGAAAATAGGTATCCGAAAGTCTCTTTAGACGAATTGGTGGAAATTCATCCGGATTACCTGCTACTAAGTTCTGAACCCTTTCCTTTTAAAGAGAAACATATTGAGTATTTCGAGAGTCATTTGTCCGAAACCAAGATTTGTCTGGTTGATGGCGAGTACTTCTCTTGGTATGGGAGCAGGATGTTGGGAACCAAACAATATTTGTCAAATTCATTCAGTTGACCGGTATGTATTGGGATTATTCCTAGACTTGAAAAAATCGAGTTTCTTAAATAACTTTATTAAAAATTTCAATTAACTTTTGGGTTTAATTTTAAGGAGAAAAATAAACAGAGAATAAATCATATGAAAAACACAAAATTAGCTTGGGTGGCATTGATAGCCTTAGCTTGGTCCTGTGGGCCAAAGCCAGCTGAAGAAGCTACAGAGACAGAAGTAGTGGAAGAAGTAGTTATTCCGGACAACACGTTGACGGAGGAAGAAAGATCAGAGGGATGGATGCTATTATTTGATGGGGTAGACCCTTCTGGTTGGAGAGCCTTTAATGGCGATACATTTCCAGATGGCTGGACCGTAGAAGATGGTGCCTTAAAAGCATTAGGAAAAGGAGGAGACATTGGAGGAGATATTGTGTTTGGTCCAATGGAATTTGAGGAGTTTGAAATGGTATGGGAATGGAAGATTTCTCCAGGTGGGAATAGCGGCGTTTTGTATCATGTAGTGGAAGATCCAAAATACCATGCTCCTTATGAAACTGGACCAGAGTACCAAGTAATTGATCAATTAGGGTTTCCTGATCCTTTAGAAAAATGGCAATCTATTGGTGCTGATTATGCGATGACAGAACCGGATTATGAGGGTGCTGTTAAGCCAGCGGGTGAATGGAATACTTCTAGAATTATTTTTTCCGAAGAAGGCGCGAGTTATTGGTTAAATGGAAAGAAGACGGTAGAGTTTATTCCTTATTCTGAAGAGTGGACTGCTGCTCGTAATTCTGGAAAATGGAATGACTTCCCAGATTATGCAATTTCAAAAACAGGTTTAATATCACTTCAAGATCACGGAGCCGTTACTTGGTTCAAAAATTTAAAAATTAGAAAACTATGAAAAAATTATTGATTGCCGCTTTATTGTTGGGATCTGTAAACTTGGCTTTTGCCCAGAAGAAAGTAAAGTTGTTCAATGGAAAAGATCTTTCTGGCTGGACAATCTATGGGACTGAGAAGTGGTATGTAGAGGATGGGCTATTAATTTCTGAAAGTGGCCCGGACAAAGGTTATGGATATTTAGGGACAGATGAGCATTACGATGATTTTGAAGTCACCTTGGAGTTCAAGCAAGAGGCAAACGGAAATAGTGGTGTTTTTATCAGATCTACAGTTGATGGCACCAAAGTTTCTGGTTGGCAAGTGGAGGTAGCTCCTCCAGGGCATGATACCGGAGGTATTTACGAGTCCTATGGAAGGGGTTGGTTGGTTAAGCCGGATCCTGAAAAAGATAAATATTTGAAGTTCGGAGAATGGAACAAGATGAGAATCGTGGTAAAAGGCGATAATGTCACTTCCTATTTGAACGGTCATGAGATGGTAAACTTCTCAGATGCTAAAATCGGAGAAGGAAAAGGCGGAATCTGTCTTCAGATCCATGATGGAGGAGGAATTAAGGTGTATTGGCGAAACATTGTTTTGAAAAAGCTATAATTCTCGATTTAACTAGAAATTTATGCCCTGATAAAAAGCTTATCAGGGCATTTTTATTTCCTAAAATTTTTATTCTTCTTTTTCAGGGGTTTATGTTAGGGGGAGATATTTTTTGAGGAATGATATTGTTGTTACGGATAAAAGTAGGATATTTGCACTCCCAAACGACGCGAACGGCGGAGGGAAACGGGGAGGCTGAGAGGCTTAGGAATTGAAAGGAAATAAAATTTTGCAAAAGGGATAGGAAGTCAAAAAAGAACACTTACCTTTGCGCACCCTTGGACAGAGAAGGGGTTAAAAGTGGAAGAGATCGAGGTTTTTGAGACTTTTAAAAAATAAAAAAAAGCAAAGAGTGTTGCGGATTAAAAAAAGCTTCTTACCTTTGCACTCCCTTCAGCAAGGAAGGAAAAAAAAATGGTTCTTGAAACGTGAGTTTTGAGAGATCGACAGAGGCCACAGATGAGTGGCATCAAGTTCTTTGAAGTGATGTAAGGCGAAAAAATAATATAACCTGAGAAAGACGAGGGAAGGTTTATGTGGTT
>NZ_JAFIDJ010000015.1 GCF_017051705.1 Algoriphagus lutimaris | reverse complement strand
AGCTTGGCTGTATAGTCAACTAACTCTTCTGTCGAAGTGATATTTTTAGGCTTATCTACCAGTTTTAGACGCTCTTTAATATCTTCAGGAATTATTTTATTGTCATATTGTATCATGCTAAATGACAATTTGCTTATGGAGTAATCTTTTAATTTTAAATAAGTTATTCTCCTGGCTTCATCAAATAAAGAGTCGAATGATGTTGGCGAAATCACATCGTCACCCATTGGATTGTTTATTTGTATGCCAAGAGAGTTACAGCAGTTATACATTCTGCCATAGATTATAGCTAAGGCATGTAATAATTCGTAATCTTTTAGCGTATTAGCGACCCATCGTCTTTCTGATTTAATAATA
>NZ_JAFIDJ010000014.1 GCF_017051705.1 Algoriphagus lutimaris | reverse complement strand
CGGAATATATGCGTCACCTTCACCAATAAATTCATTAGTTCCGGCCAGCAGATTATAAATTTTTATGGTCCGTGGTTGTTCACTCATTCTGAATGCCATTATGCAAGCCTCACAATATAGTTAAATGCAATGTTTTTGACGGTGTTTTCCGCGTTACCCGCAGCGTTAACGGTGATGGTGTGTCCGTGTGAACCAATACTGAAAGAATGGGCATGAGCACCGATAACAACCGGATGCTGGTGCGCACCAATACCAACTGTATGCGCATGTGCACCGGCACTCACGGCTGTACCGGACAATGAGTGACTGTGGCTGCCCTGACTGTCCGTTTTCGATAAATAAGCAATACCCTGTGTGCTGGTTCCTTTAACTGTGGATA
>NZ_JAFIDJ010000013.1 GCF_017051705.1 Algoriphagus lutimaris | reverse complement strand
AAAAGTGCGGCAGAAGCGGCGGCAATACGTGCAAAAAATTCGGCAAAACGTGCAGAAGATATAGCTTCAGCTGTCGCGCTTGAGGATGCGGACACAACGAGAAAGGGGATAGTGCAGCTCAGCAGTGCAACCAACAGCACGTCTGAAACGCTTGCTGCAACGCCAAAGGCGGTTAAGGTGGTAATGGATGAAACGAACAGAAAAGCCCACTGGACAGTCCGGCACTGACCGGAACGCCAACAGCACCAACCGCGCTCAGGGGAACAAACAATACCCAGATTGCGAACACCGCTTTTGTACTGGCCGCGATTGCAGATGTTATCGACGCGTCACCTGACGCACTGAATACGCTGAATGAACTGGCCGCAGCGCTCGGGAATGATCCAGATTTT
>NZ_JAFIDJ010000012.1 GCF_017051705.1 Algoriphagus lutimaris | reverse complement strand
GAGGTTTAAGTGCCACTTCAGAAATCATCAAGTTTTCTGTAGATGCAGCTAATCAAGTTCCAACAGTTTCTTTGACTCAACCAAGCAATAATCAGGTATTTACTTTAGGAAAGGATGCGGTGCAATTAGTGGCCAATGCTCAAGACCCGGAAGGAGAAATCAAAAGTGTGGAGTTTTATAGCAATGGACAGCTGATTTCTACAGTAACTACTGCTCCTTATATCTATGATTGGTCTACCATTACTGCTGGAAGCTACGAGGTATATGCCAAAGTAATTGATATGGGAGGTTTAAGTGCCACTTCAGAAATCATCAAGTTTTCTGTGGAAGCAGCAAGTCAAGCTCCAACGGTTTCTTTGACTCAACCCAGCAATAATCAGGTATTTACTTTAGGAAAGGATGCGGTGCAATTGGTGGCCAATGCTCAAGATCCGGAGGGAGAAATCAAAAGTGTGGAGTTTTATAGCAATGGACAGC
>NZ_JAFIDJ010000011.1 GCF_017051705.1 Algoriphagus lutimaris | reverse complement strand
AGGAGCTGTTTAGGGTAGAACCGGTAACTGGGGCTAAGTCGTAACAAGGTAGCCGTACCGGAAGGTGCGGCTGGAACACCTCCTTTCTGGAAAAGACCCTGTCACTCAGGAGCCTTACATACTTCAAGTTATTCAAATAGAGTTGGGCCTGTAGCTCAGGTGGTTAGAGCGCTACACTGATAATGTAGAGGTCCGTGGTTCGAGTCCACGCAGGCCCACTAATACTCTTAAAACGGGGGATTAGCTCAGCTGGCTAGAGCACCTGCCTTGCACGCAGGGGGTCAACGGTTCGAATCCGTTATTCTCCACTTTATTTCCTGATCGTAATACTATTTTGCGATCACATTTACCTCGAATGTGAGGTAACAAGTTCATTGACATGTTGAGCAGAAATTGTAACAGAAGTACTTTTAAAGTACAAAAGTAGAGTAAGTGAATAAGGGCGCACGGGGGATGCCTAGGCTCTCAGAGGCGAGGAAGGACGTGATA
>NZ_JAFIDJ010000010.1 GCF_017051705.1 Algoriphagus lutimaris | reverse complement strand
CTGTATGGCTTTTTTGAGGCTTTCGGTATCGGTGACATCCAGGGTTACTCCCAGGAATACATCCTTTCCGTATTTTTTCTGCATTTCCGCTTCTGTCTGCGCAAGTCTTTCCGCATTGATGTCGGTGACCACCACACAGGCACCTTCCTGTAGATATCTTTCGGCAATGCCTTTTCCGATTCCACCGGCACTCCCGGTGATCAGGGCGATCCTTCTGGACAAAGGTTTTTCTTTTGGCATACGCTGAAGCTTGGCTTCTTCGAGCAGCCAGTACTCGATGTTGAATGCTTCCTGAAGGGGAAGGGAAACATAAGATGAAACGGCTTCTGCCCCTCTCATTACGTTGATGGCATTGATATAGAACTCTGAAGCTACCCTGGAGGTCTGCTTATCCTTGGCAAAGGAGAAAAGACCTACACCCGGCCAAAGGATGATGACCGGATTGGGGTCACGCATGGCAGGGGAATTGGGATGCTTGTGTTTTTCATAGTAATCGGCATACATCTCCCGGTACTTCTGGAATTCCA
>NZ_JAFIDJ010000001.1:2545500-2616974 GCF_017051705.1 Algoriphagus lutimaris | reverse complement strand
AGAGAAGTTAAGCCCTGCAGCGCCGATGGTACTGGGGTTACACCCGGGAGAGTAGGTCGCCGCCACATTATTCAAGCCCTTTGGATCCGTCCATAGGGCTTTTGTGTTTTCAGCCCCACAGGGAGCACAACCCATCCCTTCCCTTTTACCTAGCCAGCTATCCAGTTGGCTTTTTTTGTTGTTACTTTTCACTTCTATTTTTGTGTATTCTAATTACAAGAAGACCACAGAGATAAAACTTACTTGACCACTCTTAAAAGTGATTTCGCCTTATTTAAGGAGTATACTAATAGGAATTGATTGTGTGTGCTTTTACCAACAATTAAATTGCCCTAAATGGTGCTTAAAATGCTTCGGATGAAATAATTCCCATTCCTTATGACTCAACATTCCAAAGCGGGGATGATTCGTCAAAGCGTCAGGGTTTTTCTCAAAAAATGTATTGTATTCTTTGATTGCTTTTAATAATTGTGTTTTTGCTTCCTGTATGGAAGGATACTTTAAAGGCATCAATTCATGCTTTTTAATTCCTGGCGCTTTGATTCCTTTTGGAAATTCCATAGGAGTAAACAATAAAGCTTTTTTCCATTCCAGTTGTTGTTCACTAGGAGTAAAAGGGGGATAAGCTATCCTTCCAGAAGCCAATTTTAAGGTGATTGTCAGATGTTCTACCATATGCTGGGCTGACATCATGCCAAATACCGCTTTGCTCTCCTCATTCAATAAAGTGAGCTTTTGTTCAATTAGTGATACGTCCATTTCTTTATTTTTAATAGGGTAAAAAAAAAGCGTCTGATATAATCAAACGCATTTTTATCATTTAACGAACTCTAAATATTTTAACTTCCACACATCTCGCATCCTTCCGGATCATCTAAAGAACAGGAAATAGCATCTTGTTTTTGTGTTTTTGAATCAATTTCTACTTGCTGTACTTTTTCTGCCTTTGGTTCTAAGTTGGTCTTATCCAAAGTGAATTTAATTGCGCTAGCAGCAGCTTGAGATCTTAAGTAATACATACCGGTTTTAAGACCTTTCTTCCAAGCATAGAAATGCATAGAGGTAAGCTTTCCAAAATTCGGATCCTGAAGGAAAACATTCATACTTTGAGATTGACAGATATATGCACCTCTATCCGCGGCCATGTCAATCACCACTTTCTGAGAAATCTCCCAAACGGTTTTATAAAGATCTTTAATATTCTGGGGTACTCCAGGAAGAGATTGAACAGAACCATTGGTAGAAATCAATCTGTTTCTCATGGTATCATTCCAAAGACCCAATTGAATCAAATCTTTCATCAAGTGCTTGTTCACTACGATGAATTCTCCTGAAAGGGTTCTTCTCGTGTAAATATTGGTAGTGTACGGCTCAAAACACTCGTTATTACCTAGTATTTGAGAGGTGGAAGCAGTCGGCATTGGAGCTACCAACAAGGAATTACGCATCCCGTTTTTCTTCACTTTTTCTTTCAACGCATTCCAGTCCCAACGTTCTGATTTTGGAGTTACACCCCACATATCAAACTGCAGAATTCCTTTAGACGCTGGTGATCCTTCGTAAGTTTCATAGGTACCTTCTACGGTAGCTAGCTCCATGGAAGTTTCTACCGCCGCATAATAGATCGTTTCGAAAATGTCTTCGTTTAGACCTTTAGCCTCAGCTGACTCAAATGGCATTCTCAACATGATGAATGCATCAGCTAAACCTTGTACACCTAAACCAATTGGTCTATGTCTGAAATTGGATCGTCTAGCTTCTTCAACAGGGTAATAATTTACATCGATTACCTTATTTAAGTTTCTGGTAGCAACCTTTGTGATTTCATATAATTTCTGATGGTCAAAGAAGAGTTTTCCATCAGGCCCTGTTCTTACAAATTTTGGAAGGGCCAATGAAGCCAAATTACATACAGCTACTTCATCTGGAGCAGTATATTCTATAATTTCGGTACAAAGGTTGGAAGACTTGATGGTTCCTAGATTCTTTTGGTTTGACTTTCCATTGGCAGCATCTTTATATAGCATGTATGGAGTTCCAGTTTCAATTTGTGATTCTAGGATTTCAAACCAAAGTTCCTGAGCCTTGATTGTCTCACGGGCTCTACCTTCTTTTTCATACTTTTCGTAAAGTCTTTCGAACTCCTCTCCATGGCATTCCGATAATCCCGGAGCTTCATTTGGACAGAATAGAGACCAACTTTCATTTTGCTCTACTCGCTTCATGAACAAATCTGGAATCCAAAGCGCATAGAACAAATCTCTCGCTCTCATTTCCTCTTTACCATGGTTTCTTTTCAATTCTAAGAAATCCTTTACATCTGCATGCCAAGGCTCCAAGTAAATAGCAAAGCTACCTTTTCTCTTACCACCACCTTGATCTACGTATCGGGCAGTCATGTCAAAGTTTCTTAGCATTGGGACAATTCCATTGGAAACCCCATTGGTACCTTTGATATAGGAACCTTTTGCTCTTACATGGTGAATGGAAAGGCCAATTCCACCTGCAGACTGAGAGATTTTAGCACATTGCTTTAAGGTATCATAGATACCATCAATGCTATCATCTTTCATGGTCAACAGGAAGCAGGAAGAGAGTTGAGGCTTAGGAGTACCCGCGTTGAATAGAGTAGGGGTCGCATGCGTAAACCACTTTTCAGAAAGTAGATTATAAGTTTCTAATACAGAATCTATATCATCTTTATGAATACCTACCGCAACTCTCATCAACATATGTTGAGGTCTTTCTACCACTTTGCCATCAAGACGGATCAGATAACTTCTCTCCAAAGTTTTATATCCGAAATAATCGTATCCGAAATCTCTTTTGTAGTCAATAGCTGCATCCAGTTTTGCTGCGTTCTTTTTAATGACGCCATAAACTTCAGGATCTATTAAAGAAGCATTTTCACCAGTCTTCGGGTTAATATAAGTGTACAATCTCTTCATGGTATTAGAGAAAGACTGGCTGGTGGTTTTATGCAAATTTGAAATAGCAATCCTTGCCGCTAAAATTGCATAATCAGGGTGCTTAACCGTAAGAGATGCACAAACTTCTGCCGCAAGATTATCAAGCTCTGTAGTGGTTACACCATCGTACAAACCATCAATTACTTTTTTTGCTACCTCAATTGGCTGTATGAATTTAGGGTCTAATTCATAGCATAGATTTTCGATCCGGGTCGTGATTTTGTCAAATCTAACGGACTCTCTTCTTCCGTCTCTTTTAATAACTAACATATACTTTGGAGATTTAGGGTAGGTGGATTGATATTGTTAAAAGTCCTCACCAATGGAGAATCTTGGGGATGAATCTGGTGCTTCAGTGGATTTCATCACCCCGGCTTTTTGGTAATCTCCAACCCTTTTCTCAAAGAAATTGGTTTTACCTTGAAGGGAAATCATGTCCATAAAGTCAAATGGATTAGTACTGTTCCAAACTTTTTCACAGCCTAGTTCCATTAATAGTCTATCAGCAACAAACTCTATATATTGACACATTAAGTCCGCGTTCATACCGATTAGTCGTACAGGAAGTGCATCGGTAACAAATTCTTTTTCGATGGTAACTGCATCGATGATGATTTCTTTTACCGTCTCTTTTGGCAATTGATTTACAACATGCTCAGTGTAGAGGTGACAAGCAAAATCACAGTGTAGTCCTTCATCTCTTGAGATCAATTCATTGGAGAAAGTAAGGCCTGGCATCAAACCTCTTTTTTTCAACCAGAATATAGAACAGAAAGACCCGGAGAAGAAAATGCCTTCTACAGCGGCAAATGCAATTAGTCTTTCCTGGAAGGATCCATTGTCAATCCATCTAAGTGCCCAGTCTGCTTTTTTCTTAACACAATCTATATGTTCGATCGCATTCAAAAGTTTGTCTCTTTCAGCAGCGTCTTTGATATATGTATCTATAAGAAGGCTGTAAGTTTCAGAATGGATGTTTTCCATGGCAATTTGAAATCCATAGAAAAACTTAGCTTCAGTATATTGTACCTCAGCTACAAAGTGCTCGGCCAAATTTTCATTTACAATTCCATCGCTCGCAGCAAAGAATGCAAGTACATGAGAGATGAAATGTCTTTCACCATCATTTAGACTTTTCCAATCTACCATATCTTGGCCTAAGTCAATTTCTTCTGCTGTCCAAAAACTTGCCTCAGCTTTTTTATAGAATTGCCAGATATCGGCATGCTGAATTGGAAATAATACGAATCGGTTTTTGTTCTCTGATAAAATTGGTTCTTGCTGCATCGTTCTCTGTAAATTTGAATCCCTAATTAAGCTGTTTGGGTTTTTCATTTATTATGTAAATCTTCCTTTTGATAGGAAAAGCTGCCCTTTCAGTACAGCCCATGAACAAATATGTGAACCAAATCGGACAAATAAAACCCCTAAAGACCTACTTAAAGGTTAATATTGACCCAAAGTCAAATGTAGTTTAAAAAACAATATATCAGATAATTATGATTATTTATATAAAGTAAAAGATAAGCTATAATGGCCAAAAATGGCACTTTAAAATTTTTTGAGAAAGTTTAAAAAAGTTTTTTTTACCAAAATTCAAGCTTGTTTTTGAACGTAGGTCAAAAAATATTATTAGGAAGTACGGAAAATAATCAATTGATAATCAATCAATAGCCCCAAAGTTAGGTCGATTTTATATCAAATTGGAAAGAAAATTTAGTAGGAATTTTTTATTCAAATTAGATCAGTTTATTTTAAGCAAATCCTACTTGACAAGACGAAGGGTCAAGACTTTAGATATTTTTCAGCATTGTTTTTTTGTTCCAATCATCTTCCTTATATTTGCACTCCGATTTCGACTAAGAATTCAAAATACTCATGTACGCAATTGTAAACATCGCAGGAAAGCAGTTCAAAGTAACAAAAGATCAGTTCGTCTTCGCTCCAAAGCTTGAAGGTGTAGCTGGCGCTTCCGTGGAATTTGACCAAGTCTTGTTAGCAGAAGCTGACGGCTCTGTGTCTGTAGGAGCTCCATTATTAGAAGGAGCCAAGGTATCTGGGAAAATCCTAGATCATGTAAAAGGTGATAAAGTCATCGTCTTCAAAAAGAAGCGTCGTAAAGGCTACAAAAAGAAGAACGGTCACAGACAAGACTTCACTAAAGTTTTGATCGAAAATATTGTACTATAAGTTTTCTCTCTGAAAACATAAAAGAATAAAACCATGGCACACAAAAAAGGCGTCGGTAGTTCCAAAAACGGTAGAGAGTCACATTCCAAAAGATTGGGTGTGAAGAAATTTGGTGGTGAGCAAGTAATTGCTGGAAACATCATTATTAGACAAAGAGGTACAAAGCATCATGCTGGAGAGAATGTTGGTGTTGGTAAAGACCATACCTTGTTCGCTCTTTCTGATGGAGTTGTTACATTCAAGAAAAAATTTGATGGCAAGTCTTATGTAAGTGTACTACCTGCAGAAGCTTAAGATCAACTAATATACAGCTAAAGCCCCTTCGGAAGATGGGGCTTTTTTTATGCCTTCATTTTTTTATTCTGCCGACAGTCATTTTTTTGAATGTTGTTCCAAAGAGTTTTCCTATTTTTTCACTTGAAACCACCAAATTAATTCTTATGATTAAACTAATACGTTACGGAATACTATGTATTCTATTGGGAATAGCAGGAGTTTCTTCTGGTCAGGAAATTCCCAAAACCGAAATATACGATGCCTTGGAATGGAGGCTGGTTGGACCTCATCGAGGAGGAAGATCTGATGGGGTTACCGGAGTAGAGGGAAGTGACCATACTTATTATTTCGCATCCACTGGAGGAGGTATTTGGAAGACTGTAGACTCAGGCGCTACTTGGAAGCCTGTATCCGATGGTTTCTTTGGAGGATCCATGGGTGCCGTAGCAGTTTCTAAAAGTGATACAAGTGTGGTTTACGCAGGCGGTGGTGAAAAAACCGTACGCGGAAATGTTTCTTTTGGTTATGGAGTTTGGAAAAGTGTTGATGCAGGGAAAACCTGGGAAAGAGCAGGGTTGGATAAAAGTAGATTTATCTCTCGAATGCGAATTCATCCAGAAAATCCAGATGTAGTTTATGCTGCAGTGCTGGGAGATATTTTTAAGCCTGATGCAACTCGCGGAGTCTATAAAACTACGGATGGAGGTAAAACCTGGAACCAGGTTCTTTTCTCTTCGGATGTAGCAGGAGCTGTAGATTTGGTGATGGATCCAAATAATCCTGAAGTGCTTTTTGCGACTACTTGGGACATTAAAAGAACTCCATATAGTTTAGAAAGCGGTGGGCCAAATTCTAAAATGTTTAAATCAACTGATGGTGGTCAGACTTGGGAAGACATGACCGAGAAAGAAGGCTTTCCAGAAGGATTACTTGGAATAATGGGAGTTTCTATTTCTCCTGTCAATTCAGATAGAATCTACGCCATAATTGAAAATGAAAATGGTGGTGTTTTTGTATCCAAGGATGGAGGAGAGTCTTGGGAGAAAACTAATGAAGATCGAAACCTAAGACAAAGAGCGTGGTACTACACCAGAATTTTTGCTGATCCTCAGGACGAGGAAACAGTTTATGTATTGAACGTGAGCTACCATAAATCTACGGATGGTGGTAAGACGTTTGAAAGTGCCAATGCACCTCATGGAGATCACCATGATCTTTGGATAGATCCGGGAAATAATCAACGAATGATTATAGCGGATGATGGAGGTGCTCAAGTTACTGAAGATGGGGGAACTACCTGGTCATCTTTGATGAATCAGCCTACTGCACAGTTCTATAGAGTGACAACGGACAATAGTTTTCCATACAGAATTTATGGGGCACAGCAAGATAATTCGACTGTAAGGATTGCACATAGAAATGATGGAAGAGCTATTACAGAAGCTGATTGGGAACCTACTGCTGGCGGTGAAAGTGGTTGGATAGCACCTGATCCTTTGAACAATGATATTGTATATGGTGGGTCTTATGGTGGCTATTTGACTAGGGAGAATCATGACAATGGTACCTCTAGAACAGTCAATGTGTATCCAAATAACCCAATGGGACATGGAGCTGAAGATATGAAATACCGTTTCCAATGGAATTTCCCTATTTTCTTTTCTCCTCATAATCCTAAACTGCTCTACACTACCAGTAACCAATTCCATCGGTCTACAAATGAGGGACAAAGTTGGGAGGTTATCTCTCCAGATTTAACTAGAAACGATAAGAGTAAGTTAGGTCCATCAGGAGGACCGATTACAAAAGATAATACCTCTGTAGAGTATTATGCAACCATCTTTACGGCTGCAGAATCTCCGGTGAAAGAAGGAATACTATGGGCTGGTTCTGACGATGGGTTGGTGCATGTCACTCAAGATAATGGTGTTACCTGGCAGAATGTAACCCCTTCGGAAATGCCAGAGTGGTTACAAATCAACAGTATTGAAGCGAGTCCATATGATCCTGCTGAGGCTTATTTTGCCGCTACTGGCTATAAGAATGGTAACTATGAACCCTACCTTTATAAAACCAAGGATTATGGTAAAAGCTGGACAAAAATCACCAATGGAATTGATCCAGAACATTTCACAAGAGTTGTAAGAGCAGATCCTGTGAAAAGAGGCATGCTCTATGCAGGTACGGAAACGGGCATGTATTACTCTAAAGATGATGGAGCCTCTTGGCATTCACTCCAATTAAATCTTCCGATTGTTCCGATCACAGACTTGGCGATCAAAGAGAATAATTTGATTGCTGCTACCCAAGGTCGTTCGTTTTGGATTATTGATGATTTGACCGTTTTACATCAAGCTGAGCCAGGAATGGAAAACAGTTCCTTGACTTTATTCAAACCACAGGATTCTTACAGGATAGATGGTGTGAGTAGAAAAAGCGCAACAGCTGGAACGAACAGAGCGGGAGGCGTATTGGTTTATTACTACATTAAGGAGGAGCCAAAAGAAGAGTTGAAAATCGAATTCTTTGATGCGAATGATATTCCTTTGAGAGCCTTCTCCACGAAAGGGATCAATGGAGATACCTTGAAAGTCAAAGCAGGTAGCAATGAATTTAACTGGAACCTTCGTGTGGAAGATGCTGAAGGATTTGAAGGTTTAATTATGTGGGGTGGAAATTTGAGAGGTCCAAAAGTGGTTCCTGGCACTTATAAAGTGAAAATGACATTGGACGGGGAATCTCAAGAACAGACCTTCAAAGTGCTTGCCGATCCAAGATATGAATCCACGCAGGAGGATTTGGTAGCACAATATGACTACTTAATGGATGTCAGAGATAAACTGACTGAGACCCATCGAGTAATTAAATTGATTCGTCAATATAGAACTGAAATGGATAGTTTGGAGACGAAACCTGCCAACTTAGAATCGATCAAAGAGGAGATGGATGAAATTGAAAAGACCTTGTATCAGACTCAAAATCAAAGTCGTCAGGATCCGTTGAACTTCCCGATCAGATTGAATAACAAACTGGCTCATTTGAGTTCGGTAGTTGGAAATGGAGATTGGGCTCCGACTGACCAGTCTTATGAAGTAAAGGAGGAATTGACTGAAAAAATCAATGTTCAATTAGCTCGCTTCAAAGAATTGGAACAAAACCAGATATCCAAGATTTTCAATATTGATGAAATGAGGACCAAACTGGATATCAAAAAATAAATAAAAAAGCTCCCGAGAAATCGGGAGCTTTTTTTAAAATGGTCTATACGTTTTGATTTGTTCTATAAATTGTAAAAGACTCGCGGGTGAAATAATTAATATAAATAAGATTCCGAAAATAGCTCCATACAGGTGGGCATCATGATTGATCGCATCATTTGAATTTTTTCCCTTCATATAGGAGTAGATTAAGAAGATTCCACCTAGAATAAACCCAGGAAGACATAATATCCCAAACAAACAGATGTCTGCCAGAGGCATGATGATGATACTTGCAAATACCGTGGCTGCGGTTCCTCCGGAAGCGCCCAAGGCCCGGTAGTAGCTATTGTCTTGATTTTTTAAATAGGTAGGGATATCAGAAACGATGATTCCTATTAAATAGAAGAGAACAAAGATGATTCCACCTGTAGTGCCTCCAAATTGATAGGCAAGAAACTGTTCCACAAAAGCTCCAAAAAAATAGAAGGTGAACATGTTGAAAAGCAGGTGCATGTAATCCTTATGGATAAATCCAGAAGTAACAAATCGGTCCCATTGTTTTCTATTCTTTATTAAATAGGGGACGAACATCCATCGGTTAATAAACGCCGGTTTATTAAAACCAATCATGCTGATCGCAGTCGTGATAATAATCAGGACTACTGTGATAGATAAATTCATGCTTATTTTTCTCTGTGAATAAGATCTTCAGTGATCTGCTTGAGTTCTTCAAAGTAGGAGGAATGATTGCATTTAATGGAATCGAATAAATCAAATCCAGCTTGGAAATACCGATTCATTTCATCCTCTGCGATAGATTTAATTCCTAGTTTATGATAAATGTCTTTCACTGCCTTAACTTTCTCCTCTTTATCAAATTCCTCTAGGGATAACCAATAGGCCAATTCCTCAGCATCTTTTGCTGAAGCTGATTCCAAGGCTTTGATTAGTAAAAAAGTCTTTTTGTTGGAAATGATATCTCCTCCAACCTGTTTGCCAAATTTAGCTTGGTCGGCATACACATCTAGCAAGTCATCTTTGAGTTGAAAGCCTATCCCGATATTCACTCCGAAATCATACAATTTATTTGCTTCTGACTCATTTGCTCCACCTAGCAATGCCCCCATTTTCAAAGCACAGCCCAAAAGTACCGCTGTTTTAAGACGGATCATGTTGATGTATTCCGAGACTTTCACATTTGATATACTTTCGAAATTCATATCAAATTGCTGTCCTTCACAAACTTCCGCTGCAGTCTTATTAAACAGCTGGATAATTTCGTGTAGTAGGTTTGGAGGGGTTTCCAAGAGTAAGTCATAAGCTCTTACCAACATGACATCTCCAGAAAGTATTGCTGTATTGGCATTCCATTTTTCATGAACGGTATCCTTTCCTCTTCGTAGAGGAGCTTGGTCCATGATATCGTCATGCATCAGGGTGAAGTTATGGAAAACCTCAATGGCAGAGGCTTGTTTCAGGATAGATTCAGGATCATTTTTATACATTCCATAAGCCATCAGACTTAATAAAGGTCTAATTCTCTTTCCTCCAAGGCTTAAGATGTATTCTAAAGGTTCATAAAGCTCTTTGGGTGATTCTCCAAAACGTTGTGACTTTAAAAAAGTCTCTAATTTATCTAATAGCTCGGCCGCGTGGCTTTTTTCCATCATTGTCTGCAAATTCCAAATCTATTGTTCTACGGTCTATATCCGTGTTAACTACTCTTACCTTTACTTTGTCTCCCAGAGTGATCATTTTCTTTGTTTTGGACCCGATCAGTCTCATATTTTTCTGATCGAAATCGTAATAGTCATCATCCATGTCTTGAACACGAATCATCCCTTCACATTTTGTTTCCGAAATCTCCACAAAAACACCCCATTCGGTCACCCCGCTCACAATTCCATCATAATCTTTTTCTTCAGCAAGAGACATAAACTCTACTTGCTTGTACTTGATAGAAGCTCTTTCTGCATCCGCAGCTCTCTTTTCTCTTTCTGAAGAATGAACGCATTTTTGCTCCCATTCTTCCGCATCTGGAGATTTTCCACCCTGAAGGTAATGATCCAATAATCGGTGAACCATCATATCTGGGTATCTCCTAATCGGAGAGGTGAAATGGGTATAATGAGCAAAGGCTAACCCGAAGTGCCCTTTTGGCTCAGTAGTATATTTAGCTTTAGCCATACTTCTTATGGCTAGTTGTTCCAGTACATTTTGCTCAGGCTTACCTTGAATCTCATCCATTAATTTATTCAATGCGTTTGAGATTTTTCGCTCATTTTCAATATCGAATTCATGGCCAAACCGTTTGGCAAAACCCGAGAAGGTATCTAAGCGATCCATGTCTGGGAAATCATGGGTTCTATAAACAAAGGTATCAGTTCCTTTACCTTTTTTAAAGATAAATTCTGCTACATATTTATTCGCCAACAACATGAATTCCTCAATCAGTTTGTGAATATCTTTCCGCTCTTTGACAATCAGTCCTAAAGGGGTTCCTTTTTCATCCAGTTTGAATTTTACTTCTACTGTTTCAAAATTTACTGCGCCATGATCAAATCTTCTTTTTCGGACTTTTTTTGCCAAGTTATTTAAGAGGGTCAATTCACTATAGAAATCTCCGGATTGAGAATCGATATTTTCTTGGGCCTCTTCGTAAGCAAATCTTCGATCGGAATGAATAACTGTTCTACCTATCCAATGTTTAATGACATTGGCATCTTTATCCATTTCAAAAACACAAGAGAAGGTTAATTTATCCTCTTTGGGACGTAAGGAGCACAAGCCATTGCTTAGCCTTTCAGGAAGCATTGGAATGGTTCTGTCTACCAAATAAACAGAAGTAGCCCTGTTGTAAGCTTCTTTTTCTAAAGCAGTTTTAGGGCGAACATAATGTGTCACATCCGCGATATGTACTCCTATTTCTAAATTGCCATTAGGGAGCACTTGGTAAGATATCGCATCATCAAAATCTTTTGCATCGGCCGGGTCAATCGTAAAAGTAGGAATGTCCCTAAAATCCTTTCGTGCTTTGATTTCCTTCGCGGTGATTTTATCTGATATGGCATTTGCTTCTGCGTCCGGCTCTTGAGGGTATTCAAAAGGAAGGCCGAATTCAGCCATAATGGAATGGATTTCCACTTCGTGAAGACCTGCCTGTCCTAAAACTCTAGTAACTTTACCTGTTGGGTTTTTGTCTCCATCTCTCCATTCGGTGAGTTTGACAACTACCTTTTGATTATGTTCTGCTCCTAAAAGATCTCCTCTGTGCACAAAAATATCTTTGTGCATTTTCTTGAAATCTGGAACTACGAAAGCGAACCGTGGGGATATTTCTACTCTCCCTACAAATTCGTCACGATCTCTCTCGATGATCTCCAATATTTTACCTTCAGATTTTCCGAACTTGCCTTTTAGTGGCTTGACCATGACTCTCACTTTGTCACCATCAAGAGCCTGTTTCATGTCGGCTTCTTTGACTAGGATGTCTCCGTCATTTTGAGTAGGATCATCTGGGATTACAAAGGCAAACCTTGGGTTGACATAATCAACCGTGCCTATAATAAAGTTTGGGTCTTTGGTAGAGGAATAATAGTTCCTTGGGTTTTTTGAGACATGTCCACTCTCTAACAGTTTGGAAAGCACAGAATCTACCGCTCCTTTACTGAGGGAATCCCGTATTTCTAATTTTTTGATAATCTGTTTAGAGTTAAATTCTTCTCCATAGTTGGAGTCTAAAAATTGGACGATCCGTCTCGTTAAATTTGACGTATCGTTGCTATGGCCTCTTTTCTCATTTTTTGATTTGTTTCTGTCTGATTTTCTTCCCATATGTCGGGGTTGTTGTGTTAATCCAATGTATAAAGATTATGATGCCTTTTTGCATTAATCTTTATGATCTTTTGGTGAATCTTCTAAGTGTACCATTTCCAGCTGCATCTCATCTAATTGAGGATGCATGGCTAAATAAACGCGGGCAGTAACTTCTACGTCTTTACGACAGTACTTCTTGATTCGGTTAATATCTTTTTCCAAATGAAAAGTGGTGTTGACCTGACTGCCATCCAAGTCTTCTTTGGAAGTGGGAATGCCAAAAACTGCAGCTAAAAGTTCCAGTCGGGTGTAATGTTTGTAATCACCAAACTTCCAAAGTTCTAAAGTATCCAAATGCCTTACTTCCCAGGGCTTTTTACCTGCTATTTGTAAGGGTTCTGGCAAGGATACTCCTTGTACCAGCATTCTCCTGCAAAGGTAAGGGTAATCAAACTCCTTTCCATTATGGGCGCAGAGAATCCATTTTTTCTTCCCTAATAAGCTATTAAATGCCAAAAGAAGTTCCCTTTCGTCAGGATTTGTAAAAACTTTAGATCTAAAAATGAGCTTCTTGTCCTTTTTTTTCCATTGAAAATACCCTACCCCAATACAAATTACTTGGCCAAATTCAGCATGAATTCCGGCTTTATCAAAGTATAAGGCCCCAGGTTCTACCTTTCCATGATCATTTTGAATTAGCTTTTCTTTTTTGATCCATTCATCCCGTAACCTGGAACTCAGGTCCTCAAATTTTTCTGTGAGGGATGCTGTTTCAATATCCAGAAAAAGAATGTCTCCTAATTGATCAAAAAAGTTAGCCATAAATGTTGGAGTTATGAGTGAAGGATCCCTTCCAAGCCTAACTCAGGGATCATTTGAATGTTGGCAGGATCAAAACTGCCTGGAGTAAATATAAACTTTTTATCAAAAATCTGATCAAGGATATAATAGCTCACCCAAAATTCATTGGTCAATGAAAAGACAGCAGGATCAATTGGTTCTATCTTGGCCATTTCTTCTGGTCCTAACTCCTCAATCATATGACGTAAGGTAGAAGTCTGCCTTTTCTCCCCATCCAAAATCCCATATCCTTTGGAGGTGATCATGATGGTTTTCAATTCTATCAAATTTAGATTGAAAATATAAACACCCCATTCTACCCCAGTATCAGTTTCTTGTTTGGCAATAGCAAGTTTTACTCCTGTAACAGGATGAAAATCGATATCCTTTTTCATGTATTAATCTACTAATTCCATCTCAAATAAGTCGATGAGATGATTTTTAACTTTTTCTTTTACTTCCTGAAGATTTACCTCTTTACCTAATTCTTGGCTCAAGGAGGTTACTGCTTTGTCATCAATCCCGCATGGAATAATGTTTCCGAAATAACTTAGATCTGGGTTGATATTAAAAGCGAAACCATGCATGGTCACCCACCGGCTGGATTTCACTCCCAAAGCGCAAATTTTCCTTGGATTTTTTTGTTCTATATGGTCAATCCATACTCCAGTCAATCCTTCAATTCTTCCTGACTCAATTTGGTACTCTTTGAGAGTGAGAATGATAGCTTCCTCTAATAACCTCAAATATTTATGTATGTCAGTAAAAAAATTATCCAAGTCTAAAATGGGATATCCTACCAGCTGCCCTGGACCATGGTATGTGATATCTCCGCCTCGATTGATCTTATAATAGGTAGCTTTTTTTTCTTCAAGTCCTTTTTGATCTAACAATAAATTCTCCTCCTTGCCGCTTTTACCGAGCGTGTAGACATGGGGATGTTCTACAAAAAACACATAGTTTTCTGTAGGGACTTGTCGGTCTACTGAAGAGTTCCGGTTTTCTATTTTTTGGGCTACGGTTTTAGCAAATATTGATTCTTGAAAATCCCAGGCTTCCTGATAATCCATGAAACCCAAGTCTCGGAATTTTACCTTTTTATTAATAATTTCGTTCATCTAGTAATTTAATTGGTTTTCCTTAAAACCATTTTTGAACTTGTTTTTCAATATTTTTTCAAAATTAAGCAATTATTCAAGATGGCAGAACACAATAAATCAGGGAGGATGGCGGAGGAGCTCGCAGCTCAATGGCTCATTTCAAAAGGCTATGAATTGAAGGAGATGAATTTCAGGCATGGTTATGCTGAAATAGATTTAATCCTTACTTATCAGAAGCTGTTGGTTTTTGTGGAGGTAAAATTCCGTTCTGGCACTGGTTTTGGTTATGCTGAGGAGTTTGTAGACTACACCAAGAGGAAGTTAATCATAAAAGCTGCGGATCAGTATATACATGATAATAATTGGAAATTTGATATCCGATTTGACATTATTGGCGTTTATAGGAACAATTCAGGCGAAATAAACTTCAAGCATTTTGAAGATGCCTTTTATTGAAAACAAACCATCTATTAGTTAGAAAAATGAAAAAGTTAGTATTCACCCTTAGTATGTCATTTTTAGCTTGTGTTGCTTTTGCCCAAAATGATAAAGACAAAAAGATTATTGAAGATAGCCAAGATGCAAAAGCTGCTTTTTTAAAAGATGATCCCGATATGCAGAAATTTTTCGATAATTCATATGGCTATATAATTTTACCTAATGTAGGTAAAGGAGGACTTGGTGTCGGGGGGGCTGCTGGTAATGGGGTTGCTTTTGAACAGGGAGAAATGATCGGATATGCCAGAATGACGCAAGTGACTATTGGATTTCAAGCAGGTGGGCAGGCTTATAGTGAGGTAGTTTTTTTTGAATCACAGAAAGAGTTTGATCGATTCAAAGAAGGTAAGATTGAAATGGCTGCACAGGTTTCTGCTGTGGCTGCTGCATCTGGAGCATCTTTAAACGCAGAATACATTGATGGTGTGGCGGTATTTACCAGAGCCAAAGCAGGGCTAATGTATGAGGCTTCTGTTGGTGGACAGCAATTCAGGTATAGAGAAAAATAAGCGATTACATCTCTTTTCGATAAACCAAGTTTCCGTCCTTATCCCATTCTGCACGAATATAAGGGCGGAAATTTTTTGTATAGGGCTCATCCTGATATTGGATTTCTCGCTTTCGAATCGCTTTGGTATTTCCAGTGTCCCAATACTCTGTCCAAAGCCCCACTTTTTCTCCGTATTGATATTCCCCAGTTACGGCAACTTGCTTGTCGTCGTAGAAATAGAAATAATTTCCTTCCTCCAATCCATATTGAATCGGGATGATTTCTTCCACGGATCTTGAGCTGGATTCATAATAAGAGATTCGGGATTCTTTTGGCCAGCCTTCCGTATAATGGTTTTTGTCCTGAAGTACATTGTTAGAGTCAAAAAGCATCCAGGTTTTATGTTTAGTCCCATAATAGAACATTCCACTTTCTACAACTGTCTCATTAATGGTTCGCTCGTAAGGCCCGTGCAATAAATACCCTTTTCCTTCCTCATAGCCGGAAGTTCGAATACTTCTTTCTTGGGTATCGAACCAATACACATCGCGGATATAGGGGTCTAATCTTCTTGAGTCCTCTGTGTAGTTGAAGTACTCATAAATTTCCTGGCCGCGAATTTCTCTTTTGGCATACCCTCTTCTGGTTTTAATTCCAAACCAGATGTTTTTTCGTTCCTTTTTCTTCTTTTCCTTTTTCTCCTCTTTTTCTTTGTTTTCGTCAAATAAAAGAAGGGGCATGGTGGTAGGTAAAAGACTGGAGTTGACTACACCTGAAGAGTCCGGATCAGTATTGGAGTCATTGTTTTGAGTCCAGGCTACTTTACTAAGTAAAAGGAAGAATAGAAGAAGAAAAGAAAACTTGCTCATTATATGCAGAAAACGGAATTTCCTCCCGAGTATTTCATTTCAAAAATAACATTTCATTATCAAAAGCAGACAATTGTTTAGATTTTATAATCTTCTCTCTATTTTTGAGGGATTTTGAATAAACCACAGAAAATAATGAATTCTATTCTATCAGATCGGATTATTAATATGGAAGAATCAGCTACCCTGGCAATGGCAAAGAAAGCCAGAGAGCTGAAGTCCCAAGGCATTGATATCATTGGATTGAGCCTCGGTGAACCAGATTTTAAAACACCTAAGCACATCCAAGAAGCAGCCAAAGATGCGATCGATGAGGGAAAATATTTCTCCTATCCTCCTGTGGCGGGTTACCAGGATTTGAGAGAGGCTATCGCAAAGAAATTAAGAGAAGAGAATGAAATCTCTCAAGCGAAAGCAGAAAATATAGTAGTTTCTACAGGAGCGAAGCACTCTATTGCTAATGTCTTCATGTGTATGATCAATGAAGGAGATGAAGTAGTGATTTTTTCTCCTTATTGGGTAAGTTATGCAGAGATCATCAAATTGGCAGGTGGTATTCCAGTGTTGATTGAAGGAACTCTTGAAAATAACTTCAAAGCTACTGCTGCACAACTAGAAGCAGCGATCACTCCAAAAACCAAGGCAGTGATTTATTCTTCTCCTTGTAACCCAACTGGATCAGTATTCAGTAAAGAAGAATTAGAAGCAATTTCTGAAGTGATTTTGAAGCATGATAATATCATGGTGATCGCTGATGAAATTTATGAATTGATCAACTTTGTGGGTAGAAATTACAGTATTGCATCTTTCCCTGGAATGTTTGAAAGAACAATCACAGTGAATGGTTTCTCCAAAGGATATGCAATGACAGGCTGGAGAGTAGGTTATATCTGCGCTCCTTTGTTTATGGCAAAAGCTGTCGAAAAAATCCAAGGTCAGTTTACTTCAGGTGGCACTGGTATCGCTCAAAGAGCTGCTTTAGCGGGAATCTCTGGTGATCAGACACCTTCAAAGGAAATGGCGGAAGCTTATTTCAAAAGAAGAGAATTGGTGATGGGATTATTGAAAGAGATTCCAGGTATCAAAACACATGTGCCTGAAGGTGCATTTTATTTCTTCCCAGACGTGACCGCTTTCTTTGGTAAATCCGCTCATGGCAAAACCATCAATAATGCAGATGACCTTTGTTTGTATTTGTTAGAAGTAGCCAATGTTTCATTGGTAACAGGAGCTGCTTTCGGTGCACCATCCTGTGTGAGACTTTCTTACGCTGCCTCTGAGGAGGAGTTGAAAGAAGCCTTGGGAAGAATGAAAAAAGCCCTAGGAGAACTAGCT
Source organism: Algoriphagus lutimaris (assembly GCF_017051705.1). Classification (GTDB taxonomy): domain Bacteria; phylum Bacteroidota; class Bacteroidia; order Cytophagales; family Cyclobacteriaceae; genus Algoriphagus; species Algoriphagus lutimaris. Next base: position 2,599,391 of record NZ_JAFIDJ010000001.1, on the reverse strand, counting down.
TAAGGTTTTGAATGTAGATAGAATAACCCTGAAGAATTTCAGGGTTATTTTTTTGCCTTGTCGGAAAGCCTTAATTTTGAACAAATCTTTTTTATGATCTACGCGATTGTCATCACCCCCGTTAAAAATTCCATTGAAACCACATTGGATACTGCAAGAGCAATTGCAGCTTCATCTGTTCCTGTAAAGCATGTGATTTTTAATGATTTCAGTACGGAAGAAACGAAATTGAAACTGAAGGAGGAACAGGCTGAATTTGGATATGAATTGATCCATATAGAAGACCTTACCGATCATCCATCTCCGAATTACAAGTTGGTTTTGCAAATGGCCCAAAAGATGGGGCTTGAAGAGAACTTACCTGTGTTGGTGATAGAATCGGATGTGGTGGTAAAACCAGATACAATAGAAAGCTTATTGGAATTTCAAGAAAGCCATCCGAAATCCGGATTGGTGGGTTCTGTGACAGTAGATGAACAAGGGGTTGTAAATTTCCCTTATTTGAAGTTCAAAGGGGTAAAAGAATCAGTTATTTCAACTCATAGAAGCCTAAGCTTTTGCTGTACTCTTTTTTCACTTCCTTTTTTGAAAGCGTTTGATTTTACTGAATTAGATGAGGCAAAAGATTGGTATGATACCTTTATTTCAAAGAAATCTATCGAGCTGGATTTTGAGAATTACGTGCTGATGGATTCTCCTGTATGGCATAGACCTCATGCGAGCAGACCTTGGAAGCAATTGAAATATACCAATCCTTTGAAGTACTACTTTTTGAAATTCTGGAAGGGCTTGGACAAGATCTGATTAAAGTTTCCCTAGGAATTTTAATAGTGTGTTGTAAGGCTTTGACCAGGTCCTTTGAAAACGTAATGGCCCATTTAATTCCCGCTCAAAGAATTCAGGGTATTTGGCATTGAGATATGCGATTCTTTTCCGTTTGGCTTCATCAGAACCGGTACGTTTTCTCAGGCTATTGACCCCTCCAGTGAGTCTATAATAAAAGCCAATGAATGGTAGTTGGACTACTTCCCCTCCATCTTTGAGCATGTTGATCCAAAACTCCCAATCTGCCCTTCCGAGATTATAATCCTCAGCATAACCTCCAATCTTTTCCCAATCTGTCCTTTTATACAGTGCGGAAACAAAAATCATATTGTCTCTTGCCAGAGCATTGATGTCAAATGGTTTCAGCTTCCAATATTTTTTGCCCTTTGGACCAAATTTCATTGCTTCACAATACACTACTTTTACTTGAGGATTGTTTTCCAAAACTTTTACTGCCTCACTGATATAATTGGTAGCAATTAGGTCATCTCCATCTAAGGGGAGAATATACTTTCCTGAGGTAGCTTTTATTCCGGTATTCCTAGCAATCTCTACTCCTTGATTTTTCTGATGGATATAGCTTACCAATTCTTGTTTCAAGGCAAGGTTTTTTGCGATTTCCTCACTGCCATCTGTTGATCCATCATTAATGATAATTATTTCTATAGGAGAATAATCTGATGCTAGGGCTGATAATACTGTCTCCTCTAAATATTCTACTTGGTTATAGCAAGGGATAATAATTGAAACTAGAGGGGATTGATGACTCATAGTGCTGGGATTGACTTTAATTAGAAAGGTTTGGGGTATAGTAAAAACAGATTATTAATTATGGGATTAATCAAAGTTAAAGCCTTTTTTTATTTGAATAAACTAAAAAAATCCAAACAATAATTTGTTTAATTAAAGGAATATGATAAATTTATAACGGTGATTAAACAACTTTTCTCTATTATTTGATTTTTTAAGACTTTGAATTCGAATAGAATTCCATTTTTCGAGCTCTATCAGTTTTCAAAAATCCGGATTACGATCCGGATTTTTTTTTGTCGAAATTAAATAGAACTTTTAGGAATAATTCATCTGAATGGCCCGATTTCCTAAATTCTTCATTTTTCTATTTTTCAGTATTGTTCCCATTTTATCTATTTCCGCTCAGGAAAAGAAATCTGGTTATGACTCCAGCTATGTAGAGCGTGCATCTAAGAAAATGTTGTTTCGCCTATATACCTCTCGAAAATATACTGACTTGGTAGTAAATGTGCCTGAGGCAGATCAAGGCTATCGATATAATCCAAATACTGGATTAAACTTGGGGTTGGGTTTCACCTATCAAGGGGTCACTATTAATGTGGCTGCTCCTTTGGGGTTCATGAACCCAAACCGATATAAGAATTGGCCAAAATACCTGGATTTACAAGCGCACGCCTATCCTAAAAATTTCATTATTGATTTTTTAGGTCAGTTTTATAAAGGATATTCTATAGACTCTGATTTCCTTCAAAATTCAACGGAACCTTATCCAAGGAAGGATATGAGGTTAATCACGGTCGGGCTAAATGTGAATTACCTGTTTTTTGGAGAGAAGTTGTCTCTTCAAGCATCTTTTACCCAAGAGGATATCCAAAAAAGATCAGCTTTTTCTCCCTTTGTAGGTTTTGAAGCTTACGGCGGATCTATTGAAGGAGATTCTCTATTGATCCCTACCACAGAACAAATAGACCCAAAATACAATTTTGGAAAATCTAGGTATTTCCAAGGAGGACCAAATGCAGGCTTAGCAGGAACCTTGGTTTTCGGAGGAGGTTTCTTTCTTACAGGAGTGGCTTCAGCAAACCTAAGTCTGGGATTCTCTGAATGGGAAAATCAAGAAAAGACAAAAAGTTGGGGGGTAGTCCCCACCTATTATTTGAGAGGGTTTTTCGGATATAATAATGACAGGTTTTCCATCAATGCAAACTATGTTTACAAACAGTCCGATTTAGTAAAAGTGGCTGATTATAATAATGCTATCAATACTGGTAACTACCGAATCAATCTCATTTATAAAATTAATACGAGTGATAAATTTGACAAAGGATTCAAAAAAATCAACCTCTTTTCCATTTTGGGATTGAATTAAAGGGCTGGTTGGGTAACGATTCCTTCAATTATTTTTAGCTTTGAAAGCATTTAATAAACAACCCAAATTATGACTGATCATTTTGGAATCCAGGACTCTTTAATGAAGCTAGGGATTCAACCAAAAAATCTTGGTGCATCTACAGGTGTAAATTGGCAGGATTCAGGAGAGCCTTATATTTCTTCGTTTTCACCCGCTGACGGTAAATTGATTGCCGAAGTTCAATTGGCAAATAAAGAAGTCTATGATTCTTTGATTGTGCAGGCACAGGAGGCTTTTATCCAATGGAGGAAAGTTCCGGCCCCTCAAAGAGGGGAAATTGTCAGAGAAATTGGGAACGCATTAAGGGAAGTAAAGGCCGATCTAGGGAAACTGGTTTCATACGAAATGGGAAAATCCTACCAAGAAGGGTTAGGGGAAGTTCAGGAGATGATCGATATCTGCGATTTTGCAGTAGGTCTTTCTAGGCAACTTTATGGATTGACTATGCACTCTGAGCGTCCAGGTCACCGCATGTACGAACAATGGCATCCATTAGGGATAGTAGGGATAATTTCTGCTTTCAATTTTCCTGTGGCTGTTTGGTCCTGGAACGCTGCATTGGCATGGGTTTGCGGAGATGTATGTCTTTGGAAACCTTCTGAAAAAGCACCTTTGTCAGGAATTGCTTGTCAAAAAATCGCCTCTGCTGTATTTGCAAAACATGGAATGCCTGAAGGAATTTGTTCCTTGATAATAGGAGATTATAAAGTTGGAGAAATGATCTCTCATGATCCAAGAGTTCCTTTGGTTTCCGCTACTGGTTCTACCCGAATGGGGAAATTGGTTGGTCAAGCTGTAGGGAGCAGATTGGGAAGGTCTTTGTTGGAATTAGGAGGTAATAATGCAATCATCATTACCGCGGAGGCGGATATGGATATGGCGATCAGAGGTGCCTTGTTTGGGGCTGTTGGGACAGCTGGGCAACGGTGTACTTCTACCCGAAGATTAATTATACACTCCTCTGTATTTGAGGAGGTAAAAACCAGATTGGCAAACGCTTATTCAAAACTAGTAATTGGAAACCCCCTGGATGAAAAAAATCACGTGGGCCCTTTAATAGATCAAGATGCTGTTAATATGTATCTGGCAGCAACCAAAAAAGTGATAGAAGAAGGAGGGAAGGTTGTGGTAGAAGGCGGTGTACTGGAAGGGGAAGGTTATGAGTCTGGATGCTATGTGAAACCTGCAATCTATGAAGCAGAAAATCATTACCAGATTGTACAGCATGAGACTTTTGCTCCAATTCTATATTTGATCAAATATGAAACCATAGAGGAGGCAATTGCTATCCAAAATGGAGTGCCGCAAGGCTTATCTTCTGCTATTATGACTTTAAATATGCGGGAAGCTGAAGCCTTTTTGTCGGTTGCTGGATCTGATTGTGGAATTGCCAATGTGAATATTGGAACTTCAGGAGCGGAAATAGGAGGTGCTTTTGGAGGAGAGAAAGAGACTGGTGGAGGGAGAGAATCTGGTTCAGATGCATGGAAGGCCTATATGCGAAGACAAACCAATACGATCAACTATTCTTCAGAACTTCCCTTAGCACAAGGGATAAAATTTGATATTTAAGAATCTGGTAAAAGGTCAATGGAGCAATTCATTGACCTTTTTTAATTTAATTCTTTTATACTTTTTCATAGTGTGTTTTGAATCTTCCTAGGTTTTGGTCTCTATTTAGGTGGACTAGGACGAGTTCTTTACATTTGATTTTCATGATTTTTGCCATAAGAACTTTAGGAGCAAAAAAAAGCCCCAGAAATCTCTGAGGCTATAATGTGGGAGTTGAGGGCCCCGATAATTATCGCGGGCGAACCCCGCCCCAATACATGAACTCTCATTTTCAAGTCAATACTATATTTTCTTAGAGTGGAAGTGTATTGTAAATTGGTTTAGTGATAGGCAAGTCAATAGGGTTAATTGATTTGTGAATGAGGCTTTTTAATACTACTACAGCAATGGTTTAGAGCAAAAAAAGCCCCAGAAATCTCTGAGGCTATAATATGGGAGTTGAGGGCCCCGATAATTATCGCGGGCGAACCCCGCCCCAATACATGGGCTCTCATTTTCAAGTCAATACTATATTTTCTTAGAGTGGAAGTGTATTGTAAACTGGTTTAGTGATAGGCATGTCAATAGGGTTTATTGATTTGTGAATGAGGCTTTTTAATACTACTACAGCAATGGTTTAGAGCAAAAAAAAGCCCCAGAAATCTCTGAGGCTATAATGTGGGAGTTGAGGGATTCGAACCCCCGACCCTCTGCTTGTAAGGCAGATGCTCTGAACCAACTGAGCTAAACTCCCAAGAAATGAATAATGCTCTAGTTGAGCTGAATTTAAGATGTGGGAGTTGAGGGATTCGAACCCCCGACCCTCTGCTTGTAAGGCAGATGCTCTGAACCAACTGAGCTAAACTCCCATCTTTGTATTCCTTTCCTTTTGAAAGGGAATGCAAAGGTAGTTTGAAATTTATTTGTAGCAAATATTGGGTTGCTTTTTTTTAAACTCTCTAAATAATTGCTTGATAATGAGAGTGAAAATTATTTTTGTAGGCAGGGCTTAATTGCCTGAGTCCAAATTCAACATAAACCCGGCTCGAAACCATCTTCCCGGCATTTGTATGGTGGCTGCTTCGATGTATTCGGTATTTGTTAGATTAGATGCTTCGGCAAATAGCCCTATTTTCCCAATCCGATTATAGTCTACCCTCATATCCAACAAGAAGTAAGGATTCTGATTCATGCGTTCTATATATCGCATTTTGGTGTTCCACTCCAATTTTTTCCCGATTCCTACTAATACTCCTCCGATCACTTGATTCTTTAAAGCAGTTAAAGCATACCTGGTTTCTACTCCAGGTTGCTGGATTAAATCTGCATGGATGTAGTTATAAGAAAAATGGAATTCTTTTACCTGAACAGTAGTGGCACTAGGATTGACACGATAGAATAGAGAGGCTTCAATACCGTTAAATTTCACCTCATTAAAATTTTTCGGCTGCCAAGGGGTTTCTTCATCCGGCCTGGTCCATTCGATTAAATTATCCGTGTTTCTTAGGAAATAAACCAATTCAGCTCTGAACCCTGACTTTGCCCATTTTGCCCCAATTTCAAAGTTTTGTGCTTCCTCTGGTGCAAGTTGATCGTTTCCAATATTCGTAGGTCCAACATAATAGAGGTCCGTGAAGGTAGGGATTCTGTAACTTACTCCGTACCCAGTATATAGGCGGATTTCTTGGTTGGCTTGAAAACCAATTTCTGCCCCAGGGAAGTGCTTCCATCCATATCCTGTATTATAATTGGAGTATAGCCCTGCTCTTAATTCTACTATGGAACTCAAGTTGATTAATTGTTCCAAGAAAATTCCGCTCAAAGTTCTTTCACGATCACCTAGGTTATTGCTTTCTAGTTTTTCTTTTCTAGTCTCAATTCCAAATCCAGTCGTTCCCAGTGTTGTTTGAAAATTACCGTTGGCTTCCAAGGCAAAAACGTCGGAGGTGTGATTGTTTTGATAAAATTCAGGTTCATTTCTCCTCAATCTATATTCATCCGTATTGTATCGGTAGTACGCTCTTGTATTCAAATAGAAGTTAGATAGATTAAGCGTATGACTTAAGGAAGCCAAAGTAGTTTGGATACTTTCCCATTGATCTGGAAAAGAACTGGAGTAAAAACTATTTGCCCCAAATGTCCGGTCGGTATAGGCAATCATTCCTCTCAGGGCGTTTCGATTATTTAAGTCCATCCCACCCTCATAAAAGATATTGCTGACTTGATAATCCGTGTTGTATTGATATCCATTGGAGTCATCATAGGAGATAGAAAGGTTTTGTTTGTAGTTGCCTGCCGGTAAAGACCCCGAAAAATTGATTCCTTTCATACCAAAATCACCTGCATAACCCTGCATTCTCAAATACCGCTCATCATTCAGACTTGTGATGATATTAATTGCACCAGCATAGGCATTTTGTCCAAAGATTCTTGATCCTGGCCCTTTCAATACTTCCACACGATCTATATTCACCAAAGGGACGGGAATATTCATCATATGATGTCCAGTTTGAGGGTCGGAAAGCTTGATCCCGTTTAAAAGCATGAGGGTTTGTGCGAAAGAACCACCCCGGATACCAATGTCCGCTTGTATTCCAGTTACACCTCTTTGCCTCACATCTACCCCAGGAACAAATGATAAAATCTCTTGTAAACTTCTGGCCGGAGTAGTTTCTATTGCCTGCTTATCCACCAAAGCAATGTTTCTACTCTGCTTAGAAAAAGGAATTTGAATGCGATTTTCTTGAATGATTACTGTTTCAAGATTTTGGGTTGTGGTGTCAGTTTGGGCTTTTAAATGGAAAAACAAGCCGAAACTAGTAATGCATAATAGTGTTTTTTTCATATGAATTTTTAAAAATCCAGCCCAAAGAACTTGCTAAAAAAGTCTAAATCCAACCTTGAATAATTGTGAAATTTAGTTAATGCTGAAATGCTGGTGTAAAAGAAACTGGGTGTTCCAAAGGATATCCTTATTTTTAGTGCCTATTATTTAACAAGTAGTATGAAAAGAAAACTGATGTTATCACTTCTTCTGGCCGGAATCGGTTTTGCGGAAGTGTCCAATTCATTTGCCCAAGAGGTAAAAGAAAATAATCAAAGCATTTTTGGAGAGTTTATGGATCGAAGAGGTTCCTACTCGAGAACGGCATCCGGAAAACCAGGCGTTGGGTACTGGCAAAATGCGGCCGATTACCAAATTGAAGCTACTCTTGACGACCAAGCTCATACCTTAACAGGACAGGTAATCATGACCTATACCAACAATAGCCCGGAGAGACTAGATTTTATCTGGATGCAATTGGAGCAAAATAGGTTTAAGGAAGATTCAAGAGGTACCTTGACTACGCCTATTCAGGGAAATAGGTACAATGGAGATACTGATGGTGGTTTTGATATCAGCAATGTTTCCGCAAAAGTGGGTTCCAAAGGAGCAGTTTCAAACAAGCATATTATTTCTGATACCAGAATGCAAGTTTGGTTTGCAGAGCCCATTCCAGCAAAAGGTGGAAAAGCTACCGTCTCTATGAATTTTTCTTTCAAAATCCCTGAGAAAGGGATGGATAGAATGGGGAGATTGGAAGTGGAGGATGGAACCATCTATGCATTGGCTCAATGGTATCCTAAAGTAGCTGTATTTGATCAAATCGAGGGATGGAATGTAGAGCCTTACCTTGGAGCCGGTGAATTCTATTTGGAATATGGGGCTTTTGATTACAAAATTACCGTCCCATACAACCATATTGTTGTAGGTTCAGGGGAGTTGTTGAATCCGAAAGAGGTGTTGAGTAAAGAGCTTCAGGATCGTTATGCAAAGGCAAAAGAAAGCGATGAAACAGTATATTTGGTTTCTCCTGAAGAAATTGGAAATACCGAACTAACCAGGCCTAAGCAAGAGGGAATGGTTACTTGGCATTTTGCTATTGAAAACAGCAGAGACATTGCCTTTGCTTCTTCTAAAGCCTTTATATGGGATGCAGCTAAGATCAATCTTCCAAGTGGGAAAAAGATTTTGGCACAATCAGTTTATCCAAAAGAATCGGATGGAGTCGAAGCTTGGTCAAGATCTACTGAATATTCCAAGGCATCCATTGAATATTATTCTGAAACTTGGTTTGAATTCCCATATGCTACCGCGACCAATGTGGCTGCTGAAATTGGAGGGATGGAATATCCTGGCTTGAATTTCTGTCATTTTAGATCCAAAGGTAGAGGCCTTTGGGGCGTGACTGACCACGAATTTGGTCATAACTGGTTTCCAATGATCGTAGGTTCAAATGAAAGAAGATATGCTTGGATGGATGAGGGTTTTAACTCCTTTATCAACCACTATAGCACGTTGGCTTTCAATAATGGAGAATATCCTTCCAGATTACAGCAAACCAGAAGATCGTTAAATTATTTCAATAGCGAAACCAGAGAAGGAATTGATACTTATCCAGATGTAGCAAATACTTCCAATTTGGGGATGGTAGCCTATAACAAGCCTGCTATTGGGTTGATTATGTTAAGAGAATATATTTTGGGTCCAGAGCGATTTGATAATGCGTTCAAATCCTATATCAAAACTTGGGCTTATAAGCACCCTCAACCTTCCGATTTCTTTAATCACGTGGAAAATGTAGGTGGTGAAAACCTTTCATGGTTTTGGCAAGGTTGGTTTTATGGAAATGGAAATATTGATTTGGGAATCAATGGCGTGTTCCCCTATACTGGAAATTATTTGTTGAGTATTTCCAACAAAGGAGACATCCCGATGCCTGTTTTGTTTGAGGTGACCTATGAAGATGATTCAAAAGAGCGATTTACTTTACCGGTAGAGATTTGGCAAAGAGGTGACACTTGGAACCATATCATCAAAACAGATAAGAAAGTGAAATCTGTGGTATTGGATCCGGATAAGATTCTTCCAGATGTCAACTTAGGCAATGATAGCTGGCCTCAGGAGATTTACGATAACTAAAAAAAAATAGCCCGATTCATCAGTCGGGCTATTTTTTGCTTTCTAGATTAGATCAATAATCATCATTGATCTCTAACCACATTCCATCGGGGTCTTGAATATAAATTTGTCTGATTCCATCCACTCGAATCGTTACCTTCCCTTTTTCACCTAACCAGCTTTCGAAGGGATAATTAGCATTTTTCAACGTTTGAATGAATGAGTCCATGTCTTCCATGCTGAAACAAAGATGGTTGACTTTGGAGATCTCAGAAGGGGTGTTTGGAGCTTCAATGATATGAAGGGCGGCTCCACTGCCTATGTCATACCAAGCGTGGAGGCCATCTTTAAAAGGCTCTTCAATTTCTTTGAGGCCTACAATGTTTTCATAAAATTTTTTGCTGTTTTCTAATTCTGAAACATGGACCGCAATGTGATTGACTTTGATTTGCGAAAATGATGTCATGATGATTCCAGAAAATAGGAGGAAGGTTAAAAGGGCTTTCATCAGCTTATTGATTAGTTGAGGCTAAATTGTTTAAAGTAAAATTGAAATTCAATGTCATACATTTATGAAAGGTTTGAAAGGAAAATTTAATATAAAAAAAGAGCAACTCTTTCGAATTGCTCTTTAATTGGCTGTATAGGCATTTACTCTTCTACATCGCTTAGGTCTTCTGCCATGGCTATTTTTTCTGCCTGGTCAAAAAGCTTTAGTGCTTGCACATACACTTCATTGATATCATTTACTACCATGTAGAAGGCACTATCATCGTACAACTGTCTGCCCAAGTGCGCTTTTACCAGAATCTTCAAATAGTCTTTTGATTTGTTGAAATCTTCCTGGTCAAATTTGACTTTGTTTTTCTCTCCGATACCAACAAGATCTTTCAACATGGCGTCACTTACTTCGAATTCATCCCGGTATTCCTCTACAGACATGTTTGCAAATTGATCCTTATGATCGTTCGCATATTCTAGAACAAATTCTCTATTGGAGTCTGAGTTGAATAATCTATTGATATAAACGCTGTTTTGAGTAGTGTCCAACGGAACAAAATAATCAGGCATGATTCCTCCGCCACCGTAGACAGTTCTACCTTTGGCAGTTTCATATTTCAAACTATCGTTGAAAGTGATACTATCTGCAGAAAAGAATTCTCCATGTTCGAATCTCTTGACAAAGTCTTTTTCATAGTCCTCATAATTAGCTCCGTATGGCTTTTGAATGGATCTGCCAGAAGGGGTGTAGTATCTGGCAATGGTCAGTCTCAATTCAGCACCATCTGATAAATCTATTGGTAATTGGACTAATCCTTTACCGAATGATCTCCTTCCCACGATCAAACCTCTATCATTATCCTGGATTGCGCCGGCAAGAATTTCAGATGCAGATGCACTTCCTTCGTTGATCAAGACAATCACTGGACCTTCCTCAAATAGACCTGGTTTGTAGGCAAAGGCTTTTTGGCTGTATTGATCTACTTTTCCTTCTTGAGATACAATCAACGCTCTTTGGCCCAATAATTCATCAGCCATGTTAATTGCAGCACCCATATAACCTCCAGGATTTCCTTGAAGGTCAATGATCAATTTTTGCATTCCTTTAGACTTTAAATCTTCAATTGAAGTTCTGAACTCATCATAAGTTGTAGCTGCAAAACGCGTTACTTTTATATACCCAACTTCATCATTGACCATGTAGGAAGCATTGATGCTATATTGCGGGATTTTATCTCGAGTGATTTCATAAGGAATTAATTCACTCTGATTTTTCCTTTTGATATCTATAGTGACTTTTGACCCTTTTGGTCCTCTAAGAAGATCAAAAACATCTCGGTTGGTTACTCCTATCCCTGCAACTGTTTTGCCGTCCACTGTGATAATCTGATCACCTGATTGTATACCAAGTGCCTCTGAAGGTCCACCGGTCAATGGAGCGACCACATAAATAGTATCTCTGATGATTCCGAATTCAACTCCAATTCCATCAAACTCTCCGTCTAGCTGGGATTGAGCCAAAGATGCGTCTCGGGCAGGGATGTAGCTTGAATGGGGATCTAAGTTTTCAAGCATCTTTGTAATCCCGTACTCTACCAGCTCATTGGTATTTACACTATCTACATAGTCCCTATTGATATATGTCATGATTTCCTGAAGCTTATATAGGGCAGCTCTCAGGTCATTTTGATTACTCTTGGGTTCAGCAAAAGTGGCCCCAATCCAGATTCCAGCTGAAATAGCCAGAGCCAATATGATTGGAAGTCTAATTTGCGCTTTCGTGTTTTTTGTCTCGCTCACGTCTATGCCTTTCTTTAATTTATTGCTATTGATTTATAAACTAGCATAATAAGCTAGTGTTTTGATAGTGACTTTTGATAAAGTTAACGAATGTTTATACGAGGGGGGATGATAATGATCCAAATTATTCCCCTTTTTTCTGTTAAAAAAAATTATTTTTGTGACATGGGAGCTGAAAATGGATTTAATAAAGCTTTAGTAGGTGATTTGGTGTCTGAAAACTATGTTTTTGCAGCGGTGTTGCATTATTTTGGAATTAGCTTCTACCAATATCAAACGCAGTCATTAGAGACAGTCTGCAAAAAGCATAGAGTACATCCTAATCAATTAATTACAGAGTTGGAGGAATGGGCTTTGAGAAAAGAGCCGACCAATGAAGAGTTATATCTCAATCCCATAGAAGTTCTTGTAGCCTATTTGAAGAGGAAGCATTATTTTTTTGTAAGACAGGAGTTGCCTTTTCTAGCAAATATCATTTCAGGAATTACCCCAGAACCTGAATATGCTTCCTTGATTGCTGATTTGAGAATTATGTTCCCCTTATTTGTAGAGGACTTCATTCATCATATTCATGAAGAAGAAAGCGGTTTATTTAACCGTATTAAGCTTTTGCAAGATGTTGAGGAAGGTAATTACAGTATCGTGGATGCAATAAAAGTGTTAAAGAAGGATCCAATCCATTTACTGGCAGAAATGCATGAGGTCCATGATGATGAGATGGAGGGGATCAGAAAATTAACCAAAGATTATTCCCTTCCGGAAAATGCTCCACTGACCATGAAGGTATTATATCACGAACTTCAGAATTTTGAAAGAGAGCTTACCATCCATGCCCAAATTGAAGATGAGTTGCTATTTCCAAAAGCCATTCAATTAGAAAGAGAGGCACTAAGGAAAATCCGAAATAAAATAAGGACCAACTGATGCCTAGAATTCTCGCAATTGATTTAGGAACCAAACGAACTGGTTTGGCTGTTACAGATCCGCTTAAGATGTTGGCTAATCCTTTGGAAACCATTGAAACCTTCAAGTTGTTGGACTACATCAAAACCTATATTTCCAAAGAAGAAGTGGATACGTTGGTGTTAGGCTTGCCTACCCGCTTGAATGGGCAGGATAATGAAATGACACCTAAGGTGATGGCTATGAAAGAGCTATTGGAGAAAAACTTTCCAAGCCAAAAAATTGAATTAATAGACGAACGATTTACCTCTAAAATGGCCATGCAAAGTATGATTGCCATGGGAAGTAAAAAGAAAGATCGTCGCGAAAAAGCTGGCAACCTGGATAAGGTAAGTGCAGCGATTATTTTACAATCGTATTTAGAAAGACAATGATTTACCCAATAGTTGCTTACGGGAATCCTATTTTGAAGAAAGAGGCGGAAGAAATTAATGAGGGAACAGAGCTTGATTCCTTGATCAAGGATATGTTTGCTACTATGGATAATGCCAGCGGTGTTGGATTGGCAGCTCCACAGATCAATCAAGGAGTTAGACTCTTTGTGATTGACAGTACTCTTATGCTTGATGAAGAAGATGAGGAGGTGGGAATTAGAAGAGCGTTTATCAATCCCATTATTTTGGATGAATATGGTGATGATTACAGCTTTGAAGAAGGATGTTTGAGTATTCCTGATGTTAGGGCTGAAATCACCAGGCCTGAGAAGTTGACCATTGAGTACTTCGATGAAAACTGGAACTTGAAAGAAGAAGAGTTTTCAGGAATGACTGCCAGAGTGATCCAGCATGAATACGATCACCTTGAGGGAATCCTATTTGTAGATTACCTGAAAGGCCTGAAAAAACGTTTGATGAAATCAAAGTTGATTGATGTCAGCAAAGGAAAAGTATCTACTGATTACAGAATGATATACCCGCTCAAATGAGCCGATCCCCCCAATTGTCCATAGCGCTGGTTCAGACAGACTTGTTTTGGAAAGACAAAACAGCCAACATGGCCATGCTGGAGGAAAAACTCTGGGGGATTCCTTCTGAAATAGATTTAATTGTTCTTCCTGAAATGTTTCCTACTGGGTTCAGTATGGATGCCTCTGAGTTAGCGGAACCGATGAATTTGTCCATTTGTAAATGGATGAAACAGGTGGCAGCCCAGTCTGGTGCAGTCATTACAGGAAGTGCCATTATTTCAGATAAAGGAAATTATTTTAATCGCCTTCTTTGGGTAACTCCCGAGGGGGAAATTTCCACCTACGATAAGAAGCATTTATTTCGAATGGCCAAAGAAGATGAAACATTCTCAGCCGGAAAGAAACTGCCTGTTTTTAACTTAAAAGGATGGAAGATCTGCCCTCAGATTTGTTATGATCTCCGGTTTCCCGTTTACTCCAGAAATGTTTGGACGGAAGAAGGGGCTTCCTATGACTTTCTTTTTTATGTAGCTTCTTGGCCTGGAGTGAGGACTTCCGCATGGGATGCACTATTGCCTGCTAGAGCGATAGAGAATCTCAGTTATGTGGCAGGTGTAAATCGAGTGGGGCGGGACGGAAATGGAATTGAATATGTAGGACATTCCGCTTGTTATGATTTCAAAGGAGATGTAATTACCCATTTGGGAGAGTCTGAAGAAATCCAGGTTTTTCAGCTACATGCCGATGAATTAGAGAGATATCGGGAGAAATTTCCTGCTTGGAGAGATGCCGATAAATTCACAATTCGGTAAAATGCTTTGACGAAGGGTCCATCTCATTGTATGAACCGGATTTGAAACAAGGATATTTTCTGTAATTTAGCCGCAAAATTTCCTGACCCTGTTCTAAGTTTTCTTGATATCAAGAGAAATTTGAAGCAAAATGAAATTCATGAGCTATAGCAAGGTCTTACCAATCTTTTTAAGAATTCTGATCAAACCATGAGTAACCAGACTCCAAAAATCCTTTATACGCTAACAGATGAGGCGCCAGCCCTAGCAACGTATTCTTTACTTCCAATTGTTCAAGCATTTACTAGCTCTGCTGGTGTGCAAGTAGAAACGAGAGACATCTCACTTTCTGGTAGAATTATCGCAAACTTCCCGGAATACCTAAAACCAGAGCAACAAATGAAAGATGCTTTGGCAGAATTGGGAGATATAGCTAAAACTCCAGAGGCGAATATTGTTAAACTTCCAAATATTTCTGCTTCAGTTCCGCAATTGAAAGCGGCTATTAAGGAATTACAAGCCAAAGGGTATGCACTTCCAGATTATCCTGAAGAGCCAAAAACGGAAGAAGAAAAGACCGTTAAACGTAAATATGATAAAATCAAAGGTTCTGCGGTAAACCCTGTTTTAAGAGAGGGTAATTCGGATAGAAGAGCTCCCCAGGCTGTAAAAGCTTATGCGAAGAAACACCCGCATTCCATGGGGAAATGGTCTGCTGATTCAAAATCTCATGTAGATAGTATGGAAGAGGGGGATTTTTACGGAAGTGAAAAATCCCATACCATGACTCAAGCAGCTACTGTTTCCATTGAACTTAAAAAGGATGATGGAAGTAAAGAGGTCTTGAAATCGGGACTCAAGCTTCAAGAAGGTGAAGTAATTGACGCCTCTACTTTGAGTGTGTCTGCATTGAAAGCCTTTTTAAAGAAGGCGAAAGCAGATGCCAAAGCGAAAGGGGTATTGTTTTCTATCCATATGAAGGCAACCATGATGAAGGTGTCTGATCCTATCATTTTTGGACATGCTGTGAAAGTATTCTTCGAACCGGTATTCGCAAAGCATTCTACTACTTTTGCGGAGCTTGGTGTAGATGTGAACAATGGTTTTGGCGATTTGCTAGCAAATATTGAAAAGCTTCCTGCAGATAAGAAAGCTGAAATTTTAGCTGATATAGATGCGTGCTATGCGGATAACCCAGATTTGGCCATGGTAAATTCTGATAGAGGGATTACCAATTTGCATGTGCCTAGTGATGTGATCATTGATGCTTCTATGCCTGCCATGATCCGTACTTCTGGACAAATGTGGAATAAGGAAGGGAAATCTCAGGATACCAAGGCAATTATCCCTGATAGAAGCTATGCAGGAGTATACCAAGCAACCATTGATTTCTGTAAAAAGCATGGGGCATTCGATCCATCTACCATGGGGAGCGTTCCAAATGTGGGTTTAATGGCTCAAAAGGCAGAAGAATATGGTTCTCATGACAAAACTTTTGAGATAACTGCAGCTGGAACAGTAGAAGTGAAGGACGAAAATGGAGTAGTTGTTCTTTCGCATCCAGTGGAAGCAGGTGATATCTGGAGAATGTGTCAGACGAAAGATGCTCCTATTCAGGATTGGGTAAAGCTTGCCGTGACCAGAGCGAGATTATCTGCTACTCCAGCAGTATTTTGGTTAGATCCAGAAAGAGCGCATGATCAAGAGTTGATCAAAAAAGTAAATACCTATTTGCTAGATCATGATACTGATGGTCTTGAAATTCATATTATGTCTCCAGTGGAGGCTACCAATTTCTCTTTGGCAAGAATCAAAGAAGGAATGGATACGATTTCAGTAACAGGAAATGTGCTGAGAGATTACCTGACAGATTTGTTTCCTATTTTGGAGGTTGGAACCAGTGCAAAAATGCTTTCCATCGTTCCTTTGATGAATGGTGGAGGTTTGTTTGAAACTGGTGCTGGAGGATCTGCTCCAAAGCACGTAGAACAATTTGTAAAAGAAGGCCATTTAAGATGGGATTCTTTAGGTGAGTTCTTAGCATTAGCAGTTTCATTGGAGCATTTAGGAAGAACATTCCATAATGATAAAGCTTTATTGTTGGGTGAAACCTTAGATGCAGCTACTGGAAAATTCTTGGAAAATGATAAGTCACCTGCAAGAGTTGTAGGTAAGCTGGACAACAGAGGGAGTCATTTCTATTTGGCACTTTACTGGGCTCAGGCTCTAGCGGCACAGGATAAGGACGCTGAATTGAAAGCCAAGTTTACTCCTTTCGCTCAAAAGATGACCGAAACCGAAGAACAGATTGTAGCGGAACTTAATGGAAGCCAAGGTTCTCCAAATGAAATCGGAGGTTATTTCAAGCCGGATGAAGCATTGACTTCGGCTGCAATGAGGCCAAGTGCAACCTTTAATGCAGTGCTTGAGAGCTTATAAGTTCTCTTAATCAAAAATAACAGCCCTGATTTATTTTAATCGGGGCTTTTTTTATGCCTCTTTAAATGAGACCTGATGCTTCTGGAGAAATTCCTTGATCACAGTTACGTGAATACATTCTCCTAAATGGATAAAAGAGTAATCATTGATTTTCTTCTCTTTACCTTGGACTATGATGGATTTGTCCTCAATGTCAAACCCAAGATGTAAGTGTTTGGTGCGGCTTTGCATACCAATAATTCTTCCCTCTTTGTCAAAAAGTGGTCCTCCGCTTTGTCCTCTTAGTCCAGGAGTGCTCATTTCAATTCCATAAACTTTTCCCTGTTTGTCTCCTAAAAATCGGGTGACCATGCCTTCAATAGGAAAACGGGGAGATCTTGCATTTCCGGTATTAATCCATTCCAAAATGTTGTGTTCCAAGTTAAGGTGGAAATTGGAAAACTCTGGAAAAGGAAACCCTAGTCTGCAGAGCATTTCTCCGGGGTGGATGGAATGGGTGTCTTTTAAAAATCGAGGAGTGTTCGTATACAATTTTTTATCAAACCCCTCAAATTTAATCAGGGCCAAATCGTATTCAGGATGAATATGTATTTTCAGGTTTTTGAGGTGGTCTACACAATCCACAAAAGTAACTCGCATTTCTGCGGTTTTATCAGTAGCTAATCCAAATTGATAGGCCAATTGCTTGGTTTGTTGACCATCATGGTTTCCTTTTAGATACTGGGAGTATAACTTGTTGATTTGATCAGCTTGTGAAAGCCATTGAGCCACATGCTTGCAGGTTAATGCATATCCTTGATCATTGACGAAAAATAAGGTGGCAGAACCACGTTGAACTTGATGGGAATTGAAATTTCTAGAAATGGAGTGAATGGCTCTTGTAAATCCAGCTACTTCTTGGATGGCTTTTGCAAACATGATGTAAAGTCTTTACCCGAAAATAGCCATTTCTTCCAATAGTGGATTTTTCTACTTGTTTTGGGGAAATATTTATGACTTCGAAATCGATTGATTTTCAAAAAGTGGGCTTTCTGTTTTCCTTGGTATGCAATCTGTTTGGGCTAGCCAATTATTTATAATAACTTAGCCCTCCCTCAGCCACTTTTAGCCAAAAGAGGCATGCCTGAGGGGAAATGTTTGAAAAATCAAACCTATACGCTAATCAATATAAATTATGAGCAAAATTAAAGTTGGAATTAATGGATTCGGAAGAATCGGTCGACTAGTTTTTAGAGTGGCCCAGGAAAGAGATGATATCCAAGTAGTAGGTATCAATGACCTGATTGATGTGGATTACATGGCATACATGCTGAAGTATGACTCCACTCATGGCCAATTCAAAGGTACTGTAGAAGTAGTAGATGGTAAATTGGTAGTAAATGGCAATGCAATCAGAGTTACTGCTGAGAGAAGCCCTGCCAACCTTAAGTGGGATGAAGTAGGTGCAGAATATGTAGTAGAATCTACTGGTTTATTCTTGACCAAAGAAACTGCTCAAGGGCATATTGATGCCGGTGCTAAGAAAGTAATTATGTCAGCTCCTTCTAAGGATGATACCCCTATGTTTGTAATGGGTGTAAATGAGGATGCTTACACTTCTGACATGGTATTCGTATCCAATGCATCTTGTACTACTAACTGTCTTGCTCCAATCGCAAAAGTATTGAATGATAACTTCGGTATTGAAGAAGGTTTGATGACAACTGTTCACGCGACTACTGCAACTCAGAAAACTGTAGACGGTCCTTCAGCAAAAGACTGGAGAGGTGGACGTGGCGCAGGTCAAAACATTATTCCATCCTCAACTGGTGCTGCTAAAGCCGTAGGTAAAGTGATTCCTGAATTGAATGGTAAGTTGACAGGTATGGCATTCAGAGTTCCTACTCCAGATGTTTCTGTCGTTGATTTGACAGTTAGATTGAAGAAAGCTGCTACTTATGAGGAAATCTGTGCGAAAATGAAAGAAGCATCTGAAACTACTATGAAAGGAGTTTTAGGTTATACTGAAGATCAAGTGGTTTCCAATGATTTTATTGGTGATTCAAGAACTTCTATATTTGATGCCGGAGCGGGTATCCAGCTTTCTGACACCTTCGTGAAAGTTGTTTCTTGGTATGACAACGAATGGGGTTATTCCAACAAAGTTGTTGACTTGTTAGCATTTATTGCTTCTAAATAATTTTAAGAGCCGGTCCTAGACCGGCTTTTTTGTTAAAATGCTTTTAGAATAAAACTTTCTAGGTGTTTTGTTGCGTTTATCCTAAAAAAGATGAGCTATGAAAATGCCGTTGTTTCCCTTAAAGTTAGTTGCATTTCCGGGTGAAGAACTCAATCTTCATATTTTTGAACCTAGGTATAAACAGCTTATTTCCGATATCAGTGAGCACGACCAGACCTTTGGTGTTTGTGTTTATAATGATAATTTAACAGGCTTCGGGACAGAGGTGAAGCTAGAAGCAATTCATCATCGATATGACGATGGGAGACTGGATATACGAACCATTGGATTGAAGGCTTTTAAAATCAAAGACTTTCAAAATCCAATGGAAGGTAAATTGTATGCTGGAGGTGAGGTAGAATACCTTGAAGATGACCCCAGTCTTACCAATGTTCAATACTTCGAATTTTTATTTTACCTAAAAGAAATGCTTTATCTTTTAAACCATCAGGTAGAAGTAAACCCGGAAAACACTAATTCATTCACCTATGCTCATAAGATAGGGTTGAAGATTGAGGAGGAGCTTGAACTGTTGATCATGCCTTCAGAAAGCTTACGAGTGGATTATTTGATCAGACATTTCAAGAGAATGATCCCAGCCATCAAAGCCTTAGAAGAAGCGAAAAAGAAAATCAGGCAAAATGGACATTTTAAACACCTTGATCCCTTAAATTTCTGATCACTACTTCTTGCTTGCAATTTTTTGCACACGCATCAAGTCGTCTGTTGCCTGAAGAATTTTATTCTTTAAAATCGGATTAAAGTCAGGATGATCATTAAGGAAATTAGTCACATCATTTGCTGCCTCTCCTGAAGTGTATTGGCCCACTGTACTGCTGATCCACCTTTTTGGAAAGAATATGTCTCCGGTTTTCTGAATTTCCTCTAATAGCTCCAAGGAAAGTGGGACGTATTTTACGCTATGACCTTGGTGTATTGGATGGTGTATGTAACTACAAGCAGCCAATACCCATGATTCTTTTTCTCGGTTTTTTGCATCTTTAAAAGACTCAAATAATTGATCTCTTTCTTCATTATTTTGGGATAAGGCAGGTCTCAAAAAGTCAAAACGATTAAGCTTATCCTGATTGGAAATTCTATTTCTTTCTTCTTCTAGTATAGCTTCTGAATCTGGGTGATTATAAAGTGCCAAAGTCATCGCCAAATTTGTAAAGTTGTCTGGGTTCAACTTTAAGTTTTGAATCTCTAGATCCTGATGCCAAATACTATAAAGTTTTTCAATTCCTGATTTAGAATAAGCAATTCCACTGTATAAAGAGAATAAACTTTTTTTGATGTTGGCGGCTAGGTCTGATTGTAAAAGATTCCAAATTTGGTTTTCAAATTCAGGTAAAATCTGCGCTCTTGAATTTTCAGATAGATAGGTCCAGAAGATACTATTAGCCTCTGAAGACAATAATCTCATTAGGATTTCATTCTGCTCTGTTACTATACCTTCTCTTATGACATTTAAGGTGTTTTCAGCGGGTATATTGCCCAATAAGGTGTTTTCATAGAGGTTGATATAGGCATGGGCTCTCATGACCTCATCTTTGAGTTGAGCATATCCAGCGGTGGCGGACTGGTCAATAGGGAATACTCCATAGCCAAGACCATTGCTGTTATATAATATAGTCTCAGGTTTTTCAAGGCCTTTAGCTTCCTCAATTACCAAGTTTTTGCCTTCAATGGAAACCGGAATAGTTATTTGACGATCTGGGTAAACCAAGGTAATGTCAAACAACTGGGACCAAAGTTTATTGGATCCATCCTCCGCTTGTTGAGAAATGGAAAGACTTGAAACAGTGCCGTCCTGAGCAAAGGAAATTTGTTCAGTGATAACAGGTCTTCCTGATTGATTCACCCAAATGTCACTCCATTTTTGGAGGTCTAAGGGAGTCTCTTTGTCCAATAAAGTGACTAGGTCATTCCAATTGGCATTGCCATTGGCGAACGATTTAATATAGGCTTGAATTCCTTTCTGAAACGCTTCTTCTCCCATGGCCGTTTCCAGCTGTCTCATCATAATTGGAGCTTTGCTATAGATGATGCTGCCATAGAGAGAACCTGCATCTTTCAGGTTAGGCAAATTTTGTCTGATAGGGTTGGTTCCCGCTGTCCTGTCTTCTCCATATGCAGCTGGATAGTTTGAAGTTAAAAATGCCAAATCATGGTTTATTTTAGGGTAGTTAGGATTTGCTATTTTGCCAGCCATGAATCCAGCGAATACTTCTTTCATCCAAACATCATTAAACCATTCGATGGAAACCAAATCTCCAAACCACATATGGGCAGTTTCATGACCAATTAATTTTGCTCTGCTGAGCAGCTCTGAGTCGGTGGCGTTTTCATCCAAAAATAAAGCAGACTCCCTGTATTGGATTGCTCCGACATGTTCCATTCCTCCATATTGGAAAATAGGAATGGTGGCGAAGTCTAGCTTTTGAAAAGGGAATGGATAATCTGTATAGTTCTCTAAAAACTCTTTGGATTTACGATGAAGCTCAAACACCTCTGGAATGCTTGCCTCAATTTTTTCAGGATTGGTCTCCCTGTACAGCATCTTTTGGGGGAATCCTTCCATGGTATTGGCAGTTTTGAACTCACCTGCCACAAACGAGAAGAGATAGGTACTCATAAGGTCTGAGGGACCAAACTCATGTCTTATAAATGCTCCTTCCTGGGTTGAATTGATCTCTGGTGCACCTGCTAGTACTTCCCATTCTTTGGGGGCTTTAATGCTTAATTTATAGGTTCCTTTTAAGTCTGGCTGGTCGTAACAAGGAAATAAGGTACTAGCCCGATCGGGAACTAATAACGTATACAGATAGTCTTCATTTCGGTTTAGGGAAAGGTCTCCGGCAGTAAACTCAATAGTGATTTGGTTGGAACCTGATTTTAAAAATGCGAGGTCAATGATAATATGCGCCTTTTGATGTACGATAGGACTACTCTTTCCATTTACCGAAATAGATTTAATGTTTTCAGGTTTTTCATTGAAATCCAGAATTAGAGGGTGGTCAAGATTGGAAATAGATAGGCTTAACTGTAATTCTGATTGGATGGGAGCGTCTTTTTCCTTAGGGATAGAGAAGTCCAATGTGTAATGAAGGTCTGATACCTGCTGCTTTCTGTATTTTGCTAGTTCCAAGGAGATTCCCGGATCGTAAAAATGTTCGTCTGAAACCTTCTTGGAGCAGGAAGAAAGAATTAGGATCAAAAGGAGGAATGCCAGCAGATTTTTCATAATCCAACATTCTACATAAATCCATGGATTCGCAAGAGAAAATCCATGAACCAAGGGATGATTTAGGAAGTATGGAAACAAAAAAAGCAATCTTTGAGATTGCTTGTTTGTGATCCTGTCAGGACTCGAACCTGAAACCTACTGCTTAGAAGGCAGTTGCTCTATCCAGTTGAGCTACAAGACCTGGAAAAGGTTGATTTAACCAAAAAAATCTAGCCAGAGTGGCTAGATTTTCAGAGTGATCCCGCTGGGGCTCGAACCCAGGACCCATACATTAAAAGTGTATTGCTCTACCAGCTGAGCTACGGAATCATTTTTATTGTTACCTGATATTTTGGCAACAAATGCTTGTACGATCTATAAATAAAAAGCGGAACGTTATTCCGCTTGCTTGTGATCCTGTCAGGACTCGAACCTGAAACCTACTGCTTAGAAGGCAGTTGCTCTATCCAGTTGAGCTACAGGACCTGGATAAAATTAATTACCAAAGATAATTAAAGGTAAATAAAGTCGGGGTGGCAGGATTCGAACCTACGACCTCCACATCCCAAATGTGGCGCGATACCGGGCTACGCTACACCCCGAAACTTTTTTATGAACTCAAATAAGTTTTAACTCCTTGCAAGTTAAATCAAGTGATCCCGCTGGGGCTTCCCGATATCGCTTTGCTTATCGGGACAGGCTTCTCGCCCTACCCATTGATTTCAATTAGAAGTGATCCCGCTGGGGCTCGAACCCAGGACCCATACATTAAAAGTGTATTGCTCTACCAGCTGAGCTACGGAATCATGTTGTCTGAAATATTTCAGAGATTTTAACCACCAAAATGTGATTTTTATACTTTCAAATTGACTCCCTAGCCTTGCTTTTTGCCAGATCATTGTCGTAATTGGACTGCAAATTTAAGCTACTGATTTATAAATGCCAAACCCTAATTCAATCTTTCTCACAAAACTTTTCATATTTTTTATCTTCCTTTTGCAAAGCTTTAATTGTCAGGCAGATGTGAAAGGTATAGAAATAGCAGATTCTTTGTTTCAACAAAGAAGTTATAAGGAAGCGATGGAAATTTACCAGGAAAACTATCAACTAGGAATTTATTCTCCTGCGATGTTACTGAAAATGTCCTTCATTTCTGAGGGGATAGGAGACAAGGAACATGCGACACTTTACTTGAGTAAATATTACGACCTCAGTCCAAATACTCAGACCATTAGCAAGATTAAAAGCCTGACAGGGCAGAGTAACCTAGTAGGCTATGAGGTAAGTGATTCAGAGCGATTTATCCTGTTTTTAGTGGAGTATCAGGAAATTATGGTGGGGCTCTTAAGTGTATTCCTTCTGATATCTCTTATTCTATTATGGACCAATAGTAAAGGAGCTTCAGGATCCCGAGTTTATTGGCCCTCTCTATTATTGATCCTTTTGATTTTTGTTGCGAATAACTTTTTGAAGGCCCCGAAAACAGCTTTAATTACGCAAAGTCCTACCATGATCGTTTCTAAGCCTACAGCAGGGGGGGAATTAGTCGATCGAGTGGAGCCTGGCCACCGAGTAAAAATTAAATCCAGTAAAGATATTTGGTATGAAGTGGAATGGAAAAATCAAAAAGCATACATCAAAAAGGATAATGTGACTAGGTTATAAAAAAAGCTCTCGAACTTAATTCGGGAGCTTTTTTATGTTATAGCTTTTTGATGAGGAGGTTTTTGAAATAAACCAGATCTCCATGATCTTGCAATGAAATTCGTCCTTTCTTAAAGGTGCCAAAGCCTGGCATATCCTTGAATTTACTGTCTGCAATGAGTGCTTCCCATTCTGGAGTCCAAAGGGTAGTGCTTACCACTGTTGTTCCATTAAGGATTAGCTCAAGTTTGCCATGATCAGCTATGATTTCAGCATGATTCCATTCACCAAAAGGTTTTACAGTCTCTTCGCTACTTACAATTAAGTCATATAAGTCACCTGCTCTATGGCTAACGATCTTAGCATCTGGATGTCCTTCGTTATCCAATACTTGCATTTCTGGACCCGTGTTCCAAGGATACTGGTATTCTGGTGCCTCATGAACATAAAACATGACGCCACTATTTCCATTCTGAGCTATCTTCCAGTCGTATTTGAAGTGGAAATTATCAAACTCTTCATCAGTGACGATGTCACCACCGTCTCCAGTTTGCCATCCATCTTTATTGACTGCATCCAGGTATATTGCTCCTTCTTCGTCGATTTTCCAGGCTTTTCCTACTTCTCCGCCTCCGTATTTATGCCAACCATCAAAGGTGGCTCCATCGGATAAGGAAATCCATTCAGATGCATCTTCTTTAACTTCCGTAGCCTCTTCAGCTTCGGTTTCCACAGTTTTTTCTCCTGAACAAGAGGCTAACATTCCTGCCAGAGCGGCAATTGCTAAATAGTTTCTCTTCATACTTGAATTACTTTAGCAAAAGAACATAAGCGACCATGTCTTTTGCATCCTCAAGGCTCAAGTTAGGGTGAGGAGGCATTGGGACTTCTCCCCAAGTGCCTACACCGCCAGCAATTACCTTTTCAGCAAGCATGGTGATATTTTCATCAGTGCTTTCATATTTTGCTGCAACATCCGCATAAGAAGGGCCAACAATTTTTCTTTCTACCATATGGCATGAAGTACAGTCAGAAGCTTTAACCTTCGCAATTCCCTTGATATAGATAGGGTCATCCTTGTACTTATCTTCCAGGCTCATTTCTTGTGCTGGCTCAGCTGGTTTTGATTCAGAAACTGCAGGAGTTGAAGTGTCAGTTGATTTTTCTCCACCACCACAAGCAAATGCCAATCCTGCCAATGCTGCAAGTCCTAGGTTTAACGGTTTTGTGATTTTCATTTTTATTTGATTAATATGGGTATTTAAATTCCTAAAATTTTCTTGTTAAATGCTTCGTCGGCGCCTACACCAGCGAAATCATCAAATGCTTTTTCTGTAACTCTGATAATATGTGAATCAATAAATGGTGCCCCCTCGGCAGCTCCTTGTTCAGGGTGCTTAATTGCGCATTCCCACTCGAGAACGGCCCATCCATCAAAATCGTATTGAGAAAGTTTGCTAAATATACCAGCAAAATCCACTTGTCCATCTCCTAAAGAACGGAAACGTCCAGCTCTTTCTACCCAACCTTGGAAACCTCCATAGACACCTTGCTTACCGGTAGGATTAAATTCAGCATCCTTAACATGAAACATTTTGATTCTTTCATGGTAAAAATCAATGAATTGTAAGTAGTCTAAACATTGAAGGACAAAGTGACTTGGGTCATATAGGATATTGGCTCTCTTATGTCCATTGACTTTGTCTAAGAACATTTCAAAAGTCACTCCATCATGAAGGTCTTCTCCTGGGTGAAGTTCATAACATACATCCACACCATTGGCATCAAACTCATCCAAAATTGGAGTCCATCTTTTTGCTAACTCTCCAAAGCCTGTGTCTACCAACCCTGCTGGTCTTTGAGGCCAAGGATAAACGGTATGCCACATTAAGGCTCCACTGAATGTCGCATGAGCTGTTAATCCCATGTTTTGGGAAGCTTTAGCTGCATACTTCAATTGTTGGATTGCCCATTCAGTCTTGCCTTGAAGATTCCCTTTTAACTCTGCTGGTGCAAAACCATCAAATAATTCATTGTAAGCAGGGTGAACTGCCACCAATTGCCCTTGAAGGTGAGTAGATAGTTCCGTTATCTGCATCCCAGCATTTTCTACGATTCCTTTTACCTCCTCAGCATAAGTTTTACTTTCAGCAGCTTTTTGGAGATCTATCAAGCGACTATCCCAGGTGGGGATTTGAACGCCTTTGTATCCAAGGCCTGCTACCCAATTACAAATGTTTTCAAGATTGTTAAATGGAGCCTTGTCGTCTGCGAATTGTGCAAGAAAAATGGCGGGTCCTTTTATAGTTTTCATTTTCAAATTTGGTTTTTTCCAAGTCAAAATATTTTCAGAAGTAAGACTTGGGTTAAGGTTTGAATTTTTGAGTTTATTTAATTTTATTTTTCAACGATGAATGGAGTCCATTTTTGATCAGATTTATTACTTTTTAAAACATGATCAATAAACGCCATTCCTCTGATTCCATCTTCTATTCCAGGGAAATCCTCCCATTCAGGTTTAGGGGTTTCTCCTTTCTGTTGAGCATAAATGCACCTTGCGAAATTTCGGTACAAGTTAGCAAAGGCTTCGACATATCCCTCAGGATGACCTGCAGGAGTTCGGGTATTTTCATTTGCCAAGGATCCTAAATAACCTGTTCCTGCTCTGTAGATTTGATCAGGTTGGTCCGGCCAACGTACAAGTAGAGAATTGTTAAGCTCTTGCTCCCATTCTAAACCACCTTTATCTCCATACACACGAACTTTCAAATTGTTTTCTGCTCCTGTATCGGTTTGAGAAGCCATCAACACACCGGAAGCTCCATTTTCAAACCGCATCAACACAACTCCATCATCATCAATAGGTCTGCCTTCTATTTTGATGTAAAGGTCTGCGCAAAGTTGGCTTACCTTTAGCCCAGTAATGTATTCAGCCATGTGAAAGGCATGTGTTCCAATATCACCCATACAACCCGCTAATCCATTTTTTGTTGGGTCTGTTCTCCAAGCAGCTTGTTTATTTTCCTCCGATTCAAGCAATTTCCAAAGCCACCCCTGTGGGTATTCCACATATACTTTTCTTACCTCTCCAATTTGGCCTTCTGCAATCATTTGCTTGGCTTGTTTGATCATTGGGTATCCTGAGTAAGTATGGGTAAGCAGGAATAACTTGTCTGAGGCTTTTACCGCCTTATAAAGCTCTTTGGCCTCTTGATAATTTAAGGTCAAGGGTTTGTCAAGTGCAACATGAAATCCATATTTCAGTGCTTTTATAGTCGGGTCAAAATGCACATTGTTTGGGGTGACAATACATACCACATCAATCCGTTCGGATTCGGGAAGTTCCAATTCCTTTTCAAACATCTCATCATAACTTCCATAAACCCTATTAGGAGGAAGCATTAATTCCTCTCCTCTAATTCTGGACTTTTCGGGGTCTGAGCTAAATGCCCCAGCGGCAAGTTCAAACATTCCGTCCATCAATGCTCCATTTAAATGAATAGCGCCAATAAATGATCCGGGGCCTCCTCCGACTAATCCAAGTTTTAGTTTCTTTGTTGTTGACATGGGTAAAAGAGAGTTTATTTTGAGGGTTTAACTTTTTGAAATAATTGATTAAATGCTGAAATTCCTTGATACTTTAATTGAGGCGAACCATTAATTGATTAATTGCCTCATCGAGTTATGAATGGCTGTTAATAATCCCCACTTTACCCGATGTTTGATTTATCAATCAGGGGCTTAAAATACGGCAATTTGCCAAAACTTTAAAATTCCCTTTAAATAGAATCAACCCGTTTATCCCCAAACTTTCTCAAATGATACTCAAGACCAAGTTCCAGCTTTCTTTTATGATGTTTTTAGAATTTTTCATATGGGGGGCATGGTTCGTGACATTAGGAACCTTCGTTGGAACGAATTTACAGGCAAAGGATTCGGAGATTTCATTGGCCTTCTCCACCCAATCATTTGGAGCGATCATTGCCCCTTTTATAGTTGGGATGATTGCCGATAGGTATTTTAATGCTGAGAAAATCTTAGGGTTGATTCATATTATTGGAGGAGCCTTAATGTTTTGGCTCTACAAGACCAGTGACTTTAGTCTCTTTTTCCCGATCCTCTTGGGCTATATGATATTGTTTATGCCAACTTTGGCTTTGGTAAATTCCATTTCATTTAACCAAATGTCCAATCCTGAAAAGGAGTTTTCTATCATTAGGGTTTGGGGTACTGTGGGATGGATTACGGCAGGGTTTATCATTAGTTTTTTTGGTTGGGATAGCCAGGAAGGGTTAAGCCAGGGGTTGCTCGAGAACACCTTGTTAATGGCTTCTGCAATGTCAATGCTTCTTGGAGTTTATAGTTTTTCATTGCCTAAAACACCTCCAAAAGGGAAAGACTCGGGTCCATTTGAGATTTCAAAAGCCTTAGGGTTAGATGCGTTGTCTTTACTGAAACATAAAAATTTTGCAATCTTCTTTGTTTGTTCTATTCTGATTTGTATCCCTTTGGCATTTTATTACCAAAACACGAGTCCCTTTTTGACTGAGATTGGTTTAGAAAATTCTACAGGCAAAATGGCATTAGGTCAGGTTTCTGAGGTCTTGTTTATGTTGGCCCTTCCTATTTTCTTCTCAAAGTTTGGAGTGAAAAAAACCTTGATGCTGGCAATGTTTGCCTGGGCAGTGAGGTATTTCTTATTTGCTTTTGGAGATGCCGAATCAGGAGTTTGGATGTTATTAATTGGGATTGCATTGCATGGGATTTGTTATGATTTCTTTTTTGTGAGCGGTCAGATATATACTGACTCCCATGCAGGGGAGAAATACAAATCCTCAGCCCAAGGAATGATTACTTTAGCTACTTATGGTGTTGGGATGCTGATAGGGTTTTGGATTGCAGGTTTGATTTCTGAGAATTATGCAGATTTGGCTGGGAATCATGATTGGAAGTCAATTTGGTTGATTCCTTCTGGTATTTCTGTAATGGTTTTGTTACTTTTCACGGCACTTTTTAAGAAAGAGCGAGTTCAACCCCTACAATAATTCAAAATGTCCAAACCTATTGACAACGGAAGAAGAGATTCTTTCAAAAAATTAATTCTGGGTGGTGCCGCATTTGGCTCCCTATCATCCTTTGAAATGAAACAAGAGCCTAAAGCTTTAAAAGGAAATATCAATCACGGAGTATGTCATTGGTGTTTTCGTGATTATAGTTTAGAAGATTTTTGTATAGAGGTCAAGAAGATCGGAATTAAAGGCGTGGATCTAATAGGACCAAACGGATGGGATACCCTAAAGAAGCATGGGTTGGATTCATCCATGTGTAATGGCGCTGAAATAAGTTTGACTGAAGGGTTTGGAGAAGTAAAATACCATGATCAATTGGTAGAGAACTATACCAAGATGATTCCAATGGTGGCAGAAGCAGGTTATAAAAATCTTATTTGTTTCTCCGGTAACAGAAGAGGAATGGATGATGAAACCGGTTTAAAAAACTGTCAGATAGGTTTGGAAAGAATCTTGCCTTTGGCAGAGAAGCATGGGATCATGATCCAAATGGAATTGTTGAATAGTAAAATCAATCATAAAGATTACCTCTGTGACAAATCTGCTTTTGGAGTTGAATTATGTAAAAGATTGGATAGTCCTAACTTCAAATTGTTGTTTGATATCTACCATATGCAGATTGATGAAGGAGATTTGATCAGAAACATAAAAGATTACCATCAATATTTCGGTCATTATCATACAGCAGGAAATCCTGGTAGGAATGAACTTGGTGATGATCAGGAAATTAATTACCCAGCAGTAATGAGAGCCATCTATGAAACTGGCTTTGACGGGTATGTTTCACATGAATTCATACCTAAAAAAGAAGATAAAATGGCCTCCCTTGCAGAGGGAGTTGCAATCTGTGATGTATAAACCAAATAACTAACAAAACCATATTTATGGCAAATCAAGCATATGATGCAATTGTAGTTGGCTCCGGGATAAGTGGAGGTTGGGCTGCAAAAGAGCTTACAGAAAAGGGCCTCAAAGTCCTCCTATTGGAGCGGGGCCCCATGGTAGAACATGTCAAGGATTATAAATCGGCTACCCTTGCCCCTTGGGAGGTGCCACATAGAGGTAGAAGAACTCAAGAACAGTTGGAAAACCATCCAAACTTGAGAAGGGACTATGTTCTGAATGAATTGAATTTGGATTGGTGGGCGCATGAGGATGAATCTCCTTATGTGGAAGAAAAACCATTTACCTGGTTCAGGGGGTATCAAGTAGGAGGTCGTTCTCTACTTTGGGGAAGACAGTCCTACAGATGGTCAGACCTGGACTTTGAAGGAAATGCTAAAGAAGGAATTGCTGTGGATTGGCCGATTCGATACAAAGATATAGCACCTTGGTATTCATATGTTGAAAAGTTTGCTGGGGTTTCCGGTTCCAAGGATGGTTTAGATGTATTGCCTGATGGCGAATTTATGCCTCCTATGCCGATGAATTGTGTTGAAAAGGATGCGGCAGCAAAAATTAAAGAACATTATAAAGGAGCCAGAACTTGGACTATTGGTCGACCTGCCAATATTACCCAGCCACTTCCTGGAAGACCGGGCTGTCAATACAGAAACAAGTGTTCTTTGGGCTGTCCTTTCGGGGGGTATTTTAGTACTCAGGCATCTACTTTACCTGCTGCAGTAGCTACCGGAAATTTGACCTTAAGGCCATGGTCAATTGTAAGAAGATTGATCTATGATAAAGATACTCAGAAAGCAACAGGGGTAGAAGTATTGGATGCAGAGACCAATCAAACTGTAGAGTACGATGCAAAAGTGGTATTCTTATGTGCATCTGCTTTCAACTCCACAGCGATCTTAATGAGAACTGCTACGGATATTTGGCCAGGTGGATTAGGAAGTAGCTCCGGAGAACTTGGACATAATGTAATGGATCACCATTTTCGTCTAGGTGCTAGTGGTACTATGGAAGGGTATGATGATAAATATTACTTCGGAAGAAGACCAACTGGACTTTATATACCTAGATTCCAAAATGTCAATGGAGACAAGCGGGATTACCTGAGAGGTTTTGGTTATCAAGGAGGAGCTAGCCGAAGTGGTTGGAGTAGAGATGTAGCTGAAATCAATTTTGGAGCCCCATTGAAAGAAGCCCTTACAAAACCAGGGCCATGGTCCATGGGTATTACCGCATTTGGTGAAATTCTGCCTTATCATGACAATACCATCAAATTAAGTGATACTGTCAAAGATAAGTGGGGAATGGAAGCATTGGTGATGAACGCAGAGATTAAGGATAATGAACTTAAAATGCGTAAGGATATGATGGCTGATGCAGCTGAAATGTTGGAAGTTGCCGGATTTAAAAATGTAAACCAATGGGATGCCGGATATACCTTTGGTCAAGGTATCCATGAAATGGGGACTGCAAGAATGGGTAGAGATCCTAAAACCTCTGTACTGAATGGAAACAATCAGGTATGGGAAGCGAAGAATGTTTTTGTAACTGATGGAGCTTGTATGACTTCAGCAGCTGCAGTAAACCCATCTCTTACTTATATGGCTTTGACTGCTAGAGCTGCAGCATTTGCAGTAGATGAATTGAAAAAAGGAAATCTCTAATTTAAACGACGGAAACTATGACTATGAATAGAAGAGACGCATTGAAAAGCGTTGTCCTAATGATGGGAGGAACAATGGTAGGTGCTACCGCCATCCTCACGGGTTGTACTCCTGAGTATCAAATCGAAGGACTTGATTTCATGCCAGAGGATATTGCTTTCCTCGATGAACTTGGAGATACCATTATCCCAACTACAGATACTCCTGGTGCAAAAGCTGTGGGTATTGGTTCCTTTATGGTAATGATGGTGAAGGATTGCTATGATGCAAACCAACAGAAAACTTTTGTCGATGGATTGAATACCATCAACAAAGAGTTTAAAGCTGAATATGGTAAACCATTCGCGGAGGCTTCTGCAGAGGATAGAACAGCTTATTTGAATAAGATGTATGAAGCAGCCAAAGCCAGTGGGGATAGAAAACCTGAAATCATCTACATGTTAAAGGATCTTACTGTACTAGGTTATTTTACTTCAGAGATTGGTGCAACTCAAGCATTGAATTATATAGAAGTTCCTGGTAGATACGATCCATGTATTCCTTACAACTCAGGGGATAAAGCGTACGCGATTTAATAATTAAACTATACTAATCATGCCTGCTCCAGAAAAGGGGCAGGCTTTTTACATGATGAACAACCCTAGAAGAAAATTCATTAAAATGGGAGCGATGCTGAGTGTAGGCTCTGCCTTCATGCCTTTACAGTTTTGTTCCCCCGCAAAAAAAGAAGAAAGTGTTGCATTAGAAACTTCTGAAGAAGCCAAATCCAAATTGGAATCTTTTGGAATTCAACTCTATTCCGTAAAAGACGAAATGGCAGCGGATGCGAAAGCAACCATGACTGCATTAGCTGGTTTTGGATATTCCCAATTTGAAGGTTTTGACGGAGGGAAAGGAGTGCTTTGGGGTATGAAGCCTGCAGAGTTTAAAAGCTTGACTACAGACCTTGGAGTGAAAATGGTAGCATCTCATGCCAATGTTTTTGAAAATCTTGACACCCAAGCAGAAGAAGCCAAAGAGGCTGGGTTGGAGTATTTGATTTGCCCATGGATAGGTGCTCAGAAAACCATTGATGAGTATAAAATAATGGCAGAGAAATTTAACCAGGCCGGAGAGACTTTAAAATCGCATGGTTTGAAGTTTGCCTATCATAACCATGATTATACATTTGAAATGTTGGAAGGAGTGCTTCCCCAAGATGTGTTGATGGATAATACAGATCCTGCTTTGGTGGATTTTGAAATGGATATGTATTGGGTATATGTGGCAGGAGTAAATCCAGCTGAATACCTTGCGAAATACCCTCGAAGATTCAAATTATGTCATTTAAAAGATGCGGAATCTGATCAAGGAAATGGAGAAGAAAGAGGTGTTTTATTTGGCTCAGGAGAAATTCCATTTGAAGGAATAGTAAAAGATTCCAAATCTCTGGGAATGGAATATTTCATTATCGAACAGGAGCGTTTTGTAAATACCACTCCAATGGAAGCTGCTGAGAAAAACGCAGCCTATCTGAAAAACACCTTTGTATATTAATTAAGAAAATGTTTCTTGATTGGTACTTGGTCTTTTAAATAAGAAGATATAAATCACAATAATCAGAATAATCAGTAAAGCAACTTCAAATTGAGCCCATATTTGGGAACGGTTAATTTGGACTTTTGCTTTGCTGATTAATTTTTCTCCTTCACTCATCTGGATTTTGCTCAGATTTTCCAGGTCTTGTTTCGCCAAAGCGATTTTTTTGTCATATAATTTTACCTGCTTTTCATTAACTCCTGAAGAGTCTGTATATAAAAGGTCGTAGTTTTTGATCGTTAGGTCGTTTTCAATAATTCTTTTGAAATCCATCAAATAATCTGATTCTTCTACTGTCAAATTGGTCTGTTCAAACTCCTCAATTAATTCCATGATTCCTTCTTCATGATTTTGGATTTCATTGATTACTCGAGTGTAGTCATAGTCAAGATTACAATGATCTATCAACTTTTGAATTGAGAAAAGGCGATCTGATATTTCAAAAATATATCCTTCCACCACTAGGCGGTCCTGATAAACTTCCGTAAAAGTTTTGCTGATACTTTTAAAAGCCTGTCTCTCTGTTAGATTTTTGCCATAAATCAAAAGCAAAAGGACGGAGATAATAGCTATTGCCTGAAATCTTCTTTTTTTTAAACCAGGGTTAATCATAATCAATTTTTTAATTCAAATTCTTAATTAAAGGGATTTTTATTATAAACCCGAACATAATCAATCTCCATTTTCTGAGGCCAAATACTAGGATCTATTCCTTCTTGACCTCCCCATCCGCCACCCACGGCAATATTTAAAATCAAATGAAAGGGTTGATCAAAAGGCCATTCCTTAAAATCTCCCCCTGTATTCTCAAATGAGAAATAGAGTTTTTGATCTATGTAGAAATCGATTTTCTCTTTGGTCCAATTGATGGCGTAAAGATGGAACTCAGAATCGAAATCAGCAACCATAAGATAATTTCCTTTTTGCGTCCCGATTTTATGATTAAATGCTTCTGTATGAACGGTTCCATGAACTTTTCCAGGGTCATAACCTACATGCTCCATGATATCTATTTCACCATTTGCTGGCCAACCTCCATTTTTGTTTTTTTCTGACAGCATCCAGATGGCTGGCCAAGTTCCTCTTCCTGTAGGAAGTTTAGCTTTCACCTCTATATAACCATATTTCCAAGAGGCTTTATTTTTTGTGACCAATCTGGCAGAAGTATATCCTTTTGGATAGGAAGGGTCTTTTTTTGCTTCTATGATTAAAACACCATTTTCAACCCTCGCATTTTCCAGATCTGCTTCAGTGTAATATTCTAATTCATCATTGCCCCAACCATGATCTCCTACATCATAACTCCAATTTTTAGGATTTGGCAAACCTTCTTGATTAAATTCATCAGACCAAAGTAATTTTGCTTTTTGGGCATGAACCTGAAAGCTCCAAATAAGAAGAATTATGAATGGAATTTTTTTCATGGGCTTATTGATTACGGGAAAATACAAAAACTTAAATGATTAAGTATTGTTTTAATATAAGGATAAATCTCATTTGCATGTTTCATCATTGTATTCACAATATTCGTAATTTAGCTAGCATATAAACCCAAATACAAATGGCATATTATCATCGATTGGGAGAGATTCCTCCCAAAAGACATACTCAATTCAGACAGCCCGACGGGAGCCTTTACAAAGAGGAATTAGTAAGTTCAAAAGGTTTTTCAGGCATCTATTCCAACTTGTACCATATTTTTAACCCCAATGAAGTAAAGGCCATAGGGAAGCCTTCGAAGTATTCTTGGGAGCCAGTCAAAGAGCATGGATTAAGTCAAACTCATCTAAAAACCTCTGGGGTGGAAATTACAGGTGAAGATTATCTAAGCGCCAGGAAAATGCTTATGATGAATTCCGATGTAATGATGGGAATTTGTACTCCTAGAAAACGCAAGATGGATTTCTTTTTCAAGAATGCAGATGGAGATGAATTAATTTATGTTCATGATGGAGAAGGAGTGTTGTATTCTCAATTTGGCAAATTGCCTGTGAGGAAAGGAGATTATATTGTCATCCCAAGAACAACTATTTATAGATTTGAATTTAAAGAAGAAGGCCCATTACGACTGCTGGTCATTGAATCTCATGGCCCGATTGAGACAGTCAAACGATATAGAAATGAAGTAGGTCAATTGTTAGAACATTCTCCATACTGTGAACGGGATATACGGACTCCAGAAGAATTAGTAATTGAGCGGGAGAAAGGGGACTATCTGGTTCAAATAAAAAAGCAGGGAATGTTGCATCCCTATACTTATGCACATAGTCCATTGGATATCGTGGGTTGGGATGGTTATTTATATCCCTATGCGCTATCGATTTTCGATTTCGAACCCATTACTGGAAGAATTCATCAGCCACCACCGGTTCATCAGACTTTTCAAGCTTGGGGATTTGTGATTTGTTCATTTGTCCCACGGCTTTTTGATTACCATCCATTAGCGATCCCTGCACCTTACAATCATTCCAATATTGATTCTGATGAGGTACTGTATTATGCTGAAGGAGAATTTATGAGTAGAAAAGGGATAGATCGAGGCTCATTTACGATCCATATGGGTGGTTTACCGCATGGTCCTCATCCTGGAACAGTTGAGAAATCAATCGGAGCCAAAGCTACGGAGGAATATGCAGTTATGTTGGATACTTTTAAGTCTCTTCAAATTACTACCGAAGCCATGGAATTTGTAGATAAAAACTATCCAATGAGTTGGACCGAATAAGTGAAAAAAAAGGCCTGAAGTATAAATTCAGGCCTTTTAGTTTATTTTTGATCAGTTATTTCGGTGATTGGATTCCCTGTAGTACCATTTGGTAACTTGATGTCCAACATCATGGAAAGTGTAGGAGCTATGTCGGTGATTGAAACGTACCGAGAAGTCTCTCCAGCTGGAATATTCCATCCATAAAATACCATAGGGACATTCGTGTCGTAGCTGTAGCCTGTCCCATGGGAGGTCCCCTTTGCACCACCTGTTAACCAGCCTGGCTCCAGAGTAATCAATAAATCTCCTGAAGATTTTTGATTGTAGCCCATTTGTAGTCTACCTGCCCTACCAGAGGTGAACTCGGAATTTTTCATGGCATAAGCAGTATAAACTTCTTTAATACCACGGAATTTCAACAAGAAATTAGCTAGGTCATCTTGCATATCTTTTAGATTCACTCCTTTTTCTTTGATCAATTCATGATTCAAGAAAACTTGTTCATTTGAAAGGTTTTCTATCCAATTTCCTTCACCATAAGCCAGTTGAGTATATCCCCTGAGCTGCGCATAGATATAGCTGTTGTTAAGATTGCCTGCTGGGATGTTTTCACTGATCATATGTGTAGCTACATCTGCCACGGCATGGTCAGCGGTAAGAAATACAAGGTATTCACCTTTACCGTATTTTTCATCCAGGTAGTTTAGCAATCGTTCAAACTCTAAATCTAGCCTAAGGTAATTGTCCTCAACTTCTTTGGACATGGGGCCGAATCGGTGACCGATGTAGTCAGGAGAAGAGAAACTCAAAGCTAAAAAGTCTGTCTCCCCTCTGTTACCAAGGTCTTCGCCTTCCATTGCTGCAATAGCAAAATCCAGCGTTAAAGTATTGCCAAACGGAGTGGACGCAATCAGTCCCAGTTCCCCATTGCCCTGTTTGAGAGAGTCTAGAATATATGGAAAAGTAGGTGTGTCTTTACCAGCAAAAGGCGCTTCAAAGGCGTTGTTATCCTCAATACTTTGTATGTAAGTTTCAATTGGGTAAAGTGTATTCCAAGTTTGGCTTAAATACTTTTCAGCTAATTTTTCCTCATTGAAATTCTGAACCCAAGAAGGTAAAGAATCATAATAATAGGTAGAAGTCATAAATTCGCCAGTTCCGCTATCATACCAATAGGCATCTCCCAGATGTCCAGCAGGTAAACTTGCCCCTCTGTCTTTGATGGCAACGCCCACTACCTTGGACCTTTTATTTGTGGCATACCTCAATTCATCTGTAATGGTGGTAGTCAATAAATTCCTTGGACTGATTTGACCACTTGCGGCAGACCCTCCCACAGCAGTTACTGTTGAATCTCCTGAGCAGTATAGAGATCCTTTTAGGCTTCTGACATACCAGCTATTGCTGATGATCCCGTGTGTGGCAGGGGTAGTCCCAGTATAAACGGAAGCATGTCCAGGCCCTGTGTAGGTAGGGATGTAGTTGTAATGACCATTTTTCATCATGTAGCCATCGTTCATTAGACGTTTAAAGCCTCCCTCTTTGTATCGGTCAGCAAACCTGTACAAATATTCTTGACGCATTTGGTCGACAATGATTCCTACAATTAGTTTAGGCTTTTCAGTTTTGGTTTGTGCCAATATGGGCCCAATAGCCAGTACTGTAAGGAAAAGTAAAATCCCGATTTTTTTCATAATCTGTAAAATTTGAACCTAAAGATAAGCATATGCTTCGATCTGTGTGCGCTGACTTTGTTAAATGGATAAAACATGTGAGATTAGGCGTCTTAATTTTATTAACAATGAAAAATATTTTCATTCTTCTTTCGGTTTTCCTCTTATCACTCAGTATTCATGCCCAGTCTTATTTTGAGGATGCCCTCAGTAGTGACTGGCACAAAGAAAGAAGAGCTGCACTAAGAAGTAAAATGCCTGCTAACTCGGCTACTGTGATCTTTAACAATCCTGTAAAAAACAGGTCCAATGATGTCGATTATATTTATCACCCCAATACCGATTTTTATTACTTGACAGGATTTAGGGAACCCAATGCGGTTTTGGTGATTTTTAGTGAAAAAAGAGAACTGAATGGAGTGATGCGCGATGAAATGATTTATGTTCAGCCTAGAGACCCCATGTCAGAGATGTGGAATGGAAAAAGATTGGGAGTGGAAGGAGTAAAAGAGAAACTAGGCTTCGAACATGTCTATTTATATGAAGAGTTTACCGGCGACCAACAACTAGATTTTTCCTCTTTTGATAAAATATTGTCCTTTGATTTATCTGATGATATAGAAGGAAGTAGTGCCAATGCGGATTTGAAAAAGATGGTAGCTTCTTTTAAAACTTCTTCTGGTTACCCAAAGGAAGTTGCTCCTATTAACCTTCAGATGTATGAGATGATTAGGGCAAGCAACACAGATAATGCTGCAAATGTGGTTCAAATCATCAACCGTGCGAAACAACGATATCCAGAAGTAGAGGATGATCCGGTTTTGAAAGATTTTTTGAATGCAGACTCTCCAGAAAAAAGAATGGAGGTCAAAGAAAAGCTGCCTCAGCAAAAAGTTGATTTATTTCTGTTGACAGAAATTATGGAAGGGCTCCGTGAAGTGAAGACGGTGGAGGAGCAAGAATTAATGAAAGCTGCTGCTCGGATTTCAGCCATAGGACAAATAGAGGTGATGAAGGCTGCTAAACCAGGTATGTCGGAGCGAGAGATTCAGGGAATTCATGAATTTATCTATAAAAGATATGGAGCAGAAGATGTAGGATACCCGTCTATTGTGGGGGCTGGAAACAACGGATGTATTCTCCATTACATAGAAAATGATATGGAGAATATCAGCGATAGGTTATTGCTGATGGACCTTGGAGCAGAATGGAAAGGGTATACTGCAGATGTAACCAGGACCATTCCGGTAAATGGGAAATTCAATGAGGAAGAAAAAGCTATTTACGAGTTGGTATTGAAATCCCAGGATGCGGGAATTGCTCTCAGTAAAATCGGAGTGGATTTCGCTACTATTGGAACAGAAACCAGACGAATCATTGATGAGGGATTGGTCGAGCTTGGAATTATTAAAGCAGGACAAAGACATACTTATTTTCCTCATGGAACCAGCCATCATGTAGGGTTAGACGTACATGATAGAGGCGCAAGAGGTCCGTTAAAAGAGGGAGCGATTATTACAGTGGAACCAGGTATTTATATACCTGATGGTTCAGATTGTGACCCTAAATGGTGGGGGATAGCGGTGAGAATTGAAGATGATATTTTAGTAACCAAAGAAGGGCCGGTTAATTTGTCAGGAGATGCCCCTAGAACGGTGGCAGCAATAGAGCAAATGATGAAAATCCCAAGCGTCTTGGAAGAGTGGGTCTTGCCAGAGTTAAAATAAAATTCAATCGGTTTCCTGCAAAGCTGCAAAGCCGCAACTTATCTTAGGTTAACCTAAAGTTCGTTTACAACTCTCTTAATTCCATCCGTAAGTTGATTTTCATTGAAGTTAATCAACATGCCTAATTTCAAGTCAGTTAGTCTTAGTACGTACGAACATGTTTCTCATGGACATGCATTAGCTTTTCTATTGACTTAAGTTTTATTAATACTTTCTTGTTGACGATGATGTCTGCCCTATACCCTTGATCGAATTTG
The DNA here is from genome assembly GCF_017051705.1 of Algoriphagus lutimaris. Lineage (GTDB taxonomy): Bacteria > Bacteroidota > Bacteroidia > Cytophagales > Cyclobacteriaceae > Algoriphagus > Algoriphagus lutimaris. The sequence goes on along the minus strand of NZ_JAFIDJ010000001.1, from coordinate 2,559,842 downwards.
ATGTTGTTCCATAAAACAGGAATAATTACTTGAGTTTCCACAAGTAATTCTTTTTGTCTTAAATCATAGGCAAATATTCCTTCATAAACTGATTCTAATAAACCTGGGCCAAACTTTTTATAGATTTTAAAAGCGGTATCAACTATGATTTTTGAAAGATCATTTTCATTCATAAAAATATATTTAGCCAAGAAAAAATAGTGCCTTTGCTCCTTTGCGGGAGTCTTAATTCACGAAACTATAATCTAATTGATTAATCCTTTTTCTTCAGATCACCTCTCTTAATGGATCGGATGAATTGACCCCAAGCAAATGGATCCAGAAGCCTAAGGGGTCTAGGTCCGTACAAATCCTGATTCTGAAGTACTTGGCCTTGCTGGAAATACCTGAAGTTTTCTCCACCAGATGCAGGCATACTTTCTGCCCATCGGAGTAGCATCTCCGGGCTCATGTTGGCTCTACTGATCGACATTGGATCTACCACATTCATAGCAATAACTGCCTGCTTAAATTCTTCTTCTGTAGGGTAGGGTAAAACCTCTACTTCGGCTAGCGCAATTTCATCTATTTCCATTGTCAAAATCAAGCTGATTCTATCATTTTCGACTGATTCAGGAACTTTGAATGTCTGACGCTTTAAACCGATGAAACTGAACACCACGCTATCACCTTCCAAAACAGGCATGGAGAAATAACCAAATCGACCACTACTTGTACCTCTTCCTTTCTTTGGTACGTATACGTTTACACCTGCTACCGCATCGGTACTATCGGCATTTAAGATAATTCCAGATAGCTGAATAACCTTCTTTTCTTGCTGATCTTGGGCAGAAGCAAACTGAACTGAAAAAATTAATCCCAGTAGGAAAATGAAAATGGATCTGATGATTATTGAATTATTCACAAATAAATTAACTAATTGAACGACGAAAGGTTGGTAAATCGGATGCGATTATACCCTAATTTCGTCTGAAATTTTATTTAATAAGCAGAAACTGAGTTAAAACTTACTAAATGAGACTTAAAAATATAAGTTTAAACTATGGCCTCCGAATATTTAAAGCACTTTCTGAGGAGTCTAGGGTAAGAATTATCCATTTATTAATGTTGAACAAGGAATTATCCATTTCTGACTTGGAACATATTCTGGATTTCACCCAAACGAAAACAAGTAGGCACTTAATTTATTTAAAGAATGCAGGCTTGCTTGGAAGTAGGAGGGTAGACCAATGGATGTTTTATTACATTCTGGAAGAATACCTCGAAATCTTTCAAGCAGTTTTTAAGTTTATACAAAAAGATTCCAGTTTGATAAAAGACCAGGAAACATTCGAAATCCTGAAATCAAACAGGGAACTTGCGATTAATAAAATCCAGAATAATCAGTATAGAAGATAATTACCTTGAAGACTTACCAACATATATTCTTTGATCTGGATCATACCCTTTGGGATTACGACCGGAATGTCTCAGAATCCCTTTCCGAATTATATGAAATTTATAAACTGGAAGAACTGGGAATCCCTACTTTTGATACTTTTTTCAGTTCATTCCATCATGTCAATTTCCAATTATGGGATTTGTACAATGTGGGAAAAATAGACAAACATAATCTTAGAATAGAACGGTTTAAGCGCATTTTTTCACACGCTGGAGCACATGAAGACTCGGTACCTAGCCCTTTTGAGGAGGATTTCATGCATCGTACATCCTCTAAACCACATTTGTTTCCTTATTCAAAAGAGATATTGAATTACCTCAAAAAAAAATATCCTCTTCATGTGATTACCAATGGTTTCAATGAGTCCCAAGCCAAAAAATTAAAAGCTTCTGGTTTGGACCAATATTTTGATCTGATTGTCACTTCAGAGACCACAGGCCATAAAAAGCCAGATCCAAGGATTTTTTTTCATGCGATGGAGACGCTTGGTACGGATCCGGAACAATGCATCATGATCGGGGATAATCCCAATTCAGATATTTTGGGAGCCCAGAATGCATCCATAGATCAAGTGTATTTCAATCCTGAAGGTAAAGCAATAGAATTGAAGCCAACGTATACTATTTCACATCTCCGGGAACTAGAAAGCATCTTATGATGCTTTTGTTATCAAAATCACTAGTCAATAAAATTCGGTTGGTTATCTTTGCCAACATCAGAAAATCATAACCCCAGATATCATGCTCAAAGGTTTTTTCAATGTACCCACTCCGGTTAACGAACCGGTAAAAGCATATGCACCCGGAAGCCCGGAAAGAAAAGAATTGCAAGCAGCTTTAGCAAAAGCAAGAGCGATGCAAGTTGATGTACCCATGTATATTGGTTCGGAAGAGGTAAGAACAGGGAATAAGAAATCTATGTCTCCTCCTCATGATCATCAGCATGTGTTAGGTCATTTCCACGAAGGAGATGCTTCCCATGTAGAGCAGGCAATCAATGCTGCTTTGGGAGCAAAGCATGCTTGGGAAAATATGGCTTGGGAACAAAGAGCTGCTATTTTCTTAAAAGCTGCCGATTTGATTGCTGGTCCATATAGAGCTAAAATCAATGCAGCTACCATGTTGGGTCAATCGAAAAATGCGATGCAGGCCGAAATTGATGCGGCTTGTGAGTTTATTGACTTCTTGCGTTTCAACGTGAAATACATGACTGAGATTTATGCTCAGCAACCCCCAGTTTCTGGAAATGGAGTTTGGAATAGATTGGAGCAAAGACCTTTGGAAGGGTTTATTTTTGCTTTGACTCCTTTCAACTTCACAGCTATTGCCGGTAACTTGCCAGCATCCGCTGCAATGATGGGAAATACCATCGTATGGAAACCTGCTTACACCCAAATATATTCTGCCAATGTATTGATGGAGGTGTTCAAAGAAGCAGGAGTGCCGGATGGTGTGATCAACTTGATCTACGTAGATGGACCGACAGCTGGAGATATTATTTTTAAACATCCAGATTTCGCAGGTATCCACTTCACAGGTTCTACAGGCGTATTCCAACACATCTGGAAAGAAATTGGAGCCAATATCAATAAATTTAAGTCTTACCCAAGAATCGTTGGTGAGACCGGTGGAAAAGACTTTGTTATTGCTCATAAATCAGCGATTCCTAAAGCAGTGGCTGTTGGTTTGGTGAGAGGCGCATTTGAATACCAAGGACAGAAATGTTCCGCTGCTTCCAGAGCTTATATCCCATCCAATATTTGGGATGAGGTAAAAGGGTATATGTTGGAAGATTTGGCTTCCATGAAAATGGGAGGTACGGAAGACTTTACCAATTTCATTAATGCGGTAATTGACGAGAAAGCTTTTGATAAGATCTCCCGTTACATTGCGAAAGCAAAAGAAACAGACGGGGTTGAAATTATCGCTGGAGGAAATTTCGATAAGTCAAAAGGTTATTTCATTGAGCCTACTGTGATCGTTACACAAGATCCGATGTACACGACCATGTGTGAAGAGATCTTTGGCCCAGTTTTGACCATTTATGTATACAATGCTGAGAATTTTGAAGAAACCTTGGAATTGGTAGATCAAACAGGACCCTATGCCTTGACAGGTGCCGTTTTCTCTCAGGATCGTTATGCGATTGAATTGGCGACCACTAAATTAAAAAATGCGGCAGGTAACTTCTATATCAATGACAAGCCAACCGGTGCAGTGGTAGGACAGCAACCATTTGGAGGAAGCAGAGCTTCCGGAACCAATGACAAAGCAGGGTCTATGATTAACTTACTTCGTTGGGTTTCTCCACGCACCATCAAAGAAACATTCGTTTCGCCAGAAGACTACAAATACCCTTTCTTGGGAGAGGATTAAGAATCCTTATATGATCAAATTCAATTTTCAAAGCCTCAGATTTATTTCTGAGGCTTTTTTAGTTTGATTTATTATGCTAATCCATGCTATTTTTATAAATGAAAAAGGCCAGCAATCGCTGGCCTTGATTGGTGAGGTGAATTTAAACAACTTAATTCACTTGTCCTCTTAACTCCCCAGCTGGGAAATCGTCAGAATGAACGTTCACATATGCATTTCCTGTTCGGAATGCTTCTCTAAGGATTTCTAGATCTCCTCCCAAAAGCTGGTTGATAAAGTTAGCGGGCATAATTTCACCCTTTGCATAGACTCCAGAAACAGGACCTACCACTTTATCCATCCTTAATGTATATACTACTCCTCCATTGGATCCAGCTTTTGCTAAATGAATATGAGCGAATCGTACGTCTTCAATGCCATCAACATTTACTTGGAAGGATAAGGCAGTTCCGTCGTTGGAAAAATTGAATTTTGCAACCCCTGTGGCGTCTGTCATTGCAGCGGGCACTTCATTAGCTCCGCTTAATTTGGTGCCATAATTTTTATTATCACTGGCTTCTACCATACTTACCTGTCCTCGAAGTTCGCCGCTGGGATTACCGGAGGTATGTAAATTGACATAGATATTTCCTGATTCAAATTCGGCTGTTAAATCAGATATCGACATTCCGGCTAATGGCCCAACTAATTTGGACGCATCGATCATGCCTTCAGCAATCAATCCATTGGAAAGACCAGGAATTGGAGTGGTAAGTAAAGCAACCACGACAGGTCCATTGGTACCGGCAGCTGCATAATGAAGGTGAGCAGCTGCAATATTTGAGGTATTGGCTACTCTAAGTTCAAATTTTAAAGTGCTTTCATCAATTTGAGAGATTTTGGCAGCACCAGATCCAGGAGAACTTACTGAAGGAACTTCTTCAGACCCTATTAGAAAGGCCCCGAATTCAGCGAGCTGTCCTTTTCTGGCGTTAAGATCTGATTCAGATGCGAAAGCGGATGAATTGTCATCTCCAAGTTGATTCATGGTTGGAGTCTCCTCCTGAAAGTTTTGGCAGGCAAATGCGAAAAATGCTAAAAAAGATAGCAATGCGAGTTTTTGAAAAGACGTTTTCATAAGACGATTATTTAGGTTAGTTAATTGATAAAAGTATGTACGTAACCTACTGTATCATCGGATTGTTTTGATAGTCAATTAATTATCAATTTCTTTAAATAAGAAGAGTTCCCTGTTAAGAAAGGGGGGCAAAAATCACATGGCCCCAAGTGGTGTTTCAGGAAAAGCGGTCTTGCTTCTAGTTCTTTTATTATGAAAATCGGAAACAAAAAAAAACGGCTGAGTTTCCTCAGCCGTCCATATTTCAAATTGCTTGCTTCCTATTTCATAATTCCAATTTAGGTATACATTGCTCCATTCACATGAAGCACTTGACCTGAAATATAAGTACTCATGTCAGATCCCAAGAATACGCAAGCATCTGCAATTTCTTCTGGTTTACCACCTCTTTTCATTGGGATGGCATCTCTCCAGCCTTGTACAGTTTTTTCATCCAAAACCTCTGTCATTTCAGTTTCGATAAATCCTGGAGCAATGGCATTACATCGGATATTTCTGGAACCTAATTCCAAAGCTACTGACTTGGAGAAGCCGATAATTCCTGCCTTGGATGCAGCATAATTAGCCTGACCTGCATTTCCTTTGGCACCTACCACAGAAGTCATGTTGATAATAGAGCCTGCTTTAGCTTTCATCATAGTTCGGGTCGCAGCCTTCACCGTATTGAAGCAGGATTTCAAGTTCACATTCATGATCTCATCCCAAGACTCCTCTGTCATTCTCATCAATAAATTATCTCTGGTGATTCCAGCATTATTGATCAAAATATCCAGTCCGCCGAAATCAGCCACTACACTGTTTACTAATTCCTCTGCAGCTTTGAAGTCTGATGCATCCGAGCGATATCCTTTCGCTTTGACACCAAAAGCTGCCAATTCGCCTTCAAGCGCCTGGCCTTTTTCTACACTGGACAAAAAAGTGAAGGCTACGTTGGCGCCTTCCTGAGCATATTTGATCGCAATGGCTCTTCCGATCCCTTTAGAGGCACCGGTGATCAAAGCAGTTTTTCCGGAAAGTAATCCCATTGATTCTAAAATTTTGTTTTGCCAAAATTAGAAAAAAACTGAAAGTTTCCGATTTGAAAAGTAAAGCCTTTTGGAAATCGGCTTTCTCCCTTCGTATTTTTTCTCAAAAATTGTTTTTGTAAAATAAAATTGGATGAAAGTCGACTTTGGTAAAATTCTGTATTTTCATCTGGCTTTTGCTACAGTATTTACGAAATCATTTGACTTTTTGTGGAGGGCTACAAATTTTTTTCTGAAGCCAAAAGGTCTATTTTTGCATAGTTTCAATTCGTTATAAAACAATATTTAGATATGTCTTCGACCAAATTTGACTTGATCGTGGTGGGTAGTGGTCCAGGTGGATACGTTGCTGCTATTCGTGCTTCCCAACTCGGTTTGAAAACTGCTGTAATAGAAGCGGCTGAACTAGGTGGTATTTGTCTTAACTGGGGTTGTATTCCTACGAAAGCATTGCTGAAAAGTGCTCAGGTATTTGAATACATTAACCATTCATCTGATTATGGCATTACTGTAAAGGAGGCTACAGCTGACTTCGAGGGAATGGTGAAGAGAAGTAGAGGAGTAGCTGATGGAATGAGCAAAGGCGTGACCTTCCTGATGAAGAAGAATAAAATCGAAGTGATTTCTGGATGGGGTAAAATCCAGCCAGGCAAGAAAGTTGAAGTAACTGACAAAGACGATAAGAAGACAGTCTATTCTGCAGACAATATTATCATCGCAACAGGAGCAAGATCAAGAGAACTTCCTTCTATGAAAATCGACGATAAAAAAATCATCGGTTATAGAAAGGCAATGACCTTGGAGAAGCAGCCAAAGAAAATGGTGGTTGTGGGTTCTGGAGCAATCGGAGTGGAATTTGCCTATTTCTACGCTTCCATTGGTACTGAAGTAACCATTGTGGAGTACCTAGATAGAATTGTTCCTGTAGAGGATGCAGAAGTTTCCAAGGCTTTGGAAAAAATCTATAAAAAGTCAGGAATGACGATCATGACTTCATCCGAAGTGACTGCGGTGGATACCAAAGGATCAGGCTGTAAAGTGACTGTGAAAACCGCAAAAGGTGAGGAAACTTTAGAGTGTGACATCGTGCTTTCTGCTGCTGGTGTCGTTTCAAACCTTGAAAACATCGGTTTGGAAGATGTAGGTATTTTGGTAGATAAAGGTAAGATCAAGGTAGATGAATACTACAAAACCAATATGCCGGGTTATTATGCCATCGGTGATGTAATTCCGGGGCCTGCCTTGGCACACGTTGCTTCCGCAGAAGGAATTATCTGTGTTGAGAAAATCGCAGGACATTCTCCTGAACCATTGGATTATGGCAACATCCCAGGATGTACCTATTGCTCTCCAGAAATCGCCTCTGTAGGGATGACGGAAGCAAAAGCTAAAGAAGCAGGATATGATTTAAGAATTGGTAAATTCCCATTCTCAGCATCTGGAAAAGCATCTGCTGCCGGGGCAAAAGACGGTTTTGTGAAATTGGTATTCGATAAGAAATATGGAGAGTTGCTTGGAGCGCACATGATCGGGGCTAACGTAACTGAAATGATTGCCGAAATCGTAGCCATCCGTAAACTGGAAACTACAGGGCATGAGTTGATTAAAACAGTTCACCCTCACCCAACCATGTCAGAGGCGATTATGGAGGCTGCTGCTGCAGCATACGACGAGGTGATCCATTTGTAAAAACTCACATTTTTGAAAATAAAAGACACAAGACTGAAAACATTCGGTCTTGTGTTTTACTTTTAGGGTAAACCCATTGTAAACAACCAACTTTTGGAGGAAGAACAATTAATAGCCGGGCTAAGAGCGAAAGACAAGAAAACCACGGATTACCTCTATGAGAAATATTCCCGCGCACTTTTTGCAGTCATTTCCAGAATAGTCCATGATTCCGATATAGCCGAAGAGATTTTTCATGATGCATTTGTCAAAATCACCAAGAAAATAGATCGCTACGACGAGTCAAAAGGCCGTTTATACACATGGATGGCAAATATTTGCAGGAATTCAGCCATTGATAAATTGAGGTCCAAGGAAATTTCTCAATCTAGTAAGACCAACGCAATTGATGACTTCGTATATGGTTTAGAAAGCAAATCTGGGACGGAGGCAATGACTGATGGAATCGGTGTACGTGAGTTAATGGACCAGCTTAATGAAGACCAGCGCTTCATTATTGAGTATATTTATTTCAAAGGATATACACATTCGGAAGTTTCCGAGGAATTTGAAATTCCTCTCGGCACCGTCAAGTCCAGAGTAAGGGCTTCATTACAAGTTTTGAAAAAGAATTTAGACAGAATCTAGTGGATATTCAATCATACATAGCATCAGGCAAATTAGAGCTTTTCCTCTTAGGAGAGCTCAATGAGCGCGAGCGTGAGGAGGTTCTGACCTTGGCGAAATTGCATCCGGAGATCAAAAAAGAACTGGAGGAACTAGAGCAGACCATGTTTGCCTTTGATGAGTTGACCGGGACCCAACCTTCCAAAGCGGTAAAAGATAAAATCTTTGCCAGCTTGGAATCAGAATTTAAGTCTACTGAAGAAGATACTACAGCAGTAGAAGAACCTAAAGTAGCCAAAGTAGTCAGACTATCCCTTTGGAAAGCCTATGCAGCAGCAGCTTCGGTAGTGGCAGTATTGGCAGTAGGTGCAGCATTATTTTATGCAAATAAGTTCTACGAGAAAGATGAACAGTTTACGGCATTGCTTCAAGAACAAAGCGTGATGGCTGACAATTTGAACCAGGTGAAGATGGAATTTGAACAGAAGGAAAGCCAACTCGATAAAATTGTTGCCGGAGATTACAAACGGGTAGAGATGAAAGGCGAAGGTTTTGACATGCAAAAAGACGCGAAAGTAGATGTCTACTGGGATCAGAATGCCCAGGAAGTCTTAGTGGCAGTCAATAACCTTAATTCTCTAAGTGAGGAATATGATTACCAATTGTGGGCCATCGGAGATGATGGGCCGATCGGTATTGGTTTGGTTAACCCTGGGGAAAAATTCACCCTTCAACAAATGGAAGCGGTGGCTCAAGCTGGGGCATTTGCTATTACCATTGAACCTAAAGGTGGTTCTGAATCACCAACACTTGAAAAATTAGTAGTGCTAGGTGAGGTGGCATAAGTAAGGAAATGAAGATTTAAGAAAGAGCTTGTTCGAAAAGGACAGGCTTTTTTTCATTTAAAGGTTTTTGATTGATCTTTAGTAAGCTAATTTAGACCTATGGAACTTCAACTCTCTACACCTGCCTTACTTTTTTCAGCGATTACCTTACTCATGCTGGCATTTACCAATCGTTTTTTAGCGATAGCCAGTTTGATTCGAGGGCTTCATAAAAAATACATGGATGCGCCTGATCAAGAAATGATCGTAGATCAAATCCATAACCTACGGAAACGATTGACATTGATCAAGAATATGCAGCTCTTTGGAGTATTCAGCTTTTTATTATGCATCGTCTGTATGTATTTGTTGTTCCTTGGATATATAGAAGCGGCCAACTGGGTGTTTGTTGGTAGTATGGGTTCTTTGTTGATTGCTTTGGCTTTGTCATTAATAGAAATCCAAATTTCTACTAAGGCATTGAATTTGGAATTGAAGGATATGGAAGAAGTTTTTAACAACCGAAGCAGTGGGTTGGATTTTATCTTTAAAAAAGAGGCAAAAAAAGATGAGAAATAGTCTTTTCTTAACTTTCCTGTGGCTCGTTGGTTTACTTGGTTGTAATTCTAAATCAACGGTTGAAACCGCAACTGTGGAACAAAATTCCACGGAGGCAACTGGGGAAGGGTTTTACATCGATTTGGGAGGAGTTGGGACTTCCTACGATTTTTATACTTGGACTTCTGATCGAATTCCTATGGTTTCGGCTCACCGTGGTGGACCCTATCCTGGATTCCCGGAGAATGCCATTGAAACATTTGAAAACGTATTGAAATTTACTCCATCCATCATCGAATTGGATGTGGCTATGACCAAGGATTCGGTATTGGTATTAATGCATGATGACGACTTGGACCGAACAACCAATGGAACAGGCAAGGTGGAGGAGGTGACCTATGAATATATTCAATCCCTATTTTTGGAGGATGAAAATGGGGAGTTGACCAGCTTTAGGGTACCGACTTTAGGAGAGGCATTAACCTGGTCTAAAGGGAAAGCATTATTGACCGTAGATATCAAGCGATCTGTTCCGTTCGAAAAGATCATTGAGGAAGTTCGCAGTACAGGTTCTGAAGGACATGCTGCATTGATCACCTATACTTTTCCGGCGGCGAAGAAATTACATTCTATGGCTCCGGATTTAATGCTTTCCATTACCATCAGAAATGAAGAAGAAATCAAAAGGTTAGAGGAGACAGGAATTCCTTGGACCCGGGTAATAGCTTTTACAGGTTTGGCCGAAAGGCCTAGGGAATTCAATCAGGCTCTTCATAAAAAAGGTGTTTTTACCATATTAGGGGTCTTGGGGAACCTGGATCAAAGTGCAGTAAGCAGAGGAGATCAAATCTATGCTAGTTTTGTGCAAAATGGCGCAGATATCTTGGCCACTGATAGGCCCATTGAAGCTGCGAAGGCTATAAAAACCTTGACTCCATCACAAAGTTCTAAATCTAAGTATTTTATAAAATGATCATTGACCTACGCAGTGACACTGTCACAAAGCCTACTAAGGGCATGAAAGAAGCCATGTTTTCAGCTCCTGTAGGAGATGATGTTTTTGGAGAAGACCCTACGGTTTCGGCTCTGGAAGAGAAAATTGCCAGCCTTTTCGGGATGGAAGCTTCGATTTTCTGCCCTTCTGGCACCATGACTAACCAAATAGCAATACGTCTTCATACCCGAATTCAAACCGAGGTAATATGCCATAAATATTCCCACATCTATTTGTATGAAGGAGGAGGAATTATGTCTAACTCCCTGGCCTCCGTCAAATTGCTGGAAGGTAATCTAGGTAAAATTACAGCCTCTCAAGTGGCTGCCTCTATTAATCCAGATGATATCCATGCTCCTGAGACCACCATGGTTTCTCTGGAGAATACCATGAATAAAGGAGGGGGTAGTATTTATGAATTGGAAGAAGTCATCCCGATCAAAAAGGTTTGTGAAGAGTATGGATTGAAATTGCATTTGGATGGAGCGAGATTATTCAATGCATTGGTAGAAACCGGAGACAATCCAAAAGAATGGGGCGCCCAGTTTGATACGATATCCATTTGTTTGAGTAAAGGCTTGGGTTGTCCGGTAGGCTCTCTTCTAGTAGGCTCAAAAACCGATATAAAGCGGGCTAGAAAAGTACGGAAAGTAATGGGCGGTGGAATGCGGCAGGCAGGATTTCTGGCAGCTGCTGGAATCTATGCTTTGGACCATCAAGTAGCGCGTTTGAAAGAGGATCACGGAAGAGCCAAAGCTTTAGGAGAGATGTTATTAAAAAAATCTTTTGTTCCTGAAGTGTTGCCAGTTGCTACCAATATCGCTATTGCCAGGTTGGATGGAATCACACCAGAGTTCTTTTTGGAGAAGTTGGGAGAGAAGCACATTAAAGCGGTTAAATTCGGTCCAGACTTAGTCCGATTTGTTACCCATCATGATTTTGGGGATGATCACTTGGAAGAGTTTGGAAAACGAATTGGGGAATTATAAATCGGAGACAGTTTTTGTCATAAAAAGGGGGCTTTGCGGTCCCTTTTTTCATTTCTCTGTATCTTGCCGATAGAATCTAGATTCCAACAAATGAATAATACACCACTGGCAGAGCGAATGCGTCCAATCCGCTTGGAAGATCTGATTGGCCAAGAGCACTTGTCTTCTCCTAATTCATTTTTATATAAAGCCATCAAGTCGGGAAATGTCCCTTCATTGATCTTATGGGGCCCTCCTGGGGTTGGGAAAACGACCATTGCGAATATCATTGCCAATGAAATCAAAGCACCGTTTTATACGCTTTCGGCGATTAGCTCTGGGGTCAAGGATATCCGTGAGGTGATTGAAAAAGCAAAGTTTCAAATGGGAGTGGTACTTTTTATCGATGAAATCCATCGCTTTAACAAATCCCAGCAAGATGCGCTATTAGGTGCAGTGGAAAAAGGGATTATCCGCTTGATTGGCGCAACCACTGAAAACCCTTCTTTTGAAGTGAACGCGGCCCTTTTATCCAGATGTCAGGTGTTTACGCTCAACTCGTTAGGGAAGCCAGAATTGGAGGCGATGATCCATCAGGCTTTGGAAAAGGATTTGGAGCTGAAGAAACTGGATGTACAGTTGAAAGAGACGGATGCCTTGTTGAGAATCTCTGGTGGGGATGGAAGAAAGTTGCTAAATCTTTTAGAGATAGTCATTGATGGGATCAACGAAGATCCATGCGTGATCACAGATGAAAAAGTGATGCAAATTGCGCAGCAGAAAGTCGCGCTTTATGACAAATCCGGTGAGCAACATTACGATATCATTTCTGCTTTTATCAAATCAATCCGAGGTTCAGATCCAAATGCAGCCGTGTATTGGTTGGCCCGGATGATCGAAGGTGGAGAGGATGTGAAATTTATTGCTAGGAGATTGGTGATTTTGGCTTCAGAGGATATAGGTAATGCCAATCCTAATGCCCTGTTGTTGGCGACCAATTGTTTTGAGGCGGTCAAATTAATCGGGTACCCAGAATCCAGAATCATTCTTTCACAATGTGTGACCTATTTGGCTAGCTCTCCCAAAAGCAATGCCGCCTACATGGCCATCAACCAAGCGCAGTCTTTAGTGCGGGAAAAAGGAGATTTGTCTGTTCCACTCCATTTGAGAAATGCACCTACCAAGTTGATGAAAGATCTGAATTATGGGAAGGCTTATAAATATTCCCACGATTACCCTGGCAACTTTGTGGAGCAGGAATTCATGCCTGATGAAATCAAAGGAACCAAGTTATATGAACCTGGAGAAAATGCCAGGGAAAATGAGCTCCGAAAAAACCTAAAAAGAAACTGGGGAGATAAGTATGGGTATTAATTGTTTATTCTACGAATTTCTAATCCTATGAACTTTTGGAGTTGCTTCTCGGATAAACAGGAAAATATTCGACTCATGTTAATCTCAGTGTTTACCTTCACCTTAGGAGCTGGAGGTTAGATCACTTTTTTGATTCATACCCTATAGAAATGTTGGGGCTGCATAAAAAGTAATTCGATCCATTTTTTTGCATATGGAGTTAAGATTATGGGTTTATAGGAAAATTGGACGCCTCTAAAGATCAATCACTGTAAACATAAATTCGGTATTTTCTGCTTTTCCATTGTTTCCTTTAATCAGAACAAGGAATCCAGTTGCATCTTGCGTGCCATAAACCATTGAATTCCCGGCTTCATTCGTAAGTTGAATGATATAATTTCCGTCGGACATTGGTGTTGTAAAGTCAATACGGTAAATCCCTGTTTGAATAAGGGTGGCTGTAGCTCCTTTTATTTTAGCAGTTGATCCATCTGCGCGGACTTTTCCGAAGGCTTTGATAAAGCTATCTCCAGGAGGTCCGGCTGCTGGTAGGGAGACAGTGTTCCCTCCTGAAATGGTTAGATCAGTACCGCTGACGGATAAGGTTTGAATTTCATTGGTGGGATCGGCATCGGCATCATTCACATTCACTGTGACCGTATTTCCGTTTGTTAATCCAATTACACCAGGCTGAGAGGGAGCCTCGACAAGCGCTTGAAATTCATTGGTGGGATCGGCATCGGCGTCATTCACATTCACTGTGACCGTATTTCCGTTGGTTAATCCAATTACACCAGGCTGAGAGGGAGCCTCGACAAGCGCTTGAAATTCATTGGTAGGATCGGCATCGGCATCATCCAGACTAGGCACGCTGACGATATAGGGATCGGCCGTGGTCCCTGTACCTGTGACAGTGGCATTGGTACCGGCTTGAAGATCAGTTTCAGAGCCGTCGCTAAGCAGGGCAGAGAGGTCTACGTTTACAGGAGCCCCATTTTCAATGGCAATGGTCAGCACATTGTTAGCGGCAAGAGTTGCCGAAGTCAGGTCCTGCTCATCGGTGTTATCGAGGTAAGCGGATAGATCGACCGTTACGGGATCCCCATCTTCGATTTCAATGGTCAGGATGTTTCCGGAGATGGTTGCCGAGGTCAGGTTCTGATCATCGGTACCGGAGTTATCGAGTGCGGAAAGGTCTACGGTGGTGGTTCCACCGGCATCGACGATTTCCAGGTCGGTACCATTGAGGGTTCCGGAGGTAATCAATTCATTGGTGGGATCGGCATCGGCGTCATTCACATTCACTGTGACCGTATTTCCGTTGGTTAATCCAATTACACCAGGCTGAGAGGGAGCCTCGACAAGCGCTTGAAATTCATTGGTAGGATCGGC
>NZ_JAFIDJ010000001.1:2544842-2545404 GCF_017051705.1 Algoriphagus lutimaris | reverse complement strand
CCGAGGTCAGGTTCTGATCATCGGTACCGGAGTTATCGAGTGCGGAAAGGTCTACGGTGGTGGTTCCACCGGCATCGACGATTTCCAGGTCGGTACCATTGAGGGTTCCGGAGGTAATCAATTCATTGGTAGGATCAGCATCGGCATCATTCACATTCACTGTGACCGTATTTCCGTTGGTTAATCCAATTACACCAGGCTGAGAGGGAGCCGAGACAAGCGCTTGAATTTCATTGGTAGGATCGGCATCAGCATCGTTAACATTTAGGTTAAGGGTATTTCCATTTTCGATAGAGATATTACCAGCTCCTCCAGAAGTAGAAAGAATTTGGTTATCTGAACCTGCAGGACCTTGAGGACCTTGATCACCGGTATCTCCCTTATCCCCTTTTAGCGAAGCTAGCCATTCGGCTTCAGTTCCTACAAATCCATTGGCTACTGCGACTTCATATGCGGAGTCGCCATCAGCACCGTCTGCACCTGGGGCACCATCTAATCCATCGGCTCCATCAGCACCTTCAAGAGATGCGAGCCATTCGGCTTCAGTTCCTACAAATCCATT